>CAVSYR010000001.1:0-170184 GCA_963732225.1 uncultured Solirubrobacterales bacterium
TAATTACCCCTGGATACCGAGTCGCGGTTCGCACCGAAAACGGCCGATATTGCGAGAACCTGGTCGAGGAGAGGCTCTGGATAGCCGCTGGGCATCCGAGTGTTTTTGCTAGGGTCGCTGGCGTCCAGTGGCCTATACCAGCATCACGCCGTTCCGAATGGAGACTCCGCCCGACGAAAGCGGATGTCGGGATATCCGAGTTGACTAGAAAGGACTGATTGATGATGGACGAGCCCCTCGATATCGATCGCCAGCTTGAGGGCTCGCTGGGTGATCAATCCCAGCACAAGCCGAACTTGCCAACGCCCAAGGTTCCCTACGCGGACTTCTTGGAGGCCCAGCAAGACGACAAGGTCAAGCAGGCCATTCGCGAGGCGCTCGAGGAAAGCGCCAGCTTGGAGCAAGAGGGCAAGATTCGTCTGTAGAAGTTCTGTTGGGACCTTTGAAGCAAGCTGCACCAAAAGCCAGCTTCAATGTAATCGTTTACTAGGATTTAGCCGACTGGCCGGGTCTGATCGGGCAGGCAACCGCGGCGGTGCGCCGGGGCAGGGGTTAGCTGATGGTTCAAGACAAAATCGATGATGGCTGGACTCGCTGGGAGCCGGCAATTGCCAAGTCTGCTAATTGGACTCTGGCTGAAGCGATTCGGGCATTCGAGCCTCCGGATTACGTAGCCGGCCGAGAGTGCGCACGGTGGCTGAAGGAGGAATCGCTCGTCGACTATCCCCACACCATCACTTGGGTGCTCTGCAACGCCGGTGTCATCGAGGGCTTCTTCGCCATTTGCTCAGGTGTGTTCGAGCTCGAGCTGCCGCACTCCCGTCCTGAAGACGATGTTCAGAGTGTCAAATGGCCATGCAGCGTGATCAAATGGATGTGCCGACGGGGTGGCCACCGGCCCGGTGGCGGGGAGTACGACGGCCGCCCGATTATCAATCAAGCGATCGCACGAGCAAAGGCAGTGGGAAAGACGCAAGGAAACGTTGCCCTGGTTATCGAGCCCTTCGACGAGGTCATTGCCGGCAAGCTCCTCAAACGCCACGAGTTCCTCAGAATGGCGCGCCAAGGGCAGCTCTGGATGCCGCTCTACGAAGGCAACGACCTTCTCGTGCCCTGATCACTCGTGGATGAGGCCTTTGTGCCTCAGCCGCGCGTCTTCGTCTTGCGCCTCACGCAGCGCTTTCCGCACCTTTGGGTCGCGTTGCGCATCCAGGAAGTCCTGCATGCGGATCGTTGGCAGCGGACCCGTGTCTCCAGGCATCCTAGAAGGGCCCGGGCCTCGCTGGGGGTTTTGTTTGGCCATTGAGCAATTCCTCTCCCTGATTTGAGTTTAAGCAGAGGAAGCCAAGCGATCAAGAAAATTGATTCAAACTCGGCTTTTCCGGCCTTGTCGTCCGTATCGGCCGCAGCACCCCCCGGACTTAAGAACAGCGCTTAGCGCCGGTAGTTGCCCTGCAGGCTTCGTCATACATTCTCCTTTCCCCTTCTCTACCCGGCTGCGGCGAAACGCTGCAGGCGAGATTGCATGCCGGTAAGCCACGCTCCGCTCTCTAGATGTAGTTCCCAACCAGGTTGTTCCTAGCAGCTCGTTGAGGCGGGCTGCTGGCGGGCGATGGCCGAGGGAGCCATGCTTTCTGCGGTAGTTGTAGCGCTCGAGCCAGCCACCTAGCGCCAGGCGGCGTTCGGCCGAGCTGCCGTAGGCGCGCCCATAGGCCCACTCGCGCAGCATCGTCTGGACGAAGCGCTCTGCCTTGCCATTTGTCTGGGGTCGGTAGGGACGAGTGCGCAGGTGGCGGATTCCCAGCTCACGGCAGGCGGTGGCGTAGATCACCGAGCGATAAGGGGAGCCGTTGTCAGTCATCACCCGCTCGACCGTTACTCCACGCTCGGCAAACCAGGCGACCGCTCTCCGCAGGAAGCCCGCCGAGGTCTCACCACGCTCGTTGGCCAGCACCTCCACATAGGCGAGTCTCGTCGCGTCGTCGATGCAGACGTGGCAGTGCTCCCAGCCGTAGCCGCGGCTGGGCTGGCGCTTGCCGATTACTCGTTTGCCCGCCGCGCCGAAGCGGCCCAGCTTCTTGATGTCGATGTGGATCAGCTCTCCGGGCCGTGAGCGCTCGTAGCGGTTGGGTGGCTCGGGCGGCTCCAGGCGGCTGCGCTTGCCCAAGCCGATCCGCTTCAGCCACCCAGAGACCGTCGAGAGGGCCAAGCCGAGGATCTCGGCGATCTCAGCTGCGGTCATCCGCAGTCGGCGCAGTGCGCCGATCGCCTCGACCGTCGAGGCTGGCGTGCGGTGCGGAATCCGCTTTGGCGCTGAGGAGCGATCCACTAGCCCGGCGTCTCCTTCGGCTCTCCAACGGCCCAGCCACTTGCGAGCGCTCCGCTCGCTGATGCCGGCGGCCTCGGCCGCCACCATCAGCGACCAGTCCTCCTCTTCGATGCGCTTGACCAACAGCTTGCGGCTGTTCGGGCAGGTGCGGGCGTTAGCGTGGATCCTCATCCGGTGTCCTCCTTGTTGGGTGGTGGCTTCGACACCCCCAGCCTTCAAGGAGGCCCGGATGAACAACGTTGTTAGGAACTACAACTAGGCAACGACCCACCGGTCGGCGGCGCGGGCCCCTGGAAGTCCCACGGCCCCGCAAACCACCGATTCCCGTCTCATTTGCTCGATGGACTGGGATAACTCTCTAGGTGAAGCTCTTTGCCGGGGAGAAGCCGCCTGCTAGTGCCCTCCCCCACCCTTGGCTTTCTTGGTCTTCTTGGTGCCCTTGGGGCACTGGGCGATGAGCTTGGGCTGGGAGTCAGAGACCTTGCCGCTTTGGGAATCCAGCTTCAGGGTGGCGCGGTGGGTGCCCTTGCAGATGTTGGTCGAGTTTTGAAAGAGGCCCTTCTTGGCGCCCTGGGCGCTGACGATGACCTTGGAGATCGGCGCGTCGGGGACTTCTGTGAAGCGCACCCGCAGGCCACCGTTTACCGAGTCGACGCGGCCGACCGCATCGAAGGCGATCGGCTGGGAGGCGGGGCCGCGCAGGGCCAAGACCAAGTCGGGCAGCTTATGAGAGGAGGAGCGCAGGTAGGCGGGGCCTTCCAGGGGGTAGTCAAGCAGCGGCGTGTAGGCCTTGACGTGGCCGTAGACCGAGCCCGCCGGGCATGCGTTGGCGGCGAACTGCACGCGGGTGCAGATCGTGCGGAAGTGAGCCTGGTCGATGAACTCCGATTTGGGGAAGGTGAAGGAGATCTTGGCGGTGTTCGCTTCACCCGCCTTGGCGGTGAAGACGCCGCGAAAGCGCGGGTGAGCGCCGCGGTGGGTCGGGCCATAGAGGTGGGCGCTCAGCTTTGGCTTGTAGGGGAGGGATTTGCAGCCGCCGACCTGAAAGCGGGCAAAGAGCGCCGCGGGTGCTCCCAGGGTCGAGAGCACCTGCCCGCCGAAGGACTTCTCAGCGCAGGAGGTCGGGTTGAGCGAGAAGCCGGGGCGATCGGCGCGCACCGCGACCGAGCGCAGGTCAAGCGGGATGCCATCGAGGATGGTTGGCAGCGGGTCAGAGACGACGCGCCCCTGGGCGGTGGTGGGATCGAGGTAGACGGCGCTTCGGCTGACCACCGTGCCGAGGTCAAAGGGACCGGCAACGGCAGGGGCGATCGCCACGATCGAGATCGGGGCGCCTTTGTAGGGGCCGGCCAGGTAGGCGTGGCCCTGGGTGAAGTAGGGGGTTGGGCCCGAGCCGGCGGAGGCAACCACGGTGCCCACTTGCGAGGAGGCGGGGCAGCTGGGGTCGGCCTGCTCGAGTGCGCCCTTTTGGGGTTCTTCGCGCGAGCGCGCCTTGGCGATGTCTGCCTCTGAGCAGGTGCCGACGCCGGCGAGCTTCGCGATCAGCCCGCTCGGCAGGGTGGCTTCGATCTTCGCCAGGCGTTGGCTGCCGTCTTCGCGGGAGAGCTTGAAGATCAGCGGGCTGTATTTGCCCGCCGCGGGGTCAAGCGTGCCGGCGCCGAGCTTGGGGGCGTTTGGCAGCTGGGCCTCGCTGGTCGGGCAGGCCCCCCCGCTGGGGGCGGCGGTGGTCTGGAAGGCGCTCTGGGGATTGGCGGCATTGCCCTGGGGCGCGCTCCAGGGCACCAGCTCGGTTTCGGTGGAGTAGGTATTGCAGGTGGGCGGGGTGGTGAAGGAGCCGCGCGGGCCGCCGAAGATGTGGACCCGGACGTCTTCGAGCGGCAGCTCGGGATTTTCCTTGAAGGTGGTGGTGATCTGGCCGGTAGCGGGGTCGAGGTCCCCCCTGCCGGCGAGCTTGGCGAGGATGCCGGTTTTTTCGTCTTCGAGCGCCAGGTAGACGGCGATCAGCGCTTTGAAGGGGTTGGCGAAGGGCTGGGCCACGTAGACGGAGCCGTGCAGCACTTCTTGGATCGGTTTTTCGCTTGCGGGGTCTTCTGCGACTTCCTGGTCTGGGGTTCTGGCGATGAGGGCCGGTGAGGAGACTTCAAAGCTGCCGATCTTGGCCTGAGCGGGGCAGCTCTGCGGGGCCATCGAGAAGCGCGGGGCGCTGCCTTTGGTGGTGGTGTAGCCGATCTGGGCCTCGCTGCAGGCGCCAAGGCCCGCTGCCTGGGAGGGGTTGATCGCCAACCCGGCGGGGAAGCGCACGGTGACGTCTTTGGCGGCGGCCGGTGGGGTTGGGTCTTCCAGTTCGGTTTCCTGGGGCTGGTGCAGGGTGACGTCAAGGCCCGAGGGGGAGTCGGTGAGGTTGGTGGTGGGCTGGGCGGAGATCGTCGGCTCGAATTCCATCGCCTCACAGCCTTCGATCGAGACCTGAGCCTGTCCCGAGCGGTCGCTGGCGGGGATGCTCACCTCGTGTTCGCCGAAGGCCGGGCTCGGTTCCTCCCAGGTGTCGGCGCTGAGGTGAAAGAGGGGCGCCGCGGCGGGACACTCGCCCGGCAAGGTGAGGAGGGGGGTATTGACCGCTTCGACCGGGCAGGTGTTGTTGGAGTCGTGGCAGGTGCCGCGGATGCGTTCGTGCGCCGGCGAGGAGGGATCGCCCCAGACCTGGGCCTGGACGTTGAAGATCGGGGTCTGGCCGAAGGCGATCACGTCGTGGGTGGCGGCCTCGACTTCGAAGTCGCGATCGGAGCGAACGCCGACGATCGAGTGCAGGAAGACACCCGAGTCGGCGACGTTGGTGGCGAGCTCGGCGACCGCGCCCGGCGGCGGCACCATGTTGTAGAGGTTTGAGGTTATGACGGTGTTGTTGCCTTTTTCGCCGATCAGCGAGGTGACGTCGACCATGCCCACCTGCGACTCATCGGGGCAGCCTTCTTCGCCGGTCAGTTTTGCCTCGGTGCAGAGGATCGGCGAGGCGGCCGGGGAGCCGACCATGCCGCGGGGAAGGTCGATGTGGATGTCGCGGGGGTGGCCGTCGTTGGTCAGGCCGGCGCCGAGGTTGCGGGTCGGGAAGCCAAAGGCGATCGTCTGCTGGTAGGGGTCTGAGCCAGCGCGCGATGCCGGTTCGCCGTCTTCTCCTGTGAGCAAGGCGCTGCGGGCGGGCAGGAAGTCAAAGGGAACGGGGTCGGGCTGAATCAAGGTCGGTGCGGTGGCGCTGATCGTCCCCGTGGCACCGCCGCCGGAGATCGTCGCCTGGGCGTCGAGCGTCCCTTCGGGTGTGGCGAGCGGCACTTCGACTTGGACCTGGGCGATGAGGACCCGGCCAGAGCCGACGGTTTCGGGCGTCTTGCAGGTGATCACCTGGGCCGGGGGGGCGGTGCAGGTCGGCTGGGTGGCCGTGGCGGGGTCCCTGTTGAGGGCGCTGGTGCCGATCACTTTCAGCCCGGCGGGAATCGTGATCTGCAGTTCGGATTCGCTGCCACTGGTGGCTTTGGCGCCGACGTTGGTGGCGACCACCACGTATTCACCGCCGGCCCCGGGGGCGAAGTTGGCCGGCTCGGCGGTCGCCGCCAGGGTCCAGGCGGGAGCCGGGGCGGCCGAGGCAAAGGCGGGCGCCAGAGCGGCGAGGGCGAGGCAAAGCGCGGCGAGGATGAGGATCGGCCTGCGGGCACTCATCGGCTCCTCCTCGGCTTGGCCTTGGCTTTCTTGGAGTGGTGCTTTTTGTGCTTCTTTGATTTCTTCTTGGCTTTCTGCTTTTTGTGCTTTTGCGCCTGGTTGCCGGGGCCGAGGAAGGTCGAGGTCGCGGGGGTCGATTCCACAGGTGGCGTCTGGGCTGGGCCGTGGCAGGCTTCGGCGCCTTCGCAGGGCACCGCCGCCACCGGGCTCTGGGCGGCGAGGCCGCCTTGGACGCGGGCGTCATAGACGTCTTGCAGCTGGTCTTTGTCTTGGCCGACCAGCTGATCGCGGGTGAAGAAGAAGACGTCTTTGCCGTCCGCGGAGGCATCGGCGAAGAGCGAGGGGAACTCGCTTTTGCCGCTCGAGATTAGGTAGATGCAGCCGCTGTTTATGGGGGAGTAGGCGGGGCCTCCTTCTTGACAGCCGCCCGCACCTGCTGCCTCCCACTCATAGACGTCGTCGCAGGCGGGGTAGTTCTGATTGCTAGTTCCCGACGGCAAGCAGCCACCCTGTCCGTTGGTGTCGGCGGGGACCAGCGCTTCGGATGTTTCAAAGAAGGCCTGATCGCCGCTTGCCGAGAGGATCCGCGCGGAGACCGCGGCCACCGAGGCCAAGGGGCCCAGGCCGGGGAAGGCGATGCTCTCGATCCGTGGGCCGCTCTTCGCCGCTTCCCCCGCCGGGTTGCAGCTCACGCAGCTGATTCCCTGCCCCACCTTGAAGCGGTAGAACTCCGGCACGCCGTCGTTGTCGTAGGGGGTCAGCTTTTCCTGGGAGCGAAAGAGCAGCGCTCGCCCGTCGGCGCTTACGAAGGAGGTCTTCGGGACATAACTCGAGGTACCGAACTGGTCCCTCGGCGTCGCGGTCCAGTTGAGCGAGTCGGGAGGCCCTGGGCTGCCGCTCTCGCTTTTCAGCCGCCCCACCAGCTCGATCGTCCCTTCGTGCCAGAGGTAGAGGCTGCAGCTGCCCGAAGCCGAGCCCACCGTGCCTTTGCAGTCGCCAGGTTCGGCTTCTTCGGCCTCGTCAAGCACCCCGTTGGCGGCGAAGTAGAGGTATTTGCCGTCGGCCGAGGCGCCCAGCACCCCCTGCACTTCGGCTCCGTTGGTGTCGGTGGGGTCAGGCGTCAGGTCTTCGAGCTGTTCTTCGCCTGGGCCGTAGCGGTAGAGGTCGTTGCCGGGGTTGGTCGCGGCTTCGCCGTTGGTCGCCCAAAAAAGGTGTTCGGCATTTGCGGCTACTCCGTTGGGTTTGCCTTCTAGCTTGATGAATTCACCCTCGCAGCCATCAGTCACTTCGCAACCACCAAGTTCGGGAAAGTCAGCGATCGGGATGTGCCCGATCTCTTCTTCGCCCTGGGTCGCCCAATAGATATCGGAGCCAGCGATGGCGACGCCGCGAACGCCGGCTTTGCCGACGAAGACGAATTCTTCCTTGCCACCCTCTAGTGGGATGCGCCTGATCCAGCCGAAGTCGTTTTCCTCGTCGTTAGCACTGAAATAAATATGACTAGGGCTCAGCGCCAATCCATAAATAATCTTGCCAAATGTTTTCGTAAAAAATGTCTCTTCAACTTCCCCTCCCGTAATCAAAGCCCGTCCGATCGACCGTTTAACCGGATCCCTCGCCGCATTCGCCCAGTAAATATATTCAGCGTTGACCGCAATTCCCTGTGGGTTGGAGGTGCCGCGGATAAAGTTCGGCTTGATTTCGGTCGGGGTGGGTCCTCCGATGTTCGCTCGGCCGATCGTCCCTTCTTCGTCTACGGGGCCGAATTCGTTGCTCCTGCCGGTATTGGTCCAGTAGATGTGGTCGGCGTCAACAGCGACGTAGCGGGGTTCACTGGGTACCGTTTCTTCGGCGGGTTCAAAGACGCCGGGTTTGACTTCTCTTTCGAACTGGAAGGTGACCGGTTCGGGCTCGATGAAGTCTTCGTCGATTCCGCTGCCGTCGAGGTTGGCGCGGCCGATCGTACCGGCGGCGGGGTTTGCCCAGTAGACGTGGGAGCCGTCCACGGCGACGCCGACGGCTTGTTTGGGGATGAAGTCCGGTTTTTCGATCGTGCCGCCGACGGCGCCGAGTTCTATCTGGGCCGGGGGCTGGTCGGGCCCGGTGTTGGCGTCTTCGGTCAGCTTCTCCGGTGAGGTGAAGAAGGCTTCAGAGCCGTCGGCGCTGGCGGCCTGGAAGGCGGCGGGCTGGGAGCCAGCGGTGTCGGGGACGCTGCGATGGGAGGCCGAGACGTGGATCGTGCAGGCGAGGGCGGATTTGGTGCATTTGCCTTTCGTGCCTTCGCTGAGATCGCTCTGCTCCTCGGTCGGGTTGAGGCGCTTGAAGAGCTGGCCGGTTCCCGCTTCGGTGAAGAAGATGGAGCCTTCGGGGGCAATTGCGTGCTCATCTTGGAGGTAAAAGCCGCGATCAGCGCCGCCGAGACTAAGCTGTCGTCTCCCCGCCCCAGCCGTCCATGCGTAGGGACCGGCCAAGGTACCTTTGAGCGGCGAGGTCTCTTGGTTAGTAACCCCCGCCAGGGTGATCTGCCCAGTCTCGCGGTCCCAGGCGTAGAGGTTGGGAAAGCCTTCAAGAGCCCGCGGAATGATCTTGGACGGCGATTCGAAGAGAACGACCGAGCCGTCCCGGCTCTCGCCGGCGTAGGCGAATTCGGTCTTGGCCACATAAGGGGTGATCTGCACCGATTCTCCGCTAGCTGTCGACTCCACCACCAGGGCCGAGAGCTTGGAGGTGCCCAGTTTGCTCACGCTTGAGAAGACTTCGGTGTAGTCGGGAGACCAGCCGATCACCTGAGCGCGCTCGCCCGCGGACGGAGGCGGCAGCAGACCCTGGGTGGACCAGCCACCGGGCCCCCGGGAGGCGAAATAGGTGGGGAATTCCTGGGCGCCTTGGCCACCCGGAATGCCGAAGGAAGACTCGAAGGTGATGCCACCGCCGTTTGCGGCGGCTTTGACCCCGGGCACGTCGCCGAGGACATCGCCGCCGTCCTTGTTCACTGGGGAAGCCTGCTCATAGACCCTGCCGTCGGGCAGACCGGAAAAGATCGGAGTGCGGGTGGCAAAAGTGCGATCGCTGCTGCTGACTTCTTCCACGCCGTGTTTGGCAACCACCCGGTAGTGGTAGAGGGTACCGCCTTCGAGTCCTTCCACCGGGACGCTTTTGGCCACGGGAGAGGAACCGTTTCCGATCGAGCCGCTGGAGACCGTGGAGCAAGCAACAGAGGGGCAGCCTTCGGCGCCGAATTCGAAGCGGAAGGTAGTCGACGTGCCCTGGGGGTTGATTTCGAATTCGAGCGCGGCTGAGGTGCTGGTCACCTCAGAGGCCGCCACTTTGACGATCTGTGGCGGTTCCGCTGCTGCGTTCTGAGCAAACAACCCGAAGGCCGCGATCGCCGCCAAAGCGCCGAGCGTGATCCTGTCCCTGGCTCTCCCCCATGTCCCCCGCATGCCCACCTCCGTTGTTACTCCCACTGCGTCCGTGCCTTTCTCCCCGGTGCCCACCGGAACCCAGGCCGCCCACTGAGGCGGCCTGGGTCGGTGTGTTATCGCCTTAGCATTGCGGCGACCAATATTGACAAATACTCACAACGTCTACGCTGGATCACCAGCCCATTTCAGTCCTTCGTGGATGCCCGTGAGGAAGATAGTCGCGCTGCCGTCAAGCGTCGCTTTGTGTTCCGCTGTTTTACTGATCGTCCACAGTTCCGTTAACGGGCCTTCTTCCACTAAGTGGATTGCCTGGTGAATTAAGAAGTGACCTTCACAATCTTTGAGAAGAAGGTGCGGACCGATGACGTTAACTTTCGTTCCGATCGAGCATTCTGCGCCGAGTTCGATCGTGGCAAAGATTTCACTGACTTTGCCTTCGACTTCATCTGGCGAAATTAAGACGAGCTCGTCTTTGGCTCCACCTTCTAACGTATGTAACACGATTAAGCCGTGACCTTTCTTGGTTAAGATCACGCCGACTCCGCCTTCTTTGTCTTTCGGTTCGCAAGGCGGAGAGACCACACCGTTGAGCTTTGTCGTGCAGCCAGTAAATTTAACGTCTCCGGAACTCGTCGTGCCGTTGGCTTGAAGAGTAATTCCAACGAGTTTTGCTCCGGTACATAAGAACTCGACACTGACGCCGGCAATTTTCGTTAACAGGCTCCCCATATTGCTCTCCAGGGCTCCGTCAACTGCAGCATGTAATACCGCGCCGGTTCTCAAGGTTCCGTTCGCTTCTAAGATTAAGAAGTTGGAACCAACTTCTGCCTGTGCGCTTGCGGCGAAGGCCATAACGCCAAAAACCATCGCGCAGAGCCCAATCAGGCCGAGCTTTGACTTTCTCATTTCTGTTCCCTCTCACATTGGTTACGGTTTCAATGATGAATCAGGCAGGCCTAACTTCCTCTGCCCGAGAGAACGGTCTCATCCAGTCGGCCTGAGTCAAGACAGATGTCGAAGAAGTTTTCCATCCTTGTTTCAGAACTCGAAAGATTCGCTGAACAGCGCCAAGCAGAACGCCGTACCCTGCCTTGGATGTTGGAAAACAGAACTGTTCCACAATCAGAATCATAGCGTTTTCAAACCCCTTCGGGAGCGGATCCGCACTCTAGATCCTGAGCGGAGCCGTAGCCGCGGCTGGGCTGGCGCTTGCCGATTACTCGTTTGCCCGCCGCGCCGAAGCGGCCCAGCTCCTTGATGTCGATGTGGATCAGCTCTCCGGGCCGTGAGCGCTCGTAGCGGTTGGGTGGCTCGGGCGGCTCCAGGCGGCTGCGCTTGCCCAAGCCGATCCGCTTCAGCCACCCAGAGACCGTCGAGAGGGCCAAGCCGAGGATCTCGGCGATCTCAGCTGCGGTCATCCGCAGCCGGCGCAGTGCGCCGATCGCCTCGACCGTCGAGGCTGGCGTGCGGTGCGGAATCCGCTTTGGCGCTGAGGAGCGATCCACTAGCCCGGCGTCTCCTTCGGCTCTCCAACGGCCCAGCCACTTGCGAGCGCTCCGCTCGCTGATGCCGGCGGCCTCGGCCGCCACCATCAGCGACCAGTCCTCCTCTTCGATGCGCTTGACCAACAGCTTGCGGCTGTTCGGGCAGGTGCGGGCGTTAGCGTGGATCCTCATCCGGTGTCCTCCTTGTTGGGTGGTGGCTTCGACACCCCCAGCCTTCAAGGAGGCCCGGATGAACAACGTTGTTAGGAACTACATCTAGATCCGTGCGGCAACGTGTCGGCTTCACGTATCGTCTGCGCCCTGCCGGGTAAGTTGCCCCCCGTGAGTGCTAGCGCGATCAGCGTCAAGGGGCTGCGCAAGTCCTATGGCGAGCACGAGGCCGTCAGTGGCATCGACTTCGAGGTCGGCAGCGGCGAGGTCTTCGGCTTCCTCGGGCCCAACGGCGCCGGCAAGACGACCACGATCGAGATCCTCGAGGGCTATCGCGAGCGCAGCGGCGGCGAGGTCGAGGTGCTCGGCGTCGACCCCGGCGAGCCGACCCGCGCGTGGCGCAGCCGCGTCGGCCTGGTCCTGCAGGAGTGCGAGCTCGACCCGCTGCTGACCGTGCGCGAGGCGGTCTCGCTCTTCGCCACCTTCTACCCCGCCCCGCGCCCGGTCGAGGAGACGATCGAGCTGACCGGCCTGGCGGAGAAGCGCGAGGCGCGGATCGGCTCCCTCTCGGGCGGCCAGAAACGCCGCGTCGACGTCGCGATCGGGATCATCGGCGACCCCGACCTGATCTTTCTCGACGAGCCGACGACCGGCTTCGACCCGACCGCCCGCCGCGACGCCTGGAACATGATCGAGGGGCTGAAGGAACTCGGCAAGACGGTCTTCCTCACCACCCACTACATGGACGAGGCCGAGCACCTAGCCGACCGGGTGGCGATCCTGCGCGAAGGCCGGATCGTCGCCCAGGGGCCGATGAAGGAGCTGAGCGCCAGCCTCGGCCGCCGCACGGTGATCGGCTTCCGCCTCAATGGCGGCCTCGACGTCGAGGCGGTGCGCTCGTGCGTCTCCGCAACACCGGAGGTCGCCGGTGATGAGATCAGCATCGAGACCGAGCAGCCCCAGGGCGACCTCTACCGCCTGCTGGCGCTGGCTGAGCAGCGCGGCGTCGCGCTCGAGGACCTCGAGGTCCGCAAGCCGAGCCTCGAGGACATCTTCCTCGACCTCACCCGCGACCAGGAGCGGCAATCGTGAGCGAGCGCCGCATCGTCCTCGCCCAGGCCCGCGCGGCGATCTTGGTCGCCCTGCGCACGCCGCGGGCGCTCGTCTTCACCTTCCTCTTCCCGCTGATCTTCCTCATCCTCTTCAACTCGATCTTCATCAAGGGCGGCGACCAGAGCGTCACCCTGCCGACCGGGCTGAAGCTGAGCGCCCAGGCCTACTTCATGGCCGGGATCACCGCCTACTCGATCTCGCTCTCCACCTTCACCACGCTCGCCGTCTCGATCACCACCCAGCGCGAGCGCGGTCAGCTGAAGCGCCTGCGCGGCACGCCGATGCCGGCCTGGACCTTCATCCTCGCCCAGGTCCTTCGCGCCACCGCGCAGGCACTGGCGATGACCGTGCTGCTGGTCGCGATCGGCGTGCTCGCCTACGGAGTCGACTTCCCCGGCTCGAGCTTCATCGGCTTCCTCGTCTACGTCGCCCTTGGCACGGCGACGCTCTGCACGCTCGGCATCGCCCTCACCCCCTTCACCCCCACCGTCGACGCCGCCTCGACGATCGCCCCCTTCAGCGTCGTCATCCTCGCCTTCGTCTCCGGCGTCTGGATCCCGATCGATCAGCTCCCCCACTGGCTCGAACAGGTCGGCCGCATCTTCCCCCTCTTTCACCTCGCCGTCGGCCTGCAGAGCACCCTCTCCCCCGAAGCCAGCGGCCTCGGCCTCGAAGGCGGCAACGTCGCCGTGCTCGCCGCCTGGGCCCTGGCCGGCATCTGGGTCGCCACCCGCCGCTTTCGCTGGGAGCCGCAGGCGGGGACGAGCTGAATCGCGCGGAAGTGTCAATTCACTGTGCTAATTGTGTGATGCCGACAAACAGGTGAAATCTCGCCGCTAGCATCGCCGGCAGGAGGGTGAGGGGGATGGGTATCCCCAGACGATCGACACTCGTTCTGTCCGGTTAACCGCCGGATCCGGTTCGAGTCCGGCGCCCTCCGCAGAGCATCCAAAGGAGTAGGTCGAGTCGGGTGGTACCCTCCGATGAGAGCGGGTGTCGATCGCCTGGAGATACCTGCGGGATGGTTCCCCGCACACCCTGACTCGACCCGCTCCGGCGGGTCTTGTCGTTTCTGGGCCAGGCAGGAACGGCCTGAACCGAGGAGAACGAGTAGCGGGTAGGCATTACGTCCAGACCCGTCAACTTCTTTCAAGCCTTAACGGAGAGCGCCGACGAGTTGGTGAGGCCGCAGGCGGCCCACTTCCGGCATGGCAATCCCGACGGCGACACCACGCGCTTCGACGCCGAAGCGGCACCGCCGCCATCGGCACAAGCACACCTGGAAGGACAAGCACTACCGCTGGGTTCCCGACGGTGAGTGCGGCTGGCGGGCGCAGAGCTACGTCGTCCGCCACAAGCACAAGCCCAGGCGCACCCACCACCGTGGTCCGGGCCCCAGGCCAGCCGATCGCTGCGCCCCGGCGATCGCGATTAACCGTGACCCCCGTCCCGCCGGTGCCTACCAGGGACCGTTCGGACCAGCACAAGCGAAGCGACTGCTGGAACGCGCCGGCTTCGGGCCGCTGCCCGGTCAGGCCGAGCAACTCGCCAGCCTGGGCCTCGTCGGCGCCGTCCAGTCGCTGACCCGGCCCAGCGGCGGCGCAACGCTGCACGGCCCCGCGCCGGTCGACGACGACAACAACCCGATCGCCCCCGCCGACTCCTACGGCCACGACCATCTCTGGTTCCTCGACCGCATGGTGCGCTCAGACCAGCCACTGGTCGAGCGCATGGCGCTTGTCTTCCACGACTGGTTCGCCACCTCCAACGCCAACGTCTCCCGCCAGCAGCAGATGATCGACCAGTCGAACCTCTTCCGCTCCGCTTGCTTCGGCTCCTTCCTCGACCTTTTCAAGGCGGTCACCGTCGACCCGGCGATGCTGCAGTGGCTGAACGGCGCCGAAAACACCAAGCAGGCGCCGAACGAGAACTACGGTCGCGAGATGATGGAGCTGTTCTCGCTCGGCGCCGACCGCGGCGCCTACAGCGAGGACGACATTCGCGAACAGGCGCGGGCGCTGACCGGCTGGGATTACGAATGGTCGAATGAGCTCGGCGCCCACAACTTCCACTTCAACTCCAAACGCCACGACACCGGCACCAAGACCGTCTTTGGCCAGAGCGGCAACTGGAGCTGGGAAGACGCCTGCCGGCTCTGCGTCGAGAATCCCCTCCACCCCTCCTTCTTCGTCGAAAAGCTCTGGAGCTACTTCGTCCCGCAACCGCCCTCGACGGGCGTCAGGGACGCCCTGATCGGGACCTACCAAGGCTCCGGCTGGGCGATCCGGCCGGTGCTGGAGGCAATCCTGATCAGCCCCGATCTATACGAAGGGCCGCCGATGGTGAAGCCCCCCGTTGTGCAGTTGGCGAGCATGCTGCGCGCGACCGGCCGCTACATCGACACCTACTCCTGGGTCTGGCTCTGCGAGGAGGCCGGCCAGCAGCTTTTCTGGCCGCCCAACGTCTCCGGCTGGGACGACACCCGCTGGCTCGACACCTCGCGCATGCGGGCGCGCTGGAACATGGTCGACTACGTGCTCGACAACATCTCGGTCGACGCCTGGAACGGCGAGTACAGCGCCACCGAGAGCGCCGAGGAAGCGCTGGCGCGGGCGGTCGCCTCCTGGGGCTCACCGGCACTGCGCGACGAACACCGCGCCGAGCTGCTCGACTTCGCCCAACGCAGCGAGAAACTGGCGATCGCCAAATGGCAGCAGGGCCCCTACCGAGCGATGCGCCAGAACGCCCTGCTGCAGCTGATCGGCGTCAGCCCCGACCTGATCATGCAATGAGGGGGAGCTGAGATGGACAAATGCTGCAACGACTACACGCGCTCGCAGCTACTGCGCAGCGCCGCCGCCGAAGCCGGGCGGGGCCTGCCGGCAATCGAGGCAGGGATGCCCGAGCCCGCCGGCACCGGGCTCTCGCGGCGCCGCTTCCTCTCCTGGAGCGCCGGCCTGGCGCTGGCCGTCTACGGCGCCTCGAAGATCCCGCTGGCCGCCTTCGAGGAGGGGATCGCCCAGGCCGCGACCGGCGACAAGATCCTCGTCTCGGTCTTCTTCGACGGCGGCATCGACGCGCTCAGCGTGCTCGCCCCGACCGGCGACCCGCGCTACGCGCAGCTGCGGCCGAACCTGGCGCTCGCCCCCGACGCCGGCAGCGAATTCAGTGAGGACCCGACCCTGCGCTGGCATCCCTCCGCCGCCGCGCTGGCGACCCTGCACGCCGAGGGCAAGGTCAGCTCCTTCCCGGCGATCGGCTACGACCACCCGGACCAGTCGCACTTCACCTCGCGCCACTACTACGAGATCGGCGAGCTCGACGTCGGCTTTCACACCGGCTGGCTGGGTCGCTACATCGACCAGGTCGGCGACGAAGACAACCCGCTGCAGGGGCTCTCGATGGACGGCTCGCTCTCGCCGATGATCGCCACCGCCAACCTGCCGGTGGCGGCGATCGACAGCGTCGACGGCTACGACCTCTGGTCGCCGGTCAGCGACCCGGTAGAGAGCGAGATGTACAAGAGCTTCGCCCGCTTCGGCTCGCTGCCCTCCGACTCGCCCGCACTGTCACAGGTGCGCCGCGCCACCGCCCAGACCGACAAGCTGCGCACCGACCTCGGCGGGATCGGCGGCTTCACAAGCCCGGTCTCCTACCCCGAAACGAACTTCTCCCACAAGCTCGCCGGCCTGGCGGCCTTCATCAACGCCGGCCTGCCGATGCGGGTGGTGACGATCCGCGCCTCGGGTGGCTACGACACCCACGCCGACGAGGCCGAAGACCTCTCGCGCGGGCTGAAAGAGACCTGCGAGGGCATCCTCGCCTTCCAGCGCGACCTCGAGGCGCGCGGCCTCGCCGACCGGGTGCTGATCAAGCTCTGGAGCGAGTTCGGTCGCCGCCCCGAGGAGAACGCCTCGCTCGGCACCGACCACGGCGCCGCCGGCTGCGCCTTCGTCGTCGGCTCCAAAGCCAAGGGCGAGATGGTCGGCGAGTTCCCCGGCCTGGCCCAGCTCGACCAGAACGACAACGTCCGCGTGACCAGCGATTTCCGCGCGATGTACTGCTCACTGCTGGAGGAATGGCTGGGACACGACGCGGCCTCGGTGATCCCCGGCGCCTCCTCCTTCGAACGGCCGGTCCTGGTGAAGGCGTGAGCGGATCGGCGCCGCGCCCCGTCCTGCTCCTGCTTGCCGGCGCCACGGTCGCGGTCCTGACGCTCTGCCCGACGGCCGCCCTCGCGGCGCCCGCCCCCGCGCCGGGGTGCACCTGGCAGCGCCACTCCAAGACCGTGATCAAGCACCTGCGGCGCCACGGCCAGCAGCGCCGGATCAAGCGAGTCAAGCACTGGTGGACCTGCGAAGCACAGCCAAGCCTGCTCCAGCCCCAGCCCACGCTGCCGATCACACCAACTAACCCAACGCCTCCCGAAGAACCGGCGCCCGAAGTCGGCCACCTCGGCGTCAAAGCGGTCGAGTACAGCTACGCCCTCTCCCGTCCCGAAGTCAACGCCGGCGAAGTGATTGTCGAGCTCAACAACCAGGGCGAAGACCCGCACAACCTCGTGCTCGAACACGAGGGGACGGAAGACCCGGCGCTGGAAATCCCCTCAACGCCCTCCGTCTCGCAAGCAAGCGCGCACTTCAACCTCGGTCCCGGCACCTATCGCCTCTACTGCAGCCTCTACAAACACGAGTCCAAAGGCATGGTGGCGACGCTGGTCGTCAGCGGCAGCTAGGCCTCGTCGAGCTTCTCGCCGTCGAAGTAGCCAACCCCGTCGTCACGCTTGAAGAAGGCCCGCAGTCCGCCGCCCCGCGGCAGCCTCTCGCCGACGCCGATCTTGTCCGAATCGGGGTAGACGACCACGTCGGGGCGACCGTGACTCGACACCGCCAGGAAGGTCGCCGGCTCCTCGCTGCGATTGATGATCTGGTGCGCCCCCTCCTCGCCGAGCGGGAAGCGAAGCGCCTCTCCCTGCTCGAGCTCGCGGACGCCCTCGGGCGTCCGTAGGGTCGGCCGGCCGGAGAGGACGATCACCAGCTCCTCGTCGGCGTAGTGGAAGTGGTACGGGTAGGCGGCCTCTCCAGCCGGCAGCTCCCAGAGGCTGCAGCCGATCAGCTCAGTACCGAGCTCGTAGCCGATCCGGGCTCGGCGCCCGCGAAACCCCTCGGGCCTCTCCCCCTGCTCGAACGTCGGCCTGTAGACGTTCGGCACCCAGAAACCCCGCGCCTAGTAGCGGTAGTGGTCCGGCTTGTAGGGGCCCTCGGCGGGGATGCCGAGGTAAGCCGCCTGGTCGGCGCTCAGCTCGGTCAGCTGCACACCCAGTGCGGCGAGGTGGAGGCGAGCGACCTTCTCGTCGAGGTGCTTGGGCAGCACGTAGACCTGCTTGGCTTCGTACTGAACGCTCTTGCCGAAGAGCTCGATCTGGGCGATCACCTGGTTGGTGAAGGAGTTCGACATCACGAAGCTCGGGTGGCCGGTGGCGTTGCCGAGGTTGAGCAGGCGCCCTTCGGAGAGGACGATGATCGAGTGGCCGTCAGCGAAGCGCCACTCGTCGACCTGGGGCTTGATCTTGATCCGCTCGGCGTCGGACTCTTCCAGCGCCGCCATCTCGATCTCGTTGTCGAAGTGGCCGATGTTGCCGACGATCGCGTTGTGCTTCATCCGCGCCATGTGCGCGACGGTGATGATGTCCTTGTTGCCGGTGGCGGTGACGAAGATGTCGGCGGTCTCGACCACTTCGTCGAGCATGCGCACCTCGTAGCCCTCCATTGCCGCCTGCAGGGCGCAGATTGGGTCGATCTCGGTGACGATCACGCGGGCGCCCTGGCCGCGCAGCGAGGAGGCACAGCCCTTGCCGACGTCGCCGTAGCCGCAGATCACCGCGACCTTGCCGCCGATCATCACGTCGGTGCCGCGGTTGATCCCGTCGACCAGCGAGTGACGGCAGCCGTAGAGGTTGTCGAACTTCGACTTGGTCACCGAGTCGTTGACGTTGATCGCCGGAAAGAGCAGGTCGCCGGTCTCGGCCAGCTGGTAGAGCCGGTGCACGCCGGTGGTCGTCTCCTCGGTGACGCCCTGGATGGCGGCGGCCACGTTGGTCCAGCGCTGCGGATCCTCGCCGAGCGAGCGCTTCAGGGTCTCGAGGATGATGCGGAACTCCTCCGATTCGGCCGAGGCCGGGTCGGGCACCTCGCCAGCCTTCTCGAACTCGACCCCCTTGTGGACGAGCAGGGTGGCGTCGCCACCATCGTCGAGGATCATGTTCGGGCCCTCGCCCCCGGGCCAGAGCAGCGCCTGCTCGGTGCACCACCAGTACTCCTCCAACGTCTCGCCCTTCCAGGCGTAGACGGGGATGCCGGTGGCGGCGATCGCGGCGGCGGCATGGTCCTGGGTCGAGAAGATGTTGCAGCTGGCCCAGCGCACCTCGGCGCCGAGCGCGACCAGGGTCTCGATCAACACCGCGGTCTGCACCGTCATGTGTAGCGAACCGGTGATGCGGGCGCCCTTCAGCGGCTGCTCAGCGGCGAACTCCTCGCGGGTCTGCATCAAGCCCGGCATCTCAACCTCGGCGAGGGAGATCTCCTTGCGCCCGAAATCGGCGAGGTCGATGTCGGCGACCTTGTAGTCCTGCGTGGCGGTGCTGGTGCTCATCGGCTGGGCGTCTCCTGATCAGTTGGTTGCCAAGCCATGGTACGCAAAGGGAGTGGTTCCAGCCGCGCCGAAGCGGAGACCGGCCGCCCCCACGGTTGCGGGAGACGACCGGCCTGGAGACGTCCTTACTAACTGACCGCGGGCTTCTTGCCGACCGTCAGGTTCACTTTGGAATGCGAGGCCAGCACCTTGCCCGGCTTGGCGCTCTGCTTCAGCACCTTGCCCGCCTTCTTCGGCTTGCTCACGACGCGCGTAACCTTGCCGGCCTTGCAGTCCGCCCGGCCCAGGATCCGCTTGGCGTCTTTGAGCTTCTTGCCCTTGAGCTTGGGGACGACGCAGCCTTCGTAGAAGAAGCGATCGGCCTTGGTCGTGGCGCTGGTGCCGGCGATCGTGGTTGCCGTCACATCGACTCCGACGACTTTGGCGCTGGGCGGCGCGACTGCGGTGATCTTGGTTTCCGATTCGGCCTTGAAGCTCGTCGCGGGAAGGTCACCGAATTTGACCGCGCTGGTCGAGGCGAGGTCGGTGCCGGTGATCGTCACCGTGGTGCCGCCAGCAACTGGGCCGAAGTCCGGCGCGATCGAGCTGATCACTGGCGTCGGCTGGACTTCAGCGCTGAGCTCGACCTCTTCGCCGGCGTTCGAGCCGCTCGGCGCAACAGTTGCACCGTCAAACGGCGGCGGGAAAATGAACCCGAAGCTGGCACCGGGGGCTTTGGCGACGTCGATTTTGTCGGTGACGTTGGTCGGGTCGACGCCGATCAGGTCGCCAGCCTGGACCGGCAGGTTGGCGGTGAAGGTCTGCAGACCGGTACCCGAGGGGGTCACCGGGTTGCTGGTACCCGCCGCCATGTAGCCGCCGGAGCCGTTGGGACGCAGCACCCTGAGGAAGAAGGGGCCGCCCACCGGGTTCTGCATGCGCCAGCGCACGATCGCGCCGCTCACCGGCGAGGTCAGATTCGCGCCTTTCTCCGGCAACGCCGTGTTGAAGAAGGTCTCGACCGATTTGAATTCGGTCGCTGTTGCCCCGGGCGGCAGCACGCTGCCTACCGTGACCGTCGACGCCTGCGCACCCGTTGCCACCAGCAGCGCCCCGATACTCGCGACGACGGCGATGAAACCGAGTCGCCCCAACATCCCCTGCCTAATCATCCTGCCTCCTTGGATTGGTGCCCGGAGCCCTTGCGGCCGTCGCGGGCATTCGGGGGTCTCAAAACCGACCAGTCTTTGAATGTTGCGGCGGGGGTCGACACTCAGGCGTGTGAGGTAGGCACACAGCCCTTCGCGTCGAAGTTCACGCGGATGGCGGAGGCAACGGAGAAAATCGTCAACTACGCGCCGGGAATGGATCAGCGCAGCACCCGCGTGGCAGAAGTCCTCAACACGCCGATGCTGATCGCCGCGGCGCTGACCCTGCCGATGGTGGCGATCAGCGAGTCGCATCCCGGCGGTGTCCTGGAGGACGTCGCCCACATCCTCAACTGGGTCACCTGGTTCGCCTTCCTGGTCGAGCTGGTGGTGATGCTGGCGGTCGTCCCCAACCGCCGGCTCTGGCTGCGCCACCACCCGCTCGACCCCTTTCTCGTCATCTTCACCCCGCCGATCCTGCCGGCCGGCCTGCAGAGCCTGCGCGTGCTGCGGCTGCTGCGCTTGACCAGGCTGCTGCGCTTGGCGCAGCTCTCGCGCGAGGTCTTCTCGCTGCAGGGACTGCACTACGCGATGTTCCTCGCCTTCCTCACCGTGATCGGAGGCGGTGCCCTCTTCGTCGCCTTCGAGAAGCACTCCCAGCATCTCAACGACTGGCAGGGGATCTACTGGGCGGTGACGACGATGACCACGCTCGGTTCCAGCATCTACCCGACCACGACCGGCGGCGAAATCGTCTCGGTCGCGATCCTGATCATCGGCATCGGCTTCGTCGCCCTGCTCACCGGCGCCTTCGCCCAGCGCTTCCTCAGCCCCGAAATCGTCGAGGTCGAGGAAGAGTTGGCGGCCGAGCAGGTCAGCGCCGAGGCGCTCGCCCTGCGCGAGTTGAAGAGCGTGCAGGAACAGCTGCAGTCGCTCGAGATCGCGGTCCAGCGATTGGTCGACGAGCGCAGCGGTTAACCCTCGCCGTCGCGCGCCTCGGCGATCTTGGCCTCGAGTTCGCCCATCACGTCGGGGTCGCGCAGGGTTGTTACGTCGCCCAGGGCGCGGCCCTCGGCGATGTCGCGCAGGAGGCGGCGCATGATCTTGCCGGAGCGGGTCTTGGGCAGGTCATCGGCCCAGATGATCCGCTTCGGGCGGGCGAACTTGCCGATCCGATCGGCCACGGTGGCGCGGATGTCCTCGAGCAGCTCGTCGCTCGGCTCGGCGTTGCCCTGCAGGGTGACGAAGGCGCAGATCGCCTGGCCGGTGTCCTCGTCGGACTGGCCGATCACCGCCGCCTCGGCAACTTTCTCGTGGGCGACGATCGCCGACTCGACCTCGGCGGTCGAGAGGCGGTGGCCGGAGACGTTGACCACGTCGTCGATCCGCCCGATCACCCAGAAGTAGCCGTCCACGTCCTTGCGGGCGGCATCGCCGACCAGGTAGGTCTGCTTGCCGAAGCGCGAGAAGTAGGTCTCGATGAAGCGGTCTTCCTCCTTGTAGAGGGTGCGCAGCATCGACGGCCAGGGCCGCTTCAGGACCAGCAGGCCCTGGCCGCCGTCGACCGGCGCCCCCTCGTTCTCGTCGACGACCTCTGCCTCCACCCCGGGAAAGGGCGTCGTCGCCGAGCCCGGCTTGGTCGCGGTGATCCCCGGCAGCGGCGAAATCATGATCGCGCCGGTCTCGGTCTGCCACCAGGTGTCGACGATCGGGCAGCGGCCGCCACCGATCACCTGCTGGTACCAGAGCCAGGCCTTGGGATTGATCGGCTCGCCGACCGAGCCCAGCAGGCGCAGCGAGGAGAGATCCGATTCCTCCGGGATCTCCGCACCCCACTTGATGAAGGTGCGGATCGCAGTCGGCGCCATGTAGAGGATCGACACCCCGTAGCGCTCGACCAGCTCCCACCAGATGCCCTTGCTCGGGTAGTCGGGCGCCCCCTCCCACATCACGCTGGTGGCGCCGTTGAGCAGCGGCCCGTAGACGATGTAGGAGTGGCCGGTGACCCAGCCGACGTCGGCCGCGCACCAGTAGACATCCTCCTCTGGCTTCAAATCGAAGACGTAGCGGTGGGTGGCGGCGACGCCGGTCAGGTAACCACCGGTGGTGTGGAGGATCCCCTTCGGCTTCGCGGTCGAGCCGGAGGTGTAGAGGATGAAGAGCGGCTGCTCGGCGTCAAAGGGCTCGGCCGGGCACTCGGACTCGGCGGCGTCCATCAGCTCGTCGTAGAAGCGGTCGCGCCCCTCGCGCATCGGGCAATCGATCCCTGTGTGGCGGACGACGACGATCGTCTCCAGGCTCTCGAGGTCGTCCATCTGCTCGTCGACCTGCTGCTTGATCGGCGCCGTCTTGCCCTTGCGCCGGGCGCCGTCGACGGTGACCAGGGCCTTCGCCTCGGAGAACTCCATCCGCTCGCGCACCGCCTCGGCCGAGAAGCCGCCGAAGACGACGTTGTGGGGGGCGCCAATGCGGGCGCAAGCCAGCATCGCGACGACGACCTCGGGGATCATCGGTAGGTAGATCCCGACGATGTCGCCGGGCTCGACGCCGACGTCCTTGAGCGCGTTGGCGAAGCGCTGCGTGTCGGCGAGCAGCTCGGCGTAGGTGATGTCGCGCTCCTCACCCTCCTCGCCGCGCCAGTGGAAGGCGACCCGATCGCCCCGCCCCGCCTCGACGTGGCGGTCGAGGCAGTTGGCGGAGGCGTTCAGCTTGCCGTCGGCGAACCACTTGTAGAAGGGCGGGTTGGAGTCATCGAGGCTCTCGCTCGGCTCCTGCGCCCAGTCGAGCAGCTGCTTGGACTGCTCCAGCCACCAGGCCTCCGGATCGGCCGCCGCCTGCTCGTAGATCGCCGGGTCGCCCAGCAGCGCCCGCGAGCGGAACTCCTCGGAGGGCTCGAAGCTCTCGACCTCAAGTAGTTCGCTCAGCTGCCCTTCCAGACTCGATGATCCCTCGCGCGTTGCCATTTACCGCTCCTCTCCTGCTCAGGGACCCAGTGGCCGGACCGGTAGGACCGTCCGCCCGAAGGTCGAATTGACGACCGCCGCAAAAGATGCATACCAGGCAGCCGCTGCCGTCGCCAGGCCGAACCAGCCGCCGACTTCGACCATTCCTTCGTTGCCGCCCGAGTTGCCGATACCGAGCAGGAAGAAGGTGATCGCCAGCAGGAAGAAGACAGTCGCCACCGCAGCGTTGGTGCGCAGCGAGGCGACGAACATGTAGGTGGTGAAGATGCCCCAGGCGATCAGGTAGAGGCCGACCGCGTCACCGACGTGGGCGGCCGGCACCTCGCCGGCGAAGAAGGTGACAAAGGCCCAGAAGGAGATCCAGAAGGCCCCGAACGAGGTGAAGGCGACCGCGCCGAAGGTGTTGCCGGTGCGGAACTCCCACATCCCGGCGAGGATCTGGGCGACGCCGCCATAGGCAAGGGCCAAGCCGAGCACCACCGGCTCACCCGCTTTGTTGACCAAGTCGGCGTTGAACATGCTGAGCACGAAGGTGGTCAGGGCGAAGGCGGCGAGGCCGAGTGGCGCCGGGTCGGCAGGCGTCCAGCCCTCGCGTACTTGGGTCGCGCCAACAGGCTGCTGACCTCCGTTTCCGACCGCCGACTCGTGGGCACGGATCGATGCTGACTCCATGATCTCTCCTTCGATCGCCCGCTCCGACCGGGCCTGTCCCGCCCGGGACACGGGAACTGCGCTGATCCCTTTAGTACCCGGTTTGCCGCGCCGCTACCCTGATCCGGTGCTCTTCCGCCAGATAATTCACGAGGATCTCGGCTGCGCCTCCTACCTGGTTGGCGACACCGCCTCCGGCGTCGCCGCCGTGGTCGACCCGCAGTGGGACATCGACCCCTACCTCCACCTCGCCCGCCTGCATGGGGTGCGGGTCGAGCACGTGCTGGAGACCCACAACCACGCCGATCACGTCTCCGGCCACGGCCGCCTGGCGCGGGCGACCGGGGCGACGATTCACGTCCACGAGCTGGCCGAGGCGACCTACCCGCACGAGGCCTTCGCCGACGGCTGGACGCTGCCGCTGGGAGAAGGCGCGAGCATCGAGGCGATCCACACCCCCGGCCACCGGCCCGAGCACACCTCCTTCCTGCTGCGCGACGCCGGCCGCGGTGACGACCCCTGGGCGGTACTGAGCGGCGACTGCCTCTTCGTCGGCGACGTCGCCCGTCCCGACCTCGCGGTCGAGCCGCGCGAGGGCGCCGCCGACATCTTCCGCTCCCTGCACGGGCGGCTGCTGGCGCTGCCCGAGGAGACCGAGGTCTGGCCGGGCCATCTCGGCGGCTCGCTCTGCGGCAGCGCCGGGATCGACCTGAAGACCTGCTCGACGATCGGCTTCGAGCGCCGCCACAACCGCGCCCTGCGCTTCGAAAGCGAGGAGGAATTCGTTGCCGACGCGGTGGCGACGATCGGCAGCAAGCCGCCCAACGTCGGCCACATCGTCGCGCTCAACCGGGGGCCGCTGGTCGAATCGATCTCGGCGCCGACGCAACTGACCCCGCACGGCTTCGAGGCGGCGATCGCCGCCGGCGCGATCGCGGTCGACTCGCGCACCAACGAGCAGTTCGACGAGGCCCACATCCCCGGCGCGATCAGCGCCTCCGGCTACGACACCGGCTTCGCCACCAAGGTCGCCGAGATGGTGCCGGTCGACGCCGAGCTGCTCGTCGTCGCCGCCTCCGACGGCAACGAGCTCGAGGCGGCCGAGCTGCTGGCCGCGGTCGGCCTGCGCGTACGCGGCTTCCTCGGCGGCGGCATGACCGCCTGGCGTGCCGAGGACCGGCCCGTGGAGCGGATCGAGGCGATCGACCTGGCCGAGCTCGCCCGCCGCCTCGCGAGCGAGGACGGGCCGCAGGTGCTCGACGTGCGGGGCGCGGCCGAGTGGGCCGAAGGCCACGTCCCCGGCTCGATCCACATCCCCTTCGCCCAGCTACAAGCGCGCCTCGACGAGCTGCCGCGCGAGCAACCAATCGCGACGATCTGCAAGGCCGGCAAGCGCAGCGGCCTAGCCGCCTCGATCCTCCAACGCGAAGGCTTCGCGGGCGTGATCCACGTCAGCCGCGGCAACGCCGCAACCTGGGGCCGACGGGCCTGAAAACCGCCTATATCTCGACTTTAAGTCCCGTCGGCGCGAGCTAGTACCCGGGCGGGTGGCGGGCGACGAAGCCTTCGGGTGAGTCGACTGGCGACGAGTGCCAGCGGGGGCCGGGGCCACCGACGGTGTCGAAGGCGAGGCCGGCGATGATCATCCAGGCGTGTTCGGCGTTGGCGTAGACGGTGATCCACTTGCCGGGGCCCGGTTCACCCCAGGTCTCGAGGCCGGTCGAGTCGAGCGGGCTGGAGAGGAAGCCGCCGCCGTTGAGAGCGAAGCTGACCGCTCCGGAGCAGTCATAGCCCGAAGATTCGAAGGAGCCGTGGCCGCCGCCCCAGATGTAAGGGGTGGTGGCGATCGAGTTGGCGGCTTCGATCGCGGCGGCGATCGCGGCCGGGGCCGCGCTAGGCACGCTGGCCTGGCTTTCGGAGATGAATTCGGCGCTCTCGCCGGCAGTCAACGGCGCCGGAGTACCCGTCACCGGGGCCGGCGCGCCGGTGGTGCTGGCGATCTGTTCGGAGATCGAGGCGAGGTTGTCGCTGAGCGCTTCTTCACGCGACTCGAGCGTTTCCATCGAGGCGCGGCGTTCGGCCTGGGCCGACTTCAGTTCGGCGAAGCGGGACTCGGCTTCTGCGCGGGCGGCGGCGACTTCCTTCTCCTTGGCCGCGATCGCGTCACGGGCAGCTTCGATCTGCGCCCGCACGGCGGTCATCCGCTTGACCGCGGCGCGCGCTTCGTCGCGCAGGCCCTTGACCCGGGAGGCGACCGAGTCGTCGTACTGCTGGATCTGGTCGAGGTAGTCGGCGCGGGTGTTGACTTCCGACCAGCTGGCCGAGTCGAGCACGACGTTGAGCATGTCGGGGCTGCCCGACTCGTAGATCGAGACCAGTCGTTGGCGCAGGACGTCGAGGGCGCGCTGTAGGCGAGCGCGAACCGCCGCCAGGTGGCGCTGGTCGGCTTCGAGTTTTTCCGTCGCCGCATCGAGTTCGTTCTGCTTTTCGGAGAGTTCGGCCTCGACCGCGGCCTGCTGCTGGCGCAGGTCGGAGACTTCGCCGATCATCGAGTCGATCGCCTTGTTCTGTTCGGCGATCGTCGCCGCCAGTGCGCTCTGGTCTTCGCGCACGTGGCTGAGCTTGCCCTGCGTGTCCTGGAGTTTTTCTTCCAGGTCCTTTGCCGGCGCCGAAGCGACCACGCAGAGCAGGACCAGGAGCAGTGCCGCGGGCAGCAGCAGCCGCAATGAGTTACCGCGAAGGAGAACGCGCATCGGCGGAGGACGGTAGCGAAACCCCCGCTCGATTGTTAGGAGTTGCTAATAACTTGCAACTTCCATTGCATATGCAGGAAAAATTGCTGACATATCGGCGCCCTGGGCCGCCTGATCAAGCAGATCAAGGACGCAGGGAGCGTGGCGTGCTCCGCACGCGAGCGACCGAGGACGCCGATATGCGCTGATCAGGCGGCTTAGGCGAGGAGCTTGGCCTTCGCCTTGTCAAACTCCTCCTGGGACAGGGCGCCCTTGTCCTTGAGGTCGTTCAGCTTGTGCAGTTCGTCAGCCGGCGACGAAGCGTGCGCCTGTTCGCGGACGTAGGAATCGAAGTGCTGCTTTGCCTCGGCCTGCGCCTTGATCGTGCGGTCGCGCATGCCGCTGCCGCGGGCGATCAGGTAGATCAGCGCGGTGAGGAAGGGGATGAAGACCAGGAAGAGCACCCAGGCAGCCTTCACCCATCCGGAGGTTTCGTGGTCGCGGAAGAGGTCGCTGAGGATCGTGATCAGGATCCAGATCCAGATAACGAAGAAGAAGACCTCGAATGCAACGAGGAGTGCTTCTCCGATGTTGATGTCGGCAAACGGCAAGGTGAATCCTTTCGCTGATGGCTGGGACGCCAGCCAACTTACCTCAGCCGACGATGATCTTGCCGTGCATGAAGGGGTGAATTTCGCAGTGGTAGCTGAAGGTCCCCTTGTGTTCGAAGCGCACGGCGAACGAATCGCCCGGAGCGATCCGGCCGCTGTTGAAGCTCCCGGGGTCAGTCGCGGTGTGGGCGACGTCCGCCGAATTCGAGAAGACCATCCTGGTGCCCTTGGTGACTTCGAGGGTGTGAGGGTGGAACTTGAAGTGGTCGATGTCGACCGTCCTGGCCCTACTGGCCGTGGCTGAACCGGGAGCCGCGGCTGGCGCTGCCTGGGTGGCGATCAGGGCGGCGGCGAGGACAAGTGAGGCGACGATTCTCTTCATTGGCCCGATCTACGGAGCCGCGAGCGCCCTGGTTCAAAGTCGTTGTGAAAAAAGCACGGCGGAGACCGTGGTCGCCAGGTTGAGGCTGGATACCCCCTCGCGCATCGGGATCGACAGGCGGCCGTCGGCGCGCTCGAGCAGGGCCTCGCTGAGGCCATAGCGCTCGGTGCCGAAGGCGAGGATCGAGCGCGGGTCGAGCTCGCTCTCCCCCAGCCGCTCTCCCTCGGGATCGATCGCGATCAGGGGCCTGCCGTCGCCGGGCAGCGCCTCGATCCGCGCCACCGGCAGGGCGAAGTGCAGGCCGGCGGCGCCACGCAGCGCCTCTGGATGCCAGGGATCGTTGCTACCGGTGGTGAGGACGGCCGCGGCATCAGCGGCGGCGGCCACCCGCACGCAGGCCCCCATATTGCCCATCGTGCGCGGGTCCTCGAGCAGCACGACCGGCGCTGGACGCTCCGCCGCAAGAACGGCGGCGACGTCGACGGTGGGACGGCGGGCGATCGCGACGACCCCGGTGCGGGGGGCGTGGGGCACGAGTTGGGCCAGGAGCTCGGCATCCACCAGCGCGGTTCGCTCGGCCAGCGAGCCAGCGAGGTCAGGTGCGAGGTCGGTCGCCAGCCGGTCCAGCTCATCGGGTTCCAGGGCAACCGCCTCGATCACGTCGGCGCCAAAGCGCAGGGCGTGCTTGAGCGCGTGAAAGCCCTCGAGCAAGGCCAGGCCCGGGGCACGGCGGGCGGCGCGGAAGCGCTGGACGACGGGGTCGCTCACCGCCCCATCATGCCGGGATTCAGATGCGCTGAGGCGCCTCGGCGGCGGCGTGCGGCGCCGAGTGGGAACCGTTGCTGGCGAGGAGCGAGTCGACCAGGGGCGACAGGTAGCGGGCGGTGAGCCTGCCGTTGTGCAGGAGTTCCAGATGGCGCTGACTGGGACTGGAGGCCCTGTTGTCTCCGTTCCCGCCGCAGAGGTAACGGGGGCCCTGGGCGGTCCAGAGCACGGCCTGTATCTGCGGGCCCGCAGGGCGCGGCTTAACTCCGGCCCCGATCGCCGCGGCGATCGCTTCCGCCACCGTGTCGGCTTGCTGGGTGGAGAAAGCGCCCTGCTTGAAGAACAGGGAGCTGACGTCCCCGGCCGCGTAGGTTCGCTCCAGCCCGACCACACCGCCGTGCTCATCGACGGCGATGAACCCGTTCCCATCGTGCGGGATGCCGCCAATCCTCCTGCCCTCCAGGCGCGGCAGGGTGATCACCGCGTCCGCCTCGACGTCCGCGCCCGATCCGATGCGCAGGCGCCCGCCCGCGAAGGAGACCGGCCGGGCCCCGGCGATGACGTCGATGTGACGTTGCGCCAGCAGCGCGCTCGTCTGCTCGGCGGCGCGGGGCCCGAAGATCTCCAGGGGAGCCCCTTCCGGCGTCACCACCGTGATCCGGGTCCGATCGTTGGCGGTCTTGTCGAGCAGGTTGGAGGCGAACAGCGCCAGCTCATAAAGCGGCAGGACCCAGCTGTGCCCCGCCGGCATGGTCAGGACCAAGCGTTGCAGGCGACCCAAGCGCAGGTCCGCGATCAGGTCCCCCACCTGGCCTTCGTCGGCAACCCCCCAGTAAGTCACGGCACCGGGAACGGACCAGAGCATGCGCGCCCCGGTTGCGAGGATCAGCTGGTCGTAGGGAAGGCGCTCACCGTCGCGACTGACGGCGATGCGCCGCTCAGGCTCGACGGCGGCGATCGCGCTTGGGTGAAGCGAGGCGCCGCAGAGCTCGCTGAGGCTGCGCAGGTCGTAGCGAAAGGCGCGAGTGGTCCCGTAGGGCTCACCGATCCCAAAGGGCCGGTAGGCGAACTCCCTGCTGGGGTCGTGCAGAGAGACGTCGACTCGATCGCCGGCAAGGTCCCGCAGGGCAAGGGCTGCCTCGAGGCCGGCGACACCCGCGCCCGCAACCAGGACCTTCTGCCTGTCGCCACGACGGCCACTTCCTGTCATGCCTGGACCCTAGGGCTGCGGCGGCGACGCTCCATCCGCAGGAAGCCGTCGATCGATTGCGGCTTTTCCGCGGCCAGCGCTCAGGCGGCGACGTCCCGGCCGTGGGCCCTTGCCAGCGCGGCGATGACCTCGGCGTCGGAAACCTGGCCGAAGTCCGCGTACCACTGGCCGACTCCCTGCAGCCGCGGCGGTGCGACCAGGCAAACGACCTCGTCGGCCTCATCGCGCAAGCGCGCGAGGGAGTCCGGCGGGCAGACCGGGACGGCGAGAATCAGGCGCCGTGGCCGGTGGTGGCGGACCTGCCGCAGGGCAGCGGTGTCGGTAACGCCGGTCGCGACGCCGTTGTCGACGACGATGACGGTGCGACCACGCGGGGAGACCGGCTCGCGATCGCCCCGATAGGCCTCGACCCGGCGCCCGAGCTCAGCGCTCTCGCGCTCGACGATGCCGGCCAACTCGCCGCCGTTGATCTCCAGCAGCGCCAGCGCCTCCGGATCGAAGACCCTGGTGCCGCCCTCGGCAATCGCGCCGATCCCGTACTCGGGGTTATGTGGGGCGCCGAGCTTGCGCACGGCGAGGATCTCGAGCGGGGCACCCAGCAACGCCGCGACCTCGGCGGCGACCGGAACGCCCCCACGGGGCAGGCCGAGGACCAGCGGCCGCTGATCGGCCAAAGGCAGCAGCCGTGCGGCGAGCTGCCGGCCCGCGTCGGAGCGGTCGGCGAAGCGACCTGGCTGGGAATCTCCCGCACTGTCGAACATCGACTGCTCGAATTGTCCCGGCGACCTGTTCTGACTTCATCGGGGTATTTCCCGGACTCTGCCCGGCTTTACCCTGACGGCTGGATTGGGAATGCGACTACTTGGCCCCGTCGCGCCGATGGCGACGGATGAGTGGCGTGACGTAGCCGATCAGGGCGCCGATCGCGACCGCGGCGAGCAGGGTGATGATCAGCGGCGCGTCGACGGTGATGAAGAGGACGTCGACCCGCACCTGCTGGGAGTTCTGCAGGGCGACGATGACGACGAGCGCGACCAGGACACCGACGATCCAGCCCCGCCAGTTGATCGGCTTTTTCTGCTCCGCCACGCGACTCATCCTAGAGCCGCGCTCGGCCCATCCCGGCCCCTAGTCGCCCCCGTCTCCCGCCTGCAAGCTGGTGGCGAAGGACTTCGTTTTCGCGCCCGCGGCAACGCCGAGCGGTTTCAGCGCGAAGAGTTCCTCGCTGGAGCGCAGCAGCGAGTAGGGGTTGTAGGCGCCGGAGTCGGTGCCGTTGGGGGTGGCGAAAGGCGAGACCAGCAGGGCGCCGGTGCGCAGCGGGTCCCCGCTCGGGGCGGGGGCGCCCGCTACCGGCGGGTTGGTCGAGGAGAAGGTGACGATCAGCAGCCCGTCGGCCTTGTACGCGGGCGATGCGAGGATCTTCGGTACCCAGGCCGAGAGGAATGCGTCGGCGCTGGCCGCCCCTTCCGGCGCCCCGGCGGGGCACTGGCCGGCGCTGCCGGCGTTGCAGGGGGTCGGCGCGATGAACGAGTAGCTGGGCGTCTTCTCGGCTTTACCGAGGTCCTTGCTCAACTGGTCCAGCGGCACGTCGTTTTCCGAGCAGTCGCCGAGGTCGAGCAGCGAGTGGAAGTAGACGAAGGGGTTCTGGCTCGCGGCGTAGCCACCCGGCTGGGCCGGGCCGCTGCCTTCGCCGGGGTTGGGATACACGCAGTTGGACGGCTTTCCCGTCGGGTCGACCATGCCGTCGGCGTAGGCACGCCAGCTCAGTTTGTCGAGCGTGAGCTGGTCGGCCAGGGTCTGGGTTTCGACCGGGTAGACGCAGCCGGCACCGGCGAGGACCCCGTTCGAGTTAGCCGTGACCGAGCTGAATTCTTCGTGGGTCGGGCAGCCGGCGCTGGTCGCCGTGTTGGGCGGCTGGCCGCTGACCGCGGCGATCCCGTTGGCGAGGGCACCTTCGCCGAGCAGCGTGTAGTTGCTGAGCAGCTCTCCCTGTGGCCGCAGGGTCGTCGAGAGGTAGGGCATCTGCGACTGTGCCCCCAGCGACTGTTCGTAGCCGGGGCTGGTCAGGGAGATGACGAAGACGTGTTTGACCGGGCCAGTTTCGGGTTCGGCTTCCGCCGGCGCTTCGGCGGGTTTCTTCGTCGGCGCGGGAGCCGGTTCCGGCGCTGCTTCAGGAGCCGCTTCCGGAGCGTAGGACGCTTCCGGGGCCGGGGAGCTGCTTTCCGGGCTGGCAGCCGGGGCGCTTTCTTCGGCTTCGGGCGCTGCTGGCGGGGCGCTCGCGACTGGGGTGTTGTCGGAGGCGAGGCTCTGGCCGATCAGCGCTGCCAGCGCCCCACTCCCCCCTGTCCCGGTCATCGCGCTGGCGACGATCGCCGAGGTAGCGACCACGGAGGAGGCGACGAGCAAGCCAAAGCGCTTGCCGGTCAGCGTCGCCGCGGCGGCAACCGCGCGCCGGACCTGCGCTTGGATCGCGGCCTTCACGGTGCCACCGCCGTCACCAGCGACTGCCCGCACTGGGGACAGAAGCGGTCCGCGGGCCCGTAGGGAGAGTCACAGTTGGGACAGATCCCGGCCGCGTCGGCGCGGCGCAGCTCGAGCATCCGCTCGACCGCCAGCAGGTCGGCGTCGACCCGCTGCAGCTCCGCCGCCTTGCGGGTGAGCACGTCCATCCGCACGTGGTCGCGGATCGCCATCTCGTAGAAGGCGCCGCCGAGATCGGCCTGCATCACCGTGAACTTCTCCAGCAGGCGGTCACGCTGGGCGAGCAGCTCGGCGTCCTCCTCGGGCTTCGGCTCCGGTTTCACCGGCGCCGCCGGCGGCTGCGGCTTTGTCCGCGCCGACCGCAGCGCCTTCGCCGGTCGCTGCAGCGCCTCGCTCAGCCCGCTCATGGTTCACCCGCCCCTCCGGCAGCCGCCGGAGCTTCGCTGGGGTCGCCGCCGACCACGGTCACATCGGGCAGATTCTGCTGCGCCTTTATGTAGTTTTCGCCGGACTGTTCGGGGTTCGCTTCGACCAGCTTGGTGTCTTCTTCGACCTTTTTCGCCGGCGGTTTGTAGCCAGCCCCCACTTCGTGAACCGTCCCGTTGCTGGTCTTGGCCAGCGCTTTGCCGGCGCCTTTCGAGGACTTGGCGGCGGCCTTGGCTTTTTTGCCTTTGGCGGAATTGGCCGCGGCGCCCGTCGTGCCCGCAGCGGTGCTGGCCACGGCGGCGGGCCGGTTGCGCAGCGCTTCCAGCAGCGCCTCGTTTTCGCCGCTGTCGTTGCCGCTGCGGCCGACCACGACGCCGATCGCGACCGCGATCGGCAGCAGGGCGAAGAAGCCGACCGCGGCCGCCCGGCTGTTGGAGCTGTTTTTGGCCGGTGCGCGCAGCGGTGGCCGGTGCGCTCGCTTGCTCATCGTCGCGAAGTAACGCGAGGCCGGGTTGGCGCCGTTGCCGCGCCGCGCCGCGCAGTTGACGCAGTAGCGCTGCTGGGGGTCGAGCGGCGCCCCGCACTCCTCGCAGGGCTCGTATTGCGGTCTGCTGTTGAGGGCCGAGGGCTGTTGGGATGAGACGGTCATCGCTTCTTGCTCCCCTGGTCGTGCGTCTTTTGGTCGTGCTTCTTGGCTTGCTGGCGGTGCTTGCGCGCGTCGAGGATGCGCTTCGATTCGGCCTGCTTCGCCGCCGCGGTGTCCTGCGTCGTCGCGCAGCCGGCCAGGGCCGTGACGGCCAGCAGCAGGCAGGCCACGAGGACCGCGGCGCGGGTGAGATAGCGGCTAACCGAAGGCACCGCTGACGTACTCCTTGGTCCGCTGCTCGCGCGGCGAGTTGAAGAGGGCGGTGGCGCTGCTGTACTCGACCAGCTCGCCCAGGTACATGAAGCCGACGTGGTCGGCGATCCGGTAGGCCTGCTGCAGGTTGTGGGTGACGATGACGACGGCGACGTCGTCGCGCAGCTTGACGATCAGGTCCTCGATCACCTGGGTCGACTGCGGGTCGAGCGCCGAGCAGGGCTCGTCGAGCAGCAGCACCTCGGGTTCAGCGGCAAGGGCGCGAGCGATGCAGAGCCGCTGCTGCTGGCCGCCGGAGAGCCGCAGGGCGGGGTGGTCGAGGTTGTCCTTGACCTCCTCGAAGAGACCGGCCCGCTCCAGCGCGCTGTGCACTTTCGGCTCCAGCGCCTTCTTGCGCTGCCGTCGTGAGCCCTGCTCGCGCAGCACGTAGGCGATGTTGTCGAAGACACTCATCGGGAAGGGGTTGGGTTGCTGGAAGACCATCGTCACCCGCCGCCGCAGCAGGGTCGGCTCGATCAGCCTGATGTCGACGTCGTCGAGCAGGATGCGGCCGCTCAAGGTCGCCGTCCGGGTCAGCTCGGTGAGCCGGTTGAGCGAGCGCAGCAGCGTCGTCTTGCCGCAACCCGAGGGACCGATCAGGGACAGGACCTCGCCCTGGCGGACCGGCATCGAGACCGACTTGACCGCTTCCCGGGTCGCGTAGGAGACCGAGACGTTGTCGATCTCCATGCGCCGGATCGAGAACTGCGGGGCGCTGATCGAGCGCTTCGCCGCAGTGAAGCCTCCCGATGCCGGGGCGCCGTCACCATTGGTCGAAGTGGCTGGCGGAGCGACCTCGGTCGCCGGCGCGGGACCCTCCAGCGGAAGCCGCCGGATCGGCGGCGGCGAGGAGGCATCCGCGCTCACCCCTCCCACTTGGCGATCGAACTCGGGCACGGAGGCTATGAACTCCACGTTCCTACCTTTCGGGCGCGGCGGTGGACGACGTTGACGGCCGCATTCAGGGCCAGCACCATCAGCAGCAGGACGAAGGCCGCCGCGTAGGCCTTCTGAGGCTGATTGAGGTTCCCGGTCGGGGACGCCTCGTAGACGAAGTTGGTCAGGGTCGTGCCCGCCCCGCGCAGGTAGTTGAGCGGGAAGGCGCTGCCGACCGGGGCGAAGTTCTGGGTGGCGCCGAGCAGCACGACGATGATCGCCGTGTCGCCGATGATCCGGCCGAGGCCGAGCATCGCCCCGGTCGCCACCTGCGGGCGAGCGGCCGGCAGCAGGATGCGCCGCGTCGTCGCGATCTTGGTCTTGCCGACCGCGTAGGAGGCCTCGCGCACGTGCTGGGGGATCGCGTTCAGCCCCTCGCGGGTGCTGGCGACGACCAGCGGCAGGGCGACCAGCGAGAGCATCGTCGCGGCGGCGAAGAAGGAGCGGCCGAAGACGACGCCTTCTGAGCTGCGGCTCAAAAATGCGAGTGCGGTGCTGGAGAAGATCACCGTGCCGAAGAGGGCGAGCACGATCGAGGGGATGCCGGCGATCGCCTCGATCGTCGATTCGGTGATCCGCGCCAGGCCCGCCGGGCGGCCGTACTCGACCAGCCAGATCGCGATCCCGACGCCGACCGGCAGCGCGATCGCGATCCCCATCGTGCCGACGATCAGGGTGCCGATCAGGGCGTCGGAGAAACCGCCCGTCTGACTCTGGCTGAACCCGGACGTGGCCGGGGTGACCAGCATCGACGGCTTCAAATAGGTCAAACCCTGGATCAGCAGGTAGACGACGATCGCTACCGCGATCGCGCAGAAGAGCAGGCCGAGCGCCCAGCAGATCGCCAGGCCGATGCGATCGGAGAGTTGCCAAGTGGCGCTGCCCTCGACCGCCTTCGTCGGCTCTTTGGGCGGGGGTGCCGTGGGCGGCCGGTCAACCGGCGGAGTAGCGACTGGGGGGGCCATTAGGCGGTCGCCCCGTATTTGCGCATCGCCCGCCGGGCGACCCAGCCGGCCATCGAGAAGAAAGCGGCCGACATCAACAGCACCGCGGCGATCGCGAAGAGGGTCGCGTTGGAGGGTGGCGAGCCGAGCGAGTCGATGTTCTTGACGATCGTCGGCGCCAGCGGCCGCGAGGGCTCGTAGATGAAGATCAGCCCGTCGGCGGGATTTGGGGCGAAGGCGACCGAGCCGGAGACCATCCCCAGCATCACCGCCTCGCCGATCGCTCGCGCCACCGCCAGCACCGTGCCGGCGACGATTGCCGGGCGGGCGCTGCGCACGGTGATCTTCCAGGTCGTGCGCCAGCGGTTGACCCCCAGCGCCAGCGAGCCCTCAAGCCAGCCCGGGCGCACCGAGCGCAGGCCGTCGGAGAAGATCGAGACCATCAGCGGCGCGATCATCACGGTCAGGATCAGCACTCCCGCCAGCAGGCTGTAGCCGCTGAGCGAGATCACGCCCGCGACCGATGCCTTCTGCGGCTCGGTCACCAGGTGGTTGCCGATGAAGGGGACGATGACGAGCACCCCGAGCAGGCCGTAGATCACCGAGGGCACGCTGGCCAGGAAGCGGACCACCGGCTGCAGGATGTCGCGCATCCACACGGGTGCGAACTCGACGATGAAGACGGAGACGAAGAGGGCGGAGAAGAGGGCGAGCAGGACCGCCCCGCCGGTGATCAGCAGCGTGCTCCAGATCAGTTGCCAGGCGTGGAAGGTGTAGACGTAGTGGGCGCCGCTGAGGCCGGAGAGGTAGATCTGGTTGAGCTGTTCTTCGACGCTCCCCCCCGCCCCGAACCAGGCCAGGCCGTTATGCGAAAACGACGGCCAGGCCTTGACGAAGACGGTGATGATCAGCGCCAGCAGCAGCCCGACCACGGCGCAGACCAGCGCGCCGAGCATCCGCTCGGCGCGCTGGTCCGACCACTTCGGGCCGTACTCGGAGGGGTACTGCTCCTCCATCTACTTCTTCTTCTTGGGCTTCTTGTTGAAGGCGGGGACGCCGCCGGCCTTGGCGATCACTTCCCCGGCCACCGGGTTGAGCCGGGCCCAGTTGATGAATTTGCTCAGCGCCGGCGAGATGCCGCTGCCGTCACCCGGCAGGACCAGGAAGAGGTAGCGCGAGAGCGGGTACTTGAGCGGCTCGACGCTGATCTTTTTGGCTTCGCAAGGAATGCCTTCGACTTTGAGCGCCTTCTGGCCCTTGCCCTGCCAAGCGAGGCCGTCGTAGCCGATCGCGTTGGGGTCCTGCTTGACCGCGTTGACGACGAGGCCGTCTGCGGTCAGTGCGTTGACGTTGGAGGCCGGCAGTTCGTTGTTGAGCACCGCCTGCAGGAAGAAGTTGTAGGTCCCCCCGTTGGTGTCACGGCCGACCGGATCGATCGTCGTCGCCAGGCCCGACCCCGGCACCTGGCTCCAGTTGGTCAGCAGCCCGCGGTAGATGTCGTGGGTCTGCTGGATGCTGATGTTGGTGAGTTTGTTGCTCGGGTTGACGTCGATGCAGAGCCCGTCGAGGAACATCTTCACGTAGGTCGTGCCGGCATCGCTGGGCAGCGGCGTGCGGGCCTGTCCGGCGAACTGGCTGACGCCGTTCTGGACGTCCTTGACGCCGGCGTTGCCTCCGTTGGCGGTGTAGACGAAGTGGACCTTGTGATTGACCTGCTTCGTGTAGGTCTTGAAGAGTGCTTCCAGGACCGGTTGGGCAGCCACGGAGCCCGATCCGATCAGGGTCACGGCATTGGCAGATGCCGGTATGGCGAGGGCCACGAGGGCAACCGCCGAGATGACGAGGGTCCTGATTCTCATACGCGTTTTGATTCCTTCCTTTGACGGGTACCGAAGTTTCTTGATGACCTAACTCGACATCACCCTAACAGCTTCTGTACTTTATTGACCTCTTTACTAAGAAAGGCTGCCCCGGCACGCCCTATAACGGAGGTTCAATTGCTCAGAAGAAGACTGTCCACGCCTCGCGCCGCTACCGCGGTCGCGCTGGCGGCTGTGCTCGCGGCGGCTGTCGCCGTGACGCCATCATTCGCCGGGTCCGCGATCAGCGGCGCCTTCATAACCAAGAAGGCGGCCGGCCAGATCTACGTCTCCAACAAGAAGGCGTCGACGCTCTACCTGCGGAAGAAAGCCGCTGGCAACACCTTCGTCAAGAAGGCCGATGCGCCACTCCAGCCCGTGGCGTCCATTGCCGCCGGCACCGCCCCCTGGTCGAACGAAGGGACGACTCCGGTCTACCTGCCGACCGCCTACACCTCGTTCGGTATGCCCGGTACCGGCCCGGTGGTCATCTCGTTCTCAGGCTCGGTGACCTGCACCTCGGCCAAACCGACGGTGGAACTGGCCTGCCCGATCTCGATCGTGGTCGACGGCCAGTCGACGGGCAAAGTGAACATCGCCCCGGCGACCGCGAACTCGCCGAAACCAGCGGCGATTCTCGAGACGGTGACGCAGAGCACCGTGCTCGCCAAGGGCGGACACACGGTCGCGATCCAGTACGCGGGTGCCAAAGGCGTGGTCTTCAGCCTGGGGGCTTGGAGCCTCTCAGCGCAGGGCTACCCCGCAAAGCCGGAACTGCCGCCCACCGAAACGACCAAAAGCACCAAATAGGCAAAGAAAAGAGCCGACCGCGCCGGATTCGCAACGGCGCGGTCGGCTCTAGAGGCGACCCCAGGGGAAGGTCGCCTCGATCAGTGCCCGCGCAGTTGAAACCGCGCGGGCCGGGGAAGCGGCTCACCGAGGATCAGGCGAGCCCGGTAGTAGAGAGCTTCAAAAGCCTGGGTGTCCAGGTCGTCGACTCCGTGCTGCTCGCGCCCTGGCTGGGTTGCGGGGACATCCGCTGCTCCCCCACCCCCAGGGTGCTGACGCAGGACGCCGTTCAGCCTGCCGCGTGAGACAAATCTCGTGTGCTCTGGTGCGCTGTCCATCGTCCCTCTCCTTTCCTGTTCTTATTGACCATCTAACTCAAGAATAGCAGCGAAGGCTGCCGATCGCGTTCAAGGCCCAATCTGCCTACTAAGCAGCCAGCTTTGCCCGCGCGTACAAAGTCTCGGGCGCTACATCTGCTTCATTGGGCCAGACGATCGTTCCCGCCTCCGGGTCAGCACAAAGCTGCCGGAAATAGCCGATATCGCGCAGCGGCTCGAAGACCCCCCCGTAGTCCAAGAGATAAGAGAGATCCACCTCAGCCGTTAGCCCGTCCTCAAAGCTGACACGGACTTGGTGATCGTCCCCGACTCTGGCGTCAATAAGAAGTGGCGTACTGCGCATAGGACGATGATAGTTCCCTACTTCAAAGGCTCGATCGGCATCAGCGGCTGCTTGTGGCGTGCGCGTTCCCAGTTGTCGAGAAGCTGGGACCGGCGAGTTCGCGCCCACTCGGCCACCAGGCGACGCGCCCGCGGGGGCAGCTCGCCCGCGATCAATCCGAGGGTCCCGATATCGACCGAGGCCTCGTCGCTGCCGTAGCGAGCGTGGAAATGTGGGCGACCCGTGTGATGGGCCTCGTCGTAGTACATCCAGATCGTGATGCCGTAAAAGCTGCTGATGCGGGGCACCGGGCAAGCCTTGACCCCGACGCCGCACGAGACAAGACATAACTCCACCAAAAGATGGACTTATCTCAGTACCTTCTACATGGCTAGTGGACGGGTCGGGGCGGGGCGCCACCCGGCAAAGCGCACCCCGCCCCGTCGCCCCTTCAGGCGGCTGCAGATACCTCTGCGTCACCGCCACCCTGTGGGTCACGGGGAGTCGAGGCCCCATCACCGTCGGGTGGCGAATCACCGCTGAAGCTCTTGGTCTTGCCCGGCCGCAGGTAGACGATCTGACCCTGGCGCAGCTCGAGCTTCTGCAGCTCGGCGCGGGTCAGCTGGGCCCAGACCTCGGTGCCGTCGGCAAGCACGAACTCGACCCGGATCTCGAAGCCGAGGGCGACGATGCGCTGCACCATCGCCTCCTCGGTGTTCTCGTCGGCGTCGAGCACGACGTCCATGTCGTGCGGGCGCACGAAGCCGTCGCCGAGCCGGTTGACCTCGCCGACGAAGCTCATCACGAACTCGTTGGCCGGGTGGTCGTAGAGGTCGTCGGCGCTGCCGGACTGCTCCACCCTGCCCTCGTTCATCACCACCAGCTGGCCGGCGACGTCCATCGCCTCCTCCTGGTCGTGGGTGACGAAGATCGTCGTCACGTGCATCTCCTCGTGCAGGTGCCGCAGCCAGGTGCGCAAGTCCTTGCGCACCTTGGCGTCGAGCGCGCCGAAGGGCTCGTCGAGCAACAGCACCTGCGGCTCGACCGCCAGCGCCCTGGCCAGGGCCATGCGCTGGCGCTGGCCACCGGAGAGCTGCGAGGGATAGCGGTCGGCGAGACCGTCGAGCTGCACCAGCCGCAGCAGCTCGTGCACCCGGTCGGAGACTTTGGCCTTATCCCACTTGCGGATCTTCAGCCCGAAGCCAACGTTCTCGAAGACCGTCATGTGCTTGAAGGCGGCGTAGTGCTGAAAGACGAAGCCGACTTCGCGCTTCTGCGTCGGCTTCTTCGAGACGTCCTCGTCCTCGATCAGGACGCGGCCGGTGTCCAGGGTCTCGAGGCCGGCGATCGCCCGCAGCAGGGTCGACTTACCGCTGCCGCTCGGGCCGAGCAGGGCGGTCAGCGATCCGTCCGGGACCTCTATCGATACGTCGTTGAGGGCCCGAAAGTCCCCGAAGCTCTTGCTGGCTCCCTCGACTGAGATTCCCATCAGGCGTCCTCCTTTCTCTTTAGGACGTTCATTGCAAGCAGAGTGGTCAGGGCGAGCACGGCGAGTAGAACCGAGGCCCCAAAGGCACCTGGAAGGTTGAAGTTCTCGTACTGCTTCTCGACGAAGAGCGGCAGCGTCTGGGTTTGACCTGAGATCGAGCCGGAGACGACCGAGACTGCGCCGAACTCGCCCAGCACCCGGGCGGTGCTGAGGACGACGCCGTAGGCGACGCCCCAGCGGATCGCCGGCAGGGTCACTCGCCAGAAGGTCTGCCAGGCGTTGGCGCCCAGCGTCGATGCAGCCTGCTCCTGCTCGGTGCCGATCTCCTGCAGCACCGGCACCGTCTCACGCACGACGAAGGGCAGCGAGACGAAGACGCTGGCGAGGACCATCCCCGGCACCGAGAAGAGGATTTTGATGCCGGCTTCGGCGAGTCCCGGTTCGAGCCAACCCGTCGTCCCGTAGAGCAGGAAGAGCGAGAGGCCGATGACGACCGGGGAGATCGCGAAGGGAAGATTGATCACGGCGTCGATCAGGGCATTGCCCCGCCATTTATGGCGGACCAGAAGCAGCGCGCAGCCGACCCCGAAGATCGTGTTGAGCGGCACCGCGATCACCACCATCAGCAGGGTCAGCTTCAGCGCGTGCAGCCCGTCGGGGGAGGTGATCGCGTCGATCGGCGGCGCCAGGCCGTGTTCGAAGGTCTTGTAGAAGATCAGCACCAGGGGCAGCAGCAGGAGCAGGGTGATGTAGCCGAGGCCGAGGAAGCGCAGGCCCCAGCGGCTACGGGCGGAACTAGTCGCGTTCATCGTCGTCCTCCTTCTCGCCCGCGTGGAAGTCCTCGCCGCTCATCGGCATCGTCGTGAGGCCGGCGGTCGAGGCGCCCGAGCGCTCGTGACGACTGCCCCAGCGCTGGACCAGGCTGACCACCGCCAGCATCAGCACGGCCGCCGCCAGCAGGACGACCGAGACGGCGGCGGCGCCGGTGTCGTTGCCGGACTCGATCTGCTGGCGGATGAAGACCGAAGAGACCTGGGTGTCGGGTAGACCGCCGGCAAAGAGCAGGACTGAGCCGAACTCGCCGAGGGCGCGAGCGAAGGCCAGCGCCACGCCGGCGGCAAGGCCGGGCAGGAGGTTGGGGAAGATGATGCGGCGGAAGATCGTGAAGCCGCCCGCTCCAAGCGAGGCCGCCGCCTCCTCCATATCGCGGTCCATCTCGATCAGCAGCGGCTGCACGGCGCGAACGACAAAGGGCAAAGTGACGAAGAGCAGTGCGACGACGACCGCGGTTCGGGTCGCGGCGATGTCCACTCCAAGCGGGCTTTTGCTCCCCCAGAGCTCGATCAGGATCAGGCTGGCGACGATCGTCGGCAGGGCGAACGGCAGGTCGATGACGGCATTGATGACCGCCTTGCCGGGGAATTCGTCGCGGACCAGCAGCCAGGCGAGGATCGTGCCGAAGACGCCGTTGATGAGGACCACGACCAGCGACGCGACCATGGTCAGCTCGAGCGAACGCAGCGCTTGCGGCGAGGTGACCTGGGTCCAGAAGGTCCCGATCCCGTCACTAAGGGACTGATTCGTCAGCGCCGCCAGCGGCAGCAGTACGAGGACGCTGAGGTAGAGGACAACGAGGCCCCGTCCCAGGCCGGCGCCGACCCCGGGCAGGCGAATGCCTGCCCGGGGTGACGCTGGTCTGGTTGCTGCCTGAGCCTCCATCGATCAGCCGGAGGTGGAGACTCCGAGTTCGTTCTCGATCTTGGCGACAGAGCCAGTTTCTTCGTCGAAGAATTCGTCGTTGACTTTGCCCCAGCCACCGAACTGGCTGATCTTGAACAGATCCTTCGGGGTCGGGAACTGCTTCGGATCGACCAGCTTCGGGTTGACCGGGCGATAACCGTTTTCGGCCCAGATTTCCTGGCCTTCGTCAGACCAGATGAACTTGAGGAAATCTTCCGCTGCCGGCTCCGGCGCGCCTTTGGTGACCGCGATCGGGGTTTCGATCTGGATCGTCGAGGGCGGCACGATGTGTTCGACTTCTTCGCCTTCTTTTTCGGCCTTGATCGCCTCGTTCTCGTAGCCAAGCAGGACGTCGCCCTGGCCCTGGGTGAAGGCGGAGAGTGCGTCGCGGGCGCTGCCCGGCTGCGCGACCGTCTTTTCCAGCAGGGTCTTGACGCCTTCCAGCGCCTGATCGGGCGACTTGCCCTCGTTGATCAGCGTGCCGTAGACGGCCATGATGTTCCAGCGCGCCGCGCCGGAGCTGAACGGGTTGGGGGTGACGACGTTGGCGTCCTTGCTCAGCACGTCGTCGAGCGAGTGGATTCCCTTCGGGTTGCCCTTGCGGACGGTGATCACGACCACCGAGTCCTGGGCGATGCCGCCATAGGGCTGTTTTTCCCAGTCTTTGGAGACGATTTCGCCTTCTTCGACCAGCCGTTCCATGTCGCCGGCCTGGGCGAAGTGGACGACCGAGGCGGGCTGGCCAGCGGCCACCGCGCGACTCTGGTCGCCGGAGGCGCCAAAGGAGTTGCTGAAGCTGACACCGCTGCCCGCGGAGGTCTTTTCGAACGCCGGCTCCAGGTCTTCCTGGTAGACGGATTCGGGAGTGGAGTAGCCGACCACGTCGAGCTTGCCGCCCCCTGAGGAGGAGCTGCTGTCACTGCTGCTACTTCCACATCCGGCGACCACAGCTGCCAACGCAAAAAGGGCGGCCAGAAGGGCCGCGTTGACGCTGCGCCGCCGGGTTACCTTGCGCGCGTTCCGCATAGAAAGGAATCCTTTCTTTCTCTACTGATTTAGTTTTTTGAGCGACTTACTTCTAAATAAGAAGTTCGGCAGGGTAGCACAATGTCGATCGGCAAAGTAGTAAATGCCGATCCGGATTCAGGAATTCCGAATCAGGCGGTTAGGACCCGGTGGTCCTCGGGTCCGGGGCGCAGAATCAGCACCTCGGCCGGGGCCTTGTCGAGCAGCCGAGACGAGGTCGTCGCCGGAGAAGCCGGGGGCACCAGTCGCGGTGGCCGAGACGACGACGCGGTCGAAGGTTTCGTGCTCGAGCAGGCGACTGAGCGCGTGGCGGTAGCTGCGGCCGCGTTCGACCCGGGCGTCGACCGGCACGCCCTGGCCGGTGGCGCGTTGTTCGATCGCCTCCAGCATCGGCATCGCCTTCGCCGCCTCGGCCGGGATCGCGCACTCCAGCGGCAGTTGCTTCGGCACCGCGGCGAGGTAGGCGGGCATCAGCGTCGCCTGCTCGGCCTTGGCTAGGCGCAGGGCGGCGTCGAGGGCGCGGCGCGAGATCTCGGTGCCGGTGAAGGGAAGCAGGATCTGGTGCACCTGCTGCGGCCGCTCCGAGCGCTTGCCACGCCAGCGCGTGCTGGCGATCAGGTAGCCGCCGAAGAGGCCGAGCAGGAGAGCGAGGCCGACGAGGAAGTGCTCGATCACCCGGCCTCCTCCCTGCCGCCGCGGTGGGCAACGATCCTCACGTCGACGCCGGCCGGCGTCGCCTTCATCAGGCGCTGTGGCAACGGTTCGCGCAGGCGGCCGAGGCCTTTCCTCGGCAGTGACTCGCCGACCATCAGGTAGGTGCTGCCGCGCTCGCGCACCACCCGCGCCACCGCCGCGACGAGGTCGTCGTGCTCCTCGATCAGCAGCGTTGCCCCTAGCACCGAGGCGAGCTGGCGCAGCGCCGTCACCTGGCGCTCGACGTCGCCCTCGATCGGCTTGCCAGGTGGCTTCACCCAGAGCAGGTCGAGGGCGGTGCCGAGCCGCTGCGCCGAGCGCCAGGCGCGCCGCACCAGGCGCTGCGAGCTGGGCGTCGGCCGGACCAAAGCGAGCAGCCTCTCCCCCACCGCCTGCGGCACCTCGGCGGCGAGCCGCTCTTCGCGCGTGCCGAGCTGCTCGGGAACGTGCAAGGTAAGTCGCTTGGACTCGACCTCCTCGGCGACCTGGCGCAGGCTGACCTCGCGCAGCGCCGCCAGGTTCTCGATCCGAAAGAAGTTGTCGAGGGCGGCCTGAATATTCTCGCCCGGGTAGATCTTGCCGGCGCGCAGGCGCGCCACCAGGGCCTCCGGCGTGAGGTCGATCAGCACCACCTCGTCGGCGGTGCCGAGCACCGAGTCGGGGACCGTCTCCCGAACCCGCACGCCGGTCAGCTCGGCGACCCGATCGTTGAGCGACTCGAGGTGCTGGACGTTGACGGTCGAGAAGACGTCGATCCCGGTCGCCAGCACGTCGGCGATGTCCTCGTAGCGCTTCTCGTGCTCGAGCCCCGGCGGGTTGCTGTGAGCGAGCTCGTCGATCAGGGCCAGGTCCGGACGGCGGGCGATCACGCCCGGCAGATCCATCTCCTCGACCTCCACATCGCGATAGGTGACTCTGCGCCGCTGCACAGCCTCGAGTCCACGCGCCTGGTCGCTGGTCTCCTGGCGCTTGTGCGGCTCCAGGTAGCCGATCGCGACGTCCCGCCCCGCCGCCACCTCGGCGTGGCCCTCCTGCAGCATCCGGTAGGTCTTCCCCACCCCGGCCGCCATGCCGAGAAAGATCTTGTAGTGGCCGCGGTCCATGCGGCGCCCCTCGGGGCCTACGCCCCCAGCAGGTTGTGGACGACCAGGTCGATCAGCTTGATCCCGATGAAGGGGGCGATCAGGCCACCGAGGCCGTAGAGCAGCATGTTGCGGCGCAGCAGCGCGGTGGCGCCGATCGGCCGGTAGCGGACGCCGCGCAGCGAGAGTGGGATCAGCAACGGGATGATCAGGGCGTTGAAGATCACCGCCGAGAGGATCGCCGATTCCGGCGTGCCCAGCGACATCACGTTGAGCGCGTCGAGCGGGCCCCGTTCGCCGGCCAGGGCGTAGGTGGTGGCGAACATCGCCGGCAGGATCGCGAAGTACTTGGCGACGTCGTTGGCGATCGAGAAGGTGGTCAGGGCGCCGCGGGTGATCAGCAGCTGCTTGCCGACCTCGACGATCTCGATCAGCTTGGTTGGATTGGAGTCGAGGTCGACCATGTTGCCCGCCTCCCGCGCCGCCTGGGTGCCGGTGTTCATCGCCACCCCGACGTCGGCCTGAGCCAGGGCCGGGGCGTCGTTGGTGCCGTCACCGGTCATCGCGATCAGCCGCCCGTCGGCCTGCTGCTCCTTGATCAGCTCGAGCTTGCGCTCGGGAGTCGCTTCGGCAAGGAAGTCGTCGACCCCGGCCTCTTCGGCGATCTTCGCCGCGGTCAGCTTGTTGTCGCCGGTGACCATGATCGTGCGGATGCCCATCGCCCGCAGCTGGTCGAAGCGGGCGCTCATCCCCTCCTTGATCACGTCCTTGAGGTAGACGACGCCGAGCACGCGCTCGTTGCGGGCGACGGCCAGCGGCGTGCCACCCTCGCGACCAATTCTGTTGAGCTCACCGCGCAGCTCGGACGGCGCCCGCCCCCCCTCCTCCGCGACCCAGGACTCGATCGCATCGCCGGCGCCCTTGCGCAGGCGGGTGCCGTTGAAGTCGACGCCGCTCATCCGCGTCTCGGCGCTGAAGGGGACGAAGCTCGGCTCGTGGCCGTCGAACTCGTGCTCGCGGATCCCGTAATCCTTGGCGAGGACGACGATCGAGCGCCCCTCCGGCGTCTCGTCGGCGAGCGAGGACATCTGCGCCGCCTCGGCCAGCTCCGCGGCACTGACCCCCGGCATCGGCGTGAACTCGACCGCCTCGCGGTTGCCGAGCGTGATCGTGCCGGTCTTGTCGAGCAGCAGCAGGTCGCAGTCGCCTGAGGCCTCGACCGCACGGCCGGAAAGAGCGAGCACGTTGCGGCGCACGAGCCGATCCATGCCGGCGATCCCGATCGCCGAGAGCAGTGCCCCGATCGTGGTCGGGATCAGGGCGACCAGTAGCGCGATCAGCGTCGTCTCCGAGAGTTCCGTGCCGGCGAAGAGGGCGAAGGGGCGCAACGAGACGACGACGATCACGAAGATCAGGGTGAGCGCTGCGAGCAGGATGCCGAGGGCGATCTCGTTCGGGGTCTTGCGCCGTTCCGCCCCCTCGACCAAGGCGATCATGCGGTCGAGGAACGATTTGCCCGGTTCCTGGGTGATCTCGACCACGATCCGGTCGGAGAGCACCCGGGTGCCGCCGGTGACGGCCGAGCGATCGCCGCCGGCCTCGCGGATCACCGGTGCCGACTCGCCGGTGATCGCCGACTCGTCGACCGAGGCGATGCCCTCGATCACGGTGCCGTCGCCGGGAATTGCCTCGCCCGTCTCGACCACGACGACATCGCCGCGAACGAGCTCCGAGGCCGGCTTCTCGCCACCGTCGCGCAGGCGCGCCGTGGTCTCCGAACGCATCGAGCGCAGGCTCGCCGCCTGGGCGCGGCCGCGGCCCTCGGCGAGCGCCTCGGCGAGGTTGGCGAAGACGACCGTGAGCCAGAGCCAGACGGCGATCGTGAAGCTGAACCAGGCGGGCTCGTGGCCCCCTCCGAGCGGGCCGCCGCCGAAAACGCGGATCAGCCAGGCAACGGTGGTGATCACGGCGCCGATCTCGACCACCAACATCACCGGGTTGCGTGCCTGCACCCGCGGGTCGAGCTTGCGCAGCGACTCGAGCAGGGCCGGGCGCAGGATCTCGGGGTCGAAGAGGGAGCGGGCCTCGGTCTCGGTGCTCATCTGAGCGGCGCCTCCTTGTCGAGCGCGATGTTGAGTTCGAGCACGTTGACGCCGGGCTCGCCGAGCAGGCCGAGCGATCGCCCGTCCGTGTTGGCGGAGATCAGGCCTTCGACCTGGGTGAGCGGGATGCGGCGAACGGCGGCGATCCGGTGCGCTTGGATCCGGGCGTTGGCTTCGGAGATATCGGGGTCGACACCGGAGGCAGACTGAGTTACCGCATCGACCGGAGTGTCTTCGCTGGTCAGTGATTTGTCGAAGGGCTTCTCCTGGTGCAGGTAGGCCTTGATGTATTCGCGGACTTCTTCGCGCGCTTCGGCGCTGTTGGGGCCGGCGTTGCCAAAGTAGGTGACGTTGCCCGAGTATTCGGTCGCCGAGGGCCGCGACTGGAAGTAGGCCGGCTTGCCCCTGAAGTCCTGCCCGATCAGGCTCGAGCCGACGACCCTGCCGTCGAAGCTCAGCTTGGAGCCGTTGGCCTTGCCCGGGAAGAGCACCTGGGAGATGCCGGTGATCGCCAGCGGGTAGACCAGGCCGAGGAAAACGGTCATGACGACGACCGCGAGCAGCGAGGTGATCAGGTCCCTGCGCACTAGAACAACCTCGTGGTCAGGCTCTGGACGATCGGTCCGAGCAGGATGGCGGGGAAGAAGGTGAGGGCGCCGACCAGGATCACGACGCCGACGAGGAGGAAGACGAAGGTCGGGTTGTCGGTGCGCATCGTCCCCAGGCCTGCCGGCGAGACCCTCTTGCCGGCGAGGGAGCCGGCAACGGCGAGGACGAAGAGGATCGGCAGGAAGCGGGCGCCGATCATCACCGCGCCGCCGAGCAGGTCGGCGAAGCTGATCCCGAAGGCGCCGACGTTGCCCGGGGCGTTCGGCTGGATGAAGCCGGTGTAGCCGGCAAGGGCGGAGCCGTTGTTGTTGGCCTGCGAGAGGTAGGCGTAGAGGGTCTCCGAGAAGCCCTGCGGGTTGATGCCGGCGTAGATCGAGCGCGTCCCCAGCCTGGTCGCCGAGGCCAAACCGGACGAGAGCAGGGTGAAGAGCGGCGTCACCAAGACGCCGAGGGCGACCAGCTTGATCTCCCGCGCCCCGATCTTCTTGCCCAGGTACTCCGGGGTACGGCCGACCATCAGGCCGCCGATGAAGACGGCGAGGATGACGTAGAGCAGCATCGAGTAGAGGCCGGCACCGACGCCGCCGAAGATCACCTCGCTGAAGCCGAGGTTGGCGAAGGGCACCGCTTGGCCGAGCCCGGTCAGCGACTCGAAGGCCCCGTTCACCGCCCCGCACGAGGTCACCGTGGTGACCGCCGTCCAGAGCGAGGTATCGGCGATCCCAAAGCGCTGCTCCTTGCCCTCCATATTCCCGCCGGTCGAGCCGTCGAAGGTGTGTGTCTTGAGGCCTGCCAAATGTTGTGATGGTGTGCCGTGTTGCTCGGCCATGTAGACGACGGCGACTCCGACGATGAAGAGAGCGAACATCGCCGCGAAGATCGCCCAACCCTGGCGCTGGCTGCCGACCATGCGGCCGTAGGTGTAGGTGAGGCTGGCCGGGATGACCAGGATCAGCAGCAGCTCGAAGAAGTTGGTCAACCCGCTCGAGTTCTCGAACGGGAAGGCCGAATTGACGTTGAAGAAGCCGCCGCCGTTGGTACCGAGCTCCTTGATCACCTCCTGCGAGGCGGCCGGCCCCTGGCCGAGGACCTGGCTGCCGCCGGCGAGGGTGTGGACCACGGTGGCGTGGCTGAGGTTCTGGATCACTCCCTGGGAGACGAGGAAGAGGGCGCCGATGATCGAGACCGGCACCAGGATGTAGAGCAGGATCCGCACCAGGTCCTGCCAGAAGTTGCCGATCTCGCGCCCCGACCGGGCGACGATCCCCCGGACTAGGGCGACGACAACGGCGATCCCAACCGCGGCCGAGACGAAGTTCTGCACCGCCAGCCCGGCCATCTGGGAGAAGTAGGAGAGCGTCGTTTCGCCGCCGTAGTACTGCCAGTTGGTGTTGGTGATGAAGGAGGAGGTCGTGTTGAAGTTGAGGTCCCACGGCGCCGAGTGGAAGCCTTCGGGGTTGAACGGGTGGATGCCCTGGGTGCGCAGGATCAGGTAGAGCGCGATCCAGAAGAGCAGCGAGAAGACGATCAGGCTGCGGGCGTAGCCCTTCCAGTCCTGCCCCTCGTCGGGCCGCACGCGCAACGCCCTGTAGGTGGTGCGCTCGATCGGTCCGACGAGGGGAGACAGGAAGACCCGCTGGTTGGAGAAGACCCGCGCCATATAGATGCCGACCGGCTTGACCAAGGCGACGAGGACGGCGAGGAAGATCGCGATCTGCAGCCAGCCCTGGGCCATCAGAGGTTCTCTCCCCGCAGCAGCGCGTAGACGAGGTAGACGCAGACCAGGGCCGAGACGATCAGCCCGAAGAGGTCGGCGCCGGAAAGCGATGCCAGCGGCAGCACGCTCATATCCGGTCGATCAGCTCGATCGCCCAGTAGAGGAGGGCGAAGAGGCCGACGGCGATTGCTACGGCGAGAAGATCGGCCGGAAGACCGCCACCGCCGGGAAAGATGTCAGCGAACGAGGGCACATATCGATCATGCGCCCGAGTGCGTCAAGGGTGTGTGTGCAATCCGGAGAGCCCTATGGAGATTTCATGAAGATCTGCCGGAAGGGGCTGACACTTCCTCCCACATCGCCCAGCAACCGCCGAAAGCGATCCCGGCCGCAGCAAGCAGAGCGAGGAAGATCGGCAATTGGACCGTGCCTTCGATCGTGATGGTGCCCCAGATTTCCCGAAAGGAACCGAAGTTGGGCGGGTCGAGGATCCGCAAGAGGATCAGCAACACCGAGACGATGCCGAGGATTGCGACCACCGCGTTGACCGGGATCGGTGGTTTGTGGACTGGATTTGGTGAACGCAGCACCACCGCGGCAAGCGCGACGACAACCGTGATCAGGAGAATGATCGGGATGTAGTCAAGTGCTTCCCAGGCGTTGCGGTCAACGCTGAACAGCCGCAACTCGCCAGAGTCCTTACTCCCGAACCAGTGCAAACACATGAAGGCAAAGAGCAGGATCGCCGAGACGCCCGAGATCCTTTCGCCGTTGCTGAGCCGGCCCAGTTCCACCTCCCCATCTTCTCTAACCCGTTAGAACAAGAGGGGACGGTCGTCGCCCTCGGTTTCCACCAGGATCGCCGAGACCAGTTCGTTGCCGGAGACGTTGGAGGCGTAGAAGTGCTCGAGCGAGCCGCGGACCTGCTGGGTGCGGGTGCAACGGGTTACCTGCAACTCGCAGAGCACCCTGGCGTGGAAACTGAGGCCGGAGAGGCTGAAGGCCGCGGTCTCGGCCATCTCGCTGGGACTTCTCTCGGCTTCGGGTTCGCCCAGCTGGCGCAGGATCTGTCGCCGCGCGGGGTGGTTGAGGGCGTGGATCAGGGCGGGCGTCATCTCGCGCCCCTGCTGGTGTTTTGTCTTGTTCCGGCTGCCCCTCATGGTCGCTCGGGCGATCATCTATTCCCGAGCGCTAAACAGTTTCAAATCGGTAATCGTCAGTCCATACCGACTTGTCGAAAGAGTTTTAGCGGATGCTCAGTTTTTCCCTGGAGCGAGACGGTGGGTGGCCGGTGCGGTGACGCCGACCGGCTTGAAGCGCTCGAAGCCAAGCGCGGCGACGATGGTTGAGATCGTCGGCTCGCCGGATAAGGCAACGCGGTTGGCGGTGTCGGCATCGATCTCCTTGATCCGCTGCCAGAACTCGTGCTGAGCATCCTGCGCTTCCTGCTGGCCCTGAGTGTCGAGGTTGAACCAGCGCCAGCTCATCCAGACCGGATCCGAGGTCATCTTGCCGGCCCACAGCGCCGCCAGCCCCTCGGCCATCAGCGCCTGCAGGATCACCGCCGCGTACTGCTGCCTCGCCTCGACCGGCAGTGATTCGGCCTCTTCGTCGCTGATAAAGGGCAGCTCGACCGCGCGGTAGAAGTGCTGGTCGGCATTCCTCACCTTCTCGATCCTCGCCAGTTCGATGCAACCGGAGTTGACCAGTTCCTTGATGTGATGGCTGACCGTGGTGATCGGCTGGCCGGTCAGCTTGGCTAGCTCGACCGGGCTGTGAGTGCCTTCGTTGAGCAAAGCGAGGATTTCGATCCTAATCCGGTGCCCGATCGCGTAGGACACCGCCTCCTCGACGCTCCGTTTTTGCCCCGCCTTTGTGGTTGTCACCAGCGCATCCTCCAGTCAACCCGATCTGGTTACTCAATAACGAGCGGAGCATAGGCGTTTTTCTTCGGCCGAGCTTCCTGTCATTCAAGGAAATAGCGGCTACTCGGTGGATCCCTACCATCGGGCTCCCCGTTCCGGCGAGGTGCCGGGATGACGACGCGGGGGAGGGAGGTGAGGAGGGATGACGATCAAGCCAGTCGGCATGGTCATGCCAAGCGTGCAGGTTTATAAGCACGCCTAGAGCGTCCAACCATGCCCGGGCCGGTCCTGGTCGTCTTGCGCGAGGATCGGGATCGGCCCGCCGATCTCACGCTTGAACACTTCGCTCTAGCTGTAGTTCCCAACCAGGTTGTTCCCCAGCAGCTCGTTGAGGCGGGCTACTGGCGGGCGATGGCCGAGGGAGCCATGCTTTCTGCGGTAGTTGTAGCGCTCGAGCCAGCCACCTAGCGCCAGGCGGCGTTCGGCCGAGCTGCCGTAGGCGCGCCCATAGGCCCACTCGCGCAGCATCGTCTGGACGAAGCGCTCTGCCTTGCCATTTGTCTGGGGTCGGTAGGGACGAGTGCGCAGGTGGCGGATTCCCAGCTCACGGCAGGCGGTGGCGTAGATCACCGAGCGATAAGGGGAGCCGTTGTCAGTCATCACCCGCTCGACCGTTACTCCACGCTCGGCAAACCAGGCGACCGCTCTCCGCAGGAAGCCCGCCGAGGTCTCACCACGCTCGTTGGCCAGCACCTCCACATAGGCGAGTCTCGTCGCGTCGTCGATGCAGACGTGGCAGTGCTCCCAGCCGTAGCCGCGGCTGGGCTGGCGCTTGCCGATTACTCGTTTGCCCGCCGCGCCGAAGCGGCCCAGCTTCTTGATGTCGATGTGGATCAGCTCTCCGGGCCGTGAGCGCTCGTAGCGGTTGGGTGGCTCGGGCGGCTCCAGGCGGCTGCGCTTGCCCAAGCCGATCCGCTTCAGCCACCCAGAGACCGTCGAGAGGGCCAAGCCGAGGATCTCGGCGATCTCAGCTGCGGTCATCCGCAGTCGGCGCAGTGCGCCGATCGCCTCGACCGTCGACGCTGGCGTGCGGTGCGGAATCCGCTTTGGCGCTGAGGAGCGATCCACTAGCCCGGCGTCTCCTTCGGCTCTCCAGCGGCCCAGCCACTTGCGAGCGCTCCGCTCGCTGATGCCGGCGGCCTCGGCCGCCACCATCAGCGACCAGTCCTCCTCTTCGATGCGCTTGACCAACAGCTTGCGGCTGTTCGGGCAGGTGCGGGCGTTAGCGTGGATCCTCATCCGGTGTCCTCCTTGTTGGGTGGTGGCTTCGACACCCCCAGCCTTCAAGGAGGCCCGGATGAACAACGTTGTTAGGAACTACAACTAGAGAGCGATTCGGTAGCCGACGCCTGGATCGGTGCGGATCAGCGCCTGGCCTTCGTCTGGTTCGATCTTGCGCCGCAGGTTCGCCACATGCGTGCGCAGGGTCGCGGTGTCGTTGCCCCAGGCGGGACCCCAGACCTCGGTCAGCAGCGCCCGGTGGGTCATCAGGCGGCCGCGGTTGCGAACCAGCGCCCGCAGGACCTGGAACTCGGTCGGGGTCAGGTGGATTTCCTCGCTGCCGCGCGAGACCGAGTGGGCGGCCAGGTCGACGCTCAGCGCGCCGATCTCGACCGTGGGCTCCTCCGCCCCCCCGGGAGCGCGGCGCAGCGCCGCCTGCAGGCGGGCGACCAGCTCGGGTGGGCCGAAAGGCTTGGTCACGTAGTCGTCGGCGCCGGCCGCCAGCGCCCGCACCTTGGCCTCCTCCTCGCCAACCGCCGAGAGCACGATGATCGGCATCTCGCTCCACTCGCGAAGCCGCTTGGTGACCTCGATGCCGTCGATGTCGGGGAGCATCAGGTCGATGATCGCGGCGGCGGGGGGCTTCACCGACACCAGGTCGAGGGCCTCCTCGCCGCTTTCGGCGGGGATCGCTTCGTAGCCGGCGTCGCGGAGGATCACCTTCAGCGCCCTCAGGATCTGCGGCTCGTCGTCGCAGGCGAGGACCCGCGGCCGCTCGCTCACCCCTCCTCCCGGCACGGCATCGCGACGACGAAGCTGCTGCCCTGACCGACCACCGAGTCGACCGTGATCTCGCCGCCGTTGGCCTCGACGAAACCCTTGGCGATCGCCAGTCCCAACCCGGCGCCACCACCGCTGCCGCCCTCGCCGTGCTGGAACGGCTCGAAGATCCGCCGTCGCTCGCTCTCTGGAATTCCTGGACCCTGGTCAACCACGCGCAGGGTGATCTTGCCATCGAGCAGCATCGATTTGACCAGGACCGGCCTGCCACCGCCGTGGCGAACCGCGTTTTCCAGCAGGTTGGCGAAAGCCCGCTCGAGCTGGGCGGCATCGGCGTCGACGAGCGGTAGCTCGCTGTCGATCGCGAGCCGCACGACCTCGGGCTGGCCGATTGCCGCCCGGGCGGCGTCGAGCACCTCGGCGAGGTCGACCGGCTCGCTGTGGGGCTGCGCCTTGCCCGCCTCCAGCCGCGACATGTCGAGCAGGTTCTCGACCAGGCGCGAGAGCCGCCCTCCCTCGGAGACCACTGCGGCGCTCAGCTCCTGCCGCTCATCGCTGGTCGTGGTTGGCGAGCCGAGCGCCGCACCGCTGGCGATGATCGAGGTCAGCGGCGTGCGCAGGTCATGTGAGATCGAGCGCAGCAGCGCCGTCTTCAGCTCATCGCTGCGGCGCAGCGCCTCGGCCTCGACCATCTCCGCCTGCATCCGGTCGCGCTCCTCCGCCAGCGCCGCCAGCTCAGCCAGCGCCCGATCGGCCTGCTGGCGCCGGCGCTCGGCCTCGAGCGCCTGGGCCCGCGCCAGGCCGGCGACGGTGCTGCTGATCGCAGCGACGATGACGAAGGCGATCAAGGCGATCCAGTTCTCTTCGTCGGCGATCGTCAGTCGATGCAGCGGCGGCAGCTGGAAGTAGTTGAAGGCGACGGCGCTGGCGACCGAGGCGAGCAGCCCCAGGCGCAGCCCCCAGAAGATCGAGATCAGCAGGATCGCCGGCAGGTAGACGACGCCCAGCGAGACCACCGGCGCGACCGACTTCAGCGGGTAGACGATCAGCGTGCCGGCGATGACCGCGCCGAGCGTTGCCAGCAGCCCCAGCCAGGCGGGGGGCGGCTCGCTGCTCAGGCCGATGTTCTTCACTCAGCCGGGGCTGATGCCACCGCCGGCCGGCGGTGGTGCGGCTGGCGTCGGGGAAGGTTCGGGCGTGGCTTCCGGGGTGGGTTCGGCTTCACCTTCAGCGGCGGCACCTCCCCCTTCTTCCTTGCCTTCTTTGGAAGATTCTTCGCTCGATTCTTCTTCTTCGTATTCGTTGTATTCGGATTCGCCCGAGGAGCTGTAGGAGCCCGAGGTGTGGCCGCTGTCGAGCCCCGCCAGTTCAGGCAGGGTCGATGGTTCGGGGAATTCGGGGCAGTCGCCGGCCACTGCCGATTCCATGAAGGAGCGCCAGATCGGTCCCGCTGTCGGACCGCCGAAGCCGGTTGCTTCACGTGACTGCGGGTGACCGACCCAGACCGCGGTCGAGTAGAGCGGCGTGTAGCCGACGAACCAGGCGTCGGAGAGGTCCTCCGAGGTGCCCGTCTTACCGGCCTCGGCGCCACAACCCATGTAGGTATAGCCGGCGCCGGTGCCCTGGGTGATCACGCCCTCGAGGATCTTGGTCACATCGTAGGCCTGTCCCTCGGTCAGCACCCGTTCACCCGAGTCGGGGTCGGTTTCCTCGACCTTGCCGTTGGGGAATTCGACCCGGCTGATCGCGGTCGGGTCGTGGTGGATGCCGCCGCTGGCCAGGGTCGCGTAGCCGTCGGCCTGTTCGAGCGGCGTGACGCCGATCGCGAGACCGCCGATCGCCTCGGCCGGGACCGATTCAAGCGGCGCTTCGATGCCCATTTCGTGGGCTGTCTGGGTGACGTTTTCGGGGCCGACGTCGAGGTCGAGCTGGGCGAAGATCACGTTGACCGAGTCCCAGGTCGCTTCGTCGAGCGACATCGTGCCGCCGCCGGGCTCGGCGTTGTTGACTGTCCAGGTCCCGCCTCCCGGCGTTTCGAGGGTCATCGGCGAGGTGCCGTCGTAATAGGTGCTGGCGGGATCGATCCCCTGCTTGATCGCCGTCGTCAGCACGTAGGTCTTGAACGAGGAACCGGGCTGGCGGTGGGCCTGCCAGGCGTAGTTGAATTCGCTTTCGCTGTCATAGCCTTCGGTCGAGGCGAGGGCGACGATTTCGCCCGTCTTCGGATTGACCGAGGCGAGCCCGGCGGCGGGCCCGCCTTCCGGGTAGCAGACGCTGCACGAGTCGACCGCTTCCTGCGCCCGTTCCTGCAGTTCAGGGTTGATCGTCGTGTAGGCCTTGAGCCCACCCTTGCGCACGGTGTTGATCCCGTACTTGTCGATCAGCTCCTGCTGCACGAGGTCGAAGAGGAAGGGGTCGCGGATCACCCGGTACTTGTGACCGGGGCTGAGGTCGAGGCCGCTGTGCAGGGCTTCACGGTATTCGGCGCCGTCGATGTATTCCTGCTCGTGCATCGCCGCCAGTACCTCGTTGCGGCGCTGCAGCGCCGCGTGGGGGTCAAGGAAGGGGTTGTATTCGGAGGGCGCCTGGGGCAGGCCGGCGATCAGCGCCGATTCGGTCAGGCCGAGTTCCTTGGCCGGCTTGCCGAAGTAGGTCTGCGCCGCCGCCTCGACCCCAACCGCGGTCTCACCTTCGACCGTGCCGTAGGGGGCGGTGTTGAGGTAGGCGGTGAGGATCCATTCCTTCGTGTGCGCGTCCTCCATCTCATAGGCAAGGTGCGCTTCGATCAGCTTTCGTTTCAGCGTCTCCTGCGGGTTCTGGATGTAGAGGTTGCGGACCAGTTGCTGGGTGATCGTCGAGGCACCCTGCACTGGCTTGCCGCCGGCCAGCAGGTCCTTCCAGGCGGCGCGAGCGATCCCGGCCGGGTCGAGGGCGCCGTGGTTGAAGAAGTTCCTGTCCTCGATCGCCACCGTGGCGTCGCGCAGCGTCTGCGGCATCGTCCGACCGGGCACCGGCTGTCGGATGTTTTCGGCCTGGATGAAGCCGATCAGGCTGCCGTCGGCGGCGTAGATCGCTGAGGAGCGGCCCTTCTGCACCGGCTTCAGGCTGGAGAGCGGCGGCGCCGACTCATAGGTGCTGACCGCCCAACTCCCCGCCACGCCGCCCGCAACCACGGCCACGGCAAGCAGGACCCCCAGGGGGACCGTGACCTTCTTCCACTTCGAGGTATGGGACTTGCGCCTGCGCAGGCGCGTTCGGCGAGCCATTCAGCTGCAAATTGTAGGGAGGACGCTAGGCTGCCTAGCCGATGTCGCGCTTCTTGCACACCTGCTACCGAATTGGCGAGATCGACCGCTCGGTCGCCTTCTACGAAAAGATCGGCTTCGAAGAGACCGGCCGCATGCCGATCGGCGACGAGGCGATCAACGTCTTCATGAACATCCCGGGCGAGGATCCCGTGCTCGAGCTGACCTATAACCACGGCGTCACCGGCTACGAGCACGGCACCGGCTACAACCACATCGCCCTCGCCGTCGACGACCTCGACGCCACCCTCGAGAGCCTCGCCGCCGACGGCATCGAGCCCGAAAAGCCCCCCTACCGCCCCGGCGGCCGCACCGAGGGCCACCGCATCGCCTTCATCCGCGACCCCGACGGCTACCGCATCGAGCTGATTGGCGAGTAGCGCTGTTTTGCCGTGACGAGACGCAAGCGCAAGGCGCGGGCGGCCATCGTCGCGACTGGAGCTCTTCTCGCGCTAGTCCTTTTTGGAGGGTCAGGGACGGCTGCCGCTGACGGCCCCAAGACGCCCTATGTCGTCGCCAAAGGCAAGAGCCTCTACGGCGTGCCTTGGCGGATCAGGATGGGCGAGGAACCGTCATACGGAAAAGGCCTACCGCGCTATGCCAACCTGTATTTCTCACTTGGCAGGCCGAGTGAAATGAACGAAGCCGGTCTCTACTCCTCGTTCCCACTGCCGATCTCGCGCGCCTTCGTCTTTCACGCGAACTCGGGCAGCGACATCGATTCGTTCCCTGAGTCGGATAGCTGCGGCTTCGCAGGCCGCCGCGCCGTGAAACTGATCGCGACGATGAGCGATGGGACGTCGCTCACCTTCGAGACCCAGCTCGCGCCCACTGCACTCTCGAACCGCTTCCACTGGCTGCGCCGCATCCGCTTCTTCGATCAGTTCTACTCGGCAGGAGTCGAGCCGACGGAGATCTCGGCCTATGACCGGGCCGGCCGGCTGCTAGATCGCCAACCCGCCTAGCGGCACGAGGATCACGAACTTACGGGGTGGTTTAACCCATTTAATTGACACTCAGCGCACCACGCGCGCATTCAGCCCTCCTACCGTCGCCGAATGCCGTGGCCGCCGAGAGTCGGAGAACCCTTGCCGAGGGCGGCGGAGCCAATCGGGGTCCGGCAGAAGCTAATTGACTACTCACTGGAGGTGCGCCATGAGACTGGAGGCCCGAAGGCCCGGGGATTCGAGCGAATTCTCGGCATCACGAAGGATCACGTCAACTACGTCGAGCAGTCGATCAGGATTGGGATTCTCAGCGCTCCAGTCCGTTCTATTCGGCAGAATTCGCCGTTTGGAATCAATTGCGTTGTTGAGCTTCCAATCCACGGGATCGGTGACAAGCGCCTCCGAGCCGTCAACTTGCGAACTACTTGGATCTTTGTGGACGCTACGGCCTGCCCACGCATGCTGACGGCATTCCTGAGGCCCTAGAATCTGCTCGATGGCCACCGTCAAACAGTCCATAGGCGAGGTTGACGTCGTCTCGTTCACCGAAGCAATCAACGGTTGGCCGCCTGGGACCAGGGGTGCCGTCGTCCACGACTTCGGCGAGATGAAGATGGTCGAGGTCTCCAATGAGCGCGGCGAAACGCTCGACCTACCCGTCGTTGCGGTCGAGAAGCTTCGACTCGAGGCGAAGCACCCGCCTCACTCGTAGCTCACCTCACAACCTCGAACTGGGTCATCAGGCCGTGGTCCTCGTGGTCGAGCATGTGGCAGTGGATGACGAACTTGCCGAGGTAGTCGGCGAAGTGGCCGGCGACGAGGATGCGTTCCTTGGGATAGAGGAAGAAGGTCTCCTTGAGGCAGTCTTCCCAGGGCGGTGGCGGCTTGCCGTTGCGCGAGAGCAGATACCAGTCGGTCATGTGCAGGTGCATCATGTGGGCGACGTTGGTGCGGTTGACGATCTCCCAGGTCTTGACCGAGCCGAGCTCAGGGTGGGCGTCGGCGCGGTCCGGGTTGAAGGTGCGCCCGTTGATTTCCCAGCGCGTCTTGAAGAGACCACCGATTGAGATCGTCCAGGTGTGATCGACCTTGTGCGCTGCGCGCTTGGTCCACTCGGGCAGCGGGCGCAGCCGCCGGGGCACGCGCGTGCGGTCCTCGCGGGGCCGCGAATCGACCTTGAACTGCATCAGCGCGCCGACGTAGGCGTGTGAGCCCAACGGGTGCCTGGCGCCGTGGCGAGGGCCGCTGCGCAGCTCGACCGACTCGCCCCGGGCCTGGCTGAAGTCGACGACCATCTCGACCCGCTCGGCCGGCCCGATCAGGATCTCCTCGCGCCCTACCGGCCGCGGCATCAAGCCGCTGTCGGTGCCGATCTGAACCATCCGCGCGCCGTTGGAGAGGTGGAGGTTGTAGGAGCGAAACTGCGAGGCGTTGAGGATGCGCAGGCGGTAGCGCTGGGCACTGACCCGGTGATGGGGCAGGTGGACGCCGTTGACCAGGATCGTGTGAGCGTTGATCCCGTCGGCAGGTGGGCGGCGGTTGGTGAACGGGTCGGCGAGTTGGTTGTGGTCATCGAAGGAGCGGTCGACCAGCATCAGCGGCAGGTCGCGCTCGCCGCTCGGCAGCGGCAGGCCGGCCTCGAACTCGTCGTCGATGATCCACATCCCGGCCAGCCCGTGCCAGACGTTGCGCGACGTATGGTCGAGGCGATGGTCGTGATACCACTGGAAGGCGGCGCGCTCGGGCCGTCCCTCCTCAATCAGGTCGTAGACGTAGGTCCGCCTCCCCCCCGGCTCGATCAGGACGTCGTTGCCTGACTGCCGCGGCGAGAGGCCGCTGGGAATATCGCAGTAGAAGGAGGTCGAGTGCGAGGGCGTCAGCCCACCCGGCTGGCCGTCGAACTGGGTGCGGTTGTGGCCGCCGTGCAGGTGCACGCTCAGCTCGCCCACCTTGGCGGGCAGTTCGTGCAGGAAGGTCACCGCTGTGCGCTCGCCGGCCGGGCGCCGGATCGTCGGGCCCGGGAAGCAGCCGTCGTAGGTCCACATCCGCGTCTTCTGGCCGGGAAGGGCCTGCACCTCCGCCTCGCGGATCGGGATCGTCAGCTCAGCACCGCGCAGCTCGCGCGGGATCGGCAGGGGCCGCTGGAACGGCGCGGAGTGAGGGCGCGACGCCGGGGCGCCTCGCCCCGGCAACAGGGAACCAGGACGCAGGCCAAGCGGCAGGGCCGTGGCCAGCGCCCCGCTACCCAGGGCGCCGAGGAAAGCTCGGCGCCCCAGGCGCGGTAAATCTGAGGGAGAACCAGGCGTGCTTCTAGACCCCTGGGGTCGGAGCCACTACTTCAATCGAGCCGTGCATCCAGGGGTGAATGGCGCACATGAAGTAGATCGTCGTGCCGGCGGCCGCGGAGACCTTCTGCACGATCGAGGCGTTTGGCTTCGTCCCCGTGAACCAGGAGTCGCCCTTTTTGGTCAGGCTGCCGAGCGTGTCCCAGCCTTCGGCACCGACTTCGACCGGATTCACTTTCACCGGGCCGTTGCCTTTGACGCCGTGCCATTTGGCGATCGACATGCAGATGTGATTCGGCGTGAAGCAGATCTGCCGCGCCTTCGGCGTCTTCGGGATCGAGCCCTTGGTGACCAGCGAAAAAGTGTGCGGGCCGACCTGTTTGGCGTTGGTCTGGTTCAGCACCTCGAGTTCTTCGCCGGCGACGATCGTCTTCGGCGCTTCGAAACGCAGGCCACCCTTGCCGGCCTTGATGAAGACGGTGTTGGCGGGACCGAGGTCACCGGCACCGCTGGCAAGGGCCGGAGCCAAGGCGAGGGTTGCGATTAGCCCGACCGCGATCGCAATGATCCCCCTGGTCGAGACGCGGGAAAGTCGCTTGTTCAAGTTGCTCTCCTTCTGGGGCCATCCCAGCCCCTGGACGAATGGACGAAGAAATGTAAACAGGACGCGCGCAGCAATCAAGCGCAATGCTGTCGCAAAATCAGCGAACATGGCCGCGTGAGCGAGGTCGACCGGGAGGACTTGGCGGAGGTTCTGGCGCGACGCGGCCTGACCCGCGATGAGGCGCGCCGGGAGACGATCGACCGTCGCCACGCCAAGGGCGGTCGCAGCGCTCGCGAAAACGTCGAGGACCTCGTCGATTCCGGCTCTTTCGTTGAGTACGGCCGCTTCGCGATTGCCGCCCAGCGCGGCCGCCGCGAGCTCGACGACCTGATCGCCAATACCCCGGCCGATGGACTGCTTGGCGGCACGGCGCGGATCAACGGTGAGCTCTTCGGCGAGCGGGCCGCCTGCGCCGTGCTCTCCTACGACTACACCGTGCTCGCCGGCACCCAGGGCGCCCTCGGCCACCGCAAGAAGGACCGACTCTTCGAGCTGATCGAGCGAATGCGCCTACCGACCGTCTTCTTTGCCGAGGGCGGTGGCGGCCGGCCGGGCGACACCGACTACCCGGTCGTCTCGGCGCTCGACACCCGCGCCTTCGCGCTCTGGGCCGGCCTCTCGGGCCTGGTGCCGCGGATCGCCATCGTCGCCGGCCGCTGCTTCGCCGGCAACGCCGTGATCGCCGGCTGCGCCGACCTGATCGTCGCCACCAAGAACATCTCGCTCGGTATGGGCGGCCCGGCGATGATCGAGGGTGGCGGCCTGGGCAAGGTCGACCCCGATGAGGTCGGACCGATCGCGACGCAGGCGGCAAATGGGGTCGTCGACCTGGTCGTCACCGACGAGGCCGCGGCGGTGGCCGCGACCAAGCGCCTGCTCGGCTACTTCCAGGGCGTACTACCAACGGGCGACGCCGCCGACCAGGAGCAGCTGCGCGACGCCGTGCCCGAGCGCCAGCGCCGCGCCTACGCGGTGCAGCCGATTATCGAGACGCTCGCCGACACGGGCTCGGCGACCTTCCTGCGCGAGCGCTTCGCCCCGGAGATGGTGACGGCGCTGATCCGCATCGAGGGGCGGCCGCTCGGCGTGATCGCCAACGACACCAGGCACGTCGCCGGCGCGATCACCAGCGACGCGGCCGACAAGGCCGCTCGCTTCCTGCAGCTCTGCGACGCCTTCGACCTGCCGGTCCTCTCGCTGGTCGATACCCCGGGGATGATGGTCGGCCCCGAGGCCGAGGCGACCGGCCTGGTCCGCCACGCCTCGCGCCTGCTGCTCGCCGGTGCGGCGCTGCAAGTGCCGCTGATCGCTGTGATTTTGCGCCGTGGCTACGGCCTTGGCGCCCAAGCGATGACCGGCGGCAGCATGCACGAGCCGCTGCTGACCCTGGCCTGGCCCTCCGCCCACCTCGGGCCGATGGGGCTGGAGGGAGCTGTGCGCCTCGCCCTGCGCAAGGAGCTCGAGGCGATCGCCGACGAGGGCGAGCGCGAGCAGCGCGTGCGCGATCTCACCGCCGCCGCCGAAGAGAACGCCAAGGCGCTCAACGCCGCGGCGCTGTTCGAGATCGACGACGTGATCGACCCAGCCGAGACGCGCTCGCTGATCGCCTCGACGCTGGCCGCGGCGCAGGCGCACCAGGGTGAGCGAGACGAGCGCCGCCGCTACGTCGACGCCTGGTAGCTCAGCTGTCGCTCAGAGGTTGACCGGCGACATGTCGGCATAGCGATCGCCAACGGCGACGCCCTTCGGCGCGAACTCGTCAATGCGGCGCAGCTCCTCATCGCTCAGCTCTACCTCCACCGCGGCGACGTTCTCCTCCAGGTAGCTGCGGCGCTTGGTGCCGGGGATCGGCACCAGGTCGTCGCCCTGGGCCAGCACCCAGGCCAGGGCGAGCTGGCCGGCGGTGATGTCCTTCTCGGCGGCGATCTCTTCGACCCGCTCGACCAGCTCCAGGTTGCGCCCGAAGTTCTCGCCTTCAAAGCGCGGGTTGACGCGGCGGAAGTCATCCTCGGGCAGATCGTCGGCCGAGCGAAAGCGGCCGGTGAGGAAGCCGCGACCGAGCGGGCTGTAGGGGACGAAGCCGATGCCGAGCTCACGCAGCGTCGGCAGGATCTCGTCCTCGGGATCGCGGCTCCAGAGCGAGTACTCGGTCTGCAGGGCCGTGATCGGGTGGGTGGCGTGGGCGCGGCGAATCGTCTCCGGCGCCGCCTCGGAGAGGCCGAGGTGGCGCACCTTGCCCTGCTCAATCAGCGCCGCCATCGCGCCGACGGTCTCCTCGATCGGCACTTTCGGATCGACGCGGTGCTGGTAGTAGAGGTCGATCGTCTCGACGCCCAGCCGGTGCAGCGATGCCTCGCAGGCCTCGCGCACGTACTCGGGGTCGCCGCGTACCCCGAGGCGTTCGCCGTTCTGCCCGCGCACGTTGCCGAACTTGGTCGCCAGGACGACCTCGTCGCGGCGACCGGCGATCGCCCTGCCGACAAGCTCCTCGTTGGTGAACGGCCCGTACATGTCGGCCGTGTCGAGGAAGGTCACTCCCAGCTCGAGCGCCCGCTCGATTGTCGCCGTCGCCTCCGCCTCGTCGGCCGAGCCGTAGAACTCCGACATCCCCATGCAGCCCAGCCCCTCGGCCGAGACCTGCAAGCCGGCGTTGCCAAGTGTTCTCGTTTCCATGCGATTCCCGTCCATTCACGTAAGAACCGGCGACGGTCCCTGCGCACCAGGGAGACCGTCGCCGGCAAGTTGCAACGAAGTGTCGGTCCTCACCCATGTACCCGCTGAAGAGAGAGCAAACCCGCTGGTGGCGGTAAGCTGGACGGGAAGCACGCAGAGCCCCGGGAGGGAACGAATGACCAGCGAACAACGCGAAATCGCCGACGGCACACTCGTCGTTCGCAGCCAAGAGAGCGACGGCAGTCTTGTGATCGCTTTTGCCGGCGAGCTCGACCTCGCCAACGCCGGCACGGCCGAGAGCGCGCTCGAGGGCTCGCTCGCTGACGCCTCGACCCCGGTCGTCGTCGATATGCGCGAGCTCGAGTTCATCGACTCGACCGGGATCGCCCTGCTCGTCTCGACCCTCAGTCGCAACGAGGGCGGCACCCGGGTCAGCTTCATCCCCAGCGACTTTCCCGCCGTCACCCGGGTGCTCGAGCTGACCGGGCTCGCCGAGCGCCTGCCGCTGGCCAAGGCCTAACCCTCCTAAGCGCGCAGCTTGTAGCCCTGGCTGAAGAGGCGCAGGTTGACCAGGAAGAGCGCCCCGGTGGCCGCGGTGAGGGCCAGCAGCGAGAGCGCGATGCTGACTTCGGTGAAGCCGACGAAGCCGTAGCGGACCAGGTTGATCATGTAGTAGATCGGGTTGAAGCGAGTCAGGGTCTCGAACGGCTGCGGCAGCAGGGCGGCCGAGTAGAAGACGCCGCCGAGGAAGATCAGCGGCTGCAGGACGAAGGTCTGGACGAAGGAGACGTCGTCGAACTGCTCGGCGCGCACCCCGGTGAGAACGCCAAGCTGGGAGAAGAAGAAGCCGACCAGGGCAAGCGATGGGATCAGGACCAGGACGTGGTCGACCGGCAAGCCGACCAGGATCACCGAGACGACGAAGGTGAGCATCGCCACGATCAAGCCGCGCATGAAGCCGCCGAGCGAGAAGGCGAGCAACAGCTCCAGCGGTGAGGCGGGTGAGGAGAGCTGGTCTTGGATCGCGCCCTGGAACTTCTGCTGCAGGATCGAGGAGGAGTTGTTGGCGAAGGCGTTGGTCGAGAAGGCCATCATGATCAGCCCCGGGATGACGAAGAGGATGTAGTCGATCCCGTGCAGGTGCTTGATCCGCGAGCCGAGCGCGGCGCCGAAAACCATGATGTAGAGGAAGGTTTCAAGCAGCGGCGCGCCGAGCGTCTGCTTCTTGATCTTCATGAAGCGGTTGACCTCGCGGCGCCAGAGCGTCGCGAAGCGAATCTGCGCTGCGCTCACGGAGTGACGACCTCGGCATGCGAGCGCGAGAGCTCTTTGCGCCCGACCAGGGCGAGGTAGGCGTCCTCGAGGCTGTCGACGCCGTAGCGCTGGGAGAGCTCGCTGCTGGTCCCCTCGCCGACGATCTGGCCGCCGTTGATGAAGGCGATCCGGTCGCAGAGCTGTTCGGCCTCCTCCAGGTAGTGCGTGGTCAGCAGGATCGTCGTCCCCTCCTGGTTGATCCGCTGCACGTAGTGCCAGAGCTCGAGCCGCAGCTCGACGTCGACGCCGGCCGTGGGCTCGTCGAGGATCAGCAGGCGCGGCCGGTGCATCATCGCCCGCGCCAGGATCAGGCGTCGCTTCATCCCGCCCGAGAGCGTGCGGGTGCGTTCGTCGCGCTTCTCGGTCAGCGAGAAGGTCTCGAGCAGCTCCTCGGTGCGCTCGCGCCGCTCGCGCTTGGGCATGCCGAAGTAACCGGCGTGGTAATCGAGCGTCTCGGCGGCGGTGAGGAACCAGTCGAGGTTGGGCTCCTGCGGCGCCAGCCCGACTGCCTGGCGGGCCTCGCCGTAATCGCCAGTGGCGTCGTGACCGAAGACGTGGATCGAGCCGCCGGTCGGCTGCGCCAGCCCGGTCGTACAGTGGATCAGCGTCGACTTGCCGGCCCCGTTGGGGCCGAGCAGGCCAAACAGTTCTCCCTGCTTGATCTGCAGCGAGACGCCGCGCAGCGCCTCCACCCCAGTCGGGTAGCGCTTGGCCAAATCCTCGATGTTCAGGGCGACCTCAGGCACGGCGACAAACCTAGAGGACGGTCGGCTCCGGCTAGCGGGCCGCCCGGTCGAGCTCGCGGTTCATCACCCGCATCAGCAGCTCGTAAGGCGGCGAGAACTTGCGCTGCAGCCAGTGCAGGAAGCGGCCGTCGGGGGAGGTGAAGACCATGTAGCGGTTCTTCTCCACCCCCTCGAGGATCTTCTCGGCCACCTTCTCCGGGGAGACGGCGCGGCGCTCGAAGAGCGCGATCAGCCGGCGCATCTTCGGGCTGTCGCGGTCGACCCCGACGATGTCCACGGTGCCGACCAGCGGGGTCTTCACCGCTCCCGGACAGACCAGGCTGACGCCGATGCGGTTCTTGCGCAAATCGAAGCGCAGCACCTCGGAGACGCCGCGCAAGCCGAACTTGGCGGCGCTGTAGGGAGCGTGCCAGGGCAGGCCGAAGAGGCCGGCGACGGAGGCGACGTTGACGATGTGACCGCCGCGGCGGGCTTCGATCATCGGCGGCACGAAGCACTCGAGCACACTGATCGGCCCGATTAGGTCGATCTCGATCGTGCGCCGCCAGTGCTCGTGTTCGAGCTGCTCGATTTTGCCCCAGGTCGAGATCCCGGCGATGTTCATGACGATGTCCATGCTGGGCGCGATCGCGTGCACTTCCGCGGCGAAGGCGACCACCGCCTCGTGGTCGACCAGGTCGACGGTGGCGAAATGGCCGACGGTTCCTCCCGCGCCGCGGATCTCAGCGACGACCTGCTCGAGCCCCTCGCCGTTGCGATCGGTGAGGAAGAGCTCTGCCCCCTGGGCGGCGACCGCAATCGCCGTCGCCCGCCCAATGCCGCTTGCCGCCCCGGTGATCAGGCAGCGCTTGCCGCGCAGGTCGCGGACGCCCAACTTCACAGCCTTGCCTCGAAGTCCGGCTCGACCTCGAGCGAGTTGAGGGTCATCGCCAGCATCTCGTAGTGGCCGATCAGCATGCAGAGCTCGATCAGCCGCACCTCGTCGAGGTGGCGGCTCAACTGCGTCCAGAGCTCATCGCCGATCCGGTCGCCGGCGTGCAGCTCGTCGGCGGCCCGCAGCAGCAGGGCGCGACGCTCGGACCATCCCGGCGCATCGGGGCCCTGGCGAACCCGGGCAATCTCCTCTTCGCTGAGGCCGACCCGCCGCGCCATGCGCTCGTGCTGGACCCACTCGTACTCGCTGCCGGTGTTGTGCGCCACGCGCAGGATCACCAGCTCGGTCTCCTCGCGCGGCAGCTTGCCACCCGGCATCAGCGCGGCGGCGAACCAGAGCCAGCGGCGAAAGAGGCCGCGGTGGCGACCCAGCGTGGTGAAGACGTGCGGCGGTCGCCCGCGGGTAGCGACCCCTGCCAGCTTGGCGATAGTGAAGTTGACCCAGCCGAGCTGGCGCCGGTCGCCGGGTGCGATGCGGGGACCCTCCCGGTCTGCCATAGACCGGACCGTACCCGAGACCGGGCCGACGCCCGGGGGCGTAGGCTGCCGCCGTGGCCCAACCGCTGCTCGCCGTCGACACGCCCTCGATGCTCTTCCGCGCCTTCTACGCGCTGCCCGACTCGATCGTGGGCGCCGACGGCAAGCCGGTCAACGCCCTGCTCGGCACCGCCAATCTCGTCCTGCGAGAGATCGAACTGCACCGGCCGCGCGCCGTCGTCCTCTGCTTCGGCCCCGACGCCGCCTCCTACCGAACCGAGCTCTACCCCGCCTACCACGCCGAGCGCGAGGCGGCGATGCCCGACGACCTCTCGCCCCAGTTCGCCGCCGCCCGCGACTTCTTCGCCGCCTTCGGCTGGACCGTCGCCACTAGCGACGACCTCGAGGCCGATGACCTGCTCGGCACCTATGCCCGTCGCGAGGCCGAGGCCGGCGGCCGGGCATTGCTGATGACCGGCGACCGCGACATGTACCAATGTGCCGGGGAGCGGGTCGCCGTCCTCTACGTCAAGACCGGCGGCAAAGGCAAAGGGGCCGAAGCGGTCGGTCCGGCGGAGGTCGAGGAGCGCTACGGGATCCCGCCCGAGCTCGTCCCCGATTTCATCGCCCTGCGCGGCGACCCCTCCGACGGTTTGCCCGGCGCCAAGGGCGTCGGCCCGAAGACCGCCGCCGAGCTGCTGCGCCACCACGGCTCGCTGGAGGGGGTGCTCGAGAACGCGATCCGCGAGCGCCGCCCCGCCCTGCGCGCCTCGCTGATTGAAGCGGCCGACGACCTGCGCGCCTTCAAGGACATCGCCACCCTGCGCGACGCCGGAGTCGAGCCTCCCCCGGACCGCGAGACCGATTGGGACGCGGCGGCGACAGCGGCGCGCGAGTACGGGATGAACCGGCTCGCCGAGCGGCTCGAAGAATCTAATTCTCCGGTCTAAACCGTAGATTTACGAGCACAACCATCCGGTGCCGCGGATGCACCGAAGGAGGAGTCGATGAAGAAGCTGATCGTGGCGTCCTTCGCCGCGCTTGCCCTGGCCCTTGTGCTCTCGTCCAGCGCCGAGGCCAAATGCAACGTCACCTGCCTCGGCCACAGGGTCAACGGCCTCACCACGGCGCTGATCAAAGCGCAGAAAACGATCACGACTCAGGGCAAAGCCATTGCCGCTCTGAGCAGCAAAGTGGCCGCCCAAGAACAGAAGGTCAGCAGCCAGGGCCAGGCGATCTCGAGCCAGGGTGGGGCGATCAACTCACAGGGTCAGGCGATCGGCAAAGTGAACACGGTTCTCGGCTGCCTCTTCGAGGCCCCGCTGACCCAGTACGGCGAACCGGAAGGGCCTTTCGGCTACCTCTTCGAATTCGAAAACGAAGGGACACCGGAAACCCTGCCGACCACCGCTCTGGACGTGACCTATCCGGAAGACTTCGTCAGCGGCTGGGCACTCTTCGACGGCTGCAACACCGCCGAAACTCCTTCGGCGGCGGCGGCTGGCGCCGTGGCGCCGGCCACGGCAGGTCTGCACGCCCGAACGGGAGCACAGGCCCCGCTGCCCTAGGCAGTCGAAGAATGGAAGTGGACCTGGGCAAGATCGTCGACCTCTCGGTCACGCTCTCAGAGCACCTGCCGGCTACCTGGCCGGAGCACATGCCGTTCGCCCACAAGAACTGGAGCTGGCACGAGGAGGGCCAGCTCCCCACGGGGGCGAGCAGTTGCTCACTCGGCCCCTACGTGACCCACTTCATCATCCTCGACGAGCACGCCGGCACCCACGTTGACGCGCCCTCCCACTACATCCCGCCACCCGGCTCCGGGCTGCCGGAAGCCGGTCCGTTGGGTGAGGCCAGCGCCGAGAAGCTCGACCTCTCGAAGCTGATCGGCCCGGCCGCGGTCATCGACCTCCGCCACCTCGACGGCGAGGCCGAGCCCGGTGCCAGCCCGGCGATCACGGTCGCCCACCTCGAAGCCTGGGAGGCGGAGCACGGGCGCTTCGAGGCGGGTGAGATCGCCCTGCTGCTGACCGGCTGGTCCAAGCACTACGTAAGGGGTGAGGCCGGCCGGGCCTTCCTGCATGAGCCGGTGGTATTGCAGTCGCGCCCCGCCTGGCCGGCCCCGGAGGCCGCTGTCGCGATCTTCCTGCACGAGCGCGGCGTCAACACGATCGGCATCGACGCCCCCAGCATGGGCTCGGCTGAGGAGGGCAACGAAGTGCACCGCGCCGGCCTCAGCCGCGAAATGGCCTTCGTCGAGGGCTTGACGAACCTGGACCAGCTGCCGCCCCGCGGCGCCTCCTTCGTCTTCCTGCCGGTCAAGATTGCCGTCGCCAGCGGCGCCCCCGGCCGCGCGATCGCCGTGCTGCCGTGACGCAAGCAGCATTGACCACACCAGGGTGTGGAAAATTCTCGCCGCGCTAGTCAGACGAGACTGGGCTCACGCTGGGGCGAGCCGGAGAACCGCATCGCGCCGTCGTCAATCGGGCCGCGGCGGATCGTCCTGATGTCGAGCACGTAGTTCTGGCGCAGCTTCCAGGGCTCCTTCGAGCCCTGTTTGGGGAATTCGTGCAGCGAGCGCTGCACGTAGCCGGAGGTGAAGTCGAGCAGCGGCATCTCCTCGACGCTGGGGTCGGAGAGCTCGGGCATGCTTTTGCGGTAGCCGCGAGAATCCATGTGGGCGAGCACGCGGCAGACGTATTCGGAGGTGAGGTCGGCCTTCAGCGTCCAGGAGGCGTTGGTGTAGCCGACGGTGAAGGCGCAGTTGGGCACGCCGCTCAGCATCATCCCCTTGTAGGCCATCTTCTCCGCGATGTTGACCGGCTCGCCGTCGACGACCAGCTCCATGCCGCCGAGAAAGAGCAGGTTGAGTCCGGTCGCGGTGACGATCACGTCGGCCTCGAGCTGCTCGCCCGAGTCGAGCTTGATCCCGCTCTCGGTGAAGGTCTCGATCGTGTCGGTGACGACCGTTGCGTCGCCGTCGCGGATCGCCTTGAAGAGGTCGCCGTTGGGCACCAGGCACATGCGCTGGTCCCAGGGGTTGTACTTCGGCTTGAAGTGCTTGTCGATGTCGTAGCCGGCCGGCAGCGAGCGCTCGACGCCCTTGCGGATGAACTGTTTGATCGCCCGCGGGCGGCGGCGGCTGAGCTGGTAGATCAGCGCCTGGATCATCACGTTCTTCCAACGCACGATCGTGTAGACGGCCTTCTCGGGAAGGAAGCGGCGCAGCCCGTTGGCGATCGGGTCTTCGGCTGGCAGCGAGGCGATGTAGGTCGGCGAGCGCTGCAGCATTGTCACGTGGGCGGCCTTCTCGGCCATCGCCGGCACCAGCGTCACCGCGGTGGCGCCGCTGCCGATCACGACCACGCGCTTGCCGCTGTAGTCGAGCTCGGCCGGCCAGTGCTGCGGGTGGACGACCTCGCCCTTGAAGTCCTCGGCACCGGGGAACTCGGGGGTGAAGCCCCGGTCATAGCGGTAGTAACCGCTGCAGACCCAGAGGTAGTTACAGGTCAGCCGCACGGGCTCACCGCTGTCGACGCGCTCGGCCTCCACCGTCCAGAGCGCCTCCTCGCTTGACCACTCGGCCCGCACGACGCGGTGCTGGAAGCGGATCTTGTCGTCGATCCGGCCCTCGCGCGCCGTCTCCCGCACGTAGTCGAGGATCGCCTCGCCGTCGCTGATCGACTTCGCCGCCGTCCAGGGCTTGAAGCGGTAGCCCAGGGTGTGCATGTCGGAGTCGGAGCGGATGCCGGGGTAGCGGAAGAGGTCCCAGGTCCCCCCCAGTTCCTCGCGCGCCTCGAAGATCGAGTAGCTGCGGTCGGGGAAGGCCTCCTGGAGGTGGTGCGCAGCGCCGATGCCGGAGAGTCCGGCGCCGACGATCAGCACATCGAGGTGCTCGATGGATTCCCCGTTAGCGGTCACGCGCGGTCATTCTCGCATGTTGGCTGGTCAGCCAACCGTGATGTGGATCTCACTAAGCTGGCCGCGTGAACGTCCTGATCGCAACGGACATGGAGGGGATCGCGGGAATCGACGCGTGCGGCGACTGCCTCCCTTCGCACCCCGCCGCCTACGCGCGCGGCCGGCGGCTGATGACCGACGAGGTCCTGGTCGCGATCGAGGCCCTGCGCGAGGCCGGCGCCGGCCGCATCTCGGTCGGCGACTGGCACATGGTCGGCACCAATATCGAACGCGAGCGGATGCCGGCGGGCGTCGAAGTGCGGCCGATCGCCGACCTCGCCCTCGCCGAGAGCGAACCGTCGATGGCCAAGGCCCACGGCGGCCCGCTCGACGCCGTCGTCATGCTCGGCCATCACGCCGCCACCAAGACCCCGCGCGCCTTCTGTTCGCACACCTTCATCTGGGAGATGGAGGTCTCACTCGGCGGCACCCCGCTCAGCGAGGCGCGCGTCTACGCGCAGGCCCTGGCGGCCGAGCGCGTTCCGGTCCTCGTCGCCAGCGGCGACCGCTGGCTGCTCGACGAGTTCGAAGAGGGGGAGCTCGGCGGCGCCCGGCTGGTCGAGACCAAGGTGGGCGAAGGGCGGGCCCGGGCTCAATCGCGCGAGCTGGCCGCGGTGCACGACGAGCTTGCCGATGCGATCGGCGCCGCCTGCGCCGCGCCGCCGCAGCCACCGCCGGCGCGGGCCTACCCGGCCGAGCTGCGGATCGCGGTCGAGGGCGAGGAGATCGCCAAGACCACCGTTGAGGATCCCGCGAACCTGCTCACCGCGATCGCCGCGGTCTTCCGCGACAGCCAGGTCTCGCGCGAGTACCGCCAGCTCGCCAAGCTGCTTCCCGCCGAGGACGGCTCCCGCCTACGCGCCGCTCGGCGACGCGCGGGCAGCCTGCTCGCTAGGCCGGTGATGGCGGCAAAGGAGCGTCACTGGCTGGATCGCTCCCCGCCGGCGCCGCGCCCTTCAACGCAATCAGGTTGAAGTAGATCGTCGAGGCCGCGAGCGCCCCGATCGGAGCGGTCAAGGTCGAGGCGATCAGACTGAAGAGGGCCCGCATGGCAAAAGTGTCGGAGATGCTGGCCCCGATTGCCTGCAGCACGACGTTGGCGATCCCGGAGATCAGGAAGACCACGAGGATGATGCCGAAGACTTGCCAACCGTTGCCCTTGACCAAGGCGCGGGAGCGGCCGAAGGCGTCGATCGCGCCGCTGCGCTCGACCACGATCACCGGCGCGATCACCGACCAGATCGTCAGCAGGATCAGGCCGGGAACGATGAGGATGATGAGGCCGATCGCGATGCCGATGCCGGCGAGGATGCCGGCGCCGATCAGCGGCAGGACCACCGGCCAGGTCTCCTCGATTAGCTGGCCGATTGAGGAGTCGCGGCGGCCGTCCTGGACGTCGCGCACCAGGCTCACGACCATGCCTTGATAGAGGGTCGCCGCGATCACGCCGATGCCAATCGCGATCAGTCCGAGCAGGAGGTTGCCCGCAAAGAGGCCGGTGATGATGGCCACGAGCAGGTAGAGCCCGAGGGCAAGCGGCAAGAGCACGCCGGCCTGCTGACCATAGGTGGAGAAGACCTGACTGAGGGTGCCGCCTACATCGAGCTTTCTATTCATGGCGCCTAGTTCGACCCGTTGCGCGCTGACCCTGCCCGGTCCCGCAGCAGCTCGCCCAGGTACCCGGGGGGCTCGATGCCGGCGGCGAGCATGGCGTCTGACTCGGGCTCCTCGGCGACCGTGCGCAGGCCGACCACCCCAGCCCAGACCGGTAGCTCCATATCCTCGGCATCGTCGATCGGCGGTCCCGTGCGTATCTTGGCCGAGGCCTCGTGCAGGGGAACGCGCACGACCGAGGTCGCGCGCAGCTCCTTGGCGGTCGGGACGCGCGCGTCCCCCCAGCGCCCGGGCACGATCTTTTCCACCAGTGCCTCGAGCACGGCGACCTTCTCCTCTTCGTCATCGACCCGCCGGCCTTCGCCGAAGAGCATTGCCGAGCGGTAGTTGGCCGAGTGGTGCATGGCGGCCCGCGCCAGCACCAGGCCATCGACGAGGGTGGCGGTCAGGCAAACCTCGGCCCCCTCGGACTCGCGCAGGGCACGGCTGGCAGCGGAGCCGTGCAGGTAGACCTTGGACCCGATCCGCACGTGCAGCGTCGGGATTACCACCGGCATGCCGTCGTCGATCAGGCCGAGGTGGGAGACCAGCGCCTCGTCGAAGATCGCCTCGATCGTCTCCCGCTCGTGCGAGCCCCGCTTCGGCTTGCGGCGCAGCTTCGTTCGCGGCGTCCGCATGGCTACTTTGAATCTCCGTAGGGCGCGTAGCGGTTGTGCAGCATCAGGTCGTTGCCGTCGGGGTCGGTGAAGAAGGCCATGTGGCAGACACCGGTGTCGAAGGTCTCGCCGTTGAACTCGACCCCCTTGGCCTCGAGCTCCGCCCGCGCCACCGCGACGTCGTCGACGTGCAGCGCCGGGTGCGCGTTTTTCTGCGGCGCGAACGGCATCCCCTGCCGCGCCGGCTCCCAGATCCCGAAGCAGGTCTCCCCCGCCCAGACCTCGTATTCGCCCTTCTCGTCGGGTCGCAGCCCGAGCGTCTCGACGTAGAAGCGCCGCGAGCGCTCGGCGTCGGTCGAGGGAACGCCGATGAAGTCAGTCTTGGTGATCACGATTCCTCCAGTCTCTGAAAGCGCCAGGGCCGCCCGAAGGCGGCCCTGGCCAGGTGCTTGTAACGAGCATGAAAGCAGCGTCCGGGTGGGACAAAGCCCGGCATTCCCTGCTCGCCGGTGCCCGGGGTGGATTCCACCGGGCGCCCCGAAACAGTGCGGCGCCTAGCGGCCCTGCACCTCCAGAGTCCCATTAAGCATGTGAATCAAGTTAGGACCACCTCCTTTCTCTGGTGATCCGATTGAAGCAAATGAAGCAGTCGGCCGCCAGGCGATGCTCAGCAGGAGGCGGCGACGCGGTGGCGGGCGCGGCGCAGGGCAGCCGCCTGCGAGCGCTTCGCGGCGAGCAAGTGGGCAGCCTTCGGGGTGCCCTCGGCGTGACGCCATGCCCTGCCGAGAACTTCGAGGCGGAGGTGAGCCGCATCGCGCGCTGCCGTGGCGGCGACGCACTTCGGCGAGACGACAGGCGCGTCCGGCGTGGCCCCACCCGCTGTACTCACGGCCGCGGGGGTCTGTGTCCCCGCAGTACCGGCACCCGGCAGTTCTGGTTCCGGTTTGCCTTCGCCTTCTTTTTCGTCCCCAGCGCGCACGATCGTGATCGTGCGCTGAGCGCTCGCCCGGTAGCCGAGCACCTCGGCGCCGCCGAGGGTCACTTCGTACTCACCGGGCTCTTCGTAGGCGTGGCTCGCTTCGGTGTCGGCGACGCTTCCACCGTCGCCGAACTCGAGCAACGGCGCGAAGAGTTCTTCGGTCGGAGTCGAGATTTCGACCGGTTCTCCGACCGTGCCTTCGACCGGGACTTCGAGTTCGACTTCGGGCAGCCCATCGGGGTCATAGCCGGCCGCCCGCACGAGGCTCGTGCAGTTTTTGCCTTCTCCGTCGCAGGAGCCGGTCTGGCTGATCCAAACCGCGGTGGCGTTGCCGTCGGCTGCGGTCGAATCGCCGGGGGCGTCGAGGACCACAACCGGGTCCATGCCTTGCTTGCCTTCTTCGGAGAGGTCGACGGCGGACTCCCATTCCTCGCCCGCGGGCCTGTAGGCAGCCTGGATCAGGTCGGTGGTCCCGTCCCAGCGCTGCCAGATCAGCGCGGCGTTGCCGCTGGTGTCGAAGACGATGTCGGAGGGGAAAGCATTGCCGCCGGTCGAAAGTTCGACGGGTGTTTCCCACGATCCATCAGCCGGCTTGAAGGCGGCGTGGGCAATGTCGTAGCCGCCACTGCTGCCGGCCCAGGCGACGATCGCGTTGCCCTCGGGGTCGACGGCGTCGCGCAGCGACTCGACGTGTTCTCCGGCGGTAGAGACGTTGACGGGCTCGCTCCACGAGCCGCCCTGCGGCCGGTAGGAGGCGCGTACGAACTCTTCCTCTTCTTCGAATCCACGCCAAGCGACAAGAGCGTCCCCTTTGGCGTCAAGCGCCACTTGCGGGTTGCCCCCTTCTTCGCCGGGCTGCGAAACGAGGGCTGGGGCTTCCCATGCGCCGCCTTCGGGGCGATAGGCGCTTTCGACCACATAGTGCGAGCCGTCGAAGTGCATCCAGACGACCGTGGTGTCACCGCGGGCGTCCATCGCCGCCTGCGACGTGGAGCTTTCTCCCCCCGAGAGCGACGTCGGTTCGCCCCAGTTGCCGGCAAACGGGCGGAAGGAGCTCTTGATCACTTCGCCCTGCTTCCAAACCGCCGTCGCGTTGCCTTCCCAGTCAACGGCGATCCAGGGTTCGGGTGTGGCGCCCTGGCTGAATTCCGCGATGTCTTCCGGGGCGGTCCAGGCGCCCCCCGCCGGCTTCTCGACGGATTGCAGGACGGTGTGAGAGACCGTGCCCGCTTCCCACAGCACCGTCACGTTGCCGTTGCGGTCCACCGCAATCCTGGCGGCGGAGGCCTCATGGAGCTCTTCCGGCGCGCCCCAGCCTTCGCCGGCGGGTCGGTATGCACTCTCGACCACGGTCTCGGTGCCGTTCCAGCGATCCCAGACAGCCGTCGCATTGCCTTCGGAATCGAGCACCACGTGTGGGGTCCCCACGTGCTCACCCACTTCGGAGATATCCACCGGCGGCAGCCATTCGGCCCCGGCCGCCGGCGCCAAAACCCCACACACCGTCAGGACCAGTCCCACGCACATGGCCACGGACTTCGCTCGACCCCTCATCGCGGCTGAATATATGGGAGATATCGAGCGCATGCGCGGGAAAACACCCGGGTAGCCTGGTCCGACCGATGTCGAGCGAGAGCGATCACACCGCGACGCTGCTGATCGGCGGCGAGTCGGTTGCCGGGGCCGGGTCTCAGATCGCGGTCGAGAACCCGTACACGACCGAGACGATTGTCGAGGTTTCCGCTGCCTCGCCCGAACAGGTCGAGTCGGCTGTGGCGGCCGCGCGTGAGGCCTGGCCGGCCTGGGCGAAGACGCCGGCCGGCGAGCGCTGCGAGCTGCTGCACGAGGTGGCGCGACGGCTTCGCGCCGACGCCGAGCCGCTGGCGCGGACGATGACCGCCGAGGGCGGCAAGCCGCTGCTCGAGAACCGCGACGAGCTCGAGTGGACGGCGGCCGCCTTCGACTACTACGCCGAGATCGGCCGCGACCACGCCGGCCGCGTGATCCCGCCGATCGAGTCGAGCCAGCTGGCGATGGTGGTCAAGGACCCGCTTGGCGTCGTCGGCTGCATCGTGCCCTGGAACTACCCGCTGCTGCTCTTGGCCTGGAAGGTCGCGCCGGCTCTCGCCGCCGGCAACTGCGTCGTCTGCAAGCCCTCGGAGCTGACGCCGCTCTCGACCCTGATGCTGGCCAGCGCCTTCGAGCACCTGCCGGCCGGCGTCGTCGGCCTGCTCGCCGGCGCCGGCGACGTCGGCGCCGCGCTCGCCGAGCACCCCGGCATCGACTGCATCGCCTTCACCGGCTCGGTCGCGACCGGCAAGAAGGTCGCCGCCGCCTGCATCGGGCGGATGGCGCGGATGAATCTCGAGATGGGCGGCAAGGACGCCTTCATCGTCTGCGCCGACGTCGCGCCGCAGCTGGATATCGCCGCCCGCGGCGGAGCCTGGGCGGCCTTCCTCAACGCCGGTCAGGTCTGCACCTCGGCCGAGCGCTTCTACGTCGCCGAGGAGGTCTTCGACGACTACGTCAGCGCCTTCGTCGAGCACACCCAGAGCCTCGTCCTCGGCGACCCCTTCGAGGTCGCGACCGATATCGGCCCGATGGTCTCCGACCCCCAGCGCGCCAAGGTGATCGCCCAGCTCGAGGCGGCCCGGGCCGGCGGCGCCGAGATCCTCGTCGGTGGCGATGACGGCGGCAGCGAGCGCGGTCACTTCCTCTCCCCCGCCGTCGTCACCGGCGCCGCCCCCGACAGCGACCTGCTGCGCAAGGAGACCTTCGGCCCGGTCGCGCCGCTCGTCCCGGTCTCCTCGCTCGACGAGGCGATCGCGCTCGCCAACGGCACCGAGTTCGGCCTCGGCGCCAACGTCTACACCGGCGAGCTCGAGACTGCGATCCGCTGCATGCGCGAGCTGCGCGCCGGCACGGTCTGGATCAACGACCCGCTGACCGACAACGACGCCGGCCCCTTCGGCGGCTTCAAGCAGTCCGGCCTCGGCCGCGAGCTGGGCCGCGAGGGCCTCGAGGCCTTCCAGGAGACCAAGCACGTCCACATGGAGTCGAAGATCGAGCGCAAGGAATGGTGGTACCCGTACAAGGAGTACGGGGCCGGCCAATAGGGGTCTTTCACCTCACGCTCCTGAATATTCGACTACTCTGAGACGCCAGTATGAAACGTCTCATCTTGAGCTTGGTCCTCGCAGCGGGGGCATTGCTTCTGCTTCCGCTGTCAGCAAGTGCCGCCACCTACGAAACTTTCGTCGGCTGCAACGATCTTTCGTCAAGCCCGATCCCGACGCATGTATGTCAGCTCGGCGACTTCCCCGGTGCCTATTTCGAATCTGACGTCGACACCGAATACGAAGTCTGCGTGGAATTCCCGGGCGGCTCGACTATTTGCGCGGAAGAAGAATTTGCCGACGGTGGCGTTCTCTACGTCAACTCCATCACCAGCAGCTTGGAGGGCGCCCACTTCGTCTCCTGGTATGTGGAAGGAATCGAAGTTGGATCGTGGGCTTTCAACCTGGAGTTACCAGCACCACCTCCTGCGACGCCGGTCACACTCCCACCCCCGCCATCGACCCCGGCTCTTCCCGCTGTCGCCCCAGCACCGTCCGCTGGATGCTTGAAGGCGCAGCGGCAGATAGGGAAGCTCAAGAGTCGGCTCCGACAGGCGTCGGGACCTCAACAGAAGCACGCAATCCGCAACAGACTGAAGAATGCGCGGTCTGCAGCGGCGCTCGCCTGCTGAGGTCATCACCCCGACCGGCCGCTCGTCCGGTGAGCTACCGGAAGCAGTGCGCCAGCGCCTTGACGTAGAAGCGCTGGTAGTCGGGCCAGTGGTCATTCCAGTAGCCACCCTCGTGAGCACCCGGCCATGAGTGCGCGGTGAAGTCGGCGCTGCCCGCTTCCATCGCTTCGACGAAGCCTTCGTCGTAGACGCGGAACGGGTCTTCGGTCCCATAGTCGATCCAGACGTGAGCGCCGCCAAAGGCGTCCGGGTCTTCCTGGACCGTGCCGACGACGTCGTTCGCTTCGAAGTCAGCGGCGTCGTCGAAGGCGCCCGGCGCGGTTTCGCCGCCTTCGAACCAGAGCGCCGGCGAGTGACCGCCGACGGCGCAGAACATGCCCGGATGGTGGAGCGCGATGTCGAAGGCGCCGAAGCCGCCCATCGAGATGCCGCCGATCGCGATCCGCTGCGGATCGACCCCGAAGCGCTTGACCACCCGCGGGATCACTTCTTCGCTGACCCAGGTGTCCCAGTCGCCGTCGGCCCGGTTGTGCCAGTAGCCGTGGACTCCGCCGGCGGGGAAGGCGATCACGGGCCCGTGACCGTGCAGCAGCGGCAACCCGCGCAGCACCGCGTCGTTGAAGGTCCCCTCGTAGCCGCCGCGGCCGTGCAGGTAGACCAGCAGCCCGCGCTTGCCACGTGGCCCGGCCAGCGGCGGCACGATCACGTTGACGCCGAGGTCGCGGCCGACGGCCCTGCTGTGGATCTCGATGTGGACGAGCTGGTCGCCGTTCTCGTGAGCGAGCTCGGCGTTGCTCGGGCCGAAGATCGCGTCCGAGAAGGCCAGGTAAGCGACTGCCAGCACGACGAGCCCGATGACCCCCGCCGCGACAGCTCGCCGCCGCCTCACCTGCGCCCGCGTGGGACGCCTCGCCGCATTCATGCTGCCCCAGCCTACGATGACGGGATGACGCGGGTTGGAATCGCCATCGCGGCCTTAGCTGCCTTCGCGCTGCTCGTTCCGCAGGCTGCCCTCGCGCGGGACAAGGGTGCCGTCGCCCCCCAGGCGGCCCTCCCCCAGCAGGGGACCACGATCGGCTTCTGGGCCGGTGAGGCAGTTCCCGGTACGGACTGGGACTCGCCCGGCACCTACTGGAAGCGCCGTGACCTGCACGCCTACACCCCCTACCTGTGGCGCGTCCTGCGCCAGAACCAGATCCCCCTCTACTTCAACCTCCGCTACAAGCGCGACTTCGGCCCGGTCCCGCCCGGCAAGCCCCGCTGGCGCGACGGGCTGAAGATCGTCCGCAAGGCCAACCGGCTCGGCGTGCCGGTCTGGGCCTGGGTCCTGATCCCCTACAGCGACGGCTACTGGGCTTGGGAAGGAGCGGCGGCCGAGCAGTTCGCCGCGACCAAAGCGCTGGTGAGCTGGGCCCGCAAGAAGCACGTCCAGCTGCGCGGCGTCGCGCTCGACCCCGAGCCCCGGGTCCGCACGCCCTTCGAAACGGCGGCCGCGATCGTCGGCGGCGGCAACCAGGCCACGCTCTCAACCCTCTTCCAGCAATCGATCGACCCGCCCGGCCAGTGCGCGGCCTGGCACGGCTACGCCCGCATCGTGCACTGGGCCAAACGCCACAACGTCAAGATCGCGGCGGCGCCCGCGCCCGCGGCACTCGATGACCTCGAGGACGGCCGCCTCGCCCTCCAGGACGCGACCAACTTCATCCTGCCGAACGCCCCCTGGGACGAGCTGTACTTCCAGGCCTACCGCAGCGTCTTCGCCTACCACGCGGGACGCGACCCCGGCCCCGGCATCGTCTCCTCCTACCTGCGCTCCGCCCGCCACGAGTTCGGCAGCGCCGGCCAGATCAGCCTCGGCTCCGCCGGGCGCGGGCCCTACCGGCGCTTCTCGAGACTGCTCAACGACGTCCGCGTAGCGGCGACGCTCGGCGCCCGCGAAGTGCCGATCTACTCCCTGGAGCGAACCCTGCGCTCATACGGAGGCCCGCGCGCCCTGCTCCGCTTGGTTCACGCCGCCCGGCACCCATTCACCGGACCGGCGGCGAGCAAGTCGACCGCGCCCACCTCGAGCGCGAGCAGGCTCCGCGCCGCGATCCACCACACCGACGTGGCGGCGACCATCGACACCCCCGCGGTCACCGCCAGCCACGGCGCTGCGCTGCCGGCGAACCGTTGGCCCAACGGCTGCCGGTAGGCGACGGCGCCGGAAGCCCGGCACCGTCGCCTCCAAGACTCAGCCGGTGACCGCGTGGACCACGGGGTAGTAGCCGCTGGCGTGACCGGTGATCTTCGGGTGGTAACTCTCTCCCGTCGGGTTCGAGAGCCCGTTGATCCACTCGGTCGACGATCCACCGCCGCCGGCACAGACCGCGTGGCCGATGAAGGGCGGGATCACGTCGCGGAAGACGAAGTTCGCCCCCGCCCGCGTGGCCGCCGCGCTGAGCGCGTTCTTCAGCTGATCGGCGGTTTCGTTCAGCCGCGTCTCCTCGCTGGGGCTGAAGAAGGTGAGCGCGTTGCAGTCTTCGCCGTTGAAGAGGCGCGGGTAGTCGAGCACGATCACTTTCGCAATCGACGAGTGCGACTTGATCGCGTTGTTGACCAGGTCGAGCCGGCCCGGCAGGGTGTTTTTGATGTAGGCCTGCGCGGTGTTGATCGCGCCGTTGCAGTCCGAGGCCCAGGACGGCAGCGCGCATTCGGTGATCACGCTGGAAAAGCCGGCGTCGTTGCCGCCGATCGTGTAGGTGACCCAGTTGGTGTCGCTGGTGACGCTGGCGACCTGGGTGTTGAGGATGTTCGCCGTCGTCGCCCCAGAGCAGGCGGCGTCGACGAAGGTCCAGGTCGGGTGCGCTTCGTGCAGCAGGTAGGGATAGGCGTAGACCGAGCGCTGGCAGGTCGGTTCGAAGTACGTGCGCGTGCCGGTGCCGGACGAATACGAGTCCCCCAGCGCGACGTACTTCGTCGCCCAGGCTGAGCTCGCCAGCGCGGCGAAAACCGCGAACACGCAGAGAACTGCGGCAATACGACTCCACTTCATTTGACTCTCCTCCTCGTCGATCAGCCGGGTTCCCTGCCCAGCAGCCCACGGCCACAGCTCCCAGTGCCGGCCTGGTGGCTAATCGATCAATTATTCCTGAGCGAAAGCGAAGACGACTTGCGGGTCAACCGCGCGTCAGCGCCGAACCCAGTAGCGCAGGTGGGTGACCCCGCACTCTCCTTCGAGGACCCGGGTGCGCTCGAGCTCGATGTGCTCGGGACCGAGCCCATCGAAGAGTCGCCGACCTTCGCCAAGTAGGACCGGAACCAGGTGGATCTGCAGCTCGTCGAGAACGCCGGCGGCGAGGGCCAACCGCGCGGTGCCAACGCCGTGGACCAGCACATCTTTCTCACCGGCAGCGTCCTTCGCCCGGGTCATCGCCGTCTCGACATCGCTCACGTAGGTGACCAGCGGCCATTGCGCCACCTCGGCGTTGGGCTGATGGCGGCTGAGGATGAAGATCGGCACGCCGTCGTGGTGGTCGCCGCCCCAACCGCCCGCGGGCTCGAAAGTACCCCGGCCGGCGACAACCGCACCAGTCGCCATCGCCTCGTCCATGATCGCGCCATTGGCCCCCTCTGGCCGCCCGGGCACTCCGCCATGACCGGTTGCGGCACCCGCCGAGAACCACTCGTGTAGGCGCTCCCCACCGTCGCCGAGGCCGTTGTCCTGGCTCTCGTTGGGACCGGCGACGAATCCATCCAGTGACATCGACATGTAGAGAACGGTTGCGGACACGGTGCCTCCTTCTGCCGTTACGCCGCCTCGGACTCACGCGGCAAGTAAACGTGGCCGAGGGCGCCGGTCGAAAACTGATGTGCCTCGATCAAGTCGAGTGCCAGCCGCGCCGGCAGCTCGCTGAATATCGCCAAGCCGCGCCCGAGCGCTGCGGGGTGGACGACGAAGCGGTACTCGTCGACAAGGCCTTCTCGCGCGAGCGCCCGCGCGAACTGCGCACCGCCATGGGCGAGCAGATAGCCGCCCTCCTCGGCCTTCAGGGCAGCGATCTCGGCGTTGAGATCGCCGGAGGCGATCCGCGCCGGCGACCAACTTGCCTGCTCGAGCGTCTTGGAGAAGACGACCTTGGGAATCTCGTTCATCGGCGCGGCGTAGTCGCTGTTCGAATCGGGCCAGACGGTGGCCATGTCTTCGTAGCTGACGCGGCCCATCAGGTGCGCTCCCGCGTTCCACAGCGAGTCGAGCTTCCAGCGCTTGGCGGCCTCGTCCTCCCCGGTATAACCCCAGTCGTGGGCACCATCAGTGTTGGCGACGAAGCCGTCGATCGAGATGCCCATGTGCAGGATCAGCTTGCGCATCGGTCCTCGCCTACCCGGTACAGCTTCCTTCAACGCGGCCCGTCGGTGTGCACGAACAGCACCGGGTCGGCGAGGCGGCCCTCGGCGCGCAGCGCCAGTAGTCCGGCCATCGCCTTCGCGGTGTAGACCGGGTCGAGCGCGAGCCGCTCCTCGGCGGCGAGGGCAGCGGCGCCTTCGGCGGCCTCGGTGGGATGGCCGTAGCCCGCCCCGATCTGGTCGCGGGTCAGGTCGAGCATGCCGGGCTCGAGCCGGAGCGGACCGAGACGCGCCCGACGGCGCTCCAGCAAGGCGGCGGTACGGCGGGCGAGGCGGGCGAACACCGGCGCGTCGAGACGGAGCTGGTCGTTGACAACGACCCCGACCACGCGGCTGCGCAGACCGGCGATCTGGAAGCCGAGCGCCAGGCCGGTCGCGGTGCCGCCGGTGCCGACCGGGACGACGACGTGAGCCGGCTCGGGCAGCGAGCCGGCCTCGACCTGGGCGGCGATCTCCAGCGCCGCCTCGACGTAGCCGAGCGCACCGACCGGCGAGGAACCCCCGGCCGGCAGTAGGTACGGCGGGCGGCCGCCGCGGGCGTTGCGGGCGAGCAGCCAGGGCAGCATCGCCACGGTGCGCCGCTTGGTGTGGGTGCGGTGGATGCGCGCGCCCGAGGCCTCGAGCCGGGCGAGCTGAGCCCGCACGTGGTCGTCGACCGGCTGGTCGACGAGCGCCAGCGCGGTCTCGAGCCCATGTTCGCCAGCGTAGAGCGCCGTCGCCAGCCCCCAGTTCGTGCCGAGGCCGCCGAAGGTGAGGATCGAGCGCCGGCCGCGTCGCTGGGCATCGGGGATCAACCACTCGAGCTTGCGCACCTTGTTGCCACCCCAGCCCCCAGAGCCAAAGCGCCCGTCTTCCTTCACCCAGATACCGAGGCCTGACAGCTCGCGCAGCGGCGTTGGACGCTCGGACAACGTGAGATGCGGAAGGGTCTCCGCCAGGTCCGGAAAGCGCTCGTGTAGGTGGGGTGTCAACGAATGTTGGGGATTGGAGCCTTCAGCGCAGTTTCCTGGATGACCGCGCTGTAGGCCAACGTCACCACGGCCGCCCTGTACTTCGGCTCCTCGCTCTCGATCGCCTGGGTCGGCCCTTGAACCTGTGTAAGCCGCGCGTACAGCAGGTAGACTGCCGCGCCGTTTCACCTTGACCTGCAAATGAACAGGAGAAGGCATGCGTCGACCAGCAGCTCTCGCCCTGACAATTGGATGCGCGATTGCCCTTGCGATCGCACTTGGAAGCTGCGGTGGGTCGAGCTCGGATGCGGCCGAACAACAGCAACTCGAAGCCGCCAGAGAGCAAGGTGAAGAAGCAGCCCACGAATCGGACAAGCTCGCCGACCTGCAGCGGCAGGTCGGCCACTTGAAGCATCAGGTTCATAGGCAAGGCCATACCGTGGTCGTTGAAAAAGACGATCAGACAACTGACTCAACTCAGCAAAGCGCCCCTAGCGTTCTTCGCACATTCCACGCACCAAGTGGGAACGTTTCTTGTGAGATCCTCTCGAACGGAGCCCTTTGCTCGGTTGCCTCCATCAACGAAACGTTCACCCTCAACGAAGGACAGCCCGCTCAAGTTGAACCCGGGTCTGCGCTTTCCGCGGGCAGTGGCGAACTCGCGCCCTACGGCACCGTCGTCAGTGCCGGCTCGATCACCTGCGCAATTCCTCAGTCAAGCGAAGCGCGGGGCATCACCTGCAGCGATAGTCAAAGCGGTCACGGCTTCGAGGCGAGCAGAATCTCCACCCGCCAGAAGACATACTGACTGAATCCAATACCCAGCTTTCAGGCGGAGCGCCTATAGGCTTGGTCTGGATGCGACCATTGAGGGCTCTTTCCGTGGTGCTTACAGTGTCAGTCGCCGTGACGGTGACAACATGGTCAGCTGGGCCCAGCGCGGTTGCGCTGGGTGCCCATGGGCAGTCCGTCCTGCAAGGACAGCAGTCGCTGAAACTCTCGCCAGCGGGACTGGGGCCGATCCACTTCGGAATGAACGTCTCAGAGGCAGACCGAGCGCTCGGCGCGCCCATCGCAGTAGAAGAAGGCATCAACGGCTGCGATTTTTGGACTTTGCCCGGCATGCCCACGGGCAGTCAGCTGGTCGCGCTGCACAGCCGGCTGGCCTATGCCCTCCTGTTCAAGCGTGGCACGCCGACAACACGTGGCATCAAAGTTGGCGACAGCCTCAACCGCTTGCGTCATCGCTACCGGGGTAATCTCCATCGCGGCCGCACCGCCTCGCTTGGGTATGCCGATCGGCGCCTTTTCGTTACCAAGCACGATCACGGAACGACCTATGAGATCGAGTTCGACGTCACAAGTGGCAGTGTCGCTTTCATCAGCGCCGGGACACGACACGTGATCGAAACCTTTGGCGAGTGCGCCTAGCGATGAGAACTCTTCTCGTATCGGTCATTGCCTGCTTCCTGGCGCTGGGAATGACGGCTGCTGCGATCGCAGAGGAGCCCATACTTCACCATCTGCCAAAGCGGAACGCAGGACCCGCCGCAGGTCAACAGGTCGAGCTCGCCACCCAGGATCCCGAAGACGAACTGCAGGTCAGGCCCCGGATCGTGAGCTACACCGGGGACGGAACCGGCTACCTCGGTGGGCGAGCCAGCAGGCCCGGGCATCAGGACCACGGCGGCCTGCGCTGGCGTTCCTGGAAGCGCGGCTCAGCATTCGCGACCGGCTTCGCCTGGCTCAACAACTGTCGTCCCGACTGCGCCCGTGGTCACTTCCACCCCTATCGGGCGACGGTACGGGTACGACGCCCCCAGCATGCGATCTTCACTCGCATGACGATCAAGTTTCGCTTCCATGGTCACCAGACATACGACCATCGGGCCTTGCAACATGCAGCGAGCAGCGAATACGAAGGGGAATATTTTCCCGGCTACTACTACTGGGGGATTTGCGGCGACCGCTACACCCCTGCCTGCTAGGCGAGCAGGCACTACGGCATCGCAGAATCCCGAGCTCAGGCTCGGTCAGCCAACGTAGTTCGCGAGATGCTCGCCCGTGAGGGTGGAGCGCTTGGCGACCAGGTCGGCGGGCGTGCCCTCGAAGACGACCCGGCCGCCTTCGTTGCCTGCGCCGGGCCCCAGGTCGATGATCCAGTCGGCGTGTGCCATCACCGCTTGGTGGTGCTCGATCACGATCACCGACTTGCCGGAGTCGACCAAGCGGTCGAGCAGGCCGAGCAGTTGCTCGACGTCGGCGAGGTGGAGGCCGGTGGTCGGCTCGTCGAGGACGTAGACGCCGCCTTTCTCCGCCATCCGGGTGGCGAGCTTGAGCCGCTGGCGCTCGCCGCCGGAGAGGGTGGTCAGCGGCTGGCCAATGGTGAGATAGCCGAGGCCGACGTCGGCGAGGCGCTCGAGGACCTTGTGCGCAGCCGGAAGCTCGGCCTTGGCGCCCTCACTGAAGAGCTCCTCCGCCTCACTCACCGACATCGCCAGCACCTCGCTGATGTCCTTACCGCCGAACTTGTATTTGAGCACCGCGGCCTGGAAGCGCTTGCCCTCGCACTCCTCGCAGGGCGTGGCGACCCCGGCCATCACCGCCAGGTCGGTGTAGATGACGCCGGCCCCGTTGCAGGCCGGGCAGGCGCCTTCGGAGTTGGCGCTGAATAGGCCCGGCTTCACCTTGTTGGCCTTGGCGAACGCTTTGCGGATCGGGTCGAGTAGCCCGCTGTAGGTCGCCGGATTGCTCCGCCGCGAGCCGCGGATCGGCGCCTGGTCGACCGAGACCACACCGTCCCGCCCCACCACCGAGCCGTCGATCAGCGAGCTCTTGCCCGAGCCGGCCACCCCGGTGAGGACGACGAGCACGCCGAGCGGGATGTCGACGTCGACTTTGCGCAGGTTGTTGGTGTCGGCGCCGCGCACCTCCATCGCCTGCGAGGACTCCCGCACCGTCTCCTTGAGCGAGGCCCGGTCGTCGAAATGGCGGCCGGTGACGGTCTTGCTCCGCCGCAGTCCCTTGACCGTTCCCTCGAAGCAGACGCTGCCGCCCCCTGAGCCGGCCCCGGGGCCGAGGTCGACGACGTGGTCGGCGATCGCGATCGTCTCCGGCTTGTGCTCGACCACCAGCACCGTGTTGCCCTTGTCGCGCAGCTGCAGCAACAGCTCGTTCATCCGCTGGATGTCGTGCGGGTGCAGCCCGATCGTCGGCTCGTCGAAGACGTAGGTGACGTCAGTTAGTGAGGAGCCGAGCTGGCGGATCATCTTGATCCGCTGAGCCTCGCCGCCCGAGAGCGTGCCCGAGGCGCGGTCGAGGCTGAGGTAGCCGAGCCCGATCTCGACGAACGAGTCGAGCGTGTGCCGCAGCGTCTCCAGCAGCGGCGCGACGGCCGGCTTGTCCAGCTCCCCCACCCACTCGGCGAGGTCGCTGATCTGCATCGCGCAGAGGTCGGCGATGCTCTGGCGCTTGATCTTCGAGGAGCGCGCCTCTTTGCTGAGCCGCGTGCCCTCGCACTCGGGACAGGTGGTGAACGTCACCGCCCGCTCGACGAAGGCACGGATGTGGGGCTGCAGCGAGTCGACGTCTTTGGCGAGGAACGAGCGGCGGATCTTGGTGATCAGGCCTTCATAGGTCAGGTTGATTCCCTCGACCTTGATCTTGGTCGGCTCCTTATAAAGGAGAGCGTCGAGTTCCTTCTTAGTGAACTTGCCGATCGGCTTGTCGGCGTCGAAGAAGCCGCAGCCCCTGAAGATGCGGCCGTACCAGCCGTCCATGCTGTAGCCGGGGATCGTCAGGGCGCCCTCACTCAACGACTTGCTCGCGTCGTAGAGCTGGGTCAGGTCGAAGTCGTTGACCGAGCCCCGGCCCTCGCAGCGGGTGCACATGCCGCCCGTCCGGTTGTAGCTCGCCACCGTCGTCTTCTTGCTGCCGCGTTCGACCGTGATCGCACCTTTCGCCCGCACCGAGGCGACGTTGAAGGAGAAGGCGTTGGGCGAGCCGACGTGCGGTTTGCCGAGCCGGCTGAAGAGGATGCGCAGCAGCGCGTTGGCGTCGGTGGCGGTGCCGACCGTGGAGCGGGCATCGCCGACCATCCGCTCCTGGTCGACCAGGATCGCCGTGGTCAGCCCGTCGAGCACGTCGACCTCGGGCCGCGCCTGGGTCGGCATGAAGCCTTGGACGAAGGCGCTGTAGGTCTCGTTGATCAGCCGCTGTGACTCGGCGGCGATCGTGCCGAAGACCAGCGAGCTCTTGCCCGACCCCGAGACGCCGGTGAACGCGGTCAACCGGCGCTTCGGGATCTCGACGCTGACGTCCTTGAGGTTGTTGACCCGGGCGCCGTGCACGCGGATCAGGTCGTGGCTGTCAGCAGCCGCTGAGCTCGTGTCTTTCCTTTTCGCCACCAGCTAGGCAGCGGGCGGCTGGTCGATGCGAATCATGTTGCCCGACGGGTCGCGCAGGGCGAAGTCGCGCGTGCCCCAGGGCTGGTCGGTCGGCTCCTGCACGATCTCGGCGCCGGAGGCGTCGACCTTCTCGAAGGTCGCGTCAAGGTCATCGCTGTGGAAGTGGACGCCGTTGAGGGCGCCCTTGGCAATCAGCGCCGAGAGCGCGTCCTGGTCGGCGGGGCTGCCGTTCAGGTAGTTGGTGAGCACGATCGCGACGCCGGGCTGAGACTCGGCGCCGACCGTGATCCAGCGGAACTCGCCTTTGGCGACGTCGTTGCGCAGCTCGAGGCCGAGCGTGTCGCGGTAGAAGGCCAGCGCCTGGTCGGGGTCATGGACTAGGACAAAGCATTGGGAGAGTGTGAGGTTCATGCCGGCAAGGCTAGGGAGCCAGAGCCAGGGGCGTTTGTCCATTCCTGCTCGACTCGCGGCTCGGCCGGGTGAGGTCCTTGGCGATGCAGCCCGGCACGCCCGCGAGCGCGCCGTGGTCGCGGGCCCGGTAGGCCGTCGGCGTCTCCCCCACCAGCTGCGTAAAGCGGGTGCTGAACGAGCCGAGCGAGGTGCAGCCGACCTCCATGCAGGCCTCGGTCACCGAGATGTCACCGCGGCGCAGCAGCGCCTTCGCCCGCTCGATTCGCCGCGTCATCAGGTACCCGTAGGGCGTCTCCCCGTAGGCCGCACGGAACTGCCGTGAGAAGTGCGCACTCGACATCAGCGCGGTGCGAGCGAGCGCGGCGACGTCGAGCGGTCGCGAGTACTCGCGGTCCATCTGATCGCGGGCGCGGCGCAGGTGGGCGAGGTTGTCGAGCTCCTCAGGCGTCACAGGGCCCAAGTGTAGGAATCGGGCCGACCTCTGCCAAAACTGGCCAGCCAGCCAGTAGTATCCGCGGCAGTGGCCGAGCAAGCGAAGAGCGCGAAGGCGGAGCGAAGCCTCGAGGACGAGCTGGTACTCGAGCGCAAGCACTGGGTCGACGGTCCTCCCCACGCCCTCTTCGAGCAGATGCGCGGGCGCTGCCCGGTTCACTGGACCTCCGAAGTCACCGAGCTGCCGGAGGCGGCGGGCTTCTGGTCGGTGACGACAGCCGACGATGTCCACGCGGTCAGCCGCGACTGGGAGACCTACTCCTCCGAACTCGGCGGCGTCGTCGCGATCGACGAGGTCTTCCCGATCGAGCTGGCACGGGCGATGTTCATCGGCATGGACCCGCCCAAGCACGACCGCCTCAAGGCCCTCTTCCAGGCCGGCTTCACGCCGAAGCGAATCGCCGCCCACGAGGAGTCGATCCGCAAGATCGTTGTCGACATCCTCGACCGCCTCGAGGGTCGCGAGACGTGCGACCTCGTCACCGACGTCGCCCAGCCCGCGGTGTCGCGGGTGATCGGCAGCTTTATGGGCATCCCGCAGCGCGACGATGCGGCCTGGGCGGAGCTGATGAACATGGCCCTGGCGGCGAGCGACCCGGACTACAGCCCGGACGGTCCCGACAGCATCGAAGCTGTGATCGAGAAAGCGGTCACCGAAATCTTCGCCCGCTGCAGCACGATGATCGCCGAGCGGCGCGAGAACCCAACCGATGACCTGACGACGGTCCTCGTCAATGCCGAGGTCGAAGGCGAGATGCTCGAGGAACACGAGATCGTGATGGGCTTCTTCCTCCTCGTCGCTGCCGGCAACGACAGCACCAAGGCGACCTACTGCAGCGGCATGCGGGCGCTGCTGGAAGACCCCGACCAGCGCCAGCTCGTCCTCGACGACCCGGCCCTGATTCCCAGCGTGGTCGAGGAGTCGCTGCGGATGTTCCCCGCCTTCGCCCATTTCCGCCGCACCGCGACCAAGGACACGGTCCTTAACGGCCAGGAGATCAAGCAGGGCGAGAAGGTGGTGATGTGGTACGCGTCCTCGAATCGCGACGCCAGCCGCTACGAGGACCCCGACCGCTTCGACGTCCAGCGCAATCCCGAGCACCAAGCCTTCGGCGCCGGCGGCCGCCACTTCTGCCTCGGCACCGCGCTGGCCCGGCTCGAGCTGAAGATCCTGCTCGAGGAGACCCTCGCCCGCTACCCGGAGATGACCCTCGACGGCAAGCCGACCTTCGTCGAGTCGGCCTTCCTCAACCAACTCAAGTCGCTTCCGGTCCGGCTCACGTCCTAGCGTTTCCTACTCGACGTGCTGGCGGAAGCAACCGACTTCTCGCCGGCAATAGTCCACTCCGGAAAGAGGGCTCGTCAGCGGCAGGGGATCGGTGCCCGGAAACTGAATCGAGAGATCGCCTTCCCAGGTGAAGACAGATTCGGGAGTGCGAGCGAAGGTACCGGTGCCGGTGAACGGCGGGGGCGGTGAAATGGTCATGTGTTCTGGATGAGCGTCGGGGAAGGTGGCGGCCGGCGCGACAACCGCGGCGCGCCTGTAGACGGTGAGGGATGCACCCCTAGAAGCCGTTTCGGCCAGATAGTGGACTCGGCCACCCCCTTCGAGCACGCCGGGGGGGTATTTCCGCGCGAGGAAAGAGGCTTCCGGCCCTCCGGCCGAGAACCTGCTGGTCCAGTCAAAACCGGGGGTGAGTCGTTCGGGGCCCGCGCCACGGCGACAGCGCTGGCGCTTCCATTCTTCGATCTCCGCTGGTGCTTCGTGCGCCTCAACTCGGGTGTATTCCCGCTCTCCGACGAACTCGATGACTCCGCGCGCGACTCCCTTGCGTAGGGTTGGGCGTGGGCCCACGCAGCCGTCGAACGCCGGAAGACGGCGAGTTTGACCGTGCGGGTGAAAGCGGACCGAGATTGAGCCCAGCCCAGGCAGCTCTGCCTTTATCCCGTCGGGGCCGGCGAGTGTGTCGTGGGTCCTGTATTCGGTGATGAACGCGTCCTTGGTCGTCTGCACCGTCAGGTCCTGATTGCGGTCCGAGGAGATGAGGACCGAGTAGCCGTCGGAGCCCTCGAGTTCGATGCGGGCCAGTTGCTTTCCGCGCACCAATGCGTGCCCAATCGTGGCAGCGGCACCGTCGGCGATGCAGAGAAACACGAACACCGTCACCGCAACCCAAAACGCCCTCATCGGAACAACCCCGGACGCGCCACCCTCTCATCGAACACCGGTTCCGCCTTGAAGAAGTCACAGCCGGATCGCGTCTTCAGAGGGCTGAGTACACAGAGGCGCGTGTGGAATCCGGGACCGGTGAGCGGCAGCTTCAGTCCGGGGAGGTTGACGCCAAGCGTGCCGCTCCAGCTACGCGACTCCGTGGGTTCCTCCTGATAGGTGGCTTTGCCGAAGAACGGTGCTGGAGGCGCGAGCGTAGCGGTGGCCGGGTGTACGCCGGGCAGACTGGTGAGCAGCGTTCCGGGAGCCCTCAGGACAAGGGCATAGCGCCCGATCGCCAACTCTCCCCTCGATTCGACGATCCCGATCCTGACCTCCGCGCCCGGCGGCGATTCCTCTGCGTGCCCTGCCGTAACCCCGATGTAGCGACCGTGGCCGTGCCTCGACACGTAAAGGAGGGCGATGTCGCCCTGAGTGGCGAAGAAGGAGCCAGGAGCAACATATGCCCGCAGCGACCCATGGACCGGGTCACTCACCTCGTCCTTGTCACACCTGAGACGGGGCGAGCGGGTGATACCTCCGGAGCCTCCCGAGAGTGAGAAGCGGAGGTAGTGATTTTCGCCATGGAACGTCGCACGGCCCACGAACCTCCCGTATTCGGTGATCGAGGGCCCTCCTTCGCAGCCGCGCTGCGTTCCGAGTTCGCGCACTTTGCCATTGGGTCGGAATCGCAGCGAAAAGCTTCCCAGCGAACCGAGCCGCGCCCGAATCACCCCGCGCTTCAGCGACTGCCGGCTATGCACAACGTAGTCGTTTGCAAAAAGAGCACCCCTGTCGCGCTTCACCTTGTATTTGATTACAGAGAGGATCGCGACCCGATCGTTGGGCATGGAGAGGCCGATTCGGTAACCACCGCTCCTGCCCAGGCCGACGAATGCGGAAGTACCCGCCGGCCGTGTTTCGAAGCCCGTGTGATGGGGCAGTTTCGCTTGTGCCGAACCCGTGATGGCGACCACCATCACCGCAGCGGCGAACGCCGCTGTCACCAGCAGACCAAGGGCCTCCCCCACCCGTCTCATGGGCGTCACTCTATCCACGCTGATCAAAAGGAGAAATCAAGATGGGAAAGCTGATCGCGACAACGCAGGCCACGATCGACGGTGTCATCGACCCGGTCGGGGAGTGGGTGCAGCCGGACGGAGACCACGGCACCTACTCGTTCGAGCGCCAGGCGAGGTCCAGTGGCATGGTGCTGGGCCGCAAGACCTACGAGGGCCTGGCGGGATACTGGCCGACCAAATCGGGCAAATGGGCGGACATGGTCAACGCGATGCCGAAGTACGTCGGCTCCAACACCCTGTCCGGCGATCTCGAGTGGAACGCGACCCTGCTCGAGGGTGACCTCGAGGACGCGATCCCGAAGCTGAAAGCCGAGGTCGACGGAGACCTCTTCATGCACGGCAGCGGCGAGTTCGCCTACTCCCTCGCCGAGAAGGGCCTGGTCGACGAGTACGAGGTCTACCTCAACCCGCTCGTCTGGGGCGGGGGGAACCTCCACGTGCTCGGCGACAGGGGGACCGTGCGGATGGAGCTCGAGGACGTCAAGCGATTCGACTCCGGAGTGGTCCTCCTCACCTACCTGCCGGCGTCCTGACCGAGGATCGCCTTCCCTGCCGGACACAAGGCCGTCAGCCGGCGATAACGCCGGCCTCGGCGGCCGGCGCGGCGTAGGCGGCGGCGAGCGTCGCGACCGTCTCGTGGGCGTTGAGCCCGCTCGGGTTGGGGACCACCCAGAGCGCCGCGCCAGACCAGCGGGCGGCGCTGTCGAGCGTGTCCGGTTGCCGGCCCAGGGCCGCGCCACGCTCGCCGAAGGCGTCGCGGTAGGCGGTAACGCCGGCGATCGCGACGACCGCTGGCCGGTGCTCGGCGACGAACCGCTGCAGCCGCGCGCCGCCCTCGCGCAGCTCCTCGGACGAGAGCTCGGAGGCGCGCGCACTGGCTCGCCGCACCAGGTTGGTGATCCCGATGCCTCGCGCGACGAGGTGGGCGCGATCGGCATCGGTCATCCCGGCAGCCCGGTCGACCTCGTAGTCGGTGATGCCGGCCGCTGCCAAGGCCGGGTAGAAGCGGTTGGTGGGATGCGCGAAGTGGGTTTTGACCGCGGCTGTCCAGAGGCCCGGATTGATGCCGACGAACAGCAACCTCAGGCCAGGCCCGATGAGATCGTCGACCTCGTGGCCGCGAAACTCCTCCAGCTCTGCCCGCGTGAATCTCACACCCGCGATCCTGCCCGAGCCGCGTCGAGGCCGTCGCGCGGTAACGCTTTTTGCGCTCGCGACCAATAAGAGACATGGAGACTGAGAGAACCTTGCCGAGGCCACCGAGCGAGCTCAGCCGCCGCCTCAGCGTGGTCGCCGCTCGCGAGCGCGGCGTTGGGCCCGAGCAGCTGCCATGGATCGGCACCGACGCCGACATCTTCGAGGCCTTCTACCGCGAACAGGTCGAGGACCTGCAGCGCTTCGTCGCCCGCCGGGTCGGTGACCGCGAGCGCGCCGCCGACCTCACCGCGGAGATCTTTCTCGCCGCGATCGACTCGGCCCACCGCTACCGGCCGGGCCGGGCGGCGCCGAAGACGTGGCTCTACGGAATCGCTCGCGTGCTCGTCGCCAACGACCGTCGCCGCAGCGGCCGCGAGCGAGCCGGCGAGGAGCGCCTGCGCGGCAGCGCCCTGCTCGACCCTGAGGATGCGGCGCGGATCGACGCGCGGATCGATGCCGCTGCCCAGTCGCGTCGCCTCTACGAGGCAATGGACTGCCTCCCCGAGGCGGAGCGGGCGGTGTTGGAGCTGGTCGCGATCGACGAGCTGACGGTCGCCGAGGCGGCGGCCGCGATCGGCGTGCGATCGGGCACCGCCCGCGTGCGCCTGCACCGAGCGCGGCGCAAGCTGCGCGCCGAGCTCGAGACCGCCTCCCACCAACCGAATCCAGGAAAGGAGGACCGATCGTGAACCAGGAGCAAAAACCACAGCCCGATTTCGAGCAGCGGCTCCTCGCCCGGCTGAAGGCGGTCGTCGCCGAGCGCGGCGCGGCCGCCTCGGCCGCGGAGGCCGCCGAGGCGCAGGCCGCAACGCCCGCCTGGCGCCGGCGCGGTCCGCGGCTGGCACTCGGTGCCGGGGTCGCCCTCGCCGCGATCGCGGTCGCGTTGGTCGTCAGCGCCGGTGGCGACAACACCTCCAAGGCCTTTGCGGTCGAACCGCAGGAGGGCGGCGGGGTGACGATCAAGGTCTACGCCCTCGAAGACGCCTCCGGCCTCGAACAGGCCCTGGAGGACGCCGGAATCCGGGCTCAGGTGACGTGGCTGCCGGCCGGGAAGGTCTGCCGCGAACCGCACTACAAGCCCACGACTGTCCACCTTCCGGGTGGCGGCTCCTTCGGCGGGGGGACGATGACGGGTCCCGGCGGAATCACGATCGGTATTGGCAGCGCCCAGCGATCGCGCGAACGCTTTGGGGAATATAGGCGCGGTGAAATCTCCGCTGAGGAATTCAGGAATACGACGGCGAATCTGAACCTCGACCCCAAGGCGTTCACCCCCGATCAGAGCGTGGTTATCTCGGGCACGCCCACTCCTTACAACGGCGACCCCGAAGGAGGCAGCATCACCAAGATGGGGGTCGCCGAAGGCCCGGTCGAACCCTGCAAGCCGGTCCCGGCACCGCCCAGCGGTTTTGGCTCCTTCGGGCTTGGCGAGGAGGGTGGGCCCGACTACACGCCGCGCGGCGACGCAGCTCTACCTCCAGCCACCATCGCAGCCGATCTGCACCAGGCCGCCAAGGCCGCCGCTGCATCCGACACCCAGGTCGAAGCGGCGCCCGGTCCCGGCCAATTCCTCTACACGGAGACGAAGGTGATCCAGCTGCAGGGCTGGCTGCCGAAAGACCACGCGAAGGGCTCGAAGACGCACCCGAGGTATTTCGTGCCGATCAACGATCCGAGCGCTCGCTATGCACTGGTGCCGGCGCTGAAAGAGGTCTGGACGGCCCCGGACGGGAAGACGCACGTTCGCGAAACCCTCGGCCGAGTCAACTTCCTCTCGGGCGAAGATCAAGAAAGTTGGGAAGCGGCGGGCTCACCGCCGCCCTGGGCCTTCGACCCGAGCGAACACGACGTGAGCCGCGACAGCTCCGGCCGCCCCCTGAAGGAATTCGCCGCCACGACATTCCGGGGCCGCCATGAATTCACCTACATGTCCAGGCTCTCCAGGCTTCCGACCGAACCTGAAGCTCTGCGCCTGGCCGTCGAAAACCGCCGCGGCGGCAGCTCGCCACTCGATCCGTCTCCGGCCAGCTCGCGCAGGGGCGGCGCGACCATCGAAAGGCTCCTGGAAATCCCTCAGCGAACCGATCGCCAGTCCGGCGCTGCGCGCCGCCGCCTTCGGTGCCCTCGCTGAAATCCCGGGCATCGGCTTCGAGCGCAATGTGGCGGACGGCGCCGGACGCCGCGGGGACGCGATCAGCTGGGTCAGAGAAAGAGGATTCGGCCGCAGGTTCATCCTCGATCCCCATACCGGCAAGATCCTTGCCGAGGCCGAAATGATCTTCGGCCCGAAGGCCAGCGACGAATACGGAGCCCCGGCCGGCACTCCCTACCGCGAAACCGCCTACCTGCAGTCGGGGATCGTCGACTCCACTCATGAACGCTGAAGTGACGGTTCCTCCACTGAAGCGAATCCTCATCTCCCCCTTCGTCGCGATCATCCTGATCGGGGCCCTCGCCGCCCCCGGCGCAGCCGCCGCCTCGAATTGGACCGTGCGCCAGCTGCCGCCGCGCTCGGGTGACGAGTGGGGACCACCTCTGTCAGGGGTCTCCTGCCCGACCGAATCCCTCTGCGTCGCCGTCGGCGGGCTCAACACGCTCGCCTTCTCGCAAGCACCGACGGGGGGTGCCGCCAAGTGGCACGTCGTCAGCCCTCCCTACCCCGTTGGGCCGGGCAAGACCTGCGTCGAAGGAGAACCGCACTGCCCCGAACCCGGCGGCCGCCTACAGGCGGTCTCCTGCGCCTCGCAGAGCCTCTGCGTTGCGGTCAGCTACGAAGGCTTCATCTACGTCTCGACCGATCCAACGGGCGGTGCCGATGCCTGGTCGCCAACCGTCGTCAACGAAGGACAGGGCGCCACCCATCTCACTGCGGTCTCCTGTCCCTCGCCGTCCTTCTGCGCCGCCGTCTCCGGCGGATCGAACAACTCAAACGGCGGCAGGGTCCTCACCTCGACCAACCCGACCGCGGGTCAGTGGCAGCAGACCCAGCTCGGCAGCTCGCTCGACCTCCGCGGAATCTCCTGCGGCACCCCTTCGCTCTGTGTCGCCGTTGCGCGGGAAGGCCGGATCTTCGTCTCGACCAACCCGACCGGTGGCGCCTCGGCATGGAAGGAAGCGAGCACCCCGGGTGGCCCCGGCGACCTCGAAGGAGTCGCCTGCCTATCGACCCTGCTCTGCGCCACCGGCAATCTGACCGGAAACGTCCTCACCTCGACCGATCCCACGGGCGGTGGCTGGAACGAGACAAACACCGGCGGCTCGGTCCAGATCACCGGCATCTCCTGCCCCACAGCGGGAGCCTGCGTAGCAGTGGACAACAACGGCGACGCCCTCACCTCAACCGATCCGACCGGGGGCCCCGGCACCTGGCACTTCGAAAACCTCGTTCCCTTCCGGCCCACCGAAAACGGAAAAGAACTCCAACCCCCGCGGAACGCGCTCTTCTCCGCCTCCTGCGCCTCGACCTCACTCTGCACCCTGGTCGGCATCGACGGCCGCATCTTCACCGCGACCGACCCGTTCTCAGCCCCCGACCCGTCCGCCAACCAACAGCACCGCAAGACCCCCCGACGCCCCCACACGATCATCGTCTTCGCCGAGCACTTCTGGAAGCTCACCACCACCCGCCACCGCCACATCGGCGCCCGCTTCCGCTTCTACTCCCCAAGCAAGACAAGGGGCTTCGAATGCAAGCGCGACCACGGCCCCTACCGCCCTTGCCACTCACCCCTGCGCTATCGAGTAACCCACGGCCGACACACCCTGCGCGTCCGCGCCATCGGCCCAACCGGCCTACGCGGCCCAGCGGCGATCAAGCGTTTCCGTGTGATCGAGAAGGCCGAGGCGGAGACATCACAGTCACAATCGCGGGGTGAAGCTCAGTGAAGACCAACAGCGGATCGTCGCGACGACCTACGAGATCTTCCGCGGCTCAGGCCGGTGGCCAAGCGTCGCGGCGATCGACCGCTTCGCCGACAGTCAGTGGGAGCTCGACGCCTTCCCGGTGATCAAATCGCTCCCGTCCTCCGCGGCGTGGATCGATCGCCTGCACCTACGCGAGGACCAGCAGATCAAGCTGCGGCTGGCAGCAATCGCCACCTGCGCGGATTCCTCGGCTGACCTCGAGCTCTTCATGCGGGCGCTCCGCTGGCTAGTCGAGCGCGAGCGCGCCTTTTGGCCGAGCACTCCGCACGCTGCCGAGCAGTTGCGAGTGAAAAGCGAACAATTCGCCGCCGACATGTCCGCCGAAGGACTTGAGCTCGACGCGGTGGCGCTGAACAAGGTCTACGAGCTCTGCTCGATCGAGGGCATCAGCTCGGGTGGCTCCCTTGACATCGAGGGCGAGAGCGGCCGCTGGGAAATCAACCTCACGCGGGCGATCAGGCCTTACCGACGGGCGCAGACGCTCGCTGACTACTTCGCGATCCGGACTCGACTCGACAGCCCGGCGGAGCAACAAGCCCACCAGGCGGTCGCCATCCCGGTGATTCCCGGCACCGAAGCGCCGGCCACGATCCCGTTGTCGCCCGCGCCGGCGGAGGAGCCGTACGTCTTCATCGCGATGCCCTTCGACGAGGACTGGTCCAATGCGGTGCATGCTTGCATCGCGCGGGCCTGCGAGGAGCTGCGCGCCGAAGGGGTCGCGCTTCGATGGCAGCGAGCGGACCAGATCGCCCGACCAGGACGGATCACCGAGCAGATCATTGACGCGATCACGTCCGCCGATGCCGTGATCGCCGACATCTCCGGCCTCAACCCCAACGTGATCTACGAGCTCGGCTACGCCCACGCCAGCGGCGCGACGCTGCTACTACTCAGCCAAGATCCAGGCGCCTCGCCTTTCGACCTCCGCGACCTACGCCAGATCCGCTATCGACCCGAGCGGCCCGAGGAGTGCCTCGAGGAGCTCAGCCTGCAGCTGCGCGCCGCGCTGGCCACCGGTAGGCGAGCGCTCGCGGGAGGGCAATAAGCGGCTGGAGTTCGTGGCGGTCCCCACGCCTGTCCAGGTTGCAGGATTCAGCTCAATCGTCCGCCACAGCATTCAGCGCATTGGCGAGATCCAGGACTTGTGCCCTGAGGTCTGCCAGCTCCCGACGGCGAACGCCAGCGCCACGGCCTTTGACTTCTCCTCCCATCCTGTCAATCGCTGCCAGGATCTTTTCGGCCGGATCGTCCTTTCCGAACAGCTTGAGAAATCGCTGCCAGTAGCCCATCGCGACTCCCGCAAGCGCCTCGTCGCTGAAAACCCTGTCGATATATGCGTTCATGAGGTTGGTGCGTGCCGTACGCCCGAAGTTGTCGCCCTTGTCATTGATCGCCTCATCGTTGTGCTCTTCAGTCCCCGACTCTGGGTAGGTCAAGGTCACGCGAGAGAGGTGAATCCCTCGTTCTGACTCGGCTGGCGTTTTTGCCTTCATTGAGTGGACCCAATGCCAATTGCGATATTCCGCGGCGTACCGAGCATTGGCGATCCAAGGAGGGAACACCTGTGCCTCTCCAGAAATCACCCGGGAGAGAGCCCACGGGAAGACAACGAGCATGTCTTCCTCGGCGCATGACAGCGGCGTTGCCTTGAAGCGGAAGTTTGGTTCTCGCTCCTTAGCCAGCGCATACCAGCCCTTTAGCTCAATGCCGAGCTTGATCGCAGGCTTGAGGTCTGGATCAGTTGCTTTCAGGACAACATCCGGGAACACCTGTGCCTGCCGAACAAAGCGATAGCCGGCAAGCTCTCCGTCTGGATCCCAGGTTGTATTTCGGAGTCGATTGAGCGTCTCGACGACCTCCTGCTCAATCGTCGAGCCCAGCACCCCACTCAGGGTGTGAACGTCGGGCGCCTGCAGCGGCGGAGCTAGAACGCCGTGGAAGTTCTCGGGAACGGCGAAGAGGGCGCTCCTTACCCGCCCCGCGAGAGAGTCGGAGGGTGGGTCCTTAGGCTCCTGCGGCTCGTCGCTTGAAAGGCTGAGGGTGGTGAGCAGCTGGCGCTCGCTGGCGGCTGCGGGCGCTAGCTCGTTTCCGTCGTTTCTCACGATCCGCAACAGTGTCCATGGTGACGCCCTCGTCTGCAAGCCTGGCTTTAGCCGCTGCATAGACCTGTGCGTCAATCTCGGCTCCAAAGTATCTCCGTCCCAAGCGAGACGCCGCGACCCCTGCCGTGGCGAGACCTGCGAAGGGGTCCCGAGACGACGTCGCGTCGGTCGGTTGAAGCTCGAATGATGCGTTCCATCAAACTCAATGGCTTCTGGTTCGTGTGGACGTAGCGTCCGTCCGCGTTCTTCACCCGCTCTGCCCCGTGCACCGGTGGGGCGTCCCACACATTCGTAATTCCGTGCTCGTGGTTCCACTTCGACCGCATCCTCTGCCATTGCTCGGCCGTGAGCTTCGATTTTCCATCGAGCGAAAAGTAGGAGTGAGAAGTTCTAAGGCCGTGTTTGCTCGCGTAGGCCGCTACCCGCTCCATGACTTCCGGTGGTGGGAAGTACCACAAATGACAGCGTGTGAAGTACTTCCGGGTGGCGGCGTTTTTCACGCCAGCAGCTTTGTTTGTCTGGGCCAAGGGCAGTCCTGATCGGACCCACTCCGCCCGCAGCCACTCCTTGAGCGGGAGAAGAGCCCCGTCCCCCGTCCTCAACTCGACTCGGCGAACGTATTGCACGCAGAGCTCCGTAGCGATTGGAAAGCGGCGGATCGTGCTTCCGTTTACGTTGCCAGCTATGTGGGCCAAGCCCTTGTTCCAGACGTGAGATGTCCGGTATTCCCAGCCCGCCATGTCCAGCGCAGGATGAACATTGGCCCAGGAGATCTCGGTGCCCCAAAACCAAAGTGTCGTCTGCGGCGTTGCGCGCTCGGCCCACGCCGCCGCGTGAGGGAGATACCAGCGGCCCAGGTTGGTTGTGGTGGGCGGGTCTCCGGGGTATCCAGATACGCCGTACGGGCCATCAACGATGATCGCCGTCGGAGCCGCCCACTTCTGGTAGAGCGTGCTGGCGTCAGCTTGGTCGAGGATCGAAGCGGCCACGTGCGGAAATCTAGCGTGGCGGGCGGCGACAGCCGGTGGCCTCTGGTGAGCCTCCGCAAGGGTCAAACAAGGGCCGCGCGCTTCGCCTCGCCTCTCCCCCTTCACGAAAAAACCCCGCAAACGCGGGGCCTTTTCCTATAGCGAGGGCAGGTTTTGAACGGATATCCGCGACGGCCTATCGGCTCACGATGACCCTGCGTCTGGCCTAATCAAGCCATCGCAGGCTCGCTGGGCTGGCGCTATCCCAAGGATAGTGCTCTAGCTTGCCCAAACCGCCGGAATCAATGGAGCGATCCTATGCCCCGAGCCACTCCTACAAATGCGGGTCCGCACCCGCTATACAGAAGCCATGGAAGACGCATCGAAGTTGTCGTCTCGCTCCCCAATGAGCTACTGAATGTGCAAATCATTGTGGCGATCGAGCGGGGTCGCGTCGCCCTTGCTGGAGTAGGACGCTTTGAGTCCGCCGATCTGATCTGCGCCGATCGGGCAACGCGGGATTCTCGTGATCGATGTCGTTAGCGCATCGGAAAAGAGACCAAGCAGCGCGAATGGCAACGGGGGGCGATCGCGGGGGCTTCGATTGTTAGAGCCGAGTCGGTGCTGGGGAACCAAGGGGACATGCCCATCCGATCTACAAACCAGGAACTTGCCGCTGCTCAGTGACAAGCAGGCGCCACCGGCTGTTACTTGGTCTCACAGTGGGCTCGCTCGGCGAGCGATAAGAATGTGGCCGAAGCGACATGCTCGATCGGCGTCTCTACTCGACCTCCGCCCACTCACAGCGGTCGCGCCGCTGCACCGGCCTGACATGCCGTTAAGCCGCACGAACTGGTCATTGCCCCAGTCCCAGGGATCCAGAGCCGGAGGGGACTTCAGCGAGGAGCCAGCGCGGTGAACTCGAAGTCAATGCCTTCGCACTCAAGGAGATCGACAGCGCCGACGCCATTCGCTGGCACGATAATTGCGAGGCTCTGTAAGTAGGTCAAGGATGCACCTTGGGCAATCGTCCTCCACTGGCCCCATGTCCTCGGTGATCGACTTCGTATAGAGAATGCTGCCGTTCCTCTCTGTGAGCAAGACAAGCGCGAAAACGCAGCTTGAGTCAACCGAGCGAACGGCCGCATAGACAACCGTCCCACAAACAGCCGTTGCTATTACGCGTTCGCTGAACTCCCGTCCGAGATCAAATGCAATTGCAGCGCGTGCAGAAAATGGCCCTTCAAGCCGGCCGGATATCCATCCCATGGTTTACTCCCCGTATTGGCAAGGTCCCCATAAGGCGTGCCACGCTCGGTTTCACCCCCCCCAAGATCAAATTCGTAGTCGGAATTAGCGCCCATCCCACTAGCGAGGACACGACGAACTCGCATCGCCGGCTCTGCTAGCTGGCTCCCACGTCGATACACGTGTTGGGCACAGTCCTGTGTCGTGCCCTAGTGAGAACCGCTTACGAGCGCTCGCTCGACCGCGGCCTCGATCGAATCCACGTGGGTCGCGCGCAGGCTATTGTCCGGCTTGCGGCCCCAGACGGTGTATCCAGCGGAGTCTTCCTGCACGACATCGCTGTTCCACCTGCCCTCGGACACGAACTGCACCAGTAGCTGCCCGGACGCGCCTATGGCCGGCAGGATCGAGAGTAGCTTGCGGTTGGTCTTCTCCTTCAGGAGGTGACCGCCGGTTGTATCGATCGCGAAGACGTCATCGTCCTTCCAGGCGATAAAATCTGGGTAGAAGTTTCGCGTCGGCCCCAGGCTAATCAAAGGAATGCGATAGCCGCTGCGTGAGGGATTGCGAAACCAGGGAACGCCGAGCTTGTCGATCGCCTTTGCGAAGGTGAGCTCTAGCCCGTTGAGATCACTGTAGCCCTCGTGTAGCGAGTTTTCGAAGCCGACGAGTTCGTCGAGACGAGCCAGCGTCGGCCCAACCTTGTAGGAATCTCCCGCCTTCTGCTTCAGATAAACGTTGTCTATGTAAGCGCTGACCACCTCTTTGGCAACCTGCTGAATCTGAACGTGGGCACGACTGCCGAATCCGACCCGAGCGTCGAACTTAGGTGCGTCGGTCGGGGCGATCCCCAGGGCTCCTTGGAAGCGGCGCAGAACCTCCCGCTGGAACAGCCAACGCGCGACAACCAGGTTCGAGTGCTCGAACTCCTCCCAGATGAACTCGACCGCTGACTCGTCCCCAATCTTGCGTTGGACCAGCGCCCTGCCGCCAGTACTTTCGATATTGGTGCCGTCGTCGTTGCGGTAGTCGGTGAGGTTGTCAAGGATTGCTTGGATCGGCTCGACCGCCTGGTCGGTGATGTAGGCGGTCTCGAAGATCGCCTTCTCTGCGCGGACGGGAATCGGCTCGGGCTTTGGCTTGCCCGGTTTGCTCTCGACGATTTTGATCCCTGGCGCGTCAGTCGACAGCTTGCCATTGACCCGCTCAAGGATGTCGTTGAACACCCGCTGTTTGTCGACCCGGACGTAAAAGTGGGCCGAATTGAGCCGCTCGGATGGGTAGTGCTGAGCGCCCGGCTGCCGCAGCAGCCTTCCCACCACCTGCTCGACCTGGATATTCGACTCCATACTCTTGTCGATGTACGCGAAGTACGCGAGTGGGTCATCCCAGCCTTCCTGCAAGCTGAGGTTAAAGATCACGTGCTGGAAATTTCCGGCCATGAAGTCACCGTAGTCCTTGTCACCGCCTTTGAAGAGACGAAAGTCCGCCGGCAACGGGTAGTTCTTGTTCGTTTTCAGCGAGAGATAGACGGCGATGCTCGCGGGATCGACGTTGCACTGTTCGGTCAGGTAGCGCCAGATCAGTATCGCGGGAGAACGCCGCTGCAAGAAGGGTTGCTTCGGATCGTCGGTTTGGTTGCTGTCGCCCTCGACGATATTCGTCTTACAGACGTAGATTGCCTTCGGCCTGTCGAGCCCTTGGGCCGACGCCTCGACCTCCGCATCATGAAGGTCGACGATCATCGAATCGAGCGTCTCCTCCATCGGGGCTTGGTAGCCACCAAGCTGGATCCGGCCCTTCACCAGCCCAGAATCCGCGACGGCTTTGGAATCGACGCTGGTGACGAGTTCCTCGTCGGTCCAGCCCTCGTCCTTAAGCGCCCTGATCTCGGTGTCGAGCTGGATCGGCCGTCGCATCGTCGCGCTAGCCGCGATCAACGCGTCCGGGTCTAGCTCGAGCAGCAGGTCCATCTGCTGGTCGGTGAGGTTGTGGCCCTCGTCATAGACGAGGAGCAGCGGCCGCCGGCTTCCCTTCCTGTCGAGACGGAGCTTCAGCGCGTCCCAGGTGCTGTCCTCCGCGGTGTCGATCTCGCTCTTGAAGATGAGTCGGCTGCCCTCCTCCTTGTCCTTCTGGTTGAAGGTGCCAACAGTCGCAAGGAAGACGAGTGGCTCCTTTGCCTCGCGTACCTCGACCGAGTCATAATTGGCGAGGTAACTGAACTGTGCCGAGCCGAGCAGGTGGTTGTACTTGCCGCCCGCTGCCAGGTTCATATATGTCTGATCGACAACGATCTTGCCCTTCGAGAGCCAGAGCACGACCGGTGCGATCGGCAACAGAATCGAGATCGTCGAGATCGCGTCGGCGAGGATTGCCGTCTTGCCCGACGCAGTTATCGACGCAAGCCCTTGGTAAAAGGGTACGACTCGTAGGTTGCCCCGCCGTCCCCGCATAGGGGGCGCCTCGTAGTACTTGGCGAAGCGCTCTGCGATCTGATCGGCGGCTGCCTTCTGGAACTCCTTGAGCTCGATCACGACTCGTCGTCATCGTGGTACGGCTCGCCCCGCAGGTCGAGGCCGAAATCGAGCAGGATCCGGTCCGGAATCTGGTAAAAAATCACGTTGCTCGTCTGGTATCGATAGAGACGTGCGTAGACGTGGTAGCGGGAGGCCAGACCTGCCTTCCTCGCCTCTTTGGCGCACTCTTCGTAGGCATTCTCTGTAAAGTCGGTGTTCCCCTCTTTCCCGCCCCAGATGAGAAAGAAGCCCTCGTCGTTGGCGTTCCTTGCGACCAAGTGCTTGTAGCTGGCAGCGTCGGGAACGGTGACCAGTGACTCGCGCCGGCGTGCCCCCGCGTCGACGTGCGACGCGATCAGCGTGTCGACCAACTCCTCGCGCTCCATGCTCAGCAACGCTTCGGCGTCGACCCTCTTGTCGAGCTTGAGGAAGCGGTAGCCGCCACCTAGTCGCTCCCGCCTACCGCTAACCCAATCGCCGGTCACAACTCTCCGCAGGCGATCCGCAGTGAGACTACGTGCGTAGGAGTCGCCCTTGTCCGGGCGTCCTTGCTCGATGAGGATGAAGCGTCGCTCGGTGCCCGCCGTGGCATTGAGAGAGAGGACCGCACTGCCACTGGTCCCCGAACCGGCAAATGCATCGAGGACTAGGCCGTCGGCCGGGCACCAGAGCTGGATAATCTTTTGGAAGAGCTTCATCGGCTTGGCAGTTCGAAATCCGTGAGCGCGACCGACGATCGCGTCCAGTTCTTGGACGCCCGTCTGTGAATGCCCAGACTCCTCGTGCCGCCACGACACCGAGCCGAGCTCGAGGCCTTGATCGAACTCGTCGTCCGACCACCAAGTGGTCGCTACCTTGCCCTGCTTTACGTCCTCCAAGTATCGCTTGAGTCGCGGCCGCCCCTGGCCCTCCTTCATAAAGAAAACACGTGGCCACGGTTCCTTTTCGCGGACCCTCTCGGCAGCCTGCCGCGCCTCCTCGGCGTCACCATCGACCATCAATGCCGATACCGGCTCCAGCTTCTTGAGCGGAACGGCGAGCAACTCGGCCCGGGTTTTATCGTCTTCGAGGCGCTTGCGTTTGTAGCGGATACCCCAACCTTCAAGGGCACTCTTCAGCTCTCGCTGGGGGAGACGCCAGCAGCACCGCGGCGGCGGATACAAGAGCTCGCCGGTGAACGGCGACTGGATCGCGTAGGCCATCCCTTGGTTGAGATGGCCCTTGCCGGCTGAGAGGTCGCCCGACGTCCAAAGCCGCGCATCGCCGTCCGGCGCGTCGTAGCTTGAATCCATTGCCTCGGTTCGCGGCAGGAGCTGCGTCGTCACCTTTTCGCTGTCCTTTGCGTAGACGAGGACGTACTCGGTCGCCGTCGAGACGTGACCCTTGTCGCTGCGTGGCGAATAGGACTTCTCCCAGTTGATGATCGCGAGCCGGTTGTCCTGTCCGAAAAGCTCGTCGAGCATTTGGCCGAGTCGAAACATCTCCCGCTGGTCGATGCATATCGCGAGCACCCCACCGGGCTTTAGCATCGCCCGCATCATCCGCAGGCGCGGCCACATGAACCGCATCCACTTCGTATGCCTCGCGCCATCGTCTCCGCTGACCCAATCTCCGATTCCAGGGTCGTTTGGGTCCTCCTCCCAGTTGTCGTTATAGCGCCAGTCGTTGCCGGTGTTGTAGGGGGGATCGGTGAGAATCAGGTCGACCTGCCCGCGCTCCCGGAAGAGTGTCGCCATTGCCTGCAGGTTGTCTCCCTCGATCAATAAGTTCCGCGCCCGATCGCTCTCGGAACCAACCGAGTATTTCTTGATCGTCCGGCTCACTCGAGGGCGGACGCGCCGGTAGAGCTTGCGGGCGTTCGCCTTACCCGCGAAGTCAATGCGGATGCCCCCCTCACTCTCCGCCTCGATCAGTTCGATCAACTCCTCACGCGAAAGCTCATGGAGCGTCGACGGATCGAGTTTGCTGACATTCACGGTAGCCACGAACCAGGGAAACATACGTGACGCTTTGGCGTGGCTCTGTCTCGCGATCTGCTCAATTTTCGATCAAGATTGCTCACTCGCGTCCGCCCAGTTGAGCAGATACCCGATGCCCTGGCTCATGAGGAACGCAACGCCGCAGATACAGCGGCCAGCCCGCCTTCGACCAGAGCTTGGAGACGAGGCTCAAAAGGATGCTCCACGCAAGCGAGAGGAAGTTAAGCCACTTCATTGCTCGAGGGTAGGCTGAGGACCGGCTGCCAGGATCGGCGAGGCCGAGCTCGGGCTTACGCTGATTCTCTGCGAGGTGATCGCTGACAAAGTTTTAATCGTCGCGTCACAAATCAGCCGGCAAGAGCTCAAACGCACCGCCCTGAAGCGGTGCCACAGCGCGAAAGTGGCGCTCGTCGAAGCTGAAAAGGCGCCGTGTCTTGTAGCGCTCGGCCAAAACGACGACCGAGCAGTCGGCGAGCCCTAGGCCGAGGTCCGCATACCTCGCATCGAGATCGGCTACTGCCCAGTAGTCGCCAACGTCCAAGCAGGCGACGTCGTAGCGTCGCGCCGCAAGATCGCTGAGAAAGGCGCGGCGGGCTGCTTCTCCGAAGCGGGCGCCGAGCAGGTAGTCGACCTCGCTCGCAACTGGCGCCGGCAGGACAAGCGAGCCCTCCTCCTCACCGCGGATCCTCAGCAACGCCTTGAGCTTGGGCTCCGTAGCATCCGCCAAGGCGACCAACGGTGCCGCATCGAGGATGAGCGTCACTCGCCGAAGCCGCGCATCAGCTCGTCATCGGGGATTCCCGAAATCGGCCGAGGATCGGCATCGATGCGCTCGAAGTTGCCGGCGAGAGCAAAGTCTCGATCCTGTCCTGGCCGCGGCCGATAGCAGGAGATCGCATCGCGGACGATCTCGGCCTGCGAGCGGCCCTCCGCCTCGGAGAGGCGGGCAAGGCGCTCGGCTTGCTCGTCATCAAGGTAGACACTGGTCTTTCGCATGCCAGCCAGTATAGGGCATGACGTAGGGCAGACTTTCAAACCGCCGCCGCCGCTTCCTCGGGCCCGCCCTGGAGTAGCAGTCGGGCCCGAAGCGTTGGCCACGTGGAGGAAATTTGCAGCTACCCCTCGCGAGAGCGACGAAGCTTGCGTCATCCTCAAAGGGCGCATACGCGCCAGGCGGGCTTGGGGAATCAAAGGATCCAATGTCCCGCGCGAGCGACGAGAACGAAGGCAGAGCCAAAGACGACCTGAAGGTCGTCCACAACATCCGAACTGTGTCTCCCGGCCAGCCCGGATACCAGACGATTCACGCACGGCAGGTCAAGGCTGTCGGGCTCTTCCTGCGCCGTCTCGCGATAGCGCGCAGGTCGAAGGAGGGCCAGGAGAAGCCGGCGGAGAAACGCTGAGTCCTGTCCCGAATTCCTTTTCGGCGATCGCGGGTTCAAAACCCCTGTGGAGGCTGCAGGAAAGCCCATATTTCCAGCGTTTTTCGGAATTTGAGCTTTCTCTACGAGGTGGGTTTTGAACCCGCGACGACGAGATCCCAAAAAGCAAAAACCCCCTTTTTACAGGGGGTTTAGGAGACTTGAATCCGCGACTCGACGAATAGCGGGGGCAGGATTCGAACCTGCGACCTTCGGGTTATGAGCCCGACGAGCTACCTGGCTGCTCCACCCCGCGGCGTGGGGCCATGCTAGCAACGTGGAGGTCGTTGTCTCATAGAGTGCCGCCGGCATGGATGCGGGCTCTCACAGGGTGGCGGTAATCGACATCGGCTCCAATTCGACGCGGCTGCTGATTGCCGACGTCTTGGAGGGGCGGGTGACGGAGGTTGAGCGGCAGAGTCGGGTGACCCGGCTGGGCCGTGGCGTCGACCTCTCGGGACAGCTCTCGGCCGAGGCGATCGAGGCGGCCTGCGCCGCGATCGCCGACTACATGGCGATCTGCCGCGAGGGTGAGGTCGAGAGCATCGACGCGATCGCGACCAGCGCGGTGCGCGACGCCTCCAACGGCAGCGCCTTCGCCGCTGAGTTGCGCGAGCGCTTCGCGCTCTCGGCCCGCGTGCTCGACGGCGAGGAAGAGGCGCGGCTCACTTACCTCGGCGCGACCTGTGAGAACTCGCCCAGCGTGCCGACGCTGGTCGTCGACATCGGCGGTGGCTCGACCGAGCTGATCGTCGGCACCGGCGACGAGGTCGCCTTCCACACCTCGCTGCAGGCTGGCGTCGTTCGCCACAGCGAGCGCCACATCACCGCCGACCCGCCCAGCGCGCTCGAGCTCGAGGCCCTTGCCGGCGACGTGCGCGGCCTGATCGAGGGCGCGATCGCCAACCAGCCCGGCGCCAGCGCCGAGGCCGGCATCGCCGTCGCCGGTACGCCCACCTCGCTCGCCTCGATCGAGATCGGCCTCGAGACCTATGACCCGAAGCAAGTACACGGGCATACGCTGACCCTCGGCACGATCCAGCGACTTCTCTCGCAATTGGCCTCCGCCCCACTGTCCAAACGGGCAGGGATAACAGGAATGCACCCCGATCGCGCGCCTAACATCGTGGCCGGAGTGGTGATTTTGGTCGAGACGATGCGCGCATTTGCCCTCGACCGCATCGAAGTCTCCGAGCACGACATCCTCTACGGCAGCGCGATATCGGCTGTTTCGGCTCTGGACCGGGGATAACCCCGCATTCTCAATGGGTAGTAATTCTGTGTTCCTATGTGGACAGCCGTGTTTCACCCACCCGGACATTTGGGTTAAACAAGCGGTCGAACCCCCAAAACTTGGTAGGGTCGAGGTCATCGATTACGAGTAGCAGGCCCTTTGCCAGCTAGACGTATCGGACAGGCGAGCAGATAATCGCCACATCGGGAAAGAGGTGGGGCACAACCACCAAAAGCCCGGTAAAAGGACTCGGACGATTGCCGCATCATGGCGCCTCCCGCCGTCTGGGTCCACTAAATAAGAACTGGTCCCTGAAGACGTACCCCTGCCCGTCCTGAGGGACCAACTTGAAACGACCGTCAGCGATGGCGGTCGTTTCTTTTTGGGAAGAAGCGGCAGCGAGCCCGCTCAGGCGAGGTTCGACTTACGCGGGTAGACGACCTCGGGATCGGTGAGGACGTTGACCAGGGTCGGCTTGCCCGATTCAAAGGCACGCTCGAGCGCCGGTCGCAGCTCGCTCGGTTCCCGCACCAGGATCCCCTCGCAGCCGAGCGCTTCGACCATCTGCTCGTAGCGCGTTTCCGGTCGCAGCTCAGCCGCCACCGAGTAGCCGTAGAGGAACTTCATCGGGTGATGCTCGAGCGCCCAAATGCCGTTGTTGCCCATCACCCCGACGATCGGCAGGCCGTGGCGGGCCATCGTGTCGAACTCCATTCCGGCGAAGCCGAAGGCGCCATCGCCGAGCAGCAGGCAGACCTGGCGGTCGGGATGGGCCAGCTTGGCGCCGATCGCTTGCCCAGGCCCAGCACCGAGACAGCCAAAGGGACCGGGGTCCATCCAGCAGCCCGGCTGGTAGGTGTTGACGAAACGACCGGCGTAGGAGACGAAGTCGCCGCCATCGCCGACGACGATCGCGTCGCGCTCGAGCACTTCACCCAGCTCTTTGTAGATCCGCACCGGGTGCAGCGGCGAGCGGCCATCGTCGAGCTCAGCCTGCTCGCCGGCGCGCTTCTCCTCCTCGACCTTGCGCAGCTGCGCCAGCCAGGGGTCGCTGCGGCGCGCGGGCGAACCGAGCGCCTCGCGAATCGCCGCCAGGCTGGCGGCGACGTCGCCGACGAGGTCGACCTGCGGGGCGCGGTTGGCGCTCAGCTCGTTGGCGGCCACGTCAAGCCGGATCAGTTTCGCCTCCGCGGCGATGCTGGCGCCAAAGCCGAGGCGGAAGTCGAGCGGCACGCCGATCACCAGGGCAACGTCTGCCCCGCCGAGGCCGGCGCCGCGGGCGCGACTGAAGGCAAGCTCATGGTCGGCCGGCAGGCAACCGCGTCCGAGGCCGTTGAGGAAGACCGGGATCCCGAGCGCCTCGGCAAGGCCCCGAAGCTCGTCCTCTCCCCTGCCCCAGTACAGGCCGGAGCCGGCCATGATCGCCGGCCGCTCGGCCGAGGCAAGCAGCGCCGCGGCCTCCTCGATCCCATCCGCGGGCACGGCCTCCACCGGCGCGGCTTCGGAGAACCCCGGCTCCGCCTCGGTGAAGACAACGTCAAGCGGATAGTCAACGAAGGTCGGGCCACCAGGCATCTCCAGCGCCAAGTCGAGCGCTGCCACCGTCCGCACCCCGATCTCGCCCGGCTCCTTCACCGTCTCCGCCGACTTGACCAGCGGCGAGACGAAGGGCAGGTGATCGATCTCCTGCAGCGATCCCGAGCCCCAGCGCAGCTCCGGCGCCCGCCCGCCGAGCACGCAGACCGGTGAGCCGTTGGCCTGCGCCCCTGCGATCGCGCTCATCCCGTTGGTCACACCCGGCCCCGCGGTTAGCGCCGCAACGCCCACCCCCCGCGTCGCCTTGGCAAAGCCCTCGGCGGCGAAGGCCGCGGTCTGCTCGTGGCGAACGTCGACGATCTCGATGCCCTCGGCCTTGCAACCGTCGTATATAGAGAACAGGTGTCCCCCAGAAAGCGTGAAGAGGTGCGTCACGCCGCGCGACTTCAGCGCTTTCGCGACGATCCTCCCGCCGTGTTCCATTGTTTGAGCCTATATGGGCTTCACGGCTACCATCGCCCTGCCCGGGTGGCGAAATTGGCAAAAGCGGCGCCCTTAAAAGGCGCTGCCCCACTGGGGGGCTTGCGGGTTCGAATCCCGCCCCGGGCATTTTGTTGAGTTTGGGTTTCTAAATCCGCACTAAAAAGTGCCTAGAGACCGCAACTAAGCCGCTGCTACGGTGTCCTTGAGCTAGAAGACAAACGCCTTCCCCGGCTCTAACGGAGGATTCGCTTGGAGGCTTCAGCTCTCACACATGCCAGTCGTCGCGGACTCCTCGCCCGCCGCTCGCCGCTGCTCAAACTTCAGGGGGACGAGCACCTGATCGCGATGGCCCGCGCCGGCAACCCCGGCGCTTTCGAGGCGATCGTCGACCGCTACCAGGGACGGCTGCTCGGCTTCTGCCGCCAGATGCTGGGCTCCACCGAGGACGCCGAAGACGTCCTGCAGGAGGTCTTCGTCAACGCCTACAAAGCGATGCTGGCCGACGAGCGCGAGATCAACCTGCGCCCGTGGCTCTACCGGATCGCCCGCAACCGCTGCCTCAACCACCTGCGCAAACCGACCGCCGACGCCCAGGAATCGATGGACATGGTTCCCGAAGTCGAGGCCGCGTCGACCGCCGAGAAGGTTCACAACCGCGAGGAGTTCCGTCAGCTGCTGACCGACGTCGGCAAGCTGCCCGAGACCCAGCGCTCGGCGCTGCTGCTGCGCGAGATGGATGCAATGTCCTACGAGGAGATCGCCCAGGCGATGGAGACCAGCGTGCCCTCGGTCAAGTCGCTGCTGGTGCGGGCGCGGATCTCGCTCGCCGAGGCGAGCCAGGCGCGCCAGCTCACCTGCGGTGAGGTGCGACTCGATCTCGCCGAGGCCGCCGAGGGGCTGCGCAAGCTCTCCGGCCCGGTCCGCCGCCACGTTCGCGATTGCGAAGAGTGCAAGGACTTCCGCTCTCAGCTCCGCTCCAACGACAAGGTGCTCGCCGCGCTCGTGCCGGTCGGGCCCCTGGTCGCGTTCAAGGGCTTCATCGCATCGAAGCTTGGCCTGGGAGGTGCAGGCTCCGGGGGCGCAGCGACCGCTACGGGCGCTGGCGCCACCGGTGCCGGCGCGGTCGGCGGCGTTGGCGCCGCGCTCGGCGGTGGCGGTGCCGCCGGCGGTCTCGGTGGCCTCAGTGGCCTCGGCGGCGCGGTCGGCGGTGCGATCGGCACCAAGGCCGTGGCCGGGGTGGTCACCGCGGCCGTCCTCACCGCCGGCGCGGTGGAGGTCAAGCAACAGACCGAACACCCGCAGGCGAGCCCCGCGCCAGCGGTCGCCAGCGTCTTGAAGCCGAGCGCACCGATCACCAATGTCGCACCGGCGCTAAGCGCCGCCGTCGCGGCGCCAGCCCCCCTTGAAACGGCGGCGGTCGAACCGGCTCCGGTCCCGGTCGAACCGACCCCGGTTGAAGCAGAAGTTCCCGAGGAAGTCGTCGCCGAACCGCCCGTGACCGAGGAAGTCACCGGTTCCGGCGGCGTCGAAGCGCCTGAAGCGACTGCTGAAGAGCAGGCCGCCGCTGGCATCAACGGCGCCACGCCCTCGGCCAGCACCGCCGGCGCTCCCACTGGTGCCGGCACGGGCACCGTCGTCGTCACCGTCGGCGGCGGCTCGGAGCCGGCCACGGCTGCGCCGCCGACCGAAACCGCTCCGCCACCCCCACCGCCGGCGGAAAACCCCGCGCCGGTCGAAGAATTGCCGCCCGCCTCCTCGAGCAGCAGCGAAGTGCCCCCAGCCGAAGGCTGAACGCCCTCGCCTGAGCAGCAGTAGCGCGGCCTACTGCAGGCCGATCACCTTGAGCCGGCGCATCAGCGAGGTACCGGCGAACTTGCGCGTGTCGGCGATCGTGTAGCCGAAGACCTCGTAGTCCTCGTCCGGCGGCGCCCAGGGCGGCGAGAGCACCCCGTCGGCGACCGGCAGCACCTCCTCCAGCGTGCGCTGGATCGCCACTTTGTAGCGCTCGTCCTCGTGCGCCTTCTCGCGCAGGAAGACCGAGCCGAAGGCAACGTGGCGGTGCTCGTCGCGGGCGACGTTCTGGAAGCCCTCGACGAAGCCCGGCAGCGTCCCCTGGCTTTCGTTGTAGTCCATGATGAAGTGCTGCCCGGTGAGGGCGAGCATTCCCTCGATCACCATGTGGTAAATCGTCACCGCCTCGACCAGGGCCTCGGTGTCCTCGGGCTCGACCGCGAGCCGGTCGGTGCGCTGCTTCAGCATCTCGTCGAAGAGGCGGCCGAAGTTCTCGTTGAGGTGCTCGGAGGTCTGGGTCAGCATCTCCGCCAGCTGGTCGGACTCGAGCACGCCGACCTCGCGGTAGAAGCGCTCGAAGAAGCGCACATGGCGCGCCTCGTCGGCGATCTGGGTGCAGAGGAAGATGCGCTGCTCCTCGCTCGGCGCCGCGCGCATGATCGGCCCCAGCTCCTCGGCCACCTTCTGCTCGCCGATGAAGAAGGAGGAGAGCCCATACATGCGCTGGAAGCGCTCTTCATCGTCGAAGCGCTCGTTCCAGTCCTCGCGGTCGCGACTGAAGTCGAGCTCCTGGGTCTGCCATTGCTGGCGCTCCCAGAGCAGGTAGAGCTCCTCGTAGGTGAGCAGCTTGATCTCGGCGGTGCGATCCGCCGCCTCGTTCAGCGCCGGATCGGCGGTCGCCTGGAAGTCGGCGCGCCCGGTCCGTGTCTCCGTCCCAGACGCCTCAGTGGTTCCCATCACTGCTCCTCGGCTCGGCTGCGCGGTCCGAGCGAGACTAGCAGCGGCCTGGCTGCTCAGCCAGTCCTTGTCGGGGCCACCTCAGCCAGTCGTATGCGACTGCCCCGGCTCGAGCACGACCACGGACGAGGAGGTCTTCGCCTCGACGTCGGACTTGAAGGCCTGCGGATCGGTCTCGATCGCGGGGAAGGTGTCGTAGTGCATCGGGATCACGGTGCCGGCACCGATCAGCTCGGCGGCAAGCACGGCGTCGTGGCGGTCCATTGTGTAGTGGCCGCCGATCGGCAAGAGGGCGACGTCGACCGGGCTGCGCTGGGCGACCAGCTTCATGTCGCTGAAGAGGCAGGTGTCGCCGGCGTGGTAGACGGTGGTGCCGCCGAGCTCGATCACGAGGCCAGCCGCAGGGCCAATCGCGACGCCGTGCTCGGCGCTGAAAGGAGACTCTTCGGAGCCCGGCACGGTGTTGGTGTGCCAGGCCGGGACGAGCCGCACGTAGCCCCAGTCGAAGGAGACGGTGCCGCCGAAGTTGGGATCGGCGACGTCCTCGATCCCCTGGCCTTCCAGCCACTTGGCAAGCTCGACGATCGCGACGCACTTGGCGCCGGTGCGCTTGGCGACGGGAACAGCGTCGGCGACGTGATCAGCGTGGCCGTGGGAGAGAAAGACGTGGGTGGGATCGACTTCCTCGCCGGTGGTGACGGCGACCGGGTTGTTGGGCTTGAGGAACGGATCGATCAGGACCCTGGTCTCGCCCTCGCTCAGTTCGAAGCACGACTGCCCGTGGAATTTGATCTCCATCGTCAACTCTCTCCTTCTCGGTTCTCGGTTTCGTCCAGCTCCCCATGCAGTGCCCAGCCAACGGCAACTCCAACCATCATTCCCATCCGCGCCTCCTCGGCAAGCAGCGAGCGCACCGCGACGATGCGCTCCTCCGGATCCGGCACCGTCGCCGCCTTCAGCGCCTCGGCCTCGTGGGACTCGCCGAACCAGCCGCCCTCGGCGAGGGCCGCGGCGAGGACCTTCTGCAGCTGCGGCGCGGCGCGAGCGACGATCCGCTCGGCCTCGGAGAAACGCTCGGCGTCGGCCAGCCGCTCGATCGCGGCCTCGAGTTGCTCGTCCGTCGGCACGGCGGAGAGCCTAGCCGCCCGGGCCAAGCGGCTAGTGAGAGTCGCGAAGGGTGGCGGCCGCGAGGCCGGCGAGGCCACCGACCGCGCCGCCGATCAGGCCGGCGAAGGGATCAGCGGTGGATTCGAAGATCGGCAGCGCCAGCAGGACCGCGGCGGCGACCACGACACCGATCACGTCGTAGTCGTCGTCGATCGCGTGGTGCGCCTCGGCCCGGCGGATCGCGAACCAGGCGGCGACCGCGCCGAGCGCCATGCCGTTGCCGCCGGCGATCACCTCGACGTCGCCCTGGGCGTGGGCGATGCCGCTGGCGACGAGCATCCCCAGCGCGCCGCAAGCGACCAGCAGCAGCGCCGTCGCCGGCGTGCCGAGGCGCCGCTCGAGACCGGTGCCGAAGATCGCCAGGCCGATCGCGACGACGAAGAGGTAGCCGACGTCGAGGTAGGCGAAGGGCGCGGTGAAGAAGCGCCACCACTGGTCCTGCAGCGGCACGACCAGGCCGCCGAAGCTGCCGAGTGGGTCGCCGGTCAGCTTCTGTATGAGCAGCAGGATCGCCGAGGCTCCGATCACGCCGATCGTCGCGTAGGGGCGGAAGGGGCCGGCGTCCTCACGCTGGCGGCGGCGCATCATCCGCAGCCGTTTGCGGCGCCGCGGCTTCGCCTCCAGCCCGTCGCCGCGCCGTTCCAGCTTCGGGGCCCGCTTGCGCAAGCGCGTGCCGCAGTAGGGGCACTCGGTTACGTAGGGACTGACCTCCGAGCCGCAGTTCTTGCAAATGACGCTGAGCTCAGTCTCGCTCATGGTTAAACGAGGATAACCGCCCACCGCTAAGCACTCGCGAGGAGGTGCCGATGACATACTCCCCAGACACTCGTCTTCAAGGATCCTAGGAGGAAAACAGCGTGGAGTTGAAGAGCCTGACCGAGCAGAAATCACTGCTGGCAACACTGGCCCCCGGCAAACGAGCCCGCCTGCGGCGCCTGCTCTTCGAGTTCGGCCCCGGCAACGGCACCCTGATGCTGCTGCCGATCGATCAGGGCATCGAGCACGGCCCGCGTGACTTCTTCCCCAACCCGGCTTCCAAGGACCCCGACTACCAGTTCCGCCTTGCCGCCGAGGCGGGCTACTCGGCCCTCGCCTGCCAGATCGGCATGGCGACCAAGTACTACCCCGACTACGCCGGCCAGGTGCCGCTGATCCTCAAGGTCAACGGCAAGACCGACATCCCCTCCTCCGCCAAGGCCTTCTCGAGCTGCAACGCCAGTGTCGAGGACGCCGTGCGGCTCGGCGCCGACGCGGTCGGCTACACCCTCTACGTCGGCTCCTCGCGCCAGGACGAGGACCTCGCCCAGCTGCGCCAGGTGCGCCAGGACTGCGACCGCTTCGGCATGCCGCTGATCGTCTGGTCCTACCCGCGCGGCGAAGCGGTCGACGCCAAGGGCAGCGCCAACTCCTTCTACGCGATCGACTACGCGGCGCGGATGGCGATGGAGATGGGCGCCGACGTGGTCAAGCTCAACATGCCGAAGATCAACCCGGAGAAGGACAAGGACGCCCCCGCTCCCTACAACGAGATGCAGGTCGACCAGGCCGAGGCGATCCGCCAGTGCGTCGAGTCCGCCGGCCGCTCGCTGGTCGTGCTCTCCGGCGGCTCCAAGGTCGACGACGAGACGGTGCTGGGCCACACCCGCGAGATCATGGAAGCGGGCGGCTCCGGCGTGATCTTCGGCCGCAACGTCTGGCAGCGCGAGTGGAACGAGGCGCTGGAGATCATCGCCCAGATCAAAGAGACGCTGCTCGGCTCTGTTCGTCGCACCCCGTAGCCGCGGGGAGAACGATGCCTGCCCCCTGCTTAGGCGGGGGTGGCAGGCGGCCTTCGACAACGCGGTCAACTGGGAAGCGTGGTGCTGCTGCTCGTCGCGGGGCTGTTGATCCTGCGACCGTGGGAAGGCCACGGCGCGGGCGACGAAGGACCGAGCCAGGCGCGGGCCTTCGTGGTGCGCGCGGTCGACGGCGACACGATCGAAGCGCGGATCGGCAAGCGGTTCGAGGACGTCCGCTACATCGGCGTCGACACGCCGGAGACGGTCAAGCCGGACACACCGGTGCAGTGCTTCGGTCCGCGCGCCTCGAGCTTCAACCACCATCTGGTCGAACATCGTTGGGTGCGGCTCGTCTTCGGCGTCGAGCGCCGCGACATCTACGGCAGGCTGCTCGCCTACGTCCACCTGGGCCACCGTTTCGTCAACGCGAGCCTGGTGCGGCGCGGCCTCGCCCGCTCGCTGACGATCCCGCCTAACGACCGCTTCGCGCCGCTCTTCCGGCGCCTGGAGCTGCGCGCTGCGCGGGCTGGACGCGGCCTCTGGGGCGCCTGTCCACCCTGAGCTGTCGTGACGGATCGCACATTTCCTCCCCCTGCAAGCGCTCGTGCGCCTTTGCTACGGTCCCCCGCGGCCCCCGGGCCACCCCTGATCTATGCGAATGCGTCAAAGCATCTCCCAGTTCGAGTCAGCCTTCGAGCAGGAGACCAGTCTCGAGCGCCGTCGGCGCGAGCAGCTGCGCCGTCGCGCGGCCAACCGCTCGCGGGCGCGCCGGATCACCCGCAGCGAGCAGGCCGGCAAGGTCCGTTTCAGCGTCCTCGCGGTCTGCCTCACCGTCACCGTCGTCGTTGTCGTCGTCTCGATGTTCGAGGCGCTCGGCTTCCTAATGGCGTAGCGGCCGTGCCTACGACCGCCCCGGTTGAATAGACTCGCGCGCCGATGGCAAGACGCTCTCTGAAGCCACAGCTGAATCAGATCCGCGCCTGGGTGCGGCAAGGCCGCACCGACGCCTGGATCGCCCACCAGCTTGAAGTCAGCACCTCCGAGCTGCGCGAGTTCCGCAAACAGCACGGCTTCACGCCCGACGAGGAGGACGCGAGCTCCGGCGAAGTCGATCTGCGCGACGAGATCGAGGCCGAGATCGAGGCCGCTACCGCCGAGGAGGCGGAGGCCGAGGAGGACGAGGAGCCCGACTCCGACGAGGAGGACGAGGACAAGAAACCATCTTCAGGCGACGGCGAGCGGCCCAAACGGCGCCGGCGCCGGGGGCGCCGTGGCGGTCGCGGACGACGCAAAGACCTCGAGGCGAGCTTCGACCACGGCGAGACCGATGGCTACGGCCTCTGGCTCGACCCCTCGGTCAAGGACAACCCCGTGTACGCCGAGCATTGGGCCGGCAAACGCGAGGTGACGGTGCGCATCGACGCGGACCAGATCGTGATTCGTCGCGCCGGCTCTCCTGAGCCTGAGTCTGAGTCCGACGACTCAGACTCAGACGAGTAGCCAAGCCCGGCCGGCTCAGCCCGGTATTGGGGTATTCGGGACCTGGCGCAGCGGCGCATTGGCGGGGCCGCAACCAGAAGCGTCGAGCTTGCCGTCGATCCTCCAGATCGTGGTGGGGCCATCGTGCTTGATTGGAGTTGCCGCGGGGTCGTGGCGTAGCCAGGTGGCCTCTGGTGAGGGGATTGGGTCGCCGGTGTGGATGAAGTTGAGGAAGGGGGTCGTGACCAGGTAGTCGAGGTCGGCGGCGTTGACGGCGGTGCGGAAGGCGGCGCAGGTGGGGATCGCGTTGTAGGCGCCGTGGGGGCCCTTTTCGCCGAGGTAGATGACGTGATTGGAGAGGTCGGTGCCGTAGAAGCCGTAGCTGAGGAAGCCGGCAGTGGTGCCGGCGAGGCCGATGCGGGCGTGGCTCTTGTCGCGGGCCCACTGGTAGGCGCTGTCGAGCTGGAGGCCGGGGACTTCTGAGGTGGCATCGAAGCGGTCCTCAAGGTAGTGGTGCTGGAGGGGGTAGCCGAGGGCGAGCACGAGTAGGGCGAGGGCGGCGAAGCCGCTGAGGACGAGGGACAGACGTCTCCGGTCCGCAGCTGGCCGGAAGTAGAGCCAGATCAGGGCAGCAGGGATGACCACGAAGACGATGGCGAGTGGGATGCCGAAGGTTCGGGCGGGGTCGCGGAGGGCGGCGTCGGAGCGGTCGGTAACTACGAGGACTAGGAGCAGGGCTCCGAGGAGGGTCCATTGGCGCCAGCCGTCGAGGCGGCGGATGGCGAGTGGCAGCAGGACGACGCCGAGCAGAAGTGGCGGGATGACGTAGCGGATGTTGATGCTGAAACCAACCGGGGCCCCGTCTATGCCGGCGGCGCTGAGCGGGGTGAAGACGTAGGCGAGCATGCCGAAGAGCGCCACGCCGCCGGCCCAGCGGACGATCTTGTCGTGGCCGCGGAGCAGAGCCAGCAAGCCGCCCGCAACAGCGGCGAGGATCACCAGCGGCCAGAGCGAGCCGAACGCCTGGTGCAGGCCCGGCTCGAAGTAGTGGCGCCAGATGCCGGTGTCGGTTGCGTAGTGGACGATGTTGAAGTTGGGTCGGCCTTCCTGCAGCCGCTCAGGGTGCGGTAGCGAGATCGGGCCAATCCTCGTCGCCTGCGGCAGTGGGTTGCCGGCGATGATCAGGTTGCGCAGGTACCAGTAGCCGCCGCCAAGCAACGCCGGGACAAACCACCAGCCGAAGGCCTTCAAACGGCGGCCGCTGGGGGCCAGGGCGATTACTGCGAAGGTCAGGGCGGCGGCCATGGCTACGGCGGTTGACTTCGTTCCCACGGCGAGGCCGGTGGCAAGACCAGCGGCGGCGATCGGCCAGGCGAAGGCGTCCGGGCCGGTGGGTCCTGTCACCGCAGGGGACCCAGGCGCCAACACCCGCGGGTCGGCGCCCGGGTCCTGTCCCGGGGCAGGGGGGCCTGCGGGCAGTCCACGGGCTGTCCTCGACCCCCCTGCCCCGCGCCACCCGCGCGAGACACGCATTCCGTTGACGAGGATGGCGACGGCGGCAAGCAAAAGCGCCGCTGCCACGAGGTCATTCTTGGCAGCTCCAGGCTCGCGAACCACCAGCGTGTGGCACTCGAGGACGATGGCGGCGGCTACGACGGTGAGGTGGCCGCGTCCGTAAGGGCGACCGATGCACCATGCAGCTAGAAAGCTCAGCGCCAAGAAGCCGAAGTTCAGGAACAACGAAAGCGTGTCCCGGTGGGTCAGCAGGATCCCGGTGGCGTGCAGAAGCTCCGAGTTCTGCGGGTAGAACCAGTTGGTGAAGACGGTCTCCGTGTAATGGAGGCCCGTTACGGAGTGGCTTTGGACCATGTCCGTTGCGTAAGGCATGTGGTACCAGAGCGAGTCGAAGTTGAAGATGCCCCGGTCCAGCGCGTCCTTGGTCGTCAGGCCCCAGTGGGCAAATACGAGGGCGACCACGCCGGCAGTGACAACCCAAGGCAGCCAGGACGGCCCACCCGCGGGTGGTGCGGGGGGAGGGGGGTCGAGGACAGCCCGTGGACTGCCCGCAGTGCCCCCCTCCCCCCGCGACAGGACCCGCGGCCGGGCGGCTTGCGGCTCCCCCTCGGGGGCGGGCCCCCCTACGGCGCCACCCCCCGGCAGGAGCGTCTTTGCCAAGACTGCCTGCAGGGCAGAAGCACCGACGAAGATCCAGGCGTAGAAGAGGCCGAAGGTGCCGAGGATCTCTCCTAGCCAGATCAGCAGCGCAATCGCCGTGACGCTCTCGACCAGGCGTGCCGGTGCGCCCTTCCAGGCGGGCATCAGCCGCTGGCGGAGCCTGTACGCCGTGAACCCGATCGAGACCCCGACAATCACCAGCGCCAAGGCACTCACTACATAAGACCCAGCGCTAACCACAGGCCCTCCAGGCTCCGGTGCGCTTTATCCCCTCATGGGAGGGCAAAGGCGCACCGGAAGCGGCTGGCATGCGCCTGGGCGGCGCTAGAGGCCGCGTACGACTATCGGCGTCTCTTCCGGCGCGACCATTCCCTGGGCGCGCGCCCTGGCGTCGAGCGTGATCGGGTCGTCGGCGTGCTGGATGCGCCAGTGCAGGCGGGTGTTTTCGTGCTGGGCTTCGTGCAGCTGAACCCGTGCCGCGGTCGTCGTCGTGTAAGTCTTGACGAAGTCGATCACCGGGTTGAGATAGGAGTAGAGGACGGCGAAGAGGACCAGGGTGAGGGCGACGCGGCCGACGCGATCCCAGTGGATCCGGCTGGCGCCGCGGCGCGCTGCCGGTTTGCGCCGGGCGGCCGGCTTGCGCGCCGATGGGCGGCGTTTGGCAGTGGCGGAGGTGCGTTTCCTCGCCTGAGCGCGTGCTGCCATGCCCGGTCCTACGCGGCCGGGCCCCGCTTTCCTGCACTAGGCGGACCGTTGGTGGAACGCCTGCAAGCCGGGGAAGCGCGCCGCAGAGCCAAGTTCCTCCTCGATTCGCAGCAATCGGTTGTACTTGGCGACGCGATCTGAGCGCGAGGGCGCCCCGGTCTTGATCTGACCCGCCCCGGTGGCGACGGCGAGATCGGCGATCGTCGTGTCCTCGGTCTCGCCGGAGCGATGCGAGATCACGGCCGTGTAGCCGGCCTCGGCAGCCATCCGGATCGCCGCCAGGGTCTCGCTGAGGGTGCCGATCTGGTTGACCTTGACCAGGATCGAGTTGCCGACCCCAAGCTCTATTCCGCGCTTGAGGCGTTCGGGATTGGTGACGAAGAGATCGTCGCCGACGAGCTGCACCTTCTCCCCCAGCTTCTCGGTGAGCAGCTTCCAGCCATCCCAGTCCTCCTCGTCCATGCCGTCCTCGATCGAGAGGATCGGGTAGCGCGAGCAGGCGTCCTCCCAGTAGCCGGCCATCTCCGCCGGCGAGAGCGAGCGACCCTCGTGCTCGAGCACGTAGGCGCCGCCCTCGAAGACCTCGCTGGTCGCCGGGTCGAGAGCGATGAAGACGTCCTTGCCGGGCTCGTAGCCCGCTGCCTCGACTCCGGCCAGAACGGCCTGCAGCGCCGCCTCGTTGGACTCCAGATTGGGCGCGAAGCCACCCTCGTCGCCGACCGCGGTCGCGTGACCGGCGGCGGCGAGGCTCTTCTTCAGCGCGTGGAAGACCTCGGTGCCGACGCGCAGGCACTCGGAAAAGCTGGCGGCACCGGCAGGTACCACCATGAACTCCTGAAAGTCGACCGAGTTGTCGGCGTGGGCACCGCCGTTGAGCACGTTCATCATCGGCACCGGCAGCAAGTTCGGCTCGCCACCGCCGTAGAGCTTGGCCAGGTAGCGGAAGAGCGGTTCGCCGGCCAGCATCGCCGCCGCCTTGGCCGCGGCCAAGGAGACGCCGAGAATCGCGTTGGCGCCGAGGCGGCCCTTGTTGGGGGTGCCGTCGAGCTCGATCATCTTGGCGTCGAGCGCAGCTTGGTCGTCGGCATCGACGCCCCGCATCGCCGTAGCGATCTCCCCATTGACGTTGGCCACCGCCGCCGAGACGCCCTTGCCGGCCCAGGCATTGCCGCCGTCGCGCAACTCGACCGCCTCGAACTCGCCGGTGGAGGCACCCGAAGGCACCGCAGCGAGGCCGCGGGCGCCGGACTCGAGCATGACTTCGACCTCGACGGTCGGGTTGCCCCTCGAGTCGAGGATCTGGCGGGCGTGGATCGATGCGATGCCGCTCACGGAGCGCGCATCCTATTCAGTCAGGCGGCAGAGGCGCCCGTGGGCGATCTCTTATTCGCCGGTAGCGCCAGGGGTGGCGCCGGGCACAATCCCGCCCGGAATTTCGCCTTCTGGTGCTGCGCCTTCTTCGAGCCCTGCCGGCCGCGGCCGCTGCGCGAGCTTCTGCCCTTCGCGGTTGAGCGGGCTGACCGTTCCCGGCTGGGCCGGTTTGATCGAGGTGATCGGCGCCGGACAGGCTTCCGGCGCTTTTTTCGGGTTCGCTTCGAAGCAGGCTTCATCAGCTTCGGCCGGGCGTCCGGTGCCCTTGTAGTTGGCGCAGCGGGCAATCACGTAACCCGAGGCGCAGAAGGTGCGGGACTGCCACCTGGCTCCGTAGTTGCGGACGAAGGCGGCGAAGGTCTGCTGTTTGGCCTGTTCGGCCAGCTGGGCGCTGATCTGCGTCTTGGCTTCGTCGAACGACTGGACTTTCTCCGGAGTGATCTTCATCACCTCGAAGACGGTGTAGGTCTTGCCTTCCGGCAGCGGCCCTTCCAGTTCGCCCTGCCCGGCGGCGAAGACAGCGCCTTCAAGCGGTTCCTGCAGGGTGCCCGAGCCTTCGGTCACGGCCGACTGCAGCCCACCGGTGCTTTTGGTCGTGTCGGTGGAGTATTTCTTGGCGACCGCTTCCCAGCTTTTGCTCGAGTGGTCTTTTTCAAGCGCGGCCTTGGCCGCTTCGACCTTCGCCTTGTCCGAGTTCTTGATCACGCGTATATCGCGCGATTCCGGCGTCGTGTACTGGCTCGACTTGGCGGCTTCGTAGTAGTTCTTTTCTTCGCTTTTGCTGGGAATCGGCGCTTCTTCGGTGACCTGGGTCTGGATCTGTTCGCTGAGCATCTGGATCGTCACCCGCGTGTTGACGTCCGCCTCCGTGAAGTGCGCTTCTTTGAGGAATTCTTCGTACTGCTGTTCCGTTTTGAAGGCTTTTTCCTTCAGTTTTTTGAGTTCTTCGGCGATTTCTTTCGGCGTCACCGAGATGCCCATTTCTTCAGCCTGGCCTTGGATCCAGATCGTGTCGAGCACGTTGCCGAGCGCTTTTTCCTGCTCCGCTTCGTATTTGTCGTCGCCCGGTTTGGGCACGGGCGTGACTTTGTCTTCGGCGGACGCCTGGACCAGGGCGTGCTGGAACTGCGCTTTGGTCGCCGGGCTGAGACCGTCGGGCGCGTCTTCGACCACCGCGACGTCACCAGAGGGAACGCTGGGGTGGCCGATTCCCTGGGCGATCGCGAAGATCACGAAGAGCAGGATGAAGAGCGCGGCGAAGCCGAGCAGCGCAAGGCGCTGTAGCCCGACCGACTTCCCTCCCTTGGCGCTAGAGCGTGCCACCGATCGGGCAGCATAAATCAAATGCTCCGGGAGGGGGTCGCGCTCAGCCGCTGAGGGTCGCCCCGGCGGCCTCGGTCTGCCCTTGCTTCGCCGTCCGAATCGCCTCTGCCATCGCCAGGACCGCGGTCAGCCGTGCCTCCGGCTCGTCGGGCACGCGCATCGCCGCGGTCTGCTCGCGCCACTCATAGAGCCCGCCCTCGAGCTGCTCCCGGAAGAGCCCGGCGGCCTCGGAGTCGAGCTCGACTCCGCTGACGCTGAGCCGGCCGCCGCGGAACTCGACGCTGCGCGCGCCCGCCAGGCCGAGCTCGATCCGGGCGCGCTGCAAGGCGAGCAGGTTCTCCGCCTGCGGCGGCGGCTCTCCAAAACGGTCGCTGATCTCGTCGCGGATCGCCCGCAGTTCGCCGGGCTCGCGGGCGGCGGCGATGCGGCGGTGGACGTCGATCTTCGCCGCCTCGAAGGGGATGAAGGAGGCGGGCAGGTAGGCGTCGACGGGGACGTCGAGCCGCACCGGTTCGGGTGCCTCCTCCCCGCCCGCGGCCTCCTGCGCCGCGCCGACCGCCTCGTCGATCATCTGGCAGTAGAGCTCGAAGCCGACCGCGGCGACGTGGCCCGACTGCTCCTCGCCGAGCAGGTCGCCGGCGCCGCGGATGTCGAGGTCGCGCATCGCGATCTTGAAGCCGGAGCCGAGCTCGGTGTGGTCGGCGAGGGTCGAGAGTCGCGCCGCCGCGTCCTCGGTCAGCGCCTCGGCTGAGGGGTAGAGCATGTAGGCGAAGGCGCGCTCGCGAGAACGCCCGACCCGGCCGCGGATTTGGTAGGCCTGCGAGAGGCCGAGCTGGTCGGCGCGCTCGACGATCAGGGTGTTGGCGTTGGCGACGTCGAGTCCCGACTCGATGATCGTCGTCGTCACCAGGCAGTCGGCGTCGCCGCGCAGGAAGCTGAGCATCGTCTCCTCGAGCTGTTTCTCGTCCATCTGCCCGTGCGCTTCGAGGAAGCGTGCGCCCGGCACCAAGCCGCGCAACCGCTCGGTCGTCTCCGGCAGCGAATCGATCCTGTTGTGCAGGAAGAAGGCCTGGCCATCGCGCTCGAGCTCGCGGTTGATCGCCTTGGCGACCAGGTCCTCGTCATAGGGGCCGACGTAGGTGCGGACCGGGCGGCGACCCTCAGGCGGGGTCTCGATCGTCGAGATGTCGCGCAGGCCGGCCAGGCTCATCTGCAGGGTGCGCGGGATCGGCGTCGCCGAGAGGGCGAGCACATCGACCTTGAGCTTGAGCTGGCGCAGCAGTTCCTTCTGCTTCACCCCAAAGCGCTGCTCCTCGTCGACGATGACGAGGCCGAGGTCCTTGGCGCGGACGTCGCGCGAGAGCAGCCGGTGGGTGCCGATCAGGATGTCGACCTTGCCCGCCTCGAAGCCGGCCAGCACCGCTTTCACCGCGGCCGGCTTGCGCAGCCGCGAGATCCCCTCGACGACGAAGGGCAGGTCGGCGAGGCGCTCGCGGAAGGTGCCGAAGTGCTGCTGGGCGAGGATCGTCGTCGGCACCAGCATCATCACCTGCTTGCCGTCGGCGGCGGCCTTGACCGCGGCGCGCAGCGCCACCTCGGTCTTGCCGAAGCCGACGTCGCCGCAGACCAGGCGGTCCATCGGCTGATCGGCCTCCATGTCCCCCTTGACCGACTCGATCGCTTCCACCTGGTCGGCGGTCTCGCGGTAGGGGAAGGCCGCCTCCATCGTCATCTGCCACTCGCCGTCGGGCTCGAAGGCGTGGCCCTTGCGGGTCCGCCGCTCCGCATAGAGGTTGAGTAGCTCGCCGGCCAGGGCGCCGGCCGCTTTGCGCGCCCGCGCCTTCATGTTCTGCCAGCGTTTGCCGCCCAGGGCCGAAAGGCTCGGTTCGCCGCCGGCGCCGACGTAGCGGCTCAGCTTGGCGAGCTGGTCGACGGGGACGAAGACGCGGTCCTCGCCCTTGTATTCGAGGTAGAGGTAGTCGCGGGTGACGCCGCCGACCTCGCGCGTCTCGAAGCCGGCGAAGCGGGCGACGCCGTGGTCCTCGTGGACGACGTAGTCGCCGACCCGCAGTTCGCTGAAAGCGAGGCGGCCACGGGCGGCGCCGGGCACGCGGGCTTCGGCCTGGCGGCGGCGATGGACGAGGCGGCGGAAGGGGTAGACGGCGAGCCGCAGCTCGGGGCTGACGAAGCCCTCGCGCAGGCGGGCCTCGGCGAAGGTGAGGGCGGGCTTGGGCGAGAGCCGGCCGCCTTCGAGCAGGGCCGCGTCGAGGCGATCGAGTCCGTAGCGAGCGCGCTCGGCCTCGCCGCGGTCGTCGAAGGCGACGACCGTGCGGTAGCCGGAGCGGACCTGCTTTTCGAGCTCCGCCTCGGCCTCTTTGACGCTGCGCGCCGGCGACTCGGCGCGGGCGGCGCGGAAAGCGCTCTCGTCATCGTCGCTGGCCGTGCGGAAGGCAAGCGAGGCGCGGGCGGCGAGCGGCTCGGCGACGTCGACGTAGAGGTGGCGGGCGTCGTCGGCGTGCATCGCCGTCGTCGCGTCGTCCCAGTGGTCGCGCAGGGCGGGCTCGATCTCCTCGGCGGCGGCGAGGATCACCGCCGCGCCCTCGGGCACGAGGTCGAGCGGCGGCCCGAACTGCTCGAGCGGCAGCACCTCGGCCAGGCTCGGCGCCTCCTTGTCCTCCTCGGCCGCCTCCATCGCCGCCAGCTCGGCGATTTCGCGGTGCTCGGCGTCGAGCTCGGCCGCCGGCGCCAGCTCCACCCGCTCGGCCTCGCCCAGCGAGCGCTGGGTGAAGGTCGAGAACCAGCGCATCGACTCGACCTCGTCGCCGAAGAGCTCGATCCGCACGGCGCGCTCCTCGGTGGCCCCGAAGACGTCGAGGATGCCGCCGCGGATCGCGAACTGCCCGCGCTCCTCGACCTGCTCAACCCGTTCGTAACCGGCCCCGTCGAGGTCGCGGGCGACCTGGGTGAGGTCGATTTCCCCGTCGCTCTCGATCGAGAATCCGGCCGGGCGCAGGGACGCGTCCGGAACGGCCTCGGCCAGCGCGGTGGCGCTGGCGACGACCACGGCGTCCTCTTCGCGGCCGAGCGCATCGAGCGCGTCGATCCGCAGTCCGACCAGGTGGGGCGGCGGCGAGACGTGCGAGGCGAAGCCGGTGCCGCGCGAGGGATAGAGACGAACGCGCCGCGGCGCCAGGTAGGCACGCAGGTCGGCAGCGAGGTCACGGGCGGAGCGGTCGTCAGGGCTGACCAGCAGTGCCGGGCGACCGGCGAGCCCCCGCTCGTCCTCGAGGATCGCCGCCAGTAGCAGCGGCCGCAGCATCGAGGAGGCCGGCACGTCGAGTGCCTCGCCGCTGGCAGCGGCATCGCGCACGCGGCCGGTCAGCGCGTGGACGCGCTCGTTCTCGGCGGCTATCTCAATTAGAGGTCGGAGCGACATGGCAGGCGAAACGCCCAGACACTGCCGTCCGGGCGGGTTCGCCGATTCTACGAAGCCGGAGTCGGCGCCTACACTTCCCGCGGGCGCCGATGAAGCTGAGAAGCACACCCGCGGGAGTCATCGTCGAGGACTCGGAGCGCGAGCGCTGGGTCTCGCTGCCGGATGTCGATGACGTGCTGGCACTGCTCGCTCGCGGTGCCGCGGGGCGGGCCGAAGTGGCCGAGCGACTCGCAGCGGTAGCGGGAGATGAGAGCGCTGCCGTTGACCCGGCCACCGCCGGTCTCCCCTTCGCCGTGCGCTCGATGCGCGCCTTCAGCCTCTGGCCCTCGCACTACGAGGGCTCGGCACGGATGCTGGTCAAGCGCTTCTTCCCGCCGCCGGTGCAGCGCCTCGCTGCCGGCTTCGAGCGCCTCACCGGCAGGACGTTCCCGCCGTTCAAGCCCAAGGCCAGCTTTTACGAGACTCCCGCCTTCTACATCGGCAACCACACGGCGATGCTGGGCGGCGGCGTGGAGGTGGCCTGGCCCTCGCACACGGGCTACCTCGACTTCGAGCTGGAGCTCGCCTTCGTGCTTGCCAGCCCGCTCGAAGACGCCACCCCCGCAGAGGCCACCGAGGCGATCGGCGGCTGGTTCGTGCTCAACGACTGGAGCGCCCGCGACGTGCAGGCCGAGGAGGTGCGCCACGGCGTCTTCGGGCCGGCGGTGAAGTCGAAGACCTTCGCCAACTCGATCGGCTGCGACGTGCTCAGCGCCGACGAGCTGCCGGACTGGCGGACCGCCACCGGGCGGGTGCGGGTCGACGGCGAGGTCTGGTGCGAGGGCGCTACCGCCGGTGCCGCGCACGACGTCGGCGCGATGCTCGCCCACGCCTCGGCGGGCGAGCGGCTCGAGGCCGGCGACATCGTCTCGACCGGGACGATGCCCGGCTGCTGCGGGCTCGAGCTCGACCGCTGGATCCAGCCCGGGCAAACGGTCGAGCTGGAGATCGACGGGATCGGAACCCTGAGCAACAAGATCGGAGCGCGACGATGAGACGACTGCTTGCCGCTGGCTCGGCCCTGGGCCTGCTCGCCCACAACGCCTTCGAGACCCGCGCCGGGGTCGGGCTCGTCTTCGAGCCGTTCATCGGGCGCCGCGGCGCGGTCGCGATGTGGACCGCCTACTTCCCCTTGATGTTCGCCGCCGCCGCGAGCGAGGGCGAGAACGCCCGCCGGCTCTCGGCCTTCAGCGCCGGGATTGGCGTCGCCGGTGTCGCCGTCCACTTCAAGGCCTGGCCCTGGTCCCTGCACGGTGGCCTGCCGATGCTCGACGAAGCCGAGGGCCTGCGCGAGGACCAGCTGCCCGCCTACAACGCCGTGCTCTGGTTCTGGCTGCTCAGCAGCGCCCTCAGCCTGCCCGCTGCCAACCGCCCCGGGGCGCGTCGCTTCGCCGTCGCCGGCCTGCTCAACTTCCCGATCCTGCTCGCCTCGGCGAAGCACCACTTCAGCTGGGCCCGCGAGCAGGCCGAGCTCGAGCCCGAGCGCTGGAGCCCGGCGCTGCGCGAATAGCCGTCGATGGGCCTGAAAGTCGGCATATAGATGGTTTTGAGTCCCGTCGACCGAAATCGGGGGTTGCTCTCGCTGACGTTTGACAATCTCGGGGAGGCGGCCGAACTTGAGATGGGGGCACTGCCGGCCAACGCAACGCTGGGTCGCCACCCGACCGCGCTCGAGGTGCTGCCGCGTCTGCTTGGACAGCTCGAGGACAGGGGTATTGCCGCCACCTTCTTCGTCGAGGGACTGAACGCTGAGCTCTATCCGGACCTGCTGCTTGAGATCGACGCGCGGGGCCACGAGGTCGCCTACCACGCCTGGCGTCACGAGCAGTGGGCCGAGCTGACGGCGGCCGAGCAGGCCGCGAACTTGGAGCGGGGTCTCGCTGCGTTCAAGCAGCTCGGCCTCGAGATCGCCGGCCTGCGCCCGCCGGGAGGGCAGCTCGGTGCGGGCGGCACCCGCGTCCTGCGCGAGGCCGGACTGCGCTACTGCTCGCCCGCCGGCGCCGGAGCGGGCTTCAAGGACAGCGTCGCCCTGCTGCCCTTCGAGTGGCGGCACCTCGATGCCAGCTGCGTACTGCCGCCGCTGGCCGCAGCCCGCGAGCAGATGACCGGCTCGCTGGACCCGATCGAGCCCACCCGCTTTCTCGCCTGGCTCGAAGGGGAGGTCGGCCGGCTGGCGCGAGACGGTGGCTACATGGCGATCGTCCTGCACCCGTTCATGCTCGGCTGGCTCGGTGAAGAGCGGCTGGAGGCACTGCTCGACCGGGTGGCCGCAGCGGCGGCGGGCGAAGAGGTCTGGGTCACGACCTGCGCCGAGGTCGCCGATTTTGTCTCCGCTCACCCAGACCGCTTTGGGAACGGCACGGTGCTCGATACCGCCAGCTGGACCTAGTATCCGTCCCATGTCCGCGCTGGGAGACGCGGCGGCGGCCCTGCTGCCGCCCGAGGCAGGAGGGCCCGAGCCCGAGCGGGTCGCGACCGTCGCCAGGCGGATGATCGCGCGCATGCCGCGTGCCTCGCAGGTCGGCCTGGGCGCGGCGCTGCTGGGACTGGAGGGGCTCTCAATCGCCCGCTCCGGGCGCACCCTCGGCGCCGCCTCCCAAGAGCAACGCGAAGCGCTGCTGAAACAGGTCGCCCGCGTCGGCGGCGGGCCGCTGGTCGACTCAATCAAGTCGATCGTCCTGCTCGCCCACGGTGCCGACACCTTCGCGGCGGAGATCGCGGCGGTCGGCTCGCGTCACCAGCCCTCGCGGGCCGACCCGCAGATGGCAATCACCCCAGCGGCGGAGTGGCCCCACACCTCCAGTTGCGACGTCATCGTGATCGGCTCCGGCGCGGGCGGCGCCTTCGCCGCCCGCGCCCTCGCCAGGGCCGGGCTCGACACCGTGATCGTCGAGGAGGGAGAGCGCTGGACCGTCGAGCGCATCCGCGACTCGCATCCGCTTGACCGCTTCGCCGGCATCTACCGCGACGGCGGCACGACGATGGCGCTGGGCAACCCACCGATCGCGCTGCCCCTCGGGCGCGCCGTCGGTGGCACCACCGTGATCAACTCCGGCACCTGCTTCAGGCCTCCGGTTGGGGTCGCCACCGCCTGGCACAAGGAGCACGGCTTCGCCCTTGCCGACCTCGAGCTGCTCGGCCCGCGGATCGCCGACGTCGAAGCGACGATCGGCGTCGCTCCCGCGCCGATGGAGGTGCTGGGCCGCAACGGCGAACTCGCCCTCGAGGGCGCCGCCGCGCTCGATTGGCAGAGCGCCCCCCTGCGCCGCAACGCGCCCGGTTGTCGCGGCGCCTGCCAGTGCGCAATCGGCTGCCCCAACAACGCCAAGGGCGGCGTCCACCTCAACGCCCTGCCCCAGGCCTGCGAGGCGGGGGCACGAATCGTCAGCGGCCTGCGGGTGCAGCGGGTTCTGAGCGAGGGCGGCCGCGCCAGCGGCGTGCTTGCCCACCGGGGCGACGGCAGTGAGGTGCGGATCTCGGCACCACTGGTGATCGTCGCCGCGGGCGCGATCCCGACCGCGCCGCTGCTACGCCGCAGCGGCCTCGGGCGCCACCCCCGGCTCGGCCGCAACCTCTCGATCCACCCCGCCACCGGGATCACCGCCGGCTTCGAGCAGAAGGTGGTGCCCTGGAGTGGCGTTATGCAGAGCGTCGGCATCGAGGAGCTGCACGAGTCCGAGGGCGTCCTGATCGAGGCCACCGGCAGCCCGCCGGGCATGGGCGCGATCTCAGCCCCCGGCTACGGCACCCACCTGCTCGGTCGACTCGACCGCGCAGCCGACCGGGCGATGATCGGCGCGATGATCGCCGACGAGCCCTCCGGTCGCGTCTTCGGCTCGCGCGCCCCGATCGTCTCCTACCGCCTGGCCAAGGCCGATGAACGCCGCCTCGCTACAGCGATCGAGGCGATGGCGCGGGTGATGCTGGCGGCGGGCGCAAACGACGTCGAACTGGGTGGCGGCGCCCCGGCGGTGCACTCGGAGGCCGAGCTCAAGACGGCGATGCAGCGCCTCGACGTCCGCCGCCTCCGCCTCGCCGGCTTCCACCCGAGCGGTACCGCGGCCGCGGGCTCGGACCCCAGCCGCCACCCGGTCGATCCGCAAGGACGCCTGCGCGGCATCGAGGGCGTCTGGGTCGCCGACGGCTCGATCCTCCCAAGCTGTCCTGGAGTGAACCCTCAGGTCTCGATCATGGCCATAGCCGCTGGCGTCGGAGTGGCGGCAGCTGAGGGACTGTCCCGGTAGGGGTGGAACGTCTTGTACTTTTTCGGCGTCCACCTTGCGGCGCCAGCAATAGCCGTTCCATCGAAAAAGTTAAGTGAAACCCCTGCCGGGACAGTCCCTCAGCTGCGGTAGGGCAGACCCGGCCCGGAACGCTGCCACTCGACCTGCCCCTTGCCCTCGGCATCAGAGCGACCGACCACGTCATCCCACTCGTGCAGCATCGTCTTCAGCCGCGCCACCGCCTCCGGCGGATGCCCGGCAACCTCGCCGGCGAGCACCAGGGCCGCCTCCTCAGTGCTCGCGGCAGGGGCAACGCGGTTGACGAGACCGAGGCGCAGGGCCTCGTCGGCGCTCACGGTGCGCGAGCTGAAGAGCAGGTACTTGGCGGTTGCGAGGCCGCAGAGCGTGACCAGACGCGCTGGGCCGACCGGCACGCCGAGCGCCGCCCCGGGGAAGCGCATGCGCAGGTTGGAGCCGCCGACGCGCATGTCGCAGGCAATCGCGATCTCGGCGCCGCCGCCAACGACGTCGCCGTGGCAGACCGCGACCGTCGGCTTGGGGAAGGCGACGATCTGGTCGTAGACGTCGGCGAAGAGCTGCATGCGGCGGACCTTGCCCTCCTCATCGAGCTCCTCCTTGACGTCGGCGCCGGCCGAGAAGCCCATGTGGTCGGCGGAGCTGAAGACCAGCACCCGGACCGCCTCGTCGCCGCGCGCCACGGCCAGGTGCTCGAGCAGCTCACCCAGCATCTGGGTGTCGATCGCGTTGCGCGACTTGGGCCGCTGCAGACGCAGCAGCGCCACGCCCCGCTCGTCGACTTCGTAGCTCGTAACCGCAGTCTCGTCGCTCACCGGCGGCAATCTATTCATCCAGCTGCGCGATCAACCGCTCGGTCTCGTCCGCAGCGCTCTCGATTAGTGCAGCCACCTGATCGCGAGGCTCGCGGAAGCGGCCCAGCACGTATGAGGCGACGATCTCGGGATCGGTGGAGTCGGGCCGCCCCACCCCCACACGCACCCGCCAGAACTCGGGGTCGCCGAAGCCGCGCTTGAGGCTCTTGAGGCCGTTGTGGCCGGCGAGGCCGCCGCCGAGACGGACCTGGATCTCGCCGAAGGGCAGGTCGATCTCGTCGTGCAGCACGATGACGCGCTCGAGTGGCACCTTGAGCGAACCGCGCGCCGGCCCGGCGGAGTCGCCGGAGACGTTCATCTGGGTCTGCGGCAGCAGGATCGCTACCCGAGGGCCGCCGGGACCGGCGCGTCCTTCGCTCAGCAGGCCACCGAACTTCGACTTCGCCTTGGGCAGGTCCCAACGCCGCGAGAGCTCGGCCGCTACCTCGAAGCCGACGTTGTGCCGGGTCGCGGCGTAACGCTCGCCCGGATTGCCGAGGCCGACGATCAGGATGCGATCGCCCTGCTGCTCGCCCTCGCCGCGCTCAGCTCGGCGGCGGCGAAAGATCGACAGGCTCAGTCCCCGCCGGAGTCGCCCGAGTCGCCCCCGTCGCCACCATCCTCGGCAGCGGCCTCGCCCTCCTCGCCAACCAGCTCGGCCTCCTCCTCGACGGCGGGCTCGGGCTCTTCCTCGACGCGCGGCGGCGAAAGGGTGGCGATGGTCACCTCCTCGGGGTCGTCGGCGACGAGCGTGACGCCCTCGGGCACTTCCAGCGCCGAGAGCTGCAGGGTGTCGTTGATCTCCATCGCCGAGACGTCGGCGACGATGCGATCGGGAATCTCGGTGGGCAGCGCTTCGACCGTGACTTCGCGGGTGACGTGCTCGAGCACGCCGCCGCCCTTGACGCCAGGGGCGGAATCGGCGCCCTCCAGCTCGATCGTTACCTCGGCCTGGATCGCCTCATCGAGGCGAACCTCCTGCAGGTCGATGTGCTGGAGGCTGCCGCGCACTGGGTGCAGCTGCTGCTCCTTGACCACGACCGGGACGGATTTGCCGCCCTCGATCTCGAGGTCGAAGAGCGCGGCGCCTTCGCCAAGCACGTTGCGGATCTCGCGTTCAGGCGCCTGAAAGGCGCGCGACTCGGCACCGCCGCTGTAGACGACGCCCGGCACCAGGCCCTCGCGCCGCAGGCGGCGGGAGGTGCGGGAGCCGAAATCGCTGCGCGGGGCAGCCTTGAGAGTTTCGCGTCCTTTGGCCATTCGGACGGGAGAGGATAGAGAAAGAGGCGCGTTCGGAGCCTGTGACAACCTTCGGGCGGTGAGCGAGGGCTCGAAGATCCCCAAGGGCAGGGTGCGCCGCTCGGCCAAGCTGGGCTCGATTGTCGGCGGCCAGGCCGCCCGCTACGCCGGCACCAAGGCCACCAACGTTGCCCGCTCCGAGGAGTCGAGCAAGGAGCGGCTCGAGCAGCGCCACCTCGAGACGGCGATGAAGATGGTCGGCGCCCTGGGCCAGATGAAGGGAGCGGCGATGAAGCTCGGCCAGTTCGCCTCCTTCATCGACACCGAGTTCATCCCCGACGAGTACCGCGAGATCTACCAGGAGCAGCTGGCGAAGCTGCGCACCGACGCGCCAGCGATGCCCTGGGAGAAAGTCGAGAAGGTGCTCGAGGAGGAGTACGACGGCGAACCGCTCTCCGAGCTCTTCGCCGAGTTCGAGCACGAGGCCTTCGCCGCCGCCTCGATCGGCCAGGTCCACCGCGCCGAGCTGCTCGACGGCCGCATCGTCGCGGTCAAGATCCAGTACCCCGGGATCGCCGAGGCGCTCGACGCCGACCTGCGCAACGCCGGCACGATCGTCCGCCTCGCCCGTGCCCTCGCCCCCGGCCTCGACGCCAAGGCGATCGCCAAAGAGCTGCGCGAACGGGTGATGGAGGAGCTCGACTACGAGTACGAGGCACAGAATCAGCGCACCTTCTCGCGCGCCTATCGCGACCACCCCTTCATCTACGTGCCGGAAGTGATCACGCGGCTCTCGCGCCGCCGCGTGCTGGTCACCGAGCTGGTCGAGGGACTCGACTTCGAGCAGGTCAAGGCGCTGCCCGACGAGGAGCGCAGCCGCTTCGGCGAGATCGTCTTCCGCGGCAGCTTCGGCTCGATCTACCACCTGCAGCACTTCAACGCCGACCCCCATCCCGGCAACTACATCCTGCTCGCCGACGGCCGCGTCGCCTTCCTCGACTTCGGCATGACAAAGAAGCTCGACCACGAGCAGATCGTGCTCGAGCAGCGCGCCTTCGACGCCGCCTCGCGCGATGACCCCGAGGACTTCCGCAAGGCCCTGCACGACCTCGGCTTCATCAAGAACCCCTCCAAGCTCGACGCCGAGCGGCTGCTCGAGCACATGCGCGCGGTCGGCGGCTGGTACGTCGAAGACCGCGAGATCGAGATCAGCGCCAAACGGGTGATGAAGATCATCGAATCGACCAACGACCCGCGCTCGGAGTACTACGACCTGATGCGGCGCGAGGCGATGCCGGCCGACGAGCTGATGGGACGGCGGATGGAAATCGGCGTCGTCGCCGTGCTCGGCCAGCTGGGGGCGAAGCGCAACTGGCACCGGATCATGCGCGAGTGGATCTACGCCGACGCGCCGGCGACCCCGCTTGGCGAGGAGGAGTGGGAGTACTTCGAGGGAAGAGGCGTGATGCAGATGCCAATAGTGGAGCGGTCCTTGGAAGGAGAGCAGCGATGAGCCGGATCAAACGCGGTTGGGCGTTGACCAAGAAGAGCTGGGGACTGCTGCGCGAAAACCCGGAGCTGGTGCGCTTCCCGCTCTACGGCGGCGCCGCCACGATCGTCGCCGCGATCATCGTGATTGGCCCCGGCGTCTTCCTGATCGAGAGCGACCAGGCCGTGATCGGCGGGGCCCTTGCCGTGATCGGCTTCTACCTGCTCGCCGTGATCGGCACCTACTTCAGCGTCGGACTCGCCGCCGCTGCCGACATGATCTTCCGCGGCCAAAAAGCGACTGTCGCCGACGGACTCGCGGTGTCGCGCACGCGCTTCTCCCAGATCTGCGGCTGGGCCGCGCTCTCGGCCACGCTGGGCATCGCCCTCAGCGCGCTCGAGAACCAGGGCGCGATCGGCCAGATCGTCGGCCGCCTGCTTGCGATCGGCTGGTCGCTGATCACCTTCCTCGCGGTACCGGTGATCGCGCTCGAGGGGACCGGCCCGTTCCAGACCCTGAAGCGCTCTTCGAGCCTCTTCAAGTCGCGCTGGGGAGCCCAGGTGACCGGCAACATCGCGATCGGCGGCGCCGTCTTCCTCTTCGGCATGCTGCCCTCGGCACTGCTGATCTTCGCCGGCTTCCTGATCTGGGCCTCGGCCAGCTTCGCTGGCGCCCTGCTGCTGGTGATCGGCGTGATCGGCCTGGCGATCTCGGTGCTGATCTCCAGCGCCCTCAGCAACATCTTCGGCGTCGCCCTCTACCGCTTCGCCCTCGACGGCAACCCCGTCGGCGGCTTCACCGCCGACGAGCTCAACTCAGCCGTGAAGACCAAAGGCGGCCGCAACGCGCCGCCGACGGCGACGCCCGGAACCGTCTAGCTGCCGGTCGAGTCGAGCTGGGCGAAGAGGCGGGGGTCGTTGGAGACCAGGCCGTTGACGCCGGTCGCGACGAGCTTGTTCATCCGCTCCAGGTCGTCGACGGTCCAGGCGATCAGCTCGACCCCGGCGAGCTTGGTGATGCGGGCGAGTCGGGTGCTGACCAGCGGGTGGTAGACCCACATCGACTCGACCCCGAACTTGGGCAGCTTCTCGGCGGCGAGGCCCGGCAAGCGCTGGCGCATCGCCACCAGAGCCGCCAGCATTGGGCCCTTGGCCCAGCGCTTCGAGGTCCAGTCCTTGGTCACCTTGGGGTAGGTCCAGCCGCGGCGCAGCTTCGGTTCGAGCGCGAGGATGCGGCCGAGCGAGTAGAGCTCCATCGTCGAGACCATCGCCCGGCCGACCAGATCGCGCTCGCGCAGGGCCTCGACGATCTCCTCCTCGCGGCCCGGCAGCTTGATGTCGATGTCGATCTCGACCTTGTCCAAGGGCGGCTCGAGGAAGGCGTCGAGCGCCTCGGTCAGCTGCAGCGGTGTACGGCTCGCGGCGTCGTGCCAGTCGTGGGCGACGACCAGCGGCGCCCGCTCCTCCACTGGCAGGTGCGCGTCGCGCAGCCAGAGCACGTCGAGCTCGATCGTGTCAACCCCGGCCTCAACGCCGGCAACGAAGCTCTCGGCCGTGTTGCCCGGCGCGATCAGGTCGGCCCCCTTGTGGCCGACAAGGCGCAGATCCTGCTTGTTCGCGTTCTCCATTTTCTGATTTTCCATTCTCAGTAAGGCGGTCGGCAAGGCGGGGCATGGATGGCTGGGCGTTCAGGGACAAGCGATACGTTCGCGACACGACCCCCGCGTAGCAACGCTACGTGGGGCGTCGGGGAGCGGGCGTAGCGCGCCGGCCCTGGGCGTCCAGACGCCATGCCCGGCCGCAGCCGCCCGCCTAAAAAAGCTGGTTCTCGCCGGCGAAGATCTCGGAGACCGAGTCGTCGGTGAAGATGCGGCGGATCGAGTCGGCGAAAGTGCCGGCCGTGGAGAGCACGGTGATGTTGTCCGGGGCGCCGGGGCGCAGCGGGATCGTGTCGCTGACGACGATCTGCTCGATGTTGGAGTTCTCGCGGGCGAGCCGTTCGTAGGCCGGGCCGGAGAAGACGCCGTGGGTGGCGCAGGCGATCACCCGTGCCGCGCCCTCGTCGAGCACGGTCTGCGCGGCGGCGCAGAGGGTCCCCGCCGTGTCGATCATGTCGTCGACCAGGACCGCCGTCTTGCCTTTGACGTCGCCGACCACGTAGCCGATCTCGGCCACCTGCTGGGCCGGGCGCTCCTTCTCCATCACCGCCCAGTGGGTGCCGATGCGGCGGGCGAAGTTGCGGGCCGTCTTGACCCGGCCGGCGTCGGGCGAGACGATCACCAGGTCCTCGGCAGGGTGCTGGTCGGCGAACCACTGGGTCAGCATCGGCATCGCTGTCATGTGGTCGACCGGGACGTGGAAGAAGCCCTGCACCTGGCCGGCGTGGAGGTCCATGGTCAACACGCGGTCGACGCCGACGCCCTCGAGGCACTTGGCGACGATGCGGGCCGAGATCGGCTCGCGCGGCGCCGACTTCTTGTCCTGGCGGGCGTAGCCGTACCAGGGCATCACGGCGATGATCCGGTGCGCGGAGGCGCCTTGCGCCGCGTCGATCATCGTCAGCAGCTCGATCAGCGAGTCGTTCGGGGTCATGTTGGAGTGCTCGTTGGCGCTGGTCGACTGCACGATGAAGACGTCGGCGCCGCGAATCGACTCCTCGTAGCGGCAGTAGACCTCGCCGTTGGCGAAGGTCTTCAGCGTTACCTGACCGAGGTCGACATCGAGCTTGCCGGCGACCTTGGCGGCGAGCTCCATCGAGCTGCGGCCGCCAAAGACCATCATCCGCTTCGAGTAGTCATGGGTGATGGCGCTTGACGGCACCGACTCGGGTCGCTCCTCGATCGTGCTCACGGGGTCTGCTCCTCCTGCATCTTGGCGGCCTTGCGGGCGGCGTAGCCCTCGATGTTCCGTTGCTCGTTCTCGCTGACGGCGAGTGTGCCCTCTGGCACGTCGCTCTTGATCACTGCCCCGGCGCCAGTGTAAGCACCGTCGCCGACTTCTACCGGCGCAATCAGCATCGTGTCAACGCCGAGGCGCGCATTCTCACCGATCACTGTCCGGTTCTTGCGGAAACCGTCGTAGTTGGCGGTGATCGTGCCGGCGCCGAGATTGCTGCCGGCGCCGACCTCGGCGTCGCCGACGTAGGCCAGGTGCGGCACCTTGGCTCCCTCGCCGATGCGCGAGTTCTTGATCTCGACGAAGGTGCCGGCCTTGGCGCCCTGGGCCAGCTCGGCCCCCGGCCGCAGGTAGGCGAACGGACCGACGTTGGCGTTGTCGGCGACGACGCAGTCGACCAGGTAGGAGTGCGGTACCGAGACGTTGGCGCCGATTTCGGCGTCGATCAGGGTCGTCAGCGGGCCGACCGTCGAGCCACCGCCGACCTTGGTCGCGCCGCGCAGGCTGGTGCCGGGCTCAATCCGAGCGTCGGCGGAAATCTCAACCCCGACCTCGATCCAAGTCGAACCGGGATCGACCACAGTGACGCCGGCCAGCATGTGGCGCCGAAGGATGCGGCTGCGCGCCTCGGTCTCGACCGCAGCGAGGTCGGCGCGGTTGTTGATGCCCATGGTTACGGCAAGGTCGTCAGCGAGGTGAGCGCCCACGGCGTGCCCGGCCTCACGCAGCGCCGGCAGTACGTCGGGCAGGTAGTACTCGCCCTGGGCGTTGTCATTGGAGAGTCCGGCAAGCGCCTCGGCGAGCGGGCCCGCTTGGAAGACGTAGGTGCCGGCGTTGATCTCGCGGATCGCCAACTGCTCAGCGGTGGCATCGCCGGCCGCCTTGGCCTCGACCACTCGCTCCACCCCACCCTCGGCGTCGCGCACGACCCGCCCGTAGGACCCCGGCTCGTCAAGCTCGATCGTCAACATCGTCGCCGCGGCGCCGGAGGACGTGTGTGCCTCGAGCAACCCGGCGATCGTCTCGGCCGAGATCAACGGCACGTCACCGGAGAGCACCAAGACCGTCTCGGCCTCTTCGATCAGCGATAGCCCTGCCCGCACCGCGCCGCCCGTGCCATCAGGCTCAGGCTGGGTAACGGTCTCAACCCCGTCGGGCAGTCCAGAAGCTATTTCCTGACCGGGAGAGACGATCGCAGCCACCCGTCCCGCCCCGGCCTCTTGGGCAGCGACGATCGGCCACGCCACCATCTCCCGCCCACAGACGGGATGCAGCACCTTCGGCAGGCTGGAACGCATGCGCGTTCCCTGTCCTGCCGCCATGACCAGGACGAGCGGCGAACTCACCCCAGGATCGTAGTCGCGAAAGGGGTCATGTGCCCCTCCGCACGCTAGGTCCTGCGGGCGAGATCCCTACCGACCAGAGCCACGGAAGTCAGCGTCCAGCCGGCGAAGATCAGGTCGATCCCAACGAGCAGGCCGATTGCCCAGTCGGCGGAGCTTGGGAACTTCGCGAGTACGAGGATGCCGACGAGCAGGCCGGCGACGCCGCTGAGGCCGACCAGGCCGGCGCCTTCCTGGCCGCGAGCCGCGAAGGCAACGGCAATCCGGGTCAGGCCCATGAAGAGGAAGTAGATGCCCAGCACCAAGGTTAGGGTGAGCGTGCCGTTGTGCGGTTCTACTATCAGCCAGAGCCCGACGATCACCGTCAGCAGCGCCCAGATCAGGCGCAGGATGACACTGCCGATCGAGTGCGCCATGAAGGCCCCGGCAACCAGGAACGCCCCGGCGATGACGAGGATCCAGCCGATGAAGATCGCCGTTCCAACCGCGGCGACCTCGGGCACGATGATCGCCACGCAACCGATGAAGATCGCCACGACCCCGACCGTCATCAGTGCCTTCCAGCTGCGCTTCAGGCCTTCGCGAATCTCCGGGTCCATTGATGCGCTGCTCATCTCCATACAGCGGACCCTAAGCCGCTCCGCGGACGCGATCAACCGCTGTCGGCCGCTAGGCTCGAACCCGCTCCGGGGTGGTGTAATCGGCCAGCACGCTTGGTTTTGGTCCAAGAAGAGAGGGTTCGAGTCCTTCCCCCGGAATCGTTGCCTCGCTACTCCTCGCCGCCGCGCGGCACCTTGCCCGCTTCGGACCCCGGCTCCATCGCCGGGCCGCGGGGCGAGGCGATGCCGAGGACGCGCATCGTTTTGAGCCCGAGGCCGAGCTTCTCGCGGCCCTCGGTGGCGGAGACGTCATGGCCGCAGAGCTCTTTGACCCGCTCCAGCCGGTAGCGGATCGTGTGGCGGTGGGTGTAGAGCTGTTTGGCGGTGGCGGCGACGTTGCCGTCGTTGTCGAGGTAGGCCTCGACCGTGGTCACCAGCTCGGTCTCGTACTGCTCGTCGTAGGCGGACAGCGGCGCGATCGTCTCGGCGTAGAAGCGCTCGAGCTCGCGCCGGTCCTCGCTCATCGCCGGCAGCAGCAGGCGGTAGGAGCCGGTGTCCTCGAAGGCGAGCACGGTGCGACCCTCGGCCTCGCCGACGTTGACCGCGAGGCGGGCCTCGTTGCCGGCCCGGTAGAGGTCGACCGGATCGGCGGCGTGGCGGCTGCGGCCGATCGTCAGGTGGAAGCCGGCGAGGCTGTCTTCCAGCTCGCGGGCGAGGCCGGCGGCGGCGCGCTCGATCCGGGTGTCGTCCTCCGCCGGAACGATCACGGCGATCTCGGCCGCCTCCTCGCCGTCGGGGCTGGCCAGAGCGCCGGGGGCGAGGGAGCGCAGCGCCCGCTGCGCCAGGGTCAGCACGCGGGCGCGCCACTCACCGGTCTGCGCCGCGCGCGGCGCAGCGTGCAGGATCAGCACCCCGGCGCCGGGCTCGAGGTTGGCGCCGAGCTCGGCGGCGCGGGCGAGGATGTCGCCGCGGTCGGTCACCTCGCGCGCCAGCACGGCGGCGACGAAGGCCCCCGCGACCTCCTCGCTCTCCCACTCCGGCGAGCGCGAGCGCTCCAGCTCCAGCGCCAGCAGCGTCGTCACCATGCGGGCGATCATCGGCTCGGGCGGGTTCGAGCCGCGATAGCGCAGCTCGCCGACGGCGGCATCCGCGACCCGCAGCTCGACCCGGGTCACCTCCTCCCCCCCGGCGAGCAGCTTCTTCTCCTGGTCGGGCGAGGCGCCGGCGACCGCCAGCACGGCGCTGGAGCGGTCGATCAGGGCGACACTGGCATCGAGGACTTTTGCCGCCGCGCGGGCGACCGCAGGCAGCCCGGCACCCGATTCGACCGCCTCGGCGAGCGCATCGAGGGTCCCTTCTTCCCGCGTGCTTGCAGGCGTTTTTGTCCCTTTCGAGGCGGCTGGCATCGGCTCATTATCCCTAGAGAACGGCTACTTCCATTCGCGAATTTGCTTACCGCTCAGCAAAACGTGAGTCAGTTAGCCGCCGCAACCAGGGCAGCGGTACTAGTGGCCGTGGAGGAAATTGACGATGTCGTTGTAGTAGTAGACGATCGCCAGGCCGATCACGACGCCGACGATGACGAGGGCGGCGAGGACGAAGAGGGAGAGCACTCCGGCGGCGGCCTTCTCCCAGACCCGGCCGTAGGAGCTGAGCGCCGGCACCAGGATCAGGCCGACGAAGGCAGCAAGGCTTACCAGTCCGGCCGCGCCGAACAGCAGGTACTCATTCTCGATCTTCTGCAGCGCCAGCGGCAACAACACCGCGCCCATTCTGCCGCACCGTGGTGATGACAAGCGCCACGGCCGCGCAAAGTGAGAAGGAAGCGACCCCAAGCGCCCAGCCGGCGCTGACGTCGCTGAGGTAGTGGACGTTGAGATAAACCCGCGAGAGACCGACCAGGGCGGTGAGGGCGATGCCGAGCACAACGACGAGTGCACCGCGCGCCATCCCGGGCCGCAACCGCATCACGATCGTCACCGCCAGCCAGACGTAGAAGGTCGAGTAGGCGGCGTGAGCGCTGGGGAAAGAGGAGCCCGAGACGCCGATCAGCCCGCCCCCCGGCCGCGGCCGGTCGACCGCGGCCTTGATCTCGTGCACGCCGACGAAGATCAGCACCACGCCGGCGAGCAGCACGCCGAACTCGGCCCAGCGCCGCCGCGCGATCAACAGCACCGCGGCGACAAAGGCGAGCGCGCCGGTGATCGCGCTGGAGCCCAGGTGGGTGAAGACCTCGGCGAAGTGGGTCAGCCACTCGGCCCGCAGCTTTTCGGCGATTTCGATCGCCGTGGTGTCACCGGGGGTCGGGCCCGGTTCGCCGTTGACGATCACCGTGTAGGAGACGAGGACGAAGAGGGCGACGGCGAAGATCGCCATCAGCGAGGTGAACTCGAGCCCGAAGGTGCCGCCGGGAGTGACCCGCTCCCAGAGGAACTGCAGCTGCGGACGGAAGCGGCGCGTGAGCGCGACCAGCCAGCGCGTTGCCGCGTGCTGCTCCATCCAGGCCACGATCCGCCGGCGGTTCTCCTCAACCCGCAGGAAGCGGACCGCGGTGACGGCGGCGACAACGACGACGATCGTCGTCGCCAGCACGAAAGCGCCGCGGCCGGCGTACTTGGCAGCGCTCTCGATGCTGCGGGAGAAGAAGTAGCCGACGAGGATGTGGGCGCTGGCCCAGAGCCCGGTGCCGAGGATGCTGTAGGGGACGAAGGCGCGGTAGCGCATGCCCGAGCTGCCGGCGATGAAGGGGGCAAAGGCGCGGACGAGGCTGATGAAGCGGCCGATGAAGATCGTCTTGCCGCCGTGGCGGGAGAAGTAGTCCTCGACCTTTTCGAAGCGCTCGTGGCCGATTCCGAAGCGCGGGCCGTTTTTGAGCACGAACTCGCGGCCGAGGCGGCGGCCGATGAAGAAGCTGGTCGTGTCGCCGAGCCAGGCCGAGAACCAGGCGATCGCGATCAGCAGGTAGATGTCGATCGCGCCCTGGCCGGCGACCGCGCCGCCAAGCAGCATCACGGTCTCGCCGGGGACGACGAGGCCGACGAAGGCGCCGGTCTCGGCGAAGGCGAAGGCGCCGACGATCAAGTAGGTCCAAGCGCCCAGCGCGTTGGAGAGATCTTCGAGCAAGCCCTGCAGGTCGAGGTGGCCGAGCTGGCGACTGATCAGGTAGTAGCCGCCCGCGACGACCAGGGCCACGATCGCGATCAGCAAGCGTTTGCGGTTGCTTTTGCCCTCGCTCTCGCCAGGAAGCTTCACGGCGCGACCCCCGCCTCGCAGACGATCGCGTCGTCGCGGTCGAGCGCCTCGGCTACCGCCTGGGCCGCCGTCAGGTCCGCGCAGAGGCCAAAGGCGGTCGGGCCGGAGCCAGTCAGCAGCGCGAGGGGGGCGCCGGCATCGCACAGGGTCTCGAGCGCGGCGCCGATCTCGGGCCGCAGCGAGCGCGCCGCCGGCTCGAGGTCGTTGACGAGCAGCTCCGAGTAGGCGAGCGGCGATGCTCCCGAGCCGGCTGCCTCGCGTAGGTGCTGGGCCAGCTCGGCCAGCTCCTGATCGGACCGGCCGAGGCCGAGCCGATCGGCCTCGGCGAAGACCTCGGCGGTGCTGAGCCCGCCACCGTCCGGCAGCAGCACCACGGCGTGCGACTGCGGCTCGGGCAGCCGCTCGATCCTCTCCCCCGCGCCGCGCACCAGGGCAAGTGCCGGCGTCAGCTGAGAGGGCACGTCGGCGCCAAGCTCGGCGGCGAGCTGCTCCAGACCGGCGACGTCGCCGGTCGCGAGGCGCAGGACGGCGGCGGCATCGGCGCTGCCGCCGCCGAGGCCAGCCGCCACCGGCGTCCGCTTATTGATCTCGACCCGCAGCGGCGGGCTCTGCCAACCGCGCTCGCGCAGGGCGACCAGCGCCCGCATCGCCAGGTTCTCGCCCTCGACCCCTGCGCAGATCACCTCGTCCTCGGCCGCCTCGCTGACCTCGATCAGGTCGGCGAGCGCCAGCGGCTCAAACAGCGAGCAGAGCTCGTGCAGGCCGTCCTCGCGGCGAGCGCCGAGGTAGAGGCAGAGGTTGAGCTTGGCGGGGGCGTGGATCTGCATCGAAGTCGCCGCGCGTAAGCGCCGCGTGAATCAAGTTCTTCAGCTATTTCCTTGACTTCTTGATTCGCGCAGCTTCGCGGATAGGGCGGCGAAATCGTTTGGGGAGAGCGACTCGGCTCGCGCGTCCGCGGGTAGCCCCAACTCCTCCAGAGCCGCTCGCACCGCGCCGAGCGACCCAGGGCGCACGTGCTCGACCGAGCGGGCGAGTGCCTTGCGGCGGTGGGCAAAGGCCGCCCGGACCAACTCGCGCGTGGCTGGGTCAGCTCCTGGACCGGTCCGGCGCAGCGCCAGGATCGCCGAGTCCACCCGCGGCCGCGGCCGGAAGACGGCCGGGTCGACCTTGCGCAGCAGGCGCACCTCGCAGGCGAGCTGGGCGAGCACGCTCGGCGAGCCGTAGGTGCGGCTGCCGGGCGCCGCGCGCAACCGGTCGGCGATCTCGCGCTGCACCATCACGGTCCAGGAGCGCAGCGAGGGCAGCTGCTCGATCGTGCGCAGGATCACCGGGGTCGCCACCGAGTAGGGCAGGTTGGAGACCATCGCCATCGGCACGGGTCGCAGGGCGCCAAAGTCGATCCGCATCGCGTCGGCCCAGTGCAGGTTGACGTTGGGCCGCGCCGCGAGTGGCTCGAGCGCATCGGCCAAGCCCCGGTCGAGCTCGACCGAGTGCAGGTGGGCGACGGCGACGGCGAGCCGCTCGCTCAGCACCCCTTCCCCGGCGCCAACCTCGAGCACCACGTCGTCGGGGCGCAGCTCGGCGTCGCGAACGATCGCGTCGAGCAGGTTCGGGTCGGAGAGGAAGTTCTGCCCGAGGCGGACCACCTTTACCAGCCGAAGAGCGCCCTGGCGTTGGCCTCAACCGTGCGCTCGAGCTCGGCGTAGGCAACGCCGCGGACCTCGGCGACAACCTCGGCGGTGGAAACGACGTAGGCCGGCTCGTTGGGCTTGCCGCGCATCGGCTGCGGCGCCAGGTAGGGCGCGTCGGTCTCGACCAGGACGAGCTCGTCGGGCAGCTTGGTAGCGGCCTCGCGCAACTCCTCGGCACTGGGGAAGGTGACGATGCCCGAGAAAGAGCAGTACCAGCCACGATCGATCGCGTCCTGGACACGCCACGGGGCAAGGAAGCAGTGCAGGATCACAGCGACGCCATCGCCGCGCCGGTCGAGGATCTCGAAGACGTCGTCGACTGCGCCGGTCTCGCCCTCGGGGTCGCGAGCGTGGATCACGATCGGCAGGTCGCGCTCGCGGGCAATATCGATCTGGGCTTCAAAGGCCCGGTGCTGGTCCGCCTTGCTGGCCGACTCGCGGTAGTAGTCGATCCCGGTCTCGCCAATCGCCCTCACCTTCTCGTTCTCGGCGGCCAGACGAGCGATCTCCGCCGCCCGGGCGTCGTCGAAGCCGGCGGCCTCGGTGGGGTGGCAGCCAACGGTGGCGAAGACGCTGTCGTAGCGCTCGGTAGCCGCAACCGCAGTGAGGTTGGTCTCGGCGTCGAGGCCGACGTTGAGCATCCGCCCCACCCCCGCCTCGAGCGCCGCCGCAACCACCTCGCCCTCGGGGCGCTCGCAGAGAAAGAGGTGGGTGTGGGAATCGATCACCGAGAGCAGTCTAAGAACGGCGACGGCCCGCGCGCCCTGAGGGGCGGGCGGGCCGTCGTTGTCGGAGAGGGTTAGTTGTTGGTTCTGCTGACTAAGGAGTGCCGCAGCCGAGCGTCGGCAGATCGGTCGGCAACGTCGGAATGACGAGCAGGCCAAGTGCTTCCAGGGCTGAGCTGAGACCGAGGCCTTTGACCACTCCGGAGATGAGGTTGATCTGGTTGGCCATTTCTTCGTTCTGCGCGCAGAGCGAGCTAACCAGCGGCAGGGCGTCCACCGTTTCGGTCAGGTCGGTGTTGGTCAGGCCTTTGACCGTGCTGACGACGTTGAGTAGATCTCCGTTGGTCAGCCCACCGAGGATTTTTTCCAGTCCCTCGATTTTCACGTTGAGCGAAGCGATCTCGGTTTTGAGGGCGACTTCGTTCGGGCTCGAGGTGCCGTTGGTACCGGCCTGTCCCGGCTGGCCATTGCCGGACGTGCCGTTCTGGCCGGCGCTGCCGGACTGGCCGCCCTGGCCCGCGGCGTTCCAGACGACTTTGCGCTCGCCGCGCTTGCAGCGCTTCTGGGCCCCAACGACGCGCAGCGTCCCCTTGGGCTTGCCTTTGACCTTGTAACAGGCGTGGATCGCGCCGTCCTTGCCCACGGGCGAGGCGGCAAGGGAGGTGCCGCAGAGACCGACCAGCAGCATCGCCGCCGCCAGTGCTGACACCAGGAATCGTGCTTTGAGACCAAATTTGGATACAGCGTTTTTATTCATGCGACCAACTTCGGCCAGTATTTTTTAAATGATCAGTAATTAGGCATTTGTTTGAGTTATTGAATTAGTTTGTGCATCTGTTGTAACAACAACTCCGCTCGCAGAACGAGCTCGAATAGCCTTGTCGCGTGGCCGACTTCGCCGACTACTACCGCCAGATCTACGCCCTCGGCCTCGGCGGCGAGACGCCGAGCGTTCCGGTTTCCGTCGCCGAGCTGGAGCAGCTCGCCGCGGCGACGATGGACGAGCGAGCCGCCAACTACGTCTTCGCCGGCGCCGGCAGCGAGGGCACGATGGACGCCAACCGCGAGGCCTTTCGGCGCCGGCAAATCGTGCCTCGAATGCTCCGCGACGTCTCCTCGCGCGACCTCTCGACCACTCTTCTCGGCACGGCGATGCCGGCGCCGCTGCTGCTGGCGCCGATCGGGGTGCAGAAGGTCGTCCACTCCGACGGCGAGCTGGCGACCGCGCGGGCGGCGGCTGCGCTCGGGCTGCCGACGATCGCCAGCACCAACTCCCACTTCACGCTCGAGGAGATCGCCGCGGCCGGTGGCGGCGCACCGCGCTGGTTCCAGCTCTACTGGCCCAACGATCGCGCCATTGCCGCCAGCTTCGTCGGCCGCGCCGAGGCGGCCGGCTACGGAGCGATCGTGCTCACCGTTGACACCTTCATCCCGGGCTGGAAGCCACGCGACCTGCAGCAGGCCTGGCTGCCCTTCCTCAACGGCATGGGCGTCGCCAACTACTTCCAGGACCCGGTCTTCCGCCAAGCGCTCGACAAAACGCCGGAGGAGGACGTCGGCGCCGCCACCGGCCACTTCCTCGGCGTCCAGGCCAACCCCGCCCTGAGCTGGGATGACCTCGGCTGGCTGCGCGAGCAGACCGAGCTGCCAATCGTGATCAAGGGGATCCAAGATCCCGACGATGCGCGCGAAGCGGCGGCACGCGGGATCGAGGGGATCATCGTCTCCAACCACGGCGGTCGTCAAGTCGATGGTGCGATCGGCGCCCTCGACGCCCTGCCGGCGATCGCCGAGGAGGCCGGCGATGAGCTGGCGATCCTCTTCGACAGCGGCATCCGCAGCGGCAGCGACGCGATCAAGGCGCTCGCCCTCGGCGCCGACGCCGTCTGCCTCGGCCGCCCCTACATCTGGGGCCTCGCTCTGGAGGGACAGCAGGGGGTCGAAACCGTGCTCCGCATGGTCCTCGCCGAGCTCGACCTGACGCTGGCGCTCTGCGGGTACACGAGCCCGGACCAGCTCGGGCCGGACGCGCTCGCCTGACAACCCAGGTGCAACGTTTTACCCGTCCCGTAGGGGGACAAGACGTTGCACCTCGTCAGAGGTCGCGTCGGGCGAAAGCGGCGGCCGCTAGGGCAAGAACGCCAGCCGTGTAGATGAAGGCCCAGATGATCAGGCCCGGGCTCGCCGCTTCGGAGCCACCGAAGGGGCCGAGTTGGAGAACGACGCCGGTCAACCCCGAGGTGTTGGAGATCAAGGCGTGGAGGCTGGCGGCGTAGAGGCCCTCGAAGGGGAGGATCCAGCTGGCGGTGTGTCCAATCGAGTGCAGGGTGGCGGAGTGGATCGCGTGGCCGATCTGGGCCAGCAGGCCCGCAGTGAGGCCGGCGCCGTAGATCATGAAGACGACGATCCCCTGGGCGGTCACCGAGAGGAAGGTCGAGGCAAGCAGCGAGAGCGCGGCGACGATCGCGACGGCGAGCGCCAGACCCAGGGCGGGGCCGAGCAGGTGGTCGGGCGCCCAGTGCCCGGTCTGCCAGGTGATCGCGAGCGCGGCCGCGTACATGGCAAGCACGTAAGCGGCGGAGAGGCTGGCAGCGGCGAGGAAGCGTGAGACCAGCAGCGTCGTGCGACCGATCGGGCGCACCACCAGCGGCTGCAGCAAGCCGCTCTCGGCATCTCCACGCACGATGCCCAGGGTGAGGAAGACGGCGAGGACGGAGCCGAGGAAGAGCGTGGTGAACATCGCCATGCCGAAGATCGTCGCGCCGGTGAAGGCCTTGGGGTCGAGGATCTTCGCTTCGCCTTCCGCGAAACCGCTGGCGTCGCGGAAGGCGAAGTGGGCGCCGACCCCGTACAGCGCCAGGAAGCCGACTGAGAGCAGCAGTACGGCAAGGAAGACACGGCGGCGCAGCCCCTCGCGCATGGCGTAGCCGACCACGGTTGAGACCGAACGCAGCATCCTCAGCCCGTCCGGCCCCGAACGGCCTCGAGGTAGACGTCCTCGAGCGTGCTGCGCAGCACCTCGACGCGATGGATCCGCTCGCCCTCGGCGACCAGCCGCGCGACGATCTCCGGCGCCTCCTCGCGACCGGCGCCCTCGAAGAGCCTGACCCCGTTCGCCGTCTCGACCTCGACCCCCCGCGGTCGCTCCAGGTCGGCCGGCCGACCCTCCTGGACCAGCTTGCCATCGGCGATGATCGCCACCCGGTCGCAGACCAGCTCGACCTCGCTGAGCAGGTGCGAGTTGAGCAGCACGGCGACGTCGCGGCGGCGCAGCTCTTCGAGCAGGCCGCGGACGATCCGCCGGCCGACCGGGTCGAGCGCGCTGGTCGGCTCGTCGAGCAGGAGCAGGCGCGGCGATCCGACCAGGGCCTGGGCGATGCCGAGCCGCTGCTGCATCCCCTTCGACATCGTCTCCACCCGCGTGCCGGCGGCGTGGCTGAGCTCGACCAGCTCGAGCAACTCGGCGCGCTCGCTCGCCCCACCCGCCGAGCCGCTGAGACGCTGATGCAGCTGCAGCAGCTCGTCGGCCGAGCACCAGCCGGGGAAGCGGAAGAGCTCGGCGAGATAACCGATCGCGGCGCGCGCCGGGGGCGAGCCGGCGGGCCTTCCCAGCACCTCGACGCTGCCGCCGCTGGGCCGGACCAGGCCGCAGGCGATCTTGGTCAGGGTCGACTTGCCAGCACCGTTTGGGCCGAGCAGGCCGAGCAGCTCGCCGGCGCCGACCTCGAGATCAACGCCGACGAGAGCTTCCTTGCCGCGGTAGGACTTGCGCAGGGCGCGGGCGGCGAGGACCGCCGCCACTAGGCCGGTGTCTCGATCTTGGGGAAGAGCTGGGGCACCCGCTCGGCGCTCTGACCGCCGGCGCGCGAGCCGAAATCGGCGAGCGTGCGACCCTCTTCGGCGAGCGCCGCGAGCAGGGTCTCGCTGGTCTGCGGCAGATACGGGACGAGCAGCAGCGTCGTCACCCGCAGCCCCTCGACCAGGTTGTAGAGGACCTCGTCGAGGCGCTCGGGGTCGGCCTCGTCCTTGGCCAGCACCCAGGGCTGGGTCTCCTCGACGTAACGATTGAGCCGCCGCACCAGCGTCCAGGCCACCTCCAAGGCTTGGGTCAGCTCTGCCCGGTCGAGCAACTCGCTGAAGCGCGGCACGACGCCTTCGAAGTCCTCGGCGAGCACGGCGTCGACGGCGGCCACCGGCACCGTGCCGGCGCGGTAGCGCTCGACCATCGCCAGCACGCGGCTGGCGAGGTTGCCGTAGTCGTTGGCGAGCTCGGTCTCGTAGCGCGACTCGAAGCCGGCGGTCGAGATCGAGCCATCCTGGCCGAAGCTAACCTCGCGGAAGAGGTAGAAGCGCAGCGCGTCGGCGCCGAAGCGATCGATCACCTCGAACGGGTCGAGCACGTTGCCGAGGCTCTTCGACATCTTCTTCTCGCCCATCAGCAGGTAGCCGTGGATCGTCATCCGCTGCGGCGGCTTGAGGTCGGCGGCGAGGCAGAGAGCGGGCCAGATCACCGCGTGGAACTTGAGGATGTCCTTGGCCAGCACGTGCAGGCTGGCGGGCCAGTAGCGCTCGCTCAGGTCCTCCCCCTCGCGGGCGAAGGTGAGCGCCGTGACGTAGTTGAGCAGCGCGTCGAACCAGACGTACATCCGCTGCTCGGGGTCCCAGGGCAGCGGCAGCCCCCATTTCAGCGTCGGCCGCGAGAGCGAGACGTCTTCCAGCCCGCCCTTAATGAACGAGACCGCCTCGTTGCGGCGGAAGTCGGGCACGACGAAATCGGGCCGCGCCTCATACAGGTCTTCGAGTTGCCCCTGGAAGGCAGAGAGGCGGAAGAACCAGTTCTCCTCGCGCACCTTCTCCAGCGGGATCTCGTGGATCGGGCAGGTATTGCCCGGCCCGAGCTCACGCTCGGTCTTGAAGTCGGCGCAGCGCGGGCAGTACCAGCCTTCGTAAGTGCCCTTGCTGACCCAGCCGTTGTCATAGACCCGCTGGATGATCTCCGCCACCTTCGCCTCATGCCGCGGATCCGAGGTGCGAATAAAGAAGTCGTTGGTAGCACCGATGATCGGCCCCAGCGCCTCGAACTTGGCCGCATTGCGATCGGCCAGCTCCTGCGGCGAGATCCCCTCCCGCTCCGCCGCCGTCTCAATCGGCTCCCCATGCTCGTCGGTGCCGGTGAGAAAGAAGACATCCTCCCCCCTCTGCCGCATGTGCCGCGCCAGCACGTCGGCCGCCATCGTCGAGTACGCGTGCCCGAGGTGCGGCTCCGCGTTGACGTAGTAGATCGGGGTGGTGACGTAGTAAGGCACTGACGTTGAGGCTATCTACGCGGCTCGCGGCCGGTCAGCGCTCGGTAGAGATCGTTCGCCCGCGTGCCGGTGAGGGCGGCAACGACTGAGGCGGCGGCGCGGGGGCGGGCGCCGGACTGGACCAGGTGGCGGAGGGCGTCGACGGCGAAGCCGACGTCGCGGTCGTGCTCCTCGGCGGCGGCCGGGGCGATGACGAGGACGATCTCGCCCTTGACGTCGCCACGGAAGCGGCGGGCCAGTTCGGCCAGGGAGCCGCGGGAGACTTCCTCGTGCATCTTGGTCATCTCACGGCAGACGGCGGCGGGGCGATCGGGGGCGATCGCGGCCAGCGCCGCCAGCGACTCCCCCACCCGCCGCGGCGACTCGAAGGCGATCACGGTCTCGGCCGAGCGCAGCACGCGCTCCATCTCGCCCGAGCGCTTGGGCAGGAAGCCCTCAAAGCGCCAGCGGTCGGTGGGCAGGCCGGAGGCGACTAGCGCCACCGGCACCACCGATGGCCCGGGCAGCACGGTGATGTCGAGGTCGCGTTCGATGCAGCGGCGGATCAGCTTGTAGCCGGGGTCCGAGACCGCTGGCATGCCGGCGTCGGAGACGAGGGCGACGATGTCGCCGCGCTCGATCCGCTGGGCCAGCTCGGTCGCCCGCGGCCCTTCGTTGCCCTCGTGGTTGGAGATCAGCGGCGGCGCCGGGCGAATGCCGAGCTTGTCGAGCAGGCCGCCGGTGCGGCGGGTGTCCTCGCAGGCGATGAAGTCAGCCGCGACGAGGGCTTCGCGGACACGGACCGTGATGTCGTCGAGGTTGCCGATCGGGGTCGGGCAGACGATCAGCTCGCCGGGCATCAGCCCTTCCCCTGCTCCAGCTCGATCCGCGCCATCGCCGCGGCGCCGATCATGCCGGCGTCCGAGCCGAGCTCGGCCGCGACCACCGGGATCTTCTTCATCGGCGGCAGCGCCCGCTCCGCCAGCACCCGCCGCGCCGGCTCGAGCAGCAGGTCGCCGGCGGCGATCACGCCGCCGCCGATGACGAAGACTTCCGGCTCGAAGATGTTGGCGAAGCTGGTCAGGGCGACGCCGAGGCGCGAACCGATCAGGTCGAAGACGCCGCGCGCGGTCGCGTCACCGGCGAGCGCCGCCTCGGTGACCACCTTGCCGTCGATCGTCTCGCCGTCGGCGAGCATCGCGCCCAGGGCCGAGTCGGGCTCGCTCTCGGCGGCGGCACGACCCTCGCGACCGAGCGCCGTCCCCGACGCCAGCGTCTCGACGCAACCGCGCCCCGGGCAGTTGCCCTGGCAGGGCGGACCGTCGGCCTCGATCACCGTGTGGCCGAGCTCAGACCCGGCGCCGGTCGAGCCGCGGTAGATCTCGCCGTTCAAGATCAACCCGCCACCGATCCCGGTGCCGATCGTCAGCATCACCGCGTTTTCAGCGCCGCGCGCCGCGCCGTAGAGGTGCTCGGCCAGGGCCGCCACGGTGGCGTCGTTGTCGACGAAGACCGGCAGGCCGGCGCGCTCGCCGATCAGATCGCGGATCGGCAGGTTCTCCAGCGGCAGGTTGACCGCGGAGACCGCGATTCCCTTGTCGTGGTTGATCGTCGCCGGAATGCCGAGGCCGACCGCCGCGGCGCCGGGGCATTTCCCCCGCGCCTCCTCGATCTCGCGCACCAGCAGCTCGACCAGCTCGTCCTCGGTTTGGCCGGTGGAGGCCTCGCGGCTCTCCCAGAGCACCTTCGAATCTGAATCGACGACGCCGAGCAGCATCTTCGTGCCACCCAGGTCAACGCCGATGATTTCCCCTGCACTCATACGAGCTTCAAGGCAGGGTAGAGGCGGGCGACCGCGGGCATCGGCATGATTCCCGGCAGTCTTTCATGGCCGACAATGGCGAGCAGCAGCCCTCCGGGCCGCCCGAGTACAAGGTCTACCGGTCCCGGAAGGGCCGCTTGTCCGGGTTGCGGTCCCCAGATCTCTCAGGACTCAGGGAGCGGACGCCGCGCGCGCCGAAGTGGTGGCGGCGCGATAAGGGAGACGAGGAGCCGAAGCCCGAGCGCACCGGGCCGCCCCGCCGCTGGACCGCCAAGCGGGTGCTCAAGTGGGTCGGGATCGCGGCGCTGGGCTGGATCCTGCTCAGCTTCCTTGCCTTCGCCGTCTCCGCCCAGCTGCAGTCCTTCAAGCTCTCCGGCGAAGCCAAGGACGCCCTGCACGGCAACCCCTTCTTGCTGCCCAGCGCCCAGACGATCCTCGTGCTCGGCACCGACGCCCGCCCGCCCGACACCAAGGGAACCGGCGCGCCCTCGCAAAAGTGCTTCGAACAGCAGGCCCACGGCGACGCGCCGCACGACGGCTGCGAAGACGGTCAGTTCCGCGCCGACACCCTGATGCTGATCCGCGCCGGCGGCGGCGCCTTCCGCAAACTCTCGATCCCGCGCGACAGCTACGCCGAAATCCCCGGCCAGAACCCGCAGAAAATCAACGCCGCCTTCGCCTTCGGCGGCGCCAAGGCCCAGATCGAAGCGGTTGAAGACTTCCTCAACATCCAGGTCGACCACGTCGCGATCGTCGACTTCACCGGCTTCGAAGACCTGATCGACGCCGTCGGCGGGGTCGAAGTCAACGTCCCGCACAAGCTCTGCGCCGACATCTCCGGCGGCGCCGGCGGCGGTCAGGGCGGCGTCACTCTGCGCCTGCACAAGGGCGAGAACACGCTCGACGGCGAAAAGGCCCTCGCCTACTCACGGGTGCGCGAGCCGAGCGAATGCCCCGGCCCCGGCAAGAGCGCCTACTCGCTCGGCTACAACGACTTCGACCGCGCCCAGGCCCAGCAGCGCGTGATCAACGGCATCAAGGACCGCCTCACCGACCCGCTGCGCCTCCCCTACAACTTCATCCACGGCCCGATCATCGGCTGGGAGGCGCCCAAAGCCTTCGTCAGCGACATGGGCTTCCTGACCATGCCGCAGCTGATCCTCTCCGCCGCGATCGGCGGCAGCGGCAACACCGACGTCCTCTGCGCCGGTGCCCACTCTGGCTGCGACCCCAACGGCCCCGAAGGCGCCGTCGTGGTGCCGGAGTCAACCCGGCGCCACGCCGTCGACCGTCTGCTCAACGGCTAGAGCCGCAGCGCGCGCAGCATTTTCCACACCAGGGTGTGGTCAAACCTGCCTGGGCGAACTCAGTCGCTTGTCGTCGAGGCCTTGGGCTTGTCGCCGGAGGATTTCGAGTCGCTCGACTTCGACTCGCTGGAGCTCTCGGACGAACCCTTGGACTCGCCGGAGCCCTCGGAGGAACCGCCGTTGGCGGCAGCGCCCTTCTTCTTCTTGCCGTAGTCGGTGTTGTAGAAGCCGGAGCCCTTGAAGTGGACGGCGACGGGGTGCAGGACGCGCACCGCGGGAGCGCCGCACTCCTGGCACTCGGTCAGCGCCTCGTCGCTCATCTTCTGGATCACGTCGAAGACGTGGCCGTTCTCGCATTTGTACTCGTAGATAGGCACGGGATGCGGGATTATCGCAGCCGATACGGTTCCGGCATGGCAGCCGAGCAGCAGGGGGAGCGCGCGACCGACGTCTCGATGGAGGAGATCGTCGCTCTCTGCAAGCGCCGCGGCTTCGTCTTCCCCTCTTCTGAGATCTACGGCGGGCTCGGCTCGACCTACGACTACGGCCACTACGGCGTGCTGCTGAAGAACAACGTCAAGGGCGAGTGGTGGCGGGCGATGCTGCAGGAACGCGACGACATCGTCGCCCTCGACTCGGCGATCCTCCAGCACCCGCGGGTCTGGGAGGCCTCGGGCCACCTCGAAGGCTTCACCGACCCGCTCGTCCAATGCCTTGGCAAGTGCAAGAAGCGCTGGCGCGAGGACCACCTGCGCGAGGCGGTCGAAGCCGAAGGTGGCGACCCCGGCGCCGAGCTGCGCTGCCCCGAGTGCGGCGGCGAGCTTTCCGAGCCGCGTCAGTTCAACCTGATGTTCGAGACCCACGTCGGCCCGGTCGCCGGTGAGGGCTCAGAGGTCTACCTGCGGCCCGAGACCGCTCAGGGCATCTTCATCAACTTCAAGAACGTGATGGCCTTCGCTCGCAAGAAGCCCCCCTTCGGCATCGCCCAGATCGGCAAGTCCTTCCGCAACGAGATCACCCCCGGCAACTTCATCTTCCGCACCCGCGAGTTCGAGCAGATGGAGATGGAGTTCTTCGTGCCGCCGGCCGAGGCGGAGCGCTGGTACCGCGAGTGGATCGAGCTGCGCGAGCGCTGGTACACCAACCTCGGCATCCGCCCCGACTTCCTCCGCGTCCGCCCCCACGACACCGACGAGCTCTCGCACTACTCATCGGGCACCAGCGACGTCGAGTACCTCTTCCCGATCGGCTGGTCGGAGCTGGAGGGGATCGCCAACCGCGGCGACTTCGACCTCACCCAACACGCCAAGTTCAGCGGCGAGAAGCTCGAGTACTTCGACCAGCAGACCAAAGAGCGCTACGTCCCCCACGTGATCGAGCCCGCCGCCGGCGCCGACCGCGCCACCCTCGCTTTCCTGGTCGACGCCTATGAGGTCGAGGAAGTCGAGGGTCGCCAGCGCACCGTGCTGCGCCTCCACCCCCGCCTCGCCCCCAACAAGGTCGCTGTCCTCCCCCTCGTCTCCAAGGAGGGCATGCCAGAGAAGGCCCGGGAGATCTTCAGCGAGCTGCGCGCCCGCATGCCCGCCGAGTTCGACGAAGGTGGCTCGATCGGCAAGCGCTATCGCCGCCAGGACGAGATCGGCACCCCCTGGGGCATCACCGTTGACCACCAGACGATGGAAGACGACACCGTCACCCTGCGCGACCGCGACTCGCTCGAGCAGACGCGAGTCCCGATCGCCGGCTTGGCGGACGACCTAGCCGCCCGCCTGGCCCAGCCCTGGCGCAGCCCCAAGCTGTCCTAGCCCTCAATCAAGCCGATCACGTTGCCCTCGGGGTCTTTGAGCTGGCCGAGGACCATGCGGCCCATGATCGTCTCGGGGCCCATCACGCGGGTGCCGCCGAGGGACTCGGCCTTGCTCAGGGCCTCCTCGACGCTGGGGACTTCGACGTAGAAGGTGACGTGGCCCTCGTAGCCGTCGGGGCCCTGGCCGATGCCGCCGCCCAGACCGATGCCTTCGGCGTTGCTGTTGGCCTCGCGATCGACCAGGCCGTATTTCATCTCGTTCTCGGCGTTGACGTCCCAGTCGAATAGGTCGGCGTAGTAGCTCTGCAGCTTCTCACCGTCCTTGCCGACGACCTCGAAGTGGACTACTGGCTGTCCCATGATCTTTTCCTCCTGGTTGTGGCTAAGCGCTTGCCATGAACCGTTCCACATCCGCTGCATCGGCAGCGAGCGCGGCGGTGGCCTGCTTGCTGATCCGGCCCAGCGGCTCGACCGTGACCTTGCCGCGGTTGAGCCTCCAGGTGCCGACGGCACGGCCCTTGACCATCGCGAAGGGCCGGAAGATGCCGTTCATGGTCACCAGGTGGGTATGGGGACCGAGGATCAGCTCGCGCGAGGTCCAGCCGAGCAGCAGCGGGTCGAAGGCACCGAGCAGGCGCGGGCCGGGCACCTCGGGCTGCGGCGGAGACGCAGCAAGATGAACGAGACCATCGTCACGCTCGACCAGCTCCGAGGCGATCGCGGTGAGTCCGGCGCGGGCGTCGCGCAGCGGCAGCCCCGCCCAGCGCGCCAGGTCGCGGTCGTCCGCCGGCGCGTGGCCGATCAGGTAGCGGCGGGCGAGCTCGGCGAGAGCGACGTCGCGCTCGATCGGCTTTACGCGATCGAGCCAGTCGGCGACCAGGACATAGGCGTGGTCCTTGCCGACCATCGGGCCGCGCACCACCACGCCCCGCACCGCGGCGAGAAAGAGTAGGTGGACCAGCGCCTGCCCCGCAGTGGGAACACCGGCGTCGTCGAGGCGTTCGCGCAGCTGGTGCCGGGTGAGCGGTCCCTCTTTGGCCAAGCTCCGTTCAATCGTCTTCACCGCCTTCTCGCCCTGCTGCGTGGTGACCCCCTCTTGGCGGAGGCGACGGCTGCAAGACGTCAGCAGCGGCGGGGTCGTCAGCATCTGCAGCCACGGGTAGTCCTCGCTGCGGACGAGGTGGAGGGTGCCGCGATTGAGCCAGGTGATCAGCAGCGAGCGCTCCTCACTCAGGGCCCGGTCCACGTCCGCGGCCGTCAGCCCCTCGCTGCGCGCCCTGACCGCAAGCCGGGCGCCGCGCGGGTCCTGGCCCTGTACGGCAAGTAGCCGACCAGCCACATCCGCGGCCTCCCGCTCGGGGGCGCCGGCAAGGCCTTGAGAGGCGAACCGTTCGGCGAAGATCGATGCAGTGGGCACGCTCAGAGTGAGAACGAGCTGACGAGCGCAGTCAGAGCAGCCGTCGAGACGGCCCGTCGCCTATTCGACGGCGAGTAGGTCGATCATGAAGATCAACGTTTCGTTCGGCCCGATATTGGGCGGCGAACCGGCGGCGCCGTAGGCAAGTTCGCCCGGTATCAGCAGCTCGCGACGTCCGCCGACTTTCATTCCTACGACACCCTGATCCCAGCCTTTGATCACTTCGCCGGCGCCGAGGGTGAAGCTGAACGGTTCGTTCCGGCTCCAAGAGGAGTCGAATTCTTCTTCGGAGTCATAGCCGACCCCGACGTACTGCACGGTCACTTTGTCGCCGGCTTTGGCTTCGGGGCCAGTGCCTTCTTCGATTTCCTTGGTAGCGAAATTTTCTGGCGAGACGCCCTTGGGCACCGTGACCGTGGGCTTCGTCTTCTTCTTGTTGGGGCTCGCCTTCGGCACGCTTTCACCGGATTCCTTTGAGCTTTCACCGGATTTGGTGGAGCTTTCGCCGGCTTCGGTGGATGCACTCGATTCGGTCGAGCTGGTCGACGAGTCACTGCTGCCGCCACAGCCAGTGACCGCAGTCGCGAGGGCAGCGCAAAGCGCCAGGATGATTAGCGAGAATTTCATCGAGCGAAGATCCTACGCAAGCTTTGCCGGAAAGGCGTCACGCCTCAGCGCTTGCCGGTCATCGAGTTCCAGGCACGGCGGAAAAAGCCCGGGCGGCCGCCGACGAGATCGGCGGGGTTGACCGAGAGCGCACCCGGGTTGGCGTCGGGCGCCGTCAGCTTCGCCGCCTCGGCGGCGTCGATCTTGAGCACGACGCCGCGCTCGTAAATCTGCCCCACCTCGGGAGCGTCGACGAAACGGTGCCCGCCGGGCCCGGCGGTGGTGTCGAAGACGATGCCGTCGAACATGTCGAGGTTGGGCGCCGAGAGCACCCGCACCACCCGGCCGAGGTTCTCGCCGTCGCTCGAGTAGACCGGCACTCCTTTGGCCACCGCGAGATACGAGGTGGGCTCTCCAAGGTTCTCCATTGGGCTGAGCATATCCACAGTCAATGCCGCCCTAGTCACTCCCGGGCGGGCTATGCTCGCTGCGGTACTCAGGGTTCTACAGAGGAGGATGCATGGCGATCGGCTTGCGGTTGAAGTTCGAGGGCGGCACCCAGGACCAGTACGACGCAATGCACGGCCAGATGAACGTAGATGGCGACCCACCGGAGGGCCTGATCTTCCATTCCGCCGGGCCGATCGAGGGTGGCTGGGGCATCATCGACTTCTGGGAGTCACGCGATCACTTCGACCGCTTCCAGGGCTCGCGGCTGGGACCGGCGATTCGGGAGATGGGCGACCAAGCTTTCCAAGGGCCTCCCGACATCAAAGAGTTCCCCGTCCACCACATCACCAAGCCCTAGGGGAGATGGGACTCAACCTCGCATCGTTGATGACCGAGAGCGCCTCGCGGACGCCGGAGCTGCCGGCGATCCGGCTCGGCGACGTCGAGCTGAGCTACGGCGAGCTCGACGAGCGCAGCGCCCGCCTGGCCGCCCTGCTGGGTGAGAAGGGCATCGGGCCTGGAGACCGCGTCGGCGTGATGCTGCCCAACGTTCCCGAGTTCCCGATCGCCTACTACGGCGTGCTGCGCGCCGGCGCCGTCGTCGTACCGATGAACGTGCTGCTGAAGCGGCGCGAGATTGCCTTCTACCTCGAGGACTCGGGCTCGAAGCTGCTGCTGGCCTGGCACGGCTTCTGCGCCGAGGCGCGCGAGGGCGCGGCCGATGCCGGCGCCGAGCTGATCGAGGTCGAGCCGGCGAGCTTCGCCGAGTTGCTGGCCGAGCACGAGCCCAGTACCGGCCTCCATGACACGGCCGAGGACGACACCGCCGTGATCCTCTACACCTCGGGCACCACCGGCAAGCCCAAGGGTGCCGAGCTGACCCACCTCAACCTCTTCCGCAACGCCGACGTCTCCAGCCGCACCACCTGTGAGATCGCCAGCGGCGACGTCGTCCTCGGCGCCCTCCCCCTCTTCCACTCCTTCGGCCAGACCGTCGGCATGAACTCCTCGCTCAAGGTCGGCGCCTGCCTCACCCTGGTGCCGAAGTTCGATCCCGGCGAGGCGCTGGCGACGATGCAGCGCGACAAGGTCACCCACTTCTACGGCGTGCCGACGATGTTCGGTGCCCTGCTCCACCACCCCGAGCGCGAGACCTACGACACCTCCTCGCTGCGCACCTGCATCACCGGCGGCGCCTCGATGCCGGTTGAGGTCCTGCACGGCTTCGAAGAGGCGATGGGCGCGATCGTGCTCGAGGGCTACGGCCTCTCGGAGACCTCGCCGGTCGCCTGCTCCAACCACCCCGACAAAGAGCGCAAGGCGGGCTCGATCGGCACCCCGATCGAAGGGGTCGAGATGCGGATCGTCGACGAGAACGACGAGCCGGTCGCCCAGGGCGAGGTCGGCGAGATCGTGATCCGCGGCCACAACATCATGAAGGGCTACTGGCAACGCCCCGACGCCACCGAGGAGACGATGCGCGGCGGCTGGTTCCACAGCGGCGACATGGGCCGCATCGACGAGGACGGCTGCTTCTACATCGTCGACCGCAAGAAGGACCTGATCATCCGCGGCGGCTACAACGTCTACCCGCGCGAGGTCGAGGAGGTGCTCTTCGAGCACCCGAAGATCCGCGAAGCGGCCGTGGTTGGCGTCCCCCACGACGAGTGGGGCGAGGAGATCGGCGCCGCGGTCGTCTGCCACGAGGGCGAGGAGCTGGCGCCCGAGGAGGTCAGCGCCTACGTCAAGGAGCGCATCGCCGCCTACAAGTACCCGCGCCTGGTCTGGTTCCTCGACGACCTGCCCAAGGGCCCCACCGGCAAGATCCTCAAGCGCGAGATCGAGACTCCCGCGTCTGTGTGACGAACTCACCCTGACCACCCTGGCTGCCCAGCCAGTTTGGCAGTAACCTCCGCTGCGGCAGCCCGCCGCACCAGCAAAGGAGAGAGATGAGCGTCGCATCGCAGAGCCTGATGGACAACGTCACCTACGAGGACCTCTACAAGCGCTGGGAGCAGGGCAACTGGAGTGCCTACGACATCGACCTGAGCGGCGACAAAGCCGGCTGGGACGGCCTCAGTGACATCCAGCGGCGCTCGGCGATGTGGATCTACTCGATGTTCTTCTACGGCGAGGACCGCGTCGCCGACACCCTCGCCCCCTACATCACCGCCGCCCCGACCGAGGAGCAGGCCTACTTCCTCGCTACCCAGCAGGTCGACGAGGTGCGCCACTCGGTCTTCTTCCACCGCTTCTTCAAGGACGTGATCGGCGTCGGCGGCGACTCGATCGAGCAGACTCTCTCCGCCACCCTGCCGCAGCTCAACTGGGGCTACCGCGGCATCTTCGACCGCCTCGACGTGATGGCCGAGGAACTGCGCAAGGACCGCTCGTTGCCTAAGTACGCGCAGGCGATCACGCTCTACCACCTGATCGTCGAGGGCTCGCTGGCCCAGCCCGGCCAGCACTTCATCGAGGACTTCTTCGCTTCCGAGGACACGATGCCCGGCTTCAGCTCCGGCATGGCCAACGTCTCGCGCGACGAGCAGCGCCACATCGGCTTCGGGGTCAAGGTGCTCTCCGAGCTGCTGGGCGAAGGCGCGCCGGGCTGGGAGGAGAATCGCGCTGCCGTAGTCGAGCTGCTGCGCGAAGTGCTGCCCTATGGGCCGGCGGTCTTCTACCCGCCGAACTTCGACCGCGAGTACACCGAGTGCTACGGCTTCTCGCTCGAGGACATCTTCGCTTTCGGGCTCAAACTGATCCGCCAGCGCTGGCGCACGATCGGCTACCCGACCGAGGAGATGCCCCCTGGCGTCTTCCCCTTCGATCCCGAAGCCTCGGCCGAGGAGGTCGCCAAGAACCAGGTGAAGCTGATGGAAGCCGGCATCCTCGGCCCGCCCGAGGCGGTTCCGCAGGCCGATCCCGAGATGCAGCGCCTCTACTTCGACGTGGTCAAGCGCGCCGCCAACTCGAAGGCCGCCAACGGCTCCAAGCTCGTCTACCAGTGGCGCTTCACCGACGCCGACCCCTGGCACCTGGTGCTCGACAACGGCTCGACCCGGGCGGAGCCGGGCGAAGCGCCGAACCCGACCGTCACCCTCGAGACCAGCTGGGCCGACTTCGTCTCAACCAGCAAGCCCGACGCCAACCCGCTGAAGCTGGTCCTCACACGCCGCATCCGCCCCCGCGGTTCGATCCGCGAGATCGCCCGGATGAGAAAGGTCTTCGGCTAGGAGACCGAGGGGCGGGCGTCGGCCCAGGGGCGCTCGGCCTCTAGCTGAGCGGCGAGGGAGAGCAGGGTCGCCTCCTCACCGGGGCGGCCGATGACCTGGACGGCGAGGGGCATGCCGTCGGGTGCGAAGCCGGTGGGGACGGACATCGCCGGGTTGCCGAGGTGGTTCCAGGGCACGCAATAGGGATAGAAGCGACTCATGCCGAGTACGGTGCGGATCGCGCCCTGGCCCTCCCAGCGGCGGATCGGCAGGGCGGTGCCGCCCATCACCGGGGTGATCAACACGTCGAAGGAGTCGAAGAGCGCGTTGACGCGGGCGACGTCGGCCTCGCGGCCGCGCAGGGCGCGCTCGTAGATCGCGTCCGGGAGCGTGCTGCCAAGTCGGCCGAAGCCACGGGTGCGCCGTTCCAGTCGCTCGGGGTGCGGCACTTCGGCCACCGTATCGGCGACGCCGCGCAGGAAGCGCGGTGTGATGTTGTTGCCGATCCCGCCCCAGGCGGGATCCTGCTGGGCAACCTCGTGGCCGAGCGAGCGCATCAGCTCGGCGGCGTCGAAGACGGCCTGCTTGACGTCATCGGAGACCGTCGGCGGCGCCGCGGCGCGCGGCGCCAGGGTCGAATAGGCGACCCGCAGCTTGCCGGGCGGCGTCTTCGCCGACTCGACGAAGGGGCGGTCCGGGAGTGGCGGTGCGCCGGGCTCTGAGGAGCCACCGGCGGTGATGTCGAGCCAGAGCGCGGTGTCAAGCACGTTGCGGCTGAGGCAGCCGAGAACCGCTAGACCGTGCCAGCCGTCCTCGAGCGGCGCCAACGAGATCCGGCCGCGCGAGGGTTTCAAGCCGAAGAGGCCACAGGAGGCTGCGGGCAGCCGGATCGAGCCGCCGCCGTCGCCGGCAGAGGCGATCGGCACCAGCCCGGCGGCAACCGCCGCGCCCGAGCCACCGCTCGATCCGGCCGGGCTGCGCTGCAGGTTCCAGGGGTTGCGAGTGACCCCGTAGGTCGCCGACTCGGTGAAGCCGCAGATCGCCAGCTCGGGCAGCTGCGTCAGGCCAACCACGATCGCGCCCGCCTCGCGCAGGCGGCGCACCATCTCGCAGTCGGCCGTCGCCGGCTCGGTAAAGGCGTCGGTGCCGTGCATGTTGACCTCGCCGACCACATCGACTTCGTCCTTGATCGCGATCGGCACACCTAGCAGCGGTCGCTCCTCCCCCGCCTTCAGCCGCGCTTCCGCCTGCTCGGCTTCGAGTAGCGCCTTCTCGGCGAAGACCTTGCGGAAGGCGTTCAGTTGGGGATCGATCCGCCCGATCCGATCGAGACATAGCTGCACCAACTCTGTCGGCGAGACCTCACCGGCTCGCACCATCTCGGCCTGCTTCGCCGCGCCTACAAAAGCGAGATCGTCACCCATGGCGCCAGGGTATTAGGTCAAGCCTCAGCCGGCTCGGGCTCGGCCGTGCCGCTCTCAAAGCTGAGGTCCGGCAGCGCCCGGTCGAGCCAGGAGGGCATCCACCAGTTCCAGCCGCCGAGCAGCTTCATCGCCGCCGGCACCAGGATCAGGCGGACCAGGGTCGCGTCGAGCGCGATCGCCACCGCGCAGCCGAGGCCGAGCTCCTTGATCGAGGGCACCCCGGTGAGGACGAAGACGGCGAAGACCGAAGTCATGATCAGGGCGGCGGAGGAGATCGTGCGGGCGCTGGTCGAGAGGCCTTCGGCAACGGCCCGTTCGTTGTCGCCGTGCTCGAGGTAGTGCTCGCGGATCCGCGACATCAGGAAGACCTCGTAGTCCATCGAGAGGCCGAAGACGATGGCGAAGATCAGCGGCACGTTGATCGTGTCGAGCGCGCCCTGGTTCTCGAAGCCGAGCAGGCTGTCGAACCAGCCCCACTGGAAGATCGCGACGAGGACGCCGAAGGCAGCCCCGATCGAGAGCAAGTTCATCAGCACCGCCTTCAGCGGCAGCAACAGCGAGCGCAGCATCACCATCAGCACCAGGTAACTGAGCGCGAGGACGAAGAGGATGATCTTCCACATCGAGCCGCTGACCTGAGCGCGGGCGTCCTGGCTGCGCGCGGTTTCGCCGCCGACGTCGACGCTGGCGACGCGGGCGAGAGCGGTCGCTGGGACGACGTTGTCGCGCAGCCGTTCGACCAGGGCAATGGTCGCGTCGGACTCGCTCGGAGCGCTCGGCGTGGCCTGGACAAGGACGCTGGAACCGGAGAAGGCGGGTGGCGCCACAGCGTTGACGCCGGGCGTTGACTCGATCGTGCGGGCAAAGCCGGCGATCACGGCGCGGTCCTTGTGCGCCTGGCCGGCGCTGTCGAAGGAGGCGACCATCTGCACCGGGTCGGTGCCGCCACCGAGCTGCTTGGAGGCGAGTTCGTTGCCGATCCGCACGTCGCTGTCGGTGGGGAACTGCTTGATCGCCTGCGTCCCCGTTTCGATCGAGAGCAGCGGAATCGCCAGGGTCAACAGCACAGCAGAGACGCCGATCACGGCGACCCAGGGCCGCGCCATCACGCGAGTGGTCCAGCGCACCCAGAAGGCCTCGCGGTCGGGGGCAGTGGAGCGGCGAGCTTTGAAAGGTCTGCTGATCCAGGCGAGCACCTTGGCGACGACCCCGCCCGGCAGCACGCGGTCGCCAAGCATCGCGATCAGCGCGGGTAGCAGTGTCGTCGCGGTCAGGATCGAGACGGCGACCACGGTCATCGCTCCCAGGGCCATCGAGCGCAGCGCCTGGTTGTCGACCATCCAGAGGCCGGCCAGCGAGACGATCACGGCGAGGCCGGAGAAGGCCACTGCCAGGCCCGAGGTCGAGAGCGCCTCGGCCCGCGCCGCCTCTGGGTCGCGACCGGCGGCGCGCTCCTCGCGATAGCGGGCGAGGATGAAGAGCGAGTAGTCGATCGCCACCCCGATCCCGATCATCGAGGCCATGTTGGTGACGAAGACCGAGGTCTCGATCTGCTGCGAGATGAAGTAGATCAGCGCCCCGGTGATCATCACGCTGACGAAGCCGAGCACCAGCGGCAGCGCTGCGGCGGCAAGCGAGCCGAAGACGACGAGCAGAATGATCGCGACGATCGGGAAGCCGCCGGCCTCCGCTTTTGCCAGGTCCTTCTTAGAGAGCTCCTGCATGCCGGCCCAGATCGTCGGCTGGCCGGCGAGGTAAGTGGTCACCCCGTCGACGGCGGTGCCGGGGTCGAGGTCTTCGCGCAGTTCGGCGGCCGAGTCGATCTGGCGGTCCGAGGACTTTTCGCTGTGCAGGGCCAGCATCGCCGTGCCGGTCCGCTGCAGCGCGACCTCGGCCTGGCGGGCGGTGGCCGGCGGCAGGGTCACCTTTTCGAGGCCGGCGACGGAGTGGCGCACCCGGTTGACTGCACTGGCGCGGGCGGCGACGCTGGCGCCTTCTTCGGCCTGCAACAGCACCGCGATGCCGCCGGTCTTGTCGCTGAAGTCCTTTTCGAGCGAGTCGCTGACCGCCTTCGACTGCGTGCCGGGAACGTCGAAGCCGCCCCCGGTGAGGTGATCGGTCTGGTGCGAGGCAATCGGCAACGCGACGGCAACGACCGCGATCCACGCCGCCAGGACCCAGCGCCGTCGGCGCCCCAGGAATCCCGCGAGTTTGACCATGAAGTCACGCATTGGCTGGACAGCCAGCTTTTCGGATCAGCGACCGCCCGTCTGTGAGTGCGATCACTCCAAACGGTTTTCCGCCGGGGCTACTCGGAGACGAGCAGGTAGCGACCCGAGGCGGCGGCCACGGCGAGGCCGCCGCTGATGTCGCGCTCGGTGTCGGAGAGCGCCTGCAGGGCGAAGCCGTCGGCGATCGCGAAGAGGAAAGAGACGATCTCCTCGGCGTCGTGGCGGAGCTTCAGCACGCCCTCTTGTTCCTTGGCGCGCAGTACGTCGGCGACGTGCGAGCGGGTGCGCTCGAAGAGCTGGCCGACCTCGCGCTGGATCTCCGGGTTGCGGCGGCCGGCGCTGAAGAGCTCGTAGAGGAGCAGGAAGAAGGTGGGCTCGTTTTCGATCAGGTCGGTGAGGCTGGCGAGCAGCACGTCGATCACGTCGTCGACCGTCTCCGCCTTGGCCAGCGGTTCGTCGAGCCGCGCCACGCGGATCTCGGCGTCGCGGCGCACGACCTCGACCAGCAGCCGCTCCTTGGTCCCGAAGTAGTAGTGGAGAAGGCCGCGGCTTACGCCGGCCTCACGGGCGACGTGCTCGAAGGTCGAGCCCGCCGCGCCGCGCTTGGCGACCGAGACCCGCATCGCGTCGACGATGCGCTGGGCCTTCTCGCCGCTGAGCTCGCGCTCCTTGGTCGCCGCCTCCATGGAATCAGTCTAGTGCTGACTGAGGAGGCACAAACGCCGGCAGGCGACGACCTGCCGGCGTTGAGAGGTCCTCAGGAACCGTTGATACTCGTCGTGCTGGTGTACTCGAACTCCTCCTCGGCGCCGAAGAGGGCGTCGAGCACGGTCTTGCGCGCGTCCTCGCTGAGGATCAGGGCGACGGCGGCGCCAACCAGGCCGAGCAGGATGATGCGGCCTAGCTTGCTCTTCTTGCGCTTCTTCGGCGCCCGGAAAGCCTCGGAGGCGTCGCGCAGGTTCTCCGCCGCGACCTTGAGGTCACGCTGCACCTTCTTGTCGCTGGTGACTGCCTTGACCGTGCCGCCGTTGCTGGTCGCGCGGCCGTAGGCGCCCTTCGCCGCCTCAAAAGCCTTCTTCAGGCTGTCGCGCAGCTCTTCGTCCTCGATCAGTCGCTCGACGTAGGGATTCTCACGTGCGGTCGAATAGAGATCGGCGGCCTGGGTCGCCTTGGTCTTGCTCATGCCTTCTCCTCGCTGGATTCTCCGGGGCACTCAGAATAACTCGCATCGATCGGGCGGCGTCAGCCCGGTCCCACCCCATCGAGAAGTACCCCGTTGGTGCGGAAGCCAAGCTGGGCGTTGCGGATCGTGCGCAGCTGCAACGGCATCAACTCCGGGCCGGGCGTGGCAAAGCGCCGCACATAAAGCCTCCCGACGCGCTCGTAGCCGACTTCGCGGAAGCCGGGGCCGAGGAGACGGGCCGGCGGAGACGGTGCCTTGCCGTCGGAGATGAAGTCGATTTCGCCCACCCACCAGCGGAAGCCATCGGCGGGCTGGACCTGGATCGATCCGGTCGAGAGGTAGTAGCGCAGCGAGGCCTCGCCTAGCTTCCAGGTGACCATCGCCCGCGGCACGGTCGGTTCGCCGATCGCAGCGGCGACCGAGTCCCAGTTGGGACGCTGCAGGGCCGGTGAAACGCTCGCCCAGATCGAGAAGCCGAGCGAGTAGGCGACCAGCAGCCCGGCGAGCACGGTGCCGCTGCGGCGCGCGCCACGCAGGGTGAAACCAACCGCCAGCGCGACCAGCAGCGGCACCAGCGCCGGCATCAGGTTGCGGGCCAGAACGTAGTCCTTGCTCGAGTCGAGCAGGCCGATCACCAGCGGCACGACGACGGTGACCGCGGCCAGCGCCAGCGGGATGCCCGCGGCGCGGCGCTCGGTGCGCTCTCCGCGAGCAAAGACGAGCCAGACCCCTGCGATCGCGATCAGGCCGGGGACAACCGCCAGCAGTGGGTGCTCGGGCTGGGCGATGATGTCGCCGGTCTCGCCCAGGGCGAAGGTCAGGCCGGTCTCCCAGAGCCGGTGCCAGAGGCTGAAGTTGCTGATCCATTCGGCGTGGGCGAAAGATGATTGGTGGAGCAGCAGCGGTGTCAGCAGCAGGCCGGCGGCGGCGATGATCCAGATGCCGGGGAAAGCGCCGCCCTTTTCCCTGCCGCGGCGGCGCAGCAGCCAGAACGCCTCGGCGGCGATCGGGAAGGCGGCGAAGTAGTGCGTGCCGAGAGCGAGCGCCGAGGCGATACCCCAGGCGAGCGAGTCGCGGCGGCGACCGCGATCGAGCGCCCGAACGAAGTAGAGCAACGAGAGCGCGGTGAGCAGGACGAAGAGGGCGTAGGCGCGAGCCTCCTGGGAGTACCAGAGCAACATCGGGTTGACCGCGACCAAGGCCGCGGCGACGATCCCGGCGCGGCGGCTGCTGAGCTCGGCGCCGAGCAGGTAAGCGACCGGCACCGTGGCGACACCGGCGAGGGCCGAGACTGTGCGCAGGCCGAACTCACCGGTCCCGGTCAGCTGGGTCCAAGCCCAGGCGACTGCGTAATAGAGCGGCGGCGCCGACTCGCTGAAGCCGACCGCGTCCATCGCGTGCCAGAAGCCGTCGCGCAGGATGCGGCTGGCGGTGACGATCTCGTCGTGGTGATAGCTCTGCACGCCGAGCGTGGCGAAGCGCAGCACGCCGGCGAGGACGGTGAGGCCGGCGACGATCCAAAAGGTGCGAGAGCGAGCCCGCACCAGCTCGCCGATCGATTCCAGAAAGGTCGAAATGCTGCCTCTGCGCAGCGCCCCAGCGGCCTCCATAAGAGTTAGGCGAGCGCCGCTTCGATCGCCTTGGAGACCTCGTCGACGTAGACGAACTCCAGCTCGCTGCGCTCGTGCTCGGGAATCTCCACCACGTCCCCTTCGTTGCGCTGGGGCACCAGCACCCGTTTGATCCCGGCCCGCTGCGCCGCCAGCGACTTCTCCTTGAGGCCGCCGATCGGCAGCACCTGGCCGGTCAAGGTCACCTCTCCAGTCATCGCCACATCGTTGCGAACGGGACGGCCGCCAATCAGGGAGGAGAGCGCCACCGTCATCGCCACCCCGGCGGAGGGCCCGTCCTTGGGCACGGCCCCGGCCGGCACGTGGACGTGAATGTCGTGTTTGGCAAACCAGTCCTCGTCGAGCTTCGGTGCGATCTCGCGCCAGTGGCCGCGCACGTAGGAGAGTGCCGCCTGGGCGGACTCGCGCATCACGTCGCCGAGCTGGCCGGTGATCGTCAGCTGGCCCGAGCCCGGCATCGAGGTCGCCTCGATGAAGAGCACGTCGCCGCCCGTGGGGGTCCAGGCGAGCCCGGTCGAGACGCCCGGCACTTTGGTCCGCCGCCGCTGCTCGGCGAAGACGCGGCGGCGACCGAGCAGCTCACGGGCGCGCTTGGCCGAGATCCTCGCCTTGCCTTTTTTGCGTTTGCCCTTGCTCTCGGCAACTTCACGGGCAACTTTGCGGCAGACCGTGCCGATCTGTCGCTCCAAGTTGCGCACCCCCGCCTCGCGCGTGTACTCCTCGATGATCGCCACCAGGGCGGGGTCGGCGAACTCGATCTGCGAGGGCTTCAGCCCGTTGGCGTCGATCTGGCGCGGTACCAGGTAGCGACGGGCAATGTGCTTCTTCTCCTCGAGCGTGTAGCCGGCCAGCTCGATCGTCTCCATCCGGTCCTGCAGCGGGCCGGGGATCGTGTCGAGCACGTTGGCAGTGGCAATGAACATCACCTCGGAGAGGTCGAACTCGAGGTCGAGGTAGTGGTCGCGAAAGGAGTCGTTCTGGGCCGGGTCGAGCACCTCGAGCATCGCCGAGGCGGGGTCGCCACGGAAGTCGGCACCCATCTTGTCGATCTCGTCGATCATGAAGACGGGGTTGCGCGAACCGGCGTCGCGCAGGGCGCGCACGATCGCCCCCGGCAGGGCGCCGATGTAGGTGCGGCGGTGGCCGCGGATCTCGGCCTCGTCGCGGACGCCGCCGACCGAGATGCGCTCGAACTCGCGCCCCAGCGCCTTGGCGATCGAGCGGCCGAGGCTGGTCTTGCCGACCCCGGGCGGGCCGACGAAGCAGAGGATCGGTCCCGGCGAGTCCGGTTTGAGCTTGCGCACCGCCAAGTACTCGAGGATGCGGTCCTTGACTTTCTCCAGGTCGTAGTGGTCGGCGTCGAGCACCTCGCGGGCGTGGGCGATGTCGAGGTTGTCCTCGCTTTCCGCCGCCCAGGGCAGCTCGGTCAGCCACTCGAGGTAGGTGCGGATGACGCCGTGCTCAGCCGCGGCCGGGGGCAGTTTCTCCAGCCGTGAGAGCTCGCGATCAGCCGCCTTCTGCGCCTGCTCGGGCAGTTTCGCCGCCTCGATTTTCTCGCGCAGTTCGTTGACTTCGGCCTGCTGCTCGTCCCCCTCCCCCAGCTCGTCCTGGATCGCTTTCAGCTGCTGGCGCAGGAAGAACTCGCGCTGGCCTTTGTCGATCTCCGACTGCACCTGGGTCTGGATCTGGGTGCCGAGCTGGACGACCTCGAGCTCGCGGGCGAGGATCTGGGAGAGGTGGCGAAGGCGGGCGACGACCTCGACTTCTTCAAGCAGCTCCTGCTTCTCCTCGGTGGAGATGCGCAGGGTGCCGGCGATCAGGTGGGCGAGCGCCGCCGGATCGTCGAGGTTGGCCACCGCCATCTGCAGCTCCTCGGGCAGGTAGGGAATCTGCTCGATGATCTCCGAGAAGGTGCGTTGGACGTTGCGGGTCAGCGCCTCCAGCTCCGGTCCGTCCTCGCTGACGTCGGGCAGCTCGCTGATCCGCGCCACCAGGTAGGGCTGCTCGGCGACGTATGGACCAAGCCGCACCCGCTGGGTTCCCTGGACGAGGACGCGCAGGGTGCCGTCGGGCACCTTCAGCATGCGAGCGACGACGCCGACGACGCCGACCTCGTGCAGGTCTTTCGGGCCCGGCTCCTCGTTCTCGGGGTCGCGGGCGGCGACCATCGCCAGCATCCGGTTGGCGCCGAGCACGTCGTCGACCAGCTTGATCGAGCGCTCCTGGCCGACCGCCAGCGGAGTCAGCGTCTCGGGAAAGGTGACGGTGTCGCGCAGCGGCAGGACCGGCAGCGCGTCGGGCAATGGCTCGGAGGCGCGAATCACGTCCTCGGCGTCGAGCGAGTCGACCACCTCGAGGACGGGGCTGCCCTCCATCACTCCCTCCCGATCGGGATCCGGCGGGTCGTCTCAGACGGATCGCGCAGCGGCAACTCGATCCGCAGCACCCCGTCTTCGTAGGTTGCCGAGGCGCGCTCGGCGTCGACGTCAACCTGCAGCTCGACCACGCGGCGGAAGGGGCCCGAGGGAATCTCGACCTGCTGGTAGACCCGGCCCTCGGTCTCCTGCACCTGGCGCTCGCCGACTATCGCCAACTGCCTGGTCCCCACCTCGATGCCAACCTCGTCGAGCTCGACCCCGGCCAGATCGACCTTGACCACCGCCCGTTGCGGGTCGCCGCAGTAATAGACGTCCACGTTCGGCGTAAAGCCCCTGCTCCTGCGAGAGACGTAAGTAGTCCGCGCCCACGCATATAGGTCCCGCTCCGGCATCAGCGGAACATTAGCCCGCCGCGCTGCGCGCGGTCAGGCTGTCCGAGGCTGGGAGGCCCAGCGCGGAGGGCGCATCAGCAAAACGGGCTGCCGAGGCGGCACCAGGCCCTCGGGCCGGTTCGGCCTGAAGGTCGTGCAGGGCTCCTCGAGCTCCAGTGCGCAAAGCAAGTTCTTGCGGAAGTAACAGTCGTCGCAGGTCGGCGGTTTGGGCTTGCGCGGCACGGCGGCGATATTGCCATCGACGTGACTCTTCCGTGAGGCTCAATTCCGCAAAGCGCAACCTTCTTGACACAGTCTCGTCATAGGTTCCCCGCGTCTTGCGGGAGCCGGCGACCGCCGCCGCTACCATTCGGCCCTGGATGGAGTCTTCCAGCAGGACCGACAAGCTCGCCGCCTCGCCACAGCTGTTCGAGAGCGACTTCCTCAACTTCTTCTCGCGGGTGCACCCCTCGGTCCCCGCGATCGTCTTCGTGCCCGTGGTGATCGCCGGGGAGTGGCTCGGCGCCAGCCACGGCTACGCGGCCTGGCAGCTGCTCCTGCTCAGCCTCGCCGGGATCGGCATCTGGACCCTGACCGAGTACTGGCTGCACCGGCTCGTCTTCCACTGGCAGCCCGACAACGCCTTCGGGCGGCGGATGCACTTCATCATCCACGGCATCCACCACGACCACCCCAATGACAAGCTGAGACTGGTCATGCCCCCCGCGGTGGCGATCCCGCTGGCGGCGCTCTTCTACTTCGCCTTCACGCTGATCTTCGGCACGCCGGCCACCTATCCGCTCTTCGCCGGCTTCATCCTCGGCTACCTCTTCTACGACTACACGCACTACTACGTGCACCACTTCGTCCCCAAATCCGATTTCGGCAAGCGCCTGCGCGAGCAGCACATGCGCCACCACTTCCAGGACCACCGCTACGGCTACGGCGTCTCCTCGCCGATCTGGGACGTCGTCTTCCGCACCCTGCCGCGCAAGCGCAACAGCTAG
>CAVSYR010000002.1:0-1283106 GCA_963732225.1 uncultured Solirubrobacterales bacterium
CGTCGAAGCGGTCGGCCAGGGAATCGAGGCGGTGGATCTCATAGCTACGACCACCAACGTCGAGGGTGGATCGGGCGCCGAAGGAGTCCTTGTTGTCGCTCACTCTTCCATCCTAGGCAACCGGCGAAGGGGCCGGGGTGCCTCTCGTCCGTCCAATCGACGGCCTAATTAGGCCGTCGATTTGAGTATCCGCCCGGTCGAGAGGCACCCCACCAGCCTCATTCCCGCTGCAGGAATGCAAGAGCTAGCGCCTCAGCGAGTTGCTCACCGCCTTCGGGCGCGGCGATGGCCAAGACCAGGTCGTCGTCGCGCTCGCTGACACTGAGATCGAGGAACGAGCAGCACCGGGCCTCGGCAGCGATGATCCCTTCAAGCTGATCACGGGTCCCGTCGTCGCGACGAAATCGCAAAGTGTGAGCGTCGTCCTTTAGCTCGTGAGCGATCAGGCTGTCGGCGCCAAGGGTGGCGATCTCATCAAGTCGTTGACTCAGGTCGCTGGCTCCAAGCGTGCAGGCGATTGACTGGACGTTCGTCACTGTTCCTCCTCGGTCGACTGGCAGATCGCGCTAGTGTCGAACCTGAACCTGGGTTGAGGTCAAGGAGGATTCGATGGCGGAGGCAGCGCTGGGCATTGGAGAGGTCGAACTTCTCCGGCAGCGCGTCGAGGCGAAAGACCTCGTAGGAGCGGCCGCCGACCTCGAGGGTCGAACGGGCGCCAAAGGAGTCGCTGCTGCTCACAACCCCATCCTAGGCAACGCGGAGGGGCAGCAGATCAGTGCTTGTCGAGCTGGCCTTTGGCGACGTTGGCGGCGGCCTTCTGGCCCGCGTCGCCACTCGCCACCTTGACCGAGAAACCCGGGGTCGCCAGCGCGAAGTGGGCGAGCGCGCGTTGGCGGACGGGAGCGACAGCTATCTCAACCTTGTTGTGCTCGATTGCCTTGACTACGGCGGCGGCGACCTGTTTGGGGGACCCGGTGCCGAGGCCAGGAATCGGCTTGGCACCCGAGTCGGCGTACATGCCGGCTTCGCGGATCGTGCCCGGGGAGACGATCGAGACGCCGATGCCGAGTGGCTCAAGATCGGTGCGGAGGCCGAGGGCGAAGCCGCGTAGGCCGAACTTGGTGGCGTTGTAGACGGAGGAGAGCGGGGTCGCGGACTTGCCCGAAAGCGAGGAGATGAAGACCATGTGGCCCGCTTTCTTCTCCAGCATCGCCGGCTCGAGGGCGCGAGCGAGGTGCATCGGCGCCTCGAGGTTGACGCGCAGCGTGCCCTCGAGGCGCTCGCTGGTGTAGTCGGGCAGGCGCCCCGTTCCAGGCAGGCCAGCGTTGGCAACGAGGATGTCGACCGGGCCGGCCTCGACGGCGAGCTTCTCCGCCGCGCCAGGCTGAGAGATATCGGAGGGGACGGTGCGGTGGCCCTCGCCCGGCAGGGCCTTGGCAAGCTCTTCGAGTGCCTCCTGCTTGCGGCCGCTGAGCACCAGGCTCACCCCGCGCGAGGCAAGCGCCCCGGCGATCTCCCGGCCGAGGCCGCCAGTGGCACCGGTTAGAAGCGCTGTCTTCCCCGCAAGTTCCATCGCAGTGCGCAAGCTACCAGCCGCCGTGTCGAATCAGTTGTTGTGTTCGCGTTTGCCACCGCAGGCGACAGAAGTCCGCAAATTCCAGGTCCAATGCCAAGGGAACATAAAATGTTTGTGTTTCATGAGCAGACGGCCGGTGGATCGTCTACACTGCCGCCGTTCCAAACAACCGAAACGCCGAGTCCCGTGCGCAGCAAGCGTCACGGGAGCGGGGGAACCACGTTTTCGGGGCTAACTCGCCTAGTACAGGCGGGGGCGCAGGCTCCTATCGCGCCAGCCCGACAGCTAACCCCGTAGGCCGACGAAGGAGATCGGTTTGCGCACCAATACCCATAAGCAGTTCAAGCTAGGCATAGCCGTAGCCGCAGTATTGGCGCTACTGGCCGTGGTACCTGGCGCAGCATCCGCCAACTGTGGCGGGGGTGGCCTTTCGGCCGCCGAAACGGATATCTGCACCCCGACCGCGAAAGCGCGGCTACTTCCCAACGGGATGCTTGTGCCGCCGGCCTCAGCGCCGGCCCGGGTCAAGGCAGTAATCGCCTCGGCCAACAAAATTCGCCTCAAGCCCTACATCTGGGGTGGCGGCCACGCCAAATGGTGGGACGCCGGCTATGACTGCTCTGGCTCTGTCAGCTACGCGCTGCACGGCGGCAAATTCCTCGAAAGCCCGCTTCCCTCCGGTCCGATGGAGAGTTGGGGCCTCGAAGGCGAAGGCCGCTGGCTCACCGTCTACGCCAACCCCGGCCACGCCTACGCGGTGATCGCCGGCTACCGCTGGGACACCGCCGGCGACTCAAGTGGCACCGGCCCACGCTGGCACGAAGACCTTCTCTCCAACGAAGGTTTCGTCGCCCGCCACCCCGCGGGTTTCTGATCTGACGCCTAGGACGTACTCCGCCCCGGCCAACTGGTCGGGGCGAGTTTGTCCTTGCTTTCCTCAACTGCTCGGATAACTTTGCTGGGTAGCCACTCCACCTGACATCCGCTTGGCCGGTCTCTCCAAGCGCTACGGAGAGGTGGTCGCGGTTGCGGGCATTGACCTCGAAGTACAACCGGGCGAGTTCTTCACGATGCTCGGACCGTCGGGCTCGGGCAAGACGACGACGCTGCGCATGATCGCCGGCTTCGAGGACCCCAGCGGCGGCACGATCGAGCTCGCGGGCGAGGACGTCAGCCGCGTACCGCCCTACGACCGGGCGGTCAACACCGTCTTCCAGGACTACGCGCTCTTCCCCCATATGACCGTCGGCGAGAACGTCGCCTACGGGTTGCGGATCGCCGGCGTCGCCAAGGCGGAGCGGGCCAAGCGCCGCGACGAGGCGCTGGAGATGGTCCGCCTGCCCGGCTACGGCGAGCGGCGGCCGGCCGAGCTCTCCGGTGGGCAGCGCCAGCGGGTCGCCCTGGCACGGGCGATCGTCAACCGGCCCAAGGTGCTGCTGCTGGACGAGCCACTCGGCGCCCTTGACCTGAAGCTGCGCGAGCAGATGCAGGTCGAGCTGAAGTCAATCCAGGGCGAGGTCGGGATCACCTTCGTCTACGTCACCCACGACCAGGACGAGGCGTTGACGATGAGCGATCGGATCGCCGTCTTCAACGAGGGCAGGATCGAGCAGGTCAGCCCGCCGGTCGAGCTCTACGAGCAGCCGCGAACCGAGTTCGTCGCCGGCTTCGTCGGCGTCTCCAACCTGCTCGAGCGCGACGGCGCCCGCTTCACGATCCGGCCCGAGAAGGTGCAGCTGGTCGACTCCGATGCGGCCCCGAACGGGTTGCGCACCGAGCGCGGCCGCATCGCCGACGTCGCCTACGCCGGCATGGTCACCCGCTACACCGTCGCCCTCGAGCAGGGTGGAGAGCTTCAGCTGATTCGCCAAAACGTCGAAGGCACGTCGCCAGACGCTGCCTCCGAGCAGGGCAGGCAGGTCACCGTGGGCTGGCGCCCAGACCAAACGGTCGCCATCCGTGGCCGCTCAACTACAGAGGAGGAATCACCGTGAGAACGCAGCAAGCAAACCCCGCGCGAACGGCGTGGCTGATCGTAGGAGGCCTGCTGGCAGCGATGCTCCTATTTGCCGGCTGCGGCTCCAGCAGCGACAGCAGCTCCAGCGGCGAAGAACTGAAGAAGATCGGCAAGGGCGAGGGATCGCTCGACCTGATCTCCTGGGCCGGCTACGTCGAACCGGAATGGACCAAGCCCTTCGAAGAAAAGACGGGCTGCAAGGTCAACGACAAGATCGCCGGCACCTCCGACGAAATGGTGCAGCTGATGCGCAGCGGCCAGTACGACGGGGTCTCGGCCTCGGGCAACGCCTCGGCGCGACTGGTCGAAGGCGGTGACGTCGATCCGGTCAACGTCAGCCTCGTCCCCAACTACAAGACGGTCTTCGCCGACCTCAAGAACCAGCCCTACAACACCTTCGACGGGGTCCACTACGGCATCCCCCACGGCCGCGGCGCCAACCTGCTGATGTGGAACACCAACGACGTCAAACCGGCGCCGAAGTCGTGGAGCGTGATCCTCGACCCCAAAGAAGCGGCCAAGTACAAGGGCAAGATCAGTGCCTACGATGACCCGATCTACATCGCTGACGCGGCCGTCTACCTGAAGGCGCACCAGCCCGACCTGGGGATCGAAAGCCCCTACGAGCTGAACGAAGAACAGTTCGAAGCGGCGGTCAACCTGCTCAAGGAACAGCGCCCCTACGTCGGCGAATACTGGTCGGAAGCGGCGAAGCAGATCTCCGCCTTCGCCGGTGGCGACAGCGTTGTCGGCACGACCTGGCAGTACCAGTACTTCGAACTGAAGGGCGCCGGCAAGCCGATCGCGGCCAGCCCCGCCAGCCAGGGCTTCCTGCCCGAAGAGGGCTCGACGGGGTGGTCGGACACCTGGATGATCAGCTCCTCCGCCAAGCACCCCAACTGCATGTACATGTGGATGAACTGGGTGATCGAACCGAAAGTGAACGCCGAAATCGCGGAATTCTTCGGCGAGGCGCCGGCCCAGGAAAAGGCCTGCGAAGAGACCGCCAACCCGAACTTCTGCAGCGAATACCACGCGGAAGAACCGGCGTTCTGGAAGCGCGTCTACTACTGGCAGACACCGCTCGCCGATTGCGGCAACGGCGAAAGCGACTGCAAGGACTACAACGACTGGGTCCAGGCCTGGACCTCGATCAAGGGCTGATCGAGCGGCCTGAGCGATGAACGAGGCGGTCGCAACGAGGAGGTCGGCGGGTCACAGGCTCGCCGGCCTCTTCCAGGGCCGCCCTCGCCTCCAGGTCGGCGCCCTGCTGGCCGGCCCGGTCGGCTGGCTGGTGATCGGCTACCTGGGCTCGCTCGCGGTCCTGCTGGTCGCCGCCTTCTGGACGGTCAACCCGCTCAGCGGCGAGGTCGTGCGCGGCTTCAGCCTCGAAAACTTCGAACTCCTCTGGAACGAACCGGTCTACCGCAACATCATCGGCCGCACGGTCCTGATCGCGGCCCTGGTCACGATCACCGACGCGGTCCTCGCCTTCCCGATCGCCTTCTACATGGCCAAGCTGGCGAGCCGGCGCGGCAAGGCGATCCTCGTGGTCGCGGTACTGCTGCCGCTCTGGTCGAGCTACCTGGTCAAGGTCTACTCCTGGCGGACGATGCTGCAGGCCGAAGGGGTGATCAACTGGGCCCTGGCGCCACTGGGGCTGCACGGGCCAGGCTTCGGCGAGACCGCGGTCTGGCTGGTGATGAGCTACCTCTGGCTGCCGTACATGATCCTGCCGATCTACGCCGGGCTCGAACGTATCCCCGACTCGCTGATCAGCGCCTCCGAGGACCTCGGCGCCTCGCCCTTCACCACCTTCCGCCGGGTGATCCTGCCGCTCGCCTTCCCGGCCGTTGTCGCCGGCTCGATCTTCACCTTCGCCCTCACACTCGGCGACTACATCACGCCGCGCCTGGTCTCCAACGACCAGTTCATCGGCAACGTGATCTTCAACAACATCTCCAACAACCTGCCCTTCGCCTCGGCCCTGGCGCTGGTGCCGATCGTCGTGATGATCGCCTACCTCCTGGTCGCCCGCAAGCTGGGCGCCTTCGAGCACATCTAGGGATGCGGCGATGAGGCTCTCCAGACGCTCCGCCCTCCTCCTCCGCCTCGCGGTCGCGGTCGGCCTCGCCTTCATCTACATCCCGCTGATCATCATCTTCATCTACGCCTTCAACGCCAGCAACATCCTCGAATGGCCGCCGCCGGGGCTGACCCTGGACTGGTTCCCGAAGGCGATCGAAAGCGAATCGGTCCACGAAGCGCTGCTGACCTCGATCAAGGCGGGCCTGGCGGCGACGGCGATCGCGATCGTGCTCGGCACGCTGGCCTCGCTGGCCGTGGCGCGCCACCGCTTCTTCGGCCGCGAGACGATCTCCTTCCTCGTCGTCCTGCCGATCGCCCTGCCCGGCATCGTCACCGGCGTCGCGATCAGCAACACCTTCACCCAGGTCCTCGGCATCCCGCTCTCGCTGCTGACCGTGATCATCGGCCACGCCACCTTCTGCATCGTTGTCATCTACAACAACGTCGTCGCCCGCCTGCGCCGCACCTCCGGCTCCTTCGAGGAGGCCTCGGCCGACCTCGGCGCCCACACCTGGCAGACCTTCCGCTTCGTCACCCTGCCCAGCATGCGCACCGCCCTCGCCGCCGGCGCCCTGCTCGCCTTCGCCCTCTCCTTCGACGAGATCATCGTCACCACGTTCACGATCGGCGCCGGCGAAGAAACCCTGCCGATCTGGATCTTCTCCCGCCTCTTCCGCCCCAACCAGCTACCGATCGTCAACGTCGTCGCCGTCCTGGTCGTCCTGATCTCGATCATCCCCGTCTACCTCGCGCACCGACTGACGCGCGAGGAGGGCGGGGTCGCCGCTGCTCGCGGTGGCCGCGGCAGTCGCGCTGTCGAGGCCGAGGCGACCGCGGTGCCGTAGTTAGTTACGGCTTGTACGAATATCAAGACATTGGAGGATAGTTTCGAGAAGTTCTGATATTCGCACAACATTGCTCTGACATGCTACTGTCCGAATATGCGAACAAATCCTTCGCAGGATGCGCGTAAACCTCAAAGCTGGACCATCCGCAACCCGGAAGACCTTGGGCGCGCGATCGCCGGTGTACGGGGAGCAAAAAACCTGACACAGGCCGAGCTCGCCTCCCAGGCCGGAGTCAGTCGCAGCTATCTCGCCCAGCTCGAGGCGGGCGCCTCCCAGCTCGTGCTCGAGCGCAGCTTGCGCGCCCTGCGCCGCATGGGAGCAAGCGTCACCGTCACCCTGCCCGGCAACGATGAGCAAGGCTGAGGCGCTCGGCATTTGGCTTGACGGCGTGCGCGTAGCCGAGCTGGGCCGCAGCCGCAGCGGCGGGATCTCGTGTCGCTACAGCGGGCCAGCGCTCGAGCGCTGGCCCGCCAACAGCCCGGTCATTTCCTGCAGCCTTCCCCTCGGCCCACGCCCGCGCGACGCCCTCGCCTTCTGCAAGGGCCTGTTGCCCGAGGGCGAGGCACTGCGGGCGATGGCCGAGCAAGCGGGCCTGGCGACCCATCAGACCTTCGAGCTGCTGGCGCGCTTCGGCCGCGACGTCGCCGGAGCGCTCGTGATCGCCGAGGAGGAGCCCGAGGAGCGGCGCTTCGGAGTCGAGCAGCTCGACCAGGGCGGCCTCGAGCGAGCCGTGGAAGAGCTCGACGACCACCCGCTCGGCGCCCACGATGACAGCGAGCTCTCACTCGCCGGCCTGCAGGACAAGCTGCTGCTGGTCAAGCTCGAGGACGGGAGTTGGGGCCGCCCCCTGCACGGCCGCCCCTCGACCCACATCCTCAAGGCCGATGACCCCTACCGACCGGGGCTGGTCGAGGCCGAGGCTCACTGCCTGGCCCTGGCAAAAGCAGCCGGCCTGACGACGATCGTGACCGAGCTCGAGCAAATCGGCGAGCGGACCTGTCTGATCGTCTCCCGCTTCGATCGCAGCGGCGGGCCCGACGACGTTCACCGCGTCCACCAGGAGGACCTCTGCCAGGCGCTGGCGATCGACCCCGACGACAATCGCAGGAGAGCGAAGTACGAGCGCGCCGGCGGCCCGAGCCTGAAACAGGCGGCGCAGCTGCTCGACAGCTACTCCCACGACCCCCTCGGCCAACTTGACCGCCTCGTTTCAGCCGTCACCTTCACGGTCCTGATCGGCAACGCCGACGCCCACGGCAAGAACCTCGCCCTCCTGCACACCGATCCCGAGCACGTCGAGCTCGCGCCCCTCTATGACACCGTGCCCACCGCCCTCTGGCCAAAGCTGCGCAACGAAGCGGCAATGTCGATCGGCGCCCAGGTCTCCCTTCCTGACGTCAGCCTCGCCGACATCGTCCGCGAGGCACGCATCTGGCGCCACCCCCCCGAGCGGGCCGAAGCCGCGGCCCGAACCACGATTGACTCGATCGTGGCCGCCCTGGATGCCGAAGCGATACCCGCCTCTTCGTCCGTCGCGCATTTCGTCCGCGAGCGGGCGAGCGACGTTGGGAGGCGAGCTTAGGCGCTGAACATCTGCTCGACCGCCCCCCGGTGATGTCGGAGTGCCGGCGTAGAAACCGCCACCGGGTCTTTGTTGAGGACGCTCACGTTGCCGATCGTCAATGTGGTCGCGGTGCTGGTCGTGCTGATCTCGATCGTGCCGGTCTACCTGGCGCACCGGCTTACGCGCAAGGAGGGCGGTGCCGCGGGGGCGCGAGACGGCTCAAGAGTGGCGGGGTTGATACTGAGGCAACGGCGGTCCCTTGGCCCTACTGCCCGCTAGCCCCAAACGAGACCACCCCGAACGCTTCCCCCGCCCCGAACACCGCTTTGCCCCCCGCAAAGGCCTGGTTGAACTCCCCCGCAGCGTCAGCCGTCAGCGTCAAGGAAGCCCCGGAGACAGAGATCGTCCGCGCATTGGGATCAGAGGCAACAGAGCCCTGACCGATCACGAAGACCCCAACCCGCCCCAGCTTGCCCGGGAAGGCAGGCGTCGGCTCGAGGTCGACTTCCGCCGAGGTGCTCTTCGCCCCCAGGTCGAGCCAGTATTCCTTGTGGAAGACCTGGCCTGCTCCGAGTTGCAGCAGTTCGATCGCACCACCGAGACGAAGGATCCCTTCAGAGGCGTCGGGGGCGATCTGTCCCCCGACCGCGATCGGGAACTTCAAGAGGGGCCCTGGTTGCAGTTCGGCGGGTGAGATCGGGTTGAGGGAGACGAAGAGGGATTTCAGCTTCGCCAGGAAGGCGGGGTCGGGGGTGATCGTCGCCTGGCCCTGGGGCAGGATCGCCACCCTTTGGGGGGTGGTCTGACTCTTCAGCGAACCGAGGGCCATGCCTTCGCCGAAGAGCTTGCCGGTACGCAGCTTCTTGTTCAGCCTCGTGGCGACCTTTTCGGTGAGCAGGAGGGACTGGGCCTTGAACCCCTGGCCGAAGCCTTCCCGGGTGGAAGTGAGCTTCTTGGTGGTTGCCAGCTTCAGCTGGCTCCCACCCACCTTGGCGAAGAGCGGCGTCTTCTTTGCCTTCAGCTCGATATTCCTGAGGGGAACCTTGCGCTTGCCCTTGGCGAAGACAAGGGAGCCTTCGTGCTCCACTTCGCCCTTGCCGGAGGTCGGGTCCTCCTTGCCGCCTTCGACGGGGAGAGTGAGGGTGTTGCCCTTGAGCTTGGCCGGGGCGGTGGCGGAGAGCTTGATCCCTTCCTTTCGCATCAAGGTGAGGAAGGAGCCCTTGAAGGTGAGCTTGGTGGTGCCACCTCCGATCGGGTCATAGGCGGCTTGAGCCGAAGTGGAGAGACAGAGCAGCAGAAGGGCTCCAAGGGCAAGGGACAACCTCAACGTCTTCATCTCTCTTCCTCTCTTGTCTCGTTTCATTCCGACACCGCGCATGCCTTTTCCACCTTGGCGCTCAAGGACAAGCCTTCGGCGAAGCGGAAGGAGGCAAGCGCCAAGGGGAAGACCGCCCGCTTGGCTCCTTTCAAGGCCGGGCAGCCTGAGTTGAAGTAGCTCAGCTGCTTGCCCTTGTAGGTGTATTTGCGCTTCAGGGTGAGCTTGATCCGATCGACGTAGCCCCAGTCGCCCAGGGCGTGGGGGAAGGAGGCCGATAGCTCGGTGCCGTAGGCACCTTTGGAGACCTTCTTGATGCCGAAGGGGATGACGAAGGAGCTGAAGAAGGGGTTGGCGGTGAAGATGTGGACGAAGAGGACGGGCTTGCCTCCTTGTCTGCCGTTGAAGATCAGCAGTCTTCCGTGGGTGCCGTAGGCACCTTGGTCTGGCAAGACGATGTGGGCGAAGAACTGGCCTGAGCCGACTACGGCGTCACCGCAGTTGGCGAGGGCTCGTTCGCTCGAGGCGGGTTGGATCTGGGAGAGCTTGCAGGTGGGCAGACCCTTGGATTGCAGCAGGCCGTGCTTGTTGACGTCGACGGTCATCTCCTGCAGCTGGGCGGGGATGCCGCCGTGGGGGGCTTGCAGGTGGCCGCTGACGAAGACGGCGATGGGGGCGGTTCCCTTGCGGGGGAGCTTGTAGGGCTGGACTTGGGAGAGGACGGTGATGCGCAGGTTGCCCTCTTGGACCACGGTTGCCTTGGCCAGCGAGGCGCAGGCCAAGAGGCCCACCGCGGTGGCGAGCAATGCCTGGCGCCTCCTCACGGTTAGCGGGCCCTGCGCTTGGCGCGCTTTTGCTTCTTGGCCTTGCCCTTGCAACCGGTTGGCTTGACCTCGGGCTTGAAGTCCCACTCCTTGCCGTTTTGCCCGGTGAAGTTGGCTTCGGCCTTGTGGGTTGCCTTGCAGAGGTTGGTCGAGTTGACGAAGAGGCCCTTCTTGCCGCCGAGCAGGCTGATCACCACGGAGCTGACTGGGGCGTCGGGGGTCGATTCGAAGGTGTTGCGCAACCTGCCTTTTACCGAGTCGACGTGGCCGTCGAGGACGACATCGATCTGGCCGTTGTGCAGGGATGCCACCACGTCTGGGAGCTGGTGTTCTGAGGAGCGCAGGAAGACAGGGCCTTCCAGCGGTTCGGAGAGGATCGGGGTCTTGGCTACGGCGTGGCCGTAGACAGAACCCGCCGGGCACATTTCCCCGGGGTGGGCGCCCTGCTTGAACTGGACCCTGGTGCAGATCGTGTTGAAGTGGGCGTTCTCGATGAACTCGGACTTGGGCAGGATCACTTCTGCGCGATGGACTCCCGCTTCACCGATGCCATTCATGTTGAGGGTTGCCTTGAGGGCGGGGTGGGAGCCTCGCTTCGTCCCTCCCTTCAGCTTCAGGGAGAGGCGGGGCTTGAAGGGAAGGGCGGCGCAGTCGGCGGCTTGGAAGGGAGTTGAGACCGTCACGGGGCGGTCATCAGCTTCTGAGCCGAAGTCAAGGCCACTTCCCAGCAGGGTTGAGGCTGTTGAGGTCCTCGTGCAGTTGGTCGGGTTGAGGACGAAGTTGGGTCGGTCTACGTAGGCGCGAATGTCGCGCAAGTGAACCGGGATGCCCTTGATGATGTGGGGGATCGGGTCTGAGCCTGTTGCGTCGACGAAGACTTCGGCGGTTTCGGGGTCGATCTTGAAGGCCTCTCTGATCACCACGTTGCCGAGGTCAAAGGGACCGACCTTTCCTGCCGTTATCGCCACCATCGAGAGGGCGGAGCCGTGGTAGGGGCCGGCGAGGTAGAGCTTGCCCGGGGCGTAGGCCAAGGCAGAGCCCACGCCTGAACCCACCAGGGTGTGGCCGATTTCAGAGGCCGCCGGGCAGGAGGGGTGTTCGATCTCTTCCTGCCCGCCGTGGGGACCCGTTCTTGCCTTTGCTGCGGCGATCGCAGCGTCGGGGCAGAAGGGGATCCCGGCGAGCTTGCCGAGCACTCCCGGGGGCAGCTTGATCGAGAAGTGGGTGATCTCCTGTTCTGAGTCCGTTCTGGAGAGACGGACGTTGAAGGGGGAGAACCTTCCTGCGGCGTTGTTCAGGGTTCCCGCGACGAGGCCCGGGTGGAAGGGAGGCAAGCCGCCGCTTGGGCAGGGCTGGGATTCAGGGCCGCTGATGATCTGGAAGGCCGAGGTCGTGGTGACCGGGGCTCCCCCTGCCCAGGGGTAGAGAGTCGCCTCGGCATTGAAGGTGCCGCATTTGGGTGGCGAGGCCAAGGGGCTCCTCGCTCCCTCGCGGAAGTGCAGGCGGAAGTGAGAGAACGGGAGTTGGGGCATTTCTTCTGCCACCGTGGTCAGCCTGCCCGTGACCGGGTCCGGTTCGACCTTGAGGGGCTGAACCACCTTGATCCCCAGGGTCGGGTTCTTGATCACGACGTAGAGGGTTACGAGGTTGTGGAAGGGGTTTTCATAGGGGGCGGCCTGGTAGAGGGCGCCGTTGACGTTTTCGTCCAGGAGCGGCGTTTCGACTTCGACCGTGCCGATCTTGGAGGCGTTGGGGCAGCCTGCTCCTGCTTCTGAGAAGGCGGTCTCCCTTGCTACCTGGGCCGGGGTGCAAACCGCCAGGCCTTCGGCGATCGAGGGGTTGACCGTGAAGCCTTCGGGCAGGGTGACTTCGGTCTTGCGGATGTCTGAGTTGGCGAGGCCCGAGGGCGAGGTCAGACCTTCGTCCTGGACGTTGAGGCTGAAGTCCAGGCCGGTGGGGCTGCTGGCAGCCTTGGTGGTCGGCTGAGCCGAGATCGAGGGATTGAAGGCAAGACGCGAGCAGCCGGTCATGCCCAGGGGAAGGGGCGGCGTGGCGTTGTCGTGAGTGAAGACCGCCGGCGGTTCGTCCCAGAGCCCCGGTTCCTGCCAGGAGTCGGCTTTGAAGATCGTCGGCAGCGGGCCCTGACATGCCCTGGGGAGGGTGAGCAGGGGCTTCAGCGGAAGGTTGAGCTGGCAGTTTTCGACCTTTTGACAGGCATGGTTGAGCGAGTCATGGGCCGGGTCCCCCGGCACTCCCCAGATGGTGAACTTCGAGCCGTAGAGGGAGACCTCGTCGGAGGTATTGCTGAGCGTGGCGATGACGTCATAGGGGGCCTTTTCGCTGACCGTGAGGTCGATCGTCACCGGCACGGTGACAACGACGAAGCCGAGGCGCATAGCCACGCCGGGGGGAGGAGTGAGGCTATAAACTTCGATATTCGGTACGACGTTTGTTGCAGAGAGAACGCCCACGTCTGTCACCCCCACCTGTGATGCTGGCGGGCAAGCGGGCGGCACCGAGAGGAAATCAAAGGTCGAGCAGCGCGGGGCGGCATCCGGGTTGCCGACGAAACCGGGGGGCAGTTCGGTAATCAGGTCCTTCACGTCACCGTCGGTCACTTCTTCTCCCAATTGACTGTTGGGTTTCGTGTTGAAGGCCAGGGTGACCGTCTGGTCGAAGGGGTGCGAGCCGGCCTGCGTCGCCGGGGAGCCGTCCTGTTGGGTGAAGGTCGAGTCGAGGTCTTTGAGTCCGAAGGCCGCGGCACTGCCCGGGCCGAAGGCCGCGAGAATCAACAGGGCAAGTGCGCCGGTCAGGGTAAGGGCCTCAAGTCGCTTCCTCATCGTCCCGCCCTCCGCTTGTCGTTGGCTCGCTTCTTGGCGGCCTGCTTCTTGTTCTTCTTTGCCTTCTTGTGCTTGCTCTTCTTCTTGTGCTTGTGGGCCTTGGCTTCGGGCTTGACGTTGCCCGCGCCTTCGAAGCTCGAGGAGGCAGGGGTCGGGTCGTTGGGCGGGTTGAGGGCGCCCTGGCAGGCTTCGCCTTCGCAGGAGGGAGTGGGGACCGGGGCGGCCGGGAAGCCGCCGTCGACCCGGGCGTCGTAGATGTCGACCAGCCCCGGGTCCTGGGGCAGCAGGCTGGAGCCGGTTACGAAGAAGACGTCTGATCCGTCGGCGCTGGCGTCGATCAGTTCGGAGTCTTCGGGGCCCTGTCCGGAGGAGATCAGGCTGATGCAGCCGCCGGCGTCCGCGTTGAACAGTTCTGCTCCCAGTTCTTCGCAGGCCTGCTTGCTGTTGGCCTGGTGCCACTCATAGACGTCCTCTTTGCCGTTGTTGTCACGCGGTACCAGGGCGTCGAAGCTGTTGAAGAAGAGCTTGCTGCCGTCGTCGGAGAGCAGCCTGGTCGGGTGCTGCTGCTCGGCCCAGCCGGGGATCTCCGCGGCGGCCCAATACTCGGTGTTCGCGGCGTCTACAGAGGTGGCGGCCTTACGACCGGCCGGCCTCGCCCCGCTCGGGTTGCACGAGACGCAGGTCAGCGTGCCGGACGCCGATCCCGGTGTCGCGTGGAAGACGAAGGCCTCGGTGTCGGCCTTGCCGCTGCTGACGTCGTGATTGTCATAGCCGGTGAGTGACTGCGCAGAGGTGAAGGCGAAGCTGAGGCCGTCGGGGCTTACACGCGAGGTGCGGAGGCTGGGTTCTGGATGCATCGGGAAAGACGGCATCTGAATGTTGCCGGCGAGAAGCCCCTCTTCCTGCCCAAGGGTGCCGATGTAGGTGGGGGTTCCGTTTTCCTCGAGGTAGAGGTTGGGTTCATCGGGGTGAGGGGTCCCGACCGTGCCATCTGCCACCGACCCGTTGAGCACTTCCGTCGAGACGAAATAGACACGCGAGAGATCCTCGCTCGCGACCGGAGCACCTGCGACGTTTTTGGCGATCAGGTGCGCTTCATCGGTTTCGACGTCGTATTCGAAGAGTTCCTGTTTGGTTTCTCCACCGACCGAGTAGAGCGCTTTTTTCCCGTCGACGTCGGCGTCCCAAAAATGAGTGGTTTTCGCCGGCGACACCGACTGTGTGCAAGCCTTCGCGGGTTCGGAGCATTTACCGGAGATGATTTTGCTCTGCGGCTGGAGGGCGTTGAGGCGGACGTAGAGGGAACCTGTTCCTGTCGGGATGCCCCCGCTTGAAAGCGGTGCGTTGTTTTCGGTATCCGTCCAAAATACTCGCGAGCCATCTGCTGACACAGCGTGAGACACGCTGTCCTGCCTAAAGACTTCGGGGCTTTTGCGGTCCGCCCCCGCTGTCCCGGCCGTCGACTGAGTACAAGTCGCTTTGCCGTTCGGGAGCACACTGACCAAGCGCAGGGCCCCGCCCGGAGAGCTCTCATACACCTGGTAGATTTCAGGAATCGGGCAGGCGTTTGGGGTTAGTTCGGCGTCGGCACGGAAGACCGAGTGGCTTCCGTCCGCCGAGGCGCCGAGTGGGCCCGGGAGATACTCGGTGTATCCGATATTTCCCGTTTTACTGACGCCTTTCGGTACGACGCTGGTCAGCAGTTCGTAGCTGCCCTGATCTGCGCAGTTGTCGCGCCGGTAGAGGTTGGGGTATTCGAGCGGCGCGCCCGGCGCCAGTGGGGGTTCGGCGTCCTGCATCAGCCAGCCGCTGCAGAGGTCATCGCTGAAGGACTTGTAGCGGCCGTACCGGGAAATCCCGGCGAGGGAAGGTGTTTCCCGCGGTGGGGAGATCGATTCGGTCGACCAGCCGCTGGCTTCGCGCCTGGCGAAGAACTGGTTGACCAGCGGGGCGGAGTTGGGGCCAGCGAACGAGCGGAGGGACGAGAAGGTGGCGCGATCGCCGTCGGAGGAAACCTCCGAGAGGGTTCCGTAGGATTCCACCAGGAATCCCGAACCGACGTCACCGCCGTTTTTGTCGACCGGCGAGACCATCTCATAGGCGCGGCAGTCGGGCAGCACCGCTGAGAAAGAGGTGCGGAAGGCCTGGTTGGGACAGCTCGATCCGACCGTTGGTGGAGAGACAGTCTGGAAGGTTGATTCGGCACCAATGCTGGGACCGCCTCCGTCGCTGGTGGCGACGAAGCGGTAGTGATACCTCGTATCTGGTTCGAGTCCCTGCAGGAAGACGGCCGGGGTCGTGACCGCCGACCCGACCGTCGCATTGGTCAAGACAGCGCCCGGAGGAGCGGGCTGGGTCGAGGTGCATCCTCCTTCAGTGCACGAACCAAGCCCGTATTCGACGTAATAGGTAGCGCCGGGCCAGAAGTGGGGGTTGATTTCAGCCTTCAGGGCGGCGTCGGTGCTGCTCACCGAAGCGGCGAACTGCGAGAGGATCGTTGGAGCTACTGAGGGAGGTGGGCAAATCGACGTATCTGGGACGGGCCCATAAGCATGGATGACCTCTTCTTCGAAAGCGGGTTCGAAGGTGGGGGCAAGAAAGAGGTCGACCCCGTTGATTCCACAGGCGGAAGTAGTCGCCAACCCGCGCAAGAGTGTCTCATGTGGAAGTTGACCCAAGCCGAAGGACTGGAGCAGGTTCCCTTCTGAGCCAAATTCCAGAATTTCCGCGTGAGTCTGCCGAAGGTATGGGTGGCTTGGCTCAATGTATTCGTCTTGGGCCACGAAGACCCTTCCGTCTTCATCTACTGCGATGGCCTGCGGGTAAGTCACTTCGAGAGTTCCAGTTACCTCGCCCGCCGAGTTCAGTTTGCTGATGTTTTCGGCGACCCTCGGATGGGTGTTAGATTCTTCGAAGAATGCGACATATACGGCTCCACTGGTGCGATCCACGGCAAGCGCCTGTATGTCTTTGCCTGGCAGCGATATCGAGTCTTGATAGACACCTGAGGAAGAGAAGCGCTGGATACGTTCATGGTCGCCCACATAGACCGAGTCGGCGGATCCAATGCTCAGGCCTCGAGAGGCAAAACTAAGGCCAAATTCCCCCGGCCCTCCACCCTGGTGACCACCCGCACACTTATCGCCGTTGGCGATATCCGAGGTGGTGCATACATCACCTGGATTGCTCGGAGTGCCGCCGCCTTTATTCACGTCACCACCAAACATGAGGAGGAATTCCCCAGAGGGAGAGAACTTCTGAACGCGATAATTGCTTTCGGCCTCGTAGGTATAGAGATTGTCCTGCGAGTCGACTGCGACGTTTCTGAGGCCTTCGAACTGTCCTGGGCCCGATCCCTCCACCCCTTTGCGGCATTCCAGACCGGTGCAGACCTCGAACGAGCTCGCTCCCTGGCGCAGCAGCGCAACCTCGGCACTTCCCCCGCTAAGAGGAGGTGGCCCTCCGGTGACCCGGAGTACACCGACGTCGGTATCCGCGAGCGTGCCGGAGAATTCGACTTTGTAAGAGCCGGGGGTCACCGAGGCCACTGAGGTGTTGCCCGCGCCAATGCCCGACAGGCCTTCCAGTGCAGCCTGCACTTCACCGGCGGAGGCGTTGTAAGGGATCGGGGCCGTGGTTTGTTCTATTCCGCCCGGCTTGGGTCCTTCAAATCTGAGCTCATAGGTGCCGCCTGCGGCGGTGACCGAGATTTCCTGCACCTCGTTGACGGGAATGTTGTTGGGGGCCTCCGGGGAGGTGAGCTGGGTTGGCGCATTGGTCGCCGCCGAGGTGGGGGGCTTCGAGAGGACGATCGTGGTAGGGCCCACCGAGACCACGGTCGTTTCGGGGGCGATGCCGGTTCCTTCGATCAACATTCCCGGCACGAAGGCCTTGCTCGTAGTGCTGGCGGCGGTGATGGTCTGGAAGCCGGGTGAAACCGTTCCCGTCCCGGTGGCGCCGCCGTTGACGACGCCCCCGCCGAACGCCTTGATGAACTGGCCCCAGATGGTGAACTCGCCGACTCGCTGATTAAGCTGATCCGCGACGTACACATTGCCGTTCGAATCGACTGCAAGGTCCGATGCGAACCCACACTGACCCGCGGAAGATCCGCCATCGCAGAACTGCGAAAGCTGCGGGAGGGCAGCAGCGTCGGCTCGGGGCGCAGAGGCAACGGCAACCAAAGCCATGATGGCCGCTACTACTGCCATATGCGACCTGCTCTTGGCCATCTTGAGGCTTTTACGGCTCATCGCTGCTTCTCCTTACCGTTGATCACTGAGACTTCGGGGTGAGGCACGCGGTGCCCTCACCCCACACGAGGCTTCCTGCCCTGAACTAAGGCGCGGTTACCGCCCAGGTACCGCCGGAGCGGGCGAATTCCGCTTCAGCTACCAGGAGCAGCAAAGTGCCTGCGTTCGTTGTGCCACCCCCGGTTCCGTCAGGGCCTGCGCTTCCCCCCGGAGTGCCGAACCCGCCAAATTCGAAACCGACCGGGGTTTCGGCGAAGACGCACAGATAGCCAGGCGCGGCCTCCGGGTTTTCCACGCCTGCGCTTCCCGCGTGCTGGGGGTTCTGGCATTCGGCCGGAATCGGGTCAGCCGGTACGGAAAGGTAGATGGTGTGATCTTCACTCAGCCCGTGTTCAAGCGGGATTGGAAATGAAATGACTTCCTTCTCAAGTGTTTCTTTTTCTATGGCAAACACGTTGAAAACCCCAGTCTCAGTAGACCCCGACGGCAAGGTTCCACCGTCAGTCCAAGGTGAGCCTTCGGCGCCGTTGCAGATTTCTGTGCCCGAAGCCGCGCCTTCCTGTTTGACTTCGACGCCGCCGTGTTCTTCGCATTCGGGTTCACCGAACTCGATCGGCGTTGCCGTTACGGATTTACCGGCCGTTCCTGGGCTGCCGGCACTGCCCGCCGCTCCGGTATCTCCCTTCGGCCCAGCAGGCCCTGCGGGTCCCGCAGGGCCCTGCGGCCCAGCAGGGCCGGTAGCGCCCTTGGGACCCCGTGGTCCCTTCTTGGCCTTGGCGCTTGCGGTCGCCTTGCCGCCTGAAGCTGAGTTTGAGGCGGCGTATGCGCCGCCGAACATCGCAAACACAAGGGCAATCACCGAGATGACTCCGGGGATACCGAATCGCGTGCGTAGCGTCGAGAACATCTAGATCTCTCTCCTTGTCCCGTGAGCCCCTCTGCCCGCCGCTTCCCTTAGCGGCTTCCTCGAGGCTCGGTTATGTCCCTGTACACGCTCGCTTTCGCAAACGTCTGGCGGAGAGCATAAAAGAAACGTTTTACGAATGCAAGGAGAAGTTTCTAAAATGAAGGAAGCAGGCTCTATATCTCGCTCTGGCGCGCGATTCGGTGGGCCTCGAGGCGGCCCAGGTACGGCGCCAAGGCAAGCTCGGTGATCGTGGGGAGCAGCTCTGGCAGGCGCCCCGGTTCGCCCGCCCTGAGGTGGCGCGCGATCATCGTGGTGATGCCGCCCATCAGGACCTGATCGCGGACTTCGACGTCGGTCGCGCCGGGCTCATCCTTGGGGTGAAGGGCCTCGGCCAGCATCGCCATCGCGTCCCGGTAACGAGCGGCGATCTCCCCGCCCGCGGCCAGCGGCTCGACCAAGTAGAAGCGCGCCACCGCCAGGTCTTGTGAAAGCACATCGAGCAGGGCCGCCAGGCTGGCGCGCACCTGCTGCGGCCACGGTGCCTGCCGCTCAGCCGCGGTCAGCATCGCGCCGCGGACGTGAGTGTCGACCATCTCGTAAGCGGCGAGGAAGCAGCCTTCCTTGTCCTTGAAGTGCTCGTAGAAGGTGCGGCGGGAGATCTTGGCCGCCTCGGTTATGGCGCCGATCGTGGTCGCGTTGTAGCCGTGCTCGGCGACCGCCTCGACGACGCCGTTGAGCAATCGCTCGCGCTGGTTCTCGGCAACCAGTTCGCGCGGGAGGCCGTGGCGGCCCGGCGGCAGCCTCTCCTCGCCGACTCTCTCTTCGCTGCGCGCTCGCTCAGCCATGAGCCGGTTCGGGGGCGTCGACGACCTCGGTCATCTCTGGGAGCAGATCGATCAAGCTCCCTCCCCCACCCAGCTCCAGCCGCTCGCGCACCAGCCACGCGAGCCCACCGACGATCGCCTCGCCCAGCGAATCGTCGAGCTCCTCCGCGGTCGCGGCGAGCGCCTCCTCATAGCGAGCGCGCATCAGCGGCCCGTCCTTCTGCGACTCGACGAAGCAGAGACGCGCTCGCATCGGCTCGGCGTCGATCGCTGCCAGCAGCGCCGCCAGGCCCGCCCGCACTCGCTCCTGCCGCGATGCGGCTGGCGGCAGGGCCGCCCTCACTTCGTCGCGCAGCGCCTCCACGGCGCGATCGAAGGCCGCGACGAAGCACTCCTCCTTGCTGCGGAAGCACTCGTAGAAGGTCACCGAGGAGACCCCGGCGCGCTTCACGATCGCTTCGATCGTCGCCTTGGCGGCCCCCCTCTCGGCGACCAGCTCCACGGCGGCGTCGAGCAGGCGCTCGCGCTGGCTCGACGGTAGCGAGGCGCGGGGGTCTGGCGCGTCCCGCATCCCCATCGGCTGTGCCGCGAGTCTCTGCGAGAGGTACTGCATGACGCGACTGAAGATAGCGCTTTCTAAAAAGTTTTCATATCCGGAAAAAAAGGAGTAGTTTTTATTCGGCAGCCCCAGTTTCTGGGGGAAGCACCGACAAGGAGAAGCACCGCAATGCGACCAGAAGCTTGCGCGGCAGCCGGGGAGGCGCTCCCAGTCGAAGCTCGAGATCCCGCGATCGAGGCGCCGATCCGCGAGGGTGCGATGGAAGGTGCCCTGCGGGTCGTCGGCGCGATGGGCTACCGGGCGGCCTCGGTGCGCGCGGTGCTGGAGTACAGCGGCGGGCATCGCAAGCAGTTCTACGAGAACTTCGACAGCCTCGAGGATTGCTTCGCCGCGGCCTACGAGGAGTGGATCAAGCGACTCGGGGTCGACCTGCTCGAAGCGGCGGTGGCGACTGAGGGCTGGCGCAACGGGGTGCGGGCCGGAATCGCCCGGCTGTTTCGGTTCGCCATCGAGGAGCCGGATATCGCGCGCTCCCTCTTCGTCGAGGTCCACGTCGCCGGCGGCCGGGCCCTTGCTGCTCACGACGAGGCCGTCGAGCAGTTTGCCGGCGCTCTGGACAACGTCCGCGGCGAGCTCGATGCGGACCACGCGCCGCCGGCTGAAACCGGGTTCTTCGTTCTCGGTGGAATCGAGGCCTGCGTCTGCGACGCGCTCAGCGAGGGGAATCCGAACCGGATCTGGAACGGGCTGCCGGAGCTGATGCGCTTCGTGGTCGGCTCCTACTTCGACCCGCGCGCGGCGGAGGAGGAGGCCGAAGCAGCGAGAGCGCAGCTGGAGGACGGCCTCGCCGAGCTGGGAGGTGGACGGCGATGACCGAGCTGCGGCTGATCGACAGCGAGCCGGCGGACAACGAGTCTGCGGTCGGTCCCTTCGGCGGCGGCACCCCCCTCCCCCTCCGGCTGCCTCGCGGGCGCCACGGCATCCCCAACGGGATCGTGGTCGAGCACCAGCGGCTGCGCCTGCTCGCCGCGATGGCCGAAACACTCGGCGAGCACGGCTACGCCTGCGTCACCACCACCCACGTCAGCGAGCGCGCCAACGTCTCCACCAGCACCTTCTACAAGCACTTCGGCAACCTCTGGGACTGTTTGCTGGCTGCCTACGTGGCGGCGGCGGACCAGCTCTGCGCGGAGATCGAGACCGCCTGCGCGGCGAGCCGCGAGGCTGGCGCATCCGATCTCGGCGGTGAGAGCGACCCACTCGAGACCGGGATCGAGGCCGCCCTCTCCTTCCTCGCCGCCCAGCCCGAGCTCGGCCGGCTGCTCAGCGCCCAAGCGCCGCGCGAGGCGACTGCCCTCGGCGCCGCCCGCCGCATCCTCGTCTCCCGTCTGGCGGCGATGCTGCGCCGCACTCGCGGGAGCGGCGATGACTCGCCTCAGCCCCCCGGCCTCGACGAGCGCCTGATCGACGCCACCCTCACCTTCGTCACCACGCGCCTCACCGCCGGCGATGCCGAGCGCCTTTCCGAACTCGGCCCTGAGCTCGTTGCAATCCTCGACCGCCCCCGCGTAGCTGCCTAGCCGAGCTAGGTAGCAGTATTGCTACCCTGCTCGCCATGGCCACTGTCCCCCAGAAAGAGCTGCGTAACCACATCGGCGAGGTCCTGCGCCGGGCCGAGGCGGGCGAGGAGATCACGATTACGGTCTCCGGGCGGCCTGTCGCCCAACTGGGGCCGGCGCGCACCCGACAGTGGGTGCCAAGCGCTCAGCTGACTGATCTTTGGGCAGCTCCGGCCGACCCCACTCTCGAGAAGGACCTCGAGTCCATGGGGGGCGAGCTGATCGATCCCTGGTCTTCACAGTAGATGCCCGTACTGCTCGACACCTCGGTGTTGATTGGCGCCGAGAAAGGCCCCGACGAAGACAGCGCGATCAGCGTCATTTCGCTTAGCGAGCTTCACTTCGGCGTCCTCGCCGCACCCGATGACGATGCGCGTGCATATCGAATGCGTCGTCTCGCGATCATCGAGGACCGCTTCGACGCGCTGCCCTTCGACTCAGAGGCAGCGCGCGAGTGCGGGAGGCTGCACGCGGCGGTCGTCCAGCGAGGTGGCAAACCGAGGCGGCGCGCTTTCGACCTCGCGATCGCCGCGACCGCCAACGTGAACCGCGTGCCGCTACTGACCTTCAACACCAAGGACTTCGAGATCGTCGACGACCTGGTCGACGTTCGCAGTCCTTCCTAGTCCTCGGCGCCGCCCTCGCGAGCCAGCCGCTCGGCCTCGTCGTTGCCCAGGTAGGGCGCGAGGATCAGCTCGACCAGGTTGGGCAGGAGCTTCTCCAGCTGCTCGGTATTGCCAGCGCTGATTTCGCGCACGATCAGCGAGACGATGCCGCCGACCAGGGTTTCCTCGGTTGCCTCGGGCAGCGGCCGCTCGCCGCTGTGCTCGGGCCGGCCGGCCTTGAGGATCGCGACGAAACCCTGCATCGAGGCGCGGTGTCGGGCGGCGATATCCCCCCCGGCCGCGACCGGCTCGACCATGCAGAGGCGGGCCAGCTCGGGCTCGGCGGCGAGGAAGCGAAGCATCGTCGCCAGTGCCGCGCGGACCTGCTGCGGCCAGTCGCTGAAGGACTCGGCCGCCGCCCGCATCGAGGCGCGAATGTGGTCGGCGACCATGTCGTAGGCGGCGAGGAAGCAGGCTTCCTTGTCGGCGAAGTGCTCGTAGAAGGTGCGGCGAGAGACCGAGGCCGCTTTGGTGATGTTGGCGACCGTAGTGGCGTTGTAGCCGCGCTCGGCGACGGTGTCGACCAGGGCGGTGATGATCCGCTCGCGCTGGTTCTGCTCGATGAACTCGCGTGGCAATCCGTGCCGGCCGGCGGGCAGGCGCGGCGAGGCGCCCGCCGGCGCGGAATCGGCCGCCTTGCCCTCTTGCGCCGCCCCCTTGGCCATGGACCGACGATACTCGCTAGCGCAGCGACTGGACCAGCAGCTCGTCCTCGGCAGCGCGCGAGCCGAGGTATGGCATCACCGCCATGTAGACGAGCTCGGGAAGGAAGTCCTCACCGCGCTCGATGCTGCCGTCTTCGACCTTGCCGAGGACCGTGCCGTAGATCGCACCGGCGACGATTTCGGCGGTGCAGCGCGAAACCGAGTCCGGCTTCTCCAGCTCCTGGCGGCCACCGTCGAGGATGTCGGCGAGCCGCTGCAGGGCCTGGTCGCGGCGGGCCTGGGCGCCACTGCCGGTTCCGTTCACCTCGACGACGAGGAAGCGGGCGCGGGTGGGGTCCTCGGCGAGGAAGCGCATCGCCGCCCAGCCGGCCGCCCAGATCCGATCGTGCCAGGAGCTCGGCCCGCCGTAAGCGGCGAGAACGCGCTCGCAGAACTCGTTGGCGACCTCGTCGTGAACGCAGAGGAAGCAGTCCTCAATGCCGGCAAAGCAGCGGTCGAAGTGAGAGCGGCGGGCGCGAGCCTGCTCGCAGACCATCTCGATGCTGGTCTGGGCGTAACCGCGGGTGCCGACCAGGTCGATCATCGCCGCCGCGATCCGGGCGCGGGCCGGGTCGGCCGATACCCGGGGCAGCCGTTCATTGCCGGTGCTCACATCAGACCGGCCCTCCCCCTGCGCTCGCTTTTGATCAAGCCGCGGCGGCGCGTGCTTGTGCCGCGTCCGCCGCCCGCCCGGCCTCGACCTCGCCGACATAGGGCGTCAGCGTCACCTGCAGCATCTCCGGCAGCAGGCCCTTGATCTCGTCCACCTGGTCGGCCAGGAGCCGTTGGTGAATGAGCCAGGCGAGACCGCCCACGATCGCCACCTCGAGGCCGTCCGGAAGCCTGCCCGCGCGCGGGTTGTGGACCCGTCCCTCGCGCAGCTTCGGCGCCAGCCGCTCCAGCATTCCCTGGTAGCGCTTCAGCGCCTCTCCCCCGGCCGCCTGCGACTCGACGATGCAAAGCCGGGCGCGCGCCGGCTCCTTGGCGATCATCTCGAGCGCGATCTCGAGGCCGCGGGAGATCTGCTCCTCCCAGGGCTGCTCGGGATCGAGCAGCTCCGCGAAGACCTCCGCCGCCGCCTCCATCGTCTCGTCGAAGGCGGCGAGGAAGCACTCCTCCTTGCTGGAGAACTGCTCGTAGAAGGTCGAGAGGGCGACGCGGGCGGTCTTGGCGATCAGCTCGATCGTGGTCTTCTGGTAGCCACGCTCGGCAACCAGCTCCGCGGTCGCCAGCAGCATTCGCTCGCGCTGGTTCTGGGCGACGAAATCGCGGGGCACGAGGTGCCTTCCGGGGGGCATCGTTGCGAGCCTTTCGGAGAGCGATCGCGAGTCCGCCATTCCGGCAAGGTACCAAAACATACATCTGATGTCTACTTTCTTCCTTTACAGAAAACATTGCGTTCTGGTCGCTCTAGTGTATTTACCGTTTTTGAAAGCTGCTATACCTAGACAAAAGGTCAACGTTTGCAAAACTGGTAGGACCGATGTCGGAAACGCCAAGCGCGCTCGACAGAGACGAGGAGATAGCCCCCGTAGTGCCCTTCCCGGGACTGCGCGCGCGGGCGCCCCGCGAGCGCCTGCTGGAGGCGATCCTGCTGGTCAGTGGCGAGATGGGCTACGAGCAGGTCGCGGTCAAGCACGTGATCGAGCGGGCGCGGGCGAGCCGGGCGACCTTCTACAAGCACTTCGAGGACCGCGAGGACTGCTTCGCCCAGGCTTACGGCGATGCCAGCCAGTGGCTCTACCGGCGCCTGCTCGGCGCCGCCAAACGCCAGCCGACCTGGCGCGAGGGGTTGCGCGCGGCGATGGCCGAGCTGCTCGAGTTCTGCGCCAACCAGCCGGCAATCGCGAAAGCGATTTTCGTCGAGGTCCACGCGGCGGGCGAGCGGTCGCTCGCCCAACGGCGCGATCTGATGGAGCGCCTCTCCCGCGCACTTGACAGCGCGCGCCGCGAGATTCCCACTCGCCAAGCTCCACCTCCTGTTACGTCCACCTTCATGGTAGGGGCTATCGACACTCTTGTGTGCGCGAAGTTGATGGACGGCGACGCAGCGCGTGCGCCGGAGATGCTCCCCGGCCTTCTGTACTTCGTGGTGATGCAGTACTTCGGCGAGGACGCCGCCTGGGAAGAGATGACCTCAGCCTCGGTGGCGACCTGGCACTCGCGGCGCGACGCCGCTGCCCAACTTCCTTAGCTCGACGGACCACCCCGGCGCGCCGCGCCGAGACGCTACAGGGGCATGTTCCCGTGCTTGCGCTTCTGCTGATTCACCACCCGCTTGCTCCGCAGCAGCCGCATCGCGCGGATCAGCTTGGGGCGCGTTTGCCGCGGCTCGATCACGTCGTCGACATAGCCCCATTCGGCCGCTGAGTAGGGGTTGAGGAAGCGGGCCTTGTACTCCTCGATCAGTTCCTCACGGCGCTGCTCGGGATCGTCGGCCTCGGCGATCTCGCGGCGAAAGAGGACGCCCGCCGCTCCCTCCGCGCCCATCACCGCGATCTCGGCGCTGGGCCAGGCGAAGTTGAGGTCGGTGAGGAAGTGCTTGGCCCCCATGATCGCGTAGGAGCCGCCGTAGGCCTTGCGAGTGACGAGGTCGATCCTCGGCACGGTGGCCTCCGCGGCGGTGTAGATCGGCTTGGCGCCGCGGCGGATGATCCCGTTCCACTCCTGGTCCAGGCCCGGGAGGACGCCGGGGGCGTCGGTGAGGAAGATCAGCGGAACGTTGAAGGTGTCGCAGGTGCTGACGAAGCGGGCCATCTTCTCGGAGGAGTCGATGTCCAGGACGCCGCCGAGGTGGGCGGGCTGGTTGGCGACGATGCCGACCGACCAGCCGTCGAGGCGGGCGAAGCCGGTGAGCAGATTGCGGGCGAAGTTTTCGTGCAGCTCGAAGAACTCGCTGTCGTCGAAGACGCGCTCGATTACGTCGCGCATGTCGTAGGGGGCCGAGGAGTTCTCGGGAAGCAGCGTGTCGAGCTCGGGATCTTCGCGCTCGGGATCGTCACTGGGCGTTACCCGCGGCGGCCCTTCGCGATTGCTCGAGGGCAGGAAGCTGAGCAGGTAACGGGCATCTTCTAAACAGCTCTCCTCGTCCTCGGCGGCGAGATGGGCGACGCCGGTCTTCGTGCTGTGGGTTTCCGCCCCGCCCAGCTCCTCGAACTCGACCTCCTCGCCGGTGACCGCGCGGATCACGTCAGGGCCGGTGATGAACATGTAGGAGGTCCCCTTGACCATGAAGATGAAGTCCGTGCCCGCCGGCGAGTAGACGGACCCGCCCGCGCAGGGGCCCATGACCAGGCTCAGTTGGGGAACCACGCCCGAGTACCTGACGTTGCGCTCGCCCACCGTCGCGAAGGCGCTGAGCGAGGCGACGCCCTCCTGAATCCGGGCGCCGCCGGAGTCGTTGATGCCGACGATCGGCGCCCCGACGCTCGCCGCCAGGTCCATCACCTTGCAGATCTTCCCCGCCATCGCCTGACCAAGGCTGCCGCCGAAGGTGGTCACTTCCTGGGAGAAGACGAAGACGGTGCGACCTTCGACGGTTCCGTAGCCGGTGACGACGGCATCGCCCCAAGGGCGCTTGGCGTCCATCCCGAACTCCCTGCTCTGGTGGCGGACGAAGGTGTCGAGCTCCTCGAAGGAGCCGGGGTCGAGCAGTTTGTCGATCCGCTCGCGGGCGGTCATCTTGCCCTGGCCGCGGTGGATCGCCAACGCCCGCTCGGAGGCGGAGTTGATTGCTTGCGCGCGTAAGTCCCGCAGCTCTGCGAGCCGCTCCTCATGTGTCATCGGATTCCTCCCCGAATGATCGCGATGGGACCCCTGCGGGCCACACCCTATCCGTTGGAAGGGCCTAGGTCAGAGCGGGATGTTGCCGTGCTTGCGCTTCGGCTGCTCGACCCGCTTGGACTGCAGCATGCGCAGCGCCTTGACCAGCTTGGGACGGGTTTCGCGTGGCTCGATCACGTCATCGATGTAGCCGCGCTCGGCCGCCGAGTAGGGGTTGGCGAAGTGGGCCTTGTAGTCGTCGATCAGCTTCTGGCGGCGCTCGTCGGGCGTTGGCGAACTGGCGATGTCCTTGCGGTAGATGATGTTGACCGCGCCCTCTGGGCCCATTACGGCGATCTCCGCCGTCGGCCAGGCGACGTTGTAGTCGGCCAGCATGTGCTTTGAGGCCATCACGTCGTAGGCGCCGCCGTAAGCCTTGCGGGTGACGACGGTGAGCTTGGGTACCGTCGCCTCGGTGTAGGCGTAGAGCAGCTTGGCGCCGTGGCGGATGATCCCGTTCCACTCCTGGTCGGTACCGGGCAGGAAGCCGGGGACATCGGTGAAGGTGAGGATCGGGACGTTGTAGGCGTCGCAGGTGCGGACGAAGCGGGCGGCCTTCTCGGAGGCCTCGATGTTGAGGACACCGGCAAGAAAGGCGGGCTGGTTGCCGACGATGCCGACCGGGAAGCCGTCGAGCCGCGAGAAGCCGCAGACGATGTTCTTGGCGAAGTGCTCGTGGACCTCGAAGAAATCGCCGTCGTCGACTACGCGGGAGATCACCTCGCGCATGTCGTAGGGCTTGGAGGAATCGTCGGGGACCAGCGAGTCGAGTGAGTCGTCTTCGCGCTCGGGGTCGTCGGCGGGGGCGAACCGCGGCGGCGCCTCGAGGTTGTTGGAGGGCAGGAAGCCGAGCAGGTAGCGGACGTCCTCGAGGCAGCTCTCCTCGTCCTCGGAGGCGAAGTGGGCGACCCCGGACTTCGAGTTATGGCTCATCGCGCCGCCGAGCTCCTCGAACTCGACCTCCTCGCCGGTCACCGTCTTGATCACTTCCGGCCCGGTGATGAACATGTGCGAGGTCTCCTTGACCATGAAGATGAAGTCGGTCATCGCCGGCGAGTAAACGGCGCCGCCGGCGCAGGGGCCCATGATTACGCTGATCTGCGGGATTACGCCGGAGCATTTGACGTTGCGAGCGAAGACGTCGCCGTAGGCGCCGAGCGAGACGACCCCCTCTTGGATCCGGGCGCCGCCGGAGTCGTTGATGCCAACCACCGGCGCCCCCACCGCGGCGGCGAGGTCCATCACCTTGCACATCTTCTCCGCCATCACCTCGCCGAGGCTGCCGCCGAAGACGGTGAAGTCCTGTGAGAAGACGAAGACGGTGCGGCCGTCGATCGTGCCGTGGCCGGTGACGACGGCGTCGCCCCAGGGCCGTTTCTTCTGCATCTCGAAGTCGTAGGTGCGGTGGCGGACGAAGGTGTCGAGCTCCTCGAAGGAGCCGGGGTCGAGCAGCTTCTCGATCCGCTCGCGGGCGGTCATCTTGCCCTTGGCGTGCTGCTTCTCCACCGCCTCCTCGGAAGCCGAGTTGATCGCCGCGTCGCGCAGCTCGCGCAGGTAGGAGAGCTTCTCCTCGTGGGTGACCGGGTTCTTCTCGCGCATCGGGCGCGGAAGTCTATTTACCCGCGCCGCTGAAAGCTGCGATGCCTCAGGTGTTGCCGAACGGCTGCTTCTGCGGTTCGGCGAGGTGATCTAGAAGTCGCTCCAGGTCCGCCTCGGCGAGACCGGAGCCGGCCTCGGCCCGAAGCTCGACTCGGGTGCCAAAACCCTTCTCGGCCATCGTCACCTCAACGCCTTCGACCTCGGCGATCAGCTCGGCAAGCTCCGGCTCGGACTTCATCAGCGTACGTGCGGCCTCGATCATTGGGGCCGCTTCCACCCCCATCGCCCCGTTCCTCCCCGCTTTGGACGCTTGGGCGAGTCCGTTCAGGGGGAGAGGGCGCGCCCTTCCGACATTGACCCACTTCAGGTGTGATCAATGTCGGAAGCGCGTAAATACAAGCGGAGCAAGGCGGCCTGGGAGCTGGCGGGACGGCAGCATGGGGTGGTTGCGCGGCGGCAGTTGCTGGCGTTGGGGTTCAGCAAGCGAGCGATCGAGCATCGCGTGGCGCGGGGGAGGCTCCACCAGGTCATGGCTGGCGTCTATGCCGTTGGCTGGCCACGGCTGACCCGAGAGCGTCGCTGGATGACGGCCGTCCTGGCCGGTGGCGAAGGGGCAGCGCTGAGCCACCACAGCGCTGCCTCCCTGTGGGAGATCGGCAGGGAGAAACCCGATGTCACCGACATCAGCGTGCGCCGCCACACGAAGTTGTCGCGAGCGGGAATCCGCGTGCGATCTCGGCCAGCGCTGCGTGCGACGGAAATCGTTTCTCGTCAGAGCATCCCGGTCACGGACATTGTGCGAACGCTGATCGACGTCGCCGCGGAATCAGCCCTGCCGGTTGTCGAGCGGGCAGTCAACGAGGCCGACAAGCGCAATCTCATCACCCCTGAGACGCTGCGCCTAGGACTCGTCGACCATGCGGGCGAGGCGGGGGTTCGGCCCCTGCGCCAACTCCTCGACAAGTACACCTTCCGCCTCTCGGACTCGGACCTAGAGGTCCTCTTCCGTCCAATCGCAGAGGCGGCGGGTCTCTCCACCCCCTCGACCAAGCAGATCGTCAATGGCTTCGAGGTCGACTTCTTCTGGGCGGACCTAGGCCTCGTCGTCGAGACCGATGGGCTTCGGTACCACCGCACGCCCTCGACGCAGGCACGCGACGCCCGCCGTGATCGCGCCCACGTCCTCGCCGGAATGACTCCACTCCGCTTCACCCACTATGAGATCAAGTACGAGGGTCACCGCGTTCGGGGAGCCCTCAAGCGTGCAGCCCGGCTTCTCCATCAGCGCAAGCAACATTGACCACACCTGGGTGTGGAAAATTCTTCCTACACGAATCCTGACCGGTAGGGAGTCTCCCTGAGAGGGTTAGAAGAAGGCGCCGCCCTTGTATTCGCCGAAGACGTCGCGCATGGCGCCGCAGACCTCGCCGATCGAGGCGTCGGCGGCGAGCGCGGCGCGGATCGGGTGGAGGAGGTTGCCGTCGCCGCGGGCGACGTCGCGCAGGGACTCGAGCTTGGCCTCTACGCCGGCCTGGTCGCGGCGCTCCTTGAAGGCCTTCAGCCGGGCCAGCTGGCTCTGCTCGGCCTCGGGGTCGACGCGGAGGATGTCGACGTCGTCGACCTGATCGGTGACGTACTTGTTGACGCCGACGATGATGTCCTGGCCGCTCTTGTAGCGCTCGTGGTAGCTGTGCGCGGACTCCTCGATCTCGCGCTGCATGAACTCCAGCGCCTCGACCGATCCACCGAGCTCTTCGACCTTCTCCATCAGCTCCCAGGAGCGCGCTTCGACCTCGTCGGTCAGCGACTCGACGAAATAGGAGCCGGCAAAGGGGTCGACGGTGTCGGCGGCACCGGACTCGTGGGCGAGCACCTGCTGGGTGCGCAGGGCGATCCGGGCGGAGCGCTCGGTCGGCAGCGCCAGCGCCTCGTCGAAGCCGTTGGTGTGCAGGCTCTGGGTGCCGCCGCAGACGGCAGCGAAGCCCTGCAGGGCGACGCGGATGATGTTGACCTCGGGCTGCTGGGCCTGCAGCGTCACTCCCCCGGTCTGGGTGTGGAAGCGGATCTTCATCGAGTTCGGGTCCTGCGCCCCGAAGCGCTCGGCGACGATCTTCGCCCACATCCGCCGCACCGCGCGGAACTTGGCGATCTCCTGGAAGACCTGGTTGTGGCCGTTGAAGAAGAAGGCGAGGCGGGGCGCGAACTCATCGATCTTCAGCCCCCGCTCCAGCGCCGCTTCGACGTAGGCGATCGCGTTGGAGAGCGTGAAGGCGACCTCCTGCACGGCCGAGCAGCCCTTCTCACGGATGTGGTACCCGGAGATCGAGATCGTGTTCCACTTCGGCACGTTCTCGTGGCAGTACTCGAAGATGTCAGTGGTCAGGCGCATCGTCGGCACCGGCGGGTAGATGTAGTTGCCGCGCGCCATGTACTCCTTGAGCACGTCGTTCTGGACCGTGCCGCGCAGCTTCTCCGAAGGCACGCCCTGTTCCTCGCCAACCAGCTCGTAGAGCAGCAGCAGGACCGCCGCCGGCGCGTTGATCGTCATCGAGGTCGAGACGCTGTCGAGCGGAATCTGGTCGAAGCAGATCCGCATGTCCTCGATCGTGTCGATCGGCACCCCGGTGCGGCCGACCTCGCCGTGACAGAGCGGGTCGTCGGAGTCGCGGCCGAGCTGGGTCGGCAGGTCGAATGCCATCGAGAGCCCGGTCGAGCCGTGCTCGATCAGGTAGCGGTAGCGCTCGTTGGTGTCCTCCGGCGTGGCGAAGCCGGCGTACTGGCGCATCGTCCAGAGCCGGTCGCGGTACATGCCCTCGTGGATACCGCGCGTGAAGGGCGGCGCACCCGGCTCTCCGAGGCGCTCCTCCAGCCCGGGAGCGACGTCATCGGCGTCGTAGACGCGCTCGATTTCGATACCGGAATCGGTGAAGACGCGCTCGTCATCCGGCCCCACTATGGGGGCGATCGTGCGGTGGGTCTCTTCGGTAGCCATGCCGACAGGATATGCGGAGCGCGTCTGGCTGCCTTTACCAGGCGTCCCGATGATGCTCTAATTCATTAGAGCGATTTATTTGCATCTGCATGTTCCCTTCTGTACCTTCGCTCGTACCGGAGAGGTATCCAGCAGAAACCGAATTTGTGGACTCAAACGCGCATGGAGACGAGCCATGCGGGGAAAAGGGAGAGGGAGATGTCGCAGCTGGCCAGTCGCAGTGCTCCGCAACTTCTGCCGCCGTTCTGGCCGATCGACGACCAGCATGGAGTCGGCCACGTGCGCCTTGACGGCGAGCCGCCTGCCAACGCCGCTGAGGTGATGCCGCTGCTGCTCAAGCTCGCCGCTCAGAGCGACGCGATGCGCAGCCTGCAGAGCGCCGAGGGCGAGACCCTTTCCGAGAACGCGGCCTCCGTGCTGCGCGGCGAGATGGCCGAAGCAATGCGCGAACTAGCCGATCTGATCGACGACGACAGCGCCGAGGCGGTCCGCCTGCGCGCCAAGGGACTCTCCGGCGGTATCGAGCACCGCGAGATGACCCTCGAGATCGCCCGCAACGGCACTCCGCCCGCGCTCGAGATCGTCTGCGGACCGCTCTGCACCTGGCGGATGAAGACGCGCATCGGCCTGCACTCCTTCGTCGCCGCTGCCCGCGACGAGCGCCAGCAGGCGCTGCTGAACGAACTTGATGATTCTCTCGAGCAAGCATTGGCCTCAGTCGAAGCCGAAATTGGAGTCAGCGGGATGAGCGTCCCCTTCAAGCTGCCGATGAACGTGACCAACCTGCTGATCTCAGCTGGCGAGGCCGCGGGTCACCCCAAGCACTTCGCCTACTTCATGCCCGAGGACGAATGGGTCGACGGGCTGCCGATCGAGGAACAGCGCACCCTATATATGCGCAACGTTCACCTCGCCCGCTACACCGAGATCACGATCCCACTCGCCGAAAAGCTGCTGAGCGGGCCGATGCGGGCCGCCGACGTGCCGATTGAGGACACCTTGATGCCCTGGATTCGCGGTCACGATCACGGCCACAACGTCGTCGTGCCGTCCACTTGCTACGACGACTGGATGGAGACGCTGGGAATCGAGCCGTTCATGGCCCTGCAGGAGGCAATCGCCGATGTCTACGGCTTCCTGATGACGATCTCCGACGCCTGGCTGGGCGTCACCGGAGTCAGTCGCCTCGACATGTGCGCCACGCACATGGCCGAGTTGCTCCACTACCTGCGCCGCGGGCCGAAGTACTACGGCGACCCCGGCGCCGCCTACGTCGAACTCAGCTTCCTCGCCGAGAACGGCTTCGTCGAGATCGACGATGCCGGCCGGGTCACCTGGAACGAGGAGGACTTCTGCCGCGGCATGGCCGCCCTGGCGAGCGCCCTGAGCGAAGCTACCGTCGGCGCACCCGATGAGACCGGCTCCGAAGCCTTCCTCGAGCGCTACGGCTGGCCCACCGAGACGGCCGCGATGCGCACCTTCAACGCGATGCGCGAGGAGCTGACCCACGTCCCCACGTCGATCGCCTTCTACAGGACCAGCGACGTCACCGCCGCAGACGAAGTACCCGTCCCGGCTTAGTCCGAGGCGCCGGCGAGGCGCTCGACGCCCGACTTCTCGATCGTCATCTTCAGCCCGTCGCGCAGCTCAATGGACGGTTCCCAGCCGAGCAACTCGCGGGCTCGGGTGATGTCGGGGCGACGCTGCTGGGGATCGTCAGTCGGCAGCGGCTCGAAGACGATCTCGGAGCGGGACTCGGTCACCTCGATCACGGTCTTGGCCAGTTCCAGCAAGGTGAACTCTTTCGGATTGCCAATGTTGACCGGCATGTGCACGTCGGACTCGGCCAGGGCGACGATGCCGCGGATCAGGTCGTCGACGTAACAAAAGCTGCGGGTCTGCTCGCCCTCGCCGAAGACGGTTAGCGGCCGGTCCTCGAGCGCCTGGCGGAAGAAGGTCGGGATCGCACGCCCGTCGTGGGCGCGCATGCGCGGGCCGTAGGTGTTGAAGATGCGCACGATCGAGGTATCGACGCCCTGCTGGCGGTGGTAGGCCATCGTCATCGCCTCGGCGTAGCGCTTGGCCTCGTCGTAGACGCCGCGCGGCCCGATCGGGTTGACGTGTCCCCAGTAGTCCTCGGTCTGCGGGTGGACTTTGGGGTCGCCGTAGACCTCGCTGGTCGAGGCGATCAGGAAGCGGGCGCGCTTGAACTTGGCGACGCCGAGCATGTGGTGGGTGCCGTGCGAGCCGACCTTGAGTGTGTGCAGCGGCAACCGCAGGTAGTCGATCGGGCTGGCCGGCGAAGCGAGGTGGTAGACGAAATCGACGTCCTCGGGGATATCGACGTAATCGATGATGTCGATGTGGCGGAAATCGAACGCCGGGTCCCGGATGTGCTCGATGTTCTGCAGCGAGCCGGTCTCGAGGTTGTCGATGCAGATGACCCGATGGCCCTCGCCAAGCAGGTGCTCGCAGAGGTGCGAGCCAAGAAAACCGGCGCCGCCGGTGACTACACAAGTGCTCATTGCGCGGATGCTATCGGCCGGCCGGCGAGGAAGGCTGTCGGCAGAGATCTCTGCAATTTGCGCTGATATCCCCCAGTTACTCGTCCAGGAGGGGGGCGAGTTTTGTCCGTTCAACGGGTTGGCTCGCCAATGTTCGGGACGGCCGATCTGAACCGGTGCGGGGGAACTCAGCGGAATTGAGTCAGGGACCAGAAGCAACCAAGACCAGCGCGGCGGCACGCAAGCGCGCCGCGGTCGAAATGATCGCTCGCTACGAGGGCGCCCTGCGGCGCACCGCGAGGCGCTACTCGTTCGACGCTGAAGACGCGGACGACGCTTACCAGCGGGCGCTGGAGATCGTCCTGACAAAAGCGCCGACCACCGACTTACGCGAACTGATCCGCTGGACCCAGACGGTGACCAAGCACGAGGCGCTGGCGGTGCGGCAGAGCCGCGAGAAGCTGCTCGGCTACCAGCGCGTCAGGGAGGGCGCAGAGGATCCGGTGGCGCTAATCCCGGCCGCAAGCGACGGGCCCGACGAGCAGGTCGAGCGCCGCGAGGCCGTCGCCCGCAGCCGCGAGGCTCTGCAGGCGCTGAAGCCGGCCGAGCTACGGGCCCTGGGCCTGCTTGCCGAGGGCTACTCCTACGTCGAGATCGGCGAGCGAACTGGCTGGAGCCGGACGAAAATAAATCGCTTGCTTGCCGAGGGCAGGGCCCGCTTCCGCACCCTCCTCTCCAGTAGCGAGGACGGCAGCCGCTGTCGCGAGCTGCGGCCGTTGCTCTCGGCTTTCTGCGACGGAGAGACCGGGCCTCGCGAGGCCCTGGAAGTGCGGGAGCACCTGCGGGCCTGTGCCCAGTGCCGCGCGACGATGCGCACCTACAGGGCCGCTCCGAGGATCGCCGCGGCACTGCTGCCGGTGCTGCCACCGTCTCGCTCACTACTGGAGAGGGCGCAGGATCTCGCCGCCAATCTCTCCTCGCGCCTGCCGGGATTCGGCAGCAGCGAATCGGCCGCTGCGCAGGTCGCCGCCGCCGGGGGCACGCGGGGCGCCGGCATGGCGGCGATCGCAAAGCTGCTCACGGTCTGCGCCGGAGCAGCCGGTGGCGCAGCAGCCTGCGTTGCCACCGGCGTGCTGCCGGCGCCGGTGCTGGTCCCCGATCCCGCTCCCAGGCCGGCACTCGAGCGGCCGGCGGCCAGCGCGAGCCCCACGAGCGAAGATGAGGCAGTCGACTATCAGCCGGCGCCAGCGCCGGCTGAAGCTCCAGCAAGCAAGACTGAGCAGCACCCCGCAACGAAGAAGCAGGAAGCCGCGCCGGCTAGCGCCGAACCGAGCAGCGCGACGGCCGGTGCCGTCGAATACGAAGCGCCCGCTCCGACGCCCGAACCGGCGGCCAGCAGCGAAGCCGCGCCCGCCCCGAACTCGAGCGGCTCCGCGGCCGGGGAGTTCGGCCCGTGAGCGAGCGATCCTCTGCAACGCATTGTGGGTCCAGAAGGACGATAAAACGTTGCACCTCCGCGATCGCGCTGGTCTTATCCCTCGCGCTGGTTTACCCAGCCGCAGCGGCGACCTCGTTGCAACCCATCGACCTGCAGGTCGATGGCGGGGAGGAAAACTGGCACCCGGGCCGCATGTTCGCGCTCAGCTGGAGCAACCCACCTGGTGTCGCCGCAGTCCACTACCGGCTGCTCGACACCGGCGGTGGGATCCTGATCGGCAACACGACCATGCCCTGGGCAGCAAACGCGATCGAACATCTCAGCGTCCCCGCCGCGCCCGGCGCCTACACCGCGGAGGTTTGGCTGCAGGACGCCAAAGGCGCGCAGGGTCCAGCGGTCAGCGCCAAGCTGCGCTTCGACGATGCACGTCCAGGTGCGGTCGAACCACTGCCCTCCCCGGCGTGGCTCGGCCGCTCGGCCTTTCCCTACACCGTCCACCTCACCCACCCGAGCGGTCCGCTGCCGATCTCCGGGATTCGCGGCTACGCCGTCTCGACCGATGCCTCCCCGACAGGAAGTCCTTGTGCCGGGGCAACCTGCACTGCGGTCGAGACCGATCTGCAGGGTGGCGTCAATGCCGATTCGCTGCCGATCGGTGAGCTACCCGAGGGAATCAACTACGCGCACGCGGCGGCCGTCTCCGGCTCGGGAACTCCCTCGGCGCCCACTGGGACCGCGATTCTCCGCGTCGACAAGACCGAGCCGCTGACCCGCATCGAGGGCGTGCCTACGGGCTGGTCGAGCGAGCCGGTGACGCTGACCGCTGAGGCCAGCGACGCCGCCTCAGGCATGGTGGCCACGGGAACTGCCGGCAGCCCATTCACCGCGATCCAAATCGACAACGGTGCACCGACGATCGCCCCGGGCGCCAGCGTCAGCACCACCGTGATCGCCTCGGGCGTGCACACGATCGCCTATTACGCCCGCGATGCGGCCGGCAACGTCGCCGACGGGGCGACCGCCAACGGCCGGCCCAATCGTCCACCCGCAACGACGGTGGTCAGGATTGATCGCGAGCCACCGCGGCTCGCCTTCGCCGTCGCCCAGAACGCCGGCGACCCGGAGCTGATCGAAGCCCAAGCGGAGGATCGCTACTCGGGGCTCGACCCCAGCCGGGGCTCGATCGCGGTTCGCCGCGTTGGCGCCGGCGAGCGCTTCGCGGCCCTGCCGACCCAGATCTCGGCCGGAACCCTGCGCGCCCGCTGGGACTCGAGTGCCTTCCCGGCCGGTGAGTACGAGTTTCGCGCCACCGCCTACGACGCGGCGGGCAATGGGGTGGCCTCGCTCGACCGGGCCAATGGCACGGCGATGCGTCTGAGTGGACCGCTCAAGGTGCCGGTCCGACTCCTCATTCACGGCGCCAAAGAACGGAGCGTGCGCTACGGGCGCGGCACCTGGTTTGCCGGACGCGCGTTGACCGGGCGACGGACGCCGCTCGCGGGTGCGCCGGTCAAAGTGATCGAGCGCTTCGCGACCGGCAGTGTGCCCAGGGAGCGACTGTCCACCGTGCGTACAGACGGGAATGGAAAGTTCGGAATTCGGCTCGCGCCCGGACCGAGCCGCGAAGTCCTCGCCACCGTTGCACCGACAGCGACGACGCGGGGAACGGACAGCAGGCCGTTGGCCCTGACCGTGCACAGCCGCGTGGTCTTGCGGGCCTCGAACAGCGTCGCGAGGGTCGGCGGCTCGCCGCTGATCTTCCGCGGCAAGGTCGCGAGTCAGGGCGCCGAAATGCCAGTGGACGGCAAGGTGGTGCAACTGCAGTTCCGGCTCCCGGGGCTACCTTGGAGCGAGTTCCGCAGCGTCCGCACCGGCCCGAACGGGCGCTTCCGCTACGCCTACCGCTTCAGCGACGACGACAGCCGCGGCGTCCGCTTCCAGTTCCGCGCCTACGCACCAGCGCAAGCCGGCTGGCCCTTCGAGCCAGCCGGCTCACTGCCGGTGTCAGTACTGGGTGTCTGAGGTCGCCTGGCCTGCGCATATCGGCGTCCTCAGTCGCTTGCGTGCAGAAGCACGCTGCGCTCCCTGCGTCCTTGATCTGCTTGGTCAGACGACCTCAGACTGGAAGCAGGTCTACCGCTTTGCGAACCCGCTGCTCGAGCTCGTTGCGGTTGCGCTTCAAGGTCGTCTCTACCGTGCGCTGACGCTTGCGCGCCTCGCGCTCGACCCGGTTGCGGGTCTTGCGGGCCTCAGTCGTGGCACGTTTGCGGGCGGTGGTGCCGCGTCGCTCGGTGCGCTTGACCCGGCGGCGCAGCTCGGTCCGGTAGGACTTGAGCTGTTTTTCGGCGGCGCTGCGGCCGGTGAACGGCTCAACCAGATCGCCGACGCGATCGGCGACGCTGAGGACGGCGCCGACGGGGAGGTCGACAGCGGTCTCGGCGACGCTGCGGGTCTGGCGTTTCTCGGCACTGGTCGTGCTTGTAGTTTTGGCTTTGGAGGCGGAGCTTTTGCTCCCGTTGGTCGATGCCATGTGAAAGAAGATTCCCTTCGTCTGCGATTGCCTGCCTCGGATTCGCGAGTGTAACGAACATACGTTCTACGCGAACAGACGTTCTTAAACCCGAAGTCCGCGCCGGTTACTGCCCGGCCCGGGCAATTGCCAATCCGCGCTCTCCCGCGGCGGCGGCGAAGGTGTAACGGGCGTCGAGCCCGAGCGGGGCGTCGCTCAGAGGCCCCTCGCCGAAAGCAACCTCGCCGCCGGCCTCGCGGACGATCAGCTGCGTGGCTGCGGCGTCGACCGAGCGACAGGGACGCAGGCCGATCATCGCGTCGAAGCGGGCCGCCGCGACGTAGGCGGCGGTAATCGCGATCGAGCCGACCACGCGGATCCGGTACACGCGCCCGGCGAAGGCCTCGAGCGCGGGAACGGCGCGCTCCGGCTCAGCCGCCTCGAGGCCGAGCAGCTCCAGCTTGTCGCCGTCGGCGGCGACCTCGATCCGCTCGCCACCCAGCATCGCCCCATCGCCACGCTGGGCCGTGAACTCCTCGCCGGCGCCGAAGTCGTAGACGTAGCCGAACTCGACCGCGGCCATCGAGTCGCCGCTGGCCACGGCAATGCTGAGGCTGTGCGACGGCAGGGTGCGGCGGGCGTTGAGCGAGCCGTCGATCGGGTCGATCACGACCCGCGCCGGCCCGCCACCGCCGAACTCGACCTCGCCGCGCTCCTCCGAGACGGCGACGAAGGAGGCGCCCTGCTCGACTAGCGCGTCGAGCTCGGCGAAGACGACGTCCTCGCAACGGCGGTCGATGACCAGGGTGTGGTCTCCTCCCTCGCCCACCCCCTCGTACTCGGTGCGGGCCTCGATGCCGCGGACCTGATCGAAGATCGCCTGCTGCGCGGCCACGGAGCGGCGGCAGATTCCCAGCCAGTCTGCGGAAAAAACGTCCATGGCGGTCATCCTATGGAGGCCGCGCACTCGCTAGCGTTGGACCATGCTCACCCTGGCGGAGGCCCAGCAGCGCGCGGTCCAGCACGGCGACGGCCAATTGCTGCTGCTCGGAGCCGCCGGCACCGGCAAGACCGAGGCCCTGGCCCGCCGCCTGGCCAGGCTCGCCGGCGGGGAGGTCGCCGCCGAGCGCGTCCTCGTCATCGCCGCCACTCCGGCAACCGCCCGCCGCCTGCAGGGCCGGGCCGAGACCTTGCTGCGGACTCCCTACGAGGAGCTCTGGATCGGCACCTGGCCGGCGATCTGCGAGCGGTTGCTGCGGGCCCACTCGACCGCGGCGGGGCTCAATCCCTTCTTCGACGTGCTCGGCCCGGCGGAGCGGCTGGCGATGATGCTCGACCACCTCGACGAGCTGCCGCTGCGCAACCACGAAATCCGCGGCAACCCGGCCGGCCTGCTTGCTCGCCTGCTGAATCAGATCGACGCGCTGAAGGCGGGCTCGGATCCACCCGAGCCCGACCTGGCCGAGTTTTGCGCCGCCCACGACCGGATCGTCGCCGAGTCGGGCAACCTCGACGAGGGCGACGTCTTCCTCACCCTCGGCAAGCTCCTGCACGAGCGCCCCGACGTCTGCGCGGAGATCGCGACTCGCTTCGCCTACGTAATGGTCGACGAGTACGAGGACACGACCCCGGCCCAGCGCACGATCCTCGCCAAGCTCGCGGAGGAGAACCCGAACCACCTCTACGCCCTAGACGCCTCCGCAGAACCTGCCACGGACGTCCCCTCGATCACGCTAGAGCAGCAGTTTCGTCAACCCGCGGTGCGGAATTGGCGCTGCACGAACGAGCGAGCGCAGGCGCAAGCGGTCGCGCGCGAGGTCGAGCACCTGCTCAGCGAGGGCACCGCGCCGGCGGCGATCTGCGTCTTGATCGACGATCCGGCGGCACACGCCGGACCGGTCTCGGCGGCGATGGAGGAGCGCGGCGTCCCCTTTCACCTGGCCGGGCCGGCGGCGCTGTTCCAGCGACCGGAGGTGCGCGACGCGATCGCCTGGTTGCGCGTGCTCGCCGCCCCCGATGACTCGCCAGCGGCAGCGCGGGCTCTAACCAGGCCACCGATCGAGCTGCGCGCCGCCGACCTGGCGCGGCTGACGACGATCGCCCGCCGCCGCAAGGTCGACATGGTCTCCGCCTGCGAGGCGGCGCTGGAAAGCCCGCAGATCCCGCCCGAGGGACGGGAGCGAATCCAGGCCTTCCTCAAGCTCTACGGCGAAGCCTCGGCGGCGCTGGAAGAACGCCGCGCCGACGTCTTCGTGCGGCGCCTGATCGAGCGGGTCGGCCTGCGCCGCCAGCGGCTCTTCGCCGCCGAGCCCGAGGTGGCGGAGCGGCTGCTCGGCCTCGCCCGCCTGGCCGAGTTGGCCTCTGCCTGGGCGCGGCGGGAAGCTCACGGCACAACCCGCGACTTCGTCCGCTACCTCAGCGCCGTCGCCGAGGCCGGGGTCGAGCCGGCCGGCGGCGAGGAGCCGCCGTCGCCGGGCGCCGTCCTCGGCCTCTCCCGCCGCGCTGCCAAGGGCACCGAGTTCGACCACGTCTTCCTGCTCGGCCAGGGATCCGAAGGCGCACAGGCGCGCTCGAGCCTGGTCCTCTCCCGCGTCGAGCAGGACTCCTCCGCGCCGGAGAACAGCGAGGAGGAGACGCAGGAGGAGGAGCTGTTCGGCCCCGCCGAGGGCCTGCACGCCACCTATCGCAAGCTGCGCGAGGAGGTGCTCGAGGCGTCCTGGCGGGCGGGTCGCGAGCTCTCGGAGCCGCGCCTCGACACCGTGATCGACGTCAACCGGGCGATCGCCCGCCACCTCGAGCTGCTCAAGCTGGCGGCCCTCGCCCAGCGACCTGGTGAGGAGGCGACGGCGGAGGCGATCGCCGCGGTCAACGGGCTGCTGCGCCAGGTGGCGACGCCCGAGCAGCAGACCGAGCTCGACGCCTCCCCGCTCGATGCCTACCTACTCGACTCAGAGCGCGAGCGCGACGGCAGGCGGATGCTGATCGCCGCTCGCCACGAGCCCTCGCTGGAAGCCTTCCTGCCGCGCCGCGGCGACGGCGCCCTCAGCCTCTCGGCCTCCGACCTCGACCTCTACCTGACCTGCCCGCTGAAGTACAAGTTCCGGCGCGTCTTCGGCATCCCCGAGGAGCCGACGATCAACCAGCGCTTCGGCATCCTCATCCACAGCGTGCTCGAACGCTTCCACAAGGATGCAGGCGTTGGCGAAGCGACGAACGGCGGCCTGGCCGAGTTGATGGATCTCTTCGAGTCGGGCTGGCGCCGTTCGGGCTTCGGCAGCAGCGACGACGAGCTGCAGTTCCGTGATCGCGCCCGCGAGGCGATGCGCCTCTACTGGGAGCGCGAGCGCGAATCGGAGGGGGTGCCGGCCTGGCTCGAGCGCAAGTTCGACATCCGCATCGGCGAGCACCAGGTGCGCGGCCGCGTCGATCGGGTCGACCGCCTCCCCGACGGCAGCTACGAGCTGATCGACTACAAGACCGGCGAACGCAAGAGCGAAGCTCAGCTCGAGAACGACCTGCAGCTGGCGCTCTACCGGCTCGCGGCCCGCGAGGCCTGGGGGCTCGAGGCGGGAACCGGCAGCTACTACTACGTGCTCGACGCCGACAAGGTGGCCGCCCCGGTCAGGGCCGACGATGCCGAACGGGTGGAGCGGACCGTGCTCGAGGTGGGCGAGGGTGTGCTGGGCCAGGACTTCGAGCCGCGGCCCTCACCGACGACCTGCAGCTGGTGCGACTACCGCTTGATCTGCCCCGCGGCTGAAAGCTAGGTCCCGGCCGGCCGACGCCTACTGATCGCCCTGTTGGCGCAGGAACTGCTGAAAGTCCCTCGCGATGGAGTCCGCGGACGGTAGGTCTTCGGGGCCGTTCAGCTCTGTTTGTTCGGCCTCGATGCGGTCGACCAGCTCCTCGATCTCGGGATTGGCGGCGATCGCCCGATCGATCTGCTCTTCGTAGCTGCTCGTTTCCTCCTCCAGCTCGGTGGCGTCGACGGCGATACCGGTGAGGCCCTCGAGCCGGCGCAGCAGGGCCAGCGCCGCCTTCGGGTTGGGGACCGCCGCGACGTAGTGGGGCACCGCCGCCCAAAGCGAGGCCGAGCTCATCCCGACCTGGCGGCAGCAATCGTGGACGACGCCGACGATCCCGGTCGGCCCCTCGTAGCTGGAGCGCTGCAGGTCGAGTTCCTCGACCAGTTTCTCGTCCGAGGCAAGTCCGGTAATCGGCACCGGCAGGGTGTGGGAGACCTCGGCGACCAGCGCGCCCAGGGTGATCACCATCTCCACTCCGAGTGCGTCGGCTGCGGTGGCGATCGTTTCCGAGAAGGTGCGCCAGCGCAGGTTCGGCTCGGTCCCGTCGAGCAGGACGAGATCGCGCTCGGCGGCCGGGATGCGAACCGCGATCAGGTTGTTGGGCGGCCAGTCGATTCGCCGCGCCTGGCCCTCGCTGAGCACGATCGTCGGCCGGGTTGCCTGGAAGTCGAAGAAGTCCTCGGCGTCGACCTCGGCGATCAGCTCCGAGTCAAAGGCGTCGCCGACCGTGGTCAGCGCCGTCGACGCTGCCGCGGCCGCGTCGTTCCAGCCCCGAAAGGAGCAGACGAGGATCGGGCTGCGCAGCTGCGGTACATCGCCTTCCCAGCGAAGTGAATCCACGCGTTTGAGGTTACCGATGGGGTTGCGCGGCGCCGGCTAGGCCGGTGTCGAGAGGGCGCGGCGGACGAGGGTGTAGGCCATGAAGAGAGCGAGGGCGGCAAAGGCCAGTTCCAAGGCCCGGGTCGAGACCGCGTTGGAGATCGCGACGCCAATCAACACCCCCAATGGCGAGAGCACGCCGATCACGAGCGCCTCGCGCAGCCTGACGTTGCCGTATCCGTTCTGCCGGTAGGCGCCGACGAGGGCGACGATGACGATCATCAGCAGCGAGGTCGACTCGCCCTCGACCTGGCTTAGTCCGAGGAAGATCGTCAGCGCCGGCACAAAGAGGATGCCGCCGCCGACGCCAACCAGCCCACCGGCGAGCCCGCCGGCGATCGCGATCAGGATGGCGGCGAGCTCGTTCAACACACAACCTCACGCTTCGCTCCCGGCGCGAAGAACCAGAGATGCACGCTTGGTCGCTCCGCGTTCATCGGACGATCAGCTCAATTGCCACGGCGACAAGGAGGACGGCGAAGAGCAGGGAGACGGCGCGCTGGGGGATGCGCTGCTGGATCGCGGTCCCCATCACCACCCCGACGACGGCGGGTATCGCGAGCAGGAGGCCCGTGAGGACGTGTACGTTGCCGTAGATCCCGCCCTGCGCGACCGTTCCCAGCAGGCCGATCAGGACGATCGCCGCCAGGCTCGTGCCGGTGGCGAGCCGCTCGCCGTAGCCGAACCAAAAAATCAGCAGGGGCACGATCACGGTGCCGCCGCCGACCCCGAAGAGGCCGCTGAAGATGCCGGCAAGGGTGCCGATCGCGGCGAGCTTGAGGGTCGCGTGACCGGGCAGGATCTGGTCGGAGGGCATCGTGCCGCGATACTAAGGCCGTGCCTCCCGCAGACGAGACAGGGGATGGCGGCGCCGGGCACTCGCCGCTGCAGCGGTTGCGGGCCGACCCGGGCCGCACGGCGATCCTCACCGACGTCGACGGCACCCTGGCGCCGATCGTCGAGCGTCCCGAGCTGGCCGCCGTGCCGGCCCGCGCGAGCGAGCTGCTGCGCGGGTTGAACCGCCGCTACGGCCTGGTCGGCTGCATCTCCGGGCGCCAGGCGCTGGAGGCACGGCGCCTGGTCGGCGTCGAGGAGATCGCCTACGCCGGCAACCACGGACTGGAGCTGCTGATGCCGGGTGAAGATCAGCCGCAGCTCGACCCGGCGCTGGCCGGCGCCGAGCGGGTGGCGGCGGACTTCATCGCCGGCCTCGATCGCGAGGAGCTGGCAGCGGCGGGGTTCCGGCTGGAGGACAAGGGACCGATCCAGTCGCTGCACTGGCGCGGTGCCGACGACGAGCGGGCCGCCGAGGCGCGCGCCCACGAGATCGCCGCCGAGGCCGGCCGAGCCGAACTGGAACCGCGCTGGGGCCGCAAGGTGCTCGAGCTGCGCCCACTCGGGGGCGGCGGCAAGGACACCGCCGTGGCAGCACTGCTTGCCGATGAGGACATCAGCGCCGCCGTCTTCGCCGGCGACGATCGCACCGACCTCGATGCCTTTCGCCGCCTGCGCGAGCTGCGTGAGGAAGGCCAGCTCGAGGCTGTTCTCTGCGTCGGCGTGATCTCGCCCGAGGCCCCTCCCGCACTGACCGAAGAGTGCGACCTCGCCGTTGACGGCCCGGACGGCTGGGTGAGCCTGCTCGAGGAGCTGGCCGCCTAGCGATGCCCTACACGGACCTGCTCCGCGTCACTGTCCTGCTCACCGGGGCCGAGGCCTCCGCCCTGGCCGCGGTTACCGCGGTGGCGGTGAACCGCGACGCCGACACGAGAACACTCGCGGTGGCGGCCGCCTGGTGGCTGATCGCGCTGATCGTCGGCTTCTACCTCGGCCGTCCGAGTCGCGCGGCCGAGAGCCTGCGCGACACCCTGGCCCAGGCGCGCACGGCGACCTCGCTGCCGCCCGAGTCGCCGGCTCGGATCACCGCCGCCCGCCTCTGGCCCGTCGCGGTCACCGCGATCGGCGCCGGCGTCCTCGGCGTCTTCTTCCCCGGCGTCGCCGCGATCGGTGCCGGCTACGCCCTGCTCGTCTCCCTGGCCTGGCACTCGCGCGAGGCGGCGGTGCTGGCGATCGAGCAGCGCGATGGGGTCAAGTTCTACGTCGTCCCCAACTCGGCCCTGCGGCCGATCCAACTCGTCCGCACGCCGGGCCTGCGCAGCAGCCGCCGCGCCCATGCCTGAGTGAGCGTCGCGGCCGCCGGGTAGCGTCAACTCAGATGATTCGACGCTTGCCGATCCTGTTGGCCCTTTTGGCGCTCACCATGCTCCTGCCGGCGAGTGCCAGTGCCGCGGAACGAACCGTCACGGTCAAGGGCTCGGCGACTCAGAAGGTCCCCAATGACGCCGCCAAACTCGGCTTCTCGGTCAGCAAGGAACGCAAGAGCCGGGGAGCCGCTCTGCACGTGGTTGCCGCCAAGCTGCGGGCGGTAATTGCCGCCGTTCAGGCGACGCCGGGAATCGGCGCCGGCGACGTCACCACTGGCCAGATCTCGGTCCGCAAGATCAGCCGCGATAAACACACCCTCTTCCGCGCCTCCGAGGGCGTCGGCGTCGTCCTCCACGAACCGTCCAAAGCCGGGGAACTCGTCAACGCCGCAGTCGCGGCGGGCGCCACCGGCACCCGTGGCCCTGACTTCTTCGCCAGCAATCCCGAAGCCGCTTACAACAACACCCTCCTCGCAGCCTTCGACCAGGCCAAAGGCAAGGCCGCGACACTGGCCACTCGAGCGGGCGCCGTCTTGGGCCCGGCGATCACGATCGAAGAAGAGACGGAAGCCGTCCCGGTCGAAGGTCGTGCCAGCCCCAAGGGAGCTGCCGACACAGCACCGGCCCCACCAGCCAAGCCCGGTGCTTCCACGGTCACCGCCTCGGTCCGCGTCGTCTTCGCGCTCGAATAGGACCGGGCGCAGGCCGCGCTATCGCTTGCGCAGCTTCTTGAACTCGGTCCAGCTCCGCGTATTGGCGATGTCCGCCGCGGTCAGCCAGGCCCGCCGAGCGGTCGCCACCGCGTAGGACATGTTGCTCAGCGTGTCGACCCCGTGCGCATCGGTGTTGAGCACGATCGTCACACCGGCCTCGCTTGCCAGGCGAGCGTGGTGCTCGGAGAGGTCGCGGCGGTTGGGGTTACCGTTGATCTCGATCATCGTGCCGTTGCCCGCAGCCGCCTCAGCCACTGCCTCAACGTCGATCCCGTAGGGCTCACGGCGCCCGATCAGGCGGCCGGTGAGGTGACCGATGCAATCGACGTAAGGATTTTCGATCGCGGCAAGCACCCGCGCCGTCATCTCCTTTTCGGAGACGGCGAAGGAGGTGTGGACGCTGGCGACGACCCAATCGAGCGCCGCCAGCACGTCCTCGGAGTAGTCGAGCGAGCCGTCGAGGCCGATGTTTACCTCCGAGCCAGCGAGCAGGCGGAAGCCGCGTTTGCCCTTGTTCCAGTCGGCGATCTCGTCGATCCGCTCCCAGAGCCGCTCCTCGGTGACGTGATCGCCGAAGCCGTGGCTGGCGGAGTGGTCGGTGATCGCCATGTAGGCGTAGCCGCGCTCGCGGCCCGCTTCGGCCATCTCCTCCAGCGTGTTGCGACCGTCCGAGAGCGTGGTGTGCGAGTGCAGGTCGCCGTTGATGTCGTCGAGTGAGACCAGCTGCGGCAACTTGCCCTCGCGCGCCGCCTTCAACTCACCGCGGCCCTCGCGCAGCTCGGGCTCGATGTAGGCATAGCCGAGGCGCTCGTAGACCGCCTCCTCGCTGGCGCAGAGATCGACCTTGCCACTCTCGACCTCGGTGACCCCGTGCTCGGAAACCGAGAGGCCGCGGGCGACAGCGTCCTCGCGCAGCTGCACGTTGTGCGCCTGGGAGCCGGTGAAGTGCTGCAAGAGATTGCCGAAGGCCTGCGGCGCGACGATCCGCAGGTCGACCGAGATCCCGTTCTGAGTCTGCGCTCGCACGCCGTTGGGGCCCGGTTTGCCCGCCGCTGCGATCAGCGGGCTGGCGACGAGGTGCTCGGCCAGCGCCTGCGGCTCCTCGGCGGTGGCGATCAGGTCGATGTCCTTGCAGGTCTCGGCCCAGCGGCGCGCCGAGCCCGCCACCTCGACCCGATCGGCGGCCGGGTGTTCGCGCAGGGTCCGCGCCAGCTCCTCGGCGATCGGGCGGGCCATCGAGAGCAGCACGCGGCCGCTCCCCTCCCCCGGCTCGCCGAGCCGCTCGAGCCCGGCCAGCACGTTCTCCTCCGCCTTTGGCCCAAGGCCCTTCATCTCGCGGATCCGCTCGCCCTCCGCCGCCGCCCGCAGGTCCTCCAAGGTGGCAACACCGAGCTCGTCGAAGAGTCGCCGCGCCGTCTTCGCGCCGACCCCGGGCACGCGGGTGACCTCGATCAGCGTCGGCGGGAACTTCGCCTTCAGCTTCACCGCCGCCGGGATCTCACCGGTCGCCAGCAGGGCGTCGATCTTTTCCGCCAGGGTCTTGCCGACGCCGGGAACCTCGGTCGTCCGGCCCGCCGCGGCCAGGTCGGCGACGGAGACCGGGCTTTCGCGAATCGCCTTGGCCGCGGTGCCGTAGGCGAGGACGCGATATTTGACCGCACCGTCGAGCTCGTAGAGAACCCCGAGCTCTTCGAGGGCGGCGGCTATCTCGGCGTTGGTCACAGCTGCAAGCTAGCGAGCGAGGGCCTCTTTAGCTTGCGCTCAGCTGCCTCAATAGCATCGCCCCGCAGATGTCCGCGAGCAAACCCGAGCGAGGGCCGGCCTGGCTCGTCCTCCCCACCTACGAAGAGGCGTCGAACCTCGAGCGGCTGGTCGCCGATGCGCGCGACAAGCTACCCGCCGACGCCCAGGTCCTGATCGTCGACGACAACTCCGCCGACGGCACCGGGCGGATCGCCGCCGAGCTCGCCGCGAAGGATGAAGCCGTTCACTTCCTCCACCGCGAGCACAAGGAAGGCCTCGGCCCCGCCTACATCGCCGGCTTCCGTCACGCCCTCGCTGGCGGGGCGGGACTGGTGATCGAGATGGACGCGGACTTCTCGCACGAGCCCGCCTACCTGCCGCGCCTGCTCGAGGCGGCCGGGCGCGCCGACATCGTGATCGGCTCGCGCTACGTGCCCGGCGGCGGGGTGAGCGACTGGGGGGCGCTGCGGCGGGCGATCAGCAAGGGGGGCAGCACCTACGCGCGGCTCGCCCTCGGGGTCGATGTGCGGGACCTGACCGGCGGCTTCAAGTGCTTCCGCCGCGAGGTGTTGGAGGCGGTCGACCTCGGCGCGATTCGCTCCCGCGGCTACGCCTTTCAGGTCGAGGTGACCTACCGCGCGATCCAGCTCGGCTTCGAGGTGGTCGAGGTGCCGATCGTCTTCCGCGACCGCCAAACCGGCTCGTCCAAGATGAGCCGGTCGATCGTGCTCGAGGCGATCTGGCGGGTGCCTCTTCTACGCTATGGACGGTGAGGAGAGCGGCCCGGAAGGGCTTGCAGGGCAGTGGGTCAGTTTGATTACCAGGCGGCGATCAGCGCACGGATGAACGCCCTCGGTGCATAGGCTGACCTTGGCGTGGCGGCAAGATGGGAATACCGGAGGGTCGTCGAGACCGCCCAAGGGGAGATACTGTCCGACCCCCGCGAGGTCGTTGGCGATGCACAGAAGCGGTGGATCGACAGCCTTAACGCTCTCGGCGCAGATGGCTGGGAGCTGATCTCGGAGAGGTTCGTCTCGGGGGATTACCTCTCAGGCAAGCGGTATGCCCAGTACAGCGGCACGATGAAGCGCGAGACTGCTTAGTCCAGCAGCGCCGCGATCTCTTCTAGCGACCAAACGTGATCGGTGACCCCGGCCGCCATTGCCGGAGTGCGCGGGTAGCGCTCCTTCAGCGCCTGGTGCGGGCGGGCGAAGTTGTAGTGCATGAAGTGCAGAGAGACGGCGTGCGAGAGGTTCTCGACCTTGCGGCTGAATCCATTGGTCAGTCGGGTGAAGCGGCGCATGCCCATCCTCATGGTCAAGTTCTGGCGCTCGACGTAGCTGGTTGAGATCCGATCCGGGTCGGGGTCGCCCTTTCGGGCTAGGCGCTTCGTTCCGGTGCAGACGGCCGGGCTGTATTTGCCCGGCTCCCCACCCGAGGCATAGACCTTGTGGATCTGCGCCCAATCGACTTGGTGGCGGAAGGACGGCCCCACGGTCCCTTCGTACATCCGGTGCCCGTCCGTCGAAAGCTGGATGCGCTCGGCCATCCGGCTCGCCAGATCGGTGAGGAAGACTTCGGCGTCGTCGGAGGTCCGCTCGCCAACCAGCCAAGAGGGGATCAGCTTCGTATCGGCGCAGATCGCCGTGAAGGTCCACACGTCTCCGTAGCCCGGCGTCCCCTTGAACTGCTCCGGGACGTTCTTCTGCTTGGAGTAACAGAAGGCCCAAATCTCGTCGGCCTCGACCACTTTGCAGGGGAGATCGACCAGCTCGCCGTCCTGGTACTCGGCGCAGGCTTCCCCGAGATCGACCAGCAGTTTGGTGATCGTGTTCTTGGCCGCGCCGGTCATCCGTACCGTGGCGCGGATGCTGTTGCCCTCGACCAGGCAGCCGATGATCTGGGCGCGCTTCTCGATGGACAGCCTGTTCATACTGACCATTATGCGTAAGTATTCGGACGGAAAAGCATGCATGCATTCCCGGGCAAGCATGGTCGACGAAGGCGGGAGTTTTTGCGGGTTTTCGGCTTTAAAATGGGGAAATCTGGACTCGACGAAGTTGCCGGTATCTCTGCTGCTAGGCTCTGCTTAGTCGGGCAAGCATACAGAGGAGATCCCCAGTGCCGAACAACAAAGATGAGATCGAAAAAAGCGCACGCGAGCTAAGTCAGCGAGGCGCGAGCCGAGGAGGAAAAGCCCGAGCCGAGAGCCTTTCTGCGGAGGAGCGGAGCGATATCGCCCGACAGGCAGCCCGCAAACGCTGGGGCAGCAAGGTGGTCGATGCGCCCTATAGCGGCACGATCGTCATCGGTGATTTCGAGATCAAATGCGCAGTGACCAGCGACGGCACGCGCTTGATCAACCAGAACACCTTCCTGCGCGCGCTCGGTCGCGATCCTCGCCCGAAGGGCGGAACCGGCTCGCAGTCGAGCGTCGTCCCGGCGGTGTTGTCAGCGAAGAATCTTCAACCGTTTGTTTCCGACAAGCTCCGAGAGATGTCGGAGCCGGTCGAATATCGGGCCGAAAGCGGCGGCACCGCGCAGGGCTACAAAGCGCTGATCTTGCCGGAGGTCTGCGATGTCTATCTGGACGCCCGCACGGCCGGGGTTCTGCATCACACCCAGGAGCGAGTAGCCGAGGCGGCCGAGATTCTGATGCGTGGTCTGGCGCGGGTGGGCATCACCGCCCTGATCGATGAGGCGACCGGCTACCAGGAAACCCGTGCTCGCCGAGAGCTTCAGAAGATCCTTGAGGCATATATCGCCGAGGAGCTGCGCCCGTGGACGAAAATGTTCCCTGATGAGTTCTTCAAGCAGGTGTACCGCCTACAGGAGTGGGAGTACAAACCCGGAACCGCAAAGCGGACCCCTTACGTTGGCAAGCTGATCAATTCCTACATCTATGAGCAGCTTCCCCCGGGCGTACTAGAGACGCTGCGCGACAAGAACCCCCGGCTGCCCAGCGGATACCGAGCGCACAAGCATCATCAGTTCCTCAGCAGCAACACCGGCAGCCCCCATCTTGACCGACAGATCGCGACGGTCACGACGTTGATGCGGATCTCTGAGAACAAGAAGGAATTCGAGGAACTGTTTGAGAAAGCATTCCCACCCGCCCAGCCGCGGTTGCCGTTGGTGATCGAGCTTGCGAACGAGGGGGAAGAAGGCGTGGAAGAGGATTCGGAGGCGGCCTAGCGGCCCCAACGCGCTTGCGCAGCCTTGCGGGCAGATTCTGACCGCTCCTTGGCCGTCATGCGTTCGGCGCGCGTCCGACCACCCTTGGCACCACCCGCACGACCAGCGCGGGCCTGCTGGCTCTCTGGCTCGGCCGGCGTGTCGTCGGTTGCGTCGCCCACAATGGCGGCCGCAAGGCGGTTCAAATCAGCAGGCTTCTTGGACTGCTTGGCCATGCTCAGAGCGTAGCGGTGTCGTCGGGCTTGAACTGGCCGCGCTGAAAGTCCCCGGGCGTCCACGTGATCCCCTCGAAAAGCGCGCCTGGTTCGACTCCAAGCGCCCCGGCCAGCTTCGCCAGGGTGTCGATACGGGGCAAGCGGCCACCGCGCTCCAGAAGCCCGATCTCCGTTCGATGGAGAGACGCGCGAAATGCAAGCTCCTCCTGCGTCATTTCGGCTTGCTCGCGAAGGTGAGCGAGGTTGTCCCCAAAGCGCTCTGCGACTCCCCGGCTCACAGGGTCTCCAGTCGATGACAGTGGTAGGCCGCGTCGGTCAGAAGGAGGGTCTGGCCGTGGAGCCGGATCAAGCCGTAGTCGCTGAGCCGCCTCACGGCGCGCTCAACAGCTTCCTTGTTGCCGATCTCCCGGCTCATTTCGGGCATCGTGCGGTGATGCGGGTGGCTGGCCAGCGCAAGGGCGAGGATCGCCCGCTGCGCGCGCTCGTCTTCGCTCGGCTTGCGCCGAATACGCTTTGCATGCATGGGGAGCGTTGTCTCCTCGTGCCGGGCGGGCGGCCGTTAGCGCGGCGCGCCCGCCGTTTGATCTTTCGGACCAGGCGAAGCTAGACCAAGGCGGCGCTGCGATCTAGGGGTGATTCAAACTGACCCACTGCCGCTTGCAGACCTCGCTATACTTTATGAAGTATTGAGCGCCGAACCTCAATCCCCAGGAGAGCGATTCCAGTGACAGGCAAACTCAGCGACGTGACAGACGCCAACTTCAAGTCGGAGGTCCTCGAGGCCGAGGGGCCAGTGCTCGTCGACTTCTGGGCTCCTTGGTGCGGCCCCTGCCGCGTGGTCCATCCGGTGCTCGAGGAGATCGACGCCGAGCGCGACGATCTCAACATCGTCAGCATCAACGTCGACGAGAACCAGCAGACCGCCGCTCAGTACGAAGTCCTCTCGATCCCGACGATGATCCTCTTCAAGGACGGGGCGATCGCCAAGAAGGTCATCGGCGCGATGCCCAAGCGTCGCCTCGAGGCCGAGCTCGAGCCGGCACTCGCCTAGCGGCGGTTAGGCCGTGCCCTTCGTTGAGGTCAACTGGTTCGAGGGCCGTTCGGACGAGCAGAAGGCGGAGATCGCCAAGCGGATCGAAGCGGCGCTGGTCGAGGTGGCCGGCGTCGCGCCCGATCATTGTTGGGTGAAGTTCTCGGACTCGAAACGCAGCGATTTCATCATCGGCGAGAAGGCCGACGACTAGCTCGTCTGGTGCAGGAGGCCCGGGAGCACTCTCCCGGAGACCGTTGCGCAGCAGGTCGAAGGTCTGGGTCCAAGCGTGGTCCCTGAGCCTCCCGGGAGAGTGCTCCCGGGCCTCCTCCGACAGGCGTGCTGGGACGCTTAGCTCGTGGAAGCGAGGTTCGATGCGTGAAGGGCGCAAGGTGCCCCTCCCCGGAAGGCTTGGCGACCACGTCCCGAAGCACGACCGCGACCTGCTGCGCAACGGTCTTCAGGGGAGGGGCACCTTGCGCCCTTCCGTTTCGGAGTGCTTCAAAGCTGGATGACGATTGCGGCGAAGCCAGCGATGTAGGCGGCTGAGAGGGCGATGACGCCGTGGAGCATGGTGCGGTTGATTGCTTCGAAGCCGCTTTTCATCTCGGCTCGAAGCTCCCTCATCTCGCCGCGCAACTCACTGATATCGCCTTCGACCTTGTCGAAACGGCGGTCGACATCGGCACGGAAATCATCCAGTCGCGCGTCTGTCCAGCTCTCCCTCATTACGTGCATGATTGCACCGTAAACATTTCGGCCGCACGCATGGTGCGCGGAATGTCAAATCTTGGTCACGCCGATCGCGAGGTCGCGGCCGTCGACGCGGACGGCGAGGCCATCGGCAGCGTTGTAGGCGACTGCGGTGGCTAGGACCTCGGCGGCGATGTAGGGCTCGTGGGCCTGGGCGGCGGCGATCAGCTCGTCGTCTCCGCCGAGGGAGAGCTCGATGCGGTCGGAGATATCTAGGCCGGCTGCTTTGCGAGCGTTCTGGACGGCGTGGACGATCTCCCGGGCCAGGCCCTCGCGACGCAGCTCGTCGTCGAGCTCGAGCTGCAGGGCGACGGCGTGGCCGGCCTCCGCCTCGACCTCGTAGCCCTCCAGCGGCTGCAGGGCGAGGGTGACCTCGTCGGGGCCGATCGTGTGATCGTCGCCGTCGATGCTGATGCCGACCTCGCCGCCGTCGGCCATCACTTTGGCGACGTGGACGGGATCGAGTGCCTCGACCGCGGCGGCGACCTGGGGCATGCGCTTGCCGAAGCGCGGGCCGAGCGAGCGGTAGTTGGGCTTGACCGCGTAGCTGACCAGGTCGGCCTCTTCGGAGACGAAGTTCGAGCTCCTTGACGTTGAGCTCGCTGGTGACCAGATCGGCGCGAGCCTCGATCGCGGCGCGCTCGGCGTCGTTGGCGACGATCACGGCGCGGCGCAGCGGCTGGCGCACCTTGGCCTTGGCCTGGGCGCGGGCGGCGCGGCCGAGCTCAACCGTGAGCCGCACGGCCTCCATCGCCGCCTCTAGCTCGGGATCGGCGAGCGCAGGGTCGGCGACGGGGAAGTCGCGCAGGTGAACCGAGTCGGGACTCTCGCCGAGCGCTTCTGCCTCGCCGCCGGCGAGGTTGAGGTGGATCTCGTCGGCGAGGAAGGGTGTGAACGGCGCCAGCAGCGCGGCGACCTCGAGCAGGCAGTGGCGCAGGGTCGCGAAGGCAGCCCGATCGCCCTCCCAGAAGCGCCGGCGCGAGAGCCGCACGTACCAGTTGGAGAGCTCCTCAACGTACTCGGCGATCGCCCGCCCGGCGGCGGTGCAGTCGAACTCGTCCATGTTCTGGCGCACCGTTGCGATCGTCGACTGCAGCTTCGAGAGCGCCCAGCGGTCGAGGTCGTTGCTTGGCTCGGGCACGCCGTCGAAGTCGGCGGGCCCGAGGTCCTCGGCGTTGGCGTAGAGCACCCAGAACGAGTAGGTGTTCCAGAGGGTGAGGAGGAACTGGCGCACCGACTCGCCGACGGTGTCGACCGAGAAGCGGTAGCCCGACCAGGGCTGCTGCGCGGTCAGGTAGTACCAGCGGAAGGCGTCGGCGCCGTGGGCGGAGATCACGTCCCAGGGCTCGACCACGTTGCCCTTGCTCTTCGACATCTTCTGGCCCTCGGGGTCGAGGATCAGACCGAGGCAGACGCAGTTGCGATAGCTCGACTCCTCGAAGAGCAGGGTCGACTCGGCGAGCAGCGTGTAGAACCAGCCGCGGGTCTGGTCGATCGCCTCGCAGATGAAGTCGGCGGGGAAGCGCTCGGCGAACAGCTCCTCGTTCTCGAACGGGTAGTGCAGCTGCGCAAAGGGCATCGCGCCGCTGTCGTACCAGGTGTCGATCACCGACTTGACCCGGTGCATCTCGCCGCCGCAGCTCGCGCAGTCGAGCACGACTTCGTCGATGTAGGGGCGATGCAGGTCCTCGGGCACCTCCCCCCTCGCCCGCTCGCGCAGCTCGGCGACCGAGCCGGCGCAGTAGAGCTCGGTGCAATCGCCTTTGGTGCAGTGCCAGATCGGCAGCGGGGTGCCCCAGTAGCGATCGCGCGAGAGCGCCCAGTCGACGTTGTTCTCCAGCCACTTGCCGAAGCGGCCGTCCTTGATGTGCTCGGGGTGCCAGCCGATCGTCTCGTTGTTGGCGAGCAGCTGATCGCGCACCTGCGAGGTGGCGACGTACCAGCTCGACTTGGCGTAATAGAGCAGCGGCGTGTCGCAGCGCCAGCAGTGCGGATAGGAGTGCTCGTAGACCTGCTCGCGAAAGAGCAGGCCGCGGGCGTCGAGGTCGGCGATGAGAGCTTTGGTCACCACGGGGTCCTTGACGAACTGCCCCTCGAAGCCGCTGACCCGGCGGTCGAAACGGCCTTCGAGGTTGACCGGGTTGAAGAGCGTGCCGGCGTTGGTCGGGTCGAAGATGCCGTTGGCGGCGGCGACCGCGTAGTCGTCTTCGCCGAAGGCGGGGGCGATGTGGACCAGCCCGGTGCCGTCCTCGGTGGTGACGAAATCCCCGGCGACGACGCGGAAGGCATTGGCGGGCTCCTCCTCCAGCTCGAAGACGGGGCCTTTGTAGGTGCGGCCGACCAGCAAGGAACCTGGCAGGCGATCGAGCACCTCGACGCCCTCACCAAGCACTCGCTCGAGCAGCGGCTCGGCGAGGATCAGCGTCTCCTCGCCGCAGCGGGCTTTGACGTAGGTGACCTCGGGCGCGACGGCAACGGCGACGTTGCCAGGCAACGTCCACGGGGTCGTGGTCCAGACCAGCAGCGACTCGCCCGCCTCTCCCCCGTCCTCGTCGAGCAACGAGAAGCGCACATAGATAGAGGGATCCTCGACGTCTTTGTAGCCGAGGGCGACCTCGTGCGAGGAGAGCGCGGTGCCGCAGCGCGGGCAGTAGGGCACGACCTTGTGGCCCTCATAGAGGCGGTCCTTGTCCCAGAGCTGCTTCAGCGACCACCAGACCGACTCGATGTAATCGTCGTCGAGGGTGACATAGGGGTCGTCGAGGTCGATCCAGAAGCCGATCCGCTCGGTCAGCCGGTTCCACTCCTCGACGTACTCGAAGACCGAGGTGCGGCAGCGGGCGTTGAACTTGTCGATGCCGTACTCCTCGATCTCCTGCTTGGAGGAGATGCCAAGCTGCTTTTCGACCTCGATCTCGACCGGCAGCCCGTGGCAGTCCCAGCCGGCCTTACGTGGCACCCGGTAGCCGCACATCGAGCGGTAGCGCGGGTAGATGTCCTTGAAGACGCGGGCGAGGACGTGATGGGAGCCGGGGCGGCCGTTGGCGGTCGGCGGCCCCTCGTAGAAGTTCCAGAGCTCGGCCCCCTCACGCTGGTCGAGCGAGCGCTGGAAGACCTCGCGCTCGCGCCAGCGCTCCAGTACCCGCTCCTCGAGCTCGGGGAAGGACTGCTTGGTGTCGACGGGGCGGAAGCCGGGCATGGACGGGTGATTCTAGGAGCGCTCCCCTCCCCGGTCCCTGCCGGGTGAGATCGGTACGCATTAGTCTTGCCGCGTGCCCGCCTACGACCTCAACGGCAAGGTGGCGCTGGTCACCGGCGCTGCCCGCGGGATCGGCTTCGAAACGGCGCGCCAGCTGCATGCGCGGGGTGCCTCGATCGCGGTCGTCGACCTCGACGGCACCGAGGCCCAGGAGGCGGCCGAGCGGATCGGCGAGCGGGCGTTCGGGATCGGCGGCGACGTCACCGATGCGGGCGCGATGCGGGCCGCGGTGGCAGAGACGGTGGAGCGCTTCGGCGGGCTCGACATCGCGATGGCGAACGCCGGCATCGCGCCGCCCACGATCACGACGACGCGGGCGATGCCGGTCGAGGAGTGGGAGCGGGTGATCGACGTCAACCTGATGGGCGTCTGGCACACGGTGCGGGCAGCGCTGCCGCAAATCAGCGAGCGCAACGGCCAGGTTGTGATCGTCGCCTCGGCGGCGGCCTTCGTCAACGGCATGCTGATGAGCCCCTACGCGACCTCGAAGGCCGCGGTCGAGGCCTTCGGCCGCTCGCTGCGGGCCGAGCTGGCGCCGTTCGGGGCCAGCGCCAGCGTCGTCTACTTCAGCTGGATCGACACCAAGATGGTCCAGGACACCTTCGAGAAGCCGGGCACCAAGCTGCTGCAGGAGTTCTCGCCGGACTTCCTGCTCAAACGCACCACACCCGCCGCCGCCGGAGCGGCGATCGTCGCCGGCATCGAGGAGCGGGCGCCGCGGATCTTCGCGCCGAAGTGGCTGCGCTACGTCTCCGCCTTGCGCGGCCTGATCAACCCGCTGCTCGAGCGCCGGGTCGAGCGTGACTCGCGCATGGCCGCGGCGATTCGCGAGGCCGAGACGGTGGAAGCGAGCGGCGCCGACACCTCCGAGCCGGCCGCGCCGCGTTAGTCTGCCGGCCGCATGCCCGCCTACGACTTGAACGGAAAGGTCGCGCTGGTCACTGGCGCCGCCCGCGGCATCGGCTACGAGACGGCGCGCCAGCTGCACCTGCGCGGTGCCTCGGTCACGGTCCTCGACATCGACGCCGCTGAGGCGCATGAGGCGGCCGAGCGGATCGGGCCGCGGGCGATCGGCCTCGCTACCGATGTCACCGACCACAGCGCCGTGATGCAGTCGGTCGCCGAGACGGTCGAGCGCTTCGGCGGCCTCAACGTCGTCGTCGCCAACGCCGGCATCGCCCAGAAGCAGATGGCGACCGTGCGCGGGATCGGGGTCGAGGAGTGGGAGCGGGCTTCGAGGTCGACATGCTGGGCGTCTGGCGCACGGTGCGGGCGGCGCTGCCGCAGGTCGTCGAGCGCCGGGGGCACATCGTCGTCACCTCCTCGGTCTACGCCTTCGTCAACGGCATGCTCAACAGCCCCTACGCCGTCGCCAAGTCGGGAGTCGAGTCGCTGGGCCGCTCGCTGCGGGCCGAGCTGACGCCGCTGGGCGCCAGCGCCAGCGTCGCCTACTTCGGTTTTGTCGACACCAAAATGGTCCAGGACGCCGTCGCGGCAAACGGCGACCGCATGCAGCAGAACCTGCCCGAGTTCCTGCGCAAACGGATCACCCCCGACCAGGCCGGCGCCGCCGTGGTGCGCGGGATCGAAGAACGGGCGCCGCGGATCTTCGCGCCGAAGTGGTGGCGCTACGTCTCCGCCTTCCGCGGCCTGATCAACCCGCTGCTCGACGGTCGCATGGACAGCGACCGGCGGGTCCTGGAGACGATCCGCGGGGTCGAGGCAGAAGCGGACGAGCAGGGCGCCGCCGCGGTTGCCGCAGCGAAGCCCTGATGCTTTGTTGACCTCATAGGGTCAACAAAGCATCAGGCTTTTCGCGTCAGGCGCTCGAGCAGGATCAGCACCGACTCGTAGCCGGCGCCGGTGGCGCGGCTGAGGCCGATCTCGCAGGTGCGGTTGTTGGAGAGGTGGGCATCGAAGTGGCGGCCGGCCAGCTCTTCCGCCTGGGGACGGGTCGCCGACTCGGTCAGCTCCGGGTGAGAGATGCCGCGGTCGCCGGCGAAGCCGCAGCAGGTCGCCGAAGGGGCGACGTAAACGTCCTCGGCGAGGGCGCCGGCGAGCGAACGCAGGCGCGGCGCCAGGCCCAGGTGGCGAGTGGCGCAGGTCGGGTGCACCGTGGCCGAGCCCACCTTGTCTGTGAGCTCGAGCGAGGGCAACAGGTGATCGTGCGCCCAGGCAACCGAGTCAAGGATCTCGAGCTCGCTCAAGCGCTCCGCGTTCTCCTCACTCAGCACCCCCTCGCCGGGATCGGCAATGCCTTGAGTGCAGGAGGCCGCGTCGACCACGATCGGTAGCGCCCCCTCGCCGCTCCACCGCCAAAGCTTGACGACCATCTCGTTCGCCTTGTGCGCATGCGCGGCGCCGAACCCCTTCGAGCTCCAGGGCAGCCCGCAGCAACTCCCGGCAACGTCGGGCGGGATCCACACCGGCCGCCCCGCCCGCCGCGAGACCTCGACCAGCGCCTCGACAACAGACGGCCGACGGGACTCAAAGCGATCTATATCTCCGCTTTGAGTCCCGTCGGCGGCGGTGCCGAAGATGCGGTTGGTGCAGCTTGGGACGTAGATGGCCGCGGCGGCGCTTCGGGGAGCAGGGGGTGACTCTCTCCCGACACTCCCCGCTTTTGTCGGGCGAGGGCCGCCCCCTGCTCCCCTCTGAGCGGGTCCGGGCAGTCCCCGGCCGCGCTTGGTCCGCCGCACCAACGGCCCAGCCAGCCGCAGCCCCAGTCGCGAACCCGCTTCGACCGCCTTCCACCGCTTCGCCGCGGCAAGCGCCGCCGCTTCGACCCGCTCGCCGTGGCGCTCCCTGCGCAGCTCCTTGACCATCGCGCCGGTGTCGATCCCAACCGGGCAGGCGAGCTGGCAGGAGCCGTCGGCGGCGCAGGTCTCCAGCGACTCGTACTCGTATTCCTCCAGCAGCGCCTGCTGCAGCGGCGAGCCCGCCGGCTGGCGCGCCATCTCGCGGCGCAGGACGATGCGCTGGCGCGGCGTCGTGGTCAGGTTGCGACTGGGGCAAACCGGCTCGCAGAAACCGCACTCGACGCAGGTTGTCGCCGAGTCCTCGATTGCCGGCGTCGTTTTGAGGTTGCGCAGGTGGACGCCGGGGTCGCGGTTGAGGACGACACCGGGGTTGAGCACGCCGTCGGGGTCGGCGAGCTGCTTCACCCGCCACATCAGCTCGGTCGCCACCTCCCCCCACTCGCGCTCAACGTAAGGGGCCATGTTGATCCCGGTGCCGTGCTCGGCCTTGAGCGAGCCGTCGTACTTGCCGACGATCAGCTCGACCAGCTTCGCCATGAAGGCCTCGTAGCGCTCGAGGTCCTCCTGCCTGGCGAAGTCCGGGGTCAGCATGAAGTGCAGGTTGCCGGCCGAGGCGTGACCGGCAACGCCGGGCAGGAAGCCGTGCTCGCCGAGCAGCGCCTGCAGGTCGCGAGCGCCCTCGGCGATCCGCTCCGGCGGCACGCAGACGTCCTCGACGATCAGCGCCGTGCCGGGCAGGCGCAGGCGGCCGATCAGGCCGTGCAGGCCCTCGCGTACGCGCCAGGCCAGCTCGATCTCCTCGGCCTCGCGACTGAAGGCGAACGTTTGGATCGTCTCGTGGCCAGCGAGGATCTCCTCAGCCTTGGCGACCTGCGCGGCGAGCTCCTCCTCGCTCGCGCCGCCGTACTCGACCAGCAGCACCGCCGACTCGGGCGGCAGCTCTTTCCACTCCTCCGGCGCGCCGACCATGTTCCAGGCGGCGGTGATCAGGGCCGGCGCGACCATCAGCTCGACCGCGGTGGCGCCACTCTCAACCAACTCGCGCACCGCCCCGATCGCCTCCTCGATGCCGGGGAAGTGGATCCAGGAAGTGGTCGTGTACGCCGGCAGCGGCACGGTCTCGAAGACCGCCTCGGCGACGAAGGCGAGCGTGCCCTCGGAGCCGACGACGAGGCGACGGAAGATCTCCAGCGGCTCGTCGGCGTCGAGGAAGGCGCAGAGCCGGTAGCCGGTCGTGTTCTTGATCGCGAACTTGCGGCGGATGCGCTCGCTCAGCTCGGCGTCGGCGCGGATCTCGTCACGAATCGCTTCCAGGCCGGCGACCAGCTCTGGCTCCTCCCTGGCGAAGCGCTCGGCCGCGCCGGTTTCGGCGGTGTCGATCGTCATGCCGGAAGGGAGCACCAGCGTCATTGAGCTGACCGTCGAGTAGGAGTCCTTGCTCACGCCGCAGCGCATCCCGCCCGAGTTGTTGGCGATCACGCCGCCGACACAGGCGATGTCGGTGCTGGCCGGGTCGGGGCCGAGCTTGCGGCCGTGCGGGGCGAGCACGCGGTTGGCGTGGCCGAGCACGGTGCCGGGCTTGACCCGGGCGCGAGCGGCCTCAATCGTGGCCCCGCCCTCGCGTGGCTCCCCCTGCTCGATCGCGACGCCGCTGAAGTGGCGGCGCACGTCGACCAGGATGCCCTCGCTCTGGCCCTGGCCGTTGAGGCTGGTGCCGCCGGCGCGGAAGGTGACCGGGATGCCGCTGCGCTTGCCGAAGGCGAGCGTCTTGGCGACGTCCTCGGCGTCGCGGGCCATCACCACTACCTGCGGCAGCAGCCGGTAGGGACTGGCGTCGGAGGCGTAGCGGACGATGTCGCCCGGGCGGGCGAGCACGCGGTCGGCGCCGAGCAGCCGCTCCAGTTCGCTCCGCAGCGGCTGCGGCGTGCCGGCAGCGAGGCTGTCGGGGGCGCGGTCGGGCGCCGGCTGCGAGGGGGGCGGCGCCAGCTTCCTCTCCAGCAGCGCCATCGTCAGCCCTAGAAGAGGGACATCCCCGGCGCTACCGGAACTTCGACCAGCTCCGGCTGCGAGGAGGCGAACGCTTTTTGCAGGGCGTCGCGGACCTCGTCGCGGTCCTTGACCCGGGTCGCGTTGACGCCGTAGCCCTCGGCCACCGCGGCGACGTCGAGCTTGGGCAGGTCGAGGCCGGGCGCGCCGGCGACCTGCTCGACCTCGGCGAACCACTTGAGGATCGCGTACTCCTCGTTGCGCACGACCAGGAAGGTGACGGGGACTTTGTAGGCGACGGCGCTCCAGAAGGCGCTGACCGCGTACTGGACCGAGCCCTCGCCGATCACGCAGACGACCGGGCGGTCGGGCTGGGCGAGCTGCACGCCGACCGAGGCAGCGAGGCCGAAGCCGAGGCCGCCGCCGGCGGCGAAATAGTAGCTGCCGGGGCGCGAGAGCCGCAGCTGGTTGCGCAGCGCCAGGGTGCTGGAGGGCGACTCGAGCACGACGATCCCGTCCTCGGGAAAGACCTCGCCGAGGGCGGTGTGCACGGTCGAGGAGTTGAGCGGGTCGCTGGGCGGGATTTCCTGCGGCCCGGGGTTCGGCTCCGGCACCGGGCGGGTGGACTCGGGCAGGTCCTCGAGCAGGGCGGCGAGGGTCAGCTTGACGTCGGCGACCAGAGCGTCGCCCATCGGCGCCCGGGCGGCCTCGTCGGGGTCGCTAGTGATCGCGACGAGCTTCGCGCCCTCAGGCAGCAGCGGGCCGGGGATGTAGGGGTAGTAGGGAAAGACCGAGCTGCCAAGAACGAGGATCAGGTCGTGGCCCTCGAGGGTCTGGCCGACCGGGCCGATCGCCGGCGGCAGCACGCCGCGATAGTTCGGGTGGTTCTCGGGGAAGCCGAGGCGCCCGCCACCGGTGGCCGGGGTTGCCCAGACCGGCAGGTGCTGGCGCTCGGCGAGCGCGATCCCCAGGTCCCAAGCGCCGGAGGCGTCGATGTCGGGCCCGGCGATCATCACCGGGTTGGTGGCAGCGTCGAGCCGATCGGCGAGGGCGCGCACGGCCGCGGGGTCGGCGCCGGCGCGGCCGCTGACCTTGCGGGCGATCGCCTCGCGCGCGTCGGCCTCGTCGACCTCGGCGTACCAGTCGTCCATCGGCAGCGAGACGAAGGTCGGGCCCTTGGGCGGCAGGCCGGCGAGATGGGCGCCGTGGGCGAGGGCGAGCGGCACGTCCTCGGCCCGGGCCGGCTCGAAGGCCCACTTGACCAAGGGGTGGGGCATGCGGATCGCGTCGCGGTTGGTCAGGTTGGCCTGCAGGGTGATCTGCGCCCGCGCCTGCTGGCCGGCGGTGATCAGCAGCGGCGAGTGATTGGCCTGGGCGTTGAAGATCGCCCCCATCGCGTTGCCGACGCCGGGCGCCGTGTGCAGGTTGGCCATCGTCGTGCGGCCCGAGGCCTGGGCGTAGCCGTCGGCCATGCCGACCACCACCGCCTCCTGCAGGCCGAGCACGTAGCGAAAGTCGGCGGGGAAATCGGCGAGCATCGGCAGCTCGGTCGAGCCGGGGTTGCCGAACATCGTCGTCATCCCCAGCTCCCGGAAGAGGTCGAAGCTTGCCTCGCGGACCGTTGCCATACCGAGCGGAACCCTACCGCTGCCTTGCTGTTCTCAAGTGAACGCCGTCAGGGACCGATTAGAGGGGACATGGCAACCGTGGCAGAGAGGACAGGACGGACCCTGCTCGCGCTGGCAGCTCTGCTGGCGCTGGGGCTGCTGATCGCGAACGCGGCCAGCGCCGGGCCGACGGCAACGAGGCTGGTCTACGCGCCGGGCGAAATCGTGCCGATCCCGGCCTCGATCCCCCACGAAGAAGGCGACATGGTCGACAAGCGCATCCTCGGCGACCTGCGCTGGATCGCCGCCCGCTACCCGATCTACGTCACCGACGGCTACTCCGGGCCGCTGCCCAACGGCGAACACGTCGGCTGCAACCAGTGCCACGTCAGAGGCTCCGATCACTACAACGGCCTTGCCGTCGACGTAGTGCCGCTCAATGGCACTCCTGGCAAATGCGACGCCAGCTGGGCGCCGATCACCCGCCTCGCCGAATGGGCCGAGCCGGTCCAAAACGAGCCGGTACCACCCTTCCGCTGGGTCGGCTACAACGGTGACGCCGGCCACGGCTGCGGCAACCACCTCCACCTCTCCTGGCAACACTCGCCGGTGGCGATGTACCAGCTGGCCGAATGGGTTGAAGTCTTCCCCACCGGCCCTGCCAGCGGCCGCAAGCCGCGCAAGCCCCGGCCCAGCTCGCCGCCCCAGAAACTGCCGACCGGTCCTCCCGGCGGCATCGGCACGATCCACTCGGGCGGCGTCTCACCCCGCGGCGACTAGCACCCCGCAGCAGACTTAGCCGGTTCCGTCACCACTGCTTTTTGAGCGCCATCGACAACGGGGGCCATCTGCTCCTCGACCGACTCCACCGTCTGGGCAACAACGCTGTCGACGGCTTTTTTTACCCACTTCGGAGTCACCTGTCCACGCTTTTTCAAATCCGTCGCTTCTTCGAGCACTTTCTGGAAGGCCGGCGCGGCGGATTCAACGGCCGATTTGGCTATGACCGGCACCTGCTGACCGAGACCGCCAATTGTCTCCGCTGCTGTTTCTTCCTTCGCTTCCACTTTTTCTTCCGTCGCTTCCACTTTATTTTGGGCCGCCAGGGCAAGCGCCCGAGTTTGCAGGGTGAACAGAAAGCTGGTTCCCGCAGAGCCCACGATTAGCGCAAACGCTACGAGTCTCGTGAGGTTGTACTGGTGGACTACCTTTCCGGCTACTTCCACTGCTTCTTCGGGCGGAAAGAAGTAGAGGATGGCTACCGCAGCGACGCCACCGAGGAACACGCTCCCAGCGAACTTCTGCCAGCTGCAGGTTATGGTGACCCCTGGCCTTCTTGTTTCGAGAAAGCCTGCAGCCAGCCCACCGATCAGTCCCACACCCCCGGCGATGAGAAGCATCAGGACCGTATCCATGGTGGTGTTGAGCGGAATCATTGCGCCTCCCGGAGTAGATGGCTGGTCGGCAGCCCCTTCTGCCGCGGGCCCAACTTAGTGTGTTTAATTTAATTAATTGATGTAACTGTTCAAATCTCATCCTCCTGCAGCTCGGGCTTACCTTCGGCCAAATGGCCAGCGGCTGCTATGGATGCAGCGATGCGAATCGCCACAACCATTGCCATCTCTTGCCTCCTGCTCATCGTCGGAGCCACCGGCTGCGGACAGCCGCGCGACACGACGCCGGTGGCCTGCCTCGAAGGCGAAGGCACCTACCTGAAGGCGTTGGACGCCGCCCCCGGTGAAGTCAAGCTGCGCGGCGAAACCCTGATCAGTGAATGCCTGGCCGAGAACCAGAAGGCCGGTGACCTGGCCACGGTCGGCACGGCGCTGGTCGCGGCGGCGACGAAGCTGAACGCGGAAGCGCGAGCCGAACCGGGCGGCGAGGCCAACCTGCAGCTCGGCTACCTGCTCGGCGCCGCCGAACGAGGTGCCTCTCAGACCGACGGCATCCACACCGACTTGATCCGCCGCCTCACCTCCGCCGCCCGCTACAGCCCGGACAACCGCCCGCCCTCCGCCGCCTTCCTGCGCGTCTACCGCGAAGGGTTCGACGCCGGCCAAGCCAGCGGCTGAGCGGCTCCGCGGCGCCGTGTTAGGGTGGCGCCGACTCACGACGCGGGGAACTCCGGTGCGAATCCGGGGCTGACGCGCAGCGGTATGGGTGACGACTGACCAGTAGTCCCACTGGGCCGACAAAAAGGTCCGGGAAGGGTGGTCAGGAGGACGATCCCGAGCCCGAATATCCGGTCGAGAGTCGTAAGGAGGTTCGCCTCGCGACTAGGCGGCCGGCTCACTCGACACGGTTGTGCGCGTGCGTCGCCGCCCTTGAAAAAGGAGTTGGCGACATGAATACGCCACAGAGCATTTCCCCCCGATGGTCCCTGCGCGCACTCGCCGCGCTGGCCCTCGCCCTCGCGGCCCTGGCCGCCGCGGCCGGCAACGCGGCCGCCTATGTGACCCCGGCCCAGGCCGCCCACGCCGCCGATCGCGGCTCCGATTGGTTTCAGACCAACCAGGAAGAAAGCGGCAGCATCGGCAGCGACTGGGGCATGACCGCCCTCGCCGCCGCCGGCATCAACGCCGCCGACGTCAGCACCTCGCTGGCCGACCCCAGTGCCCAGGACTTCTACCTGGATGAATGGCAGACGATGGGACCGGGTGGCGCCGGCACCGATGCCGAGCGGGGCATCCTCAGCGGCATCGCCGGCGGGATCCAGCCCTCTCGCCTCTCGGCCTCGACCGCGGACACGACGACGAGCAACCTCGTCGCCCGCATCGCCGAACTGTTCGACGGCACCCAGATCGGCGAACCGGGGCTGCTCAACGACGACATCTTCGGCGTGCTCGCCCTGCATCAGGCAGGCGCTCCGCAGCCGATCCTGCGCAAGCTCGTTGACTACCTGCGGACCAAACAGTTGCCCAACGGTGGCTGGACCTGGAACGCCTCGCCGGGCGCTCCCGCCGACACCGACATGACCGGCTCGGTGGTTGCGGCCTTCTGCGCCGCCGGCGTAACCCCGAGCGATCCGGACCTGAGCAAAGCGCTGACCCTGCTGCACACCCTGCAGGACCCGGCGACGGGCGGCTTCATCGCGCCGCCGGAATCGTTCGGGATCGGCGTCAACACCGACACCACCTCCTGGGTGACCAGCGGCTTGATCCAGTGCGGAATCGATCCCCAGAGTCCCGAATGGACCACCGCTCAGAACAAGACGCCGCTCGACTACCTGGTCTCGCTGCAGCGGCCCGACGGCCACTTCGACTGGACCGACGAATACGCCGGCGGCGCCTTCGAGACCTATGACTCGGTGCGGCCGCTGGGCGGTGTCGGCTTCTCAACCGCGCCCCCGGCGCGGCTCGACGGGGTCAACCCGGCGGTGCGGCCGGTTGCGCCGGCGGCGCCCGGCACGGACGTGCCGATCACGCTGGTGATCGACCACGGACCCGGTTCCGGCGATGTGCGCATGTGCAGGGTCGACAGCGAGATCGGTGATGACCTGGAACAGGTGCTTGCAGATGCGAAGGCAGCGTCTACACCTGGCGGTTGCGTCGCCAGCTTCGACGCGTCGACCGGCAGTTCCGGCGTCCACGTCAACTCGCTCGACGGAGTCGCCGAAACGCCCGACTACGGCTGGCGAGCCAGCTTTGACGGCAGCTCGCCACAAAGCGAGACCACCGCAACGGTCGGGCTCGGCGACCTCGTCTCCCTCCAGTTCGGGGCGAAGACGGCAAACCCCGGACCGGCGCCGAAGGTCGACGTGCCGCCGCTGAAGAAGGCCAAGCACGGCCGGGTGCGCGGTCCGCGAGTCTCCGTGCGCGGCAAGGCGCGCCTGCAGGGAAGTGGCGTCGCGATCCGCCTGCGCTGCCCGCGCGGCAACGGCGCCGGCGGCTGTCGCGGCACGCTCACGGTCCAGTACCGGGCTGAGCGCGGCGACTCGCTGCGCACGCTCGGCACGGCCGGGTTCGAGCTCGACTCGGGCGCGGCCCGGACGATCGCTGTCGACGGCAGTGGCGCTCTCACCACGGCGCTTGCCCAGCGGCCGCGGCTGAGGCTCCGCCTCACCGCCGCTACCCGGGCCGAAGACGGCTCCGTCCGGCTCACTCACGCGAGGCGGATCGTCTCCGAGTGAGGGCACGGCTCGCGGTAGCGCTCCTCGCCACGGTCGCTTCGGCGGCCGTGGCGGCGCCTGCCGCACCGGCCAGCGCCGCGGTGGTGACGCTCAGCGTCACTGCCGCCGGCGCCGCCGCACCCCTCTTCGAAGGGCCCGTCAGTACTCAACCGCACGCCGTCGATGGCGGTGACGGCAGTGGGGCCCATCCATGCTCCGGCTCTCCCAGCTCGGCGCCAGGACCGACCGCGACGGGAGCTCTCGATGACGCGATGCGAGCCGCCGGCATCGCTTGGCGCGGCAACTGGGACCCGAGCTTCCGCGACTTCTTCATCGACCGCATCGGTCCCTACGCCTCGGCCGCCCCGGACCGCTACTGGTCGCTGACCGTCAACGGTCACTTCTCCGCCGGCGGCTGCCTGGCGCAAGTCGAAGAAGGGGACTCGGTCAGCTTCTTCTACGGACCCCTCTACGGGCAGGGTTCGCCGCAACCGCCCCCGGCCTCCTCCCAGAATCCGGGTGGTGGAGCTGGGTCGCCCGGTGCGGCAACGAAAGCGGGACCGCTCCCCAAACGGCTGCGGCGGGTCGTCGCCAACGCGACTCGCTTCCTCCGTCGCCAGCGCGGCGAAGCCTGGGCGCGGCTCGCCCTTGCCCTGCGTGGCGAAGGCGACCCTGCCACGGCAGCCGCGGCGCTGGTCGGACCGCGACTCGATGCCCAGGCCACCGACGGCTCCTTCGGGGCCGATGTCAACGCGACCGCACTCGCGGTGCTCGCCCTGCGCAGCTCACGGCCCCGCGCGGCCGCCAGCGCGGCCGAGTGGCTGGTTGCCGCTCAATCTTCCGACGGTGGCTTCGGCTACCGCCCCGGCGTGGCGGCTGACGTCGACACCACCGGTCTCGCCAGCTGGGCGCTTGCGATCGAGGGAAGGTCCGCCGCGGTCTCGCGCGCGGCCGCCTTCATCCGCTCGGCGCAATCGGCCGACGGAGGTTTCCCGGCTCTGCCGGGCGGCGCCTCCAACGCGCAGAGCACCGGCTTGGCGACGATCGCCCTGCGCCTCGCCCGGATCGGGCCGCGCCGCTCGCTTGCTCCGTCTGGCCGCGGTCCGCTCGATTACCTGGTCTCGCTTGCCCACCGCGACGGCTCGATCGCCTACCAGCCGGGCAGCTCGCCGACGCCCGCCTGGACCACCGCGCAGGCGCTGCTCGGCTTCACCAGCAAGACCAAGCTGCTCGACTGGGACGCAGACGGGACCGCCGGCTCAATACGCTGAAGTGACCACGACTTCGATGGAGGCACAGACCTTGACTGAGCAGCTCTGGGGTGGCGAGACCACCAAGGCCGTCGACAACTTTCCCGTTTCCGGCGAGCGGGTTCCCGTTCCCGTCGTCCGCTGGCTGGGCCGGCTGAAGGCCGCCGCGGCGCTGGTCAACGGCGAGCTTGGTGAGCTCGACTCGGCTCTGGCCGAGCGGATCGCCGCGGCGGGCAACTCGGTCGCCGCCGGCGAACACGACGACCAGTTCCCGATCGACGTCTTCCAGACCGGCTCCGGCACCTCCTCCAACATGAACGCCAACGAGGTGCTCGCCAACCTCGCCGGCGAGGGCGCCCACCCCAACGACCACGTCAACATGGGCCAGTCCTCCAACGACGTCTTCCCCTCCGCCGTCCACCTGGCGGCGCTGGGCGAGGTTACCCACGACCTGCTGCCGGCGATGGGTTCGCTGGAGAGCTCGCTGGAGGCCAAGGCGGAGCAGTTTGCCGACGTGGTCAAGGCCGGCCGCACCCACCTGATGGACGCGGTCCCGGTCACCCTCGGCCAGGAGTTCGGCGGCTACGCGGCGCAGGTACGACTTGGCATCCAGCGGGTCGAGGCGACCCTGCGGCGGGTTGGCCAGATCCCGCTCGGCGGCACCGCCACCGGCACCGGCCTCAACACCCACCCCGAGTTCGCCGCCAAGGTGCGCGAGCGGCTCGGCGCCGAAACCGGGCTCGACATCTCCGCTCCGCTTGATCCTTTCGAGGCGCAGGGCAACCGCGACGCCCTGGTCGAGCTCTCGGGCGCGCTCAAGGTCTACGCGATCTCTCTCAACAAGATCGCCAACGACCTCGCCCTGATGGGCTCCGGCCCGCGCGCCGGCCTCGCCGAGCTACGCCTGCCCGAGCTGCAGAAGGGCTCCTCGATCATGCCCGGCAAGGTCAACCCGGTGATCCCGGAGGTGGTGATCCAGGTCGCCGCCCAGGTCGTCGGCAACGACGCCGCGATCACCCTCGCCGGCAGCCAAGGCCAGTTCGAGCTCAACGTGCGGGTGCCGCTGATCGCCCGCAACCTGCTCGACTCGATCAAGCTGCTCGCCTCCGCCTCGCGCCTGCTCGACGGCAAGTGCGTCGCCGGGATCGAGGCCAACGAGGAGATGACGACGCGCCACGCCGAGGCCACCCTGGCCACGGCCACCGCGCTCAACCCCCACATCGGCTACGACCGCGCCGCCGACATCGTCAAGGCAGCGGCTGAGTCGGGCCGCTCTTTGCGCGAGGTTGCGCTCGAGCAGGGCGTCGAGCCCTCGGTGCTCGAGCAGGCGCTCGATCACCGCCGCATGGCGCGCCCGCACGACAACTAGAGAAAGGCGCCTTAGTGGCGGATAGCGACACTAAGGCGCCATAAGCAACTACTGGAGCGTGACGAAGCGCTCCTCGGTTAGCTCCATCACCGCGAAGGAGGGACCCTCGCGGGTGTTGCCGGAGTCCTTGACGCCGCCGTAGGGCATCTGGTCGGCGCGGAAGGTCGGCACCTCGTTGATCAGCACGCCGCCGAACTCGAGCGTGTTGGCCGCTTCGATGCCGCGGCTGACGTCGCGGGTGAAGACGCCGGCCTGGAGGCCGAACTTGGAGTCGTTGGCCGACTCGAGCGCCTCGCCGAAGTCGGCGAAGCGGTCGATCGTCGCCACCGGCCCGAAGATCTCCTCGCACCAGACCTTGGCGTCGCGCGGCGGTGAGCCGAGCAGGGTCGGAGCAAGGCAGCGTCCCTCGTCGACCAACTCGCCGCCGGCGAGCAGCGTGGCGCCGGCGGCGACCGCCTCCTCAATCCACTCCTTGACCCGGTCGCGGTCGCCGGGCGTGATCAGCGGCCCGACGTCGGTCTCGGAGTCGAGCGGGTCGCCGACCCGCAGCGTCTCGGTGTTGGCGACGAGCCGCTCGATGAAGGCGTCGGCGATCTCCTCGTGGACGAGGATGCGCTGGATCGAGATGCAGCTCTGGCCCGCGTGCGAGAAGGCGTGCAGCTTCGCCTTGTCGGCCGCCGTCTCCCAGTCGCCATCGGCGTTGACGATAAGCGGCGCGTTGGAGCCGAGCTCGAGGTTGACCTTCTTGTGCGGGACCTTGCTGCGGATTCCCCAGCCAACCCCGGCCGAGCCGGTGAAGGTGAGGGCGCGGGTCAGCTCGTGCTCGACGATCGCGTTGCCGACCTCTTTGCCGGGGCCGGGGATGACGCTGAGCCAGCCGTCGGGCAGCCCGGCCTCGACCAGGATCTCGGCTAGCTTCAGCGCCGATACCGGCGTCTGGCCGGCCGGCTTGAGCACGATCGCGTTGCCGGCCGCGATCGCCGGGCCGAGCTTGTGGGCGACCAGGTTGAGCGGGAAGTTGAAGGGGCTGATCGCGCCCACCACCCCGTAGGGGACGCGCAGCATCACGCCGAGCTTGCCGACGCCGGCCGAGGAGGCCGCCATCGGCACCGTGCCGCCGGTCAGCTTGCGCGCCTCGGTCGCCGAGAAGGTCAGAGTGTCGACGCAGCGTTCGGCCTCGACCGTCGCCGTCTTCAGCGGCTTGCCCGCCTCGGCGGCGATTGCCTGGGCGAGATCGTCGCGGCGCTCGCGGACCAGAGCGGCGGCGCGGTCGAGCAGAGCGGCGCGCTCGTACTGCGGAAAGTCGGCCGTCTCAAAGGCCTCGTGGGCGGCTTTAACCGCCCGGTCAACCAGCGTCGCATCGCCTTCGGCGACCCGCGCGACCACGGTCCCGTCATAGGGGCTCTTCACCTCTCCCCACTCGCCGGTCTCGATCCACTCGCCCGCGGCAAGAAGCTTGTGATCAACCGCCTTCACCGTCTGCGTGGCCATGCTGGTCTCCTCTTTGGTCGCTTGATTTCAGCCTAGAGCAGGCCGCTACTCGCGTAAGGCGAATCTGTTGACCCGAGAGATGCTTTCCCAGCGCACAGCCCTCAGACTCTTTCTCAGCCTCTGCGTGGCGCTGCTCGCCCTGGCGCCGGCTGCGCGCGCCAGCGTCAACTGGGTGGTGCGCGGCCACGGCTTCGGCCACGGGGTCGGGGTCAGCCAGTACGGCGCCTACGGCTATGCCCTGCACGGCAAGGACTACCGCTTCATCCTCGCCCACTACTACCAGGGCAGCTCGATCGGCCAGATCGAGGGGACGCGGATCGTCCGCGTCCTGCTCGACATCTCGCCGGGGGATATCGGCTTCAGCGCCGCGACCAGCGCCTGCGGCATCGCCCTCGACCCGGCGCGCAGCTACGAGGCGCACCGCGACGGCTCGCGGGTGAAGCTGCGCAGCTCCGCCGGCAAGCCGCTGGCCGATTGCGGCACCAAGCTGCGCGCCGCCGGCAGGGGCAAGATCGCGATCGCCGGCGTCGGCACCTACCGCGGCGTGCTCGAGGCGGTGCCGACCGAAAGCAACCCCGGCTCGCTCAACGTGATCAACGCGCTGCCGGTCGAGCAGTACGTCAAGGGCGTGATCCCCAACGAGTCGCCTCCCTCCTGGCCGGCGGCCGAGCTGCAGGCGCAGGCGATCGAGTCGCGCTCCTTCGCCCTCACCGCCGGCGTCGGCGGCAATGGCTTCGACCTCTACGACGACACCCGCAGCCAGGTCTACGACGGCCTCTCCAGCGAGACCGCGGCGACCAACGCCGCGACCGAAGCGACCAGGGGCCAGGTCGTCACCTACGGCGGCAAGATCGTCGAGACCTACTTCTCAGCCTGCTCGGGCGGCTACACCGAGAGCGTCCAGAACGTCTTCGGCGGCCCGGCAATCCCCTATCTGACCGGCGTCCCCGACCCCTACGACACCTACTGCCCGCTGCACGACTGGACGCTCAAATTCTCCGGCCCCGAAATCAGCGCCAAGCTCGGCGGCTACCTCGACGGCAAGCTGAAGCAGGTGGTGATCACCAAGCGCGGCGTCTCGCCGCGAATCGTCGCCGCCAAGCTGATCGGCACCGGCGGCGTGACCACGGTCAGCGGCGAACAGCTCGAGGTCGCGCTCGGCGGCTACAGCACCTGGATGAGCTTCCAGAAGGTCGTGGGCTAGCCGTCCGGATAGGGCTGGATCGGGACGCCGTGATCGGTCTCGCGCAGGCCGAACTCATAGGCGGCACCGGCGCTGAGGGTGAGCTGGCGGGCCGGCAGCGCGGGGCGTTCGACGGTCAGCTCGAGATCGGAGACCGAGCAGTTGAGCGTGTGGTGCTCGGGACCCTTCGGGTCGGCGTAGACCCAGCCGACGAAGTCCTTCTTCGGGGCGCTGACCCGGCCGCGGACGACGATGTCGCGGCCCGGCAAGGTGAACTCGCAGGCGCCCGGCTCCGCCTCGATCGCGGCGGAGCGGATCTGGCCGAAGCCGCCAAGCCGGTGCTCCTCGCCGTCGAGCACCAGCATCCCCGAGGGCAACCAGGGCGTCGTCCAGGGCCCGACCTGGACCCGGGCGGCCCCGGCGTCGAAGTAGATACCTGGATCCTCGGCGAAGCCTGTGCCCTCGAGCCAGACCCAGCGCTCAGCGTGCTCGCTGCCCCAGTTATGGCCGATCATCCCCGGCCAGCCGTCGAGATCGATCGCCTCGCCGTCGATCTCGAGCCGGCCGCTGAAGCTGGCGTTGGGAAAGGGGGCGACGAACTTGGTCCGCGGCACCGGGGCCTCATACAGCCAGTCGGCCGGCAAGTACTTGCAGGGCTCGGCGTCGCCGGCGAAGCTGAGCTCCCAGCTGGCGCTGAGCGCCTCGGTCGCGATCGAGCCTCTGGCCTGCCCGGGACCGACCTCGGCTTCGTCGACCCTGATCCATGAGCCGGCCGGGGCCGAGAGCTGCGCCGCCGGCACGGTGACCTTGGTCGCCCGCGGCCGCTCGGCCTCGCGATCGAAGAGGCAGAACCAGATCGAGGCGTTGGGCTCGCCCCCGGGGCGCTTGTGGACCGTGTGGCGGACCCAGATCCCCTGACCGCCGCCGGGCCGGCAGGCCTTGATGTAGAAGCTCTCGTAGTGGCCAGCCTTTGCCGCTACGCCTGGGAAGCGCGCCCCTTCATCCATGGCGAAACCCTAGATGGTTGCTACGGGGCAGGCGCCCGCAGCATCAGCCACAGCGGCGGGCTGCCGAGAACGCTCAGCTCCGCGAGGTGCTCGAAGCCGAGGCGCTCGTAGAGGGTGGCGCTGCGCTCACTCGAGGCCTCCAGGTAGGCGGGCAAGCCCTCGCAGTCGCAGAGCTCCAGGGTCGGCGCCATCAGGGCGCTGCCAAGGCCCCTCCCCTGCATCTCCGGCAGCACCCCGATATCGCGGACGTAGTAGTGCGGCCCTCTCACCTCGCGCGCGTGGCGCCACTCCATCGCGATCCCAAGCCTCGCCGCCCTGCCCAGGCCGGCAGCGAAGGCACGGCCCTCGCGCAGGGTCGTGGACAGCGGCACCCGCCATCTCCCCGGCGGCAGCACCAGTGCCGCGGCGCTGAGATCGTTCGTGGTCCAGACACAGCCACGCGACAGGGCCAGATGGCGCAGCTCGACCCCAAAGAAGCGCCGCAGGCGCGCTGGCCTTCGGCTCGCATCCGGCAGCAGCCAACCAATGACCGGATCATCGTCAAAGGCCTTCGCCATCACGACCTCCAGGCGAGCGGCGTCCGCCTTGACCGCGCGACGCAGGCCGTCCATCTTCAGGCCGCCTTGCCCTCGCGCACGAGCGCCTCGAAGGCGCGGAAGATGAGCGCGAGGAACTCGCCGTAGATCGAGTCGGGAACCGAATCTGGGTCGACCAGCTTCTCGAGTGCGAGGCCGTTGCCGAGCGCGTTGATGAAGAGCCCGAGGTGCTCGCCAGCCTCGGCCGCGTCCGCCGAGAGGCCCCAACGCTCGGCCGCTTCGGCTGCTACCTGGGCACTGCCCATGCGCAAAGCGGCGAAGCGCGTGGCAAGGCGCTCGCGGAGCCGCGGCTCGCGGATCGCGTAGGACCAGAACTCGATCAGCAGCGGGAAGTAGTCCGGGCGCTCGCGCAGGATCTCCATCCAGCGATCCCCCGCCCCGCGCGCCTGCTGCTCGAGGGTGGCCCCGCCGGCAACGATCTCCGAGTACTCCCCCACGTCGGCGACGATCCGCTCCTCGAAGAGGGCAAGGAAGAGATCCTCCTTGCCGGCGAAGTTGGCGTACAGCGCCCCGGTCGTCGCCCCGGCCTCGCGAGCAATCTCCCCAACCGAAGCACCGTGGTAGCCGCTGCGGGCAAAGACCGATTCAGCGGCGTCGATGAGGCGTTTGCGGGTGAGGGCCTTCTGTTCGTCGCGCAAGGAGAAGCGGGATGAGTCACTCTCTGACATAGCGATCAATTTTATGGATAACGCTCGCTATGTCAAATGATGCTCGCCCTCTTCGCCGCTGAGCTAAACCTTGATCGTGATCACGTCGCCGTCGCGGACGACGTAGTCGCGGCCCTCGATCCGCAGCAGGCCCTTGTCGCGGGCCGGCGCGTAGCCGCCGCACTCGACCAACTCCTGCCAGCCGATCGCTTCCGCCTTGATGAAGGCGTCCTGAATCTCGGTGTGGATCGTGCCCGCCGCCTCCCAGGCGGTCGAGCCGCGCGGGATCGGCCGGGCAACCGCCTCCTTGCCCTCGCCGGCGGTGAAGAAGGTGAGCAGGTCGAGCAGCTCATAGGCGGCCCGGATCAGGCGCGCCAGGCCGGAGCCCTCGACCCCGTAGGACTCGCGCATCTCCGCCGCTTCGGCCGGGTCGAGCTCGGCCAGCTCGCCCTCGATCCGGGCGCTGACCGCGACCACCCCAGCGCCGACTGCGGCGGCGTGGTCGGCAACCACCTGCGGCGGCTCGGCATCGCCCTCGTCGACGTTGGCGACGTAGAGGATTGGCTTCGAGGTCAGCGCCTGCAGGTTGCGCGGGCCGTGGGCAGCCGCGTCGGGGACCGGTATCGAGCGGGCCGGCTTGCCTTCGGCCAGCGCCGCGGCCACCTTCTCCAGCCAGTCGCGCTCGGCGATCGCCTCGGCGTCGCCCGACTTGGCGCCCTTGCCGACCCGGTGCAGGCGCCGCTCGGCCTGCTCGTAGTCGGAGAGGATCAGCTCGGTCTCGATCGTCTCGATGTCGGCCAGCGGATCGACGCGGCCGTCGGGGTGCGGCACGCCGGAGTCGGCGTGGCAGCGAACCACGTGGCAGATCGCGTCGGTCTCGCGGATCGAGGCGAGGAACTGGTTGCCAAGGCCCTCCCCCTCCGAGGCGCCCTTGACCAGGCCGGCGATGTCGTGGAAGGCGATCGTCGCCGGTTCCAGCTTGGAGGACTTGAGCGTCGCGGCGATTTGTTCGAGCCGCTCGTCGGGCACCTCGGCGATCGCCACGTTGGGCTCGATCGTGGTGAAGGGGTAATCACCGGTCTGCGCCCCGCCCTCAGTCAGCGCGTTGAAGAGGGTCGACTTGCCCGCGTTGGGCAGCCCGACGATCCCGACCTTCATTTGGCGCCGCCTCCCCTGGTCACAGCGAGAGCGGCACGATCAGGCCCAAGACGATGCCGAGCAGGGCACCGGCGAGGACGTCGGACGGGTAGTGCATGCCGAGGTAAGGCCGGCCGAGCGAGAGCGCCAGAGCGACGACGAGGGCGCCCGCCGTGGCGGGATCGACCCGGAACATCGCCGTCGCCACCGCGAACGAGGAGAGGGCATGGGCGGAAGGGAAGCTGAGCGAGCTGGGCGCGCCACCCAGCGGCGGCAGCCCCTCGAGCACCGGCCGCGGGCGCTTGACCAACAGCTTGATCCCGTAGTTGAGCCCGATCGCGATCGGGCCGAGCGCGGCGCAGATCAGCCACGATTCGCGCCGCTCGGGGTCGAGCAGCGCCAACGCGATCCCGAGCACGACCCAGACGGCGCCGTTGTTGCCGGCCTTGCCCAGCGCCTTGGCGGCGGACTCGAGCCCGGGCGAGTGGCCGCGGGTGCGCATCAGGCGCAAGAGCTTTAGATCGGCTTCGTGCATCGGCGCGCAGGATAAGCCGGTAGGTCAGTATCCCGTCATGCCCTCGGTCCCCGGCTACGTCCACACGCCCGGTCACCACTGTGGATCGACCGCCCTGCGCAACCTGCTCGGCTTCCACGGCGCCGAGATCAGCGAGGAGATGGCCTTCGGGCTGGGCGCCGGCGCCTGCTTCTACTACGTGGTCCTCGACGACGCCTCGCCGACTCGCTGGTTCAACGGCCGCACGGCGCGGCTGGAGGAGAACTTCGACCAGCTGACAGGGGCGGCGCTGGAGCTACGCACCTTCGACGAGGGCGACGACGGCGCCTGGGAGGCGGCGCGCGAGGAGGTCGACGCCGGCAAGCCGGTGCTGCTGCTCACCGACCTCTATTACCTCGACCACTACGGCAACTCGGCCCACTTTCCCGGCCACGCCGTTGTCCTGGCCGGCTACGACGAGCAGCACGCCCACCTCTCCGACACCGGCTTCGAGCAGCTGCAGAAGACGACGCGGCTGGAGGACCTCGACAAGGCGCGCCACAGCGGTCACCCCGCCTATCCCCTCTCCGGCCACATGTTCACCGCCTCGGGCGGAGTGACGCAGGAGCAGTTGCGCGCGGCGATCCCGGCGGCGATCGAGCGCGCCGCCGAGGCGATGGTCGCCTCGGAGTTCGGCGAGTTCTCTGGCCTCGGGGCTGTTGAGCGTCTGGCCAAAGAGGCCGGTAACTGGCCCGATGTCGCCGCCGACTGGCAGTGGTGCGCCCGCTTCGGCTACCAGGTAATTGAGCGCCGCGGGACTGGCGGCGGCGCCTTCCGCCTCATGTACTCGCGCTTCCTCGAGGAGGCCGGCCGCCCCGAGGCGCCGCTGGCCGCCGAGGCCGCCGCACGCTGGACCGAGCTCGCCAATGCCTTCCACGCCGCCAGCGAGCGCGACGATCCCGAGCCGGGGCTCTGGCGCGAGATCGACGGTGCCGCCCAGCGCGTCTTCGAGGCCGAGCAGCGGCTCTGGACCTCCCTGGCCTGAGCGGTGGCCGAGGGCGACACGATCCTGCGAGCGGCGCGCCGGATCGAAGCGACCCTGGGAGGAGGCACCGTTGAGGCCAGCGCCCCAAATCCCCGCGGGCGAGCAGCCCGGATCGAGCGCCTCGACGGCCACAGCTTCGAGCGCGCCAGCGCTCACGGCAAGCACCTGCTGCTCCACTTCGGCGAGCTGGTCCTGCACAGCCACCTCGGCATGAGCGGCTCCTGGCACACCTACCGTCGAGGTGAGGCCTGGCGCAAGCCGGTCGGCGCCGCCTGGGCGGTGCTCTCGACCGAGCAAGCCGAAGCCGTCCAGTTCGGCGGCCCGACGCTGCGGCTACTGCGCACCGAGTCGGTGCGACGCGACCCGGTTCTCGCCCGCCTCGGCCCCGACATCCTGGCGCCCGACTTCGACGCCGAGCGGATCGCCCAGTCGCTCGCCGGCGTCCCCGATCGCGGCCTCGGCGACGCCCTGCTCGACCAGCACCTGGTTGCCGGCATCGGCAACATCTTCAAGAGCGAGGCCTGCTTCGCCGCTCACCTCGACCCTTGGCAGCGGGTCGCCGTCGTGCCCGACGAGCAACTGCGCCACGTCGCCCAAGCCGCTCACGACCTGATGCACGAAGCAGTTGAGGTCGGCCGCCAGGACCGCGCCGTCTACAAGCGCGCCGGCCGCCCCTGCCCCCGCTGCGGAACCAAGATCCGCTCCCGCGGCCAAGGCGACGCCAACCGCACGACCTACTGGTGCCCGAGCTGCCAGGTCGCCGCCCAATCCCCCACGGCCTAGGCCTCAACCCGTTTGCCGATCTAAACCGGGGGTACCCACGGCCCATGACTATTGGTGGAGGGATATTCCTGATCGCCGTCGGCGCGATCCTCAAGTTCGCGACCAACGTCCACGTCCAAGGCGTCAGCCTCGACACCGTCGGCCTGATTCTGATGATCGCCGGTGCCGCTGGCCTGATCCTCGGCCTGTTCCAAGAGATGATCTGGTCCAGACGCGCGCCCCGCGGCGCTGTGGTGTCGGAAGAGCGGGTGGAGCGAGTCCCTGACGAACGCCAGGACCTGCCGCCGCGCTACTGAGCAGCGAGGCTTCCTCACCTTCTCATCGACTGCAGGTAGCGTTTTCGAGGTGTCCACGATCGAATCTGCAGTGATACTCACCGCGCTTGGGTTGGAGCGTGAGGCAGTGCTCGAGCAGATCGACGTCTCCGGCGAGGACCGTCATCCCGCCGGCACGATCTACGACACCGGAATCATCAACACGAGCGACGGAACAATCGACATCGCCGTCGCGGAGATTGGCGCGGGGAACTCGGGAGCGGCGGCTCACGTTGAGCGCGCCGTGGCCCACTTTGAGCCCGACCTGTTGCTCTTCGTCGGAATCGCCGGGGGGATCAAGGACGCCACCCAGGGCGACGTCATCGTTGCCAGCAAGGTCTACGGCTACCAGGCAGGAAAGGACGCTCACAAGTTCCTCTCCCGGCCAGAGTCTTATCCGCTCTCTCACAGCCTCGAGCAACGAGCGCGCCGGGTGATAGCCGATGGGTGCTGGCACCAGCGTCTCGCTGGCAGCGACTCGGGCGGCCGAGCGTTCCTGGGTCCGATGGTCGCGGGGGACGTGCTGCTCCGCTCCCGAACCTCGCCCCTCTTCGCTTTCATCGAAGAGCACTTCAACGACGCCCTCGCCGCCGAGATGGAGGGAAGGGGATTCTTCGCCGGAGCCCACATCAACGACTCGCTTCCGGCGGTGGTGGTCCGCGGAATCTCCGACACGCTGTCGGACAAGGGCGCAGAAAACGACGCCCGCTGGCAGCCGGTCGCGGCTCGCCGAGCTGCCGCCCTCGCGATCGAGCTCTTGGCCCGCGCCGCCCAAGATGCCTCGCCACTCAGCGAGGGCAGGCGGGACACAGTCGCCGGCGTGACCAGGAACCTGGATGGGGTCTACTACATCAACCTGCCGCGGCTGCTCTCCGACTCGGCGCTCAACCTCCTCTCGGATCACTCTCGCGCGGCTTTGCGCGAGAGCAGAAGCTGGGTGGAACTAGACCCCGACACAGCGCTGCGCCTGCGCGGTCTCTGCGAAAGAGCGCTGGAGGAGTGGCCTGCGCCAGCGGTGGCGCTGGCGCATGCGCTCGACGAGGGCGCGGTCGGCGTGCGGGTTGCCTTCGACGGCCACTTCCGGACCCGCAATTGGAAGTCGTTCGACCCGGCCGTGGGTCACACGGGCGACATGGAGCAGGACCCTCACGTCTACCTCGACGTGGGCTCCCGACGCGTCTACATGCCGGTCGATCCCGCCTGGGCGACGACAAGCACCGGCAGACTCGCCTTCACCAGCGGCCAAATTCCCCTCTCCGGCCTTGGCCTCCTGAGACGCGTGGACGAGGAGTCGGCACTGGTCTCCCCCTACGTCCTCGCGCCCTCGGTCGGAGGTCGCAGGGTGGAAGCGGAAATGTGGCCGCGGTGAGCGGGGACGGCGCAGCAGAAGGACGGGCTGCTTCCTCCCCAAACGCGGAGGTCGTGGCCGGGAATCGTCGACGGACAGCTATGGGTGCCGCCGCCCGAGCACGTCCTCGAGTATCTGGTCAGGCAGTACGTGCTCGTCGACGACGAACTCTCCCGGTTCGCGCCAGAGCACGAAGCCCGGGAGGCCGCAACGGTGGCGATGCTCTTCGACGGCCTGCCCAATTGCGACCTCTGTCAGCAGGCGTCACGAGGCGAGGTGACCGCCCGGTACGACACCCGCATCGGCCCGCCCGGCAGCGCCTGGGGTTACCTGTGCGGCGATTGCTATGTCTTCTATCCGCCCTGGGAGCTCGGCCTCGGCCTGGGCCAGTACTTGCTCACCCCGGACGAACTCGACGACGGCCTGCGGGCTCCCTTCGAGAGGGCGCAGGAGTACTGGCGCGCTCAGGGTGCAAACGTACCGCCGCACTCGCCCTTCTCAGGGGAGTGATCAATGGCCTGGACGAGCCGCGCGAAGTAGCCGAACCAGTTGCCGGAATGGGTTCCCCAGACCAGGCCCGCTTCGCCGGCTTGGCGTTTGAGTGCGAACTGGGTGGTGAAGTGGGGGTCGCCGAAGAGCTCGCCGACTATGAGGCGACCGCTGGGCTTGAGGACTCGTTGAACTTGGCGCAGGGCGGCGACCGGGTCGGGGATCTCGCCGAGGACCGCGGTCAGGACCACGGCGTCCATTGAGTCGTCCTCGAAGGGGAGGGCGGTGGCGTCGCCCTGGGTGGGATTGATGTTGGTGAGGTCGCATTCGGCGGCCCGCTCGCCAACGTGGTCGAGGAACTTCTGCTGCAGGTCGAAGATCTCGATTGTGCCCTCGGGGGCGACCCACTCGGCCATGTCGAGCGTGTAGTAGCCGGTGCCAACGCCGATCTCGAGGATGCGCTCGCCGGGCTCGGGCCGCAGCACCGAGCGCAGGCGCTCGACGGTGATGATCGGGTGCGGCGCTTCCACCCAGAAGCGCTGGCCGTAGGGACAAGCCGAGGGGTTCTTGCGCCACCAAAGGGCGGCGCCAACGACCGCGGCCCCAGCCAGGGCAAGGGCCGTTCTAATCCTCATGCGCCTGAGAAGCCGACCTTGTGCTCGCCCGAGTCGATCCTGAGAAAAGAGACCTTGCCGACGTAGATCGCGAGGGTGCCGTCCTCGGTCTTGACGTCGTGCCAGCCGCCCTTCTCCACCTGCTTGCGCAGGTCCTTCAGCTCTTCTTCGCTGAGGCGGACAGAAATGACCTGACCACCCTCGAAGCCAACCTCGACCTTTTGTGCGTCAGCCATCAGTGCCCTCCTTCGGGGGGTTCAACGATCTCAGTGAGTACGCGCCCAGTCGAGCGCGGCTGCAGGAAGGCGACGCGGCTGCCGCCGATGCCGAGCCGCGCCTCGGCGTCGATCAGCTCGACCCCGTTCGCCGCCAGTTGCTCGAGCGCGGAGTCGATGTCATCGGTTGCGTAGGCGACGTGGTGCATGCCCGCGCCCCGCTTGGCGATGAACTTGCCGACGGGCGTGTCGGGCCCGGTCGCCGCCATCAGCTCGACGTGGCCGTCGCCGACGTTCATCAGTGCCGCCTCAACGCCCTGCTCCGCGACGGTTTCGCGCAGGTCCAGCTCCATGCCGAAGCTCTTTTCGTAGAGCTCGATCGCCGCGTCGAGGTCCTCCACGGCGACGCCTATGTGGTCAATCCTTCCGAACACGAGGCGGCAGTCTACGCGCCGTTCTCGGCTCGCAGGATCTCGGCCAGAGCGGCGACGCCGACCTCGAGCTGCTGCGGCGTCGGCTCCTTGGTCGCGATCAAGCGCTGGATCTCGCGGCCCGGCGTGTGGAAGGCCTCGGCCAGCGGGTCGCCGTGGTGGCGATCGCTCCAGGCGAACATCTCGACTGCGATCGAGGCGCCCGCCAAACCCACCACCGCGCGAGCGGCCGGGCTCGGCTTCTCGACCAGGCGCTCGAGCATCACGGTGCCGCCGACCGAGAGCAGCATCATCGGCGTAATCAAGTTGGAGCCGCAGCGGTCGTGCTCCTTCGGCACGCCGGCCGGATCGTCGATGCCCTGCTCGTAGGCGGCGATCGCCTTGTGCTCGACCCCGTGGTAGGCGGCGAGGTCGCGATCGAGCAGAGCGACCAGTGCTGGCGCGGCACCGACCACCTGGACCACGCCCTCACGCAGGGCGGAGCTGCCGAAGCGCTTGCGAAGCGCCGCGGTCGCCACCAGGGTGGCGCCGATCGTGCCGAGCACGCGGGGGTTCTCGAAGGGAAGCCGCGCCGCTGGCATCCGCAGCCGCACCAACGGCAGCACCGCCAGGGCGTCGGCGAGCTTCAGCGGGCCGCGCAGGCCGGGGATCCGCGAGGCCAGGCCCGGGGCCAGCTCGGGCTTGCGCTCGGAGGCGACTTCGATGCTGCCGTCGGGATCGCGCACCGCGGCGGCCCAGTGCGTCGGCCCGTGGATCAGCAGCCCGTTGCGCAGCGCCATGCCGCCGAGTCGGAGCCGCTCCTTCTCCTCAGTGGCCATGCGTCCACGATAGGCGGTCGGCGGCATGGGCGCGGGGCGGAGCGGCGGCGCAATACGCCGCTCCCTGACCTGGCCCCTTACGCGGTGACGACGCCCATCGAGCGAGGCGCGTCACCGTTTCCCCCCTGTGTGTCCCTTTTGATACCCGGCCGGAGGTCCCCAGTCCAGACCTCCGGCCGGTGTGTCGGCTCTCCCTGGCTCTAGCTTGGAAAGCCACCCTCTAAAACACGGTTTCAGAAAGAAGTTGCGCTTGTCTCAACCGGGGCGGATTTTCTTTTGCAGAGCGGCCCAGCGGCGACTCAGCTCGGCCTCGAAGCCGCGATCGGTCGGGGTGTAGAAACACGCGTTCTCAAGCCCCTCCGGCAGCAGCTGCTGATCGCTGACGCCACCCGGCTCGTCGTGGGCGTAGCGGTAGCCCTCGCCGCGGCCAAGCGACTTGGCGCCGGGGTAGTGCGCGTCGCGCAGGTAGTCCGGCGGCGTCTTCGCCCCGTTCTCCCGCACCTCGGCGCGGGCTGCCTCGAGCGCCTTGTAGGAGGCGTTGGACTTTGGGGCGAGGGCCAGATAGACGGCGGCCTGGGCGAGGTTGAGCGCGCACTCGGGCAGCCCGACCCGATCGACCGCCCGCGCCGCCGCGTCGGCGACCAGCAGCGCCTGCGGGTCGGCGTTGCCGATGTCCTCGGAGGCGAGGATGACCATGCGGCGAACGATGAAGCGCGGGTCCTCCCCGCCCTCCAGCATCACCGCCAGGTAGTAGAGGGAGGCATCGACGTCGGAGCCACGCGTCGCCTTGATCCAGGCCGAGACGAAGTCGTAGTGGCGATCCCCCTGGCGGTCGTAGTCGAGCGCCTTGCGCTGCAGCGCGTCCTCGATCGCGGCCACGTCGATCGCTTCCGACTTTGACCCACCTCCACTGTGGTCAAGGTCGGATGCGCGGTCCACTGCCCGCTCCAACGCCGAGAGCGCCACGCGGGCGTCGCCACCGCTGCGCTCGGCCAGCATCGCCAGCGCCGCTTCCTCGACTGGCGGCGGGTCGACCAACCCCCGCTCCGGATCGCTGAGCGCCCGCCGCAACAGCTCTTCCACCTGCCCCGGCTCGAGCGGCTGCAACTCATAGATCTGGCTGCGCGACAGCAGCGCCGAGTTGACCTCGAAGTAGGGGTTCTCGGTAGTGGCCCCAATCAGCGTCAACAGCCCTTCCTCGACCGCCGGCAACAACGCGTCCTGCTGCGCCTTGTTGAAGCGATGAATCTCGTCGAGGAACAACACAGTCGGCCGCCCACTCCCCCGTCTGCGCTCCCGAGCCCGCTCAATCACCGCCCGAATCTCAGCCCGCCCCGCGTTGACCGCTGACTCCTCCTCAAAGGCGCCCTCAGCACCTGCAGCGGCAATGCGAGCCAGCGTCGTCTTCCCAGCCCCCGGCGGCCCGTAGAGGATCGCGCTGTGGGGGTGGCCGGATTCGATCGCAGTCCGCAACGCCGACCCCTCCGCCAGCACGTGCTCCTGCCCGACGAGCTCGTCCAAGCTCCGCGGCCGCATCCGCACCGCCAACGGCGCATCCGAAGCTGGAACCCCAGACGGGGAGCTATCCCCCGTTTCAAACAACTGGTCAGCCATTGCGGCTGAGTATGAGGCTTACAATCGACGGCCATGGAGAGCGCAACGCAGTCCCCCCCGTCCCAGTCCACCCTCGAGTCGTTCAACCCCGCCACCGGTGAGCTGGTCGGGTCTGTGGCGACCATTACGCCGGACCAGGTCCAGGCAGTGGTCGACGACGTCGCCCGTATCCAACCGGCCTGGGCCGAGCTCTCCCTGCAGGACCGCGCCCGCTACATGAAGCGCGCTGCCGACGCCCTGCTCGACGACATCGACGAGATCGCCGAACTGCTCGTCCAGGAGCAGGGCAAGCCGCGGGCCGAGGCCTACACGATGGAGCTGCTGCCGACGGTCGACGCCCTGCACTGGTGCGCCAAGGCCGGCCCCAAGATCCTCGCCGACGAGAAGGTGCGGATGACGCAGGGCTTCCTGCTCTCAAAGAAAGGTCACTTCTCCTACGAGCCGATCGGCGTCGTCGGTGTGATCGCCCCCTGGAACTACCCCTGGTCGATCCCCTTCGGCGAGGTTGCGATCGCGCTGATGGCCGGCAACGGCGTCGTGCTCAAGCCGGCCAGCCTCACACCGCTGCTGGGCGAGGCGATCCGCCGCGTCTTCGAGAAGGGCGGCCTGCCCGAGGGCCTCGTCCGCGTCGTCCATGGCGGCGGCGCGGTCGGCGACGCGCTGGCCCGCTCCAGCGTCAGCAAGGTCTTCTTCACCGGCTCGGTCGAGGTCGGCCGCAAGGTCGGCGCCGTTTGCGCCGAGAGCCTCAAGGGCTCGGTGCTCGAGCTCGGCGGCAAGGACCCGATGATCGTCTGCGCCGACGCCGACCTGCCCAACGCGATCTCCGGCGCCGTCTGGGGCGGCTTCGCCAACGCCGGCCAGACCTGCTCGGGAATCGAGCGCGTCTACGTGCTCGAGCAGGTCGCCGAGCGCTTCGTCGAGGGCGTCGCCCGCGAGGCCGAGAGGCTGCGCCTCGGCGACCCGCTGCAGTGGGAGACCGAGATCGGCCCGATGACCTCCGATGGTCAGTACGAGATCGTCGTCGACCTGATCGCCGACGCCGAGGCCTCCGGCGCGACCAAGCTCTGCGGCGGCCCCGTCGACGTGCCAGGCCTGCCCGGCAAGTTCGTCGCTCCCACCGTCCTCACCGGGGTCACGCACGAGATGCGGATCATGAACGAGGAGATCTTCGGCCCGGTGCTGCCGATCATCGTGGTCAAATCCGAGCAGGAAGCGATCGAGCTCGCCAACGACTCCGAGTTCGGCCTCGGCGCCTCGGTCTGGACCAAGGACCGCCAGAAGGGCGAGCGGATCGCCCGCCGGATCGAGTCGGGCATGGTCTGGATCAACGACCACTCCTTCAGCCACGGCGCCTGCCAGTGCGCCTGGGGCGGGGTCAAGGACTCCGGCGTTGGGCGCTCGCACTCCAAATTCGGCTTCTACGAGTGCGTCAACGTGAAGATGAACTCCTGGGAGCCGGGCCTCACCCGCGACTTCTGGTGGCACCCCTACGACCGCACGCTGGGCGAAGCGGTGCGCGCCTCGGCGAAGATTCTCTACGGCAAGGGCGCGGTGCGCACGCAGGCGCTGCGCGAGGGCGCCGGCCCGCTGCTGCAGGTAGGCCGCCGCACCCTGCGCAAGCGCGGCGGCTGACCCGGGTCTCCCCCGCCAAGCTAGGAAGCGACGAGCTGCTCGAGCTCGAAGACGGCGCCTGAGGCGTCGAGCTCGCGGATGCGGTCGTAGTCGGCTTTGAGCCGATCTCGATCGGGGTCGACCAGGTAGATGATCCCCGGGCAGGAGAAGAGGTCGACGGTCTTTTTCAGCTGGTCGCCCGGGCCGAGCATCGAGATCGTGCCGGCGAAGGAGGGCAGCGCCTCGATCTTGCGCATGCCGGCGTCAGCGACGATCCGCCCTTCGTGCTGGGAGATCAGCATCACGCAGTAGGCGCCGGCGGCCAGCTCGTAGGAATGCTGAGCCCGCCGCGTCACCGAGTGCGGGTCGAGGTAGGCCTCGGCGGTCAGCGTCTGGTGGCTGGGCGTGCAGCGGTCGACGATCTCGTCGGGAACGGAGCCATGCATGCGCGCTCCGGACTCGACCAGGACCGGACCGGTCGCGGTCAGCATCACCTCGGTGTGGGCGGGCCCGAAGCGGATGCCGAGCGCGTCGAGCACCGCTTCGACGTAGGGCACGAGCTGGTCCTGCTGCTCGCCGTGGCGCGGCAGCAGCTCCTCGTAGTCGTAGATGAAGTTGGCCCCGGCGCGCAGCTTGTTGTCGCGCCAGACCTCGGAGACGTGGTGGACGCCGTCCCAGCTGATCGAGTTGACGAAGAGCTGGGTCCCCTCCAGCAGCTCCTGGACCAGCAACTGCTCGTTGGCGCCGTGCAGGGCGTTGGGCCGGCCGAGGTTGGCGGCGAAGGCGGCCTCGATCGCGGCCGCGTCGTGGCAGATGCTGACCCCGTCGGTGCCGGCGCTGTCGAGCGGTTTGACCACGACCGGGGCACCGCCGCGCTCGGCGGCCCAGGCGACCGCCTCGCCGGCGCTCGCCGTCTTCAGCGCTTCCGCCGTGCGCAGGCCGGCGGCCCGCAGCGCTTCCGACATCGCGTTCTTGTCCCGCCGCGCGGCGCTCTGGGCGCTGCCGTTGGAGGGCAGGCCGAGCCGCTCGCTGAGCGCGTCGGCCAGCGGCACGCCGGGCTCGGCGCCAACGACGACGAAGGCCGGGTCGTGGGCGGCGAGCCGCGCCGCGGTCGCCTCGAGGTCGCCCTCGTGGATCACGTTCTCGACGAAATCGCCGGCGCGGAAGGCGCGCAGGTAGAACTCGGGCAGGCTGGGGCTGCTCTGTACGTGGACGACCGGCAGGCCGGCGGCGGCGAAGCGCGGCGCCAACCGCGCCCCGGTCGAGTAGGCGTCGACGACGACGGCTGCGCCGTGCACCGTCATGCCGTGGCGACGAGTACCAGCCGGTCCTCGGGCCGCTTCGGCCCGCCGGCGAAGTTGCCGTAGTGCTCGACCTCGCGGAAGCCAGCCTCGATCGCCATCCGCTCCAGGTCCTCGGCCTCATACATGCGGATCCGCGAGTCGACCACGTCGTCGCCGAAGACGTAATGCACGTGCAGCATCCCGGTCGAGAAGTCGACGTCGAGGGTTTCCTGCACGCCGTTGGTCTCGCGTTCGACCATGCCCTCGTCGGTTTTGAGCCGGTAGCGCGAGCGCTCCAGGTCCGAGAGCTCCATCGCCATCTTGCCGCCGGGGCGCAGCATCCCGTGGTAGGCGCGCATCATCGCTTCGTCCTCGGCCACCGTCTCGCCGAAGCCGAAGCTCGAGGAGAGGCTGACCAGGCCGTCGAAGCCCTTCAGCTCCGCCGGCAGCGGCTGCATCAGGTCGGCGACGTAGTAAGTCGGGCCGGGGTACTCGCGCTTCGCCGCGGCGATCGCAATCTCGGAGATGTCGACGCCAACCGCATCGACCCCATTGTCGGCCAGGGCGGCGACGAAGCGGCCGAGGCCGCAGCCGGCGTCGACGACGCGGTCGCCCGCCTTGACGCCGAGCAGGTCCATCGCCAGCGGCGCCTCCTCCTCGTTGCCCTCGTAGCGGCCAAGCTGGTTGGCGACCCGCATGTAGACGGGACCGTAGGTGTCGACCTCGTTGAGTATCGGCGGCTGATCGCTCATGAAACTCAAAGCGTACCGCGAGCAAACCGACCTGGGAGCGCGTGCCACCGCCTACCTTCAGAATCCCCGCAGTGGAGCCCGGTCAGGCAACAGACGAGCCGGCGCTGAGCCTCGCCGGGCTGCGCCGCGACTACGGTGAACGGACGGCGCTCGACGGCGTCGGGTTGCGGCTCGGGCGCGGCGAGACGCTGCTCGTGCTCGGCCCCAACGGGGCCGGCAAGACGACGCTGCTGCGCATCCTCGCGACCCTGCTGCGGCCGAGCGGCGGTGAGGTGCGGGCACTTGGCTGCTCGCTGCCCGACGAGGCCTGGAAGCTGCGCGGCAAGATCGGCTTCCTCGGCCACGAGCCGCTGCTCTACCGCGACCTCAGCGGCCGCGAGAACCTGCGCTTTCACGCCCGCCTGCACGGCCTCACCGGTGAGGCCGGCGAGGCGCGGATCGCCGAGCTGCTCGCCGCGGTCGGCATGGAGCGCCGGGCCGAGCAGCGGGTCGCCGAGCTCTCGGCCGGGATGCGCCAGCGCCTGGCGATTAGCCGCTGCGTCCTGCACCGGCCCGAGCTGCTGCTGCTCGACGAGCCCGACTCCAACCTCGACGCCGAGGGCCGCGAGCTGTCCCGGGCTCTGATCGGCCCCGGCGCTGGCCGCACCCGCGTCATCGTCAGCCACGACCCCGAGCGCTTCGAAGCCGAGGCCGACCAGGTGCTGCGACTCGAGGCGGGCGGGCGGGCGGTGGCGGCGTGACCCCCTCGCGCGTCGCCTACGTGACGATCCTCGCCAAGGACCTGCGGGCCGAGCTGCGCACCCTGCAGTCGCTGCCGGCGATGGCGCTCTTCGCCACCACCACTTTCGTCATCTTCCGCTTCGGCCTCGACCGCACCCAGCTCTCCGGCAGCCTCGCCGCCGGAGTGCTCTGGGCAACGCTGCTCTTCGCCGCCCTGCTCGGCGTCAACCGCCTCTTCGTCGCCGAGCGCGAGGAGGGCGGCTTCGACGCGATCCGGCTCGCCCCGATCGACCGCAGCGCCCTCTTCGCCGCCAAGGCGACTGCGCTCTTCGCCTACCTGGCCGTGCTGGAGCTGGTCGTGGTGCCGATCTTCGCCCTCTTCTTCCTCGGCTCCGCCGCGGCGCTCGGGCCGCTCGTCGCCGTGCTGCTGCTCGCCGACCTCGGCATCGCCGCCACCGGCACCCTGATCTCCTCGATGGCGGTCCACTCCCGCGCCCGCGACCTGCTCGGGCCGCTCGTCCTGCTGCCCCTGGTCGTGCCGCTGATGATCGCCGCCACCGGCGCCAGCGAGCCCCTGTTTGCCGTGGGCGGACCCGGTTACCACCGCTTCGGAAGCTGGCTGGCGGTGCTCTCCCTATACGATCTGATCTTCCTCCTGCTCGGCTGGGCCGTCTTCGATTTCCTCCTGGAGGACTAGCGGGCAGGGCGCCTCCCACCGCCCAAACTCAGGCATGTACGGCAAAGGACTCAGACCCCTCTCGATCGCGACCGTCGTGGGGATCGCCGCTGCGCTCTCGCTGGTCTTCTTCTACGCGCCGCTCGACGCCGACCAGGGCTTCATCCAGAAGATCTTCTACCTGCACGTGCCGCTGGCGATCACGGCGCTGATCGGCTTCATCGTCGGCGGCGTCTTCGCGATCTTTCACCTGCGCAGCGGCAACCGCAAGTGGGACGCGTACTCCTACGTCTCGATCCACATGTCGGTGATCTTCGGCGTCGCCGTACTGATCACCGGCTCGATCTGGGCCAAGGCCTCCTGGGGGCACTGGTGGGTCTGGGACGAGCCGACCCTGGTCAGCTTTCTGATCGTCTTCCTGATGTACGCGACCTACTATCCCTTCCGCTACGCGATCGAGGATCCCGAGCGCCAGGCCCGCTACGCCTCGGTCTTCGCCGTCACCGCCGGCGCCTTCGTGCCGCTCAACTTCATGGCGGTGCGGATGGCGCAGAGCCTCGTGCATCCACGCGTTTTTGCAACCGCCAACGGCGGCCTGCCCGGCACGATGATGTTCACCTTCCTCGTCTGCCTCGCCGCGACAGCGCTGCTCTGGGTGACCCTGGTCAAGCTCGAGCTGACCGCGAAGAGCACCTCGGGCCAGATGAAGCGACTGCGGCGGGCGCTCGACGCGCCGGCGCCCAACGCCGGCGGATCGCGAATCGCACCGGAGGTGAGCTAGGTGATCGGCCTGCTCCTAGCTGAGACCCCGGCGCTGCCGCTTGATGAGGCCGGCAAGTACGTCGCCGGTGCCTACGTCGTCTTCCTGGTCTTGATCGTGGTCTACGTCGCGATCATGGCGAGCAAACTGCAGCGGATGGAGAAGGAGCTGCGCGAGCTGGCCAGCTTTGCCGAGCACCGCGCCGACGGCGAGGCCGCGAGCAGCGAGCGCGAGGAGGTCAGCGCCGATGTCTGAGCTCTTGGCGCTTGGCGTCTCGCACAAGACGGCGCCGCTCGACCTGCGCGAGCGGCTCTCGCTGACCGAGGGCCGCGCCGCCGGCGCCCTGCGCGAGCTGACCGAGGTCGCCGGCATCCACGAGGCCGCGGCGATCTCGACCTGCAACCGCACCGAGCTCTACCTCGTCGTCTCCGACCCGGTCGAGGCCGAGTCGACGGCGCTCGGCGTGCTCACTCGCCAGGCTGAGATCCGCCCTACCGAGCTGCTCGGCCACCTCTACTCGCTGCGCTCCGGCGAGGCGGTCCGCCACCTCTTCCGCGTCACCGCCGGGCTCGACTCGATGATCCTCGGCGAGGCCGAGATCCAGGGCCAGGTCAAGCGCGCCTACGAGCTGGCCCTGGTCGAGGGCGGCACCGGGCCGATCCTCAACCGCCTCTTCCGCGGCGCCCTCGCCGCCGGGGGCAGGGCCCGTGATGAGACCGGGATCAGCAAGAAGAACGTCTCGATCCCCTCGGTCGCGGTCGAGCTGGCGCGGCGCACTCTGGGCGACCTCAGTGACCGCCGCGTGCTCGTCGTCGGCGCCGGCGAGACCGCCGAGCTGCTCGCCCGCGCCCTGGTCAGCCGCGGCGTCGCCACCGTCTTCGTCGCCAATCGCCACTACGACCGCGCGATCGGCCTTGCCCAGCGCTTCGATGGCAACGCGGTCCGCTTCGAGGAGCTGCCCGAGCAGCTCGAGCAGGCCGACATCGTCGTCTCGGCGACCAACTCCCCACACCACATCGTCGAGCGCGACGACCTCGAGCAGGTGATGGCGACCCGCGGGGGCCGCCCATTGCTGCTGGTCGATATCGCCGTGCCGCGCGACATCGAGCCGGCCTGCCGCGAGATCGCCGGGGTCAGCCTGCACGACATCGACGACGTCCAGCAGATCATCGAACGCAACACCAGCGGCCGCGAGGCCGAGGCGCGCCGGGCCGAGCGCCTGCTCGACGCCGAGCAGGATCGCTTCGAGCGCTGGCTCGCCTCGCTCGAGGTGGTGCCGACGATCGCCGCCCTGCGCGAGCGCGCCGACGAGGTCGTGCGTCGGGTGCTGGCCGAGAACGACGGTCGCTGGGAGGAGCTCAGCGAGGCCGACCGCGAGCGGCTGAGCGTGATGGCCAAGGCGATCGCCTCGCGACTGCTGCACGAGCCGACGCTGCGGATGAAGCGGAGCGCGGGAAGCGATGAGGCTTACCTGTACGTCAGTGCGCTGCGCGAGCTGTTTGGGCTGGACGTCGAGACCGAGCCTGAGGCCGAAGACGGGGCCTCGAACGTGACAGAGCTGCGCCGCCGCAAATCCAGTTGACCCTGCGGATCGCGACCCGCGGCAGCAAGCTGGCCTTGGCCCAAGCCGGGCAGGTCGCTGAGATGCTCGGGGGAGCTGAGCTGGTGCAGGTTGCTTCTGACGGCGGCGCTGAGGACAAGGCGCGGTTCGTGCGCGGGGTCGAGCAAGCGCTTCTCGCGGGCGAGGCGGAGATTGGGGTGCACTCGGCCAAGGATCTGCCGGCGGAGTTGACAGAGGGGTTGATGCTGGCGGCGGTGCCGAAGCGGGAGGACGCGCGGGACGCCTGGATCGGGGTCGGGTCTTCGCTTGATGAGGTTCCCAGGGGGACGAAGGTGGGGACCGCGAGCTTGCGGCGGCAGGCGCAACTGCTGGCGGTGCGGCCCGATCTTGAGGTGAGGGAGCTGCATGGCAATGTGGATACGCGGCTGGGCAAGCTCGCCGAAGGTGAGCTTGATGCGATCGTGCTCGCGGTCGCCGGGCTGCGCCGGCTCGGGCGGGCAGATGAGATTGCCTTTCCGATTCCGGAGGAGGCAATGACCCCAGCTGCTGGGCAGGGATCGCTGCTGCTGCAGATCCGCAACGAGGATGAGGACGCCTTGCGGGCGGTCGACCCGATCGTCGATGAAGCGGCGCTGCGCGAGTTGACCGCTGAGCGGACCGTCGTCGCTCTGCTCGGTGCTGGCTGCGCCAGCCCGATCGGCGTCCACGGCAGGGTCGATGCGCAGAACGACCGGATGCGGCTGGACGCTTTCGTCGGCCTGCCCGACGGCAGCGAGTGGGTGCGCGACAGCGTCGAGGGCGACTCGACCGAGCCGACCGCGCTCGGCGCCGAGCTGGCCCAGCGCCTGATCGGCGCCGGTGCCCGCGAGCTGCTCGAGCGGGCCGAGGAGATGGCCGCATGATCCTTCCGGTGCGCTTTATCCCCCTATACCGAGGAAAAGGCGCACCGGAATGACGGCGCGGGCGGGAGTTGTCTACCTCGTCGGGGCGGGTCCGGGGGATCCCGGCCTGATGACGGCGCGATCGCTGGCGCTGATCGGCTCGGCTGACGCGATCTACTACGACCGGCTGATCCCGCCGGGGGCGCTCGACGGGGCGCGCGAGGACGCCGAGTTGGTCTACGTCGGCAAGGCGCCCGGCGTACCCTCGGTGCCGCAGGAGGAGATCGGCGAGCGGCTGATCGAGGCGGCACAGGCAGGCAAGAGCGTTGTACGGCTGAAGGGTGGCGACCCCTTCGTCTTTGGCCGCGGCGGCGAGGAGGGTGAGGCGCTGCGCGAGGCGGGAGTCGAGTTCGAGCTGGTGCCGGGAATCACGGCTGGGGTCGCGGCCAGCGCCTACGCCGGCATCCCGGTCACCCACCGCGACGACGCCTCCGCGGTCGCCTTCGTCACCGGCCACGAGGACCCCGAGAAGGAGGAGAGCGCGCTCGACTGGGAGGCGCTCGCCCGCTTCCCCGGCACGCTCGTCTTCTACATGGGCGTCAAGCGCCTGGGCGACAACGCCGCCGCCTTGATCGCCGCCGGTCGCGACGCCGACCAGCCGGCGGCGGCGATCGAACGCGGCACGATGGAGGGCCAGCGCAGCGTCGTCGCCACGCTCGGCACGCTGGCCGAAGCGGTCGAGCGCGAGGAGGTCAAGGCTCCCGCCCTGATCGTCGTCGGCCCGGTGGTTGCTCGGCGCGAGTCGCTGGCCTGGCTGGAGCGCCGGCCGCTCTACGGCCGCCGCGTCGTCGTCACCCGCGCCCGCGCCCAGGCCAGTGGGCTGGCCAAGACCCTGCGCAACCTCGGCGCCGAGGTGGTCGAGTTGCCGGCGATCCGGATCGAGCCGACGATCGAGAGCGACCAGGTTCAGAGCGCCGTCGAGCAGATCGGCGAGTACTCCCTGATCGTCCTCACCAGCCCCAACGGGGTTCGCCTGCTCTTCGAGGCGATGCGGAATGCCGGGCTCGACGCCCGCGCCCTCTCCGGTGCGACGGTTGCTGCGATCGGCCCCGGCACGGCGCGGGCCCTGGCGAAGTGCGGCATCAGCGCCGATATCGTCCCGGAGCGCTTCGTCGCCGAGTCGCTGGTCGAGTCGCTGGCAGCGGTCGAGGTCGGCGGCAAGCGCGTCCTCGTCGCCCGCGCCGCCGACGCCCGCGACGTCATCCCCGAGCACCTCGAGGGCCGCAGCGCCGAGGTCGACGTCGTGCCCCTCTACGAGACCGTGCGCGAGGAGCCCAGCGCCGAGTCAGTCGAGGCCGCCCAGGCCGCCGACTACGTCACCTTCACCTCGTCCTCGACCGTGCGCAACTTGACCGAGGCACTCGGCGAACGTTTTCCCAAAGACGCTCGCATCGTCTCGATCGGCCCAGTTACGAGCGAGGCAATCGTCGACGCCGGCCTCGAGGTAGACGTCGAAGCCGAGCGCCACGACATCGACGGCCTCGTCGCCGCCCTGCTCGCCGACGCCGGATGACCTTCGGGTCCCCCCACCGTCACTACCGCGTCACGGACTCGACCAATACTCGTGCTCGCGAGTTGGTCGAAGCGGGAGCGCCCGGTGGCACCGTCGTCACCGCTCGCGAACAAACCGCCGGCAGGGGGCGCGTCGGGCGGGTCTGGACGGCACCTGAGGGCAAGGCGCTGCTCTACTCGGCAATCCTGCGCCCGCTCGACCAGCGCCACCTGCTGCTTCCGCTCTCGGTCCCTCTGGCCGTCTGCGCCGCCGCCGAGGCGCTGCACCCCGGCAGCGAGTGCATGGTCAAGTGGCCAAACGACGTCTGGCTCGAGGGCCGCAAGCTCGCCGGCATCCTGATCGAGGCCAAGCCCCAGGACGGCTGGGCGGTGATCGGCATCGGCCTCAACCTCTCGATCGAGCCCGAGGAGTTCCCCGACGACCTGCGCCAGCCGGCGATCTCACTCGGCGGCGGGGTCACTCCCGAAGCAGCCAGGCACAAGCTCGATGCGCAGCTGACCCACTGGACCTACGCGCCGGAGGACGACGTACTCAGTGAGTGGCGTCGCCGCGACGGGCTACTCGGGCGCGAGGTCGCCTGGGAGGAAGGCTCAGGCGTCGCCGACGGAATCGACGACCGCGGCAACCTCATCGTTGCCGTTGCTGGCGGCGCCAGCGTCAGCCTCGGAGCCGGCGAGGTCCAGCTGCGCCTCTGAGCCTTTGGCGGGTCTTTTCGCCCGTTTGCGGCGCCGTTTCGGTTTGGCGGCTTTCTTGACCTCGGCACCATTGCCCTGACCCGAGTCGCGCTCCGTATCGGTGCCCTCAGGGGAATCGCTTCTCTCGTTAGCCGCGGCCGCCTCGCCGTTCGCCGGCGCCCCGTCCCGCTTCGGCCGCTTCTTGCCGCGTTTGTTGCGCCGCTTGCCGCCCTTGGGGAAATTGCGCAGCAGCTCGCGGGCGATCGCCGAGGGCTTGCGGGCCATCCGCATCCGCGCCCCGCGCAGCACCTCTTCGCCCTCGGGCGTGTGCGAGACCGCTCCGGCAAGCAGCGCCACGGCGAGGCGGCGGTCCTGTTTGCGGGCGGAATGCACCAGGCGCCGCGCGTTACGCCCGTGCGCCCGGCCCGAGGAGTTGACCAGCAGGCCGAGCAGCCGCTTCGTCTCCGGCCAGCGCTGCACCGCATACTCTTCGTGCAGCTCGGGGGTGTAGGAGGCGAGCCGCCAGACCCAGGCCTGAGCCTGGTCGCGGCGACCGATCCGCTTGTCGACCAGGGCCTGCAACAGGGTCCGCGTGCCGGCCCGCTTGTCGTCGCGGCTCCAGGTGCCGACGATGTCGATCGCGTCGTCGAAGGCGTCGGCGTCGCCGAGGTCGGCGATCTCGCTCAGCGCTTTCAGTTTCAGCTGCGAGGTGCGGTTGCGCTGTACGCAGGTGAGCAGGAAGCGGCGCTTCAGCTCCTGCGAGCCGGAGCCCTGCAGGATCGCCCGCGCCCGCCGCCAGCCCTGCGGGTTGACCCGCGCCCCGGCCAGCGCCGCCCAGGCGTGCTGCTCGGCGTGATCGAGGTTCTCGACCGCGATCCGCCAGAGCTCGCGTTCGAGCACCTGCATGCGCCGCTCCTCCTCGCCGGAGACCGGCACAATTCGCCGCTCGACCCGGATCCGCCGCCCGCGCGAGCGCCGCACCGGCCCGATCACGATCGCGCCCCCGCGGTAGACGTCGCGGTCGAGCAGGCTGTGCAGGGTGATGATCGTCTCGTCGTGGGTGGTCGCCGGGTGGACGAAGTCGATGACCAGGCCCGCCTCCTTACCCGGCGCGCGCCGGGTCACGCGGCCGACCCGCTGCTGGTAGATCCGCCGCGAGGCGGTCGGCGCCAGGTGCATGCAGAGCGTCGCCCGCGGCGAGTTCCAGCCCTCGGCGAGCAGCATCGCGTTGCAGAGCACGTCGACCTCACCGCGCTCGAAGCCGGCGAGGATCTCGGCCAGTTCGCGCTTCGGCGTCTCGCCGGAGACAGCCCGCGCGGTGACGCCGGCCGCCTGCAGCGCCCGCGCCACGTTCTTGGCGTGCTGCACGCCGGCGGTGTAGAGGACGCCGGGCATGCCGTCGAAGCGGGTCTTGTAAAGGTCGGCGATGGCGACGTTGAAGGGCTCCTGGTCCAGCAGCGCGGCCAGCTCCTCCTGGTCGAAGTCCTGGTCGACCTCGCCCTTTCGCAGCGGCACCTTGGCGATCGTCCGCACGCCCGGGCCGGGCGGGATGCGCATGCAGCGCAGCGGCGAGATCACGCCGCGGCGGGCCGCCTGGATCAAGTCAAAGCGCGAGGTCTGGGTCGGGAAGAGGTCGGCGACGTGGCGGGCGATCAGCGCCCCGGTCGCGGTCATGCCGATGAAGACCGGGCCGGTCCAGGCGCGGATGCAGGCGCTGGTCTTCTCGCCGAGCGCGGTGTGCGCCTCGTCGCAGATCACGATCGAGTAGGCGTCGGAGATTTTCTTGTGGTTGCGGACGAACCACTGGTAGGTCTCGACCGTGACCGGGCCGTCGGGATCGTCGCGGTCCCCCATCAGCGGTGGGCGCAGGCGCTCCTTGTAACCGCGGTCGGAAATCTCGCCGATGAACTGGTCGACCAGGTTGCGGCGGTGGGTGAGGATCAGGACGCCGCCGGTGCGGGTGGCATCGATGAAGCCGACCGCGGCGACGGTCTTGCCGGCGCCGGTCGCGTGCTCGAACCAGAAGCGCCGCTCGGCGCCGGGATCGTCGGGCGCCTCCTCGATCACCTCCTCGTCCTCGGCGGGCTGCTCTTCCCAGTCCTGCGGCTCCTCGTCGGGGGCCAGCTCCTCGTCCTCTTCGTCGAGCTCGACCTCGCCGTTGGCATCGGCATCCTCGTCTTCGGCGTCAGCCTTGGCCGCCTTCTTGGCCGGCGTTGCTTTCTCCGCCGCGGCGGCCGAACCGTTGGCCTTCGCCTTGTCGTTCGCTTCGTCACCGATCGCGACCTGCTGCTCGGCCATCAGCTCGGTCAGCGTGCCGGAGAGCGCGTCGACCTGGTGCGGGTTCAGTTCGGCGCCGTCGCGCAGCTTCGGCGGTTCGTCGGCGAGCAGGCGCTCCAGGCCCAGGAGCAGGGAGAAATCGCGGCGCCACTGGATCGAGGGGTCCTCGAGCCCCTGGTCGAGCTCGGCCAAAGCGGCATCCAGAGCCCGGCGGCGGGCGGTGCCGGGCGCAAGCGCCTCCGGCCCCTCGCCGTCGAGCAGGAAGGGCTCGCGGGCGAACTTCGCCGCCCGATCGATATCGGCGCTAGATGGAACTGCCGCCGGCGCGGCAACTTCGCTGGTCTTGGCCATGAAGGCTTTCGGGTTTAGTCCCCGCCGCGATGGATGACGGGCGGGACACTTAGACGAGGAATGCCGGGAGTCGGCCTCACTGCCTCCCCCCAGCGCTCTCACAAGCGGTTCGCATGAAGCAGCGAACCGAACATACGTATTGTAATCAAGGAATTGAAGAAAAAGGGACGACAGTTCGTGATCGGTCTGATCTCGGTCGCGGTGGTGGGGCTGCTGGCGGTCGGTTGTGGCGCCGACAGCGGCGGTGATTACGGCGGCCAGCACCCCGACTACGCCAAGGCGCTTGCCGGCGCGCCGGCGCCGCTCGCCGCTCTATATAAGGAAAGCGACAAGCTCCTGCCGGGCGGCTCGAGCGCCTTCGAACACCGCCTCGCCGCGCTCAAGGGCTACCCGGTCGTGGTCAATGTCTGGGCCTCCTGGTGCGGGCCCTGCCGCTTCGAGTTCCCCACCCTGCAGAAGGCCTCCGCCACCTACGGCAAGAAGGTCGCCTTCCTCGGCGTCAACAGCCAGGACTCCAACGCCGGCGCCGAAACCTTCCTCGAAGAGGCGCCGCTGCCCTATCCGAGCTACACCGACGGCAACCAGGAAATAGCCCACGCGATCGGCGCTGGCACCGGTCTCCCCGACACCGCCTTCTACGCCAGCAACGGCAGCCTCTGCTACCTCAAGCAGGGCCCCTACACCGAGCACGCCGAACTGGCGGCCGACATTCAGCGCTTCGCCCTGCGCGAAGAATGCGAAAGCGGATAATCGGCCTATGGACTCAGCCGCAATCGTCGCAGCGCTCGGTGTCGGCCTGCTCGTCGCCGAGCTGCTGCTCTCGACCGGCGGCGTGCTGGCGGCGCTCGGCGCGCTCGGCCTGATCGTCGGCGGGGTGCTGGCGCTGGAGTCCGACAGCAGTGCCGCCGACTACGTCGGTCCGGCGCTGATCGCGCTCGGCCTGCTCTCCCTCGTCGCCTTCTACTTCATCACCCGCAAGGTGATCGAGGCCCATCGCGACCAGCCAGTGCGCACCGGCACCGAGGAGCTGATCGGCTCACTCGCCGAGGCGCGCAGCGACATCGACCCCGACGGCCGAGTCTGGGCCGAGGGGACTGTCTGGAGCGCTCGCCTGGCCGACGGCGGGGCGGCGGTACGGCTGGGGGATAGAGTCAGGGTCGATGCGGTGGACGGGCTGACCCTGGTGGTCCACCCCGAGCCGACACCCGCCGGCAAGGCCAAAGAAGGAGCAAGCTGATGGCAGCAGCACTCGGAGTCCTGATCATCATCGCCTTCTTCGTCGTGATCGCGCTCGGCACCTCGGTGCGGGTGCTGCGCGAGTACGAGCGCGGCGTGATCTTCCGCCTCGGCCGCCTGATCGCCACCAAGGGGCCGGGGCTGATCCTGCTGATTCCGCTGATCGACCGCATGGTCAAGGTCGACCTGCGCACGGTGACGCTGAACATCCCGCCGCAGGAGGTGATCACCCGCGACAACGTGCCGGCCAGCGTCAACGCCGTCGCCTACTTCCGCGTGGTCGACTCCAACCGGGCGATCGTCGAGGTCGAAAACTTCCTCATCGCCACCTCGCAGATCTCGCAGACGGCGCTGCGCTCGGTGCTCGGCAAGGCCGAGTTCGACCAGCTGCTCTCCGAGCGCGAGCGGCTCAACGAAGAGCTGCAGAAGATCATCGACGAGTCGACCGAGCCCTGGGGCGTGAAGGTGACCGCGGTCGAGATCAAGGACGTCGAAATCCCCGAGCAGATGCAGCGGGCGATCGCGCGCCAGGCGGAGGCCGAGCGCGAGCGCCGCGCCAAGATCATCAACTCCGAGGGCGAGTTCCAGGCGGCGCAGAAGCTCACCGACGCGGCCGACATCATCAGCACCAACCCGGCCTCGCTGCAGCTGCGCTACCTGCAGACGCTGCTGGAAATCGGCAGCAACCAGAACACGACGGTGGTCTTCCCGCTGCCGATGGACATGATCGAACCGTTCCTGGGCGGCGAGCAGGGCAGGAAAAGGCCGAAGCCGCCCGGCCCACCGGCGTCGCCGCCTGCTGAGCCGCCCCCACCGCCGCCCGTCGAGCCCGAGCCCGACCTGCCACCCTCCCGCTCCTGAGTTCCCCCGAACTACGAATCGACCAGCTCTCCGGGCTGCCGGCGATCCTCGCCCCCGGGCGGGCCGCCCGCCCCGACAGCTTCAACCTGCCCAAGAGCGAACCGAAGGGCCCGGAGAACTGCCCCTTCTGCGAGGGACGCGAGGACCGCACGCCGCCTGAGGTCTACGCGACGCGGCCCGGCGGCGGCGAGGCCGACAGTCCCGGCTGGACGACGCGGGTGGTGCCGAACCTCTATCCGGCTTTGGCGAACGCAGACGACGGCTCAGGCGGGGGCGCGGGGTCGGCAGCCCGCTCGGGTGAGGCAGGCGCCTTCGCCAGCGCCGGCGACCCGCTGCTCGAGTCGCGCCGCTCCGGCGAACCCGACCTCTTCTCTGCACGCCCCGCGACCGGCACGCACGAGGTGCTGATCAACGCGCCCGATCACGTCACCGCGATGTGCGAGCTGAGCGCAGAGCAACTGAGCACGGCGGTCGAGACCTGGCGCGAGCGCATGCGCGCCCACGCCGGCGCCTCCTACGTGCAGCTGATCGTCAACGAGGGCGGCGGCGCCGGCGCCTCGCTCGAGCACAGCCACGCCCAGCTCTACGCGCTCGACTTCGTCCCCGCCGCGGTGGCGCGCGAGCGCGAGCGGGTCGGCGCCTACGCCGAACGCACCGCGGGGGGCGGGCTGCTCAGCGAGATCCTGGTCGAGGAGATGCGCCGCAAGGACCGCCTGGTCGCGATTGACGACGAGGCGGCGCTGATCTGTCCCTGGGCCTCGCGCTCGCCCTTTGAGCTGCGGGTGATCCCGCGCTCGGGCGCAGCCGGCTTCGCCGAGGACAGCGGCGGCGCGACGATGATCCACACCGCCCTGCGCCTGCTCGCCGAGCGCTTCGAGAGCTCTCCCGAGCTCAACCTCTGGGTCCGCACCGCGCCGCGAGGCGCCGAGCACTTCAACTGGCACGTCGACATCGCGCCGCGGCTCAGCATCAAGGCGAGCTTCGAGTTCGCGACGGGAGTCGACATCAACACCTACCCTCCCGAGCTCGCCGCTGCCGACCTGCGCGAGTGCCTCTGATGCCGCCCAACCACCGCCCCATCCCCCGCTTCATCGCCGACTCGACCCAGGAGGGAATCCCCCACGGGCGCTTTGCCGAGCGGCTCGGCGAGGCATTCCACAAGGCCTGTAAGGAGATCGAGGACCTGCCCGAGGGCGTCGAGCCGCCGGCCGAGCTCGATTGGTATCCCGAGCGTGCCTGGGGCGGCCGGGTCTGGGTGCCGTGCACGGCACGCACCGAGGGCGCGGAGGGCGCACTCGAGCTCTTCGGCCACGTCTCCTACGTCCAGCCCGAGGAGGGCGAGCCCTCCGAGTTCCAGGCCGCGGCCGACTTCACCGATGTCCTCGCCGAGGACAACCCCGGCTGGAAAATCGACCTCAACGACGAGGTGATCGGCCGCTGGCGTGGCGAGAACGGACGGGCCGGCGCGGTCACGCTTGTCTGGGGCCGCCCCTTGCTCCAGGGTGCCGTAGCCGCCACCGCCGAGCTCGACGAGGAGACCGTCGACCAGGAAGAGATCTCCAACGGCCGCTTCACCCTGCTCGCCCTCGACGCCCTCGAGGCTTACGGCGACGACATCTTCATGCAGGTCAAGCTCTGGAGCCGGCGCGCGCAAGAGCTCGCGTCCGAGAGCCTTTACGCCTGAGCGACCGATGAGCTCCAAGTCGGAGATCCGCGAGCTGCTGCCACCGGAGACGAGCCTGGCATTCGCGGCGATGCGAGAGCTCCGCACCAACCTGGGCGACGAGCAGTCGTTCGTCCACCAAGTCGACGAGGTCCAGCGCGCCGAGGGCTACCGGCTCATAGCCGCCTTCGAGACAGGCGCCTCAGAGCCGTCGGCCGTGGCGGGCTTTCGCGTATGCAACAGCCTCTCCTGGGGCCACTACCTATACGTCGATGACCTCTCCACCAAGTCAAGCGAGCGCCGCCGCGGCCACGCCCGCGCCCTGCTCGATTGGTTGGTCGAAGAGGGCAAGCGCCTCGGCTGCACCCAGCTCCACCTCGACTCCGGCGTCGGCATCGACCGTGCGGACGCCCACCGCCTCTATATGAACGCGGGCCTGGTCGTCTCCGCGCATCATTTCGCCCGCTACCTCGACTAGCACCAGCTACGGTTTCGTCATGGCAGCAACCCATCGACAGAGCGCCGCGTCCAAGAACGGCGCCGCTGAAGCCGAGGCCATCCGCCGGCAGCGACTGCGCTCGGATGCGCAACGCCCGATGAGCGTGAATCTGGCGGAGACCATTGCCCTCAGCCATCAGCTACTCCAATTCGTCGGCGCAGCGCGCCACGGGTGAGCGCACCAGCCTTCGATCAGATTCTTCGCCGCTTGACGGAGGCGGAGGTGAAGTTCGTCGTGGTCGGCGGCCTTGCGCTGGGAGCGTGGGGGGTGGTTCGCGGCACCAAGGACGTGGACATCGTTGTCGCTCCAGACACCGAGAACCTCAAACGCCTTGCCACCGTCGCTGAGGAAATCCACGGGCACGTGCAGACAGGCGAATCCTTTCTCAGCAGCCGGCTTTCAATCGCGGGGCAGCTCGCGATTGGTGAGCAGGTTGCCATCGAGACCGACCTCGGCCGTCTGGATATCGTCCAAGGGCTCGACGGAATTCCGGCCTACGATGAATTGAGCTCACGCTCTACGAAGGCAGAGATCCTCGGGATCGAGGTCGCCGTCTGCTCAATCGAAGACCTCAAGTCCATGAAGCGTGCCGCCGGCAGAACTCGAGATCTCGCGGACCTGGAGGACCTCGATGCGACGAGCGAATAGCTAGAAAGGCCGCTGGCCAATGAACTGGCTATGAATCGAGGCCGGGAATCGGTTCAACGGGCAAGTCGCCGTGGATCGCCTCCAGCTCTTCCAGATCGACTCGGTCCTGCGGTCTTCTGGCGAGGCGCTTGAAACCGACAACGCTCGGCAGTGCAGCGACCCGGACCGTCTGACCCTCCCACTCCACAGTGTCTGCTCTGTCGGAAACCGTCTCGAAGTCAAGCGGAGGAGAACCACCGCGAATGATGTCGATGATGCCGCGGCGGCTGTTTACCCGCAGCTGCTCGGCACCGGCGATGTCGTCAATCGTGAGCTTCTTTCCATCGGACAATCGCCGCCCGTCCGCCACTTCGAAGAAGCGCAGGATCTTCTCGTCGGCTTCCTCGCCGTCGGGAACGAGCAGATCCGAGTCTCTCGTCGCCCGTACATAGCCGTGGAAGATCACGCTGAATCCGCCAATGACAACATGCTTCAAACCTGCCGAGTTGGCGTCGGCTATGACGCCAACGAGATCAGGACCAGAGGGCTCGTCTTGGGGCATTGCCAGCCTTCACGGAAGCAGCGAGCAGCGAGACTGCTTGCTGCGAGAGCTTTTGGCCTAGTTCCAGCCGCTGAGTGGGCGTCAATGCCAAGTTGGACGCACGAAGCTGCTCCGCATCGGCACGATTGATCTTTGCCCACTTGGCCTCATTGCCAGGAGCAAGCAGCGGCTTTCTGTTGACTGCCACACCGTCATGGTAGGCCCCAAATCGGATTGGGGCACGAATGGCAAAGGCCGCCTCGGAACGCCTACGATTGAAGCTGAGCCCCGATAGCTCAGCTGGATAGAGCGACTCCCTCCTAAGCGAGTTGGAGGAGTGCGCGTTTCGGCTCTACAAAAGGGTCGGGACGGTACTGCGTGGGGTCGTGGATTCCAGTCGATTGCCGTGGTTCTATCTCGGTTTGGGCAGCGAGACCGCTCCGCTGCCCAATGGATTGCATTGTCCGCAACTCGCTCCGCTACCTTGTCCACCATGGTCTCTCGCAACCTGATCGATCAAGCAGGGCAGCTGTTGGCAGAAGCCGCCGGCGCGAAATCGAAAGTGATCCTCTTCGGCTCCCATGCACGCGGAGAGGCAGGGCCGGATAGCGATGTCGATTTTCTCGTCATCGAGCCTGCCGTGAAGAATCGCCTCAAGGAGTGGGAGCGTCTGCGACGCACTCTCAGAGACTTCCCGGCTCCGGTAGACATCATCGTCCTAGACGAGGAGCACGCCGAGCGGCGCGCAAAGGTACCGGGCACGATGGTCCATCACGCGCTCCGCGACGGTCGCGTCCTTGCCCACGCCTGAGCAGATCGAAGTCGCGGAGTCCCTCGCTCGACTAGCGGCAATCGACCTGGCGACAGCTGAGAAGCTCGCTCCCGATCCAGAGATGGATGACCGCCCAGTGGGCTTTCACGCACAGCAAGCTGTCGAGAAGGCCGTAAAGGTCGTTCTGATGCTGGAGGGCGTCGACTTTCCAAAGACACACGACCTCGAATATCTGATCGTCCTAGCCGAGAAACAATCCATCGCCATGGAGGCGGAGGTCAAGTCAGCGTCCTGGCTGACACCCTGGGCGGCCGAATTCCGGTACGACGACGCCCCGATCGAGACGCTGGATCGAAAACGAGCGATCGCTGTTGCCAACGCTGCGGTCACCTGGTGCCACGAGTTGCTCGATGAGAAGCGAGGCTGAGACAATCCTTAGCCCCGCCCCGATAGCTCAGCTGGATAGAGCGACTCCCTCCTAAGGAGTAGGCCGCTGGTTCGAATCCAGCTCGGGGCACTTCTCGAAGCCACTTGTAGAGCCAAGACGAGTGGCGGCGCTTGGCCTCCGCCGCTGTTCCTACCCGTTCCTACCTTGTTCCCACCCAGCCTGATTTGTTCTACCCCACAGGCGGGCCATGCCTAAAAGCGGGGGATACGGAGGATAGAGCCACTCCTTCCTCGGAAGTCGCCCTATATAAGTCCTCTTTGAGTATTGCGACTAATAAGATCGTAATTGGCGAAACTTGACTTCGAGCGGGGGCGGTAGCGAAGCGATGAGCGTGCGTGTGATGGAGGAGAGTCGCCAGCTCTCCCTGACCGAGCACCTGTCTCGAACCAGCGGCCTTGACAGCGGCGCCCTGGGAGCGATCGCAGCGCTGGCCCGGCAGTTGCCGGTGCCGGCGATCCTGCCGGTTGTCGGCGCCGGCGCATCCTGGGACTGCGGGGTGCGAGTCGCAAACGAGATCGGCGAGGACCTGCTGACGGACTACTTGGACAATGCCGAATACGAACCTCACGACACGGCGTTGACGAAGCACGACCTGGGAGAGATCGCCGAAAAGATCTTCGAGAAGAAGGGGCCCGAGCGGGTGGTCGAGGACCTCGGCTTCCCCGAGGAATCGCAGTGGCGACCCGCCGCCAAGATGGGCGACCACTTCTGCGTCTACTGCGTGCTGGCGCGGATGGCGCGGGAGGAATTCCTGGAGGAGGCATTCGGCTTCAACTACGACTGCGGGGCTGAGGCGGGCCTCGAGGCCGAGGGGTTCCTCTATGGCAAGGCAATCGCGGGGCAGCAGTGGGTCGACTACGCGAGGGTCGTCGCCGACGCGGCAGCGATGGTCGAAACGAAGAGCCAGGGCTACCTGCTGGTCAAGGCTCACGGCTGCGCGGTGCGCTATCGCGAGCTCGCCACGCGAGATCCGCGAGCGGCGGCTGAAGGAATCGTGGTCCGGCGCCGGCAACTCGAAGACTGGAAGAAGCCGGGATGGAGCTTGAACGCCTTTCGGGCCAGCGCGGAGAAGAAGGCGCTGATGCTGATCGGGTTTTCCGGACAGGACCCGAAATTCTCCAACGAGCTCGACGAAATTCTGGCCGCGGTCTACGAAGCGAACCCGGGCAACGGCTCGCCGCGCGTGGTCGCGATCGACCTCGATCCGTCGGCGGAAGCGATCCAGGAGTTGATCAAGACCGGCCTCGACGGCAAGGAAGCGGGCGCGGGCGCCGCCACGCATGTCTGCACCGAAGGCTCAACTGCGACGGGAGCGATGCTGGTCCTGTTGGCGGAACTGATCGCCAACCAGCTCGAGACCGAGGCAAAAAAACAGGGATTCGAACTTCCCAAAGAACGCGACCAGCGGCTGGCGAGCCTGATCGTGACGACGCCAGCGATGCTGCGCTGGGCGCTCCTCGCCGACGATCCAGGCGAAAACTCGTTCATCCAGCTGGCGAACCTGACGGCGACGCGCGGTTACGTGCCGCTGACCAAGCACGCGACCAAGAGCGTGAAATTGATGGTCGCGCGCGCGGCGGTGCGAGCCCGGCTCGGCCACGGCAAGCCCGAGTCCAGCCTGGAGGCGGTTGCCGGCAACGGGTTCATCGTCGATGCTCCTCAAGGTGTCGCCTACATGCCAGTCGGCATCCAGCAAGAAAAACTCGCCGAGACCTGCCGGCAGGGAGACGAGCTGGAGAAGATCCGCCGCACGCTCGAGCATCCGTCCCACCTCGATTGCATCCTCGTTTCCGGCGATGGCTCGGAGCTTCGCGGCGTGAGCCTCGCGACCGGGGAAGAGGTCCGGCCGTGACAAGCGCGACCGAGCAGGTCCTGACGCGGCTGAAGAAGGTCGGCTTCGAGACCCGGATCGGCGGCGCGACCCCTTTCGGCGAGGAGCTGCCCCTGGTAACCGGCGTCGCCTGGGAGAAGCGCACCGCGCAGCTGGCGCTGATCGCCGAGAGCGAGGGGACGGTGGACGACATCCTCTGGCGGCAGCTGCTCTTCGCCGGCTCCGGCATCCGCCACCACCTCTCCAGCGATGCACCCTCCGCGTTCGGCACCCCGTTGATCCTGGCGATCGTCGACCCAAAGGGCGAGAAGCAGATCCGCAAGCTGACGGAGGGTCTCGCCAAGGACTACGCGGTGTTCAGCCGAGTCGACATCAACCTGGTGCTAGAAGAGCACTTGGCCGACCCGGAGAAGCTCGACGACGCGCTGGCGCCCCTTCTTCCCCGCTGCAGATCGCTCTTGGGCGCGGAGATATCGAGGCAGGAGGTTCAGAGGTTCTGGGCGGAGCTGCGCGACAACGTCGAAGAAGCGGCAAGAGAGCTCAGCGACTCCTTCGGCTCGGCGCGCCAGGCGGCGGGACGCGACGGGGCCGACATGCTGATCGGGGACAGTGCCGGGGGCGGCGAGCTCCCCTCCCCCGCTCCGGTGCGGGAGCTGAAGCTTTCGAACTTCAGGTCGATCAAGGAGATGGAAATAAGCCTCTCCGACGTCAACGTCGTCCACGGTCCCAACGGCGGGGGCAAGACGAGCGTCGTCGAGGCGATGGAGCTTGGCTGGGCGGGAACCTCGCAGAGGAGGGACGGGGCCAAGGCCTCGGAGTATGCCGAACACCTTCCGGGCAACGGCGAAGGCGAGTTCGCGATCGAGGTCGACGGGCGCCCGGTGCGGAAGGTCTCCGAGCGGGAAGAGACCGAACTCCGCCGCTGCGTTCTCACCCACGAGGCGATGACGAATCTGGTCAGCGAAGAGCCGAAAGAGCGCTTTGAAGGACTGCTGACGGTGACCGGCCTGGAGATTCCCGATCTCGATACGCGAACCAAAGAGCTGGTGAAAACGGCAAAGAGCAATGCTGACGGCGCTCTCGAGGCGGCCGGGATCGCGCCCTTGGCGCGAACGGACTCCCCAGGCCTCAAGCATCTGCAGAAAGCTCTTAGCAGTGACTTCCTGCGCGATTACAGCGCGCTCCCGGAGCTGGGAATTGTGGAAAAGACCCTCGCCTCGGCTTCGGGTGGCTGCTACAGCCCACGGGAGTGGCCCGGCAAGCAGGCGCTGGGGACGCAATTGGAGAGGGCGGACGCCATGGTGGCCGAGGCCGCTGGGCAGCACGTCGGCGACGACGAGGTCGTGGTGGCACTCGACGAGGCGGCGAAAACGGTCGAGGCGCTGCTGGCGGCTCACCTGGAGGCCGCCGGGGCAACGAGGCTGCTGCTGGAGGGACTGCAGAGCAGCAGCGACGCTGCAGACGGAGAGCAGGCGCACGCCGATCTGCCGGAAGACGACTCGAAAAGCCCGATCCGCGTGGACCTCGCCGCGCGCTGGCTGAACCACGCGCGGGGATTGAGCCAGGCGGCCGAGCGGTTTCGCGACGAAGCGGGCGAAATCAGCGACGAAAAATGGGCAGAGCTGCTCGTCGGCTACGCGGACGCGGTCGACCGCGCGTCGGCGAAGGCGCCTGATGCGGAGCTGGAGCGATTGAGCCGGCCGAGGCAACGGCCGCCGGCACGGCAAGCGCCGGAAGTGGAGCCCAAAACCTACGAAGCGGCGGGCTTCAGCGATACCCCGGCTGACCCGGAGGCAATAGCGGCGCCGCTGCGCGAGCTGGCTGAGTTGCTGCTTGTACACGGCAACAGCCTGCGGGAAATCGGCCGGCGGCTGAAGGGACATCCCGCCCGCCGTTACGGGGCTCACCGCGAGGCAGTGATGGACGCGATCTGCAGGTTCGAGTTGGCAAGGACCATGCGCCGCGGCGGCCCGATCCTGGAAACGAGCGAACGAATAGTTTCCGAGCTGCTCGACGACCGCCTGGCCCCTGTGGTCCGCGAGCTGGTCGGCGCGATGGTGCGCTTTGAGTGGTACTTCAAACCACTGCAGATGTCGACCGGGAAAAAAAGAATCGTTTTCGGCGGGCTCGCGACCGACCGCGCCGACCTCGATGCGCGTTTGTTGCTGAACTCGGCCGAGCAGACGGTGCTCGGTGTCGCCTGGTTCCTCGGGCTCCACATGCTGCAACCGGAGAAAAGGCGACGGGTCCTGATCCTCGACGACCCGACCTCGGGTTTCGACAACGCAAACCAAGCGGGCTTCGCGAGCACGCTGCGCGCCTTCGTGCGCCTGCTTAAACCCGAGCAAGTTGTGGTGACCACCCACGACGACGCGGTAGCGGCAGTCCTGACAGAGGAACTGGCGGTGGTGGACGACTGGCCGCGTTCGATCGCGCGGCTGCGCTTCCAGCGAGACGAAAACGACTTCAGCACCTTCTCGGTCGAGGACTGCTCGAAGAAGGCTAGGAAGCTCGAGCCGGAGACCATGCGGCTGGGCCTACTTGAGGATGCGCCAGCGGTCGGTTAGTCGCCTGCACGGTCGCGTGCCGCCTTTTTTTTGGCGAGGCGTTGGAGTAGCTTTGGCGGAGCCACGCCGGGGGCGTGCGGTTGAGCGGCAAAGCGCTCGAGGACGGCGATCTCCTCGTCCTTTTGCTTTCACTTGGAGTAGAGAATCACAAGCTGCTCGTAATACCAAGGTGCGACAGCGGTTCCCTCGGCTCTCGCCTCCTCCTCGGTGGCATCGATCAGCTCGAGCAGCAGCTTCTCTGCCTCCGGATCGAGACCGCCACGGCGCAGCGCCTTGACTTGCTCGACGTAGTCGGTGTAGTGGGCACCATGCAATATCCGGGCCCCGAGCCGCTGCGAGCTGGAACGGATTCGCTGCGCCGTGCTCCGAAGCTGGCGTGAGACGGAGTGCCCTCATCATCGTCGGGGGGCCAGACCTCAACGCGCCCGGCGGCGTCGCGTTGAATGATCTCGGGGCCTGGGCAGAGGCGCCGGTTGAGCCAAACATGGACGCCGACGTTCGAAGCCCGGTGCGATCCTCCTCGCAATAGGCCGCAGACCTCGAAGCGGGCACAGCCGCAGCGTCTAGCGACGGAGCGAGCTGAGCCGCGAGGGAGGGAGAGCCGAGAATTCGCCGTTGCTCCTTCGGCCGCCAACTGCCGGCGGTCTCGATCTGGACCGCCAACTGGTGCATCTTCTTAACCCCGCTGCTCGCTCCTTCGCTCGCTCGCTCGATCAGAGGAGCGACCAGCGCGCTGGCTCTTCGGTGGCTGGCATCACGGCCACCACTGGCGGCACGGATATCTCCGCCGACCGGTCCTCCCTGTCGATCGATACATCGGGCAGCGTGATTCCTTGGTGCACGAGCAGGCTGTCAATACCTTGGAAGTCATAGGCCCGTGTGGGAAATATCGACACGAGCTCTGCGGACTCTTGCGGCTCTCCACCCTTCGGCAGCGTCTTCAACGCTTTCGCTTCTTCCTGAGCCTTTTCTTCTTCCTCCTTGGGCCAGTCCCGTTGTACGAGCTTGCCAACCGAAACAAGGAAATAGCGGATCGCCAGCCCTCCGACGATGAGAATCGCGACGATCACGAACACCCGACCAGCGTTCTCACCGGCCAATTCCCAGCCGAGCAGCCCTAGCAGCGCTATCTCCCCCAGCACACCCCACATAGTGATCGCACAGGCGATCAACACTGTCTTGTTGGTCCCGACGCGGCCTTTCTTCTCGTCGAGCGGGGCCGGATGAACCTTGCGCAGGGCTTCGTAAACGAACGGGGCCAACACCACCAGCGCCGCGAACAGCGCGGCGAGCGCCAGCAGCGACTGTTCGCTGATCTGTTCCGGCAAGGACGGAAAGGTGACCGCGGTCGTCACTGTCGCGAGCAGGCCGCCTGCAGCGGTGAGCACCGTCGCGATGCTTTCAAAGCTCAGTTTCGGGTTCGGAGCAGGGATGTCTTTCTTGTCTTCCGGTGGGGCTGCGATGAACATCAGAATCACGCTGACCAGCAGGGAAGCAACGATCAGCACTCCTGGCCAGGGGATGGCCGGCTGTGGGGCGGGATCAAATTCAACTTCTCGCACCAGCGGTTCGCGTCTGCCTGACCTGACCATCAGCTGCCCCGTGGCCGTTTCATGGAGACCTTCGAGCCCGCCAAAGCCCATCCGTACCAGCTTCGTCTCACGTGCCCGCACTGTGCCTACCAGCGGCCCTTCCAAACGTACTCCCTCGACTGTCGAGGCTTCGAACAGAACTCGGAACGGAACGGGCTTCGTCCCTGAGTTGAACAACGTCAGAGTGGTGGTAGCACCGTCGTTTCCTTCTTTGGCTTCAACCTTCAGCGGTTGGGAGTTGGAGACAATCGACAGTTCGCCTTTTTCCGTCGTTTTCGCTGCGGCGCCGACGGCAGAAAAGGCGAATGTCATGAGAGCCAGAGTGAAGACTATGAGCGAAAACCACCGAAGCATTCGGCGTAACCTATTAGATCAATCAGACATTGTTGCCAAGAGCGAACTCAGGGCCGCACCATGACAGGGCCCTGCTCTGGCACCGGCAGAGGAACCCATAGAGGGTCAGTAGCACCGGTTCTCACTAACAGCATCGTCTGGTTGCTCAAGCCAAACGTGGTGACCTCCGCTGAATGACTGCTTTCGCCTTCACGGAAGAGGCAGAGGATCTCGGCTGCCATTTTCGCCCGCTTGGCGCGGGCTAAGAGACACCGACCCCGACCGCCGTCGGGCGGACGCTGAGCTAGCCCGCGGACTTCTTGGCGCTTCTGAATGCCTCGGCGATCGGAGCTGCCAAGGGGCGGCTCAACGCACTCTCGGCGTACCACGCGGACGCCTCAGGCTGGCCCAGCACCGCCTCCTCCGCGATGGCCACATCAGTCGGGTCAGAGAGCGACACGGCAAGGTCGACGACCACATCGTGTACGTGAAAGCGATTGTGGCTATACCCGAGGTCGATCGGCCGGTTCACTATCAATCGCTTGATGGAAAGATCCGTGGCGAACCGAAATACGGCGGCGTAGAAGTCGGCGACCGTGTCGCAATACTCGAAGTTCAGTCCCCCCGACGCCGAGACGTGATCGTCGTAGCCTTCCATCGCCTCCCGAAAGCCGTCGGGAGTGTGGGCGCTCCAGGCCTTCAGTAGTTCGTTAGGGAGGTAAGGGATACTGCTTTGGTTCATCTTCTCGTGGTCCCGATTGGCTCGGACGTGAGCATTCAGCTCGTCGAGCGCATTCGCCTCCTCGATCGATCCGAGTGAATCGGCAGCTTTCTCGGCGAGCTCGCTGAGCTGCTCGTCGGGCGGCAGCACGATCTCGTAGTCAGCCAGCGATTTCGCAAATCCCTGCGATACGGCGGTGCCGTCGGGATAGCGGCTCTCGGGGTCATCACGACAGCACTTGTCGACGAAGAAGCGAAACCGTTCAGGGACTTTGTGTACCTCGACTTTCATCGGCTCCGGAGTGATGCCCGTGATCAGGTGGGCAAAGATCTTCCCGAGGGCGTACACGTCGGCCGCCTTCTTTGCTTCCTTTACGGAGGCGAACTGCTCGGGCGCCATGTATCGGAGAGTGCCGAGCTCCTGCTCACTCTTGGTCAGGGTCGTGGCGTCCAGATCCAGTTGCTTGGCGATGCCGAAATCAGACACACGAGGTCCGTCATCGAAGAGCAGGATGTTCCGCGGCTTCAGATCGCGATGGAATATCTCGTGGGCGTGAGCGTGTGCGATCCCCGCGGTGACTCCCTGGAAGACCTCGATCCACCACTCTTTGTCATCGGCGCGACCGTCCGACATCGCATCGCGAAGGCTGCCGCCACTGGCCAAAGGCATCACCAGGTAGGGGGCCCCGTCGTCGGTCTCACCGTGGTCGACCACCTTCATCAGGTTCGGGTGGTCGAGAGAGGCCAGGATCTCGACCTCGCGGGCGAACCGTTTTCGAAGCTCTTCATCCCCAAGATACTCGGGCTTCAGCCGCTTCAGAGCATGTTGCGGCAGGGTGCCCTCAGGGGCGTCCTCCAGCACGCAGGCATGGACCACCCCAAATTTCCCATGCCCCAGTTCTTCTCCCTCACGCCACTCCAAGACTCAAATAGTACTTTCAAGGTACCGATCGGGCTGGTGGTGCGGCTCGCTAGAGCCAGCGCTCCCGCCCTGCTGTGCCGCGGCGTGCTCAAGCGAGAGGTCGTAGTTGAGGGTGAAGCAGATTCGCGTCGGGGTCCTCACCAGTTTGCGCTGACACAGGGTCGGGCGGGCATTGTCCGCGGCCGTCGAGATGATTTCCTCGATCGCGACCCTGATGTCTTCTTCGACCACCGGGTCGCGGCGCGCCCAACATCACTGGCGCTGCACTCCAAGCTGGGTCATGGAGCCATTCGGCATGAACTTGCATCCGTTGGCCGGCTGGGCCGCCCACGACATCGAGACTCTCGAGCGCTATTACCGGCACCTCATTGCGCGCTATCTCGACAAGCCGCCGATAGACCTCGACGAGGAGTGCGCGAGAGCAAGGCTGGCGATGAAAGCGCGTCACAAAGTCAAACCACTCTCAATCTGCTGAAGCGCGTACCAGAGCGTGAGCCGCTCGACGATGTTCTCCTTGCTAGAGGGGCAGGGGGTATTCCCCTCACTCCACTGCTTCGGGCAAGCACCCCCGCAGACGGGAAGCATTTGACAGCTTTCGCACTGCAGGTGCTCACCCTCCAGAATCTCCTCGTTAAAGTGACGGAAGGGAGCCTCTGCGGCTGATTGATCCTGCTCCAGGGTGCCGATCGCGTATCGATTTGGATTGCCGTAGGTAGGGACGTATGACACCTCAGTGCAGTTGAACACGGTGCCAAGGGCGTCGGTCAGTTCTCCATCTCTATGGACTGCAAGGCACACGATCCGCTGCCTCGACGGTAGGAGATCTAGTCCGAAACCATGGTTGTGCATCTGAGCGAACCACTCGACCTCCCTTCTGGCGAAGTCGCCGGGAGTGAGCGAGTTGGCGTCGGCATCGTTACCCCAGGAATAGACGGGGGCAAAGTGAAGGGAAATCCGTTTTGCGAGCCCCCCTTTGGCGAGCAAATCAATGAGCTCTGGAACATCGTCAGCGTTATCGCTATCCACGTTGCACCGGAGGTTCAGCTTCATCTTGATCTCTGGGGTGTTCGCAACCGCGACTAGGTTTCCGAAGATTTTGCGGAAGGAAGAGTTGCCGTTCTTGACGGGGCGACGAACGTCATGGACTGCTTCCGGCCCATCGAGGGTGACCTCAGCGGCACAAACGCCATGAATTACCTCCAACTCGCGGGCAATGGCGGGAGTCAGTCTCATCCCGTTGGTGACGATCGTCGATGAGTACTCCATTCCTTGGCCTCCGGCAAGTGCGCGAAGTAGAGGGCTGAGGCGCCGCATCGCCTTGATCCCGAGCAGCGGCTCGGCTCCAAACCAACTAATTTCGAGCCTTTCGTAGGTTCCATCATCGAGACGTCGCTGTAGACGCCGAACCAGCGCGTCCTGCCGTTTCTCGGATAGGTGACGAGCAAAATGCTCCTGCCCGCAATAATCACAACCCAGTTGGCATGCGGCCGTGGGTTGGATCACGTGCTTCAGCGCATTGTGAGAAGCGATGGCCTTCCTGTTTTCCTCAATGACTGTGGCCAGCTCATCGAGCCCGTCGTCAACGAGGATGCCAGCCTCGACCAGAATGGATTTGGTCGAAGGGTCGAGGGAAAGACTGCCTTTTCCTTGGAGCGTGTCCCAGGTAGACGTCGCCACAACCGCCAGTCGCGAGGTTTGCGTCGCGAAGAGGACTCGGCAGCGCTTTTGGTCCCGCCGGTTCAAGATTGGCGGGCTCGCGACCACGTAACGCGAGAGCTTCAATCGTCCTCGGCAAGTTGCCCTGGCGCTAGGCGAAGCCCAGAGCCAGGGCTTCGCCGGAGTCCTAGTAGCAGCCTCCGTTCCGACCGTTGGCCGGGAAGAACTCGACGAGTCCCTTTGACGCAACCTCTACCTCAGCGAAATGCTCGTCGTCGTAGTTGTTGAGGTTATCGAGGGCTGCGTTCACCTCAACCTGCGCTCGCTCCAGAATCGTACGAAGCTCCTCGCGCCGCTCGGCATGTATCTGACTCACGTAAACCCCCTGTTCAGTATATGGAAATTTAGTGCTCGCAGTATCTTCGTTAAATCCGCCTTGTCAAGAGCCAAAAAAGGAAGTAATTAACGAACCAAGATGTTCTCAACTGGGAGTCGACAGAAGCTAGGACCTCGCCGCTCTTTCCACGAGCTAGAGTCGGACCATGGTCGAACCCGAGGTCAAAGAAGCATTGAAGCGCGCTGGCCTGCCCGTCAGCGACGCAACGCCGCTCTTTCACGCCACCAACTCTGCGGCGGCCAAAGAGATCACCGAAACCAGCCTTATAAAAGGGGGCTCGACAGGCCAAGTTTGGCTGGCGAGCTCAAAAGAGATCGCGGCTTTGATGCATGCCGGCGGCATCACGACTACCTCAGACGCCCGGAAGCCCGAAATCAACGTGCTTTTGGAAGTGGTGGTGGCTGCCGAGCGGCTTTACTGGGGTGAGACACGCACGGCCGAGCACAACGGGCTCGAGTTGTTCTTTCTGCTGGACGAAAACGAAGGATGCAGGGTCGAGGTTCGGGCCGAGGAAGCGTGGATTCCACAGATACCCGCGGTCTACACCGAGCCATGGATTTACTGGTTGCAGGCCGCTGAGCAACAGACAGCGGCAGCGCGCAACTGGCGTGAGATTTCCGACAAAGACCTGCCGATCGGAGAAGAGCTGCTCGAGGCGGTGCTTGAGGAGCTACCGGCTGCAATGCAAGCGATCAGCTCGGCCGCTTTTGCGGTCGACGGTTTCGATGGGGCGGTAGCGGACTTGGTGGCGTTGCCGAAGGTCTCTGCCCCACGCCCGAAGCAAATAGTCGAGCGCCTCGGGTCTGTAGTGGAGCTGCAAGGTGGCAACGTCAAGGACTACGAAGACGAGCTGCGCTGGCTGTTCGATACCCGCAACAAATCCGTTCACGGGGCAGTTTGGAAGGATCCTGCCTTTCGGCATCGTTCCGGGCTCTCAATCTCGGCAGCCCAGCGCGAGTTCTGCCTGGAGAACGCCGAGCGAGCCCTCGATATAGGCCGGCGATTCATTGCGTCCTGCCTGGAGGGCGCGAGCGCAAACGGGGAGCTAGCCGAGTGGGCCGCGATGCGCCTAGCGCGCTGTGATGACCTACTAGGGAGATTCGATGGGTAGGAACAGAGGTAGGAACAAAAGTGTCCTCAGGAGTCCCCCTTTGTCCTCTTGTGTCCCTTCGGAAATTGGCTTCAGCAAGCCAAATCCGCGTCCCAAGCCAAAAATCAGGCTTGACAAAAAGCCCCTCCTAAGGAGTAGGCCGCTGGTTCGAATCCAGCTCGGGGCATGAACGTGGGGACAGCGGTATTTGAAGCGGCGATCGTCCTCAGGAGCTAGGAGGGGTCTACTGCCCAACCGCCCCGAACCCCACCACCCCGAACGCTTCCCCCGCCCCAAACACCGCTTTGCCCCCCGCAAAGGCCTGGTTGAACTCCCCCGCAGCGTCAGCCGTGAGCGCCAGGGAGGCACCGGAGACAGAGATCGTCCTCGCATTGGGATCAGAGGCAACAGAGCCCTGACCGATCGCGAAGACCCCGACCCGCCCCAGCTTGCCCGGGAAGGCAGGCGTCGGCTCGAGGTCGACTTCCGCCGAGGTGCTCTTCGCCCCCAGGTCGAGCCAGTATTCCTTGTGGAAGACCTGACCGGCGCCGAGTTGCAGCAGTTCGATCGCACCGCCGAGACGCAGGATCCCTTCCGAGGCGTCGGGGGCGATCTGTCCTCCCACCGCGATCGGGAACTTCAAGATAGGCCCTGGTTGAAGTTCGGCTGGGCTGATCGGGTTCAAGGAGACGAAGAGGGATTTCAGCTTCGCCAGGAAGGCGGGGTCGGGCGTGATCGTCGCCTGGCCCTGGGGCAGGATCGCCACCCTTTGGGGGGTGGTCTGACTCTTCAGCGAACCGAGGGACATGCCTTCGCTGAAGAGCTTGCCGGTGCGCAGCTTCTTGTTCAGCCTCGTGGCGACCTTTTCGGTCAGCAAGAGCGTCTGGGCCTTGAACCCCTGGCCGAAGCCTTCCCTGGTGGAAGTGAGCTTCTTGGTGGTCGCCAGCTTCAGCTGGCTCCCTCCCACCTTGGCGAAGAGCGGTGTCTTCTTCGCCTTCAGCTCGATATTCCTGAGGGGAACCTTGCGCTTGCCCTTGGCGAAGACAAGGGAGCCTTCGTGCTCCACTTCGCCCTTGCCGGAGGTCGGGTCCTCCTTGCCGCCTTCTACCGGGAGGGTGAGGATGTTGCCCTTGAGCTTGGCCGGGGCGGTGGCGGAGAGCTTGATCCCTTCCTTTCGCATCAGCGAAAGGAAGCTTCCTTGGAAGGTGAGCTTGGTGGTGCCGCCTCCGATCGGGTCATAGGCGGCCTGGCAGAGGGAAGGGACGAGGAGCAAAGACAAGGTCGCAAGGAGGACCGCTGCTTTGAAGTACCTCATCCCTCTTCCTTCCTCTCGTCTCATTCAGACACCGCGCAGGCCTTTTCCACCTTGGCGCTCAAGGAGAGCCCTTCGGCGAACTTGAAGTTGGCAAGCGCCAGGGGGAAGACCGCCCGCTTGGCTCCCTTCAAGGCCGGGCAGCCGGAGTTGAAGTAGCTCAGCTGCTTGCCCTTGTAGGTGTATTTGCGCTTCAGGGTGAGCTTGATCCGATCGACGTAGCCCCAGTCGCCCAGGGCATGGGGGAAGGAGGCCGATAGCTCGGTGCCGTAGGCGCCCTTGGAGACCTTCCTTATGCCGAAGGGGATGACGAAGGAGCTGAAGAAGGGGTTGGCGGTGAAGATGTGGACGAAGAGGACCGGCTTGCCTCCTTGTCTGCCGTTGAAGATCAGAAGGCGCCCATGGGTGCCGTAGGCGCCTTGGTCTGGAAGCACGATGTGGGCGAAGAACTGGCCTGAGCCGACTACGGCGTCACCGCAGTTCTGTAGTGCCCTTTCCGTTGAGGTGGGCTGTAGCTGGGCGAGGCGGCAGGTGGGAAGGCCCTTGCTTTGCAGCAGGCCGTGCTTGTTGACGTCAACGGTCATCTCCTGCAGCTGGGCGGGGATGCCGCCGTGGGGGGCTTGCAGGTGGCCCGATACGAAGACGGCTATTGGGGCGGTTCCTGTGCGGGGGAGCTTGTAGGGCTGGACTTGGGAGAGGACCGTTATGCGCAGGTTGCCCTCCTGGACCACGGTGGCGTGGGCGAGGCTCGCGCACGCCAGCAGCGCCACCGCGGTGGCGAGGACAGCTGAGCGTCTGCGCATGGGTTAGTGGGCCCTGCGCTTGGCGCGCTTGGCCTTGTGCTTCTTTGCCTTGCCGGCGCAATTGACCTTCAGCGCCGGCTTGGTGTCATAGACCTTGCCGTTTTGGCCGGTGAAGTTGGCTTCGGCCTTATGGGTGCCCTTGCAGAGGTTGGTCGAGTTGACAAACAGGCCCTTGGAGCCGCCCTTCATTTCAAGCACGAAGGAGGAGACCGGTGCGTCGGGGGCCGCTTCGAAGGTGTTCCTGAGGCGTCCTTTGACCGAGTCGACGTGGCCGACCAGATCGAAGTCGACCTGGGAGTTGTGCAGGGCGACGACCAGGTCGGGGAGCTGATGTTCGGAAGAGCGCAGGAAGACAGGGCCGGTCAGCGGTTCTCCCAGGATCGGGGTGATTGCCCTTGCCTTGCCGTAGGCCGAGCCCGCCGGGCACTGGGCGCCATTGCCCGCTCCCGCCTTGAACTGGACTTTGGTGCAGATCGTGTTGAAATGGGCGTTCTCGATGAACTCGGACTTGGGCAGGGTCACTTCAGCTCTGGCGATCCCCGCTTCGCCGATGCCGTTCATCTTCAGGTTGGCGGTGAAGGCAGGATGGGCTCCCCTTCTCGTTCCGCCCTTGAGGCGCAGGCCTAGCTTCGGTTCGAAGGGAAGCGCCGCGCAGTCTGCTGCTTGGTAGGGGGTGGAGACGGTGACCGGGCGGTCGTCTGCTTCTGAGCCGAAGTCAAGGCCCGAGCCCAAGACCGTGGAGGCGGTCGATGTCCTCGAGCAGTCGGTCGGGTTCAAGACGAAGCTGGGCTTATCGACGTAGGCGCGGATGTCGCGGAGGTGGACCGGGATGCCCTTGATGATGTGGGGGATCGGATCCGATCCGGTGGCGTCGATGAAGGCTTCGGCGGTCTCGGGGTCGATCTTCAGCGCCTCCCTGACGACCACGGTGCCGAGGTCAAAGGGGCCTACCTTGCCCGCGGTGATCGCGACGATCGAGAGGTTGGAGCCGTGGTAGGGGCCGGCTAGGTAGATCTTGCCCGGTGCGTAGGCCAAGCCCGATCCCACTCCGCCGCCGACCAGGGAGTGGCCGACTTCGGAGGCCTGCGGGCAGGAGGGGTGTTCGATCTCTTCCTGGCCGCCGTGGGGGCCGGTCCTGGCTGTGGCTGCTGCGATCTGCGCATCGGAGCAGTAGGGCACGCCGGCGAGCTTGGCGACGATGCCCGGCGGCAGCTTGATCGAGAAGTGGGTGATCTCCTGTTCGGAGTCCGTCCTGAAGAGGCGGACGTTGAAGGGGCTGAATCTGCCCGCGGCGTTGTTGATCGAACCCGCGATCAAGCCCGGTTTGAAGGGCGGCAGCCCTTCTGAGGGGCAGGGCTGTGATTCGGGGCCAGAGATGATCTGGAAGGCGGAGGTGGTGGTGACCGGTTCGCCTCCCGAGGAGGGGTAGAGGGTCGCTTCGGTGGCATAGGTGCCGCACTTGGGCGGTGAGGCCAGGGGCGATCTCGTGCCCTCACGGAAGTGCAGGTTGAAGTGGGAGAAGGGCAGCTGGGGCATGTCTTCCGCCACCGTGGTCAGCCTGCCCGTCACCGGGTCGGGGATCACGTTCAGGGGTTGGACGACCTTGATCCCCAGCTTCGGGTTCTTGATCACGATGTAGAGGGCGACTAGGGAATGGAAGGGGTTTTCGTAGGGGGCTGCCTGATAGAGGGAGCCGTTGACCTTTTCATCCAACAAGGGTGTTTCCACTTCCACCGTGCCGATCTTCGAGGCGTTGGGACAGCCTGCTCCGGCTTCAGAGAAGGCGGTCTCCCTCGCCAGGTCAGCTTCGCTGCAGACGGCGAGGCCTTCGGCGATCGAGGGGTTGATCGTGAATCCTTCGGGCAGGGTTACTTCGGTCTTTTCGATGTCGGCTTGGGCCTGACCGCTAGAGGAGGTCAGGCCTTCGTCGTTGACGTTGAGGCTGAAATCGAGACCTGTGGGCGAATTCGCCGCCTTGGTCGTCGGTGCGCCGGAGATAGTTGGCTTAAAGCCTAGATGTCCGCAGCCGGTCATCTGGGGGATCGGGATCGAGCCCGAGGCGGCAGAGAGTTCCGGCTCCCACGCGGTGGCAAGGAAATCGGCCGAGAGCGGCGCGCAGCTACGCGGCAGAGTGATGAAGGGGGCTTCGGAGATGTTTGCCGGGCAAGTATTCCCGGTCAGGGCGAGTTCATCGTCTCCATTTTCCCCATAGAAACCGCCGGTAGCGACGCAACTGCCCCGTTCCTTGTCGTGAGCAGGATCGGCGGGATTGCCCCAGAGGCTCAGCTTCGAACCGAAAAGGGGAATCACCTGAGAGATGTTCTGCAGTCGCACTTCGACGTTATAGGGAGGGTCCTGCCTGACGACGAATTCGAGCACGATCGGCACTCCCAAGATGTTGAAGCCCAGCTTTTGCACCACGCCGGGAGGTGGAACCAAGTTGTATACGGGGGCGCCGGTGAAGGCTTCCACCTGCCCAGTGTTGAGTGTCTTGACGACGATCGTCCCGACGGCGGAGCTGTTCGAGCAGTTCGGCAGCTTGAGTTCTTGGTCGATCTTGATGAAGTCGGCGTTGCTGCAGTGCGGCGTCGCGTTCGGATTGCCAACCAAACCGTCGGGCAGCTGCACGTCGAGGTTCCTCACCGCGCCGTCGGGCAGGTTTTCGGAGACCGGATCGGGGACGGTGTTGAACCTGATCAGGTTCGTCACTGCGTAGGGATGGGATCCCGCTTGGCTGATCGTGGATCCCCCAGGGCCCTGGAAATCGAGGCTGAAGACTTTGACACCAAATTCCGCCTGCGCCGATGGCACGAGGAGCAGCCACAGCAGCGCTGCGAAGACGGGGATCGTTCCGAGGCGCTTCATCGTGCTGCCCTCCCGTTGCTCTTGGCGGCTCGGTGGGCTCGCCCCTTTTTGGCGTGTTTCTTCTTCTTGGCGACACAGCGCCCCTTGCGGCGTGCCTCGCCCTTGGTGCAGCGCGAGTTACTCGGTTCACGCACGTTGCCGGCGCCTTCGAAGGACGAAGAGGCGGGCGTCGGGTCGTTCGGCGGCGAGTAGGGACCCTGGCAGGCTTCGCCTTCGCAGGCCGCGGCGCGACTTGGGGGAGGCGGAAAGCCGCCGCCGACACGAGCGTCATAGATGTCGACCAAGCCCGGGTCCTGGGGGAGCAAGCTCGCAGCGGTGGTGAAGAAGACGTCTCGCCCTGTGGGGCTTGCGTCGAGGAATTCCGAGTCGGAGGGGCTTTCACCTGAGGAGATCAGGCTGAGGCAGCCGCCATTGGCAGAGCTATAGGAGGCACTTTCTTCAGTGCACTTCCCAGGGCCCGCTTCGGCGCCCGGCGCCTGCCATTCATAGACGTCCTCCTTGCCGTTGGTGTCGGCGGGGAGCAGCGAGTCGTAGCTGTTGAAGAAGACGTGGCTCCCGTCTTCGCTGACCGCCCGCGAGGCGTAAAAAGAGGTGTCCTGTCCCGGTATGAATGCCGCCGCCCAGTTTGGAATGGACGGAGACGCACCTTCGACTTCCATATTTCTGCCGACCGGCCGCTGGCCCGTCGGATTGCAAGAGATGCAGTGCAGCGACCCCTCCCCACCATTGCCTTGCGCGTCGAAGGCGAACACCTCAAAATCGCGTTCACCGCTCACCGCGTCTGTGTTGTCGTATCCGGTCAGCGGCGCATAAGCGGAGAACACCGCGTGCAGGCCGTCCGGGCTGAGGCGGGCTACCCGGTGAAACGGGCGGCGGTCTGCCAAGCTCACTCGCTTAAATTCCGAGAAGAGCGCATCATCCTCCGACACCGTGCCGACGAACTGATGCTGCGCGCTGCCGCTTTTCGTCTCATCGAACAGGTAGAGGTTCGGCTTCCCGGCGACTCCATTTCCCGAGAGTTCTTCTCGCGATACGAAGTAGATTCTGGTCGCTTCCTGGTTGACTCCCATCACGCCCGAGACTTTGCCCGCGACCAGCGTCGAGGTCTGGGCATCGAGATCAAATTCGTACAGTTCCCGTCCCCTTTCGCCACCAGTTTCGACGGTATAGAAAGCACGGGCTCCATCCGGCGAGGCGCCCCAAAAGTATGCACGTGCCGATTCATCCGAGACCGGGATCGTGCACGCCTTTTCAGGTTCAAGGCATTCGTTGGCTGGCCCGAGGGCACTCTGAGGAGCCTGCGTGTTCTCCCGCAAGTAGAGCGGGGTGCTGCCTTCGAACCCCGGGGTCCAATAGATCCGTGACCCGTCGGCCGACACCGCCCCTTGATAGCTGCCCTCTCGGAGGGTGAGTTCCTGACCCCCGCTCGGGGATGTTCCGGCCGTCGCAATGATGGACGCTTCACCATTGGGCAGAATGTTGACTTGGTGAATTTGCCCAGCACAGTTCTCATAAAGGCCTATCGGTTCGTCCGGGCTGTAGACGGCGCAGCGTGCGTCCGCTGAAAGTCCCTGGATGAGCGCCGGGAATTCATTCCCAGGGGTCGCGGTGCTCACCGTTTCGTATTGCGGCTGTCCGCAGTTGGTCCGTCGATAGACGTTCGGAACGCCTTCTGTGGCACCCGGAGCGAGCGGCGGATCGGTGTAATGATTCAGCAAGCTCTGGCAGAGATCGTCGGAGAACACCTGGTATTCGAGATCGATCCGCCTTGTTGGGGGCTGGCGGCTGATGCCTTGCGGCGGAACGATGGAGCTACTGCTCCAGCCGTCGCCCGTACGCGCCGCGATGTATTGAGATACATAGGGCGTACCTTCGGTGTCTCCAAAGCCCTGCAACGTAGTGTAGGCGAGCTTTTCCCCACTGGTCGCGCTTTGGTTGAGCTGCGCAAATGTATTGACGCCTCCGTTGAGAAGCCGAGCGATGTCGGTGTTGTTCTTTTCGATCGGCGAGACCATCTCGTAGGCGCGACAATCCGGCAGGTGAGCCGAGGCCCCGACCCGAAACTGCTGGTTGGGACACCCTGTTTCGGTGCTCGTTGGAGACGTGGTTGTGAAGGTGCGGTCGGGACCCGTGACCACCCCGATCGCATTGCTGACCACAAACCGGTAGTGGTAGGTGGTTCGCGGGGTCAGGCCGATGAGATGGGCGGTGACGGTGTGCACCGTTTCATCAGCGCCGACTTCTGCCTCTTCGGTGCTGTTGCCGTAAGAAGCGTCCAGGCCATACTCAACGTGATAGGTCGTCGGGTTCCCGTTCGGGTTGATCCGCGCATGCAGCAGTGCTTCGCGCAGGTCCACGCTCGTCACACCTTCATCTTCTATTTGCCCGGACAAGGGAGCCGCAGGACCGAAGATCTCAACTCGATTCGTGGCCGCGTTGCCGACGTATATTTCTTCGCTGCCGCCATTGACGGCGACGCCCCGAGAGCCGCTCAGCCGACCTTCGCCGGAGCTGCTGAGGAATTTTCCCGTGGAGTCGTACTGGCGGATCGCGCTTTCGCTATCGGCGTAGAGGTCGTTGGTGGCTGGATCGATTCCCAGCGTTCTGCCGCTGGGATCGATCAGCGAGGCGCTCGGCGCGCCGAGGCCTTCCAGCTTTTGCACGCCGCCGAAGAACCTCGCGGCGTAGACGTTGCCGAGGCCGTCAGCGGCGACGTTGCAGACATTTTCGACCACACCAGCTGAGACTCCGCTCTGGTCGGCGTTGGTCGGGGGGTTCGCTGCCGGGACGTATTCCCTCACTTCGTTTGGATACACGCCGACGAGGATGTGGCCGGCCGGGTCCGTCGCCACCCCGCAGGGTTCCCCGCCGGTCAATTCCCCGATTTGGGTGCCACTCTGGTCATAGATGCGGACCCCATTTGCGTTGGCGGCGAAGATGTCGCCGGCGGTGCCTCCGGGCGAGCCGGGGGGCGCGATCGCGATCTGGTTTTCGGCTCCTCCACGCCCGCCGACTGCTTCTATCGCGTTGCCGGATAGAGACGAAAAGTCGACGGGACTTCCAGCGGCGTCGAACTTGTAGACCGTGCCGCTTCCTCCTCCGTCATAGACGTAGACGTCTTCCGTACTCGGGTCGATTGCTACCGACTGGACGCGGGAAAAAGCCGTTTCTTCCGTGCCGTCAGGACCGAAGGAGACGCCTGTATAGGGATGCGTTATGGCGGCGACGGCGGACGGGGAGATCGCCAGCAACACGACGAGGCCCACGAGGACACCAAGCGAAAAAGTCTTGAACAGGTTTCGTCGGCCCGAATCGGATGCGGCAGACGATGCCTTCGCGTGGCGAGTCACGTAGCTCTCTCCTTGTCCCGTGAGCCCCTCTGCCCGCCGCTTCCCTTAGCGGCTTCCTCGAGGCTCGGTTATGTCCCTGTGTTCCGATCTAGAAAACGCAGACATCTGCGTCTCTGGATCGTGGGAGCATTAAGACACACGGTTGTCTGATTGTCAAGACACAGGTGTCTTGCCTGCAAATCAGCATAAAAAGAGCCCCGCCGACGGCGGAGCTCTAACAGCTGGCTTCTTCCTGGCTCAGCGCGCTCAGTGCCGCTTCTTGACCTTCACGCACTTCAGCTTGCCGTGGACCCTCTTCTTCTTGAAGCCCTTGCGGCACTTGAGCGGCTTTTTCACCGGTGGAGTTGGCGAGGTGACCACCGGCGGAGCCGGCGAGGTCGGCGGGGGGGAGCAGGCGTCGAGCCGCCGCCGCCCGAAGGCGGGCAGAGAGCCGGGTTTTCCGTGCAGGTTTCGGCAACCGTAGAGAAGGTGCTCTCGGTTGCCGGCGTCGTTCCCGAGTTGTTGGTCGCGACGACGCGGAAGCGATACGCCGTCCCCGCCGTGAGGCCGGAGGCGTTGGCCTGAACGGAGGTCGAGACGTTGCCGCTTGGCGTCGTCGCACACGCTTTGGAGGCGGCGGCGGTGAAGCCCGTGCTCTGAAAGCCGGCCTCGGTGACGTACTCGAAGTGGCAGTTGGAGATTTTGCCGCCCTTGGGATTGACCGAGCCTTTCAGCATCGCCGTGGTCTTGGTCAGCGAAGACGCGCTGCCCGTCGTCGCTTCGGGGGGCAGCGGCGGCAGGGTTTCGAAGGCCTGCGGGCCAGCTTCGGCCGCGCCGCCGAAGCTGGCGATGCGGGTGCGATAGTCGTAGCTCGTCGCCGGCTGCAGGCCGCTCACGCTCGCCGAGACCGAGGTGCTTTCTTTGCTCCCAACCAGTTCCGGGCATTTGGCAGTCTCAGCGTTGGCAAAGCCGTTGGCGAGGAAATCCGCGTGGTCGGTGTATTCGAACTGGCAGGTGGTCAGCACGTGCCCCTTCGGGTTGACCGTGCTCGCCAGGGTCGCTTCCACCTGGCCGACCGACGACGGCGCCGACGCGCTCGCCGTGGGGGCCGGGATCGAAGCGGTGCGTTCGAATACCCAGAGCTGCCTCCCGCCTGAGTTGGTCAAGTAGACCTTGTGCGTCGTCGAGTTCACCGCCAATTGCCCGGTCGCGGCGGAAACCAGCGACGAGGGGGTGACCAGGCCGAGGCCAAAGTCGTCGAAGGCGGTGCCGCCCGAGTTATAGGCGGTGACGTGATACTGCCTGTTGACGAGATCGCCAACGAAGACGTCGTCATCGGAGAGGTCGACGGCAACAGCCACCGCCCCGGCACCGCTCTGCAGAGTTGCCGCGTACACGTAGCTGCCGCCTGAGGGCGAGAGCTTGACCACCCTGCCGCCGCCGGCGCGGTCGGCGACGTAGAGATCGCCGCTCGAATCGAAGGCGGCGACGCCCGGTTCGGAGAAGCTTCCCCCCGGACAGCCGGAGCAGGAGATCGTGCTTTCCAGAGTTCCCGTAGAGCTGAACACCTGCACGGCACGGGCGGCTGAGTTCGGCATGAAGACGCGGCCCGAGGAGTCGGCGGCGAGCGTCCCCGTGATCGAGTTCGCCGGCGAGAACGAGGTACCGAGCACACCGGTCGAGGAGAAGGAGCTCATCTTCGAAGTCCCTTTCGGGCCGAAGGGAGTGGAGCCTTCGGCCTGGTAGGCGTAGATGCCGTGCGTGACCGGGTTGACCGCCACCGCACTGAAGAAGTCCTGGCCACCGGTGCCAAACGGCGAGCTCGCGGTTGGCGTCCCGGAGGGTTCGAACTGCTCGATCTGGCCGGGTTTGACGTTGATCAGTTCTTTGCTCAGCTCCGCCACGTAGATCTTCTGGCTTTCCTGGTCGACCGCCACCCCAACCGGGATTTCGGCCCCAAGCGTGATCGGCGACGAGGTGAGCTGGTAACCCGGCCCGGCACTCGCGGCCGGGACTTGGAGAACCAGCAACGTGGATGCGCAAAGCAGCGCCGCTCCGAGCCGAGAACGAGCGTGCGAAAACATTGGTCTGGACATCGACCTCCTACCTCCCCTGCATAGCGAACTAGGTCGTTTACGTCCGGGACCAGGGCACAAGGTAGGGATCTCGGCCGCAGCGGTCAAGACCACGGCTTTAAGACATTGTGTGGCTGCTCAGTCGCCGAGTTCGGCACGCAGCGCCGCGAGCTCGCCGCGCAACTCGCCGAGTTCGCGCTCGAGGCGCGTCAAACGGTCCTCGGCGGGGACGAGATCGTCAGCCGGGACAGAGGCCGGCTCGGCTCGGGCCTCTCCACCCTCTCCAGCGCCGTCGATCTCCCGCTCGACCGCATCTCCCCCAAGCAGCTGCTCGTAGCGATCCTCCTTCTGCCCCGGCCGGCGCTCGTGACGGGCGACCTGGCCGCGCTCGACCAGGCGCTCGAGCGTCTCGTGGACGGCGCCGAGGTCGGCGAAATCGTGCAGGCGCTGGCCGCGCTGCTTCAGCTCGCCCGGCGTCTGCGGCCCGCGCAGCATCAGGACCGCGAGCAGGGCAACCTCGCCGTCGTCGAGGCCGAAGGCCTGGTCGAGCAGCTGGCGGTATTTGCGGGCGCGGCTGCCGGCACCGCTGGCGAGGCGGGTCCAGCCGCGTAAGGCGAGCCGGCGCAGCGCCTCGACCACGGTCTGCTCGTCGTAGTCGACGACCGGGTCGCGGTTGGTCGACTGGTTGCAGGCGAGGCGCAGGGAGTTGAGCGAGAGCGGGTAGGTGTCCGGCGTCGTGCGCTGCTTCTCGATCAAGCAGCCGAGCACGCGGATCTCTACGGCGTCGGGCTCCAACTCAGTCGCGATCGGGACGGTCGGGGTAGATCTCGTCGATCGTGATCAGGGCACGGTAGGGAGCGCCTGCCGCCGCTTCGATCTTCTCCCCGCCGCCGGCGAGGCGATCGACGACGCCGACCACACCAGCGACTTCGAGTCCCTGTTCGGCGATCCGCTCGATTGCGCGCGCGGTCGAGCCACCCGTGGTAACCGTGTCCTCGACCACGAGGCAGCGCGCGCCCTCGGCGACCGGACCCTCGACCCAGCGCTGCAGGCCGTGCTGCTTGCGCTCGCCGCGGACGAAGAAGCCGAGCAGCTCCTTGCCGGCCGGCACCGCGAGGGCGGCGCAGGAGGGTGGGATCGCCGCCGTCGCCGGCCCGCCGACGGCGGTCGCGCCCAGCTCGCCCGCCAGCGCCGCGATCAGCTCGCCGGCGGCGAGGAAGCCGGCCGGGCGCAGCAGCGCCCGGCGCGCGTCGACGTAGTACTGCGCGGTCGCACCGCTGGAGAGCGTTACCTCGCCGAGGATCAGCGAGTGCTCGCGCAGCTCGGCGAGCAGGGTCCCCTTGGCGGCATCGAGGTCGGGCATGCGGCGCCCATCCTATGAATCGGCGACGAGCTGCGTGAGATCGAGCTAGCCGCGCGCCGCCGGGTCCGCGAAGCCCTGGCGCCAGCTCGGGTAGCGAGGCTGCCAACCCAGCTCGCGCTTTGCCTTGGCATTGGAAGCGCCACGCTGGTTCGTCGCCATCCCCACCACGGCAGAGCCGGCGACGAGGCGAGCGAGCCAGACCGGTACGCGGCGCGGCTTTTTCGCCTCCACCGCCGCGGCGAAGACCGGCACCCACTCGCTCATCGGCGCCGGCTCGTCGTCGACCACGTTGTAGACGCCGGGCTCGCCCTGCGCCACCGCGGCCACCGTCGCGCCCGCCGCATCCTCGACGTGGACGAAGGAGAAGGTCCCGGTGCCCTTGCCGACGATCGGCATCCGCCGCTTTTGGAAGTCCTCGGTCTGCGAGCCGTCGCGGTCGTAGTAGGTACCGGGGCCGTAGAACCAGCCGTAGCGCAGCACGACGCCCTCCATTCCCTCCGTTTTGGTTACCTGTCGCTCGAGCTCGGCCAGCGCCTTGCCGGCCGTGCCGAACGGACCGGGCGCGGCGGCGAAAACGGGGGCATCCTCATCCTTCACCCAGTCACCCTCGGGGGCGTAGAAGAAGGCGACGCTCGCCGCGATCAGGCGACGCGTCCCGGCCGCCTTCGCAGCCGTGATCAGGTTGCGCGTCCCCTCGAGGCGCAGGCGGTTGGTCGGCGCCAGCGGGTCGTCCTTGGCTTTCGGGTCGAGGCGACGCGGCAGTGCGGTCAGCTCGTGAACAACCACCTCGGGAGCTGCCTCGGCAACCGCGCTCTCCAGCGCCGCTGCATCGAAGACATCGCAGACGACGGCCCCGGCGCCCGCGGCGCGGATCGCTTCCGCGTTCTGCTCGTGCCTGGTCATTCCCGTCACCTCGTGCCCGGCGGCCAACAGCTGCGGCACCAGCTGCCTGCCGATCGCCCCGCTTGCTCCCGCGACGAAGACCTTCATCCCGCACCTCCTACTCGTGATCTGCGGCGTTCATCCGTTCCGATACCCGCGCCAGCCAGGCGGCAGCCACGCCACCGAAGGCGAGCAGCAGCGTGTCGCTCCAGCCGCGCGCCTCGCTCTTCGCTTCGCCGGTGTCAAAGGCGTGGTTTATCGCGTGAAAGCCGTACCAGAGAGCCCCGAGCCAGAGGATCGGCGCCCGCCAAGAGGCGCGCCAGATCGAGATCGCCACCGCCACCCCGAAGGCCAGCATGAAAGCGCCGACGTCACCCACGTAATGGGAGTTCTCGATCCCGTAGTGCCCGATCTGGTCGAAGAAGGTGTCGGGCGCGACCAGCGCCATTCCCCCGGTGACGATGTGCCAGGCGGCGATTACGAAGAGAACCGCTTTCAGGGCTCTCTCGCTGATCACCATCGGCCTGGGCTAGAAGACGAAGATGGACTCGCCGAAATGAAGCTGTTCGTAGATCCGCGGCTGGTCGGCGATGAAGGTGCGCACGCAGCCGTGACTAGCAGCGTAGGTCGGCACTTCGTGGTAGCCGTGGACGGCGTAGCCGTTGTGCCAGTAGAAGGAGTAGTACATCCCCTCTGAGTTGTAGCCCGGTTCCTGGCGGTAGAAGCTGTAGTGACCGGTCACCGTCGGGGTCGAGGGCTTGCCGGTCGAGACCGGGTAGATCGCGAAGGGCTTGTCGCCTTTGGTGAGGACGAGGACCTGCTTGTCGAGCGGCACCTCGGCGTGTTCGCCGGCGTTCGGGTACTTGACGTGGTAGCCGCCGCGGCCGCCGAAGACGTTCTTGACCAGCCCCTTGCCGGCCCGCTCGGTGCGCGCTTGGCCGTTGACCTTGCGGTAGGCGAGCACCTCACGGCCGGTACGGCCGTCGAAGCACTTGCCGCCGCCGGCGTTGTAGCCCAGCTTCGCCATCGCCTGCTTGAAGCCGCCGACCACCTTGCTGCACTGGCCCGCGTGCAGGGCGGGGAAGCTGACGCCCCAGCTCTTGCGCACGGTGCTGTCGCCGCCAAGCGCGGCGGTAGCGACGTGCTTGGCCGCGGCGGCGTACTTGCCGTCTTCGCGGACGATGATCGAGGCGCTGAAGCTGCCGGCCCCGCCCTTGCCCGGCTGCACCGCGGCCTGGCGGGCGAGCAGCTTGTGGCCGTTCAGGTAGAAGGTCACTTCGACGTGCTGACCGGCGACGAACGGCGTGATCGTCCCGTTGACCGGCACCGTGTCGTAGATCCCAGCCTTGCCCCCGTGCAGGTGCCCAACCTGGATCGAGATGGTCGCGTCCGGGGGACCGGTGGGTTTCGCCGGTGCGGGCGCGGCGGCGAACGAGGCCGGTGCCGCTGCCAGTGCGAGCAGGGCAAAGACGATCAGGGCGGGACCGAGACGGCGACTCACGGGCTGGATTCTTACCGATCGCGCGGTCGGGGTGACGAAAGAGTCAATTCTTTGTCAAATGAGAGCGATGGCCCTTGATTTACCGGATGCCGCCAATACGAGTCCCCCGCCCTCCGCTGCCTATTTCAAGTCAAATCGCTTGGTAGGCTTTGTCCCACGAGTGTCAATCGGTTGGGGGCTCGCCCCCTTCACCCTGAAACGGCCCGCCACTGGCGGGCCGTTTCTTTGCCCGCTAATGCCCGAGCAGCGCTACTGAGTTGTTCAGCATGTGCAACAGGATTCCGGGCCAGATCGAGCCGGTCTTCTCATAGAGCAGGGCGAGAATGAAGCCGAAGACGATCAGCGGCGGCACGGCGCTGACTCCAGTCGTCGCGTGCAGGCCGCCGAAGATCAGGCCGCTGATCAACGCCGCGGCGAGCCGGGGCAGTCGCTCACGTAGGCCGCCGAAGAGAAAGCCGCGGAAACAGACCTCCTCGCTGATCGGGGCGGCGATCACGATCAGCAGGACCTGGACCGGCACCGTGCCGAAGTCTTCGGCGATGTCCTTCTGGTGCGGGGAGCCGAATACGGCCGTGTAGACGATCGCGAAGACCAGGTAGGCGCCGATCGCGGCGAACATCCACTTGATCGCCCCAGGGCGGAACTTCCGCAGGCCCAGCTGCGCCGCCGCCTCGCGCACGCTCGCCCCCCGTCCCGCCGCGATCGCAAACGGCACCAGCAGAAAACCGAGCGCGGTGGCCAGTTGCACGAACGCGTTGGCGGCATCGCTCAGTTCGCCGCCCGAGGGCGGGTTGTCGATAACCAGGGCCGGCACCGAGAGCACGATCCCCGTGCCGAGGGCGAGCAGGACGCCGAGTACCGCGGCCCACGGGCCCCACTTCGCGTACGGGAAGCCGGCGGGCTTTGCGGATACCGTGGCGTCCATGACGCCGGCAGTTTCACAGGTCTCCAGGTCCACGAAGACGAGGCTGCGCTTTCTGCGCCGCCTCGTGATCCTGATCGTCTTCCTCGTCTTGGTGGCGATCGCGCTCAGCCAGTTCACCGAGCTGAAGCGGCTGGCGACCGGGATCCTCGCCTCGACCGCGGTGCTGGCGGCAATCGTCGGCTTCGCCGCCCAGCACACGATCGGCAACATGGTCGCCGGCGTTCAGTTGGCCGTCTCGCAGCCGATCAAGATCGGCGACCGCATCTCCTTCGAAGAAGTCGAAGGGCGGGTCACCGACATCACCCTCTCCTACACCTACGTCGACCCCGGCGACGGCACCGACGTCGTCATCCCCAACCAGATGCTGGTCGACGGGATCATCCACAACCTCTCGACCGAAGACACCCAGGCCTGAGCGAGCCCGGGCCCGAAGTACCCTCTTCCCATGGCGCAGCGCAATCGGCGACGTCAGCGACGGCGCGGGGGCATTGGGGCCAAGCTGGCCCTGCTCGGCGGCACCCTCTTCGTCGTCATCGTCTTCGGCGTCTTCGCGGTCGCCTCCTGGGTGCTCAACGTCGCCGCTGACGCGCCCTCGCTGGCGGCCTGCAAGGAAGTCGACCGCACCGGCAACTCGGTGATCTATGCGGGCGATGGCAGCAAGCTGGGCCTGATCGAGTCCGACGAAGCGCGCGACCCGGTCTCGATCAAGCGCATCCCCAAGCAGTTGCAGCTGGCCACGGTCGCGATCGAGGACCAGCGCTTCTACGAACACGGCGGCGTCGACCCCGAGGGCATCCTCCGCGCCGCGCTGAAGAACCTGGAAGCGGGCAAGACCGTCGAGGGCGGCTCGACGATCACCCAGCAGCTAGTCCGCCACCTTTGCCTGCGCAACCCCAAGCGCGACCTCGAACGCAAGATCATCGAGGCGAAGCTGGCGATCGAGTACGCCGAACAGCACTCGCGCAAAGAAATCCTCGACCAGTACCTCAACACCGCCACCTACGGGACGGTTGAAGGGGCGACCACAGTCGGGGTCGGTGCGGCGGCGCAAATCTACTTCTCGAAACCGGTCTCGAAGCTCTCGCTCGAACAGGCCGCCCTGCTCGCTGGCCTGCCGCAAGCGCCCTCCGAATACAACCCGATCCTCCACCCCCACGAAGCGCTGCAGCGGCGCAACTCGGTGCTGGCCAAGATGGCCCACCTCGGCTACCTCTCCCCCGAGCGCGCCCGCCAGGCCGAAGAACGCGGCCTCGGGCTAAACGTCTCCGGCTCCTACTTCGCCCACCGCGAACCGTTCTTCTTTGACTACGTCGAACACGAACTGATCGAACGCTACGGCGCCCAGTCCGTGCGCAACGGCGGGATCAAGGCCTACACGACGATCCAACCGCGGCTGCAGGAAGTCGGCTTGGAAGCGATGCGCTCGGCGCTGCCCTACTCCACCGACCCCTCCTCGGCCCTGGTCTCGATCGATCCCGACAACGGCGAGATCGAGTCGATGGTCTCCAGCTCGAGCTATGACTCGAGTCAGTTCAACCTCGCCGCCCAGGGCCACCGCCAGCCCGGCTCGACCTTCAAGGCCTTCGTCCTGACCACGGCGATCAAGCAGGGCATCGACCCCTACACGACCTACTACACCTCGAAACCGCTCGACCTCAACCTGCCCAAGTGGGGCCACTGGGAAGTCCACACCGCCGACGAGGGTTACCTCGGCAACGTCAACCTGCAGCAGGCGACGGTCGCTTCCGACAACACGGTCTTCGCCCAGCTCGACCTCGACGTCGGACCGGAACGAGTCGCCGCGACGGCGAAGTCGATGGGAATCACCAGTCCGCTCGACGGCATCCCGGCCGAGGGCATCGGCGGGCTCCGCATCGGCGTCTCACCGCTGGAACTGGCGGATGCCTACGCGACGCTAGCCGATGGCGGCATCCACCACGACCCGATCGCGATCAAGCGCATCGTCTTCCCCAGCGGCAAGACCGAGCGGCCCAACCGGACTCCGCCGCGCCGCGTCATCTCCGAAGCGGTCGCCTATGAGGTGACCCGCCTGCTGCACGACAACATCACCGAAGGCACCGGCACCGCCGCCTACACCGGCTGCCCCGGGCAGGCCGGCAAGACCGGCACGACCGACCGCGAGACCGACGCCTGGTTCGCCGGCTACCAGCCCAACCTGACTACCGTGGTCTGGGTCGGCTACCCACAGTCCAACGCAATCGAAATGACCGACGTGCACGGCATCACCGTCTTCGGCGGCACCTTCCCCGCCGAAATCTGGCACTCGCTTTACTCGGGAGCCGAAATCCCCTGCGAGGAATTCGACAAGCCCAAGCAGCCGATCAGCTGGGCCCCGTTCTTCGGCCAGTTCACCGCCTCGTCGCCGCGCAGCAAAGGCGCCAGTGGTCCGGGCGGCGCGGCGGAAGCCGAAGCCGACCGAGCCCGCGAAATCGGCGAAGAAGTGACCGGGGGCTACAACCCTGATGCCTACGCGCCCGGCGCCGGTCAGGAACCGACGCCGGTACCGCCGCCCCCACCCGCGGCGAATGTCGGTGGTGGTGGCGCGGCTGAAGAAGAAACCGGGGGCAAGTAGCTGAGCCTCGCGCCGGCGGTTGCCTACGCCCTGATCTGGGCGGGATTCGCCGCCTACCTCGGTGCGCTGGTGTTGGCACCGCGACTGGACCGGCGGCTGGTCTGGGCGACGATCGCCGGGCTCGTCGTCCTCTTCGCCTGCCTGCCGCCGCTGCTCTCACACGACGTCTACAGCTACGTCGATTACGCCAGGCTCGCGGTTCGGCACGAACTCAACCCCTACCTCCACCCTCCCCAGAGCGCGCCCGGGGATTCCGCCTTCCCCCACGTCACCTGGATCGAAACGACCAGCGCTTACGGGCCGCTCTTCACCCTGGCGACCTACCCGCTCGCCTGGCTTCCGGTCGATGCCGCGGTCTACGTCCTCAAGGCGGCCTCGGCTGCCGCCGTCCTGGCGATCGCCTACCTCGTCGCCCGCCTCGCACCGGCCCGTGGTCTTGATCCCAATCGCGCCGCCGCCTTCGTCGCCCTCAACCCGCTGGTGCTCATCCACGTCGTCGGCGGGCCCCACAACGATGGGCTCGCCGTGCTGCTGATGACGCTGGGCATCGCCAGCGTGCTGACCATGCACGAGACCTCGGCCGGCGCCACCTTCGTAGCCGCAACCGCGGTCAAGGCCTCAACCGCAATCGCGGCCCCTTTCGCCCTCCTGGCCACCCTCAACCCGCGGCCGACGGGACTCAAAGCGACCTATATCTCCACTTTGAGTCCCGTCGGCCGGTTTTTGGTGGGGGGTGGCGCGGCGGCGCTTGTGGTTGGGGGGGTGGCTTGGGTTGGGTTCGGGTGGGATTGGCTGCACGCCTTTGGCCTGGCCGGAGAGAACCAGGGGCGCAGCAGCCACATGAGCGTCCCGATCACCACGGCTCGCCTCACCGGCCTCGACTCCAACTGGGTCCGCGCGGCGTTCCTCGCCCTCTTCGCCGTCCTGGTCGCCTACCTCCTCGTCTGGACCCACCGCGGTGGCGACTGGCTTCGGGCCACCGCCTGGGCAACCACCGGCCTTCTCCTGGCCACCGCTTGGCTCCTTCCCTGGTACCTGCTCTGGCCCCTACCAGCAGCGGCCCTCTCCAGGGATCGTGCCGTCCAGCTCCTACTCCTGGGGCTGACCGCCTACCAGCTCGGAGCTCGCGTCCCGCTCTGACGCCGCCTCTTCCTCCTCGGGAGACGCGTGGATAACCCCGGTATGTATGGACCACCCCTCGCGGCGACCCAGGGCGGTGACGATCCCCACGTAGAGGACCTCAACCACGGTCTGAACCCCCCGCACGACGATTGCGATCAGCGAGGCGACCGCAAAGCTGTCCCCAGGTGCGGCGACCTTGAAGGACCAGGCGAAAGCCGCGTCGCGAATCCCGAGGCCGGCGGGAGCAACCAGGGTCGCCAGGGCCGCCACGTAGCCAAAGGCCTGGGCCGCCCCGGCGACGAAGATCTGGCTGGGCGGAATCGAGCTGACCGAGCGGGCGACGCAGTAGATGCCGACGGCGATTACTCCCCAGTTGAGGACGTAGAAGGCCATCACCGCGATCACCCCGCCCAGCGACATCACCTCGGGCAGCGGCTCGCGGCCGAAGGCGCGCAGCACGCGGTCGGCCAGCGGCCCAAAGACGCGCGGGTGCAGGAGCACGACCAGCAGCGGGATCAGCAGCAGGATCCCCCAGCGCAGCGGCTGCCCCTGCAGGTCGGGATGGACGATCAGGAAGTAGGCGGCGACGACGATCGCCGAGGTCGCCTGCAGCGCCTGTTCGTAGACGATGCTGGCGACCGTCAGCCGCCGCGGCACCCCGGCGCGCTCGGAGAGCAGCACCCGGCCCAATACATAGAGGACGCTGCCGGGGACGTAGCGGGCGAGCAGCGGCTGGCCCCAGGCGACCTGCGCCCGTCCCGCTCCCAGCTTGTAGCCGAGAAAGCGCAGGATCAGGTCCCAGCCGACCGCGTTGAGCGCGTAGAAGATCGGCAGGATGACGAAGGCCGGGATCAGCCAGAGAACGTGGAAGTGAACGCCCTTGGCCTGGATCTCCGACCACTGGTCGACGACGGTGAGGACGAGGAAGCCGAAGACGACCACGGCGATGCCAAGCTGGATCGCCAGCCGCACGCGCTTGCTGCGCGGTGGCTTGGTTCCGAATTTCGCCCCGGCCTCGCCGATGCGGTGTAGAAGGGGCTGACGGCGCTCCACTTGGCGTCGGACCTTAGTGACGGGGGTGGCGGGGAGGGACAATGGTGCGTATGGGCGAGTTCGAGCTCCTGGCGCGGATAAGAGAGCGGCTACCCGCGGGCGGGCCGCGTACGCATCTCGGCAGCGGTGACGACGCGGCGGTCACGGTTCCCGGCGGTGCCACCGCCACCTCGGTCGACGCCCTGGTCGACGGCGTGCACTTCCGTCGCGACATCGCCAGCCCGGCGCAGATCGGTCACAAGGCCCTCGCCACCGCCCTCTCCGATCTGGCGGCGATGGGTGCCGAGGCCGGCGAGGCCTACGTCGTCCTCGGCCTCCCGCCTGACTTCAGTGAGGAGGAATGCCTCGAGCTGCTCGACGGCATGACCGCGCTCGCCGCCGCAGCCGGCACCGATCTCGCTGGCGGCGACCTCACTCGCTCCGACCAGCTCTTCCTCGCGATCACCGTAGTCGGCCACGCTCCCTCCCCGGACGCCTTCGTCAGCCGCCGCGGCGCACAGCCCGCCGACGCACTGGTGCTGACCGGCGAGATCGGCGGCGCCAGCGCCGGCCTCGATCTCCTGCAAAACCCCGACGGATCGATTCACACCCCTATAGGGGTGTCAAAGCATCAGATGACGCCGGAGCAGGCAGATGCCCTGCGCAGGCGGCAGCTCGAGCCCACACCGCGGCTCGCAGCGGGCCGGGCGCTCGCCCGCACCGGAGCGACGGCGATGATCGACCTCAGCGACGGGCTTGGCGCCGACGCCGGCCACTTGGCCCGGGCCAGTGGGGTCAAGCTCGCGATCGAGGCCGAGGCGGTTCCGCTGGCACCCGCTGCGGTGGCCTATAGCCAGGCGACGGGTCGGGACCCTTGGCATCGGCTCAGTGGCGGCGAGGACTACGAGCTGCTGGCATGCGTTCCGGCAAACCGCTTGGAGGAGGCGACGGCTGCGGTCCTGAGCAAAGGGGACACTTCGCTCACGAAGGTAGGCGAGGTTGAGGCCGGTGCTGGGGTCGAGATCAGGCTGCCCGGTGGCCGACTTCTGGAGCCGGCGGGATTCGACCAGCTCGCATGAAGCTCTCGCTGGTGAGCAATTCCCTGACGCCGCGCCGCTGAAGCATCGCTGCGGCGACTAGCGAGGGCTCCGGCTTGTAGTGCCCGGTCTCGACGAGGCTCTTCAACTGTCGTGGTTGCATCCTGCGCTTCATATCGGCTCTCTACCCAGCAACCTTAGTACTTGGTACTCGCACATCTGTCCAACTGCTTGATCCGCTGAAAGCTCTCGCCCCCGCAATATGCGGAGTTTGCACGGGGAATATCCTCTGTCAAATGCCAAACGGATCGACCCGCATCCTCCTCGTCGACGACGAGCAGTCCATACAGACGCTGCTCAGCTACCCACTGCGCAAGGACGGCTACCACGTCACCTCCGCCCAGGACGGCCGTGAAGCGCTGCAACGCTTCGAGGAGGCGCGTTTCGACCTGGTCATCCTCGACCTGATGCTGCCCAAGCTCGACGGGGTCGAAGTCTGCCGCGAACTGCGCTCGCGCAGCCAGGTGCCGATCATCATGCTCACCGCCAAGGGCTCGGAGACCGACAAGGTCGCCGGCCTCGAGGTCGGCGCCGACGACTACATCACCAAGCCCTTCTCGATGCGCGAGTTCCGCAGCCGGGTAAAGGCGGCGCTGCGCCGCTCGCGCATGGGCGTCGCAGCCGACGAGGAGGAGACGATCGACCACGGCGAGCTGAAGATCGACTTCGGCCGCCGCATGGTCACCCTGCGCGAGGAGGAGGTGCGCGTCACCTACGTCGAGTTCGAGATCCTCGGCGCTCTAGCCCGCTCGCCGGGCCGCGTGCTCAGCCGCGAGACCTTGCTCGAGCACGTCTGGGGGGACTCCGAGTACCGCGATCCGCGCACCGTCGACGTCCACATTCGCCATCTGCGCGAGAAGCTGGAGAGCGATCCCAAGGACCCCGAGTTCCTCTTCACCGTGCGCGGCGTCGGTTACCGCTTCCGCGAGTAAGGCGCTGGATGCAGCGGTTCAGGCCCCCCAACCTGGGCAACCGGATCACCCTGATCGCGGTCGGCATCGCGGTCGGCACGACGCTGCTGATCTACGTCTACACGGTCGCGATCGGCGGCGCCGCCAGCGGCATGGGCAGCGTCAAAGGGCAGATCCTGATCGCCGGGTTCCTCGCCGTCCTGATCTCCACCGCGATCGGCATCTACTACGCCCGCCTGGCCGGCTCCAACATCCGCCGGCTCGAGGACGCCGCCCGCAAAGTCGCCGACGGCAACTTCGAAACGCCGATCCCGATCTCCGCCGCCGGCCAGCTCGGCCAGCTCGCCCGCACCTTCAACGAGATGCAGCGGCGCCTTGCCGAGCTCGACAGCGCCCGCAAGCAGTTCATCGCCAACGCCTCGCACGAGCTGCGCACGCCGATCTTCAGCCTCGGCGGCTTCGTCGAACTGCTCGAGGAGGAGGACCCCAGCCCCGAGGAGCGGGCCGAGTTCGTGCGCACGATGCGCGAACAGATCGTCCGCCTGACCAAGCTCACCGCCGACCTGCTCGACCTCTCCCAGCTTGATGCCGGTGCCGTGGCGATGAAGAGCAACAACGTCGACCTCGGCTCGTTGGCGCGCGAAGTGGCGCGCGAGTTCGGGCCGCGCGCCGATCGCCGGGGCTCGCGGCTGGAGCTGCGCACGCCCGACCTGCCGGTGATCGCCAGCGCCGACCCCGACCGCGTGCGCCAGGTCATCCGTATCCTCCTCGACAACGCCCTCACGCACACGCCTGAGGGCACCAAGGTGACCGTGACCACCTACTCCGTCAATCGCCGCGCCGAGCTGACCGTCTCCGACGACGGTCCTGGCATCCCGCGCCGCGTCCACAGCCGCATCTTCGAGCGCTTCTACACCGCCGACTCGGCCGGTGGTTCCGGCCTCGGCCTGGCGATCGCCCGCGAGCTCGCCCAGCGCATGGAGGGCCGCGTTGCGATCGCCTCCAGTAAGCGCTTCACCGCCTTCACGCTCGACCTGCCGCGCTCGCGCGCGGTGGTTGCCGAACCGGAGCGCGCGGTCCCGTCCCGGACCCCGGCATGAGCGCTGCAACGCGCAGCGGCGCCTTGAGAACCGTAAAACGTTGCACCTGGCTGGCAGGCGTCCTATTGGCGACGCTGCTCCTCGCCGGCTGCGGTGGGAGTGGCGGGAGCGAGTCCGCCACGCAGACGACGACCGTCACCGAAACGACGCCGCAGGTGGCTGTGCAGACCGCTGAGCACGGCTTCGACCCGGCGCAAGTCTTCCGCGAGGCCTCGCCCGGGGTGGTGACGATCCGCTCGATCTTCCGCGGCGAAGGTGGCGCCGCCGAGGGCTCGGGCTTCGTGCTCGACACCAAGGGCCACATCGTCACCAACGCCCACGTCGTCACCGACGAATCGAGCGGCACCCGCAAGACCGCCAAGGAAGTCTTCATCGAGTTTCCCGACCGCAACATCGTGCCGGCGAAGATCCTCGGCTTCGACCCCTTTGCCGACGTCGCCCTGCTGGAAGTCAAGCCCGACGGCTTCGAACTGCACCCGCTGAAACTGGGCGACGACAACGACCTCGTCGTCGGCCAGCCGGTGGCGGCGATCGGCAGTCCCTTCGGCGAGCAGCAGTCGCTCTCGGTCGGCGTCGTCTCGGCAACCGACCGCTCGGTCGAATCGCTGACCAAGTTCCAGATCTTCGGGGCGATCCAGACCGACGCCTCGATCAACCCCGGCAACTCCGGCGGGCCGCTGCTCGACGCCGGCGCCCACGTGCTCGGCATCAACGAGCAGATCGAGACCGACTCGGGCTCCAACTCCGGCGTCGGCTTTGCCGTACCGATCTCGGCGATCAAGCGCTCAATCGGCCAGCTGGAAGAAAAGGGCGAAGCCGAATACGCCTACATCGGCGTCGCCACCCAGCCGGTCTACCCCCAGCTCGCCGACAAGCTCGGCCTCGACACCGACCACGGCGCCCTGCTCTCAGAAGTCGTGCCGGGGGGGCCGGGCGACAAGGCGGGCCTGAAGGGGCCCGACGGCAAGATCACCTTCCAGGCGACTCCTTACGAAACCGGCGGCGACGTGATCCTCGCGATCGACGGCCACCCGGTCGTGCAGCCGGACGATCTCGCCCGCTACATCGCCGCCCACCAACCCGGCGAAACCGTGAAGCTCGAGGTGCTGCGCGACAACAAGCGCGAGCAGGTCAGTGTGACATTGGGCAAACGACCCCAGGGCTAAAGCACGGGCGACCGCCGGGCGATGTAGAACTCCCGGATGCTTCAGGAAGTCTCACTAGGCCACAAGTCCCTCGCCGACTACACCCACATCGCCGGCAAGGAGACGATCGAACGGATTCGCGAGCTGGCGGAGCCGATGAAAGGCCATCGCGTTCTGCACGTCAGCGCCACCGCTTTCGGCGGCGGCGTCTCGGAGATCCTCTACACGATCGTGCCGCTGATGCGCGACATCGGCATCGACGCGCACTGGCACGTGATCTTCGGCAAAGAGGAGTTCTACAACGCGACCAAGCTGCTCCATAACTCGCTGCAGGGCGCCGATGAGACGCTTAGCGATGAGGAATGGGCGCTGTTCGACGAAATCAACACGATCAACGCCGAGGGCCTGCAGGGCGAGTGGGACACGGTCATCGTCCACGACCCCCAGCCGATCGGCCTCAAGCGCGGTGCCCAGGAGAAGAGTCGCAACTGGATCTGGCGCTGCCACATCGACCTCTCCGAGCCCAATCCGGCGCCGATCGCCCGCCTGCAGCCGATGATCGAAGAGTACGACGCGACCGTCTGGCACCTGCCGACCTACGTGCCCAAGGGCGTCGCCGCGCACGACGGGGTGCGCATCATCCCGCCGGCGATCGATCCGCTCTCGCCGAAGAACATGGCCTTCTCGCCCGACGACGCCGCCTTCGTCTGCCGTCAGTTCGGCATCGATGTCGACCGGCCGCTGATCACCCAGGTCTCGCGCTTTGATCCCTGGAAGGACCCGATGGGCGTGATCGACGCCTACCGCGAGGTGACCAAGCAGGTGCCCGAGGCCCAGCTCGCCCTGGTCGGCTCGATGGCTACGGATGACCCGGAGGGCTGGGAGTTCTTCCAGAACACCTTCGAGTACGCCGAAAACGACGAGGACATCAAGATCCTCAACAACCTCAACAACGTCGGCGCGATCGAGGTCAACGCCTTCCAGTCGCAGTCCGACGTCTGCCTGCAGAAGTCGATCCGCGAGGGCTTCGGCCTGACCGTGACCGAGGCGCTGTGGAAGGGGCGGCCGACGATCGGCGGCAACGTCGGCGGCATCCCGCTGCAGATCACCGACGGCGAGACCGGCTTCCTGGTCGACTCCTCCGAGCAGTGCGCCCAGCGCTGCCTCGAGATCCTCGCCGACCCCGAGCTCGGCAAGCGGCTCGGGCGGGCGGGCAAGGAACATGCCCGCAAGGAGTTCCTCTCACCGCGCCTGCTGCGCGATTGGGTCGAGCTGCTGTCCGAACTCGATACCTGAGCCGGACCGCCGGGCGCTAGCCGACCGCTTCGCGCAGCTCGCCGATGTCCTTGAGCTGATCGTCGACCCAGTCCCCCGGGTTGCGCGCGAAGACCAGCTCCTTGAGGTGCTGGGCGCGCAGGCGGCGCTCCTCGGGGTCCATCGTCAGCGCCCGGTAGATCGCGTCGGCCTGCTCCTGGATGTCGAAGGGGTTGACCGTCAGCGTGCAGTCGGAGAGCTCCTCGTGCGAGCCGGTGTTCTCGGAGAGCATCAGCACCCCGTCGCGGGTATTGACCGCGGGTGCCTCCTTGGCGACCAGGTTCATGCCGTCGAAGAGCGAGTTGACCATCAGCAGGTCGAAGTGCTTGTAGCGGGCGACCGCGTCGTAGAAGTTCTCGTAGATCTTGAGGTCGATCGGCATCCAGTCGGTGGTGCCGTGGCGGTGGTTGACGACCGCCACCAGGGCCTCGATCCGCTCCAGGTACTCGGCGTACTCGGGCACGTCCTGACGCGAGGGCTGCAGGTGGGCGATGAAGGTGACCTGTTCGCTGAACTCCGGGTGCTGGGTGAGGAAGGTGTCGAAGGCGGTGAAGCCGCGCAGCACGTTCTTGGAGAGGTCGGCGCGGTCGACGCGGATGATCAGGTGCTTGCGCCGGCGCTCCAGCACCTCCCGCTCAGCGGCGGCAACCTCGGGCGTCTCGGCCGCCCGGCGCAGCCGCTCGGCGTCGATCGAGAGCGGGTAGGCGCGGGTCCGCGTCTCGCCGCCGTCGTGGTGGACGATGCCGGCCTCGTAGTCGACGTCGACCTCGAGCAGTTCATCGCAGCAGCGGATGAAGTTGATGCAGTAGGCGTGGGTGTGGAAGCCGATGATGTCGTTGGCGAGCATGCCGCGGAAGAGCGCCTCGCGGATGCGCCCCGGCAGGATGCGCCAGCTGTCGGGCTGCGACCAGGGGATGTGGACGAAGTGGTGCAGGAAGGCGTCGGGCCGGGCCTCGCGGATCATGCCCGGCGCCGTGTAGAGGTGGTAGTCGTGCAGCATCACCAGCGGCCGCTCGCGCCCCTCGATCTGACCCAGCACCGCGTTGGCGATATCGCGGTTAACCGCCTGGTAGCCGAAGTCCCAGGCGTCGAGCTCCTCCTGGCGGATGTCCGGCGCGTTGGAGAGGTCCCAGAGGTAGTGCTGGATGAACCAGAGGATCGGGTTGGCGATCACGTTGTAGAAGCGGTCGTAGGCTTCGGCGTCGGAGCCGACCAGCAGCACGCGGTAGTCGATGCCGTCGATCGAGAGCTCGGCCGGTCCGCCGCGCTCCTCGCTGACCGCAACGTCCTCGTCGGTCATCGCCGAGGCGATCCAGAGCGCGTCGCGATGTGAGACCAGCCCCGAGAGCGCCGTGACCAGCCCTCCCCCACCCCGCCGCACCGTGCGCTCGCCGTTCTCGTCGCGCTCGAACTGGGCGGGGCCCCGGTTGGAGACGATGATCAATGGGTCGGAGTCGGGCACTGGTCAACCCTACCCGGGGGCGGGGGAATGCTGAACGAATGCAAGTGGGTGGGCGTGAGGAAGACCCCTGGTCAAAACGCGCGGCAGGAGCCGCGCTTGAGTGTTTTGACCAGGGGTCTTCCTCACGCTCTCTCAAGAGCTTTTGGGGAGACATTCCTGGCTCCGGGGCTTAGGGGTGGATGCGTGTCCGGATTCGGTGGTCTCAAGCTGGGCTGGCGCTCCTTGGGGTCGCCGTAGTGCTGCTTGCGCTGCGGGTCGCGCCAAGCTTTCTGAAGCCGCCGGCGCCTGCTCCGCTTCCCCCCGACGTTGGACTGCCGCGAGGGGAAGCTGCTTCTGCTCCGGGGGCTTCGCGGCGGTCGGGAGGCAGGGCTTCTGGCGAAGGCCCGGACCCAGGGACCAAGCGGCGTCTCGGGCGGGTGGTGTCGGGTGGGGGTCTTCGGCGCCGTGCGGAGGCTTCTGAGGGGAGGGCTGCGCAGCGCCGAGCGCATCGTCCCATCCCCCGAAGAAGCGCGCAGCACAAGCCGAGGACCCCCACCCGACGACAGGACCCGCCCGCCACGCGGTCGATCCCTGAACCCGTCCCTCCCCCCGAAGTCGTCCCTCCAGCAAGTCCCGAACCCCCGCCTGAACCCGCTCCCACCCCGCCACCCCCCGACGACGGGTCGATGGAGTTTGCCCCGCACTAGCTATAGTCCCTCGCCGCCTTGGCAGCCCCACGTGAATACGAGTTGGTCCTGATGCTTGACCCCGGCCCCGATGAGGCCGGTCGCGACGCGCTTGCGCAGGATGTGCGCGGTCGGATCGAGGGCAAAGGGACGCTCAAGCACGAGAACAAATGGGGCCTGCGCAAGATGGCTTACGAAATCGGCGGGCGCAACGAGGCCGACTACCGTTGGCTGCGCTTCGAGGCCCCCACCGAGCTGCTCGACGAGCTCAACCACAACCTGAAGATCGCCGACGGCGTGCTGCGCTTCCGGATCTTCAAAGTCGACCCCGACGCACCGGTGATGGTGCCGCCCATGGTTGCCGCTCCGGCTCCCGGCGCTTCGCGCGATCGCGGCGATCGCGGTCCTCAGGGCCCACCCCGGCCCGCTGCCGCTGCCGAGCCGGACGACGAGTCCGCTGAGTCGGCCCCCGAGCCGACCGAGAGCGCTCCCGAGAGCGCCGACGTGCCCGTCGCCGCCGACGAGTAGTCGGTTTCCTGCGCAGATTGCGGGGGCAAAGGGGCGAGTCGCGCCGCCAACGCTCTTAGACTGGATCCCAGACAACGATCCAGAGGAGTTGAGAGCTGTGGCAGCCTCGAACGTGAACGTAGTGGTGATCACCGGGAACCTGACCCGCGATCCAGAGTTGCGCCATCTTGGCAGTGGTACGGCGGTCTGCAAGCTGCGCGTGGCGGTCAACAGCCGTCGCAAGGACGGTCAGACCGGCGAATGGGTCGACAAGCCCAACTACTTCGACGTCACCGTCTGGGGAGCGCAGGGCGAGAACTGCGCCAACTACCTCGCCAAGGGCCGCCCAGTGGCAATTGAGGGCCGCCTCGACTGGCGCGAGTGGGAGAAAGACGGGGTCAAACGCCAGAGCGTCGAGATCATCGCCAACTCGGTCCAGTTCCTCGGCTCGCGCGACGGCTCCGGCGGTGGCGGCGGCAACGAAGGTGGCGGCTTCAGCCCCAGCAGCGACGTGCCCGCCGACTCCTCCGATTTCGCCGGCGCGGCAGCCGGTGGCGGTGGCGACGACGACATCCCCTTCTAGCCTCGCGCAGGAGGGGTCCGGGCCTGGGCTGGGATATCTGTAGGATTGCCAGCCCTTATGGCCCGCACCAACGACTCGACTTCTTCGACTCCCCGCCGCGGCCGCCGCGACGATCGCACGCGGCCGCGCAAATACACGCGGATCAACTCGGAGGAAGTCGATTACAAGGACCTCAACCTCCTGCGCCGCTTCCTCTCCGACAAGGGGAAGACGCGTGGCCGCCGGGTCACCGGGCTCTCGCGCAAGCATCAGCGCCAGCTTTCGGTGGCGGTGAAGCGCGCCCGTGAGATCGCCCTCCTGCCCTACGTCGGAGAGCGTTGATGACGCAGGCCATCCTGCTCGAGGACGTTGAGCAGCTCGGCCAGCGCGGTGAGCCGGTCGACGTATCGCCCGGCTACCTGCGCAACTACCTGATCCCGCGCAAGCTCGCCGCCCCGGCGACGCCCGGCGCCTTGGAGCAGGCTCAGCGCCGCCAGGCCGAAATCGAAAAGGCTGAAAAAGCCCGCGCCGAGCGCGAAGAGCAGGCAGCATCGCTGCTCTCCAAGACCGTCTTGACGATCTATCAGCGCGCTGGCGAGGACGGCAAGCTCTTCGGCTCCGTCGGGGCCAAGGAGATCGCCGACGCGATCCAGGACGCCCGTGACCTGCGCATCGACCGGCGCAAGATCCGCCTCGAGCAGCCGATCCGCGAGATCGGCACCCACATGGTCGAGATCGAGCTCACCGATGGCGCCATCGCCTCGGTGAAGACGATCGTCACCGAGGAACGCTGAGTCAGCAGCGCTAGGCTGCCCCGCATGGGCTCGCCTCGTTTGCCGACCCGCCTGACCCGGCGCGCCAAGGCGAGGACCCACTTCCGCTGGGCCCGCTCCGAGCGAGCCACGATCGGCCTCGCAACGGTTGCCCTGGGAGGAGCGGGGGTCGTCCTCGCCGGCCAGTTCGGCCGCATGCTGCAGCGTCGCGCCCACGACGAGGCCGACGGAGAGCGCCTGGTCGAAGCGGCGCCCGCCGCCGCGCTCGACACGGTCAGCGTTGCCGTCGGTGGCTACGACGAGGCGCCGCGCTCCGAAACGGTCCTCTTCAACCTGCTCGCCGGTTTCCTCGGCTCCTTCGCGCTGGTTCGCATCTCGACCCTTGGCATCCGCGACGAGTGGTGGCCGTTCCGCAATGTCAAGGTCGGCGGTCGCCACATCCACCATTTCGTGCCCGGCATCGTGCTCGCCTTTGCCTCGGGGACGACCGCCCTGCTGACCGATGACGAGGTCTTGGAAGAGCGCCTCGCGATCACCACAGGGGTCGGCATGGGGCTCACCTTCGACGAGGCAGCTCTGCTGCTCGACCTGCGCGACGTCTACTGGACCCGCGAGGGACTGCTCAGCGTGCAACTCAGCCTCGGCGCCACGGCGATCCTCAGCATCGCGATCCTCACCCAGCGGATGCTGCGGCGCGGCGAGCGGCGGCGCGAAGCCGAGGGCCTGATCCCGCCGGCACCGATCGACTCAATCGACTCGCGGGACTAGAGGCTCAATCAGGCCTGCGGGGGTGCAGGCCCTAACCGCCGTTCCTGACAGACGGCTGCCATCGCTGAAGGCCTCGGTTGCCTTGGCGACGAGCTGGCGACTTGGGCAGCTAGCCAGCAGGTAGCTCTGTGGTTGGCCGCGATAGGTGAACTCGCGACCGAGCTTCAAGGAAAAGTGGGTGACAGAGCCGTAACCACCGGCGATTTTCGGAACCATGGCGACCCCTCGGAGTCCGAAGATGCCCTTTTGCTCCCTCGAAACCTCAACCGGAATGAGGAGGGGGGCAGGTACCGGCGTCGCAAGGTAAGCGAAGAGCAGGAGCTTCGTCTTGCCGTCGAAGACCCCGCCGTTGAAGGCAAGCACCTTGCTCACAACGGGGAACGGCGCCTGTTCTGGCTGGGCAATCTCGATTTCGGCCCTACCTTCACCGACGATCGCGGTCTTGCAATCCATTTCAGCCCCGACGGTGTCGTCGGCTTCGAGCGGACGGCGGCGACAGGCCGGCAGGCCGTGGGCGTTGACCGCCATGTGCTTGTCGAGCTCGAGCGACAATTCTTTGAGGGCCGGGGGATGGCTTCCGTCCTCAGTGCTCAGCTTGCTATCGATCCTCAGGCTTACCCCCGTACGCCGGCTCTTGGGCAAGTTCGCCGGCGTGATGTGCGCGTTGAACCTGAACTTGATCTGGGGAGGAACGATGATGATCGGGGGCTCGGCCGCCGCTACAGCAACCGCACCGGAGAGCAATCCGATGATCAGGAGCGCCGGCCCAAGGCGCTTTGCCGCCACGCTCTAACCCTTCGGCGTGCAACTGCGAACCAGGCTGCCGGCCAGGCGAACGTCGCCGCTGAAAATACCGACGCCCTTCGCCTGCAGGTGCCCGTCGGGGCACTTGGCCAGCAGGTAGCTCTGCTGCTTGCCCTTGTAGGTGAACTTGCGGCCCACCTTGAGGCTGAAGCTCAGCGGGGAGCCATAGCCGCCAGCGATCTTGGGGATCTTCGCCACCGTTTTGAGGCCATAGCGACCGTTGTGGACCTTCGAGACCGTGACCGGGACGACCACCGCAGCGGAAACCGGCGAACTCAGGTAGGCGTGGACGAAGACCTTTGTCTTGCCACCGCTGACCCCGCCGTTGAAGACGAGCAATTCGCTTTTGATGATGAAGGGCCTCTGTTCGGGGAAGGCGACTTCGACGCTGGTCGTGCCTTCGCCGACGATCGCCGTTTTGCAGATTGCCCTGGCCTTGGCGGTGGTCTGCGCCTGCAGTTTGCCCGAGGTGCAGACCGGCAGGCCCTTGGCGTTGATCGCCCCGTTCTTGTCGGTTTCGACGATGACTTCTTGAATTGCCGGAGGGTGAGTGTGATCGAGCGTTTCGATCTTGCCGCTGAGGTTCAGCGTGATCGGCGCGAGTTTGTTCTTCGGCAACCGCGTGGGGCTGAAGCTCCCGTTTGCCGTGATCCTCAAATTGCCGACAGTGGCAACGAAGGGTTTTTCGCTGCCCTTTGCGATCGCGAGGCCGACAACGGCGAGGGCAAGCAGCGCCACGGCGAAGAGCGTCAGTGTCAAGCGCTTGCCCACGAAAAAAACTTACCAGTACCGAAAGGTGCCTGACTATTTATTTCGTGTTGAGACAAAAGAAAGGGCGGCCTATGGCCGCCCTTTCTTCCCCTTTTCGTCCTGAGACTTGGTGCTCGTCAGCCCTTCGGGGTGCAGGAGCGAACGAAGCTGCCCGTCAACTTGGTGCCGTCGGAGAAGACCGAGGTGGCCTTGGCGTTGAGGTGGCCATCCGGGCAGTTGGCGAACAGGAACGGCGTGTTATTGACGCCGCGGTCGAGGGTCAGCGAGAATTCCTTCGCCGAGCCGTAACCACCGGCGATCTTCGGGATCGTGGCAATTGCCTTGGTGCCGAAGCGGCCGTTGTGGATTTTCGAGGTTTTGACCGTGGTGACGACTGCCGCCGAGACCGGCGAGCTCAGGTAAGCGTGGATGTAGATCGTCGTCTTACCGCCGCTGGTGCCCCCGTTGAAGGCGACCAATTTACTTTTGGCGATGAAGGGCGTCTGTTCCGGGAAGGCAACCTCGACGTTGGTCTTACCGCTGCCGATGATCGCGCTCTTGCAGATCGCTTCCGCATGCGCCGTGTCCTGCGCCTGCAGTTTGCCCGCGGTGCACTTGGGCAGGCCCTTGGTGTCGATCGAGCCGCTCTTGTCGGTTTCAACGATGATTTCTTTCACCGCCGGAATGTGGCTGCCGTCGATCGTCTGGATCTTGCCGCTGACGTTGAGGCTGATCGGGGCCGGCTTGCCGCTCTTGGGCAGCGCCTTCGGGGTGAAACCGCCGTTCAGGGTCAGCTTCAGGTTGCCGGCCTGGACGATGGTCGGCTTATCTGCCGTGGCGATCCCCGCCACCGCGACGGCGAGTGCCGCCCCCAGTGCCAATGTCGTAATCAAACGCTTGCGCATGTGCTCTATCTCTCTCCTTTTGCGGCCTGGCCGTGTCAGCCCCGGCCATTAGCTAAGCCTTGGACAATCCCTCCAATGCCCAAATTATCAGTATCCCAATCTAGATAAACCCGGACTTTCACCGAATGGAGCGCTCTTCCCATCGCCGCCACTAGCTCTCCAGCATCGAGAGGCGGGTGCGCTCGCGCTCCTCTGCCGCGCCCTCGGGACCGAGGAAGGGCAGGGTGATCCAGAACATCAGGTCGGGCAGGCGACTCGGCAGCCGCGCGGCGGCGCCGTGCAGGATCTCGCTGTAGAGCAGCTCGTTGATGCCGCCGGCCAGCGAGAGCGAGGTGATCCCCGGCAACTCGACCGAGGTTTCGGCGCGACCGGCGTCGAGAAAGCCGGTGAACTGGCGCAGCGCCGCGTCGCGGCGGGCCAGCGCTTTAGGACCGGCGGCGAGGACCTCGACGATCGCGAAGCGGGCCTCGTCGGGATGCTCGGAGAGGTGTTTGAGCAGCTCGCCCAGTCCCGCCGCGACGCGCTCGGCCCAGGATGAGCCCGGCTTGGATTCGAAACCGCGGGCGGTGTCGCCGAGCAGGTTGCCGAGCAGCACGTCGTAGGTAGCGAGGAAGCAGTCCTCCTTGCTGGAGAAGAGTTCGTAGAACGTCTTCCTGGAGACGCCGGCGACGCCGATTACGTCGACGACCCGCGTCTCGGGGTAGCCCCGCTCGGAGACGACCTCGATCATCGCCTGGAGGATGCGGATGCGCTGGGACTCCGTCACGGCCTCCCGCGGCAACCCGTGCCGGCCCCTGGGCAGCCGCTCGCTCAGCCTAGCCGTGCGTCTACCTGAAGCCACATCGCAACTGTAGAGCAGAAGGACGGGAGGCGCGACCTTTTCTGTACCCCCGCGTCTCCGCACTCGGAGCGCCAATAGAATCGACCCCCTTGACTGGGGAGAAGGCGAAATGGCTCGTCGCGGCGCTGGTTGCCGCCATCCTCGGCGCGATCCTTTTCACCGCCTGCGGCAGCTCCACCAGCGGCACGGATCAGTTCCGCGACAAGACCGACAGCGCCCTCCTCGACTTTGGCGAAGCGGGCAGCGATAGCGAACAAGAAGAAGCGACGAAAGCCGTGCACGGCTTCTTCTTGGCCCGCTCGCAGGACGACTGGCCAGGCGCCTGCGCTCAGCTCTCGCAGGCGATGCTGGCAAAAATCGAGCATTTGGCGACCACGGCCACAGATCTAGCCGATACGTCCTGTCCCTCTTTCCTCGACACCTTCACCGAACTCAGCGATCAAGAACGCCGGGACAGCACGGTCGTCGACTCGGGCAGCCTGCGACAGAAGGGCGACCACGGCTACCTCATTTACTCCGGCGCTCACGAAGTCGTCTACGCGATGCCGCTGAGCCGGGAGGGCGAGGCATGGAAGCTCGACTCGCTTTCTTCCAAACGCCTGAGCTAGGCGCGCGATCAAATACAATGCCTCGTGGTGACCAGGGAAGGGACACGGCCGCTTGCGGTCCTCATCGCTGCTGTGCTTGCGGTTGGCCTCCTCGCCGCATGCGGTAGCTCCGACTCGAACTCGAGCAGTTCGACCAGCTCCAGCACGCCCCCGGGCGCCGCGACCACAACGGACACCACCGCGCAGAACAACCAGCAGGGCGACACAACCGAAAAGGCCAAGGGACCCGACCAAGGCCAGAACGGCGGGCAGTCGCAGCCTCAACAGGGCAATGGCAAGCGCCCTTCAGGTTTGAGCGCCAAGGAAGTCGAAACGCCGCTCAAGGTCTCCGGCGGCGGCTCCGCTCAGTTCCGCACCAAGGGCGGCGACAACAGCATCCAGGAATTCGGCGACGAGAGCGACGAATCCGAACTGCAGAAAGCCGCGGAAGTGGTGCACGGCTTCTACGTCTCCCGCGCCGCGGAAGAATGGGACAAGGCCTGCTCCTACCTGGCGAAGTCGAACATCGAACAGTTGGAACAGCTCGCCGCGCAGTCGCCTCAATCCAAGGACGCTGACTGCGCGACCGTGCTCAAGGCCTTCACCCGGCCGCTACCAGCCGCGGTGCAGCGCGAAATCACCACGGTCGATGCCGGCAGCCTGCGGCGCGAAGGCGAACAGGGCTTCCTGATCTACTACGGCGCCGGGCACGTCAAGTACGCGATGCCGCTCAGAGACGAAGGCGGCACCTGGAAGGTCACGGCGCTCTCAGGAACCACCCTCGGCTGAGTCGCCGGTCCGCTGGCCTAGTCAGTCGCCGAGCCAGACGACCTGATCGCGGCCGGGGCCGACGCCGACGAGGCGGATCGGTACGCCGACGAACTCGGCGATGTAATCAAGGTAAGCGCGGGCCGTCGCGGGCAGATCGGCCTCGTCGCGGCACTCTGTGAGGTCGGCCTCAAAGCCCGGCAGCTCTTCGTACTCCGGCGTTGCCGAGTGCAGGATCGACTGGTGGTAGGGGAAGCTGTCGAGCAGGGCGCCCTCGCGCGAGCGGTAGCGCACCGCCACCCGCAGGGTCTCGAGGCCGCTGAGCACGTCGAGCTTGGTGATCGCCAACGAGCTCATCCGGTTGAGCCGCACGGCGTAGCGCAGCGCGACCAGGTCCATCCAGCCGCAGCGCCGCTCGCGCCCGGTCGTGGTGCCGTACTCGTGGCCCTTCTCCAACATGTGGCGGCCGGTCGCGTCTTCGAGCTCGGTCGGGAAGGGCCCGGCGCCGACCCGGGTGGCGTAGGCCTTGGCCACCCCCCAAACCTCGTCGATATCGGTCGGGCCGACACCGGCGCCGACCGTGGCGGCTCCCGCGATCGGGTTGGATGAGGTGACGAAGGGATAGGTGCCGTGATCGAGGTCGAGCAGGGTCGCCTGGGCGCCCTCGAAGATCACCGTTTTGCCGGCGTCGAGCACGTCCCAGCAGAGGCGCGAGGTGTCGGCGATGTGAGGCTCGAGGCGGTGGCCGAAGTTGACGTGTTCCTCGGTCATCGTGTGCAGGTCGATGCGGGGGTCCGGGGCGTCCTCGATCGCGCCCTCGGCAACGCTGCCCTCGCCCGCCTCCTTGCGCAGCTTGCGCCGCTGCACCGAAAGTTCGCGCAGGGCCTGCTGCTTGGGCCCGAGCGCGGTGCGGATCTTGGCGCGGAGGATCTTCTCGTCGAGCAGATCTTGGACCCGGATGCCGAGCCGCAGCGCCTTGTCGGCGTAGCAGGGGCCGATGCCGCGGCGGGTGGTGCCGAGCGAGAGCTTGCCCAGCTTCACCTCCCCCGCCGTGTCGAGCAGCACGTGGTAGGGCATGATCAGGTGGGCATTGGCGGAGATCTTGAGGTTGTTCATGTCGACGCCGCGGCGTCGCAGGCCGTCGATCTCGCCGAGCAGGATGCGCGGATCGAGCACGACGCCGTTGCCGATCACACAGGCCTTGTCCGGGTAGAGGATCCCCGAGGGGATCAGGTGGAACTTGAACTCCTCGCCGTCGCGGACGATCGTGTGACCGGCGTTGTTGCCGCCCTGGAAGCGCACGATCGCGTCAGCGCGCTCAGCGAGCAGGTCGGTGACCTTGCCCTTGCCCTCATCGCCCCACTGGGCGCCGACTATTACGAGTCCCGGCATGACCGGGGCATTGTGGCGGGTCGGGCGGCTAGCTGTAGCTAGAAGCTAGGCGACCTTGCCGTAGCGGCGATCGTCGCCGAAGAGCGGCACCTCGTCACAGATCTGGCTCAGTCGCGAAACCGTGCGGCTGCCGATCTGTTCCTCGAGCTCCTCGTGCGGAAGGTTGGTCGTGACCAGAACCGAGCGCTGCGCCTCGTAGCGCTCGTTGATCAGCGCGTAGAGCTGCTCGAGCACCCAGTCACTGCGTTTCTCGGCGCCGAGGTCGTCGATGTGGAGCAGGTCGACCGAGGTCAGCCGCTCGAAGAAAGCGAGGTAGGAGTCTCCACCGGGTTCTGAGTCATAGGTGCGGCGGATGTGGGCAAGCAGCTTTGGCAGCGAGTAGATCGCCACCGAGTGGCCGGCCTCCAAGGCCATCTTCGAGACCAGCATCGCCAGCGTCGTCTTGCCGGTGCCGGTGTCGCCGAAGATCCACAGGCCCCGCCCCGCCTCGAGCCCAGCCTCGAGGTCGTCGACGAAACCGCGCACCGCGCCGACCGCGGCCTTGGTCTGCAGGTCGCGCGCCATGTCGGAGACCGGCGGGCGGTCAAAGGAGACGCCGCGGTAGCGCGGCGGAATCACCGAGGCGACGCCGCGGACACGGCCGCGTTTGAGCCGCGCGGCCCGGCACTCGCATTCGCGCGCCACGTCCTCGGGGCCGAGAATCCAGCCGGAGCCGTCGCAGACCCCGAGCGGGCAAGCGACTTCGCGGAAGGGTTCGCTGCGCGCGCCCGGCACCTAGAACTCCGGCCCCGCGACGGCAACGTCGTCGATCGGCGGGCCCTCGCCGACGGGCTGTTCAATCGGCTGGTCCTGGCCGGCGAAGTCGGCGAACTTGGGAAAGCGGTCGAGGAAGACCAACTTCGGCGAGGCGATCGGGCCGTTCCTATGCTTGGCGATGATCAGGTCGGCAAGGCCGTCGGGCTCTTCCTCGGGGTCGCGGTAGTAATCCTCGCGGAAGAGGAAGGCAACGACGTCGGCGTCCTGCTCGAGGTTCCCCGATTCGCGCAGGTCCGAGAGCATCGGCTTGGGCGGGTGGCGCTGCTCGGGTGCGCGCGAGAGCTGCGAGATCGCCAGCACCGGCACCTCGAGCTCGCGGGCGAGGATCTTCAGGCCACGGCTGATCTGACCGACCTGCTCGACCCGGTTGGCGCGGGGATCGTCGGTGCGCATCAGCTGCAGGTAGTCGACGATGATCAGCCCCAGCCCGCCCCGGTCCTGTTCCTGGGCATGCAGGCGGCGTGCCTTGGCCCGCAGGTCGAGCACGCCGAGGTCGGAGGAGTCGTCGAACCAGAGCGGCGCCTCCTCGAGCTCGTTGCAGGCCCGCACCACCTTCGGCCAGTCCTTCTGGGAGACCTGGCCCTTGCGCAGCTTGTCGCCGGAGATCCGCGCCCGGCAGGCGATGAAGCGCTGGGCCAGCTCGACCTCGGACATCTCGAGCGAGAAGAAGGCGACGGGCTGGTTGTGCTTGACCGCCACGTTTTCGGCGATGTTGGCGACGATCGCACTCTTGCCCATCGCCGGACGGGCGGCGACGATGATCAGGTTGCCGGGTTGGAAGCCGCCGGTGATCGCGTCGATGTCGCGGAAGCCCGAGGGCGTGCCGGTCAGTTCCGCCTCGCCGGTGGAGAGCTTCTCCAGCCGGTCGACCTCGCCGTGGAGGATCTCCGAAAGCAGTTTGAAGTCGCTTGCCTGCTCTTTATGAGCGACGTCGAAGAGCAGCTTCTCGGCCCGCTCGGAGAGCTCGCGCGGTTCGCCGTCGCGCTCGTGCACCCAGCCCTGGATCTGCTGGCCGGCCCCAAGCAGGCGGCGCAGCAACGAGTTCTGCTGGACGATCTCGGCGTAGTGCTTGGCATTGCCGGCGGCGGGGACCTTGGCCGCCAGCTCGGAGACGTAGTGCTTACCCCCCGCCTGCTCGATCTGGTTGCGCTGGACCAAGGCCTCCGTGACGCTGAGCTCGTCGACCGGCTTCGAGGCCGCGTAGAGGTCGTGGACGCAGGTGAAGATCGCCCCGTGCTTCTCGAGGTAGAAGTCAGCCGCGTTCAGCTTCACCTCGTCGATCACCCGGGTCAGCGTCGGCTCGGAGACCAGCATCGCCCCCAGCACCGATTCCTCGGCCTCGATGTTCTGCGGCGGGACGTGGGCTGTGGGAGCGGATGCCATGTATCTCAGTGTGCGAGGTGGACCGGCGGTAGAGCCGACTAGGGCAACGTAGTCAAGCTGTCGCCGCGCGGCGAATCAGGATTCCGCCCTTTGCGGACGAAACGAGGCCCATCACCGCAGGTCGAGAATCAGGCCGAGCGCGTGGTCCACCGATCCCAACTCGTCAAGGGAAAGGTGGCCGACGTGATCGCCGAGGCGAGTTGTGTCGACCGCGCCGACCATCTCGCACAGCACCCGGGTCGGTTGATCCTCCACCGCAATCTCGGGATGGAAGGTTGCCGGTGGAGTCGAGCTGGAGGTCGGACAGACGACCACAGTCGACAGTGCCAACAGATCGTCCGCCTGGACGACGACCGCGTAGCGAGGCCCGTGTTGGACGTGGCCCCGGCGCCGGGGCAGCTTGATCGCGTGCACATCACCCCGGACCACGAAGTTCCTCCATCAGCGCGCTGACCTCTCGAGCCTCGTCGGTGTAGTCGGGATCAGCCATCAGGCGCCTGACCTCTGCCGCGAGCCCTCGCCGTACCTGCTCCCGCTGGGCCGTCTCCAGGATCGCCTGCCGTGCCGCCTCCGCCTTGCCGATCCCCCGTATGCGCGCCAAGTCTTCAAGAGCACGCGTGCCCTCTCGGCCCAGTCGGAGCGAAAGGGGTGGGGGCGCTGGAGCGATGTCGTGGAGCGTAGCGTGTTTTGCACTACGCAGCCCAAGACCAGGAGTCACGCGAAAAGCGTCTCTAGTCCCGATCTACACGTGATGCGCAGAAGTCAAAGTTTCAGCGCCACAACGCGCGCTAGCGCCGGCCGACGACAGGCCGACGCTATTCGCTCTGTTCGAACGTGTGCTGGTAAGTCGTCGCCGCGCCGTTTTTGCCGATTGGGTTGAAGGGCGCTTGCTGGAAGCAGCCGGGGGCGCCGATCGCGGTGGAGTCGGTCTGTTCGGCGAAGGCGTACCTTCGCAGCGCTTCGAAGAAGCTCTTGGAGAATTTTTCGTTATCCGCCGACGTGCTTTTGCTGCGTTTGGTGCGTTCCGCGAAGGTTGGGTTTTTGTAGGTTTCGGGGCTGAGAGTGGCGGTGACACCCGCGGTGCAGCTGCGGGTGTCGAAGCTCGGCAGGCCGGTGGCAAGGCTCTTCATCGACAGCGGTTGCGGGTAGGCATTGGTCCGGCCCGTGGTCGTCCGGCTCGGGTAGGTCGCCAGCGATTCCGGATTGAATGGGCCCATTGCCCGGATGTAGTGGAGCTGTTCGCCTTTGGCGTTTTCTGGGACCAGCTTGGCGTTGGTGACCGAGGCGAGATTTCCCATCGTCGCGGTCAGCTCGTGCTTGTAGAGGCCGAGGCCGGTGATCACCGGGTTGAGGTTGCGCAGGAAGGGGTCGACGGCGCGCAGCAGCGGCGGGAACTCGTCGCGGAAGAGCTTGCGGGCGGCGGGGAAGCCGGTCGGGGCACGGTCGATCACCGGTTCGAGGCCTTCGAAGAAGCCCTTGGCCTGCGGCGCCAGCTTGGAGAAGGCGGTCAATGTCGGCGAGAGCTGTTCGGCGACCGGGACCAGCTGCTTCATCACCGGGTCGGCGTTGATGGCGAAGCCCTTGAGCCGGTTGAGGGTCAGTTTCGACTCGTCCTGGAAGGTGGGGAAGGCGCGGAAGAGCGCTTCGATGTCGCGGTCGCGGGTCGCGGTGGTGCTGAAGACGGCGTTGGAGTTTTCAATCAGGCCGGCCAGCTCACCCTGGCGGCCGCGCAGGGCGGTCAGGGCGGTGGAACCGTTGCGGAAGAGTTGCTTGACCGCGAGCCGCTGGCTGTCGAGGACGCGGAAGAGGCGGTCGAAGCTGGTGAAGGCCGGTTCGAGCTCGCCGAAGGCGTAGGAGAGGCTGGCGCCTTGGCCCTCGATCGCCACCGCCGCTTCCTGCTGCCAGGTCTGGAAGGCGGCGCGGGTTTTGGGGTTGAAGGTGCGGAAGATCTCGTCGAGCTGGACCGATTCGGCGACCTGGGCTTGCGGCAGGGTGCCGCCGTCGGCGAGCTTGGGGCCGTTGCGGCTACCGGGGGTGAGTTCGATGTAGGTCTCACCGAGCAGCGTCTTGGTGCGCAGGATGGCCCGCGTGTTGGCCGGCAGCGGGCCGTACTTGTCGTTGATGTCCACCTTCGCCATCGCCTGTTCGCCGTTGGGGGCGAGGACGATGTCCTGCACCTTGCCGACCGAGACGCCGGAGATGCGCACGTCGGACTGTTGGGCGAGCTGGGTCGCCTCCTTGAAGGGGACGTTGATCTCATAGGGCCGCGCCTTGAACGGGGTCGGGCCGCCGAAGGTGATCCAGAGGAAGAGCAGGATGCCGAAACAGGAGAGCGCGAAGCCGGCGATCACCAGGAGCTGGGTTGTGCTGGGGGCGCGCTTGCTCATTCTGTTTCCGGGCCGCAGCCGGTTGCTTGTTCGGTTGATTTGTCGGGCGGGACCACCGGCAGTTCACCCTTGCGCGGGATGTTTGCTCCCCTGAGCAGGGACTGGATGTAGGGCTTGTCGGTGGCGAAGCCGTACGCGAGTTCGGTGCCGTTGCAGGAGATCATCACCAGGCTGCGGCTTATTGGGCCCGCCGGGTCGGCAAGGTTGAAGGTGGCGTTGGTGTCGTGGTTGAGCCAGGGCAGGTAGAAGAGGTAGCTCTGCTGCTTGCCCTTTGGCTTGTAAGCGAGCTCGTTGAGGAAGCTGTTGAAGGCGCCGAGGGAGTTGCCGAAGCCACGGACGCTCTTGTTGAGGGCGTTAGAGCCTTGCCTGACATGAGTCAGCACCGGGCGGACTTCGCGCGTGAACGGTCGGATCTGGGTGCGGATCGGCTCGACCGTCTGTTCGAAGAGCCGCTGGTTGGCCTTCAGCGCCGGCTTCAGCGCCTGCGCTTGCGGGATCAGGCCGAGCAGGGCCGGGCGGGCGGCCTTGGAGAAGGCGTTGGCGCTGGCGAAGGCCGATTCGGCCGCGGCAAGGGTGGTGGGGAATTCGGTGAGGATTTCCTGGATCGAGCTCTGCTGGTTGGCGAAGTTGCCGAGCGCTCCCTTGGAGGAGGTGACCCAGCGTTCGATCGCGGCGTCGTGGCGGCCGAGTTCGGTGGTCAGCAGGCCGAAGTCGTGGATCACGTTGGCGAGCGCCACACGACGGGTCGCCACCGCTTTGTTGAGGTCGGCGATGTAGTGGGAGAAGGGCTGCAGGCGACGCAGGGCGTTGCCGAACTGGTGGCCGCGACCGCCGATTCCCTGGGCACCGCCGGCGACGAGCAGCTGGATGTACTGGCGGGTATCGGCGTCGAGGGTGCCGAGGAAGGCGTCGAGGTTGACGTTGGGTTCGGTCTGGGAGAGCGGGAAGTTGTGGCCGTCCTCGATGTGCTTCTTGCCGCTGCCGGGATCGATCTCGACGACCATGTCGTTGAGGTTGGTTTTCGGCCGCAGCAGCAGGTTCGCATTGGGGTGGATCAGTTCCATGTACTTGGGCTCGATGTCCATGCCGACGACGGCGTGGCCGTCTTCGAGGTCGACCGAGGTGACCTTGCCGATCTGGATGCCGGCGACGTCGACCGCCTGGCCCTGGCCGGGCGTGACCGCCTGCGCGGTCGTGAAATCACCGGTGATGTGGTCGAATTCTTCGCCGACGATCGGCACCCAGGAGGGCAGCGAGGCCTTCTGCTGGGTGAAGATCCACAGCATCATCACGACCCCCAGCGCAGCGAGGACGATGATCGCGATCGTGTCTTTGCTGCGCCCGCGCGACTGGCGCGAGAGCGAAGCACGGAAGGTTGTCCAGCGGCTCATGGGCTGACCACCGCGGGGTTGGGCGCACCGACTTGACCGAGGCCTGCGTTGAGATCGGGGACGGGGTTGCTGTCGCAGCGAACTTCGGGCTTCAACGGTCCCCGTCCCCCGAGCTGCGGCTGGGTGCCAAGCGGCGGCGCGATCGTGTGCGCGTAATCGCGCTTATCCGTGCTCAGGTTCCCTTCTGGGTTCTTCTGTTCGACCAGGATGTTGCCGCCGCCCGGCTGCACCCGCAGGAACGGTCCGTTGCCGTCGAAGTTCCCGCCCCAGCCGGAGAAATCGGTCAGCGAGTAGAGGAACTCGCGATAGTTCGGCTGACCGGTGCTGAATTGGTCGTTGATCACCTGGTTGCCGGTGGGGACGAGGACCTTGCTGGTGCAGAGGCTGATCCGGTTGAGCTGGGGCAGGGCGATCGCCCTGCCCGCCTGGGCGGCGCCGGCGAGCCCGGGCGTGGCTTCGCGCAGCAGCCTTGCCGTCCCCCCCGCCTCTTTGCCCGAAAGCAGCGGTCGCGCCTGGGCCAGCCAGGGTTTGCCGGCCTTGATCACGGCCGGCAGCTCGGCCACGGCTGGGTTCATCTCGATCGCCCAGGCGCGCAGCGGCGGCAGCGCCTTGTTGAGGCTGACCAACGAGTTGTGGAAGTTCTTCAGGGTCGGCGCCAGGCGGTTGACCGTGGTCGAGAGGTTGGCCGACTGCGCCGCCAGGGCGCCGGTGAAGACGTCGAAGTTGACGATCAGGCCCTTGAGGTCCTCCTCGTTCTTGGCCAGGGCGCCGAAGGCGCGGCCGGCGCCGGCGACGAGGCGGGAGAGGTCGTGGGGTTGGGTGCCGAGCAGGGCGTTGGTGACCTGGGCGCTGTAGCGGCCGGCGTCGCCGCCGTAGTGGAAGGCACCGTTGAGCGCTTCGCCGGCGGTCTTGCCCCGCACCTCGGGTTCCTGCGTCGCGTCTTCGGCCGCGGTCGGCTTGCTGGTAAGCGCCGTGCCGTAGCTCTCGAGCAGGTGGCCGAGGTCGGCGCGCACCGGTGCCTGCAGGGCGGTGAGAACTTCGTCGATCTGGACCCAGGTCGAGGTGCGGCTGACCGGGATCGTGTCGCCGCTGCCCAGTTCCGGCGCGCTCGGGCTGCCCGGTGAGAGGTCGACGAAGAAGTTGCCCTCGAGGAAGATGCGCGGGCGGATCGCGGCGAAAGCGTCATCGTGAACCGGCTGGCCTTTGCCTTCAACCGTGAAGGTGACCGTGGTGGCGTTGCCGTCGCGTTCAGTCGAGATCACCCGGCCGACGTCGACGCCGGCGATCCGCACCGGCGAGTTGGTGGCGATGTTGGCCCCGTTGCTGAAGGTCGCCTTGAGCTCGTAGCCGTAGCTGGTAAAGGGCACGTGGCCGGTGAAGGCCAGGTAGGGGCCAACGGTGAAGATGAGGATGAAGATCACCGCGATCATGGCGTTGCTGGGCCGCCATTTGAAGCGGCTGTTGGTCGCCCCCGCCCTCGTGTCTCGCTCCGGAAGTCGGCCCATTATTCGCCCGTTTCCCCGAGCTGCTTCTTGGTCTGGCTTGCGGTTTTGATGCCGTCGTTGCGCGGCGTGTTGCCGATCCGCGTCTTGCCGCTTTCAAAGTGCTCGTTGCCCGCTTCACACTCTTCCGGCTGCCCGGGGGAAGCCGTGTTCGGGAAGGGGTTGCTGTGGAGGTGATTGAGCGGATCAGAGACTCCGCTGTTGTTGGGTTCGCCGCTGGCCGGCGCCGAAGCTTGCCCGCCCTCGTTGTTCCGTCCTTCCGGAGGCTGGAAGGCGATCGCGTTGATCCAGCCGCCCAGCCCGTTGTCTTCACTGGACGCGTTGGCGAGGTTGCGGAAGGTGATGCTGAGGTAATTGCAGGTGGTCTGGGCCGGGGCGATGAACCTGATCGCCGGACCGAGCAGTTCGTTGGTGTCGATCAGCAGGTCGAGCCCGTTGAAGACGCCGGTCGACTGCTGGAAGGCGAGCAGCGCATCGGCGGTCGGCGGTATCTGCGCATTGAGACTCGGCGAGCGGTTGAGCGCCGGAATGCCGGCCCGCAGCGAGGCGGCGATCGTCGGCGAGGTTTCTCCCAACACTTTCGCCCCGGGCTTCAGCGCGGCGAAGAAGCGTTCGGAGTCGTGGAGGAAGGGGTTGATCGCCGGCAGGTCTTCGGTCGCCGCGTCGAGGGTTTCCGGGCCCTTGGAGATGGTTTCCTGGATGTAGGGGCGGGAGACGCGGGCGAAAGCAGCAAAGGTGCGATCGAGCGCGGCGAACATGCTCGCCTGCTGCTCGGCCACCGGTGCCACGGTCGCCGAGAGCGCCTCCAGCGCTTTGAAGAATTCACCGAAGCCGGTGCTGGGCGCGACCAGGTCGGAGAGGGCCGGCTCGGCGCTTTCGGCCAGCATGCGCAGGGCGACGAAAGCGTTGTTGAGCTGCGGGCCGCGGCCGGCGAGGCCGTTGCCGAAGCCGGCCAGGTTGCGCTGGATCGCTTTGCGCGTCTTTTCGTCGAACATGTCGAAGAACTGGTCGATGTCGACCGGTTCGGGCCGGGCCGCCTTGACCGGGATCGTTTCCCCCGCGGCGAAGCCTTCCTTCGAGTCGCCGGGGATGATCGACAGGTACTTGAGGCCGAGCGGCGATTTCGGCCGGATGATCATCGTCGAGTTCTTCGGCAGCGGCTCGACGTTCTTGTCGAGGCTGAGGTTGAGTTCGGCGGCTACCTGGCCATTGCCCGTATTCACCGGCACCACCGACTTGACCACGCCGACGCGGGCGCCGCCAATCCGCACCTCGTTGCCCTTTACCAGGGCATTGGCGTTGGGCACGCGGGCGTGGAGGTTGTAGGTCGAGACGAAGGGCAGGCCGTTGTTGGCGTTGTAGGCGAGGAAGACGGCGATGATGATGACCAGCACGGTCACCGCCCCGACGATCACCGGGCTGCTCGCCACTCCCTGTATGCCGCTGCGATTTCTCATGGGCCGAGGAGGTAGTCGAGGAGGGCGCGCTGACGCGGGGCCGGCACGGTGGTCTTCGCTCCCAGCTGCCGGCCCTGGGCGATTTCAGGGACTTCAGGAGTGGTCGGCTTCGCTGGGGCGAGGGTGGCGGAGGGAGCGCCCGGACGCGCCAGTGTGCTGCCGACTTCTCCCGCTTCCTGTTCTTCAAGGCTCGAGAGCAGTGAGCTCAGTTCGGCCTCGGAAGCCCCCGCTTCGGCGTGGAACTGGCCGGTGAACTTCGCCGAGCAGCCGCTGGCTTCCACTTCGTATTCGAGGCAGTTGGTCAGGGTGACGAGCAGGCGCGAGTAGTGGCCGTATTTGTCGAAGCCATTGGAGGCAGCCGTGAAGTTGTAGATCAGTTCGGTGAGGGCGTCGAAGCCTTTGGTTTCCTTGGTGCTGGCGAGGAAACTGGCCAGGGTGTTGGTCGGGCTGACGCCGGTGCGGGCCAGCTGCGCCGTCTTGCGCACGACCGGGTCGGCTTCGACCAGCGTCGGGCCCGCTTCTTCGCCGGTGGCGCCAAGCGACTTCAGGGCGACGGTCGACGCGGCCGAGAACGGGGTCAGCAGGCGGGTCGTTTCGGTGAACGAGGGTGCCGCCTTGCCGAGGTCGGTGAAGACGGGGGTGGCGACGTCGGAGAAGCCCTGCAGGCTGCGCATCGTGGTGCGGAACTGGCGCAGGAAGGCGGGGAACTTCTGCAGCGATTCTTCCAGCGCCTGGCCGCGTTCGGTCGTCGCCTGGGCGGCGGCGCCGGAGTTGGTGAAGAAGCCGGCGACCTGGGCGCGTTCGCGCGAGAGCGGCCCGAGGATCTGCTCGGAGTCGGCGGTGAGCTTGACCAGCTGGCCGCTCTGTTCGTTGAGGATGCCGATCAGGCGGGTGACGTCGCGCAGGGCCGGATTGGCGCGCATCACCGCGGCTTTGATGTCGCCGCCGCGGCCGGCGAGGCCGGCGCCGAGTTCATTGAAGATCAAGCGGAAGCGCTGCGCGTAGGGCAGTTTGTTGATGTCGTTGATCAGGTCGGGGTCGACGCTGGTGCTGTTGTTCTCCAGCGGCAGCAGGTGCTGGCCCGCTCCCGGCTGGCCCGACGGGACTTCCTTCAGCGGCGGCGCCGGCTGCGCACCCGGGGCCCGCGGCAGCGTCGGGCGGCAGTCGACGAACTTCTCGCCGATCAGCGACTGCGGTCGGATCAGGCAGGTGGCGTCGCTGCGGAAGTCCTGGAAGCCGGGATCGGTGATCTTCATCACGATCACCGCCTTGCCGGAGATCGCCTGTTCCTTGCCGCCTTCGTAGCTGTCGACCTCGCCCGGCAGGGTGACCCCTACCGACTCGATCTGGCCGACGTTGGCGCCGGCGACGCGCACCTGCTCGCCTTTGACCATGAAGCCGCCGTTGTCGAAGATCGCCCGCACGACGTAGCCGCTGCTTTCGCCGCCGCCCGAGCTGATCAGCACGATCGCGACGATCACCGCCGCCACCAGGCCGCCTATGACGATTGCTTTCCTCATGGGCCGGGTGGCGCGTCGGCCGGGTTGCAGTCGGAGGTGGTCACGCCGGAGCCACTGTGCGGCGGTTCGACGAAGGGGCTGGAGCCATCGGCGGCAGGCTGGCTGGCACCGCCCGGGCAGCGCTTCTTGACGCCGGCCGAGGAGCCGAAGACGTCGTACTGTTCGGAGGGAGCAATCGGTTCCAGGGCGCGGCTGCCGCTGTTGTATTTGAAGAGGTTGAGGTCGCTGAAGCTGCTGCGGATGTAGTGGCCGTTGCCGTCGTAGGGAGCGCTGACCTGGCCGAGGCGGGCGAAGCCGTTGAAGAGGTCGGGCGTGTAGGCGCGGATGAAGTTGAGGTTGGGCTGGAAGGCCGTGATCGCGCCTTCGGAGTGCGGGAACGCCCGCGAGGCGCGCTGCTGCACGGTTGGCAGGAAGCCGAGCAGTTCAGCCGAGTCATTGGCAAAGCCCCGGCGGCGCACGGTCAGTCGCAGGTTCCTGAAGACCGGGACAGCCTTGGAGAGGACGGGCCGCAGTTCGCCGAGGAACGGGGCCAGGTTCTTGGTCGCCGTGCGCGAGGTGTTGATCAGCGGTTCGACGTCGTCGAGGGCGGCGCGCAGGTTGACGAAGGTCGTGTTGGCCTGGCGGAAGGTCGGCGGCAGCAGCTGCAGGCTGGTGCCGAGGGCCGCATTCTGCTTGGCGATCGCGCCGAAGGCGGCGTTGGCATTGGAAATCGCGCTGGAGAGCTCAGCGCCGCGTTCGGAGACCGCCGTGCCGAGCCTGCTCGAGCTGACGAGGAAGCGGGCGAAGAGCTTTTCGTCGGCGTTGAGGTCATGGGCGAAGGCGCCAGCGCGGTTGAAGCCGACGCCGATGTATTTGAAGGTCTTGTTGGCCGGTTTGCCGGCGCCGGCATAAACTTCGGCGTTGCCCTGGATGAACTGGGCGAGGCCGCGGCGGACCGGCGCCGGGAAGGTGTTGAAGAGCTGGTCGATGTCGACCGGCGTCGTCGTCGAGGCGAGCCCGAGCGTCGCGTCGTTCCCCAGCGGCGGGTTGCTGTTCGGGCCCGGGCTGATCGAGACGTAGTGGTTGGCGACGCCGGAGAGCGAGGTGGCGCGGATCGTCGCCGTCGTGCCCTCGTGCAGTTCCTGTTCGACGCTGACGACGACCTCGGCCAGGTTGTTGTCGGTCAGCTCGATGCTTTCCACCGAGCCGACCGGCTGGCCGCCGATCAGGACCTGGTTGTCGGGGACGAGCTGGCTGGCGTTCTGGAAGAGCAGGTTGTACTTGTGTTCGCTGCCGCCGTTGAAGATCACGTAGCCAAGCGCGATTACCGCAATTGCCAGGACCGCGATCACCGCGACCCGTACAGGGGTGATCCCCCGGCCTTGCGCCGAGCTAGCGTCCTCGCCTGAAGGATTAGCAGCCACGGATCGTCGCTTGCGGTTCCCCGGCCTCCGACCCGGTGGAACGGCTGCAGAATCGTATCCGAGCGACCCGCCGCCACGAGCGCGGCGGGCGGGGACTTAACTGGAAGTCAACGCGCTCTTTTGCAGCCAATAAAGGGCCGGAGCGACGGTTCAGACATTGAGCCGCGGCAGCACCCGCTCCAATGTGCGCGGCAGCCACCAGACCCTGTCGCCGATTAGCAGCATCAGCGCCGGCAGCAGGACGATCCGCACCACCGTGGCATCGAGGATCACCGCAACGGTGAGGCCGATGCCGATTTGGCTCACCGTGGCAATCGGTGCCCCGGCAAAGGCGATGAAGACAGCCATCATGATCACCGCGGCTCCGGTGATCACCCGCGCCGTCTTTTCCAGGCCGAACTCGATCGCGGCGGCGTTGTCGCCGAACTCGTCGTAGTGCTCCCGCATGCGCACGAGCAGGAAGACCGCGTAGTCGATCGAGAGCCCGAAGACGATGCCGAAAATCATCACCGTGCTGACCGCGTCGATGTAGGTCCTCCCCCCCAAGGGCCAGCCTTCGGGGACGTTGGTGAGCAGCATCAGCACACCGAAGGCGACGCCTACCGAGGCCATGTTGAGCGCGATCGCGATCGCGGCCAGGGGAATCGAGCGGAGGACGAGGACGAGGACGAGGAAGGTGGCGAGGATGATCGCGCCGACTACGATCGGGATCCTTTCTCTGGTCACTTCGCTGAAGGTGTTGAGCGTCGCCGGGCCGCCGGTGACGCCGGCCTTCAAGCCGGTCTCCCGGCCGATCGAGGCGGCGTCTTCATCGAGCTTCTTGTTCAGCGCGATCGAGCCTGATGAGTTCAGCGGGTCTTTGGGGATCACCGTCAGCGTCACCGCCTGGCCCCCGTGTTCGAGGTCGACCCCTTCGGCGGCGCGTTCGTGCAGCTCGCCGGTGGTGCCGTCCAGGGCCGAGAGGACGAAATAACCCGAGTCGAAGATGCCGGGGCTGGTATTCCGCAGCCTGTCGACCCGATGCTGGACGGTGTCGCTCTGCGACTGGACCCGCACCGCGATCCGCTTGGCGCCGCTCTGGAGCGGATAGGAGCGGGCATAGGCCTCGGCAAGTCGGCGCTCCAGTTCGGTCGTGCCGCCGGTCAGCTGGCCGAGGCCGGCGACCAGTTCTTCGGTGCCGGCCTGAGCAGGGGCGATTTGTCCTCCCAGCTTGCTTGCTTCCTGGTCCAATTTGGCCGTGCCCTGAGCGAGCTGCTTGCTCCCGGTTTGGATCGTGTCGAGCCCTTCCGATAGGCGTTTCGCTGCGGCGGCCACCTGTTTCATCTGCCCAAGCGTGCTCTGGATCCAGCGCACGACTTCTTTGGCTTCGTGAGCTTCCTGCACCAGGACTTCGTCCAATTTGGCCAGTTCACCTGGGACCACCGCGGTCGCGCCCGCTGCCCGGCGCAGAGCTTCCAGGGTCGCCGCGTAGTTGGGGTCGGTCTTGCCGACGGTCATCCCTTCCGCCTGCTGCAGTGCCTGGCTTACTCCTTCGTTGCCGGACTGCGCATTGGTCTGGATCTGAGGCACGGTTTCCTTCGAGATCTTGTCCAGCGAGCGGGAGAGTCTCTTTGCCCGGGGGAGCCCGTTGGCGTTGAAGTTGGGGACCAGATCATGGGTCGCGAACTTGAGTTGAAGAGCGCCCAGGGCCGCCCTTTCATTCCCCTTCGCGAGTTCCTTGCTGCCGGTGGCGATCTGGTGAATGGCTTCAGAGGCTTCCTGCGCGCCCGAGACGGCCTGGCCGATGCCTGCGGCGAGTTCGATCGCTCCTTCTTCTGCCTGGCCCGAACCTTGGGCAAGCAGCGAGGCGCCGGCGGTGAACCGCGACAGCCCGTCGCGGAGGACGCCAACTCCGGTCGCAACTCGTTCGACGTTCGTCCCCAACCGATCGAGGTTGGCCAGCGGACCGACTTCGTTGTTGGAGGCGAGCAGGCCCGAGAGGCCTTTCTGCAGGGGCTTGACCGCGCTCGTCAGCTGGCTTGGCCCGATCACGCTCTGCACCCCCGGCGTGTGCGCGAGGCGGGTTTGCCAGCGATCCAGAGCATCGAGAGTGTTTTCTTCGGTAATCGGCCTTTTCGGTGAGACGGCAACCATCACGAAGGGTGCTTCCAGGCCGCCGCCAGCCGATTCTTCGATCAGTTCCGCGTCTTCGCGGGCGGGGTCGTCCTTGGGCAGCTGGCCGATGCTGAACGGGCCGGTTTTGAGCGCCAGCGCCGGGGCCGCCAGGAGCAGGACCACGGCACCGATCGCGATCGCCACCGGCGCTGGCCGGCGCAGTGCAGCGGAGACGATCCGCATCAAGCGAGATCGTTCACCGTTCGGCGCAGCGCCAATCCGCCAGCGATCGATGTTCGTACCGATAAGCACCAGAACCGACGGGCCGAGCAAGGTGGCGATCAGAGCGGTGAGCGTGACCACCATCGCCAGCGTCCCGGCGAGCGAAGCAAGCAGGGCACCCGGGACGACGAAGAGGGCGACGACCATGGAGAGGACGAGGGTGGCGGCAGCGAAGACGACGGTGCGAGCGGCCGTGCGACGCGTCGTCCAGGCGGCGGCAACCGGGTCCGCGCCTTCCGCCAGCTCTTCGCGAAAGCGCGAGACCATCAGCAGCGCGTAGTCGACCCCCAGCGCCAGGCCAAGCATCGAACAGACCGTCAGTGCGAGGGCGCTGACATCGAAGAAGTTGGTCAGAACTGCCAGCAATCCGCGCGACGAGAGCACCGAAAGCGCGCCGAAGGCGAGCGGAACCCCGGCCGCGACCGGAGAGCGGAAGACGAGCAGGAGCACGATCAGCAGCACCGGCAGGGCGATCAGCTCCGCCCTCTCGGTGGCGGAGATCGACCCCTCCTCGATTGCACGCGAGAGGGTGGCGACTCCCGTTTGAGTACCGCGAACGGGAGCGTGAATCGTTTTTTCGAGCACTTCGTTGAGCAGCGGCACCTTGTCGTCGACCGCTTCGTGATTGCCAACGTGGAAATCGAGCAGGATGAAGGCGTGGCGGGGCCCTGGCCGCAGTCGACTGACGGCCCCCCGGTCCCAGGGCGAGAGGGTCGTGACTTTCGGATCGCGCCGCAGCGTCCGGATCAGTTCCGGGCCCTGTTCGTCAAGCGCCTTCGGCGGGCCCTCGAGGAAGATCACGAACGGCGCCGAGTCGCCGAAATACTGATTCAGCATTTCGGTGGCGTGAGCCGTCTTCGTGCCGCTGATTTCGATCGTGCTCGGATTGAGCCGTTCCTCGAGGCTGAAGCCGAAAATCGAAAGAAGCGCGACGACGAGCACACCGACGGCCAATGACCGCTTCGGGTAGCGCAGCATCAGCGGTGGGCGTCTCTCATCCCCCCGCTCAGCGCGCGCATCAACGCTCTGCCCCCTGCTCCTCCTCACAGGCACGCCACATAGTTTGGCGGTCCGGACGGCCGAGCGGGGGCTGTGTTGCAGAAGACTGTGTTAAGGATCGATCTCGGGGCCGGCTTGAACAGGCCGCTAGCCTGGGTGTCGAGGAGAACTTTGAAGCGGCTTTTGGCAGCTGGGGCATTGCTCTGCTGCGTCCTCTTCGCGGGCGCGGCCAACGCCGCCTTGGTCCGGGTCGGCAACCTCGTGCTGACCGCCGACGGGGGCTTCAAGCCGTCATCCCTTCCGCGCAGCACCTACGCACCGATCAACTTCGACGGTGAAGCAAACCTGCGAGCGGTCGACGGCAGCGTGCCGCCGCCGCTGCAGCAGCTGGTGCTCGACTTCGACCGCGACGGCAGGCTGAGCGCCACCGGCCTGCCCGTCTGCCAGCCGACCTCGCTGGAAGAAGTGACGACCGCCGAAGCGCGCAACCGCTGCCCCGGCGCGATCGTCGGCACAGGCCACGCCAGCGTGGCTATCGGCGGCGCAGGGCGGGTCAGCACCCCGCTGACCTTCTTCAACGGCCCCCGCCTGGCCGGCAAGCCGACCGTGATCATGCACGCGCGCATCACCGCGCCGGCAGTGCAGAACTTCGTGATCACGATCCCGATCGAAAAACGCTCCGGTCGTTACCGCTACCGGGCAACGATCGACCTGCCGCCGATCGCCGGCGGCCTTGGCTCGCTGACCCACCTCGACGCCTCGATCGGCAAGCGCTACCGCTCCGGCGGCAGGGAACGCAGCTACGTCTCGGCCCGCTGCGGCGACGGCATCTTCAGCACCCACGGCCGCTTCACCTTTGCCAACGGCACGATCATCGACGGCAGCGTCGAAAAGCCCTGCTCGGTTCGCTGAGCGCCCCGCCTTCCTATACTTGCCGACCGCGGGCCGTTAGCTCAGTTGGTAGAGCAGGAGACTCTTAATCTCAAGGTCGCTGGTTCGAGCCCAGCACGGCCCATAAACGGAGAGCCGCAAACTTCATCTGTGGCGGCTGCCGAACAATCGAGCAAGCACTCCCGTCCGCCGGTTCACCTCAATCACCGCACTTTCGTCTTGCGGCTGCTGCCGGATCTGGAGGAAGAGTGGGCTACCCAAGACCACCGTCAGGTCGTCCCTCGGCGCGATCAGCGACGCTTGCGCGATGCCTTCGCAGTAAGCGCCGTTCAACAGCTGCGGTCGCAACCAATCGCCCCTCGCAAAGAGTGAGTACATACTGACTGCAGTGTCGGGATGGCGAGGCGGCGCACTTGACTCGAACTCCGGAGCCCCGAGCATCTCCAGGTCGGCGTTCGGGTCCTCTTCGAGAGCCCGCCGCGCTGTGTCCAGCCAGATGAAAAGCCGCCCGGTGCCGGAACCCGAGCGGCGGCCGGGACTGTTTCGCAGCTCCTCGCTCGTGTAAGGGGGAAGGACGTGGGCAACAGAGCCGTTCAGGAGTAGTCCCGGCACCGGTGTGCCGCCGGGGACCTTCGTCTCGTCGACGGCGATGAAGGCACTGATCGACTGGTCGGTATCGGCATGGCCGACCCCGAAACGGAGGCGGCGGCAAAAGCGGAACCAACCCGCCTCGTAGATTGAATCTTCGCCGCTCTCGATGTCGGCTAGACCTGTCTTCTCCAGGCGCTTGCGGACATTGGTCAGCAGCTGCTCGCGGGTCCGGTCGCGCCGATCGGGATCGTGGCGCGTGGACTGTGCCTTCGCTCCCAATCTCGCCCCGGCAAGTGGCGGCAGAGAAAGCTCCAGCTCACCCCGCCCTTCAAGTGCAGTCTCTGACCCCAGCGTTGCCGTCTTCAGGCCGAAGTAGCGGGCAAGGTGAAGGAGCTTGCCATCGGCCACATAGAAGAGCTCTCCAGGTGGGGCAGAATGGTCACGTGCCATCGCGGAAGGCGAGTGTGACGGTTGCGGATGTCGAACAGGCATACAAGGTCGGCCTTCTCGAGGGAGAACGGAGGGTAGGGCGGCCGTTCAGGGGCATTCCACGTGTGAGTCCGTGGAATATCGGTGTCGAGTTTCGGTTCGACACCAGCTGGTTCGAGTCCTACGCTGCCTACGAGCGGGGCGCGAGAGAGGAGCTCCGCCGGGTTCAGCGGTGGCGCTGGCTCGAGGCAAAGCAAGGCGGGCAGGCGGAGGGCCGCCTGAGGGAGGCGCGGGAAGCTGAGCGTGCACAGCTCGAGTCCCTACGGGACAGCCGCAGACGATGGCGAGCCCTGCGGCGAGCAGCGCAAGCCTGGCGAGCGGAGATCTTCTCGCTCGAAGCCGGCGCGGCGACCCAGGAAGCCCGCGAAGCCCGGCTCCGGCAGCTCGAGCAGACAATCGAAGACGAGATTCACGCTGCCGTGCGAGCGGTGGATGCCGAGCTGGAAGAAGGGAGGGGACGCAGGTGCGTGATTGATGCGATGCGAGCACAGCCCCAGCGGCCGCCCGGGGTCCGAGAGCTGAGGGACCTTGGCGCCTTCATCGACGGCGACCGGCGGCGGGGGGTCATCGATTGGCCCGAGCGCCACGACGCGGGGGGAGCCGACTTTGGGTTCTACTGGCGATTGGAGGATCCGCTGCGGCGTTGGGAGACGACGGAGTGGAGGGTTTCCTGGCTCTGCATCGGTGAGGATCCGACTCATGAGCTCTATGCGCTCGAGTTCCTACCGGAGGCTGGAAGGCGGGATCAACGTACGGGTCGCGTCTGGTTGCTCGGCAAGCTCAGCGACTGGAATGCCGTGGAAGCCGCCATCGGAGACCTCGAGCGCTACGCGCAGCGAGAGCGAAACTCGCTCATCGCGGTTGCTACTGCAGTGCGGAACGCCAGTCGTGATGAGGCGCAATCGACGCAAAGCCGGTGAGGCTCACGGCCTGACCCACTTCTCAGCGTGTGGCTATTCGCCCAGCGAACTGCTGCTGCCGGAGAGGCCGCCGAGGGGGTTCTGCAGGCGTTCTTTGCCGAATTTGGCTTCTTCTTTTTCGGCCGACTTCTTCTGTTCTTCGAAGGCCTTACCGCGCTTGCGGAATTCGGCCATCTGTTTGCCGACTTCTTTCGCTTCCGCCTTGCTTGGAGCCTTGGCTTCGGCTTCCTTGACGGCCTTGTCGCCGGCGGCGAAGTTGCCCGCGTAGTACTCGTAGATCGCCAGCGTCGTCAGCGACCCGATCGTCGGCTGGGCTTCGGCGGCGATGCGCTGGGTCTTGGCTGCGCCTTCGATGTTTTCGACCGCTTCTTCGAGGCCCGTCGAGGATTCGGCGAGGCTGAAGTAGCCGCTGGAGACGAGCAACGCGGTGTTGGCCTTGGGTTCCTTGGACTGCTTCAGGTAGCTGCCCCAGGCTTCGATCCCCCGCTCGAGTTCCTGGCGCCCTTCCGGGGTGAGAACGGTCGCGCCGGTTTCGGAGTTGACTTCGGTGAGGCTGTTTGCCGCCGAGACCCTCTCCCTTGTCAGGGCCAGCAGCAGGGCTTCGTTTTCCGGTTCCAGGTGCAGTTTCTGTTCGGTCCGCTCGGCCTGTTCCTGCAGCACCTTGGCGGCGCTGGTGGTGCTGCCGTTACCGATCAGGTTGCCGAGGCTGAACGGGCCGACGACGAGAAAGAGGCTGGCGCCCATCAGCAGCGCGAGGATCGCGTAGACGACCCGGACGACGTGCTTCCGTCGTCCCCGGATATCGAACAGCATCCGCCGCTCGCCGCTTTCCGCCACCTCGAATCACCGCTCCTGGGTTGAGGGTCTTGCCATTCCTCCCGCCTCCCTCGGCCTACCGAAGGCACGAGCAATCAAGATACTCAACTCGAACAAAACAAGCAGAGGAACCATCTCGAGCAGCATCGAGACCGGGTCGACACCGGGCAGGGCAGCGGCGACGATCGCGATGATCAAGTAGGCGTAGCGGCGGTTCTTGGAGAGCTGCTCGACGCTGACGATCCCGAGCCGCACAACGGCGAGGATCGCCAGCGGCAACTGGAAGATGACGCCGCCGGCGAGCATCGTGGTCGAGAAGAAGCTGTAGTAGTCGCGCGCCCGGACCTGGACGTTGAACTGGTTGTCGTTGAAGTTGAGCAGGAACTTGACCGCCGCCGGCATCACGACGAAATAGGAGAAGGCGACGCCGGCGAGGAAGAGGATCGGAGCGAAGATCAGGATCGGCAGCACCACCCGCCGCTCGCGCTCGCTGAAGGCGGGCAGCACGTAGGCGTAGAGCTGGTAGAGCAGGACCGGCATCGAGAGGATCAGCGCCCCGTAAACCGAGACGGTGAGCGTGACCGTAAAGGGCTCGGTGATGCCGAAGGTAAGCAGCTTCTTGTGATCGCTCGGCAACGGCCCGGAGGCGATTTCAAGCAGCAGGTGGTTCTGCCAGAAACAGAGGGCGAGGGCGACGCCCAGAACGACAAGGCAGACGACGATGCGCGTGCGCAACTCGTCGAGGTGCTCGACCAGGCTGAGTTGATCTTCGTGGGAGACCGGCCTCATCCGGGCCATAGCTAATTCCTAAGGGCGATCGTGAGCGACCGTCTCGCCCTCCTCGGCACCCTTGCCAACAGGGGGCTTCGGTGGCTCGACGGGGGCCTGCGGTGGCTCGATCGCCTCCGGCTGCGCCGGCTCGTCATGACTCTCGCCACTGACCGATCCGCGGAACTCGCGAATCCCTTTGCCGAGCGATTTACCCAGCTCCGGCAGCCGTTTGGGGCCGAAGACGACCAGGGCGATGATCAGGACGATCGCGAGCTCCATTGGTCCGATATTTGGCATTCACCCATGGTACCGGCCACCGAGGGCGACCAGATCAGATTTCGGCTCACATGTAATTGGGGAGGTGGCCTACCCGGTAATCGGGTTTTCGGCCTTCTCTACGTGAAAGTGCGGATGGAGTGATCGTTTCGCGGGTTCGATAGTGCAGAGATGAGAGACGCGCACGCCGCTGAGACGAAGATCGCCGCCGGACTCCACGTCTGCCCGCACTGTGAGTCCTCGCTGGTGCAGCCGACCTGTTGGGAGCAGGCTGGGGATCGCGGTCATTGGCGGCTCTGGCGGCGCTGCCCCGAGTGCGAATGGCGCAGCAACGAGATCCACGCCGAAGCCGAGATCGATGCCTTCGACGAGGAGCTCGACCTCGGCACCCGCGCTCTCAGCGACGTCTTGAAGACGCTCGAGCACGAGAACATGGAGTTCGTGGTCGAGACCTTCAGCGCCGCGCTTGACGCCGATCTGATCAGCGCCGACGACTTCCGCTGAGCAGGAGCGCTCAGCTGTAGCGCTGCACGACGCCGTCGGCAACGAGTCCAAGCAACTGCCGCTGCTCGGGATCGAAGGCATCGCCGGCGAGCTGGGCCTTGGCGGCGTCGACCAGCTCGAGGGCGCGCGAGCGCACCCGGTCGAGGGCGCCGGTCGCGGCGATGCGATCGCACAGCCGCTCGGCGGCGACGGCATCGAGGGCGCGCAGGTCAGCCTCGCGGATCGCTGGGTCGGCCTCGGCCGCAACGATCAGCGGCAGGGTGACGGTGCCGTCGAGCAGGTCGGTTCCCCGCGCCTTGCCGGTGCGCTCAACCGGACCGGCAACGTCCAGCACGTCATCGAGGAGCTGGAAGGCCAGGCCGATCTGGGCCCCGAACCCGCCCAGGGCGGGGAGATCGCGGCCGATCAGGCAGGCGCACTCGAACAGGGTCGCGGTCTTGAGGCGACAGCGATCGAGGTAGCGCTGTTCGGTGATGCTCGTGTCGAAAGCGTCCTGGCGCTGGGCCAGCTCGCCATCGGCGAGGGAGACCGAGGCGGCTGCCAGTAGAGCGATGGCGCGGGCATCGCCGTGCTCACCCAAGAGCGCGAAGGCGCGGGCGAAGAGCAAATCGCCGACCGCGGTCGCGCGTGAGCGGCCCGAGCTGGCGGCGATCGTCGGTAGGCCGCGGCGCAGCGGCGCGGCATCGAGGACGTCGTCGTGGACCAGGGTCGCCATGTGAACCAGCTCGATTGCGGCGGCCGCGCGCACGGCTCCTTCGCCGCCGTTGGTGCCGGCGCAGAGCAAGACGAGCAGCGGCCGCAATCGCTTGCCCCCCGCAGCCAGCGTTGTCGCAACGTCCTCACCGAGCGGCTCGCCGTAACCGGCGGCCTGCTCGCGCAGCAGGTCCTCAACCTCCCCCAGCCTGGCCGGCAGCCAGCGGCTGGAGGCGTCGAGCACTGCGGTGACCGGCGGCGGTACCGCCGAGGGCCGGGTCACACGCGGACGCCGCTGTGGATCGCGATGATCCCCCCGGCGAGAACGGTCCAGCGAATCCGCTTCAGTCCGGCACCGTCCATCAGCTCCGCCAGCCGGCTCGGGGCGGGAAAGCTGCGCACCGACTCGGGCAGGTAGCTGTAGGCCTCGGAGTCGCCGGAAAAGCTGCCGAGCAGGGGCACGATGCGGTCGAACCAGAGTGAGTAGAAAGTCGAGAGCGGTGGACGCGTCGGCTGGGTGATCTCGAGCACGACCAGGCGGCCGCCCGGGCGCAGGACCCGGGCCATCTCCCCCAGCCCCCGCTCGAGGTTGGCCAGATTGCGCACGCCGAAGCCGACCGTCACGGCGTCGAAGCGGGCGGCATCGTAGGGGAGGCTGAGCGCGTCGGCCCACTCGAAACGGACGCCGTCGGCGCCGCGCTGGCTGGCCTTCTCGCGGGCGAGGTCGAGCATTGGCTCGGAGAAGTCGCAACCGACCACATGGCCGCCGGGTGCCACCCTGCCGGCCAGCTCGAGCGCCAGGTCGCCGGTTCCGCAGCAGACGTCGAGCGCCGAGTCACCCGGGCTCAGCTCAGCCCGGTCGGCGGCGCGCTCGCGCCAGCGGTGGTGCAGGCCGGCGGTCATCACCGAGTTGAGCGCGTCGTAGCGGCCGGCGACGCGGTCGAACATGCGGTTGACCTGCCCCGCGAACTGGGCCGAGTCCCGGGTCGGCTTAGTCGAGCGAGGAGAGGAAATCGGCGAGCTCGTTGAGCTTCTTCGGCGGCAGGTCACGGAAGGAGGGCATGATGCCCGGCCCGATCTCCACCGAACGGATGATCGCGGCGCGCGGAATGCGCTGCGCGATGTGGGTCAGTTCGGGCCCAGGACCGTTGTTGCCGTTCTCGCCGAGCTTATGGCAGGCGAGGCAGCCGGAGCCGGCGACGACCTCCTTACCGGCTTCGTATTGGGGCGCGACCTTCATGTCGATCTCGGTTGGCGAACCCCCGGTCGCACCAAGGAAGGTGAGGTAGGCCATCGCGATGATCGTCAGGATCCCGGCCGTCGTCGCGATCGGGCGGCGGATCGGGTTGCGCTCCGGGCCGCGGTCATAGAAGGGCAGCAGGAGGAGCAGGACCATGCAGACGGTCGGGATGCCGATCGTCGCGATCGGGACCAGCTCGGGCGGCTTGATCACACGCAGGAGCTCGAAGAGGAAGAAGAAGTACCACTCGGGGCGAGGCACATAAGTGGTGGTGGTCGGATCGGCCTTCGGTCCCTGCTCGGCACCGAGCACGACCGACATCAGGATGATCACGCCGACGACGGCGAGCATCATCGCCGAGTCCTTCAAAACCGCGTAGGGGAAGAAGGGCTTGCCCTTCTTCTTCAGCAGCTCGTATTCCTCGAGATATGCCTGCTTATCGGCTGGCTTCATGCGCTCGCTGACGCTCCGTTACTGGGCGAGGCGCCGTTGCCCTCGACGCCGGCATCGAGCTGGGAGACCGGTGCGGCGACTTTGGGCTTTTCGGCTTTCAGCCACGGCGGGGCCGTGGTGCCGAGCTTGACGACCAGGTACATGTGGGCGCCGATCATGGCGATGATCGCGCCGGGCACGAGCAGCATGTGGATCGCGTAGAAGCGCGAGAGCGTGGTCGCGCCGAGCTCAGGGCCGGCGCGCAGGAAGTCGCTCAGGTAGGGGCCCACGATCGGGCCGGTGCCGTTGATGTTGATGCCGACGACCGAGGCCCAGAAGGAGCGCTGGTCGAAGGGCAGCAGGTAGCCGGTGAAGGCCATCGTCATCGTCAGGATCAGCAGCACGACGCCGATCACCCAGTTGAGCTCGCGCGGGTACTTGTAGGCGCCGAAGAAGAAGGTGCGGCCCATGTGCAGGAAGACCAGGATCACCATCACGCTCGATCCCCACTTGTGCATGCCGTGGACGAGCTGGCCGAGGAAGACGTCGTTATTGATGTGGGCGATCGAGGCGTAGGCCTGGGTGGTCGACGGCGTGTAGAACATCGCCAGGAAGACGCCCGTGATCGCCTGGGAGATGAAGGCGATCAGGGTGGCCGAGCCGAGCGTGTAGAACCAGTTGGTCCCCTTCGGCACCTTGCGGTAGAGCATCCCGGTGAGGAAGCCGGTGGCGGCAGTGCGCTGGTCGACCCAGGCGAGCACGTCGGCAGGGGCGTCCTTGGCTCGGTCGCCGAGGCGCTGCGCGTCGGAGGGTCGCTCCGGTGGCGCCGTCTTCAGATCGGCTGGGGCCGGTGCCTTGGTGCCGTTGCTTGTGCCGGGCTTGGCCGGTTTGCGCAGCGGTGCGGGGATCAGGGAGTCGAGGTTCATCTTCGCCTAGCCGATCACGGGGGTGGGAAGGTGGACGGACGGGGTGGGTACAGATATTCCCAGACTCCACCGGTGAACTCGCCGGGGTCGCGAGCGCGGACCGGCTCGAGCTGCGAGGTGACGCTGTAGCGCGGTCCGACCTCGACCTGACCATTGCGAACCCGCGTCTGGAAGCGGTCGAGCGGGCGCACCGGCGGGCCGCCGATCCGCTTGCCCTGGAAGTCGTAGACGCCGCCGTGACAGGGGCAGATGAAGTTGCCGGCGGCCTCGACGAAGCGAACCGGGCAGCCGAGGTGGGCGCAGCGGTTGGAGACGGCGACGAACTCGCCCGGTTTTTCTTCGAGCTGCTTTGAGCTACGGCGCACGTAGGCGGTGGTCTTGCCGGCGTCGCCAATCGACTCGGTTTCGGTGAAGACGATCTGGCGGTAGGTGTCTTCGACGAAGTCGCTGGTCGGACCGACCGCCTCCCAGCGCTCCTTGCCGCGGTGGAAGATCGGCGCCACGGCGAAGCCGACCGCGGGCAGCACGATCGCGGCCCCGGCGAGACCGCCGATGCCCTGTACCGCAACGGTAAAGGCCTTGCGGCGAGTCATCGACTCGCCCTCGAAGTAGCCAGGCGGCTCGGGCGCTGGGCGCTCCGGCCGACCGCTTGCCTCGGCCCCGTTCTGCTTGTCCGATTCGTCGCTCAACAGCTCAACCTCAGGAGAACGGAGTCTATTGACTCAGGCCGCCGCGCGGTTGCCATGGTCCCGGCCGCCGACCGCGAGGGCGGCGGAGCGCCAGAGCTCGGCCACCTCGTCGAGGCGCTCTTCGGTGTGCAACTGGGCACAGCGACCGATCAGATCGCCCAGCACCGCGACCGCGACCGTGTCGCCGAGGGCGGCGAGGCGGTCGATGCCAAGCGCGTAGAGATAGTCGCCAGCGAGCAGGGCGAGATCGTCGTCGTGGCCGGCGAGCAGCCGCGGTGTGCCGTAGTGCAGGAGGTAGCCCTCGCGCACGGCCTCGACCACGAACGCGTACTCGCCCGGGGCGGCGGCCGAGCGCGGGCCGAGCGCGGCGAGCAGGCCGAAGACCGGGCGCTCTTCCGGGTCGGTCACGTGGGTCGAGAGCGGCGACTCGGCCTCGCGTAGGCGTTCGGCGAGCAGACTCAGCGCGTCTCCAGGGCTGCCCATCACTGGTGCAACGCCTTACGGCCCTGTGAGCGCTGCAAAACGTTGCACTTCATCGAAGGACTTCCTCGAGCGAGGCGGCGGCGGCTTCGAGCGTGCGGTCGATCGTCGCCTCGTCATGGGCGAGGGAGACGAACCAGGCCTCGAACTGCGAAGGGGCCAGGTAGACGCCGCGCGCCAGCATCGCCCGGCAAAACCGGGCGTGAGCGTCGAGATCGCAGGCCGCGGCGCCAGCGAAGTCGACTACCGGGTCGGGGCTGAAGAAGAGGGTCAGCAGGCCGGGGGCGGCGGCCAGTTGCAGTGGGCTCCCCTCGGCCAAACCGGCGAGGCCGGCGCGAAGGCGCTCGGTCAGCTCGGCGAGGCGTTCGTAAGCGGCGGCGTCGAGCTGGCGCAGGGTGGCGAGGCCGGCGGCAGTTGCCAGCGGGTTGCCGGAGAGGGTGCCGGCTTGGTAGACGTCGCCGGCCGGCGCGATCCGCTCCATCAGCGCACGCGGGCCGGCGAAGGCGGCGGCGGGCAGGCCGCCGCCGAGGATCTTGCCGAGCACGGTCAGGTCGGGTTCGACCCCGTAGAGCTGCTGGGCGCCGCCCTTGGCGACGCGGAAGCCGGTGATCACCTCGTCGAAGATCAGCAGGGCTCCGGCGCCGCGGGCAGCCGAGGCCGCGTGCTCGAGAAATCCGTCGAGCGGCGGGACGACGCCCATGTTGGCGGCGATCGGCTCGAGGATCACGGCGGCGACCGCGTGCTCGGAAAGCGCTCGGTCGAGAGCGTCTCGGTCGTTCCAGGGCACGACCACCGTGGCGGCGGTCTGCGCCGCGGTGACTCCCGGCGTTGCCGGCAGTGCCAAGGTCGCAATCCCAGACCCCGCCTCGGCGAGCAGGCCGTCGGAATGACCGTGGTAGGCGCCGGCGAACTTGACCACGACCTCACGGTTGGTCGCGGCGCGGGCGAGCCGGATCGCGCTCATCGCCGCCTCGGTGCCGGAACTGGTCATGCGGATCATCTCGGCCGAGGGCACCCGGGCGACCACCTCCTCGGCCAACTCGACCTCAGCCTCGGTCGCGGCGCCAAAGCTGGTGCCACCGACCGCGGCGGTCTCGACCGCCGCCAGCACGGCGGGATGGGCGTGGCCGAGGATCAACGGACCCCAGGAGCCGACCCAGTCGAGGTAGCGGTTGCCGTCGACGTCGATCAGCTCGCAGCCCTCGCCGCGCTCGATGAAGATCGGCTCGCGGTCGATCTGGCGCATCGCCCGCACCGGCGAGTTGACGCCGCCGGGCAGGACCTTCAGCGCGCGGCGGTAGAGCTCCGCCGAGCGCGCGTCACTAGGAATGCTCTTCCTCCCAGCGCCGGTAGTCGTCGGTGAAGTAGTGCAGGCGGATCTTCTTGTACTCGGTCGAGGAGTAGAGGGTCGCCCGGTCATCGGGGCCCATGCCGCAGTCCTCGGCGATCGAGTCGAGCACCGCGTCGCACTCCTCCTTGGAGCGGCCGTGGGCCATGGTGAAGACGCTGTAGGGCCAGTCCTCGTAAGTCGGGCGCTGGTAGCAGTGAGAGATGCCGCGGAAGGAGGCCATGCGGGCGCCGGTGTCCATGATCTCGGCCTCGGGCACCTTCCAGACGCCCATGCCGTTGGCCGAGAAGCCGGCGCGGCGGTGGAAAAGGATCGCGGCGACGCGGCGCAGCAGCTTGCGCTCAACCATGCCGCCGAGGTGGGTGAGCAGCTCCTCGGTCGTCATCCCCACCTCCGCGGCGGCGGCATCGTAGGGGCGCTCGATCGCCTCCATCGGCCCCTGCAGAGCGCGGATCACAGCGATGTCGCGCTCGTCGTAGGGCTGCGCCTCGAGCTCACGCGGCGGCGCGGCGTCAACCGCGGCTGCGGCGAGGGCGTCGGTGCCCTTCTCCATCTCCAGGTTCATGTTGATCTTGAACAGGGTCAGGGTTGGCAGCTCGCGCATCGACTCGGCGCCGGTCTCGCGCATCAGTGCCTCCAGCGTGCCGGGCAGCCCGAGCTCGGAGTCGGGCGGGGTGGCAATCGTGAACCAGAGGTTGAAGTCGTGGGTGCGCAGGTAGTTGTGCGAGACGCCGGGGTGGGAGTTGACGATCTGGGCCGCGCGATGGGGGTGGTCGCTGTCGACCTTGGCCGCGACCAGCATCGACTCGTAGCCGAGCGCCCGGGTGTCGAAGATCGGCGTGATCTCGCGGATGATCCGCTCGTCGAGCAGGCGCTTGGTGCGGGTGAGCACGTCGTCAAGCTCGAGCTCCGCCTCGGAGGCGACGAGGGCGAAGGGTTCGGGATCAAGCGGGAAGCTCGACTGCAGCAGGTTCATCAGCCGCTTGTCGGTCTCGTCGAGCGGGATCGCGGCGCCGTCCTTGCGCGAGCGCGCCTTCGACTGGGGGACCTTTACTGAAGCCACGCGGCGGCCTCCTTGGCGTAGTAGGTGACGATCGCGTCGGCGCCGGCACGGCGGATCGAGGTCAGCGTCTCGAGCACGGCGGGGCGCTCGTCGATCCAGCCCTGCGCGGCGGCGGCCTTCAGCATCGAGTACTCGCCGGAGACGTGGTAGGCGGCGATCGGCGCAGCGGTCGCGTCCTTTACCTGGCGCACCACGTCGAGATAAGGCGTAGCGGGCTTGACCATCAGCATGTCGGCACCCTCCTCGAGATCGAGTTCCGCCTCGCGCACCGCTTCCGCCGCGTTGGCGGGATCCATCTGGTAGCCGCGGCGGTCGCCGAACTCAGGGGTCGACTCGGCGGCGTCGCGGAAGGGGCCGTAGAAGGCGGAGGAGTACTTGGCGCTGTAGGCAATGATCGGCACCCCGGAGTGGCCCTCCTCGTCGAGCTGGTGGCGGATCGTGCCGACCCGCCCGTCCATCATGTCGCTGGGCGCGACCGCGTCGGCGCCGGCCTCGGCGTGGGAGATCGCCGTTTTCGCCAGCAGCTCAACCGTGATGTCGTTGTCGACCTCGCCATCGCGAACGAAGCCACAGTGGCCGTGAGACGTGTACTCGCACAAACAAACGTCAGTGATCACCGTGAGATCGGGGTGGGCCTCCTTAAGAGCCCGAACCGCCATCTGCACGATGCCCTCATCGTCGTAAGCACCCGTGCCCGACTCGTCCTTGGCGGCGGGAACGCCGAAGAGCAGGACCGAGCCGATGCCGGCGGTGGCGATCTCGGTTGCCTCGGCGACTAGCTCGGAGATCGAGAAGCGCTCGATGCCGGGCATTGAGTCGACGTCTTCGCGGACGTTCTCGCCGGCCACTACGAAGAGTGGCTGGATCAAGTGCGAGGGAGCCAGGTTCGTTTCTCGGACCAGGCCACGCAAGGACTCGGTGCGCCGGAGGCGGCGCATACGGGTGGCGGGGAACGGCATTGGGAGCGAGTTTAAGGGAGGGACGGGGTTGCCCTCGCCCGGACGCACGGCTTCGCCGCACTGAGTGTCCGGTCGAGGGCAACCCCGTCCCTCTGCTCAAGCGCGGTCTAACAATGCGATTCGCGGCTACGGATAGCTTTCGGCGGCATGGATGCGGGGAGTGGGACCAAGGTGGCCGTGCTGGAGGCACGCAAGCTGGTCAAGCGTTTTGGCGATCGCGAAGCTCTGCGCGGGGTCAGCTTCGAGGCCGCAGCGGGTGAGCTCGTAGCTGTGATCGGGCCCAACGGCGCGGGTAAGACGACGTTGCTCTCGATTCTTGCCGGCATCTCAAAGGCAGACGAGGGTGAGGTTCATGTTCCCGAGGGAGAAGTTGGGTGGGTTCCTCAGCAGGCGGCTCTATATAGGCGGCTGACAGTTGAGGAGAACCTCCTTTTGTTTGCCCGGCTGGAGAAGCATCCGGATCCGCGGGGGTCGGTTGAGGAGATGTTGGAGTTGACCGGGCTTGGGGAGCGGCGGGGGGAGATCGTCGCGCGGCTCTCCGGGGGGAACCAGCAGCGGATCAATATTGCGATTGGGCTGTTGGCGCGGCCCTCGGTGTTGTTGCTCGATGAGCCGAGTGTGGGGCTTGATCCGCGGCAGCGGGCGCGCTTGTGGGAGTTCATCGTCGCCTTGGCCGCCGAGCGGGGAACGACGGTGATCTTCTCCACTCACGACATCCAGGAGGCCGAGCGCTACGGCAAACGGTTGCTGGTGCTCGCCGACGGCGAGGCGCTCTTCGATGGCTCGACCGAGGGACTGCGGGGGGCCGTGCGCGAGGAGGCACCCGAGGCCGCCAGCCAGGACTTCGAGACCGCCTTCGTCTCCTTCCTCCACCACCGGGGCCACTGATGCGCTGGCTGCTGCTCAAGGACCTGCAGATCCTCCGTCGCTCTCCCCTGCAGGCGTTCCTGCTGGTCGCCTACCCGGTCCTGATCGCGGTCCTCGTCGGCTTCGCGATCTCGCGCTCGCCGGAGAAGCCGCGCGTCGCCTTCCTCAACGAAGTGCCGGCCCAGTCGCGGGTCTCGGTCGGCACCACCGAACTGCCCAAAATCGGGGTCAGCGACCGGATCTGCGAACGGGTCGAGTGCGTCCACGTGAAGGACCATGCCGAAGCGGTCGAAGAGGTCAGCTCCGGCGACGTGCTGGCGGCGCTGATCCTGCCTGCGGACCTGGTTGACAACATCAACTCGCTCTCGACCCCGGCGCCGCGCGCCCCCGAAGTCGAAGTGATCGTCAACGAGGAGGACCCGGTCAAGGCGCGCCTGGTCAACGACCGGATCAACTCGCTGCTGACCCAGGCCAACCTGGTGATCGCTCGCCGGATCGCCCACGAAGGCGGCAAATTCGTCGGCCTCGTCGTCCACGGCGGGCAGTTCACCGTGCTCGGGCAAGCAATTCAGATCCTCGGGCTTGGCACCACGACCCACATCCTTCACGCCGTGCGGACAACCCTGCCGCCGGGCGCGCTGCGCCAATCGCTCGACCAGGTCCTCCGCTTCACCGCGCTCACAAAGAGCAACCTGGGCACCGCGGCGACCCTGTTGACCCGCATCAGCCAGCCAATCGCCGTCGACAAGCAGGTGGTCAACAACTCGACTCCGCCGCTCGAAATCTTCGCGATCGCGGTAGCGGCGACCTTCACCCTCGCCTTCGTCACGGTCCTCCTGGTCGCCGGCTCACTGGCGCTGGAGCGGGAGGAGAACGCCTTCCCGCGGCTGACCCGCGGACTGGTCTCTCGCTCGGCGCTGCTGACCGAGAAGGTCGCGCTCGGGGTGGCGGTAGGGCTGGTGGTGACGTTGCTGATGCTTGCCGGCCTGGCCATCTTCGTGCCCCTGCACTGGGGCCGCATCGGCCTCTGGTTGCTGGCGATCGTCGCCGGTGGTGCGGCGTTGGGAACGGCGGGCGCGGCGCTTGGCGCGGCCGCGCGCGAGGTGCGAGCGGTCTCGCTGCTCGCCTTCATGGTCACCCTGCCGGTCGCCTTCCTCTCGCTGATCCCCTCCGGGACGGTCGGGCCGGGCCTCTACAACGTGATCAAGGTGATCGCGGCGGTCTTCCCCTTCAAGCCGGCCTTGCAGGCAATGACGGCCGCGCTGGACCCTGGCGGTCCGAGCATCGGCGGCGCCCTGCTTCATCTCGGCATCCTGATCCTCGCCTACGGCCTCCTGGCCCGACTGGCCCTGCGCCGCTTCAGCGCGGTCTAGCGCTACCGGGCGGCGAGGGCGCGGCGTGGGAGCTGCGCCGAGCGTGACTGGGAGAGGCTGGGATCGGTGACGTTGCCGAGTACGAAGGACTCGAGGTCGGTGTCGGGACAGAGCGAGGACCTGACCAGCTCCATCGCTTCGGGCTCGGCAATCGCGGCAAGCGTCCTGCCGCTCGCGGTGACCGCCGCGAGGGCGACCTCGGAGCCGTCGACGAGCAGGCAGCCGTGGCGACTGATGTAGGCCGAGATCTCGCTCAGCTCCTCGCCGTCTTCGAGCCGGCACTCGATGCCCTCGAGCAGCTCCGCTTCGTAGTTCGGCTCGGTCGCCGAGATGACGCCGATCTGGGCGTCGGTCATGTAGATGACGTGGACCCGGACTTCGGTCCCGGAGCTGCGCTGGAGGGTCGCGGGGATGGCGCCGTAAGGAGAGATGTGGGCGGAGTAGACGACATCGAACCCGCAGAGTCGAGCGGGAACGACGAGCACCGGCTGGTCGGTCAGCGCCAGCTTGCGCGAGAGGACTTTGGGAGCCGCGTTCGAGCCGTAGGCAAGCACCGGCGTGCGTGCCTCGCGGTCGATCTCCAGCGCATCCGGATCGAGAGTCTGGTGGCCGAGCTGGATGAAAGGCCCGGACGGGGCACCGTAGGGATAGCCGAGGGCGCGCTCGACCACGTCGTTTCGCTCGTTCACCCTGCACACCCTTTCGCAATTGCGCGGATAGGGTCAAGGTCATGAAGGTTCTCTTCATCGGCGACGTTGTCGGCGGCCCCGGTCGTCGCGGTCTCGCCGCCGCGATGCCGGCGCTGCGCGAGCGCTTCGCGCCGGAGATGGTGATCGTCAACGGCGAGAACTCGGCCGGCGGCATGGGCATTACCGAGAAGACCGCCGGGGCGCTCTTCGACGCTGGCGCCGACGTGATCACGACTGGCAACCACGTTTACCGCCACCGCGAGGTCTACGGCTACCTCAACCGCAGCGAGCGGCTGATCCGGCCGGCCAACTACCCCTACGCCAATCCCGGCCGCGGCTACACGGTGGTCGAGATCAGCGGGCGGCGCTGTGGCGTGATCAACCTCAGCGGCGCGATCGGCCTGCGGGTCGCGCGCTCACCCTTTCACGAGGCCGACAACATCCTCGAGAAGATCGAGGCCGATTTCGTCATCGTCGACTTCCACGCCGAGGTGACCAGCGAGAAGGTCGCGATGGGCTGGCACCTCGACGGGCGGGTGGCAGGCGTGCTCGGCACCCACACCCACGTGCCCACAGCCGACGCGCGGGTGCTGCCGCAGGGCACCGCCTTCATCTCGGACGTCGGTATGACCGGCTCGCGAACCAGCGTGCTCGGGGTTAAACCGGAGCTGATCCTCGAGTCGCTGATCACCCAGATGCCGGTCAAGTTTGAGACGGCGGAAGAGGACGTTTGGGTGATGGGGGCGGTGGTTGACGTGAACGACAAAGGGCTCGCTGACTCGATCACACCGGTGATGGTTCCTGCGCCCGAGCTTTAGGTCGGGGTGGCGGTCAGGTCCCCTATGTCAAACGAGCAGCCTGTGGCTGCTCTTGAGTGTTTGACATAGGGGACCTGACCGCCAATGCCACCAAGAGAAAGGGGTAGAACCAGACGATGTAGAGGTAGAACCAGTGGTGCATCGTTAGCTGGACGCCGATCAGGAGGGCCGCACCCAGCGCAGCCACCTGGAAGAGCTGCTTGTCCTTGGGGCGGAAGGCGAAGAGCAGAGCCATTGCGGCGACTCCGACAAGGATGGCTACGCGCAAAGGCTCCAGGGACGGAACTTGTCCCCAGATGCTGAAGGGAGAGCTGCGGCCTGCCTGGTACGCAATCGTGCGCTCGTAGAAGGTGTGCAGACCCGGGTCGATCGCGGGCCAGAGCATTACGGCGACCGACGTGGCGGCGAAAGCCGCCACGAAGCGCCAGCGCCTCTCGCCGTAGGTGAGCAGCATTGGGGCGAGGACCGCGGGGGCGAACTTGGCGAAGGTGGCCAGGGCCGCCATCACACCGCGGGCCGCTGGCTTGGCGAGGACGAGAAGCGTCGCGACCAGGAACATCGCGACGAGTGAGTCGTTGGAGTTGGAGAGCAGGGTGAAGGCGGTGTAGGGGTAGGCAGCCCAGCCGAAGGCGAGGGTCGCGGCGAGCTTGTTGCCGGCGGGGCCGGGGCGGATACGGCGGCCGAGGAAGATCAGCAGGGCGAAGGTGGCGAGGTCGAAGAAGACCGCGGCGCCGTGGGCGGCGGGGAGATCGTTCCAGGTTCCCGACCAGGGCCAGATCCGCTCGAAGGGAACGTAGGCGAGGTAGTTGACCGGGCCGTAGGTATCGCCTTGGGAGACGTCTTCGGGGAAGTTGTCGTAGATCGGTTCCCCGTGGGCGATTCGATCGGCGCCGACCACTCCGGCGTAGCCGACGTCGATCGCCCCCGAGTCGGCCATGTTGAGGCCGACCCTGAAACCGATCAGGAAGAGAGCGGCGATCAGCAGCCACGCCGCCGGCCAGCGCGGCCTGATCCCCTCTCCCCCACCCCGCATTCCGATCCACAGCGCCCGGCCGAACAGGTAGGCGAGTGGGATGTACTGAAGCGGCACCGAGACGCCGATTTCGGTCCGGTTGAAGAAGAAGTTGGAGACGCCGAAGCCGAGCAGGACGAGCAAGTCGAGGTTGGCGATCCGGCGCAGGCGTCGCCAATCGACGAGGCCGAGCAGGAAGATCGCGCAGAGCGGCAGGAAGACGTAGGGCGCGTTGAGCTTGTGGCCGAAGGCGCCCGAGTAACCGCGGGCCATTTTCCAGGCAACCTGGTAGCCGGTCCAGGATTCGCGCACGAGGCCGGTCTGGGGGTCGACGATGACCAGCGCGACCTCCTTGTCGTCGGCGAAATAGCCGACCTCCCAGTTGCCGTCGACCTTGTTGACCGCGTGGGTCAGGGTCCCGTTGGCGCGCTGCTCCTTGGCGACGTTGGGATCGTGGTGGGCGATTCGAGCCGCTTCCGCGGCGGTGACTTCCGCGGCCGCCGAAGCAGTGGCCGGTAGGCAGAGCAGAGCGACGGCAAGTACGGCCGCCAGTCGCCTCATAGCCCGAAGTGGTCGAGCACCGCCGGCGCCACGTCGCTGAGCGTCCACTGCTCGCGCTCGCTCGCGGAGTTGGGGCCGCAGCCGACGAAGAGCAGCGGGCCAAGCGAGTCGCCGGCGTGCAGCGAGCCGTGGCTACCGCCGCCAACGTGGGTGACGCCCCCCCAATCGACCGCCTCGAACCCGGGCTGCAACGAGAGCAGGAAGTCGCCAGCGTGGGGAGCGCTGAGCGCCGACCAGACCCGGGCGAGCGGATCGGGATAGGTCTCGCTGCGCAGGCGACCGTCCTCGATCCTCGCCTCGAGTGCCGCGAGGTCGCCCTCGACTTGCCAGTTGGCGCCGCGCAGATCGGCGACCGGCCCTCCGGGTCGAAAGCTGAGCCGCGCCTCGCCCCTTTCGACCACGGCGCTGCAACCATCTCGCGGCGCCCCCGGCTCGGTCCTCACCAGCGGCCGGCCGTCCGCCCCCTCCAAACGGCAGACGAGGTCGACGCCCTCGATCACGGTAAGGGCCTGCCGCAACGCCTCGGGATCGGCGCGCTCCCCCTCCCCCGGCAGCAGGTAGACGTAGGCCGCGCGGCCAGTCGGGCTGACCGCGATCTGGGCCGACTCCGGTTCGGACTCGGAGGGCTGCAGCACCGCCCACTCGCGACTCAGCAACTCGGCGAGCGGCAGGCCGCGGTGCACCGGAGTCTGGGCGTGATCGGCGAGCAGGATCACGGCGTGGCGGTCGAGAAACTCGTCGAGACCGCCGGCCGCCTCGACGAGTTTGCCGAAGCAGTGGTCGGCCTTGGCGATCGACTCGCTGCTCGCCTCGGGGCCGTGGCGGTGCGAGTAGTTGTCGTTGTCGGGCAACGAGAAGAGCAGGAAGTCGAAGCCGTCGGACTTGGCCAGCTCGGCCGAGCAGCAGGCCGAGTAGCCGTCGCGATTGCCGGGAATCGAGGTCGACTTGCAGGGAACCTCGCGGCTGGCATAGAGGTCGCCGTAGAAGAGCTCGGCCGGTCCCCAGGTGTGGTGGCGGAACTTGAGCCGGGTCGCGTCGACCGCGCGGCGCAGCAGGCCCTCGAGTGAGACCTGATGGCGGTGACGGCCACGGTAGATCAGGAAGGGCGTGCAGGCGGTGCGCAGGCCGGCATCATCGAGCTGCTCGAAGAGGGTCTCGGCAGCGGGGTTGAGATGGGCGAGGTTCATGTTGTAGACGAGGTCGTAGAGCGAGCGGAAGACCCCGAAGGCCCGGGTCGCCTCCAGCGAGGAGCCGTACTCGACGTAGCGCCGCTCGAGCCGGTGGTACCAATTCATGCCGCTGATCCAGTGACCGTCGGCGGCGCGGCCGGTGACCATCTCGGCGCTGGCGACCGGCGTCACCGAGGGGAAGCTGGAGACGCAATCGGGGACGAGCACGCCGCGCTCGATCAGGGCGGCGAAGGTGGGTGCGCGACCCTCGGCGACGGTGCGTTCCAGCATGTCCGTGCGCAGCGAGTCGACGTAGGTAAGAACCAGCTTCTTGGCAGCCACTGCCGCCATGATCGCGGACCGCGCCCGGCGGCTAGCGGAGGACGCGGAGGCCGGCGTGTTTGCGCTGCGCTCGCCGGCGCCGCGAGATGCCGAGCCAGACAAGGGCGGCGACCACGAGCAGGGTCGCGGGCGAGATCAGGATCGCGATCGCAACGACGAGCAGGGCGGCGAGCGAGACGAGGAAACCGAGAGCCCCGGCGCCGCTGCCCTCGCGGCGTCCCGCCGAGCTGACCACGTCACTGACGACAAGGCAGGCGAAGACGGCGCCAACGAGACAGAAGAAGGCTCCCGCCAAGGAGGTGACGTTCGCGGTTCCCGAGAGCAGGAAACCAACGACAATCGCGATCACACCGGCGAGGATCGTCATCCGGCCGCGGGCGGAGCCATGCGTGCCGGTGGTGCCGGCGAGCATGCCGATCGCGATGCCGATGCCGAGCTCGAGGCAGATGCCGGAGAAAGATCCCACGCCCGAAAACCTAACTCCCCGGGCGGGGCGACGCGGATTCGCCACACTATCCCCCATGTCCGAACCGCCCCACCGGCGTCGCGCCCACGCCAGCAGCAGCGATCTGGAGCGCTACGCGGGCCTCTTTGCCGAGCGCACGCGGGTGATGCGCTCCTCGGCGATGCGCGACCTGATGGCGGTGACGGCGCGCCCCGAGGTGATCTCGCTCGCCGGCGGGCTACCTGACACCTCGACCTTCCCGCCCCAGACCTTCGCCGCGCAGATGACCCGCATCGCCCAGGAGTCGGCTGCCGAGGCGCTGCAGTACGGCCCGACCGAGGGCTTCAGCGAGACCGTCGACTGCATCGTCGAAGTGATGGGCGCCGAGGGAATGCTGCCCGACCCCGACGACGTGATCGTCACCACCGGCGGCCAGCAGGCGATCGACCTGATCTGCAAGGTGCTTGTCGATCCCGGTGACGTAGTGATCTGCGAGGCGCCCACTTATCCCGGCGCGATCCCGGTCTTCTGCAGCTACCAGGCGGAGACGATCCAGATCGAGTGCGACGGCGAGGGGATGCGGATCGCCGAACTCGAGGACACCCTGGAGCGACTCGACGTCGAAGGACGGCGGCCCAAGTTCATCTACTCGGTGCCGACCTTCCAAAACCCCGCCGGGGTGACGATGTCACTGGAGCGTCGACGGCGGCTGGTCGAGATCGCCCGCTCGCGCGAACTGCTCGTGGTCGAGGACAACCCTTACGGCCTGCTCCGCTTCGGCGGTGAGGCGCTGCCGCCGCTCTACCAGCTCGACGGCGGCGACTTCGTCATCTACGTCGGCACCTTCTCGAAGATCCTCTCTCCCGGCATCCGCCTCGGCTGGGCGGTGACGCCGCCGCCGGTGATGGAGAAGGTGGTGTTGGGCAAGCAGGCCGCTGACCTCTGTACCTCGACCCTGACCCAGTACTTCGTCCGCGAGTACTTCAGCGACGGACGCTGGCGCGAGTACATCGCCAGCCTGACCGAGCTCTACCGTGAGCGCCGCGACGCGATGATCGAAGCCCTCGGCCGTTACTTCCCACCCCAGGCGAGCTGGACCGAACCCGAGGGCGGCCTCTTCATCTGGGCCACCCTCCCCCCTTACATCGACACCAGCGACCTGCTGGCCAAGGCGCTGCGCGACGACGTTGCCTTCGTGCCCGGGCAGGCCGCCTACGTCGACGGGCGCGGGCGCAACTCGATGCGGCTCAACTTCTCCGGCAGCGGCGCGGACGAACTGCGTGAGGGGATTCGCCGGATCGGGCGCGTGGTCGAGGAGCAGGTCGAGCTGTACTCGGCCCTGACCGGCAAAGAACCGCCGGCCGCAGTCGAGCGCAAGGAGGAGTCGGTCGATCCCGAGAACGTCGTGCCGTTCAGGAAGGCGGAGGGCGCGTGAAGGTGGCGGTGCTCAAAGGCGGTCGCTCGCTGGAGCGAGGCGTCTCGCTGCGCTCCGGTGCTCGGGTCGAAGACGCGCTTGAGCGACTCGGGCATGAGGTGCTGCCGCTGGAGGCCAACGGCGAGATGGTCAAGCAGCTGGCCGCCGGACGGCCGGAGATCGCCTTCGTCGCCATGCACGGCCCCGGTGGCGAGGACGGCACCGCCCAAGAGCTGCTGGAAATCCTCGGCATCCCCTTTACCGGCCCCGGCGTCGCGGCCTGCGCGCGCTGCATCGACAAGGTGCTCGCCAAGCACGAGCTGCGCGCGGCCGGGATTCCGACCCCAGACTGGTTCGCCTTCAACGAGACTGCCTTCCGCGAGCTCGGTGCGGCCGACGCGCTTGCCGGCCTCGAGGACCGACTCGGCTTCCCGCTCGTCGTCAAGCCCAGTCGCGGCGGCTCGGCCCTGGGAATCAAATTCGCCGAGAACTGGTTCGACGTACCCGAGGCACTGGTCTCGGCCTTCAGCTACGACGATCGCGTCCTGCTCGAGCGCTTCGTCGACGGGCGCGAGCTGGCCGTGAGCGTGCTCGGCGACGAGCCGCTGCCGGTGGTCGAGGTGATTCCGCAGGCCGGCGACAGCTATGACTTCGAGGCCCGCTACGAGATCGGCCGCACCACCTTCGTCTGCCCCGCCGAGCTCTCGGCGGAGGAGTCCGCGGCGGTCGTCGAGGCCGCGCTCGGCGCCTACCGGGCGCTCGGCTGCTCGGGCTTCTCGCGGGTCGACCTGATCCTCGCCGCGGACGGCCCGCAGGTGCTCGAGGTCAACGCGATCCCCGGCCTCACCGACACCAGCCTCCTCCCCCAGGCCGCCGAGGCCGCAGGCATGTCATTCGAGGATCTCGTCGAGAAGATCCTCGAATTGGCTGTAGACGGCGACCAGTCAAGTAGGTCGGGGGATGCAGGGAGGCTGACGAGGGGAGCGCACACCGGTGCGTGACCCGAGGAAGCCGACCGAAGACCCCGAGATACGCCGACTGGACGTCGTTCACGAGTCTTCGCCTTTGGCGAAGTCGTCAGGGGTGACCTCGTCGAGGAACTCTTTGAATTTGTCGACGACCTCCTCGGTGTCCTCGACGTCGTGCTCGAACTCAATCGCCGACTCCTCGATCACGTCCTCGTCGGCAAAGATCGGCGCCGAGACGCGCACGGCGAGGGCGAGGGCGTCGGAGGGTCGCGAGTCGATCTCCATCTCGGTGCCGTTTATCGAGACCGTGATCGAGGCGTAGAAGGTGTTGTCGCGCAGCTCGGTCACCGAGACGCGCTCGCATTTGGCGTCGAGCTGCTCGAGCATGTCGGAGAGCAGATCGTGCGTCATCGGCCGTGGCGTCGAGGCGCCCTGAAGCTTCATCAAGATCGCCGCCGCCTCCGGATGCCCAATCCAGATCGGCAGGAACTTGTTGCTGTCGACCGTCTTCAACAAGACGATCGGCTGCTTGCCGACCATGTCAAAGCTGACGCCGTAGATCTGCATCTGTTGCACGAATGGGCGATCCTGGATTCGAACCAGGGACCTCGTCCTTATCAGAGACGCGCTCTAACCAACTGAGCTAATCGCCCGGAGCCAAGCGAAGGATAGCGGGGGAATCGTGACTGCCTGAGCCCGCCGTTCAACGCCGGCGGGGCGAGAGGCTGCGGGCCAGGGCAAGCGCCTGGTCAAGATCTTCGAGGCGGATCTCGAGCGCGATCTCCCCCCCCTTGGGACGCAGCTTGACCTCGTGGCCGAGCGCCGACTCTAGCTTGTCGGCCGCGTCGCGCAGGGCCGCGGCCTCCTCCGGATCCAGGTTTCCCGGAGAGCCGGTCTTTTTCTTTGGCTGGCCAGCCAGCTTAGCCCTGTTCTCGGTCTCGCGCACCGACCAGCCCCCACTCACGGCGTCGCGAGCGAGACGACGGCGCACGTCGTTGCCGTCGGCGGCGAGCAGGGCGCGGCCGTGGCCCTCGCTGAGCTCGCCCGCCTCGAGCAGCTCGAGCGCCTCGTCGGGGAGGTCAAGGAGGCGGATCAGGTTGGAAACCGCCGGGCGGCTGCGGCCGACGCGGCGGGCCAGATCCTCCTTGGAGAGGCCGAGCTCGTCGACCAGGGCGGCGCACGCCCGCGCCTCGTCGACCGGGTTGAGGTCCTCGCGAACCATGTTCTCGATCAGCGCCACCTGTAGCCGCTCCGCCAGCTCTTGGTCGCGGACGATCGCCGGCACCTTGGTCAGGCCCGCCGCCTGCGCGGCGCGCCACCTGCGCTCGCCGGCGATCAGCTCATAGCTGCCATCGGCGAGGGGGCGGACCAACAGGGGCTGCACGACGCCATTGGCCTCGATCGAGGAGACGAGTCCGCTGAGCGACTCGGGGTCGATCTTGGTCCGCGGCTGGTTGGGGTTCGGCTTGATCACTCCGACCGGCAGCTCGCGCAGCTCGCCGGCGTGCTCGGCGCTCGCTTCGGGCAGGATCGCCGCCAGGCCGCTGCCGAGGCCCCGCTTGCCGCGCTTTGCCGCGCTAGCCACGCTTGGCCAGCTCCTGAGCGAGGGCGCGGTAGGCGTCGGAACCGCGCGAGTTCGGCGAGTGGTCGATCACGGGCAGGCCAAAGCTGGGTGCCTCGGCGACCCGGACGCTGCGCGGTATGACCGTGTCGAAGACCATCTCGGGAAAGTGTTGGCGCAGTTCCCGCTCGACGTCCTGAGCCAGGCGGGTGCGCTCGTCGTGCATGGTGACCAAAAGCCCCGACACCTCCAGCGCTGGGTTGAGCTCGCGGCGGATCACCGCCAGGGTGTCAAGGAACTGCACCAAGCCCTCCAGCGCCAGGTACTCGGCCTGAACCGGGACAACCACCCGGTCGGCGGCGGCGAGGGCGTTGACGCTGACCGGGCCGAGCGACGGAGGACAGTCGAGCAGCGTGTAGGCGAAGCGCTCGCGCACCGGGCCGAGCCGTTCGCGCAGGCGCGTCTCGGAGCCCTCGATCCGCGGTAGCTCGACCGCGGCGCCGGCGAGGTCACGATTGGCGGGAACGAGCCAGAGGTTGTCCGGGCCGGCGGGGCGAGCGGCCTCGGCCACCGAGACGTCGCCGATCAGGCAGTCGTAGGAGGAGGGATGCATGTCGCGCTCGCCGCCGAGGGCAACCGTCGCGTTGCACTGCGGATCGAGATCGACGAGGAGCGTCTGGGCGCCGGTCGCGGCCACGCAGGCAGCGACGTTGACGGCCGTCGTCGTCTTGCCGACGCCGCCCTTCTGGTTGGAGATCGCGTAGACGGCGCCCATGCGAGCGCAGACTAGTGATCGCCGCGCGGGCGCTTCTTAGCCATTCCCGGACGACGCGGAAGGTCCTCGGGGGTAGGGCCAAGCTTGCGGATCAGATGCAGGTGGCGGTGCTCACTGCCGGCGAAGGGCCCGACGTGGCGGATCTCTTCGGGGCGCATCGCCAGCGCCACAGCTGCGGACTCGAGCTGAGCCTCCTCCCCGGGATCGCGCTTGCCCTTCCAGGCAACGAGGGCACCGCCGTCTTCGAGCAGCGGCGAGGCGAGCTCGGCGAGGGTGGAGAGGCGGCCGACGGCGCGGGCGGTAACTGCCGCGTAGGCCTCTCGTCCCTCGGCGCCGGCGAGATCCTCGGAGCGGGCGTTGACGACCCGCGCGTTGGCAATGCCAGCGGCGTCGACGGCGCGCTGAATGAAGGCACACTTACGACCCACCGACTCGATCAGGTCGACCCGGGCGCCGGGCAGGGCGACCGCCAGTGCAAGGCCAGGAAACCCAGCCCCAGAGCCAATATCAGCGATCCGTTGCGCCGTTGCCAGCTGCTCGAACTCGAGCCCGGTGAGGCTGTCCGCAACGTGGACTCGCCAAGCCCGCTGCGGATCGGTCACGGAGCTGACCGACGCCCGCTCAGTCTCCAGGAACTCGAGAACGATCTGCAGCGACGCCCGGGCCTCGGGGGCGAGGACGGCCGTGGGGTCCTCGCTCACTCGCTGACGAGGGGGGCCACGACCACGCAGCGGCGCGGCTCGTCGCCTTCGCTGTACGTCTCAACGCCCGAGCGCTCCTTGAGGTGCTCGTGCACGACGCGACGCTCCTGCGCGCTCATCGGATCCATCTCGACCGATTGATTCTCGCCCAGCGCCTGCTCAGCAGCGCGATCGGCGCGGGCGGTCAGGGTCTCCTTGCGGCGGTCGCGATACCCGGCGGCGTCGACGACGACCCGCTTGCGCTCGCGCATGCCCCGGAACGCGGCCTGGTAGGCGATCAGTTGCAACGCGTCGATCGTCTGGCCCCGCTTGCCGATCAGCAGCCCGTAGTCCTCGTCGCCCACGACCGAAGCGGTGATCCGATCGTCGCCCTCGACGATCTCCACCTCACCCTCCAGGTCAAGCTCGTCGAGCACCTCCTCAACAAGCTCCCGAACCCGCTCAGCGGGCTCTTGCGGCCAGTCGTCAGCTCCGGTCACGCGGCGCAGTCTATGCGCGGGAGCCCGCCAGATGAAAGCTTCCGTCTTTTAGACCCCTAAAACCCACCCTCGAAGCCGAGAAAACTCCCTATCGCCGCTTCTTCTTCTTTTTAGGTGGAGGCGGGGGCGGCTTGGCTGCCGCAATCGCCTCGGGCGTAGCAGCGACCGGGGCCGGGATAACCCGCTGGATCACGTACTGCTGGCCGATCGTCCAGAAGTTGGTCGTGATCCAGTAGAGGACGAGGCCGGCGGGGAAGTTGATCACGAAGGGGACGAAGATGAAGGGCAGCAGCCCCATCATGATCCGCTGGCTTTTGTCGGCGGTGACCGACATCACCAGACCCGAAACAAGCTGGGTCCCCACGTAGAGGACGAGCAGGACGATCAGTTCGGCTCCGACCGCTTTCGCCGTCAGGTCGTTGATGAAGAGGAAGGAGGCTTCTGCGCCACAGTGGCCCGCTTGGCAGCCGATGTCGCTCGGCAGCTCGTGGCGGAGGACATAGAAGAGGGTGATGAAGACCGGCAGCTGGGCAACTAGGGGAATGCAGGAGGCAAAGGGGTTGACTTTGTTCTCCTGGTAGAAGCGCATCATCTCCTGCTGCATGCGCTGGCGATCGTTTTTGTATTTCGCCTGGATCTCTTTGATCTGCGGCTGCAGCGCCTGCAGAGCGCGCATCCCCTTGAGCTGGCGGTAAGTGAGCGGGATCAGCAGCGCCCTGGTGCAGACCGTGAGGGCGATGATCGACATCCCCCAGCTCAGGCCGGCGCTGTCGTGGAAGAACTGAAGAACGCCGTTGGCGATGTTGATCAGCGGCTGCAGGATGTTTGCTGCGGGGATCACGGGTGCACCTCGCCGTGATGAACAGCGGGATCAACGGGGCCGACCCTGAGCGTGAAGCGCTCGGGCACCGGATCGAAGCCGCCGTGGCTGAAGGGGTTACAGCGCAGCAGGCGCCAGGTGGCGAGCAGAGTTCCGCGGATGACCCCGAACCGATCGATCGACTCGACGGCGTAGCTCGAGCAACTCGGCTCGTAGCGACAGCGGCGTGGGAAGGCGGGTGAGATTCGGCGCTGATAGGCGCGAATCGTGGCCAGGAGGGCGCGTTTCACGTGGAACGCTTCTTCCCCGCCGAGCCCGCCAGCGCCTCCTCGATGCTGGCACGCACCCCGGAGGACCCTTCCCGCTCGATCAGATCGCCGATCTCCGGGCGGGCGACCAAGACGAAGTCGTGCTGTGCCGGAAGCCGATCGGAAAGCCCCCAAAAGGTCTCGCGCATTACTCGCTTGACCCGGTTGCGGTCAACCGCGCCGCCAACCTTGCGGCTGACCGAGACACCCAGCCTCACCTCATCCTCCTCTTCTTCCTCGCCCTTGCGAGGGAAGCTGTAGAGAACGAGGTAGCGAGTCGCATGTGAGGATCCGTCACGGTAGACGCGGTCAAACTCGCCGCTGCGTGAGAGGCGGCGCCGTTTCCCCGCCATCTAGGGAGTGAGGCGCTTCCGGCCTTTAGCGCGGCGGCGCTTGAGGATCGCCCGACCCCCGCGCGTGCTCATACGCGCCCGGAAGCCGTGCGTCTTGGCTCGCTTCCGCTTCTTCGGCTGATAAGTCCGCTTCATCGGGCGTCGCAGTATACGGACGCATCGCCAAGCGAGGGAACTCGTCGCCAAAATGATTTCAGCGGCATTTGCGGAGGGACCGATTTCGGCCCATCGAGGCGTCGCTATGGTCGGCCGCAGGTGCAAGATGACGCGGCGCAACAAGACCTCGACTCCCTCTGGAATGACGTGCAAGCCCGCTTGCGGGCTTCCGTCCCAGCCTCTACGTTCCAGCTCTGGCTGGAACCGCTGAGGGTCGTCGGCAGCCGCTCCGAGACCCTTCTCCTCTCCGCGCCGGAGGGCATCCGGGCCTGGACCGAGCGCCGTTACTCAGGCTTGATTCGCGAGGCACTGAGCGGGGTCGGCTCACAGCTCAGCAACGTCAAGCTAATTGTCGAGGGCGAGACTGACGCAGTAGCCAAGGCAGCGGCCGGACCGGGTCTAAACGTCAACTACACCTTCGATCGCTTCGTGATCGGAGAAGGTAACCGCGCTGCACATGCGGCGGCGCTTGCCGTGGCCGAGGCGCCGTCCGAGGCCTACAACCCCCTCTTCCTGCACGGACCGCCGGGGCTCGGCAAGACCCACCTCCTGGTCGCGATCGCGAACTACCTCGGTGCCTCGGCACCGGCTCTCAACGTCCGCTATACGACCGCCGAGCGCTTCACCAACGAGTTCGTCACGGCGCTGCGCAGCGCCGGCGCCGAGGAGTTCAAGCGCCGCTACCGCGATCTCGACGTCCTCCTGGTCGACGACGTTCAGTTCCTCGAGGGCAAGCGCCACACCGAGGACGAGTTCTTCCATACCTTCAACGCCCTCTACGAAGGCGGCAGCCAGCTCGTGCTCTCGGCCGACCGCATTCCCAGCGAGCTCTCGAGCCTCGAGTCGCGCCTGCGCGACCGCTTCGAGTGGGGGCTGACAGTTGCCGTCGAGTCGCCAAACTTGGCCACCCGGCTCACCGTCCTGCGCCGGCTCGTGCGCGAGGCTGGGGTCGACACCGAGGGAGACGTGCTCACCGTGCTGGCGCGGCGCATCGATCTCAACGTCCGCCAGCTACACGGCGCCCTGACCCGCCTGATCGCCCACGCCTCGCTGACCGCGCGACCGCTCAGTCCGGAGCTGGTCGATGCCGTGATTCCCAAAACCTCGCGGAGCTCTGAGCGGGCGCCGGTGGAGGAGATCCAGCAGCGTGTCTCCAAGGCCTTCGGTATCTCGCGGGCCGAGCTGGTCGGCTCGACCCGCGCGGCCGCTCCGCTCAACGCCCGCCAGGTCGCGATCTACCTGACCCGGGAGCTGACCGACCTCTCGCTGCCTCAAATCGGTCGCCTCTATGGCGGCCGCGATCACTCGACAGTGCTCAACTCGATTCGACGGGCCGAAGCTCGCTGCGGCGAGGACCCGGCTTTGGCCGCGCGGGTCGACGAGTTGCGCACGGCTATCCACAGCAGCTCCACAGGCCGCTCCTGACGGCCGACGACACTGTAAGAATCAATGCTTCCCCACAGCGCCCTCCACAGCCAGCAAATCGCTGCTCAATGCGGTGCAGAGGGCCTTTTCCTGCTTTTCCACAAGCACTAACCCAACTTAAGAAGGCATCAATCACTTGAAGCTGACAACCAAACGAGATGAGCTTGTCGCAAAGCTCTCAGTTGTCTCCCGTGCCGTATCAACACGGGCCGCGACCCAATCTCTCTCCGGGATCCTGCTTAACGCCAGCGCCGACGGGGTCACCCTCAGCGCCACTGATCTGGAGATGGGCCTGAAGACGAAGCTCGAGGCGGAGGTCGACGGTGACGGCTCCGTCCTTCTCCCAGGTCGTCTCCTTGCTGAGGTCTCTCGCTCGCTCGGTGACCCGACGGTCGAGATCGAGCTGCGCGAGTCGGAGCGCGACGTCGAGATCCGCAGCGGCGGCTCGAGCTTCCACCTCCGCGTTCTGCCGAGCGAGGACTTCCCCGCCTTCCCCGAGGAGGAGGGCGAGCCGCTCTCGATTCCGGCCGCCGCTCTCGCAGCGACGGTGGACCTGGTCGCCCGCGCCGCGTCTCGCGACGACATGCGCCCGGTGCTGACCGGGGTCCTGGTCAGCGCCAGCGGCTCGGAGATGACGATGGTCGCCACCGATTCCTACCGACTCGCGGTCAAGCGCACTGAGCTGGAGAGTGCGATCGGCGGTGAGCTGGAGGCCAACATCCCCGCGAAGGCGCTGCGTGAGCTCGGCCGCATCGTTTCCGCCGACGGGGTCGAGACCGTTTCAGTTGCGCTGCAGCGCAACCAGGCCATCTTCAAGGCAGGGGCCATCGTCCTCAACACGAGGCTGATCGAGGGGCAATTCCCCAACTTTCGACAGCTCCTGCCGGAGTCCTACGACCACGACGTGCGGCTGCCGCGGCCGGAGCTACTCGACGTCACCCGCCGGATCAGTCAGCTGGCCCAGCGCAACGCACCGCTGCGGCTCTCGTTCTCGCCTGGCGAGCTCAAGATCGCCGCCTCGACCCCGGATGTCGGCGACGCGGAAGAGACGATGCCGGCCGCCTTCGAGGGCGAGCCCCTGGAGATTGGCTTCAACCCCGAGTTCCTGCGCGAGGGGATCGAAAGCGTCGACGGTGACGAGGTGATGCTGAGGCTGATCTCGCCGCTGCGACCGGGGCTCCTGCAGCCCGTCGACAACGAAGACTTCCGCTACCTGGTGATGCCGATCCGCCTCAACGTGTGAGCAGGGCCGGTGCTTGTCACCGTCGTCGAAGCGGCACCGTCGCGGAGTCTGATCGCGGCGCGGATCGAGCTCGACGCGGGCGTTCTCAGCCTCGTCGGGCCCAACGGCGTCGGCAAGACGAACCTGCTCGAGGCGCTCTACTTCGCCCTCACCGGCCGTTCGTTTCGAACTTCCGATCGCCGTGACCTAATTCCCTTCGGCGGTTCCTTTGCCCGTGCCGAAGCGACGATCCGCGATGCCGACGGGATCGAGCGCCATCTGCTGGCATCGGTGAGTCGCGCCGAGGGGCGCCGTCACTTGCTCGACGGCAGTCCTGCCGACTCGGCGACGCTGGCTCGCAGCCGCCCCCCCGTCGCGGTTTTCTCGCCGGATCGTCTTTCCCTGATCAAGGGCCCGCCAGCGGAGCGGCGCGCCCACCTCGACGGCTTCATCGCCGCCCGTTGGCCCAGTCGCTCGGAGTTGCGCCAGCGCTTCGGTCAAGCACTGGCCCAGCGCAACGCCCTCGTTGCCCGCCTCGCCGCCGGCCAGGGAGCGCCGTCCCAGCTCGACACCTGGGACGCGACGTTGGCCGAGTCCGCCGCCGCGCTGATCGCTGCCCGCGCCGAGGCTGTCGCTGAGCTCAGCGACCCCTTCACGGCCGCCGCGTCCGAGCTCGGACTGGAGGGCGGGGGGGAGGTCGAGTACGCGCCGCGGGCCTCCGGTTCGACTGAGGAGATCCGAGTCGGGCTTGGTGAGCGCCGCGACGCCGACCTGCGGCTGGGACGAACTTCTTGGGGCCCCCACCTCGACGAGATCAAGTTCAACGCGGCGACTCGCTCACTGCGCCGCTATGGCTCGCAGGGCCAGCAGCGGGCCGCCCTGCTGGCCCTGATCTTTGCCGAGCGCGACGTCTTGCTCGAGGCTCGAAGAGTCGTCCCCCTGCTGCTGCTCGACGACGTGATGAGCGAGCTCGACCCCGAGCGGCGCGAGCGCTTGGTCGAGCGTTTGGGCAGCGCCGGCCAGGCGGTGATCACGGCCGCCGACGAAGAATCGCTGCCGTTGCGGGCGCGGGACAGCATTGTGCGGATGCCGTTGCCCGCCGAGCAGGTCGAGGCCGCATGACTCGTCGTCGCGCTCCCCGGCCCGCCACCACCGCCCTGCGCTCCGCGCTCGAGGCCGCCGCGCCGAAGACGGGGCTGGCTTCGCTGCAGTCGGTCTGGGCCGAGCTGGTTGGCGAGCGCATCGCGGCGGTGGCACAACCCGTTTCCGAACGCGGGGGAGAGGTGACGATCGACTGTTCGGATTCCGTCTGGGCGCAGGAGTTGGATTTGATGCAAGGGCAGTTGCTCGAGCGGTTGCGGGAGAGGCTCGGAGAGCGCGCGCCGCAGAGTTTGCGCTTTCGCGTGAGTAATGACTGAAACTAATTTCAAATACCGCGATTTGCAGGACTTTTATTTGGTCCGAGGGGGCTTTCGGAGGGTCCGAACTGGTATCCTTATGTCAACTTGTGTTTCTGCCCCGACCCTGGGCGGCAAGAGCCCAAACGGTCGGGGTTTTCTATGAGAGCGGGAAGGGATTAATTGCCTGAGAAGACGAATACGGCCGCGCAGAAAAAAGGCGGCTCAGAGTCCTACGGCGCCAAGGACATCACCGTCCTCGAGGGTCTGGAAGCGGTTCGCAAGCGACCCGGCATGTACATCGGCTCGACTGGGCCGCGCGGCCTCCATCACCTGGTCTACGAGGTGCTCGACAACTCGGTCGACGAGGCGATTGCCGGCTACTGCGACAGCGTTCGCGTCGTCCTGCACCCTGACAACAGCTGCACCGTCGTCGACAACGGGCGCGGCATCCCGGTCGACGAACTGAAAAAAGAGAAGCGCCCGGCAGCCGAGGTAGTGCTGACGACGCTTCACGCCGGCGGCAAGTTCGGGGGCGAGGGATACAAGGTCTCCGGCGGCCTGCACGGCGTTGGAATCTCCGTCGTCAACGCTCTCTCCGAGAAGCTCCACCTTGAAATCAGCCGCGACGGCGCGGTCTGGACGCAGGACTATGAGCGCGGCAAGCCGCAGGCCGATCTTCACCGTGGCGCCAGCAGCGACTCGCATGGCACCACGATCACCTTCCAGCCCGACGACGAGATCTTCGACGAGCTCGAGTTCGACTACGCGACCCTGGCCGAGCGCCTGCGCGAGACCGCCTTTCTCACCCGCGGCCTCAAGATCGAGCTGGTCGACGAACGTGCCGCCGGCCAGAAGGACACCTTCCACTACGAAGGCGGGATCGTCGACTTCGTCGCTCACCTCAATGAGAACAAGGACCCCCTGCACCGCAAGACGGTCTTCTTCGAGAACGAGACCGAGGACGGCCAGGTCGAGGTGGCGATGCAGTGGAACTCCTCCTACCAGGAATCGATCTTCAGCTTCGCCAACAACATCAATACCCACGAGGGCGGCTCCCATCTCTCCGGTTTCCGCTCGGCCCTGACCCGCACGCTCAATGCCTACGCGCGCAGCAAAGGTCTGCTCAAAGAGAAAGACGAGAACCTCACGGGAGACGACGTGCGCGAGGGGCTGACCGCGGTGATCTCGGTCAAGCTCGCCGACCCGCAGTTCGAGGGTCAGACCAAGACCAAGCTCGGCAACCCGCCGATCGAGGGGCTGGTCAAGGAGTCGGTCAACCGCAAGCTCGGCGAGTTCTTCGAGGAGAACCCGGGCGAGGCGAAACGAATCGTCGGCAAGGCAGTTGACGCCGCCCGCGCCCGTCAAGCGGCTCGCAAGGCACGCGACCTGACCCGTCGCAAGTCGGCGCTGGAGAACTCGACCCTGCCCGGCAAGCTTGCCGATTGCACCGTGCGCGACCCCGCCCTGGCTGAGCTGTTCATAGTCGAGGGTGATTCCGCCGGCGGTTCCGCAAAGCAGGGCCGCGATCGCAACACGCAGGCGGTGCTGCCGCTGCGCGGCAAGATCATCAACGTCGAGAAGGCGCGGATCGACAAGGTCCTCTCCAACAACGAGATCCAGGCGCTGATCACCGCTGTCGGCACCGGCATCGGTGAGGAGTTCGACGTCAAAGAGGCGCGCTACCACAAGGTCGTGCTGATGACTGATGCCGATGTCGATGGCGCCCACATCCGCACCTTGGTGCTCACCTTCCTCTACCGCGAGATGCCGGACCTGATCGAGGCCGGTTACGTCTACATCGCCAAGCCGCCGCTCTACAAGCTGAAAAACGGCAAGCAGGAAACCTATGTCGAGAAGGAGTCCGAGCTCGAGGAGCTGCTGCTCCGCGACAAGCTCGAGCAGATGGAGGTGATCGACGCAGGCGCCGAGACGCACAAGCTGACCACCGCTCGCTGGCAGCGCTTCAACCGGCGGCTGAAGGAGCACGAGGGCTGGGCCGACTCACTGCAGGCAGACTTCGGCCACGAGCTGATCCGCTTTCTCGGCGAGTCTGAAATCCTCGACCGTGGCGTCACCTCGCTGGCCGAGGTCAAGGACGTGCTCAACGGCGATGCCGGCGAGGTCGAGCCGTTCGATACAGAGATCGTCTCCGAATCCGGTGATGAAATCCTCGTTCGCGCGGTCCACCGCCGCGACGGGTTGGCCAAGGCCTTCGAGCTCTCCGCCGGCCTGTTCGAATCGCACGACTACCGCCGCCTGGTCGAGTCTCACCGCGAGCTGCTCAGCCAGGTCGGCCGTCCGCCGTTCAAGGTCTCGCTCGAGCAGAAAGAGAAAACGGCGGAGTCGTTCGCCGAGCTGCGGCGGATGGTGATGGACCTGGCTCGCCAGGACGTCAAGATGCAGCGCTTCAAGGGTCTGGGCGAGATGAACCCCGAGCAGCTGCGCGAAACGACGATGGACCCGGGGAGCCGCACCCTGGAGCGGGTCCAGATCGACGATGCCGCGATGGCGGACAAGATCTTCACCGATCTGATGGGCGACAAGGTGGAGCCGCGCAAGGCCTTCATCGAACGCCACGCCAAGGAGGTCCGGTTCCTCGATGTCTAAACAGGGTGGGGTGATCTGATGGAGGCCGGAGACATCCTCGGCGGCGGCCGGATCGAGGAGCGCGAGCTGACGACCGAGATGCGCTCGTCGTATCTCGACTACGCGATGAGTGTGATCGTCGGCCGGGCGCTGCCCGACGTGCGCGACGGGCTGAAGCCGGTGCACCGTCGCGTGCTCTACGCGATGCACGACCTTGCCCTGCAGCCGAACCGGCCCTACCGCAAGTCCGCCTTCATCGTCGGCGAGGTGATGGGCAAGTACCACCCCCACGGCGACTCGGCGATCTACGACACGCTGGCGCGGATGGCGCAGCCCTTCTCGCTGCGCTACATGCTCGTCGACGGCCAGGGCAACTTCGGCTCGATCGACGACGACCCGCCCGCCGCGATGCGGTACACCGAGGCGCGCCTGGCCCGCCTCTCAACTGAGCTGCTGCGTGACATCGACGCCGACACCGTCGAGTGGGGTCCGAACTACGACGAGTCCCAACAGGAGCCGCTCGTCCTGCCGGCGCGCTTTCCCAACCTGCTGGTCAATGGTTCGTCCGGGATCGCGGTCGGAATGGCGACCAATATCCCGCCGCACAACCTGAGCGAGTCGATCGGCGCCGTCAAGGCCTACATCGCCAACCCCGGGATCGATCTGGCCGGCCTGATGGAGCACGTCAAGGGTCCCGACTTCCCCGGCGGCGGAATCATGAGCGCCGAAGGAGTCGCGGACGCCTATGCCACTGGTCGCGCGTCGGTGCGGATCCGCGCCCGCGCTCACGTCGAGCCGCTCAAGGGCGGCCGCGACGCGATTATCGTCACCGAGCTGCCGTTCATGGTCAAGAAGGGCGGCGACGGCGGCCTGATCACGAAGATCGCCGATCTCGTCCGCGACAAAAAGATCACCGGCATCTCCGACCTGCGCGATGAGTCCGATCGCAACGGCATGCGCCTGGTGATCGAGACCAAGCGCGGCGGCGATCCACCCGAGGTCGTGCTCAACCAGCTCTACAAGCGCACCGCGATGCAGAGCACCTTCGGGATCAACATGGTCGCCCTGGTCGACGGAGTGCCGAAGACGCTCGGCCTCAAGGAGTTGATTGAGCACTACGTCAACCACCAGCGCGAGGTCGTTATCCGCCGCACCCAGTACGAGCTGCGCCGCGCCGAGGCTCGCGCCCACATCCTCGAGGGCCTGCTGATCGCGCTTGAGAACCTCGATGCCGTGATCGCACTGATTCGTGGCTCGGCCGATACGGACGCTGCCAAGGCGGGTCTGGTCGAGCGCTTCGAGCTCTCTGAAGAGCAGGCCCAGGCGATCCTCGACATGCGCCTCGCCCGCCTCACCGCGCTGGAGTCCGACAAGCTGCGCGAGGAGCACGAAGAACTGGCCAAGCGGATCGCCGAGCTGCGCGCGATCCTCGGCGACCCGGCCCGGATCGACGCGGTGATCGTCGAAGAGCTCGACGAGGTCGACAAACGCTACGGCGACGACCGCCGCACCGAGGTCACCCACTTCGAGGGCGACATGAACATCGAGGACATGATCGCCGACCAGCAGATGGTGATCTCGATCACCCACTCGGGCTACGCCAAGCGCCTGCCCCTCGCGACCTACAGGCAGCAGCACCGCGGAGGGCGCGGCGTGATGGGCATGGACATGAAGGAAGACGACTACATCGAGCACCTGCACATCTGCTCGACGCACGACTTCTTGCTCTTTTTCACCAACCGCGGCAAGGTCTACCGGCTCAAGGTCTACGAGCTGCCCGAGGGCTCGCGCACCTCGAAAGGGCGCGCCCTGGTCAACGTGCTGCCGCTGCGCGACGGCGAGAAGGTCACCGCGGTGATCCCGACCCGCGACTTCAGCGAGAACAAGTACCTGGTCTTCGCCACCGCCCAGGGCCTGGTCAAGAAGACCGAGTTCAAGGCCTACAACACGCCGATCCGCGCCGACGGGATCATCGCGATCAAGATCCGCGACTCCGACGAGCTGGTCCAGGTGCGCCTGACCTCGGGCGACGACGACATCCTGCTCGTCTCCAAGTCCGGCCACGCCTCGCGCTTCTCCGAGGAGGCGGTGCGCTCGATGGGGCGCGACACCAGCGGCGTCAAAGGGATGAACGTCTCGGCCAAGGTCAACGGCGAGCCCAACCGGGTGCTGGCGATGGACATCGCCCGCGACGACTCCGAGCTCTTCGTCGTCACCGAGAACGGTTACGGCAAGCGCACCTCGGTCGCCGAGTACCCGATCAAGGGCCGCGGCACCAAGGGCGTGCTGACCGCCAAGCTGACCGAAAAGAAGGGCGGCCTCGCCGGTGCCCTGATCGTCCGCGAGCACCAGGACCTGCTCTTCATCTCCCAGAACGGCATGGTCCAGCGCACCCGCGCCGGCGGCATCTCCCAGATGGGTCGGCCGACGCAGGGGGTGCGGGTGATGAACATGAAGGACGACGACCGCGTCAGCGCCGTGGCGCTGGTGGTCGATGACGACTCGTCTCCGGATGAGTCGGATGGGCAGGAGCAGATCCCCGAGTAGAGAGGTTGTGGGGTGGGTCTCTGGGAAACCGACGCACCGCCTTTCAGGCGGTGCAACCGAGCGCCGCTTCGCGGCATCGAATAACTCTGCGGAGCCGCTTCGCGAAGCTTCCCAGAGACCCACCCCACAACCTCTGAGCTCACGAGCTTCTCGGCCCACCGGAGCGATTCGGGACGAGACGTGCTCCGCGATCCGTGCGCCCGGCACTGACTTGTTTTACGAGCTGGATCGCTGCTCCAAAGCCTTCGACAGCTTGGTCGTTCGGACTTTGGCGCCGCCGGATTTGGCTTCGTAGGGATGGGCAGCAGGGGAGGGTGCTGAGAAACCTTCGCGAAGCGGCTCCGCAGAGTTACTGGTTGGCCGCGTCAGCGGCCACTCGATTGCACCGCCGCTAGGCGGTGCCCGGGTTTCTCAGCACCCTCCCCTGCTGCCTTACGCTGCGGCCGGAAGATCGGCAGTAGGCAGATACTGCTGCCAAGCCGCCGGAATGCTTGGACTTGCCACCTGAATAAAGACGGTCGGCCCCGGCGGCTTTGGCGTGTTCTTGGGGTGCATGTGGATCTCGCGGGGCAGGCGGTTGCCCTTGCGGCGGTTGCAGCTGGCGCAGGCGGCGACGATGTTCTCCCAGACCGACTTGCCGCCGCGGCTGCGGGGGATGACGTGGTCGACGGTGAGGCCGGATTTGCGTGAGCCGCAGTACTGGCAGGTCCAGGAGTCGCGAGCGAGCACGGCGCGGCGGGTGATCTTGCGGCGGTGGGCTTCGCGGGGGATTCGCACGTAGTTGGTCAGGCGGATCACGTCGGGGCGCTCCATCGTCATGTGCTCGGAGTGGATTGCCCCCTCACGGCGCTCCAGTAGCTCTGCCTTCTCCTTGAGCAGCAGCACAGCAGCCCTTCTCAACGTGCACACGTTGATCGGCTCATACGTCGCATTGAGAACAAGGACGCGTGCCATATTGCTCGGCAATTCTACGCAGTCGGGTACGAGCCCAAGATTCGGACCGACTCGGCCTTGCCTCGCAGGGCCTCAACTGCCTCCGCGACCGGCGCCTCGGAGAGCGCTCCCTCGAGGTCGCAGAAGAACATGTAGCGGCCCAATCCGAGCCGCAGCGGCCGCGACTCGATCCGGCTCAGGTTGACTTCGCGGCTGGAAAACTCGCGCAGAGCGTTGACCAGGGCACCGGGATGGTCGTCGCCCAGCTCGGAGAAGACGAGCGAGGTCTTCCAGGCTGAACCGGACGCCGGCTCGCCGCCCGGGCGGGCGATCCAGACAAAGCGCGTGACGTTGTTGTCCTCGTCCTCGACCTGCTCGCGCAGGACCGTGCAGCCGTATAGCTCGGCAGCCCCAAACGGCCCAATTGCTGCCCACGGTTCGCTCGACTTGCCGACCAGCCGCGCCGCCTCAGCCGTGCTGGCGGCCTCGCGCAGCTCGGCATCGGGCAGGTGCTCGCGTAGAAAGCGAGCACACTGAGAAAGTGGCTGTGGGTGGGAGAGGACCGCTGCGATCTGGTCGAGCTCGATCAGTTCTCGTGCCATCAGCGTGGCGTGAACCGCAAAGTCGTGCTCGCCGACAATCGTTGCCGACTTCGTCTCGAAGGCGAGGGTATCCAGCGTGCTGTGCACAGAGCCCTCGATCGAGTTCTCGATTGGCACGAAAGCAAGGTCCGCCTCGCCCTGCTCCACCGCAAGGATCGCGTCATGAATCGAGGCCTTTCGGAGAGGCTCGATGTCCTTCTCCTCCTCGATGGTGACCTCACCGAGCGCGTCCTCGGTGAAGGTCCCCGCCGGTCCCAGATAGGCGATCCTCACGACCGCACCCGCCTATTCGAAGGCGACGTTGTAGCTGGCTTCGTTGTTGGTGGAGACTTTCTCGCCAGGCACGGTGTCGACTTTCACTTCCAGCGTCACTTCGCCACTCGGCGCCGGAGTCAGCGGGATCGCGACGGTTTCCGATTCGCCAACGCCGATGCTGTCGATCGTGCCGGAGAGGGTCGTGCCGCCGCTGACGCTGACCGAAACGTTGATCCCGTTCTCGGTCGATTCGCCCTGGTTGGCGACTTCGACTTCGACTTCCGGGGTTCCTTCGCTGACGACCGAGGTGGTCGATTCGGCGGTCAGTGCGCTGCCGTTGACGCTGGTGCTGATCAAGCCGAGGCCGTGGATGCCGCCGCTCACCGATTCGCCGCTCGCACCGCTCACCGAGCCCAGCGCCGCGCTCACTTCGCTTTCGTCGAGCCAGCGGTTTTCGTCTGGGAGGTAGATGCTTTTCGGCACGTCCGAGCCCTTGATCCCGTTGGCGGCCAGCACGCCGTTGATCTCGGGTCGCACCACCGCCGCGTAGAGAGCATCGCTGCCGAGCAGCTTGCGCATCTGCACCGCGATCGCTTTGGTTGCCTGCTCGGCGCCGACGTCGCCGAGCGCGGTGCTCATCTTTTCGGCGATTTCGTTCATCGCGCCCGCCCGCAGCTCGTAGGTCAGCTCGAGCGCGTTCTGGGCGTGGCTCATGTCGCCCGGCGCGCTGAGGCCGTCGACTCGGCTGGCGTAGCTGTCCATCGCGCTGCGATCGGTGTTGACCTGGTTGATGAATTCGGTCACCGAGAGGCCGCCGGGTTCTTCGAGCTTTTCGAAGAAGGACTTACTGGTCGTGTCGGTCTCTTCAACGATCTGGGTGACGTTGCGTGCGTAGTCGCTGAGCTCCCGGTTCTTGCGCGCGTCGAGGCAGCCCTTGACCCCGAGCACGATCAGGATCAGCAGCAGCAACCCGCCGCCGAGGGCAAGCCCGCGGCGCAGCAGGATCTGCTGTCGCTCAGGGCGACGGCGAGGCCGTGGCCGTCGACCCGGCCGGGATGAGGCGGAATCCTCCAAGAAGCAGGGAGTATGTCGCAGGAGGAAGCGGATTCGCGGCGAAGCCGCAGAGTGCATTGGTCGGTTCGCTCGTACTCAACCGCTTCTTGATCGAGCGCCGCATCGGCAGCGGCGGCTTCGGCACGGTCTACGAGGCCTGGGATGGCCGGCTCGAGCGGCCGGTGGCGGTCAAGGCGATCGAATCGTCGGCCTCGCCGGGATCGGACCGCGTTCTGCGCGAGGCCCAGGCGGCGGCCAGGCTCAACCACCCGGGGATCGTGACGCTCTATGAGATGGGCGAAGAGGACGGCAACGCCCTGCTCGTCACCGAGCTGGTCGACGGCTCGACCCTGGCCGACCTCAACCGCGACGGCACGCTGAGTGACCGCGAGGTGGGCGAGATCGGCGCCGACCTCTGCGAGGCGCTGGACCACGCCCACACCCGCGCCGTGGTGCACCGCGACATCAAGCCGCAGAACGTCTTGGTCACCGAGGAAGGGGAGCCGCACGCCAAGCTGATGGACTTCGGGGTCGCCCGCCTCACCGACGCGGCGGCGCTGACCGCGCCCGGCGACGTCGTCGGCACCCTCGCCTACATGGCTCCGGAGCAGGCCGAGGGCCGCACCGCCGGCCCGGAGGTCGACGTCTACGCCCTGGGCCTGATGCTGTACGAGAGCTGGAGCGGTGACCACCCGACCCGCCGCTCGACGCCCGCCGCGACGGCGCGGGCGATCGGGGCCCGCACGAGGCCCTTGCGCAGGCTGCGCCCCGACCTGCCGCGCGAGCTCTGCGAAACGGTCGATGCCTGCCTGCAGACCCGTCCGGATCGGCGCCCGTCCCTGGAGGAGTTGGGCGGCACGATCGAAAGCTCGCTCGACCGCCTTGCAGACCAGCCCCCGCGCAGCGAGCGAGCGTTGTCGCTCCGTCTCGGCGCGGTTGGCCTGGCCGCTGCCCTGGGGGCCTGGCTCGCCGTCGGTCACGGCGTCCTGCTCCCGTAGGATTCGAGCCGGATTCGTCGGCCGCCGAGGCCGCCGCATTCGCGAGAAGGAGCCCACTGATCAGCGTTCTACGCAACCTCGAGAGTCGAATCGAAGGCCTCGTCGAGGGGGTCTTCAGTCGCGCCTTCAGCTCCGAGGTGCAGCCGGTCGAGCTGGCCCGCAAGCTGGCCAAGGAGATGGACGCCCACAAGACCGCCGGGGTGGCCCGGGTCTACGTGCCCAACGAGTACACGGTTTACCTCTCGACCAAGGACCGGGTCAAGCTCGAAGGCTACGAGCGCTCGCTCGAGCAGGAGCTCTCCGGCTACCTGCTCGAGCATGCCCGCCGCCGCGACTACGACCTGCTCACCCGCCCCGCGGTCGAGTTCAAGACCGACGAGCGCCTGCGCCTCGGCGAGTTCGGCATCCAGACCCGCTTGGTCAAGCCGCCGGCCCACGAGGGGGAGGCACCGCGCCAGGGCGAGGAGGGCCACACGATGGTCTACTCGGCAGTTAAAGAGCGCCCTGCCGCGCCGGCCAGCCCGGAGCAGCGCGCCGAGGCGATGGTCGCCACCCGCGCGGTCGTCTCGCTCGACGATCGCCGCTACGTGCTCGAGGGTCCGCGCGCCACGATCGGCCGCTCCAAGGGCGCGGAGTGCGTGCTCCCGGACCCCAACGTCTCCCGCCGCCACGCCGAGCTACGCCGCTCCCCGACCGGCGACTGGACGATCGCCGACCTCGGCTCGACCAACGGCATCAAGGTGAACGGCCGGCGCGTCTCCTCCTCGCGGCTCAGCCCCGGGGACCAGGTGACGGTCGGCACCACGACCTTCCTGTTCGAGATCGAGCAGTGAGCGACCTGAGCGCCGCGGCCTAGTGGACTACGCCCCGATCTCCGTCTTCCTCAAGTTCGGCTTCCTCGCCGTTCTCTACCTCTTCCTGCTCTGGATCGCCCGCAGCGCGCTCAAGGACCTGCGCCGCACGACTTCACCGGCGCCTGATGCGACCGGCTTCCACCAGGTCCCCGGCCTCTCCCCGCAGCCCGGCGTCACCGATGCCTGGCTGATCGTCGAGCGCGGCGGCGGGCTCGACCCCGGCGAGCGCTTCGACCTGATCGGCGGCCTCTCGATCGGCCGCTCGGCCGAAGCCGACGTGCGGATCGACGACCGCTATGCCTCCGGCGTGCACGCCAGGATCTTCACCCGCGACCGGCGTACCTACGTGGAGGACATGAACTCAACCAACGGCACCCTGCTCAACGACGCGACCCTGAATGGGGAGGCGGAGTTGATCGACGGCGACGTCGTGCGGATCGGCGACACCGAGTTCAAGTACGAGGCCTCGGGATAGACAGATGCTGCGAATCGACGACCAGGCTTTTCGCACCGACACCGGGCGGCAGCGCAACGCCAACGAGGATTCCTTCTTCGTGCGCGCGCCGATCTTCGTCGTCGCCGACGGAATGGGGGGTGCGCAGGCGGGCGAGGTCGCCTCGAAAGCAGCGGCCGACGCCTTCGACGTCGACCTGCCCGAGGGTCCGCCCGAGCAGATCCTGCGCGAGACGATCCTCGCTGCCAACCGCACGATCCACGAGCTCGCCCGGGCCGACCCGTCGCGGGCGGGAATGGGCACCACCCTGACCGCCGCGATCGTCGACGCGGTCGGCGAAGAGGTGGCGATCGGCCACGTCGGCGACAGTCGCGCCTACCGGCTGCGGGCGGGCAAGCTCGAGCAGCTGACCCGCGACCACTCGCTGGTCGAGGAGATGCGGCGCAAGGGCCAGATCACCGACGCCCAGGCCGAGGACCACCCGCAGCGCTCGATCATCACCCGCGCCCTCGGCCCGGAGCCGGAGGTCGAACCGGACCTGCAGACCGTCTCCGCCGTAGCCGGTGACGTCTTCCTGATCTGCTCGGACGGGCTGACGACGATGCTCGGCGAGGAGCAGATTGCCAAGCTGCTCGCCGGCGCCAGCTCGATGAGCGCCGCGGTGCGGGCCCTGGTCGACGAAGCCAACCGGGCCGGCGGCCGCGACAACATCACCGCCCTCGCCTTCCGGCTCGAAGACGCAGCAGCGCCGCAGCAGAGCCATGAGGACGCGACGCTGATCGGCAGCACGGCCGCCGAGGCGGGACTGACAACCACCGAGGTGCGTCGCCGTGCCGCCGCCGCCGCCGCCAGCGACCGCCGTGACCAGCTCGCCGCCAAGCAGCCGCGTCGTGGCCTGCGTCGAGCGCTCAAGGTGCTCGCGGTCCTGGCCGTGCTCGGCGCCCTCGCCTTCGGCGCCTGGTACGGCAACCGCCAGGTCTGGTTCCTCGGCACCGATGACGCCGGCCGTGTTGCCCTCTATCGCGGTATGCCCTACGAACTTCCCTTCGGCATCGAGCTCTACGAAGAGCACTACGCCAGCCCGATCCAGACTGCCGCGCTGCCGCCACGACGCCAGGACGCGGTCACGGGCCATGACCTGCGCTCGCGCGGGGACGCGGTCTCACTGGTCGAAGACATCGAACAGTCGCAAGGGGTTAGGTGAGCGCCCGCAATCGAGAGCTGATGGCTCTCGTCCCGGTGGCCCTCCTCCTCACCGCCGGCTTCGCCGCGGTATTCGCCCAGGAGAACGCGCAGCTCGACAACCTCAGCCTCACCTACGGCGCCTACTTCTTCGCCGTCTGCCTCGCCACCCACTTCTACCTGCGTGTGCGGTTGCCCAACGCCGACCCTTACCTCTTCCCGTTGGTCGCGCTGCTGATGGCCTTCGGGCTGGTGATGGTCTACCGGATCGACGCCAGCCTGGCCCGCGACCAGGCCAACTGGTTTGTGCTCGGCCTCGTGCTCTTCGCCGCGACGATCCACTTCCTGCGCGACTACGACGTGCTCGAGCGCTACCGCTACACGATCGCGGCGGTGGGGCTGCTGCTGCTGTTGGCGCCGCGTCTGCCGGGGGTCGGTCAGCAGGTCAACGGCGCCTACCTCGGGGTCAAGATCGGGCCGCTCGCCTTCCAGCCGGCCGAGTTCTCGAAGATCTGCCTGGTCGTCTTCCTCGCCAGTTACCTGCGCGAGCACCGCGAGGTGTTGATCGTCGGCGCCCGCCGTGTGCTCGGCGTGACCCTGCCGCCGCTCAAGCACTTCGGGCCGATGCTGGTCGTCTGGGGCGCCTCGATGTTCATGCTCGTCTTCATCCGCGACCTCGGCAGCTCGCTGATGTTCTTCGCCGCCTTCCTCGCCCTGCTCTACGTCGCCACCGGCCGCTTCTCCTTCGTCGTCATCGGCATGGCGATGTTCCTCGTCGGCGCCTGGTTCTTCGCCGCCACCGTGCCGCACGTGCACGACCGGGTCGAGGTCTGGCTCAACCCGTACGCGCACCCGCGGGGGAGCGGCTATCAGATCCTGCAATCGATCTTCGCCCAGGCCGACGGCGGCCTCTTCGGCAAAGGCTTCGCCCAGTCGCTGATCACGATCCCCGGCACCAAGTCTGCGCTGCTGCCAGCGGCGCAGACCGACACGATCTACTCGCTGATCGTCAACGAGCTCGGCCTCTTCGGTGCCTGCGCGGTGATCCTCACCTACCTGCTGATCTCGGCCCGCGGCTTCAAGATCGCCCTGCTCTCCGCCGACGGCTTCTCGAAGCTGCTCGCCACCGGCCTCACCGCCGTCTTCGCGATCCAGGCCTTCGTCATCATCGGCGGCGTCACCAGGGTGATCCCGCTGACCGGCGTCACCCTGCCCTTCATCAGCTACGGCGGCAGCTCGATCGTCGCCAACTTCGTCCTCCTCGCCCTCTTGCTGCTGGTGTCTGATCGTGCGCGACGCGAGGTGGGCGCATGAACCGCCAGATCGTCAAGCTCTTCGGCCTCGTCGTCGTCCTCTTTGCAGTGCTGATCGGCTTCACTTCTTACTGGTCGGTCTTCGATGCCAAGGCGCTGCGCGAAAAGACCGCTAACAAGCGCCCCTTGCTCGAGCAGCAGCAGATCCAGCGCGGCCGCATCCTCGCCGCCGACGGCACCGTGATCGCCCGCTCGGTGGCCAAGGGCCACGGCTCAGGTAAGCGCTACGTGCGCCGTTACCCGCAGGGCCGCCTCTACGGCCACCCGATTGGCTACAGCTTCGTCCAGTTCGGTGACAGCGAGTTCGAGCGCTTCCACAACGACGAACTGGTCGGCAACGATTCCGAATTCAGCTCGATCCTCGACCAGCTTCGCGGTCGCAACCAGCAGGGCAACGACATCGTCACCAACATCGACCCGGCGGCCCAGGCGACCGCGCTCGCCGACCTCGAATCCGCCGGCTACGGCGCCGTGGTGGCGCTCGAACCAAAGAGTGGGCGGGTGGTGACGATGGCCTCGAATCCACCTTATGACCCGAATCGTGTGCCCTACGAATTCTCGAAGCTGAGCACGAACGAAATCGAAACACCACTCCTCGATCGCGCCACCCAGGGCCAGTACCCGCCCGGCTCGACCTTCAAGGTGGTGACCGCGGCCGCCGGCCTGGAAAGCGGCACGATCACTCCTGACACTCCGATCGACGCGCCGGGCAGCCTCGAAGTCGAAGGCACGCCGCTGGAAAACGACTTCGGCGAGAGCTTCCCGGGGGCGACCCTCGACACCGCCCTGACCAACTCGGTCAACACCTGGTTCGGTCAGCTCGGCCAGCAACTGGGCGAGGAGACGCTGTTCGAATACATGGAAAAGTTTGGCTTCAACTCAACCCCGGCGATTGACCTTCCCAGCAGCGAGGTCTACAAGAGCGGCGTTTTCAACGAAGAAGGTGAATTGCTGAACGCCAACGACCCGGTGGATCTGGCCCGGGTGGCGATCGGCCAGGAGCGGCTCGCGGTCACCCCACTGCAGATGGCGGAGGTTGCGGCAGCGGTCGCCAACAAGGGCAAGCTGATGAAGCCACAGATCTGGAGCCGCGTGGTCGATCCTGACGGGCGAGTAACAAAAAGGCTCGATCCCTCCCAGTACAGTCAGCCAATCAGCGCCAAGACCGCCGAAGAGCTGACCACCGCGATGGAAGGCGTGGTTACCGAAGGCACTGGTACCAACGCGGCGATCCCGGGTGTGCCTGTTGCCGGCAAGACCGGCACGGCGGAAACCCCCGGGAACAAGGCCTGTGGCGGCGGCGCGGAAGAGAATCAGGCCTGGTTCATAGGCTTCGCCCCGGCCAATGACCCCAAGATCGCGATCGCGGCAACGGTCGAGTGCACGGAAGAATTCGGCAATGACGTTGCGGCGCCAATTTTCCGCAACGTAGCGGAAACGATTCTGAACGGTGAATAGAAATGAAGAAAGGTGTGAAGCGTGGCTGAGGTGACAAAGGGGTCAGTGGTCGACGGCCGCTACACCGTCCTGGAGCGCATCGGCTCCGGCGGCATGGCCGACGTCTGGCTTGCCGACGACAGTCACCTGCACCGCCGGGTGGCGCTCAAGGTCCTGCACGCGCGCTTCGCCCAGGACAAAGAGTTCGTCGAGCGCTTCCGCCGCGAGGCAGAGGCGGCCGCCGGCCTGCAGCACCCCAACGTGGTCGCCGTCTTCGACCGCGGCGAGATCGACGGCACCTACTACATCGCGATGCAGTACCTCGAGGGTCGCACGCTGAAGCAGGTGATCGACGCTGGCCTCACTCCCGAGCAGGCCGCGGGTCTGATTCGCCAGGTGCTCGAGGGTGCCCGCTTCGCCCACCGTCACGGCGTCGTCCACCGTGACCTGAAGCCGCAGAACGTGATCGTCGACGCCGAGGGCAAGGCGACGGTGACCGACTTCGGCATCGCCCGCGCTGGCGTCTCGGAGATCACCCAGGCCGGCTCGGTGATGGGCACGCCGCACTACCTCTCACCCGAGCAGGCGCAGGGCTTTGAGGTTACCGCCGTCTCCGACCTCTACTCGATCGGGGTGATGCTCTACGAGGCGCTGACCAGGCGGGTTCCCTTCGAGGCCGATTCCGCCGTCGCGATCGCGATGAAACAGGTCTCGCAGGCACCGCAGCGGCCGAGCTCGATCAACCCGCAGGTCTCGCCGGCGCTCGATGCAGTCGTGATGCGGGCGCTGGAGAAGGAGCCGGGCCAGCGCTTCCAGAGCGCCGACGCTTTCATCGCCGCGATCGACGCCGCGCTCAAGGACCCCGGCGGCGGCGCCGGCAACACCGCCGCCTTCGCGCCCCTCCCTCCGGTTGTCGCCGTACCCGAGGAGCCGGTCGCCGAGGGCATCGATCCCGAGGACGAGAGACGCAGGCGCCGCCGGCGGATCTGGATGCTGGTTGCCGCTGCGGTGCTGATCGGTCTCCTGGTCGGCTTTGCCCTGACCCGCGACACCACGACCGAGGTCCCCAACGTCACCGGCAACCAGCTCAACGTGGCGATCGCGCTGTTGCAGCAGGACGGCTTCAGCGTCGGCGACGTCAAGCGGGTCGAGCGCGAAGCGCCGGCCAACGAAGTGCTCGAGCAGGACCCCGCCGCCGCACCACCGGCCGACCAAGCCTCCGAAGACTGCAGCTTCCTCACCTTCTTCTGCTCGAAGCCCAAGGTGACGCTGACGGTGAGTTCCGGTCCCGGCAGCGCCAAGGTGCCCTCGACCGCGGGGCTAACCAGCACCGCCGCCGAAGAAAAACTCGAAGAAGCGGGCTTCAAAGCGAAGCTGGAATCGGTCCATTCCAAGGACGTGGAAGAAGGTTTGGTGCTCAAGTCCGAACCCTCCGGTGGCGAGACCGCAACCAATGGAAGCGCCGTGGTGCTCAAGGTTTCCAGCGGGCCGAAGCTGGCCAAGGTGCCGGTTGTGGTCGGCTCGCAGCGCTCGCTGGCGGTGCAGCAGATCCGCGGTCGCGGCTTCACCCCCTCGGTCGAAGAAGTGGAAAGCAAGCAGCCGGAAGGCCAGGTGATTCGCCAAGCGCCAAGCGCCGGCTCGCAATTGCCACCGGGGTCGACCGTCTCAATCACCGTCTCCAAGGGCGAAGAAAAAGCGACGGCGCCCAACCTGATCGGCAAGGAACGCGCCGAAGCGGTGGAAGCGGTGCGTGAAGCCGGCCTCAAGCCGGTTGTGCAGGAACAGGAAACCGAAGTTCCCTCGCAGGTCGGCCGCGTTACCGACCAGTTCCCGCCCCCCAATTCCGAACTGAAACCGGGCAGCACGGTGACGCTCGTGGTCGGCAAGGCTGCCCCCACTGCGGCGGAACCGGAAGAAGAAGAACCGTGACCATGGTGCACCGAGGCGGCACGTGAGGGTCGCGGTCCTCAGTGGCGGCCGCTCCTCCGAGCACGACGTCTCGCTGCGCTCGGGAGAGGCGGTGGCACGCGGCCTGGAGCAGGCCGGTCACGAGGCGCTGCGGGTAACGATCTCCCGCGAGGGTGCCTGGAGTCACGGCGAAGCAGGCATTGAACTGGTGCCTGGAGAGGGTCTACTGGGCGTTGACGCCGCCTTCCCCGCCCTGCACGGCCCCTTTGGTGAGGACGGCAGCGTGCAGGGTCTGCTCGAGTGGCTGCAGGTGCCCTACGTCGGCTCCGACGTGCTCGCCTCCGCCGCCTGCATGGACAAGCTGACCCTGAAGCGACTCTGCGCCCAGGCGGGAATCCCCCAGGTCGATTTTGTCGACGCCGGCGAGCCGGGCTGGCGCGAGCGCTGCGAGCGGCTCGGCTCGCCGCTCTGGGTCAAGCCCTCCCGCCTCGGCTCCAGCGTCGGCATCAGCAAGGTCGCCGCAGTTGGCGACGAGCTGGACGCCGCAGTTGAGCTCGCCCGCCGCCACGACCCGCGGGTGATCGTCGAGGCACCCGCCAGCGGCCGCGAGGTCGAGTGCTCCCTGCTCGGCAACGAGCAGGTCGACGCCTCCCAGCCCGGCGAGGTCGTCGCCAACGGTGACTGGTACGACTACGAGAACAAGTACCGCGAAGGGGGCATGGAGCTGGTCGTGCCGCCGCCGATCCCCGCCGAGCAGATAGTCACGGTGCGCGAGCTGGCGATGAAGGCCTTCCGCCTCGCCGGTTGCTCGGGCCTCGCCCGCTGCGACTTCTTCGTCGAGCCTGACGGTGTGGTTCTAGTCAACGAGATCAACACCATGCCCGGCTTCACCGAGACCAGCGTCTACGCCAAGCTCTGGGGGGCCTCCGGCCTCGGGTACCCGGACCTTTGTGACCGTCTGGTGAACCTGGCGCTTGAGCGCCACGCACGGGCCCGCTCATACGAGTTCTAAATTCGGACCAACCGTCACATTAAACAAATTTAGTTGCCTAAACTGCTCGGGCTCTGTGTTGGAGCGACCCTCCTATGGTCGGAGAACCGAGAGACAGAACCGCTTACAGTGTGGCCATCGGGTGCCTCGGTCTTGCCTTGGTGCTCCTTCTCATTGGGCTCTGCTGGATAGCGGTAGAGAACAGCGGTCACGACGTGACCGACGTGTTCACTCACAAATGTGCGTTAGATGTGGCCACCTGCAGGCCGGCGCTCTATGAACACAGCACTATCTCTGTCATGTCCATCCCGGATGGGTTCTGGATCGCCCTCGCCGCCATTGGCGGCGCTCTTGTTGGCGCACTGATTCCATTCTCGGCCGGGGTCTTAGTGCCGGACTCGCCTCAGGCATCGTATGACTCAACAGCATGGAAATGGAAATGGAATTCTGAATTGATCGCGATTACGGTGCTCGCGGCCCTCGCCGCAACGTTCGTAATCATCGTATGGGCCGATTCGCTCCTCCTCTTTGCAATTGCGGGTCTTCTCCTGGGACTCCTGATCCCATCTCCCGCCCGGAGGGACTGAAGGCGATGTCCGCCCGCCCGCGGAGCTGCGAATGCTCTGTTCCCGGTGAGCGCCCTTCGGATGGAGGTACGCTCCACGGACTGATCCAGCACTCGTTTGGCCTGCAACTCGCCGAGCGACGCGCGCCGTTCGACGGCTTGGAGAATTATTCTCGGGTGCGCGAGCGTTTCGATAGCGGGTTGTTTCGCGCCCGCCCGGTAAGCAACGATCGCCCCACCACCCGCCAGGCGGCCCACAGTCCCTTGGCGCGAGAAGGTCTGACCACGCTGGGTGCCATGGAACCGCTGTACATCCGTCCCAAGGCGGCCGCCGAGCTACTGCCATCCGCCTTCAGGTGGGCGGACCCCACCACTTGCGAGGGCTGTGACAGTTGCGAGAGGTACGACGAGCCCAGCCTCATCTTTGCCGATAACTTCGACGACGAGCGCCTCTGGTCTATCAACGACTTCTTGGTCAGCGCCCAGGACTGTCCGGCGGAGCGGGAGCCGGTCTCGCAGGCGCTGCTGGAGTTGATGGCTCACAAGCGCTCCCGCCTCTTCGGCTTCCCCCTCGCGAATCGCTTTGTGAACGTACTGCTGCCGCATGCGATCCTGCGTCCAAGCGCGGCAAGCGTAGGCCTCACGCGGCCCTGGCTCATGCAGCCACTCGTCTCGTTCGTGCGAGGGGGACGTGAGCGGGGCCGATTACGCAAAACGTACTCGCTTACATTCTTCTTGGCGCCGATTGCCGGTATTGATGACCTGGATGGTCGCTCCCTGTCGGTCTCCGAAATAGGTGAGGTCGTAAACGTTGGATGGGGCTTTGCGGCCCAGCCCGCGAAGCAGGCAGCGAGGTTCCAGGTATCCGGTGAGCTGTTCGAGTACCTGCCGGCCGTCGCCCGGCGAACCGCCCTCGCCCTCGACCGAGGCTTAGGCCTCGCGGGCGACGGGCTCGCGCTGCGAGAAATCATCGAGAAGGTGGCCTTTGGGGTCGGCCTGACCCTGGCCCAGGGCAGGAAAGGCAGCTTGGACTTAGCCACCGAACGGTTAATCGGCAACGGAGTGATCACATCCCTGGGCAGCGCTCGGGTGTCGTCGGTTGTGGTCACAGACCCCGATCTCAAAAGAGGCAAGGTGAAAAGGGCAATGAAGGGGGGGCCGCCGTTCCCGAAGCCGCTCCTAGCACTCTTGAAGGAACTCTCCAAGCCAATCCGGGCGCCGCTCCGGGGTGATCCCGCAGGGCGTAAGTACCGGCTCGACCGCCCCCTTGTCGACGATGATTTCTATGCAACCGCTGTGCTCCCGACGAAACGTTGCCTCGTCGTCGTCAGCAACGCCGACGCCCAGTGCGGGGTTCGGGAATCGGCGCTGATGCAGGCCGGCAGCATTGCCTACATGACGATTGGCGCGGCGACGGCGATCGGGACCCTGCGCGCGATCGACAATCACCTGGAATTCCTCGACGCCACGGACCCGAAGGGGGTCGCCGAAATCGATCGGGAGATCGCCGCTGATCTGGCGGAGATATACGACCTCGACATAACCCGGGAGTCGTATCGGGAGATGTACCGACGCCTGCGCAAGCGCCTCGGTATCGCACGTGATTACGAGACCCTGCAGGACAAGATGCAGACGCTTTACCAAGCGACATCCACGCTGCACGCGCGCAGGACGGAGTGGCTGTTGGTCTGGCTTACGGCTGCGATCGTCGTCCTCAGCGTGCTCATCCTGTTCGTCACCGTCATCAACGGCTGACCCGACTAGCGCAGCAGCTTGATGTCGCTGATCTCGACCTGGTAACCGCCGTACTGGTCGTTGGCTTCGGAGGCCTTGTTGAACCAGAGCAGGAAGTAGCGGGCCGGGGAGGGGACGGTGAGCTCGATTTCCTCGGTCGAGCTGGCGTCGACGGCGATGCCGACCGGTTCGCCCCATTCAGAGAGGTCTTCCGGTGGACCGGAGTCGGTGGCAAAGACCTGCGCGTCCCAGCCGGGGGTGGGGGTGCGCACGATCATCTTCGCCGGTACGGCGGAGGCACTCGTGGTGACGTAGATGCCGACCCCGGGGTCGGGCCCGGTCTTGGTGCCGGCGAAGGTGTCGGATTCGTAGTGCTCGGTTTCCCAGGCCGTTCCGGTCGGGTCGCCGTCGACGGCCAGTTCGACCTTGCTGCCAACCTCGTGACCGTCTCCCTGCGGGTCGTAGTCGGTCGCGGAGGTGGTCGGGATCGCGCTGCCCTTGCCCTTGTTGGCGCCGCCGCCGCCGATGTTGCCGTTTGAGATCAGCTGGACCGCCGCCAGTACGGCCGCGGCGATCAAGAGGATGACGATGATCGCGACCCAGCTGCGTCGGCCCGGACCGGAGAGCTTGCGCTTGGGCGGCGGCACCGCGTCGAGAATGCTGGTCGCCTCGCCCGTTGTGGACCCGGCCCGGGCCGCCTCGACCTCCAGCGCCGTCTCGAGGTCGTCGATCATCTCGCCGACCCGCTGGTAGCGCTCGTCCGGATCCTTGGTGGTGGCGCGCTCGACCACCAGCGCCACCGCAGCCGAGACCTCGGGCCGGCGGCGCTGCACGTCGGGTAGCTCCTCGTTGACGTGCTTCATCGCCACGCCGACCTGGCTGTCGGCGGCGAAGGGAACCTGCCCGACCAGCATCTCGTAGAGGACGACGCCGAGCGAGTAGATGTCGGTGCGGGGGTCGACTTTGCGGCCCATCGCCTGCTCGGGGGCGACGTAGTCGGTGGTGCCGAGCACGCGGCCGGTCGCGGTCATGCCGTCCTGCTCGAGCTGGCGCGAGATGCCGAAATCAGTCAGCTTCGCTCGCCCCTCGGCGTCGATCAGGATGTTCTGCGGCTTGATGTCGCGGTGGACCATGTTGCGCGCGTGCGCCATCGAGAGGCCGCGGGCGATCTCGATTGCGTAGGCGATCGCCTCCTGCGGTACCAGCGCCCCGTCGCGGTTGATCCGCTGCTTCAGCGTTTCCCCCTCGACGTACTCGAAGACGATGTAAGGGTGGCCGCCGTCCTCGCCGGCGTCGATCACCGAGACGACGTTGGGGTGGGAGAGCTTGGCGACCGAGCGGGCCTCCTGGCGGAAGCGCTCGAGCTGGTCGGCCTGCTCGGACATCTCGCGGTGCATCACCTTCACCGCCACCTGCCGGTCGAGCGTCTGGTCGCGGGCCAGGTAGACCGTCGACATTCCACCGCTGCCGAGCTTCGCCTCCAGCCGGTAACGGCCGGAAAGCACTGTTCCGATCATCGCGCTGCTGGGGCGGGCTTCCATTCAGTGACGGCGGATCTCGCGCGGCCCGTCAACCGCCGAGCCAATCCGCTTCGCCCCAGGGTAGTGGGGGCGGAGAAGATCGACCGCGCGCTGCTCGTCGTCGGCAGCGACTATGCAGCAGAAGCCGCAGCCCATGTTGAAGACCTCGTGCATCTCCTCCGCCGAGGTGCCGGCGCGTTCCGCAATTAGCTCGAAGATCGGCAGCACCGGCAGCGGCTCGGCGATCTCGTAGGCGACCTTGGCGGCGAGCCGGGTCAGGTTGCCGAGGCCGCCGGAGGTGATGTGGGCGAGCCCGCGCACGTCGACTCCGGAGCGCAGCAGCTCGAGCACCGGCTTGACGTAGATCTCGGTTGGCTCGAGCAACTCGTCACCGAGCGCCCGGCCGAGCCGGCCCTCCGGGTCATCTCCCAGCGAGAGTCCCTCCAGCGCCGAGCGGGCGAGGGTGTAGCCGTTGGAGTGCAGGCCGGAGGAGGGGAGGCCGATGATCGCGTCGCCGGGTCGCACTGCCGCGCCGTCGATGATCTCCTCCAGGGCGACGGTGCCGAAGCAGGCACCGGAGACGTCGACCCCGCGCACCATCTCGCCGAGCTGGGCAAGCTCACCGCCGGGGATCTCGACCCCGGCGAGTTCAGCGCCACGGGCGAGGCCGACGCCGACTTCGGCGCAGACCGCCGCGTCGGCCCTGTCGATCGCGATGTAGTCGAGCATCGCCAGCGGTTCGGCGCCAACGCAGATCACGTCGTTGACGTTCATCGCCACGCAGTCGATCCCGATCGAATCGAAGCGCCCGAGCTCCTCGGCAATCAGCAGCTTGGTGCCGACGCCGTCGGTGGAGAGCGCGATTCCCACGCGCTCGTCGAGCTTGATCACGCTGGCATAGTGGCCCGGCAGCGGCACCTGCCGCGAGGGACGGCCGAGCTGGATCGCGCCCAGCGCCTTGACCAGCCCGGAAACCGCCGAGTCGGCGGCTCCCTGGTCCACTCCGGCCTTGGCGTACGCGTCGCTCATCGTCCACGCAGTCTCGCAAGCACCGCGGCCGCAAGGGCGGCTCGGTAGGCGGCGTAGGGCCACAGTGCCCGGTCGCGCTCGACCAGCTTGATCAGGCGCTGCGAGGCGAGGGTCGAGGCGAAGGATGCACCGATGCCGATCGCCACCGAGCGCCGCAGCTCGGGCGAGGCGCCACGGCGGGCGAGGCGGGTGCCCTTGAGCGCGGTGGCGCCGACGATGATCGGCAGTGCGATCGTGCGCGAGAGCAGGTTCGCCTGGTCGCGGGAGAAGCGGCGCCAGCGGGCAGCGGCAAGCGTGATGCCGTTGCGCGAGACGCCCGGAGCAAGCGCCGCGGCCTGGGCGACGCCGAGGGCGAGCCCGTCGACGGCTCCCGCCTCACCACGGCCGCGCAACTGGGGCCGGGTGTCGGCCGCCAGCATCGCCGCGGCACCGGCGAGCAGTCCGTAGGCCGTCGCTCGCGGCCCGCCCAGGTGTCGCTCGATCGGCCGCTCGAACTTGTAGCCGACCACGGCAGCGGGCAGGAAAGAGAGCGCCAAGACCACGGCGCCGCGCAGGTCGAAGGCGCGCAGCTCCTCGGCGATCAAGCGCCGCTGGCCGATCAGCAACGCCGCCGCGGCGCCGGTGTGGAGGGCGACCTCGAAGCTCTTGCGCACCTCGGGATCGATCGCCTCCCAGTCCCAGCCGGCCAGCCAGGGAACGAGAACGATGTGGGCGGAGCTGGAGACCGGCAGCAGCTCCGCTGGCCCTTGCACGATGCCGAGCGCGATCGCGCGCCCGGCTGGAATCCGCCCGTCCGCCGCGGCGCTCAAGCGCCCGGCGAGCGGACCGGCTCGGGCGTCGGCGTCGGGTCCCCGTCTTTCGGCGTATCGCCGCCCCGCCGCCGCTTCACCACCAGATAGACAATCCCGACCACGATCGCCGCCAGCACCAGGTAGTCGAGGTAGCCGAGCTTGTGGCGCCACTCTTCCCAGTTGTCGCCGACCTTTTCACCGACGATCGCAAGCGCCAGTACCCAAGGGATGGAACCAGCCAGGGTGTAGAGGCTAAAGCGCCAGAAGGGCATCTTCGCCACTCCCGCCGGAAGTGAGATGAAGGTTCGAACAATCGGCAGCATCCGTGAGAAGAAGACCGTGGGAGCCCCGTAGCGCTCAAACCAGCTGTCAGCCCAAGCCAGGTGCTTGGGGCTGATGTGGATCAGCTTGTTCTTTTCCAGCAGGTCCAAACGCCCGTAGTAGCCGACCGCATAGGCGATCCAAGAACCAACCAGGTTGCCGAGCACCCCGGCGATGACGATCCCAACCAGCGTCAGTTCCCCCTTGGAGACGCTGAAGCCGGCGAAGAGCATGATCGCCTCGCTGGGGATCGGGATGCAGGCAGACTCCAGGGTCATCAACAAGAAGACGGCAACCACCCCGGCAGAGCCGATGAATTCGGTGGCGACGTCGACGACGGGTTCGACGACCTTGTCGGAGAGGCTCGCGAGCAAGAGCAGGGCCAGCATTGGCGCCACATCGTAGGGATAGAGCCGGGTAGAGGTAAACTCACTCCGCTCTCTATGCGCCGGTTGAACCACCCCGTCTATCGCAACCGGGTCCTCCAGGTCTGTGCCGACGGCGCCCTCGTCGCCCTCGCCTACTACCTGGCGTTCCGGCTGCGCTTCCTCGACCAGAGCGATCTGCCGCACCGCTACTGGATCCTCTTCGCCCAGTCGGTTGGCTTCGTCATCGCTCTGAAGCTGATCGTCTTCGCCGCCTTCGGCATGTACCAAAAGTGGTGGCGATACGTCAGCGGTCGCGACTTCCTCCAGATCGTCCGCGCCGTCACCGTCTCCAGCGCGATCCTCGTCGTCGCCTTCACCGTGCTGCGGCCCTTCGCCCACAACCTGCCGCGCTCGGTCGCGGTGATGGACTTCCTGCTCACCCTGATGCTGATCACCGGCGCCCGCCTGGCGGTGCGCCTGATCGTCGAACGGCCCTCGCGCTCCGCCCGCGTCCCCAAGCGCGAGGTGCTGGTGATCGGCGCCGGCTCGGGTGGCCAGATGGTGGTGCGCGAGCTGCAGCTCAACCCCGAAATCGGCGTCACCGCGATCGGCTTCGTCGACGATGACCCGCGCAAGCGCGGCATGCGCATGCTCGGTCTCAAGGTGCTCGGCTCGACCAAGCAGATCGACAAGATCCTCGACGAGACCCATCCCGACGAGGTGGTGATCGCGATCCCCTCGGCCCCCGGCACGCTGCGGGCCAAAGTCGTCGCCGCCTGCCGCGATCGCGAGATCCGCGTGCGCACGCTGCCGACCGTCTTCGAGCTGCTGCGCGGCGGCGTCCAGCTCAACAAGCAGCTGCGCGAGGTGCGGGTCGAGGACGTGCTCGGCCGCGACCCGATCGTGCGCGAGCTCGACCGCGTCGGCGCCTACCTGCGCGACCGCATCGTCCTCGTCACCGGCGCCGGCGGCTCGATCGGCTCCGAGCTCTGCCGCCAGATCGCCCAGGTCAAACCGCGGCTGCTGGTGATGCTCGACCACGCCGAGGACAACCTCTTCCAGATCGACCGCGAGATGGTTGAGGAGCGCCATTGCACCAACGTCGAGTCGGTGCTCGCCGACTGCAAGGAGCCGAGCCGGATGCTCGAGGTGATGCAGCGCTTCAAGCCCGGCATCGTCTTCCACGCTGCCGCCTACAAGCACGTGCCGCTGATGGAGGCCAACCCGCTCGAGGCGGTGCGCAACAACGCGATCGCGACCCGGATCACGGCCGAGACCGCCGCCGCGTCGGACGTCGAGCGCTTCGTCCTGATCTCCACCGACAAGGCGGTCAACCCGAAAACCGTGATGGGCGCCTCGAAGGCGATGGCCGAGTGGATCGTCGAGGCGGCCGGGCGCAAACACCCCGGCACCCGCTTCGCCAGCGTCCGCTTCGGCAACGTGCTCGCCTCCTCGGGCAGCGTCGTGCCGATCTTCCGCAGCCAGATCGAGCGCGGCGGCCCGGTCACGGTCACCCACCCCGAGATGACCCGCTACTTCATGACCATCCCCGAGGCGGTGCAGATGGTTATTCGCGCCGGCGACATCGGGGCCGGCAAGGGCGAGGTCTTCGTCCTCGACATGGGCGAGCCGGTGCGGATCGTCGACCTCGCCCGCAACATGATCCGCCTCGCTGGCTACGAGCCGGAAACCGACATCGCGATCGAGTTCACCAAGCCGCGCCCTGGGGAGAAGCTGCACGAGGAGCTCTTCGGCCTCGCCGAGAGCGGACAGCCGACGGCGGCGCGGCGGATCCAGCGCGCCGTGCGCGAGGCGCCGCTCGATCCCGATTGGATCGAGTCGACGCTGAACTCGCTCGAGCACCTGGTGCTGGCCGGGGACGAGGCTAATCTGGCCCAGCGTGTCGTCGAGATGATCACCGCCCCTGGCGGTGACGCGGCGGCAGTCGTCTACGACGAGTAGCCTCTCGCAGCCACTCAGTGGAGTTGATCAAGGAAATCGGCGCCTTCGCAGGCCTGGCAGCGTTTCTGGGCCTCGCCGTTCTCGCCATGCTCGCCTTCTCCCAGGGGCGCGACATCCGCCGCCTGCGCGAGTGGGCCGGCTCGGCCCCCGAGCGTGACACCGAGCGCAAGGACTCGACCTCCGCGTCGGCGGCGAAGCGGGCCGAGGAGCTGCGCGCCCTCGAGGACGCCCGAACCGCCGAACGCGAGTCACTCGATCAGCGCGAGGAGCGCCGCCGACGTCGCGACGCGGGCCTGCCGGAACTGACGCGACGCGAGCGCCTCGGCGAGGGCTTCTCCAACGTCGGCTCGCGCATTGCCGAGCCTCGCTACCTAGTTGGAATTTTCGTCGTCGTGCTGCTGCTCGCCGCCGCCGCCGTCTACGTCGCCACCCAGGGCTCGGACTCCGCCGACGGCAAGGGTGGCAAGGCCAAGTCGGCGAAGGCGACCAAGCCGGGCGAAATCGAAGTGACGGTGCTGAACGGCACCGCGGTGCCCGGCCTCGCCGCTGAATACGGCGACAAAGTCGAGGGCAAGGGCTTCAAGCTCGGCGCCGTCACCAACAGCAGCACCAGCTTCGCCGAAAGCATGGTCATGTTCGAACGCGGCCACGCTCCCGAAGCCCGCAAGGTCGCCAAGGCGCTGGGCATCTCGCAGGTGAAGCTGATGAGTGCCGACATCGAATCGGTCTCCGGCGGTGCGTCGGTCTCCGTGATCGTCGGCGAGGACAATGCCGCGAGCGAAGGCTGAGGTCTGGGCAGGCCTCGTCTTCGCCCTCCTCGTTCTCGCCACACTCGCCGCCTTCGCCTGGTCACAGCGGCTGAAGCGCGACCCGCTCGTGCTCGATCGCACCTCCTTCATCGCCGTGCCGATCGCCCATCCGAAGCACCCGGTTCACGGCTTCACCCCCAACGGGGACTGTCGCTACGACAGGATGCGGATTCGCTTCCGCACCACCCAGTCCGACCACGGAACCGTCCAGGTGGTCAAGCCAGGCGGCAAGCTGATCGTCACCCTCGACCGCGACACCTTCCTCAAGCGCTACCACTTCCACACTTACCACTGGGACGGTCGCGACCGCGAAGGCGGCATCGCGCCGGCCGGGCGTTACAAGCTGCGGGTCAAGCTGCTCGGCCAGGACCGCGTGCTGGTACCGCCGGGCACGATCAAGCTGCACCACGCGAAGCGGAATCCGACCAAGGGGTGCAAGAGCGCCGCGCCCGGGGGCAAGCCTTGAGCTCCTTCTTTGCCGCGCTCGGCGTGCTGGTTGCAGCTGGCGGAGCAGCGGGCGCGATCCTGTTGCCTCCGGGTCGGCTGCGTTCGCTGGCGATGCTGGTGGCGCTGGTCCTCTTCCCAGTCTTGATCCTCGGCGACCAGTGGCACTCACACCAGATCGTCGACCTGCGCCACAGCACCGGCCGACTCGTCGCACTTGGCCTCGTGGGGCTCGTGGTTACGGCTGCGCTCGCTTATGTCTTCAGGCGCTGGCGGGTACTCCTACCTCTGGCGATCGTTGCCGCGCTGCCGTTTCGGGTGCCGCTTCACTCAGGTGGCGACACGGCGAATCTGCTCGTACCGCTCTATCTCGTGATTGCTGGGGGAGTGCTGGCGGTGGTGGCCAGGGACTGGGCGTTCCGGCCGGCCGGTCCTGTCACTGCAGGGGACCCACCACCCCCTCCGGTCGCTAAAGCGTCCTCAGGGGCGGTACCCCCTACAGTGCCACCCGCCGGAGGAGCGCTTACCTGGCTACCGCGAGTACTCGCGGCTGTCGTGGTCCTATACGCCGTGCAGGCTCTGTATTCCGAGGACTTTTCGAAGGGGCTGCAGAACACATGCTTTTTCTTCGTCCCGTTCAGCCTGGTGTACGGGCTGCTGCGCGAGGTCAAGTGGGACCGGAGGTTGCTGACGCTAGTCCTCTGGGTCGTCGGGATCGAGGCCGTCTGCTTCGTGCTGGTTGGCTCAGTGGAGTTCGTGAGCAAGAGCTTGTTCTGGAACGACCAGGTGATCAGGTCGAACGAATTCCACACCTACTTCAGGGTCAACTCGGTCTTCTGGGATCCGAATATCTACGGGCGGTACCTGACACTCGTCGCGGTAGTTGCGATGAGTGCATTGCTGTGGGCGCGGGAGCGAAAGACGCTCGCTTTGCTCACGGCTCTCATCGCTGTCCTCTGGATAGGGCTGGTCCCAACGTTCTCGCAGTCGAGCTTCGCCGCACTCCTTGCAGGACTGGTTGTCCTAGCCGCCTTGCGCTGGAGCTTGAAATGGACGGCGATTGCCGCGGTCGGCGGCGTCGTGCTGACGATGCTCATGGTTACTCTTGCCGGCAGCTTCAGCTTCGACCGCATCAACATCGACACCAGCGGCCGCGCCAATCTTGTGTCCGGCGGCGTCCACCTCTTCACCCAGCGCCCCATCTACGGCTACGGCTCAGGCAGCTTCCCCAAGGCCTACCGCAAGCACGTCAAGACCCGCAAAGCCCCGGTCTCCGTCTCCCACACCGAGCCGATCACCGTCGCCGCCGAGCAAGGCCTCGTCGGCCTATCGCTCTACGCCGCCCTCGTCGTAACAGCGCTGTGGACGATGACCACCGGCCTGCGTGCCTCGCTGTCTCGCCTATCCACTTCTCGTGCGGGTGGCGCTGTAGGGGGGCCCGCCCCCGAGGACGCTTTAGCGACCGGAGGGGGTGGGGGGTCCCCTGCAGCGACAGGACCCGCGCGCCAAGTGGCTCGCGCAGCGACCCTCGCAACCTTCGTAGCCCTCCTAGTCCACACCATGGCCTACGCCGGCTTCTACGAGGACCCGATCACCTGGGTCCTGCTCGCGGTCGGTGTCTCCCTGGCAACCGCAGATAGGGTCAGCGCGTGTCGGGATACCTCCGCCGCCTAGCGACGACCGGGGCCGCCTACACCGCGGCCAGCATCGTCTCGAAGCTGATCGCGGTGGCGCTGCTGCCGCTCTACACGCGCTACCTCACGACCGGCGACTACGGCGCCGCCGAAGTGATGTTCGCCGCCGTCGTCTCGGCCAGCATCGTCGTCCGCTTCGGCCTGATCGAGGCGCTTTTGCGCTTCTACTACAAGGACGACGAGGATCCGGCCCGCGTCGTCTCCTCCTCCTTCGCCGCCCTCTTCTGGTTCGCCACGATCGCGGCGCTGGTCGCGCTGCCCTTCGCCGGGCCGATCTCCGAAGCGCTGCTCGCCGAATCTGCCCCCGACCTGGCGCGGATCTCGATCGGCGGCCTCTGGGTCCTGACCCTCAACGAGTACCTGCTCACCCTCTTCCGCCTCGAGGAGCGCGCCAGGGCCTTCTTTGTCACCACGATCATCAACGTGCTGGCCGCGATCGCCCTCACGGTGATCCTCGTCGTCGGCATGGAAGAGGGCGCCCGTGGCCTCTTGATCGGCAGTTACGCCAGCGGCGCCGCCGTCGTGCTGGCGCTGATCTTCATCCACCGGCGCCGCCTCTCGCTGCGCTTCGAGCGGCCCCTGCTGCGCCGCCTGATGCGCTTCGGCCTGCCGACGATGCCGGCCGAGCTCTCGCTCTACGGGCTCAACTTCGTCGACCGGATCATCATCGTCCACGCCGCCGGCCTGCCCGAGGCCGGGCTCTACTCGATCGCGGTCAAGTTCGCCCAGGGCGTCAACGTCCTCGTCCGCGGCTTCCAGCTCGCCTGGCCGCCGCTCGCCTACTCGATTCGTGACGACGACGAGGCGCGCCGCGTCTACGCCACCGTGGTCACCCTGTTCGTCGCCGGCTGCGCCTTCGTCGTCACCGGCATGTGGTTGCTCTCGCGCTGGCTCGTGCGCGCCCTCGCCGCGCCTGAATTCTTCGGCTCCTACAAGGCGATCGGCCTGCTCGCCACCGCCGCCACCCTCTACGCGCTCTACATGGTGCTCGTCGTCATCCTCGGCCGCACCGGCCGCACCGAGTTCAACTTCCCCGCCACGGCCGCCGCCCTCGTTGCCAACATCGCCCTCAACCTCGCCCTGGTACCGCCGCTGGGGATCGTCGGCGCCGGCATCGCCCTCGTCGCCTCCTACATCGTCGTGCTGGCGCTGATGTATGTCTTCACCCAGCGGCTCTTCCCGGTGCCCTACGAATGGGGGCGCCTGCTGCGGGTCCTGACGGTCTCGACCGTCCTCGTCGGACTTGGCGAATTGCTGCTGCCGACGGAGGGCTTCGTTGGTCTCCTCCTGCGCCTCGTCTTCGCCCTCGCCTATCCGGTTGCTCTCCTGGCCACGGGATTCTTCACCCGCGACGAGCGTCGCTGGCTGGCTCGCCTGCGCCACCCGTCCGAGGTCCTCGCTGGCCTGCAGGCCCTGCGCCCGGTCGCGGCCGGAGTCGACGGCGCGGTGCCAGAGACCTACGAGGCCGAGCTGCGCGACGAGGACGCTCACCTCTAGTCAGCGGCGCGCCCTGTCGGCAATGCTCCTTCCGCGCCCGGGGAACAGCGCCTGGCGAGCGTGGGCCCAGTAGATGCGCCTCGGTTGGCTGGGCATGACAGTGGCGGCAAGCGCCCGCACCGCGTAGGCCCAGGCGGTGAGCAGGCGCACCGCGAGCGCCGCTACCCCTCCGTGGTGCTTGCGCATGTAGCGATCCCGGTTGCGGTGGAATTCGACGATGCGGGGAAGGCCCTTGCCGAGGTCGGTGGAGAGCTGGTCGTGGTGGACCGCCTCGGCGGCGGGGACGAAAAGACTGTGCCAACCGGCCTCGTCGAGGCGCTTGGCGAAGTCGCACTCGTCGTAGTAGACGAAGAAGGCGGGGTCCATGTAGCCGATGCCGGCGGCCGCCTCGCGGCGGACCAGGAGGGCGCTCGACTGGCCCCAGTCGACCCGGCGGGTCGCGCTGCCCTTGCTCTGCACGGTCAGCCAACGGTGCAGGAAGAGGGCTCCGGCCAGGGCGGTGCCGACGCCGGGGAAGCGCCAGGCGCAGGGGACCGGCTCGCCCGCTGAGTCGAGCAGCTGTGCCGTTGCCGCGGCCGCCTTCGGGTCTGCTTCGAGGGCCTCGACCAGCGCCGCCGCGGCTCCCGGCCGCAGCTCGGAGTCCTCGTTGAGCAGCAGGCAGTACCTGCCTTCGGCCTCGCGCATAAGGGTTGAGTCGTTCTCGCCCTTGCCCGTGCGCTGCTCGCGCTCGATCAGGCGGATCTCGCCGCCTCGGTCACACACCGCCTCAGCCGAGCCGTCGCTGGAGGCGTTGTCCAAAACGAGGATCTCCCGCTCGACCCCCTGCGGGTGCGTGCGCTCGACCGCCTCGAGGCAGGCGAGCAGGTAATCGCGGCCGTTCGTGTTCACGACGCAGTAGGAGAGCGTGGGCGCCACCGCGGTCACGATAATCGCCGTGTCCGGTGATTACCCGGACACCCCAGATGAGAGTCCAGCTAGTCGACCCCTCGGCCTTCACGCCGCCCTACGACCGCGCGCTCGCCGCGGCGCTGGCTCGCCGCGGCGCCGAGGTCGAGCTGCTGACCAGTCGCTTCCTCTACGGACCGGTCCCCGAGCCGGATGGCTACCGGGTGCGCGAGTGCTTCTACCGCCGCACTGCCGAGCGCGGTCTCGAGGCTTCCGGTCGCCGGGTCCTCAAGGCCACCGAGCACCTCGGCGACATGCGGCGACTGCGCAGCGCGCTCAACGCCGAGGTCGTCCACTACCAGTGGCTCACGGCGCCCTCCGTCGACGCTTACCTGCTCCCCCCCAAGCGGCCACGCCTGCTCACCGCTCACTACATCCTGCCGCCCAGTCCCAGCCGCCGCCAAATAAAGGTCGCGCGGCGTCTCTTCTCGAGCATGGACGCGGTCATCGCTCATTCCGAGCACGGTGCGGCCCGACTGCGCGACGAGGTAGGACTCGATCCCTCCCGTGTCCGCGTCATCCCCCACGGCGCCTTCGATTACCTCACCCGCCTGCCTGAGGAGAAGCCGCTGCCGACCGAGCTCGAGGGGGCCGAGGGACCGGTGATCCTCTTCTTCGGTCTGCTTCGTCCCTATAAGGGCCTCGACCTGCTGCTCGAGGCCTTTGCCCAGGTCGAGGGTGCCGAGCTCTGGATCGTCGGCAACCCGCGCATGGACCTCACACTGCTGCGAGCGGCAGCGCAGGCAGCCTCCGGGCGCGTCCGCGTCGTCACCCGCTTCGTCGAGGACGCCGAGATCCCGGCGATCTTCCGTCGCGCCGACCTCGTCGTCCTGCCCTACCGCGACGCCGAGCACTCCGGCGTCCTCTACACCGGCCTCGCCTTCGGCAAGCCGATGGTGCTCAGTGCCGTCGGCGGCTTCCCCGAGGTCGCCGCGGCCGGCGCGGCACGCCTCGTGCCTCCCGGCGACGCCACAGCGCTCGCCTCGGCTCTGAGTGAGCTGAGCGCCGATCCAGCCGCCCGCGCGCGCCTGGCCACGGCTGCCAGCGAGGCCGCAGCGGGTCCCTACTCATGGGAGGCCGTCGCCGGCCAGACCCTGACGCTGTACGACGAACTGGTGCGGTGATAATCGCTTGATGCTCGCCGCGATCTTCTGGGTCTCCGCTGCGCTGATCGTCTACACGCATCTCGGCTATCCACTCGTCTTGCGCCTGCTCGTCGCCCTGCGCCGGCCGCGGAAGCCGCCGGCCGAGCCCACCGAGCTGCCACATGTCTCGCTGATCGTCGCCGCCTACGACGAGGAGGAGGTGATCGAGGCGAAGGTCGCCAACGCGCTCGCCCTCGACTACCCGCGCGAGCTGCTCGAGTTGATCGTCGCCTCCGATGGCTCTTACGACGCGACGGCCGAGCGCGCCCGCGCCGCCCGCGCCGACCTCGTCCTCGAGCTGCCCCGCGGTGGCAAGCTGGCGGCGCAGAACGCGGCAGCCGACCAGGCCTCCGGCGAGATCCTCGCCTTCTCCGATGCCAACAGCGAGTGGCGCCCCGACGCCCTGCGCAAGCTCGTCGCCCCCTTCGTCGATGCCAAGGTCGCCTACGCCTGCGGCCAGGTTCGCTTCCTCGATGCCGACGGCGACAACCTCGAGGGTGCTTACTGGCGCTACGAGATGGCGGTCCGTGAGATGGAGTCCTCGCTGGCCGGGATCACCGCCGGCAACGGCGCGATCTACGCCGTGCGCGCCAGGGACTACCTGCCGCTAGACCCCTCGGGCAGCCACGATCTCTCCTTCCCCTTCGCCCTCGCCAAGCGCCACAAGCGCTCGCTCTACGTGCCCGCCGCTCGCGCCGAGGAGAAGATGGTGCCGACGATGGAGGGGGAGTTCGCCCGCAAACGGCGGATGATGGTCGGCATCTGGGACATCGTCGTCGGCGAGGGGATGATCTCGCCGCGCGGCTACTCGACCCTTTACGCCTTCGAGCTCTTCTCCCATCGCCTGCTGCGCTACCTGACCCCGTTCCTCCACTTCGCCGCCTTCCTCGCCAACCTCGCCCTGCTGGGTAGCGGCACCGTCTACGTCGTCACCTACGGCATCCAGGTCGCCGCGATCGCGGCGGCGCTGTTTGGCGGCAGCTTCCCGGTCGGCCCGCTGCGCGTCGCCCGTTACTACGCGATGACGACCCTCTCGATCGCCGCCGGGCTCTGGGACCGCTTCCGCCATGGTCGGCCCGCCGGGGCTTGGGAAAAGGCACCGGGAACGCGATGAGGGATCGCGGGTAGTCCGTCATGCCCAGAGCCTTTGACATCGCGATCGCGCTGCTGGCGCTCGCCGTCTTCTCGCCCGTGCTCTTGATCGCGGCGATCGCGATCAAGCTCGGCAGCCGCGGCCCGGTTGTCTACCGCCAGCGCCGCGTCGGGCTGCACGGCGACGAGTTCGAGATGCTGAAGCTGCGCACGATGGTGGCCGGCTCCGATCCGGTCGGGGTCGGCACGGCCGTCACCCGCGACGACCCGCGCGTCACCGCCGCTGGCCGCGTCCTGCGCCGCACCTCGCTCGACGAGATCCCCAACCTGGTCAACGTCCTGCGCGGCGAGATGGCAATCGTCGGCCCGCGCCCAACGATTCCGGCCCAGGTGATCGACTACACGCCGCGCCAGCACCGCCGCCACGAGGTGCGCCCCGGCATCACCGGTTGGGCCCAGGTCCAGGGCCGCGCCGGCATCCCCTGGGAGGAGCGAATCGAGCTCGACGTCTACTACGTCGACCATCGCAGCGCCAACCTCGACGCCCGCGTCCTCACCAAGACGCTTTGGCTGCTGATCACCGGCCACGGCCTCGCCCCGGACTAGGCTTGGCGAGGATGAGCGACCGACCCGAAGTCACACTGCGGCCTTTCGAGCCCGGCGATGGTGCCGCCGTGCATCGCTGGTTCAACAACCCGGCGGCGACCGCCTCACTGATGGAGCAGCGTGATGGGTTCTCCGAGGCCGAAGCCGAGGCCTGGGTCGGCCGGGCGATGGATGACTCGGGCGAGGATCGCAAGTACGCGATCGAGGTCGAGGGCTATGACGAGCCGGTCGGCTTCACCGCCCTCTACGGCCTCTTCCGCCAGACCGCGCCGGAGCTTGGCGCCCTGATCGGCGACGACGTGCGCGGCAAGGGCGTCGGCCGCCGCGCCGAGGCGCTGACCCTGGCCAAGGCCTTCGACGAGTTCGGCGCCCACCGCGTCTACGGACGCATTCCGGCCCGCAACGAGGTGGCGAAGAAGACGGTCGCCGGCCTCGGTTGGAAGCACGAGGGGACGATGCGCGCCCACCTGCGCCGCGAGGACGCTCCCGCCGATGACTGCGAGGTCTGGGGCGTCCTGCCCGACGAGTTCCGCACCGCAGCGGCCGACCTGCTCTCGTGAGCAAAGCCGTCGCCGAGCTGATCGAGGATCGCGGTGCGGCCGCTGCGAGCGAGGAGTTTTTTCGCTCACGCCCGTTCCTCGACGCCGAAGGGGTCACCCACACGCTGCGGATCATGAGCGAGGCCGGCGAGCTTCTCGCTCCGCTGATCGTGCGCGAGATAGAGGGCACCAACGAGCGCGACGCAATTTCCCCCTACGGATATCCGGGGCTGGTCGAGGGGAGTCGGGGGGATCCCTCCTGCCTCGACCCGGAGTCGATCGACTTCAGCGCCACCGGCCTGGTCACGATCTTCCTCCGTCACACCCTCGGCAATCCGCCCCTTGGCGCCGCCAGCGAGCGCAACGTGGTCCAGATCGCCGACCCGACCCTGCCCGCCAAGAGCCGCGGCAGCGACCGCAACCAGATCAACAAGAACCTGCGCAACGGCTACGAGCTGAGCCTCGTTCCGGGGCCCGAGACCAGCGCCGACCAGCGCGCCGGGTTCCTCTCCGCCTACGAGCAGACGATGCACCGCACCGCTGCCGCCGAGCGCTACTTCTTCGGCGCGGCCTACTTCGATCGCATCCTCGAGTCCTCGCGCACCTGGCTGGCCCTCGCCAAGGCCCCTGATGGGACGATCGCCGGCGCCTCGATCGCCGCCAGCAGCGACGGCTACCTCCACTACTACCTCAGTGGCAGCGCCGACTCGCATCTGCGCGACTCGCCGATGAAGAACGTCGTCGCCTCACTGGCCGAGTTCGCCACCGAGCGCGGCGAACCACTCAACCTCGGCGGCGGCATCAGCCGCGGCGATCGGCTCGAGGAGTTCAAGCGCGGCTTCGCCAATCGCGAGCTGCCCTGGCTCAGCTCCGAGCTCGTCGCCGATCCAGCTGCCTACGCCCGGCTCTCGGCCGGCCGTGATGCGGGCAGCTTCTTCCCCGCTTACCGCGCTCCCAGCGCTTAGCCGACGGTTGGTTCGACCGGCGTCGGGCCAGTGAAGGGGAAGCCTTCGACCGGCTCGCGGCCGTGGCCCCAGGTCTGCTTGCCGAAGTCGCGGATCGCGTCGAGCGTGATCTGGCCCTTGTATTCGTTGCAGCCAAGCAGGTTGCGCCAGGTCGTCGCTGCCACTTCGTAGGGCATGTTGGTGTTGGGGAAGAGCAGCGTCGCTCCGTACATCGTTTCGTAGAGCCCGACCAGTTCCAGCTGCGCGCTTTCGGAGAGATCCGGCGAGTACTGGATCTCAAGCCGGCCGTGCTCCATCGAGTGGACGAAGTCGATTTCCTGCGGCATTTCCTTGTAGGCGCCGTCGGCCTGCTGGAAAGGCGGTTCGACGTGGTTGCCCGAGGTCGGCGGGTTGGTTTTGTATTCGGGCGTCGGTGCGGTCGGCGGGATGTGTTCGTGGCCCTCTTCAGGCAGGTGGAGTCGAAGGTCGCAGCCAGCCTTTTTCGCCGCCTCTTTGAGGTTGGTGACTTTCACCGCGGCGACCGCGGTACCGCTGCGCGTATCCGGCTGCACGCCGTTGGTCGAGCCCGACTGCTGGTCGATGTGGGCGTTGCCACTGTCGTTCTTGTTGGCGGCGGAGACGATCACCGCGACGATTCCAACCAGGACGAGGATTCCGACGATGCCCGCGGCTCCGTAGCCGATCATCAGGCGCCGTTTGGCCGAGCCAGCCTGTTTCTGCTCGCGCTCCTGCCGCGCTTGGCGGAGCCGCTCCCTCTCTTCCTCCCTGCGATTGGCCATGCGAGGACCAGTTTACTCAGAGTGACTTGGCCAAGTCGCCGCTGTCGTCGCGGCCGCGCTCCCAGGGTCGGGCCGCCTGCAGCGAGCCCAGCACCGCCCACGTCGCCGGCGCCCGGTTGAGCGCGTAGAAGTGGATGCCAGGCGCACCCGCGAGCAGCAGCTCCGAGCACTGCTGGGCGGCGTAGGCGACGCCGAGCTCGAACTCGGCCTTCTCATCCCCGCCCGCCGCGGCGAAGGCGGCTTCGAGCCGGGGCGGGATCGAGGCGTCGCAGAGACTGCAGATGCGCTTGGTCTGGGCGAAGCTCGCCACCGGTATGACCCCGGCGATGATCGGTACCTCGATCCCGGCCGCGCGCGCCGCGGCGACGAAGTCGAAGTAGACCTGGTTGTCGAAGAAGAGCTGGGTGATCAGGAATGAAGCGCCAGCCTCGACCTTGGTCTTCAGGTAGGCCAGGTCGGTCTCCAGGTCGGGCGCCTCGGGATGGACCTCCGGAAAGCAGGCGCCGCCGACCGTGAACGGCCAGCGCGAACCGATGAAGGCGGTCAGCTCGGCGGCGCTGCCCAGCCCACCCTCGGGCTGGACGAAGTCCTCCTGGCCGCGCGGCGGGTCGCCGCGCAGGGCGAAGACGTTCTCGATCCCCGCCGCCTCGATCTGATCCAGCGTCTGCGCCAGGCCCTCGGACGTCTCGCCGACGCAGCTCAGGTGCGCCATCGTCTCGTAGCCGAGCTCATCCTTGAGCTGGCGGGTGATCTCGACCGTGCCGTCGCGGGTCGAGCCACCGGCGCCGTAGGTGACCGAGACGAAGTCGGGCTCCAGCTCGCGCAGCGAGCGCGCCGTCGCCAGCAGCCCCTCGCGCCCCTCGTCGGTCTTCGGCGGGAAGAGCTCGACCGAGAAGGTCGGCGCTTTGGCGGCGATGATCTCGTCTATACGCACGGACGCAGGGTAGCTACGCGCGCGCCCTGCGGTGGTCTACCCGGGCCTGGAAGTAGTCCTGGATGTCCTCGAGCCGCTTGCCCTTGGTCTCCGGCACGAACTTCCAGCAGAAGGCGAGGGTGAGCAGGCCGATAACGCCGTAGAACCAGAAGGCACCGCTGCGTCCCAGCGCTTCGATCAGCAGCAGGAAGGTCAGCGAGACGATGAAGTTGAAGGTCCAGTTGGCCATCGTGCCCACCCCGGCCGCCTTGCTGCGCACGCTGAGCGGGTAGATCTCGGCGTTGAGCAGCCAGAAGATCGGCCCGAGGCTGATCGCGAAGGAGGCGACGTAGGCCATCAGGCTGCCGATCGCGATCACCGAGCCGACGGTGCTGTCGCCACCGGAGACCTTGAAGGCGGCGCCGAGGGCGAAGAGCGAGATCGACATGCCGGTGACGCCGATGAAGAGCAGTGTGCGCCGCCCCGCCCGGTCGAGCAGGCGCAGCGCGAGCAGGGTGAAGCCGACGTTGATCACGCCGACCCCGACGGCGGCGAGGATCGAGCCGGCCGAGGAGTTGACGCCGGTGAATTCGACGATCGTCGGCGCGTAGTAGATGACCGTGTTGATCCCGGTCACCTGCTGCAGGATCGCCAGGCCGACGCCGACCACGAGCGCCGCTTTCACCACCGGCTGCAGCAGCTCGCTCCAGGCCCCGGGCTTCTCGTCGAGGCTGTCCTTGATCTCCTCCAGCTCGCGGTCGATCGTGTCCGGATCGTCGACCCGGATCTTGGCCAGCGTCGCCCGCGCGGCGAAGTCGTCGCCGCTCATCACCAGCCAGCGCGGGCTCTGCGGCATCCGCAGCATGCCGAAGCCGAGCGCCAGCGCCGGCACGCAGCCGAGCCCGAGCATCCAGCGCCAGCCTTCGCTGTGGTCGAAGGCGAGCCCGATCAGGTAGGCGACGAGGATGCCGATCGTCACCGCCAGCTGGAAGAAGCTGACCAGGCGCCCGCGACTCTCCGGCGGCGCCACCTCGGAGATGTAGACCGGCGCCGCGGCGGAGGCGAGGCCGATTGCGACCCCGATCACGATGCGGGCGATGACCAGCACCTCAACCCCCGGCGCCGCCGCGCTGGCAAGGGCGCCGACGATGAAGACGCTGGCGGCAAGCAGGATCATCGAGCGTCGCCCGTAGGTGTCAGCCGCCGGCCCAGCGATCGCCGCTCCTGCCACTGCCCCGATCGGCACCGCCGCGACGACCAGTCCCTGGGCGAAGCTGCCGAGATCGAAGTCGGTCTTGATGAAGAGCAGGGCCCCGGCGATGACGCCGGTGTCATAGCCGAAGAGCAGCCCGCCGAGGCCGGCAATCGCAGCCGTCAGCACAACGTTGCGCCGCGCCCTCCTGCGGGACGCCTCGAGACCGTCGCTCATCCCACGGGGACCGTATACCGCCCCGCCGGACGAGCCCAATTCCCGGAGTTTGCGGGAACGTATTCGTCGCCCCCCTAGCGGCTCGTTCGGGTGCGCGCTAAGTTGAAATTGCGACTGGGAGGGACGGGGTCCGCGGAAGCCCACCGGACACCGCCTCGAAGGTGGCGCGACGAGCTTCAGTGTGCGAAGGCTACGTGCACGGCAGGCAACCGAGCGCCACCGCCGGTCGCGTTTCTCGTTGTATGGGGGAGACGTGTCCGACCGCCCGCCTAGCGTGGCGTCAGGTCGTCGAGCGCCTGCCCTCGACCGCCGCGCGTGCCGGGGCGCAGCACCCGGGAGCTGGGCGTCGCCGCGAGACCCGGAAGGCCGCCGCGACTAGCCCGCCCGCTCCCATCTCCTATGCGAGGATCACGGCGATGAGCGACGAGCTTCGCTACGAGCGCATCGGCGCCGCCTCGGTGCTGACGATCGATCGACCCGAGCGCCGCAACGCGATCGATGGCGCTGCGGCAGAGGCCTTCCGCGCGGGGTTGAAGGAGTTCGAGGCCGACGATGGCGCCCGCGTGCTCGTCCTCACCGGCACCGGTGGCCAAGCGTTCTGCGCCGGTGCCGACCTGAAAGCGATGGACCTCGACGTCGATCACCCGCACGGCCCGATGGGGCCGACGCGCCTCACCCCCGCCAAGCCGGCGATCGCCGCGGTCGATGGCTGGTGCCTGGCGGGTGGGGTGGAGCTGGCGCTCTGGTGCGACATGCGCATCGCCACCCCGCAATCGACCTTTGGCCTCTTCGAGCGCCGCTGGGGCGTGCCGCTGGTCGACGGCGGCACCCAGCGCCTGCCCCGCGTTATTGGCATGGGCCGGGCGCTGGAGCTGATCCTCATCGGCCGCCCGGTCGAGGCCGAGGAGGCCCACCGCATCGGCCTGGTCAACGAGTTGGTCGAGCCCGGCAAGCAGCTCGAGCGCGCCCTCGAGCTGGCCGAGCGGATCGCCGCCTTCCCGCAGGAGACGATGCTGGCCGATCGCCGCGCCGCGATCGAGGGCTTCGGCCTACCGCTCGCCGAGGGCATCGCGCTCGAGCACAAGCTGGGCCGCGAGACTCTCCACGTCGCCGTCAAAGGAGCCCAGCGCTTCGCCGGCGGCGCCGGTCGCCACGGCGAGGGCGTCTAGCTCAAACCGCCGGGGCGTGCTCACGCGCCACGCGCCGCATCTCGTCTTCGGCCGCTTCGGGGCCCAGATAGGGCATCAGCACGGCGAAGACGAGGTCGGGCAGGATGCGGGTCAGCTCCGGCCCCCGCCCGGCGCGGATCTCGTCGAAGATCATCGAGGCGGCACCGCCGATCGCGAAGCGGGCGGTATCGGCGGGTAGTTCCTCGCCCTGGTTGGCGTACTGGCGCCCCTCCTCGAGAAACGGGGTGAAGCGCGCCAGGGCCGAGCGGTAGCGGGCGCGGGCGTCGTCCCCGGCGGCGGTCACCTCGACCATCGACAAGCGGGCGATCCCGGCCTCGATCGAGAGCAGTCCGACCAGGGCACCGAGGGCGGCCGAGATCCGCTCCGGCCACGGTCGATCGGCGGCAGCCTCGAAGGCGCTGCTCATGTGGGCGAGGAGGACGTCGAAGACAGCCTCGTAGGCCTCGAGGAAGCAGCTCTCCTTGTCACCGAACATCTGCTCGAAGGTCTGCTCGGAGACGCCCGCCACCTCGATCACGTCCTTGACGGTCGTCGCTTCGTAGCCTTTTGCCGCCGCGACGCGCAACATCGCCTCCAGAAGACGCTCCCTTTCGGAGCGCACCAGGTAGGCGCGTGGCAAGCTTTGCGTACTGCCTTGTGTTTTTTCTGCGCTTGAAATTGGCGACGGATCCATCGATTCAGAGTAGGGCAGTGTTCTCAAGCTGTCCAACCGATTTCGCAGCCCGACGCCCAGGTCTGGCCGCGATGTCCAAGCGCCCGACGGCGACGCCTACACTGCGTCGATGAAGATCGGGATCGTCGGTCTCGGCTACGTCGGCCTGCCGCTCGCCGTCGCCTTCGCCGAGGCTGGGCATGAGGTAATCGGGCTCGACACCGACCCGCGCAAGGTCGAGGGACTGAACGCCGGTCGCAGTCACGTCGAGGACGTCGGCGACGCCGCCCTGGCGCCGCTCGCCGAGCGCCTGCGGGCGACCGGCAACCAGGCCGACCTCGCCTCCTGCGAAGCAATCGTTATCTGCGTGCCGACCCCGCTGACCGGCTCGCGCGAGCCCGACCTCACCTACTTGCTCGACTCCGCCACGGCGCTCTCCGGAGTGCTGCAGCCCGAGCAACTGGTCGTGCTCGAGTCGACCACCTACCCCGGCACGACCCGGGAGCGACTGCAGCCGATCCTCGAGGAGTCGGGCCTCTCGGCCGGCCGCGACTTCCACCTCGCCTTCTCGCCCGAGCGGATCGACCCCGGCCGCACCGACTACACGGTGCGCACCACGCCGAAGCTGGTCGGCGGCATCACACCCGCCTGCGCCGAGCGCGCCCGCGAGCTCTACGGGCTGATCTGCGACGAGGTCATCGTCCTCTCCAGCCCCGAGGCGGCGGAGCTCTCGAAGCTGCTCGAGAACATCTTCCGCTCGGTCAACATCGCCCTGGTCAACGAGCTCGCCCAGCTCTGCGACCGGCTCGATATCGACGTCTGGGAGGTGGTCGACGCGGCCGCGACTAAGCCCTTCGGCTTCATGCGCTTCGAGCCCGGGCCCGGCATGGGTGGTCACTGCCTGCCGGTCGATCCCTTCTACCTCGCCTTCAAGGCCCGCGAGCACGACTTCTACCCCGAGTTCATCGAGCTCGCCGGTAAGGTCAACCAGACCCAGCCCGCCTTCTGCGTCGAGCGGATCGAGCGCGCCCTCAACGACGCCGGCAAGCCGGTCAAGGACTCGCGCATCCTGCTGCTCGGCGTCAGCTACAAGGCCGGAGTCGGCGACACCCGCGAGTCGCCGGCGCTGAAGATCGCCCGCCGCCTGCGCGAGTTCGGCGGCGCGGTCTCCTACCACGACCCGCACGTCGCCGAGCTCGCCGAATTGGGTCTCGCCTCGGTCGATCTGGACGAGGCGCTCGGCAGCGCCGACGTCGTCGCGATCGTCACCGCGCACCCCGAGCTCGACTACGCCAAGGTCGTCTCCACGGCGCGGTTGGTGGTCGATTTCCGCGGCGTCACCCGCGGCATCGAGGCGCCGAACCTGGTCAGGCTCTAGCGGCCTTCATCTCGGCGCCGGCGACCTCGGCTCCGAAGTAAGGCAGCACCGCGAAGTACATGAAGTCGGGCAGGAGCTGACGGAAGCCGTCGCCGTCTCCCGTCGCCAGCTTGGCGTGGACCACCGCGTGCATGCCGGCGACGATTCCCTCGGCGGCGATCGGCGGCGGCGTCTCCGTGCCGGTTGAGGCGTGGCGCGCCGAATCGATGAAATCGGTGATCCCTTTCATCGCTTCGGAGCGAATTTTCAGCGCCTCGGGGCCCGCCGCGTGGACCTCGACGATCAGCGCCCGACCGATCGCGGGGTCCGCTTCAAGCGCGTCGAGGACGGCGCCAATCCCGGCCCGCAATTCAGCTCGCCATCCCGTTTCCGGCTCTGCCGCGGCGCTGGCGAGGGCTTCGAATTGGGCCACGCCGTAGCTGAGCGCCTCGAGATAACAGACGTCCTTGTCGGCGAACTCGTCGTAGAAGGCTTGCCGGTAGAGCCCGGTCTGATCCAGCACCATACGCACGGATGCGGAGTCGTAGCCGGCATTGCCGACAGCCTCGAGCATGCCCTCGAGAATGCGCTGACGCTTCGGGGAACTCACCAGTCTGAGTGCGGGAGCTTCGGGGAAGACCTTCCCCGTTGCGCCGGTCCCCTCAGCCCCTGCCCGGACCTTGGTTGCGGCCTGCTTGCCCATCCGACCTTCCTCTGCTGATCAAGGGAACGGGTTGTCTGGAATCAGGAACAGTAGCGGTATCTGGTCGATCCGTCCAGCTTGGAAACGGATTCCTATCGAGGTACTCTGGCGTTCGTGCCCGATCGAGCTCCGCAAGCGACGAGGATGCCACCGGGCAGGCATCAACTACCGCGTGAGTTCATCGCCCAGCACCAGCGGGCCCGCATAATCGCCGCCCTTGCCGAGGAGACAGTGGAGAAGGGTTACCGCGCCGTCACGGTCGCCGACATCGTCCGCCGCGCCGGCATCGCCCGCAACACTTTCTACGAGAACTTCTCCTCCAAGGAGGACTGCTTCCTCGCCGCCTCGGAGTTCGCGGTCAAGGAGGCGCTGCGCCGCGTCGTCGACGCCGCCAGCAAGGTCGACACTTGGCCGGCCCGGGTCAACTCGGGCCTCGCCGCCTTCCTCCACTACGTCGCCAACGAGCCCGCCCTCGCTCGCACCTGCATCGTCGAGGCGCTCTCGGCCGGGCCCGCCGCGGTCGACCGCTACGAGCGCTCGATCCAGGCCTTCGTGCCGCTCTTCCGCATGGGTCGCAAGGTCTCGGCCAAGGGCGAGGAGCTGCCGACGACGCTGGAGGAGACGATCGTCGGCGGGATCTTCTGGATTCTCTACCAGCGCATCATCATGGGGCAGGCGGAGCAGATCGAGGAGCTGCTGCCGGAGCTGGTCGAGTTCTCACTCACGCCTTACCTCGGCGCCGAGTCCGCCAAGCGGATCGCCGGCGAAGAAGCACCGACCGCCAACGCGGGTTGAGCCAGGGGCAGGGATTGGGGGTCCCATGACCTAGTGCTTGACCTGGAGACCCGCGAGCGCGCCGCCAGTCCCGAGCGCGAGCGCATCGTCGAGGCCCTGATCGAGATCGCCGCCGAGCGCGGCTATGCCGAGACCACGATCGAGCTGATCATTGAGCGAGCCGAACTCGACCGGCCCGCGTTCGACCGCCACTTCCGCGGCAAGTACGACTGCTTCCTCTCCGCCTGGCAGGAGATCAACGAGGGCTGCATGCGGGAGATGCTGGAGGCCTACAACAGCCAGGAGAGCTGGCCCGACCGGCTCCGCGCCGTCGCCTGCGAGATCGTCGAGAACCTGCGCAACGCGCCCAGCCGGGCCTCCTTCGCGGTCGAGGTCCTGGCCGCCGGCGACGCCGCCCGTGCCCGGCGCGACATGACGATGCGGGTGATCGCCTCGCTGATCGATGCCGGCCGCAACGAGATGGAGGACCCGGAGTCGGTCCCGCACACCACGGCCGAGGCCCTGGCCGGCTCGGCCTACGGTCAGGTCTACGCCAAAGTTGTACGCGGCAATGCCGACGAGCTGCCCGAGCTGGTGCCGCAGCTGATGTCCGCGGCGGTAATGCCGTATCTGGGAATCGAGGCCGGGTTGGCCGAGTTGTCGAGGGGCTTCGATCCGCCAGCGCGATATCGTCGGGGTGTGGCCAAAAAGAAGCCCTCCTCCCGGGAAAAGGGTGAGCCGGGAGTGTCAGCGGAGGATTACCCCCCCGAGCTCGCCCGCTTGCCTCCCGGTCGCCACGGCCTGCCGCGCGAGTTCGTCATCCACAACCAGCGCGAGCGCCTGATCGCCGGCCTCGCCGAGGCGATCGCCGAAAACGGCTACTCGGGCACGACGATCGCCCACATCACCCGCCACGCCGCGGTCTCGAGGCGCACCTTCTACGAGCACTTCTCCAGCAAGGACGAGTGCTTCGTCGCCGCTTACGACACGGTGATGGAGGAGCTGCGGGGGCGCGTCTCCACCGCCTTCGAGGCCGAGGACGACTGGCCGCACGCGGTCAAAGCCGGGATCGGGGCGATGCTCGAGTTCCTCGCCGCCGAGCCCCACCTGGCCCGCCTCTGCATGGTCGAGGCGCTGGTCGCCGGACCGGTCGTGGTCGAGCGCTACGACGCCGCGATCCAGAGCTTCGTGCCCTACTTCCAGACCGGCCGCGACGGGCGTCCACCCGAGGTTCTGGATCGCCTCTCGGCGACCACCGAGGAGGCCCTGGTCGGCGGCATGGTCTCGCTGATCTCCCGCCGCATCATCGCCGGCAAAGCCGAAGAGCTGGAGGAACTGCTGCCCGACCTGGTCGAGTTCACGCTCACTCCATATCTGGGGAGCGCCGAGGCGGCGGAGTTGGCGCGCGAGTAGCTGGAGGGGCGCTCGCGCGTGTTTCGGGCGCAAGGTTTTTCACACGCGGTGCAGTTCGTGCGCCACAGACAACACATTTCTATTTAGCCTGCCATCATTGTGCATGTGGTTGCCCCAGAATGGACCGAAGGCAGGCTCGACGACCTAAATGAGAAGGTCGATCGGGGCTTTGAGAAGGTCGACCAGCGATTCAACCGGATTGACGACAAGGTTGACCAAGGCTTCGAGAGGGTGGATCAGCACTTCGCCCGCATTGACGCTCGCCTGGACGGCATGCAAAAGGCCATGGTTCAAGCGGTGATCGCGATGACGGGCGGCATCCTGGTGGGGTTTGGCGGGATCATCGGGCTGATCGCCACGCAGCTGTAGAGCCGGCGCTTAGTTCGGAGGCTCGACTGCCTCGAGGTCCGCTGAGCGCAGCTCCAGCCAGGCCTCGTCCTCGCCGAAGTAGTTGAGCACGGCGATGTGGGCGAGGTCGGGAAGCAGGCGCTCGACCGTCGCCGCCCGGCCGGCGCCGATCTCGGTCGCGATCGCTTCCTCGACCGCGCCGACGACGAACTGGGCGGTGAGCGCGGTCGCCGTCGCCCGGGCGCTTGGCTGGTGCCGGGCGGAGTCGACCGCCCGCGCGAAGCGCTCGATCAGCTGCTGGTGCTTTGCCCAAGCCTGCCCGCGTGCGGCCCGCACCTCGACCACAAGCGCCTTCGCCAGCAGCGGCTGCTCGGCGACAGTACGCAGCAGCTTGGCGAGGGCGGCGCGGAAGCCCGCCCGCCAGCTCTCGGCCTCACGGCCCGCCTCGAGCACTTCCGCGCAGATTCGATCTGCCGCCATCTCGTAGGCCTGCGCGAAGCAGGCCTCCTTGCCGCCGAAGCGGCGCTGGAAGCGGTCGCGGGAGATTCCGCTGCGCTCCAGCACTTCCTGCACCGTGGCCTTGTCGTAGCCACGGGCGCCGACGCTGAGCAGCATCGCTTCCAGCGCCCCCTCATCCGATGCGCGCTGCGGGATGGCCTCGTCCCATGACCTCACCGCGCGCAGTGTGGGTGGTGCATCCACTCCGAGGTACCTTAGCCCATCTTTGGGAACTATCAACACTTCATATACTGCCTTCGTACCAATGGGAACGCGCGCTATCCTGACTGCGTGCGTGCATTGCCTGGAAAGGCCTCCCGGCAGCCGCCCGGCCCCGAGCCGGTCAGTCGCGCCGCGTCCGCTGACGATCAGCGGCGCCGCATCCTCGAAGCCACCGCGGACCTGATCGCCGAGCAGGGCTACGCCGAGACCACGATCGAGCAGATCGTGCGCCGCGCCCGGGTCGGCTACGCGACCTTCTACAAGCACTACGCCGACAAGGAAGAGGCCTTCCTGGCGCTGATGGACGCCGCAGTCGAGCGCACCGCCTATGAGGTGGAGGAAGCCTTCGATCGCGAAGACGGCCCTTGGCCCGACAAAGTCGGCGCGGGTTTGGGGGCGCTGCTGAAGATCGCTTCGGAGCACCCGGGTGTGGCCAGGGCCTGCCTGGTCGAGGCGCCGACCGCGGGGCCGGAGGCGGCGGCGCGCCATGAGGCGGCGCTGAAGCGCTTCGCGCCGTTGCTGCAGCCGGGTCGCGAGCTCAACCCGCGCAAGGACCAGCTGCCGGAGGCGCTCGAGGAGACGTTGGCCGGGGGGGTGCTCTGGGTGATCAACCAGCGCCTTATCGCCGGCGAAGCGGAGAAGCTGCGGGCGCTGCTGCCCGAGGCGCTCGAGTTCCTGCTGCGGCCCTACGTCGGTGAGGACGCGGCGGCGCGCGAGGCGGGCGCCACCGAGGCTCTGGGTGGCTGAGGAAGAGCTCGGGCCGCTGCCGGCCGGTCGCCACGGCTTCAGCCGCGAGCAGGTCGCCCACAACCAGCGCGAGCGCCTGATTGCCGGTCTCGCTACGGCCGTCGCCGAGAAGGGCTACCGCGCGGTGACGATCACCGACATCACCAAAGCGGCACGGGTCTCCCGCCGCGTCTTCTACGAGAACTTCGAGGGCAAGGACGAGTGCTTCCTGGCCGCCTTCGAGGTCGTGGTCGGTCACATCCGCGAGCTGGCAGAGGAGGCGACCGCTTCCACCGGCGATTGGCCGGAGCAGCCGATCGCGGCGGCGCGGGCGGTGCTGCTCTTCTTCGCCGCGGAGCCCGACCTTGCTCGCCTCTGCCTGGTCGAGTCGCAGGCCGCTGGGCCCACCGTCTCCGCCCGCTTCCACGAGGCGGTGCACGAGGTCGTTCCCTACCTGGAGCAGGGGAGGGATCTGCGCGACAGCGACCGCGAGCTGCCGCCGACCACCGAGGAGTCCACCCTCGGCGCCCTGGTCCTGCTCGCCGGCCGCAAGGTCGCCGCCGGCGAAGCCGAGCAGCTCGAGGAGCTGCTTCCGGACTTTGCCGAATTCATCCTCGCCCCGTACCTCGGGGCCGAGGACGCAGCACGCTTGGCGCATAGCCAAGCCGCCTAATTCGGTACCCCCGTATACGCCCAGGGAACGCATCTGGGAACGCCCCTTTTCTTTTGGGAACTTTCTCTTGACAACCCCCGATCGGGGTGCTTCACTGGCGCCACTGGTCGGTACCAAGAGCACTTTCTAGGAACGACTCACACCTAGAGAAGCACTCCAGGGAACGACAGGTACAGGGACATAACCGAGCCTCGAGGAAGCCGCTAAGGGAAGCGGCGGGCAGAGGGGCTCACGGGACAAGGAGAGAGATCTAGATGTTCTCGACGCTACGCACGCGATTCGGCATACCCGGAGTGATCTCGGTTATCGCCTTGGTCTTCGCCATGTTCGGCGGCGCTTACGCCGCCTCAAACTCAGCTTCAGGCGGCAAGGCGACCGCAAGCGCCAAGGCGAAGAAGGGACCAAGGGGTCCCAAGGGCGCTACCGGACCCGCTGGGCCGCAGGGGCCAGCGGGTCCCGCCGGTGCTGCCGGTCCGAAGGGCGACACCGGAGCGGCGGGTAGCGCCGGCAGCCCGGGAGCGGCCGGCAAATCGGTGACGGCGACACCGATCGAATTCGGCGAACCCCCATGCGAAGAACACGGTGGCGTCGAAGTCAAGCAAGAAGGCGCCGCTTCCGGTACCGAAATCTGCAACGGAGCCGAAGGCTCGCCTTGGACGGACGGGGGGACGCTGCCGTCGGGGTCTACTGAGACTGGGGCTTTCGTCCTAGCTGCTGTGGAAGAGGAAGAAGGAACGTTTGAGTTTGAACCCATTTCATTTCCTATCCCCCTCGAACACGGACTGACCGAAGATCACACGATTTACCTCTCCCTGCCCACTGACCCGATTCCAGCTGAATGCCAGAACCCGGAACGTCCGGGAAGCGCAAGCATAGAAAACCCGGAGGCTGCACCCGGATATCTGTGCGTTTTTGCCGGAACACCGTTCGGCTTTGCGTTCGAAGAGTTCGCCAAGCCAGGTTTCCTTGGAGGTGGAGCAACGAACGCAGGCACTGTGCTGGCCCTGTCGGTTCAAGCGGAATTCGCTCGTGCCAGCGGTGCCTGGGCGGTAACCGCACCCTAGCTTCGGCGCAGAAGTTGGGGGTGGGGCACCAGTACCCCACCCCGTGCCCTCAGTGATCAACGGTAAGGAGAAGCAGCGATGAGCCGTAAAAGCCTCGAGATGGCCAAGAACACGTCCCACGTGGCAGTAGTGACAGCCATCGCGGCTTTGGTTGCCCTTGCCTTTGCATCACAAGCCGTCGCTGCCGCTCCTGCGCAGCTGTCGCAATTCTGTGAAAAGGGATCTTCTGCGGGTCAGTGTGCGAATGATGCGACTGGCTTGGCTGCCGATCCGAACGACGGCGATGTCTACGTTGCGGATAAAAACAATAAGCGGATCGACGAGTTCACCATCTGGGGCCAGTTCATCAGGGCGTTCGGTGGTGGTGTCGTCAACGGCGGCGCCACCGGCGTTGGGTCGGTGTCACCCGGCTTCAAGACCATCACTGCCGCCAGCACTACCACCAAGGCCTTCGTGCCGGGAATGCTGATCGAAGGAACCGGCATCGCTCCCGGCACGACCGTGGTCCAAGTGACCGCCTCGACCATAGTTCTCTCCGAGCCCCCGACCTCGGCGGCGACCAACGCGCCGACCCAACTCAGCTCCCCCGAAGCCCCCAACAACGTTCCGCTCAACGAGGTGCAGGAAGCCTTCGTTACCGCCACGGGCGGCACCTACAAGCTCCAATTCATGGGACCTCTACCCGGTGGTGTCAAACAAACTACGTCCTCGATCCACTACAACGCTTCCGCAAGCGAAGTGCAACAAGCGCTGGAAGGCCTGTCGGGCATCGGCGCTGGCAACGTCTCGGTCACCTCAACTAGTCCAGGCTCTTACAGGGTCGAATTCTCCGGAGCGCTTGCCGATACCGACGTGCGCGTGCTCGGGGTGGTTGAAAGTTCGCCCGCCCTGAGTGGAGGAGATGCTGAAGTCGCTCCGGTGCGCCAAGGAGCGAGTTCGCCCGAGGTCTGCACCGGCCTGGAATGCCGCGAAGGGGTGGAAGAACAAGGCCACGGCCAATTTGAAGGACTCAAGGGTGTCGCCGTCGATTCTCAGGGAGATCTCTATACCTATGAGTCGGGTTTTACCAGAGGCTCGTTGCCAGGCCAAACATGCGGAGAAGTCGGTCCTTCTAGTTGCTCGGGTGAAGGAAGTAACCGGGTTCAGAAGTTCTCTCCTTCCGGAGAATTTCTCCTCATGTTCGGCGGCGATATAAACAAAGGTGGCGGCACGCCAAGCAATCCCGGCAACGTGTGCACCGCGGGGGATATCGCCAACGGCGATCAATGTGCCCGCGGCAACCGGGGTGGGGGACCGGGGGAATTCGGCCTCGGCGGCTATTTCAACGAACTGGATCCCCCCGGCTCCTATATAGCTGTCGGGCCCGGCGATTCGATCTACGTAGGTGGCAATGAACGCATCCAACGCTTCTCCTCTTCAGGGATCTATCAAGACTCGATATCGCTACCGAGCCGAGTCGTAAGTGCGCTTGCGGTGGATCGCGTCGGCGGGGCTCTTTATGCGGCATTCTTCGAACAAAGTGAGGACCATCCCCCCATTGCTGAAGACGTCAGCAAGCTGAACCCGGCGGGGGAAGTCATCGGGACTCTCGAAGTGCCTTATCCGCAGGCCCTTGCAGTGGACGAAGACGGAAAGGTCTTTGTATCCCAAGCCGAATCCACTAACAACAATTTTCCGCTTACTCGCGCGGAAATCCTCGAATTCGACTCTGGAGGCAAACTGCTCCAGTCCTTCGGCTTGGGTCAATTCCCAGAAAAAGCAGCCTTGCAAGGCCTGGCGACGACTTCCGCCTGCGGAATCACCGGGGTCGATCTCTTCGTCGCCAACGGCAACCCTGTTGCCGAAGAAGATGCCATACATGCCTATGGCTCCCCGCCAAACCCCTCCATCTGCCCACCTCCATCGGTGGCCCCAACGATCCTCTCCCAGTTCGCCACCTCGGCGACCAGCACCGATGCCACCGTGAAGGCCGAAATCAACCCTCACTTCTGGCCCGGTGCCACCTATTACGTCGAATACGGGCTTGGACCGTGCTCAGAAGGGGGATGCACTTCGACCCAGCCCGCTCCTCCGGGCGCTCTCTTGACCAATGCGACGGTCGGATCAGCAGTCACGACCCCGGGGATCTTTCTGCAGGGGCTCGAATCGAATACGAAGTATCACTACCGCTTCGTCGCCACCAGCGAAGGGGGCGGGCCGACCATCGGCGCCGAATCGACCTTCGAGACCGTCTCTCCGCCCACGGTCGGAACGAGCTGCCCCAATCAGGCCTTCCGCACCTCGTTCTCGGCAGTGCTGCCCGACTGCCGTGCCTACGAGATGGTCTCACCGGTCGACAAAAACGGTGGCGACGTGGGCTCGGGATTCATAGTCGGCTCCTACGGAATGCTCTCGGAGACATCTTCTGACGGCGATCGGGCCACCTTTTCCTCCCTGCGCTCTTTCGCCGACCCCAGTTCCGCACCGCTGGTGAACCAGTACTTCGCCAGGCGGGAAGCCGGCGGCTGGTCGACCGAATCGATTTCTCCGCCGCGAGAAACACCTTCCCTCTCAGGGATCTCCAACAACGGCCGCTACAGGTCATTCAGCGAAGACCTCTGCAGCGGCTGGGTGATGCAGGACGCCGAAACACCGCTTGTGGAAGGCGCGCCTGCGGAATACCCCAACCTCTATCGGCGTGACAACTGCGCCGAACGGGGCAACTACGAACTGCTGACCAGCGTCTCGCCGCCCGGAATAGGCAAACCTACAAGCGGGGGTGAATCCAACTACATCCCCAACGTGCTTGGCGCCTCGGCGGATGCAAGCCACTCAGTCTTCCGCGCCGACGCCAAGCTGACTGAAAACGCCTGCTCCACCTCTGAAATCTTTCAAGTGTACGAGAGCTCTCCGGGCGGCAAACTGCGCTTGGTCAGTGTGCTGCCGAACGGCAAAGCCACCTGTACCCAGTCGACTGTAGGCACGCTGCCGGAACTCGGAGTCCTAGAGGGATTTCGTGAAAACAGCGTTTCTCATGCTGTTTCAGCAGACGGCTCGCGAGTCTTTTGGACGGATACCGGAAAGAGCAAAAAGCTTTCCGAAGGAGGCGGAGAAAGGTGGCCGACGGGCCCCGGTGCTCTCTATGTGCGGGTGAATGCCCTCCAGCCGCCGAGCAAAACCGCCGCTGGCAAATGCACCGAAGCGGCAAAGGCTTGCACCCAGCTGATCTCAGAAGCAAAAACCGCTCACTTCTGGGCCGCCGATCCCGACGGACACAAGGCGCTCTACTCGGTCGGCGAAGGTAGCGAAAGCGAACTCTTCGAATATGGAGTAGATACCGGTGAATCGCATCTGATTGCCAAAAACGTTGCGGGCGCCCCGATCGCCAGCGAAGACCTCTCCCGCGTCTATTTCGTCTCGACTGAAGTGCTCAACGAGCCGGCCGCCGCCGGCTCGGTTGGTACCCCTCACGCCGAAGAACCCAATCTCTACTTCGAGGAAAACGGAACCCCCACCTACATCGGCACTCTCGGCAGGGAAGAGGGATTTAGCGGTGTCCACGTGTTTGGGCCATCCTTCCCGAACGCATCCCAACCCAACATCCGCACCTCGCGGGTAAGCCCCGACGGCCTCAGCTTCGCCTTCACCTCGGCCCAGTCGCTCACCGGCTACGACAACACGGACGTCAGCAGCGGCAAGGCGGACACCGAGGCCTTCGTCTTCCACGCGACGCCCGGGTCGGGGCCAGGCACGCTGGCTTGCGTCTCGTGCAACCCGAGCGGGGCGAGGCCCGTGGGTCGCGACGTCGCCACAGTTCAGAACGGCACCGTCCACCTCTGGGCCTCAGCCGAGATCCCCGGCTGGGCCGAGCAGCAGCACCCGACCAGGCTGCTCTCCGACGACGGCAGCGAGCTCTTCTTCGAGAGCTTCGACGCCCTGGTCCCCCGCGACAACAACGGCAAAGAGGACGTCTATGAGTGGCGACGAGCCGACAGCAAAGAAGCCTGCGAAGAACAGGGAGCAGAACTGTTCGATGAAGACGCCGAAGGCTGCATCAGCCTGATCTCCTCCGGTCAGAGCCCCGTGGACTCGGAATTGATCGACGCCAGCGCCGATGGCTCAGACGTCTTCTTTGTGACCGGCTCGAGCCTGCTGCCCCAGGACCCGGGGCTGATCGACATCTACGACGCCCGGGTCAACGGAGGCTTCCCAGCCGCTCCGACGCCCTCGCCGGCCTGCGAAGGCGAAGCCTGCCAGGGCGCCCTCAACCCACCCAATGACCCAACCCCCGCCTCCTCGAGCTTCGAAGGCGCCGGCAACGTCAAGCCCGAAGCCAAGGCCCACAAGCACAAGAAGAAGAGCAAGCACAAGAAGAAGGCGAAGAAGAAGCAGGCCGCCAAGAAGCGAGCCAACAACAAGCGGAGGGCGGGACGATGAGGAAGCGACTTGCGGCACTTACCCTGACTGGCCTTCTCGCCCTGCTGGCAGTTGGCCTCCTCGCCCCTGCCGGAGCCAGCGCTGCCTTCGGCCTTAAAGGGCTCGACTCGACCTTCACTGAACAGGATGGCTCCCCGGCGACGCAGGCGGGCTCACACCCCTTCGCGCAGACAGTCACGCTGGCCTTCAACACCAAGCCCAACAGCTACTTGGAACAAGAAGTGACGGACGGCAACGTCAAGGATCTGATCACCGAACTGCCTCCAGGCTTCGTCGGCAGCCCTATGGCTGTTCCCCGCTGTTCGACCTTCGACTTTCTTGCAAACCCTCCTGCTTGCCCGCCGGCCTCGCAAGTTGGGGTCACTGACGTGACCGTTGAGGGCCTCAACGAAATTCGCAAAAACACCCCCGTCTACAGCCTCACCCCTCCCCCCGGGGTGGCGATGCGACTCGGCTTCATCGTCCTCACGGTGCCGGTCACGATCGACCTCACGGTCAGCGAAAAAGCCCCCTATAACGTCATCGCCACGCTCAGCAACACCTCCGACGAGGTGCCCTTCTTTGCCTCGAAGTTCACCGTCTGGGGGGTGCCGGGGGACCCTGCTCACGATTCTCTTCACCCAGCTTGTAACGGCGTCGAAAACTGCCAGCTCAAACTCCCGCAGAAGGTGCTGCTGACCCTGCCGCGTTCATGCCAGGGTCCGCTCCCCACGGTCTTCAAAGCCGACTCCTGGCAGGAACCGGGAGTCTGGGACGAACCACCAGCTCTCTTCACCCACGACAACGCTGAACCACCGAACCCATTGGGTATGACCGGCTGCTCGAGATTGGGCTTCAACCCGTCGATCAGCGCTGCCCCGACCACAAAGGCAGCCAACAGCCCGACTGGCCTTGACTTCGACCTGAACGTCCAAGACGAAGGCATCACCTCACCCAGTGGCCTGGCCAACTCCGACATCCGCAAAGCCGAAGTCACGTTGCCCGAAGGCTTCTCAGTCAACCCCTCGATCGCCGAAGGCCTGAACGTCTGCAGCGAAGCCGACCTGGCAAGGGAGAAGGCGAACTCCGAAGCAGGAGCGGGCTGTCCTGACGCCTCGAAGATCGGCTCAGTCGAAGTCGAAACACCGCTGTTGGAAGAAAACGTCAACGGTGCCCTCTACCAGGCAACCCCCTACGAAAACCCCTTCCACTCCCTGATCGCCCTCTACGTCGTGATCAAGAACCCGACCTTGGGAATCAAGGCGGTGCAGGCGCTGAACGTGGTCCCGAACCCGGTGACGGGCAGGTTGACCACGATTGCCGAAGAAATGCCCCAGCTGCCATTCTCTCACTTCCGCCTGCACTTCCGCGAGGGAGCGAGATCTCCATTGGCCTCGCCACCCAAATGCGGCACCTTCAACGCCGAAGCCACCCTCTACCCCTGGGCAGGGGGGGCTCCGGTCACCACCACCTCGGCCTTCCAGATCATCAGCGGCCCCGAATCGCAGCCCTGCCCAAGCGGCGGCTTGCCTCCCTTCCACCCGGGCCTCGTCGCGGGAACCCTGAACAACGCCGCAGGAAGGTTCTCCCCCTTCAACGTCCGTCTCTCCAGAACGGACTCAGAACAGGAGATCACCCACTTCTCGATCAAGCTGCCCCCGGGAGTGCTCGGCAAGCTCGCCGGGATCCCCTTCTGCCCCGACGCTGCGATCGCCGCTGCCAAAGCAAGGACCGGCCCCCACGGCGGTCAGGAAGAGATCAACAGCCCGAGTTGTCCCGCGGCATCTGAAATCGGCCACACCCTGGTGGGTTCAGGCGTGGGCTCTGCATTGGCCTACGCCCCGGGCAAGCTCTACCTCGCCGGCCCCTACCACGGCTCCGCCCTCTCGATGGTGGCGATAACGGCAGGAAAGGTCGGTCCCTTTGACCTCGGCAACGTGGTGATCCGCGAGGCCTTCAAGATCGATCCCGAAACCGCCGAAGTCTTCGTCGATGCAACAGGCTCAGACCCGATCCCCCACATCATCAAGGGCGTCCCGGTTCACCTGCGCGACATAAGGGCCTACGTCGACCGCCCCAACTTCGTCCTCAACCCGACCAACTGCACAAGGACCTCAACCGCTTCAACCCTGCTGGGCTCGGGCCTCGACTTCGGCTCTGAAGCAGATGACCGCCCCGTGACGGTCTCAACTCCCTTCCAAGCCGCCGACTGTGCCGCCCTTCCCTTCAAGCCACGCCTCTCCCTGAAGCTCAAGGGAGGCACCAAGCGAGGCTCCCACCCCGCCCTCAAGGCAACCCTCAACATGAGCGGCATCGGTGAAGCAGGCGTGCACAGAGCAGAAGTGATCCTGCCCAAGTCCGAGTTCATCGAGAACGCCCACTTCAACACGATCTGCACCAGGGTCCAGTTCAAGCAGGGCAACCACCCCGGAGAACAGTGCCCGGCGGGATCGGTCTACGGCCACGCCGTGGCCAAGACCCCGATCCTCTCCGAACCACTGGAAGGCCCTGTCTTCCTCAGGTCCTCAGAACACCAGCTCCCCGACGTGGTCGCCTCCCTCCACAACGGCCAGATCGATGTCGTCTTGGACGGCCACGTCGACTCGGTCAAAGGACGCTTGAGGAATACCTTCGAATCGACTCCAGACGCTCCGGTCTCCTCAGTCGTGATCAGTCTCCTCGGCGGCAAGAAGGGCCTCTTCGTCAACTCGACCAACCTCTGCAAGGCAACCCACTCCGCAGAAGCCAACTTCACCGGTCAAAACGGCAAGGAGTGGGACTTCAAGCCCGAGGTCAAGCCGACGGGTTGTGGGGGCAAGGCCAAGAAGCAAAAGCGCGCAAAGCGCAGGGCCCACTAACCCATGCCAAGACGTGCCGCTGTCCTCGCCACCGCGGTGGCGCTGCTGGCCTTTGCCTCCCTGGCAAGCGCCACCGTGGTCCAAGAGGGCAACCTGCGCATCACCGTCCTGAGCCAAGTCCAGCCCTACAAGCTCCCCCGCACAGGAACCGCCCCAATAGCCGTCTTCGTATCGGGCCACCTGCAAGCCCCCCACGGCGGCATCCCGGCCCAGCTGCAGGAGATGACCGTTGACGTCAACAAGCACGGCCTGCTGCAAAGCAAGGGCCTTCCCACCTGCCGCCTCGCCCAGCTACAGCCCACCTCAACCGAACGAGCCCTGGCCAACTGCGGTGACGCCGTAGTCGGCTCAGGCCAGTTCTTCGCTCACATCGTCCTTCCAGACCAAGGCGCCTACGGCACCCATGGAAGGCTGCTGATCTTCAACGGCCGCCAGAAGGGATCCCCGGTCCTCTTCGTCCACATCTTCACCGCCAACCCCTTCTTCAGCTCCTTCGTCATCCCCTTCGCCATAAGGAAGGTCTCCAAGGGCGCCTACGGCACCGAGCTATCGGCCTCCTTCCCCCACGCCCTGGGCGACTGGGGCTACGTCGATCGGATCAAGCTCACCCTGAAGCGCAAATACACCTACAAGGGCAAGCAGCTGAGCTACTTCAACTCCGGCTGCCCGGCCTTGAAGGGAGCCAAGCGGGCGGTCTTCCCCCTGGCGCTTGCCAACTTCAAGTTCGCCGAAGGGCTCTCCTTGAGCGCCAAGGTGGAAAAGGCCTGCGCGGTGTCTGAATGAGACGAGAGGAAGGAAGAGGGATGAGGTACTTCAAAGCAGCGGTCCTCCTTGCGACCTTGTCTTTGCTCCTCGTCCCTTCCCTCTGCCAGGCCGCCTATGACCCGATCGGAGGCGGCACCACCAAGCTCACCTTCCAAGGAAGCTTCCTTTCGCTGATGCGAAAGGAAGGGATCAAGCTCTCCGCCACCGCCCCGGCCAAGCTCAAGGGCAACATCCTCACCCTCCCGGTAGAAGGCGGCAAGGAGGACCCGACCACCGGCAAGGGTGAAGTGGAGCACGAAGGCTCCCTGGTCTTTCAGAAGGGCAAGCGCAAGGTCCCACTTCGCAACATCGAGCTGAAGGCGAAGAAGACACCGCTCTTTGCCAAGGTGGGAGGGAGCCAGCTGAAGCTGGCCACCACCAAGAAGCTCACCTCCACCCGGGAAGGCTTCGGCCAGGGCTTCAAGGCCCAGAGTCTCTTCTTGACTGAAAAGGTCGCCACTCGCCTCAACAAGAAGCTGCGCACCGGTAAGCTCTTTGGCGAAGGCATGGCCCTCGGTTCCCTCAAGAGCTTTACCACCCCCCAAAGGGTGGCGATCCTCCCCCAGGGCCAAGCCACCATCACCCCAGACCCGGCCTTCCTGGCGAAGCTGAAATCCCTCTTCGTCTCCTTGAACCCGATCTCACCCGCCGAACTGCAGCCAGGACCTGTCTTGAAGTTCCCGATCGCAGTTGGGGGACAGATCGCTCCTGACGCCTCCGAAGGGATCCTGCGTCTCGGCGGAGCGATCGAACTGCTGCAACTCGGCGCCGGCCAGGTCTTCCACAAGGAATACTGGCTCGACTTGGGGGCCAAGAGCACCTCGGCGGAAGTCGACCTCGAGCCGACCCCTGCCTTCCCGGGCAAGCTGGGGCGGATCGGGGTCTTCGCGATCGGTGGAGGTTCTGTTGCCTCTGATCCCAAGCAGAGGACGATCTCTGTCTCCGGGGCTTCCTTGACGCTGACGGCTGACGCTGCGGGGGAGTTCAACCAGGCCTTTGCGGGGGGGAAAGCGGTGTTCGGGGCGGGGGAAGTGTTTGGGGTGGTCTCGTTTGGGGCTAGCGGGCAGTAGGGAGCCCGAAATAGCCCATGCCATTAGGCCCCCATATAAAGACTGCAGCGCGTCGCTACGCTGAAGACGGCGATGCGGCAATTCATGGGGAAGAGGCGCTTGACAATCACGATGGCGCTGGCAATCGCCACTGCCATCGTGATCGCCACGGCGGCCCACGCTGAGTTGACCGAGCGTGGAGATCTCTTCGTTAGCTTCAAGGGTGGGATCAACCCGACCGCCCTGCCGCGCACGCAGCTGGCGCCGATCACGGTCAGCGTCGGCGGGACGGTGAAAACGCTCTCCGGGGAACGCCCCCCGGCCTTGCGCAAGATCAAGATCGAACTGAACCGCAGCGGCAAGCTCGACGCCCGCGGTCTCCCCGTCTGTCACTACGGGCAGCTGATCGCGGTGGAACCGTCTCGAGCGCTCGCGGCGTGCGGTGATGCCCTGGTGGGCGAAGGTGAGTATGTCGGCAAGTCCGCCTTTCCCGAACAGGCGACCTTTCCGTCGCAGGGACACATCCTTGCCTTCAATGGGACCTACCACGGGCGCGAAGTCATCCTCGCCCACGTCTATGGCAACGACCCGGTGCCGATCACGCGGATCATCGTCTTCTACATCCACCGCATCGGCGGCACGTTCGGCACCGTGATCACCGGCTCCCTGCCCGATGCGGTCAACCACTACGGCTACGTACAGGGGCTCTCACTGCGGCTGCACCGCAACTACACCTACCGCGGCCAGCGGCGCAGCTACCTGAGCGCGGCTTGCGCGGCGCCGAGCGGCTTCACCGCGGCGGCCTTTCCCTTCGCCCGCGCCTCGATGACCTTCGCTGACGACCGCACGCTCTCCAGCACCCTCACCCGCAGCTGCAAGGTGAGCGGTTGAGGCGGCTGCCGCCCGGACCGCACGGACTCCCGCCCGAGCTCGTCGAGCGCAACCAGCGCGAACGCCTCGTCGCGGCGATGGCCGAGGTCTGCGCTGAGCGCGGCTACGCCGAGTCCTCGGTGGCCGAGGTCGCCAAGTGCGCCGGCGTCTCTACCGCCAGCTTCTACCGCCAGTTCAAGGACAAGCGCGAGTGCATGCTGACCAGCTTCGATGAGCTGTTCGGGCGGCTGCTCGAGGCGCTCGAAGGTGCCTGCCCGAGTGAGCCTGAGCCGGGGGAGAGGGCGCGGGTGGGTGCTCGCACCGCGGCGGCGCTGCTGGCCGACGACGTGCCGACGGCGCGGCTGCTGAGCGTGGAGATCATCGCGGTGGGACCCGCTGGGGTGCGCGCTCAGCACGAGGCAATCGAGCGCCTCGCTGCGCTCCTCCGCGACAGCGACAAGCGCTCACCGTCCTTCCCCGACGCGGCATGGACCACGGTTGCCGCCTTTACGGCCTTGATTGCTCGCCGCAGCGCCGAAGACGAGCCCCTGGTTGCTTCCGAGCTCGAAGCGATCGCCTCCCAGCTGTAAGCGGCTTCCCAGCATTTTTTGGCTTCAGTAAACAGTTGAAACGATCTCCTTCTGCATAAAAACGTTTCTCTTGACTTTATGAAAGTCATCGTTTACGGTGTCAAACGTCGTCTCTGAGAGGCGACGCAGGGACAGCAACACCACAGGGACATAACCGAGCCTCGAGGAAGCCGCTAAGGGAAGCGGCGGGCAGAGGGGCTCACGGGACAAGGAGAGAGATTTCAGATGTTCTCGACGCTACGTACGCGCTTTGGGATCCCCGGAGTCATCTCGGTGATTGCCCTCGTGTTTGCGATGTTCGGCGGCGCTTACGCCGCCTCCAACTCAGCTTCAGGCGGCAAGGCGACTGCTTCCGCCAAGGCGAAGAAGGGGCCGCGGGGTCCCAAGGGCGCGACCGGACCTGCTGGCTCTCAGGGTCCCGCGGGGCCGCAAGGTCCGGCTGGGGCCCCTGGCCCTAAGGGGGACGCCGGAGCAGCGGGTAATCCTGGGCAAAGCGGGAGCAACGGCCAGAGCATAACCAGCACCCTCGAGCCCCCCGGTCCAAACTGCACGGCTGGCGGCTACAAGCTTGTTTCGGCCGGTCCTAAAACGGACTACGTCTGCAATGGGGCGAATGGTGTCGACGGCCAGACCGGGTTCACCGAAACGCTGCCGGCGGGCATGACTGAGAAGGGCACGTGGTCTGCGTCGGCGCGCAAAGACCAGGCCATCGTCGTTGGGCCCTTCGAACTTTTCGGCGCACCACTCTCGTTCAGCATCCCATTGGCGTCGCCGCTGGGGGAATCCCATGTTCACTTTTCAACCCAGTCCGATTTCGGCGATACGTGTACGGGTTCGGTGGGTAACCCCACGGCCCCCAGCGGTGAGCTCTGCGTTTACTTGGATAACGGCTTGGAATACTCACGCAACGCTGAATATTTTGCCCCAGAATCTCTTTCGACGGCCGGGACCCTCTTGTTTTTTCAGATCACCGAAGACCCCGCAAACGTCTACGGCGCGTGGGCTGTGACCGGCTGACGCGGACCTCGGACGCGTGAGCAACAAACACATTGGCAACTGGGAGCGAGTGATGCGAGGTCAAGCGAAGATGCGATCAAGCCAGTATCTCCATTCAACGCTGGGGCTGGCTGCTCTGGTCTGCTTTGGCTTTCTGTTGACCCTCGCTCCCAGTGCGTCGGCTAAGGAGGCCATCGGCTACTTTGGAACGGAAGCTGGCACGGGTGCGCAGGGCGGACAGTTCCAATTCATTGGAGACATCGCAGTGAATGCCACCGGCGCGGGTTCGGCAAATCGAGGCGAAATCTACGTCGCGGATAACGGTAACCACCGGATACAGCGATTCTCCCAGGATGACAACGGCACTCCCGGAGATCCCTATGACGATAAGTATGAATTCGTTGCCGCATGGGGCGCCAATGTGGATTCGATTCCCGCGGACGAAAGTGACTACGAGATTTGCACCGTCGCTTCGGAGTGCACCACTGCTGCCCAGTCTGGAGGAAACGGAACTCCAGCGGGAAACGGATCGCTCGATTCGATATCGGGCATCGCGGTCGACCAGGACACGGGAGACGTCTACGTCGCCGACAACGGAAATAACCGGATCAACGTCTATGCGGGAGACGGGGCTTTTCTGCGCTCGCTGGGCTGGGACGTGGTCGAAGGCGGAACTACCGGCTTCGAGGTCTGTGCAGCGGTAGATACCTGCAAGACGGGGACTTCCGGCGCGGGCATGGGACAGATCGGGCAAGAGGGAGGCATTGCCCTCAGTCCGCCCGATGGGAACGCCTCGACCGGAACCATCTACCTCGCTGACCCCGGGAATCATCGAGTCGATACCTACGAACTCGATGGTGACCCCCCTGCGAGCATCGGTTCGTCGGCCGATTTTCCGGGTGGGCCAGAAGCAATAGCGATCGATTCCCGCGGCATTCTCTACGCGACGGAATTTTCGTCTAGCACCGCCGGCAGAATCGTCGATAGGTTTGATACGCAGAACGCCGATGGCGGCGGCGTAGGTCCGCTAGCTCCGATCGGTGCTCCTCCTTTGGTGTCTCCTCTCTCCGGCGCCCGTCAAATCGCCGGGATCGAGGTAGATCCCGATAGCGACGGTGCGGGTCCTGACAAAGACGTTCTCTATGTCTTGTCCAATCTTGGCCCCGAACCCAAAACGGTGATCCAGCAATTTGGCCCCGAGAATGATCCGGGTTTGACCACTCCGCCGGCGGCTGATGACGCGGAACACGGCTCGGTCGCGCTCTTTAACTTCGTCGGTTCACTGGGCTTTGACGAAGGCAACGGTCGTCTATTCATAGGAGATGGGGACAATATTGGTGGTGCGTGGCAAGAATCAGGAGGACACAAAGCCGGTGTGTACGTGTTGGATGAAGCCGGCGGCCAGCCCACCGCCTCACTCGACTCACTGAGCAATATCACCGCAACTGACGTCACCTTGCATGGTTCCGTTAATCCCAACGGCCCGCCAGCGGTTTCCTATCACTTCGAATACTCCACCGATGGGTCCACTTGGCTGAGCACGCCGAACGTCGTGCTCGGTAGCCAGGAAGGGCCACAGTCGATTGACAGCGTTCTCAACCCGGGAGTGGGTTTGCAGCCCAACACGCTCTATCACGTACGCCTCGTAGCGGCCAAGGCCTTCGCGCCGTCGGTGACCACCCCAGAGCTCACCTTCACCACGCTGCCGGCGAGTCCGTTCGCTGAAACAACCGGCACGGCGCTTCGCACCGCGACGACGGCGCGGCTGGCCGGTGCTGTGATCCCACGCAATTCCGCCACGACTTTCCACTTCGAATATGGAGCCCTGGGCCCATGTGATTCGAATCCATGCGCCTCGACGCCCGACCAATCCCTCGCTGCGGGTAACGTGACGAAGCTGGTGGCCGAATCGGTGAATGGGCTGCAACCAGGAACTACCTATCACTACAGAGTTGTCGCCAACAATGGGAATCCCGGCTCTCCGGCGTTCGGGGAAGACATGACCGTGACCACACGACTGTCGGACGCGCCGCTCGGCCACGGCCACTACCCCGGCCCGCCTGGCTCGGACCGCGCGTATGAGTTGGTGACTCCACCGGATACGAGTGGTAACCCAATCTGGGAAGGCATAGCCGTCTCCAGCGATGGCAATCACAGCTTGTACAAAGTTGCCGGTGGCATCCCCGGATCAGCTACCGGCAGTCTCTACGCTTTTTATTTTGCCACTAGGACGCCCAGCGGATGGCGGACCGAAAGCGTCACGCCACCCCGCGATCGACTCTTGGGCTCGGCACTCATACCGCTCATCGGAGCGCCAGATCTGTCCTCATTCGTGGTTAAAAATGAAAACGAAGCGACTGAAGAATCGTCCGTCTGGCGGGCGACGCCGGGCCAACCTCCGGTCAATCTGAACACCATCATTCCGCCCCAGCACCAAGGGAGGTATCCGGGCACTCTGTTCATATCCAAGAATCCGTTGCGCGTATTCGAGCGCATGCATGGCGGAGCCGGGTTCGATCCGGATCACCCGGAAGCTGCTGCGTACGAAAATCTCTACGAGATAACTTCGGGAGTTCCGCGGCTGGTCGGCCTTCTGCCCGGCGACCTGGTCCCACCCTGCGGCGTGGGCGGCGGTGAATCGAAGGGCTCAGAGGCAGTTTCTCCCGACGGATCGCACGTTTTTTTCATGAGCAATACGAGCGCACAATGCTTGCCTACGGGTAGTGGAGATTCCGTGTCAAATCCGCAGCTGTATGTGCGCGATCTCGAAAGCGAAACGACAACGGCTCTCCCTGGCTTTGAATCACTGATTGACGTACATCAGGACGCTGCCTACTTCTGGAGCAAGCAGCGCTTGTCCCCGGAAGATGTTGCTCCTCAAGGTGCGGCTGGGGAAGACGGGGACATCTACAAGTACAGCTTCGACGACGGTACGGCCAAATGCCTCACTTGTTTCGGCGACGGAATCAAGGCGGATGTGGTGGGCGGTACCAATAACGGCGATTCAGCTCACACGGTCATCTCTGAAGATGGCTCGCGAATTTACTTCCAGAGTCGCTCTCCCGAACCGCTGACCCTCGGTGCTGAACCGGGAATTGACTCCAACTATGTGCTTGATGTCGCAACCGGTGAGCTGCACTGGCTGGGCAGTCATTTCGTAATTGATCCCCGATTCATAAGCCGCGACGGAACCGTGGCGCTTTTCAGCTCTTCCGCCGCGTCGCTCAATCCACAAGGTGGGCTGAGCAACGGTGGAACCGAGCAGGTCTTCCGCTATGACGATCGCGACCACTCGCTGGTGTGCGTGACTTGCCCTCAGAATGGATCGGCGCCAGCATATGGAGTCAACGTTAATGGAGCGCTGAGCCTTGCCAGGGGAAGCGGCGATGTGGTTGCTTTCGCCACGCCGAATCCGCTTCTTTCGGCCGACCAAAATACGGCCTCGCCTACGACATCCGGACTAAGCGAATTTTTCCATGCAGGCACTGGCCTGGATGTGTATGAGTGGCGTGATGGTCGGCTTTTTCTGGTTACAAACGGTCTCCAGAGCTGGCCAGAAGAAAACGGCACATGGCCAACCGTCACCGGCCTGGGCGATGATGGCCGCGATCTTCAATTCTCCGTCTCGGCACGGTACACCCCGGATGCTCTCGATTCCTACAAGCGCATCTACGACGCTCGTATAGGGGGCGGCTTCGAATATCCCCAGGCGCCTCCACCGTGCCCGCTCGAGGTTTGCCAGGGTATCCCCAAGGGTGCTCCGGAAGAATCGGCTCCCGGCACCGCCACGCTCGCAGGATCTGGAAACCGTGTGCCCGCCCCATCCGCTAAGAGGCACAAGAAGAAGCACGGGAAGAAGAAGCACAAGAAGCTCAAGCACCGAACCAATCATAAGCGGAGGGCCTCACGATGAATCTACGACGGATGGTTTCGATCGCGGTCGTCACGGGGGTCGCTCTGCTTGGACTTTCTGGAGTCGCCTCGGCTGCATCCCCGATCTGGAATTTCGACATTCACCACAACCAGACCAACTTCCCCCCAGGAGGCACGGCCCAGTATTGGTTTGAGATCAACAACGTCGGCCCGGTTGACACCAGTGGGCAGATCAAGCTGACGGTGAATCTGCCGAACGGGATCACCAGGAATCGGGTCTATTCCGAAATCGACGGCGTGCTCATACCCAATCACGTGATTACCTGGAGTTGTCCTGGCTCGCCTGGGGATTCCACGGTGATCTGCACCACCCATGATCCCGTTCCGCGTCATACCATTGCACGCGGCTTGGTGCTCGAGGTTAATGTCGCCCCAGGGGCATCCGGAGATCGTTTTGCGGCGGCGAAAATTGAAGGTGGTGGCGCGACGGCTCCTGCCAGCGCGTTTGAGCTGACCCACATTGATTCTGAACCTGCGGGTTTTGGCATTCTGCCGGAATCCTTTGTGCCGGATTTCTTTAAGGCGGATGGACTGGTGAGGGAACGCGAAGCGGGCGCGCATCCAGAACTCTTCACCGTTCCCTTCGATTTCAACTCGGTCGCCGCTCCCACCGTCGATCACCCGGGGAAAAAGTCAGAGTCGGGCAGCGTGCGGGACCTGGTTGTCGACGCACCTCCGGGCTTTGTCGGAGCACCCACGGCTGTCGGAGAGTGCACAGAGGTTGAGTTCATCGGTGCGCAATGCCCAGCTTCCAGCCAAGTGGGTCGCTTCGACGCCGTTCTCTTTGGATTCCTTGAATTGTATGAGCAGACCTACACCAGCACAGGCGTGTTCAACATGGCGCACCCGCGCGGAACGGTTGCCGATCTCGGATTCCAAATAGCCGGAAACCCCGTCCATATCAAAGTCACCCTCGACCCGTCCAACCACTACGCGATTCACTCGGAAGTCCCGAACATCAATGAGACATTGCCGCCGTTTCAGCAGAAGCTGACACTATGGGGGGTTCCGGCCGATCACAGTCATGATTCCGAGCGTTGTGCCGCTTTCGTTTTTCCCGATGTTTCGGGCGGTGGCAAAACCGACGAAGAATGCTCTACCGATCACGAGCGGAAGCCCTTCCTCACCTTGCCTTCACAGTGCGAAACCGACAACGTGATGCGGCTTCACCACTACGACTCTTGGCAGGAAACCGGCGCCTTCGGCCCCGAGATCGACTACACGCTGCCGGGGAAGATGACCGATTGCGACCGTCCCCGCTTCGAACCGGAAGTTGAAATCGAACCGACCGGCAAGCAGGCCAATACGCCGACGGGCCTGAACGTTCACGTCAAAATCGCCCAGAACGAAAACCCCAACGCCTTGGCGACGCCACCGGTGAAGCGCGTCACGGTACGCCTGCCCGAAGGGATGAGCTTCAGTCCCTCCTTCGCCGATGGGCTCTCCAGCTGCACTCTGGCTCAGATGCAGTTGGGCAACAACGATCCCGTGCAATGCCCCGATGCATCGCGGATCGGCGAAGTTACCCTGCACACCCCGCTGCTGCCCAACGCGGCGGAAGGCTCGATGTACCTGGCGGCGCAGAACGACAACCCGTTCGGCTCGACCTTCGCCCTGCTCCTCGTCCTGCACGACACCGAAGAACGCGGCGCCCTGATCAAGATTCCGGGGCGCGTCGACGTCGATGAAGCGACCGGTCAGATCACCGCCGTCTTCAACGACACGCCGCAGTTCCCGTTTGATGACCTGACGCTGAAATTCAGGAGCGGTCCTCGTGCGCCGCTGGTTTCACCGCCGACCTGTGGCAAGCAGACGATCGGGGTCGAAGTGGCGTCTTATGCCCAGCCGCAGAACCCGGTTGATGCATCGAACACCTATGACGTGACCGAAGGGCCCAACGGAACACCCTGTCCTCCCGACTCAGCTCACAGGGCCTTCCACCCGACCTTCTCGGGCGGCACGCTCAATCCGGTCGCCGGTGCCTACTCGCCTTTCCTCTTCCGTCTGAGCCGAGGGGATGACGAACAGGAACTGAGCCGGGTCACCACCACCCTCCCTGAGGGACTGGTGGCAAAGATCGCCGGCATTCCGGCCTGTCCCAACGAATCGATCGCCTCGATCTCGACGGCGCTGGGTACCGGTAGGCAAGAGCTAGCCCACCCGGCTTGTCCCGCTGCCTCTCAGATCGGCACCGTCTCCGCAGGCCTGGGAGCAGGCCCCGGCCCCAACTACTTCGACGGCAAGGTCTACTTGGCAGGGCCCTATAAGGGCGCGCCACTCTCATTGGCAGTGGTGGCCCCGGCCTTGGCTGGCCCCTATGACCTCGGCAACGTGGTCGTGCGAGCCGCCCTCTACGTCGATCCCGACACCACCCAGGTCAGGGCGATATCGGACCCCTTCCCGACGATCTTGCACGGAGTTATCCTCAGGGTCCGCGACGTCAGGTTGCGAATAGACAGGCCCAACACGACGATCAACCCGACCAACTGTTCCCCAAAGACAGTCGCGGGAGCGATCTCGGGAACAGGCGGAGCGCTGTTCAACGCAGCTTCCCCCTTCCAGGTCGCCAACTGCGCGAGCCTTCCCTTCAAACCAAAGCTCGACCTGCGTCTCTTCGGCGGCACCCACCGCGGCTCTCACCCGAAGCTGAAGGCAACGGTCCGCTTTTCGGCCGGTGGAGCCAACACCGCAGCAGCATCGGTTGCCCTGCCCCATTCGGAGTTCCTGGACCAGGGCCACATCGGTACCGTCTGCACCCGGCCTCAGTTCGCCGCCGAAGCCTGCCCGCAGGCATCGATCTACGGCACGGTCTCAGCCAAGACGCCGCTGCTTGACGAAGAGCTGCACGGCAACATCTACCTCAAGTCCTCCAGCCACCAGTTGCCAGACTTGGTCGCGGCCTTCAGGGGAGGACGCATTGACGCCAACCTAGTCGGAAGGATCGACTCGGTAAACGGGGGGATCCGAAACACCTTCGAATTCGTCCCCGACGTGCCGGTCACCCAGGCTTCTTTCAACTTCTTCGGGGGAAGCAAGGGTCTCTTGGTCAACTCGAGGGACATCTGCAAGGCCCCGGCCAAGGCAACTGCCAAATTCACGGGACAAAACGGCGATCAGCTGACCCTGCATCCGGCGCTTAAGAGCGCTTGCGCCAAGGCCAAGAAGAGGGCAAAGCGCCATAAGAGGCATCGCTAGGGATGGGTAGGACTAGAGCACTGGCGCTCCTATCGAGTGCCGCGATACTGACCGCGGCACTCGCCCCTACTTCCTCTGCGGAGGTCTCCCAAAAAAACGGAGTGCGGGTCTCAGTCAACGGAGCCCTCTCACCCAAGCGCCTGCCCCGCAAGGGATCGGCCCCGGTGGCGGTATCGGTCAAGGGCGAGATCTCTGCCGCCTCAGCCGACGTCTTGCCCCAGCTGCAGCACCTGACCATCGCGATCAACTCGGCAGGGCACCTGGACGTGGCGGGCATCCCCCACTGCCGGATCAACCACATCAACCCCTCGACCAACCAGGAGGCCCTGGAAGCCTGCAAGAGCTCCCTGGTCGGAGAAGGGAGCTTCTCGGCCAACGTGGTCTTGCCAGAGCAGTCGCCCTTCCCCTCGAAGGGAAAGCTCCTGGCCTTCAACGGGCAGATCGGCCGTAAGCCGGCGATCTTCGCCCACATCTACGGCACCAAGCCGATCCCGACCTCCTACGTCTTCGCCTTCCGGGTCAAGCAGCAGAAGGGCACCTACGGCACGATCCTCGAAACCTCCTTCCCCAAGGCGACCGGGGAATGGGGCTACGTCACCGGGATCGAGTTGAACCTGAACAAGAAACGCTTCCTCGCCGCTGGCTGCCCAGCGCCCAAGGGCTTCAGCAAGGCGACCTTCCCCCTGATGAGGACTGACTTCGCCTTTGCCGGAGGGCTGTCTCTCACCAACACCTTGAACCGCAGCTGCGAAGCGAAGGGATAGGCATGAAGCTCACCTACGCCAACGTCGTCGCCACCTTGGCCTTGCTCATCGCCCTCAGCGGAGCGACCGCCTACGCGGCCTCAAAGCTCCCGGACCGCTCGGTCGGTGAGTTCCAGCTCAGACCCGGAGCGGTAACCGCGGAAAAGATTCGAAAGAACGCTGTCACCTCCCCCAAGGTCAAGGCCGAAGCGATCAAGCAGGGAAAGATCGCCAACGGCTCGATCACCGCGGCGAAGATGACCGGGGGCTCGGTCTCTAGCTCCTCGCTTCAAAACAGCTCCGTCACCAACGAGAAGATCGCCCCTGGGGCGGTGACCGGCAACAAGGTCAACGAGGGGACGCTGTCTCAGGTGCCCTCAGCCGCAAGGGCCGACTTCGCCACCGAAGCCGAATCAGCCTCACCGCCTGCCTTTGCCGCGATCTCCTCCGAAGCGACGATAGACAGCTCCTACTCCAAGGCAATCCAGACTGTCAGGGAGGGCACCCTCGGTGGTGTCTACTGCATCACCGCAGCTGGCTTTAATCCCCGAGGCGCCCAGGTCACCCCTCGCTTCAACGTCTCCGGTCAGATCACCGTCTACGTGCGGGTGGGAGGGACCGCCGATTGCCCCGCGCCGCAGGTCGAGGTACAGACCTTCGACGGGGGAGTGCGGACGCGCGAGCCGTTTTACTTGGCGCTCTACAGGTAGGGCGGCTTTCTAAAAGTTTGGGAAGCCCTTGACTTGAGTCGTTCTTCCATACGAACATACGTTCGTATGGAAGTCGCCTGTGTCCTGATCCCCGAATCCGTGCTTGCCGACCCGGTTGAGGCCGGCGAGCTGACCGAGGGGCTGCTGCGTCGACTTGAGAGGATCGGCGCCGCGGTCGAGTCGGAGCGGGCTGGGGAGGCGTTCTTCGTCCTCGATGGGTTGCGTGGGATCCACGGGGGAGAGAGCGCCGGGGTACTGGCGGCGGCGCGGCGTGCGGCGGAGATCGAGGTGCGGATCGGGGTTGCGCCCACCCGCTTCGCCGCTCATGCCGCCGCGCGGAGGGAGACGATCGTCCCGCCGCCTGAGGCAGGCGACTTCCTGGCAGCGCTTCCCGTCTCGACGCTGGTCGGCAGGCTCGAGCTGCCGCCGCGCGAGGTGGGGGGCCTGATCGAGACGATGCGGCGGCTGGGGATCGAGGCGCTGGGCGACCTCGCGGCGCTCTCCCCGGCCCGCATCGCCGATCGCTTCGGGCCGGCCGGGTTGGAGGCGCTGCGGCTCGCCCGCGGCGAAGACGCGCCGTTGCGCCCTCGCCGCCCGCACGAGGAGCTGACAGAGCAGCTCGAGCTGCCGGAAGGAGCTGCCGGCGGCCAGCTCGAGCACGCCCTGAAGCTGCTCGTCGCCCGCCTGTTGGCCGCGCCGCAGCGCAAGGGCAGGACGCTGCTGGGGTTGCGCCTCGGCGCCGTGCTCAGCGGCGGCGGCAGCTGGAGCGTCGACCAGGGGCTCGGGCGGCCGACCGCCTCGGAGCGGACCCTGCGCGCGGTGCTGGCGCCGCGACTGGAGACGCTGCCGGGACCGGTCGCCGCCCTCCGGCTTCGCGCCCTCGGCCTCGGCCCGCCGGTCGGCGACCAGCTCGAGCTCTCGCTGCGCGGCGAAGAGCACCGCAAGCGCCGCCTCGGCGAGGCGATCCGCGAGGTCCGCAGCGCCCAGGGCGCCGGTTCGCTGCTGACGATCGTGCCGCTTGACTCCGCCTCGCGCTTCCCCGAGCGCTGGGCGATGCTGACTCCGGCCGCTGGCCGATGACTGTCCTAGTTTCGTGGAGGGCGGGTGGTGTGGCGCAGCTTGTCGACCGGGACGAAGACGATGCGAGCGGCAGCGTTAAGGTCGGGCTCAAGGATCTCAATCATGGCGATTCCCTCTCGGTAAAACTCCAAGACACCGCCCTTGGCGCCAGCGGGCGCATCATCTACCGCCTCAGTCAGTTCGACAATGTCGAACTCCACGATTTTCTGAGCTACTGCCATCAGATCAGGCTTCCATGTTAGGGGCTTGGGTAGGCGGTGACCAGTCTTCGTGCGCTGTCTCTACTGGAGTAGTGCCACGAGGTCATTACTGGGGCGCATCGGCCGTTAATAGTCAGGTCAACGTCGACCCCGCAGGCGATGCCGTTGGGGCGATGATCACGAACAACAGCGATCGTGGTTCCAATAACTGCCTCGGCAAGGCTGCTCCAGAGAAGCTCCCAGTCGCCGAGGCTGATGTGGAACACAGTGCTCCATTCCGAGCTGTGTCCTTCTGGTCCAAGCATCCAGTCTTCGACCTTCCTCCATTCATACCAAGCATCCTCGGGACGAGAAAGAATTTCTCCAGGCTTCGGAGGCCACTCCACAGCGTGGACGCTATGGAGTGTCGGCGCACGTGTGTGGGACTTGAGTCAGGTCTTTGGTTCCGAATTCACACAGAAGGTGTACGGCGATGAGTCCCGGCTTGCGGCGGCTGTACGTGCCGCGCCCGGTGCGGGTCGAAGCCGACCGGGCGGGGAAGCCGACTGCGGTCGACGGGGCCGCGGTCGAGGCGGTGCGGGAGGAGTGGGTGGTCGAGGACCGCTGGTGGACGCCGAACCCGCTCGGTCGTCACTACTTCGAGCTGGTGCTCGCCGACGGCCGCAACCTGGTCGTCTTCCGCAGCATCGTCAGCAAACGCTGGTACCGGCAGCGGGGCTGAGGCGGTGCGGCGAGTGTCAGGGACCGAGCAGTGCGGCGGGCACGACGGCGATCCCATCTTTGCGCCGATAGGCCTCGGGCCCGGTGGCGGGGATCGAGCCAATCAGCTCATCCAGCTCTGCATCCACAACACGCGTCCGGTAGCCCCCACGTTCCATGCAGCTAACGCTACCGTTTCGCACCTCCAAAAGCTACCGTTCTGCATCTGTCTGCAATACCTATATGCGGTACGTAGCGGAGGTCTTCGCTCGCGATGAGGGGGGGAAACGAGTACATCGAGTTGCACGTTCACTCGGCCTTCTCCTTCCTCGACGGGGCATCGACGCCGGCCGAGCTGGCGAGCGCCGCGGCGCAGCTTGGCTACCCGGCCTGCGCGCTGACCGACCACGACGGAGTCTGGGGCTCGATGGAGTTCGTCCAGGCGTGCAAGGGGTCGGGGGTCAGGGCGATCACCGGGGCGGAGCTGACAGTTGGCGATGCCCACCTGACGCTCCTGGTCGAAGACGCGAGCGGCTACCGCAACCTCTGCCGGTTGCTCACGGCTGCGCACTCGCACACGCGCGACAACTCGCAGCGCAGCGCCGGCCAGCCGTCGGTGACGCTCGATCAGGTCGAGGAGCACGCCGCGGGCTTGGTCTGCCTCTCGGGGTGCGCCGGCGCGGGAATGCTTGCCGCCGCCTGGGAGCGGGGAGACGCGGCGGCAGGAGCGGAGTCCGCCCGGAGGTTGCTCAGGGCCTTCGGGCGGGACCGCTTCCGGGTTGAGCTGCAGCGGCCCTTCTGGCGGCGGGACCGCAGTCGCAACCGCTGGCTCGCCGGGCTGGCCGAGCGGCTGGGAGTCCCCGCCGTCGCCACCGGCAACGTCCACTCGCACGCCCGCAAGCGCGCCCACCTGCAGGACGCCTTCGTCGCCGTGCGGCTGGGGATGACGCTGGAGGAGTCCGAGCCGCTGCGACGGGGCAACTCGAGCTCGGTGCTCGCCTCGCCGGCGGCGATGGCGAAGCGCTTCGCCGATTACCCCGAGGCCGTCGCCGAGACCCTGCGGGTCGCCGAGCGGCTCGAGTTCGACCTCGGTCGCGAACTCGGCTACCGCTACCCGCGCGCTGAGGAGCCGGGGGTGGATCGCAAACTTGCCGAGCTCTGCCGCGGGCTGTTGACCGAGCGCTACCCCAGCCACTCGCGGTACCGGCGCAGGGCGGACGATCAGCTCGAGGGAGAGCTGCAGACGATCCGCGCCCTCGGCCTCTCCGGCTTCTTCCTCCTCCATCACGACCTGCTGCTGCTCGCCCGCGAGGTCGCCGTCGAGGTGCGGGGAAGGGGCTCGGCTCGCGCGGCGATGTCCCCCGGCCGCGGCCGCGGCTCCAGCGTCAGCTCGATCGTCTGCTACCTCACCGGCCTCTCCCACATCGACCCGATCGAGAACGACCTCAACTCGAGCCGCTTCCTCAACGAGGAGGTGGGCAAGGAAGTCGGGGCGACGATGCCCGACATCGACCTCGACTTCCCGCGTGACATCCGCGAGGTGCTGATCCCCCGCGTGCACGAGCGCTACGGCCGCGAGCGCTCGGCCCTGGTCGCCGCCTTCCCCACCTACCGCCCGCGCGGCGCCGTGCGCGACCTCGGCAAGGTGTTGGGACTGCCGGGAAAAGAGATCGAGAGGGTGGCGGGGATGGTCGGTTTCCACGAGCGCAGGGAGGAGGTCGGCAAGGACATCGCGGCGGCGATCGGGCCGGAGCTGGCCGCCTCGCCGCGCTGGGCCGGCTTCCTGCGACTCCTACCCGAGGCGATGGGCCTGCCCCGGCACGCCTCCCAGCACTCCGGCGGCATGGTGATCTCGACCCGGCCGCTGATCGACGTCTGCCCGGTCGTGCCGGCGGCGATGGAGGGGCGCCAGATCGTCCAGTGGGACAAGGACTCCTGCAACGACGCCGGTTTCCTCAAGATCGACCTGCTCGGGCTGGGGATGCTCTCCGCGGTCGAGCGCTGCGTCGACGAAGTCGCGCGCACGCGGGACGAGTCGCTGGACCTCTCGCGCATCCCCTTCGACGACGAGAGGACCTTCGAGTCGATCCGCGCCGCTGAGACCACCGGCGTCTTCCAGATCGAGAGCCGCGCCCAGATGTCGATGCTGCCGCGCACCCGGCCGGAAACCCTCGACGACCTCACCGTGCAGGTGGCGCTGGTGCGGCCGGGGCCGATACAGGGCGGCGCCGTGCATCCATATATAGAGCGTCTGAAGCGGCGCCGCGAGGACCCGAGCTTTGAGATCCCCTACGAGCACCCGCTGCTCGCGCAGGTGCTCGAGTACACCCTCGGCACGATCGTCTTCCAGGAGCAGGTGATCGAAGTGGCGATCGCCCTGGCCGGCTTCACCGCTCCCCAGGCGGACTCGCTGCGGCGGGCGATGAGCCGTAAGCGCTCGGTGGAGGAGATGGAGAGGCACCACAGGCGCTTCGTCGCCGGCGCGGTGGAGGTGAACGACGTCCCCGAGGCGGTGGCGGAGAAAGTCTGGGAGCAGATCAAGGGCTTCTCCGGCTTCGGCTTCCCCAAAGCCCACTCGGCCGCCTTCGGCCTGCTCGCCTACCAGTCGGCCTGGTTGCGGGTCCACCGCTCGCAGGAGTTCCTCTGCGCCCTGCTCAATGAGCAACCGATGGGCTTTTACCCGCCCGACGCCCTTGTCCACGAGGCACAGCGCCGCGGCGTGCAGGTGATCGGCCCCGACGCCAACCGCAGCGGCGTGCTCTGCCAGGTCGAGCCGATCGAAGGTGAGTTGACCGTGCGGATCGGGCTCGGCTACGTCAAGGGGGTGCGCAAGGAGGAGATGGGGAGCCTCGTCGTCGAGCGCGAGCGCAGCGGCGACTACGCCGGGATCGCCGATCTCGCCTCGCGCTCGGGGACTGGCCGCGACGGCCTCGAGCGCCTCGCCTGGGCCGGCGCCCTCGATGACCTCGTGGGTCGGCGGGACTCAAAGTCGACGTATGGATCGCTTTCAGTCCCGTCGCCGGCTGGTCGGCGCGAGGCGCTCTGGGAGGCGGGAGGCGCCGGGACCGGCGTGCGCCATGGGGAGGACGTGCAGATGGCGTTGCCGCTTGAACCACCCAGGGCGCCTGAGCTGAGACCGCTGGGCGATTGGGAACGGCTGATCGCCAATTACCACTCGGTCGGGATGACCCTCGACGCGCACCCGCTGGGCTTGATGCGTGACGACCTCGACGCTGAGATCCGCTCCAGCGCCGACCTGGAGCGCGCCGACAACGGCGCAACCGTCGCAGTGGCCGGCTTCGTCGTCGCTCGCCAGCGCCCCGAGACCGCCAAAGGCATCGTCTTCATGCTGCTCGAGGACGAGCTGGGGACCGTCAACCTGGTCGTGCCGAAGGCCGTCTACGAGCGCTGCCGCGCCGCCGTCCGCGCCGCGCCCCTTGTCCGCGCGTTGGGCAGGCTCGAGCGCCACGAAGGCACGACCAACGTCGTTGTCTCCGAGGTGACGGAGCTGAGCATCCCAAAGGCCTCGGCACGGCGGGGGCGCGAAGAGGACGACGCCGAGAGCCCAAAGCTTCCGAGTCGTCCCGCCCTGCCCCGCCGGCCCGGAACGCCTCGCCGGCAGCTGCGCGAGCACGCCGTCGCCGAGTTGCGCATGGTTGCCCCCAACGCGCACAGTTGGGGGCGCCGCCGTTGACGCAACTGGGTGATTCCGCGCACCACGCGTGCGGAAGGCCCTGCGACAATACGTTTCATGTTCGGCCACGGCCTAAAACGCTACTTCGAGAAACGGGACGAGGAGTTCCGCGAGCTGGTCGAGGAAACGCGGGAATTCAACCGCGAGATCCTGCTCCGCAACGAGAAGGTCTACACGGGCGTGATCATGCAGATGGAAGAAAACACGGAACAGATCCGGGCCAACACGCAGGCCGTACTCAGCATGCTCGATCGTCTCAACGGCACCGCCTGACCAGCGGCACGAGGGAGCCCGGGCTAGACGGCCTGCAGCGCCGGCTCGACACCCGCGCACTCGCACGGCTCGGGCATCGGGAAGAGGCGCAGGAAGCACTTCGCGGCCTGCTTGGAGCCCTCGAGCTGGGCGGTGCCCGCGACGAGGGCCTCGTCGAGGGGGAGCTGGCTGGCGAGGATGGCGGCGAAGGTCGGCGCGTCGGCGAACGCGATCGTCGCGGTCGGGTCCTCGACCGCACCGCGGCCGAGCTCGAGCTTGCCGGCAGTGATCTCGACGCGGAACCGGTCTTCGCCGATCCGCAGCCCATACGCCGCGGTCAGCTCGCCCGCGGCCTCTTCGTCGAAGAGCGAGCGCAGGGCGAGGATTACCGAGTCGGGGCCGATCTCCTGCGAGTCCGGCGCGATCGGCGAGCGGGCGCCCCAGGCGCCGAGCTTGGTCACGATCGGCTCCAGCTCGCGGCCCCACTCGGTCAGCTCATAGACCGTGGACGCCGCCGGCGGCGGCAATTTGCGACGCTGTATGACGCCCCCGTGCTCGAGGTCGCGCAGGCGCTCGGAAAGGATGTTGGAGCTGGCATGGGGCAGCCCGGTGCGCAGGTCAGTGAAGCGCTTCGGGCCGAGCAGAAGTTCACGAACCACCAGCAAGGCCCAACGCTCGCCGACGACGTCGAGGGCGTAGGCGAAACGACAAGCCTCCCCGTATGAGCGCTTTGTCGACATACAAATAAGTTTACAACCATGAAATGCGGATAAGCAAGCTAGTAGTTGTTTTTCTGAACCAATTGATAAGGTGGCCGACATGACGAAGACGCAAGACAACCGCTGGCTCGCCCTCTACGTCCTCTGCGCGGGGATGCTGATGATCGTCCTCGACGTGACGATCGTGAACGTCGCTCTGCCGACGATTCAGGACAGCCTTGGCTTCTCCCAGAGCGGCCTGGCCTGGGTCGTCAACGCCTATCTGATCCCCTTCGGCGGCCTGCTCCTGCTCGCCGGCCGCCTCGGCGACCTGCTCGGCCAGCGCAAGATGTTCCTGATCGGCCTCGCGGTCTTTGTCGCCGCTTCGCTGCTCTGCGCCGTCGCCGAGAACCAGGCGATGTTGATCAGCGGCCGCTTCTTCGCCGGCGTCGGCGGCGCGCTCGCCTCGGCGGTGATCCTGGGCATGATCGTGACGATGTTCCCCGAGCCCCGCGAGCAGGCGAAAGCGATCGGCGTCTACGGCTTCGTCGCCTCAGCGGGCGGCTCGATCGGCCTGCTGCTCGGCGGCATCCTGACCCAGGCGATCAGCTGGCACTGGATCTTCGTGATCAACCTGCCGATCGGCATTGCCACCGCTTACATGGCCACGCGCCTGGTCGAGGACAAGCCCGGCCTCGGCTTCAAGGCCGGCGCCGACATCCCCGGCGCCGCTCTGATCACCAGCTCGCTGATGATCGGCGTCTACGCGATCCTCGGCGTCAGCGATCACGGCTGGAGCTCGGCCCAGACCCTGATCCTCTTCGCCGTCTCGTTCGTCCTCGGCGCTGCCTTCATCAACCGCCAAACGAGGATCGAGAACCCGCTGATGCCGCTGCGCCTCTTCCACTCGCGCAACGTCGTCGGCGCCAACCTGATTCAGGCCTTCCTCGTCGCCGGCATGTTCGGCATGTTCTTCCTCGGTGCCCTCTACCTGCAGCGGATCCTCGGCTACGACGCGCTTCAGGTCGGCCTCGCCTTCCTGCCGACGACGCTTGTGATGGGAACGATGTCGCTCGGCTTCTCGGAAAAGCTGATCATGCGCTTTGGCCCGCGGACGACGCTGATTCCGGGCGTGATCATGGTCGGCATCGGCCTGCTGCTCTTCGCCCGCACCCCGGTCGACGGCAACTACTTGACCGACCTGCTGGCGCCGCTGCTGCTGGTCGGCCTCGGCGTCGGCACCTCGTTCCCCTCGCTGATGACGCTGGCGATGTCGGGAGCGACGCCGGAGGACTCGGGCCTCGCCTCGGGCGTGGTCAGCACCAGCATGCAGGTGGGCGGAGCGATCGGCCTCGCCGTGCTGGCGACGCTGGCCGCGCAGCGCACCGACAACAAGCTTGCCGATGGCGCCGGCCAGCTGGCTGCGCTCAACTCCGGCTACCACCTCGCCTACGTGATCGGCGCGATCCTGGTCGCGGCGGCGACGGTCATCGCGGTCACCGTCCTGCGCGAAGTGCCGATGCCCTCGCCGGAGGAGATGGCCGAACACGCTCAGGCGCCAGCCGGCGAGCCCGAGCGCGAGCCGGCCTACTCCGAGGGCTGAGCCAGGCGGCGTTCGAGGAAGCGGCGCTCGACCGGGTTGGGGTTGAGTGCCAGGGCGCGTTCGTAGGCCGGCGCCGCCTCCGCGTCGCGGCCGAGGCGGGTGAGCAGGTCGGCGCGGGCGCCGTGCAGCGGCTGATAGTCGTCGAGCCCCTCGATCGCGTCGATCAGCTCCAGACCGGCCTCGGGCCCATCGCGCATCGCTATTGCCGCCGCCCGATTGAGCTCGACCACTGGGCCGGGAGCGACCTCGGCCAGCCACTCGTAGAGGCGGACGATGTGTTCCCAGTCGGTTGCCTCCGCGCTCGGCGCCTCCGCGTGGGCCGCGGCGATGCGGGCCTGCACGGTGTAGGGGCCGACCGGTCCGCCGGCCGCCGCTTCGCGCGAGAGCTCGAGGCCCTCGGCGATGCGCCCCGCGTCCCACAGCGAGCGGTCCTGGTCTTCGAGCAGGACCAGCTCGCCGTCGCGATCGAGGCGTGCTGCCCGCCGCGCATCGGTGAGCAGCATCAGGGCGAGCAGGCCGCGAGCCTCGGGCTGGCCGGGCAGCATCGCGACGAGGATGCGGGCGAGGCGGATCGCTTCGCCGCTGAGCTCGGTGCGGACCAGCTCCTCGCCGGAGGCGGCCAGGTAGCCCTCGTTGAAGATCAGGTAGAGCGTCGCCAGCACCGCCGGCAGCCGTTCGGGCATCTGCTCGACCACCGGCACCTCGTAGGGGATGTTGTTGGCGGCGATCTTGCGCTTGGCGCGGACGAGCCGCTGCGCCATCGCGCTCTCGCTGGCGAGGAAGGCGCGGGCGATATCGGCGGTGCTGAGTCCGCCGAGGCTGCGCAGGGTCAGCGCCACCCGCGCCTCCGCCCCCAGCGCCGGGTGGCAGCAGGTGAAGATCAGCCGCAGCCGGTCGTCCTCGATCTCGCCCAACTGCTCGCCCGGCCCCGCTTCCGACTCGGCGCGCATCGTCTCGAGCCGCTCCAGCGCCGCGACCTTGTCGCGCAACACCCCCTCGCGCCGGATCCGGTCGATCGCCTTGTTGCGGGCGACCTGGGTGATCCAGGCACCGGGGTTCGCCGGTACGCCCTCGTGTGGCCAACGCTCGAGGGCGACGATAAAGGCCTCCTGGACCGCCTCTTCGGCGAGGTCGAAGTCGCCGGTGACGCGGATCAGCGTCGCCACCGCCCGCCCGGACTCGTCGCGAAAGGCGCGGGCGGCGACGCTGTCGCGAGCCGCGGCTACGAGCGTTCCGCCTTCTCCAGCAGTTCCTTGCCGCCGGTGACCATTGGGCGGATTTCGACGTGATTGCTCGTGAACGGGATTTTCTTCGCCCAGGCGAGGGCGTCGTCGAGGCTCTCGACGTCGATGATCCAGAAGCCGGAGAGCTGCTCCTTGGTCTCGGCGAAGGGGCCGTCGGTAATCAGCGGCTCGTCGTCGCTGTAGTGGACGGTGGTGCCGGTGGCGCGCTCCTGCAGGCCGCCGCCGGTGACCCAGGCGCCCGCCTCGGTCAGCTCGGCGTTGAACTGACCCATCTCGGCGAGGTTCTTCTTCACCTCGTCGGGGGTGACGTCCTCCCAACTGCGCTCCTCGGCGATCAAAGCAAGCATGAACTGCATCTCGATTCCTCCTGTCTCGTCAGCAGCGCCGTTCGCCGCTCTCACCCTAACGACGAACGGGACTCGCTCAGATCGACAGGCAGCGGGCGATCTGCCGCGGATCTTCGAGCTGGGGATAGTGGGCGAGCTCCGGTAGCTCGCTCACCGCGACCCCGGGGCGAAGCTCCCGCAGCGCCGCCAGCACGGCGGTGGTCGCGACCGGGTCCTGCAGGCCCCAGGCGAGGCTGAGCTGGCCGGGCCAATCGCGGATCGCGCCGTGCCAGCGCTCGGCGTGCATTTCACGTTGGTCCATGTAGGAGACGAGCCGGTGGCCGAGGGTGCGGCCGCCGTTGTGGCAGATCAGGGACCACTGGTCCTCGGCCTCCGCCTCGCTCAGCGGATGCTCGTCGGAGAAAACCGAGCCGAACTGGTGGCGGAAGAAGCGCTCGCTGGAGAGCTTGGCGACGAGCGGGCCGAGCGGGCTGCGCAGCGCCCGCTGCGCCGGTGTCGGGCTGGCCACCTCCAACACCATGCTGCCGTTGAAGAGCACGATCCCGGCGATCTCCATCTCCAGCTTGCCCTCGAGGTCGCGTGCCATCAGCTCGTTGGCGACCGAGGTCCCCATGTCGTGGGCGAGGATCAAGACCGGCCGCCCGTCGCCGTGGCGACGCACCAGCTCCTCGCTCAGGTCGGCCTGCCAGAAGAGGCTGTAGTCGTGCTCGCGCGGCTTGTCGGAGAGGCCGAAGCCGAGGAAGTCGAAGGCGAGCCGGTTCGGTGGCAGCTCCCGCTCGAGCAGCAGACGCCAGTCATAAGAGCTCGAGGGGAAGCCGTGCAGGAGCAACAGCAGCGGGCCCTCGCCCTGTTGGCGAAAGGTATGGATGCCGTAGCCGCGGAACTCCTCGCTCTGCCCGCGCTCCTGCCAGGCGCGGACCCGCTCGGTCAGCGCCACGCTCGCTAGGCCTCGCTAAAGCGCTTGACGAAGCCGAGCGCGTTCTCGGCGACCTCGCGCCAGCCGTGGTCGATCGTCAGCGAGTGATCCCGATTCGGCATTTCAATGTGCTCGGTCACGCCAGGGTTGTGGCTCTTCTGCTTCTTGAAGGCCGCCTTGCTCATCGCCGGCGGCACCGCGTGGTCGTTCTCGCCGGTGAAGATCAGCAACGGCCCGCGCTCGGGGTTCTTGGTGTCGACCTTGGTCTCGGCGGCGGGGTTGAAGTTGGCCATCGCCGCCTGGAAGATCGGCTTGCCTGGAGCGGCGACGTGGTAGCGCTCGTACAGCTTGCGCGCCTCGTCCTCATCGACCGCGTTGGCCCAGCCGTAGCGGAACTGGTCGAAACTGAGCGTCACCGCCTTGCCCTTGTTGAGCGGATTGCCGAGCACCGGCAGGGTGGTGCGGATCGCCGCGATCGGCAGCGGCAGCACGCCCTTGAACGGCGCCGGGTCGACCGCGACCGAGGCGATCGAGAGGCCGCGCCCGGCGAGGATCTGGGTGATCAGGCCGCCGAAGGAGTGGCCGACGATCGCCGGCTTCTTATCCAGGGCCCCGATCACCTCGGCGAAGTGGTCGGCAACCTGGACCACGCCCTTGCCGGCGAACGCCTGCGGGTTTGCCCGTGCCGCCTCGACCGTTTCGGGATCGTCGGGCCAGCCCGGGGCGAGTGGCGCGTAGCCGGCCTCGGCGAAGAGCTCGATCCAGTTCTGCCAGCTGCTCGGCAAGAGCCAGAGGCCATGGATGAAGACGACCGGGGTCTTGCCCGACGCATTCGCTTGCTCGATCTGCTCTTGCTCGCCCTGCGTGATCGTCGCCATGTACCTGTCCTTAGGTGAAAGTTCTTTCGCATCGTCAAATAGACGAGCGCCGTGGTCGATGAAGCGTCCATGTTCTCACTCCGAAGCAAGCCCGAGTCAGCGCGGAGCGCCTCCGCGGCCACCCTCTTCGCCACTGTCTGCCTGATCCTGGCGGCGATTCCGGCGCTTGCCGCCGCGGCGCCGGCGGAAGGAGAAGAACCGGCAGCTCCCCAGCTCGCCTTCGAACCGGGCAGCTATGACTTCGGCCTGCACGAAGCCAATCGGGAAACCAGCCAGACCAACTTCCAGCTGCGCAACGTCGGCAGCGTCGCCGCCCCGATCTACTCGCTCCAGGTCGTCGGCTCGGGCTCGAGCGCCTTCTGGACCGGCAACACCGACTGCTTCAACCACTCCCTCGAACCGGGCGAAACCTGCTCGGTTCAGGTCAGCTTCAACCCCTACGACGTTGAGCCCTTCTCGGCCCAGCTGCGCGCCCAATCCGACGCCGGCACCAGCTTCACCGCCGACCTCAGCGGCGAAGGCGGTCGTCCCGAACTGACCGCAGAAACCAACCCGACCAACTTCGGCTCGCTGCCGGTCGGCTCGGGTGGCGTGACCAAGACGATCAACGTCACCAACGAGGGCAACATGCCCGGCGGCGCCTTCATCGCGATCATCTCCGGCGGCGCCGTCGGCAGCTTCCACCTGCTCGACGAGAACTGCACCGGCACCCCGCTCAGCCCCGCTGCGACCTGCAACCTGCAGGTCAGCTTCGACCCGATTAGCACCGGTGCCAAGACGGCGCGCCTCTTCCTCGTCGGCGACGGCGAAGGCGGCGCCCAGATCAGCTTGACCGGTGTCGGACTCGAGCCGACTTCGCAGCCAGGAGGGGCCTCGGCGCCACAAGCCGGCAGCGCCGCTCCCCAGTCGAAGCTGCGCCGCAAGCGCCGCAACCGTGCTCAGCGCCGCTACGTCGCCCCCAATATCGCTGTCTCAGCGCGGCGCGCCACGCACCGAGCGGGCTGAAGTTGAGAACCTCACCTGGTGGCGGGTGAGGCAGCGGACTCGGTTGCGGAGAGGGTGCGTTCGGCCTGCGCCTGGGTGGCGGGCCGGGCGCGCTTCGTGGAGATCGACGAGAAGGAGCTACCGGCCTACGCCGCCGCCCTGCCGCGCTCGGTGGAGATCTCTCCGCCCGACCCCGCGACTGATCTGATCGAGGCGGACGGCGAGGCTCGCGCCGCCTTCGTCCTCTGCCTCGATGCGATCAACTTCGGCTCCGGTTGGTGGCCGACGATTCGCAAGCGTGATGGCCGCAGCGGCTACTTCACGATCGCTGCCGGACTGACCGAGCGCTTCCGCGAGCGCGGACCCTGGTCTGCCGCTGAGCTCTCGACAACCGATGTCGCCGAGATCGCCGGGGTCCTCGGCCAGGACCCCGATCACCCGCTGATGCCCGACTTCGCCGCTGTCCTGCGCGACGTTGGCGACCACGTCGTGTGCGAGCACGGCGGCAGCTTTGGGGCGGTGGTCGAGGCGGCGAACAGCTCGGCGGCTGCTCTTGCCGATCTGCTCGCTAGCTGGCGTGCCTTCGCCGATGTCTCGATCTACGACGGCCGCTCGATCCCCTTCTTCAAGCGTGCCCAGATCGCCGCCGCCGACATGGCGCGGGCCGGCCTCGCCGATCCGACCGACCTCGACCGGCTCACCGCCTTCGCCGACAACCTCGTCCCTCACGTGCTCCGCCTCGATGGCGTGCTGCGGCTGGATCCCGGCCTGGAACAGCGGATCGAAGCCGGTGAGCTGCTCGAGCACGGCTCGCCCGAGGAGGTAGAGCTGCGCGCCTACGCCGTCCACGCGATCGAGCTGCTCGCCGCTGCCACACCACTCTCGCCGGCCGAAATCGATGGCGTCCTCTGGAACCGCGGCGGCGGCGAGCGCTACAAGTCCCTCCCCCGACCGCGCTCCCGCAATACGGCCTACTAACGGGCTCCACTCGCTGAATCAGCCCGCCGCCTCGGCCCGGCGCAGGCCGCCGCGGGCCCAGAGGGCGAAGAGGATCGGCAGGGTGAAGGCGACCGCGAAGGCGATGGCGACGACGACCGGTTCGCCCGAGATGAAGCCGCGGCCCGCCTCGAGCAGCGCCGTCACCGGGTTGACCGAGGCGACCGCGTGGATCCAGCCGCTGAGCAGGCTGAGCGGCACGTAGACCGGGGCGAGGAAGAGGATCAGGAAGACCGGGAACTGCATCAGCGGGCCGCCCTGGATCGAGCGCACCCGCATCGCTATGCCCGCCGCCCACAGCGTCGCCGCCAGGTTGGTCAGGATCGCCAGCCCGTAGAGGCCGAACAGTTCGACCCCGCCACCGCCGACTTCCATGCCGGCAATCAGGGCGATCGTGGTCAGCACGGTCCAGGTGATCGCCGCCCTGGTCAGGGCCGCGATCGCGTAGCCGGCGATGATCCCGTTGCGGTTGGCGGCGGCAAGCAGGTAGCGGTTGGCGAAGCCGATCTCGAAGTCGCGGGCGATGCCGAAGCCGGTGAAGACGCCGCCGAAGGCCGCCGACTGCAGCAGCACGAAGACGAACTGGAAGGCGGTGTAGCCGCTGGGGAAATCGAAGCCGGGCACTTTGCCGACCGCCGAGAGGCCGCCGGCGAAGGCGATGAAGAAGAAGAGCGGGAAGACGATCGCCGGCGCCAGGAAGGCAGGGTTGGTGAGGAAGTTGTGGATGCTGCGCCAGGCGACCGCTCGCGCGATCGCGCTGAAGCCGGCCGGGCTGCGCCGCTCGCCGCTGGCGCTCACGTTCGCACCAGTCGCGTCTTCATCGCCCTGCTGGCGGCGAACATGCCGATGATCAGCACCGCCGCGGCGATGCCGAAGCCGAGCGCCAGCGCACCGGCGTCCCAGCCTTCGAAGAGCAGCGAGCGGAAGGCCTCGAGCAGGTAGGTGACCGGGTTGGCCGCAGCGACGTCGTGGAACCACTGGGTCTGCAGCAGTTCCAGCGGCAGCGACATCGCCGAGATGAAAAGGAAGACGAAGAAGACCGGAAAGAGGCTCTGCACCGCCTCGCCCGAGCCCGTGCGCAGGGCAGCGAAGAGGCCGATCGAGCCGAAGGCGACCGTGATCGAGACCGAGAGCGCGACGATTGTCAGCGCCCCGGCGACGCCGGTCACCAGTTCGGCGCCGAAGATCAGGCCGACGCTGAGGTAGGTCACCGCCTGCACCAAGCCGAGCAGCACGGTGCCGGCGAGCAGGCCGCTGAGCAGGGCGGCGCCGCGCAGCGGGGTCAGGGCCAGGCGGTTGAGGAAGCCGGTCTCGATGTCGCGGGCGAGGTCGGTACCGGTGTTCATCACCGAGAACAGCGCCCCCTGCATGAAGGGCACGGCGAGGGCGAAGGTGAGGTAGGAGTCGGTGGGGAAGCCGGGCAGGTTGGTCACGTCTTTCAGCCCCCCTGAATTCACCGCGAGCAGGAAGAGCGGGAAGACCAGGGCGGGGACGATCTGCGCCGGCTGGCGCATGGTGCGCCGCACCGAGCGCTGGGCGAGCTGGCCGACCTGGGTGCGCAGCCCGCTGCTCACGCCGCGCCCACCGCCTCGGTCTCGGGCTCCTCGGCCCCGTCGTCGCCGGCACCCTCCAGCGAGCGACCGGTCTTGGCCAGGAAGACGTCATCGAGCGAGGGCGCGTGCAGCTGCAACTGCTCGATCGCGATCCCCTCGCCGTCGAGCGCCCGCACGACCTCGGCCAGCTGCGCCTCGCCGCCCTCCAGCCGCGCCGCGGCGCCGCGGGGAGAGGCCCCGGCGCGCTCGCCGAAGCGCTCCAGCACGGCGGCAAGCTGCTCGCGTTCGCCGGGCTCGCGTGGCGTCGCTTCCACGGTCGGGCGGCCGATCTCGGCCTTGAGCTCGGCCGGGGTGCCCTCGGCGACGATCTGGCCGTGGTCGATGATCCCGACCCGGTTGGCCAGCGCGTCGGCCTCCTCCAGGTACTGGGTGGTGAGGAAGACCGTCACCCCCTCCTCGGCGGCCAGCCGTCCCACCTCGTCCCAGAGCGCGGTGCGGCTCTGGATGTCGAGCCCGGTCGTGGGCTCGTCGAGGAAGAGGATGCTCGGCCCGTGGGCGAGCGCCAGTGCCAGGTCCAGCCGCCGCTTCATCCCGCCCGAGTAGCCACCGACCTTGCGGTCAGCCGCTTCGGCGAGGCCGACCCGCTCAAGCAGTTCCTGGCCGCGGGTTTCGCGCTCGGGCTTGCCGATCCCGTGCAGGGCGGTCTGCAGGCGCATGTGCTCGCGACCGGTCAGCAGCGGGTCGAGCGCGGCCTCCTGCAGCGCCGCGCCGATCGAGGAGCGAACGTGCGGGCCCTGCTTGACGATGTCGAAGCCGGCCACCCGCGCCGTCCCTTCGGTTGGCGGCAGCAGCGTGGTCAGCATCAGCACCGTGGTCGACTTGCCGGCGCCGTTGGGGCCGAGGAAGCCGTAGATCTCGCCGGCCTCGACTTTCAGGTCGATCCCGTCGACCGCCCGCGGCCCGTTCTTGAACTCGCGGACCAAACTCTCGACTTCGATGCCCTCTTGCTGATCCGTCGCCATCGTCGCTCCAGACTGTCGATTCCCAACCAAAACGCGATCGACGACGTTAGCAGATAGTTGATGTTGTCAAATATTCATTCTAGAATGTATTTTGATAGGCTATGAGCAAGGCGACGGAGAAGAACGGAAAGCCCTCAGCGGCCGCGAGCACCACTGCCGGCGAGGCCTGGGATGTCCTCGCCTCCTTGGTCTACCCGCCGCCCTTCCTCGCGATCGCCCAGGAATCCGGCCTGCGCCCCGCCACCTTCGGCGCCCTGCGCATCCTCGATCAGCCGCGGGCGATGAGCGAGATCGCCGCCTTCCTGCGCTGCGACAACTCCAACGTGACCGGGATCGTCGACGGGCTGGAAGCGCGCGGCCTCGCCGAACGGACGGCCTCGCCCGGCGATCGCCGGGTCAAGCTGATCGCCCTCACCCCTGAGGGCCGGCGCCTGCGCGCCCGGCTTATGCGCGAGGCCCGCAAGCCCCCCGCCTGGCTCAAGGGCCTCTCCGCGGCCGACCAGCGCACCCTGCGCGACGTGCTGCGGCGCGCCACGGCGTAGGATCGCGCCGGTGAAGCCGGTGACCGTGTCGATCGAGGTGCCGCAGCCCGTCGAGGAGGTCTTCGACTACCTGGCGGTGCTGGCCAACCACGAGGCCTTCCTCGACCACTTCCTCGTCGACTGGAAGTTCTCCGGGCCGCCTCGCGGGGTCGGGGCCAAGGCCGAGGCGCGGGCCAGCGCGCCGATGTCGCAGGACTGGACAGAGTTCGAGATCGTCGAGGTGGACGAGCCCTCGCGGATCGTCGAGGAAGGTGTCGGCCTGAAAGGCAAGCGCCGCACCCGCGGCACCTACCGGCTGCGCAGCCTGCCCGGCGGTGGCACCGAGATCTCCTTCGAGCTGGAGTGGCTCGCCGCGGCCCGCGCCGAACGCCTGATCCCGGCGATGACGCGCGCCTTCATCCAGCGGCCCAACGGCAAAGCGCTGCGCCGCCTCGCCCGCGAGCTCGCCAAGAGCTGAGCTCGCCCTAGGCCGGCGGCGGCTCGAGCACGAAGACCTGGACCGCCATGTCGGGGTCGAGGTGGTTGTCGGACATCAGGGCGAGGACCTCGCGCCCGGTGAGCCTGGCGACGGCGGTCTTCATCTCCTCGGCCATGGCGCGCTGGGAGAGCCGGCGCATGGCGCGCACCGCCTCGCCCTCACCGTAGGAGACGAGGGTCTGCTCAGCCCGCGTCATCACCCCGAGCATGACCGTGATCAGGGTGTCGCCGCTGTGGAAGGAGTAGGACTTCCTCGGCCCGCGGCCGATTGCCGCGGTGTGGATGCGGACCAGCTCGCGGGTGATCGCGGCGTTCAGCTCCCCGCCGCTCAGCGGTATGGCGGTCTGCTCGCCTTGCTTGCCCCTCATCGCAGGTGAAAGCGGTCGCTTAAGTAGTGCTGAGCGGCGACGATCAGCCCGTTCTCGAAGTGCTCCACGGCCCAGAACGAGGAGGGACCGGGATCGGCGGCGGAGAGCGTGCCGGCGGCAATCACCCTGTCTCCGGCAGCCGCGCTCACCTCGGTGAGGTCGATCCGGTGGCGGTGTTCCATCCGCACCAGGTCGGCGAACCAGTCGCGCACGCCGACGTGGCAGTGGTAGATGGCGTCGATCCCGTGCAGTCTCAGCGGGCGGAAGTCGACGTGTGCGTCCATGCAGGCGAGCATTGCTTCGAGGTCACGAGAGTTGAAGGCGTCGAACCAGCGCCTGACGGTGGCCTCATCGGCATGGGACATGCTCCGACTCCACGGGGGGACCCCGATAGGCCGAATAGCCGCCGCAACAGCTGCCATCGCGCCCACCGTTCTGATGCCAACGCCGAGGCGGCCCCTGCGAGGTGCGCCAGCGTCGGGCGCGATGGTAACGCGTGCTAGGCGTGGACCGGCGGGACCTTCGCCGTGTTCGCCCCGCCCCGCTCGAAGAGCTGGGCCGAGGGAATACCGATGACCTCGCCCCGGAAGCGCTTCTCGCGGCCGTAGACGACCCAGGTGGTGTCGATTTCGCCGATGTCGAGATCGAGCCGCAACTGGTCAGCGTGCTCGCTGAAATGCTCCATGTGGGTGAGGCCGGAGTCGTACTCCCCGCGCAGCAGGCCCTCGCCGACGACCGGCTTGGAGACGACGTCGATGACCTCCTCCCACTGGGAGAGGTCGACGTAGCCCTTGGTCGCCGGCACGATCCCGATCGAGCGCGGCAGCTCGACCTCGCGGCGGCTGAGCAGGACCAGGTGCTTGGTCGGGTAGATGAAGGTGTCGACGACGAAGACCTCCTGCCAGTACTTCTCGGTGATCTCGTGCACCTTGGGGTGGGCGCTGCACTGGACGAGGAAACCGTTCGGCGTCTCCCGCAGCATCTCCAGACCGTCGAAGAAGTCGGTGATCAGCTCGATCCGATATTCGTCGACGCCCTGGAACTCGAGGTAGCGCTGCACCGCCCGCTCGTGACATGTTCCCTCCGGTCCGAGCGTGATCACCGTGATCTTGTCCCCTGGGGCTGCAACCATCGCCACCTCAGCGTAGCGAGTGGACAGGAATCCTCAAGCAGTAGGAGAGAAAATGAGACGAGTCGCCAAAGTGCTTTCCGCAGCAGTCGTTGCCAGCCTCCTTGCGATGGGCATCGTTACCGCGGGAGCCTCGGCTGCGCCGTCGGCCAGCGCTTCCTGCACGCCGGCGAGCGACATCGAGGCGATCGTCGACGACTCGATCTCGATGGAATTCACCGACGCCAACCGCCTCCGCGTGCAGGCGATGAACCTGCTGATCGACACCCTGGGCAAGGGGACGACCCTCGGCGCGGTCGAGTTCGGCTCCGAAGGCTTTGAAACTCCCGCCGCCGACACCGTCTTCCCACCGCAGCCGGTCGGCCCCAATGGCAACGCGATGCGCACGGCGCTCGACCAGAAGATCCACGCCGACAACGGCGCTACCGATTACAACGCCGCCTTCGCCCAGTCCGACCTCGACAACCCCGGCGCCAACGCCCGCATCTTCCTCACCGACGGCGGCCACGACGTCGGCACCTACAACGAAGGCCACCTCCTCCACAGCTCGCCGACCTACGTGATCGGCTTCGGCGGCATCGCCGCCGGCGAGGACCAGGCCCGCCTGCAGAAGATCGCCAGCGATACCGGCGGCCAGTACTTCCCGCTCAAAGACTCGGCTCAGCTGCAATCGGTGATGAACACGATCGAGGCCGCGCTCACCTGCCAGACGCCGCCGCGCCAGTTCACCGATCTGCTCGCCAAAGGCCAGAGCAAGATGCACTCGATCGCGATCGGTGCCGCCACCAAGTCGGTTCAGATCACGCTCACCTGGACCAGCCCGCTCGACAAGTTCAAGCTCGCGGGCTTGCGCCTGGTCAACAAGGGTCACCTGCTGGCCGTCGCCTCACGGCCCGGCAAGAAGCCCGGCAAGCTGAAAGTCTCGCGCACGATCAGCTCGACCTTTGCCGTGCTCAAAGTCTCGCACCTGCACAAGGGGCAGCTGAGCTTCGCGGTCAAGGCGGCGAAGGTCGGCTCGGGCGAACCGAAAGTCAGCCTGACCACGCAGGTCGGTCAGAGCTCACACAAATAAGCCTCAGGACAGTGGGCTGGCGCTGTGGCCTCCGGGCCGCCGCGCCGGTCCCTGCCCTCGCGCGCCGAGGGCGTGGCACGCGTTGACGGCGATTGCGCGCGGGATCGCCGTGGCGAAGAAACGTGCCGGGCCGATGCTGCGCGTACCGAAGGCCTCGAAGGTCTCGGCCAGCTTCGGGTCGCGGGCGGCGCTGGAGAAAATCAACCGCTCCCCCGGGTTCATCTTGCGGCCGCTGGCGTAGTCGTTGATCACTGTGGCGTGACCGCGCAGGACGCGTCGGTGCCGGCGCCGGTAGCGCGACAGCCCAGCCTGCAGTGGCTCCTCTCCGGCCAGGGCGGGCGCGACGCTGGTGGCCAGCCACTCGCCTGACTGCACGGCCCAGCCGCAGCCGACCCCGAAGAGCGGGTCCACCGCCATCGCGGCATCGCCAACCAGGGCGAGGCCGGGCGCTACCGGCACCCGCACTTTGTTCGGCATCTCGATCTTTCCCAGTACCGGGCCGACCTGGCGCGAGACCGCGATCGGCGGCGCCTCCGGCACCTCGCTGACGAAGGAGACCAGTGCCCCCTCCGGGTCACGGCGAAACTCCGGCAGGCGGTCCTTGGTCGGCATCGCCGCGTAGAAGACGAGCCCGCTGTCGGTGGGGAAGGCGGCCGCCCAGTGCGGGTCGAGCATCCAGACCGAGCTGGCGCCATCGGCGCCGGCCGGCGGCCCGTCGAAGTAGGCGCCGTAGGCGAAGCGCCCGTGCCGCGAGGTCTTCGTCTTCACCGCGGCCAGCTCGGCGATGCGCGAATCGCGGCCGTCGGCGCCGACGACGAGCTTGGCTTTCAGGGTCGCCTCCTCGCCGTCGGCGTCGCGCACGACGGCGCCGCGAACGACCCCGCCCTCGCGCACGAGTCGCTCCGCGCTGAGGCCGAGCATCAGCTCCACCCCCGGGGTTGCCGCGGCTGCTTCGCGCAGGAGTGGATCGAGCAGCTCGCGGCGCAGGTTGACCGCCTCGCGGGCCTTGGAAGGTGGCGCTTCGATCCACCCCCAAGGGGTCCAAGCCCGCATCGCCGAGCGCACCCCGCCCGCCTCGATGATCGGCTCGAGCAGGCCGAGTCGATCCAGGGCCGGCACCGCCGAGGCCTGGATGAAGTGCGAGCAGATGCGCTTGAAGGCCGCGGGGTCGGGGCGCTTCTCGACCAAGGCGACGCGGGCGCCGCCGCGGCCCAGGGCGATCGCGGTCGCGCAGCCCGCCAGGCTGGCGCCTACGATCACCGCGTCGTAATCCGCTCGATTGCCGCTGTCTTGCCTGCTGTCATCCATATTCGTCTCCCGGGACGGGTTAACCATTCGTCCCGTACTATACGCCTCGAACTATGAAAAGCAAGCCCGTCCGTCTGACCAACACCTCGTACGCCCTACTTGCCCTCGTCGACCAGCTCGGTGAGGCGACGCCGTATGAGATCAAGCAGGCGATGGACAGCTCAATCGAGAATTTCTGGCCCGTCCCTCACACAACCGCCTACGAGGAGCCGGCGCGGCTGGCCGATGGCGGCTACATGTCGGTCCGGCAGGAGGAGGAGGGCCGCCGCCGCAAAACCTACGCGCTCACCGAGGAGGGACGGGCGGCGTTGGCGGCCTGGGCCGAGGACCCGACCTGGGCACCGCCACAGCTCCGCGACGAGACCGTGCTCAAAGTCTTCGCCGGGGCCGACCCCCTCGCATTCCTGGAGCCGCGCCGCGCCTGGCACCGGGAGAAGCTGGCCGAGCTCGAGGGCTACCTGGAGGAGGTTCGCGGTGAGGAGGACTGGCAGCGCTCCCAGTTCGCCCTGACCGCGGGGACCGCCTACCACCGCAAGATGCTCGAGATGCTCGACGAGCTCGATCCCTCGGTCTAGCTCGTCGCTTCCGGACTAGTCCGAACCCGGGCGCAGGGCCAGCAGCACGAGGTCGTCGCGGAGCCGGCCGCCGCTGCGGGCGATCGCGTCCTGGCGCAGGCACTCGGTCATCTCGCCCAGCTCGAGGTCGGCAAACGAGTGGGCCAGCTCAGCGAGGGCCTCGGAGGCGACGTGTGTCTCTGGCGGGCCCGCCTCGAACCAGCCGTCGGTGGCGAGGACCAGGGTCTCGCCGGCGCCCAGCTCGATCTCGTGGCTCGGTATCGGCGCGTCCGCCCAGGCGCCAAGGACCGCGCCGCCGCCTAGCTGCACCGGTCCCTTGTCGGTGACGTGGATCGCCGGCGGGTGTCCGGCGGCGGCCAAGGTTGCGGTCCAGCGCTCGCCGTCGCGGCGCAGGCGCAGCAGCAGCGCCGTGGCGAAGTCGTTGAGGCTGCGGCCCTCGAGCAGCATCTCGTTGAGCTGGGCGAGCAATTCCTGAGGCTCCTCGATCTGGCGGGCGAGGCCGCGCATCGAGTGGCGCAGGGCGACCGAGACGCCGGCGGCAACGCTGCCCTTGCCGGTGACGTCGCCGATCATGATCCAGCAACCGTCCTCGGTGGGGAGGATGTCGTAGACGTCGCCACCGATTTCCATTCCCTCGCCGAAGGCGTCGAAGACGACGGCGATGTCGAGGCCGGGAACGTAAGGCGGCTCCGGCGGGCGCAGGCCACGCTGCAGGTTCTGCGCGATCCGGTCACGTTCCTCGTAGAGGCGGGCGTTGTCCAGCGCCATCGCGGCGCGGTCGGCGAGTTCGCCGAGCAGGCGCAGGTCCTCGGCGTCATAGCGCATGTTGGTGCTGGCGTGGAGGAAGGAGATTGTTCCCAGGGTGGCGCCGCGCGCGGCCAGGGGCGCCACCGCCGCCGATTGGTAGCGAGCCTGTTCGATCAGCTGGCGGTGCTCCTCGCTCTGGACGACATCCTCGAGCACGCTCGGCGCGGTGAGGTCGCGCCAGACCATCGGCCGCCCCGCCCGCAGCACCTGGGCGACTGGGTGGTCGCAGCGCGGATCGAGCGGCGTGTTCCTGCGGATTCCCTCCAGCACGGCGCCGGCATCTGGGTTAGCGGCGCCGACGACGCTGTCGCCGACCCAGCCGTCGCGGCGGATGAAGTCGAGCACGCAAAGCTCGGCCAGCTCGGGCACCGCGGTCTGCACGATCGTCCGCGCCGTGCGATCGAAGTCGAGCGAGGCGTCGAGCCCGCGCGTCGCCGTGACGAGGAACTCCTGGGCGTGCCGGCGGCGGCTCTCGGCGGTGGTGTCGCGGGCGATCACCGAGGCGCCGACGATGCCCCGCTGGGGATGCTCGATCGGGGAGATCGTCAGCGAGACGTTGATCCTGGCCCCGTCTTTGCGGATCCGCTCGGTCTCGTAGGTCTCGATCGCTTCGCCGCTGCAGGCTCGGGCGAGGATCTCCCGCTCCTCGTTTTTGCGGTCGGTCGGGATCAGCAGCGATATATGAGAGCCGATCGCCTCGGCCTCGCTGTAGCCGTAGAGGCGGACCGCTCCTGGGTTCCAGGAGGTGATCACTCCCTCGAGGTCCTTGCTCAGCACCGCGTCCCTGGTGCTTCGCACCACCTGCGCGAGCCGGTAAATCTCCTCCTCGCCGCGAACGGCCGCGGGCGCCCCCTCTGGGTGGGATGGCTGCACCAGACAAAGCTACTCCAGCGTTGACGTTTCCATATAGAACCGCGTGAAACTACTTATCCATTGACTTAGTAGGCTGACTCTCCGACCTAACACACGGGCCAGCGCGCATGACTTGCAAGAGCTGACCGGGCCGCGGGGGACCTCGATCCAACGCGGCCCGTGCAGAGGCCGCGCGAGGAGCGGTTGAGGTTGGCGACCTTGTCGAACCCCGAGCTCCTAGGACCCGATGGCCGGAAAAGAGACCCCAAGAGGAGGCCAGGCGCTGGTCGAGCTCTCCAACGCGATGGTCGCGCTCCATCGCGAGTACTTCGGCCGCGGCCCCGGGGCGGCGAAGAGTTTCATCAATGACGAGATGGTCGTCTGCGTGCTCAGCGACATCTACACGGCGGTCGAGCGCACCCTGATCGGCGCCGGCCAGGCCGAGCATGTCCGGCGCACCCGCGGCCTGCATCAGGAAGCGCTGGAAGAGGAGTACAAGGCCAGCGTCGAAGCGATCATGGGCCGCTCGGTCGAGGCCTTTCTCAGCGTCGTCCACGTTGATCCCGACGTCGCCATCGAGGTCTTCCTGCTCGGCGATCCGGCCGCGGCCTAGGAGGGTCTAGCTGCCCTCGGGCTCGGCGAAGAGGAAGAACTCGAGCGCCAGGTTGGCCTCGACGTCGACCTGACTGAGGAAGACCCGCACGGAGCGCCCTGTTATCCGCTCGACTACGTCAATGAACTCGTCTTTCACCGCCTCCTGGAACTTTTTGCGGGTTTCGCTGACGTGCTCACTGGAGCCGGCGCCGATCAGCGTGCGCTCGGCGGTGGTGAAGATCTCCTCGAGGATGCAGACCGCGTAGTCGCTTTGCAGGTAGCTGCGCGCCTTGGTCGGGCCGCGACCGTAGAGGCGCGCGTGCAGCTGCACGATCTCGCGCGATAGCTGAGAGACGAGTGCCCCGTGGGTAGCGGGGCTTTCTGGAGGGTTTGGACGATCCAAGCTACGGCTCCGGGTGGATGAGCCGTTTGCCCTGGCTTCGAATTCGTCGCGCCCTGCACGGTGAGCCTCGAGACCCGCGTGCCTGGCTGATGCTCGGCGCCGCCAGGGCACTCAAGCGCGAAAAGCATACCGGGGAGAAATCTCGTCAACGATGTCGATCTCGCGTCTGCCCGTTCGTCGTAGGGGTAGAAGTCCGACAACTAAGAGAAGGAGAACGAGATGGGCAAGATCGTCGTAACCGAGTTCGTATCCCTCGACGGTGTGATCGAGGATCCAGGCGGTTCCGAGGACTACAGGCACGGTGGCTGGACCTTCGAGATCGATCGCGGCGAGGAGGGTGACAAGTTCAAGCTCGACGAGCTGGTCGAGGCCGAGGCGCAGCTGCTGGGGCGCGTCACCTACGAGGGGTTCGCCGCCGCCTGGCCGGCGATGGAAGACGGGGCCGGCTTCGCCGAGAAGATGAACTCGATGCCGAAGTACGTCGTCTCCTCGACCCTGCAGGAGGCAAGTTGGGAAAACACGACGATCTTGAACGGCGAGCTCGCCGACGAGGTGGCGAAGCTGCACCGTGAGATCGACGGCGTGATCCTCGTCGCCGGCAGCGCCCAGCTGGTCCAGGGCCTGCTCGAGCACGGCCTCGTCGATGAGCTGCGCCTGATGGTCTTCCCGGTGCTGCTCGGCGAGGGCAAGCGCCTCTTCGGCGACGTCAGTGAGAAGAAGCCGCTGCGCCTTGCCGACTCGAAGACCCTCGGCGACGGCATCGCCCTGCTGACTTACGAGCCAGCGGCGGCCTGAGCGAGCGCCTCGACCGCGGCGCGCTCCTCGGCGAGGATCCGTGCGGCGACGCCGGCGACCTTGCGGTCGCCGGCGCGCCGGGCGAGCCGCTCGAGCAGCTCGTAGGCCGCGATCTCGAGGTGCTCGAAAGCGGAGACGAAGCCGACCAGCTTTGCCGTCGTCTCGGGTTGGGCGGCGAAGAAGGCGCCAACCTGCATGCCGGTCAGCCGCAACACAGCGTCCCTCGCCTTGGCTGGTTTCGCCCCGCGCGCTTCGATTCGTTCCTGCATCATCGCCGCGTGCTCTTCACTCTCGCGTAGGTGGGTGGCGAAGAAGCGCTTCAGGTTCTCGTCCTCGACCACCCGCGGTCCCATTTCGAGCAGCTGCAGCCCCTGTTTCTCGATCGCGTGTGCGTTCGTCATGCAGCGGTCGAGCTGGGCGGCGAGGTCGATCTCGCCGCCGCCGTTGAGCGAGGCATCGACGACCAGGTCAAACGAGTCCTCGAGCCGGTCGGCCATCCGCCGCGCCTCCTCGCCGATCTGGCTGGCCATCGCCGCGGTCGCGCCATCGCCCGCTTCCTCGGCCGTCTTCTTCAGCAGCTCGTAGGCCGCGATCTCCATGTGCTCGTAAGAGAAGGCGTGGGCGACCAGCTCGGCGGGGGTGTCGGGCTCGCTGGCGGCGAAGACCGCCATGCCGATCCCGCCGGCTCGCGCGGCGGCACCGTCGATGACGCCGGCGCCGTGGCCCCGCAGCCGCTCGCGCGCTTCGGTCTCGCTGGCATGCGCCGCGAAGATCGCCGCGAGCCGCTCGTCGCCGGCGATCAGCGGCGCCCGCCGCATCTGGGTCAGCGCCTGCCGCCCGATCGCCTGCACGGCGGTGAGTTGCTGGACCAGCTTCGCCTCTCGCGGCTCCATCTCGGCCTGGCTTGCCTCGACCTCGGCTGGCCACTCGCCGAGATGCATGACCGGGCTGCCGGCCGGGGCGGCTGTGCCGTTGGTGGTGCGCAGTCCCGCGAAGAGGTCGGACAGCGCCTCGATCGCGGTCACCCGCGGTTCCCAGTCCAGCTCGCGCGCGGCTCGCTGCGAGGAGACCAGCGGCAGCTCCATCGCCATGTCGAGCCAGTCGGGCGGGGTCGGTTGCAGGCGCAGGCGCCAGCTCAGATCCGCCAGGCGGCGGGCCAGTGAGAAGGAAAGCGGGAAGGTCCCCAGGTTGAGCGCTGCCGCCAGGTCGTCGCTGCTGAGCAGTGGCCCGGCGGCGAGGTTGAAGGCGCCGCTGACATCGCGGACCGTGGCGAGGGCGTAGGCGCGGGCGAGGTCCGATGTGTGGATCGTCTGAAAGCAGAGGCCGGCCATTCGCGGGATCGCCGGGACGAGGCCGCTGCGCAGCAGGAAGTCGGGGATGAAGGGCCCGGCCAGGAGTCGGCAGAGCTCGACTGCGGCGTCGCCCCTGCAGGTCAGCGCCGGTCGCAGGCGGACCACCTGGGTGTCCGGGGCGACGCTTTCGAATTCATCGAGACGCCCCTCGATCGCCGCCTTGTAGCGCGCATGCACGGAGGTTTCCGCGCCGCCGAGCGGCCAGTCCTCGTCGATCAAACGATCCTTGGGTGCCGATGAGTATGCGGCGACCGAGGACGAGTAGACCAGCTTCGGCACCTCGGCCGCGGCGACCGCCTCGAACACCCGGCGGCTGCCATCGACGTTGAGCCGCTTCAGCTTCTCCGAGTCATGCGTGGGCTGAACCGCCCAGGCGAGGTGGACCACCGCATCGGCGCCGCGGAAGCTCGACTCGAGGTCGGAAGCGGCGATGCCAGCCGTTCCCGCCAAGCCGACGATCTGACTCACCTCATCGCGCGCGGCCAGCGCTTCGGTGACGCTTCGCCCGACGTTGCCCGTAGCCCCGGTCACCACCACCTTCATCGACGGGCGCTATCTCTGCATTTGTTGTTATCCATGCTTTCCCGGTGCCCCGCTCCGAAGCTGGCTAAACGTTCAGCCTTCTTCGATGAGTGCGCTTAATACGGTACGGCAAAAGTTTTCTAACCGGGGGAAGACCTGGGTCGGGCGGTTTTTCCTTCCGAGTAGGCGGGTATGAAGCACCGCATGGTCGATACCAAGTCGGTTCCCCGGGCCGGCGAGCGCTGGCTAAGCTGCCCGCCCTACATGCTGATCGCCCACGTGCTGGAGGTCGTGCAAGGCGGCGGGCTGCCGCTGGTCAGCTACGAGCTGCAAGACGACGACGGCCTCGTCATCGAGCGGGTCGACCGCGCCGTCCTCGACGACGGCTGGTGGCAGGCCTTCCAGCCGATGCGCCAGTACTTCGGCTAGGTCCGCAGGCGTTGTTTCGCCTGGCGTTAGGCCTCCTATAGGGTCGGCGGCCAGTGCAGCGGAACGCCTCGAATAGTGCTCGCGTTGCCGCTACCTGCCTCGCGGCCCTGCTGGTCTTCCTCGTCTGGCTCTTCGCGCCCGGGCCCTCCAACGTTGGCATCGGATTCTTTTATGCGATCCCGATCGGCATGGCGGCATGGTGGCTTGGCCGCCGCGCCGCGGCGATCGCCGTGCTCGGCTGCGGAGTTCTCTACTGCACCGGTGCGCTGCTCCAACCGGTGCACGAATTCGGCTTTGCCCTCGCCGTGCGCATGCTCGCCTTTGCTGCTGTCGCCGTGCTGGTCGCGCTGCTGCGCGATCGCCAGCTCGTCCTCGAGCACTCGGCCGAGGAACTGGAAGCGATCCGCGCGGCGCTGACCCCGGCGGCTCTGCCGCAGCTGCCCCGCGTCGACTCGGCGGCCGCCTTCGTCGCCTCCGAGTACGGTGTCTCCGGCGACTTCTACCTGCTCACCAACGGCCGCGACGGCTCGGCGATAGCGATCGTCGGCGACGTGGTCGGCCACGGTCCAGAGGCCGCTCAGTTGGCGACGTTTGTTCGTGCCCGCTTTGCTGCCTACGCCGCCGGCACCACCGATCCGGCCGAGCTGCTCGCGCTGGCCAACGGTGCCCTGTTCGAGCGGCCGGACTCCGAGCGGGAGCTGGTCAGCGCGGTTTGCCTGCGCCTGCAGGGCACTCAGCTCTCCTGGGCGATTGCGGGCCATCCACCACCACTGCGCTTGCCGGGCCTCGAGGAGCTGGCCCTCGAAGGCTCGACTTATCTGCTCGGCGCCGAGGCCGAGCTGGCCCTGCGCAACCGCGAGATCTCGCTGGCGAGCGGCGAAGGCGTCGTCGTCTACACCGACGGCGCTACCGATGTGCGGCGCGAGGGCCGCCTACTCGGCCTCGATGGCCTGACGCGCTTGCTCGCGCCGATGACGAAGCTGCCGGCGACCGAGATCGTCAATCAGGTCGAGCGAGCGATTCTGGACTGGGCTGAGAAACCGATTCGCGACGACCTCTGCCTGCTCGTTCTGAAGCCACGGTAAGCGGCACGCTGCGAAGTTTCGTTCCGGCCTCTGCAGGGAATCCGAAAGGCTTGAAGACGAGCCGCGAAGTGACCTGGTCTCGAGCGAGACAACGAGGGCAATTCTCGATCGTCACCGCGTGCACGGCGCTGTAGCTGCTCCCACACTTCTCACAACTGAACATCCCTACCTCCAATAGACGACCCAGGACGGTCCTGGACAACCCGATGAATGTTCTTTACCCAATGAGACAGAGCGTCTAAACCCGAGCCCGACGTAAGCCGAAGAGACAACAATGGCGCGAGGAGAAGTCAACGTTGAGATGGGCTCGGGTTTCCAGCACGAGGCGTTGATCTACGAGGATTCGGGGCAGTTCCTGGCTGCCGCCGTCCCCTTTCTCGCCGCCGCCCTCGCCGCCGGCGAACCCGCTCTGGTGGCGGTGCGGCAGGCCAACGCCGAGTTGCTCAGGGCTGAGCTTGGGGCCGACGCGGAGGGAGTGGGTTTCGTCGCGATCGAGGAAGTCGGGCGTAACCCGGCGCGGATTGTTTCCTTTTGGCGCGATTTCCTCGCCGGGGGGGCCGGTCGCCCCGCCCGGGGGATAAGCGAACCGGTTTGGCCCGGCCGCGAGGCCGCCGAGATCGACGAGTGCCAGCGCCACGAGCACCTGCTCAACCTCGCTTTCCCGCCCGCCGCCCGCCCGGCGCTGCTCTGCTCCTATGACAGCTCGGCCCTTCCAGACGAGGTGCTCGCCGCGGTCTTCCGCTCGCACCGGGCGGTGCTGCGCGACGGCTCGCGCGAGACGAGCGGCAGCTACCGGGACGAGTGCGATTGCTATCGCGGCGAGCTCCCTCGCCATCCGCCGGATGCCGTGACTTTGCCCTATGACCGCGCCCGGCTCGCGGCAGTGAGGAAGCGGGTGAAGGAAGCGGCCGAGCAGGTGGGCATAGGGCCGCGGCGAGCGGCCGATCTGGTTGCCGCGGCCAGCGAGCTCGCCGCCAACAGCGTTGTCCACGGTGGCGGTACCGGCACGATGTATGTATGGCGCGAGGGCGGGCACCTGCTGATCGATTTCGAGGATCGAGGCACGATCGAAGAGCCGCTCGCCGGTCGCCTGCACCCCGCGATCGACCAACACGGTGGCCGCGGACTCTGGCTGGCCAATCAGCTCTGCGACCTGGTCCAGATCCGCTCCGGTGCGCTCGGCACGACCGTGCGCGTACAGGCCGCCGTCGCCTAGGGCCCGGGCGCCGGCGTTTCGCTTCTCACTGCTCCGCCTCTTCCTCGCCGGGCCAGCGCCCCGTCATCGAGGCGAAGCCGACGCGAGCGCCGCGGTCGACCATGCCTTTGACCAGTCGGAAGATCGCCCCCTCGAGCAGCAGCGCTATGGCCAGCTTTGAATAGGAGACCTGGCGGGTCTCGACCTCCGGCGCCTGCTCGTCGTCGACGATCGCCCAGACTCGCTCAAAGCCCTTCTGGGCGACAAAGCCCGCGATCAGGCCGGCGAGAATTCCAATTGGGGCGAAGAGAACCTTCACGCTGGCGAGCTACCCGTCGCCCTCTTTGGCAAACGGCAGGCGGTGGGCTTGCGCTAACAGACATTCGTGTTTACCATCCGCGCTCCAACGGCAGCGGGGGCGGGGATGGGCGACAGGGCACGGCAACCAGACGATTTCGCGTTCGCCTTCGATTCCGCTTTCGCGGCTTTGCAGGTGCGGATCGAGTCGGCCTGCACGACGAAGAGCGGGTGGCCGGAGCAGGTGGCAGCCGGGATCAGGGCGGCCTTCGACTGGGTCGCCGCCGAGCCGACCGCGGCGCAGCTGCTGACCAACGACGCCCTCGCCGGCGGCAGCGCCGGCTTCGAGCGCTACGAGCGGATGATCACCTATGCCGCCGCCCTGCTCGAGCCCGGCCGCGTGCAGGCCACCCATGGCGAGCGCCTGCCCGAGATCACCGAGCGGGCGATGGCGAGCGGGGTGGCGATGCTCGTCGCCCAGCGCCTCTCGCTCGGCCAGCAGGCGGAGCTGCCGGCGATCGCCGGCGAGGCGATTCAGTTCGTCCTCACGCCTTACCTCGGCGGCGCCGAGGCCCGTCGGGCCTCGCTCGGTTGATCCGACTTGACATGTGACTAATTAGTCACCTATAGTCAGGGTTATGGACGAGGTATTCAAGGCGCTTGCCGACCCCACTCGCCGCGGCCTGCTCGACGCGCTCTTCGAGCGCGACGGACAGACCCTGAGCGAGCTCGAGGGGCGGCTGCCGATGACGCGCTTCGGCGTGATGAAGCACCTGCGGGTGCTGGAGGAGGCGGGCCTGGTCAAGACCCGCAAGCGCGGCCGCGAGAAGCTGCACTTCCTCAACCCCGTCCCGATCCGGCTCGTTCACGACCGCTGGGTGAGCAAGTACGCGGAGCCCTGGACGGCGGCCCTGAGCGGCCTCAAGCACGAACTGGAGAAGGAGGAGTAAACAATGGAGAAGGTTTTCGAGATCTACATCAAGACCACCCCCGAGCGGCTCTGGGAGGCAATCACCGATCCCGAGCTGCGAGCGAAGTACAACTTCGGCGTCGGGGTCGACTCAGACTGGTCGCCGGGGTCGAGCTACGAGTCCGTTCACCCGGCCGCCGGGATCAAGATCGCGGCGGGCGAGAACCTCGAGGTCGAGCCACCGCGTCGCCTGGTGCAGAGCTTCACCGCGCTCTGGAGCGAGGCCGTCGAGGGCGAAGGAACCTCGCGGGTTACCTGGGAGATCGAGCCGGTCGGTGACTCCTGCCAACTGACGGTCACCCACGATCAGCTGTCCGAGGCGGCCAACTCCGAACTGTACGGCGGCTGGCCGATGATCCTCTCCGGCCTGAAGACCCTGCTGGAGACCGGCGAGGAACTAACCACGCCGGGGTCGCTGCGCTACTCCGGCGAGGGCAGCGAGGCCTGGTCGGCGTAGGTCGGCGAGTTCAGACGACGCCGAGGTCGACCATGCTGCGGCCGGTCTCGGCGATCGTCTGCTCGAGCGGAGGTCCGCCAGGTGAAGCTGAGAGCTAGTTAGGCGAGCAGGCCGACGAGGAGCAGCAGGACGCCGGCCGATGCCATGGCGCCGCCGCAGGCCAGCAGCCAGCGCCGGCGGGCGATGATCGAGACCGAGGCAAGCACGATGCCAACCTGGAGGCCGACCTCGGCCAGCTCGTAGTCGAGGTGCTGGGTGTTGGCGTGGTCGGCTTCGTCTTCGTCGGCCTGGATCTCGGCGTTCAGGTGAGCATCGGCGGGCTTCAGCTCCTGGGCGATCCGGGTCTCATGTTGCAGCGCCTCGGCGGAGGCGCGCCGCACCTGCGCGCTGCCGGCGCTGAGGGCCTGCAGCAACCCGGCGTTGCCACTGGCGATGTCGATCTTGACCCGGTTGCTCTCCAGTCGGGCCGAGGTGTCCGCCCGGTGGGTCTCACCGGTGACGACCTCCTTCACCGCCTCGTTGGCGAGGAAGGTCGCCAGGGCGAGGAAGGCGGCCATCACGGCAACGGCGAGCGCGGCGTTACGCCCATAGTGCGGCCCGCCGTGGCTGTCGTTAGCCGCGGCGACCCGGTGCCCCTCCTCGAACCGCTCGTATGACCGATGGGCCTCCAAGTTCGTTACAGCCCAAAGTCCCCGCGACGTCCCGCGGGCACGAGCTCGACGTACTGGCGGTGGCGCTGGATGTAGTCGTTGACGAAGGGGCAGAACGGCAGCACCGCCAACCCGCGCTCGCGCGCCTCGTTCAGGGCGAAGGAGATCAGCTGGCTGCCGAGTCCTCGTCCCTCGAACTCTTCATAAATCTCGGTATGGACCAACTCGATCAATTCGGGGCGCAGCCGGTACTGCAGGAGTCCCGCCCGCCTGCCGTCGACGCGAACGACATAGCGCTGGCTATCAGCGTCGTCGGTGATTGCGATCTGCACGGCGCTCATATTGGCTGAATTCTCAGTTTCGGCAGCCTTAGGTCTTGTTGCGTCGAAGCGGGATGCCGAGGATCGGCCGATGACTAAACGAAAAAAGCATGGCCAGGTCACCCAACATGACAATCCTCACTGGGACCCGCTCCTCAAGCTCCTAGCCGAGTATCTCGTCGCCGACTTCATGTGGATGCACGAAGTCGCGCTCAAAGACGGGACTCGCCTGCACGCCTACAAGAACAGGGAAACCAAGCGCTACCTCCACCTGAGTCCGGACGGTCGCGTCTTCGAGTACTGCGGAGAGGACAAATACCGCGAGGTGGAGATTTCGATGCGGCTGATGGAGCGGGTTCTTACTCCAGACAGGCTCCGGCCTTGCCACGATTGGGCGGATTTCGACGATGGCGGGAATTGCGAGTAACACTATGGAGCTACACTTGCTGGAGATGCCTTCCAAGTACCCACGAATCGCTGTTACTGCTGATCCCGAGCTGGGGGACGCACTGGCGCGGGTGCGCGCCGCCACCGGCACTCGCGAGGCGGATGCGACGCTGCTGCGGCGCCTCGCTGTCGAGGGGGCGGAGGCCGAGCTCGAGGCGGCGCGCGATCGCCGTGCTGCCGCTGAAGCGATGTTCGCGGCCATGGATGGGGGGCAGTTCGATCTCGATCTCGAGGCGGTCGATCGATTGAACGCGCCGCCTGCAACCTGATGGCCGTCCGGCTTTGGGATGGGGCCGGGCCGGTATTGGCAGATACGTCTGCCTGGATGCAAGCGCGCCGAGATCCGAAGGCCCGCAGCCTGTTGCTGGCGGGGATCGAGCGGGGGGACACCTGCTGGTGTTGGCCAGTGCGTTACGAGCTGATGGTCGACGCTCGGGGGTCTGAGGGGATCGCCGCCATTGAGCGAACGCTGGAAGGGCTGCGTGAGATCCAGGTGGATCGCAGCGTTCAGCGCACGGTCCTGGCAACGATGCGCGAGCTGGCAGCCGCCGGCTCCCACGGCGCCCATCGATACCCGCTGGCCGATCTGGCGGTCGCCGCAGCCGCCCAGGACGCGACCATCGGCATCCTTCATTTCGACCAGCACCTGGAGCGTCTTGGTGATCACCTTGGTCTCGATGCGCATTGGATCTCGGACCCATCGCCCGAGACGACGCCCGGTTCAGGCTGATGTGGATTCAGCGAACGATCCGACTCGCCGCGCGGCCGCGCGGTTTTCACCTGGTCACATCGGAGGTGTTTGATGCGCTTCCCGAGCTGGGTGAGATCTCGGTCGGGGTCCTGCACCTGCTGATCCAGCACACCTCGGCCTCCCTGGCTTTGAATGAGAACGCCTCGCCAGAAGTGCGGCATGACTTCGAGGCCTGGTTCAACCAGGCGGTGCCAGAAGGCGCTCCGTACTGGACGCACACGCTTGAGGGTGACGACGACATGCCGGCCCACATAAAGGCGGCGCTGCTTGGTCCGTCCCTGACGCTGCCGCTGAGCGGTGGCCGCCCTGCGCTCGGGACTTGGCAGGGCATCTACCTCTGCGAGCACCGTGACCACGGCGGTTCGCGCTCGCTTGTCGCCACCGCCTGGGGCGAGTCGGCCTAGCCACACCGTCGCCCCGCGAGCGAAACAAGCTGTTTACACCGCGGCTTCATCTCGCTTCACATGCCGTCGGCGAGTGCGCCATACGTTGCGGCCGTCGCCGGCATCAGGGATCGGTGGCATGCCGAACAGGAGCCCAGACCGTCGCCTCCGCCGAGGCGCTCACCGGCATTGACTTGGCGACCTGCAAGCGCGTCGGCCGCCACGACCTGCCAGAGCCGACCCGCACTGCGGCGTCGGCCGGCAGCCTGCTCGCCCAGGAGGCCTCGGGCGTCGCTTGTTTTTAATTTGGCTTACATCTAAGGTAAGTGAATTACTTCGACCACGGGATCACGGCCCTATGACATGTCGATTCGCTCCCAGCGCTCCGCGGTTACGGCCGATCGGATTTGCGATGCGGCCTGGGCGCGCTTCTCGACCGCGAGCTATGACGAGGTGACCCTCGCCGAGGTTGCCGCGGCGGCTGGGGTCAGCGTGCCGACCGTGCGCAGCCACTTCGGCCGCAAGGAGGACCTCTTTCTGGCCGGCTACGTCGCCTGGGGGATGAGGGCGGTGCAGAACCGCGAAGCGGCGCGGCAGGAAGACCCGATCGGGGCGATTCGCCAGCTGCTGAAGGACTACGAGCGCCAGGGGGTGGTGGGCCTCCACCTGCTCGCCGAGGAGGATCGCTTTGCCGCCGTCAAGGAGATGACCAATGGAGGGCGCGCGTACCACCGCTGGTGGCTCGGCGAGGTCTTTGAACAGCATCTCTCCCGGTTGACTCCCGCGGCCCGCAAGCGTCGGCTCGCCCAGCTCTTCCTCGCCACCGACCTGACCAGCTGGAAGCTGCTGCGGCTCGACCTCGGCCTCTCGGCGCGGCGAACCGAGGCGGCGATCCTCGAGAACGTCCAAGCGCTGCTGGAGCTGGGCTGATGGCGCGGATCCTGCTCTACACGAGCCCGGCCTCCGGGCACACGTTTCCGCCGGTGCCGACGGCGCTCGAGCTGGCGGAACGGGGCCACGAGGTCATCGTTCGCACGGGGGCCGCGGGCGTCGCCTCGCTTAGGGCGGCGGGGCTCGAGGCCGCCGCCGTCGACCCGCGGATCGCGGCGATCGAGGTCGACGACTGGCGCGCCTCGAACCCGCTGAGCGCCACCCGTCGCCTTTTCGCCGCCTTCGCCCGCCGGGCGAAGTTCGAGCTGCCCGATATGCAGGCGGCGATCGCCGCCGAGAGTCCCGACCTGCTTTGGATCGACATCAACTGCATCGCCGCGTCAGCGGCGGCCGAAGCCTCGAGCCTCCCCTGGGCCCACTACCTGCCCTATCCGCATCCGGTTCCGGCTCGTGGCGTCCCGGCCTACGGGCCAGGGTTGGCTCCCCCCAGCGGTCCTCTCGGTCGCCTGCGCGACGGCACCCTGAACGCCGTCAACCGGGCCGCTTTTCGCTCGATCCTGCCACCGTTCAACCAGCTCCGGCAAGGCCTTGGCCTGCCGGCGTTCCCGCGTGGCGAGGACTACTTCCTCTCGGCGCCGCTGCTGATCCAGTTCTCCGCGGAGCCGTTCGAATACCGCCGCGACTGGCCCGCCAACGTGCGGCTGGTCGGCCCTGGTCTTTGGGATCCGCCAGCCGAGGAGCCGAGCTGGCTGGCGGGGGAGGAGCGGCCGATCGTCCTGCTCAGCGCCTCGACCGAATTCCAGGATGACGGGGCATTGATCGAGACCGGCCTCGAGGCCCTGGCTGGGGAGCCTTACGCGGTGATCGCCACCACGGCCGCTCACGATCCCGCCCGCTTCCACGTGCCTCCGAACGCGCGGGTCGCGCGCTTTCTCCCGCACTCCCCGATCCTGCGGCGTGCAAGCGCCGTCGTCTGCCACGGTGGCATGGGGACGACGCAGAAGGCCCTGGCGGCGGGAGTGCCGGTCTGCGTCGTGCCCTTCCTCCGCGACCAGTTTGAGATCGCCCGCCGAGTGACGGTGGCCGGCGCGGGGGAGAGCCTGCGCGCAAGCAAGCTCCGCCCTGATCGCCTGCGGGCCGCCGTCGCCGCGACGATCTCGCGACGAACCGGCGCCGAACGCGTGGCCGAGGCCTTCCGGGCTGCCGGTGGGCCGGCAGGCGCCGCCACCCAGCTCGAGCGGCTGCTCGAGCTCTAGTCGAACAGGTCGCCGAGGAACCCGCGGTCGCGGTCCGCTTGCGGACCCTCGCCCGAGTGGGCGCCCAGGTAGCTGCTCTCGGCGCCGATCAGGCGCTCCAACTCACCGCGGTCGAGGAAGATGCCGTGACAGGCGGTGCACTGGTCGATCGTGATGCCGTTGCGCTTGTAGGTGCGCATCGCGCCGCGGCACTTGAGGCAGATCAGCTCAGCGGTCGTGTCGTTCACCACCTCAACGTAGCGCGGTAGTCCTAAGGGCTGTTGAAGGCAACCGCCGGTTCAGCTCTGGTTTGAGGCGGGTGCTCGCCCGCATAGCTCAAGGCGCTCGCGGCCTGGGTCGAGAAGACCTCGAGCACCGCCCCTCGTCCGAACGGAGACTCGATGAAGTCAGCTCGCCGCCACCTCAGCTACGCCAACGTGATCTCGACGATCTGCCTCTTCGTCCTGCTCGGCGGCGGCGCCTACGCGGCCGTCAAGCTGCCGGCCAAGAGCGTCGGCACCGCGCAGCTGAAGGCCGGCGCGGTAACCGCGGCCAAGATCAAGGACGGCACGATCACCGGCGCGAAGGTGGACAGCAGCACGCTCGGGCCAGTGCCGACGGCGCTCAACGCGAACCGTGCGACCAGCGCCGATCGCGCGACCAATGCCGGCCGCGCATCCAGCGCCGATCGCGCGACCAGCGCGGACACGGCGACCAGGGCGCTAAGCGCCGACAAAGCCACCTTGGCGAGCAAAGCCGACCTGGCGACCAACGCCGAAATGCTCGGCGGCAGTCCCGCCAGCAGCTTCGTCAGCAACGGCCAGGTCGGCTACATCGACCGGACCTTCTCCGGCTGCACCCTCTCCGTCTTCTGCGTTGCCGACGTCCTTACGATCGCCGGCGTGACCGTGCGCGCCACCTGCGAATACAACGGCGGCCTTGGCGCCATGATCCTGCGGGTGATTGGCGCCGCCCGGACCGGCTATGGCTTCACAACCAACACCAACGAAGCTCGCCGCGGCCAGTTCGAAGGCGACGGCAACGTCATCGCGACCGTCTCGACCGGAACCGAGTTGGGCGCGACCGGGACGATCGTGGCCCGGACGCCCGCCAGGATCATCACTCTGAGCTTCGACGCCAGCTCCCGCCTTCCGGCCCCCGGCACGGCCTCCTGCGTGGTGTTCGCCACCGCGCTGGCGGTCTGACGACTTGCCTTCACATCTCCCAAACGCCCCTGTTTATCCTTAGAAGCTGAGGTGGGGGATGGAAGGGGACAGCGAAGGCGCCAATCGGTGAGGGGTCCAGGTCGGATCGCGACCATCGCCCTCGCCTTCTTCGCGGTCCTCGCCGGCCCGGCCGCCGCGGCCACCTGGACGGACCATCAGCTGCCGTCGGTGGGGCAGTCGCCGCTCTTCGACATCTCCTGTCCCAGCACCTCGCTCTGCGTCGCGGTCGGCGGCGGCAACACGCTCGCCAGCTCGACCAATCCGACCGGTCCTGCTGCCGGCTGGTCGGTCGCCTACCCGGGTGGCGAGGGACCTCCCAATCAGAGCGGGATCAAGGGCGTCTCCTGCCCCTCACCCCAGCTCTGCGTCGCCGTCAGCTTCGAAGGGTTCGTCCTCACCTCGACCAACCCAACCGCCGGGCTCGGGGCATGGAGGGTCGCTGACCTCAGTCCCAGTGGCCCCAATATCCATCTCTATGGAATCTCCTGCCCCTCGCCGAGCTTCTGCGCTGCCTCGGCCGGTGGCGCCAAGATCCTCACCTCGACCAACCCGACCGCCGGCGCCGGGTCTTGGACGCTGACCCAGCTCGAAGGCCCGCTTGAACCGCGTGGCATCTCCTGCCCCTCGCCCCAGCTCTGCGTCGCGGTCGGCGATGACGGCGCCAACATCGCGCCCGCCCCGACCGACCGGGGCGAGATTCTCACCTCGACCGACCCGCTCGGCGGCGCCTGGCAGCGGGTCGAGGTCCCCGGTACGCCGGGGAACCTCTTTGGAGTCTCCTGCCCCTCGCCCGCCCTCTGCGTCACCGGCAACGCGCTCGGCAACCTGCTGGTCTCGACCGGTCCAACCGGACCCGCGACCGCCTGGCCCGCAACCCCCGGCGGCGGCGCGGTGCAGCTGACCGCCGCCGAGTGCCCAAGCGTCACCCGCTGCGTCATCGTCGACAACAACGCCGATGTCCTCACCACCACCAACCCCACCGGCGGGCCCGCCGCCTGGACCTTCACCAACCTGATCCCCTACACGCAGACCGTCGGGACCCTTGTCTCCAACGCGATGTGGGGTGCCTCCTGCCCCACGGCCACGTTCTGCGCGATCTCCGCCGGCGACGGCCAAGTCTTCACCAGCGAAGACCCCTTCGCGACCACTCCGGAACCAGCCAGGAACGGGCCCAAGAAACACAAGAAGAGGCGCAGGAAAGGGCCGAAGCGACCGCGAACGACCCTCGCGCAGCGCCCCTTCCCGGCGATAGAGCTCGACGGCGGCAAGCTCACGGTCCGCTTCGGCTTCTTCGCCACGAAACACGCCTCCGTCCGCGGCTTCGAGTGCAAGATCGACCAGCGCCCACTGGCCCGCTGCCACTCACCGAAGCGCTACCGCGTTGGCGCTGGCAGGCACCGCTTCCGCGTCCGCGCAATCGGCTGGAGCGGGCTGAAGGGGCCGCCCGAGTTCGTCTCGTTCCGGGTCTGCCACCCGCCTTCGCCGTCGGCCGCCCCAGGGCCGCCGTGCTCGCGTAGCTCTCACTGAGGGGTGCCGGGCGACCCTTCGTCGAGAGAGGGTCGCCCGGCTCAACAAGCCGCTAGAGGCCCAGCCTGTAGAGGCGCGGCAGGTCCCAGGCGGCGACCTGCTTGCCGACCTTTGCCGCCGTCTCGTCGGAGAAGCGGTAGTGGACTCCCTCCCAGACGCGACCGTCGATCGTCTCCTGGGTGATCTGCGACCAGCGCGTGTAGGTGTGGACCGAGCCGGGGTCGGTCGTCGAGGTGACGGGGATCGGCGCCGGGGTCCAGGGCCCGGTCAGCGCTGTCAACACTCCCTCTGCGGCTCCCGCGTAGCCGGCATGCCCGCTCGGGTACTCGGGGTGGCGGGGCGTCGCCCAGAGCGGCGTCCAGGTCGGGTCGGGGTCGACGCTGCCGGTGCGGATCGCGGTGACCGGGCGCCAGAACGTGTAGGTGTACTTGGCCTCGAAGATCGCGATCTGCGCGTCGACGGTAACCACGTGGAAGGCCGCGACCGCCCGCGCGTCCCAAAGCAGCGAGTGGTGGGTATCGGCCAGCACCGCTCTCAGGGCCTGCCCGTAGAGGGCGTAGGAGTCCTGGTAGATGAAGTTGGCCGTGTCGGTCTGGGCCGGCGTGCGGACGCTGCTCGTGTCCTGGCCATAGGCGCGCACCTCGGCCAACGCGTTGAGGAACTTGGGCGAGTCCGGGGCGGGCGGGGGAGCGGGCCGGAACTGGCTGTTGCTCGCCAGCAGGAAGCTGCGCCCGTCCTTCTGGCCGGCGCGCACGGCGGGCCCGAAGGTCGGCGGGGTCGGCTGCCAAACGCCCGGTGCGGGCGGCGGCGGCGTGTAGGGGATGTCGACCGAGGCGGTGTCGAGCCCGTCGCCGGCACGCTGGGCGAGGATCAAGCCCGCCTCGTGCTGGCCGGCGGCGATGCCGCGGCTCTTGTCCCACCCGTTGGGAATCCCGGCCAGGGTCGAGGACAGCGCCGCATCGAGCTGAGCCTGCTGGCCGGGCACCTGGGCGACGAGCGTGTCGTGAAGCGCCGTTGCGAATGCGGCGGCCTGGAAACGGGGGCCGAAGCCGTCCTGCACGGCGCGATCCGCGGCGATCCAGCTGACCGCCCAGGTGCGGCTCTGGGTGACGGGCTCGGGAAACCCGGCGGCGGCGACCGTCTGGTTGGTGAGGTCGAACCACTGGAGCGCCAGCGCCTGGTCCGAGGGTGGGGTGGGCCAGCCGTGGCCAATGTGCCAGTAGGGGCGGTGATCGCGTGTGTGGGCGGTGGCGCCGCTCACACCCAGCAGGAAAATGCCGAGGACGAGGCTCGAGAGCAGCGCCAGCAGGGCTGCGCGCCTTCGCCTCTTGGTGGGTTGATGCTTCATCGGATCTGCCTCCTCATTGCGTCGGTTCTCTTAGGGGGTCAGCTCCCGTTGCCGCGGGACGAGGCGGCGCATATTACATAAAGACGTCTTTGTTGATAGGCTTTATCAAGATACTTCGATCGAGGAGGGGAAGATGAGCCAGACCGACCAGCTAGTCGACAACGCCAAGTCCTATGCGCAGAGGTTCGACAAGGGGGATCTGCCGCTGCCTCCCGGCAAGCGGGTTGCGGTGCTCGCCTGCATGGACGCGCGCCTCAACCCCTACGGCATCCTCGGCCTCGAGGAGGGTGACGCCCACGTGATCCGCAATGCCGGCGGTGTCGTCTCCGAGGACGCGATCCGCTCGCTGGCGATCTCGCAAAACCTGCTCGGCACTGAGGAGATCGTCCTCATCCACCACACCGACTGCGGGATGCTCACCTTCACCGACGAGGAGTTCGCCGACAGGCTCGAGGCCGAGACCGGCGAGCGCCCAGACTGGAACGCCCAGGCCTTCTCCGACCTCGGCACCGACATCCGCGACGGCATCGAGCGGATCAAGGCGAGTTCCTTCATCCCCCACACCGACAACGTCAGGGGCTTCGTCTTCGAGGTCGACACCGGCGAGCTGCACGAGGTGTCGAGGCAGCCCGCGCTGCGCAGTTAGGAGGGCGCCGAGGCACTCCCACCTCGGCGTCCGGTTGTTCCGGTCCGCGGCCGGGTAGCTGGCGGCTGAGAGATAGATGTCCTCGGCGGTGCTCTACATGTCGATGTCGCAGGTCGGTTATGGCTAGGTCAGGAGCGCTGGCGCTGGCCGCGCTGGCTCTCACAGTCAGCGCTTGCGGCTCGGCCTCGGATGGGGGTAGCGTGGGCGAGCCATCCTCGACCCCGGCGCCAGCGGTGGGGCATGGCTCGAAGAACCGCGATTGCAACGTCGTCTTCATCGGGCCGGGCCCGGCCGACTGGCGCAAGGACACCGACTGGATCGGATCGTTCGGGATCTCCCGCAGGTCCTTCTCGCAGGGCGCTTACGAGACGGACGGCAACCTCTACCGGATCAAGACGCCGATGGTCGTCGAAGGCCGCCGGCAGGTGACGATCTCGGTACCCCGCGACGAGCGGGATCGACTCGGGATCCTCGGCGTCCACCCGAAGCCCTCCTACGCCTCGGTCACCTACGTCCCCTGCCCGGAAAAGCCGCGCACGGTGTTCGCGGCCGGATTCGAGCTGCGCGACAAACGGCCCTTCACGCTTCGCGTCCAGATCGGCGACGGCCCCGCGCGCGAGCTCGCCGTCGGAGGGGCCTAGCGTGCCTGTGTAGCGTGCGAGCGGTGCGCGTCGCCACCTGGAACGTGAACTCGGTCAAGCAGCGCTTGCCGCGCCTGCTGCCATGGCTGGACGAACGGCGCCCGGACGTCGTCTGCCTGCAGGAGACGAAGCTGACCGACGACGCCTTCCAGGAGCTGCTCCGGGACGAGCTGACGGGCCGTGGCTATGAGATCGCCGTTCACGGTGAGGCGAGCTGGAACGGCGTTGCGATCCTCTCGCGCGTCGGTCTGGAGGACGTCTCGGCGGGCCTCGCGGACGCGCCGGGATTCCCGCATCAGGAGGCGCGTGCGGTGGCCGCCACCTGCGGGGGGATCCGGGTGCTGTCGGTCTACGTGCCGAACGGACGCGAGCCGGGTTCCGAGCACTACGAGTACAAGCTCGCCTGGCTGGCCGCGCTGCGAGACGCGGTGGCCGCGGGCCCCGAGGCGACGGTGGTCTGCGGCGACGTCAACATCGCCCCGACCGACGAGGACGTGTTCGACCCGGAGGCCTACGCCGGCCAGACGCACGTGACCGCGCCCGAGCGCGCGGCGCTGGCGGAGCTGCAAGCCCTCGGCCTGCGCGACGTCGTCCGCGATCGCTGGCCGAGCGAGCGGGTCTTCACCTACTGGGACTACCGGGCCGGGATGTTCCACCGGGACCTGGGGATGCGGATCGACCTGATCCTGGCCAGCGCCCCGGTCGCGGGCCGGGTCCGCGCCGCGTGGGTCGACCGCCAGGCGCGCAAGGGGAAAGGTCCGAGCGACCACGCCCCCGTGATCGTCGATCTCGACGAGGCCCCCGACGGGGATATCGGGCCCGTCGTGCCGCCGCCATCGGCTCCGGTCACGAAGCGCGGCGCGGTCAAGCTGCCACAGTCGGATTAGCGATGCAAAACGACCCTGCTACCGAGAGGAGTAACTGCCCATGACGACGTACACAGTCGACTGGTTCTCAACCCTGGACGGCTACGGCTCGGGACGGGAGGCTTATTGGGGCAAGGACGGTCCCGAGTTGCGTGAGCAGCGGGCCCAGACCTACGGCAACAAGGATCAGACGCTGGTGTTCGGGGCGAACACCTACCGCTTGATGCTGAAGTTCGCCCCGGCGGAAGACGACCCGAGCCACTCGCCGCTGAACGAGGCGCAAAAGATCGTCATCTCCCGGACGCTGGAGGAGCCGCTGACTTGGGCGAACTCGACGCTGATCGCCGAGGACGCCCTCGATGCCGTCCCACGCCTCAAGGCAGAGTCCCCCGTACCGCTCCGTTCCCACGGCAGCATCGCAATGAACCGCGCCCTCCTCGCCGCCGGCCTGGTGGACCGGCTCGAGGTGACGGTGTTCCCCGTCATAACCGGGGCCACGGGAGCCAATCCGCTCTTCGCCGACCTACCCGATATCGACTTGGAGCTAGTCGACTCACAGGTGTTCGACGGACGCATGCAGCAGCTCGTCTACGTCCCGACTGTCCGCTGAGCGCGAGCAGCTGATGGAGCTAGGCGGATTCGAACCGCCGACCTCCTGGGTGCGATCCAAATCAGTTGCGCAGCGTGAAGGTGTAGAAAAGACGATGATCTTAGGTCCGAGCGGCGAGTCCCCTCGGCCTCCTGACTAGGATCCGGCGGGGTAGATCGAGAAGCCTGCGGCGGCGAGCTCGCGTATCAGGTCCGCCTTCCAGTCCCCAGCGAAGGAGATGTACTCGACGCCGCCGTAATCGGAGGGCTGCTCGACGCCGTCGTCATAGAGGGCGAGGACGCGGTCGCGGCCAAGCTTGCCGATGAAGTAGCCAAGCTCGAAGATGACGTTCTGGCGTGCCCGGGCGCTCAGCTTCAACTCCTCGCCTGCGACCGAGCGCCCGACATCGTTGGCGGTCAGCAGCACAACGGCAAAGCCCGACCCGCCGGACTCCTGCTCGAACTTCTCGATGATCGTACGGCCCTTGCCCGCTCGTTCGTCCAGGATCACCGGCTGGGTCTTGGTGACGCTGGTCAGGAACAGCGCCACATCACTCTTACGAGAGTGGCCGTGGACTACGAAGATCTCGGGGTCTTGGGGATCGTTGGCACTGGTGGGAGATGGCGGAGAGACGACGGCATCCTCAGGCTCGGCGACGCCGGCGGTCGGCTCGACTGCGATCGGAGGTTGGCCGCCAACTTCAGCACCGCTCCGGCGGCGTTGCAGGGCGGACTCGGCGCGGCCCGCCATGGTCAGGTCGAAGCTGCGGGTCTTGTTGTGGTGAGGTGCGACTCTGAGATAGCCGAGTTCCTCGAGATCGTCGATGGTCTGCTCGGAGGGAATCGACCAAGAGCGATCCCAGCGCGGGTGGTCTATTTCCGCGCCTTCGCCGCTGTGGTTGAGGTGAAAGACGCGCGGCTCGTGGCCGTCGGCCGCCCAAGCTTCGTCGGCCTGGCCGATGCGCCGAAGCGGGTCCATGTGGCGGTTCTCCATGGGAAGGATTTTGGCAGAGCTGCTCCCCCCGGCAACGCCCGTCGCAGATCCACCAGCCATATGTCAGCGGCGTGTACCCCACCAGCCGCGACGGTAAGACCGAAATGGCATCACGTCGAACCGGCGGTCAGGAGGAACCTGTGTGGAGTCCTCTGATGAATATTTTCGCGCCAAATGCATAGGCTTCTATTGCCTTGTCTCAGCAAACAGGCCGAAACGCTTCATTCTCCCCTGGTGATTCCTTGGAATTGCTGTCTGACGAGTGGCACGATGCGCCGCGGCGCTGGGGTCACCCGCTGCACAGCGTCTGCTCGTACCTGGCGATGTTTCCGCCGCAAATAGCGAGCGTCTTCATCCGGTGGCTCACTGAGCCCGATGACGCTGTCTATGACCCTTTCTCAGGGCGCGGCACCGTTGCTCTAGAGGCCGTACTACAGGGGAGAAAGGGCTTTGGGGCTGATGCCAATCCACTGGCGCATGCCTTGACGAGAGCAAAGGTCAAGATCCCAGCGGCATTCGCAGTAGAAAAGCGACTAAACGAGCTGGAGGCTGAGTTCGAAAGCTCGGCCTCACTGTCCGTCTCGTCGGTACCTGAGGACATCCGAATGCTCTACTCGCCGGCCACCCTTGGACAAATCAACTTTCTCCGTGAGAAGCTGAGCGGCAGGGGATATGTTGACCCATTCATTATTGCCCTGGTTCTGGGCATGCTTCATGCAAACCACTCCGGCGGCGGGGCGACGAGGGGCTTTTCGATAAGCATGCCGAATACGTTCGCGATGGCTCCCGGATACGTTCGGAAATACATCCAAGATCATGAACTTGAGGCTCCGGACGTCGATGTATTTGAGATGCTTCGCGCGAGGGTGGCCCAGTATGACCTTCCGGAGAAGACACTCGTCAGGGGGCGATCTTGGCTGGGGGACGCGGCCAAGCCTGCCCCGGAGGCCTTGAAGACCATCAGACCGAAGCTCGTTTTCACCTCGCCGCCATACCTCCAGGTCATCAAGTACGGGAAGTACAACTGGGTCAGGCTCTGGTTCCTAGGGCAGCAGGCGCGCGAAGTGGATCAGCGGCTGATGGCCAGTGCAAGCCTCGACCGATATCTCACGTTTATGAAGAAGGTTCTCCAAGGAATCAAGTCGACCCTGGATCCCGGGGGCTACGTCTGCTTGGTGATTGGAGACGTCCGGCGCGGAGAGGAGCAGCTCAATCTCGCCGAGCAAGTCTGGGAGAGGGTTGCTAAGCCGGCGGGCTGGCAACACCACGGGACGATCATGGACGCGCTACCTGCCGGAGGCAAGGTAAGCCGCATTTGGAAGGAGAATCCTGGTCGAGCGACCAAGACTGACCGACTTCTGCTCCTTAGCCCTTGGCCCGGCGTCTCTCTGCCGTCATTTCCGGATATCAATTGGGATCGCACTCCCAAACTTCAGGACATCGCAACCACAGGGGGGGCTGGCTGATGGCCACGGTCGTGCAGGAGCTCAAGAAGCTCGCAAGTGTCGATCTCTTCGAGGAGATCAAGAATGAAGATCTGTTCGTTGGGCGGTCGTTCTATCTCGACTTCGATCGGCTCAAGCTCATGTCTAACGACAGTTGGAAGCACAAGGTCAATGGTGTGCCCGCAGGCGCGTTTCTTCTTGCCCTCTACACGGGAGAGGCTGATGTAGACGAGGCCATCTTGCTCCGAGTTCTTAAGCCAACGAAGCTCCCAACGGACGATGACGTGGTGGGGGCAATGGTCGAGCATTACAAGGAGACGCCGTCCGAGGACGGGCATCCGCTCGACTCCTTCACTCGAGCGGAGTTCCAGTTCTCAGGACTGGAATGCCGCGTCATCGGATCCTTTTATCGCGATAAGGACTCCGTAATCAAGTTCGCTGGGGACCTAGACAACTTCTACGCAGCGAACAACTACAGGATCGCGAAGCCTACGGGGAAAGTCCTCGAGTACATCGTCAACTTCCGCGAGGGAGGCATCCCCGGGGGAGAGGGAGACGAGCGGATCGGCGCAGTCCGCTACAGCTCGAGCTTGAGGCATGTGGCTGGCGAGGATGTGCCCGTGTATGTGACGCCTCTTGATTTTCTCGGCAAGCGCACGGCCTTGTTCGGTATGACGCGAACCGGCAAGTCAAACACTGTCAAGAAGATGATTCAGGCAACCGTCAACATTTCTAAATCCAAAGCTGAAATTAGCGGCAAAGCGATCGCTCCCGCCGGTCAGATCATTTTCGATGTCAACGGCGAGTACTCGAATGAGAATCAGCAGGATGAGGGCACTGCGATCTTCGCCCAGTACAAGGACGACGTCACTCGATACAGCACGATCGAGAAGGACGGTTTCAAGGTGATGAAGCTGAACTTCTACCAATCGGTCTCGGAGGGATTCGGCCTGATCCAGTCGCTGTTGGAGGATGAGTCGGCCGCATATATCAGAGCTTTCACCAACATCGACTGGGAAGTACCAGATCCAACTGATAACTCAGCCAAGACACGTTACGAGAGGCGAGTCGCCTGTTACCAGGCATGCCTTTCCAGGGCAGGGTTCGATCCGCCGCAGGGATTCAAGGTCAAGTTCAGTAGCTCGAAAGAGATACGGGAATCGAACATTCCCGGTCTAGATGGCGTTACACCGGAAAACGGCATTTCGCTCGAGGCGGCGGTTGAGTGGTTCAAGGCCGTCTGGGAGAATTACAAAGAGCCGGAAGGTCCTTTCGAGAAATCGCGGGCAAAAAGCGGTCGAGAGTGGGCCGATGAGGATCTACAGAGTTTGATGCAGATCCTCACGCAGAGAGGAAAGCCGGGCGGCGCGGTGTCAACAGCCGGGTTCCGAAAACTTGTCCCTCTGCGAAGCCATCACACGGCGACAGTCGATACCCCCTTTGAGGACGAGATCGTCTCTCTTTTGAGAGACGGCAAGGTTGTGCTTATCGATCTCTCGCAGGGCGACCCGCGCATCCAGCGGACCTACTCAGACAGGGTGTGCCAACGCATATTTCGCGACGGCATGGAGCGCTTCATCAAGAATGAGGAGGCAAACTTCATCCAACTCTACTTCGAGGAGGCTCACAATCTTTTCCCGCGCAAGGAGGAGAAGGATCTGACGATCATTTACAACCGCCTAGCGAAGGAGGGAGAGAAGCTTCGGCTCGGTGTCGCGTATGCGACTCAGGAGGTGAGCTCGATCTCGGCGAGCATTCTGAAGAACACCCAAAACTGGTTCGTGGCTCATTTGAACAACCGCGACGAGCTGAGGGAGCTCGACAAGTACTACGACTTCGAGGACTTCACCGACAGCTTGCGCCGCACGACTGATCGGGGCTTCATTCGAATGAAAACCGCCTCCAACACCTTCATCGTCCCAGTGCAGATCGACCAATTCAGAGTGTCGTAAATGGCCTATGGCTCGGCGTCAGGCAGGAGGCCCATCGAGCGTGCAAGTAAGATCTCCCATAGCGAGATCATCAACAGCGCTCCCGTCAAGGAGCTTCTGGTTGCATGCAGCGTTCCAGAAGCCGCCGATGGGGACGTTGTTGATGCGGCGGCCCAAGAGGTCTCGCCGCCGGATGCCGAGCGGATCCGAGCGGTAGTCGCAATCGATGGGGGCTACCGAGAAGCGCCGGTGCGCAAAGAGTTTCCCTCCGCAGCGGTAACTTTTTTCACCTTTGGGCCGCTCCTGTTCCAACTTGAGGATCTCAAGGAGCTCGATGCAATGCCGTTCCTCGCTCCGGAGGATATGGCTCGTCTAAAGAAGATCCAGCGCTATACCTTGGCGTTGCCGACCCGCAACATCTCCCGCGAAGGAAAGTCCCTTCAAGTCTCAATCCGGGAGACCCTGCAGGACTTCTTCGAGCATCAAGACGGCGAGGAAGCGCCTCTGGCCGATGCTCTTCGGTGGATCTTGTTTAGGGCCTGGGACAAGGGCGCCGAGCAGGCTTGGGGGATTCCGGAGTGCCCCAACTACGGCTGCTCCGCGAGCCCCATCGTTCTGGACATCAACTCCCCGAACCGATTCGAGTGCGAGAGCTGCGGAGGACCACTGTTCCTGATTGATTCACTTCGCCTCCATGAGCGCATCGATGAGGAGCAGGGCGCCGCGGGCATCTCCGGCTTCATAATGACCACCCTTGAGCAGGTAGTTCTGGCACACGTCATCAAGGCATTGTTCGAGTCCAAGCCGGCCTTTCTCGCCGAGGTCCTCTTCATTAAGGACGGCCCGCTCGGCTTCTTTGGAACGACCGCGCCGCTTTCCAAGCCGATGCGGGAGCTCGCCTCGCATCTCGGGCACCACAAGGACCCGGGCAAGGCCGACGGGGAGGAGCTGACTCTGCTCAACATTGCTGGCCTCGAGAAGAGCGGGTCATTTGTCGAGCACGCGACCCAGATCGCAGACCGCATGAAGCCCGGGACGGTCTTGGTCCTGACCAACGAATACATCTACCGCTATATCGTCCCCGGGGATCCCAACAGCGCTGATCCCTACGGGAAGAACACGTATTGGGGCGGAAAGCTGATCTTTAAGGCGACCGACGGCAATGTATACGTCGCCTCCGTTCCGACGGGGGATTTCAAGCCCACCCCGGCCTACGACGACTTCTTTAATCTCACCGAGATCCTTGCCGTCCTTGGGACCTTGCGCTGCTCGATGTACGACAACGCACTGATCCCGGTGGCGCTCGCCAACAAACTCGTCTCGCTCTCGGAATTCCCGAGCTCCAAGATCCTTGAGACCTTCGCTAAAGAGAGCGTCGGATGAAGCTATCCCAAGCCGATACTTCTACCTATTAGGGCGCCGACGGTAGCTCCGGCGCCCCTTGCATTTCAGCGGCGGGTAGGAATACCTAGAGCGAAGCCCTCATGAAGGGGGTTCTGCTGATGGAGCTAGGCGGATTCGAACCGCCGACCTCCTGGGTGCGATCCAGGCGCTCTGCCAGCTGAGCTATAGCCCCGAGTGCGTGGGTGGGAGGTTCGTCCCAGCGCCCTCGCAAGGCGAAGGATAACCGCATAGGCTTTAGGTTCCCGCTTTGGGAGTCAGCCATGGGCATCCTTGACGAGGCCATCCGAGAGCATCTGGAGCTGAAGCGCCAGCACGGCGCCGGCGATTCCGAGCTACAGCAGCTCGAGGACGAGGCGTTCGGTCAGGCGGACCGGCCAGGCGACGAGCAGGCACCGGATCCGATGGCTGAGGCGCCGACGCAGTTCATGGAGCAGCCGGAGATCGCGGAGGACGAGAGCGTCCGCCGCGAGCCGACGATTGCCGACCTGCAGGAGCCGTCGCCGCTTCCCGAGCCGAAACAGACGGCAGTCGTCGAGGACCTCGCCGAGCCGGAGCCCGCCCCCGTCGACGAGGCCCCCGCCGAGGAGGAGCAGCCGGCGATGGAGCACGAGATCGTCGCCGATGCAGTCGAGGCCTCCGGCCCTAGCACTGAGGAACGCCAGACGATCGCCGAACAGCCGACCGAGATGTTCGACGTCGAGGAGGAGCTGGGCGGCCCGCCGAGCCCAACCGACGAGGAGCTGGTCGAAGAGGAGATCGCCGAGCCTCGCCTGGCGCCCACCGATCCGCTTGCCGGTCTCGCCGAGACCGAAGAGGCGGAGGTCAGTGTCCAGGGCCCCGCGCCCGACGACGATGACGAGTACGACGACGAGGACGACGCCTTCTGGAACGAGCAGCGGCTCTCCGACGAACTCGATCAGGCGCTGGAGGCGCCGCGCGACGCCGAGCCCGAGCCGGAGATCGAGGAGTCGGCCGAGCCCGACGAGGAGCCCGAGTCCGAGGAATACGAGCCGCCGCCGGAGACAGATGAAGAGCCGGCTCCGGTCGCCGAATCAGAGCGCGCTTCTGCTCACCACGAGGAGGACGTGCTCGAGGAGACGCCGGACTTCCTCGAGGAGACCCCAGAGGACGACCAGCTCTGGTTCGAGCAGAAGCCGCCCAAGGACTTCGACTTCGACGACTGAGCAAGGTCAGGCTCGGCGACATCGCAGTTTTTTACAATTCCGTGCGCCACGTGTGACAAGAGGCGCAGTACGTTCGTTGCCGGTGGCTTCACTGAAGCGAAAAGGAGACTTGGCCGAGCTCAAGGTTGCCGCTGACCTGCTCGAACGCGGATGCAGACTTTCCGTTCCGTTCGGCGAGGATTGCGACTACGACCTCATTGCTGATGCGGAATCAGTGCTCCATCGGATTCAGGTCAAGTACACGGAATCCAACGGCACAATCATCCTGATCAGATGCCGATCGCATTCGTTGACCAAAGGCAAGGTCCGCCACACGAAGCACTACACGGCTGAGACGGTGGACTGGATTGCGGTGTACGACAGGACTACGGACCGCTGCTACTACTGCCCTTCGAGCGAGCTCGGCTCGGGTCGCTGCGAGTTGAGCCTCCGCTTGGTCCCCGCACGTAACGGACAAAAGACCGGGGTTCGGAAGGCCGAGGACTACACCGAGCCTGATCTAAGTCGGGATCCGCGAGTGGAGCCAGCCGGGATCGAACCGGCGACCTCGGCGTTGCAAACGCCGCGCTCTGCCAGCTGAGCTATGGCCCCGCGCCTCAATTGTAGGCGGGTGCAGCGAAGCCCGAAAAGTATGCGCCTTCGGGCTCCACTACCCGTTCGGCTCGGAGCCCGGCAAGTCCGTCGTCCCGGGCTCGGCCGGGAAGGAGCCACTCGCGTCGGCGGCCATCACGACGTGGCGGTCGATTAGGTCTCGGGTCGCCGCAATCGCGTCTTGGCGGGCTCGACCCTGGTCGATCCCGTAGCGCGCCTTCAGGGCGCTCTCCGCGTCCGCCAGCGTGCCGCCATCGAGCGCGTCCATCACCACGCCGCCCGACTCGTTCAGCCGCAGGTAGCTGCCGTCGCCCGCAAGCCGCACAAAGCGCTGCCGCTCGCTGCCGCTCCAGCGCAGAGGCGCGTGCCGGTACCGCCGCGCCGCCGCCAGCGCGTGCACCTTCTCCTGGGCCTCCCGCATCTCCCCAGCTGGGTCGACTTGCTTTAGCGGAGTCGGCTCTGGGACTTTTGCTTGGCGGCCGGGGATAGGCGTCCCGGAGGGGATCGACGGTCCCCCCGCAACGGGTATCTCGTCATCCAAATAAGCGACCAAGTCCGACTTCGGCAAATCCTCCGGCCGCTTCAGCGAGTCCGCCCAGCGGTTGATCCGCTCGTCGTCCCAGTCGCTCTGGATCGACTTCCAGCAGGCCGCTACGCCATCGCTGAGCGCGTTGCCGAAGCTGAACGGGCGCATCGAGTCGGGTCGCACGTCGCCGTTGGGGCGCACCAGATAGCTGCCGGGTGCCTCGCGGCCCTGCAGGCTGATCGCGCCGCCCGTCCCCGGCTGGAGAACGATCCTCATCGCCTTGCCGCGCCGCTGCCTGAACTCATCGACCGCTTCCTGCAAGGCCCGGCGGGAGACCTGCCAGTCGCCGCCGCGGGCCGCGGCGCCGGTCATCACTACCGGCGTCACCCTGACCCAGGGCACACCGAGCGCCCACATCTGCTCGAAGAACTCCGGCACCGCATCGGCATTTCCCGGCGTCACCACGTGGACGACGCAGACGCCGACGCCGGCCCCGAGCAGGCGGTCGATCCCCTCGATCGCGCGGCGCCAGCTGCCGGGCACGCCGCGCGAGCCGTCGTGCAGCCCCGCTCGCGCCCCGTCGAGCGAGACGTGCGCGGTCACGCCCCGCAACGCCCCGAGCCGCCCCGCCACCTCCTCGTCGACGAACCAGCCGTTGGTGTTGAGCGTGACGCCGACGCCGGCCTCGGCCAGCGTCTCGACGACGCCCAGGGTCAGCTCCCTGCGCAGAAACGGCTCGCCGCCGGTGACGACGGCCTCGACGATGCCGAGCTCGAGCGACTGGCGCACGACCTCGCGCCACTCGTCATCGCTGAGCTCGGGTGTGCGCTGCAGGGTGTGCCGCGGCGAGTCGGTGTAACAGAAGCCGCAGCGCAGGTTGCAGGCGTAGGTCAGCTCTAGCTTTGCCCCGATCGGTCGATCGGGAGCCTCGGTCAGCGCTCGTGGGGAGCGGCGACCGAGTCGCCAGAGCAGCCGCCCCCAAACGAAGCTGTGCTCGCCGCGCCTACGTACTCGCGAAGGCGCCTGGAGCGGTGGCAATCGGCTTGCCGTCGGTCTCGACCTCCTCGACGCTTGGCGGCTCGTAGGGAGCGGCGCTATCGCTCAAGCTGCCCACCTACTGGGGGACGCTGATGCCCGCTGCCGTGTTGATCGGGAGGCCGCCGGTGTCGACCTCTTCGACGCTGGGAGCCTCGTACTCGGGACGAATCTCGCTCATCTCTCCTCCAGAAGTAGATCGCCAGTGGTGGGGAGTCTAGCCATCGAGATCAATCGAGTCGAGCAGCCCCTGGACGCTTGTCGCCAGCGCCTCGAGATCGTCGGGCAGTGAGGCGGCGAAGGCGGGTGTTGAGCCCAACAGGGCGGCGAGATTGGCGAAGGCGGCGCCGATCGCGCCGCGGCTGCCGCTGTGGACGAGGTTCGGCGTCAACAGGGCGAGCGCCCGCGCCGACTCCAGCGGCTCGACCGTGAGCCGCGCACCGCGCTCGCCGAGCAGGACGACCGCCGCCACTGGGCAGGGATCAGGCTCGCCGTCTCCAGGGTCGGGAAGCAGGTCCGTGCGAGCCCGGCCGTTGCCGTCACGGCTGCGGACGCGTACACCCCGGGCGCCGGGGAAGGCCACGGGCTCCCGATCGCCCAGCTCGATCGCCACCCCGTCCTCACCAAGCAGGCGGTGACCAGCTTCGCCGAGCGCCCTCGCCAGGGTCGACTTGCCCTGCTGAGTAGGCCCGCAAAAGAGCACCGCCCGTCCGCCGGCCTCGACCGCTGAGGCGTGCAGTACGAGGTCATCGCGCATCGAGAGCAGGGTGCAGACCGCCGAGGAGACGATCCGGTGCTCGCGCAGCTCTGCGTCGTCCACCTCGCTGTCGAAAATGACACGCCCGGCCGCCGCCTCGAGCAGGAAGCTCGCGGTCGGCGGCAGCTCGATCAGGCAGCGCCCGTCCTCCAGCTCGTAGCTGGCGTACCAACAGTGGCCGTCATCGGTGACCAAGGTGCTGACCGGCGCCTGATCAGGCCGCTCCAGCGGCCCGGCCGCCGCCTCGATCCGCAACTCACCCCGCGTCCCCGGCGCCGAGTTGAGCCGCGAAAGCGGCAAATCGCTCTTAACCTCGAATCCATAGAGGCTGCTCATCCGGTCTTAGGGTATGGATCGATGGAGGGAACGACGATCACAGCCGAGACCACGTTGCAGCGCACGGACCGTGCCGTACACGGTGACCTGCCCGAGGAGACGGTCCTGCTCGACGTCGACGCTGGCACCGCCGTGCGGCTCAACTCGACCGGCGCCTGGATCTGGGAGCAGCTCGAGCAGCCGCGCCGGGTCGGCGAGCTGGCCAGCGGCCTGGCCCAGCGCTTCGAGATCGACGAGGGCCGGGCTCTCGGCGACGTCGTTGCCTTTGCCCGCGAGATGGCGCGGCGCGGGCTGCTCGCGGCGAGCTAACCGGCCAGCGCTCGCTCAGGCAAATTCTGGTCGGCGTGGTAGCTGCTGCGCACCAGTGGCCCTGAGGCGACTGACTCGAAGCCGAGCTCGTACGCCGCCTTCTCCAGCGCCGCGAACTCCTCCGGGTGCCAGTAGCGGACCACCGGCAGGTGGTTCTCGGTCGGTCGCAGGTACTGGCCCACGGTCAGCACCTGGACCCGGTGCTCGCGCAGCAGGCCGAAGGTCTCGACCATCTCCTCGAAGCTCTCGCCCAGCCCGACCATCAGCCCCGACTTGGTGACAACGTCAGCGCCGCCCATCTCCTTCGCCATCTTCAGCACCCGCGCCGAGCGCAGGAATTTCGAGCCGCGCCGGGCTACCGGGTAGAGCCGCGGCACGGTCTCGACGTTGTGATTGAAGACATCGGGCTTCTCGTGGATCACCTTGGCCAGCGGCATCTCCTGACCGCGGAAGTCGGGGGTGAGGATCTCGACCTTGCAGCCCGGGGCCTGCATGCGGATCGAGCGGATCACGCCGACGAAGGCGCTGGCGCCGTAGTCGGGCAGGTCGTCGCGGTCGACCGAGGTGACGACCGCGTGGCGCAGTCCCATCTTCTTCACCTGGTTGGCGACCCGCAGCGGCTCCAGCGGGTCGTTCCAGGTTGGCACGCCCGTCTTCACGTTGCAGAAGCCGCAGCGGCGGGTGCAGACGTCGCCGAGGATCATGAAGGTCGCGGTGCCGCGCTCCCAGCACTCGCCGACGTTGGGGCAGTTGGCCTCCTCGCAGACCGTGTGCAGGTTGTCGCTGCCGATCATCGACTTGAGCCGGCGGTAGGTCGGTCCGCCCGGCGCCGGCACCTTCAGCCAGGGCGGCTTGCGGGCGCGACGGAAGGGGACGGTGCCGTCGCTCTCGGCCGCGATCCCGCCCGGCTTGGCGCGGGAGCGGGTTACGTGGACGCGATCTGTGGTCGGCTCGCTCATGCGACTCCGAGCCTAGCGTTGTCGAGGCCCAGCTCGGCCGGGCTGGCTTCGGCGGGCTCGCGTTCGTAGACCGCGGCGTAGCGCTCGGCGATCGTGTCGGCGAAGGGCGTCAGCTCCTGCTCGGCGCCGAGCTCGCGGCTCAGAGAGCTGACCTGGCAGCCCTCGATCCCGCAGGGCACGATCCACTCGAATGGCTGCAGGTCATTGCTGACGTTGACCGAGAGGCCGTGGGTGGTGACGCCGCGGCTGACGTGGACGCCAATCGAGCCGATCTTGCGCGCCTCCGGCGGCGGGGCGCCGATGCCGTCCGAGGTCTGCACGCTCTCCGCCCGGGGGACAGCGCCACCCGGTGGCGCACCTTCTGTCCAGACCCCGGTCAGGCCCTCGATCGTCTGGGCGGGGACGCCGTGCTCACCGAGCGCCGAGATCGCCACCTGCTCCAGCCGCCGCACGTACTCGTGGACGTCGTCGCCGTAGGGCCGCAGGTCGACGATCGGGTAGGCGACCAGCTGCCCGGGCCCGTGGTAGGTGACGCGCCCGCCGCGATCGGTGTCGTGCACCGCGATGCCCTGCATCTCGTACCACTCGGCCGCCATCGGCAGCTCCTCAGGCGTGGAGCGGCGGCCGCGGGTGTAGGTGGGCGGGTGCTCGAGCAGCAGCAGGACGTCGGGAATCGAGCCGTCCTCGCGCGCGTCGCGCAGCCAGCGCTGGGCGACCAGCGCCTCGTCGTAGGCGACGAGGCCGCAACGGACCACGAGGACTTCTGCGCTCATCACCGAAATCGTTGCATGGCGCCGCTCTATCCTTCGGTGCCCTCCCCAATGGTCCAGTCAAAGGCCCTCCGACCAGACTGGCTTCCGGCCGTCGCCCTCAGCTCCCTGCTCGCCCTGGCGATGCTGGTGTGGAACCCGCAGGTCGGCGACCTCGCCGCCCAGGTCTTCCGCACCGAGCTCTTCCAGCACGCCGGCCTGGCGATCTGGAACGGCAGTTGGTACGGCGGCCACTACACGCTCACCTACAGCTTCCTCTTCCCGCCGCTCGCCTCGCTGCTGGGGCCGCAGCTGGTCGGGACGATCTCGGTCGTCGCCTCCTCCTACTTCTTCGATCGCCTCGTCCGCGACCGCTGGGGCACGCCGGCCCGCTGGGCGACGCTCTGGTTCGCCGCCGGCGTGGTCACGCTGCTCGCCGACGGCCAGCTCACCTTCGCCCTCGGGGTTGCCTGCGGGCTGGCGGCGCTGCGCTGCCTGCAGGTCCGTCGCGACAAGCTCGCTTTCGCCGCCGCTGCGGCCTGCGCTCTCTCCAGCCCGGTGGCTGCAGCCTTCCTCGCCGGGATCGTCCTGGTCGGGGTGGCGGAGCGGGGCAGGCCGGTCAACCGGGTCGCCGTCGGCGCGGCGGCGATCGCGCTCGGCCTCGTCCTCCTGCCCAACCTCGCCTTCCCCGAATCGGGCCAGTTCCCCTTCGCCTTCTCCTCCTACGTCGCGATCCCGCTCTTCTGCGGCGGTGCGCTCTTCCTCACGCGCGGGCTCGGCGAGGAGGAGCGCCAGCTGCGCTGGGCCCTGATCGGCTACGTCCTGGCGTCGACCGTGCTGCTGCTTGCCCCCAACCCGCTGGGCGGCAACGCCGTCCGCCTCGGCGCTCTCTTCGGCGGCCCGGTCCTGGCCGCGGTGATGCTGGCTCGGCGGCCGCGACTCGGTGCACTCTCCGTCGTCGTCCTCTCGCTGGCGATGGCCGGCGGCCTCTACTGGCAGGTGACCGCCAGCGTCAGCCAGATCGCCCGCAGCGTCGGCGACCCCTCGACCTCGCGCGAGTACTTCCAGCCGCCCGCTCACTGGCTGCGCGCGCACGGGGGCACCGGCGTGCGCGTCGAGGTGCCGCCCACCGCCAACCACTGGGAGTCGGCCTACCTGGCAACCCAGTTCGAGCTTGCCCGCGGCTGGCTGCGCCAGCTCGACACCACCCGTGACGACATCTTCTACGACAACGAAAGCGAGCTCACGCCCGCCGCCTACAGCCACTGGCTGCACCGCAACGCGATCTCCTACGTCGCTCTCCCCGACGCGCCGCTCGACTACTCCTCGGTCGCCGAGCGGCGCCTGATCCTCAGCGCGCCCGGCTATCTCGACCTGCGCTGGAGCTCACCCCACTGGCGGATCTACGCGGTGCGAAATCCCCAGCCCCTGGTCGAGCCGATGGGCGCCGCCGCGGCCCACACGCTCTGGGTTGGGCGGCAGGGCTTCGGCCTCGACGTCACCCGCCCCGGCGACTTCCTCGTCCGCGTCAACTTCACCCCCTACTGGTCGATCTCGCGCGGCGCCGGCTGCCTGCTGCGCCATGGCGAGTGGACGATCGCGCGCGCCTCGCACCCCGGCATCCTCAGGGTCTCGGCCGACTTCTCCCTCGGCCGGGCTTGGAATGCAGTCACGGGCGCGAAGAAGACCTGCTGAGCGACCCCGTCTTGGCACCGAGGCCGCTGCTAGGTTGCCGCTGATGAAGAAGCTTGCTCTGCCGATGCTCGCTGCCCTGGCCCTGCTCGTCGCGCTCTTGGCCACCGGGCCCGGCGCGGCAGCCGCGCCGACGAGCTGTCCCAGCTTCCGCGTCCTCCACGACGACCGCATCGGCCCTGCCGTTCTGCCAGCCGGCAGCTACACGATCACGATCGATTCGACCTCGGGGCTTGCCTGCGGTGCGGCGGCGAAACTCTTCACTCGCTTCCTCGAGGACTACGACGGGGTTCTTCCCAGGCCATGGAGAGTGACCGGGGAAGGGAGCGGCAAAGCGTCGTTCAAGCCCGGCGACGCTGCCGGCTTCTCGGTCTCGCGCAGCAGCGGAAGTGGCGAAGGGGGCTCTTTGCTCGGCGCTCTCTGCAATGGCACCTTCACTGTCAACGCCAGCACTCGGGTCGGCCCGCTGTTCTTCCCCAAGGCCGGCTACCTGCTCTACATCCCGCCGCGATCGGGGATCAGCTGCCGCCGCGCTTCGGTCCTCTTCACTCGCTTCCTCGGTGCCGGCGGCGCCTTGCCGCAACCCTGGCAAACGATTGCCCAGACGGCGACCTTCTACAAGCCAGCCAATCCACAGCGCTCTGCTTTCCGTGTTGAGCCGCTGAGCGGCGCCGGCCCCCGCTGAAGGGCGCACGGTCGGCACATATCGGCGTCCTCGGTCGCTCGCGTGCAGAGCACGCCACGCTCCCTGCGTCCTTGATCTGCTTGACCGTGCGCCCTTCAAAGGGCCAGAGCTAGCGGCTCTTCGAGCAGCGCCCGGATGCGGGCGAGGAATTCGGCGGCGGGGGCACCGTAGAGGATGCGGTGATCGCAGGCGAGGTTGACCCGCATTAGGTGAGCGCTCGTGGTCTGGCCGTCGCGGACGACGGGGCGCTCGGTGATCGCGCCGACGGCGAGGATCGCCGCCTGCGGTGGGTTGATCACGGCGGCGAAGCTGTCGATGCCGAACATTCCCAGGTTGGAGATCGTGAAAGTCGCCCCCGAGAGCTCCGGCGGCGTGATCTGCCCGTCCCGCACCCGTTGTGCCAGGGCCCGCGAATCCCCAGCGATCTGTCGCAGGTTCTTCTGGTCAGCATCGAAGATCGTCGGCACCACAAGCGCATCACGGGCCGCCACAGCCACCCCAACATTCACCCGCGAATAAAGCTCAAACCGCCCATCCCGATAAGCCCCATTGGCCCGCGGATGCTCCCGCAGCGCCAGCGCACAAGCCTTGACCACCATGTCGTTGAACGAGGGCACCACATCGTCCTCCTTCGCCCCAGCTTTGATCTGCGACCGAGCCGCAACCAGCCGACTCATATCGATCTCCGCCTCGAGGTAGAAGTGCGGCGCGGTCGCCTTCGACTCAGACATCCGCCGCGCTACCGTCGACTGCAGCTTCGACGGATCCTCGTAACTAACGGTCCCCTTGGCGGTTTCAGGCCCAGGCGCTGCGGCCGCGGGAGCGCTGGCCGGGGCCTGTGCGGTCGCAGGTTCAAATCCTGTCTCCCCGGTTGCTTGAGGTGCAGCGGTCCTCGGTTCAGATCCCGGCGCCCCGGTCTGATCACCCGGACTCGTGCTCCCGGCCTTCTCGACATCGGCCTTGACGATCCGCCCCCCGGGACCTGAGCCCTGAAGTGTTGTCAGGTCGAGACCCTTCTCCTTGGCGATCCGTCGAGCTATCGGCGACGCGTGCGGACGCCCACCCCCGTTCGACCCGGAAGGCGCATTGATCGCCTCGCCCGCGGGTGGCGCCGTAGGGGGGCCCGCCTCCGAGGACGCTTTAGCGACCGCAGGAGGTGGGGGGTCCCCTGCGGCGACAGGACCCGCGGCCGAGGCGTCGGTCCCTTCCCCGTCCCGACTGGAGACCTCAGACGCATCCCCGACCATCGCAATCGGAGTCCCGATCGCGACCGTCTCACCCTCCTGCACCAAGATCTCACTCAACGTCCCGGCCACGTCGGATTCGTAAGCCATGTTCGCCTTGTCGGTCTCGATCTCAACCAGCTCATCCCCGACGGACACCTCGTCCCCAACCTGCTTCAGCCACTGGAGAACGGTTCCCTCCTCCATCGAGTCCGACAACCGCGGCATCACGATCTCGGCCATCAGATCGAGCCCTCCAGCGCCGCCAGCGCCGCCTTCACCACGTGCTCCTCATGCGGAATCGCCGCCTGCTCCAGCCGCCGCGAGTAGGGCATGTGGACGTCGGCGCCGGTCACCCGCTGAACCGGCGCGTCGAGGTGGTCGAAGGCCTGCTCGGTGATCAGCGTCGCCAGGTTGGCGCCGACGCCGCCGTGCGGCCAGCCCTCCTCGACGATCACCGCCCGGTTGGTCTTGCGCACCGAGGCGAGGATCGTGTCGAGGTCGAGCGGGCGCAGGGTGCGCGGGTCAATTACCTCGGCCTCGACGCCGTGTTTGTCGGCAAGCGTCTCGGCCGCCTCCGCGGCCGTGTGGGCCATTTTGAGGATGCCGATGATCGTCACGTCGCCACCCTCGCGCCGCACCGCCGCCTCGCCGAAGCGCAGTACCTCATCGCCGTTGTCAGAGACCTCGCCGCGCGCCCCGTAGAGGCTCTCGTGCTCGATGAAGATCACCGGGTTGTCGTCGCGGATCGCCGTCTTCAGCAGCGCCTTGCCGTCGGCCGGGGTCGAGGGGCAGGCGACCAGCAGTCCCGGCACCTGCAGGAAGAGCGCCTCGAAGCTGTGTGAGTGGGTGGGACCGAGCTGGTGGCCGCCGCCGCCCGGCATCCGCACCACCATCGGCACCCGCGCCTGGCCGTTGAACATGTAGGGGATCGCGGCAGCGTGGTTGATGATCTGGTCGAGGGCGAGCAGCGAGAAGTTGACCGTCATCAGCTCGACGATTGGCCGCAAGCCGCCCATCGCGGCGCCGACCCCGGCGCCGACGATCGTGTTCTCGGAGATCGGCGTGTCGCGCACGCGGCGCTCGCCGAACTCGTCGAGCAGGCCTTCGGTCACCTTGAAGGCGCCCTGGAAGACGGCGACGTCCTCGCCCATCACCAGCACCGCCTCGTCGCGGCGCATCTCCTCCGCCATCGCGTCGCGCAGCGCCTCTCGCATCCGCAGCTCGGCCATCAGTCAGCCGCCTCCTCGACCTCTTCGGCGACCTCGGGCTCGACGCCCTCCTGGGCATCGCCGTGCGTCGCTGGGTTGGGCCGCGGGCCGTCGTCCTGCGCCGCGTAGGCGGCGCCAGCTTCGGCCAGCTCGCGAGCGGCGTCGGGCATGCTGCTCTCGCGCTCGCCCCGGTGGGGCTCGGGGCTGCGCTCGTCGACCGCGTACCAACCCTCGTCACCGCCGAGCACGTAGAGGTTCTCGTAGAGGGTGTCGAGCGCCGGCTCGGGAGAGGCCTCGGCGAACTCGACCGCCGCCAGCACGGTCTGCTCGGCCTTGTCGCGCACCTCCTGCAGCTCGCGCTCACCGAGCACACCGGCATCGATGCAGCGGCGGGCGAAGCTCTCGATCGGGTCCTTCTGGCGCCACTCCTCGACCTCATCGCGCTCGCGGTAGACCTCGGGGTCGGCGGCGGAGTGGCCTCGGTAGCGGTAGGTGAAGGCCTCGATCAGGGTTGGGCGGCGCTCCTCGCGGGCCAGCCGCACGCCCTCGGTGACACTCTCGCGCACCGCCATCACGTCCATGCCGTCGATCCGCACGCCGGGGATGCCGTAACCCTCGGCCTTCTTCGAGAGGTCGGTCTGGGCCGAGTGGCGCTCGACCGAAGTGCCCATCCCGTAGAGGTTGTTCTCGACCAGGAAGAGGATTGGCAGGCTCCAGAGCGCCGCCAGGTTCATCGTCTCGCCGAAGTTGCCGGCGTTGGAGGCGCCGTCGCCGAACATGCAGACGGTTACCGCGTCTTCGCCCTTGAAGTCGGCGGAGAGCGCCAGCCCTGCGGCGATCGGCAGGTTGCCGCCGACGATCCCGTAGCCGCCCATGAAGCGCCGCTCGGCGTCGAAGATGTGCATTGAGCCGCCGCGGCCGCCGCTGGTGCCGTCGACGCGGCCGAAGAGCTCGGCCATCACCCGCTTCGGGTCGGTGCCGCGGGCGATCGCGTGGCCGTGGGTGCGGTAGGTGCCGATCAGGTAGTCCTCCTCGCGCATCACCGAGGTGGTGCCGACGATCGTCGCCTCCTCGCCGATCGCCAGGTGCAGGAAGCCGCCGGCTTTGGCCCGCTGGTACTGGCGCCCCGCCTCCTCCTCGAAGCGGCGGATCAGCGCCATGCGGGCGAGCAGCTCGTAGGAGGTGGAAGCGTCAGGCAGATCAGCCACGACCTGACCTTAGCTAGCCGCGGCGACCGCCTCCTCGACTCGGTCGTCGCCCCAGAAGACCTCATCGCCGACGACCAGCGCCGGGACGCCGCTGACGCCTCGCTCAGCAGCGCGATCGGTCGCCTCGCGCAGGGCGTTCTTCACGTGTTCGGTGCCGACCGCCTTGAGCAGGGCGTTGGGATGCAGCTCGCAGCCGGCAGCGGCGATCAGCACGTTGTCGGGCTCGCTCAGGTCGCGCCCGGCGACGAAGGCCTGGCGGAAGGCGGCGAGGGCGAAGGAGACGGTGCGCCCGGTCTGCTTGGCGAAGGTCGCCGCCCGCATCGCCATCAGCATGTTGCCCGGCCACGGCTCGGGCCAGACCAGCGCCGGCAGCCCGTACTCGGCGGCGCGCCGTTCGACCTCGGCCATTCCCGCCTCGCGCTCGGCGCCGTTGCCCCACGAGTCGCGCTCGAAGCGTTGGAACAGTCCGCCGAGCAGGATCGGTTGCCACTCCGGCTGCTCCAGCCCCGCTTCGGTGAAGAGCGCGCTGACCCGCTCCGCGGTCAGGTACGCGTAGGGCGAACCGAGGTCGAAGTAGAAGGTCGCGCGGGGGGAGGGATCGGCCATGGCGAGACCTTATGCCCAGGTGCACCGACCATTGCGTGAGGAGTCTCATGGTATTTTCAATGCTCATGAAGAAGCGCATGAAAATCAGCAAGGGTGGCCAGGTCTCAATCCCAGCACCGATCCGCAAGCGTTGGGGGACGACGACCGTGACACTCGAGGACCGCGGAGAAGAGATCGTCCTCAAGCCCGCTCCCGACGACCCGATCGCCGCCGCCGCTGGGGCGTTCGCGGGCGGACCGAAAATCGATTGGGAGGCGTTCAAGCGAGAAGAACAAGAGGCCGAAGCGGAAACGGAAGAGCGCAAGTACGGCCTGTGACCTTTCTCGATGCCAACGCCCTCATCGCGTTCATTCGCGGGGAGCCGGCTTTGGAGGCTGTCCTAGCCATCCTGCGCCGTGGTTCGGCCGCGATGATCGCCGCGAACATCGCCGAGGTCTATGACAAGACGAGCCGGGGTGCCGATCTTTCTCATACTCGGGTGGCTGATTTGATCGAGCCTCTTTTCGAGGGGCCAATCGTCCCGGTTGCTGTCGATGCGGATCTAGCGCGCCGAGCCGGTGAGATTCGCAGCCTGCATTACCACCGCAGGCATCGTTCCGTTTCGCTCGCCGACTGCATGCTTCTCGCAGCCCCGGAGCCGGCGGACGAAATCGCTACTTCCGACACCGACGTTCTCGCCATCGCCGCCAAGCTCAAAATCAAAACGATCGAGCTCCCGCCGAGCCACTGAGTTACCGCCTAGGCGTGAATTGCTCCGCCGCCGACCGCTCGTGCCGCTTCTGGAATCGCCTCGGAGATCGTCGGGTGGGGGTGGACGATCTGGGCCAGCTCCTGGTAGCCGCCCTCCAGCGCCATCGTCGCGATCAGCTCGGCGATCATGTCGCAAGCGCGGTTGCCGACGATGTGGGCACCGAGGATCTCGCCGTACTTGGAGTCGACGACGAGCTTGACCAGGCCGTCTTTGTCGTCGTAGACGGTGGCCCCGCCGACGCCGCCGAGCTTCTGCTTGCCTACCTTGACGTCGAACCCGGCCTCCTTTGCCGCCGCCTCGGTGAGGCCGACGCTGGCGACTTGGGGGTGGCAGAAGGTGGCGCCGGCGACGAGGTTCTGGTCGACCGGGTGGGCCGGCTCGCCGGCCGCGTGCTCGGCCGCGACGACGCCCTCCTCTGAAGCCTTGTGGGCCAGCGCCTTGGCGTTGACCAGATCGCCGATCGCGTAAACCTTCGGGTTCGAAGTGCGGTTGTACTCGTCGACTTTGACCTTGCCCTTGTCGGTCAACTCGACCCCGGCGGCCTCGAGGCCCAGGCCCTCGACGTCGGGGGCACGGCCGCCGGCGATGCAGAGGTAGTCGACCTCGATCTTCTCCTCGCCGTAGCTGAGCTTGACCGAGCCCTCGCCCGCCGCGACGTCGCTGACCGGGGTGCCGGTGGAGATCGTGATGTTCTGCTTCTTGAAGGCGCGCTCGACCACTCGAGCCATGTCCTTGTCCTCGGCGGGGAGGATCTGGTCGAGCATCTCGATCAGCACCACCTCGGTGCCGAAGCGGCCGTAGGCGGAGGCGATCTCACAGCCCGAGGCGCCGGCGCCGGCGACGGCGATCTTCTTCGGCTGCTCGGGCAGCGACCAGGCGCCCCAGGTGTCGACGACGCGCCCGCCGAACTCGACCCCGGGGATCGGCAGCGCGACCGAGCCGGTGGCGAGCACGACCGCGCCCGCCTCGTAGACCTCGTCGCCGACCTTGACGTTGCCCTCGGGGGTGAGCGAGCCGGAACCCTCGATCAGCGTGATCTTGTTCTTGTCCCAGAGCATCTTCACCCCGCTGGAGAGCGACTCCGAGACCGAGACGCGGCGCTTGCCGAGCGCCTCCCAGTCGATCGAGACGTCCTTGGCGACGATGCCAAGCTCCGCGCCCTCACGGGCCTGCTCGTAGATCTCCGCCGTGCGCAGCACGGTCTTGGCCGGGATGCAGGCGTAATTGAGGCAGCGACCGCCGGCCTTGTCGCGCTCGACGACAGCGGTTTTCTTGCCCAGCTGGGCGGCGCGGATCGCGGCTACATAGCCGCCCGGGCCCCCGCCGATGACGATCACGTCGTAAGAATCTGCCACTGCTTCCCAGCCTATAGAACAGCCGCTGCCTACTCGCGCGTCGGCATCTGGATCCGCGCCATCGCCTTGACCATGAAGTAGAAGAAGGTGCCGGTGACGGCGAGCAGGCCGAGGGTGGCGAGGACCTGGCCGACCGTCGCCGCCTGTAGGGCGAGGCCGTAGACGGCGCTGAAGATGAGGAAGACGAGGATCAGCTGGAAGCCGAGCACGGCCCAGTAGCGGGCGCGCCACATGCCCCAGGCCATCAGTCCCAGCAGCAGCGACGGCGCCAGGACCTGGACGAAGAGCGGTTTCTCGCCGTTCACCTTGGTCCCCGTGAGGTAGCCGATCACGATCGAGAGCACGATCAGGGCGGAGATGATCGCCCCGATCGTCACTACCAGCGGCCGTTCGCCTTCCTCCAGCGGCTCGAGCGCTTCGCGGGCCTCCTGGTTGCGCTCCTCGGCGCGGGCGTAGCCGCGCTCCATCCGCTCACGCGGTGTCGCCGAGGCATCGCGTTGCTTGCGCTTGCGCGGGTGATCAGGCACCGGGTGCCTCCTCGCCGAGCGGCGCGAAGGCGGCGCGCAGCGCTTCGGCCGCAGCGGCCGGGTTCTCGGCATCGCGGACCGCCCGCACGACGCAGAGCCGCCGCGCCCCCGCCTCGATCACGGCGGAGGCGTTCGACGAGTCGATGCCACCGATCGCGAAGAACGGGTGGGGAGCGTTGGTGGCGGCGTGGGAGATCAGCCCCAGTCCCACGGCGGGTCGCCCCTGCTTGGTCGGCGTCTCCCAGATCGGGCCGACGCTGATGTAGTCGACCGGCGCCTCGGCCGCCCCGGCGATCTGTTCCTCGGAGTGGGTCGAGAGCCCGATGATCGCGTCCGGCCCGAGCAGCGCCCGCGCCTCGGCCGCCGCCAGGTCGTCCTGGCCGACGTGGACCCCGTCGGCGTCGCAGGCGCGCGCCAGGTCGGGGTCGTCGTTGACGATGAAGAGGGCGCTGTGGTTGTCGCAAAGGCGGCGGAAGGTCTGCGCGGCGAGCTCGATCTCGCGCCGCGGCAGCGACTTCTCGCGCAGCTGCACGATGTCGACACCGCCGCGCAGGGCTGCCGCCAGCAGCGGCTCGGGATCCTCACCGCGCGGGCGCGCCTCGCAGCAGAAGTAAAGCCGCGCCGTGCGCAGCCGCTCGCGTCGCAGCGGTCCCTCGGCCTCGGGTGGTGCCAGGCTCACCGTCCCATTATCGCTTGCTTGGCTCTCAGGCCGGGTAGCATCGGAGAAGTACGGGAGCCCACGAGGCTGAGAGGGTGGCAACGAGGCCACCGACCGTCTGGACCTGATCCGGGTAATGCCGGCGGAGGCAAGGCTTGAGCGATAGAGGCACCTATGACGTAATCGTTGTCGGCGGCGGAGCGATCGGTCTCTGCTGCGCCTGGCGGCTCGCCCAGGCCGGCGCCGAGACCGTCGTGCTCGATCGCGCCGAACCACCGGCCGGTGCCACCCGCGTCGCCGCCGGGATGTTGGCCCCGATCGGCGAGCTCGCATTCGGCGAGCCCGAGCTGCTGCGGATGACGATCGCCGCCGCCGAGATCTACCCGGACTTCGTCGCCAAACTGGAGGCCGCTGGCGAGCTCGGCAGCGGCTACGTCAGCCACGGCGCGCTTCACATCGCGCTTGATCGCGACGAGGCGGCGGAACTGCGCCGCGTCCACGACCTGCAGCGCTCGCTCGGTCTCGGTGCCGAGTGGCTGCCGCCGCGCCGCTGCCGCGAGCTGGAGCCCGGCCTGACGCCGTCCTTCAACGGCGGCGTCCATGCCCCCGACGAGGCGGCGATCGACCCGCGGCGGATGACGGCGGCGCTGCTCGCGGCCTTGGCCGCCGCGGGCGTCGAGGTGCGCGGCGGAACCGACGTGGTTGCGTCGATCCTCGACGGCGAGCGGCTGGAAGGTGTGCGAACGGGGACGGGAGAGGAGCTGCTGGCGAGCCACGTCGTCCTCGCCACCGGCGCCTGGGCGGGGGCGGAGAGCTGGTTGCCGGAGTTCGCTCGACCCCCGGTGCGGCCGGTCAAAGGCGAGATCCTCGAGCTGCGTTCCGCCGAGGGTGAGGCGCCTTGCGAGCGGATCCTCGCCTCCGAGCGCGTCTACCTGGTGCCGCGCCCCGATGGCCGCCTGATTGTCGGCGCGACGACCGAGGAGCGCGGCTTCGACGCCACGGTCACCGCTGGGGGTGTGCACGAGCTGCTGCGCGAGGCCTACCGCCTGCTGCCCGACGTCGCCGAGATGGAGCTGGTCGAAGCGATGGCGGGGCTGCGCCCGGGCACGCCGGACAACCTGCCGCTGATCGGGCCCGGCGCCCTCGACGGACTGATCCTCGCCTGCGGGCATTACCGCAACGGCATCCTGCTGGCGCCGCTCACCGGCGAGGCGGTCGCCGACCTGCTGGCAGGAGGAGAGCTGCCCGACTCGCTTGCGGCGGCCAACCCGGAGCGGCTCACCGGCGTGGGGGTGGGGCGGTGAAGATCGAGCTGAATGGCAAGCCGCATGAGTTGCCGGCTGGCGCGAGCCTCGCCGACGCGGTGCGCGCATCCGGGGCGGAGGAGGCCCGCGGCGTCGCGGTCGCCCTCGACGCCGAGGTCGCTCCGCGGGGCGAGTGGGAGCACACGCCGCTGGCGGAGGGCAGCAAGGTCGAGGTGCTGGCGGCGATCCAGGGTGGCGCCGAGGGCTGGGAGCTCGGCGGGCGAGCTTGGAATTCCCGCCTGATCGCCGGCACCGGCGGCTTCCGCTCGCTGGAGCAGATGGAGAGTGCGCTGGCAGCCTCCGGCGCGGAGATCGTCACGGTTGCGCTGCGCCGCATCGACCCCGACGCCAAGGGCTCGGTCCTCGACGTGCTCGACAAGCTCGGCCTCATCGCCCTGCCCAACACGGCCGGTTGTTACACCGCCCGCGACGCCGTCCGCACCGCGCGGCTTGCCCGCGAGGCCTTCGAGACCGACTGGATCAAGCTCGAGGTGATCGGCGATGACCGCACTCTCTTCCCCGATGCGGTCGAGCTGCTCGACGCGGCCGAGACCCTGGTCGGCGAGGGCTTCACCGTCCTCCCCTACACCAACGACGACCCGATCCTCGCCCGGCGACTCGAGGAGGCGGGCTGCGACGCGGTGATGCCGCTCGGCTCGCCGATCGGCTCCGGCGCCGGCATCCGCAACCCGTACAACATCGCGATCATCGTCGAGGGCGCCGGCGTCCCAGTGATCCTCGACGCCGGCATCGGCACCGCCTCCGACGCCGCCCTGGCGATGGAGCTGGGCTGCTCCGCCGTGATGGCCGCCAGCTCGATCTTCGGCGCCGCCGATCCGGTGGCGATGGCCACCTCCCTGCGACTCGGCGTCGAAGCCGGACACGCCGCCCGCGGCGCCGGCCGCATTCCCCGCCGCACCCACGCCGAGGCATCGACCCCCGAGCAGGGTCTGCCCGAACTTTCCTGACCGCAAGTCCGAGTCCCCGGCGCCCGACTACCATTGAGCGCCGAGCCCCTGTAGCTCAGCTGGTTAGAGCGGCGGCCTTTTAAGCCGCGCGGCGCCGGTTCGAATCCGGTCGGGGGCATTGTAGGGTTGCTTCAAGGTCCCCATTACCGTCTACAAATGCCGTGGTTTCTCAACGGAGGCAGGGGGCTTTCATATGTGTGGGATTGCAGGTTGGGTGGATTTTGCCGCTGACCTAAGGGCGGCGCGGGAGACCGCCGAGGCGATGACGGCGACGATGGCACTGCGCGGTCCGGATGCCGGCGGGACCTGGCTCTCCGAGCACGCCGCGCTCGGGCATCGCCGACTTGCGGTGATCGACGTCGAGGGTGGCGTCCAGCCGATGGCCGCTGACGATGTCGTGCTCACCTACAGCGGCGAGGTCTACAACTACCGCGAGCTGCGCCGCGAGCTCGAGGCGCTCGGCCAGCAGTTCCGCACCGCCAGCGACACCGAGGTCGTGCTGCGCGCCTACCTCGAGTGGGGCATCGAGTGTCTCGAGCGGCTCAACGGCATGTTCGCCTTCGCGATCTGGGACGGGCGTTCCGAAGAGCTCCTGCTCGTCCGCGACCGGCTCGGCATCAAGCCGCTCTTCTACTACCCGCTCCCCGACGGCCTCCTCTTCGGCTCCGAGCCCAAGGCGATCCTCGCCAACCCGCTCACCAAGCGCAGGGTCGATGCCCTCGGCATCTGCAGCGTGATGATGCCGGTGCGCAGGCTCGGCTTCACGCCCTTCCAGGGGCTGCTCGAACTTCGCGGCGGCCACTACCTCAAGCTCTCTCGCTCGGGAACCGCGGTCGAGAAGTACTGGGAGCTGGAAGCGCGACCGCACGAAGACGACCTGGAGACCACGGTTGCGACGGTGAGGGACCTGCTCGAGGACATCGTCCCGCGTCAGCTCGTCTCCGACGTGCCGCTCTGCATGCTGCTCTCCGGCGGCCTCGACTCGAGCGCGCTGGTCGCGCTGGCGAAGCGGGTTGAGGGGCAGGAGTCGCTGCGGACCTTCTCCGTCGACTTCGGCGACGAGGACTTCGTCGCCAACCCGATCGAACTGCACAGCAGCCGCGACGAGCCCTTCGCCGAGGAGGTGGCGCGCTTCGTCGGGGTCGACCACACGAGCATCACGCTCGATGCGGCGGCCCTGCTCGACCCGGCGGTCCGCCGCGATGTCCTGATCGCTCAGGACTCGTCGGCTCACGCTGCCGATGCCGACATGTCCCTCTTCCTCCTCTCACGCGCGATCCGCGAGTACTCGACCGTCGCTGTCTCGGGCGAGGGCGCCGACGAGGTCTTCGGCGGCTACCCCTGGATTCACGACGAGGGCGTGGTGGCGATGCCGATCTTCCCCTGGATGGCCGCGGCGCTGCAGGCGGAGCCGGAGGCCGCGTCGATGATGGGATCCGAGGTTCTGCAGCGCCTCGGCATGCTCGAGTACGTGCTCGAGCAGTACAACGAGGCGATCGCCGAGGTGCCCCATCTCGATGGCGAAGACGAGAAGGAGCAGCGGATGCGCGAGGTGATGCATCTGCACCTGACGCGCATGCTGCCGATCCTGCTCGATCGCAAGGACCGGATGAGCATGGCCAGCGGGCTCGAGGTGCGGGTTCCCTTCTGCGACCACCGCCTGGCCGAGTACGTCTTCAACATCCCCTGGTCGATGAAGACCTTCGACGGGCGCGAGAAGAGCATCTTGCGCGAGGCGACCAAGGACCTGCTGCCGCAATCGGTGCTCGAGCGGCACAAGTCGGGCTTTCCGCTCACCCAGGACCCGCGCTACGAGGAGGGGTTGCGGGCCGAGGTGGCGCGGATCGCCGACGATCCCGAGGACCAGGTCCGTGAGTTGTTCGGCGACGATGCCTCGGCGATCCTCGAAGACACCTCAACCGGTATCTCCTTCATGCGCCGGGGCCGCCTGGAGACCACCGTGCGGCTGAGCCAATGGTTCAAGGAGTACGACGTCGAGTTCGTCGATGCTTGATCCTTGCCGATATGGAGGGAGAGGCGACGAAGGGGCGAGGCGCGATGAGCTGCTGCTGCGCACCCCCTGCGACGTCGAGGAGCGCGACGATCTCCGCCTAGGCCGCATCCACGACGAGATCGAGCGCGGCTTCGACGCACTGCGCGACATCGACGACGGGGTGACGATTTTCGGCTCGGCCCGGATCGGCGAGGGCCACCGCTGGTACGAGCTCTGCCGTGAGATCTCCGCCTGCCTGGTCGACCAGGGCTTCTCGATCATCACCGGTGGCGGGCCCGGCCTGATGGAGGCGGCCAATCGCGGTGCCGCCGATGCCGGCGGCCTCTCGGTCGGCCTCAACATCCAGCTGCCGCATGAGCAGCAGACCAACCCCTACGTCAACCGCGCCCTCGAGTTCCACTACTTCTTCGCCCGCAAGCTGATGTTCGTGCGCTACGCGCGGGCCTTCGTGATCATGCCCGGCGGCTTCGGCACGCTCGACGAGATGTTCGAGTGCCTGACCCTGATCCAGACCCACCGGATCAAGCACTTCCCGACGATCCTGGTCGACTCTGCGCACTGGGCGCCGCTGCTCGAGTGGATCGACGACAGCCTCGAGGACGACGGCATGATCGGCCCCGAGGACAAGGAGCTGCTCGTCGTCGTCGACACCCCCGACGAGGTCTGCGAGCACGTGCAGCGGGCGAGCTCGAAGCAGAAGGAGCTCGCCGCGAGCTGAGTCCCCCGCGCTAGTGGCGGAAGTGCCGGTGCTTGGTGAAGACCATCGTCACGCCGGCCTCTTCGCAGGCCGCGATCACCTCGCCGTCGCGCTTCGAGCCGCCGGGCTGGATCACAGCGGTGGAGCCTGCCTGCAGGGCCAACTCCGGGCCGTCGGCGAAGGGGAAGAAGGCGTCTGAGGCGACGGCGGAGCTGGCCAGCAGGGCGTCGGCATCCTCGCCGCGGGCGTCGCGGCACTTCTCGACCGCGAGGCGGACCGAGTCGACGCGGCTCATCTGGCCGGCGCCGATGCCGAGCGTGGCGCCGTCCTTGGCGATCACGATCGCGTTGGAGCGGACGTGGCGGACGACGGTCCAGGCGAAGCACATGTCGTCCCACTGCTGGTCGCTCGGCTCGGACTTGGTGACGACCTCCATGATCTCGCGCGGCTCCGGGTCGCCATCGCGGTCCTGGATCAGCAGCCCGCCCATCACCCGTTTGACGTCGCGTTCGCCGGGTTCGCGCTGGCGGCGCTCCTCCTCGCAGAGGATGCGGATCGCCTCCTTCTGCTGCAGCACGGCGAGGGCGCCGTGCTCGTAGTCGGGCGCGATCAGCACCTCGACGAAGTTCTCGTGCAGCCTTTTGGCGAGCTCCTCGGAGACCGGCCGGTTGAAGGCGATGACGCCGCCGAAGGCCGACATCGGGTCGCAAGCCAATGCCTTCTCGTAGGCCTCGAGCGCGTCCTTGCCGATCGCCACCCCGCAGGGGTTGTTGTGCTTGACGATCGTGCAGGCCGGCTGCTCGAAGTCGTCGACCAGGCGGCGGGCCGAGTCGAGGTCGAGCACGTTGTTGAAGGAGAGGGCGCGGCCGTGCAGCTTGGCGACGCGCGAGAGCACGTGGCTGCGCACGCCGGCTTCCGAGTAGAGCGCCGCCCGCTGGTGCGGGTTCTCGCCGTAGGAGAGGTCGAGCACCTTCTCGTAGGCGACGGCGAGGTGTTCGGGGTAGTCCTCGTACTCGGCCGAGAACCAGCGGCTGATCGCGGCGTCATAGCGCGCGGTCTGGGCGAAGGCCTCGTTGGCAAGCCAGTGTCGTGTCGTCGCCGAGACCTCGCCGCCCGACTCCTCCAGCTCGGCCAGCACCGCGTCGTAGGACTCGGGCTTGACCACGACCGCGACCCCGTTGTGGTTCTTGGCCGCGGCGCGGATCATCGTCGGCCCGCCGATGTCGATGTTCTCGACCACGACGCCGGGCTCGACGTCCTGAATCGCGACGGTCTGCTCGAAGGGATAGAGGTTGACGCAGACCAAATCGATCGGCACGATCGCCTCGCGTTCCAGCGTCGCCATGTGCTTGGGATCGTCGCGGCGGGCGAGCAGGGCCGCGTGCAGCCGCGGGTGCAGCGTCTTCACCCGGCCACCGAGGATCTCTTCCTGGCCGGTGAACTCGGAGACGTCGGTCACCTCGAGCCCGGCCTCGCGCAGCGCCGAGGCGGTGCCACCGGTGGAGAGGATCTCGACCCCAAGGCCGGCCAGGCCGCGGGCGAAGTCGGCGACCCCGGTCTTGTCGGAGACCGAGACGAGCGCCCGGCGCACCCTGATCGCGCCGTCGTTGACGGTCTCATCTCGGGTGTCTGCGGCGGCCTCACTCATCGATTACGACCCGGCGCGGGTCGTCGGCATCGATCCTAACCCTGCCCGCCGCGATCATGCGGATCGCCTCCGGGTAGAGCTGGTGCTCGGTGGTGTGGATCGCCAGCTCGAGTGCCCCGCGGTCGCGATCGGCGGGAACGTCGACCTCACGCTGCGCGATCACCGGGCCGGTGTCGACCCCCTCGTCGACGAAGTGGACGCTGACGCCGGTGACGTCGGCACCCGCCGTGAGCGCCTGGCCGATCGCATCGAGGCCGGGGAAGGCGGGCAGCAGTGCGGGGTGGACGTTGACGATGCGGTTGCGGAAGCGCTCGACGAAGCCGCCGCTGAGCAGCTGCATATAGCCGGCGAGGACGATCAGGTCGGCGCCGCGCTCCTCGATCCAGTCGGCCATTGCCGCGTCGCGCTCGCCGCGATCGCCGAAGTCTTCGCGCGGGAAGAGCCCGACCGCGATCCGCGCCGCCCGCGCCCGTTCGATCGCCGGCGCACCGGGCTTGTCGGAGCCGACCCCGACCACCTCGATCCCCTCGCGCATATGGACGCGATCGAGGATCGCCTGCAGGTTGGATCCGGTGCCGGAGGCCAGCACCACGAGCTTGAAGCCGTCATTCACCGCCGGGAAGCTAGCGGCTGGCGGGGACCACGGCGACGTCCTCGAGCGCGTACTTGCCGTTCGCGTCCTCGGGGTCACCCAGCGGGTAGCGGCCGCTGAAGCAAGCGTCGCAGTGATCCTCGGGTGGCGTGCCGATCGCCTCGTAGACGCCATCCATCGAGAGGTAGGCGAGCGAGTCGGCGTCGAGCTCGTCGGCGATCTCCTGGACCGTGCGCTTGTGGGCGATCATCTCCTCGCGGGTCGACATGTCGACGCCGTAGTGGCAGGGGTTGCGGATCGGCGGTGCCGAGATCCGCAGGTGGACCTCACGGGCGCCGGCGTCGCGCAGCATGCCGACGATCTGCCGTGTCGTGTTGCCGCGCACGATCGAGTCGTCGACGACGACGATGCGCTGGCCGGAGACGATCTCCGGCAGCGGGTTGAACTTGAGCCGCAGGCCGTGCTTGCGAAGCTCCTGGCCGGGCTGGATGAAGGTCCGCGCCACGTAGCGGTTCTTGATCAGACCGTCGTCGCGGGGCAGGCCGGAGGCGCGGGCGAAGCCGGCGGCGGCGGGGTTGCCGGAATCCGGCACCGAGATCACCAGGTCGGCCTCGACCGGCGACTCGCGGTGGAGGATCTCGCCCATGCGGCCGCGCACCTGCTGCAGCACTTTGCCCTCGAGCCGGCTGTCGGGGCGGGAGAAGTAGATGTGCTCGAAGACGCACATCGCCGGCCGCTCGGCCTTGACCACCTGGCGCGTCTCCAGCCCGCGCTCGGTCAGCGAGACCATCTCGCCCGGGTGCACTTCGCGCATCAGCTCGGCGCCGATGATGTCGAAGGCGCAGCTCTCCGAGGCGACGACGAAGCGGTCGTCGAGGCGGCCCAGCGAGAGCGGCCGCACCCCGTGCGGGTCACGGAAGGCGACGATCGCGCGCTTAGTCATCACCACGGTCGAGTAGGCGCCCTCCAGCCGCGGCATCACGTCGCAGACGGCGTCCTCGATCAGCTTGCCGTCGTGGGAGGAGAGCAGCGCCGCGATGATCTCCGAGTCCGAGGTGCCGCGGAAGGCGATGCCGCGCTCCTTCAGCTCGCCCCAGAGCTCGACCGCGTTGGTCAGGTTGCCGTTGTGGGCGAGCGCCAGCTCGCGGCCGTCGTCACGCCAGACCGGCTGCGCGTTCTCCCAGGAGCCGCCGCCGGTGGTCGAGTAGCGCACGTGGCCGATCGCCATGTCGCCCTCCAGCGCCTTCAGCTTCTCCTCGTCGAAGACCTGCGAGACCAGGCCCGAGTCGCGCATCGTGGTGATGTGGCCACCGACGCAGGTGGCGATCCCGGCCGACTCCTGGCCGCGGTGCTGCAGCGCGTAGAGACTGAAGTAGGCGAGGCGGGAGACGTCGTGCCCCGGTGCGTATACGCCGAACACCCCGCATTCCTCACGCGGGCTGTCGCGGTCTATGAACTGCCCCTGGGGCGGAGTCAAGCGCGCTTTCCTCGCGGTTGGGGAAGGACGTGACGCGCAGGCGGACTGCCTACCCCGGCAGGGTAGCAACGGTGGGCGGCCGGTAAGCCGGCCGCGAAAGGCCGCGATTTGCGGCCGTTCCGCGATGCGCTAGCGGCTAGTTGCCTTCAAGCAGCCGGTCCAGCGCGTGCCCAAGCCCGCCGATCGCCGAGTCGAGCGGCTCCTGACTGCCGGCGGCGCGGGCGCGCAGCAGGGCGCCCTCGACAGTGGAGACGACGAGGCCGGCGAAGGCCTCGGCATCCCTGGCGCTGACTCCTTCGTCGCGCAGGGCGGCGGCGATCGGCCGTTCCCAGCTCTGGAAGGCGGCGGTCGCGACCGCCGCTAGCTCAGGGTCTTCCGGGCGTGCCAGGGCGACGGCGGCCACCGGGCAGCCGATCCGCTCCGGGTAATCGACGACGCGGCGGCGGAAGACGTCGCCGAAGAGGGCCAGCGTCTGCTTCAGCCCGCGCTCCTCGAGCGAGCGTTCGATCAGGTCGCGGATCGTCGCGCCTTCGAGTTCGGCGGCCTCGCGGGCGAGCTGCACCTTGCCCCCGGGGAAGTGGTGGTAGATCGAGCCGCGTGGTGCCTCGCCGCGCTCGGCCACGTCGCGCAGCTCCATGCCGGCGTAGCCCTTCTCGGCGAGCAGCTGGCGGGCGCCCTTGAGCAACAGGGCGCGGCCGTCGCGGCGCTTGCGCTCGGTCGGCTCCCCATCTGCGATCCGCGCTATGCCCACGGTCATAGTCTATAGTCCGGCCGATGTATGACCATGGTCATAAAAGGATCGTGGCGGTTGCCTGCGCCGGCGCCTTCCTCGCCTTCCTCGACGCCACGATCGTCAACATCGCCTTTCCGGATATCTCGAGCTCCTTCGCGGGCTCGGGGCGGGATGCGCTCTCCTGGGTGCTCGACGGCTACTTCGTCGTCATCGCGGCGCTGCTGGTGCCAGCCGGCGGGCTCGCCGATCGCTTCGGCCACAAGCGGATCTTCCTGCTCGGCGTCAGTGGCTTCACCGCCGCCAGCCTGCTCTGCGCCGTCGCTCCCTCACTCGAGCTGCTGATCGCCTTCCGCGTCGTCCAGGGCGTCGGCGCGGCGATGATCGCGCCGACCTCGCTGGCGCTGGTCCTCGACGCCTTCCCCCCGGAGCGCCGCGCTGCCGGCGTCGGCATCTGGGGCGCGGCGGCTGCGGCGGCGGCTGCTGTCGGGCCGACCCTGGGCGGCGCCCTGGTCGAGCTCTCCGACTGGCGCCTCGTCTTCCTCGTCAACCTACCGCTGGGGGCCGCCGTGGTCTGGTTCGGCTCCAAGGCGTTGCGGGAGCGACCGCAGCTCGACAGCCGCCTGCCCGATCTGCCCGGCGCGCTGATGCTGGCCCTCAGCCTCGCCTTGGTCACGCTGGGGATAGTCGAGGGCAACGACTGGGGCTGGACCGCGACCGCGACCCTCGGCTGCTTCGCCGCCTCCGCTCTCCTGCTCGGCGGGATGATCTGGCGCAGCCGCGACCATCCGCGCCCGATCATCGAGCCGGAGCTCTTTCGCCACGGCTCCTTCCGCGTCGGCAATCTCGGCACCCTGCTCTTCGCCGCCGCCTTCTTCTCGCTGATCCTCGGCAACGTCGTCTTCCTCACCTCGATCTGGGGCTACACCGTGCTCCAGGCCGGCGCCGCCACGCTGCCGGGGCCGACGCTCTCGACGATCGTCGCCGGCCCAGCCGGCAAGCTCGCCGATCGCTTCGGCCACCGCGCCGTGATCGTCCCCGGCACCCTCTTCTTCGCCGCCGGGGTGATGGTGCTGCGCTCGGCCGGCGCCACGCCCGACTGGCTCGGCCTCTGGCTGCCCGGCGCCTGCCTCACCGGCATCGGCATCGGCCTCGCCTTCCCCACCCTCGGCGCTGCCTCGGTGCGCGACATCCCAGGCGACCGCTTCGCCACCGCCAGCGCTGTCAATGCAGCCTTCCGCCAGGTCGGCGCCGTGCTCGGCACCGCGATCCTGGTCGCCATCGTCGGCGAACCGGCGACCCTGCAGGCGGCCCTCGACGTCTCCAACGACGCCTACCTCTTCTCGGCGATCGCGGCGCTTGTTTCAGGCGCCGCCGTGCTCGGCCTGCGTGCTCAGCGAGAGCCAGGCGCTCTCGGCGGTGCCAACGCCAACGGTGAAGCTGCGGTCGCCGGCGGCGACCTCGATCGTGCTGCCGCCGACCTCGCCGATCAGCGTCGCCCCGAGCGCGTTTAGAGCGTCGCGGTCGCCACTGAGCAGGAAGCCGCCGGGCGCCTCGCCGAACAGGGCCTCCTCGGGGGAGCAGCCGCGTTCGCGCAGCGGCTGCAGATCGACCCGGCAGCCGAGGCCACCGGCAATCGCCGACTCGCCTAGGGCGCAGGTCAGCCCGCCGTCGCTGATGTCGTGGGCGGAGGAGAGCTTGCCCTCTCGGACCGCGTTGCGGACGGTCGCGCAGGCTGCGGTCACCGCGGTGATGTCGGACCGTGGCAGGCCGACGTCGAGCTCGCCGCGCAGCTTCACCAGCTCCGAGCCGGCGAGCGAGGGTTCGAAGGGGCCGAGCAGGGCGATCGCATCGCCCTCGCGGAGGAAGGCGCTGCCGCAGGCCTTTGCCGGATCAGGCAGCTCGCCGACCATGCCAACCACCGGGGTTGGGTAGATCGGGCCTTCCGGTCCCTCGTTGTAGAGCGAGACGTTGCCGCCTACGACCGGCACGCCGAGCTGCTCGCAGGCATCGGCAAGGCCGCTTACCGCCTGGTCGAGCTGCCAGGCGGGGACCGGTTTCTCCGGGTTGCCGAAGTTGAGGCAGTTGGTCAGGCCGAGTGGCTCGGCGCCGACGCAGGCGAGGTTCTGGGCGCACTCGAGAACTGCCTCGATCGTGCCGGCGTAGGGGTCGCAGGCGACGCGGCGGCCGTTGCCGTCGATCGAGACCGCGATCGCGTTGCCGGCCTCGGGGATCTGCAGCACCGCGGCGTCGGCAGACTCGGGCCGGCGCACGGTGCGCGAGCCGACCACCGAGTCGTACTGTTCGAAGGCCCAACGCTTGGAGGCGATGCTGGGGGAGGAGAGCAGCGCCAGCAGGGTCTCCTCGCTGGAGGCATCGGCGGCGAGCGTCGCCCGGTTGCCGTACATCCACCCCTGCGGCTCGGCGGGCTCGAGGTCGTAGAGCGGGCAGCCGTCGACCAGCGCCTCGACCGGCATCTCGCCGACCCGGTCACCATTGCGCAGGATGCGGATCTGACCGGAATCGGTGACGACGCCGATCTCGGCCGACCCGGTCTGCCATTTCTCGCAGACGGCGAGCACCGCGGCCACCTTGTCGGGCTCGACCACGGCGAGCATTCGCTCCTGGGACTCGGAGACCATGATCTCGAAGGGCTCCATGTCGGCCTCGCGCAGCGGCACCAGGGCGACGTCGAGGTCGATGCCGACGCCGCCGGCCGAGGCCATCTCGCCGGCCGAGGAGGTCAGCCCGGCGGCGCCGAGGTCCTGCAGCGAGACCAGCAGGCCCTTCTCCAGCAGCTCGAGGCAGCACTCGAGCACCTTCGACTCCTCGAAGGGGTCACCGATCTGCACCGTCGGGCGCTTCGCCTCGTCGCCCTCGCCGAGCTCGGCCGAGGCCAGCACCGAGGCGCCGCCGATGCCGTCGCGCCCGGTCGAGGCGCCCATCAGCACGACCATGTTGCCGACTCCGGCAGCGGCGGCGCGCACCATGTCGGCCTGCTTGGCGATCCCGAGGCACATCGCGTTGACCAGGCAGTTGTGCTCGTAGGGAGCCTCGAAGTAGATCTCGCCGCCGACGTTGGGCACGCCGATCGAGTTGCCGTAGTGGCCGATCCCGCGCACGGCGCCGTCGAGCAGGTGGCGCGAGCGCAGCGAGTCGAGCTCGCCGAAGCGCAGCGAGTCGAGGATCGCGATCGGCCGCGCCCCGATCGCGAAGACGTCGCGGAGGATGCCGCCGACCCCGGTGGCCGCGCCCTGGAAGGGTTCGACCGCGCTCGGGTGGTTGTGCGACTCGACCTTGAAGGCGATCGCATGGCCGTTGCCGATGTCGACTGCGCCGGCGTTCTCGCCCGGCCCCATCACCACCCGCTCGCCCTCGGTCGGCAGCCGCCGCAGCAGCTTGCGCGAGTGCTTGTAGGCGCAGTGCTCGGACCAGAGCAGGCTGAACATCGCCAGCTCGACGTCGTTGGGCTCGCGGCCTAGCTTCTCGACGATCAGCTCGAACTCGGAGTCGGTCAGGCCCAGCTCGCGGTGTTTGGCGAGCTCGACCGTCACGCCGTCGCCCCTGCCGCGGCGACGGCCTCGAAGACCCGCAGGCCGTCGGTCGAGCCGGTCAGCGGGTCGACCGCGTGCTCGGGGTGCGGCATCAGGCCGACCACGTTGCCCGCCCCATTGCGCACGCCGGCAATGTCCCGCGCCGACCCGTTCGGGTTCTGGCCGGGCGCATAGCGGTAGGCAATCTGCCCGTTAGCCTCGAGCGCATCGAGCGCCTCATCCGGTGCGAAGTACCGCCCTTCCCCATGCTTGGCCGGGATCGACAGCGTCGAGAAGCTGATCGATTGATGACCCTCTGGGCTATGAAACCGATCAGAATCCTCCTCGATCAGGTCGAGTTGGCGGCAGGTGAAGCGCATGCTCTCGTTGAGCAGCAGCGCACCCGGCAGCAGCCCGGCCTCGCAGAGGACCTGGAAGCCGTTGCAGATGCCCAGCACCGGCCCGCCCGCCGCCGCGAACTCGCTGACCGCCTCCATCGCCGGCGAGAAGCGGGCGATCGCGCCAGCCCGCAGGTAGTCGCCGTAGGAGAAGCCTCCCGGGACGACGACGGCGTCGATCCCGTCGAGGTAACGATCTTCGTGCCAGACCAAGCGCGCCTCGGCGCCGCTCCGCTCGCAGGCCGCCAGCGCGTCCCGCTCATCGCAGGAGCCGGGGAACTGGAGCACTCCCCAGCGCATCAGGCGGCGCCGTCTAGCTGCTCGATCTCGTAGTCCTCGATCAGCGGGTTGGCGAGCAGCTTCTCGCAGAGCTCGCCGAGCCGCTCCGGGTCCTCGACCTCCAGCTCGACCATGCGGCCGACGTGCACGTGCTCGATCCCCTCGAAGCCAAGCGCCGGCAGCGCCCGCTCGACCGCCTTGCCCTGGGGGTCGAGGATCCCCTCCTTCGGGCGGATCAAGACCCGCGCCCGCGGCACTAGAAGGACAGCTCCGTGATCCGCTCGTAGGCCTCGACGTACTTGGCCCGCGTCTGCTCGACCACGTCGGGCGGAATCTCGGGGGCGGGCGGGGTCTTGTCCCAGCCGCTCTCGGTCGCCCAGTCGCGCACGTACTGCTTGTCGAAGGAGGGCTGCGTGCTGCCCGGCTGGTATCGGTCCGCCGGCCAGAAGCGCGAGGAGTCGGGCGTCAGCACCTCGTCGGCAAGGACGATCTCGGCGCCGGCGTGGCGGCCGAACTCGAACTTGGTGTCGGCGAGGATGATCCCGCGCTCGGCCGCGTGTTCGGAGCCACGCTTGTAGACCTCGATCGAGACCCGCCGCAGCTCCTCCATCAGCGCCCGGTCGCCGACGATCTCGGCGGCGCGGTCGAAGTCGACGTTCTCGTCGTGATCGCCGATCTCGGCCTTGGTCGCCGGGGTGAAGATCGGCTCCGGCAGCTTGTCGGACTCGAGCAGGTTGGGCGGCAGCTCGATCCCGCAGACGCCGCCGCCGTTCTTGTATTCCTTCCAGCCCGAGCCGGAGAGGTAACCGCGCACGACGCACTCGACCGGGTACATCTCCAACCGCCGCACCCGCATCGCCCGTTCAGCAACCTCTTCCGGCACGTCGGCCGAGATGAAGTGGTTGGGGACGATGTCGCCGGTCAGCTCGAACCAGAATTCGGAGATCCGGTTGAGCACCTTGCCCTTGTCGGTGATCGCCGTCGGCATCACGATGTCGTAGATCGAGATCCGGTCGGAGGCGATCATCAGCAGGTCGTCCTCCCACTCGTAGATCTCGCGGACCTTCCCGGAGGAGTGGAGCTTCAAATCGGTTAGGGGCGGCATTGGCGCGATGCTAGCGAGGAGCGCGGCGCGGTTGAACCGAGGCTTCACACTGGCTGGGCAGCCAGTGTGCGATCCTTGCCGCCGTGAGCCTGCCGCCGGAACCCAGCAGTTCGCCCCTGGTGCAGACTCTGCGCTGGAGCTTCCGGCCGCTGCCCTTCATGCAGGAGGCGCGGGAAAAGTACGGCGACAACTTCAGCGTCAAATTCCTCACCTTCGAGCGGCCGATGGTGATGATCTCCGACCCGGCCGCGATCAAGGCCCTCTACATGGAGCGCTCGCACGGCCTGCCGCCGGGCCGCGACATCATCCTCACCCCAATCGTCGGCCCGCGCTCGCTGCTGGTCACCAAGGGCGCCGATCACCTCGCCCACCGCAAGCTGATGCTGCCTCCGTTCCACGGCGAGCGGATGCGCTCCTACCAGCCGCTGGTCGAGGAGATCGTCGACCGCGAGATCGACTCCTGGCCGCTCGGTGAGGAGTTCCCGATCCACCCGCGGATGCAGGCGATCACGCTCGAGGTGATCCTCAAGGTCGTCTTCGGCGTCGCCGACGGTCCTCGCTTCGAGCGCCTGCGCACGGTCCTCACCCAAGTGCTGGAGGAGACCGCCTCGCCAGTGGCCCAATTGAGCGGCCTCGCCTCGCGCCGCTTCGGCGGTCGCGGGCCCTGGGCCAAGTTCGAAAAGCAGCTGAAGCTGGCGGACGAGCTGCTCTACGCCGAGATCGCCGAGCACCGCGCCAGCGGCGCCTACGAGGAGCGCGACGACATCCTCTCGCTGATGATGCAGGCCCGCTTCGAGGACGGCAGCGAGATGAGCGACTCCGACCTGCGCGACCAGCTGATGACGCTGCTGCTGGCCGGCCACGAGACCACCGCGACGGCGCTGGCCTGGACTTTCGACCTGCTGCTGCGCCACGCCGGGCCGAAGCAGCGTCTGCAGGAATCGCTCGAGGCGGGCGAGGACGACTACATGCGGGCCGTGATCAGCGAGTCGCTGCGCCTGCGCCCGGTCGTGCCGCTCGCCGGCCGCCGCCTCAGCGTCGACCTCGAGACCGAGAACCTGCACCTGCCCGCAGGCACCGACGTCACCCCGGCGATCTGGCTGACCCACACCCGCGCCGAGTCATACCCCGAGCCCTTCGCCTTCCGCCCCGAGCGCTTCCTCGAGGACGGCCCCGATACCTACGCCTGGATCCCCTTCGGCGGCGGCATCCGCCGCTGCATCGGCGCCGCCTTCGCCGAGTTCGAGATGCGGATCGCCCTGCGCGAGGTGCTGACCCGCTGCGAGCTGCACAAGGCCAGCCCGGCGCCGGAGAAGATCGGCCGCCGCAACATCACCCTTTCGCCGCGTGCCGGCACCCCGGTTGTCGTCACCGCCCGCCACCCGGCGCGCGAGCGCAACCTGGTCCCGGCTTAACCCGGTTGGCGGATCAACTCGCCGCCCCTGCGATGGGGGCATGGCCAGCGAGGGCCATCGCTCGGATCGGCTGCGCCTTGGCAGCGTTCGAACCTTCGGCGCATGCGCAAAGCGTCGCGCAAGCGGGAAGGTGAGCCGCTCACCTCTGAGGACTGGGAGGCCTATTACCGGCTGATGTCGGGTCGCTCCGGCCGTCTCTGGCTGGGCCTGCTCAGGTCACTCCCGTCGAGTCTCCGCTGCGGAATATGCGGCGCGCCTTTCGCCGGCTTCGGCAGCCGCTTGATCAAGCCCCTCGGCTACCGCCCCTCGCGCAAGAACCCGACCTTCTGCGATACCTGCATCGAGGCATCGCCCCCGGGCGAGCCCTTCGTCGAGGTTGGGATCGGCCTCGACTACGGCGAGGCCTTCGTCGGCAACGTCGGCGAACGCTCGCTCTACGACTTCACTGCGATTGGCGACGTGTCAACGTCGCGGCGCGCCTGCAGGGCGAGGCGAAGGGCGGGGAGATCGTCGCTTCCGGGCGGGTGATCGAGCGACTCGCGGCGCCGGTGGGGGAGCGGGTGAGGTCAGCCTCAAGGGCAAGGCGGAGCCGGTGCTGGCTTACCGCGTGGCGGCCGCCGCTATGGCCGCCGAGGTCAGTTAGCTCTTCGCTGCCGGGCGGGCAGCGGGATGCTCCTGCGCCCAGCGGGCGATCGTGCTCGAGCCGGAGATCACTTCGCCATCGTCGAGGACGAGGATCGGCACCTCGTTGGTGCCGCTCAGCCGTTTCACCTCGGCCCGGTCCTCGTCGCGGCTGCCCCAGGTCCAGGGCATCAGCCGGTAGCCGCCCATCACCTTCAGCTCGTAGGTGTAGCCGGCCGCGTCGAGCGCCTTGCCCGCCTTCGCGCACGGATGCGCGAACGCCGGCCCTGTCGTCTTCTGTCCACAGGTGTAGAGGAGCATCGCGGGAACCGTATCGTGGGTGGCCGGGGGGTTACCAGTCGGCAATCGGCCCACTAATGGCTCACCCTTAGCGGTCGAGGGTGCGGAGGCCGGCGAGTAGCTCCTCGACCACACCCGTCCTCAGGGCCAACTGGCGAGTCTCCGGATGAGAGACGAGCTGGCGAATCGCGGCCTTACGGAGGCCTTGCTCGACGTCAGTTCGCTCGCTCCAGCCCCTGAAACCAGCGACGGCGTCATACGCGTCGCCGATATTGCGCGCGGTCTCCAACAGCGTTTCGTCCTCGACGGCGGCGTTGGCACGGCGGAGAACGGCCAGCGCGACCGCCGCCGACGGGCTTAGCCCGAGCTCCTCGACGTGCTCCTGCTCTTCGACGTGGTCACTGACCAGCTCTTCCCACTCGGCAAGCGAGGCCAGGGTCATTTTGGCCTCACGCTCCTGTTTCGCACGCAGCTTCACCAAACGCTCGGCCAGGGTTTTCGCACGCGGGTCGTCCTCCCCGCGCACTTTTATCTCGTGTACCACTGCAGCCTCGATGTCGGTTGCCTTCTCTTCCGGTGTCAGCTCGTCGCCGTCGTGCGTGAGAGTCGAGAGAAACTCGGCATCGATCGTCGCTGCGGGCAGGTCCTCGCGGATCCTGATGAAGCCGATTGCCTCCTGAACGAGCTTGCGGGTCTTGTGCCGTAGATCGTCGTGTCCGCGCCGATCGCGGCGAGTGCCGCGGGTCCAGGCGGTCCAGAGCTCGAGCAGTTCGGTGTAGCGATCGAGATGATCGGCGAGCCGAGGGTCGGGCGAGAGCACCTCGAATATCGATTGCGCCTCCCGCACCAGAGCCTCGAAGCGCTCAGCTGCCGAGGAATTATCGGCGAAGCGACGGACCAACCACAGCATGCGTCGCCGTGGCGATTCGTCGGGGGCCTCCGCCACGAGCGTCGCGGCCTCGTCGAGTACACCGTCGAAGCGTTTCACCAGGGCATCCGAGTCCTCGACCAGCCCGGCGATGTCCTCGCTGGCGAATTCGGCCAGGGCGGCACCCAGGTTCGAGAAGAGTCCCCAGTAGTCGAAAACGATGCCTGCATCCTTTTCGGGGTGGCGCCGGTTTGGCCGGTTGATCGCCTGCATCAGGGTGTGCCCGCTGAGCCCCCGGTCAAGGAAAAGCGCCCCCTCGTTCGGTACATCGAAGCCGGTGAGCAACATGTTGTTGACCACCAGCAGGCAGAGCGGATCATCCTCTCGTTTGAAGCGGGCGATGAAGTCCTTGATCGCCGCTCGGTCGGTGGCGGCGACGAATCCTTCCTCGGTCTCCTGCTCTTCGTCGCCCACGCCAGCGGGAGCGCTGCCGTAGATTCGCTCCCATTGGGCCGCCGGGTACCAGCGACGCAGGTCAACGCCGCCCGCGCGCGGCGCGTTGTCCTTCTTCGAGCGCGACATGATCACCGCGAACTCGTCGGGCTCGAGTTGCTCGGCGAGTTGCTCGGCGAGCAGGGCGCAGGCTTCGCGGTCGACGCCCACCGCCTGCCCGACGAGACCGAGTGGCCGGATCCGCTCGCGCAACTGGGCGACGATGTCACTCGCGACGGCGGCCACCCGCTTGGGTGCCTTGGCGACAATCTCCTCGCGCGCGGCCTGCTCGCGGAGGGAGTCGCGTTCCTCATCCGTCAGGTGGGGAGTCAGCTCGGCAAGGCGCTGGTCCAGGTCGGTTGCGGTCGGCTGCCATTCGGCGAGCCGTGACTCGTACATCAGGGGCACCGTCGCCCCATCGGCGATCGCTTCGTCAAAGCCGTAGCGATCCAGATAGCGCTCGTACGTCCCGTCGCGAAGCTGCGGGCTGAAAGCGGCGCGAGTTGAGCGAGTGTTCTTCTCGATCGGCGTTCCGGTGAAGCCAAATAGCGACGCCCGTGGCAGCGCTTTCCGCATCCAGATCGCGAAGCGGCCGAACTGGGTGCGATGGGCCTCGTCGACAAAAGCAATCACGTCGCGGCGGTCGAGCAATCCCGCCATCTTCTCGTCGAACTTGTGCACGGTCGTCACCACCACACCCCCCGCGCGGGCATTCAGGAGCTGTCCGAGGTGGCGTCGGCTAGTGGCCGCCTCGACGCCGTTGAACTCACAGGCGGTCAGCGTCTCGTTGATTTGCTCGTCCAGCTGGGTCCGGTCGATGACGATCAGCACGGTCGGGCTGCCGAGCCCGGCGCGGATCAGCTTGCGTGCGGCGAAGACCATCGTCAGCGACTTGCCGGATCCCGTCGCGTGCCAGACGATTCCCCGGTCGAGGTCGCCGGCGACGACCCGAGTAACGATCTTGTTCGCCGCTCGGTATTGATGCGCGTGTGCCAGCTTCTTCTTCGTTACACCCTCGCGGGTCTCGAAGAGGACGAAGTTGACTGCCAGGTCGACCAGCGTGTGCGGGTGGAAGGCACCAGCGAGCGTGACCAGCATCGGGTCGCGGTCGTCCTCGGCAGTATGCGGCCAGGCATCGGTCCATTCCCGGTACCAATCGTTGTCCTCCAGTCCGGATGGGCCGACGACGGTGCCGATGCCGTTGCAGCAGCCGACGACACTGATCTGGGCTACGAGCTGTGGTGCATCGGCCCAGTAGCCCCGCCAATCGTCGACGGCGGAGCTCAGCGGCTCACTCGTGTGCTTGTTCTCGATGGCGCCGAGCGGAATCCCGTTGACGAGGAAGACCACGTCGAGCCGCGGCTCGCGCTGCCCACCGGTTCGGATCGCGAACTCCTCCGTGACGACGTAACGATTACGGGTCGGTTCCCTGTCGTCGACGATCACGACATCTTGGGTTGGCTGGCTGGGCGCGGGCTTGAACGGGACCCCGTCGCGCAGCGCCCTGAGCATCTCTCGATCGGAGTTGATCCGTCGTATCCGAGCCGCCACCTCCCGTGCATCCTCAACGTCGAGCCAGGGGTTGAGGGCGATGATTGCGTCGACGAGCAGCGGCTCGACGATTGCCTCGTTGATTCGAGCCTTGCCCCGCAGCGAGTTCATCTCCGTACGCGGGATGAACTTCCAGCCCTGTCTCCGTGCAGCGGCGATCATCTCGCGCTGCACGTCGCCCTCGCTGGTGTGCAAAGAGCCGGTCACCGGATCACGCAGCGAGGGGGCGCGGATCGGACACCGATTACGAGATCCTCGACAAGGGCCTGGCGGACCCGAACCAGTCGATCGGCCACCGCTGTCGCACTCTGTGCTGCTTGGCGAAAGACATGGAGTCTGTCGACTATTTTCTCCTGCACTGGAAGCGGCGGAAGGACGATCTCGGTTTCAAGATACGAAGCCTGCGAGATGTTCTGCATCGAGTCGCTGGTTCCACCGGCCATCAGCTCGATGTGTTCTCGAGCAGACGGTGTTCCGATTGCCTCGATCAGAAAACGTGGGGAAACTCGACTCCTGTCCACCTCGACGCGCATCGTCTTGTCGCAGAGGAGCAGCGTCGGCTGGTCTTTCTCCGCCATGCACATGGTTCCGACAAAGACTGAGGTGTTGGCGCGGCCATACAAAAGGTCGCCCGCTCGAACCGCCTGCGACCATGGCGCCACCGTTGAGGGCAGGGTCTTTGCCTCCTCGGGCCGAAACACGCCGTCGCGAATTGCGCTCACCTTAAGCACCCCGTACTCACCCTTGGCAGGCGGGCGATCCAAGCACTTTGGGCTCTTTCCTCCCTCGATGTCGAGGACGACTTGCTCAAGAGCGACGAGCTCGCCGTCGGAGTTCTCGATGAGGGCGAGTCTCCCCGCGGCGTGGGCGGTCTGGGCGACGCTCGCCTCTTCTCTGCAGGCTTTCTCCGCCCGCATAAAGGTCTCCGCTGCGGCGACGATTGCCTGCTGCTCAACGATCGGGGGCAGCTCGACCTCCAGGTCGAGGAACTGGCCAGGTACGAGTCGGACTCGATTAGTCGAACCCTCGCTTACAAGTAGACATTCTTCCCAGAAGATCGGCCGTTTAACGTACATATCGAGGTACGCGGGAAGGCAGCGTTTGCCGTCTATGCAAAAAACGGGAAAGTCGCCGGACACAATCGCGCCATCAAGCTCAGGGGGAACGATCCCAATCCCTCCATTGCGCGCGTCGATTTTGGACACGAGTAGTTGGTTTTGCGAGATACGAAACTGTCGCTTGGTCTTGATCTCCGAACCGGGGGCAACGCGCCGAATCCGCAGGCCACGGCCCTTGATCGCCACCGTCACTTGCTCGTAGTCGACGTCATCGGCAATCTGGACCGGAGCACGCACGGGTGCCAGGATCTCGCCGAGCGTAAACGTCGTCCAGTCAGCTCCCATCGCTGTTCCCCTCGATTTCGGTGAGCAGTCCGTCGAGCTTTTCCTCGGCCTCGCGCCGCTCGGCGCGTGCCGCGCTCAGCTCGACAATCGCCTCGGCGAGCGTTACCTGCCCACTCTCGTTGCCACTCGGACCAGCGACGTAGCGACGAGCTGTGAGGTTGTAGCGGCGCCGCGCGATCTCTTCGATCCCGATCCAGCTGGAGAAGCCGGCTTGGTCCTCATCATCCGAGAACGCCTCGGTGATCTTGTCGATGTCCTTGGGCTGGAGAACGTTCTTCGTTTCGACCCGTTCGAAGCGTTCCGAGGCGTCGACAAATAGCACCCTCTTGCGCCGGCCCTTCCGCTTCGACTTGTTGAGCACGAGATAGCAGGCAGGAATACCAGCGCCATAGAACATTTCCTTCGGCAGCTGGATTACCGCTTCGACCAGGTCGGCTTCGACCAGTTCACGGCGAAGTGCCTCCTCGTTGCGGGCGCGGAAGAGGGCACCGTTGGGAAGTACCACTGCCATCCTTCCTCTGTCGCTTAGTGAAGCGACCATGTGTTGGACGAAGGCCATCTCGCCGTGGCGTTTAGGCGGAAGGTGTTGGATTCGCCCGAATGGGTCGCCGCCCGCCTTAAGTTTCTCGTGGCCCCAGTTTTTAGACGAAAAGGGTGGGTTCGCGATCACCAGGTCAAACTTCCGAATCGTGTTCCCTGCCAGGAAGGCCGGGGCGAAGAGCGTGTCCCCCTGTTCGATCGTCGCCGCCCCGGCGGCGCCGTGGAGGAGCATGTTCATACGCCCTATCGCCCAGGTCGTCGGCTTCAGCTCCTGCCCGAAGAGCGTTAGCGCCCGTGCCTTCTCACCTCGCAGTCGAAACGCCTCGTCGCGCAGGTGGAGCAGCAAGCCGCCGGAGCCACAGGTCGGGTCGTAGGCAGTCGCCTCGGCCGCGGGCGCAAGTATGCGAGCGCCGAGAATGCCGACTGGGGCGGGGGTGTAGAACTCCCCGCCGGCTCTGCCTGCCTCGGCGGCGAATTTGGCAATCAGCCACTCGTAGGCCTGGCCGAGCATGTCGGCGGGAATCCGCTCGTTGGTTAGCGACCCGAGGGCGTCGAAGTGACGCACCACCTGTCGCAGGTTCTCGGGCGGTAGCGCCTTGCGGTTGTTGAAGTCCGTGTAGTCGAAGACCCCGGAGAGCTGCTCCGGGTTGGCGACTGCGATGGCCCGCAGTGCGTCGTTGAGCGCGGTGCCAAGTTCGTCGAGGTTGGTTTGGATGACCTCATCCCAAACCGCGTCGGCGGGGATGCGGAGCACGTGGTAAGCGTCGAGGTTGACCTCAATGATCTTGGTCGCCTCGTCGATTCCGCCGAGGTCCTCGATCGCGGCGGCCGTCTCCTCCGCGTAGATGTCGCAGGCTCGCTTGAAGAAGAGCAGTGCGAGTACATAGTCGCGCTGCACCTCCACGTCAGTCAGGCCACGGAAGAGGTCCGCCGAATCCCAGAGGTGATCCTCGAGGGCCTTGAGCGTGAGGGCTTCGGTTGGATGCGCCGCCATTGCGGTTGATGCTATGGGCGCCGGCGACGTTCGGTGCAGGCACCCTTCCGCATAGAGGGCTACAATTGTCGCACTATCGTAGAAGTTGCGACACGAGAGCTGCGGAACAAAACCGCCGACCTGCTCAAGCGCGTCGAGGCGGGGGAGAGCATGGTGATCACCGTGCGTGGAAAGCCGGTGGCGACCCTCTCGCCGTATCGCAACGATGCGCCGAAGTGGATGCCTCGCGATGAGCTCGTTGAGCTCTTGAAGACGCACTCCGCCGATCCGGGTCTTCGCGAGGATCTCAAGCGCCTCGACGAAATGACCGACGAAGACAGGCTCAACCGGCTATGGCAGTGAGTCGGAAAGGCTCGCGAGGCCTTCTCGATACCTCGGTTCTCATAGCGGTCGAGCGCGGTCGACCGCTGCACACGGAGGCGATGCCCGAGACAACCGCGATCTCGGTTGTGACCAAGGCTGAGCTGCGGGTTGGCATCTTCGCCGCCGAGGATCTGGGGACGCGTGATCGCCGGCTGATGACCTTCGAGCTCGCCAACCGCATTGTCTCGCTTCCTATCGACGAGGCGGTATCGCGGTCGTGGGCACAGATGCGTGCCTATGTGCAGGCTTCCGGTCGGAAGGTGGGAGTCAACGACATGTGGATCGCCGCCACGGCGGCCGCCCATGAAATTCCGGTGCTGACCCAGGACGGAGACTTCGACGCTCTCAACGGCGTCGCTGGCCTCACCGTGATCCCGGTCTAACTGGTCGGCGACCTCAGTCGCGCAGCGCTTCCAGCCGCTTGAAGATCTCGGGCAGGTGGGTGAGGTAGGCGCTGTAGTCGAAGACCGCGTCGAGGTCGAGCTCGGGCGCCGCCGTGCCGAGCAGCTCGCGGAAGTGGGTGCCGCTGTCCCAGGCCTGCTGGGCGTTCTCTTGAACCACGCGGTAGGCCTCATCGCGGGTGAGGCCGGACTCGACCAGGGCGGTGAGGGCGCGCTGGCTGAAGAGGGCGCCGTGGGTGAGCTCGAGGTTCTCGCGCATGCGGTCATCGCGCACGGTCATTCCACTTACGACCTTGGTCGCCAGGTCCTGCATGTAGTCGAGGCCAATCGTCGCGTCGGGCAGGATCACCCGCTCCGCACCCGAGTGGGAGATGTCGCGCTCGTGCCAGAGGGCGACGTTCTCGAGGCCGGTCTGGGCGTAGCCGCGCAGGACGCGGGCGAGGCCGGTGATCCGCTCGGTGCGGATCGGGTTGCGCTTGTGCGGCATCGCCGAGGAGCCCTTCTGGGCGCCGGAGGCGAAGGGCTCTTCGACCTCGCGCACCTCGGTCCGCTGCAGGTTGCGCACCTCGGTGGCGAAGCGCTCGAGGCCGGCGCCGGCGATCGCGATCCGCGAGGTCAGCACGGCGTGGCGGTCGCGCGGGATCACCTGCGTCGCCACGTCCTCGCGCTGCAAGCCGAGTCGCTCCATCACCCGCGCCTCGACCGCCGGCGGCACCGAGGCGTAGGTGCCGACCGCGCCGGAGAGCTTGCCGAAGGCGAGCTGTTCAAAGGCATCTGTGAGGCGGGCGAGATTGCGGTCGGCCTCGAAGGCGAAGCCGGCGAGGCGCAAGCCGAAGGTGGTCGGCTCGGCGTGGACACCGTGAGTGCGGCCGACGCAGAGCGTCTCGCGGTGCTCGAGCGCCCGCTCGATCAGGGCATCGCGGTAGGCACGGGCGCTCGCCAGCACGACCTCGCCTGCCTCGCGCAGCTGCAGCGCCAGCGCCGTGTCGAGCACGTCGGAGGAGGTCAGCCCGTAGTGGATCCAGCGCCCGTGCTCGCCAACCGAGGCGGCGACGACGTTGACGAAGGCGGCGACGTCATGGTCGGTCACCTTCTCCCGCTCGTTGACGGCCTCGACCGTGAAGGCGGCGTTGGCACGCGCCGCCTCGGCGGCCTCGCGCGGCACCGCGCCCTCCTCAGCCCAAGCCTCGGTCGCCGCGAGCTCTACCTCCAGCCAGCACTCGAACTTGCGCTGCGGAGACCAGACCTGACCGATCTCCTCGCGCGTGTACCTGGGGATCACGCGTTGATTATCCGCGCGGCGAGGATGCCGGCGTTTTTCGCCCCGTCGATCGCCACGCAGGCGACCGGAATCCCGGGCGGCATCTGCACGGCAGAGAGCAGCGCGTCGAGGCCGCCGAGGCTTTTGCCGAGGATCGGCACTCCAACCACCGGCAGGTCGCTGTGCGCGGCCGCCACTCCCGGCAGGGCGGCGGACATGCCGGCGCCGGCGATGATCACCTTCAGCCCCCGCATCCTCGCGTTGGTGCAGTACTCGCGCACCAGCTCGGGATCGCGGTGAGCGCTCATCACCCGTACCTCGTAGCGAATGCCGGCCTCGTGCAGTGCTTTGCCTGCCGGCTGCATCTTCGGCTTGTCGTTCTTCGAGCCCATGATGATCCCGACCAGCGGCTCATCGACATCGATTTCCTCAAAGGCCTCCTCGACTGCCGGCATCGCCAGCGCCTCGCCGACCTGCGGCTCGTTGGCTTCGCCTCCGGTGGGCTGGGGCTCGTCTGAAATCTCGGTCATCTGATCCTCTCTATGTGACTGGGTGGGGCTAGCTGGCGACGCGGTCCACCGCTCGCGCGGCGATGTCGGATCGCATTTGCATTCCCGCGAACTCGATCCGGCCCGCGGCATCGTACGCACGATCGCGGGCCTCGGCCGGCGTCGCTCCCAATGCCGTCAGGTTGAGTACCCGGCCGCCGGCGGTGACTATCTCGTCGTCACGCGCGGCGGTCCCGGCGTGGGTGACCTCGGCTAGCTCTGCAGCTGCCTCGAGGCCGCGGATCACGTCGCCCTTCGAGGAGGACTCGGGATAGCCGGCCGAGGCGAGGACCAGGGTCACCGCCCACTCGCCGGCGAACTCGGCCTCGGCTCCGGCCAGGCCGCCCGGCTCGCGCGCGGCGAGGCAGAGGTCGACCAGGTCGGAGCGCAGCCGCGGCAGCACCGCCTGCGTCTCGGGGTCGCCGAAGCGGGTGTTGAACTCGAGCACCTTGGGCCCGTCGGGGCTGATCATCAGGCCGGCGTAGAGGACGCCGTGGAAGGGCCGACCGCGCCGCGCCATTGCCGCCACGATCGGCCGGTGCACGGCGTCGACGATCTCCTCGACCTCGGCCGGGCCGAAGCCGGGCACGGGGGAGTAGCTGCCCATGCCGCCGGTGTTCGGGCCCTCGTCGCCGTCGAAGATCCGCTTGTAGTCCTGGGCCGGCGCCAGCGGAACCACGTTCTCGCCATCGCAGAGCGCCAGCAGCGAGAGCTCCTCACCCTCGAGGAACTCCTCCAGGACCACGGGCGTGTCGCCAAAGCGCTGCTCTGTGAAGAAGACGTCGACTGCGGCTCGTGCCTCGTCCTCGGAGCCGCAGATGATCACTCCCTTGCCCGCGGCAAGGCCGTCGGCCTTGAGCACCGCCGGGTAGGAAGAGCGGGCGATCTCGGCAAGCGCCTCCTCGTGGCTATGCAGCAGCACGTGCGCCGCGGTCGGCACCCCGGCCTCGCGCATCAGCTCCTTGGCGAAGGCCTTCGACCCCTCCAGCTCCGCCGCCGCCGCACTCGGCCCAAACGCCGGCACGCCGGCATCCTCAAGTGCGTCGACAACGCCGGCAACAAGAGCCGCCTCGGGCCCGACCACGACCAGGTCGACGTTGCGCTCGCGTGCCGCCGCGACGATCGCCGCGACATCATCAGCCGCGATCTCGGCCAGGCACTCGGCATCCGCTGCGATCCCCGCGTTGCCCGGCGCACAGAGCAGCTCCGGCGCGTGCGCCGACCGAGCCAGCGCCCGCACAATCGCGTGCTCGCGCCCACCCCCGCCGACTACAAGGATCTTCAAGCGCTTGCCCTACCTAGAGCGAGCCGGTCAAATCGTCGGTCGACATCGCCGCCAGCGTCTGACTGGTCATGGTCCCGCGAGAACCGAGCTCAACCGACACCTTCGCCATCGTCTTCTCGTCGGGAGCCTCAACCACGGTCACGAAGTCGTACTGGCCAAGCGTGGCGTACTGGGCGATGACTTTGGCGCCGATCTGCTCGACCTCTTTGTTCACCTCGGCAACCCGACCTGGGTTGTTCTTCAGCGTCCGCACACCCTCGGACGTCAGGTTGGTCAGCATCACGTAAGTAGGCATCGCACTCTCCTCTCGGGACTGGGGACCGAACCTACGTTACCCGGCTGAAGGGGCGTCGGGGGTCCCTCCCCAGGAACTCCCGCGAAGCGGCCTGGGGAGGGACCCCCGACGCCCCGTGAATCGCAACGAAGGCTCAGTACCCAGCCGGGTGCCGAACCACAAAGCCTTCGGGGTAAGGAGGCTCCGGATGCCAGCGCGGCCCCGTCCCTTGAGCATCTCCAACCGTGTCCCAGCGCAGCCCGGCGATCTCGGCGTAGGCGTGGGTCGCACTCGCGTAGATCGTGATCCAGCGCCCCGGCCCCGGTTCGCCATAGCTCTCCAGAGAGCCCGAAGTGAGCGGCGTGTCGAGCAGGCCGGCGCCGTAAAGAGCGAAGCTGACCGCACCGGAGCAGTCGTAGCCGGAGGCGTACCAGCTGCCGTGGCCACCGCCCCAGATATAAGGGGTGGTGGCGATCGAGTTGGCGGCCGAGATCGCTGCCTTGACCGCGGCTGGCGCGTCTTCGGGGGCGCTGGCGAAGCCGTTGTCGAGCACCGCGCTCGGGCCCGGAGTTTCGAAGCCGGAGGCGAGCGGGGCGACCCGCCAATCGGCGTAGCTGGTCTTGCAGCGGCCTTCGAGCGCTTCGGCGTCGCTGAGGACCGCCTGCACGTACCAGGCGGCCTGGTTGTGGGCGAAGATCCCGGCGCGGAGGCTGCCCTTTGACCAGATCAGCCGGGCCAGGGTCGCCGCCGAGTCGGCCGGGTCGGCACGGTGGATGTGGCCGTCTTCGTCGCCGTCGACCGCGTACTTGCTCCACTCGCTCGGTTCGAGCCCGAGCGGGCCGCGTTCGCGCATCTGCTTGGCGCCCATGCCGCGGCCGAAGTTCGACTCGAGCCTGGCGACCGCGGCCAGGGCCCACACTCCGCGCTGCCCCAGTTCATAGCGAGCCGCCGCGTCCTCGAAGGCGGCGAGGTAGTCGGCGGGGATCCGCTCCCGCCAGGCTGGCGCCGGCTGGCAGTCGAGCACCGGCATCTGCGGGGTGAGGGCGAAGCCACCGCCGGTGCCACCGCCGAGCGAGCCGTAACAACTGGCGTTGGCCAGCACCTCGGCCACGTACCAGTCGGCGTGGTTGTAGGAGAAGATCGCGTTGTAGGTGTCGGTCGGCATGCCCGAGGCGTTGAGGTAGCGCGCCGCGGCGAAGATCGCGTCTTCGGGGTCGTAGGGGTCACGCACGCCGTCGCCGTTGGCGTCGACTCCCCAGGTTTCCCAGGTCGAGGGCAGGAACTGCATCCAGCCGACCGCGCCGGCCGAGGACGGCCCCATGTTGGTGCCGAAGGCGCTCTCGATGCCGTTGATCGAGGCGAGAATCGCGGCGCCCTGGGGACCGAGCCCGTAAGCGTTGGCGGCGCGCTGGTAGATCGGGATCAGCACCGGTGGAACTCCCGAGCTGGCGCAGCTCGAACTAGGGATCGATGGCACTTCGAAGAGCTCTGAGGGAGTTGGGACGGGAACCGCACCGGCATCGGGTTCGCTTGCCGGTGCCGCTTCGGCTTGTTCGCCCTGCTCTTCAGCTGGTGCTTCGACCGCGGTGCCGCCGCTTGGCTGGGAGGCTGGCGCTTCTGCTGGCGCGGTCAGCGTTTCGTTCTGTTCGAGCGCCGGCGCAATGGTTTCTGTCGGTTCGGGCGCGGCGGCGCTCGCCTGCGTGGCGCTCAGCGCCGCGCCGATCGCCGCGACGGCGAGGGTGTTGCGCAGTCGACCCATCAGCCGAGCGAGTCCGCGACTTGCCAGACGCCGGTTTTCGGATCGCGCTGCATCTCGAGCCGCAGCTCACTGGTAACGCCGACGCGCAGCAGCGAGACGCTCAGCGTGAAGGTGTCCCCTTTGTGCGGTCCGGCCACGACGTTGAGCACCTTCGCCTTCGGCACCTTGACGCCTGCCGGCTGCCGCGGTGGCCGCTGCAGGAGCTCGTGGGCCAACCGCGGGGTGGCGGTTGCGTTGAAGGTCGTTTCCACCTGGGAGGTCTTGCGGCCGATCTCATAGAGGACGAAGGCGCCGGCGAACTGGCGGGCGACCGTTTCCGCCGGTGGTCCAGCGGGCTTGACGGCGGCGGTGTCGGCGGAGCCGCCGGCACTCGAGTTGGCCGACTTCGCCACTTCCGCAGTTGAGCCGCTCTCCGCGGTCGAGCCGCTGCTCGCGCCGGCGCTTTCCGCGCCGGCACTCGAGCTCTTCGAGACGCTGCTCTGCGGCGCGTCGGCGAAGTCGGGCTTTGCTCCCTGCAGCACCGGCGCTGCCGCGGCCGCCGCCGGCTGCGCAGCTTGCCGCACGATCGGCGTCGCGGCCGGTGCACTTGCCTCCGGCGCCGGGGACGTTCCGCCCCCGCCACTGCCGGAGGCCCAGAGCAGGCCGAGTACCCCGGCGCCCGCCGCCAGCAGGGCCAGGGCGGCTACGCCAAAGGCACGAAGCTGTGGAGTCCAGTCTCCGGTGCGCTCCTCCAGCGGCCAGACGAAGCCGCGCTCGATCGCCCAGATCGCTCGCTCAAACGGCCACTTGACCACCTCGACGACACCGCGCAGGACATCGGCGCCGCCCCAGACCACGCGCTCCTCTACCGCGAAAGCGGCGTGGGCAAGCGAAGAGCGGATTGGGGCAGGGGTATCGATACGACGGCGTCCGAGCATGGATTGGTCAGGTTGAGAGCTTATTTCGGATTCTCCAACCTTTCCCTTAACACCAAATAATGGGCTTTAGTTCCCATCGCCGCCGTCAGGCGGGAGATTCGACTGCTGAGCGCTTGAAGGCGAGCTGGCCATCCGCGGCGCTGACCTGCACCGTGTCGCCCTCCCGAAACTCGCCCTCGAGCAGCGCCAATGCGAGTTTGTCGACCAGCTGCTTCTGGATCACGCGCTTCAGCGGTCGGGCGCCGTAGGTGGGGTCGTAGCCGAGGTTGCCGAGCAGCGTCTTCGCCTCGTCGGAGAGCTCGACCTCGATCCCGCGCTCGTGCACACGGCCAATCAGCTGGTCCACCTGGAGCTCGACGATGCGGCCGATGTCGGCCTTGGAGAGGCGGTGGAAGATCACCGTGTCGTCGATCCGGTTGAGGAACTCGGGCTTGAAGGTCGCCGCCAGCACCTCTTCGATCTGCTCGCGGATCTGCTCATCTACCTGCTCGCCGACGATGCGGTCGCTGCCGACGTTGGAGGTCATGATCAGCACCGTGTTGGTGAAGCTGACCGTGCGCCCCTGGCCGTCGGTGAGGCGGCCGTCGTCCATGATCTGCAGCAGCGTGTTGAAGACGTCGGGGTGCGCCTTCTCGATCTCGTCGAGCAGCACCACCGCGTAAGGACGTCGCCGCACCGCCTCGGTCAGCTGGCCGCCCTCCTCATAGCCGACGTATCCGGGCGGGGCGCCGATCAGCCGCGCCACCGTGTGTTTCTCCATGTACTCGGACATGTCGAGGCGGATGATCGCCTGCTCGGAGTCGAACATCAGCTCGGTCAAGCTCTTGGCCAGCTCGGTCTTGCCGACCCCGGTGGGACCGAGGAATAGGAAGCTGCCAATCGGCCGGTTGGGATCCGAGAGTCCGGCGCGGGAGCGGCGCAGCGCGTTGGAGACCGCCTCGATCGCCTCGTCCTGGCCGATCACCCGGTCGTGCAGGCGCTCCTCCATATGGATCAGCTTCTCGACCTCGCCCTCCATCAGGCGGCTGACCGGGATGCCGGTCCACTTGGCGACGACCTCGGCGACGTCCTCCTCGGTTACCTCATCGGCCAGCATCGAGGCGCCGCCGGCGTGCAGCTCGGCGATCCGCTCCTCCTGCTCGGCGACCGCCTTCTCCAGCTCCGGGATCTCGCCGTAGCGCAGCTTGGCGGCCCGCTCGAGGTCGGCCTCGCGCTCGGCCCGCTCGGCCTCGCGGCCGGCCTCCTCGAGCCGCGCCTTGGCCTCGTTGATCGAGTCGATCGCGCCCTTCTCGTTCTGCCAGCGGGCGTTCATCTCGTTGAAGCTCTCGTTCAGCTCGGCAAGATCGGCCTCCAGCGCCTCGAGCCGTGCCTTGGAGGCATCGTCGGTCTCCTTTTTCATCGCCGCGCGCTCGATCTCTAGCTGCTGGATGCGCCGCTTGACCTCGTTGATCTCGGTCGGCATCGAGTCGATCTCGATCTTCAGCCGTGAGGCGGCCTCGTCGATCAGGTCGATCGCCTTGTCGGGCAGGAAGCGGTCGGCGATGTAGCGCTCCGAGAGCGTCGCCGCGGCGACGATCGCCGAGTCGGTGATGCGGACGCCGTGGTGTTCCTCGTAGCGACCCTTGAGCCCGCGCAGGATCGCGATCGTGTCGTTGATGTCGGGCTCGCCGACCAGGACCGGCTGGAAGCGCCGCTCCAGCGCCGCGTCCTTCTCGATGTGCTTGCGGTACTCGTCGAGCGTCGTCGCCCCGACCGCGCGCAGTTCACCGCGGGCCAGCATCGGCTTCAAGAGGTTGGCCGCGTCGACCGCGCCTTCGGCAGCGCCGGCGCCGACGATCGTGTGCAGCTCGTCGAGGAAGAGGACGATCTGTCCCGCTGCCTCCTGCACCTCGGTCAGCACCGCTTTCAGCCTCTCCTCGAACTCGCCGCGGTATTTCGAGCCGGCCAGCAGCGAGCCGATGTCGAGCGCGATCACGCGGCGGTCGCGCAGGCTCTCGGGCACGTCGCCGTCGACGATCCGCTGCGCCAGCCCCTCGACGATCGCGGTCTTGCCGACGCCGGGGTCGCCGATCAGCACCGGGTTGTTCTTGGTCCGCCGCGAGAGCACCTGGACCACGCGGCGGATCTCCTCGTCGCGGCCGATCACCGGGTCGAGCTTCCCCGCCCGCGCCGCGGCGGTGAGGTCGCGACCGAATTTCTCCAGCGCCTGCACGCTGTCCTCGGGGTTGGGCGAGGTCACCTTGTGCGGCCCGCGCACCTCGGCGACGGCATGTTCCAGCGAGCCGCGGTCGGGAAGCAGGTCGGCAACGCCGGAGGCGGAGTCGGTCAGCGCCAGCAGCACGTGCTCGGTCGAGATGTACTCGTCGCCGAGCTTGGCCATCTCCTGTTCGGCTCGCTGCAGGGTCGCGATGAAGGCGGAGGAGGGGCGGACCTCGGCGGTCTCGCTCAGCTTCGGCAGCTCCTCGACGGCCGCCACCGCGCGGCTGACGATCGCGTTTGGGTCGGTGCCGAGCTTCTGCAGAATCGGCACCACCAGGCCATCCTCCTGGCGCAGCAAGGCGACCAACAGGTGGGCGGGCGTCACCTCCGAGTTCTTGCGCTCGGCGGCCAGCGCCTGCGCGGCCGCAACCGCTTCCTGCGACTTGACCGTGAACCTATCCGGTTGCATCAGCGCCTCCTTCAAGTTCTCTCAACCGCCGTTCCAGCGCCAGCACCCTCTCCACCCCGGCCAGGTTCAGGCCTTCCGCGGTCAGCTGCTGGATCCGTCGCAGCCGCTGGACGTCGCGCTGGGAGTAGAGCCGGGTGTTCTTCGGCGAGCGCTTCGGCTGGATCAAGCCGCGCGCCTCGTAGATCCGCAGCGTCTGCGGGTGCATATGAGCGAGCTCCGCCGCAACGGAGATCATGAAGACGCCCTGATCGGAGTCGATCGAGACCTCGATCCGTTCGCGCCGGACGCTCATCGTGCGGCCCTCTTCAGCAGCTCGCCCCGCGGGTCGGCGCCGTTGAAGGCCTCGGCCAGCTTCTCGGCCGCCTCCTCTTGCTCCGAGGTCAGCTTCTCCGGCATCTCGATCTCGAGCCGGTAGCGGATGTCGCCGTTGCCGCGTCCCTTCGGCTTCGGCGCGCCCTCGCCTTTCAAGCGCTGGATCGAGCCGTGCTTGGTGCCGGCGCCGACCTTGATCTTCTTCGTGCCCGCCAGCGTCGGCACCTCGATCGTCGCCCCGCGCAATGCCTCGGCGATCGTGATCGGCACCGTCACCTCGAGGTTGCCGCCGTCAAGCCGCTTGAAGACCGGCGAGGCGGCGACGCGGGTGACGACGAAGAGGTCGCCAGGCGGCCCGCCGCGCTGGCCCGCCTCGCCCTTGCCGGCGAGCCGGATCCGCGCCCCGTCCTTGACCCCGGCCGGGATGTTCACCCGGTAGCGCTTGGTCTGTTTGGTCAGGCCGGAGCCGCCGCAGGTGGGGCAGGGGTCCTCGATGATCTGGCCCTGGCCACCGCACTGCGGGCAGGGCTGGCTGATCGAGAAGAAGCCCTGGCTCTGGGCGTCGATGCCGCGGCCTTCGCAGCGCGGGCAGGTGACCGGGCTGGTGCCCGGTTTGGCGCCGTTGCCGTGGCAGGTCGGGCAGCGTTCGGCCTTCGGCACCGTGACCGAGACCTGGGCGCCGTTGACCGCCTGGTCGAAGCTGAGGCTGAGCTCGGTTTCGAGGTCGCGGCCGCGCACCTGCTGAGCCTGCGCCCGCCCGCCACCGCCACCGCGGCCGAAGAGGTTGGAGAAGATGTCGCTGACGTCGAAGCCGCCGGCCGCGCCGGGGCCGCCGGGCCCGAACGGACCGGCCCCGCCGGGTCCACCCGCGCCGCCGCCAAAGCCTCCGAACATGCCGCCACCGGCGTCGTACTCCTTGCGCTTCTCCGGATCGGAAAGCGTGTCGTAGGCGCCCTGGATCTCCTTGAAGCGCTCCTCCGCCTTAGGATCGTCCGGGTTGCGGTCAGGGTGGTACTGGCGCGCCAATTTGCGGTGCGCCTTCTTGATCTCCTCCTCGGAGGCCCCTTTCGGGACCCCGAGCAGCTTGTAGAGATCCTCAGCCACCAGCTACTCGCTCACCACCACACGCGCAGGCCGGATCAGCTGCTCGCCGAACCGGTACCCCTTCTGCATCACCTCGACGACCGTTCCCGACTCGACCCCAACCGAAGCAACAGTGGAGAGCGCTTCGTGCAGCGTCGGATCGAACTTCTCCCCCTCCGGGTCCAAAGCTTCGACCCCGTTCCGCGTCAGCGTCTCTCGCAGCCTGCGGAAGACCAGCAACACCCCATGCGAAAGCCCATCCTCAGAATCTCCCTCTGGGTCAAGGCCCGCAGCCTGAATAGCCCGCTCGAGATCATCGAGGACCACCACAACCTCCCGAATCACCTCAGCTTTCCCACGCGCCGATGCGGCCTGAACCTCAGCCGTCATCCGCTTACGAAAGTTCTCGAAGTCAGCCTTGGTCCTCTTCGCTAGATCGAGGTACTCGTCTCGCTCCCGCTGGGCGTCAGCCAACAACGCATCGAAGTCCTGCTCGATCTGGGCAGACGCATCTCCCACGGGTGGCGGTGTAGGGGGTACCGCCCCTGAGGACGCTTTAGCGACCGGAGGGGGCGGTGGGTCCCCTGCACCGACAGGACCCGTGGCCGATGGGTCCCGTCCCTGATCGTCCTGAGAATCGATCACTTGTCGTCACCCTCATCGACCACCTCAGCGTCCACGACCTCCTCCTCATCGGAGGAATCGCCCTCGGCCGAACCCCCGTCAGCCGACTGCTGCGCCGCCTGCTCAGCCTGCGCCGCCGCGTAGAGCTGTTCCGACACTTTGGTGAAGGCAGCCGTCAGCGCTTCCGTCTTCGCGTTGATCTCCTCGACGCTCTCCGAGGTCAGCGCCTCGCGCACGTCTTTGATCGCCGCCTCGATCGCCTCTTTGTCCTCGGCCTCGACTTTGTCGCCCAGGTCCTCGAGCTGTTTCTCGGACTGGTAGGCGGCGTTCTCGGCAAGGTTGCGCGCCTCGGCCAGCTCGCGCTGCTTTTTGTCCTCCTCGGCGTGGCTCTCGGCGTCGGAGACCATGTTCTGGATTTCCTCCTCGGAGAGTCCGGAGCCGGACTGGATCTCGATTTTCTGCTCGGTGCCGGTGCCCAGGTCTTTGGCGGTGACGTGGATGATCCCGTTCGGGTCGATGTCGAAGGTGACCTCGATCTGGGGCATGCCGCGCGGTGCCGGCGGGATGCCGGTGAGCTGGAACTTGCCCAGGCTCTTGTTGCCGCTGGCCATCTCGCGCTCGCCCTGCAGCACGTGGATCTCGACCGAGGGCTGGTTGTCGTCGGCGGTCGAGAAGATCTCCGACTTCTTCGTCGGGATCGTCGTGTTGCGCTCGATCAGCTTCGTCATCACGCCGCCTTTGGTCTCGATCCCGAGGGTCAGCGGGGTGACGTCGAGCAGCAGCACGTCCTTGACGTCGCCGGCCAACACGCCGGCCTGGATCGCGGCGCCGACGGCGACGACCTCATCCGGGTTGACGCCCTGGTGGGGATCCTTGCCGGTCAGCTCCTTGACCCGCTCGCGCACCGAGGGCATCCGGGTCATGCCGCCGACGAGGACGACGTGGTCGACCGCCTCACCGGCATCGTCGAGCGCCCGTTTGACCGGGCCGACGACCCGCTCCAGCAGGTCCGCGGTCAGCTCGTTCAGCTTCGAGCGCGAGAGCTTCATGTCGAGGTGCTTGGGCTGGCCCTCGACCGCGGTGATGAAGGGCAGGTTGATCTGCGTCTCCTGCGCTGAGGAGAGCTCGATCTTGGCCTTCTCCGCCGCCTCGTAGAGGCGCTGCAGCGAGTTCTTGTCGGCGGCCAGGTCGACGCCCTGGTCGCGTTTGAACTCGGCCACCAGCCACTCGACGATCGCCTTGTCCCAGTTGTCGCCGCCGAGGTGGTTGTCGCCGGCGGTCGCCTTGACTTCGAAGACGCCGTCGCCGATGTCGAGCACCGAGACGTCGAAGGTGCCGCCGCCGAGGTCGAAGACGAGGATCGTGTGGTCGGCCGTCTCCTTGTCGAGCCCGTAGGCGAGCGAGGCGGCGGTCGGCTCGTTGATGATCCGCTTGACCTCGAGCCCGGCGATTTTGCCGGCGTCCTTGGTCGCCTGCCGCTGGTCGTCGTTGAAGTAGGCGGGGACGGTGATCACGGCGCTGTCGACCGCCTCGCCGAGCTTCGCTTCGGCGTCGGCCTTGAGCTTCTGCAGGATCATCGCGCTGATCTCCGGCGGGCTGTACTGCTTGCCGCGCACGTCGACGCGGACGTCGCCGTTGGGGCCGGCCTCGACCTTGTAGGGGACGATCGTCTCCTCCTCTTTGACTTCGGCCTCCTTGCGGCCCATGAAGCGCTTGATCGAGAAGATCGTGTTCTCGGGGTTCATCACCGCCTGGCGCTTGGCCACGGTGCCGACGAGTCGATCGCCGGACTCGCTGAAGGCGACGACGGAGGGCGTGGTGCGCCCGCCCTCGGAGTTCTCCAGTACGGTCGGCTCGCCGCCCTCCAGCACGGCAACGCAGGAATTGGTCGTGCCCAGATCGATCCCGATCGTCTTACCCACTATTCACTACCTCCAACTCTAGTTCGTTCTGCCTAAGAAATCTAAGCGTGAGTATGGCAGATCACAAACGGATTGCCAACCCTTGCCTATAGTGGTCTGAAGAAGTTGGAGCCGGGTAGCCCGTGGGGATGGGCGCACGGTGGGAGGCGCCTCGACGAACCCGACCCCAGACGGTGGTCGAAAACGAAAGAGGAGCCAAAGTGAATCAACCACATGCATCGATCCGGCCGGTGGTGGTCGCACTCGCCCTGGCTGCCGCCTTGAGCCTGGCGCTGCTGCCAAGCCTTGCCTCGGCCCACTCGTCCCACGACCGTGGTCACCACGGTGGGTACCACCACTTCCCGCACCATCCTGGCCACGGCCATCCCGGCAAAAGCCACGGCCATGGTCACGGCAAGCGCGACCTGACGGTCATGACCCAGAACATGTATCTGGGATCCAGCCTCAACCCGGCGCTTGAAGCGACGACTCCGGAAGCGTTCGTCGAAGCCGTGGCGCGGATCTACGCGACCGTGCAGTACACGAACTTCCCGCAGCGCGCCGAAGCGATTGCCGACGAGGTTGAGGAAAACGAACCGGACCTGATCGGCCTGCAGGAGGTCAGCAAGTGGACGACAGGCGGCGTCAATCCGCCCGCCGGCTACGACTTCCTCGCCATCCTGGAAAACGATCTCGCAGCCCGTGGCCTGCACTACACGGCGGCATCGATCGCCCATAACGCGAAAATCGGGCCGGCCCCGCTCGCCCTGGCCGAACAGGGCTGCGTCCAGCCGGGCCCGACGATCACCTGCTCAGTGGAACTCGAAGATCGCGACGTGATCCTCGTCAACGACGACACGTCGGGACTGACCTGGACCAACCCCCAAAGCGGGCGCTACGCCACGCAGCAGGCGATTGAATCGCCGGTCGGCCCGCTCTCGTTCGACCGCGGCTGGGCCAGCATCGACGCGAGGCTGAAGCACCAGCCGTTCCGCTTCGTCGACACCCACCTCGAAACCGAGGAATCGCCGCTCGTGCAGCAGACGCAGGCCGCCGAATTCCTCGCCGGCCCCAGCAAAGGCGGGACGGTCATCGTCACCGGCGACTTCAACTCCGCCGCGGACGGTTCTACGACCACCTCCTACGCGCAGCTCACCGCTCCCGGCAAGTTCCGCGACAGCTGGAACGAGAAATTGCTCGGGCCCGGCCTCTCCTGCTGCCAGGAGTCGAACACCCCGCCGCTGGCGCCGGGAGCGCTGAACAACCCGGTCTCGACGCTGCGGACCCGGATTGACCTAATCCTCAGCCGCGGCGCCGCCCGCTCGGATGGCGACGATGCCGAACTGATCGGGGACTCGCCGTTCCAGGCGACTCCACCGTTCTGGCCCTCAGACCACGCTGGAGTGGTCAGCGAACTGAGTCTCGGAGGCTAGCCAGCTCTCATAGGGACCATCCCGGTGGGGCTCCGGCCCTACCGGGATGGGCTGCCGCTCAACCCTCGCCGGCGGTGTGGGCAACGAATTCGGCGACTTCTTTCGCCTGCTGCTCGTTGAGGATGCCGCCCGGCATCCGGCCCGGGGTCGTGGTGCTGTCGACGCCGTTTTCAACCGCGTTGAGGACGCGGCCTTCTACCTGCCCCACTTCTTTGCCTTTTGCCGGGCCGGATGGCGTCAGCAGTTCGTCGAGATCCGGCGCGTAGTTGCCGTCGGTGCCGGCGGCGTAGAGCGTGTGGCAGGTGCCGCAATTGGTCTGGAAGAGGCTCTGGCCGCTCTTCAGGTTCGCGGGCACATCCTGGGCGCCGCGCGCGGCGTCGCCGTCATTGCGGAAGGCGAGCCACGGAATCAGCACGGCCAGGACGACCACCACCAAGCCAAAGACGATGAACGTTTTTTTGCTCATTTGCGCCCGGCACGGTACCAGGGACACATTCGGCGTAGCTCGCACTCGCCGCAGCGTGGTTTCGGCCGGCAGACCTCGCGCCCGTGGCGGATCAGGTTCATGTGTAGCTCGTACGCGTCCTCGGGATCGACGATCGCCTGCATCTCGTCGTGGGCACGTTCGAACGAGGCCTTCTCGGCAAAGAAGCCGAGCCGCCCGCCGACCCGGTGCACGTGCACGTCGACGGGGATCTCGGGGATGCCCCAGGAGAACATCAGCACGCAGGCCGCCGTTTTGCGCCCGACGCCCGGCAGCGAGTCCAGGTAAGCCATCGACTCGGCCGCGGGCGCCGTCTTCGTCCAGTCGAGGCTGGGGTCCTCGCCGAGCTGCTCGAGGATCGCCTGGATCCGCGGCGCCTTCTGCTTGCCCAAGCCACCGGGCCGGATCGCCTCCTCGACCGCACTGACCGGGGCGTCGCGCACTTCTTCCCACTCGGGAAAGCGCTCGCGCAGGGCGGCAAAGGCGCGGTCGCGGTTGCGGTCGTTGGTGTGCTGGGAGAGCACGGTCTTGATCAACTCGGCGATCGGGTGTCCATGCGGCTTGTTCACTGGCCGCCCGTACATCTCGCGCAGCCGGTCGCGGATCGCCCGCACGCGGCGCTTCGGCGATCGCTTCCATTCCATTGCCCGGACCCTAGCCAGGCATATGGTTCGGGCGTGGTCGCGATCGAAGAGGGGCAGCTGCGGGTCGACGGAGTCAACGTCTTCTACCGGCGCGTCCCGGGTGAGGGAACGCCGACCGTCTACTGCCATGGCAACCCGACCCACGGTGAGGACTGGCTTCCTTTCCTCGAACGGGGAGATGGCCCGGCGATCGCGATCGACATGCCCGGCTGGGGTCGCTCGGACCACCCCGACCCGGCCGACTTCGACTACTCGATGTACGGGCTCTCGGTCTTCCTCGAACGCTGCCTCGAGCAGCTCGGCATCGGTCGCCGCAAGCTGGTCGTCCACGATTGGGGCTGCCTGGCGCTGATCGGCGCTCAGCGACGGCCGGAGCTGGTCGAGAAGCTGGTGGTGATGAACGCGGTGCCGTTGCTGCCCGGCTACCGCTGGCACTGGGTCGCCCAGATCTGGCGCCGCCGCGGCCTCGGCGAGCTCGCCAACGCGACCACCACCAAGACCTCGATGGGTTTGATCATGCGCCAGCTCTCCGGCGACCGCCGGCCGATGCCACCCCAGTTCATCGAGATGATCTGGCGCCACCTGGACCACGGCACGAACGAGGCGACGCTCGCCCTCTACCGCCACGCCGACCCCGACCGCCTCGCCCTCGCTGGCAAGGACCTGAGCCGCATCGCCTGCCCCGCGCTCGTCCTCTGGGGAGCCAACGATCCCTTCCTCAAGCCACGCTTCGCCGAGGCATACGCCGACGCCCTTCCAAATTCAACGATCCAGCTCGTCCCGGCCGCCGGCCACTGGCCTTGGATAGACGATGCTCGCGTAGTGGACGACGTCTTGGAGTTCATCCGCTAACCGAGACGGCAACTCGGACGGGTGGCTCCCCTGTGACAGGACCCGTCCGCTGTTTCCGCCCGTTAACGGGCGAATTACAATTGGCCGTCCGTGTCTCGCGCCCTCGCCCGCATCGGAACCAAGCTGCCCCAAGGCTGGGGCGACGCCGGCCGCCAGCTCGGGATCCTCGTCCTGGTCGACATCGCCTACGAGCTGGTCCGCGGTATCGCCGACGGCCAGCGCTCCGACGCGATCGCCCACGGCCAGCAGGTGATCGACTTCGAGCGCTCCGCCCACCTCCTCTTCGAGCCCAGCGTCCAGGCTTTCTTCCTGCCCACGCGCTGGGTGATCGACCTCGCCAACCAGCTCTACCTCAACGCCCAGTTCTCGATCGCCCTGGGCTTCCTGATCTGGCTCTACCTCTTCCGCAACGAGTCCTATTACTTCGTGCGCAACATGTTCGTCGTCTCGATGGGCTTCGCCCTGATCGGCTACACGCTCTTCCCAACCGCGCCGCCGCGGATGTTCCCCCACGATGGCTTCGTCGACACGATCACCGACTTCTCCAACGTCAACCACGACTCCTCGCTGGCCAAAGTCTTCATCAATCCCTACGCCGCGGTGCCGAGCATGCACTGCGCCTTCGCCGCGATGATCGGCATCACCGGGGTGCGCGTCTGCCGCCACTGGTGGTCGAGGGCCTGGTGGGCGTTCTGGCCGCTGCTGATCGCCTGGGTCGTAATCGTCACCGGCAACCACTACTGGGTCGACGTCGCGCTCGGCTGGATGGTCGCCGGCGCTTCCGCCCTCGTAGCCCAGCGCCTGCTCGCCCGGGCCCGTCCCGAAGCCTGGGCCTGGGGCCGTCCCGCCCGCGCCCGGGAGGCGGAGGCCTAGCCGCACAGCGCGGGTTCGGGGGTGGCGTCTGGTCCCCCGCGCCCGGTAGCCTCAGCTCGATGGAGTCTTCGGCGCCCCCCAGGGCCCCCGGCCCTCGCCGCAACGGTCGCCAGGCCCGCAATGGCCAGGAGCTACGCGCCTACGCCCGCGATCGCTTGATCGAGTCGCGGCTGACCCCGAACGCGATCTCAATCGCCGGCCTGATCGGCAACCTGATCGCGGCCGGCCTGGTCACCCAGCGCTACTTCTTTCTCGCCGGGATCGCCTTCATCGTCGGCTCGGTGATGGACACGCTCGACGGGCGCTACTCGCGCATGTCGGGCAAGGGCTCGCTCTTCGGCGCCTTCCTCGACTCGACCTTGGACCGGATCGAGGAGGGGATCGTGCTCGCCGCCGTCGCCGGCTACTTCGCCGTCAACGGCCAGGACTTCGCCGCCGCGATGTGCGTCGTCGCTGTGCTCGGCTCGCTGATGGTCTCCTACACGCGGGCCCGCGCCGAGGCGCTCGGGGTCGAGTGCAAGGTGGGGTTGGCCACGCGTCCCGTGCGGGTAGTCATACTCTCCATCGGCTTGGTCTTCGCCAAGGGCGCTGGAATCGGCAATTTCGAACTGCTTGCGCCTTCGGTCTACCTGATCGCGGCGCTGACCATCATCACCACGATCCAGCGTGTATGGCACGTCCGAAACCAGCTTTCAAACGAGGGGCCGGACCCAACAGATCTGTAACCAGTCGCGGCCCAGGGTGTCCCTTGCCACCTAGCCCGATCGAGGAAGGACTTCGAATTACATGAGCGATAGCAACGGAGCAAACGGCAGCAGCAACGGCGCCGGCCGCACGGACGAGAAAGTCCGTGTCGCGATTGTCGGCACCGGCAACTGCGCCAACAGCTTCATCCAGGGTGTCCAGTACTACAAGGACGCCGACCCCTCGGAGGAAGTGCCCGGCCTGATGCACGTCGACCTGGGCGGCTACCACGTCGGCGACGTCGAGTTCGTCGCCGCCTTCGACATCGACTCCGAGAAGGTCGGCAAGGACCTCTCCGAGGCGATCTGGTCCGGCCAGAACGACACGATCAAATTCGCCGAGGTACCCAACCTGGGCGTCAAGGTCGAGCGCGGCATGACTCTCGACGGCCTCGGCAAGTACCTGAAGGAGAAGATCACCAAGGCGCCGGGCGAAACCGCTGACGTCGTCGGCATCCTCAAGGAGACCAAGGCGGACGTGCTGGTCTGTTACCTGCCGGTCGGCTCCGAGGACGCGACCAAGTGGTACGTCGAGCAGGCGCTCAAGGCGGGCGTCGGCTTCGTCAACTGCCTACCGGTCTTCATCGCCCGCGAGGACTACTGGGACAAGCGCTTCAAAGAGGCCGGCCTGCCGATCATCGGCGACGACATCAAGTCTCAGGTCGGGGCGACGATCGTTCACCGTCAGCTGGCCCGCCTCTTCCACGACCGCGGCGTTCGCGTCGAGCGCACCTCGCAGCTCAACGTCGGCGGCAACATGGACTTCTACAACATGCTCGAGCGCGAGCGGCTCGACTCGAAGAAGATCTCCAAGACCAATGCGGTCACCTCGATCATGGGCCACGATCTGCCCGCCGAGAGCGTCCACGTCGGACCCTCCGACTACGTGCCCTGGCTGACTGACCGCAAGTGGGCGCACATCCGGCTCGAGGGCAAAGCCTTCGGCGACGTGCCGCTCAACGTCGAGCTCAAGCTCGAGGTCTGGGACTCGCCCAACTCGGCCGGCGTCGTGATCGACGCGGTGCGGCTGATCAAGCTGGCGCTCAACAATGGCATCGCCGGCCAGCTCGACGGTCCCTCCAGCTACCTGATGAAGTCGCCGCACTCGCAGCGTCCCGACGATGAAGCGCGCGAACAGACCGAGGAGTTCATCGCGGCCAACGCGCGCGGCAAGTCGCGGGCGGCAAAGAAGACGGCCGACGCGGCGAACAAGGCCAAGGCTTAGCTGAGAGCCCGCCTCGGCGGGCTCTTATGCTGCTCCCCTGTGCCGGCTGAGCGCCTCTCGATAGTCCAGGTCACGCCTCACCGGCGTGGCACCGAGAACCCCGTCAACCGCTACGTCAAGCGGGTCTCGGAGGAGTTGGAGCGCCGCGGCCACAGCGTGCGGGTCGCCGGCGTCGGCGATCAGGTCAAAAAGCTGCTGCGGGCCTCTTCCGCGGACATCGTCCATGTCCACGACCCGTTCGCCCCGCGCGTCTCCTCGACTGCGCTGCGCAACTCCTCGGCGCTCAACGTCGCCACCTTCCACGCGCCCCAGGAGCGGCTGCTCTCGACCCAGGTGGCACGACCGCTGGTTGAGATCTTCTTCGGCCGCCTCGATGCTCGCACGGTGGCCTCGTCTGCGACGGGGAAGCTGCTGGAGCGCTACTTCCCGGCTTCTTATGAGCTGGTCGAACCGGGTGGGGACGGGCGCGAGTGGTCCCGGGTCGCCGAGGAGCTCGAGGCGATCTACCTGCGCCTGGCCGCGCGGCGCCACGATCCGACCGGCAACGAAGCGGTGCGTCGGCGTATCGCCAAGCGGCCGCTGATCGAGGTCGACCTGCACATGCACACCGACCACTCGCCCGATTGCGCGACCCCGGTCGAGGTGTTGCTGGAGACGGCGCGCGACCGCGGCCTCGGCGCGATCGCGATCACCGACCACAACGAGGTCTCAGGGGCGCTGGAGGCGCGTCGCATCGCCGAGGGGATGGGTGACATCAAGGTGATCGTCGCCGAGGAGGTGAAGACGGCCGAGCAGGGTGAGGTGATCGGGCTCTTTCTCGAGGAGAAGATCCCCAAGGGGATGACGATGGCGGAGACGATCGCGGCGATCCGCGCCCAGGGCGGCTTGGTCTACGTGCCGCATCCCTTCGACCGCTTCCACTCGGTGCCCGACTACGAGCACCTGCTCGACATGGTCGAGGAGATCGACGTGCTCGAGGTCTTCAACCCGCGCGTCGCCCTGACCGCCTTCAACGAGGAGGCCGAACGCTTCGCCAGCAAGTACCGGATCGTGCCGGGCGCGGGCTCCGACAGCCACGTCGCCCAGGGACTGGGCAGCGTGCGGGTGCGGATCCACGACTTCGAGGGGCCCGAGGAGTTCCTCGAGGCGATGCGCGACGCCGACATCACCCGCAAGCACAAGAACCTGGTCTACGTGCAGACGCTGAAGCTGCTGCAGACGGCGGGCCGGCCGAAGGCGCCCAAACGCAGCGTTCCCGACGCCAAGCCGGTGCGCGGCGGCCGTCCGCGCAAACGCCGACCGGCGAGCAAGAGCTGATGCAGGCGGGGCGGGCGAGAGGAGGCGAGGCGGCCTCGTCAAAGAGAGCGCCCAGCCCCATGCCCACCACCGACGACGAGATCAAGGAGAAGTACCTCGAGCGCGCGATCCGCGAGCTCAACCAGCTGACCCACGATCTCCAGTCCTGCCCCCACTGCCCGCGCGGCAAGCTGATGCCGGTGCTCGGCTCCGGCCACCCGCAGGCGGACGTCTTCATGCTCAAGCACGCTCCCGCGGCGGCCGAGATCGAAGAGGGCGTCGCCTTCTACGGTCGCGCCGGCAACGCGCTGATGAAGAGCTTCAAGCGGCTTGGCATCGACCCGATCGTGGTCTACGGGACCCTCTGCGTGAAGTGCCCGATCGCCGAGCCCGACCTCGCCGCCGAGCCCTGCATGCGCCGCGTGGTCGAAGAGATCGCGATCGTGCAGCCGAAGATCGTCGTCGTCATGGGCGAGCCCGCCCTGCGCGTGCTCAACAACCTGCACGTGCCGCTCTCGCGCCCGATCGAGCCGCGCGAGGGAGAGATCCAGGCCTTCACCCCTACCGTCGACGCGCTCTACACCCCCGACATTGACGATTCGCTCGACGAAGAAGACGCCAAGGCCCGCTTCTGGCGCTCCTTCAAGATGCTCGGCGAGTGGTATGAGGACCTGCCGCCGTACTGACGCCGCAACGGATGTTTAGCCGCCGCCGCTGCGCTTGATCCAGCGGTTGCCCTGGCGGCAGGTAAACGATTCTCCCTCGCCAGGGAAAAGGCCGTGACACGACCAGCGGCCCACCTCGACTGTCTTGTAACAGCCTCGGAACGACCGGCTGGGAGGGCAGTTCGACTTGCGGACTGCCACTGCGGTGATCCTCTGAGCGCTCCGGCACTTGACGCCCAAGGAGGTGAGGCTTGAAGCCCCATCGTCTGTGCAGGTTCGTGAGGTGAGATGCCCGTTGCGCCCCGATGCGATGGCGGCGGTGGCTGCCAGAAGCACCGCAACGGCGACACAAAGAACCCCCAGTTTTCCTTGCACGTTCAGCATGAGACGTCAGGCTAGACCGGTGACCTCAACGGTGGGGGTCAGGGGCGGCGGCTTCGGCGACCGCGGTCATCGGCTCGACCTTGGCGCTGGCCAGGCCCCTGACGACGATCGTGTCGAGAGCGGTGTAGGCGTCTAGCTTCTGCTGGGTGTCCGAGGCGTCGCTGGCGGCGACGCCGACGGTGCCCTCGGGCTCGGCGAGGCGGTCGAAGTGGTTGCGGTAGCCGGCATGGAGGTCGCGGTAGAAGGACTCCTCCTTGGCCAGGCGCTCGGCGGCGTCGGGGCCGACTGCCGTGCGGACGTAGCCGAAGACGGGCGGGGCGGGGCGGCCGGCCTCCTGGGCGCCGGCCTCGACCTTGGCGCGGGCGCCGGCGGCGAACTCGGGGGTCATCCAGTTGAAGAAGACGCCGTCGAACTCGGCCCCGGCAAGGGCGCACATCTTCGGGCCCATCGCGGCGAGGACGAGGCGGACGCCGGGCAGCTTCTCGCGCAGCTCCGGCAACGACTCGCGCATCCGCGTCAGCGGCTTCTCGGAGAAGCCAGCGCCGACGCCGAGCCAGAGGTGCGAGCGGTCGAGGCCGAGCCGCTCGATGTCGGCGGCGATCGTCTCCGGCGGTGTGCGGTCGAGCGCGATCACGGCGACACCGAGATCGAGGCCGGGCGCGGCCGTGCCGAACTCGGCAAGCGTCTCCAGCCCTTTGGCGCCAGGATGGTCGTTCGACCACATCGAGCCGTAGCCGAGCTCCGCGCAGCGCTCGGCTAGCGGGCGTGCGACCTCAGGGTCCAGTCCTGCCGCAACTCCGAAGCCTTTGCCTTTCCCGCCGCTCATTGCGCGAAAGCCTATTGCCTGGCTTTCGGGTGGAAGCTGTGACGAATCCCCAATCTCAGATCAACCACAGACAACACATTTCGGGCTAGCCTGGCATCATCGTGGAGGCGATGGTCAAGGAATGGACAGACGCGCGGCTCGATGACCTCAGCAAAGGCATCGACCGCGGCTTCAAGCAGGTCGACCAGCGCTTCGGGCAAGTCGATCATCGCTTCGACCGAGTTGAAGGCGAAATCAAGAGTGTCCGCCAGGAGATGGGGAATGAATTTGCGGCGCTACGCGGTGAGATAAACGGGGTCCGGAAAGAAATCGGCGGCGTTCGCGGCGAGATAGCCGGAGTGCGGGGAGAAATCGGCGGCGTACGCGGTGAGCTTGGGGACGTGCGGAAAGAGATCGGCGGCGTGCGCGGCGAGATAGGCGGCGTGCGGAAAGAGATCAACGGTGTCCAGCGCACCATGGTCTTCGGCGCGATCGCGATGACCGGCGCGATCCTCACCGGCTTCGCCGGCATCTGCGGCCTGATCGCAACTCAGCTCTAGTGCTTAGAGCTCCTTCTCCAGCAGCGCCACGCACTCGATGTGCGGGGTCTGGGGGAACATGTCGACCGGCTTGACGCGGCGCAGCTTGTAGCCGGCCTCGACCATCTGGGCGGCATTGGGGGCCAGGGTGGTCGGGTTGCAGGAGACGTAGACGATCTTCTTCGCCTCGCACTCGAGCACGCGGCGGACGATCTTTTGCGAGAGGCCGGCGCGGGGCGGGTCGATGATTACGACGTCGGGTTTGCCGGCCCTCTCGATCAGCGGGCGCACGCCGGTGCGGGCGCTGCCTGCCATGAAGTGGGCGTTCTCGATCTTGTTCTGCTCGGCATTGCGCTCGGCATCGCGGATCGCCTCGGGGACGATCTCCAGGCCCCAGACCTCACCCGCGTGCTTGGCCATCGTCAGGCCGATCGTGCCGATGCCGCAGTAGAGGTCGAAGACGCGCTCTTTGCCGCTGAGCCCGGCGAACTCAGCGGCGACCGAGTAGAGCCGCTCGGCCATCTCGGTGTTGGTCTGGAAGAAAGCGCCGTGCGACATCTCCAGCTTCAGGTCGAAGAGCTCCTCGCGCAGGCGTTCCTCGCCAAGTGCACCGGTCGGCCCGTCGGTGCCGCCCGAGTCACCCTCGATCGCCGTGTGCAGGTCGACCGGCGGTTTCGGGAAGCGCGCTGCCGAGGTAACCAGGCGGGTTTGGATCTGGCCCGTGCGCCAGCCCTCGCGCACGATCAGGTTGCGCAGCACCCCGGTCCGCTCGCGGCCGTCGTAGGCGGGGACCGACTCGAGCCGGGCCCACTCGCGGACCGCGTTGCGCGCCGCGTTGCCGCGCTCGGAGGCGAGCTGGCAGTCGTCGACGTCGACGATCAGGTCCCAGCGACCGCGGGCGTGGAAACCGAGGATCGCCTCGCCGTCGCGATCGCCGAAGGAATACTCGAGCTTGTTGCGGTAGCGCCACTGCTCACTCGCCGGCTCGATCGGCTCCAGCTCGAAGCCGTCGAGTCCGCCGATCCGCCGCAGCGCCTCCTCGACCTGGGCGCTCTTCTCGGTCAGCTGGCGCGCGTACTCGAGTCCCTGCCAAGGGGCGCCTGGGCAGGGCTCGCCCTCGTGAGTGCAGCGGTCGGCGATGCGCTCGGCACCGGGACTGAGCAACTCCACCGTACGGGCCTCGGCGAAGCGCTTCTTCGCTTTCGTGATCTCGACCCGAACCCGGTCGCCCGGCAGAGCGCCAGCGACGAAGACGACCAGCCCATCCGCCCGCGCCAGCCCGCGCCCGCCGAAGGCGAGCGAGTCGATCTCTACCTCGAGCTGCTCACCCCGATGGCGGCGCGCCGGTGCCTCACCGGTGGCTTGCTCCACTAGGGAAGTTTCTTACGGGCGCGCCGTGCGGCCTGCGTCGCCTGTTTACGCACTGGCTCGGCTCGGCCGCCAACCTCGCGGCGCGCCTGTTTGACCAGTCGTTCAAGTTCTTTGAGCAGGGAGTCGGTCTGGCGGCGGCCCTTTTTGACCAGTTCGGAGAGCATTTTCTCGGCGTCGCTGCGGGTCATCCGGCCGCGTTTAACGGCGTCGTCAACGACCTCCTGCAGGCGGTCGCGGCTGACGGTTACGTTGCGCTCGAGGCTTTCGCGGAACTGCTCGACGCTCTTGTCGAGCCCCGTGGTCGTGGCTTTGCTCGCCGCCTTTTTGGCTTTCGCTTTTTTCGCAGCGGGCTTTTTAGCCGCGGCTTTTTTCGGCGCTGCTTTTTTGGCGGCCGGTTTTTTGGCTCGCGCGCCGGCTTTGGCTTTTTTCGTCGCTTTGCCGGTTGACTGTTTTTTCGCGGCCATTTCCGTCATCGCCTCCTGGTCGTTTGGGCGGGTGTTCCCGCCTGACTATCGCACTCCTGCAGTTCAGACGACTACGGGCCACCCGTTTTGAAGCGAGCCTCGACCGGGGTGTGGTCGGAGAGGCGGAGCCGCAGGCCGTCACGGGTGAGCTCGCGACGCTCGGGTGGCCAGGCGGTCGAGGGTTCGACGATCTCGAGATTGCGAGCAAGCAGGTGGTCGATTGCACGCGGATGGGTCGGCGCGTCGAGTCCGAAGCGCTCGCGCAGGGCCTCGAAGGCAGCGGGGTCCTCGGCGGGCCGCAGGTTGAGGTCGCCGCCGAAGAGCAGCGGCGAATCTCCCGCCCACTCGGTTGCCGCCTCGGCGGCGAGCAGGACATCGGCTGTGGCGAGGTCCGGCCGGTCATTGGTTGCGTGCAGGTTGGCGACGCATAGGTCGGCGCCTTCGCCGAGCGCGATGCGGGTGAACGCCATCGACCGTCGCTCCGGTCGCCCCTCGTGGATCGCCAGCTCACGCCGCTCCGCAACCTTGCCGCTGCGGATCAAGGTCAGGTTCGAGCCGCCCTCGCCCGAGGCGATCAGGTCTGGATTGCGGCGGGCGATGAAGGTGCGCAAGGGGCTTAGCGAGTTGCGTGAGGTGGGGACTCGGTGCGCCTCGGCGCCGCACGCCTCGGCGAGGGGAGCGGCGTATCGGGGCGGGCACTCCTGCAGTAGGGCGACGTCCCACGCGGCAGTCGCGAGCAGCTCGGCGAACTCGGCGACCAGCTCGCGGTTGACCTGAACGTGCGTCTCGTTTCGCTCCTCGATCCGCAGCAGCCGCGAGCGCCAGGTGAAGAGGGCCGGATCGGGCGGGAAGTCGCGGCCGTGGAAGAGGTTCCAGCTGACGGCGGTGAATTCCACCGCCAGAGTCTGTCCGAAAACCCGCGTGTGTGGCTGGCGCGCGCCGGACCAAGCGGGACAAGGACGCAGGGAGGCCGAATAGCAGCGCTATTTAGTCGACTGAGGACGCCGCACCGTGCCGTGTCCGCCGCCGCCAGACGTGCGCGGGGGTTGTCGGACAGACTCTAGTATCCGCTGCTTGAAGCGCGACTTCCTCACAGGCGAAGAGCTGGGCGCCTTCGAGCTCGGCAAGCTGCTCGATCGCGCCGCGGCGCTGAAGGCGGGACGCGGCGAGCGACTCGGCGCCGACTCGCTGGCCGGGCGCAGCATCGCGCTTGTCTTCGAGAAGCCCTCGACCCGCACGCGGATCTCTTTCGAGGTCGGGGTCGCCGAGCTCGGCGCCAACCCGATCGTGCTGCGCGGCGACGAAATGCAGCTCTCGCGTGGCGAGTCGGCCGCCGACACCGCGCGGGTGCTCTCGCGCTACGTCGACGCGATCGTGATCCGCTCCGGCTCGCACGAGCGGGTCGCCGAGTTGGCCGCCGGCGCCGAGGTCCCGGTGATCAACGCGCTGACGCCGCTCCACCATCCCTGCCAGGCACTCGCCGACCTGCTTACCCTGCGCGAGCGCCGCGGCGAGCTCGCCGGTCAGCGCCTCGCCTACGTTGGCGACGGCAACAACGTCGCCCGCTCACTGACTATCGCCGGCGAGCTTGCCGGGGTCGAGGTCGTCGTCGCGGCGCCCGCCGGCTACCAGCTCGAGGAAGGACACGAAGCGAAACTGACCGCCGACCCGCGCGACGCCGCGGCCGGCGCCGACGCGATCTACACCGACGTCTGGGTCAGCATGGGCGATGAGGAAGAGGCGGCTCTCCGGCGTGCCGACCTGGCGCCCTTCCGGGTCGACACCGACCTGCTCGCCGCCGCCAAGGACGACGCGATCGTTCTCCACTGCCTGCCGGCGCACCCCGGTGAGGAGATCACCGCCGAGGTGCTCTACGGCGATCGCTCCGCGGTCTGGGATCAGGCCGAGAACCGCCTGCACACCCAGAAGGCCCTGCTCGAGCTGCTGCTCGCCGGCTGAGCGATGTACCCCGAGCTGCACATCGGCCCGCTCACCCTGCAGACCTTCGGGCTGATGTTCGCGCTTGCCTTCCTCGCCGCCGGAGCGTTGATCGGCAAGCGGCTGAGGGAGATCGGCAAGCCGGTCGACTGGGCCTATGAGATGGGCTTCGCGGCGCTGATCGGTGGCATTGTCGGCTCGCGGATCTACTTCATCGTGCAGAACTACAGCAGCGTCAAGAGCGACCTGATCGGCAACCTCTTCTCCGGCTCGGGACTGGTCTGGTACGGCGGCGCGATCGGCGGCGCCCTGGCCGTCTTGGCCTGGGCTTGGTATCGCGACTTCCTCGGCTTTACCCTGCTCGACCTTGCGGCGCCGGCGCTGGCACTCGGCTACGCGATCGGCCGCTGCGGCTGCCAGCTCTCCGGCGATGGCGATTACGGCAAACCGTGGGACGGGCCCTGGGCGATGTCCTACCCCAACGGGACCGTGCCCACCGATCGCACCGTCCACCCGACGCCGATCTACGAGACGCTGGCGATGGGTCTCGGTGCCTGGATCCTCTGGCAGCTGCGCGATCGCTTCCGCGCCGGCGTCCTCTTTGCGATCTACCTGATCTACGCCGGGGTCGAGCGCTTCTTGGTCGAGTTTCTGCGCCGCAACAGCGAGGTCGCCCTGGGTCTGACCAGCGCCCAGCTCGAGAGCCTGGGGATGATGGTGATCGGGACGATCTGGATCCTCGTCGTGCGGCACCGACACGGTAGCCTTGCGACCGTGACTTCCACTGAACCGATCAGACCCGTAGCAGGCCTGTAGCCGTGGGAGCCCAGACGGAGGGAGCGCCGGCAGCGGCGAGCGCGGCCGAGATCCTGGCGCAGGCAACCGAGGCGATCGCAGCTGCTGGCTGTGAGACGCCGGAGTCCGACGCAAAGCGTTTAGTCGCCAAGGCGCTCTCGATGCGGGTCGAGGAGCTGGAGCGAGACGGCACCACCGTCGTCACTGCCGAGGCCCAGGCGGAGATCGAGCGCTACGTCGCCCGCCGGCGCGAGCGCGAGCCGCTCGAGTACATCCTCGGTAGCTGTCGTTTCCGCGAGATCGAGATCACGGTCGACGAGCGGGTGCTGATCCCGCGTCGCGAGACCGAGCTGCTGGTCGAGATCGGCACCGAGCTGCCCAAGGGTGCCCGCGTGCACGAGGTCGGCACCGGCTCGGGGGCGATCGCCCTGGCCCTGCTCAGCGAGCGGCCCGACCTGCGCGTCACCGCCTCCGATCTCTCCCCTGAGGCGGCCGAGAAAGCGCGCGAGAACGCGCAGCGGCTCGGCATCGCGCTCGAGTTGACCGTGGCCCAGGGGATTCCCGATCACGTCGAGGAAGTCGACCTGCTGATCGCCAACCTTCCCTACATCACCAATACCTCGATCGACGAGCGCTCGCCGGAGATCCGCCGCGAGCCGCGGGTCGCCGTGCAGGGCGACCCCGAGGCCGGTGACGCTGGCAAGGACGGGCTCGACATCATCCGCGGCCTGATCGAGGAAACTCCGAGCGGCTGGCGGATGGCGCTCGAGCACGACACCCATCACGGTCCGGCGATGCGCGAGCTGCTGCGCGAGGCCGAGACGCGCACCGACTACCGGGGCGACGAGCGGGTCACGGTCGGCCTGGCGCCATGAGCGAGGGAGCACCCGCGAAGGCCGAGCCTTCGCAGGGCTCAACCGAGAGCGTTCGCCGCGAGAAGCTCGAGCGGCTGCGGGCAGAGGGGATCGACCCCTATCCGCACGCCGGCTTTCCCGACCGCGACAAGATCTCGGCGATCCACGCGGCGCACGATCCCGAACAGCTCGAAGAGGGCCAGCAGGCCGGGTTCGCCTATCGGATCGCCGGTCGGATGGTGGGTCGTCGCGGCCACGGCAAGACGATCTTCCTCGACATCCGTGACCTGACCGGCTCGATCCAGGCCTACGCCCGCGTCGATTCGATCGGCGAGGAGGCCTTCGGCCGGATCGACGCGCTCGACATCGGCGACGCGGTCGGCATCGAGGGCGACCTCTACGTGACCAAGCGCGGCCAGTTGGCGCTGGCGGTGCGCGAGTGCACGATGTTGGGCAAGGCGCTGCGCGACCCGCCCGACCTCTTCCACGGCATCTCCGACCCCGAGGTGCGCTACCGCCAGCGCGAGCTCGACCTGATGGCCAACGAGCGCTCGCGTGAGATCTTCGCGATGCGGGCGAAGCTGGTCGGGGCGATCCGCAACTACCTCAACGAGCACGACTTCGTTGAGGTTGAAACGCCGATCCTGCAGACCCTCGCCGGCGGCGCCGCGGCGCGCCCGTTCGCCACCCACCACCACGCGCTCAACCGCGAACTGTTCCTGCGCACCGCGACCGAGCTCTACCTGAAGCGGGCGATCGTCGGCGGCTTCGAGAACGTCTACGAGCTGAGCAGGTTCTTCCGCAACGAGGGCATCTCGCCCAAACACAACCCCGAGTTCACGATGCTCGAGTGGTTCCTCAGCTGCGCCGGTTACGAGGGCGTGATGGCCTTCGCCGAGCAGATGATCTCGACCGTGGTCGAGCAGGTGCTGGGGACGACCGTGGTCGAGCGCGACGGCCACACGATCGACTTCAAGGCTCCCTGGAAGCGGATCACCCTGCGTGACGCGATCCACGAGGAGACCGGCGTCGACATCCTCAGCGCCAGCCGCGAGGAGCTGGTCGGGCTGGTCGGGGAGGACGTCGCCCCGGACGCGGACTGGGCCTGGATCGTCGACGAGATCCAGGGCAAGCTGATCGAGCCGAAGCTGATCCAGCCGACCTTCCTCGTCGACCTGCCGCGCGAACTCTGGCCGACCGTGAAGCCGGTGCCCGAGCATCCGGATCTGCTCGGCGAGGCGTTCGACGGGGTCGTCGACGGGATGGAGATCATCGGCGGCGGCACCGACACCAACGATGCGGACATGCAGCGCGAGAACTTCGTGCGCCAGCGCCAGCGCCGGCACCCCGAGAGCGAGGAGGCGCCTTACCCGAGCGACGACGAGTTCGTGCGGGCGCTCGAATACGGATCGTTGCCGGCGGGCGGATCGGGCCTCGGCATCGATCGCCTGACGATGATCCTTGCCGGCGAGGGCGCCGAGAACCTGCGCGACGTCATTCTCTTCCCCTCGATGCGCCCCGGCGCAGTCGACTAGAACGCCGAGCGGAGCAGGCCACCGTCGATCGGGATGACGGTGCCGGTGATGTAGGCAGCGCGCTCGGAGCAGAGGAAGGCGACCAGGTCGCCGTACTCCTCGGGCTTGCCGAGCCGAGCGGCGGGGACTTCCTGTCGCGCGCCCTCTTCGGCGCCCTCCAGTGAGCCGCTGGCGTCGGCGAGGCGCTCGGTGGCGAAGCGGCCGGTGGCGACCGTGTTGACCGTGATCCCGTCGGCGGCGACCTCGCGCGAGAGCGTCTTGAGGAAGCCGACCGCGGCCATGCGGTGGGCGTTGGAGAGGTTGAGGCCGGGGATCGGCTCGCGAGTGGAGCTGGAGCCGACGTTGACCATCCGCCCCCAGCCGCGCTCGCGCATTCCCGGGACGACGGCGCCGGCGAGCAGGCGAGGGCCAAGGACCAGCGAGCGGTAGGCGGTCTCCCAGTCGTCGAGCTCATGGTCGAGGGCGCCGCCGAATGGCGGGCCGCCGGTGTTGAGGACGAGGATCTCGATCGAGCCGAGCTTGGCCTCGACTTCGCCCGGCAGGTCGCCGAGGCGATCGAGGTCGGCGGCATCGGCCGCGAACGGTGTCACCCCGGAACCGATCTCCGTTGCCGCTACCTCCAGCTTCTCCGGCGAGCGGCTGGCGATTGCGACCCTGGCGCCTTCGCGCGCCAGCGCCGCCGCGATTGCCCGGCCGATGCCGCGGCTGGCGCCCATCACCAGAGCTACGCGGTTCTCGAGGCCGAGCTTCACAGCCGCAGCTCGAGCCCGGTTTCGCGCTCCGATACCCGCCAGAGCTTCTCGATCGCCCGGGTCATGCCGAGTCGGCGCAGCACCGGCTTGCGCACCGGTGGGCCGCTGTTGACGAAGAGCGGGCCGTAGAACTCGCCACCCTTTGCGCCGGGATCGGTCGCCGCGCGCAGCTGCGAGAGCGCGCCCTCTCCCGGGGACATGCCAACCGTGCGGGCCAGCATCAGGAAGAAGCGCTGGGAGAGGCCGCCGCCGGTCTCCTCGACGCCGACCGCCTGCAGCTCGGTGTTGGAGAGGCCGGGGTGGGCGACGAGGCTGGCGGCGGGCGCGCGGGCGTCGCGAAACAACCGCTCCAGCCCGAGCCCGAAGTGGAAGTTGGCGAGCTTGGCCTGCCCGTAGGCGCGCCAGGGCCCGTAGCGGCCGTCGAGGTTGGGATTGTCCGGGTTGACCGCGCGACCCATGTGGTGGGCGGTGCTGGTGACGGTCACCACCCGCGCCGCGGGTGCTTTCAACAGGGCCGGAAGCAGCCTTGCGGTGAGCGCGAAGTGGCCGAGGTGGTCGACGCCGAACTGCATCTCGAAGCCGTCGGCGGTGCGGCTCTCGGGAATGCCCATGACGCCGGCGTTGTTGACCAGCAGGTCGATCGTCTCGTGGGCGGCGAGGACCTGCTCCGCCGCCCGCTGCACCGAGTCGAGTGAGCCGAGGTCGAGCTCTACCAGGCTCAGCCGCGCGTCCGGCACGCCATCGCGGATCCGGCCCATCGCCTCCGCGGCTCGCTCTTGGTTGCGCGCCGCGATCACCACCTCGGCACCCGCGGCTGCCAGGGCCCGCGCGGTGGAGAGGCCCAGCCCGCCGTTGGCCCCGGTCACCACCGCGGTGCGGCCGCGCTGGTCGGGGATGTCGGCGGTGTTCCAGCTCACTGGAGCGTCCGCGTCGCGCCAGCGTTCATTGGGGCCTCAGGAAGGGCAGGCGGAAATCGATCGCGCAGAGGTAGGCGAAGAGACCAACGGCGATCAAGGCCCCAAGCCAGTGCTGGCCGATCAGCACGGCGAGCAGGCTGACGATTCCCGCCAGCACCGCCCGCACCAGGGTCGGCTCTGGCTCCAGCCCGACGATCCTCGCCGTCAGCCAAGCACAGCCAAACCAGGCCAGGGGACCCACCAGCCAACCCCAGCTGACGAAGAAGCCGTGGGAGAAGATCAGGCCGAGCAACAGCGAGAGCAGCGCCACGGCAACCAGCTGCACAACCGCGACCCGCCAGAAGACCTCGAATCTCACGGGGGGATTCTCCCATTCCACCGACCGCGCCACCTCCTCCTCCCGCGTGTTCCATAATCAGAGCGATGCGCCTGGGCGGTTAGCTCAGCTGGGAGAGCACCTGCTTTACACGCAGGGGGTCACTGGTTCGAACCCAGTACCGCCCATCTAGGCCGTCGGGGGAAACACCTGCTCCCGGCCAACTGCCGGCAGCCGCCCGATATTGAGCGTGTATCCACGCCAGCCGGCGCGTTTCGCTGTCGCGCTCAGTGGTTTCCTTGGCTCATATACCTGGGGCGTTGATTCCAAGATGTGCGGCGGGACGTATTCGATAAGGACCAACGTTCTGCCGTTCGGCCTATAGCCGGTGAGGTAGAGACCGTTGTAGATGCCGGCGAGGATTCTTTGATGCTGCGGATTCCAAGCCGCACTCATGATCCGATCGGGCAGCGAATCGGCACCGTCTTTCAGGCGAGTCGCCTTGACCTGCGCCAGAAAGCCGCAGAACTTGCAGATGATGTCTGCGCACTCGAAATTCTTTGGCAGTCGTCTGAAGTGCCGGCTTCTATTGCAGCTGGGGCAGCGGGCGTATTTGCAAACAGCCAGCTCCCCGCGCTCGCCAAGATCCTGCCGGTCCGTCGTCATCGAGGCCAAACGTAGACAGACGGTCGGTCATCTGAAAAGCGGCTTGGGGTTGAGAGAGGTCCATGCCCTATTCGCCCGTGTTTAACTGTGCACGATGCGGGAGGAGCTATCCATGCCGATCAGATGGGGGTTCGCCCTTGTTCTGCTTGCTTTTGCACTAGCCGTCGGCTCGGTGACCTCGGCCCAGGCCGCCTTTCCGGGCAAGCCAGGTCCCCTCGTCTACCCCCGGGTCAGCTTCGACGAAGCGGCCGATGTCGGGGGGCTGGTCCTGCACGGGCAGCGGCAGCGGCAGAAGCCGCACCCGCTGACCACCAACTCGGGCGACGACACGCCGTCGTTCTCAGCCAACGGCCGCTTCGTCGCCTTCTCCGGGAACTACGAACCGGGGACTTCGCCGCTCGGTCGCCACATCTACCTGGTCAAAGTCGACGGCAGCGGCCTGCGCCAACTGACCACCGGCGCCGGTTTTGACGAGAACCCGGCCTTCTCGCCGAACGGCAAGCAGGTGGTCTTCGACCGTCACGTCGGCACCGGCAAGGCGCATATCTTCAGCGTCAACGTCGACGGCAGCGGCCTGCATCAGCTGACCGACGGCAGCTTCAACGACTCCGAACCGGTCTACATGCCGAACGGCAAGCGCATTGTCTTCGTCAGCGATCGCGACCACGACGTCAAGACCGACCGCAGCGACATCTTCGCGATGGCCCCCAGCGGTGCCAATCAGCGGGTCCTGATCGACGGGCCGCGCAACGAGGACGAACCGGACACCGCGCCGAACGGCAAGAGCATCGCTTTCGTCAGCAATCGCGCGGCCGGCATCAACATCTTCGTCGCCGGCGCCAACGGCAAGCACGTGCGCCAGCTCACCCGCAACAAGCGCGATTGCTTCAGCGGCAACTGCAACCTCAGCCCGGCTTGGTCACCTGACGGCAGGCACATCGCCTTTCTCGCCGTCGGTCGCTTCAGCAGCGATCTCGAGGTGATGCGAGCCGACGGGGGCGGCGAGAAGGAGTTCTCCAACGGCAGTACCGAAGAAGAAGGCTTCGGCACCAGGGTCGGCCCCCCGAGCTGGGGTCCAGCGGCCCGACCTTAACATCGATTTGTGACATGTTCGCTATCTTGAGATTTGGGCCAACGGGAGGGGAAGAAGTTCTATGAAGAAGAGGATCGCCGTAGTAACCGTGCTCGCCTTGCTTGTCGCTGCGGCGACGGCCAGCGCGTTCAAGGTGCACGTCGTGGTTGGCAACCTGGTGCTCGACGCGCACGGGGAATTTGCGCCGAAGGCGCTGCCGAAGCATGAAAACGCGCCGATAACCACCGAAGGCGGCGGCAAACTCTCGACCCTCAGCGGCGAGCTGCCACCGATCCTCGACAAATTCGTGCTCGAATTCGACAAGCACGGTGCCCTCGACACGACCGGGCTCCCGCACTGCACCAAAGGCAAACTCGTCGCCACCGACGTGGCCACCGCCCGCAAGGCCTGCAAGGGCGCGATCGTCGGCGAAGGCTTCGGCACCGCCGTGGTCGCCTTCCCCGAACAGAAGCCGATCAAAGTCGGCTCGCCGATCACACTCTTCAACGGCCCGAAAAAGGGCGCCGACGACACGATCATTGCCCACGCCCATCTCGACTATCCCGGTCCGACGACCTTCATCGTCCCGATCGTGATCGAAAAAATCCACAAAGGCTCGTTCGGCTATCGGGTCAACGTGAAAATCCCGAAGATCGCCGGCGGCTACGGCCACCCGATCGAAGGCTCCGCCAAAGTCGGGAAAAAATGGACCTACAAGGGCAAGAAGCACAGCTACATCAACGCCCGCTGTGAAACCGGCCACTTCGTCGTCCACGGCGCCTTCAGCTTCAAAGGCGGTCCGGAAGAATCGGCCTCCCAGGCGGAAGAGGCGAAGAGCGTTCTCAACGCCAGTTTCTTGCTGCCCTGCAAGGTGCGCCACTAGGAGAAGGGGATCGGGATGAGGGGACAGCGACGGAAGGGTCTCCTCATCCTCGGCCTGCTTGCCGTGGCGGTGCTTGCGCTGACCGCCACGGTTGTCTCCGCCCGTCGTGACAACGACACGGTCAAACTTCGCGCCGGCGACCTACTGATCAACGGGCGCGGCGGATTCCGGCCGGAAACGTTGCCCAAGCGCCATGACGCGCCGATCAAGATCTACGGTGGCGGCAAGGTCTCGACGGTCTCCGGCGAACTGCCGCCGATCCTGGAAACGCTCACCTTCGAATTCGACAAGCACGGTCACGTCGACACCACCGGCCTCGAAGTCTGCACCGCGGCGAAGCTGCAGGCGACCACCGTACCCGCCGCCCGCCGTGCCTGCCCGGGGGCGATCGTCGGCAAGGGCTACGGGACCGCGACTGTCGCATTTCCCGAACAGAGGCCGTTCCCGGTCTCCTCGCCGATCACCCTCTTCAACGGCCCGAAGGTGCGCGGCTTTGACTCGGTCCTCGCTCACGCCTACACGACGGTTCCGGTGGCGACCACCTTCATCATCCCGGTCGTGATCGAAAAAATTCACAAGGGTGTCTACGGCTATCGCGTCAAAGCCAAAATCCCGAAGATCGCCGGCGGCTACGGCCACCCAGCTTCGGGTCACATCACGGTCAACCGCAAATGGACCTACAAGGGCAAGAAGCACAGTTACGTCAACGCTCGCTGCGAAACCGGACGCCTGCAGGCGCGCGGCGAATTCCTCTTCCAGGACGGCACCTTCCTCACCGGCACCTTCTTCCGGCCCTGCAAGGTGCTGCCCGGCAGCGGTTAGCCCAGCTTCTCGCGCAAACGCTGCCACAGCGAGGGCGGTCGCGGCTGCGTCCGTCGCCACTCTTCCTGCGTCGGCAGGTTTCCCGCTTTGCGTTCGCGCAGGACGCACTTGGTGTGGGCGTGGCGGCGCTGGCTGCGGTCGTCCTCGGGGGCGATCAGGGCGTGCTCGCTGAGCGCCGACAGGTGCTTGTCGCAGAACGGGCAGCGGTAGGTCGCCGGCTTCATGTTCTGGGCGCGGCGCATCGACCACCAGCGGACCGGCGGGCGCCCGGTCTCTACGGGCTGGCGTGCCATCGCCTCAGGCGCCGGCGTGAAGCTGCGGCGTCCGCGTGCCGCCGCGCTGGCGCTCGGTCTTGATCACGACGTCGAAGAAAACGTCGTTGCGGCCGCGGCGCATCTTGCGCGGGAAGTAGTGGCGGGCGCGGCGATGGGTCGCGGTCATCGCCCGGAAGCCGCGCTCGTGGGCGGCGCTCCAGCGGATGCCGAAGACCTGCCGCACCCGCGGCGGCAGCGTGCCCTTGATGATGTGGTTCTGGGCGACGATGTTGCCCCGTGCGGTTCGCGGCACCGGCTGCTCAAAGGCGACCAGCGGCGCCATCTCGAGCCCGTGCGCGGTCGCTTGCAGGTCGGGCGAGGAGAGTCGCTCCTCCCACCAGGCGCTGAACTCGCGGTAGCTGCCGGGAACCTCGCTGCGGGGCAGGCCGAAGAGCTCGCCGAAGCGGACGTAGTCCTGCCAGAGGTCCTCACGCTCGCCGGCGCTCAACGGCCGCACCATCGCCTCGTACATCGCCCGGCCGGAGTCGGCGATCACCGCCAACGTCCACAGCATCAGCTCCGGATCGAAGGCCGAGTAGGGGGTGCCGGGGGGGTGGATGCCGGCCGCCTCGGGCAGTGTTCCCTTGACCCGTTCGTGCAGCCGTTGCACCGAGGCCAGGGCCTTATCGGCTTCCTCGCGGGTGCCGAGCAGGACCGTCTCCTGAATCTTCGCCGTGCGGGCAAGGCGGCGGAAGGGGAAGTCGGCGGCGCTGGTGCTGATCATCGTGCCGGTGTAGGTGAGCGGCTCGAGCGCACCGATCAGCAGCGCCCGCTGGCCGTAGAGCAGGCCGACCGAGCGATCGCCGTGCACCATCCGCGCGATCGAGCGGCCGGGGGGGAAGTAGTGCGAGTCGGTCCCTGTGAGGTGCGCCACGGTACCGACGATGCTAGCTCGGCTCCGGCGCCTCCGAGGAAAGCGCGGCCACGGCGCGATCGAGCATTCCCGAACGTGTGGGGGTGTGCAGCTCGTGGGCGGCGAAGATCTCGTCGAGGTCCTCGCGAGTCAGGGTCTCGCGCTCGAGCGCGTTGGCGGCGAGGTTGTCGAGGCATTCGCGGTTGCTTGCCAGCAGGGCGCGGGCGCGGCGGTGCGCTTCGCGGGCGAGGACCATCGCCGCCCGGTCGACATCGCGGCGGGTCTGGTCGGAGACCGCGTAGTCGCCGGTCGGCAGCGCGATCGGCGGCGCTCCGTCGGCGTCGATCGAGACACCCATGCCGAATTCAGCGGCCATCTGCTTGCAGACGGCGTGCACGCGGGCGAGGTCGTCGACCGCACCCGAGTAGGAGTTGTTGAACACCTCTTCCTCGGCGGCGCGGCCGCCGAGCAGGGTGACGACCTCGTCGATCAGCTCGTCGCGCGACTTGAGGTAGGTGTCCTCCTCGGGTGAGTGGCCGACGAAGCCGAGCGCCGGCCCGCGCGGCACGATGCTGAGGATCTCCGGCGGGTCGAGGCCGAGCAGCCGGCGGCAGAGCGCGTGGCCGGCCTCGTGGTAGGCGACGATGCGGCGCTCCTTCTGGTTCAGCCGCCGCGCCTGCTGGGAGCCGACCGACTGGCGCAGCAGCGCCTCGTCGAGGTCCTCCCGCGCGGTCGCCTTGCGCTCGGCGCGGCCGGCGATGATCGCCGCCTCGTTGAGCGCGTTGGCGAGCTGGGCGCCGGTCATCCCGGTCGTCTTGCGGGCGACGTCGGTGAGGTCGAGGTCATCGGCCAGTGGCTTGCCCTTGGCGTGGGCGCGCAGGATCGCCTCGCGGCCGTCGCGGTCCGGTGGCGAAACCAGCACCTGGCGGTCGAAGCGGCCCGGGCGCAGCAGCGCGCGGTCGAGCTTGTCGACGTGGTTGGAGGCGGCGATGACGATCACCGTGCCGGGATCGCGCTCGAATCCGTCGAGCTCGACCAGCAGCTGATTGAGCGCCTGCTCGCGCTCACTAGAGCCACCATCGCCGCCTCCACCACTGCGCGCTCCACCGACGGCATCGAGCTCGTCGATGAAGATCACGGCGCGCCCTGACTTGCGCGCCTCCTTGAACAGCCGCCGAATGCGGGCGGCACCCCTCCCAACGAACATCTCAACGAAGCTCGAGCCCGAGGCGGCGAAGAAGTCGACGCCGGCCTGCGCGGCCACGGCGCGCGCCAGCATCGTCTTGCCGGTCCCGGGAGGACCGAAGAGCAGCACCCCACGCGGCGGTTGGGCGCCCAGCGCGGCGAAGCGCTTGGGGTCGCGCAGCCACTCGGCCACGTCCATCAGCTCGTCCTTGGCGGCGTCGACGCCCTGCACGTCGTCCCAGAGCACCGGCGCGGTCTTGCTCGCCTTCACCGTCTCCGGCTTGGTCGTGCCCATCGTCGTCCGCATCAGGCGGAAGAAGACGAAGAGCAGCATCGCCATGAAGACGACGCCGAAGACGGGATACCAGTCGAAGGCGAATTCCTGAATCTGGTTTGTGGTTAGTGCGAACGTCACGCGATTGCCTTGCGATCGAAAAAGGAGTGATTCGCAGAACTAACGATGGAGTGTGGGCGCAATGCGCACGCACTCCAATCGCATATGCGTCCAGACCGTGCCTGAGGGCTAAAGATTTCGCCCCTCGTGCGAGCTACAGGTCGCGCGGGGAGACGGCGCCGCTCTGCAGCGCTCGCTCGACCAGGGCGACGCGCTTGCGGTTCTGCGGCAGGTCCTCGAGCTCGAGCTTCTCGAAGAGGGCCCGCATATGGGTCTTGACCGCGTCGACGCTGAGGTGGAGCTCCTCGGCGATCGCCTGGTTGGTCGGAGGCGTGGCGAAGGCGGCGCCGTCCTTGAAGGGGCGGCAAAGGGCGAGCAGGACGCGGCGCTGACCGGGTGAGATCGTCGCCGCGGCCGGGACCTCGCCGGCGACGACGGTCGCTTCCGGGGCGGACTCGCCGGGGCGACGGAAGAGCACGGTGGTGCGGCCGAAGCGCAGGGTGTCGCCGTCGCGCAGGTGCTTGCGGCCGTGCACGCGCTCGCTGCCGACGAAGGAGCCGTTGCGGGAGAGCCCGTCGTCGAGCAGCGTGCACTCGCCGGCGACGACCTCGATCTGGGCGTGCAGGGCGGAGACCTCCTCGTCCCAATCGATCCGCAGCCCGGCCGCCTCGCCTCGCCCGACCCAGAGCTCGGCGGTGCCCGCCTCGATCGCGACGATCCTCTGCTCGCCCTCGCCGTCGCGCAGCACGAGGAAGGGCCGCCCGTTTCGTTCGGCCTCGATCTGCGCCTTCAGCTCGGCGGCGCTGGTCTGCCTCGGCTCTCCATTCACGCGGCTGATCCTACGAGCAGGGGTGAGTGAGTCCACCCCTCGGGGGTCTGGGAGGGGCGGCGGATGCGGGCGAAGGTGTCTGCACAAGGCACTCACCGCCGACACAGACCCAAAGGAGACTCAGATGACACGTAATCGCACCGCCCAGAAGATCGCCCGCCGCGCCGGCCTCGTTGCCGCCTTCGCCTGTCTCGCCCTCGCCGTCGTCCCGGCCACCGGTATGGCCAAGGCGCCGGTCCGCTTCGGCGCCAAGCTCAACCCGACCGTGCAGCCCTCCAACTCGCTGCCGGGGCTCACCTGCAACGGGCCGGAAACCCCGCTCGTCGGTTGCACGATGATCCTCAACGAAGCGTACGGCCGCCCCGACGGCGGCGAGCTGGCGCCGCGCAACGGCACGATCAAGACGATCCGCCTGATCGCCGGCGGCCCCGGCAGCATCCGGCTGCAGATCGAGAAGGTCAAGCGGGCGACGCTGTTCGGCAGCAAGGAAGCGAGGGCGGTTTGGTACGGACCCCAGATCCACTACCAGGGGCAGACCGAAGCCAACTTCGAAGACGACAGCTACCGGGTCGAGTCCTTCCCGGTCGACATCCCGATCAAGAAGGGCCAGCAGCTCGGCCTGCGCGGCCAGATCACCTCGATGATCCGCTGCTCCTCGGGTGGCGACAACACCCTGATCTACACCCCGCCGCTCTTCCTCGGTGGCCCGTTCACCGCCGCCACCAACACCGACGGCTGCTGGCTGCTGATGGAAGCGGTGATCCGCTAGTCCAACCGCCGACGGGACTGAAAGCGGAGATATAGATCGCTTTCAGTCCCGTCGACCCGTTCAAGTGCGTTCGACCTGGGAGCCGCCGACGATCGCCTCGGTGCCGTCATCGCCGAACACGATCCAGGCCTTGTTGCCGCCGTCGTAGTCGGGTGCCCAGAGCTTCATCGTCGCCGGGCGGCCCCAGACGGTCACTTGCTCCTCGCCGGTCTCATCCTCACCGCGCCAGATCCGCACGAAGGGGTTGTCCGCTTGCTCCGCTCCGATCGTCGTCGGCTCGCGGTGGCCCGGGTGGACGGCGGTCTCCGGGTGCAACTCCATCAGCCGCATCACCGAGGCCTTCAGGTCCTCGAAGCCGCTCGCGCCTGGAGCCATCGTGCCGCCGACGGTGCCCTTGAAGAGGACGTCGGCGGTGAAGACGTCGGTGCCGTTGACGAGGAAGGCGACGTGGCCGGCAGCGTGGCCGGGGGTCGAGATCGCTTCGATCTCCAGATCGCCGCTGCTTAGCGTCTCGCCGTCGGCGATCGTCTCGGCGACCTCGTCCTCGATTTCGCCCAGGGCCTCGGCGTGGGCCACCATCGGCACGCCGCCGAGCTGTTCCTGCGCCGCGGAGAGACCGGCGATGTGGTCGCCATGCGGGTGGGTGATCAGGATGTGGGTGATCTCGATCCCGTCCTGCTCGGCCCGCGCGAGCAGGGGCCCGAGGTCGTCGTTGCCGTCGATCAGCACGCCCTTGCCACCGACCTCATCGGCGACGAGGTAGGCGTTGGACAGCCACTGCGGGTTCTCGGTCCTCTCGATGATCAAGGGCCTCTCCTTCTGGGAGCTAGTTACTCACGGTTGCCGGATGCGGGGAACTCTCCCAGACTCGACCAGCCGGCGGGACTGCCGGCAACCGCGACCGCGCTGCCGGCGAGCAGCGTCTCGGCAACCAGCTCCGGGTCGTCCCAGGTCGGGGTGTGGCCAACGGCTGGCAGGGCGAGGTAGCGAGCGCCCGCCGGCCGGCGCTCGGGGCGTGGCGGGCCGACCAGGCGGTCGAGCTCACCCCACGCCAGGGTCACCGGGATCTCCGGGTAGTCCGCCGGGTCGAAGACGTGGGTGCGCATCGCCCGGTTGGCGCCGTCGTAGCCGCTGGCGTCGATCCAGCCCAGCACCAGCGTGCGCCCCTCCGCGGCGGGGATGCGCTCCGGATGAGCGGCGAAGGTGGCGAGCATGCGCTCGCGCAGGCCGCGGTTGTGCAGGGCCAGGGCGACGAGCGGCCGCAGCCGCCGCGCCCAGAGCTGGGTGTTGACCCGGCGCTCACCGATCGGCGCCCGCCAGAGTCCGGCCGGCGAGATCGCCGTCACCGAGGCGGCCCAGCCCGCCCGTCCCATCTCCAGTGCGACCCAGCCGCCGAGCGAGTTGCCGGCGACGTGGGGCCGCTCGATCCCCAGCTCGAGGCAGCGCTCGTGCACCGCCGCCGCCAGGTTGGCAGCGCTCGGCTCGACCTGGGCGGCGAGCGGCGGCTCGGTGCCGAAGCCCGGCAGGTCGATCGCGACGGGTGCGCGCTCGGCCTCGAGCAGACTGATCACCGGCGACCAGATCTCCTTCGAGCCGCCGAGCCCGTGGAGCAGCAGCAGCGGCTCGCGGCGCTCCTCGCTCACTGCCACCCGGGCTTGGCGAGCAGCAGTTGAACGTCGCTGATCCGGCGCTCGCGAAAGCCCGCCTCCGAGGAGCAGAGGTAGAACTCCCAGAGGCGGCGGAAGCGCTCGTCGTAGCCGCGGCCGCGCAATCGCTCCCAGGTGTCGAGGAAGCGCTGGCGCCAGCTGGCGAGGGTGGGTGGGTAGTGCGCGGTGATGTCGGACATCCATACCTCACGCAGGTCGGTGACGCGTGCCAGGCAGTCGGCGATCAGCTTGTTCGAGGGCAGGCAGCCACCGGGGAAGACGTGGGTGTTGGCAAAGCTGCGGGCTGCCTTCTCGGCCTCATAGAGGCGGTCATCGATCGTGATCGCCTGCAGCAGCATCAGTCCCTTGGGGCTGAGCAGTTCGCTGCAGCGGCGGAAGTATTCGTCGAAGTGGCGCCAGCCGACCGCCTCGATCATCTCCACCGAGACCAGCCGGTCATAGCTGCCACGCAGGTCGCGGTAGTCCTCCATCAGCACCTCGACCTTGTCGCCGAGGCCGGCCTCGTGCACCCGGCGGCTGGCCAGCTCGTGCTGAGCGGGGGAGATCGTCGTCGTCGTCACCTGGCAGCCGTGCTCACGGGCGGCGTGGATTGCCAGCCCGCCCCAGCCGCTGCCGATCTCCAGCAAGTGGTTCTCCGGCCCGAGCCGCAGCTCATCGCAGATCCGCTCCAGCTTCGCCAGCTGCGCCTCCTCGAGACTCGCGTCCTCGCGCGGGAAGTAGGCGCAGGAGTAGAGCATGCGCTCGTCGAGGAAGGAGGCGAAGAGGTCATTGCCGAGGTCGTAGTGGGCAGCGATGTGCTTGCGCGCCCGGGTAGGGGTGTTGTCGGGCACGAGGCCGCGCACCCGGTGGGCCCAGCCGCGCGGCTTGGCGACGGCGCCGCGGACGCCGCCGGTCTCGCGCAGCTCGCGGGCGGCGATGCGGATTAGCGCGACCAGGTCATCGGTCTCCCAGAGGCCGTCGACGTAGGTCTCGCCGAGGCCGACGCTGCCGTGCAGAGCGCCGCGCCAGGCGGCCGGGTCGTGGACCACGATCCGGGCCCGCAGCTCAGCACCGGCCGGGCCGAAGCTGCGTTCGCGGCCGGCTTCGACGACCTCGATGCGGCCATTGCGCAGGCGGCGCAGCACCTGCGAGACGGCGGTGCGGGCGAGCTGGTCCCTCACGGTGAGAGGAACCCCCTCGGCTTCCTCCCCTCGGGATGAGGGAAGTAGCGCGCGCCCTTCAGCTTCAGGCGCAGCGACTGGGCGTAGATCTTGGCGACGACCTGCAGTGACATCGCCGGGTAGCGGGCCAGCATCCCGGCCAGCCGGGCACGGCTGAGCTCGTGGCGGTGCAGCGAGAGGGTGGCGTCGAAGGCCTTGTCGCTTGCTGAAGGTGCAACGTCTTGTCCCCCTAGCGGGGGGTCAACGCGTTGCGGGCGCGACTCGATGTGGACGCTGAGTCGCTCGCGCGGCTCGCTGGCGCGGAAGGCGTAGGTCTGATCCATCCCCATCAGCGGGGAGACGTGGAGATCCTTGTCGAGCTCGTCGCTGAGCACCGTTCCGGAGTGCGATCCGCGAGCGAGGACATAAGGGTGACGCTCGCCCCAGGGGATGTTGTTGACGTCGGCCACGATCGCTTCTACCCGCTCCCCGGTCTCCTCGAAGCAGTAGTAGAAGCTGACCGGGTTGAAGACGTGGCCGAGGTAGCGCAGGTTGGCGAGCAGGCGCACCGGGCCCGGCGGGCGGCTGCCGGTCTGGGCCTCGACCGTGTCGCGGACGCACTCGGCCAGCGGCCGGTCCGAGTCGCCCATGTAGTCGGAGCGCTGGAAGTGCGCGGGCGCCGGGCGCCGGGCGGAGAAGAGGGGGAAGGGGTCGAGCACGCCAGGCAGCTCGTCGAGGTCGAGGTACATGAGGAAGAGCGGGTAGCGGAAGGAGTGCTCGATCGGCTCGAAGCGACGGTGGCGTATCCAGCCCTCGTAGACGGCGGAGGCACTCACGCCGCCAGCGCTCCCGCGGGTTCGTCGTGCGTGGGCTCGTCACTCATCAGCGGCTTCGGCGAGGTCGCCGGCGCCAGCCGCTCACAAGCTCGGATCGCGCTGAGCACGCCGTCCTCGTGGAAGCCCCAGCCCCAGTAGGCGCCGCAGTAGTGGGTGCCGCGGACCCCGCTGATCTCGGCGTGCTGTGACTGGGCGGCGACACCCTCGGCGGTGTAGACGGGGTGCTCGTAGGTGAAGCGGCGCAGCACCTTGCCGGGGTCGATCGCCTCGCTGCGGTTGAGGGTGAGCAGGAACTCGCGGTCGGCGCGCAGCCCCTGCAGGTTGTTCATCCAGTAGGTGACCGTGGTGCGGTCGCTGGCCGGCTCGGTGAGGTGGAAGTTCCAGCTCGCCCAGGCAGTGCGGCGTCGCGGCAGCAGCGAGGCGTCGGTGTGGAGGACGGCCTCGTTGCGCTGGTAGGGGATCGCGCCGAGGATCTCGCGCTCGGCCTCGCTCGGGTCGGCGAGCATCGCCAGCGCCTGGTCGGAGTGGGCGGCGATTACCACCTGGTCGAACTCCTCGCTCTCGCAGCCCTCGGCGGCGATCCGCACGCCCTGCTCGAGCCGCTCGATGCTGCGCACCGGCGCCCGCAAGCGGATGCGGTCGCGCCAGGGCGCGGTGATCGCCGCGACGTAGCTGCGCGAGCCGCCCTGCACGGTGCGCCAGCGCGGCCGGTCGCGCAGGCTGAACATGCCGTGGTTGTCGAAGAACTCGGCCATGAAGCTGGCCGGGAAGCTCCACATCTGCTCCGGGTCCGCTGACCAGACGGCGGAGGCCTGGGGCACGATCAGGCGCTCGATGAAGTGCCGGGAGAAGCCCTGCTGCTCCAGCCAATGACCCAGTGAGGGAGCGGTGCCGTTCATCCCGATCAGGGCCTGGGCCTCGCGGTTGAAGCGGCGCCAGTCGCGCAGCATGCCGAGGAAGGCGGGGCTGAGCAGATTGGCCTTGCGGGCGAAAATGCCGCGCGGTGTGCCAGAGTACTCGAAGCCGCCGCGGCCGTCGGAGACCGAGAAGCCCATGTGCGAGGGCTGGCTGGGCACCTCGAGTTGCTCCAACAGCCGTTCGAAGTTGGGGTAGTTGCGGTCGTTGAAGACGATGAAGCCGGTGTCGATCCAGTGGCTCTCGCCGCCGCTCTCGACCTCGACCGTGTGCGAGTGGCCGCCGACGCGCTCGCCCGCCTCATAGACGGTGATCTCGTGCTCGGGGTGGAGGAGGTGGGCGGCAACGAGGCCCGAGACGCCGGTTCCAACGATCGCGATCTTCATCGCTCGGTGATTACGCAGTTGAGCGACGTTTGGATGAATCCGCCAAACCTCAGCCGTAGGGCCGATAGATCATCCGCTGGCCAAGTAGGTCCGTGACCGTGGCGAAGCGGTAGCCGCGGGCGCGCAGGGTGTCGATGATCTGCGGCAGCGCCGCCAGGGTCTCGTCGCGCGGGCCGCCGCCGTCGTGCATGAGGATGATCGAGCCCGGCTGGGCGGCGTCGACGACGCGGCTGTAGATCGCGCCGGTGCCGGGAGTCGACCAGTCGGCGGGGTCGACGTCCCAGGTGATCGTGTGCAGGCCGTCTTCGGCGGCGGCGCCGATCACCGCTGAGTTGACGGCGCCGCCGGGCGGGCGGAAGAGGCAGGGACGAAAGTGGGTGATCGACTCGGCCAACGTCGTCGCCGGGGCGATCTCACCGTAGCCAGGGAATTCGGTGTGGTGCATCGTGTGGTTGCCGATCTCGTCGCCCGCGCGGATGATCTGGCGCATCGCCGCCGGGTAGCGCGACATCTCCTGGCCGATCTCGAAGAAGGTGGCGGGGACGTGCTTTTCGCCCAGCACCTGGAGGAAGCCCGGCGTGTATTCGCTGGGGCCGTCGTCAAAGGTCAGGGCGACGACGTTGCGGTTGCGCGGGCCATTGGTGTCGAGCCCGGCGCTGCCTCCCGTGCAGCCGACCGCGCGCACCGGGCGCAGGCGGAAGAGCCGCCTGCCCTGGCTGGGCAGGCTCGCTTCGCAGGCGCCGCGGCGCTTGGTGCGGCAGCCGGCCCGCGCGTCGACGACCCGCCAGCGATAGCGCTGCGGCGTCAGCCCGGCGTCACTGGGCAGCAGGGCGAGGACGAGCTTGTCGGGCTGGGGGCGCTTGAGCCGCGCCGGAACGGATTCCTTGCTCGTCACTTCGCCGGCGGCGTTGAGCAGCTCGAGCCCGGCGCGCCGCGAGGCCTTGCCCGCGCCGCCGAGGCAGAGCCGGCGTTCGCCCACGCCGATGCCTGCCCGCAGCTCGAGGCAGAGGGAGGACGAGCCTCCGCCGGGCAGCCGGCTGAGCTGGCCCAGCGCCACCGGCCTCGAGGTCCGCAGGCTGAAGAGCAGCCGCCGACCCGCTTGTGAGAGGCGAGCGCGCACCGGTGCGGGCGGCGCGGCGACCGCGGGGCCGGGTGCGGCGACCGTGGCCAACGAGGCGCCGATCAGGGCGCCGGTGCACAGGATCTTGCGGCAGGTAGCGATAGCTTCGATCTGGCTGACTAACTCAAAGTAGGTGTCCCATACTAGGTGGCGCGTGCACGCCGATCGACAAGCCGCAAGCGCTCAGACCGCCGTGCCCAGTTTCGGTACGCCAATGGTATGGCGGTTTCTTTGCCCGCAGCCAAATCGCCGCTACCGTGTTCCCAGTTGACGTGAAGACCAGCTCTTCTGCGGCGCCAGGGTTCCGCCCAGTGCTCTTCGCGATCACAGTCCTTGCAATGTCGCTCCTCGCGTACATGCCAACCCCTGCCTGCGCAATTCCGGGTGGAACCGGTGAAGCCGCCGTCCCCGCGACCGAAACCAGCGGGGGCACTCCGTTCGACCGCCAGGGCATGTGGGTCTGGTACGTCGACCACTCCGAAGGCGGCAACGTCAGCCGCATCGTCGCCCGCGCCAAAAAGGCGGGCATCGGCACGCTCTACATCAAGTCGGGCGACGCCGGCAGCTACTGGAGCCAGTTCAGCTCCGGCCTGGTCGAAGCTCTCCACGCCGGCGGACTCGACGTTTGCGCCTGGCAGTTCGTCTACGGCGAGAGCCCGGTGGCCGAGGCCAAGATCGGCGCCGCCGCGGTGCGCCGCGGGGCCGATTGCCTGGTGATGGACGCCGAGGCGGAGTACGAAGGCCGCTACGCCTCGGCCGAACGCTACATCCGCGCCCTGCGTGCCCGCATCGGCGCTGAATTCCCACTCTCGCTCGCTGGCTTTCCCTACGTCGACTACCACCCGGCCTTCCCCTACTCGGTCTTCTTCGGGCCGGAAGGGGCGACCTTCAACCAGCCGCAGATGTACTGGAAGGCGATCGGCACCTCGGTGCGCGCCGTTTTTGAGCACACCTACCTCTTCAACCGGCTCTGGGGCCACCCGATCTACCCGATCGGGCAGACCTACGACAACCCCGGCGCGGGCCAGGTCCTGCGCTTCCGCCGCTTCGCTGCCAGCTACGGCCTGGCGCCGAGCTGGTGGGACTGGCAGGAGACCAACACCGCCAGCTGGGGCGCCCTGGGCTCGACCGCCGCTGACCCGCTGGTCGGCTACCGCCCGATCGTCGAACACCCGCTGCTCAAACGCGGCAGCCGCGGCGACCTCGTCGTCTGGGCGCAGGAGCACCTGGTCGGCTCGGGGCAGACTCAGCTTCCCGTCACCGGCGTCTTCGGCAAGCAGACCTACTCGGCGGTGCGCTCCTTCCAGGTCGCTCACGGCCTGGCGGCCGACGGCGCGATCGGCACCACCACCTGGTCCTCGCTGCTCAGCGCCGAACCGGCGCGGGTGCGCTGGGTGGCGCGACCGGCGCGGGGCCGTACGGGCACCAGCCGCGTGCTGCCGGCCCACCGGCCGATCTCCGCCTCGCTTCCCGCCCACGCCTACGAGATAAGGCCGGGACCCGCTCCGTGAGCGGGCGCCCGGCGGGGGCGCTTGCGGGCATAGCCATGATCTTGCTTCTCCTGGCGGTTCCGGGAGGGGCCGTCGCCAAGCGTCCCAATCCGGGCGTCACGCTCGAGGTGCCGCCGCCGGCTGTACCGATGCACGACGTCGTGTTGGGCGAGCCTGGCGTTGCGGCGGCGCGGATATCGGCATCCGCGTCGTCGCAGCGCTACTCGATCAACGACGGCACGGAAGCGACGATCACCGTCTCCGTCACCCCCGCTTGCGCTGAACTCTGCGAAATCACCGATCCGCAGCAGGTCGCCGACTTCATCGGCACCCTGATCCACGGCCCCGAGGTCGACCTGCTCACGGTCCAGCTCGACAGCGAATACCAGCTCGGCTTTGACTGCGGCTTCGGCGCCGAGGCCTGCTACTTCAGCGGCGAAAACAAGATCGTGATCGGCGGCTACGAAGAACCCGACGGCAACGACGGCGCCACCTTCGACTTCATCCTCGCCCACGAGTACGGCCACCACGTCGCCCAGCACCGCGAAATGCCGGCGCCCTTCGGCAGCGCGATCGACTGGGGCCCGGAGCGCTGGGCCAGCGTCGAGGGCGTCTGCCGCGGCCAGCGCAGCGGCCGCCTCTACCCGGGCGACGAGGGCACCCATTACTTCGAGGACCCGGGCGAGGCCTTCGCCGAGGCCTTCGCTCACAACCGCTTCCCCGACCTCCCGGTCGCTTGGCGCTACAGCCCGGCGCTGAAGCCAAACGAGGCCGCCTTCGCGGCGATCCAGGAAGACACCCTCAAGCCCTGGCAGGGGCGGACCAGCCTGACGCTGTCCGGGCACGTGCCGGCCAGGGGGGAGGGCGCAGCCGTCGAGTCCCTGCGCACACCGCTCGACGGATTGGTCAGCCTGCGCCCAAGCAGTCTGTCCAGGCACGGCTACGAACTGGCCCTTCGTAGCCGTGCCGGCAGGCTCCTGCGCAGCTCCCGCGACGGCCTCGACCCCAACCACCGGCTCGACTACACCGTCTGCGGCCAGCACCACCTCCGCCTCGTGATCACCTCAAAGCGCCGCCACGGAGGACCCTTCCGGCTCCAAATCCAGCGACCCTGAGATAATGCCCGCCGGGCGCTAGTCTGCCCTGCCTTCCGGGGGCGTAGCTCAGCTGGTTAGAGCGCTGGCCTGTCACGCCAGAGGTCGCGGGTTCGAGTCCCGTCGCTCCCGTATATAGGCAGGAATCACGATGCCGCTGCCTCCGCAAATCGGTTGCTCCCGCATATCCCGTTGCCCAGCGTGAGCGGATAAAAGAACGGTGTGCAGGGGCTCACCCACGGTCTGGACGGGTTTAATCGTCTCTCCCTCCAGCAGGGAGCTGCGGCGCTCATGCTCTGGCCCGGCAATGCCGACCGGCACGCGGCGCTGCAGGAGCTGGTCGCGGCGCTCGCGATGGCACCAGACGGGGTGGCTGGGCGGGACATCGAGGCAAGCGACTGGGCGGGTTGGCTGGCAGGCGCTGAGGCGAAGGCCTTCCAGGGGATCAACCCGGACGGCATCCACGACGCGCCGCTGGCGGTCGAAGGCGCCCTCCTGGGTCAGAGGCGAGCCCTGCTGGGGGGGTGGTTGGCGCACCCCGCCATCCAATACCAGCTCTGGATGGAGTCCCTACACGGGATTGCGGATCCTGACCTGGAAGCGGCGCTGCTCCTCCTCATGGCTGCCAGCTCGATCTGCGACCTGGTCGTCAGAAAGGCGGATCTGGGCGCCACCAAGTGGCCTCACCACGAGGGGCCAGGCGCGCCAGTCAAGGCGCCGCCGGAGGAGGAGTACGTACGTCTGCGAGATGCCCTGCACGTCACCGCTGACGCCGACGCGATCCGCCTCCTCGACCCGCTTCGACGCAGCGGCGGAGCTTGGCAGCCGCTGCTCGCCACCTCTGACTCTTCGCTGCTAATTGCCAATCCCTGGCAGCTCAGCCTCGCGGCGCTGGTCCATGCGGTCGCCCGGGGGGGCCGCTCCGCTCGCTTCCCGGAGGTTCTCCAGCGGCTCAGGCGGGCGATGCTGAAAGTGGCGATCGGAGCCACGAAAGAAATGGGCTGGACGGTCTGCGACGTCGAAGAGAACCGTCTCGTCGCTCGCGCCGACCGCGATTGCCTGGTGGTGATCGGCGTGGATGCGGTCGACCTCGATCCTGAGCAGTTTGGTGCGGAAGCGGTGAGCGACAGCGGCGAGGTCGAAGCGCGCTGGCAGGAGCTCGCCGATCACGCCCGCTCGATCGGTGCAAGCCACTCGCTCCTCGCCCTCGTCGCCGACGGGCGTGCGATCGCGATTGACCCCAATCATCCGTGCCTGCGGCCCGATCTCGAACCGGATTCCTGGCTCGTCGGCATCGACGAACTGCAGGTGATCGGCGAGGCGCATCGCCAGGATCCCCTGGCCCTGCCGGCGGCCCTGGGGTCGATCCCGCGACCACCATGGCCCGAGAACTGCACCCTCCTTGATGCCCTCGGCGTGACTGCGCAGATGGAGGAGCGGGGACTTGCCGAGGAGCCGCCCTCCGACGGCGCCGAGCACATGCTGCAGCGGGCGCGGATTAAGGCGATGCGGCATCCGGCGGTATTGCACGATCTCTCCGCCTGGGCGGAAGTCAGTCGCTGGGAGGGGGCGGGGTCGGTACCTCTCTTCCGCTCTAGCGAGTCGGAGGAGTTCGCCCTGCTCGCCCGTGCGAGCGGTCGCTTCGTCTGGGTCAGCTGCGCGAGTATGTTCGAGCGACGCTTCGACCTCCTTCCTTGCATCGCCACTGCGCTCACCTTCTGGATCGATCGCCTTTGCAAAGCCGGGCTCTTGCTGGGTTCCTCTCAGCAGGGGAACGTAGTCGTCCACTTCTGCCTCGAACTCGATCGGCGGCCTGGTCCCCAGCTCGCCTTCTGTTCGGCCAAAGCAGGGATGCGAATGATCCTCGGCCCTGGGTTCGTCGACTCCTTCTGCCGTGGCGATAACGAGGCGGACCGGACCCTCGCCGCCGCGGTCATCGCCTGGGCCGAGCAGGTGGGAGATCCTCCTCCCGAGGCGCTGCTCGACGAGGTGCTGCCGCCGGGACGTGGGACCTTCGCGATCTGGCCAGACCCAGAGGTCGATACCAACCCACCGCTGCTCGATTCTCCACCGCCGGTTGAACCACGCGCCCGGCAGGAGGTGGAGCTCGGTCTGGCGGCCAGCCGGGTCGACCCCGCGGAAGTGGTGGTCGCTTCGGATGAGCTGCTCGGGCCCGTTCTCGAGGATCTCTCCCGGACGCTCGAAGCGGGCATCCAGGCGAAGCTCGACTCGCTGCACCCAGACAGCCTGCGAGAGCTGGTCGCCATGCACGAGCGCGCCTGCTTCCAGGGCGAGAGCGAAGCAATCCTCCTCCCTGCTCTCGGCGCGTGGCGCGCCGCCGAAGGAGCGCCCCTCGCCGGGGAGGAGGATGCCCAGCGCGAGCTGGTCTTCCGGATCCTGATTGAGCGTGTTGCCGCCTCTCCTCCCGCCGGCGCGTTGCCACTCGGCCTTCGCATCCTCAACTGGCTGCGGGCGGCGACCGAGCTGCAACTGCAGCTGCGCAGCTCCCTCGAGGCAGCCCAATATGAGGAAGCCGGCGGCCAGGTGGTCGTCGCACAGATGTTGGGCGTCCGGGTCAATCTCGGCGGTGAGCTGCCGGAGGCGAGCACGGCGATGTTCGAGGAGGTGCTGGCAGCTGGCCCGGAACGTATGGCTGCTCAGTATCAGGAGTGGTGGGCCGGAGAACCCGGTGTCGGCCCCGACCCGGTGCTCGACGTTCCGATCGAACTCGAGGGGAGCTGGAAGGAGCTGGACTCGGCGATGGGCGAGGAGTGGGGGGTTGGGTTCGAGCAACTGGTCCGACTCCTGCGCGCGCTAGCAGACATCGCCGGCGAAGGACCGGATTGCGTGGGGTCGGCGACGGCGCCCGACCTGCAGCGGGATCTGTCGAGGCGAGTGGCGGTGCCCGCCGCGGTCGCGGCTGCCGCGATCGACCGTCTCACCCTCGGGCCTTGCGCGGAGTTCGACACCTTCCACGAGGCTCACCAGCCGGGTAGGGCGAACCGCGAACGCTCCTACCTGCGCCTGCCGCTGGTGTTACTTCCCGGCGGTGAGCTGGCTTGGTCGAGCTTGCACTGCGTGCGAGCCGCCCGCTATCTCGACGACCTGATCCGAAGTGGACGGCTGGGGGGCGACGGGCGTCTCCGCAAGCACGTGATCTGGATCTCCCAGCAGCTCGACGAAGAGTTCGAGGACGAGGTCCTCAGCGAGGTGATTCGCTTTGGCTGGCGTGGCAAGGCGCGGGTTACGAGCTTGGACGGAAAGCAATTGGAGCGGGCTCCGGGGCAGACGATCGGCGACCTCGACGTGCTCGCCTGGGACGAGGGACGCCGGGAGGTGTGGCTCCTCGATGCGAAGCGCTTGTTCCCCGGGATCCAGCCCGGGCCGATGCTGCGCGAGGGCGGCGTCTTCGAAAAGCACATCGCCCACCACGAAGAGCGCCTGCTCTGGGTGCGGAACCACCTCGCTGAGCTGGCCCGCGAGATCGACATCGAGGACGTCGGCGATTGGAAAATAAGTGCGGCTCTGGTGCTGGATCGGCCGATGGTCGGTGCGCGCCTGCGCGAGCTCGCGATCCCGATCTGGACCCACTGGGGTCTCCGCGAGCAGCTGGGTCCCGCGCGGGCGAGCTAGGGAAGGCGAGACCCTGTGAAGGGTCCACGACTCGAGTCTGCGCTATCGCTCAGGCCCGCAGCCCGTCGAGCGCGACCCCAAGGATGCGGTCGATTTGCTCGGCGTCGGCGGTGCGGATTGCGGCGATGCCGCTGACCATCTTGGTTACGTCGGTGATGTCGGCGTCGGGGCGGACTACGCCGGCCTCTTGGGCTCGTTTGAGCAGTGGCTCGCCGGCGCCGTAGATGGCGCCGCCGCAGGCGGTGAAGACCTCGGAGTCGCGGTCGATGTAGGCGAGCAGGTCCTCGGCCAGGGCGCGCTTGGTGGCGGCGAAGCCGACGAACTCGTGTAGCCAGCCGCTCAGCGCCTCCCAAGGGGGCAGGTCTTCGTAGCTTTCGACGGCCCGGCAGATGTTCTCGACGCCCTCCAGGTAGACAGCTTCGAGCAGATCCTGACGGGTGGGGAAGTGGCGGTAGAGCGTGCCGATCCCGACGCCGGCGCGGCGGGCCACCTCCTCGAGTGTGGCTGAGGTGCCCTGTTCGGCGAACGCCTCGCGGGCAGCATTGACCAACTTGTCGTAGTTGCGGCGCGCGTCGGCCCGCTTCGGTCGCGGCGCGAGGGTGGTGACGTCGGCTGCGCTCATGGCTCTTCTCTAAATCTTGCAGATTGGGGTTGACAAAGCGGAGGCACCCTCCGTATAGTACTCGTACGAACCGGAGGAACCCTCCGAATTACCCGGAGGCCTCCTCCACTTTAGCACCGCTCCTCTCTCCCCGAAAGGGCTATTTGATGACGTCCAAGTCCCCAGCTCCCAATCCCAACTTCATCCTCGCGATCATCCTCGGCTGCTACCTGATGATCATCCTCGACGTCTCCGTGGTGATCACCGCCCTGCCCAACATCCACCGGGATCTCGGCTTCTCCGACTCGGCGCTCTCCTGGGTCCAGAACGCCTATGCGCTTACCTTTGGCGGGTTGCTCCTGCTTGGCGCCCGCGCTGGCGACCTGCTCGGGCGGCGCCGCGTCTTCGTCGCCGGCATCGCCCTCTTCACCGCCGCCTCGATGCTCGGCGGCATCGCTCAGTCGCCCGCCTGGCTGCTCGGCGCGCGTGCCCTTCAGGGCGTCGGCGCCGCGATCGCCGCACCCTCGACCCTCGCCCTGCTCACGGTCAGCTTCCCGGAGGGCCGCGAGCGCACCCGCGCCGTCGCCTATTACAGCGCCGTCGCCGGGGCCGGCGGCAGTGTCGGCCTCGTCCTCGGCGGCGTACTCACCACCTGGGCCTCGTGGCGCTGGGGGCTCTTCATCAACGTCCCGATTGGCATGGCGCTGATCTGGCTGGCGCCCCGCCACCTGCCCGAGACCGAGCGCCAAACCGGCCACTTCGACTTCCCCGGCGCCGCCACTTCGACGCTTGGCATGACCGCGCTTGTCTACGGCCTAGTGCGCGCGGCGGATGTCAGCTGGGGAGATCCAGTGGCGCTCTTCTCCTTCGTTGCCGCCGCGGCGCTGCTTGCCGCCTTCGTTGCCAACGAGCGCCGGGCTGAGCACCCGATCACGCCGCTGCGCCTGTTCTCGAGCCGCGTCCGCTCCGGCGCCTACGGCGCGCGCATGCTGGCGGTGGGGGCGATGTTCGGGATGTTCTTCTTCCTCACCCAGTTCATGCAGGGCGCCGAGGGCTACAGCGCTCTCACTGCCGGTCTCGCCTTCCTGCCGATGACGCTCTCGCTGTTCGCGACGGTGCAGGCGGTCCCCCGGATCACCGCCCGGATCGGTGAGCTGCGCCTGCTGGCTGGCGGCCTGCTGCTGGCGCTGATCGGGATGACCTGGCTCAGCCGCATCTCGGTCGGCGCCGACTACGTCACCCAGATGGCGATGCCGATGGTCCTGCTGGGGATCGGCATGGGCTCGGCCTTCACGCCCCTGACTACAGCCGGTATCCACGGCGTTGCCGACCGCGATGCAGGCGCCGCGTCGGGCCTGGTCAACACCGCCCACCAGCTGGGCGGCACGCTCGGAATCGGGATCCTGATCACGGTCTTCACCGCGGCCGGCAACGGTGCGGCGAACCAGCTGGCCGAAGGCGTGCCGGCGGCGCTGACCGCCTCGGCGATCCTGATCGCGCTGGCGCTTGTCGTGGTGGTGACGGTGATGCGGCCACAGGTCGAGCCGGTTGGTCTCGCCGAGCCCGAGGCGGCCGCCTGAGAGGAGTCCCAAGCGCAGGCGGCGGTGGAGGGCTGGCGCCTCGCTTGGCGAAGGGAGACGGCTGACCGGCGATTCGACCAGGAGGGGCGCGATGAAACAGCATCTGCTCAGCGACGGTGACCGCGCGGCGCTGCAGGCGTTGGTTCCCCTCGCCGGTGCGCTTGGGGTCGGCACGATCTTCGCGCTCTTCTTCGGCGGGCGGCGGAAGTCCGGGATCGCAGTGTTCGAACTGTTCGCGATCGTCGCGGTGCTGACGGCGGCTGGGTCAACCGCCTACTTCAGCGTCTCGCTGCTGCACCAAAACGAAGCGATCACCAGCCATGAACTGACCCAGACGGCGACGCCGCTGGTGGTTGCCGCCTTCCTCCTCGTCTTCGTCAGCGTCTTCGCTCGGCTGCCGGGCATCATCACCTTGCTGCCGCTGGCGATCGCCGGCATCGTCATCGCCGCCCTGCTGTCGAGCTCGACCTGGTCGGTCGGCCCCGAAAACGCCAGCCTCGTCGCCCTCGCGATGCTTGCCGTCGGCGCCGTCGTCGGTATTGCCGCCTGGCTGGTCGACCGCCTCGACATCGGCCGGGAGGGACGAGCGGAACAGCGACGCTTGAGCCAGCTCTACGCCGCTGGCTACGCGTCGGCCGAGAAGGCTCCACGCTTCGTCCTGCCCCAAGTGGACCCCATCTCCACGGCCGGCGAGCTGGCCTGCTGGGAGAGGAAGGACAAGTCCTACCTCGACCTGCCCGGCTGGCTGCGCCTACGCGGCGAGGCGGGGTCGCGATGGCGCGCCTTGTCCGCCGGCGAGGCGCGCCCGCCGATCGGCGCGACGATCCTCACCGACGTCAAGGTCGGCCTCCGCCTCCCGGGGTCTCACAGCCAGCCCACCGTGCGGGTGTCGCTGCTCGAGCCGAGCTGTGACAGCGAGCTACGTGTGCGCGAGATCCGCCCTAACGAGGACGGCCTCTTCGACGTCACCGACCTCGGGATCGTCTAGCCGCGCCGGCGCCGCTCAGTCCTTCGGCGCGTAGCGGTTGTGGATCATCAGGTTGTTGCCGGCGGGGTCGGCGAAGAACGCCATGTGGCAGACGCCGCTGTCGAGGGTGTCGGCGAGGAATTTGACTCCCTTCGACTCGAGCTCGGCGCGGGTGGCTTCGACGTCTTCGACGTGGAAGGCGATCGGGTGGGTGTTTGGCTCGAACTCGCGGCCGATTGCGGCGGCGTCGACCACCTGCAGGGTGAGGCTGCCGGTCTCGACCTCACCGCCGGGGATTTTGCCGTAGTCGACTGATTGCTCGAGGCCGAGGGTCTGGCAGTAGAACTCGATCGCAGCGGGGTAGTCGGTGACGAAGACGGTGGCGAAGTCGACGCCGGTGATCGTGGTGGGGCCTGGCATGGCTCTCTCCTAGCTGGTATTCAGGGAAGGTGGTTCTGGGAGACGATACGAAGGTGGTGCTGCTGGCGGCGGCGCTGATGTTCCTCTGGGCGCTGCTGCTGGGGGTGCTGAAGTTCCGCCAGATGGATGCCTCCGATGAGGGGCTGGCGCATCCCTACACCGACATTGCCCACCGGGCGGCGCTGCTCTACAGCTTCGCCCTGCTGCTGGTTGCCACCTTTGTCGAGCTCAGTGGCTGGGGTGTGCTGGTCAACCTGCTCGCCGCCGGGGCGCTGGCCTTCTACTTCTACGCCGCCGTCTTCGGCTACATGGTGCACGGCCTCAAGCGCGACACCGACAACCAGTTCCGCCGCCCGGGGCGCGGGCTCGAGGCCTTCATGGCGACGCTGATCGTCGCCGAGATCGGCGGTTGGCTGGTCTTGATCGCCGGCTTCCTCGACGCGCAGATCTTCTAGTCGGCGAGTCCGACCTCGAGTAGTTGCTCGGCCCCCTTTCCCAGGGTCTCGCGCACCTCGCCCTCCGCGATTCTGGAAGCGATCGAAGCAAGGGTGAGGGCGCCGACGACGCGCGAAGTGCCGAGATCGGGCGTGAATTCTTCTTCCGGTTCGGGCGGCCAAGGAAACGGCCACTTGCTGGGCCAGGGAAAGGGAAAGAGCTTGGGTGAGTTGCCGCACCAATCGTCGACCGCCCGGGCGACGATCGTCGCCGCTGCCTCCGAGTCGCCGGCGGCCTCAGCCGCGATTGCGGCGTGGGCAATCTCCTTTGCAACCTTCGCCGAGGCGAGCTGAAGCTTCGCCGCGGGAGGAAGGGGCTGCGGGTTGAGGCCGGCCGCCGCGCTTGCAATCGCGATCGGCGGACCGTGGGGAATGATCGCGTCCCAGATCGCCGGGTTGATGTGCCCGAGTTTGATCACCAGGCGAATGAAGCTGAAGTCCACGAGGGCTCCTATCGTCGAGGGCTGACGGAGCGACCTCTATCACAGAGGAACTTAATTAGTCAATAATTACTGTGGAAAACCCGCAGCTCAACCGGAGACGACGCAGTCCTTGGCGTCGGTCATCTTCAGCGGTTCGGTGTTGGGGAACGATTCCAGCAGCGCGTCGGCGATCAAGCGGCCGCGGGCGGCGTAGCCTTCGGAGGTGAAGTGAATCCCGTCGGGGATGAACCATTTGTCCTTGACGTCGGCGGCCCAGTTGTAGATGCGCATGTTGGGGTAGCGGTCGCAGGCGGCGAGCAGGGCTTCGTCCCAGCTCTTCATATTCGCCTCGGCGTAGGGGCCGCTCGGCACCAGTGACTTGACGTTGACCCACATCACCGGTTCATCGCCGATCGTCGACATCATGCTTTCGATCCGATCGTCATAGGTGAAGTTGGAGCCGGCGGCGACGTTGGCCGCCTCGTTGGTCCCCATCGCGATCACCCAGCAGCCCCTGAAGCCTTCGTTCTTCCACGCTTCGGCGACTTCCTGGGCGTTCGGTTCGCCCTCGAAGTTCTCGTAGATCGAGCGGGCGCCGGCCACCTCGAGGTGCGCCGTGGTCGCGCCCACCCGCGCGTACTGGGCGGCGATCAGCTCGTCGCGCGGCAAATATTCTTCGGAGACCAGGCCCTCCGAGGTCGAGTCGCCGATGTGGACGACGCCTTCGCAGGAGGTCGCCAGCGGCTTGCGCCTGGCGTTCTTGGCGGTGACCGTCTTGGCCACATTCGCCGAGCCGATCGCGGGCGAGTTGGAGACGCCCACCCCGGCCAGGCCGGCGATCGCCGCGACTACGACGATGCCCGCTGCCGCGATGCCGACCCAGCCCTCGCGCGACACCCGCACCCGCCTCAGCTCACCGGCTTTCCAGCGTTTCCAAAGCCGGCCCAGGGCGCCGTGGCGGATCGGGTTCTCCACGTAGCGCCAGGAGAGCTCGGCCACCGCCCCGATCGCCGCCACCTGCAGGATCGCCCGCAGCAGGTTGGGGCCGTGCACGCCCTGGGGCGAGGTGAGAACGATGATCGGCAGGGTCCAGAGGTAGATCCCGTAGGAGCGTTCGCCGATCCACTGCATCGGCTTGCAGCCGACGATCGGCCCGAGGCGCGAAGCGGGATGGGCGAAGGCGGCGACCGAGAGCGCCGTGCCCAGCGCCAGCAGCGCGAAGCCGCCGCGGTAGAGGAAGGGCGAGAACTCGTTCGAGCGCCAGAACATCAGTCCGATCACGACGAGCCCGGCGAGCCCGGCGGCGTCGATCGTCCGCCGCGCCTGCGGCGCCACCTTGCCGGTCAGGCGTCGGCTGGGCCAGACCATCGCCAATGCCGCGCCAACCAGCAGCTCGAGCGCCCGGGTGTCGGTGCCGTAGTAGACCCGCGAGGGATCGAGCGAGGGGTGGTAGAGGACCGCCATCAGGATCCCCGAGCAGAGCGCTGCGACCAGCGCGACGGCGGCCAGCCGCGGTCGCGGCCCGGCCTTGCGCCTGTCTTCCGGCACGAAGTGGAGCGCCGCCATCAGCAGGAAGGGCCAGACGATGTAGAACTGCTCCTCGACCGAGAGCGACCAGAGGTGGTTGAGCGGCGAGGGCGGCGCGAAGCGGGCGAAGTAGGAGACGTTGTGGAGGATCAGCCACCAGTTGTTGAAGTAACCGACGGCGCTGAGCACGGCCAGGCGGAAGTCGCTCGGCTGGTGTGGACCGATCACCGTCACCCAGGCCGTCACCACGATCAGCATCAGGAAGAGGGCCGGCAGCAGGCGGCGGGCGCGGGCGAGCCAGAAGGACTTCAGCTTGATCCCGCCCTGATTGACCTGGTTGAGCAGGATGTCGGTGATCAGGTAGCCGCTGAGGGTGAAGAAGACGCCGACCCCGAGCAGCCCGCCTTCGGCCCAGCCGAATTTGAGGTGGTAGAGGACGACGCCGAGGACCGCGATCGCGCGCAGGCCGTCGAGGCCCGGCATGTAGCGCTGGCCGCGCCCTACCGGTTCAGGCATCGCCGGCCAGCGAGATCGGGAAGAGCCGTAGCGCTCGGCCGATGATCGAGTCGAGCAGCTCGGCCTCGCGCCGCGCCAGCTTGTGCGCCGGCGGCAGGTCGGGACCGGATTCCAGCGCCGGTTTGGCGACCGGCGCCGTGGCGATTCCAAGGCAAGTCTTGATCCCCTGGGCGATCAGGCGGGCGCGGAGTTCGGCCCCGGCCGCGATCGGGTGCAGGTCGTCGGCCTGCATCAGCTCGGGGTGGGTTTCCTCCGCCGTCGCCCAGTCGGGCACCTGCGTCCCCGGTCGCGAGGCGGCGAATTCCTCGACCACCCTGTTCTTGCCGGCGCTGTCGATGCCGTTGACGGTAAGGCCGTGGATGGTCGGCACCACCATGCAGCGCTCGCCGATCTCCGCCGCCACCTTGCGCAGGTTTCCGGCGAGGATCTCGGGATAAGCGGGGTTGTCGTTGGTGCCAGCGTCGAAAACGATCACCGACTGCGACGGGTCATAGCTTTCCTGGAAGAGGTCGAAGATCTGGAAGCTGTTGGAACCGCCGACCGCGTTGATGGTCAGCGGCACTCCCGGTAGGTACTGCTTCAAGTAGGGCGAGGTCAGTTCCTCGAGGCTGTCGCCGACGACCAGCACACCGCCGCTGCCACTCGCCTGCGCTGAGGGAGCGGTGAACAGGATGAGAGCAACAAGAGTGGCCGCCAGGGTCGCGAGCTTGCGCAAACTCGGCATCCGGCGAATTTCTACACTACGCCGATGCGGCTCAGCTCGGCGGCGACAGTCGGCATCCTGCTGGGCCTGGCGCTGATCCTGGGCGCTTGCGGCGAGGACGGGACGACGGCTGCCGACAAGCCGGCGAGCACCCCCAAGACCACGTCGGCCCCACCGGCGCACATCGCGAGCACCCGCAACTCCTGCCGCCAGCTGCGTCCCTTCCTCGGCTCGATGGTGAAACTGCGCGACGACCTGGCCCGGGGCCTCAGCTACGACGACTACCTGCGCGAGGTGCAGGGCGTGCGCGCGGTCTACGCCCGCATCGACGCCGACAAGCTGACCGCGGGCTGCCTGCTCGCCGCCGGCGGTCCGGCCGAGCGCGCCCTCAACCTCTACATCGACGCGACCAACACCTGGGGCGACTGCCTGGCAACGGTGTCCTGCAACACGCACTCAATCGAACCGAAGCTGCAGCGCAAGTGGGCGCTCGCCGCCCACCAGCTCAGATCCGCCCAACAGGGCCTGCGTCGCGCCTAGCCGGCGATGCGGGCGATGTAGATCGCCTTGGTGTGTGCGGGCTCGAGCGGCTGGGTGGGGATGCCGTCGAGACCGTGACCGTAGACGGCGAGGCATTCCAGCCCGGCACCCGCAAGCGCCGCCTGCACCTCGGTTTCGGGAAAGTGACGCTGGCGGTGGGTGAGCACCTCGCCGGGGGCGATTTCCATTTGCGACTCACAGACCGAGCCCGGTGGCACATCGGCCGGGGCCATCCCCCGCCAGATCAGTCGCCGCCCGCCGCGCTCGAGCACCGTGGTTTCGGCGAAGAAGGTGCGGTAAGCCTGGAGCTCGTTGAGGTCGAAGAGCAGCAGTCCGGTCGGAGCGAGGTTGGCTCGCATTCCCGCCAACGCCTGCCTCAGTTCCGCGGGGCTGAGCAGGTAGTTGATCGCGTCGTCCAAGGCCCAGACCAGGTCGAACTCACCGAATTCAGGCAGGTCGAGCATGTCGGCGACCGTGAGCTGCACTGTGTCGCCTGCTTTCTCACGAGCAAGCTCCAGCATCGCCGGGGAGATGTCACAGCCAGTCACCTCCCAACCCTGGGCCAGCATCGGTAGGAAGCTCGTGCCGGTGCCGCAACCGACATCGAGCAGGCGCTTGCCGGTCAGGCCGCGGCGCTTCAGTACCTCGACCAGGTCGGCGATCCACGCCTCGCTTTCGTAGTGACCGGTGAAGTCGTCATAGACGGGCGCCATCGCCTCGTAGGTGCGCTGCGCCCAATCCCCACCCGTCTGCCCCGACGCGGTTACCCCCATGGAATAAAGACCAGATCTGTGATCCAAAAAGTTTCAGCAATAAAATTCACCCGTTTGGTTTTAGAAGTAGTACGGTCGAGCAATCAACGTTTCGATCATTCAAGAATCGGATCAGGGTGATGGTTGGGAGTGGGATGAGGCGCACCGTTTTTGCCTGCGGATGGCCTATCACTACGCCAGCAATCCCAACGAGGCGGAAGACATCGCCCAGGACGCACTGCTTCGCGCCTGGCGCCGGCGCTCGACCCTTCGCGACAGCGCCAGGCGCAAGGAGTGGCTGGGCACGATCGTCCGCAACGAGGCCTTCCGGCACCACTCACGGGTGCGTCCCGACCCGGTCGACACGGCCGAGGACTGGGAGGGCGCCGAGGACGAGCAGATCATCTCCACGGTCGAGCGCGCCGATCTGCACGCCGCGCTCAAGCGCCTCAGCGAGCGCGACCGCAAACTGATCGAGCTGCGCTACGAAGAGGACCTGACCCAGGAGGCGATCGCCCGCCGCCTCGGCGTCCCCGACGGCACCGTCAAGGTCCGCCTCCACCGCCTGCGCCATCGCTTGCGCAAAGAGATGGGCCGTCCGGCCGCTCGCGCCGCCTCTTAGAGCTCAGCTCGTCGCGGCAACGCGGCGCATCTCCTCGGCCGCGGCGCGAGGGCCGATGTAGGGGACGAGCATCGCGAAGAGCAGGTCGGGCAGCATCGCCGGCAGCTGCGCCGCCCGCCCCGCCAGCAGCTCGTCGAAGATCAGCCCGGAGACGGCGCCAGCCGACATCAGCGAGATGTTGTCGGGCAGCTCGCGACCCTCGGAGAGCTCGCGGCCGCCCTCGAGGTACTGGGTGAAGCGGGCGACGGCGTCCCAGTGCAGCTGGCGCGCATCGGCACCGGCGGCAGCGACCTCGACCACGGCGGTGCGGGCCAGCTCGGGATCGAGGGCGAAGAGTTTGACGATCGTCGCCAGGCCGTTCTCGACCCGCTGCAGCCACGACTGGGCGCCGTCGCATTCGGCAACGACCACCGCGAATACCTGCTCGACCAGCATTTCGTAGGAGGCGAGGAAGCACTCGTGCTTGTCGTCGAAGTGTTTGTAGAAGGTGGTGCGGGAGGTGCCCGCCTCCTCGATCACATCGGCGACCGAGGTCTCCTTGTAGCCCTTGCTGCCGACCACGCGGATCATGGCCGCCAAGATGAGGTCCCGCCGCGATTCGGATGCCATCAGCCCGTCCCAGGTAGGTTGAAAACTCCGGAGTACCTTCATCATAGCGGCTCGGTGTACGTAAGCGTTTATCTAATTTCTCCGCCCACCTCCCTGGCAGCCGCAGCAGGACCGATATAGGGCATCAGCGTCGCAAAAAGCACCTCTGAAAGCAAACTCGGCAGATACTCCGCGCGTCCCTCAATCACCTCGTCGGAGATCAGCCCGGCGACGGCGCCAATTGCCATCCGTGAGGTGTTGGCCGGCAGGTTGCGCCCACCCGGCGCGAAGTCGCGCCCCTCGTCGAAGAACGGGGTGAGTCGCTGCAGCGCGGCGCGGTAGCGGCGCTGCGCGGCGGGGCCCGCCGCCCCGACTTCGACCAGGGCCATGCGGGCGATCGCCGGCTCCTCGGCGAGCGCCTCGAGCAGTGCCGCCAGCCCGGCACGGGCCCGGTCAGGCCAGCCCTCCTCGGCCTCGTACGCCACCGTTACCCGGCGCACCAGGGCGTCGATGACGCCGTCGTAGGCGGCGAGGAAACAGCCTTCCTTGTCATCGAACATGCCGTAGAAGGTCGTGCGCGAGATCCCCGCCTCGCGGGTGAGGTCGGCGACGGTGCTCGCCGCGTAGCCCTTCTCGGCGACGACCCGGATCGCCGCTTCCAGCAAGCGCTCGCGCTGCGAGCGCGCGATCACCTCGGGGGGGAGGCGGTGCCGTCCACGCGGCGGTCGCCAGCGCTCCCGTTTCTGCCCCCCGGCCGCAGCCACGTGTTCAGCCGTCGGCGGGAACTGCGGTCCGCTCGGCCTCGCGCGATTGCCGCAGCGCCTCCTCCTGGCCAAGGTAGGGAACCGTGGTGATGTAGACGACGTCGGGGAGCAGCTCGCGCAGGCGAGCCGTGTTGCCGGCGAGGATCTGGCCGACGATCAGCGACTCCGCCGCCGAGAGCGCGGCGCGGCCGGCGCTCGAGGGGATCGCCGCTTCCTCGACCGGATCGTCGCGGCCGCGTTCGAGCAGCGATTGCAGGACGCGCTTGCCGGAGGCGTAGAGCTCGAAGGCGCGGTCGCCCGAGGAGGGCGCCTCGACCAGGGCCATGCGGGCGAAGCTGGGTCGGCTGGCGAGCAGGTCGAGGAAGGCGGCGGCGGCGTCGCGGACCATCGTCGCCCAGGGCTTGTCGGGCGAGTAGACGGCGACGATGCGGCCCATCGCGTCGGCCAGGGCTACCTCCATCGAGGCGTGAAAGCAGTCCTCCTTGTCCTTGAAGAGCTCGTAGAAGGTGGCGCGGGAGACGCCGGCGCCCTCGCAGACGTCGGCGATCGTGGTCGCGCCGTAGCCTTTCTTGGCGCAGCTGCGGGCCATCGCGTTGAGCAGTCGTTCGCGCTGGGAGTGCTCGACCAGCGGCTCGTTGAGATCGTCGATCCCGGCCGGCAGCTGCTCCTGCTCGATCACCGCGCCTAGGTCCTCGATTGGCTCTGGAGCTGAGTTTGCGGGGTTTGAAGAGGTGGGGGCCACGTCGATCTCGCGGGTAGACAACCGTGTTTAGGTAAACGCGATTGTACACCCAGAAGGCGCTCTGTGGACGTTCCGGTACCGATTTAACAAAGCCGGAAACCGCTGGGAACGCGGGCGGAATCCGCAGGTCGCCGACTGTACAAGCGGCGAGCGCGACGGGGCGAACTTCAGACCCCTGTACAAGCGAATTTTGGCCGCGCGGGAGGACCATTTAGGCATGGAGACCGCGCTTCGTCAGATCGTCGCTTTTGGGGGTGGGGGGTTCTCGATGGAGTCGGGGAATCCCCTGCTCGACGAGTATGTGCTTGGTCTCTGCCGCAGCGAGCGGCCGAAGGTCTGCTTCATGCCCTCGGCCAGCGGCGACGCCGACCACTACGTCGTTCGCTTCTACCGCGCCTTCCCCGCCGATCGCTGCGAGGCCAGCCACATCTCGCTCTTCCGCCGCGAGCAGGGGCCCGAGGACCTGCGCGCCCACCTGCTCTCTCAGGACCTGATCTACGTCGGCGGCGGCAGTGTGATCAGCCTGCTCGGCGTCTGGCGAGCGCACGGGATCGATCGGATCCTGCGCGAAGCCTGGGAAGCCGGCGTCGTCCTCTGCGGCCTCTCCGCCGGCTCGCTTTGCTGGTTCGACGAAGCGGTCACCGGCTTCCACGGCGCCCCGCAGAGGGTCGAGGGCCTGGGGCTGCTGCCGTTCAGCAACTGCGTCCACTACGAGCCGACCTCCGAACGGCGGCTCGCCTACCACGAGATGTTGCGCGAGGGGATGCGCCCGGGCTACGCCGCCGAGGACAGTGCCGGCCTGCACTTCATCGGTTGCGAGCTCAACCGGGTGGTCGCCTCGCGGCCGGCGGCGCGCGGCTACCGGCTCGACGCGGTTGGCGAACGGGTTGTCGAGATGCGCCTCGCGACCACCTACCTCGGCGACGCCCCGCCGGTCACCCGCCTGCCCGGCGTGACCTCATCGACGCTCTCGGCCACCTCGGCGGCCTAGTCGTCGATGGTCTCCCGCATCCTCACCCTCGGTGGTCACGACTTCACCTCGCGCCCGCCCGACCGGGCGGTCAGCGAGCTGATGCTGCGGCTTGCGACCGAGCGCGCCGGCAAGCGGCCGAAGATCTGCATCCTGCCGACTGCCAGCGGCGATACCTCCGAGCAGATCGGCCGCTTCTACGCCGCCTTCGGCGAGCGTCCCTGCGATCCCTCCGACCTCTCGCTCTTTCGCCTCGGCCGGCGGCCGATGGCGCTGCGCGACCACCTGCTCGACCAGGACCTGATCTACGTCGGCGGCGGCAGCATGGTCAACCTGCTGGCGGTCTGGGAGGCGCACGACCTCAGCGCCATCCTCAGCCTCGCCTGGCGCCAGGGCATCGTCCTCGCCGGCCAGAGCGCCGGGGCGATGTGCTGGTTTGAGTCCGGCATCACCAAGTCCTCGGGCAAGCCCGAGATCGAGGCCGGCCTCGGCCTGCTGCACGGCAGCCTCTGCGTCCACTACAACAACGAGCCCGAGCGCCGCGCCGCCTACCTCGAGGCGGTCAGCAACGGCATGCCCAGTGGCTACGGCCTCGATGACTACGCCGGTCTGCTCTGGGAAGGCGAGGGCCCACCGTCCGCGGTGACGGCCCGCCGTGGCGCCCGTGCCTACCGCGTCAGCTCGAGCGACACCGGCGTGGTCGAGTCGCCTTTGCCCGCCCGCTTTCTCCCCGCCCCGGCGCCAGCCGCCCTGCGCGAGGACATCGCCGAGTTCCGCCGGATCAAATCGATGCGCAAACGAGCCGGCTGGTTGGGGTAGCTTTCCGAAGTAATCCGTACCAGCAGATCAAATTGCGTTCTCGTCCTCGCCGTTGTCGCAGTCGCCCTCGCCGGCTGCGGGGGTGAGCAGGAAGAAGAACCGGTTACCCCGCCGGTTGCCAACCCCGCCCGCGCCAAAAGTCTGGCCAACGACTACGAGCCGGACCTGATGCTGGAAAAGCACGACGAGTTTTGGCCGGTTGCGGTTCGCACCATCGACCTGCTGCGCGCGGGCGCCACGCGCACCTGCCTCGCCGATGAAGCGGGGGCGTCGTGCAGGCCGGTCCATATCCGCGAACTTCCCTGGGCCTCCGGCTCGGACCTCGCCTACCTCGACTATCCAGCCAACAGCGGCGATCCCAACAACGAGCGCGAAGGGGTCGCCGCGGCGCTGAAGAGCGGCGCCCCCGGCACCAAAGCGCGCATGTACTACTACGTCACCGGCCGCGACCCGGACCGCCCGGTGACCCTCCAGTACTGGTTCTACTACCCGTTCAACTACCTGGAAGCGCACTCGCCTTTTGGCCTAGCGTCCCTCAACACCGACATGCACGAGGGTGACATCGAGGGCATGTCGATGCTGCTCTCGGCCAGGAAGCGGCAGCCGGTCTACGTCTGGATGCCGCGGCATCGCGACGAGGGCGAGCGCTTCACCTGGAATGAGGGCGCCCTGCAGCGCCACGGCTCGCACCCGGTCGGCTATGCCGCAAAAGGAAGCCATGCCACCTACGAAGCGTGTGGGCGCAAGTACCGCAGCGCGAACGTCGATGGGCACAACATCAACATCCCCGACGACAATTTCTCCTGTAGCCCGGGTTCCGGTTACGAACTGAAGAGCGCGACAACGCCGGCGCTCGACCTCGCCCGCACCTGGTGGGCGTGCTGGCCTGGACATCTCGGCTACGCGCCACACCACTCGTTCCCGCTGAGCGAAATCTACGCGGACGGTCCCACCTCGCCGCTCTACCAGCAGAAGTTCGACCTACGCAATCCGCAACCCTGCGCCGCTGTCGGCGCGCCGACAGCGCCCGAACCCGGTCGCGAACTTCTCCCCGACCCCGAAACCGCGAGCGCGCTTGACCAAGCGGGCGGTCGCCTCAACGAACTCTTCCGCAGCTGCGATGACTGGTGGCAGCGCCCGCCAGAAGGCAGCTACATGGTCGCTTGCGACCAGGCGACGCTGGAATCTTTCTTCGAATCAGGCCTCGAAGACGCCGGTGATCAGAACCTGCGAATCGAGGGCAGCCCGGCACCGCACGGACCAATGGTCCCGGCCGTGTTCGCTGCCCCAACTCCGCCGCAGGGTGCGCCGCAGGGAGTCGACCGGGCGACGATTCGCAGCGACCGGATTGCGCACCCTCAGGTCTTCGTCGCGATTCGCGACGAAGACAAGTTGAGGGTCGCCAGGTTTCCTGAATTCACCCTGCGTCCCGGTCAGGAATTGCGCTTGCGGCGCGACAACAACTCGCTCTGGCGGCTCGTCGATATCTCCGCTGGAGGAAGGACCGTGGCCGAAGCCGGCGTCCACGAAACCGGAGCGGCAACGTCGCCACAGAAACCGGTGATCGAAAGCGCCAAGCGCAACGGCGACTCGATCGTGCTGCGCTTCAGCGGCGGCGAAAACCCGGAAACGAGCCTGGTCGCCTACGCCGGCACGAGCCGGCCGGACCTGCTCGAAGGAGGGCACTCGGTCGGCACCGTCTCCGGCCATCCAGGCGGCAGCTACGAAATGACCATCCCCGATCGCGAACACGCGGTCCGCCAGCTCCGCGTGATCGCCTTCAACGAAGGCGCCCTGGCGGCGAGCGCGCTCGCCGCCGTCACCGCAGGGGACTAGCCGGCGCCGCCCGCCATCGGCGGCGCGGTCGGGTCCGAGCTCTCCTCGCCGAGGCTCTCGCGGGCGATGTAGTCCTCGGCCAGCAGCAGGTTCTCACTCGAGCGCTCGACCACGTTGAGCAGGTCGCCCATCAACGCGACCTCCTCGACCTGCTCCTTGACGAACCACTGCAGGAACTGCTCGGCCCGGTAGTCCTTGAGCTCCCGGGCCAGCTCGAAGAGGGCGAAGATCTCATCGCTGACCCGCTTCTCCTGCTCCAAAGCTGCTTTCACCGGGGTGACGCCGTCGGAGAAGCTCGTCTCCTGCGACTTGATGTCAGGGATGTGCACCTCCTCGCCGACGTCGAGCAGGTACTGCACCATCATCATCGCGTGCTCGCGCTCCTCCAGCGCCTGCCGGTAGAAGAAGGCCGCCAGCCGAGGGAGCGTTTCCACGTCGTAGTACACGGCGCAGCCCACGTACTGCTGTGAAGCCGCGAACTCGTTCGCGATCTGCTCATTCAGCGCGTCAGCAAAGCTTTTCTCGGCCATCTCTTCTCCTTGCTCGGCGGGGGCGGGTTGCCGCAACGTAGCCGAAACTGGAGATTCGGCCGGCCGAAGCCGGGATCAGGTGGACCTAAGGGCTCGCCAATCCTTGAACTGACGCCAGAGGCTCGCGAACCATATGCCGAGCCCGAGCAGCAGCGCGAACCAGATGATGTGGAAGATGCCGGGCGGCGAGGTCAGTGGTGAGACGCCGTCTGGCCCTCGCTTGCCGGTCGACTGCAGATATCCGAGCGAGGCAATTGGCGCGAGCAGGGAGAGCAGCACCCAAGGGCGGGCGACGAGAAAGCCGGTGAGGATCGCCAGCAGCGTCAGCGCTATCGCGACAAGCGGGCCGTGCCATATCTCGTGAAACGAGCTCGATCGTTCGTAAGACCATTCAACGAGATAGAGCCACGCACCCAACAACAGCCCGAACGCGGTGGTTATCGCGACGCGCCACTTCATCGCTGAAGTTAACCCGCGATGGCGAGATGGTTGCTGGAGTCAGTCTTCCCAGCGGAAGCCGGTCGCCGAGAGACGGGGTTCGAGCGGGCTGGTCGGCAGCCCCGGCGGTGGCTCGGCTTCGTTGTAAGGCCGCGGCGCCGTGTCGTTGGGTGTGTCGGGGTGAAAGAGCGAGGCGAGGACCTGGATCTGGCCGCGGCCGACGCCGAGCTCCCACTGGCCGCCGCCGTAGGCGCCGATGCCGTGCTCGGCGCAGTAGTCGTAGGTGGCACAGAGCGCCTGCAGGCCGCCGACGCGCGAGGGCTTGATATTGACCATCTTCGGCGCCCAGGGCAGCGCCTCGATGTCGGCGATCGAGTGGATCGGGGCGTCCCAGGTGAGGCGGTCGCGGACCGGCTCGAGAATCGGCCGGGTCTCGTCGTTGACGTCGGGGTCCTCGAGCCAGGCGTCGGGGAAGGCCTCGATCAGCTTGGCGTAGAGCTCGGGGTCGGTCTCGACGTCGACGACGGTTCCTTTGTACTGGCCCTTGAGGTCGAGCGAGTCGACCGCGCCGGTCTCGACCAGCGCGGCGATCAGCTCGTCGGTCCAGTCGTTGGTCGGGTCGAGCTTGAAGCGCAGGGTGGGGTAGCGGTCGAGCTTGGCCCGCAGGGTGTCGATCGTCGAGGGCTTGTCCTCGCCTGGTGAGAGGCGCATCGAGGCGACGAAGTTGACCGGCTCTGGCTCACGGCCGACGACCTCGGCGAGGCCCTTGCCCGCCTGGCGCAGCGCCAGGTCGAGGGCCGCCGACTCGAAGGCCCAGCGGCGGTAGAGCCGCGAGACATCGCGCTGGGGCTCCGTGGGAAAGGTGTCCAACTCACCGACCATCTCGCAGAACTCGCCCAAGGTCGAGAAGCCGGTGAGGTCGAGGCTCGGGCCAGCGTCCTGGAAGGCGATGTGGTCGACCGGGTCATAGGTGACGTCCTCGCCGAGCCCATCCTCTCCGCCTCCCCACAAGTGAATGACCGTGCTTAGGCGTTCGAAACCCGGGATCTGGAACTCCAGGGGCTGGAGCTCGTAGCCCTCGATCTCCAGGGGCAGGTCGGCGAGGGCATCGAAGGTGGCCATGGCGGGAGTGTATGAGGGAGTGCGGGTGGGGTCTCCAAAACGCGCGGCAGGAGCCGCGCTTGAGTGTTTTGGAGACCCCACCCGCACTCCCTGACAGACTCGGACCCTGTGAAGCACGATGCTCACGGGTACTGGCTCGCGGAGGCTCCGGGGGTCGAGGGTGCGCCGGAGTTGGCGGGGGATCGAGATGTGGATGTCGTCGTAGTCGGGGGTGGCTATACGGGGATGTGGGCCGCCTGGCACATCAAGCAACTGGAGCCCGAGGCGTCGGTGGTTCTATTGGAGGCCGATCGGTGTGGGTATGGGCCTAGTGGGCGGAATGGGGGGTTCTGCAACTTGATGTGGTTCTCGTTGCCGAACATGCGGCAGCGGTGGGGGGACGAAGCTGCGTTGGAAGTTGCTCGGGCCGCGGAAGAGGCGGCGGTTGGGATTGGGGAGTTCTGCGAGGGGGAGGGGGTTGATGCCTGGTACCGGCATGGGGGGTACATGCAGGTCTCGACTGCCGAGGCGCATGACCATGTTTGGGGCGAGGCGCTGGCGGCTTGTCGTGAGCTTGGGGTGGACGATGCGTTTGAGGCGTTGTCGCCGGCTCAAGTGGCGGAGCGGTGTGCTTCGCCGGCGTTTCGGGGCGGGGTCTTTTATCCGCGGGCCGCGACGGTGCAGCCGGCGCGGTTGGCGCTGGGGCTGCGGGAGCGGTTGCGTGAGTGTGGGGTGGAGATCTGTGAGCACTCGCCGGTGCGGCGACTCGCGGGCTCCTGGGCGGGGGTCGAAGCGCACACCGTTGGCGGCGTCGTGCGGGCCCGAAGCGCGGTGCTGGCCATTGGGTCGGCGGCAAAGGCTGCGGGTGGGCCCTTCCAGGGGCGGCTCTCGATTGCCTCGTCGCACATCGTCCTCACCGAGCCGGTGCCGGAGCTGCTCGAGCAGGTTGGCTGGACCGGCGGCGAGTGCATCACCGACAGCCGCGCCCTGATCAATTACTTCCGCACCACCCCCGATGGCCGCATCGCCTTCGGCTGGGGCGGTGGCCGCATCGCGATGGGCGCCCGTATCGGCGGCCGCTCCGAGCTCGACCCCGAGGTGGTCGCCCAAACCGCGGCTCACCTCTGGGAGTACTTCCCTGGCCTCGAGGGCAAGGCGATAACCCACGCCTGGGGCGGCCCAATCGACGCCTCCCCAACCCACCTCCCCCTGGTCCTCCCCCTCCACGGCAACCGCGCCTTCGCGGCAGCCGGCTACACCGGCAACGGCGTCGGCCCCTCCCACATGGTCGGCCGCACCCTTGCCTCCCTTGCCCTCGACCGCCGAGACGAGCACTCCGATCTCGCCTTTGTCGATCCCTCGCCTCCCCGAGTTCCGCCGGAGCCCTTCCACTGGCTAGGAGGGGAGGCCATCCGAGCCGGCATCCAACGCAAGGAGCAAGCCGAGCTAAATGACCGCCGGCCCGACCCAATCTCGTCCCTAATCGCGCGCATTCCCCAGCTGATCGGTTTCCACATCGGCCGTTAGCGTGAGGACTCTTCCCGACAGGAAAGGCGATCCGAAATGGCTCATTGTGGGTGGGCTCGCTGTGTTGGGGCTATTCCTTGCTTTTGAGACGAGGCATCGGTGCACAGATACGCAGGGAACTTTTCCACTCGATTCCGCAGCGGCGCTACCCAGCCATCTCTGTCGCGTCTCGCATCTGTATCCGGGCTCATTCGGACGCACATTGGCTCTGGTAGCTCTCTATCTCGTGCCGGCAGCGATCGCCGCAGCCGCGACCGTCGTCGGATTGCGGCGGCAGAGGAGGACGCTCTACTGGGCAGGATTGCTGCTCTCAGCAGCGCTCATATCGGTAGAGGTCATATGGGTGAGCGAGGCACACCTCGCCTACCAGGGGATCTAGAGTCCGACCTGAGATGCGACCGCGCCTGCTGCTGCCGTTGATGGGCCTTCTCCTGGCCGGGGCGGGACTGTGGGGGTGCAGCGATTTCCCAGGCGAGGGCGAAGAGCAGCGCTACGCAAGGCACCTTTCCAAGCAGCACGCCATGCATCGACGCGAGTCACGTCAGCGGGCCAAAGTGGTTGAGCGCGACCTGGCCGCGCCGCTGCGGCCCGCCCGCTATCCGTTCCGTGGCTGCGCGGTCGAATACCGCCCGCAACCGCATGCAAAGCGGGCGATTGCCCTCGCATGCGGTGACTTCGGACCAGGTTGGCCGTTGCGGGTCGACCATGGCTACATGCGCTGTGACCACTGGCCGGGCGTCTTTTCCGCCATGGGGCGGGTGGTTGTCTTCACCGCGCCCGACGGCGGGGAATACGCGGTCAACGATGCCGCCCACGCCGTCGGCTACCGAAAGCTCCGCCCGCTCCTCCGCGATCCCGGGCGGCCGCGGCTCGCGCGTCAGCCGCTGATCGAGCGGGGCCTCGCTCTCTGCGGCTGAGGGCATCCTCCTCAGGGCGCGAGGAGGCGAAGGCCCGAAACCCGATCGAAAGCGCTGTCCCCGCTGGCGATCGCCGTACAGCCAGCGGCGAGCGCATGCGCGGCGTGAAAGGCGTCCCGGGGGGACAGGCCGGGCCGGGACATCAGGGACTTCGCCCTCGTGATCACGGAGTGCTCGGTCGGTTGCAGCTCGAGCGAGAGGGAGTCCACCGCCTTCCATGTCGTCGCCAGCCGCCGCCGCATCGCCTGCATGACCGCGCCGGTATCGGCGCGGTAGGTCGAGAGGGGATCGCCGTCTCCGTCATCGCGCAGCCAGGCGAGGATCAGCCGGTAGGCGAGCTCGTCAATCACGAGGGCGCTGATCACCCCATCGCCGTCCATCTCATCCAGCACCCGTGCCCTCCAGGCCTCGACCGGGCCCAGCGTCCCGCCCCGTTTTGAACGCAGGTGGGCGTAGAGGAAGTTCGTGTCGAGGTAGCAGCGGCTCAAGGCGATCGCAGGACTCGCTCCATGCCGGGGTCGAGCTGCTCTGGCCAGGTGCCAGCGAGAACGTCCTCCAGCTCGCCGGGCCTCGCGTCACCCGCCGCCCCGGCTGTTTTCTCCCAGGCGCCGGTGGAATTCGGCTCCATCTCCCACAGGGACCCGGGTCCGACGCCGAGGGCCCGCGACAACCGCGCGATCGTATTGAGGTCGACCCGAGTCGCCCGGCCGGCAAAGATGTTGCGGACCGTCTTTTGGTCCAGGCCAGTCTCGTCGGCTAGCTGTCTAACCCCCCAGCCGTGGCGTGCGGCAAGCTCCTCGACCCTCCAGGTGATCTGAGACATTGGAACATCTTACCTACTAAGGAAGATGTTCTTCAGGTGTCCCTGAGGCGAATCAGCGCTTGGCGGGCACAACCAACACCGGCCGCTCCGCCAAATGCAGCAGTTTGTTCGGTGTCGACCCCAGGATCATCCCCTTCAACGGCGGATCCCCATAACTGCCGACGACGATCATCCGCGCATCCCGTTTCTCCGCCACGTCGACAAGCGCCTCCGAGGCCTTCTTGGCGACCAGCTCGACCTCGACCGTGGCCCCGGCCGCCTCAGCCTGGTGCCTTGCCTCGTCCAGCACTTTGGTGCCGCGCTCGGCGATCGCCTCCTCGTGTTCGGCGATCTCGCCGCCCCAGAGACCCGGCGGCGAATAGCCGAAGACGACCACCACCTCGTCGTCGAGTGCCTTTGCCGTTCGGAGTCCCTCATCGAGGGCGGCGCGGCTGCAGTCTGAGCCGTCGTAGCCGACCACTATCTGGCTCATCTCAGTCTCCCTTCCCGTCGCCGGCGGCAAGCGGCACCGGCTCCAGCTCGGCTTCGCCCTCGAGGAACCCGGCTGGGACCACTTCCGGCCTTCGCCTGAAGAACTCCGGCACCTTGCGCCACTGCACGACCATCAGCAGCACGCCGAGGACGAGGAAGAAGGCCGCGATCAGCAGCGGTGGGCCGACCCCGAACCAGGAGTTGCCGGATTCGGAGTTGGCCGGGTCGGCGAGTTCGATCCCGTTCTTGATCAGCAGGTAGAAGAGGATCACGCCGCCGAGAGACGGACCGACGCCGATGAAGAAGAAGTTCTTGATGCTGCGAGTCAGCTCGTGGCGGTAGTAGACCGTGCAGGCGAAGCCGGTGAGGCCGATGTAGAAGGCGATCATCAGGCCCAGCGCTGCCAGCGAGTCGAAGAGGATGTCTTCGCTGACCAGGGTCAGGCCGACGTACCAGACGATCGAGGCGACGCCCATCCAGATCGTCGAGATGTGCGGCGTGAGGAAGCGCGGGTGGACCTTGCCGAGGCTCTTCGGCATCGCGTTGGCGCGGGCCATCGAGAGCGTCGTCCGCGCCGTCGGCAGGATCGTCGTCTGGGTTGACGCGGCGGCCGAGGAGAGCACGGCGATGATCAGGATCTTGTCCAGGGGCGAGCCGAAGACTTCGGTGCCGAGAGCGCTGAGCACGTCTTCCTGGTTGGCGACGAGGTGGTCGACTCCGGCGTAGGCCTGGGCGGCGACGGCGACGACGATGTAGATGCCGAGCAGGATCAGGGTGCTGATCACGGTTGCCCGCCCCGGGGCCTCGCCCGGGTCTTCGGTCTCCTCATTGACCGTCGCGGTTGTATCCCAGCCCCAATAGATGAAGACGGCGAGCAGCATCCCGGCCGAGATCTCGCTGGGGCTGAGGCTGAAGGGGTTGATCCAGGAGAAGCTGGGGTGGATTGCCGCCGGCCCGGCGCTGCCCGAGTAGACCTTGACCAGGGCGACGACGGCGAAGGCGGCGAGGGTGATGATCTCGGCCGCCAGCAGCCCGACCTGGGTGCGGGCCGAGAGCTCGATCCCGATCAGGACGATCGCGGTCATGATCACGATCCAGATCACGCCGACGGCGGTCACGGCCGCGGTCGATTCGGCCGCGGCGGTCCAGCCGACGAGCTCGAAGGTGTAGAGGCCGGCGATCTGGGCCAGGTTCGCCATCACGATCACGTCGGCGACGACGATCGTCCAACCGGCGATCCAGCCCAGCTGCGGGCCCATCGCCTTGGTCACCCAGGAGAAGCTGGTGCCGCAGTCCGGGTCGGCCTTGTTCATGTAGTAGTAGCCGGCGGCGACGAGGAACATCGGGATGAAGCTGATCAGCAGGACGGCCGGCGACTGCAGGGCCACGGCGGCGGCGATGAAGCCGAGCGTGGCGGCGAGGCTGTAGCCCGGCGCGGTCGAGGCGACCCCGATGACGACGCTGGAGACGAAACCGATCGCGTTCTTCTTCAGGCCCTTGTCGCCGCTGCTGGGGACCGGCGCGGTGCGCACTTCGGCCTTGGGGACCGCAGAGCTCTCCATTCCGTCTCCTTCCGTCGATCCGTCGCTCACTGTGCGCGACGACGGCTTCAAGGTAGGACCGCCGGACGATTTGCACAAGTTGCAAAAGTCCCAAATGTCCGCCTAGTACTTGTACGCTTTGTACAGGTCATTTGCTAGGACTCTCCCAAGCGAACATTGCAAGTGCGCTATACCAGTTCTAGCGTTATCCATATCGTCGTAGCATGAGAGGAGACTGACATGGCCGTTGTGTCGCGACCGGGGTCCGCGCCGGATTCGGCAGCCGACTCAGGCCTGCAGGAGATGGCCCGTCGCCACCTCTGGATGCACTTCTCGCGGATGGGCTCCTACAGCGCCGACCACGAGATCCCGATCATCGAGCGCGCCGAGGGCTGTTACGTCTACGACGACCACGGCAAGCGCTACCTCGACGGCCTCTCCGGGCTCTTCTGCGTCAACGCCGGCCACGGCCGCACCGAGATCGGCGAAGCGGCGGCCCGCCAAGTCGAGGAGCTCGACTTCTACACGCTCTGGAGCTACGCCCATCCACGCGCGATCGAGCTCGCCACCCGCCTCGCCGGCCTCGCCCCCGGCGACCTCAACCGCGTCTTCTTCACCTCGGGTGGCTCGGAGTCGGTCGAGTCGGCTTTGAAGCTCTCCCGCAACTACCACCGGGCGCTCGGCAAAGGCCAGAAGCACAAGGTGATCGCCCGCGAGATCGCCTACCACGGCACCTCGCTCGGGGCGCTCTCCGCCACCGGCATCACCGAGCTGCGCTCGCAGTTCGAGCCGCTCACCCCCGGCGGCTGCCACGTGCCCAACACCAACCTCTACCGCTGGCCCGACGATCGCCACCCGCTCTGGGCGGCGACGGCAATCGAGGAGCGGATCCAGTTCGAGGGCCCGGACACGGTCGCCGCCGTGATCCTCGAGCCGGTGCAGAACGCCGGCGGCTGCTTCGTCCCGCCCGAGGGCTACTTCGAGCGCGTGCGCGAGATTTGCGACCGCTACGACGTGCTGCTGATCTCCGACGAGGTGATCTGCGCCTGGGGCCGGCTCGGCCACTACTTCGGCTGCGAACGCTTCGGCTACGTGCCGGACATCATCACCGTGGCGAAGGGGCTCACGTCCGCCTACGCGCCGATGGGCGCACTGATCGCCTCCGACGCCGTCGCCGCGCCGTTCATGGAGGGCGACGCCTCCTTCTCGCACGGTTTCACCTTCGCCGGCCACCCGCTCGCCTCGGCGATGGCGATGGCCAACCTCGACATCTTCGAGCGCGAGGACCTCTGCGGCCACGTGCTGGCCAAGGAGGACGAGTTCCGCCAGATGCTGGAGTCGTTGCGCGAGCTGCCGATCGTCGGCGACGTGCGCGGCGCCGGCTATTTCCACGCGATCGAGATGGTCAAGGACCGCGAGACCAAGGAGAGCTTCAATGACGAGGAGTCCGAGTACCTGTTGCGCGGCTTCCTCTCCGGCGAGCTCTACAAACGCGGGCTGATCTGCCGCGCCGACGATCGCGGCGATCCGGTGATCCAGCTGGCGCCGCCGCTGATCGCCGACACCGAGCAGTTCGAAGAGATCCACGACGTCCTGCACGGGGTGCTGACCGAGGCCTGGGAGCGGGTCCAGCGATAGGGCGATCGCGTGCTTACCGTTCAAAGCCTGCTTGACGAGCTCGATCTCGAGCTCACGGCCGGCGCCCAGGCGGCCGAAGCGCCGGTGCGCTGGGTCCACATTTCCGAGCTGGAGGACCCGACCCCGTGGCTCTCCGGCGGCGAGCTGATGCTGACCACGGGAATCCCGCTGGGCAGCGCCACCAAGCAGCGGGCCTTCGTCAAGCTGCTCGCCGACCACAACCTCGCCGGGCTCGGCTTCGGCACCGGCTTCACCCATGACTCGCTGCCGAAGGCGGTGGTCGAGGAGGCGGAAAAACGCGACTTCCCGCTCTTCGAGGTCCCCTACTCGACCCCGTTCATCGCGATCACCGAGAAGGCCTTCGCTCGCCTGGTCAATGAGCAGTACGAGGTGCTGCAGCGTGGCATCGCCGTGCAGCGGCGGCTCGAGCGGCTGGTCCTCGAAGAGCGTGGCCTGGAGGAGATCGTGGCGACGATCGCCTCCGCAGTCGGCGGCACGGTGGCGATCCTCGGCGGCCGCGGCGAGCGCCTCGCCGGCCGTGGCTTCCGCCGCGAGCTCTCCTCGGAGGCGGTCAACGCGATCCGCGAGGAAGCGTTGCGCCACACCACCGACGGGCATCCCTTCGTTCCCTCCCATCCGGCCGTCGCCGGGCGGGCGCTGGCACACCCGGTGATCTCCCCCGGCGGTGGCCCCCCGCAGGCCTGGGTCGTGATCGTGCGCGACTCCGGCGGCCTCGGTGATTTCGAGCGGCTGATCCTGCAGCAAGCCGTGGCGGTGGTGGCGCTGGAGCTGATGCGCCGCCGCGTCGCCCGCGAGACCGAGCGTCGCCTCGCCGGCGACGTCCTCGCCGGGGCGCTGGGTGGGCGGCTCGAGCCCTCGGAGCTGCGCCGCCGCCTCGAGCCGTTCGGGATCGGCGACGAGGCGGCGGTCTTGGTCTTCGACCTCGACGACCCCGCCGCGGCGGAGGCGACCCTGGAGCGGGCGCTTGCAGCTGACGCCTGCCCCGCCGTGGTGGCACCGCACGCAAGCGGCCGCCGTGAGCTGCTCTGCGCGGTCGTCGACGCCGCCGACCGCGATCCGGTTGACCTCGCCGCCGATGCCCGCAAGGCCCTGATCAAAGACCGCGGTGCGGTGCGCGCCGCGGCGAGCCGCCCGGCGCCGCCGGAGAACCTGCGCCACTCCTTCCACGAGGCCCGCTGCGCGCTGGAGGCGACCGCGATCAACAACGGCAGCGCCCCCGAGGTGGCCTCCTGGCGTGACCTCGGCGCCTTCACCCTGCTGCTCTCGATCCAGGACGACGAGGCGCTGAAGCTCTACTGCGACAGCGTGTTGGGGCCGATCGAGGGCGGCGACGAGGAGTACGGCGGCGAGCTGCTGCGCTCGCTCGAGGCCTTCATCGAGCAGAACGGCCAGTGGGAGAAAGCCGCCAAACAGGTCTACTGCCACCGCCACACGCTGCGCTACCGGATGCGCAAAGTCGAGGAGCTGACCGGCCGCGATCTCTCGCGCGCCCACGACCGGATCGAGTTTTGGCTGGCTATACGAGCGAGGGAGCTGGTCACGTGAGGATCGGGATTCCGACCGAGATCAAGCCGGACGAGTACCGCGTCGCCGTCACCCCGGCCGGCGTCCGCGAGCTGGTCGAACACGGCCATGAGGTGCTGATCGAGGCGGGGGCCGGTGAGGGCAGCGCGATCAGCGACGCCGACTTCGAGGCCCAAGGGGCACGCACCGTCGCCGACGCCGTCGCGCTCTTCGCCGAGGCGGAGATGGTGATCAAGGTCAAGGAGCCACAGGCAGATGAGGTCGAGATGCTGCGCCCGGGCCAGCTGCTCTTCACCTACCTGCACCTGGCGCCCGACCCGGAGCTGACTCGAAGCCTCTGCGACTCGGGCGCGACCTGCGTCGCTTACGAGACGGTCGAGGACGCCCACGGGCACCTGCCGTTGCTGGCGCCGATGAGCGAGATCGCCGGCAAGATCGCCACCCAGGCCGGCGCCTTCATGCTCGAGAAGCCGCTCGGCGGGCGCGGAATCTTGCTCGGTGGAGTGCCTGGCGTCGCCGCCGCCAACGTGATGGTGATTGGCGGTGGCGTCGTCGGCATGAACGCCGCCTTCGTCGCGATCGGCATGGGCGCCGACGTCTTCGTCTTCGACAAATCGATCGACCGCCTGCGCGAGCTCGACACCGACTTCGCCGGTTCCTGCTCGACCGTCTACTCAACGACGCTGGCGGTCGAGGAGATGCTGCCGCGCGCCGACCTGGTGATCGGCGCGGTCCTCGTCCATGGCGCCCGCGCGCCTTACGTCGTGCGCCGTGAGCAACTGGCGCTGATGAAGCCCGGCGCGGTGCTGGTCGACGTCGCGATCGACCAGGGCGGCTGCTTCGAGACCTCGCACCCCACGACTCACCGCGACCCCACTTTCGAGGTCGACGGCATCACTCACTACTGCGTCGCCAACATGCCCGGCGCGGTGCCGATCACCTCGACCCACGCGCTCACCAACGCCACCCTGCCCTACGCGATCGCCCTCGCCGACGAAGGCGTCGCCGGGGCGATCCGCCGCGACCCGGGGCTGCGACCCGGCGTCAACGTGGCCGGCGGCGTGGTCACCCACCCGGCGGTTGCCGAGGGCGTCGGCGTCGATTGCGTGCCGGTCGAGCAGGCGCTCGAACTTGAACCTGAAACGACAAAGAGCTGAGAAGGAGAGGAGTCGATGAGCACCTACGCGGTCGTCAACCCTGCCACCGGCGAGAAGGTCAAGGAGTACGAGGAGATAAGCGCCGCCGACCTGGACGCGGCGGTCGCGAGGGCCGACGCCGCCTACAGGAGCTGGAGCTCCTCCACCACCGTCGCCGAGCGGGCGGGGCTGATCCGCAGGGTCGGTGAGCTGCACGGCGAGCGGCGCGAGAAGCTGGCCGAGATCATCGTCGGCGAGATGGGCAAGCCGGTCGAGCAGGCCCTCGGTGAGGTCGACTTCTCGGCCCTGATCTACACCTACTACGCCGACAAAGCAGAGGAGCTGCTGGCGGACGAGCCGATCACCCTGCTCGACGGTGAGGGCACGGCGGTGGTCCGCCGCAGCGCCTTCGGCGTCCTGCTCGGGATCATGCCCTGGAACTTCCCCTACTACCAGGTGGCGCGCTTTGCGGCCCCGAACCTGGTGATCGGCAACCCGATCCTGCTCAAGCACGCTCCGCAGTGCCCGGAATCGGCCGCGGCGATGCAGGGGATCTTCGACGACGCCGGTTTCCCCGAGGGGACCTACGAGAACATCTACGCCAGCAACGAGCAGATCGAGGCGCTCATCGCCGATCCCCGGGTGCACGGCGTCTCGGTTACGGGCTCCGAGCGGGCCGGCGCGGCGGTTGCCGAGATTGCCGGCCGCAACCTGAAGAAGGTCGTGCTCGAGCTGGGTGGCTCGGATCCGTTCATCCTGCTCGGCTCCGACGACCTCGAGGCGACGGCGGCGGCCGCGGCGGAAGCGCGGCTCGACAACGCCGGTCAGTCCTGCAACGCGGCCAAGCGGTTCATCGTCGTCGACGAGCTCTACGACGAGTTCCTGGAGAAGTTCAAGGCTGCCCTAACCGCCTCGGCGCCAGGGGACCCGGCATCCGCGGACACCGCGGTTGGCCCGCTCTCTTCCGAGACCGCCGCGGACCGGCTCGAGGATCAGGTCAGGCGGGCTGTCGATGCCGGTGCCGAGGTCGTCGCCGGCGGCAAGCGCGAGGGCAACTTCTTCGAACCGACGATCCTCACCGGGATCGAGCCGGGCGCCGAGGCCTCCCAGGAAGAGTTCTTCGGCCCGGTTGCCCAGGTCTACCGGGTCGGCTCCGAGGACGAGGCGGTCGAGCTCGCCAACCAGACGCCGTTCGGCCTCGGCTCCTACTTGATGACGACCGATGTGGAGCAGGCGGAGCGGGTCGCCGACAAAATCGAAGCGGGGATGGTCTACGTCAACCTGGTCGGGGCCGACGGTCCGGAGCTGCCCTTCGGCGGCTTCAAGCGCTCGGGCTTTGGCCGCGAGTTGGGCCGCTACGGCGCCGACGAGTTCGTCAACAAGAAGCTGATCCGCAGCGCCTGAGCGAGTGGCCGAGAGCCCGAATAGGGTTCGGTCGCGATGAGGAGGCTTTTCCTACCGCTGGCTCTCGTCTTCCTGTTCACATCTTCTCTGGCGGCGGCCGTGCCAGCAGCCGAAGAAGAAGTCGAAGACCCGCGCTGCCACGGTCGCCGGGCGACGATCGTCGGCACCGCCGGCGATGACGTGCTGCAGGGAACGCCCGAGCGCGACGTGATCTGGGGCGGCGACGGGAACGACACGATCCTCGGCAGCCTCGGCAACGACTTGCTCTGCGGCGGGCCCGGATCGGACCTGATCCACGGTGGCCGCGGCAACGATGTCGTCGACGGCGGGGCGGGGAACGATGACCAGGTGTATGGCGACCTCGGCGACGACAAGCTGACCGGCGGCCCCGGCAACGGTGACGAAGTCGCCGGCGGCCTTGGCATCGACACCCTCAACGGCGGGCCCGGCAACTTCGACCTCGTCCACGGCGACTACGGCTATGACCGCATGGATGGCGGTCCCGGCAACGGCGACATCGCCTCCTTTGCCACCGATGTCGGCTCCGGGCGCGATGGTGGCGTCAAGGTCAACCTGGCCAAGCACAAAGCCAGGGGCGACGGCCACGATCGACTCTTTCGCTTCGAGAGCCTCGAAGGTTCGGCCTTCGAAGACATCCTCGTCGGCAACGGCCAGGCCAACGTGATCGACGGCGGGGCCGGCAACGACGTGCTTCGCGGCGGTGGCGGTAAAGACAGGCTGGTCGGCGGCCAGGGAGCAGACCGCTGCAACGGCGCCAAAGGCAACACGGTCTCCTGCGGGCGGGAAGCGAAGCTGAAAGCCTCGGCCTACGCCGAAATCGACCCCGTCTCGGGCGGAGGGGGGGGATTGGAGCTGGTCGGGGGCGGTGGCGAGGACCACTTCATCCTCGCCTTCGATGAAGCCAGCTCGACCTTTGGCATCACCGCGAAGAAGGGCATCGCGGTGGGTCCCGGCTGCAATCGAGTCAGCGCCGTGCAGATCACCTGCCCCACCGAAGGCCCGGCACGCTGGGTGATGGCGGACCTCGGCCCTGGTAACGACAGCCTCAGCGTCGAAGGCTCACTGGCCGGGGCGCAGAACGTGCGCCTCGCCGGCGGCCTCGGCAACGACACGATCCACGGCGGTTCCGAGGATGACCTGATCGAGGCCGGCTTCGGCGCCGACAAGCTCTATGGCGGTGGCGGTGCCGACGGCCTGATCGGCAGCCGGCCCGGCCCGACCTACCTCTACGGCGGGCCCGACGGCGACCTGCTCGCCGCCGGCGGCGGTTGTGCCGGCGGGGCGCTGGTCGGCGGGCCCGGTCGCGATGACGCCTCCTTCGCCGAGACGCCCGCCCACCCCGGGATCTTGCACGTGTCCTTCCCTGCCCACGCCGCCTGGATCGACGCGATCCCCGGCTGCCACAAGGTCCACCTCTCGTCGACCGACGAGGACATGGAGGGCTCCTTCGACTGGGACGTCCTCGTTGGCGACGGCCGTGCCAACGCGATGCTCGGCCAGCCGGGGCGCGACAGCTTCTACGGCGGCGGCGGCGAAGACGTGATCGACGCCCGTGACGGCGAACGCGACCTCTCGATCCAGTGCGGCCGCGGCACCGTTGCCAAACGGGGGGGCGCCGTCCACGGCACTCCCGCCGGTCGCGCCCTCACCGACCCCTTCGATCCGGCCCCGGTGCTCTGCGAGTTCAGCAAGCACGGCCACCCGGTCGACGGTCTCGGCGACGCCAACGGCAACTAGACCGGCTCCGCTCCGCTGTTCCCTAGCCCAACGTAGGCAGGCAAACGAACACCTCGGAGGCTTGTGGGGAAGGAAATCCCTTGCGCTGTGCCTTAGCACCAGATGGCGAGGCAAAGGCACAGCCGTAGCGGTAGGTGGCGGGAGGTTGCCACGCTGGCCGAACAACAGCACGGAGTCGTTTCGCGCCGGCAGTTGCGCGAGATGGGGATGGTGGACGCCGCGATCGATCACGCGATCGTCGCTGGCAGGTTGTTCCCCCTCTTTCGCACAGTGTTCGGCGTCGGCCATGCGCGTGTCGGATCGCGGGGAAGGATGCTCGCTGCTGTACTTGCGTGCGGGTCAGGCGCGGTTGTCTCCCACGGTTCCGCTGCTTTTCTCCTGGGGCTCTGGGAGAGCGAGCCCCGCGCCATCCATGTCATCGCCGCTATGGAACTCGGGCGCAAGATCCCTGGAATCCACCGGCACCACGTGGCTCAGCCCGTTGGCAAAGACGCGATGGAGCACGAAGCTATTCCCTGCACCAGTCCATCCCGGATCATCGTCGACCTGGCCGGCACGGTTGGCGATGCCTCGCTGCGCCGAACCATCGAGCAAGCCGCGGTCTTGCAAGTGCTCGACGTGCCGGAGATTGATCGGATCCTCTCCGGTCCGCGCCGCCGCGGTAGCCCGCGGCTTCGTAGCATCCTCGAGGAGTGGCGTCGCTATCCAAACGTTCGCCTTCGCAGTCGGATGGAGGCGAGGTTGTTGCCACTTCTCTCGCAGAGGGATCTGCCGATCCCGAGTTGCAATGAGCGACTTCGGATTGGCGAGCAGACTTTTGAGATCGACTTTCTCTGGCGTCGGCAGCGCCTGGTCGTTGAAACCGACGGGGGAAGGTTCCACGACCATCCCATTGCCGAAGCGCGCGACCTCGCTCGGAACAGAATCCTCATCGCCGGGGGATTTCGAGTCGTTCGCTTGCGATGGGAGGAACTACGGGATCGCCCCGAGGCCACGATCGCAAGGATCGAGCGCCTCCTCAGCTCGCCCCACTCCCCCGGTGTTCCTTAGCCGGTCGTGGTTGAGGAAAGGCACGGCTGGGCGAGGCTGTACTTCTCTGCCGTGCTTTGTCCTGGGTATTTGAGGAAAAGGAACAGCGGAACGGGTGATCCGGGCGGCTAGCGGCCGCGGCCGTCGCCGTTGGCGACCGCGCAGGCCTGCTCGGCGCCGATGAAGGGAGCCAGGGTGATGTAGCTGGCGAGCGGCGCGACTTCCTGCATGTTCTCGGCCCCGCCACGTTTGATCTGGTCGTAGATCATCGAGTAGATCGCGCCGCCGATCGCCTCGGCGGCGATCGGGCTGACGTCCGGGTTGATCTCAAAGCCCGGGATCAGCAGGCCCTCCATCGTCTTCATCACCTCGTCGCGCTGTTCCAGCGCCCGCCGGCCGGCGGCGTAGACGTCGACGGCGCCGAGGGTCGTGTACTCGGGCTCGGCCGAGCAGAAGGCGAACATCGCTCCGAAGGCACCGCGCACCGCGTGTGGCCAGTCGGGGGCACGGCGGAAGGCCGGCAGCGTCGTCGCCAGCATCTGCGAGGAGCCGCTGTCGACGGCGGCCAGCATCGCCTCCTCCTTGTCGGCGAAGTTGGCGTAGAAGGTGGAGAGCGAGATCGAGGCGCGGGCGGCGATGTCGCCGATCGTCATCGCCGGGTAGCCCTTCTCGGCGACGACCGAGGCGAGGGCTCGCAGGATCCGTTCCGCTGGGTCGTAGCCGTTGGCGGGGCCGCCGTTCTGGGCGGCGCGGCTGCGCGGCCGGCGCAACGGCTGCGGCGGCGGCTCGTAGGCCGCGAACCAGTCCCACATCTGCGGCGTCAGCTCGATCAGCTCCTGCTCTTCATGGCGGTAGAGGCGGCTGTGGATCACCTTGCGCACACCGCCGACCATCGCCCGCACGATCTCCGGCGGCATGCCTTTGCGGCCGGGGACCTGCTCGAGCGTGGCGGAGAGGAAGGCCTGCACGCCATCGGTGGTGCGGTCGATCTCTTCGATCGCGCGCGGGCCCGCGGCGTAGATCTCGACCAGGCACATCCGCGCCGCCGCGGCCTGTTCGACGATCAGGTTGATGAAGGCGTCGAAGGCCTGGCGGGCGCGCACTTCGTCCGGCGGCGGCCCGCCGTCAGCGAAGATCGCGCCGACCGTCGGTCCGACGAAGGCGTGCAGGGCCGCCAGCAGACACTCTTCCTTGTCCTTGAAGTGGGCGTAGAAGGCGCTGCGCGAGACCCCGGAGAGCTCGAGCAGGTCCTCGACCCGGGTCGCCTCGTAGCCCTTCTCGGCGACGACCGCGACCAACGCGGCGAAGAGTCGCTCCTGCTGGTTGCGGGCGACCTCCTCGGGCGGCAAGCGCCGCCCCGGCTGGAGCTTGCGATCGCGCAGCGTGCCTGCATCCCCCCACGGCGTCGTCACCATCGCGACCGGACCATAACTGGCCATCTAGCTACCTCCGTGGACACTTGAATCTCTCAGAGCGTTTGATGGTACGCACGATTCTTTTGGAACGCAACCATTCGTGCGGTTGTTTTGAGGAAAAACATGTTGGGACTTGATTTTTTTGTATGGCTGTGTTTTTATGTGGACGGCCCAGAAGATGCCGCAGCGGCACAGCCGGATCCCTGCCGGCGACCCCCCTGCCGTCGGCCCCCTCCGACGGCGACCAGCAAACATTGGCCCGGGTTCGACGCCTCCCTCGTCGGCCCGGGTCGTTTGTTTGACGACCGAGCCACTGGTAAATCGTCTCGACTAGGGCCGCAGTTCGGTGAAGCCGGCGGCGGCGAAGTCTCCGTCGAAGGCGAGCGCCTCCGAGATTCCCTTGGCGCGCATGAAGGCAAAGCTCGTTGCGTCGACAAACGAGTACTCGCGCTCATCGTGCTGGCGCAGCCAGAGCAGCGCCTCCGCCTCCATCTGTTCGGACACCCCGCTGACGCCGACGTGACCACTGGAGTCGTCGAGGTTGTCCAGCATTTCGACTGCCTTTCCGTGCCAAGCCTTCCGCCTGATCCAGGTCCACGCCTCTCCCCGCACGTGGTTGGTGGTTACCACTCGCCTTCCCGCTATCTGACGGGACAGTCGAATCGCCGCCTCGTGATGGTTGTCCCGTCTGATCAATCCCGCGACCAAGAAGGAGGTGTCGGCAAAGATCAAGGGTCCGGATTTGACGGGCCGTACACGACGTCGTCGACGGTCATGCTGCTGTTGGGATCGCCTTCGACGGTCCCAAACATCTTGAACAGCGGATCCTCCTCGATCGGTGGCAAAGGCTGTATCTCTTCCCGCACGCAACGTCTGATCACCTCCGCCTTCGAGAGCCCATCTTCTTCGGCGCGTCTCTCCACGGCCAAATCCAGCTCGGGCTCAATCGATATCTGCAGTCGCTTCATGCGGGCCAAGTTACATCACCTCCATCGATGTAATGTAACGCAGGAGCGACGAAAGTGCGCCAATTCGCAGTCATCTAGGCTTATTGACATGGCCCGGACCCCGAGCGAGGACGAGGCCGTCGCAATCGCGGCGGCGATCGAGCGGTTTCGCGCGGAGACGGCGCCGGCGCCCGGCACGGAGGAGGACGCCATCGGCCCGTGGCAGCGGGCAGCGCTGCTCGAAGGAGTCAGCGCCAAGAGCACTGTCGAGGAGTCAGAAGGAGGAGAGAGATGGCTGTCGTGAAGATCATCGAGTTGGTTGGTAGCTCCAAAACGTCGACCGACGACGCCGCGCGCCAGGCGCTGAGCCAGGCGCAGGGCACCTTGCGCAACATCCGCGCGGTCGACATCGTCTCGACCGGGATTCGTGGTGAGAACCTGGACGAGTACCGGGCTCACGTGCGCGTCGCCTTCCTGATCGAGGGAACGGACATCGATTGATGAGCGATGACACACGCGAGGTCTCGCGGGATGAGGCCCAGAAGCTGATTGAGGACGGGGCGCAGTTGGTTGACGTGCGCGCTGAGCATGAGTGGGAGGCTGGGCATATCGAGGGCGCTACGTACCTGCCACTGGCTGAGCTCGCCGAGCGGACTGGCGAGATCGACAAGGAGCGGCCCGTTGTTCTCTACTGCCGCGGTGGTAATCGCTCGGCGATGGCTGCCGATGCTTTGGCCGACGCGGGCTACAACGCGGTGAAGCTGAGCGAGGGGATCGTTGGCTGGTCCGAGGCGGGGTTGCCGCTGGCTCCGGAGGGCGGAGTTGTGGCCGAGTCGGGGGAGGCCGCTTCGATCCTTCATGCCCGCAAGAAGCTGCCTCCAGAGCTGACTAAGCCCTAAATACCCTAATCCCTGTCAGGTTTTGCTATTTTCCTCAGGATGGAGGTAGCGGTCGACCAACAGAAGGAGCAGCGGGGCAAGGGGCGCACCGGCACCTTGGAGAACCCGGAGACCTACCGCAACGTCCCCGGCCACATCATCCCGATCATCGAGCGCGAGTTCGACGACTTCGACAACGAAGCCGAGACCTTCCTCGCCGGTCAGATCCCCGAGGACGAGTTCATCGGCTTCCGCCTCAAACAGGGCGTCTACGGCCAGCGCCAGCCCGACGTGCAGATGGTCCGGGTCAAGCTTCCCTTCGGTGGCGTCACCCCGCAGCAGATGGAGGCCTTCGCCAGCGTGGTCGAGCAGTACGCGCCGCTGAACAAGGGCCACATCACGACGCGGCAGAACATCCAGATCCACCACATCCCCCTGCGCGACATGGAGTCGCTGCTGCGCGAGATCGCCGAGGCCGACCTCTCCTCGCGCGAGGGTTGCGGCAACACGGTGCGCAACGTCACCGGCGATCCCTGGGCTGGTGTCGCCCCCGACGAGATCTTCGACCCAACCCCTTACGCCGGCGCCTACGCCCGCTACTTCGTCCGTCACCCGACGACGCAGCTGATGCCGCGCAAGATCAAGACGGCCTTCAGCGGCTCCGACGAGGACCGCGCGATCACCGGCATCCACGACATCGCCTTCCTCTCGCGCGAACGCGATGGAGTGAAGGGCTTCGAGGTCCGCGTCGGTGGTGGCACCTCGATCATGGCCCGCGTCGCGCCGACGCTCTACGACTTCGTCGAGGCCGACAGCGGCGACTACCTCAAGGTCTCCGAGGCCGTGCTGCGCATCTTCGATCGCCAGGAGTGGCTGCGCGCCAACCGCGCCCGCGCCCGGATCAAGGTCCTGGTCGACAAGATCGGCATCGATGCTCTTCGCGAGCAGGTCGATGCCGAGCTCGAGGGCGACTGGGTCGAGGAGCGCGACTTCAACGCCGAGCTGGTCGAGCGCCTGCGCTTCGAGGACGACGAGCAGGCCAACGCCCCGAAGGTGCCGCCGACCGCGGCCTCGCCCAACGGTGACCGCTCGCAGTTCGATCGCTTCGTCGAAGGCAACGTCCAGGCGCAGCGCCAGGAGGGCTTCTCCGCGGTCGAGGTGAAGATCGAGCGCGGCGACCTGACCCCGGAGCAGTTCCGCGGTCTGGCCGCGATCATGCGCGAGTTCACCGGTGGCTACGCGCGCAGCACCGTGCAGCAGAACCTGGTCCTGCGCTGGGTCCGCGACGAGGCGCTCTACGACCTCTGGCAGCGGCTCGGCGAGCTCGGCCTCGACGAGGCCGGCGCCGACGAGATCACCGACGTGGTCAGCTGCCCCGGCACCGATAGCTGCAAGATGGGCATCACCAGCTCGATGGGGCTCAACCGGGCGATCAAGGAGCGTCTCCAGGAGATGGAGATAACCGATGAGCTGACCCGCAAGATCCACATCAAGATGAGCGGCTGCCCCAACGGCTGCAGCCAGCACCACATCGCCAACATCGGCTTCTACGGCGCCTCGCTGAAAGTCGGCGGCCGCCAGATCCCCGCTTACATCCCGCACATCGGCGGCCGCTACGAGGGCGGCGAGGTCGTCTTCGGCACGCGGCTGAAGTCGCGCCTGCCCGCCAAGCGCGTGCCCGAGGCGGTCGAGCGCTGGATCCGCATGTACGAGGCCGAGCGCTCCGGCGAGAGCGAGGCGTTCAACGACTTCGCCGAGCGGATTGGCGCCGAGCGCTTCGAAGCAGAGGTCAAGGAGCTGACGATGCCGGCTGAGTTCAGCCTCGAGACCATGCAGCAGTTCATCGACTGGAACCGGTCCAGCCCCTACAAGGTCGAGAGGGGCGAGGGCGAGTGCGCGATATGAACCCAGTCGCCGCCCCAGCAGCCATCTCCGATCCGGAGGCGATCGCGGCCGAGCTCGAGGGCCGTTCGGCCGAGCAGACGATCGAGTGGATGTTCGAGACCTTTGGTGAGAGCCACTACATCGCCTGCTCGTTCCAGAAAACGAGCTCGGTAACCGCTCACCTGGCCAGCAAGGTCAACTCGAACGCGCGCTTCTTCTACCTCGACACCGACGTGCTCTTCCCGGAGACGTATGAGACGCGTGACCGCCTCGCCGAGTCGCTGGGGATCGAGTTCGACCGGTACCACAACCTGACGCTGGCCGAGCAGGCCGCCCAGCACGGCGACGAGCTCTGGAACCGCGACCCCGACGCTTGCTGCGGATTGCGCAAGGTGGAGCCAATGCGCAGGGCGCTTTCTTCCGTAGACTGCTGGCTCGCCGGCGTCCGCCGTGAGGACTCAGCCAGCCGCGCCAACACTTTGAAGTTCGGCTGGGACAAGCGCTTTGAGCTCTGGAAGCTCAACCCGCTCGCGGACTGGACCGAACGCGATGTCTGGAACTACATCCATGAGCACGACCTCCCGTACAACCCGCTCCACGATCAGGGCTACCCCTCGATCGGTTGCACCCACTGCACCAAGCCGGTCGGTGTCGGCGGTTCGTCCCGCGATGGCCGCTGGGCGGGTCTCGAAAAGACCGAGTGCGGGATCAACTAGCGGCGCCACGCGCCTGAGATAACCCCCTTCGTAATCCTTCCCAACCGATTGGTGAGACTTAACGCATGAGCGAGACGATGACTGAGCTTTCCCTGACACTTGACGAGCGCCACACCGCTGACTTCGAGATGATCGGCAACGGTGGCTTTGCGCCGCTGGCCGGCTTCCAGGGGTCCGCCGACTGGGAGCGCGTCTGTTCTGAGATGCGCACCACGGACGGCGACTACTGGCCGATCCCGATCACCCTGGCCAGCGAGCTCGAGTGCGAGGTCGGCGACACGATCGCCCTCTCCAGCGACGAAGGCAAGCCGCTGGGCCGGCTCAAGGTCACCGAGATCTGGGAGCGCGACGTCAAGCGCGAGGCCGAGCAGGTCTACGGCACCACCGACGAGGCCCACCCGGGCGTCGCCGCGATCTACGAGGAGGGCAACCGGATGCTCGCCGGCCCGATCGAGGTCGACGCGCTGCCGGATCACGAGGAGGCCTTCATGCGCCGCTACAAGACGGCGGCCGAGCACAAGGCTGACTTCGAGGCGCGCGGCTGGAAGAAGATCGTCGCCTTCCAGACCCGCAACCCGATCCACCGCGCTCACGAGTACCTGACCAAGGCGGCGCTGGAGACCTGCGACGGGCTCTTCATCCACCCGCTGATCGGCAAGACCAAGGCCGGCGACATCCCCGCCGACGTGCGGATGCGCTGCTACGAGGTGCTGATGGAGAACTACTACCCGAACGACCGGGTGGTGCTGGGCGTGAAGCCGGCGAAGATGCACTACGCCGGTCCCCGCGAGGCGGTCCTGCACGCGATCGTCCGTCGCAACTACGGCGCCACGCACTTCATCGTCGGCCGCGACCACGCCGGTGCCGGTGACTACTACGGCACCTACGACGCGCAGAAGATCTTCGACACGATCGACATCGACGAGCTCGGCATCGAGCCGCTGATGTTCGAGCACACCTTCTGGTGCAACGAGTGCGAGGGGCTTGCCTCGAACAAGACCTGTCCGCATGACCCCGAGGCGCGCCTCTTCCTTTCCGGAACCAAGGTTCGCGAAATGCTCGGCAACGGCGAAAGGCCGCCGCACGAGTTCTCGCGTGACGAGGTCGCCGACATCCTGATCGACGCTTACAAGGAGGACTGAGAAAGCATGGCTGGCGAGAAGGGCTTCACCCTCTGGTTCACCGGACTCTCCGGTGCCGGCAAGACGACCATCTCCGGACTGCTGGAGACCCAACTGCGCGAGCGTGGCTCAAAGCTCGAGATTCTCGACGGCGACGTCGTGCGCGAAAACCTCTCCAAGGGGCTCGGCTTCTCCAAGGAGGACCGCGACATCAACATCCGTCGCATCGCCTTCGTCGCTGACCTGCTCAGCCGCAACGGCGTGCCGGTGATCACCGCGGCGATCTCCCCCTACGCCGAGATCCGCGACGAGGCGCACGAGCTGATGGGCGATCGCTTCATCGAGGTCTACGTCAAGGCATCGGTCGACACCTGCGCCGAGCGCGACGTCAAGGGCCTCTACGCCAAGGCGTTCTCGGGCGAGATCAAGGAATTCACCGGCGTCTCCGATCCGTACGAGATCCCCGAGAACCCGGCTTGGGTCTGCGACACCGAGAACGAGGCTCCTGAGGAGTCGGCGCAGAAGCTGCTCGAGTACCTCGAGTCGCGGGAGCTGATTCCGGCGGCTGCGGTTACCGCTTAGGGCTCTAAGCGGGGGGAGGGGCGAGGACCCCTCCCCAAACGAGCGGCCGGAGGCCGCTCTTGAGTGTTTGTGGAGGGGCCCACGCCCCTCCCGCTCAGGGTTCGCAAGCGGGTCACCCAGACCGCGATGAGATCCCGCGACTCGCGGCGCCACGATGCTGCGTGAGCCGTTACCGCTTGGGTGGGACCTGCGGCTCGGCCAGGCCGTAGGTGTTGTAGTCGCCGAATTTGGCGAAGGTCTTGTGGGTGGGGCCGTGGTAGTCGGACGAGGCTGTGGGGATCAGGTCTAGCTCGTCGCAGAGGTGGAGGAGGTGTTCGGTCTGCTCCTGGGTGTGGGGCGGGTAGAAAGCCTCGACGCCGTCGGGTTTTAGGGAGCGGATCAGGTCTTCTACCTCGTCGGGGTCGTCGATGTCCCAGTAGGGGTGGGCGATGACGGCGGTGCCGCCGGCCTCGTGGATCAGGGCGATCGCCTGCTCGGCCGTGGGCCAGCGGCGGGGGACGAAGGCCTTGGCGCCGGGCACCAGGTACTCCTCGAAGAACGGGCCCAAGTCGCCACTGGCTCCGGCGGCTCGAGCGATGTGCGGCCGCCCGATCGAGAGGGCGTCGCCAGCCTCTTTGATCGCGTCCTCGAGCTTGATTTCGAAGCCCCATTTGCGCAGCCGTTCGATGATCTCCTCGGCCCGGTTGACCCGTTCCTTCTGCGCCCGTTCGCAAACCGGCTTCATCGTCGTCAAGTCGACCCAGTAGCCGCAGATGTGCAGGTCTTCGGCGTACTCGTGCACGCAGGACATCTCAATCGCCGGCACCAGCTCGATCCCAAACCCCTTGGCCGCCTCAGCAGCCTCCTCAACCCCGGCAACCGCATCGTGGTCGGTCAGCGCCAACGTCGTAACCCCGGCCTCCCAGGCCTGGGCGACAACTTCTCCCGGCGCCAGCTGCCCGTCGGAAACGGTCGAATGCGACTGAAGCTCGATCAACATGAGCTAGGAAGCTATTGCACTGAAGGGCACGGCGGCGGCGCAGCCGACTCCCGTCACTCGCCCGCCTACATGACTAGACTGCGCCGCCGTGTTCCAGAAAGTTCTGATCGCAAACCGCGGCGAGATCGCGATTCGGGTGGCGCGGACGCTGAAGGAGATGGGCATTACGTCCGTCGCTGTTTATTCCGAGATCGACCGGGATGCGCCGCACGTGCGCGAGGCTGACGAGGCCTTCCTGATCGGCCCCGCGGTCCCAGCCGAGAGCTATCTGAACATCGCCAAGATCATCGAGACCGCGAAGGAGGCGGGCGCCGAAGGGATCCACCCGGGCTACGGCTTCCTCGCCGAGAACGCCGCGATGGCCCGCGCCTGCGACGAGGCGGGGATCACCTGGATCGGCCCGCCGCCGGAGGCGATCGAAGCGATGGGCTCGAAGACCAAGGCGCGCGAGATCATGGAGCAGGCCGGGGTGCCGATCGTTCCCGGCTCGACCGAGGTCGCCAAGGACCTCGAGGAGGCCAAGCGCCAGGCCGAGGAAGCCGGCTACCCGGTCGCCTGCAAGGCGGCAGGCGGCGGCGGCGGCAAGGGCTTCCGCGTGGCGATGACCCCGGACGACCTCGCGGAGGCCTTCGAGGGCTCGGGCCGCGAAGGCGAGAAGTTCTTCTCCGATGACCGCGTCTACGTCGAGCGCTACCTCGAGGACCCCCGCCACGTCGAGGTCCAGGTGCTCGCCGACGGGCACGGCAACGTGATCCACCTCGGCGAGCGCGACTGCTCGATCCAGCGCCGCCACCAGAAGGTGATCGAGGAGGCCCCGGGCCCGCACGTCGACGAGGAGATGCGCGAGCGGATCGGCAAGATCGCCACCGACGCGGCCGCCGCGGTCGGCTACCGCGGCGCCGGCACGATCGAGGGCATGCAGGTCGGTGACGAGTACTTCTTCCTCGAGATGAACACCCGCGTCCAGGTCGAGCACTGCGTGACCGAGATGGTCAGCGGGATCGACATCGTGCGCGAGCAGATCCTGGTCGCCGCCGGCGAGCCGCTCTCGATCGCCCAGGAGGACGTCGAGCTGCGCGGTTGGTCGATCGAGTGCCGGATCAACGCCGAGGCGGCGCACAAGAAGTTCGCGCCCGCTCCGGGCCCGATCGGAGACTCCTACCGCGAGCCCTCCGGCCCCGGCGTCCGCGTCGACTCCGGCGTCGAAGGCGGCTCCGAGGTGACTCCGATGTACGACCCGATGGTGGCCAAGCTGATCGTCTGGGACGTCGACCGCGAGAAGGCGACCCGGCGCATGCTGCGGGCTCTCTCCGAATACGACTCCGGTGGCTTGACCACGCTGATTCCCTTCCACGAAGCGATCCTCGCCACCGAGCAGTGGGCCAAGGGCGAGACCTGCCGTGACCTGATGGAGGACGCCGATTGGCTGAAGTCGACCGCTCCAGCCGACCCGAAGCCGCCCGAGCCCTCCGAGGATGGCGGCGAGATCATCAGCCGCGACTACAAGGTCGAGGTCTCGGGCAAGCTCTTCGAGGTCAAGGTGATCGGCGAGGCCGCTGCTGGTGCGGCGGCAGCTCCGGCGGCGGGCGGCAAGCGTCCGCCCAAGCGCGAGCGCAAGGCCGGCGGAGGCGGCGGCGCCTCCAGCGAGTCACTGCCATCGCCGCTGCAGGGCACCGTCTTCAAAGTCGCCGTCGAGCAAGGCGCCGAGGTTGCCGAGGGCGACCTGATCTGCGTGATCGAGGCGATGAAGATGGAGAACGAGATCGTCGCCCACCGCGCCGGCAAGGTCGAGGAGCTGAAGATCGCCGAGGGCGACTCGGTCTCCAGCGGCGACGTCCTCGCCGTGATCAAGTAGCGCGCGAGGTTCCGGCGGAGCTCAGCGTTTCGGCTGCTTCTGCGGCTGTTTTTTCGCTTCCCGCTGTTCTTCTTTTTTCTGCTTTTGTTTTTCGCGCCGTTCGGCCTTGACCTGACGTAGCACCTGCTGCCGTTCGCGGCGCGTCAGCGGGATTTCTGAGGCTTCTTCGCGGCAGCCGCGGCCGACGCAGTCCTCCAACCGTTCGGTCAGTTCGCGGTGGAGGAAGTTCCGCACCGGGAAGTAGTCGGGGATGCGGACCAGGTTGTTGAGCTCGTAGGGGTCCGTTTCGAGGTCATAGAGCTCCTTCTCGCCGTCCGGCCAGGCGATGTACTTGTAGGGGCCGAGGCGGATTCCCTCGTAGTCCTTGGGCGGCGCCAGCAGCGAGGCGCTGGCGCCGCCGCCGGGGCGAGCAGCGCTCTGGCCCGCGGCGCGCTGCTGGAGCGCGGTCGCGCGGCTCTGGTCACCGGGTTCGGCGATCGCACCGGCTTCGTTGACGTCATCTGTTTCGACGAAGGACTCGAAGAGGTAGGGCCGTAGGGTGCGCAATTCGGGGTCTTTGAAGAAGGGAGTCATCGAGCGCCCGTCGACGCTCTTATCGGGTGTGACCCCGGCCAGTTCGAGAATCGTCGGCGCGACGTCGATGTTGCCGACGATCTCACCGGATTCGGTACCGGCTTTGATGTGCGGGCCGCGAATCAGGAAGGGCAGGTGGGTCGAGGGCTCGTAGGCGAGGAACTTGCCGCCGAGCAGGCGATGCTCGCCGTAGAAGAAGCCGTTGTCCGAGGTGAAGATGACGTAGGTGTTGCGCAGCCGGTGCAGCGAGCCCAGGGTGTCGATCAGCAGTTTGACCCCGTCGTCGATCGAGCGCAGCGACTCGAGCGCCTTGTCGTAGTAGACGCGGTAGGTGTGGATTTCGCTGAGGCCCAGATACGGCGCTTCGCGGATGAAGCTCGGCTTGTCGGTGACGTTGCCCTCGTCGAAGCCCTGGCCGCGGTTGTGGGGCAGTGGCGCGCCCTTGAACCAGTCGTAGTGGCGCGGTGCCGGCTCCGGGCCGGCGGGCTTGCGGAAGTCGCCGTGGGGAGCGGTGTAGTCGAGCTGCAGGTAGAAGGGCTGTTCTTCCGGCGTGTTGCGCAGTTCCTGCGTCGCCAGGTTGGTCAGCATGTCGGTCTCGTAGAAGCAGGGCTGGCCGTTGAGGGGCGCGAAGGGGCAGCCGATGTCGTCGCGCGTCGTGTATTCGCGCGGTTCCCAGGTGCCCGAGTCGCCGTAGGGGCCTTCGACCACCCCGTTGTTGTTGAGCGAGTAGCCGTAGTAGTAGTGATGGGTATCGGCGTTGAGCACCGTGTGCCAGGCGCTCCAGCCGGGCGGTACTTCGGTTCCGTTTGAGTACGGTTCGTCGCCGTAGCCGTTGAGGAACTTGCCGACGTGGATCGTGCGGTAGCCGGCACCTTGCAGCCAGGTGGCGATGTTGTGGGTGTAGGCGCCGCGGAAGGAGAAGCCGAAGTAGCCGCCGTTGGGCTGGATGTTGCCCTTGACGCCGTTGTTGTGGGCGTAGCGGCCGGTCAGCAGGCTGACCCGCGAGGGGCAGCAGAGCGGGTAGGAGACGTAGTAGCGGTTGAAGGTCTCGCCTCGTTTGGCGATCAGGTCCAGCGTGTTGGGCATAACCCGCAGCTTCGGCTGGCCGAACGCGGCGTAGAGCTGGTCAAGGGTCTGGTCGTCGGTCTGAATGACGACGAAGCTGGGCCGTTCAGGGGTCGCTGCGGCGGCGCTGGAGCGGAACCCCGTGGTGGCGAGCAGGCAGAGCAATACCAGCAGGCCTGCCGCGATCACCGCGAGCCTGAGGCTTCTAGACACCCTGCTTTGTTGCATTGGCTGCATGGAGGTAGTGGCCGCCAGGCGACCTACCCGGTCGAAACAACTGCGCGGGCTGAAGTTGCGAAACGCTAGAGATCGCTCAGGACGCGCCGAGCTTTTTGGCGGCGTCGCGGAAGGTCTTGACGGTGGCGCTCGGCGCCTTGCGGCCTTCGAGTTTCTCGCCGTGGCGGTTGACCCAGATCACCGGCACGTTCATTTTCAGCAGCGGCGCGACATCGTTGGTGTAGTTGCAGCCGATGTGCAGCCAGCCTTTCTTGCCGCCGATCCGCCGCGCCGCCTCTTTGAAGTGGACGGGGTCGGGCTTGTAGCTGCGCACCTGCTGGGCGGTGACCACGAGGTCGAGTTCGGTGCGCAGGTGGCGGCGCGAGATGCCGAGCAGTTTGTCGTCGATGTTGGAGACGATGCCGATCTCGTAGCGTTTGCCGAGCCTGTCCATCGCCGCGTTGGACTCGCGGAAGGGCAGCCAGTAGGCGACGCTGTTGGGCAGGAACTGTGCCCGCGAGGGCTCGATCTCCCAGCCCAGCTCGCCGGCGACTTTGACGATCGAGCGGCGCAGCACCTCGGCGTAGAGCTCGTAGGAGCCGGCCATGATTTCGGCCTGGACCTCCATGAAGCGGGCGAGGAAGGGCTCCTCTTCGAAGCTGAAGCCATCCTTCTGCGCCTCTTTCTTGCAGGCGTCGATGATGCCTTTCTCCCAATCGATCAGGGTGCCGTAACAGTCGGTGGTAACCCATTTGACGGTTTTGAGGCTGGGGAGGGGCATGGCGGCGGCGCATTATGTCAGTAGCCCGCAAGGCAGGCGGCGCGCCACTTGAAGTCGGCCGCCTCAAAGGTCGGATAGGCTGCCGCCCGCGCCGCAGGGGCGCGCCTTTCAAACCATGGACCTCCTCGAGTATCAGGGCAAGCAGCTTTTCGCCAAGCACGGCGTCGCCGTGCCGAGCGGCGAGGTCGCTGCCAACGTCGATGACGCCGTCGCTGCGGCGGAGCGGATCGGCTACCCCTGCGCGATCAAGGCGCAGGTGCTGATCGGCGGCCGCGGCAAGGCCGGCGGAATCAAGATCGCCAAGGACGCCGAGGAGGCGCGCGCCTACGCCGACGCGATCCTCGGCATGGACATCATCGGCCCGCACGGCGAGGGTCCCTTCCGCGTCGACCAGGTCTGGATCGAGGGCGGCTCCGACATCGCCTCCGAGTACTACGCCTCGGTGATCCTCGACCGCGGCGAGAAGAAGCTGCTGGCGATGGTCTCCGCCAAGGGCGGCATGGACATCGAGGCGGTCGCGGCCGAGGACCCCGACGCCCTGGTGCGCCGCCACATCGACCCGACCCGTTCCTTCGACGCTGCCGCCGCGCGCGAGATCATCGACGCCGCCGGGCTCGACGAGGACATCCGCGATCAGGCCGCCGAGGTGCTGGTGAAGCTGGCCGAGGTGGCGGGTTCGGAGGACGCGAACTTGATCGAGGTCAACCCGCTGATCGTCACCAACGACCGCGAGGTCGTCGCCCTCGATGCCAAGGTGACGATCGACGGCAACGCGCTCTTCCGCCACCAGGACCTGGCCGAGATCGCCGATACCGCTGAGGACCCGCAGGAGGCGATGGCGAAGGAGAAGGGCCTCACCTACGTCAAGCTCGAGGGCAACGTCGGCATCCTCGCCAACGGCGCCGGGCTCTGCATGTCGACCCTGGACGTGGTCGCCCAGGCGGGCGGCGCCCCGGCCAACTTCCTCGACGCCGGCGGCGGCTCCAAGGCCGAGGCGATCGTCGACGCGCTGACCGTGATCACCTCCGACCAGAAGGTCACCGCGATCCTCTTCAACATCTTCGGCGGCATCACCCGTTGCGACGAGATCGCCAAGGGCATCGTCACCGCCTCGCAGCAGCTGGACCTGAAGCTGCCGCTGGTCGTGCGCCTCGACGGCACCAACTCCGAGGAGGGGCTGAAGATCCTCGCCGAGGCCAACCTGCCCAACTTGAACCAGGAGACGACGATGCTCGACGCCGCCCGCCGCGTGGTCGAGCTCGCGGGAGGCAACGGCTGATGTCGATCATTATCGACAAGGAGACCAAGCTGGTCGTCTCCGGCCTGACCGGCCGCGAGGGCTCCTTCCACGGCCTGCGCAACCGCGCCTACGGGACCGACCTGGTCGCCGGGGTCACGCCGGGCAAGGGCGGCCAGGACGTCGAGGGCGTGCCGGTCTTCGACACGATCAAGGAATCGGTCGAGCAGGCCGGCGCCAACACATCGATGATCTTCGTGCCGGCGCGCTTCGCCGCGCCGGCGATCGACGAGGCGATCGAGTCCGGGGTCGAGACGGTGATCGCGATCACCGAGGGGATCCCGGTGCTCGACATGCTCAATACCTACTGGAAGGCCAAGGAGGCCGGCGTGCGCTTGCTCGGCCCCAACTGCCCCGGCGCGCTCTCGCCCGGCAAGGCCAACGTCGGCATCATCCCGGCGCAGTTCTTCGACCCCGGCCCGATCGGCGTCGTCTCCAAGTCGGGCACGCTGACCTACCAGATCGGCAACGAGCTGAAGCAGGCGGGAACGGGCAACTCCTCGATCGTCGGCATCGGCGGCGACCCGATCATCGGCTCCGACTTCATCGACATCCTGACGCTGTACGAGGCCGATCCTGACACCGAGCTGATCGTGATGGTCGGCGAGATCGGCGGCGACGCCGAGGAGCGCGCTGCCGAGTTCATCGCCTCAGAGATCTCCAAGCCGGTGGTCGCCTACATCGCCGGCTTCACCGCTCCGCCCGGCAAGCAGATGGGCCACGCCGGCGCGATCATCTCCGGCTCCTCGGGCACCGCCCAGGCAAAGAAGGACGCGCTCGAAGCAAAGGGCGTGCGGGTCGGCGAAAGCCCGACCGAGACGGCCAAGATCGCCGTCGAAGTCTTGCGCGGCTAGGTGAGGCTGGACGAGCAGCTCCCCTGGCGCGGTCCCGGCGACGACCGCCCCGACCTGCCGCTCCCGCCCGCCCGGATGCCGCTGCGCAGCCTCGGGCAGACCCGCAAGCGCTGGCGTTACGTTGGCTTCTACTCGGAGCGGCTGATGCTCTGCGCGGCCCGGGCGGAGATCGGCCCCCTCGGCCAGTGCTTCTGGGCGCTGTGGGATCGCGATGGCGACCGCAGCTACGCGAACACACGGCTGCGGCCCGGCAGCGACGAGGTGAGGATGGACGGCGCCGAGATCGCGATCGAGGCCCGCGAGCTGCGCGCCCGCTTGTCGCTGGGGGAGTCGGTGCCGATCGAGTCGATTTGCCCCAGCGGCGAGGCCTGGGGCTGGACCCGCAAGCGCTCGGGGGTGCCGATCAGGGCCACGATCGAGACCCAGGACGGGCGCTGGGAGCTCGACGGGCACGGCGTCGATGACCAGTCGGCCGGCTACCAGAAGCGGCAGACCAGCTGGCAGTGGTCGGCAGGGGTGGGCCGAGCGAAGGACGGCCGACCGGTCGCCTGGAACCTGGTCGCGGGGATCAACGACCCGGTTGCGAACAGCGAGCGGGCGATCTGGACGGATGGACAGGACGACCCGGTTCGAACAGCGAGCGGGCGACGACGAGGATGCCAGCCGAGCCCGCTCCGGTCTCCTTCAAGGGGCTGGCGGCGGTGGAGTTCGCGGACGGCGGGCTGCTCACCTTCACCCCCGGCTCGGAACGCAGCCGCAACGACAACTTCCTCGTCATACGCTCGAGCTATCGCCATCTCTTCGGCGACTTCCGCGGCCAGCTCGGCGGGATTGACCTGGCCGAGGGTCTGGGCGTGATGGAGCAACACGACGCGCTCTGGTGAGGCGTCGTCGTCGGCAATGCCGGCGCGTTGCTAGGCTCGCTTTCACATGGCCAGCGACACGATTTCATTCGCTCGAGGGGCGCCCAGCGCCGACATCCTGCCGCGGGACGCGGTGCGGGACGCGGCCTCAGTGGCGCTTGCTGAGGACTGGGAAAAGGCCCTCTCTTACGGCACTGGTATCGGCCATCCGGGGCTCTGCGAGTGGATCGCGCAGCGGCACGGGGGGCTCGACGACGGCCAGGTGATGGTTGCCAACGGCTCACTCGAGGCCGGCTGGATGCTCTTCGAGCATCTGCTTGAGCCCGGCGACCGGGTTGTGGTCGAGCAGCCGACCTACGACCGCACGCTGCTGATGCTGCAGCGGCTCGGGGTCGAGCTGGTGCCGGTCTCGCTCGAGGACGACGGGCTCGACCTGGCGGCATTCGAGGCGGCGCTTGCTGCCGGGCCGATCAAGCTCGCCCACATCATTCCCAACTTCCACAACCCGGCCGGCTGCACGCTCTCGGTGGAGAAGCGGGTGCGCTTGGTCGAGCTCGCCGCCGAGCACGACTTCTGGATCTTCGAGGACGACCCCTACCGCGAGCTGCCCTTCGAGGGCGAGGGGCTGGAGACGATGCTGGAGATCGACAAGGCCGACAAGGTCGTCCACGCCTCCTCCTTCTCCAAGACCGTCAGCCCCGGCGTGCGGGTCGGCTACCTCGCCGGTCCCGGGGCGGAGATCGCCAAGCTCGCCAAGCGGGCCAACGAGACCTACATCTCGCCCAACATGCTGGCCGAGGCAGTGGTGCTGCAGCTCTGCCGCTCGGGTGGGCTCGACCGCAACATCGAGTTCGTCAAGGGCGCCCTGCAGGCACGGCGTGACGCCCTGATCGAGGCTCTCAACGAGCAGATCCCCGAGGCCGAGTTCGTCGTCCCCGGCGGCGGCTACTTCCTCTGGCTCGACCTCGCCGAGGACACCGACACCAGCGCCCTGCTGGCCGAGGCCAAGGGCGAGGGCGTCGCCTTCGTCGCCGGTCCCGACTTCATGATCGAGGGCGGCACCAACAGCCTCCGCCTCTCCTTCGCCAGCGTGCCACCCGAGCGGATTCCTGAGGGCGTCGCCCGCATCGCCCGCGCGCTCGATCGCATCCGCGCCGGCTCGCCCGCCTGAGCGGGCGTCTCTCCCCGCATCGGTCGTCCACCGCCAGCGTCGGCTGATCCAGCTGCGCCCACTCCCCGTAGGTGGGGTTGATGACCTATTCGCGACCGAGGAGGAAGCATGGCTGTGGCTAACAAACCGAGCGCGCTGGAGCGTGTCACGAGCGACCCGGTGTCGCGACGCAAGCTGCTCGCCGTTACCGGCGGCTCGACTGCGTTGGCGGCCTTTCTCGCTGCCTGCGGCAGCGACAGCAGCAGCAGCACGACGACGGCGATGGAAAGCAACGGTGGCGGCAAGACCGGCACCGAGCAGTTCGGCAAGGGCGACGTCGGCATCCTCAACTACGCGCTGACGCTCGAGTACCTCGAGACCGCCTTCTACGCCGACGTGGTCAAGAGCGGGCTCTTCAAGGGCTCCGACCTGGCGACGATCCGCAAGTTCGGCAGCGAGGAGGCCGAACACGTGACCGCGCTGACCGGCTTCGTCAAGCAGATGGGCGGCACGCCCGCGCCGAAGCCGAAGACCGAATTCCCGCTGAAGAGCGCCAAGTCGGTGCTCGAACTGGCGGCGACGGTGGAGAACCTCGGCGCCGCCGCCTACCTCGGCCAGGCGCCCAACATCAAGGGCGCCTCGGTGCTTGCCGCGGCGCTCTCGATCCACAGCGTCGAGGGCCGTCACGCGGCGGCGCTCAACACCCTGCTGGGCGAATCGATCACCCCTGACGGGGCGTTCGCCAAACCCGCCGGCGCCGACGAAGTCCTCAAGTCGGTCGAACCCTTCATCGTCGGCTGAGCCGGCACAAAGCGCGAAAGGAGAATCAGATGAGCGACCAGATCCTGGCCCAGCCCGAGCTCGCCGGTGTGAACATCGACACCGACAGCGAAGACATCTCCCGCAGCGAGGTGATCCTCAAGGGAGCCCTGGCGGCCGGTGCCGTCTACGGCGCGCTCGCGGTCGGTCCCTTTGTCGGCCGTGCCCTGGCGATGGCCGAAAGCGGCGACGTCGGCATCCTCAACTTCGCCCTCACGCTCGAGTACCTCGAGGCCGCCTTCTACGAAGAAGCCCAGACGCGGGTGAACGCGAGCGGTGACCTCAAGAGCCTGATCCAGCTGGTCGGGCGCGACGAGGAAGAACACGTCGGGGCGCTGACCGAAACGATCAAGAAGCTCGGCGGCAAGCCGGTGGCGGAACCGAAATTCGACTTCCCCTACAACGGCACCTCCGGTTTCCTCAAGTTGGCCCAGACGTTCGAGGACACCGGAGTGAGCGCCTACAACGGCGCCGCGCCCCAGATCAAGGCCAAAGAAGTGCTGGAAGCGGCCGGCTCGATCGTCCAGGTCGAGGCCCGTCACGCGGCCGCGATTCGCCTGCAGAACAAAGAAGAACCCGCGCCGGAAGCGTTTGACCCGGCCCTGTCCGAAGCTAAGGTCCTGAAGGCGGTCGAACCCTTCATCGCCTAGCCGAACCCCCGCCGAAACGGTCCTAGGAGAAATCGAAGATGCGTACGAGCAAGGCAGAGCGACTCGCTGACGAGGAGCTGATGCCGCTGATTGGGGAGAAGAACCCCGACGCCTTCGAGGTCTTCTACGACCGCCACGGCGGTGTCGCCTACTCGCTCGCCTACCGGATCGTGGGCGAGCGAGGGGCGGCGGAAGACGTGACCCAGGAGGCCTTCATCTCGATCTGGCGCAGCGGTGCCCGCTACGACGCGGCGCGCGGCAGCGTCCGCACCTGGATGCTCGGCATCGTCCGCAACCGGGCGATCGACGCGCTGCGCAGCAAGGCCGGCCGGGCGCCGAAGCTCGACTTCGACGACGACTCGATCCTCGAGCACCGCCCGGCGGCCGAGCAGACCGAGTCCGAGGCGCTGCAGCGGGAGACGGCGCAGGAGGTGCGCGGGGCGCTCGACGAGCTGCCCGGCGAGCAGGCGAAGGTGATCCAGCTGGCCTACTTCGGCGGCTTCAGCCACTCGGAGATCGCCGGCATGCTGGGCGTGCCGCTGGGCACGGTGAAGGGGAGGATGCGACTTGGATTGGAGAAGATTCGCGGTGAGCTGGCGGAGGGACTGACATGAGCGAGAACGGACACGAGCGCCGCAGCGACGAGATCGCTGCCTTCCTGCTGGGCGCGCTGGAGCCCGGCGAGGCGGCGGAGCTGGAACGCCACCTGGCCGGCTGCGAGGAGTGCCAGACGGAGCTGGAGTGGCTGCGCCCGGCGGTGCAGTTGCTGCCCGACTCGGTGGAGCGGGTCGACGCGCCGCCGGAGCTGCGCGGGCGGCTAATGGAGCAGGTCCACTCCGAGGCCGAGAGCGCCCCGGCGCCCGAGCGCGCCCGTCGCTGGAGCATCGGGGGCTGGAGCCTGCGCCCGGTCGCGGGCCTGGCCGCGCTCGTCCTCGTCGTCGCGGCTGTTGCCGCTTACGCGATCGGCAGCGGCGACTCGGGCAGTGGTAGCAATGCGACTACGGTTGTCGTCGGCCACTCGCCGGGCGTGATCGCCGAGGTGGTCCGCGACGGCGGCTCCGGCACCCTGCACTTGACCAACCTCCACCAGCTGCCGCCCGACAAGGTCCTGCAGGCCTGGGTTCAGCGCGGCAAACAGGTCGTCTCGGCCAAGACGCTGTTCGTCCCCAACCAGGACGGCACCGCCTCGGCGACGATCGATGACATGGAAGGTGTCAACACCGTGATGGTCACGGCGGAGCCGCGCGGCGGCAGCGTGCAGCCGACGAGCGCGCCGATCGTCAGCGTTTCGATCCCGCAGTAAGGAGAGCGGTGACTCGGCCTAGCGACCGTAGCGGTCGCTCGGAGAGAACGAGCTGCTCCGGGATCGTCGCCCGCGGCGGCGGTGCCGGGTCGGCGCGGACCGAGACGGTCTCGGCGACGCTGCGCGAGACCTGGTGGGTGCCCTCACCGGAGGCGATCGTGACGCCCTCCTCGCCGGAGCTCTGCACGCTGCCCTCGAGGCCCGGGTAGAGCCCGGAGTCCTTGAGGTAATGGAGCAACTCCTCGGCCTCGTTCTCGAAGCGCAGCACGTGGACCTTGGCGCCGGGCTCGACGTCGGAGAGCAGGGCGCCCTGCTCGCGAGTGCCCTCGACGATCGGGTGGCCATGGGGGCAGGTGGTGGCGTCGCCGATCGCGGCGCGCATGCGCTCCTCCAGCACCGGCGACATCGCGTGCTCGATCCGCTCGGCCTCCTCGTGCACCTCGTCCCAGGGGATGCCGAGCACGTCGGTGAGGAAGCGCTCGATCATGCGGTGGCGGCGGACGATGTGGCTGGCGTGCTCGCGGCCGGTGGTGGTGAATTCAAGCGACTTGTCGGGCTTGCGCTCGACGTAGCCGTCGTCGGTGAGGCGGCCGATCATCTCGTGCACGGTCGGCGGCGAGAGCTGCATCGCGCGGGCGATGTTGGCGCCCGTCATCGGCAGGCCGGCCTCCTCGAGCCAGAACATGATCTCCAGGTACTCCTGCTCCGCGACTGTTGCTGTCTCCACTGTGTCCATGGCCCGATACTAGTAGAGGCTCAACGGCGCTCGACCAGGGTCGAGACGACCGCCTCGTAGAAGCCGTCGCCCATCGCCCCCTCGGTCACCGCGGCGTTGTCCCAGGCGCCCAACGAGGCGCGCAGGCCGGGGTCACGCTCGGGCCCGTTGGCGACGACGAAGAAGCGGCCGACCGCGGCGGCGACCTCGAGGTCCTCGACTGAGTCGCCGACGGCGATGCAGTCGGCTGGGTCGTAGCCACGGACGCGGGCGTGGGCGGCGACCGCGCCGGCCTTGCTGACCTGCTTGGGGACCAGGTGGTAAGCGTGGGTGGGGCCCTCAACGGCGGGCATCTCGCGGCCGATCGCGCCGTTGTCGAGCAGGCGCAGGTCGTCGTGGCCATCGGCCTCGAGCAGTTGGTTGGCCTCGGCGACGTCGACCTTGCCGCGGAAGAGGTGGGAGAGGACGCGGCCGTGGTGCCAGGGGGCGTGGTACTCGAGCCGGCCGTCGAAGTGGGCGAAGAGCAGCTTGGGGATGCCGCGGGCCTCGATCTTCTCGTAGACGGTGCCGTCCTCGTCGGGGACCAGGTCGCCGGTCAGCAGGGTGGTCTCGCCCTCGATTGCGAAGGCACAACCGGCCTCGTAGATGTAGGAGTTCTGGCCCATCAGGCGGGCGGCCTCGTGGACCTGCGGCTCGCGGCGGCCGGACATGATCACGACCTCGACCCCGGCCCGGTGGCAGGCCTCCAGCCCGCGTGACTGGGCCAGCGAGAAGCCGCCTTCGGCATCGCGGAAGAGCGAGCTGCCCTTGCCGAGCAGGGTGCCGTCGAGGTCGGTGTAGACGCAGCTCAGTGCCATCGGTGGGTCGCTACGGTAGCCGGATGAGCTGGCGCCTCGCCGACCGCAGCCTCGACCTGGCCCAGCCGCTCGCTGCCGGGATCGTCAACGTCACCGCCGACTCGATGTTCGAGGGGGCGCGCAGCGGCACTCCAGAGCAGGCGATCGCCGACGGCCTGGCGCTGGTCGAGGCCGGCTTCGACATGCTCGACATCGGCGCGGTGGCGGCGAAAAGCGGGCCGCCGGTTCCGCCTGAGGTCGAGGCGGCGGCGCTGGTGCCGGCGATCGAGGGGCTGGCGGGAGCGGGGGTGCCGATTTCGGCGGACACTTTTTCGGTCGAGGTCGCGCGGGCGGCGCTCGACGCCGGCGCGACCGCAGTCAACGACATCTCGGGCGGCTCGGAGAAAATGTTCGAGCTGGTCGCCGAGACGGGCTGTGGCTACGTGCTGATGCAGATCGAGGGGCCGCCGCGGGTCGATCGGCCGGCGCCCGACTACGACGACGTGGTCGCGCACTTGGTGGACTGGTTCGGGGGGAGAATCGAGCTCGCCCGTGGCCTTGGCGTCGCCGAGGAGCAGATCGCGATCGACCCCGGACTCGATTTTGACTTGACGACCGAGCAGGACCTGGAGATCCTGCGGCGCCTGCCGGAGCTGGGCGCGCTCGGCCTGCCGCTCTACGTCTCGCTCTCGCGCAAGGACTTCATCGGCGCTGTCGTCGCCGGTTCGTGGGAGGAGCGGCTGCCGGCGGGCGAGCGCGAGTGGGGCACGGTCGCCGCGGTCGCCCTCGCGGTGCGCGGCGGCGCCGACGTGCTGCGCATCCACGACCGCAGCTCGTTGCAAGCAATGCGGATCGCGGGCCGGGTGGTCCAGTCTCCAGTCGACGGGACCGAAAACCTCGGTATAGGCGTATTTGAGTCCCGTCGGCGGGGGAGCGCCTGATGGCGAAGAGCCTGCTCGCCGAGCCCTGGTCGATCGCGCTGGATCCCGCTCGCCGCGACGGGCGGATCGTCGCCGAGAGCGGCGAAGAGGAGCGGGGGGCGCAAGAGGTGGCGCTGCCGCGTTCGCTCGATCCCGGGTTCGTCGAAGCGCTGAGGCGAAGCGGCGTCGAGCGGCTCTACTCGCACCAGCGCGAAGCGCTGCAGACGGCGGCCGACTCCAACCTGGTGATCACCAGCGGCACCGCCTCGGGCAAGAGCCTCGCCTTCAACCTGCCGGTGCTCGACGGGATCGCCCGCGACCCCAAGCGCCGCGCCCTCTACCTCTACCCGACCAAGGCGCTGGCCCAGGACCAGGCGCGCAAGCTGGCGGCGCTGCGGCCGCCGGGGCTGCGCGAGGCGATCTACGACGGCGACACGCCGAAGGAAGAGCGGCCGGCGATCCGCCGTCGCAACAACCTCGTTCTCACCAACCCGGACATGCTGCACGTCGGCATCCTGCCCCACCACAAGAGCTGGGGCGACTTCCTCGCCAACCTCGAGTGGGTGGTGGTCGACGAGGCTCACACTTACCGCGGCGTCTTCGGCTCCCACGTCGCCAACGTGCTGCGGCGGCTGCGGCGGGTGGCGCGCGCCTACGGGCAGGAGCCGCGCTTCCTGCTCGCCTCGGCGACGATCGCCAATCCGGTCGAGCTGGCCGAGGAGCTGGTCGGCACGCCCTTCGAGCTGATCGACGACGACGGCGCGCCGCGGGCCGGGCGCGAGATCGCGATGTGGAACCCGCCGCTGATCGACAAGGCGACGGGGACGCGGCGCTCGCCGCTCTCCGAGGCCGCCGACCTGCTCGCCGAGCTGGTCTCCCACGGCGTGCGAACGATCTGCTTCCTCAAGAGCCGGCGCGGGATCGAGCTGATCCAGCGCTTCGCCCGCGAATCGCTGGAGGCGCGCGGCAAGCCCGAGCTGGCGGCGCGGATCGCGCCCTACCGCGGCGGCTACACGCCGCAGCAGCGGCGCGAGATCGAGGCGCGGCTGGCGGCCGGCGAGCTGCTGGCGGTGGTCGCTACCGATGCGCTCGAGCTCGGCATCGACATCGGCGAGCTCGACGCGGCGATCTGCGTCACCTTCCCCGGCACCGTCGCCAGCCTGCGCCAGATGTGGGGGCGGGCGGGCCGCCGGCGCCGTGGCCTCGCCGTCTACGTCGCCGGCCAGGACGCGCTCGACCAGTTCTTCTGCCGCCACCCCGACGAGTTCATCGGTCGCCCGGTCGAGGCGGCGATCCTCGACCACGCCAGCGAGCAGATCGCCGGCCGGCACATGGTCGCCGCGGCCTACGAGCTGCCGCTGAGCGAGGCGGACGCCGAGGTCTTCGGGCCCGAGTGGCGCCAGCGGGCGCAGCGGCTGATCGCGGCGGGTGAGCTGCGCCAGGCGGGTGGGCGGATCATGCCGCGCAGCAGTGAGTTCGTCGCCGCCAAGGTGCCGCTGCGCTCGGCCTCACCCGACTCGGTCGCGGTGATCGAGCGCGAGTCGGGCGAGATGCTCGGCCTGGTCGAGTCCGAGCGCGCCTTCACCACGATCCACCCGGGCGCGATCTACCTCCACCTCGGCCGCTCCTACGAGGTCGAGCAGCTCGACGTGCAGGGGCGGCGGGCGATCGTCTCGCGCTTCGACGGCGATTGGTACACGCGGCCGAAGAAGGAGACCGAGATCTACATCGAGCGGGTGCGCGAGCAACGCACGACCTCGGGGGTCGAGCTGCACTTCGGCGAGGTCTCGGTGACCGAGCAGGTGATCGCCTACCAGCGGGTCTCGATCTCCGAGCAGGAGCCCTTCGACATCGTCTCGCTGGAGCTGCCCGAGCAACAGTTCGCCACCCAGGCGCTCTGGTACGTGCTGCCCGATGGGCTGGCCGGCGCGCTGCCGCCCGACGTCCTGCTCGGCGCCCTGCACGCCACCGAGCACGGCCAGATCGCGGTGCTGCCGCTGATCGCGATGTGCGACCGCTGGGACATCGGCGGCCTCTCGACCAACGTCCACTTCCAGACCGGCCGCTCGACCATCTTCATCTACGACGGCCACCCCGGCGGGGTGGGGATCACCCTGCGCGGCTATGAGCAGTTCGAGCGCCTGCTCGGCGACGCCGAGCGGCTGATCGGCGAGTGCCCCTGCGAGTCCGGCTGCCCATCCTGCGTGCAGAGCCCCAAGTGCGGGAATCTCAACGAACCCCTTCACAAGGAGGGCGCCTTGGAGCTGATGAGGACCATGAAGGGGGGGCAGTGATGGGAGGGGGTGGGGTTCGCCGTCACGAACAGCGGGGAGGTTCCGTCGAACCCCACCCCCTCCCATCCGAGCGCCGTCGTCAGGTGGCCGTCATCGGCCCGTCCGGCGCTGAGCTGGGGTCCGAGGCGGCGCGGCTCGGTGGGGAGGTCGGGAAGTTGCTGGCCGAGGCGGGGGTGACGCTGGTTTGCGGCGGGATGGGCGGCACGATGGAAGCGGCCTGTCGTGGGGCGAGTGAGGCTGGCGGGGAGGCGATCGGGATCGTGCCTGGGCACGAGGTCGGCGAAGCGAATGAGTTCTGCACTCATGTGGTTGCGACCGGCATCGGCCACGCTCGCAACCTGGCGGTGGTCTCCTCCGGCGAGGTCGTGATCGCGATTGGTGGCGAGTGGGGGACGCTCTCGGAGATCGGGTTTGCGCGGGCGATCGGTCGCAGCGTGATTGCCTTGCGCAGCTGGGAGCTCAATGGGCGCGAACGGATGGCCGACGCGCCCGGCGTGACGCCGGCGGATTCCGCCCGCGAGGCGGTTGATCTGGCCCTCGCGGCGCTCTAGCTACGCTGGATCGATGTACGAGGACTCGATCCGTGCGGAGTTCACCCACCAGTCGCAGTCCTTCGGCGACGCGGCGGCTATGTCGTCGGAGCAGACGCTGGGCGTCCTTGCCGAGCTGGTGCCGGCGGATCCAAAAGCGCGCTGGATCGACGTCGCCTGCGGTCCCGGCGTGGTCTCGCGCGCGCTGGCGGCCAGGGTCGGCACGGTCACCGGTGTTGACCTGACCCCGGCGATGGTCGAGGAGGCGGAGCGCGCGGCGCTCGAGGAGGGGATCGACAACGTCAGCTTCCTGCTCGGCGACGCCACCGCGCTCGACTTCACCGACGGCTCCTTCGACGGCGCGATCACCCGCTTCAGCTTCCACCACATCCCGGTGCCGAGCCGGGTGCTGGCCGAGATGGCGCGCCTGGTGCAGCCGGGCGGCTGGGTTGTCGTTGGCGATCAGGTCACCGACGACGATGGCGAGGGCGCCGCCTGGCACCAGGAGATCGAGCGCCTGCGCGACCCGACCCACTGGGCCTCGCAGCGGCTCGGGCGGTTGCGGGCGTTGGGCGAGGAGGTGGGCCTCGAGCTGGAGGAGGAGCGCCTGGTCCCGATCGAGATTGACTACGAGGACTGGCTGGCGCGCGGCTCGGCCGGACAGAGCGCCAGCCCGCTGATCGACAAGCTGCTGGCCGAGCGGCCCGGCGGCGCCGAGAGCTTCCGCGTCAGCGCCGCCCCCGAGGGCCGTCGGCTGCATCAGCGCTACTGGCTCGGCCGCTGGCGACGACCCGCCTGATCTGGCCAAAGCTGCCGCAGGGCGAGCACGGCGAAGGCGTGGGTCCAGGCCAGCGGCGTGGTCGAGGTGGGGATGCCGGTGCGGGCATCGACGCGCTCGGGGAGCATGCCCAACGGTGTCGCCGCGCGGCGCAGCTCCGCCATCAGGTGGAGGGCAGCGGGGCGCTCGCCGAGTGCGGCTAGGCCCCAGGCGGTCCAGGCCGTGGGCGCGGTCCAGGGATCGACGCCGCCGTCCCAGTCTTCGGAGGGGACGATGCCGAAGCGGCCGCTGGTCGTGGCCAGGCGCAGCAGCGTGCGGCGCACGAGCGGGTAGAGCGCGGGGTGGGGGAAGGGACGCACGGCCCAAGCGGCGGCCGAGTCGAGCCCGGACGAGGGGTCGTTGGCGCGGCGGCAGAGCTCTCCCGATGGCGTTGCGAAGAGCGTCCGGAGATGTGGCGCGTCTGAGGCGATCGCGTTGCTGAGGAAATCGCCGCCGCCGTTCTCCTGGTAGTCGTCGAGCCCCCGCCACCGCTGCTCCTCCGGCGCGCTCGGAAGACCTGCCGCCCTGGCCGCCACCGCGATCCAGCCCCTCGCATCGCCCTGGACGGCGCGCTCGCCAACTGGCGCGCCGTTGCCATAGAACCGCGCCGCGGCGCCGATATCGAGTTCTCCCAGGAAGCCGACGATGCGCCTCGCCTCGCCTCGGTATCCCGCCGCCGCGAGCGCGACCGCAACGGTGCTGGCATCGCGGGGCCAGACGTAGTTCCAGCCCTCGCGGGCGCCCGCCTCCACCGCACCCGTGCGCTCGTTGGTCAGCGCGTGCAGGACCAGCAGCGATCGCCGGTACATTCGCCGCGCCCAGGCCGGCGCGCCGGCGCCGAGCGGTCGCGCCTCAGCAAGCCAGCGGGGATCGGCACGAACGGCGTCGGCTTCACCCAGCGAGTGGACCGTCACGGTCCGGGCCGTCCCGAACCTCGCGACCGTCCGTAGCGCGTTGCTGTCCGGCAGGTAGCGCTGCCGAACCGAGTCGGCCTCCGAGCCCCCCGAAGCAAGCGCCGCGCCGATGGCGAGCAGCGCCACCACCACGATCGCTGCCCGCAACGGTTTCACCCGCCTAATGCAAGCAGCCTCCTCGCCGCCCGGTCGCTAGCCTTCGCCCAGCAGGCTTCGGCTTTGCGCTTCCCAGGCGAGGTAGCTCAGTTGGTAGAGCACACGACTGAAAATCGTGGTGTCGTGGGTTCGATTCCCACCCTCGCCATCAAGGCTACGAGGACCTGCTGGCGATGAAGCGCGCCGCCAATCGAGATCAGGACCGAATCGACGTCAACAGCCTGAAGCAGGCTCGCCGAGAACTCTGACGGAACTCTCTCGGAGCCTCGGCTTCAAGCGTCCGCCAGCGCTTGGGCCAGGTGACTATGGATCTGCTCGGCTCTGTCCGCGGTGAGCACTGGCCGGCGGCGGGAGAAGTAGTGGCCGAGCATGCGGGCGGGGAGGATCGTCACTCCCTTTTGCTGAGCGGGGACGGAGCCGACCAGCCAGGCCCGGCTGAAGACGAGGAGCGCCTGGGCCTCCATGCCGGTGATCCGTTCGATCAGCTTCTTCTCCGCGTAGGCCTGTTTGAGCATCCTCGGATCTATGCGGTCGACCGGGATCCTGCCACGGTGACTCTTGGTCTCGATGGTGAAGATGCCGCCTGGGCCGACCAGGATGTGATCGACGTCGCCGCGGCCGAGCGAGACGCCGTGGAGTGCCAGCCAGCCGTCGGCGGTCAGCTCGGCGAGCGCGGCGCCCACCCGACGCTCACCCTCCGCACCCTGCAACCAGCGGTTGATTTGGGGTCTGTACCAGCGGTTGGCGGCGAACATCGCTCCAATCGCTGTGAGCTCGAAGAGAACGAGCGGATAGCCGCTGAGACCGAAGACGGGCCCCGCCGCCAGGAGGGCGGCAAACGCTCCGAGGACCAGCAGGAGCAAGCGGTTGTTGAGCGCGAGACCCCGAGCACGGGCGTGCTCTCCGCCTTCCCGCAGCGTAAGAGGAGTCTGTTCCTGTCCCATTGCCCGGCACTAATCGGCGCGGACCCGAATCAACTTGAACCTGGCCGTTCCAGATTCAGTACTGATCGGTTCGTCAAATACTCAGGCCACTTCTAGTGGTGCGCTTTCCGCGGCTTCGGCCCGAGCGTGAGGCTGACCTTGCCGCCGTCCGCCAAGATCGTCCCCGCGGAAGGCGTCGACGACTTGACCACGAGCTGACCGAGCCTTTTGCCTTTCCTGGCTCTCGGTTTGGTCACCACCCCGACCGCACAATTGGCGTCCCTCAGCGCCGCTTTTGCCCGTGCCAGCTTCTTGCCGGCCAGCTTCGGGACGACACATCTAATGCTCGGAGGCGGGTCGCCATGCTGGCGCGTGTACGAAATCGGCGGCGAGCAGGACGAGGTGTTGGCGGCTGCGTCGGTGGCGGTAGCCGAGAACGTGGCGGTGGTGTTTGCCGAGACATCTACGCGGATGCCGGGCGAGCCGAGCTCGGCTGCGCTTCCAGTGGCGACCGGCGTGCCCATGCAGCTCGATCCGGCATAGACGCGCACCGTCGATCCCGCCTCCGCTGCGCCGCGGATCCGCGGAGTTCCGCTCAGGGCCGGCGAGGCCGGGTCGGTGCTCGTGAGCTGCGGCGCCGACGGCGGCGCAATGTCGCCGGCTTGCTCGAGCCAGATGCCTCCCGGGCCTTTGATGGTGTTTTCAACGTCTTCGCAGAAGAATTTGTCTCCGCCGGGTTCCGGGTCGACCGGCGCCGCCTGCATGTCGGTCCACTCCGCGCCGATCGACCCCGGCCCTGTGAGCCCGTGGGTGAATGGCGCTCCGGAGCGCGGACTGCCGTGGGCGCTCCCCGCGGTCGAGGTCGAGAGCGTGAGGACTTCCGGGGTCGTCGTGACGGTGCATTCTTTTTCTCCCGATTCCACCGTCGCGCTCAGCGTCGCGCCGACCGCACCGCTCAAGCTGAGCTCGCCGGTCGCCGCGAGGAAGCTCCCCGTGATCGTTGGGTAGTCGAAGTCGACTGTCACGTCGGCATCGATGGGAGAGGTGATGTGGGTCGAGAACTGGGGCACGTCCAACTCACCCGCCGTGATCGATTCGCCCCCCGGACCGATTTGCGCCTCCAGTGGGGCCGTGTCGGGCGGCCCGAACAGGGCGGCATCAGAGAGCTGTTCGGCCCCGACGTTGGCGCGGGCTTCGGTGAAGGTCATCGAGAGCGGCTCGGCGCTCGCTGCCGAGGCGCAGGCGGCCAGCGCGAGGAGCGAGGCAAGCGCGATCGTCCCGGTGGCTCGCTTTACTCTGCGGTCCAACGGCCCTTCATCTCCCGACCCGCTCCCCCGTGCGAACATGACATCCTTTCGTGTAATGGTTCCGGCGCCCAAAGGATAGGCGTGTCAGAGATCGAGATCAAGCCGGTGGGATGGGTCGAATCGCCACTCACCGAACGAGCGGCGGCACCCAAGCAGGGCAACGAGGGTGCGCCCGAGGCATGGATCATCTTCGAGCCGGGCGTGATCGACGCTCTGCATGGGATCGAGCCGGGCGACGAGATCCTCGTCTTCACCTGGCTTGACCGCGGGCGCCGCGATGTGTTGCGGACCCGCCCTCGCGACGATCCGGCCAACCCGATCCAGGGGGTCTTCAACACCCGCTCGCCGGACCGGCCCAACCCGATCGGGCTGCATCCGGTCACGGTCTTGGCGATCGAAGGGGCGCGGATGTTGGTCAGCGAGATCGAGGCGCTGGATGGGACGCCGGTGCTCGACCTCAAGCCGGTGATCTGAGTCCAACCCGCCTTAGGGCTCGACTGCGGCGCCACCGAAGTGCTGCCGCAGCCGCTTGTGGCGGTGGCGGAAGAACCAGTCGATCGTCGGGCGCAGCGGGCGCGCCGGCAAGCCGAGCCGCGGCTGCCAACTGACCCGATCGGTGATCAGGCAGCCGCCGCCGGCCTGCTCGAGGGTTCGTTCGTGTTCCCAGACTCGTTGGCTCAGCATCTTCGAGCGCTCGAGGAAGCCGCGCTCGGGTTCGAGTCGGGCCAGGCAGACCTCGTCGTAGTCGAAGGGCAGCAGGCCGAAGAGGAGGATCCAGCTGCGCCCGATCGGGGTGCCGATCTCGACGCTCTCGGGGTCGAGTCGCTCGACTCCGCGGGGCAGGGTCATGCGCAGGTAAGGGCGCATCTCGTCGTTGATGCCCTCGGGCGTCATCACCCGGTCCCAGACCGCGGCCGGCGCGGCGTCGAGGCGGGAGGAGACGGAGATCTCCGCACTGGCTCCAGGGCGTGTCTTGCTCATCTGCCGACGAAGCTTCAACCAATCGTCGGACCGCGCCTCGCCCGCTAGGGTCGGAAGTGATGAAGACCGCGGTGATCACCGGCGCTTCCAGCGGCATCGGCGCGGCGACTGCGCGGGCGCTGGCCGGCGAGGGCTATCGCACGATTCTCGGCGCCCGCCGTCTCGACCGCCTCGAAGCGCTGGCGGCGGAGACCGGAGGCGAGGCGATCGCACTCGACGTCACCGATCCGGCCTCGGTCGAGTCCTTTGCCGCCTCGGTCGACGCCTGCAACGTGCTGGTCAACAACGCCGGCGGCGCCCTCGGCCTCGACTCGATCGCCGAGGCGGACGAGGAGAAGTGGCTGACGATGTACGAGTCGAACGTGATGGGGCAGATGCGGATGACGCGCGCCCTGCTGTCGAAGCTGATCGAGTCCGGCGACGGCCACGTCGTCGGCATCACCAGCATCGCCGCGATCGAGCCCTACGTCGGCGGCGCCGGCTACAACGCCGCCAAGCATGCCCAGCGGGCGATGCTGCGCGTTTTGCGCCAGGAGCTGCTGGGCCAGCCGGTGCGGGTCACCGAGGTGGTGCCGGGGATGGTCGAGACCGAGTTCTCGCTCGTTCGCTTCGGCGGCGACGAGGCGGCTGCGACCAAGGTCTACGAGGGCATGCAGCCGCTCAGCGCCGGGGACGTCGCCGAGTGCATCCGCTGGGCGCTCGCCCAGCCGGCCCACGTCAACATCGACGAGATCGTCGTCCGCCCGCGCGACCAGGCGACCGCGACCGCCGTGCACCGCCTCGGCCGCTAGTCCGCCGCCGGGGCGAGGTAGCCGTCGGGCTCCTCGATCACCGTATTGACCAGCTCACCGATCCGCTCGATCTCGACCCGTACGGTCTCGCCGACGTGAAGGAGGTTCTCGCGCACCGGTTTGCGCCCGAGGCCGACCCCTGCGGGGGTGCCGGTGGCGATCACGTCGCCGGGCTCCAGGGTGAAGGCTTCGCTCAGATGGGAGACCTGCTGGAAGCAGTCGAAGACCATCTCGGCGGTGCTCGCGTCCTGGCGCAGCTCGCCCTCGACGTAGCAGCGCACGCGCAGGTCCTGCGGATCCCCAACCTCCTCCGGGGTCACCAGCCAGGGACCGAGCGGACCGTGGGTATCGAAGGACTTGCCGATCGTCATTGTTTTCGCCTGGCCCTGCCAGTCGCGCACGCTGACGTCGTTGGCGCAGGTGTAGCCGGCGATCACTTCGTGGGCGCGCTCGACCGGGACGTGACGACAGCGTTTGCCGATCACCAGCGCCAGCTCGGCCTCGTAGTCGAGGAAGGTCGAGACCTTTGGCATGTGCACCTGGGCACCGGGCCCGACAACGCAGCTGACCTGCTTGTTGAAGAAGGTCGGGACCTCGGGCGGCTCCATGCCCATCTCGGCGATGTGGTCGGCGTAGTTGAGCGCGATCGCCAAGTACTTGCGGGGAGAAGCGGGGGCGAGCAGCTGGACGTCGGCAAGGGATAGCCGGGCAGCACAGCCCGCCAGCTTCTCGAGGCCGCTGCGGCCCACCTCAGCGAGGACGGCAGCAGGTTCGTCGGGAAGCGCGCGCCCAGAGAGATCGATGACCTCCTCGCCCTCGACTATGCCCAGCGCGGCTGTTCCCGCTGCGTCTTTGAAACGGCAGACCCGCATCCGGGCTGCACCCTCTCATACCGACGAAAGTGCAGCATTTGCACCGCCGTTTGTTCAATTGACCATTCCGTACCGATACTGATATTTCAACTTTTATGAAATTGACAGAGCAAGAGGCGCTAAACACGGCGCGCGTTCTACGTTCCTGGCTGACTCGCTGCCGGATCGCGCTGAAGGCGTACAACAACGCGACGACCCGGACGGTGGCGGCTGAGCGCAGGCTCGGCGTTCCAGCGGTGGTCCTTTCGGCACTTGTCGCTACGGGCGTGTTCGCCACTCTGGAATCTCATCCCGACGTTGGCTGGAGGATCGCGACGGGGATCGTCGCTGCCCTCGCAGCTGTATTGACCGCCTTGCAGACGTTCCTCCGTCAGGCCGAGCGCGCAGAACAGTTCCGGGAGGCGGCCCGGGGCTATGGGCGAATGCGGAGGGAGATCGAACGGGTGCAGTTGCTCCCCCCGACCACTCGCGAGGATGCCGATGAGGTCCTCGCTTCGCTTGCGGCGGAGCTGGCGGACACCTCGCGTGGCAAGCCCAACGTCCCGCAATCGATCTGGGACCGGGCTGAGTACCTGGTTAAGGGAACATGCGATGCGCGCGGCTGGCGTGCGCTCCGCCTTTGGATGCAGGATCACTTTCACTTTGGCATCGCTGACAGCGCCGGGCCCCTGCCCGAGGATCACGAGCGCTACTTCGACACCAAGAACGCCAGGATCGTCCCAATCGACCAGGTGCTGCCCTCGGTCACCGCCGAGGATGAGCCGGCTGCGGTCGCGGAGGCGAAGCGGCGGATGCGGAGGGCAGCGGCAGGGAGGCTGGCAAGGCGCTCCCCGATCTCGGTGCGCAACCCGCAAGACGACCTCTACGTGATCCTCGACGGCAACGCCACCTTTGCCGTGGCCGAACAGGAAGCGTGGGAGACCGTGCCGATCCGCGTCGTGGTCACCACGGACTCGGGGGGTGGTGGCGATGCAGCAAGCGATTGAGCTGACCGGACGAGATCCGAGCGACGAGCAGCTCGAACAGCTCGCTGACGAAGCTGCCGACATCCGCAGGAGGCTCGCCGAGAAACGGGAGCCCGTGATCGTCGAGTTTGCGGGGAGTCCGAAGTCAGGCAAGTCGACCACCATCGACGTAATCACACACTTCTTCAAACGCATGGAGTTCAAGGTGCGGGCGCCTAGCGAGGGTGCGAGCAAGCGGACGCCGTACCACCTGAGGCGGGACCTCGTCGCTTTCAATTCCTGGACGCTCAACTACGCCATCTCGGAGCTGCTGGACTCGTTCCACAACATCGAGCGCCCTGACCTCGTGCTGCTCGATCGAGGGCCCTTTGACTCCCTCGCCTGGCTTGGTCTCCTGCATGAGAAAAAAGAACTGGAGGACGACGAGTTCGCGACGATGCGGGCGTTTGCTTTAGTGCCACGCTGGGCGGATTTGATTTCGCGGATCTATCTATTCAGTTGTGACCCAGGAATTTCCCTGGAGCGCGAGAACAACGCAAAGTTGACGCGTCGAATTGGTACAGCGATGAACGAGGACACGCTTACCGGACTGCGGGAGCAGTACGCCGCTCTCGGCGAGCAGCTTGGTCGCTATCCGGCGGCACCGTTTGACACGTCCTCGACAACCTCGTCGCGCGAGACCTCGTTTCTGATCGCCAAGGACATCCTCACGCTCTTCGAGGTGGACGAGTGAGTCACGAGTCCCTGGTGGTTCTCCACGCGCCTCGGGTTGAGGCGCTGTTCGAGAAACGCCAGTTCGTCGCCGATCGTGCTGTCACTCGCGAGGTCATCGCCGCACTGCCGCGGGGTGAGGTGATCCGCAGAGACATGGCCGAGGCCCAGGCATCACTGAGGCAGGCAGTGGCCTATACGACCCTTCGCTGCGGGGACGGTCTCCTCTGCCTGAGACGAAGCGAGGACGTAAAGGGGGAGTTGAAGGGCCGCTGGACTGTTGTCTTTGGTGGCCATGTGAACGCTGACGAGCGCGACGGCCTAGACGGGTTGCGGCGCTGCGTGGCCCGGGAGCTGCGAGAGGAGTTTGGCGCGGTCGGGGTCCGAGCACTCAGATTCAAGGGTGTGGTTGCTGATCCGACCTCTGAGGTGGGCAAGCGTCATCTCGGCTTCATGTTCGAGGCGGAGGTGAGGGCATCGACGGTCAGACTCGATCGCCGATTCGACAATCACGAGTATCTGCCAATTCGCGGGAGGGAATACTTCTCAGAGCTCGATCGGCTGTTGGTGGCGGACCGAGGCCGCTTCGATCCGTGGTCTCAGTTGGTGCTGAGCGCGTACGACTCTTTGTCCTCTTCGTCGGCAGAGGCTGTGGGCTGCCAGGAGAAATGAGTCGTCTTGTCGGGCTGTCGCTCCACGTAGCCTTTACATTCAAAGAGAACGGCCGGGAGTTCGCACTGGAAGTAGGTGAGACGCCGGCGTGACCACAATCCCGGGAAGCTGCCTGAACTCCCGGCGGTGACCTCGAATCCGCTGAGTAAGAGCTCCAGATCCTCGACGGGAAGGCCGAGCTCCTCGGCTATCGCTCGCTTTGCGGCATCTGCCGCCGACTCTCCGGGGAGGCGCTTCTCGGCGATCGAGGTTCGCAGTTTTCGGTGGCGTTTTCGCCCCGACCGGAAGGTTTGTTCCGACTCGACCAGCCGCAGCGAGCCGCACTGCCGATCGGTAAAGAGGACATCCACTCCAACCACGGCGACCTCGCGTACGAGCCGTCCCTCCTCGTCGCAGAGGAGAGTGCACTCTCCAAGATCGAACTCTGCCACCAGATCCTCGAGTCTCTTCGCCGATCCTTTACCCCAACGTTCGACTTCCACGCCGTGCATCTCGAGTAGGGAATCGAGCTCGGTCAGCTCGTCTGCCGGCGACGGAGGGGATTGATCGACCCTGCGCTCGTCAACTCGCATGGCTAAAGAGTGAGGTCCGGGGCGGACGGAACTGCTCTTGGTGGGTGGCGGAAGTGACTAACCAAGTTCATCGACCAACTCGGTGACCCGGCGCTCGATCTCGTCGCGGGTGCGGCGGACCTCCTCCAGGGGGCGGCCCTTGGGATCCGCAAGCTCCCAGTCGAGGTAGCGCACCCCGGGGACGTAGGGGCATTTGTCGCCGCAGCCCATCGTCACCACGACGTCGGCCCACTCGGCGTGGGCCTCGGTCAGCTTGCGCGGGGTGCGACCGGTGAGGTCGATGCCGAGCTCGTCCATCGCCTCGACCACCTCGGGGTGAACCTGCTGGCCCGGTTCGGTCCCGGCCGAGCGCGCTTCGTGGTGGCCCGCCGCGGCGCGGGTGAAGAGTGCCTCGCTGATCTGCGAGCGGCCCGCGTTGTGCAGGCAGACGAAGAGGACGCGGGCCATCAGGCCTCCTCGGTTGCCGGGGTATCAGAGGCGCCACGTACCAACTGGTAGGCGAGAGCGCCGAGCGCAGCGCCGGCGATTGGGGCGGCGATGTAGATCCACAGATCGTGCAGTTCGCCGGAGACGAGGGCGGGGCCGATCGAGCGGGCCGGGTTCATCGAGGCGCCGGTGATCGGGCCGCCGAAGAGGGCGTCGAGGCCGACCGCGCCGCCGATCGCGATTGCTGCCCCCGCGCCCACCGCCCGGGTGTCAGTGGCGACGGCCATGATCGTGAACATCAGCAGCGCGGTCAGCGCCGCCTCGTAGACCAGGGCACTGCCGTTGCCGACCGAGGGCAGCGTCGTGCCCAGCGCCGCCGGCTGGCTGGGCCAGACCGCGAGCAGCAGCAGCGCCGCGGCGATCGCGCCGAGCAGCTGGGCGCCGATGTAGGCGAGCGCCTCGCGGCGGGGGAAGTGGCGGGTGAGGGCAAAGGCGAGGGTGACGGCCGGATTGAGGTGGGCGCCGGAGAGGTGACCGGTGGCGTAGACCATCGCCATGATCACCAGACCGAAGACGAGCGAGACGCCGACCGCGCCGAGCGAGCCGGGGTGGACCGTGTCGGTGACGATCGCCCCGCAGCCGGCGAAGACGAGAGCGAAGGCGCCGAGCGCCTCGGCGACCGCGCGCCGCGCCAGGTCGGGCCGCTCGCTCACCTGGCGAAGACCTCGCGCACGGCGTCGAGCGCGCCCGGTACGAGGCTGAAGTAGCTGTAGGTGCCGCGCGTCTCGCGGGCGATCACACCGGCTTCGAGCAGCTGCTTGAGGTGGTAGCTGACCGTGCCCTGCGAGAGCCCCAGCAGCGGCTGGACCTCGCAGACGCAGACCGCCTCGCCGCCGGCTCGCAAGAGCAGGTTGACGATCCGCAGTCGGTGCCGGTCGGCAAGCGCCTTCAGTACCGCCTCCAGCTCGACCGCGCGCTGCTCCGAGAGCGATGAGCCCCCTAGGGGAGTGCAGCAGGAGATCACGGGGAGCTCGGCGACGGCCACGAGCGGGAGCCTAGATCATTCATTGACGAGCTTCAATGAATACTGGAAGGCAATTGTGCTACATTGTGACGCACAATGGACGAGAACGTTGGCGTCAGAGAGCTGCGGCAGAACCTGAGCAAGTACCTCCGTCGTGTCAAGGAAGGTGAGGCGCTGACGGTCACCGAGCATGGCCGTGACGTTGCCAGGCTGGTGCCGCTGGCGAGCAACGAGTTCCGCGAGATGCTCGCCGAGCTGCACGGCGTGCCGCTCCCCAGTGGGGAGGACGGTCTCGCCGAGACGATCAAACGCCTCAACGCGGAGGGACGGTTTGGGCCTCCCTCGCCGGCGGGCTCGACTGACGCATTTCTCGATGAGAGCCGCAAGGATCTGGGGTAGCGACGAGTGCGGGTTGCCTACGCGGACACGAGTGCGCTCGGCCGCGTATTGCTCAACGAGCCCGACAAGGCCGCAATCGAGCTTGCTCTTGGCGAGATCGACGAGGTTGCATCCAGCCGCTTGCTCTGGATCGAGCTGCGTCGGCTAGCGAGGCGCTGGGAGACCAGCACAGCCGCGGCGGGCGAGCCCCAGCAGGTGTCGCAGGTGGCCGAGGAATTGCTCAGGCCGATCGCGGCGATTCCGCTGGAGGAGTCACTCCTGGTCAACGCCGAGATAATTCACCCGGCATCAGTCGCCACGCTCGATGCGATCCACCTCGCCACGGCCGTTCACCTGGCTGAGGTCTCTCCGCTGGACGCGATCGTCACCTACGACCGTCGACTCGCCGAGGGCGCCCGCGAGCATGGGCTCGAAGTGCTGGCGCCCGCGTAGGCCGGTTATTCTTTGTCTCTGAGCGATGGGGCTCGCTCCTTCATAAGCGCGGATTTGGTCCGCTGACGGTCCCTACCAACGTCCAACGACGCTGATAGGAGACCCCCGATGCGCCCCACCTGGTTTGACTTTCGCCGCCTAGCCGCGATCTACGTCGGTGGCGTCATCGGCGCTCTCGCCCGCGTCGGCCTCGCCCAGGCGACCCCGCACGCCGCCGGTGGCTGGCCCTGGGGCACGCTCGTGGTCAACATGGTCGGGGCGCTGCTGCTCGGTTACTTCTTCGCCCGGCTCAGCGACCACCCCGAGGACAGCCTCGCCCACCCCTTTCTCACCACCGGCATCTGCGGCACCCTGACCACCTTCTCGACCGTGCAGCTGGAGCTGTTCGAAATGGTCGACGGCGGACACCTGGGGCGGGCCGTCGCCTATCTCGGCGTCACCCTGGTCGCTGGCTTCCTCTGCGTGCGCGCCGGAATCGCGCTCGAGCGCCGGCCCGAGGTGGCGGGGTGAGCGCCGCCGGCTGGGTCGCGGTAGCACTGCTTGGCGGTGCGGCAGCCACGGCGCGCTTCCTGATCGACTCGGCCTTCGCCGCCCGCAGCGACCATCCGTTTCCGCTCGGCGTGCTGGCGATCAACCTCGCCGGCACGCTGGTGCTCGGCCTCGTTGCCGGGGCCGCGCTCGAAGGCGAGGCGCTGGTGATCGTTGCCGGTGGCTGCATCGGCTCTTTCACCACCTTCTCCACCTGGATGCTCGACTCACACCGCCTCGCCGACGCTGGGCACACACACCTCGTCTGGCTCAACCTCGGCCTCTCGCTGGTCGTCGGCTTTGCCGCGATCGTCGCCGGCCACTGGCTCGGCAGCATCCTCTGAGTTCCGTCCGCTCCGGTTGCATTACCCCTGCAAAGTGAGGTGAAAGTGTGACGTCACGTGACCGTCCGCAGCTGTCACTACTTTGGATTACAGATGGAACAGCAAGCCCTCACCGACACACTGATTGCGGCAAGGGTGCCGCTCGGCGATCTGCAGGACGGCCAGCGAGTCGGCAGCGTCTACGCGGTTCGGCAGCGCGAGCTGCGGCGCAAGAAAAACGGTGAGCCGTGGTTGCGCCTCGTCCTCGGCGATGCCAGTGGCAGCGCCGAGGCAGTCGCTTGGGAGGAGGCGGAGGAGCACTACGCCCTCGCCGCTCCCGGTACGCCGCTCCACATAAGCGGCGTCTTTGAGATGAGTGAGCGCTGGGGGGCGAAGATCAAGCTCAGTGGTCTGCGCGAGGCGACGCCGGAGGAGTACTGCGAGGACGACCTCGCGGTCGAGTCCGAGGTCTCCTTCGAGCTCTTGGAGAGCGGCCTGCGCGAGCTGCTGGCGACCGTCCAGGACCGCCAGCTGCGCTACCTGCTCGAGCGCTTCTTCGGCGAGGACTCGGAGAACTGGGCGCGATTCCGCGACGCGCCCGCCGCCAAGACCTACCACCAGGCATACCGCCACGGCCTGCTCGAGCACACAGTCTCGGTCGCCCAGGCAGTCAGCGCCGCCGCCGCCTACTTCCCGGGCATCGACCGCGACGTCGCCGTCACCGGCGCCCTGCTGCACGACATCGGCAAGACCGAGGCCTATAACGACGACCCGCTGGCGATCGACCTCACCGACGCCGGTCGCCTGCAGGGTGAGATCCCGCTCGGCTATTACAAGGTGCGCCGTGAGATCGAGGACATCCCCAGCTTCGATCCCGCCCTCGCCCAGGCGGTCCTGCACATCATCCTCGCCCACCACGGCTCGCTCGAACACGGCTCGCCGGTCGTCCCCGCCACCCGCGAGGCCGTCCTCGTCCACATGATCGACAACCTCGGCGGCCGCCTCGGCAGCTTCGACCGCCTCGAGCGCCAGCTTCCCGCCGGCGAGTCCTGGTCGGGCTTCGACCGAGCGCTTTCGGGCTCGGCTTACTTCGGCCAGCGCGCCGCGGCGTAACTGCTCAGAAGCGCCGGGTGCAGCGTTCGATTTTGTGGGCGTTGCCTTCGGCTCGCTGAACGCAGTGGACCAGCTTCTTGCGTTGACCACCGGGGCTGACACCCTCGAACGTACGGTGGACCTCGCGTTTGATCTCGGTGCTGACGCCGTCCAATGACTTGCCGATCTGGTCGAGGCCGGTCGAGTGGATCGCGTCCGTAGTGGTCTTCAGGACCGGCTTAATGATCAGCAGATAGAGCAGCAAAAGCATGCCGGCGAAGACCGCAAGCCGGATAATGCCCGAAGTTACGTTGCCGAAGAGGTTGCGGAGCAGGTCCACGAGACGGGCCGCACACTATCCTGCGGGCCGTGGCAAAGGACACCGAGAAGCTGATCCGTCAGCTCTCGCTGATCTCGTTCCTGATGGCTCAGGGGAGGCCGGTTTCGGCGCTCGAGATCAAGCGCGAGGTTGAGGGCTATAGCGACATGAACGACGACGCCTTCGCGCGGCGCTTCTACGCGGACCGAGCCGAGCTCGAGAGCCTCGGGATCGAGCTCGGGGTGGAGAAGCCGGGCGAGGGGTTCTTCGAGGCCGAGCTCTACTCGCTGCCGCCGGAGAACTTCTACCTCGACGCGATCAAGTTCTCCGACGACGAGCTGGCGGCGATGAGCACGGCGCTGATGCTGCTCTCCGAAGGCGAGTTCGCCTACGCCGAGCCTTTGCGCCTCGCCCTGCAGCAGGTCGCCTGGGGCCACCCCAACCCGCTCAAGGAGGGTGAGCGGGCGCCGGTCGAGATGGCGATGACGGCCTCGGCCGGGGGCCGCGACCTCTCCCAGCGCCTCTCCAAGATCGAGACCGCGATCTCGCGCCGCAAGACGGTCGAGTTCACCTACTACACGATGGAGCGCGACGAGACCGAGAAGCGCAAAGTCGATCCATTCCACCTGGTCTTCCGCGGCGGCCAGTTCTACTTGATCGGCCACGCCCACGAGCGCGAGGCGGTGCGGGTCTTCCGCCTCTCGCGGATCCAGGGCAAGGTCGGTTACGCCTCCAAGGCCGAGCACGACTTCTCACCGCCGGAGAACTTCGATCGCCGCGACTACGGCCAGCGCGCCGACTGGCAACTGGGCGAGACCCGCGGCCGGGCGCAGATCTTCGTCCGCGACCGCATCGCCTGGTTGATCGAGCGCGACTTCAGCGCTTACGGCAAGCTGCGCCCGGCGAAGAAGGCCGACGGCGCCCCGGGCAAAGGCTCGGTCTTCGAGACCGACTACGCATCGCCCCGCGAGCTGATCGCCTGGGTGCTGCGCTGGCGCCAGAACGCCCAGGTGCTGGCCCCCGACGAGCTGCGGGCGGAGGCCGAGAGTCGGCTCGGCCTGCTGCACGAGCGCCACGACAACGGCTTCCAGCCGGCCGAGATCGTCGACCGGCCGCTGCGCGAGGCGCCCCGCCGGGCCCGTTCCAACGGTCGCGGCGAAGCGGCGATCCGGCCCGAGCGCTTCGCCCGCCTGGTCACCCTCGCCGGCCTGCTGATCGAATCGGCCAAGAGCGAGGAGCGGCTGCGCCTCAGTGAGCTCTGCCAGCGGCTTGAACTGACCGACGAGGAGCTGCGCGAGGACATCGACCTGCTCAACGTCGTCAACTTCGGCGGCGGTACCTACGTGCTCTACGCCGAAATCCTGGGCGATGAGATCGAGGTCGACTCCCAGCCCTACGGCGACAACTTTGCCCGCCCGGCCCGCCTGCTGCCGCTCGAGGCCAAGGCCCTGGTCGCGGCGATCGACCTCTTCGGCGACCACCTGCCGCAGGGTGGCCTGCAGAGCGCCCGCACCAAGATCGTCACCGCGCTCGGCCACGATCCCTCCGAGGAGGGCCTGGAGATCGCCTCGGGCAGCGGCGGCGACGCCGAGGTCGCCCGCGTCGTCAACGAGGCGATCGGCGGCAGCCGGGTGCTCGAACTTCAGTACTACAAGGAGAACGAGGACCAGTTCACCAAACGCGCGGTTGAGCCCTACCGGCTGGAGAACGGCAAGGAGGGCTGGTACGTCGAGTGCTACGACCTGACCAAAGACGGCGTCCGCCACTTCAAGCTCGACCGGATCAAGGAGGCGACGCTCTCCGCTGACTCGTTCGAGCCGCGGCCCGAGGTCGAGGAGCTGGCCGGGGTCGAGGGCTGGATGACTCACGGCGAGGTGCCGACCGCCCATGTCGCTCGCGTCTGGGTCTCGCCCGAGCGGGCGCGCTGGCTGCGCGAGGAGCGCACCGTGGTCGAGGAGCTGGCCGACGGCGCTGTCGTCGTCGAGCTGCCCTACGCCGGCACCTCCTGGCTGGTCCGCGAGATCCTCCGCGGCGCCGGCGACCTCGTCGTGCTCGAGCCCGAGGACGCCCGCGAGGCGATCGCCAGAGAGGTCGGCGACTGACCGAGCAGGCGCCGGGGCACGCTGAGATCCTGCGGCTGATCGCCCCCAATCCGGGGCCGATGACGTTGGAGGGAACGAACACCTACCTCTACGGCTCGGGGCCCTGCGCGGTGATCGATCCGGGGCCTGACGACGAGCGCCACCTCACCGCCGTACGCGTCGCCGCCGAGCAGCGCGGCGGCATCGGCCTCGTTCTGCTCACCCACGGCCACGGCGACCACGCCGATGGGGCGGAGCGGCTTGGTGCCGAGGTCGTCCTTCCCGGCGACGGCGAGGAGCACGCCGGCCTGCGTGCCATCGCGACTCCCGGTCACGCCCCCGACCACGTCTGCCTGATGACCGGCGACGGGGTTTGCTTCAGCGGTGATCTCGTGCTCGGCACCGGCTCGACCTTCGTCCCGCCCGACGGCGGCTCGCTCGCCGCCTACATGGACTCGCTGCGCCGCATGCAGGCGGAGCCGATTGAGCTGATCGCCCCCGGCCACGGCCCCTGGATCACCGAGCCGGCAGCGAAGCTGGCCGAGTACGTCGAGCACCGCGAGATGCGCGAGCGCCGCCTGCTCGCCGCGCTAGAGCGCGGCGAGCGCTCCCGCGACACCCTGCTCGACGAGGCCTGGAGCGACGTCCCGCCCGAGCTGCGCGAGGCCGCGGCCATGGTCATGGACGCCCACCTGGACAAGCTCGAGGCCGAAGGCCGCCTCCCCGTCGGCATCTGATCGCCCTGGCTGGGCAGCAGTAGGCTTGGGCGATGGCGCGCGGGGGTGCGATACGGACGGGGTTGACGGTTGGCTTGGCCGGGGCCGGGCTCGCTGCCGTCACCACCGCGGCCGCCTGGCACTGGTTGGCGCGGCGGCCGCTGCCCAAGCAAAAGGGGACGATCTCGCTCGCCGGGCTGGATGGACCGGTCAGGGTTGAGCGCGACCGCTGGGGTGTGCCCCATATCGCCACCGACAACTCCCGCGACCTCTGGTTCGCCGAGGGCTTCTGCCACGGCCAGGACCGGCTCTGGCAGATGGACTTCTACCGCCGCGTCGTCTCCGGGCGGGTCTCCGAAATGGCTGGGCCCGAGGGCCTACCGATCGATCGTCTGATGCTGACGCTGGGGATTCGCCGCACGGCCGAGCGCGAGGCCGAGGAGCTTGACCCCGAGCTGCGCGCCCTGCTCGAGCGCTTCTGCGAGGGCGTCAACGCCGCCGCCGCGAGCGCCAGGGCGATGCCTTTCGAGATGCAGCTGTTGCGGCTCGATTGGAAGCCATGGCGTCCGGTCGACATCCTCAGCCTCGGCAAGCTGCTCGCCTTCGGCCTCTCGACCAACTGGGAGCGCGAGCTGCTGCGGGCCGACATGGAGCGCACCCTGGGCGCTGAGCTGGCGGCAAAGCTCGACCCCGGCTATCCCGCCGACAACCCGATCGTCACCCAAGAAGCCTGGTCCGGCGATGGCCTTGCGATCGTCGAGCAGATCGACGCCGTGCGCCGCTCGATCGGCCTCGCCGCCGAGGCCAGCGGCTCCAACAACTGGGCGGTCTCGGGCAAGCTCAGCGCCAGCGGCTCGCCGGTGATCGCCGGTGACCCGCACCTGCCCCAGAGCATGCCGGGCATCTGGTACCAGGTCGGCCTCCAGCTCGGCGAGCGTTTCGTCCGCGGCGCCTCGCTGCCCGGCATGCCCGGCGTCTACATGGGCCAGAACAACGACGTCTGCTGGACCTTCACCAACGTCATGGCCGACGTCGAGGACCTCTTCATCGAGCGGCTCGACGGCGACCGCTACCTCTTCGAGGACGAGTGGCGCCCGCTGGAGCTGGTGCGCGAGGAGATCCCGGTCAAGGGCCGCGACGCGCCGGAGCTGCTCGAGGTGCGGATCACCCACCACGGCCCGATCGTCAACGAGGCGCTCGGCGCCGATGCGGCCGAGCCGCTGGCGCTGCGCTGGCAGACGCTCGACCAGCCGACCGCCTTCGCCGGCATGTTCGAGATGCACGAGATCACCTCCGGCCCGGAGCTGATCGAGAAACTCGCCGATCACAGCTCGCCCGCCTCGAACCTGATCTGGGCCGACCGCCACGGCTCGATCGGCTACAAGCTGATCGGCTGCCTCCCTCTGCGCAAGGGCGGCTGCCCCGACCTGCCGAAGCCGGGCTGGAGCGGCGAGTTCGAGTGGGAGGGGACGATCCCCTACGAGGAGTTGCCCGAGACGGTCGACCCTGAGAGCGGCTTCCTCGTCACCGCCAACAACCGCATCGTCGGCGACGACTACCCGCACCACATCACCAGCGAGTGGCTTGACGGCTTCCGTGCCGCCCGGATCGAGCAGCTGCTGCGCGCTAGCGACGAACACGACCTCGAGAGCTTCGAGGCGATGCAGTCCGACAACCTCTCGCTGCCGGGGATCGAGGCGGCGCGCAGGCTGGGGCGCCTGACGCCGACCGGCCAGCGCGAGCTGAGCGCGATCGAGCGGCTGCGCAGTTGGGACGGGCGGCTCGACCCGGACTCGATCGCCGGCACGATCTACCAGGCCTTCCTGCTGCGCCTGGCGCGCGAGGTGGCGCGGGCCGCGATCGGCGATCGCGACCTCTCCGAGCGCTGGCTCGACCGCGCCGACAACGGCTTCACCCCACACGTGACCTCGCCCTGGCGCTGGCACTCGCACCTGATGAAGCTCTGGGAGGAGGGCGACGAGGAGCTGATCGGTCGGCCCTGGGACGAGCTCGTGCTGGAGGCGCTGCGCGGTGCCCTTGACGATCTCAGCGACCGCTTCGGCCCCGACGCCGCCGGCTGGCGTTGGGGGCAGGTGCACGAGATGGAGTTCCCGCACCCGCTGGGCGAGGCCAACCCGCTGCTGCGCCGCCTGCTCAACCGGCGCGTCCGCGCCGGTGGCGCCCAGGAGACGGTGAGCCAGATCGCCTACGACCCCAACGACCCCTACAAAGCCGTCTGGGCGCCGAGCTGGCGCATGGTCGCTGAACCGACGGCGCCCGAGCGCTCGCGCTGGCAGATGTTCACCGGCCAGTCCGGCCACCCGGCCAGCCCTCACTACGACGACCTGCAGACCGACTGGCTGCACGGCCGCACCCAGCCGATGGCGGGCGAGGGTCCCTGGCGCAAGCTAAATCTCGTCCCGGCCTGATTTCTGGCCGAATCGATCGCTTGCTGCAATGGTTGGACGGGTATGCGCCTGCTTCGTCCAGCCGTCGCGGTCCTTGTGCTGCTCGGCCTCCTCGCCGCGCCGGCCGTGGCTCGTACCGTCCACTTCGGCGCTCGCGCCGTTGACGTGCCGCGCGGCTGGCCCGTGCTGCGGCTGGCCGAGCATCCCCACGCCTGCGTCAGGCTTGATCGCCGCGCCGTCTACCTAGGCACGCCCGGCGCCAACCAGCGCTGCCCGTCGAATGCGATTGGCCGCCAGCGCGCGATCCTGATCGAACCGCGTTCAGCGGCACGGGCAGCCGCCAGCGCCGTCGCTGCCCCAGCTCCCGGCCCCGTGTCCTCGCCCGAAGCCTTTACCGGCCTCGGCTTTGACGCCTGCGCGGCGCCGTCCTCGCGGACGATGGCCGCCTGGGCGGCCTCGCCCTACCGCGGCATCGGTGTCTACATCGGTGGCAGCAACCGGGGCTGCTCGCAACCCAACCTGACGGCGAAGTGGGTGGAAGAACAGGTCGCCGCCGGCTGGCACCTGATTCCGACCTACGTCGGCCTGCAGGCGCCAACCAGCGCCTGCAGCAGCTGCGCCAAGCTGAGCACCAGCAAAGCCGCCCAGCAGGGAGTCGAAGCCGCCAGCGATGCGGTCGAAGCGGCGGCCGAAATCGGCATGGGCCCGGGCAGCCCGATCTACTTCGACATGGAGGCCTACACGCGGACGACCAGCGCCAGCGCGGCGACGCTGACCTTCCTCTCCTCCTGGACCAGCCAGCTGCACACGCTGGGCTACGTCTCCGGCGTCTACAGCTCCAGCTCCTCAGGCATCGCTGACCTCGCGCGGGCGATCGGCAGCAGCTACACGCTGCCCGACCACATCTGGACCGCCAACTGGAACGGCCAGCAGAACACCCTTGATCCCTACCTGCCCTCGACCGCCTGGCCCTCGCACCAGCGCATCCACCAGTACCACGGTGGCCACGACGAGAGCTACGGCCTGATGACGATCAACATCGACAACGACTACATCGACGGCGCCACGGTCGGCGCCTCGATCGCGGCGCCGGAACTGCCGCCGCTGACGGTCAAGCACGTGCAGCCCGAAGGCAGCAAGGTGCGGGTCTGGGTCCGCTGCGGCTGGCCCGAAGGCGAAACCTGCCCCGGGCAGATCATCCTGCGCACTCACGCGCGGGTGCCGCTGCGCGCCCGCCGCGGCACCCCGACCCGGGTCGTGCGCGTCGCCGCCGGCCACCGCACCTTCAGCCTCGCCGGCGGCAAGTCCCACACCTTCGTCATCGCCCTCAACGAGCGCGGTCGCCCGCTGCTGGCGGCGCGGGGGCTGCTCAAGGCGCAGCTGCTGGTCGCGATTCCCGACGCCCGCACCACCCGCGCGGTCCGGCTCAAGCGCTAGCGGCTTTCAGCCACTCCTCTCGCTCACCGGCGACCTTTTCCACCAGCTCGACGATCTCGACGGGTGCCTTCTGCGGCGAGCCGGAGTCGAAAGGGGGCTGTGGGTCGTACTCGAGGCCGAGCTGGATCGCCTGGGAGGCCTCCGGGCCGACCTCGCGGGAGACCAGGTGGAGTGCCATATCGATCCCAGCGGTGACGCCGGCGGCGGTGATCAGCTTGCCGTCCTCGACGTAGCGGCCGCCGACCGGCTCGGCCCCGTATTCGGCGAGGCGATCGAGGGCGAGCCAGTTAGAGGTCGCGCGCTTGCCCTCGAGCAGGCCGGCGGCACCGAGCACCAGCGAGCCGGTGCAAACCGAGGTCGTCCACTTGCTGCCGGCGTCGATCTGCCGCAGCCAGGAGAGGACCCCCTCGTCCCTGAGCAGCGGCCGGTTCCCTTCCCCGCCGGGGACGAGGACGACGTCCGCCGCCTCGACTTCCTCCAGTGAGTAGTCGGCGCTGAGGCCAAGCGCGCCGCTGTCGGTGCGCAGGAGGCCCTTCTTGGGAGCGACGAACTTCACCTCCCAGCCCGGTACCGAGCGCAGCACCTCGTAGGGGCCGATCGCGTCGAGGGCGGTCAGTTTCTCGAAGATCAGGATGGCTATTTGCATGAGCGCAGGATCGCGCTGGCCGCGCATTTCGTCGAGTGGCAGGATTGCCAATATACGATAGATTTCTGCCATGCACCGAGTAGTCGCACTCTGCCTCGAGGGGGTGGTCGCCTTCGACCTGGCGGCGCCCGCGCAGGCCTTCTCGGTGGCCTCGACCTCAGGGGGCAAGCCCCAGTACGAGTTCTTGACCTGCTCCTTGGATGGGGGTGAGTTGAGCTCGACCACCGGCTTCGGCGTGGTGCCCGAGGGAGATCTCGGCTTGCTCGGGCGCGCCGACACGGTCGTCGTTCCCGCCTACTTCGACGTCTTCTCCGCACCGCCGCCACTGGCGATCGAGGCTCTGCGGGGAGCGGCCGAGCGCGGCGCCCGGGTGATCTCGGTCTGCACCGGTGCCTTCGCGCTCGCCCACGCCGGCCTGCTCGACGGGCGGCGGGCGACCACGCACTGGGGCTTCGCCGACGAGATGGCAACCCGCTTTCCCGCCGTCGAGGTCGACGCGGCAGCGCTCTACGTCGACGAAGGGGCGGTGATGACCTCGGCCGGCCTGAGCGCCGGCATTGACCTCTGCCTGCACGTGATTCGTGCCGACTGTGGCGCCGCCGTCGGCGAGCGCGTCGCCCGCCACATGGTCGCCGCGCCGCACCGCGAGGGTGGCCAGGCGCAGTTCATTGAGCGGCCGGCGGTCGCCACGGCCGGCTCGCTGGAGCAGACCCGGCGCTGGGCCGCCGAGCGCCTGCACGAGCCACTCGACGTCGCCGCGATGGCAGCTCAGGCCAACGTCAGCCCCCGCACCTTCGCCCGTCGCTTTCGCGAGGAGACCGGGACGACGCCGCTGCAGTGGTTGCTCAACCAGCGCGTGCAGGAGGCGCGGCGGCTGCTCGAGGAGACCGACCTGCCGATCGACGCGGTCGCCTGGCGGGCCGGCTTCGGCACCGCCGCCTCACTGCGCGATCACTTCCGCCGGGCGACCGCAACTACGCCAACCGCCTACCGTCGCTCCTTCACGCCGCTTGCGGCCTGAGTTGCGATGCCTAGTCCCAGGTCGCCTGCGGGAGGTTGGAGAGGATTGTCCGGTCGGCGGTGACCAGCGGGGCGTCGGTGACGATTGCCTGTGCCGCGATCATGCGATCGAACGGGTCGCGGGTCCAGGAAAGACCGGTTGCTGCTTGAACCAGCGCCGCCGTTGAGACGTCGGAAACCTGCAGGCCGATCGTCTTTCGCAGCGCGGCGAGCGGCGCCGCAGCGGGCTCCGTCACCCTGCCGACTTCATAGAGATAGGTCAGCTCTAGCTCGACTATCGGGGAAACGAGTGGCTGATCGGACTCGATCAGGTTGCGAACGACCGTAGGTAGGCGTCGATCAGCACCCTCGTAGAGCCAGCCCACCACATGGGTGTCAAGAAGGATCAGGGTTCCACTCCGAGGACCAGTCGATGTGGATCAGCTCGTCTGGGTCGCCGACGATGAAGCCCTCGCGCCTCGGCAGGCGCTCCCAGATCGAAAGCTCCTCCTTTGGGGCGATTACGAGGGTCTTGCCATTGCGCTCGATCTCGAGCGGCTGACCGGTCTCGAGGACCTCGTCGAGCATTCGGTAGATGTTGGCGCGGAGCTTTGAGGCGGTGGTGGCCAATGCGGTTCTTTCAAACTGCGTACGTACGTTAGTTGGAAAAAGCATACGTACGATATCACCACGCCCGGTGGACCTCGTGACTCTCGCCTGCGTTGCCATGCGCGCGACGCTACAGATCGATTTCCACCGCGTGGTGCGCACAAACGCACGGAACCTCAACGCGCTCGCTGCATGGATCAGGCAGGCTCCCATTGGTGAGCAGGCGCGACCTGATCAAGCTCAGCGATGTGGAGCTGCTCGAGCTGCTCGAGGGCGAGAGGATCGCGATCGTCTCCAGCCTCGGCCCGCGTGGCTGGCCGCACTCGATGCCGATGTGGTTCGTCCCCCGCGATGGCGAGATCTGGATCTGGACTTACGCCAAAGCGCAGAAGGTACGCAACCTCGAACGTGATCCGCGGGCGACGGTGCTGGTCGAGACCGGTCGTGAGTACGGCGAGCTGCGCGGGGTGATGATCGAGGCCGAGGCGGAGATTCACCGCGAGGCCGGGGTGGTCCTCGGTTTCGCCGAAGAGCTGACCCTGCGCTACGCGGAGGGGATCTCCTCGGTCGAGGGTGATGCCAAAGAGGCACTGGAGGCACAGGCGCCAAAGCGGGTCGCGATCCACTTCAAACCGATCCGTACCGCGAGCTGGGATCACCGCAAGCTGGGTGGGACGTATTGACCGTTAACAAGCCTGCGCTACCAACATCGCCTGCGCGTGTTAGGAAGTGACCTGCACGAGCACCCCGCCCCTCCCGCACCGAGCTTGAGACCCGTCAAGATCATCGTCCCCCTGCTGGCGCTAGTCGCCGCCCTGCTGGCGCCCGCCGTCGCGCAGGCGTTGCCCAGCGCCTTCTTTGGCATCGCGCCGCAGACGGCGCTGACCGACCAGGACGCCTCCTACATGAAGGCCGGCGGCATCGGCGCCGTGCGTTGGCCGATCAACTGGGCGACGGTGCAGCCCACGGCCAAGGGCGGCTATGACTGGAGCAGCGTCGACCCGGCGATCACGGCGGCCTCGCGCAAGGGCCTGAAGTTCCTGCCCTTCCTCTACGGCACGCCGCGCTGGATCGCCAGGAAGCCGACGACGCTGCCGGTCGACAGCGGCCGGGCGCGCAAGGCCTGGCTCGCCTTCGTCGACGCCGCGGTCAAACGCTACGGGCCCGGCGGCGAATTCTGGAACCAGCACGCGCCCAGCCAGGCCACGGTCAACTACGTGCCCGCGGTTCCGACTCCACAGCCGGTCCGCACCTGGCAGGTTTGGAACGAGGCCAACTTCTTCTACTTCGCCTACCCGGTCTCACCGAGCCGCTACGCGAAGTTGCTGAAGCTGACCTACACCGAGATCAAGGCCGACGACCCGCTCGCCAAAGTCATCCTCTCGGGTCTTTTCGGGGCTCCCGACCAACAGGGCAAGCAGGGGATGGACGCGTCGAAGTTCCTCGCCGCCCTCTACCGGGTGCCGGGGATCAAGAGCTACTTCGATGGGGTGGCCCTGCACCCATACGCCTTCCACGTCGAAGACCTCGAAGAACTGGTCGAAGAAATGCGCGAAATAGTGGTTGAAAACCACGACAGCAGCGTCGGCCTCTACCTGACCGAGATGGGCTGGGGCTCCCAGAACGACCCCAACAAAGTCGCCTTCGAGCAGGGCATCGCCGGCCAGGCCCGCGAACTGCGCAAGGCCTACGCCTTCCTGATCGCCAACCGCCACCGCCTCAACCTCAAGGGCACCTACTGGTACTCGTGGAAGGACAACCCCGAATACACCGCCTGCTCCTTCTGCGACTCGGTCGGCCTCTTCCGGGCCGGCAAGGGCTTCCACCCCAAGCCCGCCTGGCGCGCGTTCGTCTCGCTCAGTGGCGGGCGAGCCCGGCCGTAGCGCGTATTCGCGGGCACCCAGCTCGAGGCTTACAGGCTTACATCTAGAAGACCTCAGGCTGGATGCCCTCCTCGGGCACCCGGCACAAGCCGAGCCCCCAGCCGCCCTGCCCCCAGTCGTCGACCAGCTCCTTGGTGACCGGCATCCTCTCCTTCAGCTCCTGCCAGAACCGCGGCACCCCACCGACCATCTCCTCGTCGCCGGGGACGATGTCGTGGAAAGCGATCCAACCGCCAGGACGGACCAGGCCGCTATACAGCTCGAAGTCGCGACGGACCCCCTCGTAGCGATGGTCGCCGTCGATCAGGGCGAAGTCCACCAGTCCATCGCCGAACCACTCGGCCACCTGGTCGCGCGTCCCCGCGTCGTGGGAATCTCCGCGCACGGCCTTGAATCGCTGGCCCGGAAGCGGCATCGCCTTGAGCAGGGGAAGCCAGTCGGCTTGATAGCCGGAGCCGAAGGGCCCTCCTGGCAGGTCGACCGTGAGCAGCTCGGCATCGGCCGCCGCCACCCGGCTGAGCAGGAAGAGTGTCCCTCCCTGCGCCGTGCCGATCTCGAGCACCGAGCGGGGAGGGTCGGCCTGGAGAAGCTCGAGCAGGCCTTCGATCTCCGCCGTGACCTGAATCGGCCGCAGGCCGACCCGGCCCACCTCGAAGCCGAAAATGAAGTCGAGGCTCTCAGGGATGCTCCGCGCTCGTCTCCCGTCCCGTTTCATCTTCCGCGCGGCCATGAGCGTGTCCCGCGTCAGCGCCGCTCTGGCCGCGGCTCTCTCGACCGTGCCTCGCAACCCCTTGTCCCGCAGGGAATCGGCCACGCGCCGCAGTACGGGATCAGCCTGGCCTGCTGCTCCTCGTGGAGCTTGTCCCCCGCTGCTCATCGGGCTGAAGCTATCGAACTTCCGCCACAACCGGCGCGGCCGGTTGAGCGTCGGGGAAACCGTCGTTTCGCTACTGCGTTGGCCTATCCGTGGACACCAATCGGTCGCATGGGATGGCCACGGTCCATCCTTCAGGTGCGGTGGGCACCGGTACTTCAGCTAGGCCTTGGGCATAGCACTGGGCCGTGGCTGTGCGCAGGCTTTCGTCCCACAGCGGTCCTCCGCGACCAGTGTCGTCGACGCGAACGTCGAAGGATGTGACGAGCGATAGCAGCAGGACGGCTGCCGTTGCGATCGCCGCGACGGGACGTCCTCGCCACAACGGGCGCGCGGAGTCGAGCAAGGCGAGCCCGGCGCTGATCAGCAGGAGAGTCGGGATGATCGCGTAGCGGCCGCCGAGGGCGTTGTAGCCGCCGGTCGGCCAGGTCATCAAATCGCCGACGGGCGCGCGGTTGTAGACGGAGACCAAGAACATGGTCACCGACGTGCCGACGGCAATCGCAGCGAAAAGGCGACTGGAGGAGGCACGAAACAGCAACGCGGTGAGGCAGGCGACGACGGCGACGAAGATCACGACCAGGAAAGGCCAGCCCCAGGCGGCCCAGGTCGCGCCCCCAAGCTTGAGTCCGAGGACGGAGCTATCGACGACCCGCTGCAAGAAAGCGGTGATGATGTGTCGCGTCCAGATCGGGACAGCCACTTGTTCGTTGCTGTGCGCAAGGGCATGCAACTGAGTCGCGGCGGCCAGCGCATAGGCGCCAACGATCAAAGTGTCACGGCGGTTGCGGATCGCAATCGCGCGCAGGAACGCAATTGGGAAGAAGAAGAACGGGGCAGGGGTGCTGAGGCCCGTGACCAGTATCAGTAGAGCGCCGAGGCCGGCGCCCCAGGTTGTCGCCGGTCGCCAGAGAAGCAGCCAGAAAACGGCGAAGGCCCCGTACCAGGCGATGTTGGTAGGGGTGGCGACCCCTTCGACCGTGCTCACCGGGCAGAGGATCATTAGCGCGACCAAGAGCGCACGTAGATAGGGGCTGCGGATTTGCCCGGCGCTGGCGAACCAGACGGCCAGGCCGCTGAGAGCGACGAAGAGAACGGCGACGAGGTTCATCGCCAACGGGGCGTGGTACAAGGGCGCCATGGCCCCCACCTCGCCAATCAGCCGAGGTAGCACGACGAGGTATTCGCCGTGGGTAACGGCTAGGAGTGGAAAGAAATCGTGGGGGACGATCGCTCTGCCGAGGAAGATCATTCCGTCCTCTGCCCACAGCGAGTTCAAAGCGTTTGACAGACCGAGCCGGAGCAACTGAAAGAAGGCAGCGAGTGCCACACAGGCGACGATGATCAAAGCTCTCTCCCAGGCCTTGAATCGCGCGGGCTCGGGTGGAGGGGACTTAAAGAGCGATCGATCCAGCCCCTGGCGAAGCCGCTTGATCAAAGCTCCCAACTGGCGGAACATCGCGGGCACCTTAGTCGGCGTGAAACACCGAAAAGGTGCAGCCTTCGGCGTCCATCACAACTAGGCCCTGCGCCCGGCTCGCCAGGTCCCGCGCGGCCGCGTGCTGGGGGTCCCATCGCGGCGGTAGTCGCCGCGGCTGAGGTGGTGCTCGAGGAAGACGTAGAGGACGATGAAGAGGTAGCGGCTGCCCATCTCGTTGAGCCGCAGCTTTGATGTACCTGCTTTGCGGTTGGTCCAGGAGATCGGCACGATTCCGTAGCTGTAGCCGCGCACTACGGCCTTCAGCGGGAGCTCGACGGTGAGGTTGAAGTGGTGGGAAAGAAAGGGCTTGATGTTTTCGATCACCTCGCGCCGGTACGCCTTGAAGGCGTTCGTCGTGTCGTTGTAGCCGTGGCGGAAGAGGACGCGGATGCCGAAGTTGACGATCCGGTTCATGATCAGCTTTGAGCGCGGGTAGTCGAGCACGGTCGCGCCGTGGACGAAGCGCGAGCCGAATGCGCACTCGTAGCCCTCTTCGAGCAGGCGCTGGTAGGAGACGATGTCCTCGGGGCTGTCGGAGCCGTCGGCCATGACGATCGCCACCGCGTCTCCCTCGAAGGCCTCGAGGCCGGCACGTACCGCGAAGCCGAAGCCGTTTTCGTAGGGCGAGGGCAGGCAGCGGACCTGTGGATGCTCGGCGGCGATTCGCGAGACCACGGCCGTGGTGGCGTCGGTACTGGAGTCGTCGACGACTATCACCTCATGGTCGATCTTTTCCCGGGTCAGCGTCGAGACGATGCTCTCGACCGTCTCCGCGACCGTCTCCTCCTCGTTGTAGGCGGGGATGACCAGCGAGAGCTTCATGCCGGCGTGGAAGCCCAGCGCTCGGTGTTTGCTTCGTAAATCTCACGCAGGATCGTCTCGAGGTCCCGCTGCGGGCGCCAGCCGCCGTACTGGGAGCCGAACTCGTCGAGGTCGCTGATCCACCAGCGGTGGTCGCCGACCCTTGCCTGGTCGCTCATCTGCCAGTTCAGCTCGCGCCCGGCGATCCGCTCGCAGATCGCGATCGCCTCCAGCATCGAGCAGGCGTTGGCGCGACCGCCGCCGATGTTGTAGACCGCGGCAGCCTTGGGCTGCGCGTGGAAGAGCAGCAAGGCATCGACGAGGTCGGCGGCGTGCACGTTGTCGCGCACTTGCTTGCCCTCGTAGCCGAAGACGGTGTACGGGTCGCCGGTGACGGTGCACTTCATCAGGTAGGCGAGAAAGCCATGGAGTTGGGCGCCTGCGTGGTTGGGGCCCGTCAGGCAGCCGCCGCGGAAGCAGACCGTCGGCATCTCGAAGTAGCGCCCGTACTCTTGGACCAACAGGTCCGCTGCTGCCTTGGAGGCGCCGAACAGCGAGTGCAGCGTGGAGTCGATTGACATCGTCGTGTCGATGCCGCCGAACCACCCGTGGTCCGCCGGCAGCTCGAGCCGCGTCTCCTGCTCTTCCAGTGGCAGGTAGTTGGGCCGATCGCCGTAGACCTTGTTGGTCGAGGTGAAGATGAAGGTTGCATCAGGGCAGTGCTGCCGGGTGGCCTCGAGCAGGTTGAGCGTGCCGTTGGCGTTGATGCCGAAGTCTGCCTGTGGGTCGCTCGCCGCCCAGTCGTGCGAGGGCTGCGCGGCGGTGTGGATGACCAGCTCGATCTCCTTGGCGCTCTCGGCGAAGACCTTGCTCACCCCGTCGGCGTCGCGGATGTCGAGATCGGCGGTGCGGAAGCTGTCGAGGTCGCGGTTGAGGCGCTCGGTCACAGAGGCGGTGGAGGCCTCGGGACCGAAGAGCACGGCGCGGGTGTCGTTCTCGATCCCGATCACGTCGTAGCCGGCCTCGACCAGCCTGGCTGCGGACTCGGAGCCGATCAACCCACCCGATCCAGTGACTATCGCCTTTGGCATTGCTCTCAGAGCCTCCTTTTGGACTATCGCTCGAAGCCCAGCGCCGCACGCAGCTCGTCCTCGTGCTGCTCCGACCAGGCGAGCAGGTCGGCGAGGACATCGCGAGGCCCACGGCTCGGGCGCCACGAGGTTAGAGAATGCAGGTGCCCGCAGTCGCTCAAGTACACGGGCACGTCGCCCGGGCGGTTCTCCGCGACGACGCCGATCTCGACCTCGTTGCCGGTCAGCTCACGGCAGATCGCCGTTGTCTCCAGCAGCGAGAGGCTGCAATCACGGCCGCCCCCGACGTTCGCGGTGACGCCGCTCCAGCGCTCGGGGTCGCCAAGTTGCTCGTCGACGAGGTCGATCAGGTCGTCGATGTGGAGCAGGTCGCGCACCTGCTTCCCCGAACCGCCGTAGCCGATGTAGGAGAGCCGACGCCCGAAGAGGTGGCTGAGCAGCCACCAGGAGAAGACCCCCTGGTCGACCTTGCCCATCTGCCATGGCCCGGCGATCACGCCGCAGCGGTCGATCACCGCCCGCAGGCCGAAGGCGTCCGCGTACTCCTCGATCAACAGCTCGGCGGAGAGCTTGGTCGCGCCGTAGAGGGTGCGGGCGCCGGACAGCGGGAAGTCCTCGGCGATGCCCGCGGGCCCGGCGCCGGCGACGGGCTGCGTGGCGCTCAGCTCGAAGCGGGTCTCGGCCACTTTCAGCTCCAGCTGGAGCTGCGGCGCCACCGGGTAGACCCGGCTGGTCGAGAGGAAGACGATGAAGGCCTCCTCCGCCCGCGCCCGCTCGAGGCAGTTGAAGGCGCCGAGCAGGTTGGTCTGGACCGAGTAGGAGGGATCGCCGAAGCCGGCCAGGACCGACGGCTCGGCCGAACACTCGATCATGGCGTCGAGTGAGCCGACTGCTTTCAGATCGGCAGGCTCGCGCACGTCCCCGTGGGCGAACTCGACACCGGCCTCGCGTAGTCGCGACAGGTTCAGCTCTGAGCCGCGCCGCATCAGGTTGTCGAGGGCGACGATCTCCCAGTCGGGATGGCGCTCTGCCAGTGTGACGGCGAGGTTGCCCCCGACGAAGCCGGCACCGCCAGTGATCAGCAATCGCATCGGCTCGGCAGTCTAGGGCGCCCGGTTGGTGCTATCAGGCCGCCTTCGGGCTGCAGTCATGGCGGTATGAATCGGCCTGGTGTAGAAGTCGATGTCGATCGGGCCCTTGAGGCCGGGGCCGCTGATCGTGAAGGTGACTGGATCTGGGGCCAGCGTGAACGGCTCCGGGTAGTCCGCGGCGGGCGGAGCGGAGATCAGAAGGCCGTCTTCGGCCGTCCCAGGCACGAGGCGGAAGTTGGCCGCTGTCGAGGCGGATTGGTTTCCACCCGAGAATTCGATATAGCGGGGCTTGGCGCGAAACAGCAGGGTGCGCAGGCGTTCGAGCCCGTCGACGTCGACGCCGTGCACGCGGGCGATGGTCAGGTTCCCGGGCGGCGGGGTCGGCACCTCGAACGGCTTGCCGAACTCGCTGCTGACGCTGGTAAGCAGCTTTTCCCGCCCACACCGGTCGGGGATCCGGCGCAGGACCATCCAGGAGCCGCGGGTCAGGTCGGGCCGGTAGGTGCAGAGCATCTGGATCGTTGCCTCGGGCGGGTTGAAGCCGGTGTAGCGAACGTCCACGGTGCCGGTGTCGACCTCGCGAAGGATCCGCAGCGGGGCTGTCGCGGCGCGAAGCGCGTCGCTGTTCTCCCGGTCGAGCCTGGGTGTGTAGGCGAGGTAGTCCTGGAAGACGGGCAGTGGCCGCCAGTTGAGCCCGTAGGCCCAGGCGACGCCTGTTTCGTATGGGCTGACGTGAACCGGGCGGTCCCCAATCGCAGCGATTATCGCCGGGTCGATTGCGAAGTTGGCCTCAATGTTGGACCGGCCCGCGTCGGTCGCGCTGTGGCGTCGCGACGGAGAGATCATCGTCCGGGTCAGGTCGCGCGCCGCCTGGATGTGGGCGATCGGGTCGATTGCGCCAGAGGCGAAGTTGATCGACACCGCGAGGAGGGCGATCAGGGTGGCGATCCCGGGCCAGCGGAGGGGCCGCTTCCAGCCCAGCGCAAACCAAGCCGCGGTGATCGCCGAGACGAACAGCGCGATGTGAGGGTGATCGGGCCTGATGAACCCTTCCTTGAAGCTGACAAACGAAAACAGCGCGATCAGGCAGGTGAGCCCGAGACGCCGCCGCCGGGCCAGATCACCGTTGAGCATCCAGGCGGCGCCGGTCGCCGCGATGCCGGCGGCGACGGCGAGCAGGGCATTGCTCGTGGATCCTGGGTCACTCAGAACCATCGCTTCCGAGTGCCCTGAGATCACCGAGCGGGAAAGGGAGAGGTAATCGGGGATGGCGCCCAGCGGCTGCCCGGCCGCCAGCCAGAGCGCGATCAGAGTGGCGACAAAGGCGCCGGTGAGCTGGGCAAACTGAAGCAGCGCCCGCCGTGGGCGATCAGCGAACAGAGCCACGGTGCCGAGGAGAAATATCTCAACGCCGAGGTTCAGTTTGACCAGAAGGCCGAACGCCGCGAGTGCCCCGATCACGAACGGGAAGGCGGATTGCAGGCGTGTGCCCACCCGTCTGCCCGCGACGCTTGCGGAGAGCAGCAACGCGATTGTCACCAATGGTGAGCCAAGGAAGCTGCAGGCGACGATCGCAACGATCACCGCAAGCAGGCGGTGGAAGATCCTTAGGGCAGCCCAGAGGATCAGGGTGCAGGCGAGGATGTGCACCAGGACCGCGTAAGCCACGGCGGCGGAGCCGAGGTCCTGGTACCACAGCGTCGGCACGGAGAGGAAGCCAAGCGGCCCGTAGGTGAAGACCACCTCGCGGCCGAAGACGAGCCCGTTGTGGGTCGCCATCTGCAGGCCGGCACCCCACGACGGGTCGAGGCCGGGTGACGGGGTCAGCGAGAAAGACGGAAAGGTGAGTAGCGCGACGACGAGCCCCAGGAAGGGCAACGATCTGAACACCGGCCCGAGTTTCGCGAGCATTTCCGTCGGTCTGGCCCCCGCCACCGCGGGAATGCTATTCACGGGACCGGCTGCGGGTCAGACGCTGTGGCGTCGTCGCCGCAGGGCGAGGGCGTGCCTCAGGGAGATGTCGAGTAGCCCCTCGGTCGGGGCCTGGCGCCTCGGCATGTCCCTCGCGGCCCGCCAGCCGCGCAGCCGGCCGCGCAGCCCTTGTGCGGTTCGCTCGGAGAGCAGCTGCCCGGCGCAGATCGCGCCCTCGGCCGCTATCGCCCGGGCCAGCAGGCGCGGCCGCGTGCCGAAGCCGTAGGCCCGCAGCAGGTAGCCGCGACTCCAGCCGGTCATCGCGTACTTGCGACCGGTGTTGGCGCCGAGCGTTTCCGAGTAGGCGTGGATTCCCCTCGCGCTTGGCGCCAGGCGGCACTCGAAGCCGGCCAGTCGCATCCGCAGCGCCAGGTCCAGGTCCTCGTAGTAGAGGAAGATCCCCTCGTCGAAGCCGCCGACCTGCTCGAAGGCGCTGCGCCTGTAGAGCGCCGCTCCGCCGGTCGGTCCCAGTGGATCGCCGGCCGAGGCGAGCGCCCCCACCGGTTCCCCGTTGAGGTAGTCGAAGCCGAGCAGCGTGCAGTCGGCGACGACGCCGGCCGAGTCGATTCGTCCCGGATCGGCTTCGCTCAGTAGTACCCCGGCGACCATGCCGACCCCGGGGGCCAGCGCCCCGGTCAGGCCAGCGATGAAACCGGGCTCGGCCGAGACGTCGTCGTTGAAGAAGACAATCGGGTCGCCCGGCACCTCGCGCACGGCCCGGTTGAGGGCAGAGCCGAAGCCGAGGTTGACCCCGAAGGCGACCGACTGCACCCAGGGAAAGCGACTGCGAACCAACTCCTCGCCGAGGCCCTCGGTGCTGTTGTCGACAACCACCACCCGCGGTCTCGGCTCCTGCCGTTCCAGCGACTCGAGCGTCTGCGCGAGCCGCTCGCCGGCGCGCAGGGTCGGTATGTAGACGGTCGTCTCCATCGCTTACGCCGGGGCGCCTCCCGGCAGCATCGGTCGGACGAGCTGGAAGAGCGAGCGCATCTCACCGCGGCAGAAGATGAGCTGAAGCGGCAACCAGACAGCGACGACCGTAGCCAGCGCGACCGCCAACCCGGCCGCGTCGTTGTCGACGCCGGCCAGTTGCGCGGCCAGCACGGCGAGCCCCGAGATCAGCGACATCTTGAGGATGACGAGGAGCGAGCGCCTGATCGTGGGGTGCGTGCGGATCGCTAGGACAACCATCGCGCCCAGGCTCGAGACTGTGATGGCGAGACCGATTCCGGTCTCCCCCAGGGGGGAGGTGAGCGTGATCGCGAGGGCGCAGGCAAGCAGGGCTTCGAAGCCGCACGCCGCGATCACAGATCCGACCGCTCCCTCTGCGAGCGCGTAGCCGATCATCGTCGCGTTGGCGCTGGCGGCGACCATCATCCCCAGGGAGCCGGCGAGGACAACGTCGGACGTCGGCATCCAGGTATCTCCAAGCACGACCCCGATCAGCGGTTGCACCGCACCGGCGACCAGCGCCAGTGGAAGGCCGGCGACGATCGTTGTGTAGAGAGCGGCGCGTGCGGCCCGGCTCGGGCGCAAGCCCTCGCTGCGCGAGAGCGCCGGGAAGGAGACCCGCGCGACCGCCCCCGTGAGTGCGATCGGGAACGAGAACAGGCGCTTGGCCATCGCGTAGAAACCGGCGGCCGCCGAACCGCCCACCGCGGTGAGCGCCGCCACGAAGCCGACTTCCTGCATCACGTTGATCGCCTGCACGAGCGTGATCTGCGCGCCGAATTTGAGCATCGGGCGCAGCGGGTCCAAGCGCAGTCTCGGCCTGCGCGCGAACGGTTGTAGGGCCCAGGCGGCGGCCGCGCTCGCGAGCGCGCCGGCGGGCACCGCGCCGGCGAGGCTGAAGGCACCAAACCCGGCGAGCGCGCCGGCGAGGGCGAAGGCGTTGAAGGTGAGGGTGTCGGCCGCCTCGACCAGGGCGACGCGTCCAAACTGGAGATGGCGCTCCAGCAACGCGGTCGGCACCGCCCGCCCGGAGTAGAACGGCATTGCCAGGCCGGCAACGCCGACCACTTTGAGGGCTTCGCTATCGAAACCGAGCGCCGGCGCCAGGGCGTACGCAACCGCGAAGAGCGTTCCCGAGACCAGCAGCGACGTCGACAGCATCGCGCCGCCCATGGCCGCCTGCTGTTCGGTGGAGGGCTCGTTGGCCTGGCCGATCAGCGCAGCCGGCATCCCCAGCTCCGCCAGTCGTTGCCCGGCTAGCTGAATCGACAGCGCCAGCGCGAACATCCCGTAGTCGGCCGGCGTCAACAGCCTCGCCAGGACGACGGTGACGCCGGCCGTCAGCAGCTGCAGACCGAGCGTCCGGCCGACCAGCACGCCGACTCCGCGCGCCGCCGAGGCTCCCAGGGCGACGGGCTCGGCCGGTGCGCCGGCCTCGAAGCCATATCCGAGATCGCCGCCTACGTCGTCGCGCTCAGGACGGAGGCGTTTGTCGTCGCTCACCGGATTTGCACGTTTGGATCGCGAATCATCGCTAGGTCAGGCCTTGCCCCCAGGCGATAGCGTCTGGCTGCGAGGGCTTTGAATCAGGCATTGAAGCAAGGGACGATGGAACAGGGGGCGCCCTCGGCGGCTGGACTCGCGCCGCGCGCCTCCATGCCACCTGCCTGGATCGTCGCGCTTGTCGTGGTCATCGCCTACATCACGCTGATTACTGACGACGCCTACCTCGGCCCGATCCCGCTCAAGCTGTTCCTCGTCGCGGGTGCGATCGTGGCCTGGTGGCTCCAGGTCGGGCGAGGGCGGGCGCGGCGCGACTACCAGTTCGCGATCCCGGTCGTGCTCTTCGCGATTGCGGTCCCGGTCGTCTGGTCGCTGGTCGGCGCAGCGCATAAGATCGGCGATGACCCGGCTGGCCTGCACGGCCTGACCTGGACGATGCAGGAGGCGAGTCGCTTCACCTACCTGCTGCTCTATTTCCCTTTGCTCGATGCGCGCCGGCTCTATGGCGGTCGTGGCGTCGACGTCTGGCTCTTCCCGGTGCTCGCTCTCTGCGGCGTCACCATCCTCCTCTTCTTCTCGCACTACCTGGTCGGAACTCCGGGCAATACCCCGAGCTTCTTCATCTTCAAGGGCGTCTTCGGCTACAACCCGGGGGGCTTCCGGGTATTCATCGGTAACCAGGTGCTCTTCGTGGTCGCCACCGCGCTGCTGCTGGCCGAGGTGGCCTCGCAGGGGCACTCGCGCATGAGGACCGGTGGGCTGGCGCTCCTGATCGCCTGCACCTACCTTTCGCACACGCGCGGCATCTGGCTTGGCACGTCGATCGTCTGCGCCGGCGTGCTTTTGGCCGTGCTCTGGGGAGAAGTCGATGCGCGCAGGCGGCGACTGATCATCCGCGTCGCCGCGGGCGCCGCGGTGCTCGCCGTCGTAGTCGGCGTCGGCATGCTTTTCGGCGCTCTGCCCCGCCCGTCTTTCCTCGGCGACACCTCCGCCGGCCAGCGCGAGGCGCAGGCGCCCAAGCTCTGGGATGCCTTCAAGCAGAACCCGGTGCTCGGCGACGGCCTTGGGGCCGTGGTGCGACCGTACTACGTGCGGGATCCGGCGTCGCCCTGGTCATACGAGCTGACCTATCTGCAGCTGCTCTTCCAGATGGGGGTTCTCGGCCTACTCGCGGTCCTTGCCCTGCCGCTCGCGGTCGTCCGCCGGGGCCTGCGGGAAGCCACCGTGGGGGAGCTGCGGGCGCTGCCGCTGGCCGGCGCGATGGCGATCCTCGGGATCCTGGTTGCCAGCGCCACCAATCCCTATCTGCTGTCGAGCTTCGGCATGCTCGGCATCGCGATCGGCCTCTCGATGGTCGGCCGTGCTGAGTAACTACAGCTAGGCTGCGGATCGTGTCCTCGACCTCGGTCCCCGCAGTGCTCTCGATCGCCGGATCGGACTCTGGCGACGATGCTGGAATTCTGTAAAAACAGAATTGCGCCAGGCGTGGCAGATGGCACCGGCTGGTTTCCGGTACTCGGCTCGACCGGGACGCGACCGCGCAGGCGTGGGCTCGGAGCGTGCCGCCCTAGCCGATAGTGCGGCGAATCCTGCGTTTGACGCGGGTGGCGAGGCCAGGTGGCGGCGGAGGGGGAAGCGGGACCGCTGCCTCGGGTGGCGGTCCTTGCTTGCGGAGGACGACGACGAACTCGAGTCCCTGGCGGGCGGCGGCTTCGATGTCGAATGCTTCCTCGTATCGCTCGCGGCAGTAGATGATCATCTTCAGGAACTCCGCCTGGGTCCAGACGTGCATGTGGATCGAGTAAAGCTGCTCTTCGAGCTTGCGGGCCCGGGCCTGCGTCTCCTCCGGGGCCTCGGGACCGTCCTCGGTGTCGACCAGTCGCGCCCACTGGTCATAGTGTTCGCGGCGAGATCGCTCGGGGCCCTGCTCGTGATCGGCGACCATGTGCTCGAGCGGGGTCACCTCGCGGCGGTGGTCGAAGGAATAGCGCTTGTCGGGAACAGCGTAGAAGAGGACACCGCCGGGGCGCAGCTTCCCGAGGTGGGTGCCGATCGTCCGGACCGGATCCTCGCAGTGCTCGAGGAAGTGGTTGGCGACAATGAAGTCCTGCGACCCGTCGGCGACCGTCTCGAGCAGCTCGCCGTTGTCGATCAGATCGGGGTCGGTCAGGGTCCAGCCGCCGAGCTCCGGGTACTCGGAGCGTAGCTGGTCGGCGGACATCCGGTCGACGTACTTTGGTCGGGCCTGGGGCGGCATCGCCAGGGGCAGGTGGAGGGCGCCAATCTCGAGTCCCTCGCCAGCGAGGAAGCGGGACGCGAACTCGGCGCGGGCGTCGAAGAAATCCTGCGGCGGCTCGGCGGGTCCCGCCGAGCCCTCTTTCGGCTCGCTGCTGATTGCGCTCATTTTCGGCAGGCTATCCGCTCCGCATCGGTATCGCGCCGAGCTGTATCTAGGCTGGGAGTCTCGAGGTCGGGTGCAAGGCAGACCGGCGGTGCTCTCGATTCGCCAGGCGACAGACGCCGACGCCATCCGTAGACCCCAGGTCGATGAGCGGGCCCCCGATGGCCAGGGTGATCTAACGGAGCTGTTGGCGCAGGGAACGTTCCGCCGTGCTCACCCCCGACTTCGGACGTCAGGGCCGCGATCTGTGACAGTGAACGTATTCGAGCTGGCTTGAATGCTCAGGTTCGTCATCGCCGCGGCGCTCGAGCTCGACCGCGCCCAGGCTACCCCGGCGCTGGCTGCGCTTGAGGCACGTCAGCTAGCTCAGGGAAGCGGCACCGGCACCAGCCCTAGGCGACCGTGCCGGACCTGCGCCATGAGCACGGTGCCTCCTTTTCGTTCCGACTGGAAGAGAAAGCGCTGGGTCAAGCTGTCTCGTTCGGGGAGTTCCGTGCCGGTGTGGAGGCTGAAGCGATGGAATCTGGAATGCCCGGAGAGGGCGTGCACCTCTGTCTGTCCGGTGCCCGTCTCCTTCCCCCTCGTCACCAATACGAGGCTCGGCTTCGGCGGCCGGCGGACTCCGAAGTCCAGCCACCAGTTCCGCTGAGAGAGCTGCTTCGATATTGATTTCTTGATCGAGCTTTCGAGGATGAGCTTCTTGAAACCCGACTCGCCCGAGTAGATCCTTATCAACCAGGGCCGAGGGCTCAGGGGCTTGCGGCGGTTCACGTTGCGGTCGAGCACGAAGAGGTCGGGCCGAGGCCCGGACCAGCGGGCGACGAAGAAGTCCCTGAGGTCGCTCTTTTGGACTGGGAGTGGGACCGTGGATTCGAGCAAGGGCCGTCCGGTTCGCAGCGAGATGAGCCGCAGCGTCGGCGACCGGCGCGGCGAGGAGACGACGAAGAGCGCGGGCCCAGCGCCTGCCCACGTTTCTACATCTACAGGCCTCCCGACGACGGGAGGAAGCGTCGTGCGCATGCCGATTGTGGGTGGCCTGGTCCTCGCACCAAGGCGGTGATGCCAAGGCGGCAACTGCACTCCGACGACCCGTGCCGCGGTGTCGCTGCGGCTGAGAACCCATAGGTTGGCAGGCCCGGTCGGGTCGGTACTGGTCAGCAACACCGACCCGGGCGTCACCGTGACGCCGGCGATCCGCGTCGCCGGCAGCGTCCCCAGATACAGCGAGGACACCCTTGGCAGCAAGGTCAAATCGAACGCGGCCAGGACCCAGACGATCAGCGAAACCGACAGCACGGCGCCCTTGCGTCCCTGGAACGCGGCCCTGAGGCGGTTCACATCAGTCTCCCCGCGCCCCGGGGTGTGGCCTCGGCGTCATCGGGGCCGTCGCCCTGAGGCGCCTCGAGAGGCGAAGCAGCATTGGGGTGAAGGTCGAGAGCCTTGGATGGTGCTTGTCGATGTATCGCTCAACCGAGGCGAGCCGAATCGCTCGCTGGCGCGGGCGGTCGACCTGGGCAAAGGAGCCCGCGCCGACATGCCCCACTCGCGCCGATCCCACCACGAGGTTGCGATAGCCCTGGTCGTGCAGCCGTTTGGCGAGGTCCACGTCCTCGTACCAGAGGAAGAAGCCATCGTCGAAGCCCCCCATCAGCTCCCAGGTGTCGCGGCGCATCAGGAAGCAGGCGCCCGATGGCTGGCCGACCTCCTTCACCTCGCCGGGGGCGGGCGGGGGGACGGGACCGCGGGAGAACGTGCCGGCGAAGATCCGCCCCAGCATCGCCACCCCGGTCGGCAGTCGCGAGTGGTACCGGTCGGTTTTGCCGCCGAAGGCAGGCCCGACCATCCCCGCACGCGCTTCATCTCTGACAACCGCCGCAAGCGTCGCCAGCGCCCCTGGCTCGGGGAGGACGTCGGCGTTGCTCACGCAGACCAGCCCGGCGGTTCCGTCGCGAAGGGCCAGGTTGGCCGCCCGCCCGTAGCCGAGGTTCTCGTCGTGCAACACCAGCCGCGCCTCTTCGGGGCAGCCTTCCTCCAACAACCGCCGCTGCTCGGGTTGTGATGCGTTGTCGGCGACTGTCACCTGCGCCTCGACAGAATCGGACCGCAGGTAGGCGCCGGCCGCCTCGATCGCGGCCTCGGCGGTGTTCCAGTTGACGATGACGACGTCGATCACCGTCTGTGCGGTTCCCTGGCTCATGCGACCGCGACGATAGCCTTCCCGGTCCCGTGCAGGCTTCTTCGACCGTCCGGTAGCGCGTGCCCGAGCCCAGGTTCTCGATTGTCGGGTCTGTCTCCGATCCACCTCCGTCGATGCTCGAGGAAATGCTCGCTTCGGTGCGGGGGCAGGACTTCGCGGAGTGGGAGCTTTGTCTCTGCGTCGACGATCGCTCTGGTCCTCGGGTTCGCGAGGGGCTGGATCGAGCCGCGGGCGAGGACTCGCGCATCCGGGTCAGTCAGTGCGACGAAGGTGGTGCGGCAGCGGTAGCAGAGGGACTGCGGATGGCCAGCGGCGACTTTGTGGGCCTGCTCGGGGATGCCGATCGGCTCGATCGGGAGGCGCTGGCGACCGTTGACGGCGCACTTCGGCTGGCCTCGGAGGCCGACCTCGTCTACTCCGACGAGGACGAGATCGACTCGGAGGGGCGTCGTTCGCGCCCCTTCTTCAAGCCCGACTTCTCGCCGGAGCGGCTCCGGAGCGAGCCGTACACGGGCCGTCTCAGCTTCCTCCGCAGGTCTCTGCTGGAGGAGGTCGGCGGCTTCTCCGCCCCGCTCGGCAGCGCGGCGGAGTGGGACATCGCGCTCCGGGTCAGCGAGCGGGCGCGCGCCGTCTTGCACGTTCCCAAGCTCCTCTATCACCGGCGAGCCGGTGAGGTCGAGAGCGATCTGGCTTCCAGCAGCGCGAACGTGCAGGCGGTGCAGGCCCACTGCGAGCGCATCGGGCTACCGGCTCGCGCCGAGGCCGATCCAAGGCGCCCGGGTGGGTGTCGCCTGCGCCCGGCGCTCGCGGCGACTCCGTTGGTGAGCATCGTCATCCCGACCTGCGGCCAGAGCCGGGCGATCCGCGGTGAGGCCACCGTGCTCGTCCGGCACTGCGTGCGCAGCATCCTGGCGACCTCGACCTACCCAAAGTTCGAGATCGTCTGCGTCGCCGACGAGGAGACCGACCCCGCGATGCTGGAGGAGCTGCGGACGCTCGGCGGCGAGCGGTTGCGTGTCGTCGCGTACGACCAGCCGTTCAACTTCTCCGCCAAGGTCAACCTGGGGGCGGCGCAAAGCGGTGGCGAGCACCTCCTCTTCCTCAACGACGACATGGAGGTGATCACGCCCGACTGGATCGAGCGAATGGTCATGTACTCCGGCCACCCCGGAATCGGGGCGGTAGGCGCGCAGCTTCGCTGGGAGGATGAGCGGATTCAGCATGCGGGGATCGTCCTGGAGAAGGGCTTGCCGGGCCATATCTATTACGGAGCTGGCGGCGAGCTGAGCGGCTACGCACGGAACGTGCTGGTGGCCCAGAACTACCTGGCGGTCACCGGGGCTTGCTTGATGACGCCCCGCGACGTCTTCGAGCGCGTAGGCGGCTTCCCGGTCGAGCTGCCGGTCAACTACAACGACATCTACTACTGCCTGGCGGTGCAGGAGCAGGGTGCCCGCGTCGTCTACGACGCCGACACGGTCCTCTACCACTTCGAGTCCTCGAGCCGGGACACCAAGGTCAACGACTGGGAGAAGTCGATGCTGCTGGAGCGCTGGCACTCCGCGATCGGCGCGGACCCGTATTCCAATCCCGGCCTTCGCTACGGCGAGCCCCGCCCGGGGCTGCTGCGCCGCGGGGCGCGTCTTGCCCGAGCCCGTCTTTCCCGCTAGACAGATAGCCTCCCGCACGGTGCAAGACCTCAAAGGCCTGATCCTCTCCGGCGGGGCCGGGACGCGGCTGCGGCCGATCACCCACACCTCGGCGAAGCAGCTGGTTCCAGTTGCCAACAAGCCCGTGCTCTTCTACGGGATCGAGGCGCTGGTCGATGCCGGCGTCACCGAGATCGGAATCATCATCGCCCCCGAGACCGGCGACGAGATCCGCGAGGCGGCCGGCGACGGCTCCGCCTTCGGCGCCGAGATCACCTACATCGTCCAGGACAAGCCCGCCGGGCTCGCCCATGCGGTGCTCACCGCGGAGGAGTTCATCGGCGGCTCGCCCTTTGTCATGTACCTCGGCGACAACCTGCTCGCCGACGGCCTGCGCGGGCTCGTCTCGACTTTCCGCGCCGAGGAACCGGACGCGCTGATCCTGCTCACCCCGGTCGACGACCCGCAGTCCTACGGCGTCGCCGAGCTCGACGGCGAGCGAATCGTGCGCCTGATCGAGAAGCCGAAGGACCCGCCCTCGAACCTGGCCCTGGTTGGCGTCTACCTCTTCGCGCCGCCGATCTTCGAGGCGGCGAGAGCGCTGGAGCCTTCCTGGCGCGGTGAGCTGGAGATCACCGAGGCGATCCAGAGCCTGATCGAAGAGGGCAAGACCGTGAAGTCCGAGGTGGTCAGCGGCTGGTGGAAGGACACCGGTCAGCTCGCCGACATGCTCGAGGCCAACCGGCTCGTGCTCGAGGAGATCGAGACCAAGATCGAGGGAGAGGTCGACGAGGCCTCGAAGATCGAGGGCCGGGTCATCGTCGAGCCCGGCGCCGTGGTGGCCAACTCGGTCGTCCGCGGCCCCGCCGTAATTGGCGCCGGCGCCCGTATCGAGGACGCCTACGTCGGCCCCTACACCTCGATCGGCGACGACGTTCTGCGTGCGCCGCTCCGAAGTCGAGCACTCGATCATCCTCACCGGCTCCGTGGTCGAGGACCTCGGCACCCGCATGGAGGCGAGCCTGCTCGGCCGCGAAGTCAAGCTGACCCGCAGCGACGGCATGCCGAAGACGCTGCGGATGCTGGTCGGCGACAAGTCCGAGATCAAGATCATCTGATGGGGGTACGGCGATGAAGGTCCTGGTCACCGGCGCCGGCGGAATGCTCGGCCGCGACGTCGTGCTCGCCGCCGGCAACGCCGGTCACGACGTAATCGGTTTCGGCCACACCGAGCTCGACGTCACCGACCCGGCGGCGCTCGGCGCGAAGTTCGAGCTCGAGCGCCCCGATGTGGTGATCAACTGCGCCGCCTGGACCGACGTCGACGGGGCGGAGGAGTCCGAGGACGCGGCGCTGGCGGTCAACGGCGCCGCCGCGGGCAACGTCGCGGGCGCCGCGGCCGAGGTCGGTGCCAGCGTCGTCTACGTCTCCAGCGACTACGTCTTCGACGGCAGCAAGGGAGCGCCCTACGTCGAAACCGACCAGACCGCGCCGCTCTCCGCCTACGGGCGGACCAAGCTCGCCGGCGAGGAGGCAACCGCGGCGGCCAACAAGCGCCACTTCGTCGTCCGCTCCTCCTGGCTCTTCGGCATCGGCGGTTCCAACTTCGTCGAGACGATGCTGCGCCTCGCCTCGACCCAGAACGAGGTCCTGGTCGTGCGCGATCAGGTCGGCTCGCCCACCTACACCTGGCATCTCGCCTACGGGATCGTCCGCCTGATCGAGGGAGTCGAGTTCGGAATCCACCACATGGCTGCCGGCGGCGCCTGTTCCTGGTACGACTTCGCCCGCGAGATCTTCGACCAGGCCAAAGTCGAGTGCCTGGTCCTCTCCGCCACCACTGACATGCTCGGACGCCCCGCACCCCGCCCCGCCTACTCGGCCCTGGACAGCCAGCGCGAACACGCGATCGAGCTGCCGCCCTGGCGCGACGGCCTCTCCGCCTATCTCTCCCAGCGCGCGGCCGAGCGGGAGGCAGCGGCATGAAGCTGCTCGTCACCGGTGCCGCCGGCTTCATCGGCTCCACCTACGTGCGTCTCGCCGGCGCCGAGCACGAGATCCGCGTGCTCGACAAGCTCACCTACGCCGGCCGCCCCGAGAACCTGCCCGAGGGCACCGAGCTGATCGAGGGCGCGATTGAGGACCCGAGGATCGTGCGCGAGGCGATGGAGGGCTGCGACGCCGTCGTCAACTTTGCCGCCGAGTCCCACGTCGACCGCTCGATAGACGACCAGGACGCCTTCGCCCGCACCCACGTGATCGGCACCGGCACCCTGCTCGACGCCGCCCGCGATCTCGGCGTCGGCCGCTACCTGCAGGTCTCCACCGACGAGGTCTACGGCTCGATCGAGTCGGGCTCATTCACCGAGACCTCGCCGCTCGACCCCTCCTCGCCCTACTCGGCGACTAAGGCGGCCGGCGACCTGCTGGTCACCGCCCACGTCCACACCTACGGCATCGACGCCTCGATCGTGCGCGGCTCCAACAACTACGGCCCGCGCCAGTACCCGGAGAAGCTGATCCCGCTGATCACGCTCAACGCCCTGCACGGCGACTCGCTGCCGGTTTACGGCGACGGCAAGCAGGTCCGCAACTGGCTCTACGTCGAGGACTTCTGCAGCGGTATCCACACCGTGCTGAACAAGGGCAAGGCCGGCGAGGCCTACAACGTCGGCGGTCCTGACGAGTGCGAGAACATCGAGGTGATCAAGCGGGTGATCGAGCTGACCGGCAAAGACGAGTCGCTGATCTCCTACGTCGCCGATCGCCCCGGCCACGACCGTCGCTACTCGCTCTCCTCGGCCAAGCTGAAGGAGCAGCTCGGCTGGGAGGCCCAGGTCCACTTCGCCGAGGGGCTGGAGAAGACCGTCGCCTGGTACCGCGAGAACGAGGACTGGTGGGGCCCGATCCGCTCCGGCGAGTACCGCGAGTACTACGAAAAGCAATACGGCAAGGCCCTCGGCTAGTGCTCGAGCGCCTGCCGACCAAGCTCGAGGGAGTGGTCCTGCTCGGGCCGGCCGTCCACGGCGACGAGCGCGGCTTCATGGTCGAGACCTACCGCCGCGACCTCTGGGCCGAGCACGGAGTCGGGGTCGAGTTCGTCCAGCACAACCACTCGCGCTCGTCCAAGGGAACGCTGCGCGGCCTGCACTTCCAGACCGAGCCCGGCCAGGCGAAGCTGGTCCGCTGCCCGCGCGGCAAGATCTTCGACGTCGCGGTCGACCTGCGCCGCGGCTCGCCCACCTACGGTCAGTGGGAGGGCTACGAGCTCGACGACGAGCAGCATCGCCAGCTCTTCATCCCGGTTGGTTTCGGCCACGGCTTCGCCGTGCTCAGCGAGGTCGCCGACGTCACCTACCTCTGCTCCAGCACCTATGACCCGGCCACTGAGTCCGGCATCGCCTGGGACGACCCCGGCGTCGGGGTCGAGTGGCCGGTCGACGCTCCGCTGCTCTCAGAGCGCGACAAGACCGCGCCGACGCTCGCCGAAGTCGGCGAGACGCTCCCCTTCTGAATCGCGTTTTACGTCGCACTTTCGCTTCGCACTCGCTTCAGTCAACGCGCCACGGTTGTGTCCGCGCCCTGCACGATTGCGCCCATGCCAAACGCAAACCGCCATAGACATGTCCGCCACATGGCCTAATGTCATCCACATGCCCAAGATGATCCAGATCCGCAATGTGCCCGACGAGGTCCACACGACGCTCAAGGTGCGCGCTGCCGAAGAGGGGATCTCCCTCTCCGACTACATAAAGCGCGATCTCGAAGAGCTCTCCAAGCAACTGACCCTCGGAGATGTCTTTGCCCGCGCTCGCGCGCGCGGCCCCTCCGGGATCACCACCGAGGAGATCGTCGAGGGTATTCGAGCATCCCGCGGCGAGTAGCGGGATCGTGCCCGTTATCGACGCATCGGTCGTCGTCAGCGTGCTGGCCGACGCCGAGCACGCTCCCTGGGCCGAGGCCCAGCTTTCGACCGGTAGCACCGGCCGATCCCTTTGGGTTCCGCATCTGATCGATGCGGAGGTCGGTCAGGCGCTGCGCCGTGAAGTTACGTTTGGTCGGCTGGATGAGGACAGGGCAGACGCGGCGCTGCTGGATCTCATGCGGATGCCGCTTCGCCGCATCGATCACATCGGCCTGATCCAGCGGGCCTGGGAGCTGCGCCACAACTTCAGCTTCTACGACGGTCTCTATGTCGCCCTCGCCGAGGGCTTGGAGGTGTCCCTGGTCACGCTGGACCACCGCCTCGCCAAGGCCGTCGGCGAGACCACCAAAGTGGCCGTACTCACTGCGGGCTAGGAGGTCAGCGCCCGCGTGCCGCGGTAATCCCGAGGCTGACCGCGAGCTTGGCGCCGATTCCGGCGTAGACCGCGGCGTTGAGCAGCGGGTTGTGCTCCTCGGCGTCGAAGCGGCGGTAGAAGCGGCCCATGCCGCGGTGGAAGGCGATCTCCTGTTTGGGCGCCCGCCGCTTGCCGCTGGAGCCGCCCTTGACGTGCAGGGCGACGCCGGCCGGCTCGTAGAAAACCTTCCAGCCCGCCTGCCAGAAGCGCCGGCACCAGTCGAGGTCCTCCATGTAGAGCCAGTAGCCCTCGTCGAGCAGGCCGACCTCGCGCACCGCCTCGGCGCGGCAGAGCATGAAGGCACCGTTGACGGCGTCGACCTCGCCCGGATCGTCGTCGCCGAGGTGGGTGGCGCGGTACTGGCTCAGCGACTCGCCGGCGTCGTCGCCGCGGCCAAGGCCGGTGAAGTGGGCGAGGGCACTGAGCGGGGTGGGGAAGGAGCGCTTGCAGGCGTGGTCCAGCTCACCGGACTCGGTCACCAGCTTGCAGCCGACCATGCCGATCCGCTCCTCCGAGTACAGCCGCGCCAGCGCGGCGTCGAGGGTGCCGGCGTAGACCTCGGTGTCGGGGTTGAGCAGCAGCACCGCTTTCGCCTCGTCCTCGCGCAGGACGACGTTGTTGGCGGCCGAGAAACCGATGTTCTCGCGGCGCAGCAGCCTCACCTCTCCGAACTCGCGCTCGACCATCTGCGGAGTTGAATCCGGGCTGCCGCTGTCGACCACGGTCACCCGCATCGTTCCCTGCGACGGATGCTCCCGCAGCGAGCCCAGGCAGCGGCGCAGCAGCTCTTCGGCACCGTGGCTGACGATGACGATCTCGAGATCGAGCGGAGCGGACATGGCTGGGATTCTCTAGTAGGCGCCTTCGCCGCGGACGATTGCCCGCGGCGTGCGCAAGAGGATCGCCAGGTCGCCGGCGACCGAGAGGTTGTCGAGGTAGTCGCGCTCCATCGCCAGCCGCTCCTCGAAGGTGAGGTCGCCGCGGCCGTAGACCTGCATCGGCCCGGTCAGGCCCGGCTTGATCGCGAGCCGGGCGCGCTGGCGCTCGTCATATAGGGCGACCACCGCCTCCTCCTCGGGTCGCGGCCCGACCAGCGACATGTCGCCGCGCAGCACGTTGATCAGCTGCGGAAGCTCGTCGAGGCTGGTCCGCCGCAGCAGCCGACCGGCACGGGTGATGCGGGGGTCGTCGACGATCTTGAAGGCGGGCTCGTCGAGCTTCTCGAGGTCGACCAGCTCGGCCAGCCGCTCCTCGGCGTCGGTGACCATGGTGCGGAACTTCAGCATCGTGAACGGCACGCCGTCCTTGCCGGCGCGCTTCTGGCGAAAGAAGACCGGCGTGCCCGAGTCGATCACGATCAGCAGCGCGATCGCCGCCAGCAGCGGCGAGAGCAGGGTCAGCATCAGGCCCGAGACGAGTAGGTCGAGCCCCCGCTTCAGCGCCAGGGTCGAGCGCGGCGGGTCGGAGAAGCGGAAGTCGAGCACCGGCAGCTCGGCCAGGCGGTTGAGCTCGATCCCCGGTCCCAGCAGGCCGTAGTGCTTGGGCAGGAAGGTGAGGCCGAGCCCGGCGCTCTTGCACTCCTCGATCAGGTGCTCGACGTCGCGCTCGCCCATCTCCTGCTCGGCGACGACGACGCGCTCGACGTTGTGCTCGCGGGCCACCCGCGAGATCTCTTCGATCGAGCCCAGCCGCGGCAGCGAGGCGCGCCGGTCCTTGTCGCGCGGAGCCGAGAGGTAGCCGACCAGCTGCAGCCGCGCCTCCGGGTGGGTGGCGATCCGCCGCGCCACCACGTCGACCAGGCTCGCCGGCCCGATCACGATGCCGATCGCGACCCCGGTCAGCCGCTGCCAGACGAAGCGCAGCACCGCGCGGGCGACGAAGCAGGCGAGCACGGCGCCGATGCCGACGATGATCGCGCTCTTCGCCGACAGCGCCCCGCCCGGACTCAGCCAGAGCAGGCCGTCGAGCACGATCGTGCCCAGGGCGCTTGCCGAGATCAGCGAGGGCAGCTCGTCGAGGGTGCTGTGGCGGATGCGGCGGTGATCGTTGTCGTAGAGCCCGTGCAGCTTCAGTACCAGCAGCCAGGCCGGGGTGAAGAGCACGGCCCAGAAGAGCTTGGCCACATCGGTGGTCGAGGTGAGGGCGGTGGCGACGCAGAGCGCGGCGAAGATCGAGACCCAGTCACCGGCGGCGAGCAGGCGCCGCAACATCGCCCCGCGTCGCCGCGAGCCGCTCGGGCCGGTCAGCCCGAGCCGGTTCGCCATCTCGGTCTGGGCGGGGGTCGATGCTTGCGGCGCGGCTACCGCCTCGGTCTCTCCGCGGGCCTCCTCGCGGGTCTTGGCGCTCATCAGCAAGTCCACCCGCCGCCCTGCAAGCAGGCGGCGACCGGGTTGAGTTCGCGCGCCTTTTTCAGATCCGCCTTGGCCGCCGCGGCTTCGCCCGCCTCGTGCTCGACCCGCGAACGCAGGTAGTACCACTGCCAGTTGCGGTCCTCGCGTTCGATCGCGTGGCTGAAGTGCGTGACTGCGACCGGGTAGTTCCCCTGGCGCTCGGCCAGCAGGCCGAGCTGGACGTAGGGGGAGGCCGCCCAAGGCTCGATCGATCGAGCGGTTTCGGCATGATCGGTGGCGCCGCCGAAGTCTTCCCTTGCCGCTGCGGCCTGGCTGGAGTCGATCTCGTGTTCGACCAGCAGCGGTCCGACCAGGGCGACCGCCGAGACCCAGGCGAGGACCACGGCCGTGACGGTCAGGCCGAAGCGGCGCCCGTCGGCCTTGGAGCTCGTCTGGCGCCGGGGGTCGGCGGCGAGCTGGCTGCAGCGCGCGGCGACAACCACGCCGGCGGCGAGGAAGAAGAACGCTCCGATCGCGGGGATCTCCCAAAACCAGTCAAAGGCCGCCCCGACCGCGAAGGCGAGCATCGCCGCGAGCAGGGCCGCGTAGCGGTCGCGCTGTGGCTCGGGCGCGGCCCGCCAGGTGGCGAAGGCGCACCAGAGCAGCGTCGCGATCAGGGCGATCACCAGCAGCCCGCCGACGACGCCCAGCTCCGCGAACGCCTCGAGGTAGAGGGAGTGTGCGTCGTGGACCGGGAGTTCGATCGAGCGCAGCTGGTTCCAGGAGAACTGGTAGGTCCCCGCCCCGTGACCGAGGATCGGCTTTTCGCCGAAGGCTTCGATCGCCACCTTGTAGAACTCGTGGCGCCCGGCGCCCGAGAGGTCGGCGAAGTGCGCCTGCGGATTGCTGGGGAACTGGATGTCGGGGCTGGAGAACTGGTGCCAGGCGCGACCGCCGACCGCGACGACGACCGCGACGACCGCCAGGGCCGCGGCAAGGGCTATGCCCCTCAGCACCTTCGGATTGCGGGAGATCGCAACCGCCCGCCCGCTCAGCCTGCCCTCGCGGCGCTCCTCCCAGCGCAGTGCGGCGAAGAGCAGCAACGAGACCGCGGTGCCGGCGAGCAGGATCAGCAGGACGGTGACGCCCTGGTCGATCGCCGCCTGGCCGCCGAGGTTGTCGGCGAGGCTGTGGCGCGTCTGCACGGCCAGCACGGCCGGAAGTGCCCCGAGCGCTCCAATTGCGAGCGTTGCCAACAGCCAGAGCCGATCTCTCGAGAGGACCAGCAGGCAGCCGCAGGCGACCACGAGCGAAAGCAGGCCACCGCGCGAGTAGGTGAAGTAGAGGGCGAGCAGGCTGGCGGGGATCAGGGCGACCGAGAGCCAGCGCAGGGTGGCGGAGAGGGCGCGGCGGCTGGTCCAGAGCATCAGTGCAATTCCGATGCCAAAAACCGCCCCGTTGGCGTTCCAGTAACCAAGCGGATAACTCAGTCGCGGTCCGCTGCCAACCGACTGGGAAACGTCGAGCAGATGCGGCAAAAGGCGCCCACCGAGGCCGAGCAGCGCGACCAATGCCGCGGCAATTGTTAGACCTTCAGCGAAACGTTGGCGCCGTTCGTCGGTTTGGGCGATCAGGAACGCGGCAATGAAGAACCCGAGGTAGACCGCGACGCGGTCGGCCTCGGTGACGCTCAGCTCAATCGACCCCGACCAGAGAGATGAGAGTGCACACAAAAGCGACAGACAGACGATCAGTCCGCCTGCCCAGTACAACGGTCGCTCTGGCTTCACCGCCGAGCCAGCGCCAAAGACGAGCAGGGCAACCACGACCAGCCACACCGCAAGGCCGGCAATGTGACGACTGCTCACATCAAAACCGCCGCCAGCCAGGGCGAGGCCGCCGATCAGGGCCACTGGCGCAAGCAACGCCGCCGTTTGGTCTAACCTTGCGCGCGATGAACGTCGGGAAGCGCCATCGCCGGGCGCCGCAATGGGCTCACCTTTCCTTGCTGATCTCAGTGATTGCTCTGGCATTGGCTTGCTTTCCTGCGCTTGCTCAGGCCGAATGTACGAGCTCGAGCTGCGTCCAATACACCGAATCTATCCCCAAGCCCGAAGGCGAAAACACGCCTCAGGTCCACCAGAAAACCCCGGCGAAGGCCTCGAAGACCGGTAAGGACGGCGGTTCGCAGCCTTCCCAGCCGGGCGACTCGAAGGGCACGAAGGAAGCTGAAGGGTCTGAAGGGGGCGAAACATCGGAAAAGGAAGGCGCCGTAGGGGGTGGACACGGCGGCGGCAATGGGCAGGGTAAACCAGGCGGCAGCGCCCACGAGGGTGGCCAGCAGGCCATGCATCCCGGCGCTCAGAGCAAGTCCAGCGTCCCGGCGTCGAATTCCAGTGACGGTGGCGGCTCCTCGCCGCTCGTCCCGATCCTGATCGCGATCGCTGTTCTCGCTGCCATCTCGGTGGCGGTTGTGATGATCAGGCAGCGCCGCCAGCGCGGTGGACCGAGCGCAACGGCCTCCCCCGAGGCGAACTGACCATGGCTCAGGAGCGGAGGCGCCCACTTGGGCAGGCTCGTGCGTGGCTGGCAGCAGTGGTTCTTTGCTTGGCCTGCGCGGCAGCGACCGCGCCCGCCGCGATGGCCCTGCCCAGCGGCTTCTGGGGCGTTTCGCCCCAGGCCGCGCCGAGCGTCGAACAGTTCCAGCGACTGCATGCCGGTGGGGTGGAAAGCGTGCGCATCCCGATTTCCTGGGCGGCGACGCAGCCGCTCAGCGGCACGGAAGCGAACTTCACCACGCCCGATCAGCTCGTTGCTGGCGCCGCAGCGGCGGGTCTCAACGTGCTGCCCTTCGTCTACGACGCCCCCGCCTGGGCGGTGGCTCAGGCTCGGGTTCCTCATAGTGGGGCGACCGCGCCGAAGACACTTCCGGTGAAGACCGGCGCGCAGCGCAGTGCCTGGGCGAACTTCCTCGAGCTGGTGGTGCAGCGCTACGGACCCTCCGGCTCGTTTTGGGCGGCCAACCCATCGATTCCCGCCAGCCCGATTCGCACCTGGCAGATCTGGAACGAGCCGAACTTCAAGTATTTCGTGACCCGACCTAGCCCGTCCGACTACGGCAAGTTGGTCAACATCTCCTACTCGGCGATCAAAAGCGTCGACCCGGGGGCGAAGCTGATCCTCGGTGGTCTGTTCGCGCGGCCGGGAGAAGCCAAATTCAAGAGAAAGCCACCGGAAGCGTATTACGCAACTGACTTCTTGGATCAGATGTACCGCCTCACGCCGGGCATCAAGAACAAGTTCACCGGGATCGCTCTGCACCCATATACCGCGAAGTATCAGCTGCTCACACCCGAGATCGAAGAAGTCCGCACCGTTCTCAATGCGCGCCACGATCCGAACAAGAAGCTTTGGATCACCGAGATCGGTTGGAGTTCCGAACCGCCCGATCCGGCCCACGATGCCTTCGCCAAAGGTCCTTCCGGGCAGGCAAAGCAGTTGAAAGGCGCCTTTAGCCTCTTGCGGAGCAAGGCGGCGAAATGGAAGCTGCAGCGGATCTACTGGTTCTCGGTTGACGATGCGCCTGGAATCTGCAACTTCTGTGGCGGCTCGGGCCTCTTCGGCCCCGGTTTCGTGCCCAAGAAGTCCTGGTTCGAATACGTCAAGTTCGCCGGCGGCACCCCCTAGCAGGGGTTCGCCAACCCCTGCTGTCCATCGCCCGATCTAGCGGCTGCGTAAGATCGGTGGGTTGGCCGGCGATGCGAAACCGAGTAAAGAATCAGGTCCACCTGCTGCTCGCGCCGCCTCACGGCGGCACGCCCAGACATCTGATCCCCTAGCGCCTTTCAGCGCGCCAGTCAGGCGCTGGTTCGAGGCCTCCTTTGAGGGTCCGACCCCTGCCCAGGCCGGCGGCTGGGAGGCGATCTCCAGCGGCGCCAACACACTGATCTGCGCCCCAACCGGCTCGGGCAAGACGCTCGCCAGCTTCCTCTGGGGCATCGACAAGCTCTCGCGGGAGGCCGAGCGGGGCGATGGCGTCCGCCTCGTCTACGTCTCGCCGCTGAAGGCGCTCTCCTACGACATCGAGCGCAACCTGCGGGCGCCGCTGCGCGGCATCGGTGCCGATATCTCAGTCGGCCTGCGCACCGGCGACACGCCGCAGAAAGAGCGGCGGGCGATGCAGAAAAACCCGCCCGACATCCTGATCACCACCCCCGAGTCGCTCTATCTGATGCTCTCCTCGGCGGTGCGCGAGATTTTCTTCAGCACCGAGGCGGTGATCGTCGACGAGATTCATGCGGTGGCCCAGAGCAAGCGGGGGTCGCATCTGGCGTTGTCATTGGAGAGGCTCGAACATCTGGTGAAGACCGGGGCGGATCGGCCCGCCGCAGATGCGCCTGGCCTTCAGCGGATCGGACTCTCTGCCACGCAGCGCCCGCTGGAGCGGATCGCTCAGTTCTTGGTTGGGCCTAAACGCGAGTGCAAGATCGTGGACGCGGGCATTGCCAAGGAGCTCGATTTGGAGATCGTGGTTCCCGTCGAGGACATGGCGGAACCCGGAGCTCCCGCTTTCCCCAACGAGGACGGCAATCCCACCGACGGTGAGCCCCTAGCTCACGTCCGCTCGATCTGGCCCGCGATCTACCCGGAGCTGCTGAAACTCGTCCAGGAACACACCTCAACGATCATCTTCGTCAACAACCGCCGCGCAGCAGAGCGGCTGGCGAAGCGCTTGAACGAGCTTGCCAACGGGGAAGGGGAACAGGAGCTGCCGGCCACCGAGCATGCGCGGGCGAACGCGCCTGGGGCGGATGGGTCGGGTCCGTCGGGAACTCCCGGCGAAAGCCGGCCCGACGGACCCGACCCATCCGCCCCCGTTGAGATCGCCCGCGCCCACCACGGCTCGCTCTCACATGAGGAGCGCACGATCGTCGAGGAGCTCCTGAAGTCGGGCCAGCTCCCATGCCTGGTCGCGACGTCCTCCCTGGAGCTGGGCATCGACATGGGCGCCGTCGACCTCGTGATCCAGGTCGAGTCGCCGAAGTCGGTCAGCCGCGGCCTGCAGCGGGTCGGCCGCGCCGGCCACTCGCTGGGCGAGGTCTCGCGCGGCCGCATCTTCCCCAAGTTCCGCGCCGACCTGCTCGAGTGCGCGGTCGTCGCCAAGCGCATGCGCGAAGGGGCGATCGAGGAGACGGTGATCCCGCAGAACCCGCTCGACGTGCTCGCCCAGCAGCTGGTCGCGATGGCCGCCCTCGACGAGTGGGAGATCGACGAGGTCGAGCGCCTCGTCACCGCCTCGGAGCCCTTCCACGATCTCTCCCGCGAGCAGCTGGAGAACGTGCTCGACATGCTCGACGGCCGCTACCCCTCCGACCGCTTCGCCGAGCTGCGACCGCGGATCGTCTGGGACCGCGCCGAGGGCACCATGCACGGCCGCAAAGGCGCCCGCTCGCTGGTCGTCACCAACGCCGGCACGATCCCCGACCGCGGCCTCTACGGCGTCCACCTGCCCGACGGCCGCCGGGTCGGCGAGCTCGACGAGGAGATGGTCTACGAGGCCCGTCCGGGACAGACCTTCCTGCTCGGCGCCACCACCTGGCGGATCGAGGACATCACCCGCGACCGGGTCATCGTCACCCCGGCCCCGGGCGTGCCGGGCGCCGTGCCCTTCTGGAAGGGCGACGGGATCGGCCGCCCGGCCGAGCTGGGCAAGGCGATCGGCGCCTTCGCCCGCGAGGCGGTCTCGCGTGAGCCCAAAGAACTGGCCGCCGAGTACGACCTCGACCGCCGCGCCGCCGAGAACCTGGTCGCCTACCTGCGCGAGCAGCAGACCGCGACCCGGGTCGTCCCCTCCGACGAGACGATCGTGGTCGAGCGCTTCCGCGACGAGATCGGCGATTGGCGCCTCTGCATCCTCTCGCCCTACGGGGGCCGCGTCCACGCCGCCTGGGGCCTGGCGCTCGCCGCCAAGATTCGCTCCGAGCGCGAACTCGAGGCCGATGCGATCTGGTCCGACGACGGCATCGTCATCCACCTCCCCGACGCTGACGAGCCGCCCCCCGCCGACCTGGTCCTGATCGAGCCCGACGAGGTCGAAGAGCTGATCGTCGGCGAGCTCTCCGGCTCGGCCCTCTTCGGCGCCCACTTCCGCGAGAACGCCGCTCGCTCGCTGCTGCTGCCCCGCGCCTATCCCGGCAAGCGCACGCCGCTCTGGCAGCAGCGGCTGAAGTCGCAGAGCCTGCTCGAGGTCGCCCGCGACTTCCCCCGCTTCCCGGTCGTGCTGGAGACCTACCGCGAGGTCCTGCGCGACGTCCTCGACCTGCCCGCGCTGGACGAGCTGCTGCGCGACCTGCACTCGCGCAAGCTCAGCCTGGTCGAGGTCGAGACCCCGACCGCCTCGCCCTTCGCCTCCTCGCTGCTCTTCGACTACGTCGCCGCCTATATGTATGAGGGCGACACGCCAAACGCCGAGCGGCGGGCGGCGGCGCTGGCCCTCGACCGCGACCTGCTGCGCGAGCTGCTCGGCCAGGAGGAGCTGCGCGAGCTGATCGACCCCGAGGCGCTGGAGAGCGTCGAGGCGCAGCTCCAGCACCGCACCGAGGCCGGCCAGGCCGGCGATCGCGACGCCCTGCAGCAGGTCCTGCGCAACGTCGGCGACCTCACCGCGGCCGAGTGCGAGGAGCGGGTCAGCGAGGGCTACTCGGCTGCCTCGATGCTGACGAAGCTGGTCGACGAGCGCCGCGCGGCGGTGGTGCGAATCAACGGCGAGGAACGCTACATCGCCGTCGAGGACGCCGGCCTCTTCCGCGACGCCCTCGGCGTGCCGCCGCCCGCCGGTTTGCCGGAGACCTTCCTCGAGCAGCACCCCGACCCGCTCGCCGCCCTGGTGCGGCGCTACACCCGCACCCACGGTCCCTTCCCGACCGTCCAGTTCGCCTCGCGCTACGGCATCGATCCGATGCCTGCTCTGCGCGAGCTCGAGCGCGCCGGCAACCTGGTGCGTGGCGAGCTGCTGCCAGGTGGCAGCGAACGCGAGTGGTGCGATTCCGACGTGCTGCGCCGCGTGCGCCGCGCCAGCCTCGCCCACCTGCGCCGCGAAGTCGAGCCCGCCGGCCGCGACCGCTTCGCCCGCTTCCTGCGGAGCTGGCAGAACGTCGATGCCCACCGCGCCGCTGGCGCCGGTCCGGATCGCCTGCGCGAGGCACTGGTGCCGCTGCAGGGCGTCACCCTGACGCCGAAGGTCTGGGAGGAGGATGTCCTGCCGCGGCGCCTCGGCGCCTACTCACCGGTCTGGCTCGACGAACTCTGCACCAGCGGCGAGGTGGTCTGGATCGGCGCCGGTGCCCGCGGTCGCAGCGACGGCCGCCTCGCCCTCTACTTCCGCGACGACGTCCGCCTCGCCGGCCCGCCGCCGGCCAACCTCAAGCTCGAGAAACCCGAGGGCGAGGTCCACGAGGCGATCCGCGAGCGCCTCAGCGCTGGCCCCGACTTCTGGCTCGACCTGCTCGCCGACCTCGACCACCCGCCCGAGGAGCTGCACGCCGCCCTCTGGGACCTCGCCTGGGCGGGGGAGGTGACCAACGACGCCTTCTCGCCCTTGCGGGCGCCACGCCGCCGCGCCACGCCGCCGACCGAGCAGCGCGGCCGCCGCTTCGCCCGCCGCCGCGCCGCCGGCGCGGCCGTGCAGGGACGCTGGTCGCTGACCGCGCCGCTCTTCGCCAACGCGCCGGCCGCCGGCCCGCGCCTGCGCGCCCAGGCCGAGCTGATGCTCGAGCGCTACGGCATCGTCACCCGCGAGACCGTGCTTGCCGAGGGCATCCCCGGCGGCTTCTCCAGCCTCTACGCCGAGCTCGGCAACCTCGAGCTGCTCGGCACCGCCCGCCGCGGCTACTTCGTCGAGGGTCTCGGCGGCGCCCAGTTCGCCCTGCCCGGCGCGGTCGAGCGCCTGCGCTCGCTCCCCTACGAGGACGGTTCCTTCCAGCTGCTCGCCGCCACAGATCCCGCCAATCCCTACGGGGCCTCGCTGCCCTGGCCGAAACCGGCAACCGGGCGCCGCCCCGCCCGCACCCCCGGCGCCCACGTGCTGATGCGCGACGGCGCGCCGCTGATCTACATCGAGCGCGGCGGCCGCGGTCTCGTCCGCCTCGTCGAGCTGAGCGCGGATGAACTGACCGCCGCCGTGCACGCCCTCGCCGCCGAGGTCGCCGCCGGTCGCCTGCCCAAGCTGGCGCTCGAGAAACTCGACGGCGATCCGGTGATCGGCTCCGGCCAGGAGGACGTCCTGCTCGAGGCCGGCTTCAGCCGCGGCCCCCGCAAGCTCACCCTCGCCGCCCGCTGAGGCCTCAGCCGATCCGCGCGAGTCCGATCAGGACACCGACGTGCTTTGCGACGGATTCGACCGTATCGGCCGACGCCCAGCCAAGCTTTGCGAGCAACCGAGCCTTCGAGACCGACCGGGCCATCTCGGGCATGGCAAAGCTGACTCGATGCAAGCCTCCTTCTGGCGGCTCCAACCTCACATGCAGCTTGCTGTCCCAGTCGGTGGTCGTGAGCGGGACGCCAATGAGCAACTCCGACATCGAGCGATTCATCGCGTTCACCGAGATGACGAGATGAGGACGACGGCCCCCTTGCTCGTGCCCCACCACCGGGTCGGGGTCAGCGAGGTAGACCTCGCCTCGCTTGACCTCGCGCGCGCTAACGCCCATCGGCTGGGCCGTCGAGGGGCATCTCGAGCCAGGACTTCATCTCCTCGTGGATCTCGTCCCCGTACTTGCGGTAGGACTCGTCCATCGACGCCAGTAGCTCTTGCTCTTCCAACAGGTCCACCGCTGCGTCAAACATGTCGGTCAAGCTCTTCCCCTCGGACTCGGCCTGGCGAGCGAGACGTTCCTGCGTGCTGCGACGCACGCGGATCATTGTCGTCTCGACTGCAGCCATGATCTGAGTCTACAGATCCGTATACAAGCTTCATTATTTTGTTCATTTCCGGCTAAGTCGTCGTCCGTCCGAGTTTCTCCCCCCGCCGCAGGGATAATCAACCCGATGGCAGATCGTGAGGAGGGGTCGGGGCCGGTCGCGCTGCTGCGTAGCGTGCCGCTCTTCGCCGATCTCGAGGAAGGGGAGCTGGAGCGCTTTTCGCGGGTTGCCGTCGCCCGTTCCTTCCCCGCCGGCACCCGTGTCTTCCACGAGGGCGACCACTCCGACGCCTGTTACATCGTCCGCGACGGCAGCTTCCGGGTCACCCGCGAGCACTCCGACGGACGGGCGATCACGCTGGCGAGCCTCGGGCCCGGGGACATCTTCGGCGAGCTGGCGATGCTCGACGGCGAGGTGCGCTCGGCCAGTGTCGAAGCGCTCAGCGACGGCGAGTTGCTCGCTCTGCCCGCCGGTGAGGTGCGGGCGCTGTTGGCTCGCCATCCCGAGATCACGGTGAAGCTGATCGCCGCCCTAGTGCGACGTTTGCGCACCGCCAACGAGCGGATCTCGCGCCAGTCCTTCCAGACCGTGCCCAGCCGCGTCGCCGGCGTGCTCTCGCAGCTTGTCGCCGAGGAGTCGCCGCGCGAGGGGGAGGGCGTCGAGGTGACGATCCGCATGAACCAGGCCGACCTGGCCCAGCTCGCCGGCACCTCACGCGAGAGCGTCAGCCGCTTCCTCGCCGACCTCGAGCGCGCCGGGGTCGTCCGACCCGGCCGCGGCCGGGTCACCGTGCTGGCGCCGGAGAAGCTGCACAACTACATCTTCTGAGCGTCGCTCAGCAGCTGATCGGTTTGGGATCCGACGAATCGGTGCTGGCGTCGTCGTTGCCGGGGCCGCAGTCGATCGATTTGTCGTGCTGGCCGTCGATCGCTTCGATCGAGTCGTTGCCGCCCTTGCCGATGAAGGTGTCGGCGCCGGTGTGGCCGAAGAGGCTGTTGGCGCCGTTGTCGCCGATCAGGACGTCTGGGCCGTCGGAGCCCTCGAGGTCCTCGTTGTCGCCGAGAACCTGATCAGGCGTGCCGCAGCCGGGAGGACCGCCGGTGCCGCCCAGTTCAACCCGCATGCTGGCGTTGGAGCGGCCGTAGGAGACCGTGTCCTCGCCGGGCCCACCGCTGTAGGTGTGGCCCTGGCAGACCGCGACCGAGGAGACCAGCAGGTCGTTGCCGGGCCCACCGCTGAGCTGGTCGGCGCCGGGGTCGGCGTAGAGCACGTCGCTGCCGCCGTTGCCGATCAGGGTGTCGTTGCCGTCGTTGGGGCCGTTGTAGTTCTCGCCCGCTTCCAGCACGTCGTCGCCGGGTCCGCCGCTCAGCGTGTCGCTGCCGGCGTTGCCGTTGGCCCGCACTTTGACGCTGGTCGGGACGCTTTCGCTGACGTTGATCGAGTCATCGCCGTCGCCGCCGGTGATTACCAGCAGGCCGGTCGCGGTGCTGGTCGGGCAGCTGACCGTTGCGATCAGGCTGCTCGCGGTTGACGATTCGCAACCTTCGCCGGAGACGATTGGACCGTTTTCGGTCACCGTCCAGATGCCGTTGCTGAAGTAGACGTGGATGTCGTTGGCGCGACTGTCGCCCTGCACGATCAGGCTGCTGCCGTCAAGGCCCTGGTTGAGGATGACGAAGGTGCCGTTGCCCGGCGGCGCCTCTTCGGGCCCGCAGGAGTTCTCGACTGCGAAGCCTTCGCACTCATCGGTGCCCTGGCCGCCGAAGGCTTCGTCGGGGCCGCCCATGCCGTCGAGGTCGTCGTTGCCGACGCCGCCGTCGAGCCGGTTGACTTCGGGGTCGCCGACGATCGTGTCGGCCTGCGGCGAGCCGACCACGTCCTCGAAGCCCTGCAGGGTGTCGTGGCCGTCTCCCTTCGAGCGACCGGAGGCGAGGTCGACGGTGACCGAGCCGCGCGTGGCGCTGGCGTAGGAGACGATGTCGTTGGTGCCGGGCCCACCGTCGAGCGCGTCTTCGCCGCTGTCGCCGCGGACGATGTCGCCATCACCTTCGCCGCCGTCGGCGTGGTCGCTGCCGGCGCCGCCGTAGACGAAGTCGCTGCCGGGGCCGCCTTCGAGATCGGGATCGTCGCCGGGTCCGCCTTCGAGGTGGTCGTCACCGCTCCCGCCTTCGATTTCGTCGTTGCCCTTGTCGCCGAACAGCGTGTCGTTGCCGCCGCCGCCGTTCTCATCGTCGCTGCCCTTTTCGCCGTTGACGTAGTCGTTGCCGGCCTCGCCCTTGAGCTCGTCCGGGCCTTTCTGGCCGAGCAGCTTGTCGTCGCCGCTGCCGCCGACCAGGTTGTCCTTGCCCTTGTCGCCGATCAGGTCGTCGTCGCCGCTGCCGCCATCGATGTGGTCGGAGCCCTTGTCGCCGTCGAGCGTGTCGTCGCCACCTTCGCCGTAGAGCTTGTCGAAGCCCTTGCCGCCGTAGATCTTGTCGTCGCCCGGCCCGCCGCAGATCGTGTCGTTGCCGTTCGTCCCGCCGTAGATCGTGTCGTCGCCACCGCCGCCGTAGATCACGTCGCTGGCGCCTTTGCCGTGGATCACGTCGTTGCCGGGGGTGCCGACGATCGTCGCGTGCTTGCCGTGGCAGCTGGCGGCGCTGGCGCTGGCCGCGAAGGCGAGCAGGCAGAGCGCCGCGCAAGCCAGTGCGGCAGCCAAGCGCGTGTGGGTAAAACCCCTGCTGGGACGGTGGGACCTCAGTCGCATCTCACCCCCCATCGACCCGTTTGCGGCCGACCTACACCTTTGAACGACAAACGTTCAGAAGTGCGTAGATCCTTCGTCCACCTCCCCAACCCGGGTCAGCGACGAGGATCACGGCGAGCGGGAGGCCAGACCCCGCCCGGTCAGATACGCTCGCTGCCGATGCGGGGCGGTATCTACGTACTCAACTTCTACTCACCGGTCTTCGTCGACCAGCTCAAGCGCGGTCGCAAGACGGCAACCATCCGACTTGGTGACAAGAGCAACAAGTACGAGCGCGGCCAGGTCGTCTGGATCACCGTCGGCTTCCGCCACAGCCCGCGCGAGAAGATCTTCACCGCGGTGATCGACGACGTCGAGGTCAAGCGCATCTCCGAGCTCTCGCCGCGCGACATCGAGCACGACAACCCGGAGTTCCGCCGGCTCGAGGAGGAGATCAAGTTCCTCGAACAGATCTACGGAAAGCCGGTCGCGCCCGACGAATCGGTCACCGTGATCCGCTTCTCGCAGATCGTCGAGCCACCCGGCGCCCACTTCGGCAACGGCGAGACGCCGCACCACAATTGATCGCGCCGCCCGCCTGATCCGTATCTAGATCCGGTGGCCGACTACTCCTTCCTGACGACCTGGCTATTGGAGTCCCCGCGTGAGCCGGTCTGGGAGGCGATCTACGATCAGGCGCGCTGGCCGCAATGGTGGCGCGGGGTCGAGGAGGCGGAAGAACTGCGCCCCGGGAATGAAGACGGGATCGGCACCGTCGGGCGCATGGTCTGGAAGAGCCTGCTGCCCTACCGGGTCGGGTTCGAGATAACCACCACCCGGGTCGAGCGCCCGTTCCTGCTCGAGGCCGATGCGGTGGGGGAGTTGAGCGGCGTCGGCCGCTGGCGCCTTTACGAGCAGGATGGCGTCACCGCCGTCCTCTACGAGTGGAACGTCGCCACGAGCAAGGCCTGGATGAACCTGCTGGCGCCGGTTGCCCGCCCGGTCTTCGAGTGGAATCACGACTGGGTGATGGCGCGTGGGGGCGAGGGAATCGCCCGTCTGCTGGGCTGTCGCCTGCTTTCCAGCGGCTGAATCGCCGCCGACGGCCCGGTCCCGCTATCTTTCGGGCGACTGGCACTCTCACCTGGAGAGTGCCAAGCAGTTTCAGATCTTTTGTTCCCAGCCCCTACCGATCCAATGATGGAGGTATACGGATGAAGCTGAAGCCCCTCGGGGACCGGCTGATCGTGAAGCCGATTGAGGAGGAGGAAACGACTGCCAGCGGCATCGTTCTCCCCGACACGGCCAAGGAGAAGCCCCAAAAGGGCAAGGTCGTCGCCGTCGGCGATGGCGCGATCAACGAGGACGGCACCCGCCGCCCGCTCGACGTGAGCGAGGGCGATGAGGTCCTCTACTCCAAATACGGCGGCACCGAGGTCACCGTCGAGGACGACGAGCTGCTCGTGCTGCGTGAGTCAGACGTCCTCGCCAAGCTCGGTTAGCCCCGCCGCCCAACCAGAACTTAGAAGAACCAAGGAGGACTGAAAACACATGGCTCATAAGGAGCTGAAGTTCAGCGAGGAAGCACGGGGGGCCCTGCAGGCCGGCGTCGACGCAGTTGCCGACGCGGTCAAGGTCACCCTCGGGCCGAAGGGCCGTTACGTCGTGCTCGACAAAAAGTTCGGCGCGCCGACGATCACCAACGACGGCGTCACCATCGCCCGCGAGGTCGAGGTCGAGGACGTCTTCGAGAACCAGGGCGCCCAGCTCGTCCGCGAGGTCGCCACGGCGACCAACGACGTTGCCGGTGACGGCACCACGACGGCGACCCTGCTGGCCCAGATCATCGTTCGCCAGGGCCTCAAGAACGTCGCCGCCGGTGCCAACCCGCTGGCCCTGCGTCGCGGCATCGAGACCGCGGTCGAAGACGTGGTCGAGACGCTGCGCGAGAAGCAGTCCAAGGAGGTAGCCGGCAAGGAGCAGATCGCCCGCGTCGCCGCGATCTCCGCCGGTGACGATGAGATCGGCAACGTGATTGCCGACGCGATCGAGAAGGTCGGCAAGGACGGCGTGGTCAACGTCGAGGAAGGTCAGACCTTCGGCATGGAGCTGGAGTTCACCGAGGGGATGCAGTTCGACAAGGGCTACATCTCGCCGTACATGGTCACCGACCAGGACCGCATGGAGGCCGTGCTGGAGGACCCCTACATCCTCATCGCCAACCAGAAAATCGGCTCCGTGCGGGACATCCTGCCGGTGCTCGAGCAGGTGATGCAGGGTGGCAAGCCGCTGCTGATCATCGCCGAGGACGTCGAGGGCGAGTGCCTCGCGACCCTGGTGGTCAACAAGCTGCGCGGCACCTTCACCGGCGTCGCGGTCAAGGCCCCTGGCTTCGGCGACCGCCGCAAGCGGATGCTCGAGGACATCGCGATCCTCACCGGCGGCGAGGTGATCACCGAGGAGATGGGTCTCAAACTCGAGAACACCCAGCTCACCCAGCTCGGTAAAGCCCGCCGCGTCGTCATCTCCAAGGACACGACGACGATCATCGACGGCAACGGCGAGGCCGATGACATCAAGGGCCGGATCGGCCAGATCAAAAACGAGGTCGAAAACACCGACTCCGATTTCGATCGCGAGAAGCTCCAGGAGCGCCTCGCCAAGCTGGCTGGCGGTGTCGCCGTGGTCAAGGTCGGCGCTGCCACCGAGACCGAGATGAAGGAGAAGAAGCACCGCGTCGAGGACGCGCTGCAGGCGACCCGCGCCGCGCTCGAGGAGGGCGTCGTGCCGGGTGGTGGCGTCGCGCTGCTCAACGCCCAGGCCAGCCTCGACCCGGACAAGCTCTCCGATCCCGATGAGGCGACCGGAGCCCGGATCGTCTACCGGGCGCTCGAGGAGCCGGTTCGCCAGATCGCCGAGAACTCCGGCGAGGAGGGCTCGGTCGTGGTCAACAAGGTCCGCGAGCTGAAGGCCGGCGAAGGCCTCAACGCGGCCAACGGCGAGTACGGCGACCTGATCGCCGCCGGCGTGATCGACCCGACCAAGGTCACGCGCTCGGCGCTGGAGAACGCGGCGTCGATCGCCAAGAACATCCTCGTCACCGAGGCGATCATCGCCGAGCCGCCCGAGAAGGAAGGCGCCGCCGGTGGCGGTATGCCGGGTGGTATGCCCGATATGGGCGGCATGATGTAGGACGCCCTCGGGCGTACCCTCGCCTCAACAGGCGAGTGCAGTTTCGGAGAGGCCCGGCAATCGCCGGGCCTCTCGCGTTTCGTATGTCTTACGCCCACCACGCGCGATCCTGCACGCACCACCCGCGCGCCCATCTTGTCCACACTCCGTCAGTGCCCTCCCCCTCTAACGCCGACGGGACTCAAAACGGAGACATAGATCGTTTTGAGTCCCGTCGGCGGAGGGATGATCTTGGGATTGCGCGGACTGCGACAGGCCAATACGGCTTGGTAACGCTTGAGCAGTTGCGCTCACTAGGCGTGTCCGCTGACCTTGCCTATCAGCGAGTTTTGGCGGGCCGCCTGCATTGGGTGCACGAGGGGGTCTATGCGGTGGGCCACTCGCTACTTCCCCCGGAGGGAAGGTGGATGGCTGCAGTTATGGCTTGCGGCTCCGGCGCGGTGTTGTCGCATCGCTCCGCATCAGCTCTATGGAGAATCGGGAATTTCGCGCAAGGTCGGATCGATGTAACAGCACCAAACCGTCGGGGACGGCATCCCTCGGGCATCGATGCGCATCGAAACGGTTCTCTGGCGGCTGGCGATTCGACCAGAGTGCGCGGGATCCCATGTACGACCGTGGAGCGGACGTTGCTCGATCTGGCAGCGGTTATCCCGGTATGGCAGTTGAGAACGGCGCTTGCCGAGGCTGAGGTCCTGCGGATCGTCGACCTATCAGTCTTGCGCGCTCTGCTCCGCCGCAGCCGTGGTCGCCGCGGGGTCGCGCGGCTTCGCCTCATTCTCGAGGAACTCCATCCGGAGACCAAGAGGACTCGCAGCGATTTGGAGCGGCTGTTCCTCGACATGTGCGGCAAGGGCGGGCTTCCGACGCCCGAGGTCAACGTCTCGCTCCACGTCAGCGGTCGCCGACTTAAGCCTGACTTCCTTTGGCGCGATGCCGGCTTGATCATTGAGGCCGATAGTCGCCGCTTTCACGACACCGACTCCGCCTTCCAGCACGACCGCCAGCGTGAGCAGCTCCTGCAATTGGCCGGCTGGCGCGTTTCCCGCTGCACCTGGGAGCAGGTCGAAAGGGAACCACGCCGCCTAGTCCAGACGATCCAGGCCCTTCTCACTCAGTCAAAATCCCCGCCGACGGGACTCAAAACAGAGACATAGATCGTTTTGAGGCCCATCGACCCTCATCGTGCCCGGTTATTTGGCCTTTGCGGTTTTGGGCGGAGGCGGCGGCAGCGGTGGGAACAGGCCGGCGTTGTATTCGGCGTACTGGAGGAAGGTTTCGCGGCGCAGCTTGAGGCGCAGGGTGTTGGTCGTGCGCGGGTAGAGGCGCAGGTCGTAGGTGTTGGTCCCGGGGCCGAAGCCGGCGTAGTAGACGAACATGCGCACGCGCGGGTGCTTGACCGTCCAGGAGACCAGCTGTTTGACGAAGCGCGGTTCGTCTTTGCCTGAGACCGCCCACTCGGTGATCGCGATTGGCTTGCCCTTCCACTGCTTGCCGGTGTAGAAGCGGTTGAGGTCTTTCCAGACCGGATATTCGGAGTAGAAGTCGGTGCCCGCCCAGTCAACCCAGCGGGCCCCGGGCCAGAAGTTGCCGGGGAAGTTGCCCTTCACCCGCGGCGAGCCGCCCGGCAGCGGACTCCAGACGATGCTCACCGGCGCCGCCAGCAGTTCGGTCGGGTTCGGGCCCTTGGTGCGGTTGAGCGGCGGCAGGCCGATTTCGGCCAGGGTCGCGTTGATCCCTTCCAGGGTCTGGCCGCCGCGGACGATCGCGGCGATGCGACGGAAGGCCTGCTTGTACCAGTAGGCGGTGTGTTCGCCGCCCTTCTGGCTGCCGTCGCAGTTGATCGCCGACCAGGCGTTGAGGCAGCGGTTGGGCTCACCCAGCGGCCTGATGTAGGCGGGCAGTCCGCGTTTGGCGAAGAAGTCGTTGAGCTGCAGCAGGTAGTCGTCGCCGGCACCGAGGGCGATCTGCTCCGGGGTGATCAGCTCGCTCAGGTTCTGGTCGTCCATCGTCGAGATCGCCAGCACCGGCCGGGTGCCGGTTTCGCGCCAGCGTTCGTAGGCCTGGTTGAGGCTGTTGCCCCAGGGGTGGAAGGTCTCCAGCAGTGCCGGGTGCTTGGCGAGCAGTTCGGTGAATTCGTTGAACTGCTGCGTCGTCCCCTGGTCGCTGACGCCGAAGAGGACGTCTGGCTTGGGCGGGACCAGGGTCAACGCCCGCGCCGGTGCGACAGCGATCGCAGTGATCGCCACCGCCAGCACCGCTGCCTGCCTAATCCTCCTCCAGTACATCGCCCATCCTTCTTGGCTCGACCCCGAGCTCCTCCGCGTCGGTCGTGCCACGCTCGCTGGTCATCGAGACCTCCATCAGCTCGGCCTCCTCCCAGGTTGCAAACACGGCCTCGCCGAAAAGGGAGCGCATCGCGATCAAGCTCGAGCGGATGATTGGCAGGGGGACATGGACCAACCGGCGCGGACGGCCGGCGATCTGGCTGACCAGGTCGGACATCTCGTCGTAGTCGAGGGTCTCTGGGCCGGCCAGCTCATAGCGCTGGCGCCCGTCCCGCTCCAACGCGCTGACGACGCAGCGGGCGGCGTCGTTTGCCCAGATCGGCTCGAAGCGAGCCCGGCCCTCGCCGGAGACGGGCAGCACGGGCAGGAAGGAGAAGCGACGCAGCAGCGTGATCCACGGGTCAGAGCGGTCGTAGACGATCGAGGGGGCGAAGATCGTCGTCTCCAGCGATGAGGATGCAATCGCCTGCTCGGCCAGCCACTTGGCGCGGAAGAAGCGCGTGCGCTGGGCCTCCGACGCGTTGAGGGCGCTGAAGAAGACGAAGCGTTTAACCCCGCTGCGCTCGGCGGCGCGCAGCAGGCGCACCGTCGCCAGGCCATTCAGCTCCTCGATCCGGTGCGGTGGCTGGTCGCGGATCGTCGCCGCCAGGTGGACCACGGTGTCGACGCCGCGCAGCGCCTGACGCACCAGGTAGGGGTCCGACATCTCACCGAGGTCGCCGAGGGCGATCTGCACGTCGACCCGGCGCGGGCCGAGGCGCCGCGGCTCGCGCACCAGGCAGCGCACGTCGTGGCCGCGCTCGAGCAGCAGCGGCAGCAGCCGCGATCCAACGCTTCCGGTTGCCCCTGTCAGCAGCAGCATCGCCGAGCGATGCTAGTGGTGGTGCTTCTTGGACTTCGGCTTGGGCCCCAACGTGAGGTCAACCTTGCCCGACGAGGAGAGCGAACCGGGGGCTGGATTCGTGGATTTAACCGCGAGCGGCCCGAGCCGGTGTCCTTTCTTCGCCTTTGGCTTTTTCACCTTTCCAAGCGTGCAGTGGGCCGCCTTGAGCGCTGCGGTCGCCTGGCCCAGCGTCTCGCCTGTGAGCTTCGGCACTTTGCAGACGGGTGCGGGCGGCGGTTGGATCGTCGCCGGTGGGTTCGCCTGTTCGATTTTCCGTTCCGCTTCTTTGAATTCGCCCGTCGGTTCTTTCGTTTCGGGGGGAGGCGTGTCCTCGAGGTAGGAAGTCGCGGCGGAGCAGCTCGACCTGTTTCGCGCCGCGTCCGTCGCGCTCGCCGAGAGGAAGGTGATCGAGTTGTCGGGAACCGAGATTTCGATGCCGGGGCCTTCGAGTTGCACCGCGGTCCCAGTTGCGATCGGAGCGCCGGCACACGAGAGGCTCTTGAAGACCGTCACGGTGTCGCCCGCCTCCGCGGAGCCGACGATCTTGGGGTGGTTCTCGTTGCTCCCGGATGCCGGCACCGTCCCCGAGAGGATCGGCTTCTGCGGCGCGGCGTGGTCGACGAGGTCTCCTTCGAGGCTATCCATCGCCTTGGCGACGTCCAATCGTCCGCCGGTGACGGTTTCACCGGCCAGCGACGGGATGTCGTCAACCCCTGCCAGCAGGGCGTCGCGCACTTCGGTCACGGTAGCCGTCGGTTTCAGCGAGAAGAGCAGCCCGGCGGCGCCAGTCACGTGCGGCGCGGCCATCGAGGTGCCCTCGAGGAATTCGTATCCGGGAGGCGTCGAGAGCGGTGCGTAGCAACTGAGCTTTAGGTCGTCGAGCCAGATCCCGTCTGCCGCGGCGGGGGAAGGGCCGGCGTTGTAACCAAAGCGGACCTTGACCGAGTGGCCGCCCAGGCCCGTGATCGACACGGTGTTGAACGGGACCATCTCCGAACCACTCGTATTCGTCGAGCTCGTGTTGGTGAACACGGGCACGCCGTCGCTGAGGACCGAGTAGGAGAAGCTCGATCCGCTGTCGGCGTGGCGGAATCGCAGCCCGCTGAGCTTGCAGGCTCCCGAGCCGGCCGGCACGGCGATTCCGCTGCTGAGCGTCGACTGATGGACTGAGCTCGGAACCGGCGCGGCGCCGGGCGAGTCGTTCATCCCGAACGAGGTCAACGGTCCGTCCCCAGCGCCGGCACGGCCCATTCCCGTCCCCGCGGTGGTTTCCCACTTCGAAGAGAAGTCGTTCGCCTCGAAGTCATCGACCGACGTCGGGGTCAATACGGGGAACGTGCTCAGGGTCTCGGTGCCGGGCGCTCCCAGATCGACCGAGTTGGCTCCCCAATCGGAGAAGCCAGCCAGCTGGTCGGCCTGGTCGGTGGCGGCGACGCAGATCACGTTGTCGACCGCGCTTTTGCCTTCGGCAAGGGGGTCGTAGTTGCAGGGGTAATGCGGTTCGAAGTCGTTGTCCTCGCCGTCGTTGCCGGCCGAGATCACGAACAGCGTCTGCGGGTTGGCCGCGATCGCGTCTCTCTCCAGGGCATTGAACGTTGTTCCCCCGAGGGACATATTGGCCGCCCTCGCGCCCATTGCACCCGCGTAGTTGATCGCGGCGATCTGCGAGGAGAAGGGGCAGCGTGTTTCGTTTTCGCTTGTGGCGGAGTTGGCACAGACCCGCAGCGGCATGATCCGCACGTTTTGGGCAACGCCGGTGATTCCGAATTCGTCGTTTCCCGCCGCGCCCATCGTCCCGGCGGTGTGCACCCCGTGCCCGCCAGAGATCAGGTTGTCATCGGTTGGGTCGCTGTCGTTCGTCGTGGAATCTGCACTGGGGCCGACGAAGTCGTATCCATGCACGTCGTCGACGAAGCCGTTGCCGTCGTCGTCGATGCTGTTGCCAGCGATCTCACCGGGATTGGTCCAGGCGACCGGGCCGAGGTCGGGCGAGTCGAAGCGGTAGCCGGAGTCGATGTCGGCGATAACCGTCGAGGGCGATCCGGTCGTGCGGTCCCAGGCGAGCGGAGCGTTTACATCGGCACCGGCAGCGGCACCGGAGAAGCCGTCGATTCCACCCCCGCTGTTGCTGAGCCCCCAGAGTTCGCCGAACAACGGATCGTTCGGCACCGAGTCCAGCGAGCTGAAGCCGTCGCGTGAGGCGACCTGCACGGCCGGGTCACTGCGCAGCGCCTCCAGAACGTCACCGGCACTCTGCCTTGGAGCGACTTCGAGCAGCTGGAACAGGGGGTCGCCCAGCGGTCGTATCGAGGTCGCGTCAGCGCTCTGGCGCGCCGCGATCCGGTCGCTGTGGCTCGCGCCCGATGCCCACTCGACGATGACTCGGTCGGGCGAGAAGGTCGTGACAGCGGTGGGCGCAGCGGCAGCGAGCGCTCGGGTCTCACCGCCGCTGGCAAGGGCGGCTGGCGCGAAGAGCAGCAACCCCAGCAGGGCGCAGGCGAGCGGGAGGAGCGGACGAGGCACTCGGCCACGATATCTGGGCAGCGCGCACGATTCGAACTTGCTAACCAAATTTCGTCTGCCAATCACGCTTCCGCCGCTCGATCCCTAAAATGAGCGTCCGCGCTTTGGTGGGGGCCATGAGGCCTCCGGCGGCACCCGAAACGACGACCCAGGAGATAAGCCTCGAATGACCTACGTCATCGCCGAGCCCTGCATCGGCCAGAAGGACAACTCGTGTGTCGAGGTCTGTCCCGTCGACTGCATCCACCCGACGCCGGACGAGCCCGACTACGACTCGGTTGAGATGCTCTATATCGACCCGGACGAGTGCATCGACTGCGACGCCTGCGTCGAGGCCTGCCCGGTGGACGCTTGCTTTGCCGAGGATCAGCTCCCGGCCGAGTGGGCAAAGTACGCCGAGATCAACGCCAACTACTACAAGAGCAAGGCCAGCGCCTAACAGCGAGTCTTACACCGTTTGATGTAGTGGTTATTTAGGCACCCAGCACGTACCTAAATAATCACGACGAATTAACACTGTTTGGCGCTCGGCTGCCGTTCTGCCGTTTTGCAGTAGGACCGCCGTGGGCGTTGTCACCCATGTCCACTCTCGACGTAGTGCACCATTTTTTACCTTTAACATCGTTATTGCGTCGGGTGACCCGCTAGGTCGTCAGCATGAGGCTTCCTAGCACTGGGGACTCGATGCTTGCTCGATGGACTGGGAGGGCGGTGCTGTAATGGCCGCCCTCCTAGCTGTCACTTTTGCGCTGGTGCAGGTGCGCGCCCCCCGCCTCTACGACTCGCTGGTGGCCAGGCGCTCGCCGGGCGGACGACCGGAGCGGCTGCGCTCGAAGCTCATCGCCGCGACCACGGTTGAGGTTCCGGACTGCTCGCTCTCGAGCAGGCGAGCGGCGCTTTTAGCCTCGATCTCCTCGACCCGCGCGTAAGAGGCGGCCATCTCGTCGGCCACTTCGCGCCGGCCCTGCTCGTCAAGATTGACCGAGCGCCAGCTCATCCAGATGTCTTCGTCGGAATCCATCTTGTCGGCCCGCAGCGCGGCCAGACCCTCGGCCATGATCGCTTGCAGAATCAGCGCGGCGAACTCGCGTTTCGTCTCGGCCGGCAACTGGCGCGCTTCCTCGTCGCTGATGAACGGCCTCGCGATCGCGCGATAGAAATGCTCGGTCGCGCCGCGCCGCTGCTCAGTGCCGACGAATTCGATGCAGCCGGAATCGAACAGTTCTTTGACGTGGTGGCCGACCTTGCTGACTCCCTCGCCAATGATTTTGGCGATTTCGTTGGGGCTCGCTGTGCCTTCGTTGAGGATCGCGAGGGCGTCGATCCTGATCCGGTGACCGACGGCGTAGGCCACCGCCTCGTCGATGCTTCTCCTCTGCCCCTTTGCGGTCGTCGCCAAGGCTGATCCTCCAGTCAAGAGCTATCTAATTGGTAAGGCTGGCCGGAGGATAAGCAAGTTTCCCTGATTGGAGACCGCCGCACTCAGCGATACCTCAATACTTAATTTTTTCTTAGTATTGCCTCTCGAATCCCGTTCAGACGGGCAGGAGATGGGAAGGGAGGTGAGCTGGGATGAGGATCACCACCGTGAGCGCGGTGCTGCCGAGCGTGCACGTCTTCAAGCACAACTAGGCGTTAGCTACTGGACGACGGGAAGCGGCGTCCCGCTGACCGGCGGCGGTTCGGCTGCCGCCGGGGTCGCCTGCAACACCGGCAGCTCTTGTGGCGTGGCCGCGATGATGCCGCGCGCGGTCTGACGAATTGCCTGCGCTGCGGGAGAGTCGGGCTCTGCCGTCACCAGGGGTGAACCGCTGTCAGCGTGTTCGCGCAGGGCCTCGGAGAGCGGGATCTTGCCGAGCAGGGGAATGTCGAGTTCGTCGGCGAGCAGCTGCCCGCCGCCCTCGCCGAAGATGGTCAAGCGCTCGCCGTCGGGAGTGGTGAAGCCGGACATGTTCTCGATCGCGCCGAGCAGCTCGAGATCGAACTTGGCAGCCATGTCGGCCGCCCGTTTGGCCACAGTCTGCGCGGCGGGCTGGGGCGTCGTGACGAGCACGAACTTCGCCTGTGGCAGCAGCTGGGCCAGGGTCATCGAGACGTCGCCGGTCCCCGGCGGCAGATCGAGCAGCAGGTACTCCAGCTCCCCCCAGGCGACGTCCTCGAGGAACTGCTGGATCGCCTTGTGCAGCATCGGGCCGCGCCAGACGACGGCTGAGTTCTCCTCAACGAAGAAGCCGATTGACATCACCTTGACGCCCCCGGGCGATTCGAGCGGCAGGATTTTGCGCTCGCCGTTGACCTCGGGCTTGTTGTTGACGCCGAGCATGCGCGGCATCGAGTAGCCGTAGACGTCGCAGTCGAGGGCGCCGGCAGGATGCCCTTCGGCGGTCAGGGCGGCGGCCAGGTTGGCGGTCATCGTCGACTTGCCGACGCCGCCCTTGCCGGAGGCGACGCAGATCACGTTTTTGACCTGAGCGAGGGCGCCGGCGGGCAGCTTGCCGCGGCCGAGCGTCTGCTGCAGGGACGATTTCTCCTCATCGGAGAGAACGTCGAAGCCGACGGCGACCTCGGTCACTCCGTCCAGCTCGGAGACCTGCTTGGCGACGGCCTGTTCGAAGTGGGAGCGGATCGGGCAGCCCGCCGTGGTCAGCGAGACGACGACATCGACTCGGCCGCCCTCGCGAACCTCGATCGAGCGCACCATGCCCAGCTCGACAATCGAGCGGCGCAGCTCGGGGTCGATCACGGCTCGCAGCTTCTCGGTTATCTGATCCTGCGTCGGAAGTGACATTGGGGCCATTCTCGCAAAGGCGCCGAGGCGGCAGCCCCCGGGTGCTCGCCGCAGGGGGAGAGAACCGGCCGCTGCCGGCTTAGCCCCCGCACATGTCGTCGAGCAGAGGAGGGGTTATGTCGGGCACGCGGGGTGGCGTCGGTCGCATCGTCGCAATGGGAATCGCGCTGGCGCTGGCTTTGCTGCTACTGGTCGCCAAGGAGGCGACCGCGGGCAAGTACTCGGTTGCCCAATGTGGCTGGTACGTCGGCGCCGACGCGAACTGGGCCGACAGCACCGGCGGGGCGAAGTTCCGCCCGGATGGCTGGTGCGTGCCGCCGGTCGGCCAGGACCCCTTCGACGGAGCGCACCTGAAGAGCTTCACTCGCGATGGCCAGGCGACGGTGTTGGGGACGCGCTACGCCCGCTGGCGCTGGGACGCCCCGCCGGGGACCGGGATCGCTCAGGTGCGGGGAACCTGGTGGCACGCGTTGCACGACGGCATCGAGCAGCGGCTCGGCATGGCCAACTGGGGAGGCGGCTTCGATGCCTTCGCGGCGGCGGGCGGCACCGACACCACGCCGCGCGAGTTCGTCGCGGGTTTTAACCCGGCCCAACCCGCCTTCGAGGACCGGCTGCTCTGCGCCAAGGCCGAAAGCAAGTGGTGCAGCCTGGAACCCGGCTCATGGTCGGCGATCCGAGCGCTGACGATCACCGTCCAGGACGACCAGCCGCCCGCGGCGGGGATCGGCGGCGAAATCACCACGGGGGGATGGCGCCGCGGCACCCAGAACGTCGCCTTCGCCGGCAGCGACGTCGGCGGTGGCGTTCGCTTCGGCGAAACCGCGGTCGACGGCGGTCGGGTGAATCTGACCGAGTACGGCTGCGCCAAGGTCTCGATCGGCGGCGAATGGCGGGCGACACAGATGCGTCCCTGCAGCCTCGGCGTCTCCGGCAACGCGCCGATCGAGACCACTCGCTTCAGCGACGGTCCGCACAGCATCCACCACTGCGTGACCGACTTTGCCGCCAACTCCTCCTGCACAGCGGACCTGACATTTCTGATCGACAACAACCCGCCGGCGCATCCCCGTGAACTCACCCTCGCGGGCGGCGATGCCTGGCGGCGCAGCAACGACTTCGATCTCTCTTGGATCAACCCCGCCCAAGCCCCGGCAAGCCCGATCGGCGGCGCCTCGTGGCGGATCACCGGACCGGCCGGCTACGACAGTGGCGCGAAGTTCGTGCCGGGCCACGAACTAGGTGGCCTGCCGAACCTGTTCGTGCCCCGTGCCGGCACCTACTCGCTCAGCGTCTGGCTGCGCGATGAGGCAGGGAACGAAGCTGCATCCTCGGCGGCATCGCTGCCGCTGCGGTTCGACGACGTACCCCCAGGCGTCGCCTTCGAGCCGGCTGCCGCCGGGGATGCGCCCGCGTCTGCGGTCCGCGCCGAAATCAGCGATGCGCATTCCGGACCGGCGAGTGGAGAGATCCACTACCGGCGCCTCGATAGCCAGCAATGGAGTGAGCTACCGGCGAAATTCCAGCGCGGCGACTCGGCGGAGAAGGCTGAGCTATTGGCGCGTCTGCCCAGCGATCTCGGTCCTGGCACCTACGTCTTCCGCGCCGATGCCGTCGACGCGGCGGGCAACACGGCGACCTCGAGCCGCCGCAGCGACGGCACGGAGATGACCGTGCGCAAGGTCGCCGGCGAACCGGTAGCGGCGCTCAAGCGGGCCGAGCCGGCCCGGGGTAAGGCGCGCATCTACGCCAGCCTCCGCTGGCGCGGGCGCAGCGGCACCGAGCTGACCGTGCCGTTCAGGACGGCGGCAAGGCTGAGCGGTCGGCTGGTGGACGGCGACGGCGCCGGCCTTGCCGGGAGGAGCCTGCGCGTCACCGCTCGCCCTTCGCGTGGCGCTCTTGGCCAGCCACAGGCGGAGTCTTTGCAGACTGGCCCGCACGGTGGCTTTCAACTGCATCTCCCGGTTGGCACCTCGCGCCGGATTGCCGTCGCCTTCCCCGGCGACGCCCACCTCGATGCGGCCGAGCGCAGCCCGCTGACCCTGCGCGTACGCAGCGGGGTTGAGCTGAAGGTCACGCCGCCGCAGTTGCAGACTGGCGAGGCGGCGCACTTCAGCGGCAGCGTTCGCAGCCTCGGCGCGCCGCTGCCGCGGCGGGGCAAGCTGGTCTCGATCCAGTACTACGAGTTGGCGGCGCGGCGCTGGCGCCCGGTGTTGGTGACGCGCACCGATCACGCCGGCCGCTTTCATGCCAGCTACCGGTTCCGCTACATCAGCGGTTCGGCTCGGATCAGGATCCGGGCGGCCGTGCTCGCGGAGGAGCGCTGGCCCTACGCGCCGGGTGCCTCACGCCCGCTCGTCCTTCGCGTAACCGGGTAGGGTGATGGCCGATGTCGCAGGCAACCCTTCACACCAGCGCCGGGGCGATCGTGCTCGAGTTGCACGACGAGGACGCGCCGAAGACGGTCGAGAACTTCCGCAAACTCTCGGCCGACAAGTTCTACGACGAACTGGTCTTTCACCGGGTGATCCCGGACTTCATGATCCAGGGCGGCTGTCCGGAGGGAACCGGTACCGGCGGTCCCGGCTACCAGTTCGAGGACGAGTTCAACGACCACAAGGTCGAGCGTGGTGCGCTGGCGATGGCCAATGCCGGGCCCAACACCAACGGCTCCCAGTTCTTCATCGTCACCACGCCCTCGGCGCCCTGGTTGGACGGGAAGCACACCGTCTTCGGCCGCGTCGTCGACGGCATGGACGTGGTCGACGCGATCGAGGCGTCTCCGACTGACGCCTCAGATCGTCCGCTCGAGGCGCAGACGATTAAGCGCGTCGAGCTCTCTGAGTAGCTAGCCCGCGGGCGGGGAATCCACAGCGGGTTCGTCTCCGTCGCGCCGCTCGCGCCGCCGCCGTATCGCCTCGCCGGGGCGCCAGAGGCTGACCAGGCCGGCGACCAGGGTGACGAGGAAGATCTGGCCGATCATCATCTCCAGGCCGGAGATCATGCGGCCTGGCTGCCCACCGGGGACGAGATTTCCGTAGCCGGTCGTGGTCAGGGTCGTGTAGCTGAAAAAGAGGAAATCCGAGCTGGCTGGATGGGCGTGGCCTTCGAAGAACGGTCCGCCCTGCACGCGGTCGATTACGCCATAGAGGAAGGTGAAGAGGATGCCCAGCACCGCGTAGACGCTGAGCGCGCCGAGGATCGTGCGCGACCCCACCTCGGGCGCCATCACGACCCGGCGTAGGACCGCCCCCATTGCGAGCGCCAACAGCGAGACCTGGATCAAGGTCGCGAGGTTGAGCCAGTCGTGATTGCCGGTGGCAGCCCCAACGGCCGCCAAGGCGATCGTCAGCGCCGAGAGCGCCAAGGCGATGCGCACGAGCCGAGCTTTCGCGTGCGAGCTGGTCAATGCCACGACCGAGGTTGCGCTGGTCGCCACGGTCAGCAGAACCGCGGTCCAGCCGCGGTTCTCGATCAGCGAGGCCAGCACGTAGGTGATCAGGACCAGCACGAAGACGAGGCCGAAGGCGTCGCTGACGCGCTCCGCGCGCTGCAGCCATCGTTCACGCCTGCGCGCCCGGCGCGAAGCTGTCTCCATCCCCGCACGTTCGGCCGGGACGCCATGTTTCCTGCTCGGGTGCGGCCCCTTGATAGACCTCTGCCGTGGCGCAAGACACCTGGACCGCAGTCGACGAGTACGTCACCGGCCTGCTGGCCCCACCTGACGAGGCGCTGGATGCCGCGGTGCGTGCGGGAGAAGCGGCGGGACTTCCCCAGATCCAGGTCTCATCGCCGCAGGGCAAGCTCCTCCATCTGCTGGCGAAGACGATCGGCGCCAGGTCGATCCTCGAGTTCGGCACCCTGGCCGGCTACAGCACGATCTGGCTCGCCCGGGCCCTGCCGGCCGACGGTCGCCTGATCACCCTCGAGGCCAACTCGAAGTACGCCGAGGTGGCGACGGCGAGCATCGCCGCGGCCGGCCTCGGCGAGGTGGTCGAAGTCAGGGTCGGCCCCGCCCTGGACCAGCTCCCCCAGCTCGAGGCCGACGACGCCGGTCCGTTCGACCTCACCTTCATCGACGCCGACAAGGTCCACACCCCCGATTACTTCGCCTGGGCGCTTGAGCATTCCCGTCCCGGCGGCCTGATCATCGCCGACAACGTGATCCGCGACGGCCGCCTCGCCGACCTCGAGGACGATGACCCAGCGATCGCCGCCCAGCGCCGCTTCCACGAGCAGCTCGCCGCCGAGCCTCGGGTCGAGGCAACGACGATCCAAACGGTCGGCGGCAAGGGCTACGACGGCTTCAGCCTCATCCGCGTGCTCGACTAGCTGAGCTGACAAGGAATCAGCGGAGGGAGAGGGATTCGAACCCTCGAGACGCCATTAGACGCCTGCCGGTTTTCAGGGTCAGGGTGGGGGCGCGGAGATTGGCTTGTTCTGATGGTTACCTTCTCAATCGAGCAAAAACTCGACCTTTAATCTAAGAAACTTGATTTACGGAAAACCGTGATGTATATACCCGAGATCTGTTTCGTCCAGCTCTCGGGGAGGCGCGGTGAAAGTTATGAAGCGGGTGGTGCCTCACGTCATCCAGGTCGTTGCTCTCATCCTTGTGCTGGCCGCGACATGGGCCACTCCTGCATTCGGGGAAGGGGCTGCGACGTATGAGATGTCCTTCGGCTCTTCCGGCTCCGGAAACGGGCACTTCTTTCATCCGGCAGGCATCGCCGTCAACGAAGCCGATGTGTGGGTCGTCGACCAAGGTCATGATCGGGTCCAGGAGTTCGACGAAACTGGTGAATATCTGTCCCAGTTCGGTTCGAGCGGGTCTAAAAGTGGGGAGTTCAACCGGCCGACGTCGATCGCGGTCGATTCAATCGGCAATCTCTGGGTCGCGGACGCGAACAACAATCGCATCGAGAAGTTCGACGCCGAAGGAAAATTCCTCAAAGCTGTCGGCTCCGAAGGGAGCGGCAACGGAGAATTCTCGGGACCCGAAGGTATAGCCGCCGATGCCGAAGGCCACATCTGGGTTGCGGATACCTACAACGGCCGCATTCAGGAGTTCAATGAAGCCGGCGAATTCGTCCAGGTCATCAGCTCCTACGGGTCAGGCGAAGGCCAAGTTGGCGAACCGACCGACATCGATGTCGGGGCTGAAGGAAACATCTGGATCGCCGACTGGGAAAACAACCGTGTCTCAGCTTTCGATCAGGAAGGTAAATTCATTCGCCAGTTTGGCTCCAGTGGCTCCGAAGCAGGCAAATTCGATCGGCCGGACGCGATTGACGTCGACTCCAAAGGCAATGTCTGGGTGGGCGATGAAGGCAACAATCGTGTCGAGCAGTTCGACGAAAGCGGAAAATATCTCAGTCAGTTCGGATCAGGGGGTTCCGCTGAAGGGGAGTTCGACTTCGGATATCCGTTCGGTGTAGCCACCGATTCCGGCACCCATATCTGGGTCGCGGATGCGAATAACAACCGCGTCCAGAGGTGGACCACTGCCGAAGTGCCGGTTTGCCACGCCGGGGGCGCCTCGACCGAAGAAAACGAAGCGCTGGTTTTGGGTGCAGGTGCTCTTGAATGTGAAGGGGAAGAACCACTTGAATACGAAATCGTCTCCGCTCCCAAACACGGGGAACTAATGAGCTTCAACGCATCCACCGGAGCATTTACTTATACGCCTAACTCCGAATTTACCGGCTTCGACTCATTCAAATTCGCAGCGAGCAATTCGGTCGGAAAATCGGCATCGAAGCCATTCTCTATCCAGGTAGGGGAAATCCCGCTCGAAGAAGGGATCGTTGCGGCTTATCCCTTTAACGAGGACGAAGGCAATGCCATACACGATGCTGCTAACGGGCACGATACGACCTTCGCAGGACCAGGCCCGACCTGGGTCCAGGGAAAGTACGGGTCGGCACTAAACTTCGTTGCCGAAGACGGAGACGCCGTTCAGGTCCCAAGCGATCCTGCTTTCAACCTCACGGAAGCACTCACCGTGGAGGCTTGGGTTAGACCACGTGTTCTCAGCAGCTATGCGCCGGTAGTTACGAAGAGCCGGGGTTTGTATGACTTCAGCTACGAGCTTCTTGCTGGCGGAACAAAATGGGGCGTCCCTGCTGCTTTCCTCTTCCACGAAGAATATCCAGATGCGCAAGCCAACGGTTCAGCGGAACTGCCGCCGGAAACTTGGACACACCTCGCAATGACCTACAACGGCGAAGTGATGCGCCTGTACATCAACGGAAAACTGGCTGATGCGCAGTCGAGTGCGACGCCTCATAGTGGTGAAGGAGCGTTGAACATTGGCATTGGGTCGAGCTCTGGGTCGGCGTTCGACGGGAAGATAGACGAGGTTCGCATCTATGATCGGACTCTGAGCGGAGCCGAAATCGAAAAAGGCATGAGCACTCCGATTGAAGGTAGCGAAGGGTCTGAAGATCCAGAAGAACCCGAAGGACCTGGAGAATGCGAACTGCCGCGACTTCATGTCTCAGGATCCGCCGCAGACGAAGAAATTCCCGGCGCGGCGCTTAAGGTGTGGGCGCCAAGTGGAAGCAACCAGTGTGCGGAAAACGGTGAATTGTCACGGTTGGCTCAGGTCCAGGTCAGTATCGATGAAGAACCGGTCTTTTCGGAAGCAAGAAACTGCGAGCGCCCCAACGATCCTTGCGGGTCTGGTTTCACCCGAACTATTCAGCTTCCGTACGAAAAGCTAATCGGGTCGCATCTGATCGAAGTCACGGGAAAAGATCAGCAAGGCAACTCGCTGGAAGCAGTCGTTTATTCGGAAGAAACCCCGGAAGAAGGAACCGTCGCCCGCGCACCCACGGAAGCCGAAGCATCCACCTCGCCTGAAGACTGTAGTACGCCTCGAAATCGTGGTGATCGGTCGCAAAAAAATCCGCACGGATATCGCATCAAGAAGGGAGTCCTGTACGGAACTCCATGCGCCGACATCATTGGTACCCACAAGAACATCCGAGTTTACTATGGCATGAAAGGGAACGATCTCATCAGGGCCGGCGCTAAGACTAAGGAATTTATCCTTGGAGGCGCGGGCAACGATATGGTTTTCGGTGGCCGGGGCACCGATGTCATTTTCGGCGGAGACGGCGCAGATCGACTGGATGCTGGTACTGGCGATGACCGTTTGTTCGGGCAGGACGGCAACGATACGATGATTGGAGGACCCGGAGAAGACTTGCTCCGGGGTGAAGAAGGGGATGATCTCGTTCGGGGTGGGACGACAATCGACACCCTTTCCGGCGGTGGTGGGCACAACACGCTCAGTTATGCAGACGGTACTACGCCGGGGTTCGAGGCGGACCCCGAAGCTGGTAGCGAAAACGAACAGACCACGGTCGTCCCCAACTTCCCAAAACGCGGAGAAGAACGTGGGGTCTATGTCAACCTGAGCGACGATCCCGCCACTATTGGCGATGACAGTGGCGTCGCTCGCTTCGGGGGCGGAAGCGATAAATTCACCAAAGCGCCAGGCTTTCAGAATGTAATCGGCACGCCGTTCGCCGACTTGATCATCGGGTCGTCCGCCGCGAATCGCATCGACGCCGGGGCAGGCACAGACATCGTTCGCGGCGGACCGGGCGATGATCAGATCTACGGAGGAGCGGAAAGCGACTACCTGGACGGCGAAGAAGGCTCGGACGGCGTTCATGGTGGCGCTGGGCCAGGCTTCGATACCTGTGTGGGCGGCGGCGACGGCAGTTGTGAGGGGAGCAGTGCTGAAGCCGGCGTCGAAGCTCCGTCAACGGAAACGATCTCCGTTGGCGTGTTGGAGCCCGACTCCGGCTCCGAAGGCGCGGATGTCTATCTGCGCGGGAGCGAACACGCGGACAGCATCACTGCGACCTGGAGCGGCGGAAACGCGCACTTCGTCGCGGCCGGTGAAGGTACTGGTCGGTTCGATACCGAAGACAACGGTGTTAGCGGGTGCGAAGTCAGCGCGACGGAAGCGACCTGTCCGATCTCAGGATCAAATGCGATCGTGATCTCGGGCGGATCGGGCCCTGATGTTCTCAAGGCCGTGAAATTCCCGACCGAAATCGTGGCGACCTTGCTCGGTGGGGAGGGTTCGGATGTTCTTCGCGGAGGCGACCGCAGCGAGGACGTGCTCGTCGATGGGTTCGGGAACGATGAAGACCAACTCTTTGGGAATGGCGAGGATGACGCGATGTTCGAGAACGAAGGCACTGATCTTCTGAACGGGGGTGCCGGCAATGATCTCTTCGTCTCCTCGACCGTCTGCGACGGCGACACGATCCGTGGCGGTGGCGGCTCAGACAACGCCAATTGGGCCCAGCTTGCCGAAGGGGAAGTCGAAAACCCTCATCTCCGGTGGGACCAGGCCCCCTACAACCCCCCAGAACACGGGATCGAAGCTCAGATCGCAAATGGAGGGGGGAAAGGGGACCTCGATCGAGAGGGTGGATCTTGTGCCAAAGAAGGCGGGATCTTCAACGTCGAGAATCTCGAGGGATCCCACGGACCGGATGTCCTCACCGGAAACAACGATGAAAATGTGCTTTTGGGCCGTTCCGGCAAAGACGTCCTCCGGGGCTTGGGCGGAGAAGATTTGTTGCTCGCCAACAACCGTGATCCCAAAGGCAAATCCGAACAGGAACGAAAAGATCCGGATGAAGAACTGGATTGCGGCGGAGGCCATGACATCCTCAAGCGCGACCCGGCAGATGCTGGACATTTCGGAGACTGCGAGCAACATCACTCCGCGAAGGGGGCAGAGTCGCGTATAGCCGGCATCAGCGCGGACCCCAGTGACAGCTTTGAAGAGCAAGTGGACGAAGAAGCAATTGGATCCGCAGCCGATCCCGAAACTGCGAGCCCGGCCGCCCTTTACCGACTCGACGAGACGAGCGGAGAAGTCGCATCGGACTGGACGGACGAGGAATCCGAGACCGCCGGTGCCTACGAAGGTGGCGTCGAACTGGACCAGCCGGGTGCCCTAGCGGAATCTCAAGGCGTTCATCTCGATGGCGTCGATGGCTACCTCGACCTGACCTCGAACTGGGATCCGGCCAGCGCCTGGGAAGAAACCGAACCATGCGAAACCGTCGGCTACAGCGTCGAGATGTGGGTGAAATTCGACTCAAGTGCGGAAGGGCGCGAAGAGCTCTTCTCGCGGTCGGCAGGCGCCGACGGGATTGAGGTCTATCGCTCCACGGACGGTCGCCTTAACTTCAGCGTCTCGAGTCCCGTCGAATCGCCGACAACCCGCACCGACGAACCGGTCAGTGATTCCGAATGGCACCATGTCGTCGCGACGCTCGAAGAACCCGTTGAATGCAAAGAAGAAGCTAACTTGGCCGCTTCATTCGCCTTCTTTGGGCCTGTCGAAGAAGGCGAGTTCGAACCCCCGCTGATGACACTCTACGTCGATGGCTTTGCCTACCCGCTTGGCACCCAGTTCGCCCTCCCGGCACCTACGCCGGCCACCGACAACCTCGTCGGTGCGAGGACTACGCTGGGCGGCCCGACCGACTTCCTGGACGGCGAGGTCGATGACGTGGCGATTTATGAAGAAGCGCTGAACGAGACCGACGTGGCTAGCCACCTGGCGAGCAGCGAAGCCGAACCTGTCGCGACGATCCTTGCCCCCCCGATCGATCCGACCGATACCGACGAAGACGAAGTTCCTGACAGCGTCGACAACTGTGCTGAAATCTCGAACCCAGGACAGGAAGACGCTGACCTCGACGGTGTCGGGGACGCATGTCAGGTCGAATCGGATGAAGACGAAGACGGCATCGCCGATGAAATCGACAACTGTCCTGAAGCCTCCAACTCCGAACAGATTGATAGCGACGAAAACGGCGTTGGGGATGCGTGCGAGCCAGAATAAGCAGTTGCTGTACGGAAGAACAGCCACTTAGGGAAACTCCAGGCTGGATCTGTTGTTGCCGATACAGACAACAACAGCGAGGAATTGACAAATGGAGGTCGAGTGTTGAGGAGTGCGAAGGTTTGGCTTGCCCGCTTGGTGGCGGCTGCGATCCTCGCTGCATTGGTAGTGCCGGCGCCCACCCTGGCCGCGGGCAGTCCGCTCGACCCCTCGTTTGGAGATGACGGGATTGAGTTGACCCCGGCCTCCGACTATCTGGAAGAGGGAGAAATCCATGCGTTGGCGCGAGACGCCAAGGGCAGGATCCTCGCTGTTGGAGAGAATGGCGTCGAAGAATTCGCCCTTCTGCGCTACCGGCCTAATGGCTCGTTGGACCCCGCGCTCCGTGGCGAGAACCCCCTCCCCGGCGGCGGACTGGTCACAACCGGCATGTTCGGCGATGCGGTTGCCCGAGCCCTTGTTCTCCAGTCAGACGGTAAGATCGTCGTGGCTGGCTCAAACTCACAAGGCTCGGGCTTCGGTTCCGACGGAGCTTTTGCTTTGGTTCGCTACCTTCCAGATGGGTCCCGAGACTCTGGCTTTGGCCATGACGGACGCGTGCTCCACGGCCTGCCGGGAATCGAAAACGGGGGCGCCTTCGCTGTCGGTCTTCAATCGAACGGGCGGATCGTCGTCGGTGGATTTCACGAAGTGTCGGGAGGCTGGACCGAAGGGCTGTTGGTTGGGTTCAAATCAAACGGTGCAATTGACCGCAGCTTTGGTCGTGCCGGCGAAGTATCCCTCGTCGCGGGGCGAAAGGGGTATGTGTGGATCACCAGCCTGCGCGTGCTCCCCAATGACCGTATCCTGCTCGCTGGCGAATGGAACGGCCACTTCCTCGTCGCTCGGCTACTGCCCAACGGCCGGCCAGACCCCAGCTTTGGTGGTGATGGCCGGGTCGTGACGGATGTGGGTGGCGCTTGCAACTGTGCTTACGCAACCTCCCTTACGCAATCTCAAGGGCGAATTCTGGTCGCTGGCAGCTCGGTTGAGGACGGCCAGCGGCTTGGGGTAGTCATCAGCTACCGCCGCAACGGCACCATCGATAAGAGCTTCGGCCAGAATGGCGTGATGCGTATACGTCGCGGCGGTGAGCTTGCTCTGAAGGCAATCGCCTCTGGAAAAGACGGCCGTTTGGTCGCCGCTGGCTACTACTACCCATTGGGGAGGAGTGGACCGCAAGCAGTGGCTCTGCGGATTCGGCCCAACGGACTGCTTGATTCCAGCTTCGGCCACTCGGGGCTGTTCGTCCATAACTTCCCTCGCGGCAGCGTGGCGTCTGCCGCGCTCACCCAGCCCAACGGCCGCGTCTTGATCGCCGGAAGGGCCTCCGTCAAGCCACCCGAATTCTCTGAAAGCGAATCGGCCCTAGATGGTGCTCAATTCATGCTGATGCGGCTCCTGCCGCGGGCTTAGCTTTCAAGGTCAAGGAAGCGCGGGAAGATCGGTAGAGAGGTTTGGTTCCAAGGCGTCGCGGATCGCGGTGTGCCACAACCGCGCCACGGCCTGCCATGGGAACCGGATTCAGTCGGATCTAACCGGACTAGGATGCGGTCTCGTCGGACCTCCGCAAACCGCCCCAGCAAGCCAAATCTGAGGCGATCAGCGGAGGGGGAGGGATTCGAACCCTCGAGACGCCGTTAGACGCCTGCCGGTTTTCAAGACCGGTGCATTCAACCGCTCTGCCACCCCTCCGGGGAGTAGGCGATCTGCCGATGCTAGACGCGACGGCCCACGACTGTGATCGCTCCAGATGATTGTATTGTCTGCAATGCGTCGATTGCTCATACTTGCCTCGGCGATGGTCTTCTTCGACGTCGTCTTCTTCTCGGCCATCGCGCCGCTGCTTCCCGATTACGTCTCCGAGCTCGGCTTGAGCAAGGCGCAGGCCGGAGTTCTCTCGGCTTCCTACGCGGCGGGCACCCTCGTCTTCTCCTTGCCTGCGGGGTTGGTGGCGGCCGGATTTGGGCCGCGGCGCACCGTGATCTCGGGGCTGTTCCTGCTCGGGATCGCCAGCGTCGCCTTCGGCTTTGCCCACCAGTTCCTGCTGCTTGACCTGGCCCGCTTTGCCCAGGGTGCTGCCGGGGCGCTGATCTGGTCCGGCGCGCTGACCTGGCTGGTCAGCGCCGCGCCGGCCGAGAAGCGTGGCTCGATCATCGGCACGGCGTTGGGCACTGCCGTCGCCGGCGCCCTCTTCGGCCCCGCCTTGGGCGCGTTGGCGGCCACGGTGGGGACCGAATGGGTTTTCAGCGGCGTGCTCCTGGTCGCCCTCGGCCTTGCCGCCTTCGCCGCCCGCCTGCCAGAGGCCGAGGCGCCCGAACGTCAGGACCTGCGCGAGGTCGCCGAGACGATCCTCACCCGGCCGATCCTGCTTGCGACCGCCTTCGTCGCCATTCCCTCGGTGATGTTCGGCGCGGTCGAGGTGCTGGTGCCGCTGCAGATCGCCGACCTCGGCGGCGGCCACGCGCTGATCGCCGCCGGCTTCATCGCCGGCGCCGCCCTGGAGGCGGTCCTGGCGCCGCTCGCCGGCAGCTATTCCGACCGGGCCGGGCGGCGGGCTCCCTTCATGCTCGGCCTCAGCATCTGTGCGGTGGCGATGGCCGCGGTGGCGATCGGGCAGGCGATGGGAGTCGTGATGGCCGGCTTGATTCTCACCTCGCTCGGCGGCGGCATCTGCTTCACGCCGGCCCTGACCATGCTCTCCGAGATGGCTGAGTCCAGTCGCCTGCATCAGGGCTTCGCCGCGGGCCTCTCCAACATGGCCTGGGCCGCGGGCCAGGTGATCGGCGGCCTCGCCGGCGGGGCCGCGGCCAGCATTGCCGGCAACGCGGTTCCGAGCCTGGCGATCATCGTCCTCTTGGTTGGCACGGTCTTCTACTCGTTCCACGCGCTGGCGCCACCGGCGATTAGAACAGTCGAGGGCTGACCGGACTAGGCTCTCCGAGCATGTCTTCTGGTGTTGAGGCGGGGGGGTCGAGGAGCACCTGGCGCAATTGGGCCGGCGATCAGTCCTGCATCCCCTTCGAGCGGGTCCGGCCGGCCGATCGCGAGGAGCTCGCCGCGGTGGTGATGGCGGCCGCTGCGGCCGGGCGCAAGGTCAGCGTCGTCGCCAGTGGCCACTCCTTCACCGAGACGGCAATGACTGACGGCACGATGATCGACGCCGGGGGGCTCAGCGGCGTGCTCGAGGCCGATCGCTCTTCCCGCCTGGTCAAGGTGGGGGCGGGCACGGTGCTTGCCGACCTCAACGAGCGGCTGCACGAGCTCGGCCTGGCGATGGAGAACCTCGGCGACATCGATCGCCAGACCGTCGCCGGCGCGATCTCGACCGGCACCCACGGCACCGGCGCCAAGCTGCGCAACATCTCCTCCCAGGTGGTGGCGATGGAGTTGGTCCTCGCCGACGGCTCGGTTCGCGAGCTGACCGCGGAGAGCGATCCCGAGCTGTTGCGCGCGGCGCGGGTAAGCATCGGCGCCCTGGGGGCGATCTGCTCGGTGACCCTGCGTTGCGTTCCAGCCTTCACCCTGCACCGGGTCGACAAGCCCGCTCCGCGCGAGGAGGTGTTCGCCAACTTCCAGGAGCGAGCCGACGCGCACGAGCACTTCGAGCTCTTCACCTTCCCCTACGCGGACTCGGCGCTGGTCCTCGAGCGCAACACGACCGAGGGGCCGTCCCGCCCCCGCGGTCGCACCGCCGCCTTCCTCAACGACGTCGTGCTCGAGAACTGGGCGTTGGAGGCGGTATCGGCTGCCGGCAAGGCGATGCCGCGGGCGATTCCCTCGCTCTCGCGCTTCGCTGCCCGGCTTGCCTCCGGCAGCACCTCGATCGACCGCAGCGACCGGATCTTCGCCAACGAGCGCCGCGTCCGCTTCACCGAGATGGAGTACGGGGTGCCGCGCGAGCACGGCCCCGAGGCGGCGCGCCGGGTGATCGATTGGATTCGCGCCAACCGCTATCCCGTCTTCTTCCCGATCGAGATGCGAGTGACCGCCGCCGACGACGCCCTGCTCAGCCCCTCGCACGAGCGCGACACCGCCTACATCGCCGTGCACCAGTACCGCGGCATGGAGTGGCGGCCGTACTTCGAAGCGGTCGAGGCGATCATGAACGAGTACGGCGGCCGTCCCCACTGGGGCAAGCGCCACTTCCAGACCGCCGCGACCCTGGCGGAGCGCTACCCACGTTGGGCCGATTTCCAGGCGGCGCGTGAGCAACTCGACCCGGGCCGCACCTTCACCAACGAGTACGCCGAGCGCGTCCTCGGCCCCTAGCTGCACCTAGAGGAAAGTCTTACCCTCGCCGCGATAGGTGGGGACGACGTCGACGATCTCCTCGCCTTCGACTAGGTGCAGAGCGTCGAAGCGCTCGCAGAGCTCGCCTGCCTTGGCGTGGCGCATGTAGATGCGGTCGCCGACCTGAAGGTTGGCTGCGGGGGCGCCGCTGAGTGGTGTCTGCACCTCGCCGGCGCCCTCCTCGGGGTCGAGCTCGAGTCCCGGCGGCAGCCAGGGAGAGGGAACGCGCGAGGGGTCGCCGCTGCCGGAGGCCAGGTAGCCGCCACCCAGCGCGGTGGCGATCGCGGGGTTGGGCTTGCGCACGATCGGCAGCGCGTAGCCGGCGGCCGGGGTGAGGCTGAAGCGGCTGTAAGCATCGAAGAGGGTGGGGGCGTAGAAGCCCGAGCCGGCGGCGATCTCGGTGACCGCGTCCTCGGCTCCGGTCAGCTCGAGGCTGCCGGTGCCGCCGCCGTTGACGATCGGCAACTCGGCGAACTCGCGGATCGCAGCGACCACGGCGGCCCGGCGCTCGGCCAGCTCGGCGGCGGAGCGCCGCTGCATCGAGCGGATCGCGGCGCCTCGCAGTCGCCGGCCCGGTGGCCGGTCGCCGACGCCGGCGATCTGGCCCTCGTAGGCCATCAGGGCGGCCAGCTTCAGCTGTGGACGCCGCTCGATCTCGCGCGCCAGCTCGACCGCCTGCTCGACGGTGTGGACTGGGGAGCGCTTGGGCCCGACCTTGATCCGCCCGCCCGCAGCCCACCAGCTGGCGTCGAGCTCGATGCAGACCCGTACCGGCGAGGCTCCGGCGCCGAGCACCGACTCGATCGCGTCGAAGTGCTCTGTGCAGTCGACCATCACGATCGGTGCGCCCTCGGGGTTGGCGACCGAGCGCAGCGCCAGTTCCTCGAGCGCGCCGGCATCCGCGGTCGGGTAAGCGAGCAGCAGGTTCTCGAAGCCTTCCTCGGCTAGCCAGAGTGTCTCTGGCAGGGTGAAGGTCATCAGGCCGGTGTAGCGCTCGTCGCGGGCGAGGATCCGCTCGATCAGCGCTCGGCAGCGCAGCGACTTGCTCGCCACCCGGATCGGCTTCGACCCCGCCCGGGCCAGCATCGCGTCGCTGTTGGACCACATCGCGTCGAGGTCGACGAAGGCAAACGGTGCCTCCACCTCGGCGAAGATCTGCTCGAATTGCTCGTGCGAGCGGTCGGACACGACACGAGACTAACCGCGCCGTACCCCGTGAGTTCCTACAATCGGGCCGAATGCCCGGAGAGGTGGCCGAGTGGCTGAAGGCACTCGCCTGCTAAGCGAGTAGGGGGCGCAAGCTCTCTCGAGGGTTCGAATCCCTCCCTCTCCGCTCCCAGCGGCGGTCGATGTGCCGGCCCACCGCGGTGGCGTTGCCCGTCTCCAAGCACATCGGGGACGGGGCATGACCCCTTCTATGGGGACTATTAGGTCTCATGGATGCTTGCGTCATCCATGGTCGTACGTGGGTCCGAGGGCAGCACCCCGACACCACGCCGACGCCCCGTCCCCAGTTGCAATTTATATCTGCTCGGCGGCGGAACCGCTTGGAGGAACTCGTCTTTTCCGAAGCACCCTGCGCAAAGGCCGCCATTTGCAGGAATTTAACTGGGCAAAAACGTTTGGTGCAGCGAACGGATTTTCCTGCTTATTGCGTTCGGCCGCGCAAGATGACACGCCCCCCACGCGACGGGATCATCGTCACGTTGCGGTGCAGGGCGCGCTCGGGCTCGGGCTCGGCGGCCTCGAGGTCGAGGCGGCGGGCGGTTGCCTCGAGCACGACGCGCATCTCGGCCATCGCCAGGGCGGCACCGAGGCAGCGGCGGATGCCGCCGCCGAAGGGGATCCACTCATAGGTGCCCGGTTTGCGCCCGAGCCAGCGCTCGGGGCGGAACTCGAACGGTTCGGGGTAGAGGTCCTCGCGATGGTGGACGAGCAGGATGCTCATCCCGATCGGCGTGTCGGCGGAGACGCCGTAGTGGCCGAGCTGCCAGGGCACCGTCACCCGGCGGCCGATGAAGGGCACGACCGGGCGCGAGCGCATGCTCTCGATGATCGTCGCCTCGACCTGCTCCTCGGCGTTGCCGCCGTTGCGGGTCGCCTCGCGCAGCGCCTCGTGCGCGTCGGGGTTGCGGACCAGGCGCTCCCAGGCCCAGGCGAGTGAGTTGGCGGTGGTCTCGTGGCCGGCGAGGACGAGGGTGAGCAGCTCGTCGCGGACTTCTTTGTCGTCCATCGCCTCGCCCTCCTCGGTGCGCGCCTGCAGCAGCAGCGAGAGGATGTCGCGGCGCTCCGCCAGGTGCTCGTCGGTGCGGCGGGCCTTGATCACCGCGTAGGTCGGCCTGTCGAGCAGGGCAACGCCGAGTTTGACCACGCCGACCGCCTCTTCGCGGCCGATGTTGAGCAGTTCGCCGGCCTGGCCGACCAGGGAGGTTGAGGCGTTGACCAGGAGCTTGACCGTTGAGCGCATCCGGTCCTCGGGTGTGCCGCGCTCGGGCTTGCCCTCGATGCCGAAGATCCCGGCCATGATCACGTCGAGGGTGATCGCCTGCATGCGCGGGGCCAGCGCGAAGGGCTGGTTCAGCGGCCAGCGGTCGAGCTCGCGTTCGGTCGCCTCGGTGATCATCGCCGTATAGCGCTCGATCGCCTCACCGTGGAAGGGGGGCAGCAGCAGCTTGCGCTGGCGCATGTGGCGGTCGCCGAGCGAGGTGAGGACCGAGCCGGTGCCGAGGATCGGCCGCAGCGGCGACTCGCCGGTGAGCGAGGGCGCCAGCTCTGGTTTGGCGGTGAAGAGCGAGCGAACGTGGTCGGGGTGGCTGGTGACGACCGGGCCACCGGGCATCGCGGTCCGCATGCGGAAGACCTCACCGATGCGCCGTTTGGCGCCGAAGACGTACTCGATCTGGCGCTGGGTGAAGCGCAGCATCTGGGCGGCGCGGGGCAGTGGCACAACTGGCGGCTTCGGCATTCCCGCCGCCAGAGCGGCCTCGATCGGCCCGGCCGGGGAAGGGGGCGCCTCGCCGACGAGATCGGGGAAGGCCGGCTCGTCGGTGCTGGCGGGACGCTCGGCGACGCTGCTCACCGCTCCATTGTCACAGAGATCGGTGTAAAGGTCGCGTTTTCACAGGGTGCGATCCGTCACTCTCTACAGTCAGTGGAAATGCACCACGGCAGGCGAACGAAGATCATCGCGACGGTAGGACCGGCTAGTTGGGAGCCCGAGACGCTGGTGCGCCTGATCGAGGCTGGCGCCGACGTCTTCCGGCTCAACTTCTCCCACGCCGACCGCGACCGGCACGCGCGCACGGTAGAGGCGATCCGCGCAGCGGCCGAGCAGGTCGGCGAAGAGGTGGCGGTGCTCGGCGACCTGCCCGGGCCGAAGCTGCGGATCGGCGAGCTGCGCGACGACGTCGCCGAGCTCGAGACCGGCATGCACGTGAAGCTGACGCCGCAGCAGGTCGAGGGCGACAGGGAGACGATTCCGGTCACCTGGCCCGGGGTGACCTCGCTGGCCCAGGACGAGCCCGTCTACCTCGCCGACGGCTCGATCCGCCTGCGCGTGCGCGGCCCTGAAGACGGCGGCATCGATTGCGAGGTCGAGGTCGGCGGCACGCTCTCCTCGCACAAGGGCATGAACGTGCCGGGGATCAAGACGCCGGCGGCGACTACGGGCGACCTCGGTTGGGTCGAGTTCGCGGTCGAACAGGGGATCGACCTGCTGGCGGTCTCCTTCGTCTCCACCGCGGCCGACCTCGAGCCGGTCTACGAGCGGCTGCGCGGCCTCGACTCCGACATCCCGCTGATCGCCAAGATCGAGAAGCAGCAGGCGGCCGAGAACGCCGAGGAGATCGTCGCCGCGGCGACGGGGGGAGTGATGGTGGCTCGCGGGGATCTTGGGATCGAGGTGCCGTTGGCGCAGGTGCCGGTATTGCAGAAGCGGCTGATCCGTGGCGCCGGCAAGCGCTCCAAGCCGGCGATTACGGCGACGCAGATGCTGGCCTCGATGGTGATCGCGCGGCGACCAACTCGGGCCGAGGTGACCGACGTCGCCAACGCGATTTACGACGGCACCGACGCGGTGATGCTCTCCGAGGAGACCGCGGTCGGCCAGCACCCGGTCGAGGTGGTGCGAGTGATGGATCAGATCGCTCGCGCGACCGAGCCCGACCTCCCTTATGGCGACTGGCTCTTCGGCCGCACCGACCAGGCGACCCAGGACGTCGCCGACTCGGTCGCCCAGGGCGCGGTGGGTGCGGTCTACCGGCTTGGACTGGCGGCGCTGGTGGTGCCGACCAGCAGCGGCCGCACCGCGCGCCTCGTCTCCGCCCACCGGCCCAACGTGCCGGTGCTGGCGGTTTCACCGCGGATCGAGACGGTGCGCCGGCTGAAGCTGCTCTTCGGCGTCACCGCCGTGCTCAACGAGCACGAGAGCGACGTGCGCGGCCTGCTGCAGGACTGCGCTGCGCTGGCGGCCAAACACGGCATCGCTGCCTCGGGCGACCTGATCGCGATCACCGCGGGCCTGCCGGAGCAAGAGTTGGGCACCAACCTCTTCGAGGTCCACCGCGTGCCCTGAGCGTTCTGGGGCCGGCGAAGTCGCATAGGGTTTTCGCATGGCTATTCGACTAGAGCGTGACGGGGGATTGGCGGTCGCCACTCTCGACAGCCCGCCGCTCAATCTCTTCGATCGCGAGATGTTCGAAGCCCTGCAAGAGACGATCGTTGCGGTGGAGGCCGATCTGCCGCGGGCGCTGCTGATTCGCGCCGAGGGGCGCGCCGTCTCCGGCGGGGTCAACGTCGCCGAGTTCGACGGGTTGACGCCGGAGCGGGCGAGCGCCCTCTGGGACGATCTCATCGGCGCGGTCGAACGGGTTGAAACGCTGCCGCTCCCCGTTGTCTTTGCCGCCCACGCGCTGACCCTGACCGCGGCCTTTGAGCTGGCGCTGGGCTGCGACCTCATCCTCGCCGCGCGCTCGGCCAAGTTCGGCCTGGTCGAGAAAGTGGTGGGGCTGACGCCTTCGATGGGTGGGACGCAGCGGCTGGCTGAGCGGGCCGGCAGTGGCCGCGCCCGCGAGTTCGTGATGACCGGCGAGCTCTTTGGTGCCGAGCAGCTGGAGGGCTGGGGCGTCGTCAACCGGGTCTATGAGGACGATGGCTTCGAGGAGAAGGCGCGCGCCTTCACCGCCGAGCTGGCGGCCGGCCCGACCAAGGCGCACGCGATGACGAAGCTGGTCCTGCGCCGTTTCCGCGAGGGCGGCATTCCCGCTGCGGATGAGGCGATCCGCACCGAGGCCGGCGAGCTCTTCGCCAGCGAGGACCTGCAGCGCGCGGTCAAGACCTTCCTCGAGCACGGTGGACCCGGCCACGCCACCTTCGAGGGTCGCTGAACGGGATAGGGTCTCGCCGATGGACCCTTTCGACGCAATTGCACAGGGGATGACCCAGGCCGTGCCGTTTGCCGGTTTCCTCGGAGTCGAGGTCACCCACGTCGAGGCGGGCAAGGCAACCGTAGTGCTCCCCGAGCGCGCTGAGCTAACCAACCACGTCGGTTCCCAGCACGCCGGCGCTCTCTTCACCGCTGCCGAGGCAGCATCGGGCGCTGCTTTCGTCGGCGCCTTTGTCGAGCGCATGGCGGATGTCACGCCGCTCGCTCGCAGCGCCGAGATCTCCTACGAAAAAATCGCCAAAGGCCCGATCGAGGCCAAGGCCACGCTGGGCGTTCCCGCCGACGAGGCGCTAGCCACCCTCGACGCCGAGGGCAAGGTCGTCTTCCCCTGTCAGATCGAGCTGACCGACGCCGATGGCCAGCGAGTAGCCACCGCCACGGTCCAGTGGCACGTGCGGCTGAACAAGCCCAGCGAGCCGCAAGCCGCCTAACCACCGCCCCGAATCCCTAGAATCGCCCCTCCGGGCCTCCCTGCCCACCCCCGCGCCAGTAGCTCAGTTGGATAGAGCGTCGGTCTACGAAACCGAAGGTCACAGGTTCGAATCCTGTCTGGCGCGCTGTGACCGACGAGGGTCTGATCAACGAGGCCGGTCGCCGGCTCTCCAACGCCGCCCCCGATGCGGACGTGATCCTCTTTGGCTCGCGTGCTCGCGGAGAAGCTCATGAGGACAGCGATCTGGACCTGCTCGTCATCGAGCCTGACTTCGACCGCCGAAGCGACGAGTACGTTCGGCTCCGCAAGGAGCTCCGCGGACTCGAAGTCGCCGTCGACCTGATCGTCTATCGGAGACGAGAGGCCGAGATGTGGCGCAGTGTTCCCGGCACCTTTCTCCACCAAGCCTTGGAGGAAGGCCGTGTCCTCTCCGGAGGGTGATCTCAAGGCAACCTCTCGGATCCTCGCCCGCAAGGCAGAAGAGGATGCGACTGCAGTACGTGAATTCACAGGGAACCTGGAAATCTCCGACAGCATCATTGGATTCCACGCCCAGCAGGCCGTCGAGAAGTGGCTGAAGGCTGTCACCGCCGCACGCGGGATTCGACATAAGCCAATCCACGACATCGATCGCTTGATCGAACTACTGGAAAAAGCAGACATCGAGCTGCCACTAGATCGCGATCGTCTTTCTGGCCTAACCCAATACGCGGTTCCAATGCGCTACGACGAACTGCTTGACGCCGAGTCTCTCGACCGGGAGGCCACGGTTAATCTGGTCAATGAAGTTGGCGAGTGGGCAACGGACCTGCTCCCACCCTCAGATTCTTAGCCGAACATCTGAGGCTGAGGGGGCGCTGCTCTGTCATGAGACTTCGATGGCGAGGCCCTGAAGGTCAGAAGGACCCCCACGAGGGCACGATCCTCGACGGCACCAAGACCGACCACGACGCAGGAAGGCCGTCCCGTCCCGCGGCGACCTTGGCCTGGATGATCGAAGCCCAGATGCGGCTCAACGGCGAGGACTGCGATCTCCTCTTCACGACCCCAACCGGCCGCATGTGGCGCGAGCGCAACTTCTACCGCGACCTCTGGAAACCAACCCAGCAAGCCTCTGGCCTAGACATCCGCCCCCACGAGTGCCGCCACTCCTACGTCACCCGCCTCCGCGCCGCCGGCATCAACGACGCCGACCTAGCCGAGATCGCCGGCCACCGCGTCGAGACGATGCTGGCGCGGTATACGCACGCGGTGGGGAAGAGCTTTCGCGCCGTAAGAGAGGTCATTGAATGAGTTCAAGCCATTTCGAGCTTGAGACTGGAAAGATAACCCCCATGCAGCCGGTATTCGTAGAGAGAATTGTGGTTGAAGAGGGATTCCTCGACGGCCTAGATCTCGCCTTTCAGCCTGGCCTGAATGTACTGATCGGACCGCGGGGCGTTGGGAAGACAAGCGTAATTCTTCTACTGCGGTACTGCCTTGGTGCTTCGGCATTTTCGGATAGCTCACAAGAGAGTTCTGACCGCCATGCGCGAGCTATCTTGGGGGAGGATGGAAGGGTGTCGGTCGCGCTACGGGTCGAAGGAGAGACCTACATACTCAGCCGTCGCGCAGGCGATGACCAGCCTGAAGGAGAAGTAACGGAGCTACCGCTGCCCATTGTCCTCGCGCAGGCTGAGATCGAGGAACTCGGATTGTCGGCGAGAGGGCGTCTTCGTCTCATCGACGGTTTCAGATCAGATCTACCTCGCAAGTCTGACCATGAACGCGCCGCTCTGTCCGATGCCCGTTCTCAGACGATCGCTTTGTCGGATCTTCGGCAGAGCCTTGAGGATCGCCGTTCCGAGGTCTCGGCACTGGAGCAAGCAAAGCAAGAACTCAAAGAAGCGGAAGACGACGCACGTACTACGGAAGCATCAGCCGAGGAGGCATCTGTTGAGCTCCAGGAGCTAGACAAGCTAGGGCACCAAATTGCCGCTGGACAAACCAAGCTCACGATCTTGATGCGCAGCAAGGCAGCACTGAGTGATTGGTTGTCTGAGATTTCCGCCACCCGCCGAGCTGTGCCTTCCGTAGAGAGCTATCCACCCGACGACGACCTTCTCGTGGAGGCCCGCGTCCGGTTGAAAGAGGCAGTACGGATGCTCGAAGAAGCCGAGCGCCAGATAACTGAAGAGCTGGAGCAGGTTGACTCTCAGACCGAGAGTCAAAAACGCGAAGTCACTGAATGGGAAGATTCTGCGCGTGATCTACGTCGGCTGGTTGAGAGCGTTACTGAAGGGGCTGGGGTTGCGACCCGGCGAGTGTCGGCCGGCCGGGAGCGCGTTTCCCAGCTAGAAGCGCTGTCCGTCTTGGTCAATGAACAGGAAGAAAAGCTTGGCGAAGTTGCCGCCGCTAGGAGTTCGGCTCTCGATTTGCTCGAAGGTTTGCGGGCGCAACAGCATGCGGAGCGTCTGAAAGTTGCTGAATCGCTCAACTCCGCGTTGAAACCACCCATACAAGTTTCAGTTCGTTCTTCTGGCCTATGGGAGGACTATGCCGAGGCAATCTCAGCCGCTTTGAAGGGGTCGGGACTTCACTACAGTGACCTTGCCCAGAAGCTCGCTGAGGGAATGAGTCCAAGACAGTTGGCTGATGCGGTAGAGCAGGAGAACGCCGATTCCATTGCTGAATGTGCTGAAGTTCCGCCCGAGCGCGCCCGTCGTGTCGTTGACAGACTTCGCGAGGTGGGGCTTGCGGATGTACTCACAGCGGATCTAGATGATTATGTCGAGGTTGCGCTGCTAGACGGCGATCGCTACAAGACATCGGAGACCCTCTCCACTGGTCAGCGATGCACAGCGGTTCTACCGTTGGTCCTCCGTCACGAGGAGCGACCGGTAGTCCTAGACCAGCCCGAGGACCACCTCGACGGCGGCTTTATAGTCGAAACCCTCGTTAAAGGGATACAGGCTCGTCGAGATGGTAGCCAGCTGATCATCGCAACCCACAATCCCAATATTCCTGTTCTCGGCGACGCTCGACAAGTTACGCTCTTGGGATCAGACGGGCGACGCGGCTTCAAACGTCACACAGGAAGGCTTTTGGACCCTAAGATTGTCGATGCGATTACGTCGGTGATGGAGGGTGGCCAAGAAGCATTCGATCGTAGGGCGAGCTTCTACGACAATGCCCAGCGGTGATCATTTCGATGAGCCCGCACGCCGACTTCGGTTGGGGCGGGCCCAGGAGCGAATACTCGCGGCCCGCCTGCTAGGGGAGCGTGGAACTGCTGCTGATATTGCTGCTCTGCAGAAAGCTAGAAACCGTGAGCTAGATCACCATGTGCACCGGGCAATCATGCAGGCCCTGGACCACACTCGCTCCGGTTCAGGCATCCCTCGGGAGCCTGGAGTACCAGCGGATCAAGATCAAGAGGCATATTCACTTGCGTTCCGATCGGTCGCAAAGATGTTGGTTCATGAGTTGCGAGACATCGTTGGATTTGCCAGGCTGGATATCGCACGCGAGGTACCTGATGTGGACAGGAGCCGAGCAGCGAGGTCGATCGAGCGCATCGCGGAGCTCTTGGATGCCATCGAGGAGCTTGGTGACATCTCGACTGGAGTTGAATGGGAGCGTTTCGATCTCTCGGAGCTCATCTTCAAGATTGTCGAGCGAGAAGAAGTGCGCCTGAGCGCGGGGGTTGAGGTGATCGGCCCGGCCAGACTCCCGGTGACCGGTAGTCCGGCGCTCGTTGATCTCGCCCTAGCAAAGGGGATTGAGAATGCAGCGGAGAGCACCGAAATAGGCCCAAATCCTAAATCCGCACTACTGCTCAATTGGGGAGTGACTGATCGTGACGCGTGGTTTGTCGTAATCGATGACGGTGTGGGGCTCGCTCCCAACATCGATGTATTTGGTTTCGCAAAGAGCGATAAGGAGGGTCACCTCGGAGTCGGACTCGCCCTGGCATCGGAAGCGATTAAGGCTATGTCCGGCACGCTGACCCTTGAGGCAAATGCGGGCAGCGGCGCAACTCTTCGGGCCACCTGGCCTATTCAAATATGAAAGTCCTATGGGTCGAGGATGAGCCGGAGGTGGCTGACAGGCTGATCGAGGAGATCGATGACCCCTCCATTGAGTTTGTTGTTGCTGGCAATGTCCAAGCGGTGCTGACTGAGCTTGAGCGGAGGATTGTAGACCTCGTCATATGCGATCTGAACATCCCTGAGTCACCGATAGTGCCGCAGGCGCATACAGCTCACGGCCTTAAAGTGTTCGATTATATTCGGACGACCTATCCCGGAACTCCAATAATTATCTACTCGGGATTTGGAAAACTAGCCTTGGCAGAGTTGGGGGACCGACTTTCCGCAGCACCTCAACACGACCTCTACGGTGATGGTCCAACCGAGCATGTCCTGCATCGAAGTAAGAGTGATCCAAAACGGATCGTGGATGATGTGAGTACGGTCGCCGCCCGGATCAGTGCTCTGGACCAAATAGAGATAAGCCCGGATACGGCTCATGAGTACTTGACCTACTATGACCGGAGGCTGTTGCGTATTTACGCACGTCAACGCCAAGCTGTGTTGATCGAGGTGGAGCGCTTGGCGGGAGGTAGATCTAGTGCTGTAACGGTCAAGCTAGCTTGCGAGAGCGTCGATGGTCCCATTGGTGGAGCGATGGTGGCCAAGCTCAATCGACACGATGCGACCGAGGATGAGAGGAAGCGATACCGCGACTTTCTAGGTGGCCTCGGTGCCACTACCTTCACCCCTCTCATGGAGACGATTCTAGCCGGCGCCGGGGATAAGGCAGCGCTCTTCTATTCGCTAGCGCAAGGGTTCGATAGATCGCTCTTCGACCTTCTAGCTGGGAGCGATTCAGAGGCTGCGACGGTAGTTCGAAATCTCTTCGAGGCAATGAGCGCGTGGAGGGAGGGGGCTAATAACAGGAGCGTAAAGTGTGGAGAAATTCGTACGTCGCTGCTGTCAGATGCTCACCTTGCGGAGCTTTCGGAAGACGCAAAGGCGCTTCAAGCAAAAATTCAGGAGAACCAAATAGTCAATGTGAAGTGGGCAACCTCGCATGGGGATTTGCACGGAGGCAACGTTTTGGTTAGGAGCGACGGCGTGCCGGTGCTCATTGACTATGGACGGCTAGGGAAGATGACGGCTTGCTTGGACCCAATTACTCTTGAGTTGAGTGCTGTGCTGCATCCAGACTCGAAACTGGAGCTTGAGGGATGGCCGACTTTGGAGCAGGCGGAAGCTTGGAATGACCTTGAGTCATATCTTGAGAAATGTCCTATTCCCAACTATGTGCGTGCCTGCCGCAACTGGACGAACTCCGTGCTTCGGGCTGGCAGAGAGAGGGACGCTACGGTACTTTCGTATTCCTTGCGGCAACTCCGATTTCCTGATGACATAGACCCACTTCTTCCTGCTGCTTACGCAAAAGGGGCGATCGGTCGCCTCGAAGCAAGCTGAGATATTCCACGCCAGGCGAGAGCAGGGTTAGGTGCGCTATGAGGTCCGACGCATTGGGAGCGGATGGCGATTCTCCTGGCTGGGTAGGTTGGCCGGGAACGCAAGCAACCCATAGAGATGGGCGCGAAGTTCCTCGAACCCCATCGGGCTGTCCTCTACATACTCGAAGTACAGCGCGTCCGGTCCGCTGCTTTTGTCGACTGCATCGTCGAGGTTATCGCCAACGCCAACGCTGAGTTCGCCGTTTCGGGAGCGGGCGTAGACGGTTCGGCCATCATCCAGGGTGGCCAACCACTGCGTCGGGCAGGCCCACGTAGTCCGCCTGAGCTTGACGATTCTGGGAAGCCCATTGGGCTGCTCCGGTGCGATCTTCAGTTGTCCGTTGGCTCGTCTTGCGAGGACGACATAGTCGCCTTCTAGATCTCCAGAGATCCTTATCCGAGGCAAAGTTTCCATCCGCGAATGATCGCAGACAATATGCCTCTAAGACGTCGGCGTGCAGAGCGACCGCCCAGGTGAACTTGGAGGGCACGTCGGCCGGCGATGCGCGTACGATCTAGGCAATGGCTAAGCGAGAAAGAGCCCGCCGATCTATCGTTATTCCGGAGATCCGGGAGGACGTGCGGCGTATTGCTTCGGCTCATGGGGCTGGCAACGTGCGCTTGTTCGGCTCAACCGGACGCGGGGAGCACAGTCCCTCCAGTGATCTAGACCTTCTTGTCGATATGGGGGAGGGCCGCAGTCTATTTGACCTGATTGCGCTGTCCAACGACCTGGAGGAGAGCCTTGGGGTCGAGGTAGATGTCGTGACCGAGGCGAGCCTGTCGCCGTACATACGCGATCGGGTTCTCGATGAGGCGGTTGCGCTCTGAAGGGACGAGAGCGTCTACCTGCTGCATATCCGCGATGCCATCGACAAGGTGTTCGCCTATACCGAGTCGGGCCGGATTGCTTTTCTTGAGAGTCCGATGATCCAGGATGCGGTTTTCCGAAATCTGGAGGTCGTCGGTGAGGCAACCAAGCAAGTGCCGGACTCGCTACGCGAGCGGGCGCCGGAGTTGTCGTGGCGCGAGATGGCTGGCATGCGCGACAAGCTCATCCACGACTACCTCGGCGTCGATCTCAATCTCGTTTGGGATGTGGTCGTCTCGGAGTTGCCGGCCACGCGTGAGCGGATCGTTGCCTTGATCGAGGAGTTGGAAGCGCAGGGCAGCTAGAAGGCTTGGCCTTCAGTCGATGAGATCCGTTGGGGAGCATCTACGGCGCAGGAGGCTCACGGCCGCCATCTCCTACGGGGTGATCTCCGGTGTCTCGATCTACGCGTCCTATCAGCAAGTGAGCTTCTTCCACGCGACCGCTGTGGGGATCGCCCTACTTGCCCTCGGCGTCGCCGTTGGCGCCTATGTTTGTAGCTGGTGGATACTTCTATCGCTCGTGGGGCCGCTGATCGCCCTTGGCTACCTCGAAGTCAGCGGCTTTGTTGGGACCAGCGACGATTGGGCGTCGGAACCGCTGCTCTCGCCGCCCGGAGTCTCCGTCTTCGTCGGCTTCACGACAATCCTGATGCTTGGCTACGCGCTGGGGCAAGGAGCCGAATGGGTCGCGGGGATTTGGAAGCGCCGAGATCGCGACGAGGAGTCGAGGCGCTGGTAGCTGGTGGGTTCGAGCTGACCTTCGGTCGAAACGACCGCAACTGTCAGGTCGCAGATTCGCCACATAGGTGTTGCAAACGGCTTTGTAGAGCGGTGCCTGGCTGGTCTACGAAACCGAAGGTCACAGGTTCGAATCCTGTCTGGCGCGTTCTCGCTGGCTTGCGGTGAGCTGGGCCCGTTTGCTCCGGCGGGCTTTGTCCCGGACTATTTGGCTTATCGCTCCGAAATTCTGTTTTCGATTTCTTGACATCCAGTCAAGTTTCTCTGAGAACTTGACGAACTCTGAATGTCGCAATTTTGAAACGGCTTTTGTCCGCGGCAGACAGAAAGGTTCAGATGAGCAATCGAACGAAGGTCCTGCGCACGTTTATGGTGCTTGGCATTGTCGCCTGCATCGCGGGGGCCGGGGTCTTCTCGGCGTTCTCTAGCCAGACCGACAACCCCGGCAATAGCGTCACCTCGGGCACGGTCGTGCTGTCGGACAACGATGGCGGCTCGGCCCTCTACAGCCTCACCAACGCCAAACCGGGGGACAGTCAGTCCTCCTGCATCAAGGTGAGCTACTCGGGCTCGCTCGATGCCTCGGTCAAGGTCTATACGCCGAGCACGGTGGGGGCGCTTGCCTCCAGCGTCAACCTCAAAATCGAACCGGGGACGCAGAACGACGTCGACCTTCCCGAGTTGCACCGCCTTCACGCCTGACGCCGGTGCCGCTCTTTATGAAGGCACGCTCTCCAGCTTCGCCAGCGAACACGGCAGCTTCGCCAACGGCATCGCTGACAACCCCGGCACGGTCGCGACCAAGTGGTCGACCGGGGACTCGGTCGTCTACCGGGTGACGGCGACGCTGGCCGCCAACGCGCCGGACTCGGCCCAGGGCCAGAGCACCGGTAGCCACATCATCCGCTGGGAGGCGCAGAACCAGTAACGGGGACGAGCCGCCGCCCTTTCGCAGAGCGGCGCTCCCTGCCCGCACTGGATCGGCGACGGCGCAATGCCCGCTCAAGCCTCCCCAACGATCTTCCGCCAGATCGTCAACGGCATCGTTTGGGCCGTGGTCGTGGCGGCGGCAGCGCTGATCTTCGCGGTCGCGCTGCCGCTCGCCTTCGGCGACCGGCCTCACACGGTGCTGACGGGCAGCATGGAACCGACGATCTCGGCGGGCGACGTCGTCATCGACGCGCGCATCCCCCCCCTGGATGCGCGCGTCGGAGACGTCGTTACCTTTCGCGACCCCGAAGACCAGAGCAAACTGATCACCCACCGGGTGAAGCGGATCCGGCGCAGCGGCTCGCACCTGTGGTTCGTCACCCAAGGTGATGCCAACAACACCACCGAGCACTGGCGGATCGCCGCAGACGGTGAACTTGGGCGGGTCGTCTACGCGATTCCGTGGATCGGCCACGTCGCTGTTGTCACCCACACACCGTGGGGGCTGCTGTTGCTCGTGGTTGTGCCGTTGCTGCTGCTTGCCGTCGACGAGTTGGTGAAAATCTGGCGCCCACGCCAGGAAGGGGCAATCGGTGAGCCGGGTTAGGCCACTGCCGGTTGGCGTCGGGGCCGTGGTCCTCGTCGCGATCGGCTTCGGCGCGATCACCCCCAGCTTTGCCTCCTTTGCCTCGCGGGCTGAGAACCCCGGCAACAGCGTCACCGCCGCCAGCGATTTCCGTGCGCCGCAGGTGACCGCGGTCGCGCTCGGCAAGGCCTCGGGCGGGACGCCCGGCTTCGTTAAGCAGGGCGGCAGCTACTTCCTCTACGCCAATGTCGCAGCCGACACCGGCAACCCGGCTAGTGGCACGGCCTCGGTTACGGCCGACGCGAGCAACTTCACCACCGGCGCTACGGCGACCTCTCTGGTCGCTGGTTCCTACTCGGCCGGCGGCGTCTCCTATAACTACCGCAGCGCTTCGCTGCTCGCCAACGCGAGCTTGGCTCAGGGCGCCAAGTCCTTCACCGTCACCGCTACCGACAAAGCCCTCAACACGGCCAGCCTCGCCGGCTCGGCCACGGTCGACAACACGGCACCCGCGACCGCTGACGTGCAGACAACCAACGTCGGTACAAACGGACTTGCCGAGACCGGCGACTCCCTGGTCCTCAGCTTCAGCGAGCCGATCGAACCAGCTTCGATCCTCTCCGGTTGGGGCGGCGCCGCGACCAGTGTCGTGGTCCGGATCAACGACAACGGCCTGCTCGGCCTGCCGCTTGGCAACGACAGCGTGCAGATCTGGAACGCGGCGAACTCGGTGGTCCTGCCGCTTGGCACGGTCGACCTCGGCCGCAGCGACTACGTCGCTGGTCTGCTCGGGGGCAGCGTCCGCTTCGGCGCCAGCGGTACCGCCTCGACGATGACGATGAGCGGCAACACGGTGACGATCGTGCTCGGCACCTACAACGCGACGGCGATTCTCGATCCGGCGCGGGCCACGGCGGGCGGCAACGGCACGGCGACCTGGACCCCGGTCGCGGGTCCCTACGACCGGGCGGAAAACGCCATATCGACGGCGTCCGCCACCGAGTCTGGCGCGGCGGACCGGGAGTTCTGATGCTGCGCGGCATCGCCATCGTCTTCCCGCTCTCCCTGGCGGCGATCGCTGTAGCCGCGGCTGCCGGTCACGGCGACCCTTCGCCGCCGCGCCCCGTTGCCAGCGCTACCGGCAGCTTCGACCTCGAGAGCTCGCGTAGCGGCATGCCGATTTTCGAGGCGAGCGACATCGGTCCCGGCGACGGGACCAGCGGCACGGTCACGATCACCAACGACGGCGATGAAGCCGGCGCGCTGACACTGAGACAGCACGACGTGGTTGACACGCCCGGTGCCGGCGGCGGTCTGCTCTCCCACGGGATGTCGATGCGAATTCGGGAGGTTGGCGATCCCGCCAAATCGATACTGGTCTACGACGGTGCACTGGCACCGATGCCGCCGCTTGAGCTCGGTCAGCTCGGGCCGGGGCAGTCGCGGGTCTTCGAGTTCGACGCCGCCCTACCCGAGGGCGGCACGCCGGCCGGGGCGACGATTGGCGACAACGCCTTCCAGGGTGCGGCGCTGAGCATCGGCTATTCCTGGACGGCCACTGAACTTCCGCCGGCTGCCCCGATTGCACCTCGGTCGACCACGCCGCCGACGGGTTCGGCAGTTGCATCAGCGCCCCGGAACGTGCAACTGACCATCCTGCGGGTCCGGGCGGCTATCTGGCATCGCCGTCTCGTTGTTTGGGCGTACTGCGGGCCCGGCACCTGCCAGGTTCTTGCCCGCTTGCGCTTCAAGGCATACGGTTCGCCTGGGTCGCAGGGCAGGACGCTCGGCTCGTTGCGCCGAGAACGCTTCATCGCCGGCTCCCAGAAGCTCGTTTTCAAGCTCCCACCTCGGCTGCGACGCGCGCTGCGCGCTGCCGCTGAAAAGCACGCAAGGGCGACCGCCAGCGTTGTCCTCGTCTTGCGCGACCACGAAGCGGGATCGGCAACAGCCCGCGATGCGGTGCGACTTCGCCATCTCCAACCCGGCGTCCGGCACGGGCGGCGGTAACCCCACGAGTCGGAGGAAACCATGTACGCCATCGCTCAATCGAAGTCCGCCACCCGCCTCTTCGGGGTGCCGTTCTCAGCAGCGATCCTGCTGTTCGCTCTCTGCGTCGCTTGCAGCCCGGCAAGCGCAAAGCCGCGGGCGAGCTCCGCCGGGGTGCACACGGTTCAGGCTTGCGCCGTCAAGGTCGGCAAGCACCGCGGCTCCCTGCGCCTGGTCTCCGCCGGAAAGAGATGCAAGCGCGGTGAGCGTCGCATCGTCTGGAGCGTGCTCGGTCCGCCCGGTCCCCAGGGCGGTGTAGGCGCCACTGGCTCGCAGGGTGAGAAGGGCTCGCAGGGCACTGCCGGTGCAGAAGGGATGGCTGGGCCGGAAGGAAAAGCCGGCGCGGAAGGTCAAGCGGGATCGCCTGGTCAGGCTGGGTCCCAGGGCGCTCCGGGCGCCCAGGGCCCGCCCGGCACCCCCGGCGTGGTCGATCTCTCGCTCAAAGAACTGGTCGAAACGCAGGGCAAACAGATCGATGCGCTGACCGACAGCCTCAACACGACCGCGTCGCTGCTTCAGGGGGTGACCCACGAACAGCTGACCACGGCGGTCGACGCCGGGGCCAAGCTCAGCGGGATCGCGGCGTCCGACATCGTGGGGGCGATTACGAATGCCAACAAGCTCGTCGGCATCACCACGGGTGCACTGAATGGAGCGATCACCAATGCCGCCAAATTGAGCGGGATCACCACTGCGGAACTGAACAGCGCGATCGCGACGATCCCGAAAGTGACGGCGCTCTGCACCCGCACCACGGCGCTGACCACCCAGGCCAACTCGCTCCTGACGGGCCTCGGCGGAATCAGTCTCGGCGGCCTGCTGCCGGTTGGGCTGGAACTGAAAATCCCCTCGCTGCCAGCGCAGCTGACGACGTTTGCTTGCCCGTAGAGGGCGATCCGAGGAACCGAACGTCCCGGCATTTGCCGGGACGTTCCCTTTCTCCCGCCACACGGTTAGGCTGGCCGCATGGCGGTCAAGCTCCATCGCTGCTCGGTCAAGTGGGCCAAGTTCGGCGCCCACCCCTGCTGGAAAGTGCAGAAGGCGCTCGACGAGCAGGGGGTTGAGTACGAGGTGGTGACCGGCCCGCTGCGACCCGGCAAGCGCAACGAGCTCGAGCAGCTCTCGGGCCAGCGCAAGTACCCGGCGATCGAGTTCGAGGACGGCCGCGTCTACCGCGAGGAATCGACGGACATGGCGGCGCGAATCCGCGCCGGGAAGCTCTTCGACGCCTGAGCCAGGTGTCCAAGCTCAGGTTCCAGATCTCGGTCTCGCTCGACGGTTTCGTCGCTGGCCCCAACCAGAGCGAGGAGCACCCGCTCGGCGAAGGCGGCGAGCAGCTGCATGAGTGGGTGATCAAGCTGGCTGCCTGGCGCAAGCCCCATGGGCGGGAGGGGGGCGAGGTCAACGCCAGCAGCGCCGTGGTCGAGAGGACGCTCGAAAACGTCGGTGCCACGATCATGGGCCGCAACATGTTCGGCGGCGGTCCGGGCCCATGGGGCGACGATCCCTGGGACGGCTGGTGGGGCGACGACCCGCCCTTTCACCACCCGGTCTTCGTGCTCACCCACCATGGGCGCGAGCGCCTCGAGAAGGAGAACGGCAACAGCTTTACCTTCGTCACCGACGGGATTGAGTCGGCGCTCGAGCAGGCCAAGACGGCGGCGGGTGGCAAGGACGTCTCGCTTGGCGGCGGCGCCAAAGTCGCTCAGCAGTACCTCGCCGCGGGCCTGATCGACGAGCTGCTGCTCAACGTGGTGCCGGTCCTGCTTGGCTCCGGCACGCGCCTCTTCGAGAGCACCGCTCCGGTCGCCGTCGGGCTGGAGCAAGTGCGAGTGGTTGAGGCGCCCGGCGTCGCACACCTCTTCTACCGCCCTGCCTAGACCTCGATCCAGGTCCCCTTCGGCCCGAGGTTGCGGACCGGCGAGTCGCCGATCTGGCTCTCGCAGCCCCATGACTCATGGATGTGCCCGCAGACGGCCAAGCGCGGCGCCTTCTCTTCGATTGCCCGCAGCAAGGCCGGGCTGCCGAAGTGATCGCCGGAGCCGTTGCCGTCACAGTGGCCTTGGGGTGGCGAGTGGAGGACGAGTACCGCGCCCTGGGGGCAGGGTTCCAGCATCGAGCTGGCGGCAGCGTCGTCGAGGTCGAAGCTCCACTCCCACGGGGTGACCGGAACCCCAGCGCCGAGGCCGTAGAACTCCACACCGTCGATCGTCGTGCCGCCGCCGTGCAGGACGATGGCGGTGCTCCAGCCCGCGGCAGCCTCGCGCAGCGCCTGCTCGGTCTCGTTGTTGCCGGGGACCAGCACGGTCGGGGTCTCGATCGACGCCAGGGCGTCGATCGTCTCGCCGAGGCCCTCGTGGACCGAGGCGAAGTCGCCGGCGCCGATCACCACGTCGGCCTCGGCCGACATCGCGACGAGCTCGGCCGCTTGGCCGAGGTCCCGGTGCAGGTCGCTGAAGGCGAGCAGTTTCACCGGCCGAAATCTAGCTGGCGTCCATCGGGAGCGCGAGCACTTGTATTATCGTTTGCAGACGAAAAGTTTCAGATCTATGACATTCAGCGCGCAACGGTTGCGGCGAGCCGAGGCACACTGGAGGCATGGAGGCGATGAAAGTGAACTGGACTGACGACCGGCTGGACAACCTCAGCAGCCGGATGGACGAACGCTTCGCCCGCGTCGACGAACGCTTCAACGGGGTCAGCGAACGCTTCAAGCGGGTTGACGAACGCTTCGACGAGGTCAGCCGCCGTCTCGGCGCGGTGGAGACCAAGGTCGACGCGCTCGACGCCAAGGTCGATGCTCTTGGGCCTCGCCTTGATGCCAAGGTCGACGCCCTTGGCGCTCGTCTCGATGCCGTTCTGCTGGGCCTGCTTTGCGTCGGCGGCGGTCTCATTGCTTCGTTGGTGACTGCCGTCGTGGCCCTGATCGTTACCTAGTCGTTGCCGGGGCCTCAGGGTTCAAGCCTCAGCCGCTGCCGCCCGCCGCGGCAACCTCTCGCGCCAGGGCTTCGCTGGCTCTTCCTCGGCCCGGACTCCCAGGTCGAAATAGAGCAGCGTGCGGCCGAGCGCGACGTAGGGAACGAGCAGGGCGAAGACGACCGAGCCGATCACGTTGATCCAGAGCAGCGAGATGTTGGTGAAGATCAGGGTGAAGCCGAGTACCGGGCCGGCGGCGATGCTGAGCAGCCAGAAGAAGCCGAGGGCGCGGACGGTGTGCCACCAACGGCCACGCACCCGATCGGAGCTGGCGCGGAAGGCGTCGCGGATGCCCTTGTCGCCGATCAGGATCTCCTGCTGGACGAACTGCCAGCAGACGAACTTGTAGATCGCGACGGGGATGCCGATCACGGTGATGACGAGAGCGAAGGCGCCTACGTACGGCAGCAACGAGCCGGCGGCGACGCGCCAGAAGCGGCGCAGCACGCCGCGCCAGGAGTCGAGGAAGCCCATGCCGCCGCTCTCGACCAGCAGGCGCACGGCAAAGATCACCACCGCGGCGACGAGGGCGCCGGCAATCGGCTGCCCGAGCGATTCGATCGTGTCAGCCAGGGCGAGGTGGGCGCCGGCGCGGCCGGTGGCGCTGTCGACGCCGCGTTGGCCGGCGATCAGGGCGGCAAGGCCGCGCACCGCGCCGACGAGCACCAGTGCGCTCAGCCCGATCGGCACCATCGTCCGCCAGTGCCGGCCGTAGAGCTGCCGCGCCGCCCGCACGATCTGGCCGAAGGCGCGGCGCCGCCGCAACTCGGTCAGGTCGACCGGCCCCCACCTGGTTACGCCGACGAAGAGGATCAGCAGCAGTGCTGGGATTGCGATCATCGCGATCGCCGCCGGCCGCGAGCGCGACTCGAGGTTGATCACGTCGGAAACCGTGGAGACGGCGCCGCAGAAGGCGCCGCTAACGGCGGGTCCGGCAAACGAGCCACCCGGCACCCGCGGGCTGGTCGAGCGCTGCTTTTCCATCCAGGCGAACGGTTCGAGCCACTGCTTCTTGGTCAGCGGGCCGGTCGGCCCGTTGTTGAAGCCGGCCTCCTTCTCCCCCCAGTGGCCGAAGTAGGTGAGCCACTTGAAGCGGCCCGTCGTGGTCGGGAAGGTTGGGATCGCGACCGGGTGGACCCGCACTTCGCGCAGCGGTTCGCTGGTGTTGTCGCAGCCGACGCCGGAGCCGTTTGCCCCATTCTGAACGTAGACGGTCGAGTCATAGAAGGTCGCGTGCGAGCCAGCCGCCGGGTAGACCACCGGGTGCGTTCCTTCCTTGTCCACCTTCGAGTCTTCCCAGTCGGCCCGCTCTCCGCCGGCATGTTGGAAGAGGATCATTTCGCTCGGGCCTGCGGCCAGCGCCTGGCGCGCGGTGTTCGCTTCGAAGGCGATCTGCATCCCCTCCCAGTCGCCCTCGTGCAGGTCGTTGAACTGGTTGAAGTACCAGAAGAACCAGTACTGGATGACGAGGCCCGGGTGCCCTACCTGGCGGGCGATGTGGGCGTAGGTGGTCGGCGGCGCCTTGCCTTCGGCCTTCAGCCTGGCGAAGTCGCGGGCGTAGATGCAGGTGTCACCGAGCGGATCGCCGTGCAGGTCGAGGTGGAAGGGGTCGCCGAGTCCGGCGATGTCGGCGGCGGTGGGGGCGCGTTTGATCGTCTCTTCCTTGCCGTCTTCTTCGACCCGCTTGAGCTCGACCGAGGGGTTGCCGAGCACGGTCGAGACGCTGGTCGGCTCGTACTGCTCGGCCGAGGTTTCGCAGGGTGGGTCCTGCTCTTCGCGCAGCATCGTGATCGGCGTATAGGCGTCGATCAGCCGCTGGGCCGGGCTCGCCGCGCCCGCGGCGGCGGGGAGGCAGAGCAGGGCGAACAGGGCGAGCAGCGGGACGAGACGGGAGACCCGAGCGGTCACGCCGGGCAACGTATGGCAGAACCTGGCGGGGCGCAACGCGTCAAAGCCCCGTCGGGGTAGAGGCGGCTGCGCTACGAACCCTGGGGTGAGGGGTCGCCCTCCGCCACCTGCTCTTCGACCTTGCCCGGTTGCATCGTTGCCACGGCGACGACGAAGGCAAGTGCCATCACCCCGGCCATCGCGTAGAAGACCGTCTGCGTGGCGAGCGCGAAGTCGTGGGGGATGTTGTCGACCACCTTGGCGAGCGCGCCGCTGACGTGTGCTGGCGCTCCACCGGCGCCGCTGCCCTGGCTGATCGCGTCGGCGATTTCGTCGGCGGCCGCCTTCGGCAGGCCGTGGGTGCTCGCCGTCGACTCGAGGTTCGACTTGTTCTGCAGGATCAGGACCGTGCCCAGCACCGCCATGCCGAGGCTGGAGCCGAAGTTACGCACGGTCTGGGTGATCCCGGTCGCTTCGCCGTAGCGGTTGGCGGGCACGCGGTTGAGCGCGTCGGTGTTGGCCGGACTGAGCACCAGGCCGACCCCGGCTCCGGCGAGGACGATGTAGTACCACTGCGAGCTGACCGAGAGGTCGGGCAGCGAGTGCGCCCAGAGGCCGAAGCCGACGGTGGCGACCGCGCAGCCCAGCACCACCGGGGCGCGGGCTCCCGCTTTGTCGAGCATGCGCCCGCCCCATTGCGAGGCGGTGGCGAAGCCGGCGAAGAAGATCAGCAGGTAGAGGCCGGTTTCCGAGGCGCTTTCGCCGAGCGAGATCTGCGCGTACATGCTGGCGAAGAAGAAGAGCGGGATGAAGGGGATCATCAGCAGGAAGAGGATCGCGTTGTCGGCGGCGAAGGCGCGGTCGGCGAAGATCCGCACCTGGATCAGCGGGTTCTCGATCCGCAGCTGGTAGAGGACGAAGGCGACAAGCACCGCGATGCCGGCGGCGATGCAGATCCAGGTGATCGGGTTGCCCCAGCCCCAGACGCTCGACTGCTGCAGGCCGAGCACGGCGAGGCCCATGCCGCCGCAGACGAGCGCCGCGCCGCGGTAGTCGAGCGGCGCCGGATGCTTGGCGTTCTCCGGCTTGGCGATCGCGGTGAGGACGAGGGCGATGATCGCGACCGGGATGTTGACCCAGAAGATCGTCCGCCAGCTGATTTCGACCAGGTAGCCACCGGCGAGCGGGCCGATCGAGGTCAGGCCGCCGGTGATCGCGAAGAAGATCGCCAGGGCGCGGCCGCGCTCGTGCACCGGGAAGGCGCCGAGGACGATCGCCAGCGCCGCCGGGAACATGATCGCCGCGCCGGCGCCCTGGATCACGCGGAAGGTGATGATCCAGGCCTCGTCGAGGCTGCCGGTCGGGGTCGCCCCGCAGAGCGCCGAGGCGGTGGCGAAGACGATTACGCCGAGCACGACCATGCTGCGGTGGCCGGCGATATCGGCGATGCGGCCGCCGAAGGCAAAGAGCGCCGAGAGCGAGAGCAGGTAGCCGTTGACGATCCACTGCACCCCGGTCGAGGAGAGCGAGAGGTCGTTCTGCAGGCTCGGCACGGCGATCGCGACGATCGTCATGTCGATGAAGGTCATCGAGACGGCGAAGATCATCGCCGCCAGGATCAGGTTCTTGTTGGTGGGGCCGCTGGTCTCCATGCTCGTCCGCTTTGCCGCGAGGCCGCCAAATCCTCCCCGTTCGATAGTCTCGCGGCGCTCATGCCGGACGTATTTTGGATCGGAGTTGTTCTCGCTGGCGCGATCTTCCTGATCAGCGTCATCTCCTCGATGCGCTCGCGCACGACCAGCGTCGCTACCGGCGCCGCGATGGGCGCCTACCTCGGCATCATGCTGGCCTTCCCGCTGCTCGCCATCGGGCTCGCCACAAGCTAGCCCAGAGCGCTCGCGTAGCCTCGGCCGCAACGGGTAGTTGAGCGGCTATGACGATTCCCAGCCTCACTCTTCACGACGGCGTCGAGATCCCCCAACTGGGCTTCGGCGTCTTCCAGGTTCCGCCCGAGGACACCCAGGAGGTCGTCGAGCAGGCGCTTGACGCCGGCTACCGCCACATCGACACCGCCGGTGCCTACCGCAACGAGAAGGGCGTCGGCGCGGCGATCGCGGCGTCGGAGCTCGCCCGCGAGGACCTCTTCGTCACCACCAAGCTGTGGAATTCCGAGCAGGGCTTCGACTCGACCCTGGCGGCCTTCGAGGCGAGCACCGGCAAGCTTGGCTTCGAGTACGTCGACCTCTACCTGATCCACTGGCCGGTGCCGAGCGAGGGCCGCTTCGTCGATACCTGGCGCGCCTTCGAACGGATTCACGGGGAAGGCCGGGCGCGCACGATCGGGGTCTCCAACTTCCGCGTCGAGGACCTCGAGCGGCTGGAGGCCGAGACCGAGGTGCGGCCGACCGTCAACCAGATCGAGCTCCACCCGCGCCTGCAGCAGGCCGAGCTGCGCGCTTGGCACGCCGATCACGGGGTCGTCACCGAGGCCTGGAGCCCGCTGGCCCAAGGAGAGCTGCTCGACGACGAGACGATCGTCGCGATCGCCGAGCGCCACGGCAAGACCCCCGCCCAGGCGGTCCTGCGCTGGCACCTGCAGCTGGGCAACGTCGTCTTCCCCAAGTCGGTGACGCCGGAGCGGATCCGCGAGAACATCGAGCTCTTCGATTTCGAGTTGAGCGACGCCGAGATGGCCGAATTCGAGAGACTCGACCGCGGTGAGCGCATCGGCCCAGACCCGGGGACCTTCGTCTCGCCGTAGCGCGCTGATCAATGCGGTTGCGGCGACCGCCTTCCTGATCGGCGGCTCGCTCTTCGCCCTTGGCGCCGCCCTGGCCCAGGCCGGCGTCAACCCGACCGCCTGCGCGTCGATCTACCTCGTCGGTGGCGTCTTCTTCAGCACCGGTGGCTACACCTCGGTGCTGCAGGTCGTCAACGAGCCGAGTGCGGCCGCCGCGGCGCCGGTCCGCTGGCGCTGGTGGTCGCGCGAGCCGGGCCGGCTGCAGTGGCTGAGTGCCGTCGTCCTTTTCGCCGGCACGATCGTCTTCGCGATCAACCTCGTCGACTCTTTCATCGCCGAACTGACCCCGGCTGCCTTCGATCGCCTCGTCTGGTCACCCGACATGGTCGGCTGCGCGCTCTTCCTGATCTCCGGGCACCTGGCGATGGCCGGGATCGCCGGTCGCTTCTGGCACATCTGGCACCGTCGCGACCTCGGCTGGTGGATCATCGCCGTCAACCAGCTCGGCTCGGTCCTCTTCATGGTCTCCGCAGTCGCCACTTTCGTGCGACCGTCCTCCGGTGATCTGCTCTCGACTGGGATCGCCAACTGGGGCACGCTCACTGGCGCCCTCTGCTTCGCGATCGCCGGCCTGATGCAGGAGTTCGAGCACCCGCTCGGCCCGCGCCGGCGCCGTGAGGTCTCGGCCTCTCCGGAGAACGGCGGCTAGGCCGCCTGGGTGCGGCGCAGTTCTTGCCGCCCCTCGCCGTACATCCGGGTCTCGTAGACGATCATCGCCCAGATCAGGACGTTGGCCACCGCCAGGGTGATCAGTGCCGGCACCTCCGTAGCGACTGGGACGAGGATCAGCAGCACGATCGCCAGACCGAGACGGCGGCGGTTGATCGAGTGAACGTGGCGGTAGCGGAAGGCGACGAGGCCGAGCAGGTAGACGGCGAGGCCTCCGAGCAGGGCAAAGGCGGGGACCGTGTGCAGGTGGGCGCTGGTGTGACCGATCGTCAGCTTCAGGCCAAGGGCGACGAGGACGATGCCGGCGACCATCACCAGGTGGAGATAGGAGTAGGAATCGCGGGCCATCTCGTTCTGCACCTTGCCGACCTCCGCCTCGGCCAGGCGTTTGCCGGAGACGATCGCGACGACGTCGAAGTAGATCCACCACATCGCCGCGGTCAGGGCGACGCCAAGCACGGCGGCGGTGCCGATCGCCAGCGTCAGCTCGTGCGAGGCGCCGACGCCAATCGCGACGATCGACTCGCCGAGGGCGATGATCACGATCAGGCCGTGGCGCTCGGCGAAGTGCGCCGGCATCAGTTTCCAGCCTTCGGAGCCGAAGAAGTAGGGCCCGGCCATGTCGAGGAAGAGGGCCAGGGCCCAGAGAGCGCCCTGGGCAAGGCCGTCGAAGAGCGAGGCCAGGGCAAGCAGCGTGACCGCAACCAGGGTGCTGGCGGCCAGGCCGAGGACCGAGTGGCGCAGCGCGTCGTCCTCAGGGCTGGCGAGCATGAAGAGAGCGATCTGGGCGCTGCGCACCACGCCGTAGATCAGGGCAAAGGCGAGGCCCAGCTCGCCAAACGCCTCCGGCACGCAGAGCGAGACGAGCAGTAGCGCCGCCATCGCCCCGAAGATGACCAGGCGCACCGCTCCCTCCTCGGGATCGATCACGCTGGTCAGCCAGGAGTAGCCGGTCCAGGCCCACCAGAGCATCCCCAGCACCAGCAGCCCCTGGGCGATTCCCGACCAGGTCGGGTGGTGCGCCATCAGCGCCGTGCACTGCGTGATCGCCAGCACGAAGACGAGATCGAAGAAGAGCTCGAGCGGCGTTACCCGCTCGCCTTCGCGCAGCGTCGCGCCGAACCGGGATCCTCCCGTCTCTTCGCTGGCGGCCATCGCCGCCATCTTCTCAAGCAGCCGTGGCCGGCTGGGTGTCTTCGGCGTTGTAGCGCTCGAGCAGCTTCTCCTCTTCGTCCCGCTTGGGGAAGGCGAAGAAGACGAGCGTGGCGCCGAGCAGGATCGCGATGATGCCGGCGCGGTAGGCCCAGGCGTCGCCCTGCAGGAAGGAGACCTTCGCCGCGGCGATGATCTGTTCGCTGTGCCGCGGGTACTGGGAGGCGAGGTCGGCAGCGCTGGAGAAGGACTTGGTCAGCTCGCCTTCGACGTTTTCGCTGACCTTGGCGGATTCCCCGGAGGAGGCGATCGCGGCGCTGGCGGCCGCCGCGTAGCCAGCGGTGAGCAGGGCGCCGAAAATCGACTGCATGATCGCGCCGCCGAGGTCGCGCTGCAGGTCGGCCGTTCCGGAGGCCATGCCGGCGCGCTTGACCGGCACCGAGCCGGTCAGCGAGTGCGAGGCCGGCGTGCCGGCAAAGCCGACGCCGATGCCGATGAAGGCGTAGCCGAGGCCGACCTTCCAGTATTCGATGTTGTCTTTCCAGAGCAGCAGCATGGTGAGGAAGCCGAGCACGCAGAAGATGTAGCCGACGAGCAGGGTGAAGCGGGCGCCGCGCGCCTCGATCAGCTTCGCCGAGCGGGGGGCGACGATCACCATCAGGATCGCCGCCGGCAGGATTGCCAGGCCCGAGTCGAAGGTCGAGTAGTCGAGCACGTTCTGGAGGAACTGCTGGCCGATGAACATCGCCCCCATCAGCGAGCCGAAGACGATGATCCCGGCGCATGCCGCCACCCAGAAGATCCGCCGCTTTGCCACGTCGAGGTCATACAGCGGCGAGCGGGCGCGGCGCTGGCGGATGACGAAGGCGCCGGTCGCGGCCAGGGCGACGATCCCGAGGCCGATCGCCAGGGCGCCCTTGCCGGGCACCGGCGCCAGGTTGATCCCGAGGACCAGTGCCGCCACCAGCAGGATCGAGAGCACGCCGCCGAGGTTGTCGACCGGCTCCGTGGTCTCGTTGACGTGGGCGGGGACGTAGCGCCAGGCGAGGTAGAGGGCGAGGGTGGCGAGGGGCAGGGTGACGAGGAAGACCGAGCCCCAGTCGAACTGCTCGAGCAGGGCGCCCGAGAGCAGCGGGCCGAGCGAGGCGATCGCGCCGCCGATCGCCGACCAGAGCGCGATCGAGCGGGTGCGGTCGTTGCCCGACCAGAGCGCCGTGATCAGCGCCAGCGTGGTCGGGAAGGCCATGCCGGCGGCGACGCCGCCGATCACCCGGGCGGCGAAGAGGACGCCGATCGAGGGGGCGAAGCCGGCCAGCAGCGAGGCGGGGATCGTCAGCCCCATGCCGAGCAGCAGCATCATCTTGCGCCCGTAGCGGTCACCGAGCGCACCCAGGTAGAGCACCGAGGTCGCCAGCCCCAGCGAGTAGCCGACCGCGACCAGGTTGAGCGTCGTCTGGCCGGCGTTGAAGGCCTTGCCGATGTCGGGCAGGGCGACGTTGGCGACGGCGAGGTTGAGGTTGGCCACCGCCGCGACCAGGATCAGCGCGCTGAGGACGAGTCCGGCGCGCTTGGGGCTACTCGATTCCATCGCGGTGCCCAACCTATCCGAGCATGACGGCGGTCACGCGCCAGGTCGGCAGCGCCTGAGAGGATGAGCCGGATGGCTGAGGAGCGCAAACGCCCCGAGGCGCCGCGCAGCGAGAAGGTCCTGCCGGGCATCTGGCGACTGCGCCTTGCCCTGCCCTGGCCGGGGGTGCCGCACGGCAACGTCTGGGCGATCGAGGCCGACGGCGGCATTGTCCTCTTCGACACCGGCATCGGCGGCAAGGGCCGCATGCGCCAGTTCGACCTCGCCCTCGCCGGGGCCGGCTTCGGCCTCGAGGACGTGAAGCTGCTCGTCTGCACCCACTCCCACACCGACCACTACGGGCTGGCGGCGCCGATCGTCGCCGGCGCCGGCTGCGAGCTCTGGATGCACCCTGCCTGGGAGCACGTGCGCCTGCTTGCCGACGACCCGGCGGCGGCGCTCGAGCAGCGGCTCGAGGTAGCGCGCCAGAGCGGTGTCCCGGTCGCTGGGCTCGAACGCTACCGCGAGCGCAGCGACAACAGCGACAACGGGATCGACGCGATCGTCGAGCCCGACCGCGAGCTCCTGCCCGGAGTCGAGGTGGAGACCGACCTCGGCACCTGGCAGGTCTACGAGACCCCCGGCCACGCGCCCTCGCACGTCGTCCTGCACCAGCCCGAGCGCAAATTGATGATCTCCGGCGACCACCTGCTCGGCCGCACCGTGCTCTTCTTCGACCACGGCCACAGCCCCGACCCGATCGGCGAGTTCCTCGGCAGCCTCGAGCGGGTCGAGCCGCTCGAGGTCGATCTCTGCCTGCCTGGCCACGGCCGGCCCTTCCGCGACCCCAAAGCCAAGATCACCGAGGCGCGGCGGCAGGTCGCCGAGCTACTCGAGAAGACCCGCGATGCGCTCGGCGAGGGGGAGAGGACCGCCTTTGAGATCGTCGCCGAGATCGTTGGCGCCGACAACGTCAACACCCCGGTCAGCGCCTGGGTCCTGCAGATCGTCCTCTCCTGCCTCGACCACATGGTGATCGAGGGCGAAGTGGCCAAGGTCGAGGGCACCGATCCCCAACGATGGAAGCTGGGTTGAGGGCCACCCGGCCCTCCCGATAGCCTTCCCCGCCGTGGCCAGCTTCACCCTCACCCGCGAGATCGCGGCGCCGCCGGAGACGGTGTTCGCGGTGCTGACGGACCATCGCCGCTACGCGGAGATGACCCAGCTGCGCAAGTCGGAGATCGAGCGCGAGGGCGAGCCCGCCCCCAACGGCCTCGGCACGATCCGTAGGCTGAGCGCCGTGGGGCCGCCGCTGCGCGAGGAGGTGATCGCCTACGAGCCGAGTGAGCGTTTCTCCTACAAGCTGCTCTCGGGCCTGCCGGTGCGCGATCACGTCGGCACGGTGAAGCTGAGCGCCGGCGCCGGCGGCACCGAGATGGTCTACGCCGTGCGCACCCAGCCGACCGTGCCGGTGGTCGGGCCGCTCGTCGTCGCCGTGGTCAAGCAGGCGGTCAAGAGCCTGATCGACGGTGTCGCCAAGGAGTCCGAGCGACGCGCCGCGGCGGGGGGTTGAGCGGCGCCGCCAAAACACTCCTCGCCGGTCTGTGGGCGCAGGCGGAGCACCTCTGGAAGCAGCACCGGCGGCTGGCGATTGGACTGATCGTCGCCGTGATCGTCGCCGTCTTCGGTGCCGGCGTGCTCGCCTACGAGCTGCTCAAGCGGCCGGCCGACGTGCACAACGAAAACGCCACCTTCGTGCCGCAGAAGCCGCCGAAGCCGGAGGCGAAGACGGTCAACTGGCCGATGTACGGGCTCAACCCGGCCCGCACTCGCTATCTGCCGGCGACCGGGATCAAGCCACCGTTCCGCAAGCTCTGGCGCTACACCGAGCGGCCACTGCTCGAGTTCCCGCCGATCTACGTCGGCGGCAAGCTCTACTTCGTCAACAACAACGGCACCGCCTACGCGCTCGACGCCGAGACCGGCAAGGTGCTCTGGGAACGCAGCCTCGGTCGCCTCAACGCCTCCTCGCCGACCTACTCCCGCCACCGCCTCTACATCGTCAACCTCGTCCCCGGCCACATCGTCAAGCTCGATGCCAAGACCGGCAAGGTGATCTGGAAGCACTCGCTGCCGGGTCGGGCCGAGTCCTCGCCGGTGGTGGTCGGCCGCACTGTCTACTTCGGCTGCGAGGACGGCAACCTCTACGCGCTCAGCACGATCAGCGGCAACGTGCGCTGGACGACCGCGCTCGGCGGCCCGGTCAAGTCCGCCCCCGCTTATTACGGCGGCACCCTCTACGTCGGCGACTACGGCGGCTACATGAACGCGGTCGATGCCAAGACCGGCAAGCTCAAGTGGCAGACCTCCTCGCTGGGCCAGGGCTTCGGTACCTCGGGCCAGTTCTACTCGACCCCGGCCGTCGCCTTCGGCCGCGTCTACGCCGGCAACAACGACGATCGGGTCTACAGCTTCGATCTCAAGGACGGGACCCTCGCCTGGAGCTACTCGACCGGCGGCTACGCCTACTCGGGCCCGACCGTCTCGACCACGCGTCACAGTCCGCCGACCGTCTACATCGGCTCCTTCGACGGCAACGTCTACGCGCTCGACGCCAAGGACGGCAGCCTGCGCTGGAGCCGCTCGGCCGGGGGGCAGGTGGTCGGCTCGCTTTCGGCGATTGGCGACATCGTCTACGTCGCCGAGTTCACCAACAACACGACCAGCGGCTTCATGATGAAGAGCGGCCGCAAGGTCTTCAGCTACCCCCGCGGCACCTACTCGCCGGTGATCTCCGATGGCCGCCGCATCTACCTGACCGGCTACTCGAGCATCACCGCCCTGCAGCCCTACAAGTACAAAGGAACGGTCGGGCCGGCGATCGTCGCGCCGGCGGGCAAACCTGCGCCTAAGGCGCGATCCCACCAGGCGGGGGCGGCGGCGCCAGCGGCGGGTTCGGCGCAAAAGCAGGGAAGACAGGGTGGTGCAGGGCGTCGCTGAGGGCGGTCAGGCTGGACGGGTAGTTCTGGATCCGGTAGGAGCTGGTCGAGCCGAAGTCCTGGTAGTAGATGAGCATCTTGCAGCGCTTGTGGCCGCGCACCCAGCCCAGCAGGCGGTCCATGTAGGCGGGGTCGTCGGCACCGGTTGAGATGCCGAACTCGGGGATCGCGAAGGGCTTGTCCGAGAAGCGGTTGTAGAGGCCGGTGAGCGCTTTCCAGTCCTGGTTGTCGGAGTAGAAGTCGGTGCCGACCCAGTCGACGTATTTGTCGCCCGGGTAGAAGTATTTGGGCCGGTTCTGGGGCACCGTCGGCGAGCCGGCCGGCAGGGTGCTCCAGAGCACCGCGACGGGCGCCCGCGGCAGGCCGTTGCCACCGGCGCGCAGCGGCGGCAGGCCGGTTTCGCCGAGGCGGGCGTCGATCTTGGCGCGGCTGCCCCCGCCGTGAACGAGGATGTAGATGCGGCGAAAGGCGAGGCGGTACCAGCGGGGCTTGTGGGCAGCGTCGCGCAGGTTGCCGGCGCAGTCGTAGGCGGAGTAGACGTTGAGGCAGCGGTTGGGCTCGCCCAGCGGCCGGATGTAGGCGGCCATCTTCTTCTCCCAGAACAGCCGGTTGAGCCGGACCAGGTATTCGTCGCCGTAGCCCTGGGCGATCGAGCGCGGGCTGATCAGCTCGTGCCCGTCGCCCGAGTCGGCGGTGGTCAGGTGCAGGACCGGCCGCGCCCGGGCCGCCTGCCAGCGTTCGATCGAGTCGGGGAATTCGGCGCCCCAGCTGCGGAAGCTCTCGATCAGCGCCGGGTGCTTGTGCAGGTCGGCGGAGAAGTGGCCGAAGTCGGCCGGGTTGCCGGTGTCACTGACGCCGAAGAAGATCTTCTTGCCCTTGGGCAGCAGCGTGCCGGCCTGCGCCGCGGCGGGCAGGGTGGCGCAGAGCGCGGCGAGGAGCGCCAGCGCGAGAACGCGTTTCGGGATGCGGCGATTCATCGAGGCAGACTTCGATCCGGGTTGGCCGACCACCTTGCGACAACACCGCCGCCGCCGTCGGGTTGCCCTTGCTACTGGGCGACGAGTTGCAGCACTTCGTCGGCGTACTTGGCGACGAAGCTCGGTCCCACACCGCTGATCTCGGCCAGGCCGGCCTCGTCGGAGGGGCGGCTGGCGGCGATCGCAGCCAGCGTCTTGTTGTGGGCGACGGTGTAGGCGGGCTTGCCGGCCGCGGCCTTCAACCGCCAGGCCTTCAGCTCCTCGAAGAGCGGCGCGTCGGCTTCGGCCAGCTCCGCCGGTGGCGCCTTCGGCTTGGCCGCGCGCCGCACCACGATCGTCTCCGGGTCCGGCAGCCAACCCGCCCCGTCGCAGACGTCGCAGCAGCGGCCGAGTGGCCGGCCGGCCTCGCGATCGCCGAAGTGGTCGAGGATGCTGCGGCGACGGCAGCGATCGTCGTAGATGAAGGACTTGATCGTGCGGTAGTCGCGCCAGCCGCGCTCACGGGCGATCGCCAGCTCGGGGTCGCGCTGCTCGATGAAGCGCACGAGCCGGCCGAGGTCGGCCTTCATCGCCAGCAGCACCGCCTTCCCCGGCTGTCCGTCGCGGCCGCCGCGCCCGGCCTCCTGGTAGTAGGCCTCGAGGCTGGTCGGGATCGCCATGTGCCAGACCGAACGCACGTCGGCCTTGTCGACCCCCATGCCGAAGGCGTTGGTGGCGACGATCACTTCGGCGTCGCCTTCCATGAAGCGGCGCTGGGTCGAGGTGCGGGCCTCGGACTCCATGCCGGCGTGGTAGGCGAGCGCCCGCAGGCCGGAGTCGCGCAGCGCCTGGGCGACCTCGTCGGTGTCGCGGCGGGTGCCGCAGTAGACGATCGCCGGCCGGTTCTCCGGGTCGGCAAGCCCGCCTTCGAGCAGGGCCAGCCGCCTCGCCTTCGAGCCTTTGCCCTCCAGTCGCACGACGTCGAAGGAGAGGTTGGGCCGGTCGAAGCCCGAGCGCACCTGCAGCGGTTGCTTGAGCCCGAAGCGGGAGACGATCTCGGCCGCCACGGCCTTGGTCGCCGTCGCCGTGCAGGCCATCACCGGCGGGCGCCCGAGGCGCTCGGCGATCTCGGGCAGGCGCAGGTAGTCGGGGCGGAAGTCGTGCCCCCATTCGGAGACGCAGTGGGCCTCGTCGACGGCGAGCAGGTCGATCCGTCGCTGCGCCAGGGCGTCGAGGAAGACGGGGGAGGCGAAGCGCTCCGGCGAGCAGTAGACGATCCGCGCGGTGCCATTTCGCACCTGGTCGAGGGCGTTGCGGGCGCCCTCCGGGCTCATTGCCGAGGAGATCATCGCCACCGGGTGCCCGGCCGCGGTCAGCCGCCGCCACTGGTCCTGCATCAGCGCGATCAGCGGGCTGACGACGATCGTCAGGTCCTCTGTCGCCAGGCCCGGCAGCTGGTAGCAGAGGCTCTTGCCGCCGCCGGTCGGCATCACGATCAGCGAGTCGCGCCCCTCGAGCCCGGCCTCGACCGCCTCCTTCTGCCCGGGCCGCCAGCTCTCGAAGCCAAGCGCTTCGAGCAGCTGGTCGGCCCTGTTCTCGGTGGCGACGGTCATGTAGACCAGGCTATGGGTCTCAGCCGACGATCTGGGCCGGCACCTGTGACAACTCCTCGGCGAGAGCGTCGATTTCCTGCGCCAACTTGCGCGTATCCGCCTTGGTCAGCTCGGTGTAGGAGACGAAGCCGTCGCCGCGCCGGTAGGGCTTCAGCGAGGCGTAGACGTCTTCGAAGCTCGATTCGATTTCCTTCGCCAGCTTCGGGTCCTTCTTGCTGAGCAGCGGCTCGACCGCTTCGAAGGCGGCCTCGGCCCCTTCGACGTTGGCCTCGAAGTCGACCAGGTCGATGTGCGAGTAGCGCTCCTCCTCGCCGGTGATCTTCGAGGCCGAGACCTCGCCGAGCAGCTCGTTGGCGCCGTTGGCGATCTGCACCGCCTGCAGTTCGACCTGCTTGACCTTCTGCTCGAGTTCTTCGACGTCGGCAAGCAGCTGTTCGGCGACCGGGGCCATGCCCTTGGCGGTGCCTTCTTCCCAGAGCGCCTTCTCGATCCGGTGGAAGCCGCCGAATTGACTGGCGGGCACGTCGTTTTCACGCGCGTCGATGCGCGGGTCGAGGTCGCCGAAGGACTCGGCCACCGGCTCGATCCGCTCGTAGGGGATGCGGGCCGCGGCGTAGAGCGACTTGGCCTTCTCGACTTCGCCTGCTTCGACCGCGGCGACGAAGGGCGCGGTCGCGGCGAGGAGCTCGGTCGTGTTCTGCTCGAGGTACTTGCGGTAGTCGGCGACCGCAGCTTCGGTTTCGGGATCGACCTGGGCCTGCGCCCCGCCGGTCACGGTCAGGGTGCCGTCTTCTTCGGAGCCGCCGTTGCAGCGCAGCGTGTATTCGCCCTTCTCCAGGGTCAGCGAGAAGCTGCCGGAGAGGCCGTCGGAGAGGTTCTCCACCTCACCCAGGATCGTTTCGCCGTCGAGCACCTCGAGCTCGGTGACGCTGGAGGAGCCGGCGTTTTCCACCTCGAAGCTGATCGGCCCCGCCGGTGCCTTCGCGTTGTGCGGGTCGCAGCCGGCGTCGGTCAGCTTGAAGGACATCTTCTTGGCGCCGGTGGGCCCATCGTCGCTGGAGCCGCAGCCGGCGGCGAGCAGCGCGACCAGGCCGACGGCCAGAGCGGCCAGCGAGAGGCGGACGGGGAATCGATTCATCGGTGAGAGGCTCCTGTTTGAGATTGAACGAGAAAAGTTAGGGCACCCTAACAAAAACCGACACGTTTAGTCGGAATAGGTCAGCCGAGCAGCGTTTCGCCGACGTAGCCGCCCTTACGGGCGCCCGGCGGAACGGCGAAGACGGCGCTGCCGACGTGCTTGATGTACTCGTTGAGCGCGTCGTTGGAGCCCAGCCGGGTCTGGATCGGGACGAACTGGGCGCGTGGGTCGCGCTGGAAGCAGATGAAGAAGAGGCCGGCTTCGAGCTCGCCGAGGCTCTGGTCGACGCCGTCGGTGAAGGAGTAGCCGCGGCGCAGAATTCGCTCGCCGTCGTTGGCCGAGGCGGAGGCGAGGCGGACGTGGGCGTCGACCGGGATCACCGGTTCACCGTCCACCTCGGCCTCGAGGTCGAGCGGGTCGAACTCCTCATCGGCGCCGAGCGGGGCGCCGCGGTACTTGTCGCGGCCGATCGTCTGCTCCTGGTCTTCCAGCGCCGAGCGGTCCCAGACCTCGAGCAGCATGCGAATGCGGCGGGTCACCGTGTAGCTGCCGCCGCGCATCCAGGACGGCCCTTCGCTCCCGACCCAGACATAGCGGTCCATCGCCGCCTTGTCCTCGGCCTTGATGTTGGCGGTGCCGTCCTTGAAGCCCATCAGGTTGCGCGGTGTCTCCTGGCTGCGACTGGTGCTCGCGGTGCGGCCGAAGCCGAGCTGCGACCAGCGCATGACGACGGTTCCGCGACCGATCCGGGCCAGGTTGCGGATCGCGTGGAAGGCGACCTGCGGATCGTCGGAGCAGGCCTGCACGCAGATGTCGCCGCCGCTTTCGAGCTCGTTCAGCTCGTCGGCGGGCAGCGGCGGGATCGGCGCCAGCGCGGCGGGACGTGAGCCACCCAGGCCGAGCTCGCGCCGAGCGAAGAGGCTCGGCCCGAAGCCGAAGGTGACGGTCAGTCGCGAGGGCAGCAAGCCGACCGTCTCACCGGTGTCGTCGGGCGGCGCCAGCTCGACCCCGTTGGCGTCGCCGATCATCTCCCCAGCGGTCATTTCGGCGGCCGCGCTCGACCATTCCTGCATCAGTTCGCGCAGCGCCGATCGGCTCGGGTTGACCAGGTCGAAGGCGGCGAAGTGGAGGCGGTCCTGGGCGGGCGTGTCGATCCCCGCCTGGTGCTCGCCGTGGAAGGAGACCGAGCCGGTGCCGTCGCTCGCCTGTGCGTCGTCGCTGCCGACCAGGTATCCGGCGGCGCCGCCAAGGCCGACGCCTGCGGCGCCGACGCCGGCCGCCGCCAGCAGCCGCCGCCGTGTCAGCTCGGTCATCGCCAGGCGGGGCGCGGTCTCATGCCGGGCTCTGGGCCGGCGCGCCCTGGCGCCCCTCGACCCGGCTGCGCCGGCCCGGGCGGAAGCGATCCGGCCAGATGACGTAGAGCGCCATCGGCACCGCGTAGAGGCCGTAGGCGAGCACCTCGATCACCGTCGGGGCCGGTTGCAGGCCCAACATCCCGGTCAGCAGCGAGCCGGAGATCGTTCCCGGCTGCACCAGCCAGGTCAGGTCCAGAGCCTGGCTCTGAAGGCCGTTGATCCAGCCGGCCTCGTGCGCCGTGTGCATCGCCGTGGCCAGCAGCCCGGCGGCGACGAAGACCAGGACCAGCCCGGTGACCCGGAAGAAGCGGGTGAGGTTGATCCGCACGCCGCCGCGGTAGAGGCCGAGGCCGATCGCCACCGCCGCGACCAGGCCCAGCACAGCGCCGGTGCCGGCGGCGGTGGTGTCGGTCGCGTCCTGAAAGGCGGCGAGCAGGAAGACCGAGGTCTCGAAACCCTCGCGCAGGACGGCGAGGAAGGCCATGCCGACCAGCGCCATGGTCGAGCCGGCGGCGAGCGCCGAGGCCGCCTCGCCTTCGAGGGTGGCCTTGATCTCGCGCGCGTGGCGGCGCATCCAGATGATCATGTAGGAGATCGTCGAGACCGCGATCAGGCCGATCACCGTCTCCAGTCCCTCCTGCTCTCGCTGCGGCAGCTGCTGGCCGACGACGTCGAGGGCGACGGCGACGGCGGCGCAGAGAACGATCGCGATCCCGACCCCGATCCACATCTGGCGGATCGCGTCGCTGCGGCCCTCCTTGACCAGGAAGGCGGCGATGATGCCGACGATCAGCGCGGCCTCGACGCCCTCTCGCAGAGTGATGACGAAGGTGGGGATCATGGTTGAGCCGTCAGGGCGCGCCTGGTTAGGCGCCCCTAATTAGGGATCCCAAACCTAGCACGGCCCCGATAAACCCGGTGCCGACGGGCCTCAAAACGGCCTATGTCTCTGCTTTGAGTCCCGTCGGCGTTCAGGGCAACCAGGGCTCGTGCCACTGGGCGATGCCGCGGGTCAGCTTCTCCGCCTCGGGCGGCCCCCAGGTGCCGGGCTCGTACTGATGCACCGGCCCCGGTTCGTCGAGCAGGGGCTGCACGATCCGCCAGGTCTCCTCGACCGTGTCCTGGCGGGTGAAGAGCTGGTGGTTGCCGGCGATCGCGTCGCCGAGCAGCCGCTCGTAGGGCTCGGGCTCCTCGCCGGGCACCTTTTCGAAGAGGACCTCCATGTCGGCCGGCTCGAAGGCCTCCTCTCCGGCTTTCTTGGCGAAGAGGCGCATGCGGGCGCCGGGCTTGGGCTCGATCCGCACCGTCATCTGGTTCGGTTCCGGCCGCTTGCCGGCGCCGACGCCGAGCGGCGGAGGGCGCTTGAAGACGACGGTGACCTCGCTCGACTTCGCCGGCATGCACTTGCCGGCGCGGATGAAGAAGGGCACGCCGCTCCAGCGCCAGTTGTCGACCGCCAGCTCGATCGCGGCAAAGGTCTCGGTGGTCGAGTCGGGGGCGACGTCCTTGACGTCGAGGAAGCCCTTGTACTGACCGCGCACGTAACGCTTGGGGTCGGCGGTCCGCGTCGCCTTGAAGAATTCGAGCTTCTTGTCGCGCACCGAGTCGTGGTGGTTGCCGGTCGGTGGCCCCATGCCGACCAGGGCCAGCACCTGCAGGGCGTGGTTCTGGATCACGTCGCGCATCGCCCCGACCGCGTCGTAGAAGCGGCCGCGATCGTCAACGCCGAAGTTCTCGGCGATCGTCATCTGCACGTGGGAGACGTGCTGGCGGTTCCAGATCGGCTCCAGGGTGGCGTTGGCGAAGCGCAGGTAGGTGATGTCCATCACCGGCTCCTTGCCGAGGTAATGGTCGATGCGCAGGATCTGTTTCTCGTCGAGCACTTCGCAGAGGTCGGCGTTGAGCGCCCGCGCCGATTCGAGGTCGTGGCCGAAGGGCTTCTCGATCACGACGTGGGCGGTCTCGGTCAGCCCGGCATCGCCGAGGCCGTGGACCACGGTGGCGAACAGCGAGGGGGGGATCTCGAGGTAGAAGACGGGGCTCTTGGCGTCGCCGATCGCCGCCGCGACCCGCTTGAAGGTGGCGGCGTCGGCGTAGTCCCCCTGGACGTAGGAGAGGCGCTTGGCGAGACGGGCGAAGACGTCCTCGTCGGGGCTGTCGACGGTTGCGGCGATCGACTCACGGGCGTGCTCGCGCAGCTTCTCGTCGTCCCACTCGTCGATCGCGACGCCGACGATCGGGCAGTCGAGCTTGCCGCGCGCCTCGAGTCGGTAGAGCGCCCGGAAGGTCATCTTCTTCGCCAGGTCGCCGCTGATCCCGAAGATCGTCAGCACGTCGGCATCGGCATCGGCGTGTTTGGCGTCGGCCCTGGTCATTCGTCCGCCAGGCTACCCGTTGGCCACCCGGTCCCACACACGGGCCACCGGCTCGCATAGGGTTACGGGGCATGGAGCTGGGAATGGTTGGACTTGGCCGCATGGGCGCCAACATGGCGCGGCGACTGATGCGCGACGGTCATCGCCTTGTCGTCTTCGACGTCAACCCCGACGCGGTCTCCGAGCTGGCGGGGGAGGGCGCCGAGGGCGCCTCCTCGCTCGAGGACCTGGCCGCGAAGCTGAGCGCGCCGCGCTCGGTCTGGGTGATGGTGCCGGCGGGCGAAATCACCGAGAAGACCGTCGAGGAGGTCGCTGCCGTGCTCGACTCCGGCGACGCGATCATCGACGGTGGCAACTCCTACTACCGCGACGACATCCGCCGCGCCGCGAAGGTGGGCGAGCAGGGGATCGATTACGTCGATTGCGGGACCAGCGGTGGCGTCTTCGGCCTCGACCGCGGCTACTGCCTGATGATCGGCGGCCCCGACGGGGCGGTGCAGCGGCTCGATTCGGTCTTTGCCTCGCTGGCACCTGGCGTCGAGTCGGCCGAGCGCACGCCGGGACGCAGTGGTGAGCCCAACGCCGCCGAGAATGGCTACCTGCACTGCGGCCCCAACGGTGCCGGGCACTTCGTCAAGATGGTCCACAACGGGATCGAGTACGGCGTCATGGCCGCCTACGCCGAGGGCCTCAACATCCTCAAGAACGCCAATGCGGGCAAGGTTCAGCGCGAGGCCGACGCCGAGACGGCGCCGCTGGAGCAGCCCGAGTACTACCAGTACGACCTCGACCTGCCCGAGGTGACCGAGGTCTGGCGCCGCGGCAGCGTGATCGGCTCCTGGCTACTCGACCTGACCGCCGCCTCGATGCAGGAATCGGCCGACCTCTCCGAGTTCGAGGGCCGCGTCTCCGACTCCGGTGAGGGCCGCTGGACCTCGATCGCCGCGATCGACGAGGGCGTGCCGGCGCCGGTCCTGACCACCGCTCTCTACGAGCGCTTTGCCTCGCGTGGCCTCGACGACTTTGCCGACAAGGTTCTCTCGGCGATGCGCAAGCAGTTCGGTGGCCACGACGAGAAGTCTTCCTAGGCGGATACGTGGCAATCGAGCTCGAGGTCTGCGCCGATGAAAAGGCGGCGGCGCGCCGTGCCGCCGAGGTAATCGCGGCGATCGGCGCCGCCGCGGTTGCCGAGCGCAACATCTTCTCGTTGGCGATGAGCGGCGGCCGCAGCCCCTGGGCGATGCTGGCGATCCTCGGCGAAGAAGAGGAGATGCCGTGGGACAAAGCCGAGCTGTTCCAGGTCGACGAGCGGATCGCCTCGCCGGGCAGCGAGGACCGCAACCTCACCCACATGGTGCTCGGCCTCTCGATGGACCACCAGGCGATGCTGCGGCCGATGCCGGTCACCCAGCGCGACCTCGAGGGCGCCGCCCACGACTACGAAAACACCCTGCCCGACCCGCTCGATTGCGTCCACCTCGGAATCGGCCCCGATGGCCACACTGCCTCGCTGGTCCCGGGTGACCCCGTGCTCGAGGTCAGCGACCGCCGTGTCGCTCTGACCGAGACCGCCTACCAGGGCCACCACCGCATGACCCTCACTTATCCGGCCCTTAACTCGGCCCGCCAGATCGTCTGGCTGATCACCGGCCCTGACAAGGTCGATGCCCTGGGCAAGCTGATGGCCGGCGACACCTCGATCCCGGCCGGCCGGGTCGAGAACGCGCAGATGACCGTGGTTGCCGACGCGGCTGCCGCGCCCCAATAGGCTCGCGCCGCTCCCGCTAGGCCTGGACTGTGCCGCCCAAGCGCCAGGGCGCGGCGTCTTGGCGACCCCCCAGCTCCTCTGCTTCGGCGATCGATCGGCCGGAGCGGACCAGCTCGAGTCGGTCGCCGATCAGGAGGATGTCGCGAAGCTCGACCGCGGTGAAGCCGCTCGCATGTCGCACCTCGCGCTCCCGTTCAAAGCGCCGCCGTTTCGCATTCCAAGGGCGGATCTTCACCCGGTGCCGGTCATCAACCGGGCGAACGGCAAGCCGGCTGTCCGCCATCCGCAGGTCGGCGTGGACCCGGCCCAGGCCCGCGAACACGCCCTCTTGCGCCAACTCCGCCAGCGTCGCCGTGTCAGGAAGGATCAGGCGACCGAAGGCGACCTGTTGCCCCTGCCTGATCGTGAACCTGGCCAGCTCCTTGTCATCGACGACCAGCTTCAACTCCGCCTCTGCGGGTCGCGGCCCCTGGTCGAGAAGCGGCTCCTTGCAGTGGGGGCAGAGGACCTGACCGTTTTCGCGCAGAGGCAGCACGCGTAGAAAATCGGGCGATGACTCCCTGATCAAGCAGGGGAGGCTCGAGGTGCAGGCCCAGCGTTTGCGCGCGGCAGGGCGCCGTAGATCACGGAGGCCATTGGTCCGGGCGAGCTTCTGCTCAACCCTGCGCGAGATGTCGAAGGGCTGGGTATTGCGGGAGGGCTGTCTGATGATTCGCACTTCCTCCACGCCCATCTCCCAGGAGTAAAACCGCTCCCGCACCCACTTGCGCCCAGGGCGCTCAGCCAGGAAGCGATCACGCGAGAGCACTGCGCCGCCGTGTGCTTCTGCGTAGTCCAGTAGCGGTTCGTCTGCTTCCGGCAGCAGCAGGAGCTCACCAGCTCGAGCCAGCCGCTTTGCCTCTCGCTTGTCGTCGCGTGAGAAGTACTGCAGCAAGGACTCATCGGCGATGAGGTGAAATTCGGCGTAACGCGCGAGTTGCGTACGCCAAGCGTTTAGTACCAAATTCAGCCGATCGAGGCCAATCGAACCGGGCAACCCTTGGTCTCGGCAGGCATTTGAGACGTCGACGCCAACCAGCCCAATGTCTATTTCACTCGTGAGTTCTGCCCGCATCTGCCCGTTTGATGTCGTGAGACTAGTCAAATTTCTTACCGCTAGGATCGCCGAACTCATGCCGTCTCGCCTAAAAGCTCTTTGCGGCTGTGTTGTAGCTAGTGCGTTTTTCGCACTGCTACTCCCTGCGGTCAGCGGGGCCTGGGCCGGGTCGATGTGGAATCCGACGGAGATCGAATTGAACTCGCGCCTGAGCGAACCCTTCGAAGAAGCCGAAGGGTACCTCGGTGGTGTTGAGCCTGAAGAGCCCGTGACGCCCTCCTCAGGCTCGATTTGCCGTCCGGAGGGATACGTCGACAATGATCCGCAATTCAACGAAGAGATCGATCCTTCCTGGGTGTTGAGGTCGACCAACTGGTTCTCGTTCATCGCTGCGGGTGGACCGATCGTGATCAGGCTCGATGGAGTCGGGCTCTATGGCGTTGTGCTGTATGAAACGGCAAGCTTGCCGACGGTCGACAATTCCGCCGGCTGCACGAGTGGTGTAGGGGGCGCGGCTCCGAGGATCGAAGCGGACACGATCGCTGGCCATCGTTACTTGATCCAGGTGGGCGATCCGAGGTATTGGCCCGGATACAACATCCCAATCCCAGAAGCCGGCTATACCCTCAGCTTGGCGACCGCGGCGCCGAACAGGGATCGCGCTCACGCCGTTGATTTGACCTTTGGAAACCCCGTTCTGGTGAGCAATTTCGGTGGCACCCTCGAATCCCCCGCTCCCGCCTGCTCGCTTGGCGCTCGGACATATCTTGGCGGCCGCAGCGTCTGGGCCAACATCAAAGTTCCATCGACAGGTTCCCTCCACCTCGCCTTGGAACAGGAAGGTAAAGCCGATAGGCCGCCCGTCATGCTCGTGCTCTATCCCGAAGGCGGCGGCGCGCCGATTACCTGCACCGTGGGTCCCTTCGGCTCGGCGGCGACGATCACCGAACTGAATGCGGCGCTCGCCCCCGGTAACTACTCGCTGCAGTTGATGACGGCGGTCAAGGCCGGCCAGGATCCAGCTACGAGCGCCGAGGAACTGTGGCAATTGACCGCCGACTTTTTGCCCAGCCTCGACAAGGATGGCGACGGCCATTTCCCGCCCAGCGACTGCAACGACAACGTCGCAAGCATCCATCCCGGCGCGACCGACGTACCCGACAATGGCATTGATGAGAACTGCGACGGGGAGGACGCCAGGCGGGATTCCGACGGCGACGGTGTTCCCGACTATCGTGATCGCTGCCCGTCGCGGTCAAGTAAAGGAATCGACTCCGACGGCGACGGTTGCCGCGACCCCGAACAGCTCCAGCTGACGGCGCAGATTCGGCTCACCCTCAAACGGGGCCGCCTGCACGTTGCCTCGCTGTTCGTGCGGACCGATCCCGGTGCGCGCGTGGTTATGGCCTGCGCGAAGAACGCCTGCAGGGGCGAGTCCCGCAAGATCGGTGGAGACCGAGCCTCGTTCGACGGCACCTTCCCGCGCTCGATTCCGGACGGAACCGAGATCTCGCTGGCCGCGTCCGAGCCCGACCATCTGGGTGTGGTGAAGCGTTACCGGCTCTCGGTTGGCGGCGTGCGTCTGCTGCGTCAGTGGTGCACGAGTCCTGGCAAACCGGAGAGGAAAGCCGCGTGCGCTTGAGCAAGCGCCGCCGTAGGATGCGGCTCGGCGTCGCCAGCTTCGTTTATCTCGGCGCCCTTGCTTGGCTGCTCTCGCCCCTGTGGCGACCTGCCGACGGCGCACCTCCCGATCATGCACAGGTCTCTTCTGGTGCAGCTGCTCGAGCCATCGGGATTTCTCCGCTCGCTCGGCTCGAGCCCCTGCCTGCGCGCCTGCCCGGCTCGTCCACGGTGACGGCGAGCACTGCGGAAGCCGGCGGCACCGAAGCCGGCAACACCGAACCTGTGAGTGAAGTTGGGTCCGAAACAACCGCCACCCTCCCGGAAGGGGGCGAATCGTCGGCGACGCCCACGCCCGAAGCGGAATCGAGCGAATCGTCCCGGGAAGAAACGATCATCGGCTTCGAAGGCTGATGGCGTCGCAGGGCACCGTTCGGCGGCCGGTCCTGGCCGGCAGATGGGAGTACGACCCGCGGGTCGTTTTCGCCGCTGGCAACAACGCTCAGACGTTTGCCGGAAGGGACCTGAGGAGCGGCGAGGAGATCGTCGTCAAGATCTTCAGTCGCGCCGCCGGCGATCGCGGGCGGGAGCGCTTTCTGCGTGAGGCGAGGCTCCACGAAGAGCTCGAGCACGAGGCCATTCTCGAGCTGCGGGGACAGGGGCAGGATGACGGCGTCGACTACATGGTCACGCGCCGCCTGCGACCGGGCGCGCTCGGCGACGTCGTGCGGGAGCGATCCCGGCTGAGCCCGGCGGCGACGCTCGCGATCGGGCTCCGGATCGCTGACGCCCTCGCCTACATGCACGGGCGCAACGAGGTTCACGGGGACATCAGCCCCGGCAATATTCTCCTCGACGCGACTGAGGCAGACGCTGCCTACCTCGCCGACTTCGGCTTCAGCAAGCGGATCGCGACCGCTCCGGTTGCAACTACCGGCGATGGTTTCGGCACGCCCGGCTTCAGCCTGCCGCGCGAGCCGGGGGCGCAGCGGACCTACGAGGACGACGTCTATGGCCTCGCCGCCGTGCTCTGGTTCTGCCTCACGGGCGAGCCGCCTGGGGACTCGGCGAGGGTCCGCCGCCACGAGATCTCGAGTCGCTCGTTGCGGGCGCCGCTGAATCGGGCGCTGGCCTGGGAAACGGGATCGATCCCTACCGCGGAGGACTTTCAGGACGGCCTCGCCAGGCATTGGGCAAAGGTCGGACAGGACTGGCGGGCGGTGTCCTCGCCGCCGCGGCGCTCTCGCCTGCCCCTGGTGGGCGTGGTTGCCCTGGCGGGCCTGGCGATCGCCGGCTTCTCCGGACAGACCCTGCAACCGAAGCCGGCGGCGGCCGCCCAGACGACGATCGAGGGCAGCGCGATCAGCCTTCGCCTGGCTGGGAAATGGCAGCAGCGGCGCTCGCCGCGGCTGCCGGCCCTGGGCCTGCAAGCTCCCCTCGCCGCCGCCGGCAACGGCTTGGAAATCGTCGCCGGGCGGGCGCCGTCCGCCGGGTCGCAGCTGATCGGCCGCGACGCCCGTGCCTCGCTGCCGCCACCGGCCCGCAAGCCCAGGCCGGTGGTGATCGAGGGGCACGCCGCGCTGCGCTACGGCACAGCGACCAAGATCGGCGTGGCTCAGGAGATCCTTGCGCTTCCGCTCGAGCGCCAGGCCTTGGTGGTTCGCTGCACCGGCTCCGCCGCCACCCTTTCCAGAGTCTGCGCTCAGGCCGTCGCCGACCTCGAGTTGCACCGCGGCTCCATGCAGCCGCTGGCGCCCACCGCTGCCACAGGGCGCCGGCTGCGCGCCGCCGCGACCCAGCTCGGGGCCGAGCGGCAGCGGCAGCGCTCGCTGATCGCCTCGACCTCCAGCCTGCGGAAGCTTGCCGCCGGCGCCGAAAAGCTCGCAGGCGCCAACCGCTCGTTCGCCAGGCGGCTTGCCGCCATCCCAACCACCGCGCAGGACGCGAAAAGCGTTGCCGGCGCTGCCGCGGCTGCGCGCAAGACGGCGTCTGCCTACGCCGAGCTCTCAGGCGCGGCCACCAACAGCGCTTGGAGATTGGCCCAAGCCGAAGTCGATCGACGCGAGCAGCGGCTGGACTCTGCGATACGCCAGCTCAGCGCCCTGAAAACCTACGGGAGCTGATCCTCCAGCGATTGTTAGCGAATTCGCTAACATAGATCTATGTCAATTGCTCCCAGCGCCTCGCTCGTAGAGCAGATCAGGTCGCAAAGCGGCTTGAGTCAGGCCGAACTGAGTCGCCGAGCTGGTCTGCCCCGCTCAGTGGTCAACGCTTACCTGAAGGGGGGTCGAGAGCCGGGCGCGGATGCGCTCGTCCGGCTGGCTGCCGCGGGCGGTTTTGAGCTGCAACTGGGGCGCCGCAAACCGCCTGTCGACGCCGAGCGCGCTGGGCGGATCCTGGTCCAGGTGCTCGAGCTGGCGGAGGCGCTGCCATTTCGCCCCCGGCCTGTACTGGACTACCCGCCGCTTTCGGATCGTCTCGGGAAAAAGAAGCTGGCGGCTTGAGCGAGCTGGTCGAGAAGCTCTTCGCGATTCACGACTCGCTCACCGAGGCCAGCATCGCCCACGCGTTTGGCGGCGCGATCGCGCTCGCCTATTGCACCGAGGAACCCAGGGGCACCCGCGATCTCGACGTCAACATCTTCATCGATGCCGCCAAGGCAGGGCCGACGCTCGGTCACATGCCGTCCGGCGTGAAGGTCGGCAAGGAGGACATCGCCAAAGTCGAGCGCGATGGACAGGCGCGTCTCGACTGGGACGGGACCCCGGTGGACGTCTTCCTCAACAACCTTCCCCTGCACCAGGCGGTTGCGGCGGCGGTCGTCTGGGTTCCCCTCGCCGGCCGTCAGGTGCCGGTCCTCGATTGCGCCTCGCTGGCGATCTTCAAGGCCTTCTTCGACCGCACCAAGGACTGGGCCGATCTGGAGGCGATTGCCGCGGCGACACCGGCCGACATCGGCGCCGCCGCGGCGACGATCTCCGAGCTGGCCGGCCCCGATGATCCGGCGGTCAAGCGCCTCGAGAGCCTGATTCCTCTCGATGTCGGGTCCTGGCGCCGATAGGCCCAGCGCTAGGCGGTTTCCAGCGAGACCGAGTGGTTGGCGACGATCGTGCCGTCGGGGTCCCACTGGCGCTTGACCTCAGCGAGCCGGGCGCAGACGTCAGCGGGCAGGATCGCGTCGGCGTCGCAGGGGCGCTCGGTGAAGTTGTAGTAGGAGCCCTCGCCGGCCCAGGGCTGCATCGTCTGCTCGATCTTCTGCAGGTGCTGGGGGATCGCCTCGCCCAGCTCCGGCGTCATCGGCATGCCGACGCTGTACATGACGAAGTCCGTCTCGAGGTGGGTGAGGGCGCCGCCGTTGGGGTCTGGCCGGCCGAGTGCACCGCCGAGCTGGCGCAGCTCGCTGAGCAGCATCGGCGAGCCCGAGCCCGGGCCGGCGACGCTGGCGAAGGCGTCGATCGCCTCGTCGGGAAGCTCGCGGATCGTCAATCCCTCGCCGAGCCCGGGCACCGGGTTCTCCGGGTCCATGTGGATCCGGCAGAGGCCCTCGACCGGCATCCAGGTCCAGGTATCCATGATCGTCTCGCCGAGCTCGCGCAGCGGTGCGACGATCTCTTCGCCCGCCGCCTGACTGCCGATGCAGGCGCCGTCGATCGTCAGCAGCGGCCGGCCGCGGATCGGCTCCGGCACGTCGGGGATCGGCGGCGGGGTGACGAAGCGGACCACCGAGGTGACGTCGTCGGAGACGCCGGCGGCCCAGTCGCGGTAGGCGCGCACCGCCTCGGCGCCGAGCTCGGCCGGGAAGACGAGGGCGCCGGCGTAGATCTCGGCAATCGGGATCAGGCGAACGTGCAGGGCGGTGACGATCGCGTAGCCACCGCCACCACCGCGCAGCGCCCAGAACAGGTCGGGCTCGTTTTCGGCGTCGACCGTGCGTGGCTCGCCATCGGCGGTGACCAACTCGATCGCCTGCACGCGGTTGCAGGCGAAGCCGTAGTGGCGGCCAAGCCAGCTGAGGCCGCCGCCGAGGGTGTAGCCGGTGACGCCGACGTCCGGTGAGGAGCCCGGCATCGAGCAGAGGTCGTGCTTCTGGGCGGCGCTGCTCAGCTCGGCGACGAGGACGCCCGCCTCGACCCGCGCGGTCTGCGCCTCGGCGTCGACCTCGATCCCGCGCATGCGCTCGGTCTTGATCAGGATCGTGCCCTCGAGCGAGCCCGCGAGGCCAAAGGCTCCGTGACCGGTCCCCTGACCGGCCACCTTGAGATCGTTCTCCGCCGCGAAGCGGATCGTCTTGGCGATGTCATCGCCGCTCTCGACGAAAGCGACTGCCTCGGGCCGTTGGTCGGCGGCGAGGTTCCAAGCTTGGCGTGCCTCGTCCCAGTCGGGATCGCTCGCGGTTGCGACGCGGCCGGCGATCGCCAGCCCGGTGAAATCACTCATCTGGTCTCCTCGGATTAGCTCAGGGACAAGCTCTTGACGGCGCCCTCGGCCCCCACCAGCACCGCGCTCACCATATCCGGCGGAAAGAGACCGTGGGCGGCGACTCCGGGGTCGGCCTCGAGGCGGGCGGCGAGGTCGGCTGGGTCACCAATCTCGCCGTTGTAGTCGGCGATCAGGCCCTCGTCTGGGCTGGGCGGAACGTCGCGCAGGGCGACTGCGGAGCCGAGCCGCTTGAGGGTCGAGGCGATGCCGAAGGAGAAGAGCTCGAGCGGCACTGGCGCACTCAGCGCCTCGACCGGCTTGCTCGAGTCAGCGATGACGATGAAGCGCTCGGCTGCCGCGGCGACGATCTTCTCGCGCAGGTGGGCACCGCCGCCGCCCTTGATCAGCCAGCCGTCTGGAGTCACCTGATCGGTGCCATCGATTGCGATGTCGAGGCGCTGCAGCTGACTGAACGCCTCGACCGGGATGCCCAGCTTGCGCGCCTGTTCCTCGGTGGCGACCGAGGTGGCGACGCAGCGGATCTCGCTGACGCTGCGGGCGGCGATCGCCGGCAGCAGGTGGGCGACGGTCGATCCGGTGCCCAGCCCCACGGTCATCCCGTCCTCGACCAGCTCCGCCACCGCTTCGGCGGCGATGCGCTTCTCGGCGTCGGCGTCGGTCACCGGGCGGGACTCTATGCTCGCGACGAGATGGACGCGCGAATCTGGCTCACGGGCGAGGGCGGCGAGCCCCGTTCGGTGGCGCTCTCCGGCGAGCGCACCGTCGTCGGCCGCAATCCCGAGGCCGGGATCCAAATCGATGACGAGGCGGTCTCCTGGAACCACCTCGAGATCGAGAACCGCGGTGGCGTGCTGATGGCGACCGATCTCGACAGCCGCAATGGCACGGCGCTCAACGGCGAGCCGCTCGAGCGGCCGCGGCGCCTGCGCGACGGTGACACCCTGATCGTCGGCGGCCACCGGCTCGAAGTCTCCGACCGGGTTCCGGGTCGGGCGGGCGGCACGGTCGCCGCCAGCGGCCCCGGCGTCGCCCTCAACGAAGAGGAGCGGGCGACCGCGGCGGCGCTGGTCGCGCCCTACCGCAGCGAGGGTGCCTTCGCCGGTCGTCCCGCCACCCGCGCTGAGATCGCCGAGGCATTGCACGTCAGCGAGCGCACCGCCCAGCGCCGCCTCGACGCCCTCGCCGCCAAGCTTGATGTCCCTGGCGATTCCGGCCGCGATCGCCCCCGCCTGATCGCCGCCCGCGTGATCGAGCTCGGCCTCGACCGCTGACGATGGCGGCATCGGAGTCCGTTCCAAACTCCTGCGCCGGGCCATTCGGCGCCTTTTACGACTTCTACATCGAGCGTCCGTGGTTGGTCAGCGTCATCGGCCGTGCGGTTTGGGGAATCGATTCCTCGGTCCTCTACGAGAGCATGGCGCCGATCTCCGCTGCAGCCGACGGCGCGACGATCGCCGACGTGCCCTGTGGAGGCGGCGTCGCCCTGCGCGCCTTGAGGCCCGAGCAGGACGTTCGCTACCTCGCCATGGACCTCTCGCCGAAGATGCTGGAGCGGGCCGAGCGGCGTGCTCGAAAGAGGTCGCTAAAGCAGGTCGAGCCGCGCCTCGCCGACATGACCGAGCTCCCCCTCCTCGACGAGGAGGTCGATCTCTTCCTCTCCTACAGCGGCCTGCACATGGTCCCCGATCCGCAGCGGGCCGTTGACGAGATCGCTCGCTGCCTCAAGCCCGGCGGCCAGCTGATCGGGACGTCGTTCTTCTCGGATGCGAGCCGGCGAGCCCGTGCAATCTTTGGGGCCGGCAGTCGCCGTGGTCACCCCACGCCCCCGAGTCGCGTGGACCTGCGCAGTTGGCTCGAGGCGGCTGGCTTCGAAGATCTTGCTATTGGGCCGCAGCGCGGCTTCGCCGCCTTCGGCGGGCGCAAGAAGACGAGCTGAGGTGTGGCCCGGACCGGGCCAAAGCCGGCCCGGTTGGTGACGCCGGCGTCGTTGGCGCGCGCGCCTCGCGAGCGGAGCATCGGTTGTGCAATTCGCAACCGACCCGAAAGGGGAGTCCAATGCTCAACCGTTCGATCAAGTTCACCCTCACCGTCCTTGCCCTGGCCCTGCTGCCGGTAGCGAGCGCCGCCGCTGCCGGTCACTCCGGTGCCGTCGTCTTCTCGCGGGCAATCACCAACGTCGAAGAAACGAAAAGCGGCAAAGTCGAAAAAACCGAAGGCGGCCTCTTTGCCGCCAAAGAAGGCCATCTCAACCAGCTCACCGAAGACCCGACCGACAGCGAACCGGATTTCTCCGCCGACGGGCGCAAGATCGCCTTCGTTCGCGCCGGCGACATCTGGGCGATGCGGGCCGACGGCACCGGCCAGCACAAGTTGACCTCCGGCACGGAGATCGACAGCCGACCGCAGTTCGATCCCAAAGGCCAGTACGTCGTCTTTACCCGTGCGACGACCGAAGGCGGCCCGCGCGACCTCTACCGGGTCAACCTCGGGGGCAGCGCCCGTTCGCTCGTCACCAGTGCCGGCGATGAGCACGAAGCGTCGTTCTCGCCCGATGGCAAGACGATCGTCTTCGTCCGCGGCGTCGCCGAGACCGGTGGCGGCGTGGCCGACGACATCTACTCGGTGCGCCCGTCCGGTGCCGGCCTGGCGCGCCTCAGCAAGACCGGCCACATCGACGAGTTCTCGCCGCGCTACTTCAAGGGCGGGATCGTCTTCAGCCGCGGCCAGAGCGGTGAAGGGCCGGGTGCCTACGCCGACATCTTCACGATGCGCAGCAATGGGACCAAAGTGAAGGTGCTGGTCGCCGGCGCCGGGTCCTCGTTCGTCGAAGACGTCGCGCCAGCGGCGGGCATCGTGCTCTTCCGCCGCGACCAGGGTCTCTGGGTGAAGAAGATCGGCCCCAGCCCCGCCCACAAGCTGAGTGAGGTCGCTGACAATTCCTCGACCGACTCGGTCTTCTCCTCCGACGGTCGCAAGGTTGCCGCCTTCACCGCCACCGACGAAGCCGAGACTCTCTCGGCGATCGACGTCGCCAGCCGCCGCAGCTCGCAGCTCGCCGAAGGCTTCGCGCTTGAAAGCGGCTCGACCGCGACGACGATCGGGTCGGTAATCACCTGGCAGCCGGTGCGGCGCTGAGCCCATCCGGTTCTCTCGGGGGGCTCCGCACGGACTCCCCCCGGCTCCAGCGCGAAGGGCTCGCTCCCACCGGAGCGGGCCCTTCGTCGTTTGGCGGCGATATAACCGCCGCGTGGCAGAACCCTCTATCGGCTCGACGCTCGCTGGCTACCGGATCGAGTCGCTGATCGCCCGCGGCGGCATGGGCGTCGTCTATCGGGCGACGCAGCTGGCCCTGCAGCGGCCGGTGGCGCTCAAGGTGATCGCCCACCGGCTGGCCGACGACGAGGACTTCCGCCGCCGCTTCCTCAGCGAGTCGCGGCTGGCCGCCAGCCTCGAGCACCCCGCCGTGGTGCCGGTCTACGACGCCCGTGAGGACGACGGCGAGCTGATCGTCGCAATGCGCCTGATCGATGGCGGCGACCTGCGCAAGCTGATCGACCGTGAGGGGCCGCTCGAGCCCGAGCGCGCCGTCCACCTGCTCGGCCAAATCGCCGAAGCACTCGACGCTGCCCACGCCGCCGGCATCGTCCACCGTGACGTCAAGCCGCACAACATCCTGATCGAAGGCGAGCGGGCCTACCTCTCGGACTTCGGCCTGGCCAAGGCCTACGCCGAAACCGGCCCCGGCAGCGGCAGCGGCGCCTCAATCGTCGGCACGGTCGAGTACATGGCGCCGGAGCAGTGGCGCGGCGAGCGGGTCGGGCCGGCGGCCGACGTCTACGCGCTCGGCTGCGTGCTCTACGAGGCGCTGACCGGGATCGTCCCCTACGCGCGCAAGCAGACCGGGACCGAGCCGAAGATCCCGCGCGGAATCGAGACGGTGATCGAGCGCGCCGTCGCCAAGAATCCGAGCGAGCGCTACGCCAGCGCCGGCGAGCTGATCGCCGCTGCCCGCCGCAGCCAGGCCGATACCCCGGCGCCGACGCTTGTGCTCGATGAGCGGCCGGAGCAGCCCACGCTGCGCGTCGGCGATGAGCCGCGGAATCGCCGGCGGCCGACGACGCGGACGAAGCAGTGGATCGGCGCCGCGGTCGCGGCCACTGCGGGCGTGGTTGCCGTGCTTCTGCTCGTGCTCGGCGGCGACGGGGCCTCGGTTTCCTCGCCTATCGCCGTTGCCAAACCACCGCTGCGGCTCGCGGTCGGCCCGAGGACCGTCTGGGCTACGAGCGCTGTGGAAGGCACCCTTTCCGGCATCGATCCCCACACCCGTAAGGTCGTCTCGAAGCGGCAGCTGGGCAAGGGCGTCTCCGGAGTCACGATCGGTGCCGGCTCGGTTTGGGTCTCGAACCCGCGCACCGGCACGGTTCTGCGACTCGACACGGCCGGCAACGTGACCGCGCGCCTCCACCTCGGCGGCAGCCCTGGCGCGATCGTCTCCGGTGGCGGCCGGATCTGGGTTGCCGACGAGAGCGGCGCTGGCATCACCGTGATCAATGGTCCTCGCGCCCGGGTGATCAAGCGTGGGCTCGCACCGCACGCGGCGCCGCTGCGGCTCGCCGTCGGCGCCGGCGGCCTCTGGGTCAGCAGCGCCAGCACCGGCACGGTGCGCCGGATCGACCTCGGCACGATGGCGGTCGGCCCACCGATCCTCGCCGGCCGCGGCCCCGCCGGGGTCACCGTCGGCCACGGCTTGGTCTGGGTAGCCAACAGCCGCTCCGCGACCGTCACCCGCGTCGACCCCTCAACCCACTCGATCCTCGGCGCCCCAATCCCTGTCGGCGAACAGCCCGGCGGCATCGATGCCGGCACCGAAGCCGTCTGGGTAGCCAGCGCCGCCGACGATTCCGTAACTCGCCTGGACCTCTCCAGTGGCGACCCGATCGGCGACCCGATCGGTGTCGGCCCGAAGCCCGGCGCTGTCGTAGTTGGCCCCGAAGCCGTCTGGATAGCCAACAACGGCAACGGCACGGTCACCCGCATCGAACCCTGAGCAATCGTCTCGGGGTGGTGGAGCACCGAGGGGCGTCAGGGGTGGGTTCCCCGGGAACTCCCGGCCGAAGGCCGGCCCGGGGGACCCACCCCTGACGCCCCATCCCGATCTTTCACACCCCGTCAAGCGCCTCCCATAGGATCGAAGCGTGCCCCACGACGACCTCGACCAGCTGGCGATCAACACGATCCGCACCCTTTCGATCGACGCGATCCAGAAGGCCAACTCGGGCCACCCGGGCACGCCGATGGCGCTGGCCCCGGTCGCCTACACGCTCTGGCAGCGCTTCCTGCGCTTCGACCCCGCTGACCCGATCTGGCCCGGTCGCGACCGCTTCGTGCTCTCCGCTGGGCACGCCTCGATGCTGCTCTACTCGCTGCTCTACCTGGCCGAGGTCAAGGCGGTCGACCCCGATTACGAGGTCGTCGGCCACCCGGCGGTCTCGCTCAAAGACATCGAGACTTTCCGCCAGCTCGACTCGCGCGCGCCCGGCCACCCCGAGTACCGCTGGACCTCCGGGGTCGAGACGACCACCGGCCCGCTCGGCCAGGGCGTCGCCACTTCGGTCGGGATGGCGATCGCCGGCAAGTGGCAGGGCGCTCGCTACAACCGACCGGATTTCGAGCTCTTCGACTTCGACGTCTACGCGATCGCCGGCGATGGCTGCTTGATGGAGGGGGTCTCCAACGAAGCCGCCTCGATCGCCGGCCACCTCAAGCTCGACAACCTCTGCTGGATCTACGACAACAACCACATCACGATCGACGGCAAAACCCACCTCGCCTACGACGACGACGTCGCCGCCCGCTTCATGGGCTACGGCTGGAACGTCACCCGGGTCTGCGACGCCAACGACACCGAGCTGATCGCCACCGCCTTCGAGGAGTTCAAGGGCGAGCAGGGGCGGCCGACGCTGATCATCGTCGACAGCCACATCGGCTACGGCTCACCGCACAAGGTCGACACCTCCGCCGCCCACGGCGAGCCGCTCGGCGAGGAGGAGGTGCGCGAGACCAAGCGCGCCTACGGCTGGCCCGAGGATGCCCAGTTCCTCGTCCCCGACGGCGTGCGCGAGCACTTCGATGCCGGGATCGGCAAGCGCGGCGCCGAGCTCAGCGCTGCCTGGAAAGAGCTGCTCGACTCCTACGCGGAGGAGAACGCCGACCTCGCCGCCGAGATCGAGGCCCAGCAGAGGCGTGAGCTGCCCGCTGGCTGGGACGCGGAGATCCCCAGCTTCGACCCCGACGAGAAGGGGATGGCCACGCGCAAGGCCTCGCAGCAGGTCGAGAACGCGATTGCGGCCCGCCTACCCTGGCTGCTCGCCGGCTCCGCCGACCTCACCGACTCGACCTCGGTGCGGCTCGAGTTCGACGGCGCCGAGGACTTCGAGCCCGGCGCCTATGACGGCCGCCAGCTCCACTTCGGCATCCGCGAGCACGAGTCGGCGGCGATCTGCAACGGCCTCTCGCTCTCCAAGCTGCGACCGCTCTGGTCGACCTACCTCACCTTCTCCGACTACGCCCGCCCGGCGATCCGGCTCTCGGCGCTGATGGAGCTGCCGGTGATCCACGTCTTCACCCACGACTCGATCGGCCTCGGCGAGGACGGCCCGACCCATCAGCCGGTCGAGCAGCTCGCCTCGCTGCGGGCGATCCCCGGCCTCGACGTGATCCGGCCCGCCGATGCCAACGAGGTCGCCGAGGCCTGGCGGGCGGCGATCGACCGCCACCACCAGCCGGTGGCCCTGATCCTCACCCGCCAGAACGTCCCCGTCTTCGACCGCGCCAAGTACGCCTCCGCCGAGGGCCTGCGCCGCGGCGCTTACGTGCTCGCCGACGCCGAGGGCGGCGACCCGGAGCTGATCCTGATCGCCACCGGCAGCGAGGTGGCGCTGGCCCTCTCCGCGCACGAGGAGCTGCTCGCCGCCGGGGTGCGCTCGCGCGTGGTCAGCATGCCCTGCTGCGAGCTCTTCGACCGCCAGGACCCCGAGTACCGCGCCCAGGTGCTGCCGCCGAACGTGACCGCGCGGGTATCGATCGAGGAGGCCTCGACCCTGGGCTGGGATCGCTACGTTGGCTTCGATGGCGTCAAGATCGGGATGCACACCTTCGGCACCTCGGCGCCGTTGAAGGACGTCCAAACCAAGTTCGGCTTCACCCCCGACAAGGTGGCCGAAGTCGCAAAGGAGCTGCTCTGATGAAGCCGACCGCGAAGCTGCACGACATTGGCCAGAGCCTCTGGCTCGACAACATCACCCGCACGATGCTGGCCGATGGCACCCTCGAGGGGTACATCGATGAACTCTCGGTCACCGGCCTCACCTCCAACCCGACGATCTTCGACAAGGCGATCTCCAGCGGCGACGCCTACGACGAGCAGATCGCCGAGCTCAGCGCCAGCGCCATTACCGAGGACGGGATCGGCGCGACCCCCACCGAGCGGATCTTCTTCGAGCTGGCCCTCGCCGACCTGCGCGACGCGACCGATCTCTTTAGGCCGGTTCACGAGCGGACGGCCGGGGTGGACGGCTTCTGCTCGCTCGAGGTCTCACCGCTGATCGCCGACGACGCCGAGGCGACGATCGAGGAGGCCGCCGCCCTGCACGCCAAGGCGGAGCGCGACAACCTCTTCATCAAGATTCCCGGCACCGAGGCCGGCCTGACGGCGATCGAGGAGTCGATCTTCGCTGGCATCCCGATCAACGTGACGCTGCTGTTCGACGCGGCTCAATATCTCGCCGCGGCCGATGCCTACCTGAAGGGAATCGAACGGCGGATAGAGGCCGGGCGCAGCGCCGACGTCACCTCGGTCGCCTCGATCTTCATGAGCCGCTGGGACGTCGCCGTCTCCGACGAAGTGCCCGACGAGCTGCACAATCGGCTCGGCCTGGCGATCGGCTTCCAGGCCTACCGTGCCTACCGCGAGCTGCTCGACTCGCCCCGGGTGCAGCGGCTGATGAACGAGGGCGCCCGGCCACAGCGCCTGCTCTGGGCGAGCACCGGCACCAAGGACCCCGACGCCTCCGACACCCTCTACATCGAGGGCTTCGCCTCGCCCTTCACGGTCAACACGATGCCGGAGCCGACCCTGCACGCCTTTGCCGATCACGGCGAGGTCGGTGAGTTGATCCCCACCGACGGCGGTGACTGCGATCAGGTGCTGGCGAAATTCGGCGATGCGGGCATCGATGTCGACGCGCTTGCCCAGCGGTTGCAGGACGAGGGCAAGGATGCCTTCGCCAAGTCGTGGGACGAGATGCTGGAGACGATCGAGTCGCAGGTAGGGGCAAACGCGTGAGCGAGGCCTCGGTGCTGCGCCAGCGGCCCGCCTGGCAGTCGCTGCAGAAGCACTTCGCCGCGATCGAGGGCGAGCATCTGCGCGACCTCTTCGCCGCCGATCCGCAACGCGGCGAGCGGTTGATCGCCGATGGCGCCGGCCTCCACCTCGACTTCTCCAAGAACCGGATCACGGAAGAGACCCTGCTGCTGCTCGGCCAGCTGGCCAAGGAGTGCGGGGTCGAGGAGCGCCGCGAAGCGATGTTCGCCGGCGAGCACATCAACGTCTCCGAGGACCGCGCTGTCCTGCACGTGGCGCTGCGCATGCCGCGCGGGCGCTCGCTGATCGTCGACGGCGTCGACGTAGTTAAAGAGGTGCACGAGACGCTCGACCGCATGGCGTCCTTCGTCGAGCGCGTTCACTCGGGCGAGTGGACCGGCCACACTGGCAAGCCGATCCGCAACGTCGTCAACGTCGGCATCGGCGGCTCCGACCTCGGCCCGGTGATGGCGTATGAGGCGCTGCGCCACTACTCGCGCCGCGCAATCTCCTTCCGCTTCGTCTCCAACGTCGACGGCACCGACTTCGCTGAGAGCACCCGCGACCTCGATCCCGAGGAGACCCTCTTCGTCATCTCCTCCAAGACCTTCACCACGCTGGAGACGATGACCAACGCAAGAGCCGCGCGTGAATGGTCTCTGGCGGGACTGGGGGGCGACGAGTCCGCGGTCGCCAAGCACTTCGTCGCCGTCTCGACCAACGCCGACGAGGTCTCCAAGTTCGGCATCGACACCGACAACATGTTCGGCTTCTGGGAGTGGGTGGGGGGCCGCTACTCGATGGACTCGGCGATCGGCCTCTCGACCATGCTGGCGATCGGCCCGGCCCGCTTCGAGGAGATGCTGGCGGGATTCCACGCGATGGACGAGCACTTCCGCACCGCGCCGCTGGCGACGAATCTGCCGGCGCTGATCGGCCTCTTGTCAGTCTGGTACTCCGACTTCTTCGGCGCCCAGACCTGCGGCGTCTTCCCCTACGACCAGTACCTGCACCGCTTCCCCGCCTACCTGCAGCAGCTGACGATGGAGTCCAATGGCAAGCACGTGACGCTGGACGGCGTCCACGTCGACTACGACACCGGGGCGATCTTCTGGGGCGAGCCGGGAACCAACGGCCAGCATTCCTTCTACCAGCTGATCCACCAGGGCACGCGGCTGATTCCCTGTGACTTCATCGGCTTCTTCCAGTCCAACAACCCGCTCGGCAACCACCACGACCTGCTGATGTCCAACGTCTTCGCCCAGAGCGAGGCGCTTGCCTTCGGCAAGACACCCGAGCAGGTGCGCGAAGAGGGCACGCCGGAGGCGGTCGTGCCGCACCGGGTGATGGAGGGCAACCGCCCCTCCAACACGATCCTCACCGAGCGCCTCGACCCGCACACACTCGGCACCCTGGTCGCCCTCTACGAGCACAGCGTCTTCACCCAGGGCACGATCTGGGGCATTGACTCCTTCGATCAGTGGGGGGTAGAGCTGGGCAAGGCGCTGGCGGTGGCGATCATCCCCGAGCTGCAGGCTGACAAGGAGCCGAAGCTCCGCCACGACAGCTCGACCAACGCGCTGATCCGCCGTTACCGCAGCGCCCGCCGCGGGGAGTAGGGTCGCCCACATGCCCTCGCTTGACGCGCTCCCGCTGGCAGCGTCGGCGTCGAATCTGCTCGCCGCCCGCGAGCAGATGGCCTTCACCCTCGCTTTTCACATCGTCCTCTCCTGCCTCGGCGTAGCGCTGCCGGCGATGATCCTGATCGCCAACTACGTCGGGCTCAAACGCGGCGAGGAGGCGGCGATGGAGCTGGCCCGCCGCTGGTCGAAGGCGATGGCGGTCACCTTCGCCGTCGGCGCCGTCACCGGCACCGTGCTCAGCTTCGAGTTCGGCCTGCTCTGGCCCCACTTCATGGACCGCTTCGGCGCCGCCTTCGGCATCGCCTTCGCGATCGAGGGGCTCTTCTTCTTCACCGAGGCGATCTTCCTGGCGATCTACATCTACGGTTGGAAGCGGCTCAGCGGCTGGGCCCACTGGTGGTCCGGCGTGCCGATGGTGGTGACCGGGATCGGCGGCGCCTTCTCCGTCGTCGCCGCCAACGCCTGGATGAACCAGCCGCAGGGCTTCACGCTCGACGCGGCCGGCAAAGTCGTCGACACCGCCCCGCTGAAGATCCTCTTCAACCCGGCGACCGGCTACGAGGTTCCGCACATGATCCTCGCCGCCTACATGGTGGTCGGCTTCCTCGTCGCCTCGATCTATGCGGTCGGGATGCTGAAAGGCCGCCGCGACCGCCTGCACCGGCTCGGCCTGCTGATCCCACTGACGATCGCCTGCATCGCGACGCCGGTTCAGCTCTTCGTCGGCGACACCGCGGCGCGCGAAGTCGCCGACAACCAGCCGGCCAAGTTCGCCGGCATGGAGTGCATCCAGAAGACCGGCACTCACCAGACCGAGTATGTCGGCGGCATCTGCACCAGCGACGGGGTCAAGGGCGCGATCCCGATCCCCGACCTCGACTCTTTCCTGGTCGGCTTCCACGCCGACACCAAGGTCATCGGCCTCGTCAACATCCCGGCCGACGACCGGCCGCCCGCCAACACGATGCTGCACCTCGCCTTCGACGGCATGGTCGGGATCGGCAGCGCGCTGCTGCTGCTTGGCGCCTGGCTCGCCTTCGCCTGGTGGCGCCGCCGCGACATCCCGCAGACGCCCTGGTTCCTGCGCGCCGTGGCGATCTCCGGGGCGGGCGCGATCCTCGCCCTCTGGATGGGCTGGATCGTCACCGAGGTCGGCCGCCAGCCCTGGATCGTGCAGGGCTACATGCGCACCTCCGAAGCGGTCACCGACGCCAAGGGGATCTGGTTCAGCTTCGGCCTCGTGCTGCTGCTCTACGCGGCGATCGGGACGATCGCGATCCTGGTCCTGCGCTCGATGTCGCGGCGCTGGCGCGAGGGCGACCCCGAAACAGACGTCCCCTATTCCCCCACAACCGAGAGCCGATGGGCCTGAAAACGGTCTATATCTCTGCTTTGGGTCCCGTCGGCCGGAAGGTTGGGGCATGACACGGGCCGACGTCTGCGCCGGGATCCTCTGGGTTGGCGCGACCTTTTATGCGCTCTTCGGCGGCGCCGACTTTGGTGCCGGCTTCTGGGACCTGGTGGCCGGCGGAGCCGAGCGCGGCGAGCGGCCGCGGGCGCTGATCCAGCGCTCGCTGACCCCGGTCTGGGAGGCCAACCACGTCTGGTTGATCTTCATCCTCGTCGTCCTCTGGACCGCCTTCCCGCCCGCCTTTAGCGCCGTGATGACGACGCTCTACGTGCCGATCGCCCTGGCCGCGGTCGGCATCGTCCTGCGCGGCTCCGGCTTCGCCTTTCGCAAGTCGATCGTCGGCCTCGCCGGGCGCCGTGCCGCCGGCGCCACCTTCGCCGTCTCCTCGCTGCTGACCCCGTTCTTCATGGGCGCGGTGGTCGGCGCGGTCGCTTCGGGCAACGTCCCGGCCGACGGCAACGGCGCCCCGTTCTCGAGCTGGCTGGAGCCGCTGCCGCTGTTGACCGGGGCGATGTTCGTCGCCAGCGGCGCCTACCTCTCCGCCGCCTTCCTGATCGGCGACGCCCGCCGCTCGGGGGACGAGGAGCTCGCCGGATACTTCGCCCGCCGCGCCCTCGCCGCTGCCACCGTCGCCGGGATCGCGGCGGCCTTTGGCCTGATCGAGTTGCACGCCGAAGCCCGCTACATCTTCGACCGCCTGATCGACCAGGGCCTGCCGCTGGTGATCCTCTCCGCTCTCTGCGGGATCGGCGTCGCCGCCCTGCTCGTCGCCGCCGTCCGTGGGCGCAGCGCCGCCCGCTCGCAGTACCTGCGCCCGCTCGCTGGCGGCGCCGTGATCGCGGTGATCTGGGGCTGGGGCGTCGCCCAGTTCCCCTACCTCTTGCCGACCTCGCTGAAGATCACCGAAGCGGCGGCCCCACCCGACACCCTGGCCGCCGTGGTCATCGTCTTCATCGTCGCCGCGATCCTCGTCCTGCCCGCCCTCGGCTTGCTCTACTGGCTCTCGCAGAAGGAACTGCTCGGTGAGTGAGCCCGGCGCGGTGCGCGCGGTCCTCTTCGATATCGATGGGACGATCCTCGTTACCGGCGGCGCTGGCGGGGTCGCCTGGCAGCGCGCCTTCGAGGAGCTGCACGGGGTCGAGGCAAACATCGCCGAACACACCGACGCCGGCATGACCGACCCCGAGATCGCGGCGATCATCTTCCGCGAGGTGATCGGTCGCGAGGGAACGCAGGAAGAGCGTTCGAAAGCGATCGGCTGCTACCTCAAGCACCTGCCCGGCGCGGTCGCCGATTCGGATGGCTACCGGGTGATGCCGGGGATCGAGCAGCTGCTGCCGCGCCTGATCGAGGACGGCGTCCTGCTCGGCCTGGTCACCGGCAACATCGAGGCCGCTGCCCACATCAAGCTCGCCCGCGCCCGCCTCAATCGCTTCTTCAGCTTCGGCGGCTACGGCTCGGACTCGGCCGATCGCACCGAGGTAACCAAGGCGGCCCTCTCCCGCGGCGCCCTCGTATCAGGCGGCACCCTCGCCGACGGCGCCTGCATCGCGATCGGCGACACCCCGCGCGACGTCAGCGCCGGCCACGGCGCCGGCATCGAGGTGGTCGGCGTCGCCACCGGCAGCTACAGCGTCGAGCAGTTGGGCCAGGCGGGCGCCGACTGGGCGCTCTCCTCGGTGTCCAGCGGTTTCCCGCTCTAGTAGGCTCAGCGGCGGTCCCAAGCAGTTGAAGTAAGCCGTCGTCGACCTCACGCAGGGGAAGGTTTGGCTCTTCACGCCCGCAGGGCATTGGGACCGCTGGTTGTTTTGGGACTGCTCCTCCTCGTGGGGCCGGCTCCGGCTGCCGCTGGCGAATTCGGGATCGCGCCCGAAGGCTTCACGGCGCGGATGCTGAACGCCGAAGGCAACGCGGAGGACCGCGCCGGTGCCCACCCCGATCGGCTGCTGATCGACTTCGCGCTCAACCTCGAAGGCGGCAGTGCCCGTGACCTCGGTTTCGACTTGCCTCCGGGGTTGGCGATCAACGCCGCGGCGGTGCATCCCTGCCCGCGCCAGCTCGTCGAAGCCGGAGAAGAATGCCCCGCCGAGAGTCAGGTGGGTAGCTTCGAACTCGTCCTCTCGGGGGGGCCCGCCGGGAAATTGGCCCTGTTCGAGCTGGCATCGCCGCCGGGCCAGCCGGTCGCCTTCGGCACCAAATCGTCCTTCTCCTCGCCGGTGACGACGGAACTGCGCCCCGGAGACTTCGGCATCAGCGTAGGGGTCAGCGAACTGCCGCAGGAACCGATCGTCGAAGGCCACCTCGAACTCTGGGGGGTGCCGGCAGATCATCAGCAAGGCACCTCGATCCCGCGCGAACCGCTGCTCAGCGCGCCCTCGACCTGCGGCCCGCTGGCCTTCGGCTTTCGCGTGCGCTCGTGGGAAGAAGGGGCGCCGTGGCTCGGTGCCACTGCGGAAACCCCAGCGCTGACCGGCTGCCAGGACCTCCCCTTCGAACCGAACGTCCAGGTGAGCCTTACCGACCCCGTGGCCGACTCTCCGACGGGTATGCGGACGGAGCTGAGCATGCCGCCGGAAAGCGGCGCTGAAGGACTTGCCCAGGCACAGATCAAGGACGTCACGATCGCGATGCCCGCCGGCATCGGCCTCTCCCCGGGGGGCGCCGCCGGGCTCTCGGCCTGCAGCGACGCCGAGCTCGGGCTTGGCAGCGGGGCGGCGGCGCACTGCCCGGCGTCCTCGAAGGTGGGCACGGTCGAACTCGCCTCACCGGCAATCGTGGGCGCCCTCAGCGGGACGATCTATCTCGCGACCGAAAAGCCCGGCCAGCGATTCCGCGTCTTCGTTGTCGTCAGCGCCGCCGGCACCACGCTCAAGTTCGTCGGGGCATTGCCCGCCGCGGCTGGCGGCGAACGGCTCTCCGCGGTGCTGCCGGACCTGCCGCCGCTTGCGATCAGCCGCCTGGTGATCAGCCTCGATGGGGGCGGCGGGGCGCTGCTGGCGTCGCCCCTTGCTTGCGGTACGGCGACCGCCGCCGCCGCCTTCGATCCGTACGGGGGCGGGGCGCCGTCGACGGTCACCGCCGGCGTGCCGATCGCCCCCGTGCCGCCGGCGCCGGCGTGCACCGCGGCGCCGTTCTCGCCGCAGCTGATCACCACCACAACCAACCGCCGTGCCGGCCGGCCAACCTCGTTCTCCTCGACGGTGCGGCGCCGGCAGGGAGAACAGCTGCCGTCCCGGCTCGCGGTGACCCTGCCGGCCGGGTTGAGCGCCCAACTGGGCGCCGTACCGGCCTGCCCGCCGGCGGCGATCACGGCGGCAAGCTGTCCCGCCGCGAGCAGGGTGGGGAGCGTGCGCGCCAAGATCGGCTCCGGGCCCAGCAGCGCGACGCTGCAAGGCGACGTGTACCTAACGGGCCCCTTTCGCGGCGCTCCCTTCGGCACGCTGATCGAGCTCCCGACTGCGATCGGTCCCTTCAACCTCGGCTCGATCTCACTCCGCGGCGCGGCCGAGCTGAACGCGCGCAGCGGCCGCCTCACCGTCACCACCGATCGCCTCCCGGATTCATACGAAGGCGTCCAGGTCCGCTTCCAGGAAATCGCGCTGAGCATGGACCGGCAGGGCTTCGTCCGCAACCCGACCAGCTGTTCGCCGAGCGGCACCGAGATGCAGCTGGAAGCGCAGGGTGGCGCCACGGCGAGCGCCAGCAGTCCCTTCCGGGCTCGCGATTGCGGCCGGCTCAGCTTTCGGCCGGCGATCCGGATGACCCTCCTGGGCTCCGGGCAACTGCACCGCCACGGCCACCCCGGGCTGCTGGCAAGCGTCCGCTTGCCCTCCGGGGGCGCCAACCTGCGGGCGCTCAAGATGTCGCTGCCGCCGATCCTCGGCTTCGGTCCCGGCGGCCTCAAGGAGATCTGCTCGCGCCCTGACGCGATCGCCGGCGACTGCCCCGCGGGCTCGCGGATCGGCAGCGCCACCGCCCGGACCCCGCTGCTGGCCGAGCCGCTACGGGGCAGCGTCTACGTGGCGCAGCCGTCCGGGAGCGGCCTGCCCGACATATGGACCCACCTCGAGGGCGGCGGCATCGAGATGAACCTGCGGGGTGGGGCACCGGCCCAGGGCGGGTCCACGGCGATCGATTTGACCGGGCTGCCGGACCTGCCGCTCTCCTCGCTCTCGTTGCGGCTGCGGCCGGGTGCGCGGAGCGCGATCTCGTTTCAGGCGCGGCCCTGTCACGACGGTACGTTGCGCTCACTGACGGCGCCGGTCTCGCTGCGGGGCCAGAACTCCGCGCGCCGGGCGCTTTCGGTCCGGATCGGCGCAAAGGCCGGCTGCCGGTCAGGCGGTGGATGAGCGACGGCAGCCCCTTGCCGGGGCCCCCCGCGGCGAAGATCGCCACCCGCCTTGCCGGCCTGGTGACCAGGCGGGCGCGGCTTGTGGTCGCGATCTGGGTCGCCCTGGTCGTCGTCCTCGCCGTGCAGGGCCGCAACGCCGAAAAGGAACTCGCGATCCACCCGCTGCTGGTCGGCGGCACCGATGTCGCCCGCGCCCACGAGATCTCCCTGCGCGAGTTCGGCAACGACTACCCGATCATCGTCCTGCTGCGCGGGCCCCAGCCGGCGGTCGAACGCCAGGGCCGGCTCCTGGCCGCACGGCTCGGCGCGCTGCCCCGCGTCCTCGTCGTCTCTCCCTGGGCAAAGGGGGGGACGGTCGACGGCCTCCACCCGCGGCCAGGGGTCGCGGCTTTGCTGTTGCGCACGGCGAGCGGCGGAGGCGACAATGTCTCCGACCTGCTGCCGCCGGTGCAGCAGCGGGTCGACGCCACGGTGAAGGGACCGGTGCGCGTCAGCCTCGCCGGCCTGCCGGTGATCATCAACTCGATCCGCGACTCGAGCAGCAGCGCCAACTCGATCGGCGAGCTGATCGCGGTTCCCGTCCTGCTCCTCGTCCTGCTCTTCGTCTTTCGCTCGTTGCTCGCCGCACTGACGCCGCTGCTGGTCGGGGGCATGGTGGTGAGCGCCACTCGCGGCCTGCTCGTCCTGCTCTCGGGCGTCGTCGAAATTGATCTCTTCGCCCTGCTCGTCAGCGCGATGATGGGCCTCGCGCTTGGCGTCGACTACTCGTTGCTCGTCGTCTCGCGTTTTCGCGAAGAGCGAGAAACCAGCGATCTCCCCACCGCCATCCAGACGACGATCGGCGCGACCTCGCGCTCGATCCTGCCCGCGGGGGGCGCGCTGCTGCTGGCGATCCTGATCGTCCCGGTCCTGCTTCCGGGCGTGCTGATCCTCTCGGTGGCAATCGGAGTCGCCCTGGCGACCGTGCTCAGCATGTTCTCGGCCTTCTTCATCGTGCCCGCCATGCTGACTCTTTTCGGCGACAACCTCGATCGCTGGGCGCTGCCGAAACGGCGCGCCGGCGGTGGCGCCGCGCTGGGTTGGAGCCGTCGGCTCAGGGCCCACCCGGGGGTCGCCCTGGTCTTCGTCTTCGTCCTGCTGCTGCTCTCGGGGTTGGCCTTCAACCTCGATTCCGGCGTTGCGACCGCGGGCCTGCTGCCGCCCAGTGACCCCGGCCGGCAGCAGACCGAAGAAGTCGAACGGGCGCTTGGCCCGGGCTGGGTGGCGCCGATGGAAGTGGTCGTCGACGGTCGCGGCAGTCCGGTCACGACCCCGTCGCGCCTGCGCGCGCTCGCCGCCCTGCAGCGGCACGTCGAAGCCGAGCCGGGTGTGGCCAGCACCGCCGGGATGATTCCGATTGAGCGCGGGACGCGGAAGCTGGCGGGGCTCGGCGGGGAACTGGAACGGCAGGAACGCGGCTTGAATCGGCTCGAATCGGGCATCGCCAGGATCGGCGACGGCGCGGCCCTCAGCAGTGCTGGCTTGCGCCGCGGCGCCAGCGGTTCGGAAGCGGTCTCGTCAGGGGTCAGCGCGGCCGGCGCCGGAGCCGACGCCCTGGCCAGTGGCCTGCAGCAGACGAGCAGCGGCTCCGCCCGCTTGGCACGGGGCCTCGACCACGCTGGTGAGGGCAGCGGCGAAGTCGCTCGCAGCGCCGATAGGGCGAGCAACGGCGCCAGCCAGCTGGCCCACGGGCTCGCCAAGGCGCAGGAAAACACCGGCGAAATCCAGGACAGCGCACGGCTGTTCAGGAACGCGATGCGCTCCGGCGAAGCCCGGCTCGGCGAAGTCGACGCCCCCCTGCAGAGCAGCGAAGAACAGCTCGCCGCGGCTCGCCAGGCGCTGCAGCGGATGACGACCGGCCGCAGCGACCCCGAATACGCCGCGGCGCTGGCCGCGGTCGAAGAGGCGAGCCGCCATCTCACGGGTAGGAATCCCGAAACGGGCGAAGCGGATCCGTCTGCCCAGGGCGTGAAGGCGGCGGTGGAAAGAGCGGACGGGCAGTTCGGGGTTGGCCTGTACCTGGCAAACAGGCTGGAACGCAACGGGCAGCAGGCGAACAACGGCGTCGAAAAGCTCGCCGACGCCTCGGCGAAGCTCGACCGCGGCCTGCGGCGCCTCGCCGCCGGCGGCCAGCAGGTCTCCGACGGCATCGCCTCGCTCGCGCACGGGGGGCAGCAGCTCTCCCCGGCGCTGCAGCGCCTCAGTAACGGGGCCGCGCACCTGACCGGTGGCCTGGCCTTGCTTGCCGGCGGCAGCGGACGCCTGGCCAGCGGATTGCGCCAAGGCGCCGCCCAATCGCGGAAGCTGCCGCTCGCGCTTCGCCGCCTCAACCAGGGCCTGAAAGCCCGGCGCGGCAACGGCGCCGCGACCCAGTTGCATCGCTCGCCAGGCCTCTTTCGCTCCGGCTACTTCGTCCTTGCCGCGCTCGATGGCAGCCGACCACAGCGCCGCCAGCAGGTGAACGCGCTGGTCAACATCGACCGCGGCGGCACCGATGCCCGCCTGCTCGTGGTCCCCAGCGACGCCCCGACCACGGAACGAGCGCGTGCACTTACCAAGGATCTCGAAGCCGAAGCCGCAGCGCTGTCGCGCAAGACCGGCACCGAAGCGGTCGTCGGCGGCATCGGCCCGGCCACCACGGCGATCAACGACGAGTTCCGCTCGCAGGCGCCGCTGATCCGCCTCGCCCTTTCGTTGATCAGCCTGATCATCCTGATCCCGCTCCTGCGCTCGCTGGTGGTCCCGATCCTGACCGTGGTCATCAACTTGCTCACGGTCAGCGCCACCTTCGGCGTGCTCTCACTGCTCTTCAACAACTCCCTGCTCGGCGGGCCGGGCTACGTCGACGCGACGATGATCCCCGAGATCATCATCGTGATCTTCGCCCTCGCGATCGATTACGAGGTCTTCATCTTCGCCCGCATCCGCGAGGAATACGTGCGCACCGGCTCGACCGAGGCCGCGGTCGCCGGCGGCCTCGACCGCACCGCGCACGTCGTCACCGGCGCGGCGATCATCATGATCACCGTCTTCCTCGCCTTCTCGATCTCGGAGTTCGCCTCGATCCGCGACTTCGGGATCGCCCAGACGATCGCCATCCTCATCGATGCCTTCGTCGTCCGGCTCGTCGTCGTGCCGGCACTGATGCTCTGGCTCGGCGACCGCTGTTGGTGGATGCCGCGCTGGCTCGGCCGGTTCAGCGCCCGCGATCAGGCCAGCGAGCAGCGCGCCTGATAGATCGAGGTGAAGCCGGAGAGGAAGCCGTTGCGCGCGGCACGCAGGTAGAGGCGCCAGACGCGCACCCGTTCGGGCCCCGCCAGGCGGATTGCCTCGTCGAGGTTGTCGTCGAGGTTCTGGGCCCAGTGGCGCAGGGTCTCGGCGTAATCGAGGGCGAAGTCCTCGACGTGGTGGGTGATGAAGCCGGCTTTTTCGAGTGCCATCAGGTTGCGCGAGAGGTGCAGGGGGGCGGCGTCGGGGAAGACGTAGCGCTCCGAGAAGTCGCCCGCCTCGGCGTCGGTGTGGCGCAGGCGCGTGATCCCGTGGTTGAGCAGGCGCCCGCCAGGCTCGAGCAGGCCGGCGAGGGTCTGGGCGTAGACGTCGATCTGGGAGGCGCCGACGTGCTCGACCATGCCGATGCTGGCGATCGCGTCGAAGCGCTCGCCGGCGAGGTCGCGGTAGTCCATGACGTGGATCTCAACCCGGTCGCCGACGCCCGCAGCCTCGGCCCGCTGCCGGGCCTTTTCGGCCTGCGGAGCGGAAAGGGTGATGCCGACGACGCTGACACCGTGCTTGGTCGCCGCCCAGAGCGGGAAGCCGCCCCAGCCGCAGCCGACGTCGAGCAGGCGGTCGCCCTCCTTCAGCGCCAGCTTGCGAGCGACCGTCTCCAGCTTCTCCTCCTGGGCCTCCTTCAGGGTCGTGGCGCCGTGCGAGAAGATCGCGCAGCTGTAGACCATCGTCTCGCCGAGAAAGAGCTCGAAGAAGTCATTGGAGACGTCGTAGTGGTGGCGCACCGCGCGCGCGTCGCGCTCCTTGCTGTGGCGCTTGCCGCTGGGCCGCAGCTCGGCCTGGGGCCGCGGCGGTGGCTTGGTGATGCCGGCGGCCCGGACCGCGCCCAGCAGCAGGGCACGCTTGTCGGCGCCCTCGAGGCTGGGCGGGTCCCAGCTGTCGAGCAGGGCGATCACCGCGTCCATGTCGTCGACCTCGATCTCGCCGCTGACGTAGGCGCGGCCGAGCCCGAGCTGACCGGGGGCGCGCAGAACGTGCGCGGCGGCGCGCGGTGAGCGGATGTAGAAGGTGGGCCCGTCGCCGTCGGTGGAGGGCAGCTCGGTGCCGTCCCAGAACTCGACCTTGAACGGTCGCTCGGGGATGCGTGCTTCGATCTCGCGACGCAGTGGAGCGGTGCTGGAGAACGCCAAACCGCGGCTCCTTTCGGCAGGAAGGTTGTCGAGGGCGAGCGCGACTTTACCTTTCCCTGGACCGCAGACCGTATGATCGGCGCCGCGCATGTCAGCAAGCGGAGTCCTCCCCTCAGATATTCAGCCGGTCGCCAACGAGACCCGCGATCGCATCATCACCGGCCTGGTGACGCTGGTTCCCTTCGCCGCGATTGGCCTGGCGGCCTGGCAGGTCTGGGGCAAGGCGCTGCACTGGAGCGACGTCTTTCTCTTCCTCGGCATGTACTTCTTCACCGGGATGGGGATCACGGTCGGCTTCCACCGCCACCTCACCCACCGCAGCTTCAAGGCGAAGACCTGGCTGCATGGCCTGCTGGCGATCCTCGGCTCGGCGGCGATCGAGGGCCCGGTGATCTCCTGGGTCGCCGACCACCGCAAGCACCACGCCTTCTCCGACGAAGAGGGGGATCCGCACAGCCCCCACGTCGACCACGGCCACGGCTGGTCGGGCGCGATGCGCGGTCTCTTCCACGCTCACATGGGCTGGCTCTTCATCCACACCCAGCGCGGCAACAAGGAGCGCTTCGCGCCAGACCTGATTAAAGACCCGGTGATCAACTGGGTCGACCGCACCTTCCTCTACTGGGCGATCGGCGGCCTCCTCCTGCCCTTCGCGCTCGGCTGGATCATCGGCGGCACCCTCTTCGCCGCGCTCACCGGCCTGCTCTGGGGCGGCCTGGTCCGCGTCTTCGTCCTGCACCACTTCACTTACAGCATCAACTCGCTCTGTCACGTCTTCGGCAAACGCGACTTCGAGACCACCGACGAGTCGCGCAACCTGGCGCTGATCGCGATCCCGACCTTCGGCGAGGCCTGGCACAACAACCACCACGCTTTCCCCACTTCCGCCACCCACGGCCTCGGCCGCTGGCAGTTCGACCCCTCGGCGATCGTGATCGACTCGCTCGAGAAGCTCGGCCTGGTCTGGGATGTGGTCCGGGTGACCCCGGAGCGGATGGCGGCCAAGGCCGCCTCCTAGGGCGCTTCGGTCGATTCGTACCAGTCGATCCAGCCGCCGCAGGCCTGGCTCAAAGGCACGATGCGGTGCGCTTTCGCTGGAACGGCCACCAACTCGCCGAGAGTCGCCTTGCCCGAGTAACCAACTAGCCGTTGCAGCGTGCTCGGCTCGGCCGCGCTGATTGTGAAAGGGATCGGCTGGCCCTGGCTGCGGACTTCACCGGCCGGCCAGAACTGGCCCTCGTTGGCGAGGCTGATCGTGTTCGGTCGCTGGCCATCGAGCGCCGCGGGCAGGCCCTGTTGGAAGCCGGGCGCGCTCAAGGTCAAGCCGAAGGGGGAGAAGTATTGGATCGAGAGCCGCCAGCGGCCGCTGGGCAGGCGCATGGTCTGCGCGGCGCTCTGACCGGCTTCGAGTTCCGCCGCCGGGCTCCAGCGACCCTTGCCGCCGATTATGGCCCCCGGGAAGAGCGAGGCGCGGCCGCCGCTGGCGAGGAGGATGCGGATCTCCGGCGAGGCGCAGTCGGCGTGCGCCGCGGGTTCGGTCCCCTCGAGCAGCACGTGGCGATTCTCGGGCGGCGTGCCGGTGCGCTGCCAGAGGATGTAGGAGGGGGTTGCGGCGACCCGCTTGAAGCCCGACGGCGCTTCGCTGTTCCAGGCGGCGCGGCCGGTGATCACGTAGGGGAAGCGGTCGAGGGTCGCGTGCGAGAAGGAGTCGAAGTCGATCGGGCTGTAGGCGTCGCCGGTGTCAAACGGCTTTTCCGGGCTGGGGGAGACGTCGGCGTCGGGGAACTCGACCAGGGGCACGTGGGTGTCGGCGCCGATCAGCTCGTAAGCGGCGTAGCGGTCCTGGCCGGCATAGAGGACCGGTTCGCCGTGCACGATCGGGATGAACGCCTGCAGCTCAGAGCCGTGCCCGGGCGGCCCAATCGGCGCATCGCGCAGCACCAGCAGGCTCGAATAAACGGCGCCCCCGACGAACACCACCGCCAGCACGCTCCAAGCCACCCGCCCAACTCCCGCCGATGGGCCTGAAAACGATCCATATCTCGACTTTGAGTCCCGTCGGCGGCCGAAGTTGGCGAGCAGGGGGCGGATCGCGATCAGCATCGCCAGCGGCGCGGCGATCATCAGCGCCTTGGCCTGGGAGTACTCGCCGCTGCTGGCCAGCGAGGCAAGGTAGAGGAGCGTGCAGCCGGCCAGCGCTACCGGCACGGCGAAGTTGCGTCGGCGCAGCCACCAGCTGCCGCCGAGCAGGATCGCGGCCGCGGCGATCAGCGTCGCCAGCCCGGTCAGCTGGGCGCCGCCGGCGGCGTTGAGCCGGTAGTTGGAGGCAGGCCAGACGCCGAGCACCTCGAGCGGCGAAACCGGTCCGTAGGTGTTGGTGCCGGCGACCCGGTTGAAACCGTGGATGAAGGCGAAGGGACCGACGACGGTGAGCACCGCCAGGACGCCGAGCACGGCGATGATCAGCAGCGTCGCCGGCTGGCGCAGGGTGCTCAGCCAGGAGCGCGGCGCCAGCGTCCGGCGCAGCGGTGCGAAGCTGAGCGCCCAGATGGCGAAGATCACCAGCGGCCAGGCAAGCCCGGCGAAGCTGTAGGAGAAGAAGATCCCGGTCGCCAGGGTGAGGCCGAGGATCGCCGAACCGAAGGCGGGCGCGCCCGCCTCGCCCCGCTCGCGCTCAAGCCGGTGCAGGAGCAGGGCGAAGGCGAGCACGAAGAGCGCCTCGCCGGTCTCCTTGAAAGCGCCCTGGGCGAAGTAGGAGGCACCGAGGTAGGGGATCGCGACGAGGACCGCGGCGAGTATCCGTCGCCCCGGGCCGAGATCGTCGAGCGCGGTCAGGGTGACGAGCGCGGTGAGAATGCCGATCGCGAAGATCTCGCCGACGAAGGCCTGGCCGAGGCCGATTCCCGGCAGGGTGGCTATCGCCGCCGCCAGGGCGTGCGGTCCCAGCGGGTAGCCGGCTTCCGGCGCCGGGCCGAGGCCGCTGCGCAGCCACTCGGCCCAGGCCAGGTGCAGGCCGAGGTCGTTGTTGAAGCCGACGCCGATGATCCCCCAGCGCCCGCTGACCGCGAAGGGGATCGAGAAGGCGAGGGCGACGATGAGCGCGACCGGCCAGCCCTCGCGCAGCAGCGAGGTGCCGCTGACCGCGCGTGGCCGCCGCCAGAGAAGGGCGCCCGCGACGATCACGAGGAGGACGAGCCCGATCGTCGCGCTGGTCGCATGCCCGGGCGCTCGGGCGAAGAAGCCGGTCACCGTCAGCACGGCGCCGAAGCCGACCGCGGGCGCCAGCCAACGCCGCGACTCGCCCCCGCCGGTGAGGCTGAGGATCGCGTGTCCAACCAACAGCGAGGCGGCGCAGATCAGCGCCGCCGAGGCGTAGGTCCCGATCATCAGGGGCGGAAACTATGGCAGCGAGGGCCGCCGGCGCCGCCTCGCTCAGTACTTCTCGGCCGCCCGTTCCAGCGCCGGGCGCAGGTTCTCGCCGCGAAGTGGCTCGTTGTGGCCGGTGCCGACGACCTTCGGCTCGAGCGCCGCCAGCTTGTGCACCGACTCCTTCGCCTTGGCGTGATCCCAGGCCCAGGCGGGGTGGGGCACGCTTGCCTCACCGGCGGGCAGCGGCTTGCCCATCTTGGTCGAGTCGAGCAGGTAGATCGTGTCGCTGACCAGCACCACGCCATCGCTCTCGCGCCAGAGGCCGATCTGGCCCGGCGCGTGGCCCGGGAAATGGATCACCCGGAATCCGGCCACCTCGTCGCCCTCCGAGACGGTGCCGGCGATCTTCACCGCACCGCCGTCCCAGCGCCGCAGCAGCAGTGGGTAGAGCCAGCGCGCCGGTGCCGGCAGCTCCGAGATCTCCATGTAGGGGGCGATCGCCCCCTCGCTTTCGGCGTCGGCGACCTCATCGGGATGGCAGAAGACGGGGACGCCCATCGAGGGCGCGGTGCCGCGGTGGTCGGCATGGGCGTGGCCGAGCACGACGCGCTTCAGCCCGCCCAGCTGAGTGGCGGCTGCCCGAGCCTGCTTCACCATCGCCTTCGTGCCGGCGTCGAACTGCACGACGCCGTCGCCGTCCTCGAGGAAGTAGATGTTCATCGCCTTGCGGGTATCCCCGCGCAGCAGCCAGACCCCGTTGGCAACCTCCTCCATGATGAGATCAGCCTAATGCCAGTTCTATGGAAAGCCGGAATGGCGGTGCTGCTGATCTGCCTGCTCGCCTCAATGGGGATCGCGATCTACCGCCTGACGACGACGCCGAGCGAAATCCTTGGCGACCGCTTTCATGGCCTGCCTGTTCGTGCCCACGACTCACGTTAGTATCGGCCCCGTTCAGCGACCGAGCAGAGGAGGCGGCGTGTTCACTCGCATCGTGGTTGGAACCGATGGGTCGGAGACGGCCGCCGAGGCGGTCCGCCAGGCCGTCGATCTGGCCAAACTCGCCGGCGCCCAGCTCAGCATCGTCAGCGCCTACGCGCCGATCTCGAAACGCCGGGTCGAAGGCGAGAAGGAAGGCGCCCCGGCGGATGTCCAATACGAGATCGGCCCGCGCGAGGACGTCAACCTGGTCCTCGACGCCGCCGCCGCGGCGGCTCGCAAGGAGGGGATCGAGGTACAGACGCACCCGGTCGAGGGCGACCCCGCCGAGGGCATCCTCAACGTCGCCGAAGAGACCAAAGCCGACCTGATCGTGGTCGGCAACAAGGGCATGACCGGGGCACGACGCTTCCTGCTCGGCAGCGTCCCCAACAACGTCTCCCACCACGCGCCCTGCAGCGTGATCATCGTCCGCACCACCTGACCGGCGCATATCGGCGTCCTCGGTCGCTTGCGTGCGGAGCACGCGGCGCTCCCTGCGTCCTTGATCTGCTTGGTCAGGTGCCGCGGGTTGCGTGTGCTTGACCTCGCGGTTCGGTCGCCAATCCGGCGTCGATCAGGCCGGCGCCCTGGCGGGTCGTCGGTTGCCCGATGCTGCGCGCGGTGCGGCGCAGGCGCTTCGTCACGGCTGCCACCCGGCTGGGAGTGCGCTTGCGTTCGACCGTACCGCTGGCCAGCACCATCGCGGCGACACCGGAGACGTGGGCGGCCGCCATCGAGGTGCCGACGTAGCTGCCGGGCTCGCCGAAGCGGCGGGTGCTGCCCGCCTTCAGGGTCACTTGGTAGATCGAGCCCGAAGAGATCGAGGGACAGCCGCTGAGCGGCGGGCCACCGCCGGGGGCGAGCACGTCGACGTCACGGCCGGCCAGCGAGTAGCTGCCGAGACAGCCTCCCTCGGTGCTGCCGCCGACGCCGATCGTGTGCGGGCTGGTCGCCGGCGGGGCGACGCAGGCCTCCGAGCCGAGGTTGCCCACCGAGGCGACCGCGATCACACCCTGGTGGTAGGCCTGCTGCAGCGCTTCGTCGACCCCCGGCACTTCGCGGCCGCAGCCGAAGTTGAAGCTCATGTTGATCACGTCGGCGCCGTTGGCGACGGCGAAGCGAATGCCCTTGGCGATCTGGTCGGCCCGTCCGCGGCCCTGGGCATCGAGCACCCGCACCGGCATCAGCCTTGCCCGGTAGGCGAGGCCGGTGAGGCCGATGCCGTTGTTGGTCTTCTCGGCGATCGTGCCAGCGACGTGGGTGCCGTGGCCGTTTTCATCGAGTGGCAGGCGGTCGCCGTCGACGAAGTCATGGCCTTTGACGAACTGCCCGGCGGCGAAGTCGGGGCTGCGGCGGAAGTGCTTGCCCAGAGAGCGGTAGGCGATCCCGGTGTCGAGCACGGCAACGGTTACGCCTTTGGCGCCGGGACGCCCTGCCGCTTCCAGGTTTTCCCAGGCGCCGACGGCGTCGATGCCGCCGGGGGAGAGGGGCACCAGCGGGGTCGGCAGGCCCTCCCAGGGCAGGAAGTTCCACTGCTTCGTGACCCAGCCGCCCGGTGGGCCGGGCGGCCCGCTGAGCGGGCCGGGGTCGTTGGGGACGGTCGGTTCTTCTTCGCTTGCCGAGGCGGTGGCGATGTAGTCGGGCGCGGCGTAGGCGACGCTGGGATTGGATTGCAGCGCGGCCGCCGCCTCGCCGACGCTGGTCTGCCGTGGCAGGTCGATGGTCCGTGCCCGCTCGGCCCCCGCCAGCTTGACGATCAGCTCGTGAGGGGCGAAGCCGTGTGCGGCCGAGACGCCCGTCGCGGCGTGGCTCGACGCCGGCGCGAGCATCAGGGCCGCAAGCAGGGTTGCGGCGGCGATCGGAAGGCGTCGATTCATCTTTGCGTTGGCCCCTGGACCCCTGCGTCGAGCGGGCCCCTCCCTAACACCGGCCCGCCGACGAAGTTGTAGTCCCACATACTCCCCCATGTATGCCGGACGACGTTGCAAAGCCACTTGCCGAGCGGATGATGGCGCTGGCGATCGAGCGGGCGCGCGAAGCCGAGCGCCACGGCGACGTGCCGATCGGTGCCGTGATCGCCCGCGGGGAGGAGGTGCTCGCCGCCGCCGGCAACGAGCGCGAGCTGCGCGCCGACCCGACCGCCCACGCCGAGATCCTCGCGATCCGCGCAGCCGCCGAGGCGCTCGGCGGCTGGCGCCTGCCCGGCACGACCCTTTACGTGACGCTCGAGCCCTGCGCGATGTGCGCTGGCGCGATCGTCCTCGCCCGCATCCCCAGCGTCGTCTTCGCCGCCCCCGACCCCAAGGCCGGCGCCGCCGGCAGCGTCCTCGACGTCCTCGCCGAGCCCGCGCTCAACCACCGGCCCGAGCTGACGGGCGGTGTTTTGGAGGCGGAGTGCGCTGATTTGCTGCGGGAGTTCTTCGCCAGTCGGCGCTGAGGAGGTGGGAGACATTCAGTCGCTCCCGCCCTGGCTGGAGAATGGCGTCCCCGGCTTCCACAAATGGTGTAGCACCATCTATCCCAAGTGTTACACTCCGTCGCATGCCCACCACCAAGCCCCGTTACATGCTCACCGATACCGGCGAGCTCAGCGATCTGCTCGATGCCGCTGAGCGCCATTGGCCCGACGTAACCGACCGTAAGGCGCTGCTGCTGCGACTGGCCGTGGCCGGCGGGGAGGCGATCGCCGCCGAGGCCGCGAAACAGCGAGCCGCGATCGACGAGACGGCTGGCGCGCTTACCGGCCTCTACGAGCCGGGAGAACTCGAGCGCCTGCGCGAGGATTGGCCCGCGTGATCGTTCTCGACGCGAGTGTTCTGATCGGCCATCTGGACGGTCGCGACCCGCACCACGGACGCGCGCGAGAGCTGCTCACGGCGCACGCCGGCAGCGAGCTCGGCGCTAGCTCGATCAGTCTCGCCGAGACCTTGGTCGCGCCGGCGCGATCCGGCAAGCTGGAGCTCGCGCGCGACGCTCTCTGTCGGCTCGCCGTCGAGGAGCTTGCCATCGGCAAGGACGCGTCGGCCCGACTGGCGACGCTTCGCGCCGGAACCGGCCTCAAGCTCCCTGATTGCTGCGTCTTGCTCGCGGCGCAGGACCACGACGCGGTCCTTGCCAGCTTCGACAGGGATCTCGCGCGAAGTGCCCGAGAGCTTGGGCTCGCCGTCGCCTGAAGCGGAGAGGGTGGGATTCGAACCCACGAGGCGGGTTAACCCCGCCCACGCGATTTCCAATCGCGCTCCTTAAGCCACTCGGACACCTCTCCGTGGGCTTCAAGGGTATTGCTTTGCCGCCTGTGAGCGGCTAGGCGGCCGCGGTCTGCGGCACCGCTTGCGGCGCTGGAAGCTCGAGCACGATCGACTCGCCCTCGCCCGCCCGCAACGCCGGCCGGTGGCCGCGCAGACGCTCGTGGTTGCAGACGACGTAGCACCACTCCATCAGCCGCATCCGCGATGCCGAGTCGATTTCGGTGATCGTCGCGCCGACCAGGTGGCGTCCGTCCGCCTCGCGGCAGGAGCGAACCTCGACCTGGGCCGCGACCTCGTGCGAGTCGCCGGCTGCGTCTTCGAGCTGGAGCAGGATCGCCGGCTTGGCGCCGACTGTTAGCGGGGCGTCAAGGACAAGCCCGACGCCGGCGGCGCTGGCGTCGATCAGGCGGCCGCTGACGTGCCCCTCCTCGGAGTAGCACTCGGCCTCGGCGTCGCCCTCGAAGCGGTAGACGAGGCGCCGCTGCTGGCGCTTGCCGACGGCAAAGAGCGTGCGCAGGATGCGCCGCATCTCGATCAGGCCGAGCAGCGGCACGATCACGGCGGCGATCCCGGGCAGATCGGGCAGCGGTCCGACCCCGGCGAGGTCGAGCAGGCGCAGCACGGTGCCGGCGCCGACCACGATCGCGCAGAGGATCACCAGCCGCAGCTTGCGCACCGACTCGAGCCCGCCACCACCGGTGCCCTGCTTCGGCGTCACCTTGAAGGCGGTGTGACCGGGGCGGAAGATGCAGCGCAGGGCGCGGGTGTAGATCTCCATCGTCAGCAGCTCGTAGTGGGCGGTCTCGCCGATCTTCATGTAGCCGCGGGCGAGGGCGGAGCCGGCGCCGAGGTTGAGCGTCACGTAGGGCAGCCAGAGGGCTGCCAGCGCCACGACGCTGATCTTCATCGGCAGCTCGCCGGTCCACATCACCAGGCCCAGCGTCGCCATCAACAGCAGCCGCATCGGCGGCGCCAGGTAGGCGAAGAGGCTGGCGAAGTAGGAGAGCCGCTGCAGCGGCGCCAGCTCCTTGGCGCGCAGGGGGAACTCGGGCAGGGTGAAGACGGCGAGGTTGCCGCGCGCCCAGCGGTCGCGCTGCAGCAGGTAGCCGTCGAGGTCGTGCGGGGCGAGGCCCTGGACCAGGACCTCGTCGTGGTAGCGGCTCTTCCAGCCGTAGCGCTGCATGCGGATCGTCGTGTGGAAGTCCTCGGCGATCGTCTCGGTGGCGACGCCGCCGATTTCCAGCAGCGCTGCCCGGCGGATCAGCGCCGCCGAGCCGCACCAGTAGGCGGCGCCGTGGCGATCCTTGCCGGGGCAGACGACGCGGTAGAAGAGCGACTGCTCGTGGCGCCCGACGACGTAGTGCTGGACCGAGTCGTGGTTGAAGAAGTCGTGCGGGCTCTGCACCAGCGCCATGCGCTCGTCGTCGAAGTAGCCGACCATCGCGTCGAGCGCATCGGGCATCGGCACGTGGTCGGCGTCGAGCATCAGCACCAGCTCGCCCTCGGTGCGGGTGAGCGCCGCGTTGATGTTGCCCGCCTTGGCGTGCGAGTTGTCGGGCCGGGTCAGGTACATGGCGCCGGCCAGCCTGGCGAGCTCCGCCATCTCCGGCCGTTTGCCGTCATCGAGCAAGTAGGTGGTGTGGGGATAGGTGAGGGCGCGGCAGCCGGCCAGGGTCGCGGAGACAACCTCGATCGGCTCGTCGTAAGTGCAGACGTAGACGTCGACCGAGCGCCCGGGCGTGGCGGGCGGCCGCGCCGCCGGTGGCCGCGACCAGGAGAACCAAGCCAGCGTGCCCAGCGCCCAGAGTCCGTAGATCTCGGTCAGCAGCAGCATCCCGTAGGCAACCGGGCTGGCCCCCTGGCTACTCCAGCCAATTCGCCAGACCAGGTAGCCGACCCCCCAGAGCAGGGCGACGATCGCCAGCGAGCGCAGCAGCAGCGGATGGCGGTCGAAGAAGCTCCCAAGGCGGGTCTGCGCGCTGCTTTCCACGCGTCTGCATCGGCGCAAGCTGCCCGGTTCTTGAGCCCGGAACGGCCACCCACAGCGCCTCCTGAGCGCCCGCCCCTAAAATCAGCCCCTGACTGAGTCCCGGAGGGGTGCCGGAGTGGTTGAACGGGGCAGTCTCGAAAACTGTTGGCGTCGCAAGGCGCTCGTGGGTTCGAATCCCACCCCCTCCGCTTTCCTCGCTCCTCGCTAGACCTGCATCGCGGCCTCCGAGGCCATCTCTCGGTGCGCTCAATCGCTCTTCCAGAGCCAACGGGTGCGCCATACCACTCTCGTTCCTTGACAAAGCCAAACTCGTCTGTTTATCTTTGCGCTGTCGTTTAGGAACCCGAGTGTCAGCTAAGGGAACCAGCTCGTTTGAGCAGCGACGCCACAGGGACATAACCGAGCCTCGAGGAAGCCGCTAAGGGAAGCGGCGGGCAGAGGGGCTCACGGGACAAGGAGAGAGATTTCAGATGTTCTCGACGCTACGCACCCGCTTTGGTATCCCGGGAGTGATCTCGGTTATCGCTCTGGTCTTCGCCATGTTCGGCGGCGCCTACGCCGCCTCCAACTCAGCTTCAGGCGGCAAGGCGACTGCTTCCGCCAAGGCCAAGAAGGGGCCGCGGGGTCCAAAGGGTGCGACCGGCCCGGCGGGGCCGGTGGGGCCGGCTGGTCCTCAGGGGCCAAAGGGCGATGCGGGCGCGGCGGGCAGCGCCGGCGCTCCCGGCGCCAGCGTGACCAGCAAAGCTGTCCCCACTTCGAGTGCCACCTGCGCTCACAACGGCGGCTCCGAATTCACTTCGCCCAGCGGAACGACCACGGCGTGTAACGGGGAACCTGGCGAAGAAGGAGTCGAAGGCTCGCCTTGGACCGCGGGGGGAACTCTTCCCCCCGGCGCCACGGAGACCGGCACTTTTGCCGGTGGACTAAACGGCACAGAAGGCTACTTCCTTGGAGGCCTCGTGCTGAACGTGTCCTTTGCCATCCCCCTTGAGGCCCCAATCGAAGAAGCGAGCAACGCGATCTACGTCGAAGGGCCGGTTAACGAACATTGCGAAAACGCAGAACATCCTGGCCCTGCTTCTCAAACAAACCCCGAGGCAGCCCCCGGATATCTCTGCATGTTCCCGTCTGGCGGTATTGGCCTGCACTTTGAAGAAGCCTTCGGTGCCGGCGGAGCGATAGGCGTGGCAGGAACCAACCTGTTCATGTCGATCTCGGAAGCGAACCCCTTCGCCTTCGGTGTGTGGGCGGTCACTGCACCACTTTCGTAGCAAGGTCGACCAGCCGCATTTCCGAGCCGAGCAAACCAGCGTGAGGAGAGATCAAGTGGGACACCTAAAAAGATCGTGTCGAATTGCGGTGACCGCAATGGCGGCCCTCATGCTCCTCACGTCTGCCAGCGCCGCCGCTGAACCACCACCGTTCCTTACGCAAATCTGCAAGTCTGGCTCTGGGCCAGGGCAGTGCCTCGGGCCCACGGATGTCGCGACCGATCCGTCCACTGGAAATGTCTACGTTATGGACTACGGCAATTCACGGATTGACGAGTTCACTGCTTGGGGTGAGTTCATCCGGGCATTCGGTGGCGGTGTGGTTAACGGGGGCGCGGCTGGAATGGGCACCCTCTCTCCTGGGTCTACCGCCGTCACTGACCTCAGCGTTAGTAGCAAGGAATTTGTCGCCGGCATGCCGATCGAAGGTGTGGGCCTAGCGCCGGGAACGACCGTGATGGAAGTATCCGGAGTGCAGATAACCCTATCCAAGCCGGCGACTCAAGCGGCAGCAGGACAGCCGACTGAACTGTCTTCTCCTGAAGCACCCAACAACGTGCCGACTAATGAGTTGCAGCGAATTACGGTGACGGCTACCAACGGTTCTTACAGGTTGACATTTTCAAGCTTTAATTCTAAATCCGAAACGACCAAAACGACGGGAAATATTCCCTATAACGCAGCTGCGTCAGTTGTGCGCTCAGAACTCGAAGGCCTGTCCAACATTGGCGCTGGGAACATCACCGTCACCTCGGCAAATCCAGGCGGCGAAGCGGGGATTCCTGGAGGTCCATACCTGGTCGAATTCAGTGGCGCATCATTTACTGACACAAATGTAAACGCCATTCGAGCGTCGGAAGGTTCACCTGCACCAACCAACGGCAGAGTCAATGTCCGAGACGTTCGTAATGGCGGCGGTGCTTTCGAGGTCTGCACGGGTTTGGACTGTCGACAGGGGATTGAAGGTCACGGCCCCGGACAGTTCAGCGACAACGATGGCATAGCGGTCGATGCCCAAGGAAACGTGTACGTAGCGGAATCCAGTCATTCATATGGCCAATCTTGCTGGCACGGAGAGTGCGAATTCGACTTCAGTGGCAGCAATAACCGGGTGCAGAAGTTCGACTCCGAAGGGAACTTCTTGCTGATGTTCGGTGGCGATGTCGATGAAGGGGGTGGAGTGCCTGCTCATCCAGGAAATCTATGCACGGCCGAATACATCGCTGCTGGGGATGCATGTGGTGGTGGAAGGCGCGGCAAAGGAAATGGGGAGTTTGGCGTCGGGGCTCCGAGTAACTTCAACGAAATTACTTCACCCGGACCAGGCATCGCCATCGGACCGACGGGAACGATCTATGTCGGCGGCTTCGAACGTATTCAGGAATTCAATCCAAATGGATCCTTTAAGGGACTTTTTCCGGACCCCGAAGGAGTTCTCACCGGAGAGGAAGTGAAGGGACTCACTGTGGACTCGGTGGGAGATATTTATGCCGTGTTTTCTAAAGATCTGAATTTCTCTAAAGAAGGGATTCGTAAGCTGAGTCCCGCCGGAAAACTGCTCGCTACTTTGCCGGCAAGATCGCCACGGGCTCTGGCAGTAGATCCCACCGGGGATTTGTATGCCGGGGACGGACCGGTGGAAGCTCATGAATTTCAGGTGCTCGGCTTTTCGCCCGATGGCAGCGCGCTACCCAATTTTCCTTTTGAACCGGGCCCCATCCGGTCGTTCGGCATGGCGACAAGTTCGAGCTGTGGAATTCAGGGGGTCGATATCTACCTTGCTGACGGAGTACGCGCATCTACGTCCGGTGGCATCAGCGCTTATGGCCCGCCGCCAGACCCCTCGGTTTGTCCCCCGCCGGAAGTCCCACCCGCGATAGACGCCCAGTCCGTCACCTCGGTGGACAGTGATGGGGCGACGGTCAAGGCAAAGATCGACCCCCGCTTCTGGGCCGACACTTCCTACTACGTCGAATATGGAACCGGGAAATGTTCGGAAGGGGGATGTGATCGCCAACAGCCGGCTGCCCCAGGCTCGCGCCTGACGACGCAGACGATCGCCCAGGAAATATCGACGCCGGGCGTGCTCCTTTCCAATCTGGAAGCCAATACCACCTATCACTATCGCTTTGTCGCTCAGAGCTCGGGCGGAGGCCCCGTCCGCGGCGTTGGGGGCGCGGTTGGTAGCGATGGGTCGGAAGGGACGTTCACCACCTTTCCGCTTCGTGCTGAAGGCAGGACCGACTGTCCGAATCAGGCCTTTCGTGCAGGTGGGTCCGCCCGCCTGCCTGACTGTCGGGCCTATGAGATGGTCTCGCCGGTGGATAAGAACGGTGGGGATGCGACCACCTATCCATTTGTCGGCGGCTTGCTGGCTAGCTCAAGCGATGGTCAAAAGCTGGGCTACGCTGCCTTGCGGTCTTTCGCCGATCCTGAGGCTGCTCCCCTTTACAGCGAGTACCTGGCCGCGCGAGGAAGCGATGGCTGGTCGACTCGATCGATTTCGCCCCCCCGCAGCAATCCCGCCTTCTTTTCACCTGGTGGATCGGGACAGTACAAGGCCTTCAGTGAAGACCTTTGCTCTGCCTGGATATTGCAGGACTCTCCCTATCCACTGGTGCCAGAAGCTCCTGTCAACGCTCCCAATCTCTACCGGCAAGATCTATGCGGCGAAGGCGGTTTCCAGCTTGTGACGTCGACTGCTGCTCCCGGCTTTGACTTCAAGCATGAATTCCCCGAAACCCACTATCTCCCCAATCCTCAGGGTCACTCGAGTGACGGCTCGTTGTCAGTCTTTCGCGCTAACGCCAAATTGACAAGCAACGCTTGCGAAACCGAATCTGAGCAACTTTATGCGGCCTCAGAAGAAGGACCGTTGCGCCTCGTCAGCATCTTGCCCAACGGCAAAGCTAGCTGCACGCACTCTACTCTCGGAACCTTCTGGGGTTCAGACGACGGTTTCACCAGCTCAAGCGTTTATCACGCCGTTTCCGCTGATGGCTCACGGATATTCTGGACAGCCAGCGAAGCAGGGGGCCCTCCGCTCGGATTCGCCTCCGGCGGGGGTAGGGGAACTCTGTACGTTCGCCTCAATCCCGCCCTGCCGCCTGCCAAACCTGGCAGTGGCTGTAGCGAAGCTGAAAAAGCATGCACATTGGCGGTGTCGGGATCTCCTAAAACCTTCTTCTGGGGCGCTGATCCCCAGGGTGAAACGGCCATTTACTCGGTCGGCTCGGATGAAGACAGCAAACTCTTCGAATTCGACGTAGCTACCGCAACCTCCCACCTAATCGCCGGGGAAACGTTTGGCGTGGCCGGGATGAGCGAAGATGCTTCGCGCATTTATTTCGCTTCGTCGGAAGTTCTGAGTGGTGAACAAACAAATAATTTCGATGCGAAAGCAAGTGCTGGTAAGCCCAACCTCTACCTCTATGAAAAAGGTGTCGGTTTCACGTTCATTGGCATCCTGGGCACCGGAGATTTGCATGGTGGATCGATAAATAACTCAGTTACCCCTTCGCCGCTATCCCGAGACCCTCGGTCTCGAAGCGCAAGGGTCACTGCGGACGGTTTGCATTTCGCGTTCAGTTCGAGTGCGTCGTTGACGGGCTATGACAATCGCGACTTGGAAAGCAGCGTTGCCGACGAAGAGGTCTTTATTTATGACGCGGATGGAGGAAGTGGATCCGGGCACCTCGCCTGCGTCTCCTGCAATCCAAGTGGCGCCCGTCCTGCCGGACGAATGGTCATAGGTGGGCAGCTCCAAGTCTGGGCAGCGGCAGTTCTTCCCGGTTGGCCTGGCCAGCTCAACCCCAGCCGTCTGCTGTCCAGCGACGGCAGTCGCCTCTTCTTCGAAAGCTACGAGGCGCTGGTGCCAAATGACACCAACGGAGCAAGGGATGTCTATGAGTGGGAGGAAGCAGCCGATGCAGCGGACTGCAGAGCGCTCGGCGCGGAAATCTTCGTTGCTTCAGCTGGTGGCTGTCTGGGTTTGATCTCTTCCGGCCAGAACCATGTCGACTCGGAACTCCTCGATGCGAGTAGCAACGGCTCCGACGTCTTCTTCTCCACCTCGGCGAGCCTCTTGCCCCAAGACCTCGGATTGGTCGATATCTACGACGCTCGTGTCGACGGTGGATTTCCATCCCCTCCGGGTCTCCAGCCTGCCTGCGAGGGCGAAGCGTGCCAGGGCGCACCGGCGCCGCCAAACGATCCAACCCCGGCGAGTTCCTCTTTCGAAGGGGCGGGAAACGTCAAGGAATCAGTACAGAAGAAGCCGCGCAAGAAGAAGCACGCCAAGAAGAAACACATCAAGAAGCCACGTCAGCAATCGCACACTAAGCGAGCCAGCAAAGGGAGGGCGACACGATGAAGCGTCTCGTACTGACACTCTTGATCGCGCTCCTCGGTGCGACTGCGGTCACCGCTCCTGCCAAGGCGGCCTTTGGCTTTAACGAACTCGACGACGTGTTCGCCAATCGGGATGGTTCGCCTGCCACCCAAGCTGGTTCACATCCCTATCTCCAAGAGACGACAATCGCCTTCAATACTGTCTTTTCGTCTGTTGCTGGGACGAGTGGGCTTCCAAATGGCTTGGAAATTCCGGATGGAGATCCCAAAGACGTCATCGTTTCGCTGCCCCCCGGCTTCGTCGGCAACCCTACGGCGGTGTCGCAATGCACCACAACCGATTTCCTTCTGCAGAAGTGTCCCCTCTCCTCGCAGGTGGGCGTAGACGATGTCGTTGTCTCTGGGCCGCGATCTGAAGGTGGTTTGCAACGAGTCAATCTCTACAGTCTCGTGCCCCCGCCCGGCGTCGCCATGAGGATCGCTTTCCAGGTCATCAACGTGCCGGTGACCGTGGACCTTACGGTCAATCCAAACCCTCCATACAACGTTCTCGCGTCGTCGCGCAACATAGACAATCCGGTGCCTTTCTACAGCACCGAATTGAGCGTCTGGGGAGTGCCAGCGAGTCCGAGTCATGATTCAGAACGAGGTTGTGGAACCGGTGGCTGTGGCAATTTGCATCTTGAGGAAAAGCCGCTGCTCACCCTGCCCCGCGCCTGCCAGGGCTCCCTGCCGACCCACTTTGAAGGGGACTCCTGGCAGGAAACGGACGTGGCCCCGGTCACCGGTGAAACCTTCACCCACGACGACGCAACGCCGCCCAACCCTCAGGGCATGACCGGCTGCTCGAGGCTCGGCTTCAACCCCTCGATCTCGGCTGCCCCGACCACCAAGGCCGCCAACAGCCCCACCGGCTTGGACTTCGACCTGAACGTCCACGACGAAGGCCTGACCAGCCCCACTGGCATCGCCAACTCCGATATCCGCAAAGCCGAAGTCACCCTCCCCGAAGGCTTCTCGGTCAACCCCTCGATCGCCGAAGGCCTGAGCGTCTGCACCGAAGCAGACCTGGCCAGGGAGACCGCCTTCTCAGGAGCAGGAGCGGGCTGCCCCGACGCCTCGAAGATCGGCACGGTCGAAGTAGAAACGCCCCTGCTGGACGAAAACGTCAACGGCGCCCTCTACCAGGCAACCCCCTACGAAAACCCCTTCCACAACCTCATAACCCTCTACGTCGTGATCAAGAACCCGACGTTGGGGATCAAGGTCGTCCAGCCCCTCAAGGTCGAACCCGACCCGGTGACGGGGAGATTGACCACGGTGGCCGAAGAAATGCCCCAGCTGCCGTTCTCCCACTTCAAGCTGCACTTCCGCGAGGGAGCGAGAAGCCCATTGGCCTCGCCGCCCTCCTGCGGCACCTTCAACGCCGAAGCCACCCTCTACCCCTGGAGCGGAGGAACGCCGGTAACGACAACCTCGGCCTTCCAGATCATCTCGGGTCCCGAATCACAGCCCTGCCCCACGGGCGGCCTGCCGCCCTTCCACCCGGGCCTCGTCGCGGGAACCCTGAACAACGCCGCAGGGCGGTTCTCCCCCTTCAACGTCCGTCTCTCCAGAACGGACTCCGAACAGGAGATCACCCACTTCTCGATCAAGCTGCCGCCGGGAGTACTCGGCAAGCTGGCGGGGATCCCCTTCTGTCCCGACGCTGCGATCGCTGCGGCAAAGGCAAGAACGGGTCCCCACGGTGGCCAGGAAGAGATCAACAGCCCGAGTTGTCCCGCGGCATCTGAAATCGGCCACACCCTCGTGGGTTCAGGCGTGGGCTCTGCATTGGCCTATGCCCCCGGCAAGCTCTACCTCGCCGGCCCCTACCACGGCTCCGCCCTCTCGATGGTGGCGATCACCGCAGGAAAGGTCGGTCCCTTTGACCTCGGCAACGTGGTGATCCGCGAGGCCTTCAAGATCGACCCCGAAACAGCGGAAGTCTTCGTCGACGCAACAGGCTCAGACCCGATCCCCCACATCATCAAGGGCATCCCGGTCCATCTAAGGGATATCCGGGCCTACGTCGACCGCCCCAACTTCGTCCTCAACCCAACCAACTGCACAAGGACCTCGACCGCAAGCACTCTCTTGGGCTCGGGCCTTGACTTCGGCTCAGAAGCTGATGACAGACCGGTAACGGTATCCACGCCCTTCCAAGCCGCCGACTGCGCCGCCCTTCCCTTCAAGCCACGCTTGAGCTTGAAGCTGAAGGGCGGGACGAAGCGTGGATCACACCCCGCCCTCAAGGCAACCCTCAACATGAGCGGCATCGGCGAAGCGGGAGTCCATCGCGCAGAAGTGATCCTGCCCAAGTCCGAGTTCATCGAGAACGCCCACTTCAACACGATCTGCACCCGCGTTCAGTTCAAGCAGGGAGCCCACCCCGGGGAAATGTGCCCGGCAGGTTCCGTCTACGGCCACGCCGTCGCCAAGACTCCGATCCTCTCCGAACCCTTGGAAGGACCGGTCTTTCTCAGGTCCTCAGAACACCAGCTCCCCGACGTAGTGGCTTCGCTTCACAACGGCCAGATCGACGTTGTTCTCGACGGCCACGTCGACTCGGTCAAAGGACGCCTCAGGAACACCTTCGAATCGACCCCCGACGCTCCGGTCTCTTCAGTCGTGATCAGCCTCCTGGGAGGCAAGAAGGGCCTGTTCGTCAACTCGACCAACCTCTGCAAGGCGACCTACAAGGCCGAAGCCAACTTCACCGGGCAAAACGGCAAGGAGTGGGACTTCAAGCCAGAGGTCAAGCCGACGGGTTGTGGGGGCAAGGCCAAGAAGCAAAAGCGCGCCAAGCGCAGGGCCCACTAAGCGATGCGCAGACGCTCAGCTGTCCTCGTCACCGCGGTGGCGCTGCTGGCCTTTGCCTCCCTGGCCCACGCCACCGTGGTCCAAGAGGGCAACCTGCGCATAACGGTCCTCTCCCAAGTCCAGCCCTACAAGCTCCCCAGAACGGGAACCGCCCCCATAGCCGTCTTCGTATCGGGCCACCTGCAAGCCCCCCACGGCGGCATCCCGGCCCAGCTGCAGGAGATGACGGTGGACGTCAACAAACACGGCCTACTCCAGAGCAAGGGCCTGCCGACCTGCCGCCTCGCCCAGCTACAGCCCACCTCAACCGAACGAGCCCTGGCCAACTGCGGTGACGCCGTAGTCGGCTCAGGCCAGTTCTTCGCTCACATCGTCCTTCCAGACCAAGGCGCCTACGGCACCCATGGAAGGCTGCTGATCTTCAACGGCCGCCAGAAGGGATCCCCGGTCCTCTTCGTCCACATCTTCACCGCCAACCCCTTCTTCAGCTCCTTCGTCATCCCCTTCGCCATCCGCAAGGTCTCCAAAGGTGCCTACGGCACCGAGCTATCGGCCTCCTTCCCCCACGCCCTGGGCGACTGGGGCTACGTCGATCGGATCAAGCTCACCCTGAAGCGCAAATACACCTACAAGGGCAAGCAGCTGAGCTACTTCAACTCCGGCTGCCCGGCCCTGAAGGGAGCCAAGCGAGCGGTCTTCCCCCTGGCGCTTGCCAACTTCAAGTTCGCCGAAGGCCTCTCCTTGAGCGCCAAGGTGGAAAAGGCCTGCGCGGTGTCTGAATGAGACGAGAGGAAGGAAGAGAGATGAGGTACTTCAAAGCAGCGGTGATTCTTGCGAGCTTGTGCTTGCTCCTCATCCCTTCCCTCTGCCAAGCCGCCTATGACCCGATAGGAGGGGGAACCACCAAGCTCAGCTTCAAGGGCTCCTTCCTCTCCTTGATGCGAAAGGAAGGGATCAAGCTCTCCGCTACAGCCCCGGCCAAGCTCAAGGGCAACGTCCTCACTCTCCCGGTCGAAGGAGGCAAGGAGGACCCGACTTCCGGCAAGGGAGAAGTCGAGCACGAAGGCTCCCTGGTCTTCCAGAAAGGCAAGCGCAAGGTCCCACTGCGCAACATCGAGCTGAAGGCGAAGAAGACACCGCTCTTTGCCAAGGTGGGAGGGAGCCAGCTGAAGCTGGCAACCACCAAGAAGCTCACCTCCACCCGCGAAGGCTTCGGCCAGGGGTTCAAGGCTCAGACTCTTCTGCTCACCGAAAAGGTGGCGACCCGCCTCAACAAGAAGCTGAGGACAGGCAAGCTCTTTGGCGAAGGCATGTCGCTCGGTTCCCTCAAGAGCGCCACCCAACCCCAAAGGGTCGCGATCCTGCCCCAAGGTCAAGCAACCATCACCCCGGACCCCGCCTTCCTGGCCAAGCTGAAAGGCCTCTTCGTCTCCCTCAACCCGATCTCACCTGCCGAACTTCAACCAGGACCTGCCTTGAAGTTCCCGATCGCCCCAGGGGGACAGATCTCCCCCGACGCCTCAGAAGGGATCCTTCGTCTCGGCGGTGCGATCGAACTGCTGCAACTCGGCGCCGGCCAGGTCTTCCACAAGGAATACTGGCTCGACCTGGGGGCCAAGAGCACCTCTGCGGAAGTCGACCTCGAGCCGACCCCTGCCTTCCCGGGGAAGCTGGGGCGGATCGGGGTCTTTGCGATCGCTCAGGGCTCTGTTGCCTCTGATCCCAAGGCGAGGACTATCAGCGTCTCCGGGGCTTCCTTGACCCTCACGGCTGACGCGGCGGGGGAGTTCAACCAGGCGTTTGCCGCTGGGAAACCCGTCTTCGCGGCGGGGGAAGCGTTCGGGAGCGTGGGGTTTGGGGCGGTTGGGCAGTAGGCGGGCGGCGCAAGCCCCGCTTAACGATCCCCTAAGCTGCCGAGTCCCTGGGCACCCACGTGTGTTTGGGAAGATTAGAAGCCTGGGAATTGGGAACGAGACCGGGAAACTGGGAACGAGAGAAAGGTATCTGGTGGGGAAGAAGATCTTTGCCGCGCTGAGCACCGTCGTCATGACCCTCGCGATGCTGGCCGCGCCATTCGCCGAGGCGGCCGAAGTGACGCGCGAAAGCTACAAAGAAGCAGTCGAGCCGATCTGCAAGACCAATACGGAAGCCAATGAAAAGATCCTCAAGGGCGTCCGTCAGAAGGTCAAGTCGGGCCAGTTGAAGGCCGCCGGCACGCAGTTCGAAAAGGCCGGCAAAGCGCTTCACAAGGCGATCCTGCAGCTCAAAGCCATCCCGCAGCCCACTGCTGACGAAGCCAAGCTGGCGAAGTGGCTCAAGTACGTCGGCGAAGAGGAAAAGCTCTTCTTGAAAGGCGCCAAGCAGCTCAAGGAAGGCAACAAGACCGGTGCCCAGGCGACCGTGATCCGCCTCAATCACAACGCCAACCAGGCCAACAACCAGGTCCTCGCCTTCGAATTCAAGTACTGCCGCTTCGAACCCTCGAAGTTCACCTGATCCAGGCTTGAAGGTCAGCTGTGACGGCGGCGGCTAGCCCGTCGCCGTCGCGGCGATCTGTTCGGCGATCCACGGGTAGATCCGGTCTATCCGCGTGAAGATGTCGGGCAGGTGCGTGTCGCAGTCCGCCGCGCCCAGGCTCGTGATCCCGATCTGCACCGGCGTCCCGTCTTCGCGGAAGGCCAGCGCCGGGCCGCCGCTGTCGCCGTGGCAGGTGCCGATCGAGAAGCCCGGCGGTGTGATCGTGCAGAGCTGCGAGGAGTAGTTGAAGAAGGGGTAGTAGGCGCGCGCGTGGTTGCGGCAATAGAGCCGTTCCTGCACGAAGGTTGCGCCGCGCCGCAGGACCGGCGTCCGTTTCAGCTTCCTCAAGGTTCCGCTGAGTCCCCAGCCGGCGATCCAGGTCGGTGTGTTCGGCGCAAGCAGCGCTGCGTCGGTCGGCCCGGCGAGGGCGACGGCCGGGACGGTAGTCGGGGTCGCCAGCACCAGCAGCCCGGCGTCGCCGTGGACCTTGAAGCGGTTGAAGTCGGGGTTGATGATCGTCCGGCTCACCTTCGAGACCTGCCGCAGGGACGCGTCGCGGATGTCGGAGCTGCCAGTGACGACGACGTACTGCGCGGGCGGGGTCTTCTTGCCGGTTTCGATGTCCTCGACGCAGTGCCCGGCCGTGAGGATCAGGGTGGGGGAGATCACCGTGCCGGAGCAGCTGAAGCCTTCGCCTTTCGCATCAGCGGCGAGGATGAAGGCGGCCCACGGCCATTCTTCGCTGAGGGCGGTGGTACCGCCGACGATCGAGGTGGTCGCGCCCGGCGAGGCAGCGGCCGGTCCGGTCAGAGCAAGCGAGGCCAGCAGCACGCCAAGCGCCCCGCAGGCCACCTGCCATCCGCGCATCCGAACTCGCATCATCGATCCTCTATCGGCAGCTTCACCAAAATCGGTAACCCCAAATCGCCCGCCGCGGAGCGCCCGCGACCCACTAAGATCGAGCGTCCCGCCCAGGTAGCTCAGTTGGTAGAGCACCTCCATGGTAAGGAGGGGGTCACGAGTTCGAGTCTCGTCCTGGGCTTAGTCGCTGCGTCCTCGTCTCGATCCCGTTCCACTTTCGTTGCAGCGTGGTCTAGTTGCGAAACGTCTTGTCGTCTACGGTGGCAAGATGGAGGCGATGAGAAAGCGTTGGACCGACGAGCGGCTCGATGACCTGAACCACCGGGTCGATGACGGCTTTCGCCGGGTCGAAGCCGATCTGCGCGCGCATCGGGTCGAAGTCAAGACCGAGCTGACGTCGCTCAGAGCCGAAGTGAACGAACGCTTCGACAAGGTGAACGAGCGCTTCGACAAGGTGAACGAGCGCTTCGACAAGGTCGACTCGAGGTTTGAAGCGATCGACGCCCGCTTCGAGAAGCTCAACGATCGCTTCGATGCTCTCAATCGACTGATCATTCGAGTCGGGGGAAGCGTTATCTCCGCCATCGCTGTTTTCGCGATTACCTCGCACCTTTAGGCATTCTGACGACCATCCGCCAGCCTTCCTCAGCCTTTCCCGACCGTTAGGCTGCCGCTTCGTGGACTTCGCCCTCACGGATGAGCAAGAGGACTTCATCGACGCGATCCAGCGCTACTGCGACCACGAGTGCGGTACGCAGGATCAGCGCGAGCGCCTCACCGAGGGCTACACCGACCACCACAACGAACAGATCTATAAGGAGATGGCCGAGCTCGGCTGGCTCGGGCTGACGATCCCGGAGGAGTACGGCGGCTCCGGCGGCACGATGCTGGACGCCTGCATCTTCATGGAGGAGACCTCGCGCGCCCTCGCCCCGATCGGCGGCTACGCGACCACCCTGATCGTCGCCGGCGCCACCAACCGCTTCGGCACCGAGGAGCAGAAGCACGAGATCCTCGGCGGCATCGCCGGCGGCGCGGTCGAGGCGATCGCGATGACCGAGCCCGAGGCCGGCTCCGACGTCGGCTCGCTCAGCACCTTCGCCGAGAGCGTCGACGACGGCTACGTGCTCAATGGCCAGAAGGTCTTCTGCTCCAACGCCCACATCGCCGACCACATCCTGGTCGTCTGCCGCACCACTCGCTCCGCGTCCAAGCACGAGGGCCTGACGATGATCTGGCTGCCGCGCGAGACCGACGGGCTCGAGATCGTCCCGATCGACACGATGGGCGGTCGCGACACCAACCACCTCTACCTGACCGACGTCGCCGCGCCCGCCAGCGCCGTGCTCGGCCAGGTCGACCAGGCCTGGACCCAGCTGATGGCCGGCCTCAACGTCGAGCGCCTGATCCTCGCCGCGACAATGCTCGGCATCGCCCAGCGCGTCTTCGACGACCTGATCGTCTACGTCAAGGAGCGGGAACAGTTCAACCGCCCGATCGGCTCCTTCCAGGCGCTGCAGCACCGCATCGCCGACATGGCCACGGAGCTCGAGGCCGCCCGCCTGATGACCCGCTGGGTGGCGACGCTGACCGATGAGGATCCGGACCGCATGCTGCCCCGCGAGGCCTCGATGGTCAAGCTCTTCGTCACCGAGACGACCAAGCGCGCCGCGCTCGAAGGCATGCAGATGATGGGCGGCTACGGCTACGCCTCCGAGTACGACATGGAGCGCCTTGTCCGCACCGCCCTCGTCTCGACGATCTACGGCGGCACTTCAGAGATTCAGCGCAATATCATCGCCAAGACATTCGGACTCTGAGACAGGCATAATCCGCTCACGCAGGGATGCGTGAGCGCCCGTAGCTCAGTGGTCAACGGGGTTTTAACGAGCCCCAAAGAGCGCCGGTCTTTCAAGCCGGAGGTCGAGAGTTCGATTCTCTCCGGGCGCATTTCCGCGGTGTTCCTGCGGACGCCGTGATTTACCGGTGCAGAGCCATTTGTGAGTCGTCTGCGCCGAATTCTCTCGAAACGGAGTGCCGCGCCGCGCCGACGCGTTCCGGGCAGTTCCGGGACGTCAGTGTCGCATCCAGGTCACATCTGGAAGGTGTCGAGGGCGGCGAATAGGCTCCTTCGCTAATGGCTGACCAGGCACGGCAGAAAGCACTCGCGGACGTGCGCAAAGCGCAGGCCGAGTTCGAGCGCTTGCAGGTTCGGGTCGAGAAGGGTCGCGAGACGCGCCGCGAGAGTTTCGAGCGCGCCCGTGCTGCGGGCTTGTCGCTGGCTGAGATCGGCAAGGCGGCCAAGTTGCACCGCAGCCGCGTCGATCAGATCCTTCACGGCAAGTAGCGTCGCCCAGTCTCGTCTAGAGACCCTAGACGAGACTGCTACCCTCGGAAGCCATCTCAATAAGCGGCCCTCGGCCGGCGCGGTAACGCCAACCGAGGGCCTGACCACAAGGAGGCAGAGCTCCTCATGGCTGATCAGAACCCTATGGGTAGCGGCGCGGCCGTCGCCCTCGAACTCCCCGCCGATCACGTCCGCTTCCTGCGCGGCGTCTTCGAGAAGGCGCGTGCCGGCATCGGTGACGAGTTGGAGGAATTTCCCGACCAGCTAGACCCGAAACGCTTGGAACGCGAACACATCGCCTATGGGCGGCTGCTCACGGCACTGGACGAGCTGGTGATCGTCCCCGACCGGGAAGTCCGCCATCTGCTCTCAGACCTCGCCGGGATCATCGACGCCGGCAACGAGTACAGCCGCGTCGTTGCAGAGCACGAGGCGCTGCACGGTCTCCTGGCGCAGTTGGAGGGAGGGAGGAGGCGATGAGCGAGGTCGCCGCCCGCTTCGGCGCCAACCTCGCCCGTCAGCGCGAGCGAGCCGGCATCACGCAAGAGGAGCTGAGCTTCGGCGCTTCGCTGCACCGCACCGAGATCGGCCTGCTGGAGCGCGGCGGCCGCGTCCCCCGCATCGACACCCTCGCGAAGCTCGCCGGTGCCCTGGGAGTGCCCACGTCCAGTCTGCTCGACGGCATCGCCTGGGAGCCGGGCCAGTTCACGCGCGGCGGGTTTCGGCTCCGGTCTTCAAATGAGACCAGCCCATGACGACGATCTCAGTCAGCCACAGAGATGAGACCGAGAGACCCCGAGCAGATCAGAGACCAGCAGCCAGTCCCACCAGCCAGGGACAGGATCAGCGCAGAGAGCTACGGGACGGCCCTCTAGGTAGGCCTCAGACGCCCCTCCAGCTGCCAGCCATCTACAGCCCGACACACTATGCACCCTCCGGTGTTGTGCCTGGGTCGCACTTAGGCGATCCCAAAGCTCAGGAAGGTCCGGGCGCTTTGGTGGTGGTCGCTCAGGCCGGGCCTCCGGCGGCCGATTTTGGCACGGCTCCGCCGTGCGGGGGCGGCCTGCATGGAGGCCCGGCGAGAGGTCTGACCTTCGGTCGGTGGCGCACTTTGGGGGTCTACATGGAGTACGTATGTATGAAGCCAAAGATCGCAGCGCCCACCTTCTTCACTGAGCGCACGCTCGCCTCTTATCTCGCTGTCTCCGATCGCACGATCCGCAACTGGATCAGGAGAGGCGAGCTGCCCTCCTACAAGCTCGGAGCCTCCCGCCGGATCGACCCGGCCGACGTGGACGCCTTCCTCTCCCAGCGACGCGAGGAAGCCCCGTGAGCCGCCGCGAGGCTCCGACCAAGCGCCGCAATCCTTCCGGGGAGATCGTTTGGATGGCGCGCTATACCGGCCGCGACGGCAAGCGCTACATCGCCAAGCCCCGCTGGAACGGCGGTAAGGGCACCTTTGCCCTCAAGCGCGAAGCCCAGCAGGCGATCGACGAGGCCTACGGGCTCTCAGATCGTCCCGACACCCTTGGCGAGTACTTCGCCACCTGGCCGACCCATCACCCGCGTTCAGAGAGGACCAACGAGACCAACGAGCACCGGATTGGCCGCGTCCTCGAGGTCGAGGTAGAGGGCATCCCGCTGAAGCAGTGGCCAATGCGCGAGCTGCGTAGAAGGCACGCCCTCGCCTTGGTCGACCACATGCTGCGAGTCCAAGGCCGAGCGACCACCGGAGTCGTTGGCATCCTGCGCTCGCTCTCGGCGATGGCCGAGGACGCGATCACCGACGAAGTGGCCGACCTCAACCCGTTCAAGGGAGTCCGGGTCAGAGCCAACGACCCGAGAGCAAAGAAGAAGCGCCGGCCGATCCGAGTCTTCAGCTTCGAGCAGATGCACGCCTTCGCCAAGGCAGCGGGACGCTATGAGGCAATGGTCCGAGTTTTCACCGATACCGGCATGAGGCTGGGGGAGGTGCTGCCCCTTCGAGTCGAAGACTTCGACGGCGAGACGCTGAAGGTCAGAAGAACCGCCCACGAGGGCGTGATCCTGGAGGGCACCAAGACCGATCACGGCGAGCACGACGCGGGGAGGACCGTCCCGGTCCCAGCAACCTTGGCCTGGATGATCGAAGCTCAGATGCGCCTAAACGGCGAGGACTGCGAGCTGCTTTTCACGACACCAACCGGCCGCATGTGGCGAGAGCGCAACTTCTACCGCGACCTCTGGAAGCCGACCCAGCAAGCCTCCGGCCTAGACATCCGCCCCCACGAGTGCCGCCACTCCTACGTCACCCACCTCCGCGCGGCCGGCATCAACGACGCCGACCTGGCCGAGATCGCCGGCCACCGTGTCGAGACGATGCTGGCGCGGTACACGCATGCGGTCGGGCAGAGCTTCGGAGCTGTGCGATCTGAGGTCGGATGAGAGAGCTAGTTTTTGCCCCGCCGCTATCGAAGGATGGCGCGCGGCTAGGCTCGGTCTCCGCAGACCGCCCGCTCAATTCTTTCCGCTGCCCGATCTACCGGCTCATGTTCCCAAATTCGAATCACTGTCCATCCGTCTTTTGCAAGCACCGCTGTATGTCGGCGGTCGCGCTCGATGTTCCCGGCAATCTTTGGCTGCCAGTACGAGCGATTGGTTACGGGAAGCGTCCCGTGCTCGGGGCAGCCGTGCCAAAAGCAGCCGTCGATGAACACGCAGATTTTTTTGCGCGTGAAAACGAGGTCGGGTCGGATGCTGCGACCGCGACTCGGCTTAATCGGAAAGTCGACCCGGTATCTGAGGCCCTTGCCAAAGACGGCTTTCCGGATGGATCGCTCGAGCTGAGTATCGCGGCGACGGTTAGATCGCATAATTCGTCTCCGGGCTTCTGGGACGTTGCCCCAGCGACTCGGCCCCTTGCCTTGCTCTAGCTCATGGCTGCTACCGCTCAAGTCACTCAGGATACGCTCGACCAAGTTGCGATAGACATCGAAGCGGCCCTTGAAAACGATCACCAGTTCCTGCGAGCTACCGAACGGCCCAGCTATCAACCCGTCTCGGATTCAACGGAAATCGTTGACTTGTTTTGCGGTTGTGGAGGCCTAACTTATGGCGCCCTTGAGGGCCTTGACAGAGCGGGGAAGAATGGGTCACTGGCGCTTGCGGTTGACCTCGATCCTCTGCCCCTTGATGTCATGCGCAAGACCTTGGATCTAGACGAAAATCAGGTCAAGTCGTGGGATCTATCCACTCTTCAGGCGGTAGGCGTCGACCCCCTCGTCGAAGAGGAAAAGCTTTTCAGCGAAGTGGGCCAGGATTCCCTGCTTTTGGCTGGTCCTCCGTGTCAAGGGCATTCAGCGCTCAATAACCATACGCGCCACAATGACCCTAGGAATGGCCTCTATCTTGCTGTAGCTCGCGCGGCCGAGTTGATCCAGCCTCAAGCAATCATTTCTGAGAATGTCAGTGGGGTTAGCAGTGACCGAAAGAACGCTGTGGCGCGATGCTCTAGTGCGCTGAAAAGGCTCGGATATAAGGTCGTCGAGAAGCGCATTGACCTTAGTGGCCTCGGGGTTCCACAGCGTCGAATCCGACATCTTTTGATAGCGACAAAAGGAAAGAAATTCGACTGGGAGATGGTTAGGGAACTTCCGCAGCGAAGTGTCTCGTGGGCGATAGAGGATCTACTGGACCAGAAGCCACTAAATATCTTTACCACGGCCTCCAAAGCAAGTAGCAAAAATCGTGAGCGTATTAATTGGCTCTTTGACGAAAAATCCTTTGATCTCCCTAACAGCAAACGGCCCAAATGCCACAGGGACGGGGATCACTCATATCTATCCATGTACGGGCGTCTATCCTGGGATCGGCCAGCGCAGACTATTACGAGCGGGTTTGGTTCAATGGGTCAAGGGAGGTTTGTTCATCCCCGTCGTCGTCGGACCCTGACCCCGCATGAGGCTGCCCGTCTTCAATGCTTGCCTGATTTTGTGGCATTTGAGTCAGTGTCCCTTACGCGGTCGGCCCTCGCCACCATGATTGGCAATGTGGCTCCACCGCTGCTTGCTACTCGGGCGGTTGAAGCTCTCGTAGAGCAGGATCTTCTTCTAGCTAGAAGCGTCTACCATTTTCAAGGCGTAGATGACGTCAGTCATCAGTTTCTTCGGTATCGAGCTTCTCAAGGACGGTGGCAAGCTGAGAAAGCTGTGCGCTGGCTTTTAGATAATCCGAGTAACTCTCTTGAGTTTGCTGAATCAGAGCATCGTAGTAGACAACTCTAGTGTCAATGGCATTGAGCGATCTCGTGACCTCATCGGCACTAGCGTTCGTTACAGGCTTTCCAAGGATGACGACGACCTGAATAGATTGGGGCTCATCGGGAAACTTGAGTAGCACCTTTGAAAGCGCGTTCTTGTACTTTTGGATTTGATCCTGTAGCTGTCCCAGGGTCACTGAGCGATCGTACTTCTTGAGCTCCACAATGATGTTAGTGCCTGCGGCCGTGCGGTAGCGAATGTCCATTCGCCCCTTTTTCTCCTCCGCGGTCAGCTTGTCAGTAACTTTTTGGAACTCCTTGGTCACTGATTGCTCTATTCGTTTGTTCGTTGAGGCCCTCTCCCATGAAGGATGCAGAAGCCAGAGGTGATCAAATACATGATTCTGAATCACCGCCTCCTTCTCTGTATCGACGACCTTCTCGAACTGATGAACGACCTCGAGGCGACCCTGCACGATTTCGTAGTAATAGGCGGCTTCTAGATCATCGAAGCCGGCGACGAAGTTGTTGAGTAGTTCTAGATCCTCCTCGGCTTGAACTTTCTCGACGGCATCCAGGGACTCCTTAAACCGAAGCCGCTCAAAAGCGAGAATTCCATGCTTGTAAAGAGTACGGCGGGTAGCTAAGTCCTCCTTGGCCATTTGCCCAATTCGACCGAAGAGTGATTTCGCATATTTTTTAGCGCCGGGCTTCAGTGACTCGAACCATTCCTCAACTGCCGGCTCTTCGAGGGCTGTTTGCATTCCGTCCTCTCGCCGCCAATCGCGCCACCTATTTCCGATTGGCTTGAGGATCTCGTCCTTGACGAACTCGACAAGAGCTTCGTAGCGCGGGTCAGTCTCCTTCAGACGCTGACGATCACTCGTAGTGATGTCGTCCTTGTCATCAACGTCTAGGAAGTCGGCGCGGATCTCGCCTATCAAGTACTTCGTGAACAGGCCTCCCTCTGGCAGTTGAGCCAGTAGATCCTCTTGAACGAGCTTGCCCCAGGCCAAGATGGTTAGTGCATTTTGGTCCGGCTCGATGCTCTTGCGCTCGTCGAAAGTGCCAACCCACCCCTCGACCCTCCAGCTCTTGCTCGCATCGACGACCCCTTTGAGCTGTTTTGTTCGTTTGGCTGCTTTGGCAAGTTTTTTATATTTATCGCCAACCGACCCAATGGACCAGAGATACTCCACCTTCGAAAAGTATTCGCGGTCCTCGGGTCCTATGGTGTTGTCACCGACTTTTACTACAAAGTCATTGATGGAACCAATAATGCTGAAGCGACGTGCTAGACGGGTCCGCAGGGCTTTTTGGGTGGTGGCTGTTGCATGCTTCTTCAACCCCTTCAGATGCAATTCTGTACCGTGCGTTAGTTTGACTTTGGATCGATCGAGCGCGGTGGGGTGATACTCCTCTTTTGCTTTGATCCGTTTTCGGATCTCGTCGGCATCCAGTAAGAGTGCCTCGGGATCAGATTTATGACCAGAGTCATCGGCCTTTACGGTTCGCACTTCGATCTCGTCTGCGATAGAAAAAAGTGAGAGCTTGCCGATGCCCTTGCGTCCCATTACATGGCGACCGCTAGGCGTCTTGGTTCGCCCCTCCTCTCTTCTGCGATAGCCGACCTTTAGAAAACGGTCATTGATGTCCTCAAGATCCATTCCGGATCCGTCATCAGTGATCGTGATCGTTTGCGCATCGCTATCGATTTTGATCGTCACGACTTTCGCATCTGCGTCCCAAGCATTGGCAACAGCCTCCGAGAGCACGGCTGGCATGTTGCTGTAGAGATTCAGGCCTAGGTGGTCCAAGACCCCTAGTTCGATTCCCATTCGGTACCGCGGATTCTCGTCAGGCATGGCGGCAGCATAGTGCGATGAGTTTGTTTTGGGCCATTTGGCCGCTACGAGGCGTTCGCGCCCGCACCTCAACGTATCCCGGTCACATAGCCGTCATGAACGGCTCTGTCACGCGAAGGCCTTTCAGCTTTTCAATCCGTTCAATGTGTCGGTATTCGAGCGCAGCTGATCATCATGCTCGACGACTAGGTCAGCTGGGAACTCCAGCAGCCCACGCAGATGCACCTTCAGTTCTTGAAAGTCCATGAACCCATCGAGTCCGTCGCTGATGTGGTCCGCATAGAGGGCTTGATCGGACATTCCGTTGCGGACCGCCTCATTGATGTCATCGCCGACACCCACGCTCAGTTCGCCGTGGCGATAGCGCACGTAGATCGTCCGGCCGTCCTCAAGGACTCCCTCCCACTGGGATGGACATGCGATGCAAGTCCTCTTCAGCATCACCGGCTTCAGCACGGGATCATCGTTGCAGACAAAACCTCGCATTGTCGACCGACAACAGTGCGACGGAGGCCCGGGAGGACAATGAGAGGTGGTGCTGGCGCTCGATCCACGGCGACGACTACGATTTCAACCATGAAGGTGGTTGACGAGACACTGATTGCCGAGGCGGGCCGTCGCTTGGCTGCCGCCGCCCCAGACGCGCAGGTGATCCTTTTTGGCTCGCATGCCCGCGGGGAGGCTCGTCCGCATAGCGATGTCGACTTCCTTGTCGTCGAGCCGGAGGTCGCCAATGAGGCCGAGGAGTCGGTGCGCCTGCATCGGACCCTGCGCGATTTGCGGATGCCGGCAGATGTCATCGTCGTCAGCCGCGACTACGCCGACAGTTGGCGGGAGGTGCGCGGTGGCCTCGTCCACGCAGCCCTTTCGCAGGGCCGCGTCCTCGCCGGATGAGTGAGATGCCAGACCTACCCGGCGATTTGTTGGCCCTCGCGCGTGAGGACCTCGCCTCTGCGGATGCCTTGGAGAAAGACGAACGGATCTCGGATTCGCCGGTGGGATTTCACGCGCAGCAGGCTGTAGAGAAGGCGCTCAAGGCTGCCATCGCGAGTCGAGATCTGGAATTTCCCTTTACGCACGACCTTGGCGTCCTCATGCAGCTCTGTGAGGACGCTGGGTTCGAACTGCCCGCCGACCTCGCCGAAGCGGATCGCTTGACGCCGTATGCCGCAGCGCTTCGCTACGGCCTAGGTAACCCCGAAGCAGTTGCCGCTGAGAGTGCTTTGAGTTGGGCCGCCCTTGCCATTGAGTGGGCGGATGCCGAGATTCGTCCCGCCGGAAGCTAGTTCGAAGTACCAATTCGACGGCTGGCCGTACGGGTCGCATCTCGGTCGCATCGCCGTCGCGATCCCATTCGTCGAGCGGGGGTCCCTCAGCCTTTCAAGCCCTGGTATCGGCCGCCTCGATCCAATAGCCCTATAGACACCACGTCTGACCGGGATCTGGATCGGCCGGCGGAGCTAACGACGGACAATGCGAGAGGAGTCGCGCAGATGGACGATCTCGCCAAATGCAAGGCATCTCCTTTAGCATTCAGTCCGGTGAGGCTCTGTCTGGTCCGAAACCTCTCGTCCGGCATTGGACCCTCGGAGCACGTCTCGAGTTGAGACCGTCGCGGCCATCCGGGGGAGATCGCGCGAAGGGCCACGGAACGCGCGTATCGCGGACATACATCATCGTTGGCAGCCTCCTCTCGGTGGCGGCGAGTCTCCTGCTTGCCCTCATCGCCTTCGGGATCGTTCTCATCTTCGGGGGCAGTCCGACTGAGGGTGGGTACTGCTCGAGTTCTGGGATCGGCCGCTATGAAGCCCGGATGCCCGAGAAAGTGGTCGCATACCGCGACGAAGGGTGGAGCGGCCTTCCCCCCGGGCAGCGCTGCAGGGTCTACCTCACTGCCGCCACTGACGACAATCCGCCCCTTTCCGGAGAGGAGCTCCTGCAACGTGATCCCCAGTCCCGCCTGCTGGCCGAGGGCACCTATCCGGGGACCCAGGAGTACGCCTGGATAGCCGGAGCATTCCTGCTGCCGCTTGCGATCTGGGGCCTGATACTCATAATGGCCAGGTTTGCGAGTCCTCGGAGAACTGGCTAGTGGGGGCTAAACGGGATACACGCATTCGTCAGCACCCCGCTTACCCTGGTCGTACTTGTATTTGTAGCAATAGGGAAAAGGCCAGCCGTAGCCGTAGGGAATAATCACCTGCGGGAGACGGTAGTCATCGTATTCCGGCTCGACATTCACGCACCAAGGAGTATCGTCACAGTTAGGCGCTCGCTCTAGGAGTTCGGCGTGCCATTCGATTCCCGACGTAGGGCTATCGCCAGCCTTATTGAAGTTAAGCGTCAATCCGTAATTTTTTCCCTTTTCCAGCTCCTCAGGGTGGTAGACGCCTACCGTGAGATCCTTGCGACTGCAGGGATCAAGCGCCGAAGTGTCCCAGTATGGTCCGGCGTCTTCGGGAATGAATAGTTCGACCTTGTAGTCGTCGCGGTCCGAGATCCAAAAGTCGTCCTCTTCGGAGTCGGGGCAGTTCCACTGACTATCTGAGTTTTGCGGGTTGATCAGCTTGACGTCGAACTCAAAAGCAAGCGGTATTCCTTGCTCGTAGATCTCGGTCAGCATGTCCTCGAGGCCGATGCCCCACTTGAAGTCATATTCGATCATCCGGGGCGTGGGAGTCCAGCTCGTTTCGGAAGCCCCGGGTTCATCGCATTCCGACCCCAGGCATTCCCAGCCCAAACCGAATACTTCGGCTTCCTTGATGATTGGCAGGTCAAGTCCAGGGTCGCCGATCGTGGGTTCTTTGGGTTCTTGATCCCCCGGATCGGGGAGCCGATCTGGCTGGTAGAAAGGCGGTGGCCCGGGTTCCGGTTCCGGTTCAAGGTCTTTAGGAGGTCGGACGGATGGGGTCTTCCGCTCATGTTTGGTCAGGGCTTCTATTAGAGACTTGAGTGGGTTCCAAGAGCGGCGGAATTCTTCTTCCCCTCCTTCGCCGTTTTCGGTGAAATCTCCCGAGACCGTGAGGCTCGTCACTATGAGCACGTCGGGGTCGGCAGTTTCGTCAATCGCTTCTAGTACCTTTTCCGCTTCCGTGCCGGCGATGCCGCCGGAATAGGCGCCGAAGGATTCCTCGTGGGAATACTCGATGCCGACGATAGGCGCTTCTGATTCCTGCGCCGCTTCGAGTACTTCTTTGACTGAGAGTTCGCCTTCGAGGGTCCAGACGGTGTTCTCCGCCGGTAGGATCGGTGCCGTCAGCGCCGAGCCGTCTTCGGCTTCACCTTCTTCGCTGCTGGCGCTGACGACAGCGCGGATCCGGTTGCCTGTGTCTTCGGGTCCCAGTTCGTAGTTACCTTCGGTTGCTCCTTCGATGTCTTCGCAGGTTTCCGCGCCTCCCGCGCATCGCTGCCATCGAACCGAGGTCGATATTTCGCCAGCGCCGCGCCAGACGCCATCGGTGGCGGTGAGTACTTCGCCCGTGCTCGGCAACCCTTCGACTTCGGGAAAGCCAGCCAGCCGGGGCGGGCCTTCGGTTTCTGCGGGCTCCACCGGGGAGCTGTAAGGCGAGTTAGTGCTTGACGCGTATTCGCTCGAGCTGTTTTGCGCCGTGACTCGTACGCGCAAACGATGAGCGACGTCTTCGGCATCGGGCACGAAGGTCGCCGCAGTGGCGGAGGGAATGGATTCGCATCCTTCGAAGCAGCGCAGCCACTGATATTTGACTTCCATTGGTTTGCTGCCGTGCAATTCGGAGATGTCGGCGGAGAGTTCGCCTTCCTCGGTCGGTTCACCTTGGATCTCCACGTCGCCCGAGAACCACGGCGCGCTCTCGCTGACGAAAAAGGATGCTTGCGAGGTTTCGCTTGCACTTCCGGCCGCGTTGGTTGCCGTGACTTTGACCTTCAGCTTTCCATCGACATCTCCGCTCGACGGCGTGTAGGACGCTTCCGTGGCACCGGGTATTTCGGCACATTCTTCACCTGCTTTATTGCAGTGAAACCATTGGTAGGCGAAGCTCATAGGCCGGCCTCCGGACCACTCGCCGACTTCAGCCTCCAGCGGTCTGGTCTCTTCTGGGAAACCTAGCTTCGGCCGAGTTTCGTTCGCCGGCGCAGTCATCGGGCCGACCAACGCACTCACCGCGGTCTGGACGGTGTTTTCGCCGCTGCGGTTAAGTCCCGTGACCGTGGCCCGGACCCGGCCTCCTTCCGCTTCGTCAGGCAAGAGAAGGGTCTGCTCAGTTTCCCCTTCCAGGTTTTCGCAGCTTTCGCCTTCGGCGTCGCAGAGTTGCCACTGGAATTCGAACGCCCAGGGGTGGTGGTTCCAAGCGCCGACGTCGGCGGATACGGTCTCGCCCACATGCATTTCGCCTTCGAGGCTCGGAGACGACGTATTGGCTGGAGGTTCCGGTTCGGTGATGACGGCGGTGGCGGAAGAGGCTTCGCTCGCCGACCCTGCTTTGTTTGTTGCGGTTACTTTCAGGCGAAGGGTCGAGCCAAGGTCGAGTTCCTTCACGGGCCGATTCGGTTCAATCGCGCCTTCGATCGGTTCGCATTTGCCCCCTTCGGCGTCACAGCGCAGCCACTGCCATTGATAGCTGATGGGTGTGGTTCCTTCCCATGCACCTTTCCCTCCTTTAAGCGGGGAGTCGACAGTCGCCTCTCCTTCGATCGTTGGCGGCGAGGTGGAGGCGGGAGGTTCGGTCGCCCACGCGGCGGTCGCGTTGAGACAGAAGCAAAGAGAGAAGAAGACAAGCGCCAAAGCACCAGGCCAGATGCCGCCCTTCTCAGCAAACGCGTGCGACTGCGGACGAATCCTCACAGCGACCTCCCCAGTTGTATTCCCGCCACCCGACTGAACGACCGGCAGCTTCGCTCAAGAAGTTCACGATAATTACAAACAACTGAGTGCTTTGCAAAAGTTGCTCTCTTGTACCCCGTGCGTGCCGTAGGCTGCCCGCGCCATCTGCTCGACAGTCGCATTCGTGTCACATCCCCCCGCAGCCCCGCTCCCCATGCGGCCCACCCCCAGCCTTTCAAGCCTGAGGTCGAGAGTTCGATTCTCTCCGGGCGCATAGTCGGGCGGCGGTTTTCGGTCCCTCCGCAAAGACTTAGGTAACGCACAGCTCAGCTAAAGGTGGCGCGCCTAACTTGGCCGCCATGAGCAAGCGAGATTCCTACACGCTCGTCTTGGACGCGATGGTTGCGGAGGCGAGTCGACCTGTGTTCCCGGCTTCGCCACCATCGCGTCCGATCGTGCGCAGGGTGCGACTCAGGACGCGGCCAGAGCCTCTTCGAGGTTGTCGAAGCATGTATTCCAGCCCTCTTCGTGGGAGCGAGCCGATTCCTCATCCCTGAGATTGCTGTGTTTGAAGCGCACCGTTGTGACGCCTTCGGCCTCCTCGAAGTCGAGCTCGATCAGCGTGTCTCTGGGTTCCTCGTCCCAGGTCCAGGTGAAGGCCAGGCGCCTGGGCGGGTCGATCTCGGTGTAATGACCTCCGCCACCGTGTTCATCACCCTTCTCGGGGTCGCGCATGACTACGCGTACGGCGCCACCGATTCGCAGGTCCACCTTGGCCTCGGGGGTCTCCCAGGCGTGGCGACCGTGGAACCAGCGGCGCATCACCTCCTCGCTGGTCCAGGCGTCGAAGACCGCTTGGGCTGGGGCCTGGAAGGCGCGTTCGAGTAGCAGCGTCTCGCCGCTCATCGGTTCTTCTCCCTGCGCAGGCGCACGCTGATCCAGGCCCGTGCCACGACCAGCCCGGTGCCGGGGCCGGCCAGCCAGGGCAGGAACTCCTCCACCGGCATGCCGCCGACGTGGGCGAGCGGGATCATGGCCGCGGGCTCCTCGAGCCCCGCTGCGAGTCGGAGTTGGCCGAGAGGGCTGCCTCGTGGACGGTCGGTTCCTCGTACTTGTCGTGGAGGTTCCACCACACATAGGGCTCGCCCTGCGGATAACCCTCGGGCGAGTCCTCCCATTTCTCCTGGCGACCCAGCGCGGTGATGTCCAGGTAGGCCCAGATGCTGCCGAGTGCCTCATCGCCGCGCTTGTCGGTGAAGTAGGTGCGGAAGATCCGGCCCTCGTCGTCGCGGTAGAAGGCGTTGGTGCCGTGCCATTCGTCGACGCCGAAGTCGGTGTCGAAATCGTCGGTGAGCGTGTACCAGGGCATCTCCCAGCCCATCCGCTTGCGGTAGCGCTCGATGTCGGCCTGGGGCGCCCGGGAAACGTGCGCGAAGGTCGTGTCGCGCGCGTTCAGGTGGGCCAGGTTGGCGACTTCGTCGGCCATGAACGAGCAACCGCGGCAGCCGCTCTCGGGCCAGTCGGCCACGCCGGGCTCGAAGAAGAAGCGGTAGATGATCAACTGATGCCGGCCCTCGAACAGGTCGAGCAAGCTCACCGGCCCGTCTGACCCCTCGAAGCGGTACTCCTTCTCCACGGCCATCCGCGGCATCCGGCGCCGCTTGGCGGCCAGGGCATCGCGGGCGCGGGTCACCTCCTTCTCCTTGACCAGCAGTTCTTCACGAGCGGACTTCCACTCCTGCGGCGAGACGATCGGTGGCATCTTCATTTCTGCTCCTCCTTCAAGTACTCATCGACGACATCGAACATGCGCTCCCAGAGAGCGCGCTGGCGATCCATCCACTCGGCTGCCTCGTCGAGCACCGCGGGCTCGAGCGAGAGCCGGTGCGTCCGGCCCTCTATTACCCGGCTGACGACGCCCGTCTCCTCCAAGACCTTCAGGTGCTTGGAGATCGCCGGCTTGGACACGTCGAAACCGCGGGTGACTTCGCCGACGGTCGCCGGACCAGCGGCGAGACGTTCGACGATCCCGCGGCGGATCGGATGCGAGAGTGCCCTGAATGAATCGTTAACCATTTGGTGAACAGTAGCAGCGTCGACGAGTTGAACAGCGGCCTTGACTGTCGTGTCAGGCCCAGTCGGGGGCGCCGGCGGAGAGCCGGTGGGCTGCAATCGCGCTGGCGGCGAGCAGGATGGCGGCGATGCCGAGCGGCACCACAAGATCCACGTGGACCACGAGGAGAGCGCCCGTCAGGGCGCCGGCGAACATCGCCGCGACCGCGATCAAGCGACGGCCCGGGTGCCCTCCTTTGCCGCCGGCGAGGCGGGAGTCGGCGGCAACCCCGGTCAGGGTCAGGGTGAGGACGGTGGTGGTCAGGTCGGGGACGGCCAGGCGCCGAGCCGTCGCGTTCTGGATTCCCATCGCCAAGCCGAGGGGAATGATCAGCGCGTAGCGAGCGCCCTCGGAGACGGGCTGGCCGATGATCGCTCCGGCCACGATCGCGAGCATGACCGGCACGAGCGCGATCGCCGCGGCGGTTCGAAGTTGCCGCCCCCGGTGGCCGTCCCAGTGGCTGGCGATCCGCCCTCCCGCCACCGCGCCGACAAGAAAGGCCCCGAGCGCGGCGATCGAGGCCGGGGCGGAGAGCCCGGACGCACCCGCCAGGGCAAAGCCGAGGAAGACGACGTTGCCGGTCATATTGGCGACGAAGACGTGGCCGAGGGCGATGTAGCTGACGGCGTCAACGACGCCGGTGACGACGGTCAGCAGGATCAGCAGCAGGGGCAGCGGGCCGTGACCGGTTCCGCGCCACGGCCAGCGCGCCTTCGCCAGTTCGGCGAAGGCGGTCAGGAAGCTCCGGGCTCGGACTCCCCGACCGTGAGCTCGGCGGTCGGGACGAGCTCGAGCCGCTCGTCCGGGATCGGCTCCCCGCTGCGAACCGAAAGTCCGTAGGTGCCGGCCGCCAGCCGCTCTTCGGCCCGGTCGACCGCCGCCAGGCGACCGCGCAGGTCCTCGAGGCGGCCGGCGTCGAACTCGTCTTGATAGAGACCCTCGGAGTCCTTGTCGCCGGGCTCGCGACGCTCGTCGCTCTCCTCGGTGCCTTCGCCTTTGATCGCGGCGATCTCTCGTTCAACCTGGGCCCGCTCTTTGGCGAGCAGTTCTTTGGCGCGCTCTGAGTTCATGGCCGACACCGTACCCGGCCTCAGCCTTTTGATCCCGGATCGGCGCATGGAACCGAGACAAGCCGCAGCCCTACATCCAGCGCGGGAAGCGCGCGCAAGTGCCCGTAGCGTTGCTCCCAGGCCCCGCTCTCGAGGTCGGCCCGCAGGCGCTCGCGGCCGCTCCGCCGCGCCTCCTCCGAGATGCTCTGCCAGACCCACATCGGCTTGACGACCTCCTCGTCGAAGAGCTTCTCGGGCCGCGCCCAGAGCGCGGCGAAGAACTGATCCGTGCAGTCGCGTGGCACCGGGATCGGCTCGACCGTCGCGCCCACCAGCAGCTCGGCCAGCGCGCCGCTGGTTGCCCCCGACTGCCGCTTCAGGGCGAGCATCTCCGGAAAGTAGTCGCTTGCGATCCAGAGGTCGGCGAGGGCCTCGGGGTCGAAGGTGACGATCACGATCCGCTCCCTGCTCACCCGCCGCAGCTCGGCCAGGCCGGCGCCGAGATCCGCCCAGTGGTGGACGGTCAGCACCGCCAGTGAGGCATCGAAGCTCGCGTCGGCGAAGGGCAGGTTCTCGGCGCTCGCCTGCACCACCGGCGCCGATCCTGGCGGCCGCTGAGCGATCATCTCGGCCGAGGGCTCGACCGCCGTCACCGCCCGCCCCTCGGGCTCGTAGGAGCCGGTCCCAGCTCCGACGTTGAGCACGGTCCGCGCCGCGCCGAGCGCCGCATCGATTTGCGCCGCGATCCGCGGGTCGGGCTGGCGCACGCGGCTGTAGCCTCGTCCCAGGCGGTCGTAGGGAGCCACGCTCACCGGCTCACTCTAATCGGGGCGTTTCAGGGGGTCCAGGGCGAAATGAGCGGCTGGGCCTCACATATCCAAGGGCGCTATTCTTCGGTTCAGCCTCGTGCCTCGGCCCGGGGTTTTTCCTTGTAATGGCGCGTAAGTAATCGAGGGAGAAATGGCTCGCGGAGATGTCCGCATCGCGGTGACGATGGCTTGCGAAGACTGCAAGCGACGCAACTACCAGACAAATAAGTCGCGGCGCAACTCGCCCGACCGTATTGAGCTGCGCAAGTTCTGTCGCTGGTGCGGCAAGCACACGGCGCATAAGGAGACGCGCTAGCTCAAATGGCCAAGACGCGCGCACAGCGCAAGGCCGAGCGGCGGGCCCGCGAAGAGCAGGAGCGCAAACGCGTCAGCGGTGAGCGCACCGCCGAGTCGCACGCCCAGCACGACACCCAGGTCCCGATCTCCGGCGACATCGCCGAGATCGAGGCGGTCGAGGCCGGCATTGCCGCCGGCGCTCCCGAAGCGGCGTTGGAAACGCCTGACGCTCCCAAGAGCTCGCGGGCGGCAAAGCGCGCCGAGACCAAGGCGCTGAAGGAAACCGAGAAGCGCAAGCGCGCCGAGCAGAAGCGCCGCGAGAGCGAGCAGCTCGCCAAAAAGCAGAAACAGGCGCAAGCGCAGAAGCGCCAGCGCGGCGGCGTGATCGGCTTCCTCGTCTCCTGCTGGGCCGAGCTGAAGAAGGTCCAGTGGCCGGATCGCGACACCCTGGTCCAGGCCACCGCCGTCACAATCATCTTCGTCGCCGTCGCCGCCACCTACCTCGGCGCGCTCGACGCGGCTTTCAATTATCTGGTCAAGCTGATCCTCTAGCGGATCTCCAAACAAAGGCTCCTAAGACGATGTATCGCTGGTACGTGATCAACACCTACTCGGGTCACGAGAACAAGGTCAAGCACAATCTCGAGCACCGGGTTCAGACGATGAGTCAGAACCGCAACGTGCGCCAGGTCGTCGTTCCCACCGAGCAGGTGATGGAACTGGGCAAAGACGGCCAGAAACAGCCGAAAGAGAAGCGCACGATGCCGGGCTACGTCCTGGTCAACATGGAGATGACCGACGACGCCTGGGGCCTGGTCAAGAACACCCCGGGGGTGACCGGCTTCGTCGGCTCGCGCAACAAGCCGGTACCGCTCTCCAAACCCGAGGTCGACCGCCTGTTGCACCGCGAGACCGCCGAGCGGCCGCGCACCCAGGCCCAGTTCTCGATCGGTGAGTCGGTCAAGGTCGTCTCCGGCCCGCTCTCCGACTTCTCCGGCGAGATCGCCGAGATCAACGAGGACGCCGCCAAACTCAAGGTCCTGGTCTCGATCTTCGGCCGCGAGACCCCGGTCGAGGTCGGTTACGACCAGGTCAAGAAGATTTAGGCGCCCGCCCGCTACCCTCTCCGATCCCGATGGCAAAGAAAGTCCTCACACAGATCAAGCTGCAGATCTCCGCCGGCTCGGCAAACCCGGCGCCGCCGGTCGGTCCCGCGCTGGGCCAGCACGGCGTCAACATCATGGAGTTCTGCAAGGCGTTCAACGCTCAGACCCAGTCCGAAGGCGGGACGATCATCCCGGTCGAGATCACGGTCTACGAGGACCGCTCCTTCACCTTCATCACCAAGACGCCCCCGGCGGCGGTGCTGATCAAGGAGGCGATCGGGATCAAGAAGGGCTCGGGCGAGCCCCACGTCAACAAGGTGGGGACGATCTCGATGGATCAGGTCCGCCAGATCGCCGAGCGCAAGATGCCCGACCTCAACGCCAACGACCTCGATGCCGCCTCGAAGATCATCGCCGGCACCGCCCGCTCGATGGGCGTCGACGTCAGGTAGGCGAATTTTCATGGCCCACGGCAAGCGCTACCGCAAACAACTCGACAAGGTCCAACGCGACCAGGCCTACCCGCCGGTCGAGGCAATTGCCCTGATCAAGGAGACCGCCAGCGCCAACTTCGACGAGACGGTCGAGCTGCACGTGTTGCTCGGGGTCAACGTTCGTCACGCCGAGGAGCAGCTGCGCGGCACCTTGGCCCTGCCCCATGGCCTCGGCAAGGACGTCACCATTGCGGTCTTCGCCCAGGGCCAGCAGGCCCGCGACGCGGAAGCCGCCGGGGCTGACTTCGTCGGCGGCGATGACCTCGCCAAGAAAGTCGAGGAGGAGGGTTGGACCGACTTCGACGTCGCGATCTCGACCCCGCAGATGATGGGCACGGTCGGCAAGCTCGGCCGCGTCCTCGGTCCGCAGGGCAAGATGCCGAACCCCAAGGTCGGCACCGTCACCGACGACATCGAGAAAGCCGTCAGCGAGTCCAAGGCCGGCAAGGTCGAATATCGCACCGACCGCCAGGCGATCGTCCACATGGCGATCGGCAAGGCGAGCCTCTCGCCCGATCAGCTGCTCGACAACTTCAGCGCCGTGATGGAGGAGATCATCCGCGCCAAGCCCTCGGCGGCGAAAGGCCGCTACATCGTCACCTGCACGCTGACGACGACGATGGGCCCCGGTATCCGGGTCGACGCCTCCAAAGTTGGCGACCGCGACGAGGTCGCCGCCGCCCCCCGGGCGGCAGAGGACCCCGTAACGGCCTAAACTGCGCCGTCGCGAACCCGAGACCACCGGCGGGGCCGACCCCGTAAGCCCGGCGCAGGCGAACGATGAACCGAGACGAAAAGGCAACAGCAATTGAGGAGATCGCCGCCGACATTGAGGCGGCCGAGGCGATCTTCGTGGTTGACTACCGGGGGATCAGCGTCCCCCAGGCGGCCGAACTGCGGGCGAAACTGCGCGAGTCCGACGCCAGCTTCCGCATCGTCAAGAACCGCCTGACCAAAATCGCCGCTGACAAAGCCGGCGCGGGAGAGCGGCTCAACGCTTTGCTGCAGGGCCCCACCGCGCTCACCTTCGTGCGCGGCGACACCGCCCAGGCCGCCAAGGCGATCTCAACTTTCAACAAAGAGCACAAAGTCCTCACCTTCAAGGGTGGCTTCATGGACGGCGTCAACGTCGATGAGGGCGGCTTCGAAGCGATCGCCAAGCTGCCTTCGCGCGACGTCCTCAATGGCCAGTTCGCCGGCGTCGTCGCCAGCCCCCTGACCGGCCTGGTCCGCGGCCTAGGCTCGATGATTCAAGGTCTGGCCCTCCAGCTCGGTCAGATTGCCGAAAAGGGCCTGGTCACCGGCGAGGCACCCAAAGCTGAGGAGAAGCCAGCTGAAGACGCCCCCGCCGACGAGTCCGCAGAAGCTTCTGGAGATGAAGCGGACGATGCGCCCGATCCCTCACCCGAGGAAAACGAGACTTCTAACACTGACGATGACGACGCGAGCAAGGAAGAGGAGTAGATGGCAACCAAGGTTTCAACAGATGACTGGATCGAGGAGCTGAAGAGCATCTCGGTGCTGGAGCTCTCCGAGCGGATCAAAGCGCTCGAGGAGGAGTTCGGCGTCTCGGCCACGGCCGTCGCCGCTGCCGCCCCGGCTGCTGCCGGCGCTCCCGCCGGCGATGGTGGTGGCGAGGAAGAGGCCTCCACGGTCGATGTCGTCCTCGCCGAGGTCGGTGGCCAGAAGGTCCCCGTGATCAAGGTCGTGCGCGCTGCGACCGGACTTGGCCTGAAAGAGGCCAAGGCGATGGTCGACGAGGCCCCGAAGGCGATCAAGGAGGGTGTCGACCGCGAGGAGGCCGATAAGCTCAAGGCCGAACTCGAGGAGGCCGGCGCCACCGTCGAGCTCAAATAGATCTCGCATTAACCGCGGTTGGAACCCAGGCAGGGAGCCAAACTCGCGGCAGAGCGTGGCCGTGTGTTATTTTTCGCGGTCGCGCTCAGTTTTGTCCCTGCCCGATATCTGCGCTGTACCTAACGTCCCTCTGACCCTCTGAGGAGTCGCCCGTCTTGGCACGTTCGAACGCTGCCCCCGTAACCCGCAGGAGTTTTTCCCGACTACAGAATCCCCTCGAAGTCCCCCATCTGATCGATATTCAACGTCGCTCCTTCGAAGAGCTGACGGATCCGAAGAAGGGTGGACTGCGAGAGACGATTGACGACATATCCCCGATTGAGGACTACACGGGGAACCTCGCCATTGTCTTTGGCGAGTTCAAATTCGAGGAGCCGCCGCACACGATCGCGGAGTGCCGCGAGAAGGACATGACCTACTCGCGACCGCTCTCGGCGACGGTTGCCTTCCAGAACAAAGAGACCGGAGAGATCCGCGAGCAGGCCGTCTTCATGGGCGACTTCCCGTGGATGACCGATCGCGGCACCTTCATCATCAACGGCACCGAGCGTGTCGTCGTCACCCAGCTCGTCCGTTCGCCGGGCGCCTACGTGATGGCCCCGAAGGACGCCGAAAAGCAGGTCTTCATCGCCAACCTGATGCCTGCCCGCGGTTCCTGGCTCGAGCTGGAAATCGACAAAAAAGGCAAAGTCTTCGTTCGCATCGACCGCAAGCGCAAGCTGCCGGTAACGGTGCTGCTGCGCGCGATGGGCTATGTCGAGGACAAACAGCTCCTCGACATGTTCGACAACTCGATCTACATGCGGCACACGATCGAGGCCGACACCGAGGCGACCCGCACCGAGGAGGGTGCGCTGATCGAGCTCTTCAAGAAGCAGCGTCCTGGCGAGCCGCCTTCAGTCGACGCTGCCCGCAACCTGCTCGAGCAGCTCTTCTTCGACTCCAAGCGTTACGACCTCACCCGGGTCGGCCGCTACAAGCTCAACGCGCGGCTCGACCTCGACATCGACCTCGACACCAGGGTCCTCACGCACGACGACATCATCGCCCTGGTCAAGGAGCTCGTTTCCCTGCCGAAGCTGCTCGGAATCCCCGAGGAGATCGACGAGGAGAACCCGATCAAAGACTACGCCGCGGAGGCGATCACCTACCCCCGCGAGCCGGTCAACGAGCACCTTGATGAGTACGAGCACTTCGGCAACCGGCGCCTGCGCACGGTCGGCGAGCTGATCCAGGAGGCCTTCCGCATCGGCCTCTACCGGATGGAGCGCGTCGTTCGCGAGCGCCTGACCACTGAAGACTCGGATGCGATCACGCCGCAGACGATCATCAACATCCGGCCCGTCGTGGCCGCGATGAAGGAGTTCTTCGGCTCCTCGCAGCTCTCGCAGTTCATGGACCAGACCAACTCACTGGCCGGGCTTACCCACCGGCGCCGTCTCTCGGCGCTGGGCGCGGGCGGGCTGACCCGTGAGCGTGCCCCGATCGAGGTGCGCGACGTGCACCCGACCCACTACGGGCGCATGTGTCCGATCGAGACGCCGGAGGGTCCGAACATCGGTCTGATCGGCTCGCTCTCCTCCTACGCGGAGGTTTCCGAGCACGGCTTCGTCACCACCCCTTACCGGTTGGTAAAGGACGGCGTCGTCACCGAAGAGATCGTCCACCTCGACGCCACCCAGGAGGAGGACAAGGTGATCGCCCAGGCGAACGCCGAGGTCGACTCCGGCGGCAAGCTCAAAGGCCCGACCGTCCTGGTCCGCGCCGGCGAGGACGAGTACGCGGCCGCCTCACCGAAGGAAGTCGATCTGATGGACGTCTCACCGACCCAGATCTGGTCGGTGGGAACGGCGCTGATCCCCTTCCTCGAGCACGACGACGCCAACCGGGCGCTGATGGGCTCCAACATGCAGCGCCAGGCGGTGCCGCTGTTGAAGCCCGACCCGCCGCTGATCGGCACCGGCATGGAGCGCCGTGCCGCGGTCGACACCGGCGACGTGGTCCTCGCTGAGGCAGATGGCGAGATCGCTCACGTCGACTCGGAACGGATCGTGGTCAGCCACGGAGCGAAAAAAGTCGAGTACCCGCTGCACAAGTTCATGCGCTCCAACCAGGGCACGATCATCCACCAGCGCCCAATCGTCAACAGTGGGCAGAAGGTCAAGCAGGGTGACGTGCTCGCCGACGGTTCCTCGACCGGCGGCGGTGAGATCGCCCTGGGCAAGAACTGCCTGGTCGCTTTCATGTCCTGGGAGGGCTACAACTTCGAGGACGCGATCATCCTCTCCGAGCGCCTGGTCAAGGACGACGAGCTCACCTCGATCCACATCGAGGAGTACGAGATCGACGCCCGCACGACCAAGCTCGGCGACGAGGAGATCACCCGCGACATTCCCAACCGTTCCGAGGAGAGCCTGCGCAACCTCGACGAGCGCGGCATCGTCCGCGTCGGCGCTGAGGTTGTCTCCGGCGACCTCCTGGTCGGCAAGGTCACGCCCAAGGGCGAGACCGAGCTGACCGCTGAGGAGAAGCTGATCCGCGCGATCTTCAAGGAGAAGGCGCGCGAGGTCCGCGATACCTCGCTGAAGGTCCCCCACGGCGAGGGTGGCGTCGTCATCGACGTGCTCACCTTCAGCCGCGACGACGGTGACGATCTGGCCGCCGGGGTCAACGACCTCGTGCGCGTCTTCGTTGCGACGAAGCGCAAGATCGCCGAGGGCGACAAGCTCGCCGGCCGTCACGGGAACAAGGGTGTGATCTCCAAGATCGTGCCCGAGGAGGACATGCCCCACCTCGCCGACGGCACCCCCGTCGACGTGATTCTCAACCCGCTCGGCGTGCCGAGCCGGATGAACATCGGGCAGATCCTCGAGACCCACCTTGGCTGGGTCGCCGGCAACGGCTGGTACGACGATGGCTCTGAGGCCTACAAGCAGGCCCATTCCGACGAAGGCGACGGTCGCGTCTACGTGGCGACCTCGGTCTTCGACGGGGCCAGCGTCGAGGACGTCGATGAGGCGCTCTGCAAGTGGCAGGAGCAAAACGAGGAGCGCGGCATCGACCTCGGCATCCACAAAGACGAGCGCCCCGGCGCCCGTGCCGACGGCAGTGTCCAGCTCTACAACGGCCGCACCGGCGAGCCCTACGAGGGCAAGGTCACGGTCGGCTACATGTACATCCTCAAGCTGCTGCACCTGGTCGACGACAAGATCCACGCCCGCTCGACCGGCCCGTACTCGCTCGTCACCCAGCAGCCGCTGGGCGGCAAGGCGCAGTTCGGTGGCCAGCGCTTCGGCGAGATGGAGGTCTGGGCCCTGGAGGCCTACGGCGCGGCCTACACGCTGCAGGAGATGCTGACCGTCAAGTCCGACGACACGGTCGGGCGCGTCAAGGCCTACGAGGCGATCGTCAAGGGGGAGAACATCCCCGAGCCGTCGATCCCGGAGTCCTTCAAAGTTCTGCTGAAGGAGATCCAGAGCCTCTCGCTCGACGCCAACGTCGTCTCCGAAGGTGGGGACGTCGAGATCGCCGAGGAGGACGACGACCTGCTCAAGGCCGCCGAGGAGCTCGGCATGGACCTGACCGGGGTCCGCGCCGACGGCAATGGCTCCAACGGTGCGGCTGACGAGCGCGAGGAGCAGACCGTCGCCGAGGGCGAGGGTGGCACCGACGGGGCCGCGGCAGAGAAAGAGACAGAGGCCGAAGAGGCGAAGGTGGAGGACTGATGATCGACATCAACAATTTCGACGCGATTGAAATCGGCCTAGCGTCGTCGAAGAAGATCCGCTCCTGGAGTTGGGGCGAGGTCACCAAGCCGGAGACGATCAACTACCGCACGCTGAAGCCGGAGAAAGACGGCCTCTTCTGCGAGCGCATCTTCGGTCCGACCAAGGACTGGGAGTGCTACTGCGGCAAGTACAAGCGCGTCCGCTACAAGGGCATCGTCTGTGAGCGCTGCGGCGTCGAGGTGACGCGGTCCAAGGTGCGCCGTGAGCGCATGGGCCACGTCGACCTGGCGGCCCCGGTCTCCCACATCTGGTTCTTCAAGGGCGTGCCCAGCCGCATCGGCTACCTGATCGACATGGCTCCCAAGGAGCTGGAGAAGGTCCTCTACTTTGCCGCGTCGATGATCACTTGGGTTGACGTCGAGGCTCGCGACAAGGACCTCGGCATGCTCGAGAAAGAAGTCAAAAAGGTCACCGACTCCTACGAGGCGGAACGGCAGAAAAGGACTCAGGAGCTGAGCGAGTCGCTCGAGCGCCGGATCAAGTACCTCGAGGAGGGCGGCCAGACCAAGTTCGACGACGACGACCACATCTGGGCCGACTCGCTGAAACTGACCGCCGCGCAGCTGCGCAAGTTGAAGGACGACGAGCGCACCAAAATGATCAAAGAACTGCGCAAAACCTTCGAGGCGGAGATCTCCGACACCGAGGCCTACATCGATGAGGCAATCGAGCGGATGGCCGAAGTCTGGAAGATCTTCACCGAGATGAAGCCGAAGGACGTCGTCAACGACGAGACCGTCTTCCGCGAGCTCAAGGATCGCTTCGGCTCGCCGTTCGGCTGGGGCGAGTACTTCCGCGGCAGCATGGGCGCCGAGGCGGTGCGCGACCTGCTCGAACAGGTCGACCTCGCGGCCGACTGCGAGGAACTGGAGCAGGTGATCAACAGCTCCAAAGGCCAGAAACAGGCCCGCGCGGTGAAGCGACTGAAGGTCGCTTCCGCCTTCCTCAACTCCGATAACCAGCCGGATTGGATGATCCTCGACAGCGTGCCGGTGATCCCGCCGGAGCTGCGCCCGATGGTGCAGCTCGACGGTGGCCGCTTCGCCACCTCGGACCTCAACGACCTCTACCGCCGCGTGATCAACCGCAACAACCGGCTCAAGCGCCTGCTCGATCTCGGCGCCCCCGAGATCATCGTCAACAACGAGAAGCGGATGCTGCAGGAGGCCGTTGACGCGCTGTTCGACAACGGCCGTCGCGGCCGCCCGGTGACGGGCCCCGGCAACCGCCCGCTGAAGTCGCTCTCCGACATGCTCAAGGGCAAGCAGGGCCGCTTCCGCCAGAACCTGCTCGGCAAGCGCGTCGACTACTCCGGTCGTTCGGTGATCGTTTCCGGCCCGAGCCTGAGGCTGCACCAGTGTGGCCTGCCCAAGCTCATGGCGCTCGAGCTCTTCAAGCCATTCATCATGGCTCAGCTGGTCGAGCGCAAGGCCGTGCAGAACATCAAGGCGGCCAAGAAGATGGTCGAGTCGATGATCCCGGAGGTCTGGGACGTGCTCGAGGAAGTCATCCACGAGCACCCGGTGCTGCTCAACCGCGCGCCGACCCTGCACCGCCTCGGCATCCAGGCTTTCGAGCCGGTGCTGGTCGAGGGCAAGGCGATCCAGGTGCATCCGCTGGTCTGCTCCGCCTTCAACGCCGACTTCGACGGCGATCAGATGGCGGTCCACGTGCCGCTCTCCGCCGAGGCTCAGGCCGAGGCGCGGATCCTGATGCTCTCGGCGAACAACATCCTCTCGCCGGCTCACGGTGCGCCGCTGGCGACGCCGACCCAGGACATGGTGCTCGGCATCTACTACCTGACCTACGGGCCCGACGCCGAGGACCTGGCAAAGATCGACGAGGAGCTCAAGGCGGGCCAGGGCAACAGGCGCAATGGCTCATCGCCGAAGGTGTTCCGTTCCTCCCAGGAGGCCGAGCTCGTCTATGAGAACGGTGGCTGCAAGCTGCACGACCAGGCCGAGTACCGGCGGGCCGGGCGCGGGCACTTCCTGACCACGGTGGGGCGGATCATCTTCAACGAGAAGATCGAGCGCGCCCTCGCCGAGGCACTTGGCGAGGACTTCGATCCGGACCAGTTCGAGTTCGTCAACTTCTCACTGAAGAAGAAGAACATCAACGAAATGGTCTTCGGTCTGGTCGAGGCCTACGGTGCCCCGGCGGTCTCGCAGGTGCTCGACGCCTTCAAGGACCTTGGCTTCCACTACGCCAGTCAGGCCGGGATCACGGTGTCCAAGAACAACGTCGTCTCGCCGCCCGACAAGGAGCAGATCCTCGAACGCTACGAGAAGCAGACGACCGAGATCCAGGGCCAGTACAACGACGGCTACATCACCGCCGAGGAGCGCCACGAGGCGGTCACGTCGCACTGGAACAACGCCACCGACGAGGTCGCGAAAGCGATGGAGGACAACCTCGACGAGTTGAACCCGATCTTCATGATGGCCAACTCGGGTGCTCGTGGCTCCTTCAAGCAGATCCGCCAGCTGGCGGGGATGCGCGGCCTGATGGCCAATCCGAAGGGCGAAATCATCGAGCGGCCGATCAAGGCCAACTTCATGGAGGGCCTCTCGGTGCTCGAGTACTTCATCTCCACGCACGGTGCCCGAAAGGGACTCGCCGACACGGCGCTGCGTACGGCCGACTCGGGTTACCTGACCCGGCGCCTGGTCGACGTCGCCCAGGACGTGATCGTGCGCGAGGAGGACTGCAAAACCAAAGACCACATCGAGATGGCGATCCGCAAGGACGACAACTCGCTTAACGACAACCTGATCGGCCGCCTCGCCGCGAAGAAATTCGAAACCAAGCGCGGTCGCGAGCTGCTCAAGCGCAACCAGGAGATCACCCTGCCCGACGTCGAAGCGATCGCCGAGGCGTTCGAGGACGACGAGATCAAGGTCCCGGTTCGCTCGGCGCTCAAGTGCGACGCCGATTCCGGCGTGTGCCGCGCTTGTTACGGCGTCGCCCCGGCGACCGGGTTCACGGTCAACATCGGCGACGCGGTGGGCATCATCGCCGCCCAGTCGATCGGCGAGCCCGGCACGCAGCTGACCATGCGGACGTTCCACACCGGCGGTGTCGCCGGCCAGGACATCACGCAGGGCCTGCCGCGCATCGTCGAGCTCTTCGAGGCACGTAAACCGAAGGGCTTGGCGCAGATGGCCGAGGCGGCCGGCAAGGTCTCGGTCGAAGAAACCGACAAAGCGCTGAAAGTGCACGTCACCGAGTCCAGCGGCGAGGAGCACGCTTACAGCTTCCCGCCCCGTACGCGCCTGCATGTGGCGGACGGCGACAAGGTCGAGGTCGGCCAGCAGCTCAACGAGGGCTCGCTCTACCCGGCCGACCTGCTGGCGATTCGCGGCCGTACCGACGTCGAGCTTTACCTGGTGGCCGAGGTGCAGCGGGTCTACCGCGCTCAGGGCGTCGACATCAACGACAAGCACATCGAGCTGATCGCCCGCCAGATGCTGAAGAAGGTGCGGATCGAATCGAAGGGTTCGACCAGCCTGCTGCCGGGCCAGCTCGAAGACCGCGGTGCGCTCAAGCGCCTCAACAAGAAGACCAAGGAAGAAGGCGGCACGCCGGCCAAGGCCGAGGAGGTCATTCTCGGAATCACCAAGGCCTCGCTTGCCACCGAGTCCTTCCTCTCCGCCGCCTCCTTCCAGGAGACGACGAAGGTGCTCACCGATGCGGCGCTGGAGGGCAAGCGAGACAAATTGGTGGGCCTGAAGGAGAACGTGATCATCGGCAAGCTGATCCCGGCCGCGACCGGCCTCAAGCACTACCGCACGGTCGCGATCGAGCCGGCGGTGCCGATTGAGCCGCCGAGCGAGGAAGGCCTGCTCGACGAAGAAGAGCTGGCCGCCGAGCTCGGTCTCGACGACGGCGAAGCGGTCGAGAGCTTCGGGCCCTCGTTCGCCGAGGAGCTCGAGGAGCTGGCGCACGAGATTGAGCAGACGTCCGAGGAGAAGTCGCCCGGGCAGTCTTAGTTCCTTTTCGCAGCACGCAAACGGCCCGGGCGATTGCCCGGGCCGTTTTGCTTTGGGGTTGACCGGTTGTTGTTCTAGCCGGCCAGGCAGTAGGCGAAGACGGTCAGGGTGCTGGCCGCTCCGTTCTGGTTTTTGGCCTGGTACTGCCAGCCGTTGCCGCTGCGCAGCGTCGAGGTCATCTCGACTCCGAAGTTGGCGGGCTGGGCGCCGCCGCTGATCACGGTCGATCCTGCCGGGCAGTTGACCGTGGCGCTGCCGTTGCTGTTGGCCGCGATCGGGGTGCTGTTCGAGACCTGGATGATCGGGCCGAGCTCGGAGGCGCGGACAGAGCCGGCCTGCAGCTCGCTCGAGCCGACCGAGTCGGGTCCCAGGTCGTTGGCGGTCAGCGACTGGTCGGCTACCTCGGAGGAGCCGACTGAAGCCGCCCCCAGGTCGCCAGCCGTGAGGCTGTCCGGGGCGACGTCGGAGGATTCGACGCCGTTTTCGGCGATCTCCGTGGTGTCGACCGCGTTGGGGGCGATCTTGCCTGCGGCGACCGCGTTGTCGCGGAGGTCGACCGTGCGGATCGTGCCGTCGACGATCTGCGGCGAGCGCACCGTGTTCTTGCCGATCCCGGCGGCGAAGGCGCTGCCAGTGAGGGCGGCGAACAGGGCGAGGCAGGCGATCACGAGGGCGGGGGAGGGACGGAATGTGCGGGTCTTGCTGGTCATCGGAGATTCCTTTCGTTGGGTTGTTGATCCGATGGACCAAGCTTCGAATCGATTGCCCTTTCTCTCTACGGACCCCAGGGGTGGTCTTCCTCACCCCTTGTAGATTTCAGGCATGCCCGCCGCCCAAAAGGTCTGCGTAATCGGCGCCGGTTCCTCCGGCATCGCCGCCTGCCAGGTGCTGGGCGCCCGCGGGATCGCCTTCGACTGCTTCGAGAAGGGCTCCGAGGTCGGCGGTAACTGGCGCTACGAAAACGACAACGAGCTCTCCTCGGCCTACCGCTCGCTGCACATCAACACCTCGCGCGGCTTGATGGCCTACAGGACCTACCCGATGCCGGATGACTATCCGGACTACCCCAACCACTTCCAGATCGCCCGCTACTTCGACGACTACGTCGATCACTTCGGCCTGCGCGAGAAGATCCGCTTCCGCACCGAGGTGCTCAGCGTCGCGCCGGTCGACGGCGAGTGGGAGGTGACGGTCCAGGCGCGTGACGGCGACCGCGAGAGCCACCGCTACCGCGCCGTGCTGGTCGCCAACGGCCACCACTGGGACCCGCGCTGGCCCGAACCGGCGTTTCCGGGCTCGGCGGAGTTCGAGGGCGAGCAGATCCACGTCCACCACTACCGCGAGCCGGAGGTCCTGCGCAACAAGCGGGTCCTGGTGCTGGGAATCGGCAACTCGGCGACCGACATCGCCGTCGAGGCCTCGCGGATCGCCGCGAAGACCTTCCTGGCGATGCGCCGCGGCGCCTACGTCATGCCCAAGTACCTCAACGGCAAGCCCGTCGATGAGGCGGCCTCGAAGCTGCTGACGATGATGCCGCTCGCCGTGCAGCGCTTCGTGCTCGGGCGCATGTTGGGCTTGACCGCTGGGGACATGACCGCCTACGGGCTGCCGCAGCCCGACCACAAGCTGCTCGAGGCCCATCCCACGGTCTCGGCCGAGCTGCTCTCGCGACTGGGCCACGGCGACATCGAGGTCAAGCCCAACATCGATCAGTTCAGCGGCGGGCGCACGGTTCGCTTTGTCGACGGCAGCGAGGAGGAGATCGACCTCATCGTCTATTGCACCGGCTACAAGATCAGCTTCCCCTTCTTCGCTGACGACCTGATCTCGGCCAGGGAAAACCGCTTGCCGCTCTACCGCCGGGTCGTCTCGGTCGAGCACCCCGGTCTCTATTTCATCGGCCTGATCCAGCCGCTTGGGGCGATCATGCCGCTCGCCGAGGCGCAGGCCGAGTGGGTGGGCGACCTGCTCGGTGGCCGGGGAACATTGCCTCCTCCCGCCGAGATGCGGATGGAGATTTCAGCCGGCGAAGAGAAGATGAAGAAGCGCTACGTCGCCTCTAAGCGTCACACGATCCAGGTGGACTTCCAGCCTTATCTGCGCGAGCTCCGGCGAGAGCGCCGAAAGGCTGCTCAGCGCGCCTGAGCGGGGGCGCGCCCCGCCTCCGCCTCGCAACAGCAGTGCCGCCGCCCGGGAGATGGTGGGGCCCGCGAGGACGGGTGGGGAAAGGACGATCACGCTTGGAGCCGCCGTCGGAGTCCTCACCTGCCGTCTCGGGCTCGGGTTCTTTGCTCGCCCACCAGACGAGCCAAAGTGAGCCGAGGACAGGGATCTTTAGCACGACCAGAAGAAAGAAGATTGGCCAGAACCCGCTCACGGGGCTCAGTGTAGAGACAAGGCCCACTGCCGCAAGGCCTCGACGTGAGCCTCCTCGAGGCCGAGGTGGGTCTCGGTGAGGACGAGCAGGGTCGGCAGCCCGCGCCGCTCCGCCCACTCGTAACAGCTCTGGTCGAAGTTGTCATCGATCCAGGCCAGCGGCCGGCCCGCCGCGTACTCGGTCAGCGGTCCCAGCTTCCAGTGCGCCGCGCCCTCCCGCACCGCCCCGTCAAAGGTGACGTGCGGCAGCTCGGGCAGGCCCAGCAGGGCAGGCAAGTAGAAGTTCGCCTTGTCCTCCCAGCCGCTGGCCCAGACCAGCTCAAAATGCTCTTCCAGCCGTCGCAACCTGTCGCCCGTCGGCAGCGAGATCAGGTGCGGCACCCCGTCGACCAACTCAAGCTTGGTGAACTCGCGATCCGGAGGCGTCTCAGCTCCGAACAGCGAGATGACGCCGTCGATGTCTACGGCAAGTATCGGTCTGTTCAAGTCGGGCATCATTGCGGCTTGAAAGGGCCGGGGGACACCCCTCGACCGGGCGGATACTCAAAAAGCCGGCCTAATTAGGCCGGCTTTTGGACGGGCGAGGGGTGTCCCCCGGCCCTTACCACCGGTAATGGGCAAAGGCCTTATTAGCCTGAGCCATGCGGTAAATGTCGTCCTTGCGCTTCCACGCTGCACCTTGCTGCTGCGTGGCATCCAGGATCTCGCTCGCGAGCCGCTCGGCCATCGAGTACTCGCGACGGTTGCGGGCGAAGTCGACCAGCCAGCGGATCGCCAGGGTGCGGGCCCGCCGGGCGGGAACCTCGACCGGCACCTGGTAGGTGGCACCGCCGACCCGGCGCGAGCGAACCTCGAGCACCGGGGTAAGTTGCTTGATCGCGGCCTCGAGCGTCTCGATTGCGTCCTCGCCGGAGCGCTCGCCGACGAGAGCGAGGGCGTCGTAGACGATCCGCTCGGCGAGCTGCTTCTTGCCGTCGCTCATCACCTTGTTGATCAGCTGCTGGACGAGCCGGTTGCGGAAACGCGCGTCGGGCTCGACCGGTCGGATGGTTGCAGCGGAGCGGCGCGGCATTAGGAGGCCTTGACGCCGTAGCGGGAGCGAGCTTGCTTGCGGTCGGATACGCCGGCCGCGTCGAGGGTGCCGCGCACGACCTTGTAGCGGACGCCTGGCAGGTCCTTGACTCGACCACCGCGGACCAGCACGACGGAGTGCTCCTGGAGATTGTGTCCCTCACCGGGGATGTAGGTGGTGACCTCCATCCCGTTGGTCAAGCGCACACGGGCGATCTTGCGCAGTGCCGAGTTCGGCTTCTTCGGCGTTACGGTCGCGACGCGCGTGCAGACGCCGCGGCGCTGCGGCGCTGCGACGGCCTTCTTGCGGCCTTGCGAGGACTTGAGTCCCGGCGTCGCCGTCTTCTTCTTCGGGCGCTTGCGGCCCTTCCTGACAAGTTGATTGGTATTCGGCACGGCCGCGCATAGTAGAGCAGTCCGCCAATAAGCAGCCCCGCCGCTGCCGCGAGCTCGGCGTAGAAGCCACCCTGGAGCACCGCCGTGGCGCCCGAGAAGCGCGACGACTGGGCCCCGACGTCGGTTCCCGCGGGCAGGTCGACGAGCAGGATCAGGGCGATGCAGAGCAGGCCGAGGCCGACGATGATGCGAGCCAGGCCGCGGCGCTCGGTGCGCAGCATCATCGTCGCGACGAGGGCCGCGATCAGGGCGAGCGGGATCAAGACGTAGGAATGGGCGGCGCCAGCGAATTCACCGGCGACGGTGGGCGCTCCCGCCGAGGTCAGCCCGGCGTAGGCCGGTTGACCGATCTCGACGCTGCTGTAGGTGACGAACTGGGAAACGATCAGGCAGGCGGCCGAGGCGATGATCAGGAGGCAGATCGCTCGCGGCGGAGTGAGCAGGGCACTGGTCCGGGTGGCGCCGCGGGCCGAGAGCGCCGAGGCTCGCCGCAGCAGCCGTTCGGCTCGGCCGAAGCCGCGCAGCAGCAAGACCGCGGCCGGACGCAGGCGCTTACCGGTCGCCTTGGCGATGCGGATGCTCTGGGCGCGCAGTTGCTGCAGCCCCTTTGCCAGCTTGGGCCGTGCCGACTCGATCCGGCGAGCGAGGGCCCGGTCCACCTGTTGGGTGCGCTTCGCGCCCAGCGCGAGCACCGCGCCGATCCGCCGTCGCGCCGCTGCTATCATCGCGCGTCGCTCAGGCAGTCCTTTCGAAGTGCGGTTCGAAGTTCGTTTCGCCGGGCCCGCGAGGGCCTTTTTCATGCGCCGATCGCGGCCCTTGCCAGATCGTTTGCTTTTGTCCCGTCCCCGCTTCACGACCAAACCCTTACCTTAGGAACACATGGCACGCAGCTTTCCCCTAGAGAAGACGCGCAATATCGGGATCATGGCGCACATCGACGCCGGTAAGACGACGACCACCGAGCGCATCCTCTATTACACCGGCCGCACCCACAAGATGGGCGAGGTCCACGAGGGCGCTGCCGTAATGGACTGGATGGAGCAGGAGCAGGAGCGCGGCATCACGATCACCTCCGCCGCCACCGCCTGTGAGTGGAAGGACCACCGGATCAACATCATCGATACGCCCGGCCACGTCGACTTCACGGTCGAGGTTGAGCGCAGCCTGCGCGTGCTCGACGGCGCGGTCGCCGTTTTTGATGCGGTCGCCGGAGTCGAGCCCCAGTCGGAGACGGTCTGGCGTCAGGCGGACAAGTACAAGGTGCCGCGCTTCGCCTACATCAACAAGATGGACCGCACCGGGGCCGACTTCTTCTACTCGGTGCAGACGATGACCGATCGGCTCGGCGCCAACCCGCTGCCGATCCAGTTGCCGATCGGCAGCGAGGACAACTTCCAGGGCGTCGTCGACCTGATCGAGATGAAAGGGCTGATCTGGACCGACGAGCTCGGCGCCGAATACGAGACGATCGATATCCCGGAGGAGCTGCGCGAGCAGGCCGAGGAATACCGCACCCAGTTGATCGAGGCCTGCGCCGACTACGACGACGAGCTGATGGAGATCTACCTGGCCGAGGAAGAGATCCCTCACGAGCGGATCGCAAAGTCCTTGCACCGGGCCTGCCTCGACACCAAGGTGACGCCGGTGCTCTGCGGCAGCTCGTTCAAGAACAAGGGCGTGCAGCCACTGCTCGACGCGATCGTCGACCTGCTGCCCTCGCCGCTGGAGGTGCCGCCGGTGACCGGTGTCGTTCCGGCTGGCAAGGGACAGGCCGAGGACGTCGAGGCCGAGCGCCCCGCCTCTGACGAGGCTCCATTTGCCGCCCTCGCCTTCAAGGTCATGACCGACCCCTACGTCGGCAAGCTCACCTACTTCCGCGTCTACTCCGGCAAGCTGGAGAAAGGCGGCCGCGTCCTCAATGTGAAGACGGGCCGCACCGAGCGCATCGGCCGCCTGCTGATGATGCACGCCAACAGCCGCGAGGAGATCGACGACTGCTACGCGGGTGACATCTGTGCCGGCGTCGGCCTCAAAGAAACGGGAACCGGCGACACCTTGGCCGCTCCAGATGCGCCGATCGCGCTGGAGAGCATCGAATTCCCCGAGACCGTGATCGCCGTTGCGATCGAGCCGAAAACCAAGGCCGATCAGGAGAAGATGGGCAACGCCCTACAGCGCCTCGGCGAGGAGGACCCGACTTTCAAGATCGAAAGCGACGAGGAAACCGGCCAGACCCTGATCCACGGCATGGGCGAGCTTCACCTCGAGGTGATCGTCGACCGCATGCTGCGCGAGTTCAAAGTCGAGGCCAACGTCGGCAAGCCGCAGGTCGCCTACCGCGAGACGATCCGCAAGCGGGTCGAGAAGGTCGTCGCGCGCTTCGTCCGCCAGACCGGCGGTCGCGGCCAGTTCGGCCACGTCGTGATCAACGTCGAGCCTGCCCCCGGCGAGGGCTTTGAGTTCGTCAACAAAATCAAGGGCGGCACGATCCCGGGCGAATTCATCGGCCCGGCCGAACAGGGCATGCGGGAGGCGCTGGAGAACGGCGTCAAGGCCGGCTACCCGATGGTCGACGTCAAGGTCGAACTCGTCGACGGCTCCTACCACGACGTCGACTCCTCGGAGATGGCCTTCAAAATCGCCGGCTCGATGGCGATCCAGGACGCCGCGCGCAAGGCCAACCCGGTCCTGCTCGAGCCGGTGATGGCGGTCGAGGTCGTTACGCCCGAGGACTTCCTCGGCGATGTGATCGGCGATCTCTCGCGTCGTCGCGGCAAGGTTCAGGGTCAGGATCAGCGCGGCAACGCGCTCGCGGTACAAGCTTTCGTGCCCCTCGGCGAAATGTTCGGCTACGCGACCGAACTGCGCTCGATGACGCAGGGCAGAGCCAATTACACGATGCAGTTCGAGCGCTACGAAGAGGTCCCGAACAACATCGCCGAGGAGATCGTCGAGCACCGTTCGGGCGAGCCGGTGGGGGCAACCTCATGACCGGCACTAGGCCACACGGTTGTTCTAGCTATATTTCCCAGGTTCGCCCGCAGGCAGTCGTCGCAAGACGGACTGCCGCCGGACGCGCACCGCAAACTTAATCAGTCAACGCAGACAGAACCCGACTTCGAAAGGTAGAACGGAGAGAGATGTCCAAGGAGAAGTTCGAGCGCGATAAGCCGCATGTGAACGTCGGCACGATCGGTCACATCGACCACGGAAAGACGACGCTGACGGCCGCGATCACCACGACGCTCGCCACCAAAGGCGACGCCGAGGCGAAGAGCTTCGCCGAGATCGACAACGCTCCGGAGGAGAAGGAGCGCGGGATCACGATCGCGACCTCACACGTCGAGTATCAAACCGACAACCGTCACTACGCCCACGTCGACTGCCCGGGCCACGCTGACTACGTCAAGAACATGATCACCGGCGCTGCCCAGATGGATGGCGCGATCCTGGTGGTTTCGGCCGCTGACGGCGTGATGCCGCAGACGCGCGAGCACATCCTGCTTGCCCGCCAGGTCAATGTCCCCCACGTGGTCGTCTTCCTCAACAAGATCGACCAGGTCGACGACGAGGAACTGATCGAGCTGGTCGAGGAGGAGGTCAAGGAACTCCTCAACGAGTACGACTTCCCCGGCGACGACACGCCGATCGTCAAGGGCTCGGCGCTGAAGGCGCTGGAGGGTGACGAGGAGGCCCAGAAGGCGATCTTCGAGCTGGCAGACGCCCTCGACTCCTACATCCCCGAGCCCGTGCGCGAGCTCGACAAGCCCTTCCTGATGCCGATCGAGGACATCTTCTCGATTACCGGCCGCGGCACCGTCGCCACCGGCCGCGTCGAGCAGGGCATCGTCAACACCGGCGACGAGGTTGAGATCGTCGGCATCAAGGACACCACGACGACGGTCGTCACCGGGGTCGAGATGTTTCGCAAGCTGCTCGACGAGGGTCAGGCCGGCGACAACATCGGCGCCCTGCTCCGCGGTACCAAGCGCGAGGAGATCGAGCGTGGCCAGGTTCTCTGCAAGCCCGGCTCGATCACCCCGCACACCAAGTTCAAGGCCGAGGTCTACTGCCTGAAGAAGGAGGAGGGTGGTCGCCACACTCCCTTCTTCTCCGGCTACCGGCCCCAGTTCTACTTCCGCACGACCGACGTGACCGGGATCGCCAACCTCCCTGAGGGGACGGAGATGGTGATGCCGGGTGACAACGTCGAGATGACGATCGAGCTGATCCAGCCGATCGCGATGGACCAGGGCCTGCGCTTCGCCATCCGCGAGGGTGGCCGGACCGTCGGCTCGGGGGTCGTCGCCGAGGTCATCGAGTAGGCGATTCACCGAAGGGTGGGCACCTGCCCACCCTTTCGCTGCCGGCTGGGCAGCGAGACAACTGCAAAGACATACGACCGGGGCGGCGCCCCACCAAATGGGGCCCCGCCCTTTATGCGCGGTAAGACGCGCGGAGAAGACGAGAGAAAAGCGTAAAAAGTGGCAGCGATAGCAGCACAAAAAATTCGAATCCGGCTCAAGGCGTATGACCATGACGCCATCGACCGGGCTGCCCGCGAGATCGTCGAAACCGCGGAGCGCACTGGCGCCAGCGTGTCCGGCCCCGTGCCGCTGCCCACTGAGAAGAACGTCTACTGCGTGATCCGCTCGCCCTTCAAGGACAAGGACTCGCGCGAGCACTTCGAGATGCGCACGCACAAGCGCCTGATCGACATCCTCCAGCCCTCACCGAAAACCGTTGACTCGCTGCAGCGCCTCGACTCGCTGCCCGCCGGCGTCGACATCGAGATCCGTCTTTAGCGTCATGGCCGCGATCCTCGGAAAGAAGCTTGGAATGACGCAGGTCTTCGCCGAGGACGGCGAGGTCATTCCCGTGACCGTGATCGAGGCCGGTCCTTGCAAGGTGACCGCGGTGCGCGAGCAGGAGCGTGACGGCTACGCCGCTGTGCAGCTCGCCTTTGGCGAGACCAAGCAGGGCAAGCTGAGCAAGGCCGAGGAAGGCCACCTGAAGAAGGCCGGCGCGGCGCCGATGCGCCACCTGGTCGAGTTCCGCGACGAGGACCTCGGCGCCGAGGAGGGTCCCAAGATCGGCGACGACGTCACGGTTGAGTCATTCGAGGCCGGCCAGAAGGTCAAGGTCGCCGGGATCTCTATTGGTAAGGGCTTCCAGGGTGGGATCAAGCGCCACAACTTCAGCCGCGGTCCGGTCACCCACGGTTCGCACAACGTGCGCGCCCCGGGTTCGATCGGCGCCAGCACCTTCCCCGCCCGCGTCTTCAAGGGAATGCGGATGCCGGGGCAGATGGGCAACAAGCGGATCACCCAGAAGGGTCTCGAAGTCGCCCAGGTCGACGCGGAGAAGAACCTGCTGCTGATCAAAGGCTCCGTGCCGGGCTCGCGTAACGCGATGGTCGAGGTGAGGACCGATGTCTAAAGCCACCGTGTTGGGCAAGACGACCAAGGCGGACCTGCCGAAAGAGCTCTTCGCCGAGCCCTTCCACCACTCGCTGGTCGACGAGGCGGCGCGCGCCGACCTCGCCTCGCGGCGCCAGGGCTCGGCCTCGACGCTGACCCGCGGCGAGGTCTCGATGACCGGCGCCAAGGCCTGGCGCCAGAAGGGCACCGGCCGCGCCCGCGTCGGTGCGCTCAGCTCGCCAAGCCGTTTCGGCGGTGGCGTCGCCTTCGGCCCCAAGCCCCGTCACTACACCGTCAAGGTCAACCGCAAGGCGCGCCGCAAGGCGCTGCGCTCGGCGCTCTCGGTACATGCCGAGCGCGACAGCGTTGCCCTGCTCGACGCCGGCAACTTCGACACCCCTTCAACCAAGTCCGCCGCCGAGGCGCTCGACAAATGGGGTGCCAAGCGCTCGACCCTGATCGTGCTTGCCCCCGAGGAGGGCGGTGCGGCCAAGAGCTTCCGCAATATCCCCAAAGTCGAGGTGGCCGAGGTCAGCGCCGTCGGCGTCGCCGACGTGATCGGCGCCGCCTCGCTGGTCGTCTCCGAGAAAGCGCTCGAGAAGCTGCAGGAGAGGCTGGGCTGATGGACGCGCGCACGACGATCATCCGCCCGGTCGTATCGGAGAAGAGCTACGCCTTGATCGGCGAGGGCAAGTACACCTTCCGCGTCGACGATCGGGCTCACAAGACCCAGATTGCCCAGGCGGTCGAGGAGATCTTCGAGGTCAAGGTTGCTGCCGTGCGCACCTCCAAGGTGCGAGCCAAGCCGAAGCGCCGCGGCCTGCATCAGGGCAGGACGCGCGGCTGGAAGAAGGCCATCGTCCAGCTCGCTCCCGGCGAGCGGATCGAGCTGTTCGAGGGCGCAGAGACTGCATAGGGAATAGGAATGCCGAACCGAAAAACAAAACCGACGAGTCCCGGACGCCGCTTCGCGACGTACCCGCTGCGCGAGCAGCTGACCGAGTCGAGCCCGGAGCGCAAGCTGACCGAGGGCCTGCGCAAGTCCGGTGGACGCAACGCCAACGGCCGCGTCACCGCCCGTCACCGCGGCGGTGGTGCCAAGCGCCGCTATCGCCAGATCGACTTCAAGCGGCTCAAGGACGGCGTGCCCGCCAAGGTGGCGAGCATCGAGTACGACCCCAACCGCAGCTGCTACATCGCCCTTCTTCACTACGCCGACGGCGCCAAGAGCTACATCCTTGCTCCGGCCGCACTCTCGGTCGGCGATCAGGTCCAGTCCGGTCCCGGCGCCGACATCCGACCCGGCAACGCGCTCGCGCTGGCCGAAATGCCGACCGGCACGCTCGTCCACAACGTTGAGCTGACGGCCGGTCAGGGTGGCAAGTTGGGGCGCTCCGCCGGCACCTCGATACAGCTTGCGGCAAAGGAGGGCGACATGGTGACGCTGCGCCTGCCCTCCTCGGAGATGCGCCTGGTCCGCGCCGAGTGTCGCGCCACCATCGGTGTGCTCTCCAACGCCGAGCACCAGAACGTCACGATCGGCAAGGCGGGACGCAACCGCCACAAGGGCAAGCGCCCGCAGACCCGCGGCGTGGCGATGAACCCGGTCGACCACCCGCACGGCGGCGGCGAGGCCCACCACACACCCGGTGGTCACCCCGTTACGCCCTGGGGCAAGCCGACCCTCGGTTACCGCACTCGCAAGAAGGGCAAGCAGTCCGACCGGTACATCGTGCGCGGCCGTCGTCGCGGAAAGAAGAAGGGTCGCTAATGGGACGCTCGACTAAAAAGGGCCCGTGGGTTGAAGAGGCACTGATGAAGCGCGTCAACGCGATGAACGAGTCCGGCACCAAGCAGATGCTGAAGACCTGGTCGCGCAGCTCGACCGTCTTCCCCGACATGGTCGGTCACACGATCGCCGTTCACGACGGGCGCAAGCACGTTCCCGTCTTCATCTCCGAGTCGATGGTCGGCCACAAGCTGGGCGAGTTCGCGCCCACCCGCACCTTCCGCTCCCACTCCGGCACGGGCAAGGGTGACTAGCGTGGCCGCAGCCCCCGTCGTCGTTCGTGCCAGCTCCCGCTACGTGCGGTTGGCGCCGCGCAAGGCGCGCCTGATTGCCGATCAGGTGCGCGGGATGCATATCGAGCAGGCCCGCGCGCTGCTCGAGTTCTCGCCTCGCGGCGCGGCCGAAGACATTCGCAAGCTGATCGAGTCGGCCGCTGCCAACGCCGAGAACAACCATGACCTTGTCGCCGACGAGATGCTGATCTCAGAGATCACCGTCGACGAAGGCCCGACGCTGCGCCGTTACCGGCCGCGCGCACTGGGCCGCGCCTCACGGATCAACAAGCGAACCTGCCACATCGCGGTGGCCCTGAGCCCGGAAGAAGAGGACTAGAAGATGGGACAGAAGATCCATCCGGGCGGATTCCGCGTCGGCTACATCCAGGACTGGAAGTCGAACTGGTTCGAGGAGAAAGACTTCGCCGACGTCCTCAACGAGGACCTCAAAATCCGCGACCACATCGAAAACAAGCTTGCTCACGCCGGCCTCTCGAACATCACGATCGAGCGCCACGGCGAGATCGCGGTGGACATCCACACCGCCCGCCCCGGCATCGTGATCGGCAAGTCGGGCTCAGAAGTGGATGCGCTGCGCAAAGACCTGCACAAGCTGACCGGCAAACCGGTGAAGGTGAACATCCGCGAGGTCAAGCGCCCCGAGCTCGACGCAAAACTGGTCGCCCAGTCGATCGCCGAGCAGCTGCAGAACCGGGTTGCCTTCCGGCGCGCGATGAAACGCGCCCTGACCTCGGCGATGCGCTCCGGCGCCAAAGGCGTGAAGGTCCAGGTCTCCGGCCGCCTCGGCGGCGCCGAGATGGCCCGCACCGAGGGCTACTCCGACGGCCGCGTGCCGCTGCACACGCTGCGCGCCAACATCGACTACGGCTTCTTCGAGGCCCGCACGACGACCGGTCGCATTGGCGTTAAGTGCTGGATCAACAAGGGCGAGGTAATGCCCGAGGGCTTCCGTGACCAGCTCACCGATGAGGAGAGCGGTCCCCCGCAGGGTGGCCAGCGCGGCGGTCGCGGCGGTCCGGGTGGAGATCGGGGCGGCCGTGGTGGTGGCGATCGCGGTGGACGTCCGGGCGGCGGTCGTGGCGGTCCCGGCGGCCGTGGCGGCGGCCCAGGTGGCGGTCGCGGTGGCCAGCGCGGAGGTGGTCGCTGATGCTGATGCCGAAGCGGGTCAAGCACCGCAAGCAGATGCGCGGTCGCATGCGCGGCAACACCAAGGGCGGCAGCACCGTCGCCTTCGGCGAGTACGGGCTGAAGTCGCTCGATCGCGGCTGGATCACCAATCGCCAGATCGAGGCTGCCCGCGTCGCGATGACCCGCAAGATCAAACGTGGCGGCAAGGTCTGGATCAACGTTTTCCCTGACAAGCCCTACACAAAGAAGCCCGCTGAGACCCGCATGGGCTCGGGTAAGGGCAACCCGGAGGGCTGGGTCGCTGTGATCAAGCCGGGCAAGGTGATGTTCGAGCTGGCCGGCGTGCCCGAGGATCTCGCTCGCGAGGCACTGCGCCTGGCCGGGCACAAGCTTCCCGTCAGGACCAAGTTCGTAACGCGCGAGGGGGCCGACGCACAGTGAAGGCCGCCGAGGTGCACGACCTGAAAGACGACGAGCTGGTCGTCAAATTGATCGATGCCAAGCAGGAGGCATTCAACTTGCGCTTCCGGCAGGCAACCGGCGAGCTGGAGAACACTGCCCGCCTGAGCAGCGCCCGGCGCGATATCGCCAAGCTGCTCACAGTTGCCAAGGAGCGCGGGATTGACGTTGAGAAAGAGCTGAAGAGATGACCGAGGACGAGACAAAAAAAGACGAGAGCACAGAGGCTGAGGGTTCAGAGGCCGAGGCTGCGGGTCCTGTCGCGGCAGAGGACTCCTCGTCCTCGCAAGCTGCGGGCGAGGAGCCCACCGCCACGCCACCCGCAGACGAGGCCGCTGAGCCTCAGGACGATTCGCCCGACCAGTCTTCCGATGCCCCTGCGGCTGAGCAGAAGGCGGCTCCGGCCGCTGAGGCAGCGCCTGCCTCAGAGCCCGACCCTGAGGACGATCTGCCCTGGAAGGAGCGCCGCAGGCTGCAGCGCTCGCGCCAGCCCCACAAAGCTGGTCCGACTCTTACTCCCGAGGAAAGAGCTTCTAAGCGCGCCCAGGAGCGGAAGCTCAAGGCTGCTTCGCGGCGGAAAGAACGGGCTGCGGCCAAAACTGACAAGACGGCTGGCACGGGTACGCCCGTCGCCGAGAAGGATGCGGTTGCGGCAAAGACCCGGCAGGGGATCGTCGTCTCCAACAAGGGCGAGAAGTCGATCACTGTGCGGATCGATATCGCTCGCCGGCACCCGACTTACGAAAAGGTCGTGCGGCGCTCACGCACGCTTCACGCTCACGACGAGCAGAACGAGGCTGGCGAGGGCGACACCGTGCGCATCGTCGAGACCCGACCGCTCTCGAAGACCAAGCGCTGGCGCCTGGTCGAGGTACTGGAGAAGGCCAAGTGATCCAGCAGGAGTCGAGGCTGAAGGTCGCCGATAACTCCGGTGCCCGCGAGATTCTCTGTATCCGCGTCAAGGGCGGATCGCACCGCCGCTACGCCGGGGTCGGCGACGTGATCACGGCTACGGTCAAACAGGCCAGCCCGCAGGGGGGCGTGCGCAAAGGCGAGGTCGTCCAGGCTGTCGTCGTGCGCACCAAGAAGCAGCTCGGCCGTCCCGACGGCACCTACATCTCCTTCGACGAAAACGCCGCGGTGCTGATCGACCCGGCGAGCAACAATCCGCGTGGCACCCGCATCTTCGGTCCCGTCGCCCGCGAGCTGCGCGATCGCAACTTCATGAAAATCATCTCGCTCGCACCCGAGGTCCTCTGATGGCCAAGGGAATGCGAATCCGCAAAGACGATCAGGTGGTCGTGATCGGCGGCAAGGACGCCGGCAAGACCGGCCGCGTGGTGCGGACCGAGCCGAAAAAGAACCGCGTCTACGTCGAGCACCTCAACATGATCAAGCGCCACGAACGGCCGCGCTCGCAGACAGATCTCAAAAACCCGCAGGCCGGGGGGATCGTCGAGAAGGAGGGGCCGATCCACGTCTCCAACGTGATGCTGCTCGACCCCAAAGACAACAAACCGACCCGAATCGGCGTGCGCCGCGACAAAGGCGGCAAGCGCGAGCGCTTCGCCAAGCGCAGTGGGACGACCTTCTAATGGAGTCCGCGACAGTGCAGTCACAAGCCGCTCCGCCGCCGCGCTTGCGCGAGCGCTACGAGCAGGAGATCCTGCCGGCGCTGACCAAGAAGTTCGGCTACTCGACCCCGATGCAGGCTCCGCGCCTGCAGAAGATCACGCTCAACATGGGCCTCGGCGAGGCGAAGCAGAACGCCAAGATGCTGGAAGCCGCGCAGGAGCAGCTGGCGACGATCGCCGGCCAGCAGCCGAGCATCCGCCGCGCCCGCAAGTCGATCGCCTCCTTCAAGGTGCGCGAGGGGATGCCGGTCGGCCTCTCGGTGACGCTGCGCCGCGCCCGCATGTGGGAGTTCCTCGACCGCCTCTGCTCGATCGCCGTGCCTCGCATCCGTGACTTCCGCGGCCTCAACCCGCGCTCCTTCGACGGTCGCGGCAACTACTCGATGGGCGTCAAGGAGCAGCTGATCTTCCCCGAAATCGACTACGACTCAATTGATGAGGTTCGCGGCCTGGACGTGACTATCACGACCAGCGCGGCGACCGACGAAGAGGCCTTTGAGCTGCTGCTCGGGCTGGGAATGCCCTTTGCCAAAGAGGGCCGCCCCGGCAAACCCGACGCCGATATCGAGGCCCAGGAAGCTGCCGAGGAGGAGAAGCGCAAGGAGGAGGCCCGCCTCAAGGCCGAGGCCGAGGAAGCCGCTCTGGAGCAGCTCAAGGAGGAGAACCCCGAGGCATACGCCAAGCCCGAGACCGAGGAGGGCGGCGAGGAGGGCGCAGAGCCCGCCGCCGAGGGCGATCAGCAGGCCGAGAGTACGGCCAGCGAGGAGAATCAGGAGAATGGCTAAGACTTCGCTGAAGGTGAAGCAGGGCCGCAAGGCCAAGTTCAAATCCCGTGAATACAACCGTTGCCGCCGCTGTGGCCGGCCGCGTGCCTACTACCGCAAGTTCGGCCTCTGCCGGATCTGCTTGCGGGAGGCAGCGCACGAGGGCCACGTCCCCGGCATGACCAAGTCCAGCTGGTAGAGAGACCGAGAAGATGCTCACCGACCCAATAGCCGATTACCTGACCCGGATCCGCAACGCGCTCGGCTCCGGCCACGACGAGGTGGAGATTCCCGCCTCGCGGCTGAAGCTGGAGATGTCGCGGATCCTCAAGGAACAGGGCTACATCCTCGATTTCGGCAAGCAGCCGGCCCGCATCGGTGAGGAGATCAAGATCCGGCTCAAGTACACGGAGGATCGCCGTCCGGTGATTGCCGGCCTGGAGCGGATCTCTCGCCCGGGTCGTCGTCGCTACGTCGACCACAAGCAGGTCCCGCGCGTCTTCGGCGGCACCGGCACCGCAATCGTCAGTACCTCGGTCGGCGTGATGACCGGTCACGAAGCCAAGGCAAAGGGCGTCGGCGGCGAGGTTGTCGCCTACGTCTGGTGAGCATGCGATGAGCCGGATAGGAAGAAAGCCGATCACCGTGCCCGACGCCGTCACCGTCGAGGTCAGCCCTGGCCACGTCGCGGTCAAGGGGCCGAAGGGCGAGCTCGCCCAGACGCTTTCCAGCGACATGAAGGTCGAGCAGGCCGAGGGCGTGCTGACGGTAGAGCGCCCGACCAACCGCGGCGAGCACCGTGCCCTGCACGGCCTCACCCGCAGCCTGATCGCCAACATGGTCGAGGGTGTCACCGATGGCTTTGAGAAGCGCCTCGAGATCCAGGGCGTCGGCTACCGCGCTCAGCTCAAGGGGAAGAACCTCGAGCTCGCGCTGGGCTACTCGCACCCGGTCTCGATCGAGGCTCCCGATGGCATCGACTTCGAGGTTCCGCAGCCGACCGAGATCATCGTGCGCGGCATCGACAAGCAGCTGGTCGGCCAGGTCGCCGCGGACATCCGCAAGCGTCGCCCGCCGGAGCCGTACAAGGGCAAGGGCATCCGCTACCGCGGCGAGCACGTGATGCGCAAGGTGGGTAAGCGCGCATGACCGTGCTCACCAAGAGGCAGAGCCGCCTGCGCCGGCGTCGCCGTGTGCGTGCCCGCATCACCGGCACGGCCGCGCGTCCCCGCCTATCCGTTTACCGCTCAAATCGCGGCGTCTTCGCCCAGCTGATCGACGACGGCAAAGGCCACACCGTGGCCGCCGTCAACTGGATCGAGCCCGAGCTGCGCAAGCTCACTGCGAGCGCGCAGGCCAAGCGAGCGGGGGAGCTGTTGGCCGAGCGGGCAAAGAAAGCCGGAGTGGAGACCTGTGTCTTCGACCGTGGTGGCTACCAGTACCACGGCCGGGTTCAGGCCCTTGCCGAAGGAGCACGAGAGGGGGGCCTGGTCTTCTAGCGCTAGTTCGCTACCTTGGACCGCTCGCTTATGAAGGGAATGGACACAACCAACGTCGAGACGGTGAGCCCGCGCGGGCTCGACCTGCAGGAGCGCGTGATCGAGATCAACCGCGTCGCCAAGGTGGTCAAGGGCGGCCGGCGTTTCTCCTTCACCGCCCTGGTTGCCGTCGGCGACGAAGAGGGCGTCGTCGGGATTGGCTACGGCAAGGCCCGCGAGGTACCGCTGGCGATCCAGAAGGGCGTCGAGAACGCCCGCAAGGACTTGATTCGCATCCCCAAATACGGCCAGACGATCACCCACAAGATCATCGGCCGCTACGGCGCCGGCCACGTCGTCCTGCGTCCGGCCAGCCCCGGTACCGGCGTGATCGCCGGTGGCGGCGTGCGCGCGGTGCTCGAGCTTGGTGGGGTCAAGGACGTGCTTACCAAGAGCATTGGGACGCAGAACCCGATCAACCTTGTGAAGGCGACGATGGACGGGTTGATCCGGCTTCGTCGGCCTGAGGAGGTTGCTGAGCTGCGGGGGCTGACGGTTTCGCAGGTGCTGGGGGTGCAGAAGAGCAATGGGAACGGGGCTTCGGCCGAGGGCTCAAACGGCTCGGACGCGGGTCCTGTCGCCGCAGGGGACCCACCGCCCCCTCCGGTCGCTAAAGCGTCCTCAGGGGCGGTACCCCCTACGGCGCCACCCGCAGGCGAAGCGTCCGAGGCCTCGAAGGACGAGGCTGCTGCAAAACCCGCTGAGGCTCCGGCAGCTGAGCAGGCTGCAACTGCAACCGCCGAGGAGCCCAAAGCTGAGGAGGCTCCGGCCGCAGAGGCAGAGCCCGTCGCTGAGGCGAAAGCTGAGGAGGCTCCTGCGGAGGAGAAAGCTTCGGAGGGTGAGGGTTCGTGAGCGCGGTGAAGATCAAGCAGGTTCGGTCTGCGAATGGCTGCAATCCCGCTCAGAAAGCGACGCTTAGCGCGCTTGGGTTGGGGCGGATTGGCAAGGCTGTCGAGCGCAAGGACACTCCTCAGTTGCAAGGGCAGATCCGCACCGTCGTCCATCTGGTTGAGGTGGATGGCTGATGGCTGACAAAAAAGAGCGCTCCGAAGAGATCGGCCTGCACAACCTGAGGCCGAAGCCTGGCTCGCGGCGGCCGCGCAAGCGGTTGGGTCGTGGCGAGGGTTCGGGCCTGGGCAAGACCTCCGGTAGGGGGCACAAGGGCGCCGGCTCGCGCTCGGGCTCCAAACGGAAGCCCGGCTACGAGGGTGGCCAGACCCCGATTCACATGCGGATGCGAAAGCTGCGCGGCCCGCACATGAAGAAGTCGATGCCGTTTGAGAACTTCAGGACCAAGTCGCAGCCGGTCAATCTTTCTGACCTGGAGGAGCGCTTCGACGCTGACGCCGAGGTGACGCCCGAGACCCTCAAGCAGAAGGGCCTGGCCAAGCGCTCGGACCCGGTCAAGATCCTCGCCCGCGGCGAGATCTCGAAGAAGTTGACGGTCAAAGCGCATGGCTTCAGCGCGGCCGCCAAAGAGAAGATAGAAGCGGCTGGCGGTTCCTGCCACACTCTGGAGCCCTAATGCTCCGGACTATTGCGAACGCCTTTAGCGTCGCCGACATTCGTAAGAAGCTTGCCTTCACGGCGGCGATGCTGCTGCTGTACCGGCTGGGCTCCTACATTCCCGCTCCGGGCGTCGACCTCAACGCGGTCAAGGAACTGCAGAACAACTTCGCTGGCGGCGGCATCCTCAACTTCCTCAACACCTTCTCGGGCGGCAGCCTCTCGCGGCTCTCGCTCTTCGCGCTGGGGATCATGCCCTACATCACCGCCTCGATCATCCTGCAGCTGCTGACCGTGGTCGTGCCGGCGCTGGAGAAGCTGCAGAAAGAAGGTGAGGTCGGGCAGCAGAAGATCACCCAGTACACGCGCTACCTCACCGTCGGCCTGGCCTTCGCCCAGTCCTTCGGCTACGTCTTCCTCTTCCGTTCCTTCGGCCAGCAGGGCGGCAACAACTTCCTCGGCAACCTCGGCGGCCCCAAGGTGCTGCTGATCGTGATCTCGCTGACCGCCGGCTGCACGCTGCTGATGTGGTTCGGCGAGCTGATCACCCAGCGCGGCATCGGCAACGGCATCTCGCTGATGATCTTCGCCTCGATCGTCTCCCGGCTGCCGCAGGGGATCGAATCCTGGTGGAACAATCCCGATCAGGTCTTCGTCGTGATGATGCCCTTCATCGCCCTCGCCGTGATCGTCGCGATCGTCTTCGTCCAGGAGGGCCAGCGGCGCATCCCGGTGCAGTACGCCAAACGCGTCGTCGGGCGCAAAATGACCTCCGGCGGCTCTACCTACCTGCCGCTGCGGGTCAATATGGCCGGCGTCATCCCGGTTATCTTCGCCGCCTCGATCATGGCCTTCCCGCCGACGATCGGCCAGCTGCTCAACACGCCGGCGGCGCTCGACTTCGCCGCCTTCTTCAGCCCGAGCAGCTGGGCCTACGTGGTCGGCGAGGTCTTCTTCATCGTCATCTTCACCTACTTCTACACGGCGGTCACCTTCAATCCGGTCGACCAAGCCGACAACCTGAAGAAGTACGGCGGCTTCATCCCCGGCGTGCGCCCGGGACGTCCAACGGCTGAGTATCTCGACCGCATCCTCTCCCGGCTGACCTTCCCCGGCGCCCTCTATCTCGGCGCCGTGGCTGCACTGCCGACGATCCTGCTCAGCCAGACGTCGGCCAACTTCGCTTTCGGCGGTACCTCGATCCTGATCGTGATCGGGGTCGCGCTGGAAACCGTGAAGCAGCTCGAGGCGCAGCTGATGATGCGCAACTACGAGGGCTTCCTCAAATAGGCTGCAGCGCTTGTCGGCGGAGCTGAATCTGGTCCTACTCGGCCCTCCCGGGTCGGGGAAGGGCACGCAGGGCGAGCGCCTGCAGGATGACTTGGAGCTGCCCTACTACGCGACGGGCGACATCCTCCGCGCCGCGGTGCGCGAGGGCACCGAGCTGGGCAAGGCCGCGAAGGACTACATGGACCGCGGCGACCTCGTCCCCGACGAGGTGATCGTCGGCATGATCGGCGAGCGGATCGATTCCAGCGAGGCGGCCGACGGCTTCATCCTCGATGGCTTCCCGCGCACGGCACCGCAGGCCGAGGCCCTGGCGGCGAAGCTGGACGAGCTGGGCCGGGAGCTAACCGCGGTGCTGCTGATCGACGTCAGCGACGAGGAGGTCGTGCGCCGCTTGGGCGGTCGCCGCACCTGCGTCGAGAACGGTCACGTCTTCCACGTCGAGTTCAACCAGCCCAAGCAGGAGGGGATCTGCGACGTCGACGGCAGCGAGCTGATCGTCCGCGATGACGACAAGCCCGAGGTGATCCGCCACCGACTCGAGCAGTACCACGAGAAGACGGCACCCCTGATCGAGCACTACGACAGCCAGAGCCTGCTGCGCCAGATCGACGGCGCGGTGGCGCCCGACGCGGTCGCCGACGAGATCCAGCGCACCCTTGCGACTCTGCGGCTCGAGGCCGACGAGGCCATCTAGCCGGTGCCGGTGCGAGGAGAGAGGGTTCGAGCGTGTACGGGATGATCATCCGCAAGACTCCCGAGCAGGTCGAGAAGATGGCGGCCGCCGGTGAGATTCTGGTTCGCTGTCTGCACATGCTCGAGGCCAAGGCGCGGCCCGGCGTGACCACCAAGGAGCTCGACCTGGCCGCCGAGAAGCTGATCCGCTCCCAGGGTGCCGAGCCGGCCTTCAAGGGCTATCGCGGCTTTCCGGGATCGATCTGCGCCTCGCCCAACTCGATGGTCGTGCACGGCATCCCCGGCCACTACGAGTGCAAGCGCGGCGACGTGCTGGCGATCGACGTCGGCGTGGTCAAGGACGGCTGGGTCGCCGACGCGGCGATGACGGTGCCGATCGGTCCGATCGAGCCCGAGGCACGCAAGCTGCTCGACGTGACCAAGGCCTCGCTCTTCGCCGGGATCGAGCAGATGCAGCCCGGCAACAAGCTCGGCGACGTCTCCGCCGCGATTCAGCGCGCGGTTGAGATCGAGGGCCTCTCGGTGATTCGCACCCTGGTCGGTCACGGGATCGGCCGCGAGATGCACGAGGACCCGCAGGTCCCCAACTTCGGCGCGCCCGGCAAGGGTCCGGTGCTCGAGGAGGGGACGGTGCTGGCGATCGAGCCGATGGTCAACGCCGGCGGCGCGCTGGTGCGGATGGGCGACGATGGCTGGGCCGTCTACTCCCAGGACGGCTCCCTCGCGGCTCACTTCGAGTTCACCGTCGCGGTCACCGCCGACGGCCCGCGCATACTTACCCCCTGGCACGAAGAGGACTAGCGGCATCGTGCCTGGCCCGGCAAGCCCCCGGTTTAACGCCCCTGCTATCTTTCCCGGTCGGTCCATTGGGCCGGTTTGTGCCTGCCGTCCAACTCCTGGGACGTGCGGGAGACCTGTATTCGATACGAGACCGGGGCAATGAAGGTTCGAGCTTCCGTAAAGCCGATGTGCGAAAAGTGCAAGATCATCCGCCGCAATGGCGCGGTCTTGGTGATCTGCCAGAACCCCCGACACAAGCAGCGTCAGGGTTAGGGCGGCGCGCGCATGGCACGTATCGCAGGAGTCAACGTTCCGGTCGGTAAGCGGGTCGAAATCGGCCTCACTTACATCTTCGGGATCGGGCGCTCGACCGCCCAGAAAATCCTCGAGGAGGCGAAAGTCGATCCGAACACGATGGTCAAAGACCTGACCGAGGACGAGGTCATTCGCCTGCGCGACGCGGTCGATCAGCGCGAGGTCGAGGGTGACCTGCGGCGCGAGCGCTCCCAGGACGTCAAACGGCTGATGGAGATCGGCTCTTACCGTGGTCTGCGCCACCGTCGCGGACTGCCCGTCCGCGGCCAGCGGACCAAGACCAACGCGCGTGGCCGCAAGGGCCCGCGCCGGATGAGCGTCGCCGGCAAGCGCAAGGTCTAAGGAGACTCATGGCAGCAGCGAAAAAACCCGCTAAAGGGCGCTCTCGGCGCCGCGTCAAGAAGAACGTCACCTACGGGCAGGCGCACATCAAGACTTCCTTCAACAACACGATCGTCACCCTGACCGACACCGAAGGCAACGTGATCGCCTGGGAGTCGGCCGGCTCGGCGGGGTTCAAAGGCTCGCGCAAGTCGACCCCGTTCGCCGCGCAGGTCACGGCCGACGCCGCCGCTAAGAAGGGCATGGAACACGGCCTCGAGAAGGTCGAGGTCTTCGCCAAGGGTGCCGGCTCCGGCCGCGAGACGGCGATTCGCTCGCTGCAGGCCGCCGGCCTCGACGTCACCACCGTCAAGGACGTCTCGCCGCAGGCCCACAACGGCTGTCGGCCGAAGAAGCGGAGGCGCGTCTAGTGGCCCGCGATACAGCGCCGCAGTGCAAGCAGTGCCGTCGCGAGGGCCAGAAGCTCTTCCTCAAGGGTGAGCGCTGCTTCACCGACAAGTGCGGGGTCGAGCGCCGCTCCTACCCGCCCGGCGAGCACGGCCGCGGCCGCATGCGCCAGTCCGAGTACCGGGTGCAGCTGCGCGAGAAGCAGAAGACGCGCCGCTACTACCAGGTGCTGGAGAAACAGTTCCGCGCCTACTACGACAAGGCCTCGCGCCAGGACGGCGTCACCGGCGAGAACCTTCTGCGCCTGCTCGAGTCGCGCTTCGACAACGTGCTGGTCCGCCTCGGCTTTGCCGCTTCGCGGCGCCAGGCCCGCCAGCTGATCAGCCACGGTCACTGGCTGATCAACGGCCGCCGCGTAGATATCCCCTCCTACCAAGTGCGTCCCGAGGACGTGATCTCGATCAAGTCGAGCTCGTCCGCCGGCGACACGATTCGCAAGGCAACGGAGCTCGTCTCCACCGTGCCGGCCTGGTTGCAGGCCGACCACGACTCCCTTACCGCCAAGGTCCTGCGCTACCCAGAGCGCGCGGAGATCTCGGCACCGGTGCAGGAGCAGCTGATCGTCGAGCTGTACTCCAAGTAACCGGACCCTGTTTCTGTAACACCCACACGCAAGGAACACATGCCCACTGATTTCCAGGTCCCTCGCATCACGTCTGAGAAGGTTGATGACCGTCGCGGCACCTTCACCGTCGAGCCGCTTGACAAGGGCTTCGGCTACACCTTCGGCAACAGCCTCCGTCGCGTCCTGCTCTCCTCGCTGGGCGGCGCCGCCGTGACCAGCGTTCGGATCGAGGGCGTCGCGCACGAGTTCTCCACCGTGCCGGGGGTGAAGGAGGACGTCACCGACATCGTCCTCAACCTCAAGGACCTCGTCGTCCGCATGCACACCGATGCCGACGAGGTCGAGGCGCCGCTGGTGGCCACCGGCCCCGGCGAGGTCAAGGCGAAGGACATCGATCTGCCCTCGGGCGTCGAGATCCTCAACCCCGAGGCACCGATCGCGACGCTGGAGAAGAAAACCAAGCTCGAGATCTACCTGACCATCGGCCGCGGCCGCGGTTACTCGCCATCTGACGAGAACAAGTCGGACGAGCAGCCGATCGGCGTGATCCCGATCGACTCGATCTTCTCGCCGATCCGCCGCGCTTCATACGCGGTGGCGACCGCGCGCGTCGGTCAGCGCACCGACTTCGACAAGCTCACGCTTGACCTCGAGACCGATGGCTCGATCGAGCCGGGTGCCGCCCTGCGCGAGGCCTCCGAGATCCTGATCAAGAGCCTGGCGATCTTCACCGACGCCGACCGGGTTGAGGAGCTGACCGCTCGCGAGCCGGTGCCGAGTCACACGGCGGACGTGCTGCCGGGGCCAAGCGGCGATGGCATCGCCAGCAATAACGGCCTCGACGAGATCCTGATCGAGGAGCTCGAGCTCGGAGTGCGCTCCTACAACTGCCTCAAGCGGGCGGGAGTGCAGACGGTCGGCGACCTGGTGCGCAAGACGCGCTCGGAGCTGAACGCGATTCCGAACTTCGGCCAGAAGTCGATTGAGGAAGTAATCGAGACCCTGCACGCACGCGGACTCGATCTTCAGGGAGACTAGGCGGGGGAGCTGACGATCCGATGCGCCATCGCAAGAAGCGAAACAAGCTGAGCCGCGACGCGGCGCATCGCGAGTCCCTGCTCTCGAACCTCTCCAAGCAGCTGATCGAGCACGAACGGATCAAGACCTCGCAGGCCAAGGCCAAGGCGGTCAAGCCCGAGGTCGAGCAGCTGATCACGCTGGCCAAGCGCGGTGACCTGCACGCCCGTCGTCAGGCGCTGGCGACACTGCACAACGACAAGTTCATCGTGCACAAGCTGTTCGAGGAGGTCGCGCCGCGCTACGTGGAGCGGCCCGGTGGCTACACCCGGATCGTCAAGTTGGGCCCGCGCAAGTCGGACTCAACCGAGATGGTCTACCTCGAGCTGGTCTAGCTCTCGTAGGAGACGGATTCGAGGTACAAGCCGTGGGGAGGGGCCGTTTCGCCTGCCTCGGGACGGGGCGCTCCATGTAGGAGCTGCTTGAAGTTGTCCAGGGTTCGGCGGCCGCTTGCTACCTCTAGCTGGGTGCCGACCAGGATGCGGACCATGTTGCGCATGAAGGCATCGGCGGTTACGTGGAAGTTGGTGATGTCGCCGTCGCGGGACCAGGCGGCGTTGAGGATCTTGCGGTTGAAGTGGACGTGGTCGGTTTGGGTGGGGGTGAAGGCTGTGAAGTCATGCTTGCCCGCCAGGGCCGCTGCGCAGGCTTCCAGGGCCTGGTAATCCATTTTGTGAGGCCACCAGAGGGCGCGGTTCTCCTCGAAGGGACTGGAGCTGCGGCGGGTCAGGATGCGGTAGCGGTAGGTGCGGGAGAGGGCATCGCGCCGGGCGTCGAAGCCATCGGCTACTGGAGTTGCGGATGTAACCGCGATGTCGCGTGGGCCGAGGCCGTTGAGGCGCTGCGCCAGGTTTGCGGGCATCTCGCCGGCGGTGACAAAGCTCGCCACCTGCCCCTCGGCATGCACCCCCGTATCGGTGCGCCCGGCCACCGTCAGCTTCACCGGTTCGCGCAGGACGGTCCCCAGCGCCGTCTCCAGCTCTTCCTGCACCGTCCGCACCCCGACCTGCTTGGCCCAGCCCTTGAAACCGGTCCCGTCGTACTCGATCTCCAGCTTCACGCTCGTCACGCCCCACGCCTGCCCCGCTACTGGCTGCCGAGCAGCGACAGCAGTCCCGCCTCATCGAGGATCTCGGTCTCGTATTTCTCGGCTTTGGCCAGCTTCGACCCCGGGTTCTCGCCGGCGACCACGTAGTCGGTTTTTTTCGAGACCGAGTTGACCACCTTGCCGCCGGCCGCCTTAATTAGCGCTCCGGCCTCCTCGCGGGTCAGCTCGGGCAGCGTGCCGGTGAGCACGAACGTCTTGCCTTCCAGTGGACCACCGCTGGCTCGTCTTTCGGAGGGATCCTGCTCCAAACGCAGACCCGTCTCGCGCAGCTTCTCGACCAGTTCCCAGGTGCGCTCGTCGGCCAGCGACTCGGCAATCTGCACCGCCATGATCGGGCCGACGCCCTCGACCTCCTCGATTTGCTCAGGGTCGGCCGTGTGCAGGGCGTCGATTGAGCCGAAGTGGTCGGCGAGCGCTTCCGCGGTGACGTAGCCGACGCCGGGTAGCCCAAGTGCGTAGAGGACGCGTTTGAAGGGCCGAGTGCGCGAGGCGTCGATCGCGGCGAGCAGGTTGCGGGCGGAGATCTCGCCGAAGCCCTCGAGGCCCTCCAGCTGCTCCTCGCTGAGCTCGTAGATGTCGGCGACGTCGGCGATCAGGCCTTCCTGCAGGAAACGCAGCGCCTGCTTCTCGCCGAGACCGTCGATGTCCATCGCGCCCTTGCTGACGAAGTGTTTGACGTGCTGGAAGGACTGGCCGGGGCAGCCGGCCCGGTTGGGGCAGATCGTGAAGACTGCGTCCTCGGGCTTGACCGTGGGTGTGTCGCAGGCGGGGCATTTGGCCGGCGGCTTGGGTTTCGCTCCCCGTCGTTTGCCTTTCTCCTGGCGCTGGATCAGCGGGGCGACCACCTGTGGGATCACGTCGCCGGCTCGCATCACGACGACCTCGTCGCCCGGTCGCACGTCCTTGCGCGCCAAATCCTCCTCGTTGTGCAGGGTTGCGGTGGAGACGGTGACGCCGCCGACGTGGACCGGCTCCAGCATCGCGAAGGGAACGAGGTGGCCGGTGCGACCGACGTTCCAGACGACTTTGTTCATCTTCGTCGTCGCGGTCGTCGGCGCGAACTTCCAGGCGATCGCCCAGCGCGGCTCGCGGCCGACGACGCCGAGCTCGCGCCAGAGCGCCCGCTCGTCGATCTTGACCACGACACCGTCGATCTCGTAGTCGAGCTCGTCACGGCGCTCCTCCCACCAGTGGCAGCGTTTGACCACCGACTCGATGCCCTCGTGGTGTTCGGTGTCCGGGTTGACCTTGAAGCCCTTCTCGCGCAGCCACTCGACCTCCTCGCTGTGGGTCGCGAGGTCGAGGCCTTTCGTCGCCCCGATCCCGTAGCACCAGACCGAGAGCGGTCGTTCGGCGGCGAGGTTGGGGTCGAGCTGGCGAATCGAGCCGGCGGCCGAGTTGCGCGGGTTGGCGAAGGCCGGTTCATCCGCCTCAACGCGCCGTTCGTTGAGCGCCTTGAAGTCCGCGATCGGCAGGTAGACCTCGCCGCGCACCTCGACCAGGAGTGGGGCGTTGTCGATGCGCAGCGGAATCGAACCGATCGTGCGCAGGTTCTGGGTTACGTCCTCACCGACGCGACCGTCGCCGCGAGTGGCCCCACGTATGAAGACGCCCTCCTCGTAGGTCAGCGAGATCGCCAGACCGTCGATCTTGGGCTCGCTGGTGTAGCTGAACTCGGCGGCGCTGATGTCGAGCCGTTTGAAGTGATTGCGGATCCGCGTCTCCCAGGCACGCAGCTCCTCCTCGTTGCGGGCGTTGGCGAGTGAGAGCATCTGCTCGGCGTGCTCGACCGGTTCGAAGCGCTTCAGTGGCGGCGCGCCGACTCGCTGGGTCGGAGAGTCCGGCGTGCGCAGCTCGGGATGATCGGCCTCGATCGCGCGCAGCTCGTCGAGCAGGGCGTCGTACTCGTCGTCACCGATCGTGGCGTCGTCGAGGACGTAGTAGCGGTGGTTGTGCCCCGCCAGCTCCTGCCGCAGCTCGGCCGCGCGCTGCTCGGGCGTCCCGCTCACACCGAGGAGGGGGCGCTGGCGGCGAGCATCGCGTCGAACCCCCAGCCGCGCAGGTTCTCGAGCCCGCCGTGGTCGGTGAGGTCGAAGTGGATTGGCGTGACCGAGATGCGACCGCCGGCGACCGCGTTGAGGTCGGTGCCGTCGATCTCCTCGTAGCCCGGCTGCCAGCCGTAGATCTCGTAGTGGCGGCGACCGTCGGTCTCGCCGATCAGCTTCAGCTCGTCGTTGTAGATCCGTTTGCCGAGCTTTGTCACCTCGATCCCCTTCGGCTCGCCAGCGGGGCAGTTGACGTTGATCAGCGTCGCCTCTGGCATCGGCTGAGTCAGCAGCTGCCGGACAAGCTCGGCGGCGAAGCGAGCGACGGCGCCGAAGTCGAAGCGGCCGCTGACGTAGCCCATGCCGCCGCTGGAAGATTGCTGTGAGAAGGCGACTGCTGGGATGCCGAGGACGATCCCCTCGAAGGCGGCGGCGACCGTGCCCGAGTAGGTGATGTCGTCGCCGAGGTTGGCGCCGTGGTTGATTCCGGAGAAGATCAGGTCGGGCCGGTGGCCAACCAGGCCCAGCTCGGCGAAGCGCACGCAGTCGACCGGCGTGCCGTCAGTCGCGTAGCCCTTGTCCCCGTCGCCGAACTCGACCTCCTCGACCGTCAGCGGCGAGCGGGTGGTGATGCTGCGCGCCGTTGCGCTGCGGTTGGAATCCGGGGCGATCACGTCGACCTCGACCCCGTCGATCTCGCGCAGGGCCCGCCGCGCGGCTTGCAGTCCGGGAGCCGTGATTCCGTCGTCGTTGGTGAGCAGCACGCGCATCGCGACGATTCTAGGTGGCCGATACCACGACCAATAGGGCGGTCATCGTCTTGGCACACTCTGCGCGCCACTCGTGAGGCGACCTCTGAAAGCGTCCGTCTCATGGGTTTGGCTCATATCGGCCTGCTGACGACCGTGACCGAGGCCGCCGCTACCGCTGTTGGCGCCGGTGTCGTTCTGAGCAGCGTGGCTGTGGGCGTTTGGGGGATTGCTCTCGGGAGGCCGATGGTCGAGATCGAGAGCTGGACCCTGAAAGGGGGCTATTTCGGCGGAGCCTTTGGCGCTGGCCTTGCCTTGGTAGACGCCATTCTTCGGTACTGTGTCTAGTAATGAATTGTCTGCAAGGTGGAGGTTGAGATGGGAACCGTGCGCTACATGAACATCGGCCTAGCAGTCGCCATGACCATCGTTATCGCTGGCGTTATTGCGTTCAGAAACTCAAGCGAGGCCGCGATGCAGGCGACTGTGCTGGTTGCGATGTTTGTAGGTCTTGCGCTTGGCGTGTGGCTCGATACCCGTGCCCAGCGCAGGAATGGCAAACGCGCTCAGTAGGAGGCGACTTCTCCGGCGATCAGGTCCTGCTCGGCGTGGGCGAGGCTGAGATCGCGGACGCTGCCCATCAGGATCGAGAAGATCATCACCCTGCCGTCGCGGTTGAAGCAGTAGCCGGAGAGGTTGCTGACGGCGCTGATCGTGCCGGTCTTGGTGCGGCAGCGGCCGTAGGCGGCGGTGCCGTGCATGCGTTCGGCGACGGTGCCCTCGTGGCCGGCGAGGGCTAGGTCCTGGATGAATTCATCGCCGACCGCCGTGCCGCGCATCGACTTGAGCAGGCCCACTACCTGAGCTGGAGAGGCGCGGTTGGAGCGGGTCAGGCCGGAGCCGTCGACCGCGTGCACGCCCGATTCGTGTCCGCGGGCAAAGGCCTCGACGACTTCCGTGCCTGCTGCCGTCGTGCCGGCGCCGCCGAAGCGAGCACCGAGCAGCTTGATCAGCATCTCGGCGAAGAAGTTGTCCGAGTAGACGTCGGTGGTGTTGACGATGCTTGAGAGCGGCGGCGATTCGACCCGGGCCAGTTCGGTGCTGAAGGGTGGGGCGGTCGCCAAGGCGACCGTGGGGGAGATGCTGACCCCGGCTTCGCGCAGGCTCGCATCCAGCGTTGCGGCCGCGGTGATCGCCGGATCGCTGGCGAAGCCTGTGGCGCTGGGCGTGCTGTAGCCGGAGTTGAAGGAGAGGCCGGAGAGTGGCCCGATTTCCGGGCTGGTCGCGTAGCCCGAGTCGGCAACGCCGCGCAGGTGGTCGAAGACGCTGTCGTCGGCATAGAGGTGGCCAGTGATCGACTTGATCCCGGCTTCGCGCACCTGGCGCTTGAGTTGGAAGATGTTGGTGCCGAGGCCGCCGAGGAACCGCCGGTAGAAGGACGGCGTGCCGAGGGCCGGGTCGCCGGCGCCGACCAGGTAGAGGCTGCCATGGAGGACGCCGTTGCGATCGATTCCCCCGTCGGTCTTCAACAGGGTCGTGATCCTCGATTCCGCCCCGAGTCGCGCCAAGGCGGTCGAGGTGGTGAACAGCTTCATGTTCGAGGCAAGCGGACGCGGGCGTCCGGGCGCTCGCGCACAGACGACCTTGCCGGTCCCCGCGTCGATCACGAGCAGGCCGCTGGAACTCCCACCGCCGTGCACGAGCCGAGAACGCATGGTTGCGCAACGACCGTTGCTGGTGGCCGCCTGTGCCGCCGCGGACAGCAAGAGGGCCGCAAGCAGGGCACAAATTGCGGCAGAGATTGCCGGGGTACGCCTCACTTAGTGGGATAATGCATGTTTATGGGCAAAGTTGTGGACATAGAGTCGCAACCGCGTCGTCGCCGCAGCCGCAAACGCCCGTCGAAGACGGCCCTGGTTCTGGGCGGAGGCGGCTTCACCGGCGGGGTCTACGAGATCGGCGCCCTGCGCGCCCTCGACCTGCTCGCGGTCAACAGCACGGTCAACAACTTCGACGTCTACGTCGGCACCAGCGCCGGCTCCTTCGTCGCCAGCATGCTCGCCAACGGGGTCACGCCCGACGAAATGATGCAGGTGATCAACCGGCGCATCCCCTCCGAGCTCGAGGACCTCGACCTCGGCAAGGTGCTGAAGCCCAACTACCTCGGCTTCATCGAGAAGGCGGCGATGCTGCCGCTGCGCACGCTCGAGCTCGCCCGCAGCCTCGCCGGGATGGGCAGGTTCTCGGCGATGGACGTGGTGGTTGGCTTGGCTGAGGCGATGCCCACTGGCTTCTACTCGGGCAACGGGATCGGCGACTACGTTGCCGCGGCGTTGAGCGAAGAGGATCGCGTCGACGACTTCCGCCTGCTCAGCAAAGAGCTCTACCTGACCGCGACCGACCTCGATACCTGCGAGCGGATCGTCTTCGGCGAGGAGGGCTGGAACGACGTGCCGATCTCGAAGGCGATCCAGTGCTCGACCGCGCTGCCGATCGTCTACAAGCCGGTCGACCTCAAGGGACGCCAGCTGGTCGATGGCGGTATCCGCTCGACCACCAACGTCGACATCGCGGTTGAAAAGGGCGCCAAATTCATCGTCGTCGTCAACCCGCTTGTGCCCTACGTCAACGATTTCGAGAAGACGATCCCGACGGTCTTCGGCACGCGGGTGCGGCGCGTCTCCGACATGGGCCTGCCGGCGATCGCCAACCAGACCTTCCGGCTGATCGCCCACGCGCGCCTGCACCAAGCGGTCGAGGTCTGGCAGGAGCGCTACCCCGGCGTCGACATCATCCTGGTCGAGCCCGAGCCCAACGACGAGCTGATGTTCGGCACGCCGATCATGGACTACTCGCGCCGGCTCAAAATCGCCCGCCACGGCTTCGAATCGGTGACCGCGACCCTGGCCAAGGACTACGACAGTTTCCAGGAGATAGCCGAACGCCACGGCCTCGAGATCTCCGGCCGCCGCGTCAGCCGCGTAGTCGAGCGCGCCGCCGAAGAAGAGGAGCACGAGCAAAACTCCACCTGGCGCCGGGTTCTCGAGCAGACGACTTCGGCGCTGCTGCGTCAGTCGGGCGAGGTCTCCTAGTCTCAAGCGGGGAGGAGGGTCGGGTGCCCCTCCCTCAAAAGCCGTCGCGCAGCTGATCCGGGTAGGCGCTTCGGTGCGTGGTCTCTGAGCTTTTGCGGGAGGGGCACCCGACCCTCCGTCCAACTCGGAAGCTAGGAGCTGAGCTGGCGCAACAGAGGTCAATCCCCAGCGTGCGGCAAGGCGAGCGAGCACATTCCGAGAACAAGGTGCCCTGCGTGAGCTGACGCTTGAGAGAGGGATCGGTTGACCCTCTGTGCGAATGTTGCCGAAGGCAGCCGCTGCACTCGTGATTCTCAGCGCGGCGTTAGCCGCGCTCTCAAATTGTCGCTAAGCGCCGAAGGCGCGTGCGATATCAATTCGCACAGAGGGTCAACCGATCCCTCCCAACCAAACCTCAGCTCGCGTAGAGCTTCTCGATCTCGTCCTCGTGCTTGCTCGCCACAACCGCGCGCTTGACCTTGAGGGTGGGGGTGAGCTCGCCCGTTTCCTGTGAGAGGTCGCGGGGCAGGATCGCCACCTTCTTGACCTGCTCGACCCGGGCGAATTTCTCGTTGATCGTCGCCACGTGGTCTTCGATCGCTTTCAGCACGTCGGCGTTGGCGGCGAGCTGCTCGGGGTCCTCGGGCAGACCGTGCTCCTTGGCGTAGGCGACGGCGTCTTCGGGGTCGAGCGTGACCAGGGCGACCAGGTAGGGCTTGCGGTCGCCGACGACGACGCACTGGGAGACCAGCGGGTGCTGCTTGATTTCGTTCTCGAGGTTGGCCGGGGTGATGTTCTTGCCACCGGCGGTGATGATGATGTCCTTCTTGCGGCCGGTGATCTTGATGAAGCCGTCCGCTTCGACCTCGCCGATGTCGCCGGTGTGCAGCCAACCGTCGACGATCGTCTCGCGGGTCGCCTCCTCGTTCTTGTAATAGCCCTGGAAGACGTTGGGGCCCTTGACCAGGATCTCGCCGTCCTCGGCGATCTTGACCTCGCAGCCGGGGAAGGGCTTGCCGATTGTGCCCACCTTGAAGTCGTCGGGGGTGGAGATCGTCGCCGCGGTCGAGGTCTCGGTCATACCCCAGCCCTCGAGCACGAGCACCCCAGCGGCGTCGAAGAAGCGCAGGATCTCGGGGCTGATTGGGGCGGCGCCGGAGACTGCGAGCCGCAGGTTGCCGCCGAAGAGGCCGCGGATCTTGGAGAGCACTTGCTTGTCGGCGAACTCGTACTGCTTGCGCAGCAGGAAACCCGGTTTGCGACCGGAGCGCTCCGCCGTCCGCATCTTCTTGCCGGCCCCGATCGACCAGTCGAAGATCACCTTTTTGATCCCGCCCTCTTTCTCCATGCCACTGGTCGCGGCGGTGTAGATCTTCTCGAAGATGCGCGGCACCGAGGGGAAGTAGGTCGGTTTCAGCTCACCGAGGTTGGGCAGGATCTTCTGCGGGTCGCGCTCCCAGTAGGCGATCGTGGTGCCGAGGTCGTAGCTGCCGAACTGGATCAACAGGGCGAAAGAGTGGGCGAGGGGGAGGTAGAGGTAGGTGACGTCTTCGGGCTCGATCACGCTGGTCTCGTTGACCATGTCGAGCATCGCCCGGTAGTTGCCGTGGCTGATGATGCAGCCCTTCGGCGGTCCGGTCGTGCCCGAGGTGTAGATGAAGGTGCAGATGTCCTCCTTGGTCACCGACTGCCAGCGCGCCTCCCACTCGGCGGCATCGCGGGCGTCGCCACGGGCGGCGAGATCCTCGAGCGAGATCGCGTCCTCGCTGGAGCCCGTCATCCGCACCACGTGCTCGAGCAGCGGCAGCTGGTCGCGAACGGCGCGGACCTTCTCCATCTGCTCGTCGTCCTCGACCACGACGACCTTGGCGTCGGAGTTCTCCAGCACGTACTGGCACTCCTCGGGCGAGTTGGTCTGGTAGATCGGCACCACCACGGCGCCGGCCGAGAGCGCGGCGAAATCGAAGTAGGTCCACTCGGGGCGGGTGTTGCCGAGGATTGAGACCTTGTCGCCCTTGGCGACGCCGAGGTCAATCAGCCCGAGCGAGAGCGAGCGCACCACCTCGAGCACTTGGTCAAAGCTGCGGTCGACCCACTTGCCGTCCTGCTTGAAGCGAACCGCGGGAGCGTTGCCGTAGTACTTGGCGGACAGTGGCAGCAGGTCCGCCAGGGTTGACGATTTGGTTCCCCGCTCCATGCGGGGTGGGAGTCTAGTTAAGAGCTAGTTGGGGCGAACTTGGTGGCGCTGGCGCTGGCCGGCCATGCTGCGCAGCGAGGTCTCGAAAAGGGACTTGTCGATGCGTCCGTGGAAGATCGGAATGCCCATTTGCATGCACTTGCCGATCACCTCCTGCCGCTTCATCTGAAGTTCTTCGGCAAGCTCGGACGGGGTGAGGTGATTGGCCACTGCGGACCTCCCTTTGTCGTTGAAACTGGGTAAGGAGATATTTACCCCTAATGGCGGACGTGTCAAACGATGCACCGCTGCTTTCGACTAGCCCCGCGGCGGAGCCGCGATAATGGCCGGCGATGCCCGCCACCGCCGAGAAGCCGGGACCCGAGCCCGCCGTCGTGCCGATCCCCCGGCGTGGCCGGATCTGGATCGTGCTGGCGCTCGCGATCGCCCTGGGATTCCTCGGCTACGCGATCGTCAACATCTCGACCCAGAAGGCCGGTCGCGCCGTCGTCCACCTGGCCGGGATCTCCGAAGCGCAAGAAATCTTCGGCGGCGTGCCACAGGAAGGTGACCGCCTCGGCTCCTCAGATGCGCCGGTGACGATTCAGGTCTTCAACGACCTGCAGTGCTCGAGTTGCCAGGAAGATTTCCTCAGCACGATCCCGGCCCTGGTCAACGCCTACGCCAGGTCCGGCGACATAAAGCTGCTCTACCGCCACTACTCGAACAGCGAAAGCCCGCAGGAGCTCGGCTTCTACGGTGCCGAGGCAGCGGCGGCCCAAGGCTACGGTTGGCAGTACACCTACCTCTTCTTCCGCAATCAGAACGAAGCGAAAAAATTCGGCATCGACCAGGACTTCCTCGACTCGGTGGCGGGGGGGATCGAGGAACTGAACGAGCCGGAATGGCTGGAATACCTGGAAGACAACGGCGGCTCCGACGGCGCGATCAGCCAGAAGCTGCAGGGCTATGACGAACTTGGCCGCGGTCTCGGAATCCGCACCGGACAGGCGGCGATCGTCAGCGGACCGCATGGGACCGAAACCCTCCAGGACGGCCCCTCGCTGGCCGAAATCGAAGCCGCGATCGAAGCCGTCAAGTAGTCCCAGCCCAGGTCTGGGATAATCGCCGCCTCTCGGGGCGTGGCGCAGCCTGGTAGCGCGCACCGTTCGGGTCGGTGAGGTCCCCGGTTCAAATCCGGGCGCCCCGATTGGATTTACTTGGAGGACGATGCCGGACACCACCTGCCACATGTCGATCTCGCTCGACGGTTTCGTTGCCGGGCCTGACCAGGGCCGGGAGAATCCGCTGGGGAAGCGCGGCAGGGAGGTCCATAGCTGGCACCTCGGCGACGAGCGCGCGAACGACGCCGACGCGACGGCAGAGGGCTGGCTGATGCGACCGCGCGGGGCCTACGTCATGGGCCGCAACATGTTCGGGCCGATCCGCGGCGAGTGGGATAAGGACTGGGATGGATGGTGGGGCTCCGAGCCGCCCTACCACGCGCCGGTCTTCGTGCTCACCCACCACGCCCGCGAGCCGATCGAGATGGAGGGCGGCACGAGCTTTCACTTCGTCACCGAGGGCTTCGAGGCCGCCTACGCGCAGGCGCGTGAGGCGGCCGGCGAGGATGGCATCGACATCGCGGGTGGCGCCTCGACCGTCCGTCAGGCGCTGGCCGCCGGGGTTATCGACGAACTCACGCTCGACGTGGCGCCCGTCCTGTTCGGGTCCGGCGAGCGGCTGTTCGACGGAGTCGAGTCTTTCGGGTTCGAGCCGGTCGAGGCGCTCCACTCTCCGCTCGCCACGCACATCCGCTACCGGCGATAGGGGTTGGCCTCAGCCCGGCGGCGTGACTTCGCCGCTGCTGCTCGGCAACAGAATCGCCGCGACCAGTGCGCAAGCGCCGGCGGCGAGGCCAGCGGCGGTGACGCTGAGGGCGAGGCGGCCGGAGCTTTCTGAGGGCGACGACCGCCAGCGCGATTGCCTCGCTGGCGATCAGGGCGAGCAGGGTGACGACGGCGTATCCGGCCGCCAGCGGCTGGGCGCGCTCGGGGTGGCGAAAGCGTGCCTTCAGCGGCTCCGGCAGCTGTCGGCTCGGCGAGAAGTAACGCAGCTCGATCGCAAGGGCGAGGATCACCACCGGGATGATCTGGCTCACGGCTTCGTAATAGGCGACGCTGGCGTGGCCCTTGACCAGAGCGATCACGAGCACGAAGGCCAGCAGCGGCGCGCCGAAGAGGATCGTGGCGATGATCGGGGCGGCTCGCGCCTGCATCCATGCGATCATTTGGCGATCGTAACTCGGGGGGTCGGACCGGAGCGCTACTTCCTCCGATCCGCCGGGTCATGTGTTGGACGCATGCGCAGACTCCTGCTTATTCCGCTCACCCTCGCGCTGCTGGCGCTGACCCCGGCGATCGCTGGGTCGCTGCCGCTATCTCCACGCGGGTTCATCGGCATCTCGCCCCAGGGCGTGAGCGACGAAAGCGACTATGAACTGATGCACGAGGCGGGGATCACCTCAGTGCGCCTGCCAATGAACTGGGCGGAACTCGAGCCCGAACCCCGCGACCGCTTCGCGCCGCGCTGGGAAGGACTCGATGGGCAGGTCCAATACGCGGCCGAAAACCACATGCGAGCTTTCATGTTCCTCTGGGGAACGCCGGAATGGGTCTCGCCGAGGCTCGGCGGCGAACCCGTCGCGAATGCGCGCCAGCGCCAGGCCTGGTTGCAGTTCCTGCACGCGGCCGTCGCTCGCTACGGCACCCGGGGAAGCTTCTGGCGCGAACACCGCGACCTTCCGCGGCTGCCCGTGAACCAGTGGGAGATCTGGAACGAGGAGAACATCATCACCTTCTCCAAGGAACCGGATCCGGCTCGTTTCGGCAGCCTGATTCGCATCTCCGGCGGTTTGCTGCATCGCCAAGAGCCCGGCTCGACGGTGATTCTCGGCGGCCTCTTCGGTCGTCCGCTGCAGAGCCCGCCGAACATCCAGTCGGGCGGCTTCCTGGCTGACCTCTACCGCGTGCCCGGGATCAAGCGGTACTTCGACGGCGTCGCGCTTCACCCCTACGTCGCCGATGCCGGCGCCCTGCAGGGGGAGATCGAAAACCTGCGCCGGGTAATGAGCTTCAACGGCGACGCCGCGACGCCGCTTTACGTGACCGAGATGGGCTGGGGATCGGCCAGCTTCGAGTCTCGTTGGGAGCGAGGGCCACGTGGCCAGGCGCGCGAACTCGACCGCGCTTTCGCTTTGCTCACCGAAAATCGCCAGCGCTGGCACATCGGCGGCGTCTGGTGGTTCTCCTGGATCGACGCTGCCGGCTCTTGCCAGTTCTGCGACTCGGCCGGCCTGCTGACCGACCAGCGCGAAGCGAAGCCAGCTTGGTATCGCTTCAACGCCTGGACCGGCGGCGATGCCGCCACCGTTCCCCGTGCCTCGGCCAGGGCGCTGCGTCACGGCCTTTAGCCAATCCCGCCCTTCTCGTTCCGACGGTATGGACTTATTGTCGAACCCGAGCTACGTTGTTTTCGGTACCACTGCAACTGGGGGGACGATGGCCTGGATCGACATATCCATGGTGGCAGCGGCGCTCGCCATCCTCTGTGCCTGGCTGGTCGTCGTCCTGCTCTTGCGGGCGCGCCGATCGCAGCGCCGCTTCGAGATTCTCGGCAGCATCGCTGCTGTCGCGGAGTCGAGCGATTCACTGGAGAGCACCTTCGAGCGGATCTGCGACATCCTCGTTCCCGAGATCGCCGACTTCTGCATGATCGATGTAATCGAGGACGGTGAGCCGAGGCGCGTTGCGGTGAGGGTCGCGCCCGGTGGGAGCTCCCGGGCTGAGCAGGGATTGAAGCGGCGCAAGCCCTCGCTGCCGGAGCGGATGGTCCGCGGCGAGGATGGCTCGCTGGAACCGCGCTTCTACGAGCGAATGTCGGAGAGCGACCTGCGGGAGATCGCTCACGACGAAGGCGACGACCTCGACTTCCTGCGCAGCCTCCGCATGCGCTCGGCAATCACGCTTGCCCTGCAAGCGCGCGGCCAGGTCAAGGGCACACTCACCCTCGGTGTCGCCTGGTCGGGCCGTCGCTACAGCCGGGACGACGTGCGCTTCGCCTGGATCCTCTCCGGCCGGGTGGCGCTGACCCTCGACAACAGCGGTCTCTTCTCCGATCTCGAGCGAGCGGAAGCAGCGCGCGCCGAGATCGCCGAAACGCTTCAGCGTGGCCTGATGCCACCGCCCCTGCCTCACATCCCAGGCTGGTCGCTGGCGGCGATGTATCGACCGGCGGGGGCGGAGAACGAAGTCGGCGGCGACTTCTACGACGCCTTCCCGGTCGCCGATGGCTGGATGCTCGTGATCGGTGACGTAACCGGCAGGGGCGCCCGGGCCGCCTCGATCACGGCGCTCGCCCGCTACACGCTGCGCACCGCCGCGGCCCTCACCAACGATCCGCAGATCGCCCTGGCGACGCTCAACCGCGCCCTGCTCGCCCGCCACGACACCTCGCTCTGCAGCATGGCGGCGCTCACTCTCAGTGACGACCCGCGCCAGCCGGTGCGCATGGCCGTCGCCGGCCACCTGCCGCCGCTCCTCGTCGACGGCGACGAGGTCCGCGAGGCGACCGGGAGCGACCAGGTGCTCGGGGCGTTTGCCGACGGTGAGTGGCGGATCGCGGAGAGCCGGGTCGAGCCCGGCCAACAGTTGGTGATGACCACGGACGGCATCGTCGAGGCCGAGGGCGAGGACGGACGCTTTGGCGAGCAGCGGTTGCGCGCCGAGCTCGCGGGGGCGGGCAACCCGGCGGGTGCGGTGCAGCGCCTCGAAGGGGCCCTCCGCGCCTTCACCGCGGACAAGCTTGACGACGACGTGGCGATCCTCGCCGTCGCCCGCTCGGCGGGTGGCGCGGTCCCCACGGCATTGGTCGGTGGCTATGACGCCAGCGCCGATGGCTGAGGCGCCGGAGACACTGGTTGGGCGGCTCTTCAACGCCTTCAACCAGCGCGACCTCGGGGAGATCGTCGGGCTCTGCTCGCCGCGCATGGAGTTCTTCGCGATCACCGCCGAGGAGGTCGGTCGCGGCGCGTCCTATGTTGGGCCGGAGGGCCTGCGCGACTACCTCAAGGACGTCGAACGGTTCTGGGAAGAACTGCTGATCACCCCGGGCAGGGTGGAGCGCCGCGACGATCGACTACTCGTCCTCGGCCGCGTCTTCGTCCGCAATCGCGAGCTCGGCATCCGCGACATGCCGGTTGCCTGGATCTGGCAGGTGGAGGACGGGCTCTTCGTGCGGGGCGAGGTCTTCGCCGATCCTGACGAGGCGGTCAGCCGCTTCGCGCGTGCGCGGGCTTGAGCGCCGCGAGCACTTCCTCAGCAAGCTGCGAGCCGTCGTCGGGGCGCAGCGGGGTGGCGCTCACCCGCAGCACCACGCTCTCTTCGTCCACTTCCTCCAGTGAGACGTTCGGCGGGTAGCGGGTCGGCACCCGGATCGCCGCCAGCAGTTGCTCCTCGATCCGGCGCGGGCTGGCCTCGTGCGAGAAGCGGGCCTTGAGGTCGACCTTGGGCGGCTCTCGCAGCGGCACCACCACGAGGCTGATCAGGACGCTGTTGGGCACTTGCAGGCGGTCGGCGCCCTGCACCAGGGTCGCGTAGAAGAGCCCGAGTGAGCTGACCGTCCCTTCCAGGGAGCCGGCCAGGGCGCCGCCGACCAAGCGCACGCGTTCACCCACCCGAAATGGCCGCGTGCTCTGCAGGACGATGCCGGCGAAGAGGCTGCCCAGGGTCTGTTGAGCCGCGAGGCCGAGGACGATCGCGGTGAAGGCGCCGCCGACGGCGAGGGTGGCGGCGGTGACGCCGGCGATTCGCAGCGCCAGAATCACCACCGCCGCCATCGCGAAGAGGCGGATCAGGAAGCCCATGGTGCCGGCCGTGGCCGGGTCGACGCGGCGGAAGAGGCGGGGTGAGATCCAGCGCACCAGCCAGTGGCTGCCGGCCGAGCCGACGATGATCAGGATCACCACCGTCGCCGCCCGCACCCAGGAGCCGTAGCCGGGAAGCAGCTCGTGGCGCCGGTAGTAGACGACGAGCACCGCGGCGAGGACGATCAACGCGGCCAGGAGTCCTCCGAGAGCCCTGCCTGGTGACGTCGGCTCGAGCTCGTGGCCGAGGCCGACTTCCTGCCAGGAGTGGCTGCGGGTCTCGAACAGCTCGCGGTTGAGTCGCCGCCTCGGTGCGGGCATCGGTGAGGTCCTTCCCGGGGTTGCAGTGGGCGCGCTTTTAGCGGCTACCCGTAGGTAGTTCGTGGAAACGACCGTTTTGTGCCCAGGGCCCACGGGTAGCGTTGGCCTAGGACGAGACGGTTATGCTCGCTGTGCGCGGGGGAACAGGCTCTCCAGCGGGAAGACGACGCGACGATGCCAAACGGTTCGACGACCAACGAGAAGCCGACTGGGCTTCAAATCAGGCTTCCGGCGAAGGCCGAGAACGTCGCGGTCGTTCGCCATGCGCTCGCCGGCCTCGCCGAGGAGATCGGTATGGACGAAGCCGGGGTCGCCGATCTCAAGACCGTTGTCACCGAGGCCAGCATGAACGTCGTCGTCCACGCCTACCCGGACGGAACCGGGCCGCTCGTGGTCGAGGCCGAACCCGACACCGACGGCCTCACGGTGAAGGTGAGTGACAGCGGCGCCGGGATCAGCCCGCAGGCCAATTCCGAGCGCGAAAGCCTCAAACTCGGCCTCTCCCTGATCGCCGCCCTCTCCAGCAGCTTCAGCATTTCCGGCGGCCTTGATCGGGGCACCGAGGTGATGATGCGCCTGCCGCTCAGCGGCGGGGGAACCAACGGCAGCAGCCCCCCCGAACAGGAAATCTCGGTCGAGGTGACCGGCACTGAGGTAACCGTTGGCAGGGCCGAGCTGCTCGAGCCCGTCCTGGCGCGCCTGGTCGGAGCGCTCGCGGCCCGCCGCGAACTCCCGGTCGAGCGCGTCTCCGATGCTGTTCTCGTCACCGATGCGATCGCCGGCGCTGCGCCGGGGCGCTTTGCGGATGGCCGCGTGCGGCTCGGCCTCGACGAGAACGAGAAAGGCTTGGAGCTGCGACTCGGGCCGATGGACAAGGGCGCCGCTGCTGACATTCGCAACGAGCTCGAGGTCCCGGAGCTGGGCTCGCTCGAGGCACTCGCCGACGAGCTGGCCGTCGACGAATCGAACGACGGTGACTACCTGGTCGTTCGCTTCGCCGGTATACCGGCCGCCTAGCCGCCGCGCTCCCCATCCAGGCCACGTTCCTCCTCGATCCGCTTGCGGATCCGAGCCAGGGCACGCCGCAGGATGCGCGAGACGTGCATCTGGGAATGGCCGATGCGCTCGGCGATCTGCGACTGGGTCATGTCCTCGACGAAGCGCAGGCGCAGCACCACCCGCTCGCGCTCCTCCAGGTAGGGCAGCGCCGCGTCGAGCGCGATCCGCCCCTCGACCAGCTCGAAATGCTCATCCTCTTCGCCGACCCATTCCGAAGGGGGCGCTTCGTCGGAATCCTCGGCGCCGGCGGGGCGGTCGAGCGAGAGCGGCCGGCGATTGTGGTTGGCCTCCATCACCTCGAGCACGTCGGTCTGCTCCAGTCCGAGCCGCTCGGCGATCTCGCCGACCGAGGGCGAGCGCTGCAGTTTTTTCGTCAGCTCGGTAACCGCTTTGTCGACTTCGGCCATGCGGTCATGCAGTCCGCGGGGCACCCGCACGGTCCAGACCCGGTCGCGGAAGTGGCGCTTCAGCTCACCGAGGATCGTCGGTGAGGCAAACGCGGTGAAGGGGATGCCACGCTCGGGATCGAAGCGGTCGACGGCGTTGAGCAGGCCAAGGTTGGCGACCTGAAGCAGGTCGTCGAAGGACTCGCTGGCGCCGCGGTAGCGCAGGGCCAGGCGCTTGGCGAAGGCCATGTTGCGCCGCACCAGCTCTTCGCGAACGGCGGGATCGTGATCGCGGGTGAAGCGCTCCCAGAGTTCGCGTTCTCCGGCCAGCTGCTCGCTTGCCCCCAGCGGGGCCGGGCTTACGGCGCTGTCGTCGGTGTCGCGTTTAGCTGCCATCGGTTTCAAGCAGGGTGATTTGGCGTCAACTCGCTACATGCCACCCTCGAGCCCCCTCCCAGGCCGTGCAGCTACTCGCTGTACAAAGCTATCAGGGCTCTTTCGGCGCGTACTGATCATGTCGCAAACGCCTCACGCGTCCCTCCATGACGGCCTCCTGGAGCGCGCCGCGAAAGCGTCCCGGCCCCCAGTAGCGGCTGCCGACGCGGCGGGCGAGCTCTTTGCGATTGGCGCTCCCCTGTTCGCTCAGCGCGCGTTCGATGATCTCGATCTCGCGGTCCCGGTCGGTTCTGTTAGCCGCCGGCGACCAGAGTGGCATTCCGCGCGAGCCGGCGACGGTGATGCCGCCCGGTTCCGGCGGGCGGCTCGGCGGCGGCACCGGCTTGTCCCTGGCCACGGGTTTCTCCGTCTTCTCCGCTCCCTCTTCTCCCTCGGCGGTCAGCGGCGTCGCGATGTCCTCCAGCTGCTTCTGCTCGGCCTTGACGCCGAAGAGCAGCTCGGCAATCCCGCCGATTGCCATCACCACGGCGCCGATGAAGAAGCCGGTGGCGACTTGGTCCTGGCTGCCGCTGGCGATTAGGTGGCCGAAGAGCAGCGGTCCGGCAATGCCACCGGCCGCCGTGCCCGTCGCGTAGAAGAAGGCGATCGAGAGCGCCCGCGTCTCCATCGGGAAGATCTCGCTGACGGTCAGGTAGGCGGAGCTGGCGCCGGCCGAGGCGAGGAAGAAGATCGCCAGGACGAAGGCCATGAAGGACCAGGTCGTCAGCGAGTTGCCCAGCAGCAGGATCGCCAGCACCGTGGTCAGCGCCGCCGAGCCCAGGTAGGTGAGGGTCACCATCGGCTTGCGGCCGACGGTGTCGAAGAGGCGACCGAGCACGAACGGCCCGAGGAAGTTGGAGAGGGCGAAGATCGCAATGTAGATCGGCACCGTGCCGGAGGCGACGTCGAAGAATTCTCCGAGCAGGGTGCCGAGGTCGAAGGTGACAGCGTTGTACATGAACGCCTGGCCGATGAAGAGGGCGAAGCAGAGGGCGGTGCGGCGCGGGTATTTGGTGAAGGCCGTGCTGGCGATCTCGCGCAGTGAGATGCGCTCTCGCTGCTTGATGGTGAGGCTGTCATCCACCTCGGAGAGCTTTTCGCCGGTCTCCTCTTCGACCGACCGCTCGATATCGCTGACGATCTCCTCCGCCTCCTCGTCGCGGCCGTGGATGAAGAGCCAGCGCGGGCTCTCCGGCACGTTGCGGCGGACCAGCAGGATGCCGACGCCGAGCGCGGCGCCGATCCCGAAGGCGAGTCGCCAGCCGATGTCGGCGGCGAAGAGCGCTGTGTCGAGCAGGGCGATCGAGGCGATCGCGCCCCCGGCGGCGCCGATCCAGTAGCTGCCGTTGATCATCAGGTCGACCCGGCCGCGTACCCGGGCCGGGATCAGCTCGTCGATCGCCGAGTTGATCGCGGCGTACTCGCCGCCGATGCCGGCGCCGGTGAAGAAGCGCGCGATGAAGAAGTACAGGGGGCTGAAGGAGAAGGCGGTGGCGATCGTGGCGACGATGTAGACGCCGAGGGTGAGCAGGAAGAGCTTCTTGCGGCCGAAGCGGTCGGTGAGCTGGCCGAAGAAGAGGGCGCCGACGCAGGCGCCGGCGACGTAGAAAGCGGCGGCGGTGCCGATCTGGCTGGCGTCGAGCACGAGGCCGCTGCCTTTTTCGGTCAGGCGCTGGCCGATGCTGCCGACGATCGTCACCTCGAGTCCGTCGAGGATCCAGACCGTGCCCAGCCCGATCACGATCATCCAGTGGAATTTCGACCAGGGCAGGCGGTCGAGGCGCGAGGGGATGCGCGTCTCGATAGTGCCTAAGTCGGCCGCCGAATCTCTCCCTCCGTCGGTCATGCTCAGACAGCCGTTTACCCGGACTCCGGTTACTTCATGCCTCTTGCGTGGTTGCCCATCTACCTGCCGGGTACGCAGAGCGTGGCGGCGTTAGGCTCCCGCCGACCTCGAATATCGACCAAAGGAGACGCCAGATGGCCTTTTCGGTTCCCGACCTTCCTTACGCGTACGACGCGCTCGAGCCCCACATCGACGAGGAGACGATGCGCGTTCACCATGACAAGCACCACCAGGCCTACGTCGACAAAGCGAACGCCGCCCTGGAGGGAACCGAGTGGGCCGACCGCGAGGTCGAGGACGTGCTCCGCAACCTCTCCAGCCTGCCCGGCGACAAGCAGGGCCCGGTTCGCAACAACGCCGGCGGTCATTACAACCACTCGCTCTTCTGGCAGATGCTCAGCCCCGACGGTGGCGGCGAGCCAAGTGGCGAGCTGGCCGCGGGAATCGAGCAGGCCTGCGGCTCCTTCGATGCCTTCAAGGAAGAGTTCAAGAACGCCGGCATCGCCCGCTTCGGCTCCGGCTGGGCCTGGTTGGTCAAGGACAGCTCCGGCCTCGCCGTCGTCTCGACTCCCAACCAGGACTCGCCGATCTCCGACGGCAGCGTGCCGCTGCTCGGCTGCGACGTCTGGGAGCACGCCTACTACCTGAAGTACCAGAACAAGCGCCCCGACTACATCGACGCCTTCTGGAACGTCGTCAACTGGGACTACGTCGCCCAGCGCCTCAGCGAGGCAGGCTGAGCTAGGAAGCGACTGGCGTCGCGGGCCGCGCCGCCTCGGGCAGGTGGCGCGGCTCCTCTCCCGCCTTGGGCGGGATCAGGCTCATCGCGTGCTCGGCCTTGGCGGTGATCGTCAGGCTCGGGTTGACGCCGGGGTTGGCGGGGATCGCCGCCCCGTCGGTGACCAGCAGGTTCTCGTAGCCGAAGACGCGGTTGCCGCTGTCGACGACGCCGCTCTCCGGGCCCTCGCCAACCACGGCGCCGCCGAGGATGTGGGCGGTCGAGGGGATGTTGCGGACCGACTCGGTGATCGCGCTCTGGGCGACGCCGCCGGTGCGCTGCTCGAACCAGCGCGCCACTTTCTCGGCGGCGGGGATGTAGGTCGGGTTGGGCCGGCCGGGATCCTGCGCAGTCTGTAGGCGCACGCCCCTGCCGAAGATCTTGCGCTTGGGGCGGAAGTGCATCGCGGCGTCGACCGTCTGCATCACCAGCAGGATCACGGTGCGCTGTGACCAGCGGTGGGGAATCATCATCCGCGCCGTGCGCAGCGGGTGGCGCAGGATTGCCGCCGCCCACTTGATCGGCCGGGTCAGCTTCGTGCCGGGCCCGGTCATCGCGGTGAAGGTGCCGGACATCGCGTCGCCGCCGGTGCCGTAGGTGACGACCTCGATGTGGGTGTCGGGGTCGGGGTAAATGCTCGAGGTGATCGCGACCGAGCGGCTGAAATCACGCTCGTCATCGGGGGCGGTGACCGACTGGATCGACTCCGAGTTGGTCCGGACCAGGTCGCCGAGCTTGTCCGAGATCCGCGGCAGGGCGCCGCTGTGGCGGCAGTTGGCGAGCAAGTTGTTGGTGCCGAGGGCGCCGCCGGCGACGACTACCCCACGCGCGGTCTGCGTGCGGCGCTGCTTGCGCAGCCAGGAGCCCGAGCGCTCGCTGACGATCTCGTAACCGTCCGAGCCATCGGCGGCTCCGAGCGGGCGGATCTCGGTCACCTGGCGCTCGGGTTGGATCTCGACCCCGAGCTTCTCGGCGAACCAGAGGTAGTTCTTCATCAGCGTGTTCTTCGCCCCGTGGCGGCAGCCGACCATGCAGCTGCCGCAGCGCATGCAGCCGGTGCGGCTGGGCCCCTCGCCGTCGAAGAAGGGGTCCTCGACCTCGACCCCCGGCTTGTCGAAGAAGACCCCGACCTTGGTGTTGGTGAAGGTCTCGCCGACGCCGATCTCCTCGCCGTATTCCTGCAGCAGCTTGTCGGCCGGCCCGATGCCTTCGTACTCGACCACTCCGAGCATCCGCTCGGCCGTGTCGTAGTGCGGAGCCAGTTCCAGCTCCCAGTTGCCCAGCTGATTCCACTGCGGGTCTTCGAAGAAGGCGGGGCGGGCGCGGTAAAGCGTGTTGGCGTAGCCGAGGCTGCCACCGCCGACGCCGCTGCCGGAGACGATGAAGACGTCCTTGAAGAAGGTCATCCGCATCACCCCGCGGAAGCCGAAGCGCGGCAGCCAGAAGTAGCGGCGCGGGTGGCGCAGGTTCGACTCGGCGAAATCCTCATCGCGGAAGCGGCTGCCGCACTCCAGCACCGCGACCTTGTAGCCCTTTTCCGCCAGCCGCAGGGCGGAGACACTGCCGCCGAAGCCAGACCCAACTACCAGCCAGTCGTAGTCGTAAGTCACGCCGCGGCCCTCAGCTTGGGAGGCTTAGGCCTCGCCGGGCTCGAGCGGCCGGAAGTCCGAGGTCCTGGCTCCGCAGACGGGACAGAACCAGTCTTTGGGAATGTCCTCGAACTTGGTTCCGGGCGGGATGCCGCCGTCGGGGTCGCCGATCGCCGGGTCGTAGATGAACCCACAGCTCTCGCAGATCCACAGGGTTTGCTCGGTTGCGGTCGTCATCGAGAAAGCTTAAAGGCCGCTCAGTCTTTGCTGAAATTGACCGCGACCGGCTCGCGATCCGCCGCGTCTTCGATCTCGAAGTACTCGCGTTTGGTGAAGCCGCCCTGGTTGGCGATGATCGAGCCCGGGAACTGTTCGATGTCCGTGTTGTAGGACTGCACGTTGGAGTTGTAAATCCGCCGTGAGGCCTGGATCTCATCCTCGAGCTCCGAGAGGTTGCGGCTCAGCTGCTGGAAGTTCTCGGTCGCCCGCAGGGTCGGATAGTTCTCCGCCACGACCTTGACGTCGGCGAGCGCCTGGGTCAGTTTCTGCTCGGCCTTGGCGGTTTCCTCGACGCCCTGGGCGGCCATTGCCTCGGCCCGCGCCTGAGTCGTCTTCTCGAAGGTCTGACTCTCGTGCTCGGCGTAGCCCTTGACCGTCTCGACCAGGTTCGGCACGAGGTCATGGCGACGCTTCAGTTGCACGTCGATTCCGCTCCACGACTCGTCGACCCGGTTGCGCGAGGCGATGATCGAGTTGCGCTTGGCGATGAAGTAGAGGACCGCGATGACGATGATCACGATGACCACGATGAGGGCGATAAGCATGGGCTCATGCTACTTGGCTCGCCGGCCAACTGCATAGGATCGAGGGCGATGAGCGCCAAGCAAGAAGCCGGGGACTGGGCCGGGATCGTCAGCACCTACGGCGAGCGGCACCAGCTCAAATACGAGCCGGTCGGGGGGATCAACCCCGTCGACGGGCCGGTGGCGCTATGCGTCGGCGGCAGCAACCGCCTCACCGGTCAGCTCAGCGAGGGTTTCTGGGGTTCGTGCTGCGATGCGGACGAGAAGGAAATGGGGGGGCTCTTCAGCAAGGCGGTGCTGCCGACCGCTCTGCTCGCCAAGGCGCACATGCCCGACCTTGCCCAGGTCGTGCCGGCCTTCAACGTCGAGTCGATCGAGGGCCACGAGGTGGTCACCCAGCATTTCGCTCGCAAGGTGGAATTCGAGTCGATCGACTTCAACAAGCGCTTCTCGGCGACGGTGCCGAAGGAGTTCGACCCGGTGGCTCTGCGCGAGCTCTTCAGCCCCGGCTTCCTCAGCTGGACGACGACGATGACCGGCGAGGTCGACTTCGGCATCAACGATCGCCAGCTCTGGTTCCTCTGGCGCCTGCGCGAGCGCAGTGCCGAGGAACTGAAAGCGGTGCTGAAGGACGCCGGACAGCTCTTCAAACGCCTGCAGGGCGAGATGGAAGAGAGCGGCATCCACACCTATCCGCCCGGTCCCTGGCACGCCGGCCTCGAGCCTTTTCCAAGCTAGGCCGGGTAGTCCGGATCGCCGGGCAGGACGACCCGGTTGTCTTCGGCCGTGCCGATCACCTTGGGCAGGATCGGCTCGACCGCGATGCCGCGATGCGCCTCGATCGCTTCGTCGGAGCTGCGAAATGGAAGCAGCGCTTCCAGCTGCTTGATCGTCGGGAAGGCGAGGGCGATCTCGCCGGCGGCCTGGGCCTCTAGCGCACCGGCGGGCTCGAACCAGCCCGCGTCGGTGGTCTCGACACCATCGGGGCGAGGCGGGGTGTGGGCTGGGGCGAGGGCGAGGAAGAACCAGGCGTCGAAGCGGCGCGAGACCACCTCCGGCGTGATCCAGCGCGAAAAGAGCACCAGCTCCTCCTCTTCGGGCAGGGCGATTCCGGCCTCCTCCTCGAGCTCGCGCACAGCGCAGGCTTTGAAGCGCGCTTCGTCCTCGCCGTCCTCGCCATCGACCGCGCCGCCGGGAAAGACCCAGACATTGGGCATGAACCGCGCCTTCTCGGTCCGCTTCAGCAGCAGCACCTCGAGTGCCCGGTCGGCGTGCTTGCCACCGCGCCGCAGCAGCACCACCGAGGCCGCCGGCCGTGGCTCCGAGGGCTCACCGAGATTCGGCGCCTCGGCCGGCCCGCGCTGTCTCTCCTCGGCCACCGAGCCACCATATCGGCGCGCATCCGACATTCACCCCACTGGGTGTGGTCAATGTCGGCTACGCGTCGAGGGCGCGCTCGCGGCGGGAGCGCAGCCAGAGGCGCTGGGCGAGCCAGGCAAGCAGGAGGAGCAGGGCGATCGGGGCAAGGACCGCGAGGCCGACGAGGGTGATGCCGGCAGCGATGCCAAGAATGTGGCCCGCGTCGCCGAACGCGTCGCCGATCCCCCAGCTGCCGCCCGAGTCGGTTGAGGCGCCGCTTTGGATCCGGACCAGGACGCGTGAGTAAGTGGTGCGCTGATGCAGTCGCGCCAGCTGGTTGCGCAGGCGCGCCGCCTGACCGCGCTCGACATGCAGCTCGACCGCGATCGCTTCCCGTTCCGATTCGGCTTCCGCGCCGGCGAGCTGGGCGAGGAGGCTGTCTACCCGCGCCTGGGTGTCCTGCAGTTCTTCGCTGGTGGTGACCGTCGGCTTGGTGATGTCGTCGGTCGCCTCGTGGCGGCTGCGGACCTCGTCGATCGAGGAGAAGGCGGCAAGGGCGTCGCCGAGCCTGGCGCTGGGGATCAACAACTCGAAACGGGCACCGCCGTTTCTGCCCGAGCTGGTCGTCGAGTGCAGGACGATGCCGTTGGCGTCGTGGACCGCGGCGAAGACCTTGGCCGAGTCGTCGGCGACGTCGGAGGGATCGGCGAGCAGTCCGATCTCGGCGGAGCGCTCGATCTGGCGGTGGCGGGAGAGATTGGCGAGGCTTTCGGTTTCGAGGGATCCGTGGGCCGGCGAATATGTAGCGTTGCTTTCGGCCCCGGATGAGTTGAGCACAGGCGGGCTCACTGCCCTGGAGCTGGATGACCCGGTCGCGGCGGCTTGCGGAATGGCGTCGGAATACTGCACGCCACCCGCCTGAGCGTGAGCAGGGCTACCGGTTGCCTGAGGAGCTACCGCAGAATTCGAGGAATCGTCTGGGTTCACCGGGGTGAACTGGCTGAGCAGACCGTTTGTGGACTGTGGGTTGGAGGGGCCCGAGTCGCCATTCGCAACCACCACCGTGGCGATCGCGATCGCCGCCAGCGCGGTGGCGCTGCCGGCGAAGAGAAGACGTCGGGGCGGGAGGCCGCGGATCCAGGCGGCGAAGCCTGCCAGGGGCGAGCCATCAAGGCGCGAACGCCGCGGGAAGCCCGCAGCGACACGCTTGTCCAGCTCTTGGGAGAAGTCGTTGCGGGGCGCCGGTCGTGCTTCCGCCAACGCCGCCGCGATCTCGTCGTGGCCCCTAGAGCGCTCCATCGCATGCCTCCCTCAGCTTGTCCATCGTTCGGTGCAGCTTGGTGCCGGCGTTCGAGGCGCTGGTGCCGATCACGCGGCCGATCTCCGCGTTGGAGAGGCCGGCGAAGAACTTGAGCGCGATCAACTCGCGCTCGCGCGCCTCGAGCTTGCCCAGTGCCCCGTCGAGGAGCAGGCGCAGCTCACTGCGCTGATCGCCGCGGTCGGGAAAGCTCGCGGCATCGACCGGATCTGTGCTGAGCTCGGCCTGGCGACCGCGGCGCCGCAACTCGTCGAGCGCGGCGTTACGAGCGATCCCGAAGAGCCAGGCGCGAGCGCTGCCCCGCTCGGCGTTGAAACGTGAGCGCTTGCGGTAGGCGCGCTCGAAGGCCGCCGCCGTCACGTCCTCCGCCGCCGTACGGTCGCGCAGCAGGCCCGCCGCGTAGGCGTAGACGTCATCGCGGCTGGAGCGGTAGAGGCTCTCGAAGTCGAGATCCCCCCGGCGGGGACTCTCGATATCGGCAACGGCTGCTTCACTCATGCCCTTACTACGAGCGAGCTGTGGATCCATCACAGCCCGAACGCTATTTCGTGGAGCTCAGGCTGCCTGGGCGAGGGGCGCTGGAGCTGCGGCCGCGCAGGCGACCTCGATCGACTCGCGGGTGATCTCGAGCAGGCGGCGCAGGTCCGACTCGGAGATCGAGAGGGGGGGCATCAGGACGACCACATCGCTGAGCGGGCGGATGATCGCGCCGCGCTCGCGGGCCTCGAGCGTCACCCGGTGGCCCATGCGCAGGGACGGGTCGTGCTCGCCGAGGTCGATCCCGGCCATGAAGCCGCGGCCGCGCACCTCAACCACCTCGGGCATCGCCTCGATCTCGTTGAGGATCTCCTGCAGCAGGGCGATCTTCGGCTGCAGGCGCTCGATCGTGCGCTCGCGCTCGAAGACGTCGAGGCTGGCCAGGGCGGCGGCACAGGCGAGCGGGTTGCCGGTGTAGGTGTGGCCGTGGAAGAAGGTGCGGTACTCCTCGGGGGCGCCGAGGAAGCCCTCGTAGATCCGCTCGGTGGCCAGGGTCGCCGCCAGCGGCAGGTAGCCGCCGGTGAGGCCCTTGGCGATGCAGAGCAGGTCCGGCGCCACCTCCTCGTGCTCGCAGGCGAACATCCTGCCGGTGCGGCCGAAGCCGGTCGCCACCTCGTCGCAGATCAACAGCACGCCGAAGCGGTCGCAGAGCTCGCGTACCTGGCGCAGGTAGCCGGGGGGGTGGGTGAGCATGCCGGCGGCGCCCTGGACCAGCGGCTCGACGATCACCGCGGCGATCTCCTCTTCGTGGCAGGCGAGCACCCGCTCCAAGTCGGCGGCGTCGCCGGGCTCGGCCGCCTGGGTCTGGAAGAGCAGCGGCCGGTAGGTGGAGTGGAAGAGCTCGATGCCGCCGACCGCGACCGAGCCGATCGTGTCGCCGTGGTAGGAGTCGCGCAGGTGGACGAAGGAGGTGCGGCGCCGGTGCTGGCCGCCGCGCTGCTGCTGGAACTGGAAGGCCATCTTCAGCGCGATCTCAACCGCGGTCGAGCCCGACTCCGAGTAGAAGACGCGGCTCAGGCCCGGGGGAGCGAGCTCGACGAGGCGTCCGGCGAGTTCGGCGGAACCGGGGTGGGAGAGGCCCAGCATCGTCGTGTGGGCGACCTTCTCGAGCTGGGCGGCGACGGCGGCGTCGATCTCGGGGTGGCCGTGGCCGTGGACGGTGCACCAGAGCGAGGAGACGCCGTCGAGGTAGCGGCGCCCGTCGCTCGCCACCAGGTGCGAGCCGGCCCCCGCCTCGATCATCAGCGGCTCCTCCTCGCTCCAGCCCTGCTGCTGGGTGAAGGGATGCCAGACGTGGTCGCGATCGAGCTGAGCGGAATCGACTGCCATTGCCTGCTTCGACCTTAGTTGGCGCCTCGGCCAGAACGTTTGTTTTCTATTTGCAGGGAAAAATCCTTAGTATTCGTGTAGCGTTCCGAGCCGGCGGGATCGAGGTGGAGGTCTGGATTGGCTGGAGCGAAGAAGCGAGCAAAGCGGGCGCTCAGTTGGGTGAGGTCGCACCTGGGGTGGTCGGTAGCTGGGGTTCTCTGCGTGCTCGCGGTTCTGCTTCTCACTGGTTTCTTCCGTAGCGCCCGCAGTGGTCATTCCGGCACCGAGGTGCCCACTGACGAGCCGGCCGAATATCTCTACCTCGACGGTGCGAGGGTGCTCGCCTATCTCGCGCAGTTCGACGGAGGCAACTTCACCAGCGAGCAGATCACTAGCCAGATCTCGGAATCGCAGAACGGCAAGATCGCGGTCCAGGATGCGCTCGAACTTGGCGAGAGCCTGAGCGAAGAACGCTCGGTGACGCGCGAGGTTGCCCCGACCGCTGCAGGGAACTTCGTCGAACTCCTCTCCAAGCTTGAAGAACACCACGGCCTGGAACCGATCGGGCTCGGCCGGTTCAAGAATGAAGTGCACGGACTGCCGGAGGGTCAATTCGTCGTCTTCCGAACCCACGCGCTGAGTTCGCCGGTCTACCTCAACCCCTATCTGGCGGTGCGCCAGCGCAAGACGGTCTCGACGCTATTCCCGCTGCCAGCCGAGGGAGATCCCGATCGGCCCCGGGTCGAACGGGCCCAGGATGCAGCGAAACGCTTTCGCCACCAGGTGGGCACAGACCCCCGCGTCGTCTTCGCTCTTTCGCCGCCCGATGAACGCGAACTAGAGGCGCGCAAGGCGGCGCGTTCGGGCGGAACCGAAGCGGCGCCTGCGACCGAATCGAAGGCTGAAGAAGAAAGGACGTGGGAAGGTCACGTCAAGTACCTGATGCCGATGGACGCTCACTTCATCACCGAGGAGCGCAGCCTGATCAAGTTCGGCGGTGGCGAATTCACCGTTGTGGGCAAGCTGGTGCGAACCTTTCCTGAGGACGGTGACGACCACCACCCCGCTTACGTCGACTCGCCCACCTTGGAGACTTGGGCACGGCCGCTCGCCCAGGCTCCCCTGACGCTTCTCTGCCGGACCGATCCCAAATGCGTCGAGCGGCTGCGCCACCCTGGCCTTGATGCCGAGGAACGTCACGCCGCGCTTGAAGACGCCGAAGACTGGGCTCTCGAAGCACTGGAAGAACAGACCGAGATCCCTCGGCGCGGGGCCGTGATCATCCCGATCGCGATCTATAAGTAGCCGGCCGCTCGCTCACTTCCACCTGCTCGCGTGATGTGCGTCACGTGAGCAACTATTCCATTGCTAAAAAGGTTGTATATCTGCAACTATTACTCGTATGCAAGCGAGCGATATCACGACCCTCGTGGATGAGGTCAGCACCCCTGACGTCAGTCCCGAGGCGCAGGACACCGCGGCGCGGATCAGCGCCCTGCTGCGCCACCTCTTTCTCTACGACCGCGGCAACGTGCTGCGGGTGATCGAGGAGAGCGGCCTCTCGATGACCCAGTCCAAGGCCCTGCTGGAGCTGGGTGGGCTGGGTGAGGCGACCGAGGCGAGGCAGGTGAGCGAGCTGGCAGAGGCGCTCGGCGTCTCGGTGCCCTCGATGAGCCGGGCGGTCGACGGCCTGGCCAAGAAGCGGCTTGCCAGTCGGGTCGAGGACCGCGAGGACCGGCGCGTGCGCCGCGTCGCGATCACCGCCAAGGGCAAGAAGCTCGTCGACACCCTCGTCGTCGTGCGTCAGGCCGGCATGGAGACCTTTGCCGCCAGCCTCACCGCGGCGCAGCGCCGCAAGCTCGACGCCGCCGTCGACTCGCTGATGGACCGCGATGACATCGCGGAAGCTTTCGCACACCTGAAGGAGGTAGGACCAGCTTGACCACTCGTTACAGCCACCTGATCACCGATGACAACCGCAAGTGGTGGACGCTCGGAGCGATGTGCTTCGCGCTGTTCATGATCATGCTCGACAACACGGTGGTCAACGTCGCCCTGCCGTCGATCCAGAAAGACCTCGGCGCCTCGATCTCCGGCCTGGAGTGGACGATCAACGGCTACACGCTTTCCTTCGCCGTGCTGCTGGCGACCGGTGGGCGGCTCGGCGACATCTTTGGCCGCCGCCGCATGTTCCTCTTCGGCGTCGTCATCTTTGCCCTCTCCTCGGCGACCGCCGGGCTCGCCGCCAGCCAGACCGATCTGGTTGCCAGTCGCGTGGTCCAGGGAGTCGGCGCGGCGCTGATGATGCCGGCGACGCTCTCGATCATCACCGATGCCTTTCCCGCTTCTGAGCGCGGCAAGGCGATGGGGATGTGGGCCGGCGTCTCGGCCCTTGCCCTCGCGGTCGGCCCGGTCGTCGGCGGTGCTCTGACCGAGCATGTCAGCTGGCGGGCGATCTTCTACCTCAACATCCCGGTCGCGATCGGCGCCGTGACCGCGTCGCTCTTCGCCGTGCGCGAGTCGCGCGACAACACCGTCGGCCGCGAGGTCGACTACGCCGGCGTCGCCCTGCTCACCGGTGCCCTGACGGCGCTGATCCTGGCCCTGGTCGAGGGCAACGAATGGGGCTGGGGATCAACCGAGATCATCGCCCTGCTGGTCGGCGCCGCCGTCGGCATGGCCGCCTTCGTCGCGGTCGAGCTGCGGGTCAAAGTGCCGATGGTCGAATTCCGCTTCTTTTCCGATCGCAACTTCCTCGGCGCGGTCGTCGTTGCCCTGATCGTCTCCTTCTCGATGCTCGGCGTCTTCTTCTTCCTCGCCCTCTATATGCAGGACATCCTCCATTACTCGCCGCTCGAGGCGGGGGTCAGGTTCCTGCCCTCGACCCTGATGATCGTCGGTGTGGCGCCGGTCGCCGGGCGGCTCGCTGATCGCTTCGGGCCGCGCTGGCTGATCGCCGCCGGACTGGGCATCGTCGCCGCCTCGCTCTACAGCTTCAGCGGCATCGCGGTCGACTCCAGCTACCTCGACCTGCTGCCCGGCTTCATGCTGCTCGGCATCGGCATCGCCCTGACCATGTCGCCGATGACCAGTGCGGCGATGAACGCGGTCGCGGTCGAGAAGGCCGGGATCGCCTCGGGCGTGCTCTCGATGTTCCGCATGGTCGGCGGCAGCCTCGGGGTTGCCGTCACCGGCGCGATCTTCCAGGGCTCGGTCGGAACAACCAACTTCGCCGAAGCAAGCCCGCAGCAGTTCGTCGATGCCCTTGGGCAGGCGATGACCATCTGCTCCTTCGTCGCCCTCACCGGCGCCGTGATTGGCGCGGTCGCGATCCGCGCCAAGCGCGACAACCTCAGTAACGAGGCGGCGGAGGCGGCGGTCAACTTCGGTGGCGAGGAGCTCGCTGGGCGCGAGGTCGTGGCTGGCCGGGAGCCCGTTGCCGCAGGCGATTCCGCCGCCTGAAAAGCTCCCGCTCGATGAGGATCCTGCTGCCGCCCTCGGAAGGCAAGGCCGAGCCCGAGGGTGGTGAGCCGGTCGATCTCGACTCGCTGGTCTTTGCCGCGGAGCTGCGCAAGCAGAGACAGAAGCTGCTGCGGGCCGTCAACCCGAAGCTCCGCAAAGCGCCCGCTGCGCCGGCCGCCGAGGTCTACACCGGCGTGCTCTATCAGCGCCTGGACCTCGCCGGGCTGAGCGCGACCGCTCGCCGCCGGGCGGCGAAGCGGGTTCTGATTGCCAGTGCGCTCTGGGGCTTCGTGCGGCCGACGGACAGGATTCCCTACTACCGATTGCCGCCCTCAACCAAGCTCGACGGCATCGGACCGCTTGCGGCCTGGTGGCGCCCGGCGCTGGCGGCGGCGATGCCTGACGAGCCCGGCGAGACGATCGTCGACATGCGCTCCGGCGCCTACACCAGCGCCTGGAAGCCAAAGCGCGCCACACTGCTCTCCGTGCGGGCTTTTCGGGAGGAGAAGGGCAAGCGCAAGGCGGTCTCGCACATGGCGAAGGCGGTGCGCGGCGAGGTCGCGAGGGCGCTGCTGCTCGCCAAGCGTGAGCCAAAGACTCCGGACGAGGTGGCCGCGGTCGCGACTGAGGCCGGCTTCGAGGTAGAGCTGACGCCGGCCAGCCTTGACCTGATCGTCGAGGCTTAGCCAGTTTCCGACGCGAGGTGGGTCAGTGCTTGCTGTTGAGCGCCGGCCAGGTATCGGGGTCGGCGAGATCGAGCTGCGGCAGGGTCAGCACCGTCACCTCGCCCAGACTTTCGATCGTCTCCAAGTTCGAGCTCTCGATCGCGCTGGGCTCCTCGGGCCAGGGTGTGAGCACCACTGCGGCGACGTTCAGCCCGGCGGCCCGGGCGGACTCCAGTGTCAGCAGCGTGTGATTGATCGTGCCCAGTCCGGGCGAGGCGGCGACGATCAACGGCAGGCCAAGGTCCACGGCGAGATCACGGACCAGGTAATTGGCGCCTTGGTCGCGCATAGCGCCACCAAGGCGCCAGGACAGTGGAACCAGCAGGCCGCCGACGCCCTCGCAGACAAGGGCGTCGACACCCGCGGCAGCGGATCGGGCGCCTGAGCGCAGGCGCTCCGGGTCGATCTCCTCACCGGCTTGTGCCGCGGCCAGGTGCGGAGAGGCAGGGGGGCCGTAGCGGTAGGGGGCGATCTCATCGTCGCCCTGCTCGGAACCGCTGGCGCGGCGTAGCAGCGCGTGGTCTGTCTCACCGGGTTCGTCCAGGCCTGTCACGGCCGGCTTGAAGACGGCGACCCTCGACCCCTGCCGCCGCAGATCGCGCGCCAGAACCGCCGCCACGACCGTCTTGCCGACCTCCGTGCCGGTGCCGGTGACGAAGAAGCCCTTCGCGGTTGACATCAGGCAGCTAGTTGAGCGACTGCGGAACGATCCGCGCCGATGCCGAGCTCGCGGGCCGCGCTGCCGACCAACTTCGCAGCCCGCTCCAGCTCTTCGCGGCGATGGGTCGACATCACCGTGAAGCGCAGCCGCGAGGAGCCCTCGGGCACGGTTGGCGGGCGAATGCCCTGGGCAAAGACGCCGCGCTCCAGCACCCGCTCGCAGAGCTCCATCGCCGTGGCGGCGTCGCCAACCGGGACCGGCACGATCTGGGTTTCCGCGTCGCCCACCTCGAGGCCCTCGTCGGCAAGGGCATTGCGCAGGGTTCTGGCGTTGGCGCTGAGCCGGTCGACCCGCTCGGGCTGGGACTCGAGCAGCTCCAGCGCCGCCAGTCCGGCGGCGGCAACCGAGGGGGGCAGCGCGGTCGAGAAGACGAAGGAGCGGGCGGTGTTGAGCAGGTAGTCGGTCGTCTCGCGGTCGGCGCAGACGTAGGCGCCGTAGGAGCCAAGCGCCTTGCCCAGGGTCCCCATCACGACATCGACCTCGCCGCTCAGCCCGGCCGCCGCGACCGAGCCGCGGCCACCCGGGCCGATCGCGCCGGTGGCGTGCGCCTCGTCGACCATCAGGCGACAGCCGTGCGTTTTAGCCAGCTCGGCCAGCTCGGCCAGGGGTGCGACGTCGCCGTCCATCGAGAAGACGCCGTCGGTGACGATCAGCGCGGCTCGCTCACCCGCCTTGCGCAGGCCCCAGGCGAGGTGGTCAACGTCGCCGTGGCGGTAGACGAAGGTCTCCGCCCGCGAGAGCCGGCAGCCGTCGATGATGCTGGCGTGGTTGAGCTCGTCGGAGAAGACGACCTCGCCGTCCCTGGCCAGCGCCGCGATCGTGCCGGTGTTGGCCAGGTAGCCGGAGCCGAAGAGCAGGGCCGACTCGTACCCCTTGAAGGCGGCGAGCCGCTTCTCCAGGCGCGAGTGCGGCTGCATGTTGCCCGAGATCAGGCGCGAGGCGCCGGCGCCGGCGCCCCAGCGCATCGCCGCCTCCGCTGCCGTCCCGCGGACCTTGGGGTGGTTGGCGAGGCCGAGGTAGTCGTTCGAGCAAAGCAGCAGCACCTGCTTGCCATCGAGGGTTACGCGCGGACCCTGGGGACCGCCGATCAGTCGCAGGCGCCGGTAGAGCCCCCGATCCCGAAGATCGTCAAGTCGTTCCGCGATTTCAGTCACAGGAGAGCCGCCCCCGGACGCGGGAGCGCGGGCACGTGGCTTCCGGTGGTCATTAGCGTGCCCGCGCGGGAGCGGAGGAGGCGGCGTCTGATTCCGGATACGGCGGCGGCTTCTTGGTCTTCTTGATCACCCGCAGCTGCGTCGAGGGATCCCAGAAGTTGGCCTCGTCCTGGTGGTCGATCAGCTCGTCCATTGGCGTCGCCGGTGTCTCGCCGTCGAGCCAGCCGTCGCGGTTGTCGGGCCGCGGGTTGGCGCCGTTGTCGGGCTGGCGGGCGACGTTCAGCCCGAGCTCCTCGAACATCGCCCGGTCGTCCTCGGGCTCGGCCCCGAGCGTGGTCAGGAAGTTGCCCATCATCACGCCGTTGAGGCCGGCCTTGACCGCCAGCGGCTGTAGGTCGCCGAGGTTCTCGACCCGGCCACCGCAGAGGCGGAAGAGCGCGCCCGGAATGATCAGGCGGAAGATCGCCACCCACTTGACTACGTCCCAGGCATCCATCAGTGGGCGCTCGCCGAACTTGGTGCCGTCTCGCGGGTTGAGCAGGTTGATTGGCACCGAGGTTGGGTTGATCTCGGTCAGCTCGAAGGCCATCTCGACCCGTTGCTGCGGCGACTCGCCGAGGTTGAGGATGCCGCCGACGCAGGTCTCCAGCCCGGCCTCCTTGACCGCCTGGATCGTCCGCAGCCGGCCCTCGTAGCGGACCGTGCTCGAGACCTCTGGGTAGTAGGAGCGGGCCGACTCGACGTTGTGGTGGACGCGCTGGATGCCGGCCTCGCGCAGCTTCTTGGCGCGTTCGCCCGACATGTGGCCGATCGAGGCGCAGCGCTTCAGGTTGGTCTGCTCGGCGACGAGCTTGGCGCCCTCGAGGATTTTCTCGAAGTCGCGCTTGGAGAGCCCCTGGCCCTGGGTGACCATGCAGAAACGGTGAGCACCCGCGGCTTCTGCCGCTTTGGCGTGCTCGAGGATCTGCTCGGGCTCCATCATCGCGTGCATCGGCGTGTCCGCCTCGGCGTAACGCGATTGAGCGCAGAAGCCACAATCCTCGGCGCAGCCGCCGGACTTGGCGTTGACCAGCGAGCACATGTCGGTCGAGTCGCCGAAGTTCTCGCGCCGCACCGCCCAGGCGCGCTCAACCAGGTCGCCGATCTCCTCGTGCCCGGTCAGTTCGCCGAGGGCGAGCGCTTCCTCAAAGGTGATCAGGGAGGGCATTCGGGCGCAAGGCTAGGTGGCGGTCCGGACGCTCGATCGACGCGCTCCCGACGGGCCTACGCCTAACATCGCGCGCGGTGAAGGCGGCGAGGATCAGGCGCAGGCGAGTGGCCGTCGGGTTGACCTGCGGGCTGGCGATCGCGGCCTTTGCATTTGGCGCCGCAATCAGCGATCGCGACAGCACGCCGGCAGCCAGCGCGGCGTCGCAGCTATCGCTGCCCGAGCTCGCTGGCGCGCGTCTGATCGTCGGCTTCCACGGCACCAAGGTGCCGGAGCGGTTGCGGCGGACGATTCGCCACGGCGGCCTCTCAGGGGTGGTCCTCTTCGACGAGAACCTGCCGAGCCGGGCGACGGCGCGGGCCCTGATCGCCGAAATCGAATCGATCCATCGCCCACCCGGCCTGCGCGACCCACTGCTGATCATGGTCGACCAGGAGGGTGGCTTGGTGAAGCGACTCGGCGGCGCCCCGACGGCCTCGGCGGCGCAGATGGGAGCGGCCGGCGCTGCCTCCAGTCGAGCCCAGGGCCGAGCCACGGCGGCCAACCTGAGCGGGGTGGGGGCCAACGTCGACCTGGCTCCGGTGCTGGACGTCGCTCGGGCCGGTGGCACGATCGCGAGCACCGAGCGGGGTTTTGGATCCAGCGCCGCCGCGGTGGAAGCGACCGCGGTGCCCTTTGCGGTCGGCTTGCAGGAACTCGGCGTTGCCGCCACCGCCAAGCACTTCCCGGGTCTCGGTGCGGCGGCCGAAAACACCGACTTCGCCGTGCAGCAGATCGACCTGCCGAAGCGGACGCTGCGGGCGGTTGACGAGCGCCCCTACCGGCGCTTCGTCGCCGCCGGCGGCGAGCTGGTGATGCTGAGCACCGCTATCTACCCGGCCTTCTCGCCGAAGCCAGCGGCCTTCGCCCGGCCGATCGCCAGCGGCGAGCTGCGCCGGCGCATCGGTTTCAAGGGGGTCTCGGTCACCGACGCGCTTGAATCGGCCGCGGTGCGGGACTTCGGCGGACCCGCTGCCGCGGCACGGGCGGCGACCGCGGCCGGCACCGACCTACTCCTTTTCACCGCCTATCGCGCCGCCATGGCCGCTGGGCAGGCTCTACGGGGTTTATTGCACAGCGCACCGAACACCCGAGCCGCCTTCGAAGCCTCAGTCAGCAGGGTCCTGCGTCTGCGCCACGCCCTGGCGGCTAACGCGGCTCACCAACGGTGATCTTGACTTCTCCCAACCCCGGTTCCGGGGTGGTGTCATCGAAGGTTTTGACCCGATCGCGCCCCGACCCCTTTGCCGCGTACATCGCCGCGTCGGCCCGACCCAGCACCGCTTCGTAGCTGAGCCTGTCGCCGGCCCCGAAGGCGGCGATGCCGACGCTGGCGGTGATCGGCGGAATCTCCGGCTCGGCGCTCATCCGCTCGCGGATCGCCACGGTGATCTCGGCGCCGACCTCTTCGGCCTCGGCCAGCTCGCAGCGCGGCAGCACGATCGCGAACTCATCGCCGCCGATCCGCGCCAGCACGTCGGTCTCGCGAGCGCGGCCGCGCAGCACCTCCGCGATCTCGGCGAGGACGCGATCCCCGGCCGGGTGACCGAGGGTGTCGTTGACCTGCTTGAAGTGGTCGAGGTCGAGCATCAGCAGCGCCCCGGCGACGCCGTAGCGATGGCTGCGCGCCAGCTCGGCCCGCAGGTCCTCCTCGAAGCGGCGCCGGTTCTTCAATCCCGTGAGCGGGTCCTGGCTGGCCTGCAGCGCCAGTTCCTGCATCCGTTCGTGGCGGCTCCAGACCAGGACGAGGGCCGCCAGCAGCGCCGCCAGCGAGAGCCCGACGATCGCGATCATCACCGCCAGGTCAACCCCGGGGCGGCTCGGGTCGCGCACGACCAGCAGCCAGGTGCGGTCGGCGATGTGGATCGGTGCGGTGGCGGATTCGTCGCGGGCCAGGTTGGGCCCGGCAATCGGGGTGCCGTGGTCGATCAGGGCCGCGGCAACCCCGTTCGGCAGCGCCGTCGTGGCCGCCGCTGTCAAGTCCGGGACCCGGAAGGCACCGCCGGCGAAGCCGACCAGCGCCGCACGCCGCTCGGCGACCGTTCTCAACGGGGCGCCGTCGCGGTAGACCGGGCGGAAGACATTGATTCCGGTTCCACCGACAGGCAGGCGCATCGCCGGCGTGGCGGCCGGCCTGCCGCTGTCTCGGGCTTTCAGCAGGTAGGCGCCACGCAGTTTGTCCGAGCCGACGTCGTAGCCGATCGGCGGCTGCACGGTGAGGCCTTTCGCGGCGACGTAGATGATCGGGAAGTAGTGACTGCGGGCACGCGCTCGGCGCAGGTTGCCCAGTGGCCCCCGTTCGAGGATCGGATAGCCGTGGGTGCGTTCGAAGCTCGCCCGCCGGGCAGCGGACACCGAGCCGATAAAGGCCGTTGCGGTGAGCGCTCCCGGCCGCAGCAGCGAGCCGGCGACGACTTTGAACTCATGGGGGCTGAAGTGGCCCTCCGCTTGGTAGAAGGCCGAGGCGCTGGAGAGCTGGCCGACCGAGAGGGCGGCAAGCGCTTCCGCCTGGTGGGCGGCGCGCAGCGCCTCGCCATGCTGTCGCGTCTCGAAGCTGTCGCTTTCGCGGTCGTGGACGACCAGCGCCACCGCGATCGATCCGACCGCAATCGCGGCGACTACGGCAAAGCCAAGCCAGAAACGGAAGCGCATGGATCTATTGTCGGCCGCAGATCGCCGCGCCTCAATCCACGGGTGCGTTTGCAAGTGACTCCCACAGGTACAGGGAGGCGAGGCTGCGGTGCGGGCGCCAGGGCTCGCCGATCTCCAGCACCTTCGCCGGGGGCGGCATCTCCTCGAGGTCGTACTCGATCTGCACCGCCTTGCGGATGCCGAGATCGCCGCCGGAGAGGACGTCGGGCCGTTCGAGGTGGAACATCAGGAACATCTCGGCGGTCCAGACGCCGAGCCCGCGCACGGCGACGATCTCCTCGATCACCTCGGCGTCATCGAGCTGGTCGAGGAGCTCGAGCTCGAGCTCGCCCTCGATTACGTGCGAAGCGAGGTCGCGGACGTACTCGACCTTGCGACCGGAGAGCCCGGCGCCGCGCAGGTCGGATTCCTCAGCTTCGAGCAGCTGCTCGGGCGATGGCGTGCTGCCGCCGAAGAGATCGAGGATGCGGCCGTAGATCGTCCGCGCCGCCTTGGTCGAGAGCTGCTGCCCGACGATCGCCCGCAGCAGGGCGCCGTAGGCGTCGTTGGGGCGCTCCTCTTTGCGCCGGCTCAGTCGCGTCGCCAGGTCGATTTTGCCGACCCGTTCTATCAGCGCCGCCATCGTCGGGTCACTGGCGGCGAGCTGCTTGCGCGCCGCCGCGCTCATCGTCCCTGCCACTCGGGCTTGCGCTTCTCGGCAAAGGCCTCGATGCCCTCGCGGAAGTCAGCCGAGCTGAAGCAGGACTCGCGCAGGGCGATCAGCCCGGCCTCCTGCTGCTCGCTCAGGATCGGCGAGGCGGCGAGCAGATCGATCGCGCTTTTGTTGCCGCGCATCGAGAGCGGCGCGTTGCCGGCGATCTCAGCCGCTAAGGCGACGGAGACCTCCTCCAGGCGCTCGGCGGCGACGACTTCGTGGACGAGGCCGATCTCGGCGGCGCGCTCCGCCTCGAAGTTGCGGCCGGTGAGGAAGAGCTCCTTGGTGCGGGCGAGGCCAACCGTGTCGATGAACTTGCGCAGGCCGGTGTGGCTGTAGACGAGGCCGAGCTTGACCGGCGGCATGCCTAGCTTGATTCCGCCGGCGGCGATCCGCATGTCACAGGTCACCGCCAGCTCGAGCCCGCCGCCGACACAGGCGCCGTTGATCGCGGCGACGGTCGGCCAGGGGTGGCTGGCAAGCGCCTCCATCGCGGCGTGGAAGGGGTGGGCGACGAGGGCCTCGGCGTCGCGCTCGAAGGTCTCCGTCGGGATCGCGGAGATGTCGTAGCCGGCCGAGAAGACCGGCGGGGCGCCGGTGATCAGCAGGCAGCGGGTGGCGATCCCCTGGTCGAGGCGGGGCAGCGTCTCGGCGATCGCATCGAGGATCTCGTGGTCGAGCGCGTTGCGGCGCTCTGGGTTGGAAATGCGGAGGCGGACCACCGCCTCGGCCGGGGAGTCGAGGAGCAGCTTGCCGCCAGCGAGCTGCTCGTTCACTCCAGCACTACGAGGACGTCGCCTTCACTGACTGACTGACCCTCCTCGCAGCGGATCTCCTTGACGGTGCCGTCGTCTTCGCTCTCAACCGGGATCTCCATCTTCATCGACTCGAGGATCACGACCGTGTCCCCGTCCGCGATTGTGTCCCCGACGGCGACCTCGATTTTCCACACGTTGCCGGTGATGTGAGCCTCGATGTTCATGGCGGGGGACAATATCCGCCGTGCCCGACTCCTTGGCGATAATTGTCGCCGCCCACAACGAGGCCGACCGGATCGGCGAGACGGTCAAGGCCCTGCGCCAAGCGCTGCCGTCCGCGGTCATCTGGGTCGCCGACGACGCCTCCAGCGACGGCACCGCGGAGGTGGCGATGAGCGCCGGCGCTCGGGTCGTCAGCCGTGGCAAGCCGCACGGCAAGGGCGGCAACGTCAGCGCCGCGGCCGCTGCGGTGTTGAGCGAAGGCGAGCCGCCGGCACTGGTCCTGCTCTGCGACGGCGACCTCGGCGGCTCGGCCGCGCGGCTCGGCCCATTGGTCGAGGCGGTCGAGATGGGGGAGTGCGACGTCGCCGTCGCGGTCTTTGGCCGCCGGGTCGGTGGCGGATTTGGCCTGACCGTGGGGTTCGCTCACTGGGTGATCCTGCGACTTTGCGCCTTCAACGCCCGGGCGCCGATTTCCGGGCAGCGGGCGATCCGGGTCGAGGCCCTGCGGGCGGCGCTTCCGTTTGCCCACGGTTACGGGATGGAGGTTGGGATGACGGTGGATGCGGTCCGTGCTGGTTATCGCATTGGCGAGTACGAGCTCGATCTCTTTCACCGTGCCACCGGCCGCACGCTCGGCGGCTTTGTACACCGAGGGCGTCAGCTGGCTGACATGGCCATCGCCGCCGTGCGGCGATGGCCATCCAGCAGTGGTCTCACCCGTTGGGGTCCGCGCCGAATTTAATGTTGATGTTGGCGGGCTTCCAAAGGATGTTGTGGGCGAAGAGACCGGCGACCGTGGCGGTGAATGCTTGCTGGAGAAAGCTGGTGAAGCTGCCGATGTCCGTCGCCAGCGCGGTGAAGAGAGTTCCAGCGATGGCGGCAAGGACCACCTGCACGATCCCCTTGATTGCCTCGGATTTCCAAGGCATTACTTTGTTGATCAAATAGCCCCCCAGTGGCACGATGGAGCCAATGAGGAGAACCCAAAGCTGATTTTCACTAAACAGCAACTGCGTTGAAGTGTTGTTCACTGTACGCCTCCTTGTCACCCCGATCTTGTGCATTTGTTCAGGGCCATGCAACAAAGAAGCTAAATAGGTCAGCCATTTTGCGGTGAAAACCGCAAAGGCGCCTGTGGTTTGACTTTGTTGGCGTCCTTACTGAGGGCGCGGCCAGCCGCCCTGAGCGCGCTCGACCTGACCGGCCAGGGAGAGCAGCGTCGCCTCGTCGTTTTCGCGGCCAAGCAGTTGGGCGCCGATCGGAAGTCCCTTGGAAGTGAACCCGGCCGGCACGCTGATTCCCGGCCAGCCGACGACGTTCCAGGCGAAGGCGAAGGGGCAGGTGGCGCTGGCCGTGTTGCCGGTCTTCCAGTAACCCTCGCCCTCGAGCGCACCGATGCGCGGGGGTGGCTTCGCTGTGGTCGGGGTGAGGACGACGTCGCAGCGCTCGAAGACGCGGCCGATCCGGCGCCGCAGCCTGGGCTCGGCGGCGCGGGCGATGCGCAGCGGCGCGCCCTGTAGGGCCTTGCCGATGCGGGCGGCGGCGCGGGTGCGTGGCTCCAGATTGGAGCGGTCTTCGCCATGGGCGCAGAGCCATTCCTCGACGGCTGCCTCGCCGCGGGCGACGATCGTCGGGCCGACCAGGCCGTAGTCCGGATCGACGCGGACGATCTCGTGACCGAGTTCGCTGAGCTGCTCGGCAAAAGACTCGATCGCCGCCCGGTGCTCGGGGTTGACCTTGGTGGGGACGCCGAAGGGGGTGGCGAAGGAGATCGCCACCCGCAGGCTGCCGGGCTCGCGCGCCGCCGCGTCCGAGAAGGATTCGCTCGGCGCCGGAGGGCGGTGCAGGTCAGCCGGGACGTTGCCGTGGACTGCGTCGAGCAGCAGCGCCGCGTCGGCCGTGCTGCGCGCCAGCGGCCCGTAACAGCTGAGCCCGTTGAAGGCCTCGGGGTCGGGCCAGGTCGAGACGCGCCCGCGCTGCGGCTTCAGCCCGACGAGCCCGGTCCAAGCGGCGGGGATGCGGATCGAGCCAGCGCCGTCGGAGCCGATCGCCGCCGGGACCACGCCCGCCGCCACGGCCGCGGCAGCACCCCCGCTGGAGCCGCCCGGAGTGTGGTCGGTGTTCCAGGGATTGCGGGTGGCGCCGTGCAGCGGTGTCTCGGTGAAGTGCCAGAGTCCGACCTCCGGCGCGTGGGTCTTGCCGATCGGGATCGCGCCCGCCTCGCGCAGGCGCCGCACCATCTCGGCGTCGCGCACGGCCGGCCTGCCGCCGCCGCAGCCGAAGGGACTGGTGTGTCCGGCAAGGTGGACGTCGTCCTTGATTGCGATCGGGACCCCGAGCAGCGGCGCACTGTCTTCCTCGCCGAGCCGGCGATCGGCCTCATCGGCAGCGGCCAGCGCTTCCTCAGCGCAGATGACGCGAAACGCGTTCAGCCGCTCCTGGCTTGCCTCGGCCTGCTCGAGCGCCAGCTCGACCAGCTCGCGCGATGTGGTCTCCCCGGACCGCAGCAGCAGCACCTGCTCCTGCAGTCCGGCGGGTGAAGTCGTTGTTGTCGCCATTCCTTGCCTCCCTCGCTGCCGCCAGTTGTTCGTTCGAACGAACGATAGGCCAAAACGGTAGGCTGGCGCTTCTTGGCCACCGTCGCGTCCTCCGATACTCGTGAGCGAATTCTCCGTGCCACGGTCGAGTTGATCGGTGGCGAGGGAGTGCCCGCCGTCACCAATCGTCGTGTGGCCGGCGCCGCCGGCGTCGCCCTCGGTTCGCTCACCTACCACTTCCCCAGCCAGGTGGATCTGCTGCGCGAGAGCCTGCTGCTCTTCGTCGGCGAGGAGGTCGCCCGCCAGGAGGAGATCGCGGCGGAGCTGCGCCGGCGCGCACCGAGCGTCGAGCAGATCGCGGCCGAAGTGCAGCGGGTGGTCGAGGAGTCGAGCAACCGAATGCAGGAGCTGGCCGAGATCGAGCTGCACCTGCAGGCGGCCCGCGACCCCGCCCTGCGCGAGGCTTCGCTGCGTTGTTTCGAGGCTTACGAAGGCGTGGCTGCCGCGGCGCTGGAGATGCTCGAGGTGCCCGAGCCGGAGCGCCACGCGCGCACGATCGTGGCGCTTATGTACGGGATGGGGCTGCGCCGGTTGGCGACGGGGGAGGACGCTTCCGGTGTCGCCGCAAGCCTGCTCACGATCATCCGCGGAGTCACTCCCTGATCCTGGCGATCGACCAGGGGACGACGGGGACGACCTGCCTCGTCTTCGACTCTGAGGGACGGATTGCCGGTCGTGCCTACTCGGAGTTCGAGCAGCACTTCCCGCGACCCGGTTGGGTCGAGCACGACGCCGCCGAAATCTGGCAGGTGAGTCGCCGCGTCGCGGTCGAGGCGATCGTCGACGCCGGCATCCAGGGGGCGGAACTCGACGCGATCGGGATCACCAACCAGCGCGAGACCGTGGTCGCCTGGGACCAGGCGAGCGGCGAGCCGATCCACCGAGCGCTGGTCTGGCAGGACCGGCGCACGGCCGAGCGCTGCGGCGAGCTGCGCGCCGCCGGTCACGAAGAGCTCGTGCGCGAGCGCACCGGCCTGGTCATCGACCCTTACTTCTCGGCGACCAAGATCGAGTGGTTGTTGCGCAACGCCGTGGGGGCGGAGCGGGCGGTCTTCGGCACGATCGACTCCTGGTTGCTGTTCAAGCTCACCGGCCGCCACGCGACCGACCACACGAATGCCTCGCGGACGATGCTCTTCGACATCCGCCGCCGCGCCTGGGACGTGGAGCTCTGCGACCTGCTCGGCATCGACCCGGCGAGCCTTCCCGAGGCACTGCCCTCGGCCCACGTTTACGGCACCACCAGCGAGTTCGGCGGCGAGGTGCCGGTGGCGGGGATCGGCGGCGATCAGCAGGCGGCCCTCTTCGGCCAGGCCTGCCACCGTCCCGGCAGCGCCAAGAACACCTACGGGACCGGCAGCTTCGTCCTGCTCAACACCGGGCCCAAGGCACCCGAGCCGGTGGAGGGCCTGCTGGCGACGGTTGCCTGCGGGACCGACGAGAGCCCGGCGTATGCACTCGAGGCCTCGATCTTCGTCACCGGCGCCGCCGTGCAGTGGCTGCGCGACGGCCTCGGCGTGATCGAGCGGGCGGCCGATAGCGAGGCGCTTGCCGCCTCGCTCGACGGCAACGACGGCGTCTACTTCGTGCCGGCACTGACCGGGCTGGGCTCGCCGCACTGGGACCCCTACGCGCGCGGCACGATCGTCGGCCTCACCCGGGGCAGCGGCCGCGCCCACCTAGCCCGTGCCGCCCTCGAGGCGACCGCCTTTCAGACCGTCGACGCGGTGCGGGCGCAGGAGGCCGCGGCCGGCGAGCGGCTGGCGGTGCTCAAGGCCGACGGCGGCGCGGTCGCCAACCGCTGGCTGATGCAGTTCCAGGCCGACGTGCTCGGCTCTCCGGTGGTCGTCCCCGAGATCGCCGAGACGACCGCGCTCGGCGCCGCCTACCTGGCGGGAATCGCGACCGGGCGCTGGAGCCTCGACCAGGTCAGTGAAATGTGGCGCGAGGCGGCCAGCTACGAGCCGGCGATGGGTGAGGACGAGCGCGGGACGCTGCTCTCCGAGTGGCACCGGGCGCTCGATCGCGCCAAGGGCTGGGCCACGCCGAGCGCCGACAAAGAGGAGCCGTAACCCTCGCCTTGGGCGGGGGTACCGCGTAGCGACGGCCTGCGGCCGTCGCGCGCCCATGGCAGACATGAAGCCACAGATCTACAAGGACGACCGCCCGGCGGAGTACTTCGACCAGTTCCACGCCTCGGCCCGCAAGGGGGTCGGCTGGACCTACACCTTCGTCCGCCTCATCCTCTCGCTGCCGACGCTGCTGATCTACCGGGTGCGGGCGATCGGGGTCGAGAACGTGCCGAAGAAAGGCGCGCTGATCCTCGCCCCCAACCACTTCAGCCAGATGGACCACTTCTTCATCGGCCTTTACCTGCGCCGCAAGGTGCGCTTCATGGCCAAGTCGCAGATGTTCGGTCCGCCCGTGCTCACCTACGTCTACAAGCACGGCGGCGTCTTCCCGGTGCGCCGCGGCCACCACGACGAAGAGGCGATCAAGACCGCCGCCACGATCCTCGAGCAGGGCGAGATGCTGCTCGTCTACGCCGAGGGCGGGCGCTCGCGCAGCGGCAAGCTGAAAGAGGTCAAGCCGGGGATCGGCCGCATCGCGCTCGAATCTGGCGCGCCCGTGGTTCCGGTCGCGATTCAGGGTTCCGAGAGGGTTCGCCGCTGGAAGCACCTCAGCTTCCCGAAGGTGACCGTGCAATTCGGCGAGCCGCTGCACTTCCCGACTGAGGGCGCGCCGAGCCGCGAGCGCCAGCTCGAGGCGGCGCAGCAGATCTTCGCCCCGGTGCGGGGGATGTACGACGAGCTAACTACTCGTAGCGAGCGCTGAGCCCGGCGTAGAACTCCGGGTCGTGGCCCGGGGTGACGATCGCGTCGGGGTACTCGCGCTTGAACAGCTTCAGCTCCTGCAGCGAGCGGCGGTAGTTGTGCTCGTCGAAGGGGCGCGGCGCCAATGGCGCGTCGCCATCGAGCTGGGCCTGCATGTAGGTGGCGTCGCCGCCGATCACGAAGTCGCGCTTGCCGAGGTGGGCGATCACCGACATATGGCCGGCGCTGTGGCCCGGCGTGTAGGCGAGCCGCAGCGAGCCGTCGCCGAAGAGGTCGAAGCACCGGCCGAAGGTGGCGTAGGAGTCGATGCCGGCGCGGTCGAAGTCGACCGTGCGGTAGTCGAAGGCGTAGTCGTAGTGGCTGTGCCGGTAACCATTGAGCAACGGCCGCGGGCCGGTTGCGGCGGCGTGCCACTCCTTCTCGCTGACGATGAAGGTCGAGTTGGGGAACTCAGAGATCGCCGAGGTGTGGTCGATGTGCATGTGGGTCATCACCACGATCGGGATCTCACCGGGGTCGAGGCCGAGCTTGCGCAGCTGCGCCGGGATGTCTTCACCGGGCTCGAGCGAGGGATTGCCGAAGCGGTTGCCGATGCCGCCGAAGTTCTCCTTGCCGTCAGTTGCGACCGAGGGGTGCAGGCCGGTGTCGACCAGGATCGCGCCGGCGCTGGGGTGGCGGATCAGAAAGGCTGGGCAGGGGACAGTGGCTGCCGGGTTGCCGCTGAGCAGAGCGCGCAACAGCTTCAGGGTCTCGAAGTGCCCGCCCGGTCGTTCCATCATCGTCGCCGGCCAGGTGACGTGACCGGCGACCATCGGTTCGACCGTGACGGTCGCGCCAGGGGTGCCGCCGGCCAAGGGCTCGTGCAGTGGTTTTGGCTCTACGCTGACCTTCATTGCCGCTGAGGTTACGGTGAGCGCCCGTCTATAGGCTTGCGCGTCGATGACTGAAAGCCCGCATTCGCGCATCTTCAGGGAGGGTTTGCTCGACGGCGAGGTCTGCGTGGTCTCCGGTGCGGGCAGCGGCCTTGGGCGCGAGACGGCGCTTGAGCTCGTCCGCCTCGGCGCGATCGTGGTCGGTTGCGGCCGGCGCGAGGAGCCGCTGGTGGAGACGGCCGAGCTGGCCGCCGGTCTGGCCGGAACCTTCACCCACACGGTGATGGACATCCGCGACGAGGAGGCAGTCGACCGCTTCTTCGACCGCGTGCTGGCCGATCACGGGCGGATCGACGTCCTCGTCAACAACGCCGGTGGCCAGTTCCTGGCGCCGGCGGAGTCGATCACGCCGAAAGGCTTTCGCACCGTGATCGAGCTCAACGTCGAGGGCACCTGGCTGATGACCCACGCGGCGGCGACCAAGGCCTTCATCCCGCAGGGCGGCGGCAAGGTGCTCAGCGTCACCCTCTCCCCCCACAACGGGATGCCGGGGATGGTGCACTCGGGTGCCGCCCGCGCCGCGGTCGAGAACATGATGCGGACGCTGGCGGTCGAGTGGGCCCGCTTCGGGATCAGGACCTGTGCCCTCGCTGCCGGCCAGTTCGCCACCGAGACGCTGCTGACCAAGTATCCGCAGGTAGTCGTCGACAACCTCGAGCGTTCGATCCCGATTGGCCGCGCCGGCCGGGCCGAGGAGATGGCCTGGTTGGTCGCCTACCTCGCCTCGCCCGCCGGCGACTTCGTCTCCGGCACAACGATCACGATCGACGGCGCCCGCGACAACTGGGCCGGCCCCTGGCCACCCGCGGCGATCGCCAGCGAGAGCGGCGACCCCGTAGCCGAGGAGCGTCGGCCGAAGCCCTAGCTGCGCGGCTCGAGCACGACCAGCGGGATTTCGCGACCCTTGCTGCGGGCGGCGTAGTCCTCGTAGCCGTGGTAGGCCCTGACCGCCATCGCCCAGAGGCGCTCGCGCTCCTCCGGTTTGGCGACGCGAGCGTGGACCGGAAGCCGGTGCGAGGCGACCTGGACCGTGGTGTCCGGATTGGCCTTGAGGTTGTGGAACCAGGCGGGGTGTTTGGGGAAGCCGCCCTTGGAGGCGACGATGACCAGGTCCTCGCCGTCCCTGAAGTAGAGCAGCGGCGAGGTGCGCTGGGTGCCGCTCTTCGCCCCCTTGTGGTCGAGCAGCAGCATCTTGCCGGGGACGCCCGGGATCTTGTGCCCGAGGCGCCCGCCGGTCGCTCTATAGAGCGCCGTATGGGCGCCCATGAAGCGGCGGGTGGCAGGCCAAATCCTGTCCGCGACGTCTAGGTATCGCGGAGTGCGCCTGCCACCTGTCGCCTCGGAGCTCAGGTGTACATCCCCCCGAACATGCCACCGGTGACGTTGAGCACTTGGCCGTGTACGTAGTTGGCCAGCGGTGAGCAGAGGAAGAGGACCGGGGCCGAGGCCTCCTCCGGGGTGGCGGGACGACCGAGCGGGATGATCGCCGAGGCCATCGCCCGCATCTGCTCGGGGATGCCGAGCTCGATCTTCTCGCCGCCCGGAGCGGTCATCTCGCCGCCCTGCTCCTTGGCCGCGGTGAGGCGGGTATCGACGAAGCCGAAGGCGACCGCGTTGACGTTGATCTTGAACTGGCCCCACTCCTTGGCCAGCGTTTTGGTCAGGCCGACAACACCCATCTTGGCCGCCGAGTAGTTGACCTGGCCGGCGTTGCCCATCATCCCTGAGGTCGAGGAGGTGTTGACGATCTTGCGGAAGACCTCCACGCCTTCGTTGCGCTCGGCCTTGGCAGCCTCGCGCCAGTGTGGCGCGAGCGCGCGGGCGACGCGGAAGGGCACGATCGTGTGGATGTCGATCATCGCCTGAAACTGCTCGTCGGTCATCTTGTGGGCGACGCTGTCCCAGGTGTAGCCGGCGTTATTGACGACGATGTCGACGGCGCCGAAGGCGTCGATCCCAGCGGCGACGAGCGCGTCGGCGGCGTCGGGCTTGGTCAGGTCGCCGGCGAAGACCGCGGTCTCGCCGTCGATCTCGCTCGCGGTCTGCTCGGCGACGTCGGCGTCGAGGTCGTTGATCAGCACCTTGGCGCCCTCGGCGACGAACATCTCGGCCGTCGCCCGGCCGATCCCGCGCGCCGATCCGGTGACGATCGCCGCTTTCCCGTCAAGAAGTCCCATCAGTCGCTCTCTCCTTATGGATTCAGTGAAATTCGGCTCGGGAGGCTACAAGGAACCAACCGCCCTGGTTGACTGGCCAGTCGGGCGCTGGGCCCGGCGGTGCCTTCAGGGCGTGGGGGACATCAGCATCTGGTACTCGAAGGCCGTCTCGTAGCCGAGCTCGAGGTAGATCGGCTTGCCCATCGGCGATGCCTGCAGCGAGGCGACGTCGGCGCCGAGGTCGAAGCCGGCATTGGTCGCGGCCACGGTCACCGCCCGGCCGATTCCCTTGCCGCGTGCCTGCTCGAGACTGCCGACCCAGTAGATGCCGGCGACGCCGTGGCTGACCATCGTCATCGCGATGCCGACCGGCTCGCCGTCGAGCAAGGCGAGGAAGGCGACCACGTTCTCGGCGAGCAGGCCGGCGTGATTGGTGTAGCCGGTGAAGACCTCGGGCGGGAAGCCGATGCTCGCGTAGGAGGCGATCGCGACGCGCCAGAAGTCGCTCGCCTGCTCGATCGCGGTCAGTCTGCGCAGCTCGGCTCCTGCGCGAAGCTCGGGCGGCTCCAGCTTCTCCTCAAGCGTCATCTCCGGCATTTCGTAGACGAGCTGGAGGCCGGCCGCCTCGGCAGCGGCGAGGAGATCGCGATCCTCCTCCTGGCCGCCCCGCACCCAGACGCTGAAGCCACGCTTGCGGGCGGCGAAGAACTCCGTCGCCCGGGCGACGAACTCGTTCGCGTCGATGCCGTCGTCGCGACGGAAGGCGCCGTTGGAGATAACCGGGTGGGTGGAGCAGCCGGCGCCGAAGAGCCAGCCCGGTTCGGCCTCGATCGCGGCGCCCGGGTCGAGCTCGAAGAACTGGCGCGAACTGTCGACCAGATTGAGGTGGGAGCGCTGTAGCGGGCTAGCGGCCAAGCTCGACGTCGCCGCTCTCGGTGACGGTCCAGTGCGGGTTGTGGGCGACCTCCCAGGGATGGCCGTCGGGGTCGATGAAGACCCCGCTGTAGCCGCCCCAGAAGGTTTCGGCGGGCTCGCGGCCGATCGTCGCTCCGGCGCTCCGCGCTTCCTCGATCGTCGCGTCGACCTCGGCCGGTGAGCCGAAGTTGAGCGCCAGGGTCACGCCGCCCCAGCCACCGCCGTCGGCGACCGCGCTGTCCTCGGCCAGGCGCGTCCGATCCCAGAGGGCGAGGACCATCCCGCCGGTCTGGAAGAAGACGACGTCGTCGTCCGGCGCCGCGCCGCTGCTCCAGCCGAGCGCCTCGTAGAAGCGGCGCGCCCGCCCGAGGTCACCCACGCCGAGGGTGATCAGGTTGACGCGCTGCTTCACGGGCGGTTCAGGCCGTGGGCGCCGCGGGCGGCGGGTCGCCGGCGGGCGGCTCGGTCGCCTGCGGCTGCTCGGGCAGCGGCGGTGGCATCGGGTCGGCGGGGGCTGGAGGCGCGAGTTCGCCCTCGACTGGGTTGGCCTCTGCCTGCCAGACCTTGTTCAGCTCGGACTGGACGTAGAACCACAGCGCCGGCGAGATGACCACGAAGAGGATGATCGCGATCCAACCGTTGAGCGGGGTCTGCCCCGCGACCTTCGAGGCGCCCATGACGCGCTTGGTCCCGCGCCAGTAGGTGATCAGGGCGGGCACGACGATGATGCCGCCGGGGAAGAGGGCGAGCAGGGAGTTGGTCGGGTTTTGACCGAGGTCGTAGCCCTTGGCCTTGCCGTAGTCGCGCAGCTCGCGATTGATCTTGTACCACCAGACCAGGTGATAGATGCCGAGCGTGATGTACGGCAGCAGCGCCGCCGCCCACGGGCTGCGGATCTTCACTTTGTCCTGACTCTCCCTGAGCTGCATTTCGTAAGCCATCTAACCCTCGTTTCTCCCCGCGTCGAATAGGTCGCGAAGACCCTACTCGACGTTTCGCGCGAAATTCACCACACCCACATTTACGCTCTACGCTTCGAACCTACGTCCAGATGAGTGCTCAGCAGACAGAGGAGATCCTGCGATCCGCGTACCGGGCCTTCAACGCCCGTGACGTCGATGCGGCCCTGGAGTTGATGCACGCCGAGGTCGATTGGCCGAACGCGTGGGAGGGAGGTCGCGTCGTTGGGCGCGCCGCCGTGGGTGACTACTGGCGCCGGCAGTTCGAATCGATCTCGAGTCAGGTGGAGCCCGAGGTGTTCGATCATCTGGCGAACGGTGAAGTGAGCGTCCTGGTCGACCAGACGGTCCATGACGCGAAGAGCGGCGAGAAGCTCTCGGAGGGAATGGTTCGCCACCGCTATCGGCTCGAGGACGGCCTGATCGTGTGGATGGACGTCGAGGAGGCCGCGGCGTCGCAGTCTGCTGACGCTTAGGCGCCGGCGATCGCGGCCAGGTCCTTGGGCCTGAGCAGAGCGACCAAGGTGCTGCCGTCGATGATGGCGAGGCCGCCCTTGCGCAGCTTGATGTTGGCGCCGGTGAGGCGCGCCACCTCGCTCGAGAAGTCGGGCTCGTGGCCGACAAGGAGGGCATCGCCGCGGCCGGCGGCCAGGGCCGTGGAGTCGAAGGGGCCGCCCCGCAGATCCTCGCTGACCTCCGGCTCGAACCCAAGGGCCTCACAGGCCAGCTTGGCGGTGTCGGCTGCCCGCGCCTTCGGGCTGGTCAGGCAGACGTCGGGCTTGGCCGCGAACGCTGCCAACGCTCGTCCGGCCGCCTCGGCCTGACGCTCGCCCTTGAGCGTCAGTCGCCGCGCCGCGTCGTCGCCGAGGCCTTCCTCGGCATCACCGTGCCTGAGCAGGTAGATCATCTCCCCGATGCTATGAAGTCGGGCCCACCGGGTGCTTTGCCTATGCTCGGGGCCTGACCCTTCGTCGCTCAGCCGCCGCCGCACTCGTCGCCTGCCTGGTCCTGCTCTTTTGCGACTCGGCCCTTGCCCGCTGGCATCCGGGCCCAACCACGCAATCCTGGCAGTGGCAGCTGCAGGGCAAGATCGACACCGGTGTCGACGCCAGCGTCTACGACGTCGACGGCTTTGAAACGCCGGTGAGCATCGTGCGGAGGCTGCACCAGCAGGGCCGGCACGTCGTCTGCTACCTCGATGTCGGCAGCTGGGAGAGCTACCGACCGGATGCCGACTCGTTTCCTCGCTCGGTGATCGGCCGCGTCTACGAAGGCTTCCCGAACGAGCGCTGGCTCGATGTCCGTCGCTTTCACCTCTTTGCCAAGCCGCTCGAGCGGCGCTTCGACATCTGCGCCCGCAAGGGGTTCGACGCGGTAGAGCCGGACAACATCGCCGGCTGGGAAAACAAGACGGGCTTCCCGATCGGCGCCAGTGCCCAGCTGCGCTTCAACCGCTGGGTGGCGCGGCAGGTCCACGCTCGCGGCATGGCGGTGGCGCTGAAGAACGACGGCGGTCAGGTGAAGCAGCTGCTCGGCAGCTTCGACTTCGCGATCGTCGAGCAGTGCTTCCAGTACGACGAATGCGGCACCTACGAGTCCTTCGTCAAAGCCGGCAAGGCGGTCTTCGAGGCCGAGTACGAACTCGAACCGCCGGCGTATTGCGACGCCGCGGCAAGCCTCGGCTTCAGCGCAATCCGCAAGTCGTACGATCTTTTCGCCCAGCCCTGGCGTCCCTGTCCTTAGTTCCGGCGACGGCTCGGCCGTACCATCTGAGGCTCGATGCCTCTCGCGCTCGGCGGCCACTTCCTTTTCCGCGAGGTCTCGCATGGCAGCTGGCTCGCTGTCGCCGCGATCGTCGCAGGCATGCTTCTGCTGCGCTTCTGGTCGCAGATCGTTGCCTGGATCGAGCAGCGCTGGCGAGCACGCTGAGCGTGGATTAGCAGCCGCCGAGGTGGTGAAGGCGGCGGCGATAGATCTGCATCGAGGAATGCCGCCAGTCCCCGTGGGTCTGCCGTCGCAGGCTCGCGACCCGCTCGCGGTGGTACGGAGAGGAGAGGCTCTCGGCATGGCCAATCACGTTGCGCAGCTTGATCTGAAAACGACAGCTCAAGTAGTGAGTCAGCGCCAGCGAAGCGCGCATCTCGCGTCGGTTGCCCAGTACTTCGGCATCGCTGAACCCGGTGTGCTCGATCCCGATCGCGGTCCAGTTGAGCCCAACCGTGTGCCGACAGCGAACTCGCGTCGAGGCCAATTGGTAGATCCGCCCCGACCCAGAGACGACGAAGTGCGAGCAGACATTCGGTAGCTCATGCAGCTCCGGATCCGGATGGTCGGGCGCGAATGTGTTGTAGACCGAGGCGGCGGTCCCGGCTTCGGCCCAGTGCTCGACGATCACGTGCGGATGCCTCAGCCGCCAGGTGTGTTCCCCGTAGTGCCGCTCCGAGTAGGCCGCCATCTGCCGCTTACGCTTCGGGCCGAAGGGGATGAGGTGGCTGATGATGTCGGGGCGGGGCGCCGATCGTGTGCGTGTTGCAGATGGGCTGCCGGGGGGATCCGCCGGTGCCCGGGCGATACCAAGGCCCTTGATTACAAATAGGAGCAGAATCGAGATACAGAGCCCGCTCGTGAAAACCGTTCGCTTGATCAACGGTCGCTCGATAGCCCAAGTCGAATCAGGCGTTCGAAGGTCTGTCGTTCCAGCTCACCGTTCGTTGCTGTTTTTCGTGCTTCCTCGAAGAGATCCGCTGGGATCCAGATGAGGTGCTTGTCGTCCAGTCCCTGCTCCGCCAGCTTTTCCGATGTGATTTTCGGCGTGCGGAGCATGTGCAGGTATGAATAAATCGCAGACGCGATCGCCAGAGCTGTGCCGAGCACAAAAGCGACCCGAATAAGCGTGCTGTGATCCCGAAAGGCAACGACCGTTGCGACGACCGTTGCGCCGATAACAACAGACCCAAGAAGGCCTTGCAAAAGACGCACACTGTTGGAAAGTGGTTTGACCTGCCTGATCTGGGCGACGACCGTCTCGTAGATGAGCGCCTTGGCTTTAAGTTGATCGTTGACCAAGTCCTCGAGGCAGCGTCGAGCTCCGCCCAAAACCGTCAGGTCCGCGTACTGCTGAAACATGTAAGAGAGCAGAAGGAAGAGGAGCGCCGGGAGTGGCAGGAGCACATCGGGTGTCCCCGCAGCTACTCCAACTGAGCCCGCAATGGCAGCGACCGAGAAAAAGAGCGCGACCACCCGCTCGACGGCATTGCGGCCCGTCTGGTTGACATGAAAGAACGCAATTGCCTCATCGCGTCGCGTTTGTACTTGTTCTATCTCGGCAGACACGCCCACATAGTTCTACAACCCCATCAACTTCCCGAGGATCTCCTTCATCACCTCGTCGGTCCCCCCGCCAATCGGCCCCAGCCGCGCGTCGCGAACCGCGCGCTCGATGCCGTACTCGCGCATGTAGCCGTAGCCGCCGTGGATCTGGAGGGATTGGTCGGCGATCTCTAGGACGGCGCGCTGGGTGATGAGCTTGGCCATGGTCACGTCCTGGATGCAGTTTTGGCCTTCGTGGAAGAGGCGCAGGGCGTTGTAGGTGAGGGCGCGGGAGGCCTCGGCCTTGGTCGCCATCTCGGCGACCTGGTGGCGGATCGCCTGGAACTTGCCGATCGGGCGGCCGAAGGCTTCGCGCTCGAGGGCGTAGGAGACGGTGGTCTCTATGAGGCGCTGCATTGCGCCGACGGCGCCGATCGCCATCAGCAGCCGCTCCCAGGCGAAGTTGGCCATGATCAGCTTGAAGCCCTCGTTCTCGCCGCCGAGCAGGTTCTCCTCGGGCACCTCGACATCGGTGAAGGCCAGCTCGCCGGTATCGGATGAGTGCCAGCCCATCTTCTCCAGCTTCTGCGCCACCTCGTAGCCGGGCATCTCGCGCTCGAGCACGAGGAAGGAGATGCCGCCGTGGCCGCCTTCTTTGGTCGTCTTGACGGCGCAGACGAGGAAGTCGGCGCGGACGCCGTTGGTGATGAAGGTCTTCGAGCCGTTGACGACGTAGCCGCCGTCGACCTTCTCGGCGAAGGTGGAGATGCCGGCGACGTCGGAGCCGGCGCCCGGCTCGGTGATCCCGAGCGCGCCGATCTTCTCGCCGGCGATGCCGGGCACCAGCCAGCGTTGCTTCTGGTGCTCGGTGCCGAAGTTGAAGATCGGCGGCATCGCGATCGAGGTGTGGGCGTTGAGGCCGGCGGCGACGCCGCCGGAGCCGCCGGAGCGGGCCAGCTCCTCGACCCAGATCGCGTCGTGCAGGTGGGTGCCGCCCTGGCCGCCGAGCTCCTCGGGGAACTTGAGGCCGAGGAAGCCGAGCTCGGCGCAGCGCTTGTAGAGCTCTCGGGGGAATTCGCGCGCCGCCTCCCACTCGTCGACGTTGGGGGCGATCTCCTTGATGACGAAGCGGCGGACCGTCTCGCGCAGCTCCTCGTGCTCCTCACCGAATGGCGGCAGCGTGGCGCGCGTTCCCGTGTCCTTGATTACGGTCATTGCTGCCTCACCGCACATCATCCCCTAAAAGCAATGGACCACACGACCCTTAGCCTGATCACGATCCCGCTCTTCACCGGGGCGATCGGCTACGTGACCAACCTCAGCGGGGTCTGGATGCTCTTCTACCCGGTGCGCTTTGCCGGGATCAAAGTGCCGGGCTTGGCACCGCTCGCCAACGTGATGCCGCGGCGCGTCCAGCAGATCCCGGGGCTCGGCCAGGGCGGCCTCGGCTGGCAGGGGATCGTCCCCTCGCGGGCGGCGAAGATGGGCTCGATCGCGGTCGACAAAGGGATCTCGAAGCTGGGCAGCCCCGGCGACTTCTACCGCCAGCTCGACCCCGAGGCGATCGCCGAGCAGATCCTCGAGACGGCACGTGGCGAGATCCACGACGTGGTCGAGCGGATCATGGAGCGCGAGCGTCCGCAGCTCTGGCACGACCTGCCGCCGCGCGTGCGCGCTGCCGTCCATGCCCGCGTCGAGGAGCAGCTGCCGCAGATCGTGCGCACGATCACCGATGAAATTGGCACCCACGCCGATGAGCTGATCGACGTCAAGCTGATGGTGATCCGCCGGCTCGAGGCCAACCCGGCGCTGGCCAACCGGATCTTCCTCGAGGTCGGCCGCAAGGAGCTGCGCTTCATCGTCAACTTCGGCTTCTTCTTCGGCCTCCTGCTCGGCATCCCGACCGCTTTCTTCACCCAGGAGGTGCTGACCCAGTGGTGGGTGCTGCCGATCGCCGGGGTGCTGATCGGCTACACGACCAACCTGCTCGGCATCCGCATGATTTTCGAGCCGGTGCGGCCGCGGCGGGTCGGGCCGTTCGAGGTCCAAGGGCTCTTCCTCAAGCGCCAGCCCGAGGTGGCCGGGGTCTACGCCGACATCATCGCCGAGGACGTGGTGACGATGACCAACGTCGCCGAGGACCTGATGCACGGGCCGAACTCGGATCGCACCCGGCAGCTGATCGAGGACTCGCTGCGGCCCGCGGTCGATCGGGCGCTGGGCCGGGCGCGCTCGGCGGTGCGCGTCGCGGTCGGCAGTCGCGATTACGAGATGATCCGCACCTCGCTCGCCGCCGAGGCGGCGGACTACGCGGTCACGCCGCTCGCCGACGAGGAGTTCAACGCCAGGCAGCGCAGCGGTGTGCGCGAGTTCGTCGCCACGCAGGTGCGGGCGATGGGGCCGCCCGAATTCTCGGAGATGCTGCGCACGGCGATGCGCGAGGACGAGTGGCTGCTCTACCTGCACGGGGCCGTGCTCGGATTCGGCGCGGGACTGCTACACCTGGCGATCTTCGGATGAGCTTCGACGACGACAGGGGAGAGCCGGTGAGGCCGCCACGGCGGGAGTCTGGCGCCACGGGACAGCAGGCGCTGGAAGAGCTGCTGCAGGCCGCCCCCGGCCTGGCCAGGATCGCCGCCAACATGGCCCGGCAGGGCGCCTCGGAGATCGCCAACGCCTACGTTGAGGGCGCCTCGCGGGTGGTGCGCGCCGCCTCCCAGGGCGAGTCGACCGCGGACGCGGTCCAGGAGACCACCGCCGAGCTGCGCGCCTACCTGCGCGAGCTGATCGGGGTGGAGGAAGGGTCGCGCTCGAGGCCCACAAGCGGCGACGCTTCGGCGGAGGCGTTGCGCAACCGTGGCGAGGAGCTGCTGCGCCGCTCAGCCGACGTCAGCGTCGACGTCGATTCCCACCCCGCCTACATGCGGATCCTCGACGCCCTGGCGCCGGACGAGGCCCGCATCCTGCGCTTCCTGGCCCGGGAGGGCGAGCAGCCCTCGGTCGACGTGCGGGCGGGCCTGCCGTTCGCCTCGGAGCTGGTCGCCCAGGGCTGCACGATGATCGCCGAGGAGGCCGGCTGCCGCCACGCCGACCGCGTCTACGCCTACCTCAACAACCTCAACCGGCTGGGGCTCGTCTGGTTCTCACGCGAGGCGCTGCGCGACGCCCGCCGCTACCAGGTGCTCGAGGCGCAAGCGCAGGTGACCGAGGCGCTGGAGAAGGGCGGGCGCACCGCCCGCACCGTGCGCCGCAGCATCGTCCTCACCCCGTTCGGCGAGGACTTCTGCGCGATCTGCCTGCCGCTGGACTAGCGGCTCGCAGCGCTGAGAGATGCTCTGCGCGCCTTGTCGCAGTTCTGCGTGTGGATCTCAATTTCCGAAACACATTGTCTGAGCACGATTCGGCTAGCGTGGCTACCATGGAACGCACGATGTGGACGGACGAGCGCCTCGACGAACGGTTTGACTCAATCGATCGTCATTTCGATGAACTGCACACCGACATTCGAGAACTGCGCTCGCTGATGTTTCAGCTTTGGGGCACCAACATGCTGGGCATTCTCGTCACCATCGTGGCGGTCATAGCCACTCGCACCTAGCGCTGATTCGCTACAGCCCGTAACTCCGCCCGATCACGTCGAGCATCACCTCGTCGGTGCCGGCGCCGATCCGGTTGAGGCGGACGTCGCGATAGGCGCGCTCGATCTCGTACTCCTTCATGTAGCCGTAGCCGCCGAGGATCTGCACTGCGTCGTCTGCCACCTCGCAGCAGATGCGGGAGGCGTAGAGCTTGGCCATCGTGATCTCGCGCACCGGGTACTCGCCGTTGGCGAAGCGCCAGGCGGTGGCGTAGGTGAACTGCTTGGCGGCCTCGGTCTTGGTCGCCATCTCGGCGATCTTGTGGCGCAGGGCCTGGAATTTGCCGATCGGGCGGCCGAAGGCTTCGCGCTCCTTGGCGTACTCGATCGTCTTCTCGATCATCCGCTCCGCGCCCGCGTGGCAGCCAGCGGCGGCGACCAGCCGCTCGCCCTGGAGCTCCCAGGCGATGTGGTAGAAGCCCTTGCCGACTTCCCCGAGCACGGCGTCGGCCGGGACGCGGACGTCTTCGAAGGAAAGCTCGCCGGTGTCGGAGGCGTGCATCCCCATCTTCTCCAGCTCGGCGGAGACGGTGAAGCCGGGCACGTGATTGCCCTCCTCGTCGCGCAGCGGCAGCACGAAGAGTGTGATGCCCTCGTGGCGGGCGCTGGGGTCGGTCTTGGTGACGAGGACGATGAAGTCGGCGCGGGGGCCGTTGGTGATGAAGGTCTTGGAGCCGTTGATCACGTATTCGTCGCCGTCGAGGATCGCCGTGGTGCGGATGCCGGCGACGTCGGAGCCGGCGCCCGGCTCGGTGATCGCGATGCAGCCGATCTTCTCGCCCTTGAGGCCGGGTTCGAGGTATTTGCGCTTCTGCTCCTCGGTGCCGAGCAGGTGGATCGGGGGCAGGACCATGTCGCTCTGCACGGCGAAGCCCATGTTGGTGCCGCCGGAGCCGGAGTAGCTCATGCACTCAGCGCGGACCAGCGAGTAGAAGTAGTCGCCGCCCTGGCCGCCGTACTCCTCGGGGAAGCAGAGGCCGAGGAAGCCGAGCTCGCCGGCGCGCTTCATCGCGGCGGAGTCCCAGTAAGTGTCCTCCCACTCGTTGCGGTGCGGCCACAGCTCCTTCTTAACCCACGATTGCATCGACTCGCGCAGGTCTTCGTGCTCCTGGCTGAAGATGAAGTGCTTGCGCCCGGCTTCGTGGTCGGGCTTGATGACTTTGGAGCCGTTGGTCGTCGCGGTCGCCACTGTCTCTCTCCTCGTTCGCGGGTTCGTGATGGGCGGCGCGGCCGCCGGAAATCCGCCGTGGACAGTAGCACTTCCTACTTTCAACGCAGTTCGGCTATGGTCCCGGCTCGATGAGCGTCGAAAGAGCGGAGCGCACGAGTTGATGGCCGAATACGAGCTGGTCGCCTACGAGGTTGCCGAGGGCGTCGCCACGGTGACGCTGAACAACCCGGAGAAGCGCAACATGCTCTCCGGTCAGATGCTGACCGAGCTGGTCGATGCGATGAAAACGGCGCGCGATTCCGAGGAGGTGCGGGCGGTGGTGCTGACCGGGGCGGGGGACAAGGTCTTCTGTGCCGGCGCCGACCTCGGTGGCTTCGCCGCCGACGTGCCGCTGGTCGCCAAACATTTCGCCTCAGACCTCTTCCTTGAGTTCTTCAGGCTGATGCCGCGCCTCGGCAAGCCGAGCCTCTGCGCCGCCAACGGGCACGTGCTGGCGGGAGGGATGGGCCTCGCCCTCTCCTGTGACTTGCTGATCGCCAAAGAGGGCGCCACCTTCGGCACGCCGGAGATCAACGTCGGCGCTTTCCCCTACATGATCATGGCGATCATCTACCGCAACGTCCCGCGCAAGAAGGTCAACGAGATGATGCTGCTGGGCGAGCGGCTCAGCGCCGAGCAGGCGGTCGAGTACGGGCTCGCCAACAAGGTGGTTCCGGCAGAGGAGTTCGACGCCGCGGTCGCCGACTGGGCGACCAAGCTGGCCTCAAAGAGCCCGGTGTTGATGCGGCTCGGCCACGACGCGATGTACCGCCAGCAAGACATGGCGGTGGACGACGCGCTCGACTACCTGCGCTCGCAGCTCTCGCTCACCTTCACCACCGAGGACATCGTCGAGGGCGTCACCGCATTCTTCGAGAAACGCGACCCGCAGTGGAAGGGCCGCTGATGCCGCGCCGCTCAGGCGTGGCGGTAGCCGACGTGGCGATAGAGGTGTTCGATCACTTCCCCTTCGAGTGCGTCGATGACTTCCTCCAGGCTGCGCGGGACCTTGGAGTCAGAGAAGAGGACCGTGTGACCGTGGTAGGTGATCGAGTAGACGTAGCAGTCGTTGCAGGTTGCCGAGGTCGTGCTCTCCAAATGGGCGAAGTGCGCCTTGGCGAGTTCCCGCCGCAGTTCTTCGGCGGTCTGGGCATCCATCCTGAAGTGCGCCGATGCCTGGCGGGGTCCCTTCGGCCCCGTCGCGTAAGCGTGCAGCCTCGGACGTACGACCAGGGTCTCGACCCTCGCCTTCAGCCCGCCGCTGCGTTCGAAGGCGATCGCGAACTTGGACGCGGGTCTCGGTGCGGCGTGGGCGGTCGGCACGGCCGGCGGCCCGCCACAGCCGGCGGACATCGCAGCGCACATCAGGGCCGTCGCGAGCAGTGCCATTGCGCCAAAGGTAAACGGAAGAGGGGATCTTGAGCGAGACCGACCACAAATTGCCAGGCACCGCTCCGCTGACGGAGCTGACCGAGCAGCTGCACGAGCGGCGAGAGGTGGCGCGGCTCGGCGGCGGCGAGGAGAAGATCGCCAAGCAGCACGAGCGCGGCAAGCTGACCGCGCGCGAGCGGATCGACCTGTTGGTCGACGAGGGCACCTTCGTCGAGATCGGCATCCACGGCCGCCCCCACTTCGCCCAGCGGGCGATGGACGGCAAGGTGGCTCCGGCCGACGGCGTGATCACCGGCTGGGGCGACGTCGATGGCCGCCCCTGCTGTGTCGCCGCCTACGACTTCACCGTGATGGCCGGCTCGATGGGGATGACCGGCGAGCTCAAGGTCACCCGCCTGCGCGAGATGGCGCTCTCCAAGCGGATGCCCTTCATCTGGCTGCTCGACTCGGCCGGCGCCCGCATCCAGGAGGCGGCCGGCTCGCTCTTCGCCGGCTCCGGTCACCTCTTCCGTGAAGAGGTCGAGATGTCGGGCGTGATCCCGATGGTGGCGGCGATGATGGGGCCCTGCGCCGCCGGCACCGCCTACATCCCGGCGCTCGCCGACTTCGTGCCGATGGTCTCCGGCCAGGGCGCGATGGCGCTGGCCGGGCCGCACCTGACCAAGGCGGTCACCGGCGAGGACATCTCGATGGAGGAGCTCGGCGGCGCCAAGGTCCACTGCCGCAAGTCTGGAGTGGGGGACCTCGAGGTGAAGGACGACGAGGAGTGCATCGAAGCGATCAAGACCTACCTCTCCTTCTTCCCGTCCAACTGGGAAGAGAAGCCACCTGTCTTGGACGTCTCGGATCCGATCGATCGCAAGTCGGAGAAGCTGATGGAGATCGTCCCCGACTCCTCGCGCCAGCCCTACGACATGTATGACGTGATCGGCGAGATCGTCGACGACGGCGAGTGGTTCGACCTCAAGCCGAAGTTCGCCAAGACGCTGATCACCTGCTTCGCCCGCTTCGGCGGCCGGCCGGTTGGGATCGTCGCCAACCAGCCCAAGCAGCTGGCGGGGATCCTCGACAACGACTCTGCCGACAAGGCGGCCCGCTTCATCAACCTCTGCGACGCCTTCAACATCCCGCTCGTCTTTCTCCAGGACGTGCCCGGCTTCATGGTCGGCGCCAAAGTCGAGCACGCCGGGATCATTCGCCACGGGGCGAAGATGCTCTACGCCGTCAGCCGCGCCACCGTGCCCAAGGTGACCGTGATCGTGCGCAAGGCCTACGGCGCCGGCTACTACGTGATGTGCGGCAAGGCCTATGAGCCCGACCTGATCGTCGCCTGGCCCGGGGCCGAGATCTCGGTGATGGGCGCCGAGGGGGCGGTCAACATCATCGGCCGCTCGATGATCGAGGCCTCCGACGATCCCGAGGCGACCAAAGAGGCGATGCTGAACGCCGTGCGCGAGCAGATCGACCCTTACATCGCCGCCGGCAACGCCGTGATCGACGACGTGATCGACCCGCGCGAGACCCGGCCGACGATTGCCAACGCCCTGAAGATGGCCCGCAACAAGCAGGTCCAGAAGCCGAAGAAGCGCCATGGAGTGATGCCGGTATGAGGGGCTTGGCGACTTTCAGGCGGTATACGGGGGGTAACTCGCCAAGGGAGGAGCAATGAGTTCGTTCGACAACCCCGTGGTGATCAGCTGCTCGATCAGCGGCGTGATCGCCAACCGCGACCAGTGCCCGGCGATTCCCTACACGCCGGAGGAGTACGCGGCGGAGGCGCGCCGCGCCGTCGATGAGGGCGCCTCGCAGCTCCACATCCACGCCCGCAAACCCGACGGCACTCCCTCGTACGAGGTCGAGGACTTCCGCGCGATCACGGAGGCGATCCTGGCCGAGGTCGGCGACGTGATCGTCAACTACTCCACCGGCGCGATCGGCATCCCGATCGAGAAGCGAATCGAGTACCTGCGCGAGCTGAAGCCCGACGTCGCTGCGCTCAACATGAGCTCGATGAACTACGCTAAGTACTCCTCGCGGCGCAAGGACTTCGTCTTCAAGACGGTCTTCGAGAACAGCTTCGACACGATCATCGAGTTCCTCACCGCGATGAAGGAGCTGGGGATCAAGCCCGAGCATGAGTGCTTCGACGCCGGCCACGTCGCCAACCTCGACCCGCTGATCGACATGGGCCTGCTCGACCGCACGCCGCTGCAGATCTCGCTGGTGATGGGGGTCAACGGCGGCATCCGGCCGACGCCCCGCAACGTCACCTTCATGTCCGACCAGGTACCCGGCGGGGCCGAGGGCGAGAACCAGTGGCAGGTGATCGGCATCTCCCGCGACCAGTGGAAACTGCTCGGCGCGGCGCTGGTCCTGGGCGGCAACGTCCGCGCCGGGGTCGAGGACAACCTCTATTTGCCGGACGGCGAGATGTGCCGCTCCAACGGCGACCTGATCGCCAAGGCGCGGCAGATGGCCGAGGACGTCGGCCGTCGCGCCGCGAGCGTCGCCGAGGCGCGCGAGCTGCTGGGAGTGCCGCGGCGAGCAGAGGCCTGAGCATGGAGTCCACCATTCACCGCGCCGGCGTTTCCTGGAGCGGTGGCGAGGGCGAGGACGTGCAGGCCCACGATGTACTGCTCGGCGCCCAGACTCTGCCCGGCTCCTCGGCGGTGGAGCTCGGCGGCGATGAGAACAAGGCGAACCCCGAGACGCTGCTGGTCGGCGCGCTCTCCAGCTGCCACATGCTCTGGTTTCTCTCGCTGGCGCGCAAAAAGGGCTTCGAGATCGCCTCTTACGAAGACGACGCCGACGGCGTGCTCGACGGCAAGCGCTTCACCTCCGCGACGCTGCGGCCGCGAGTGCGCTGGGCGGGTGAGCCGCCCGAGCCCGAGGCGATCGAAGCCCTCCACCATCGCTCGCATCAGCTCTGCTTCATCGCCAACTCGGTCGACTTCCCGGTCGCCGTGGAGCCATCGTGAGCGAGCTGCCGCTCAGCGACGTCAAGGTCCTCGACCTGACCCGGCTGCTGCCGGGGGGCTTCTGCTCGCTGCTGCTGGCCGACCTCGGTGCCGAGGTGCTCAAGGTGGAGGACACCGGCATGGGCGACTACATCCGCTGGGCGCCGCCCTACTACGGCACGGATGAGCAGCAGGAGCTGGGCACACGCTCGGCCCTCTATCTCTCGCTCAACCGCGGCAAGCGCTCGGTTCGCCTCGATCTCAAGAGCGAGAAGGGGAAGGAGGCGCTGCTGCGCCTGGTCGAGCAGCACGACGTCGTCCTCGACGGCTTCCGCCCCGGCGTGCTCGACCGGCTCGGGGTCGGCTACGAGCGCATGCGCGAGGCAAACCCCGGCGTCGTCTTCTGCGCGATCACCGGCTACGGCCAGGACGGCCCCTACACCCAGCGCGCCGGCCACGACATGAACTACCTCGGGCTTGTCGGCCTGCTCGGCCTGACCGGAGCCAAGGACGGGCCGCCGGTCCAGTCCGGCGGGCAGATCGCCGACCTCGGCGGCGGCGCTCTGATGGCGGCCTTCGGCGTGATGGCGGCGCTGCACGAGCGCCGGCGCTCCGGCGAGGGTCAGATGGTCGACGTCTCGATGGCCGACGGCGCCCTCTCCTGGCTGGCGATGGTCGCCGGCCGCTACTTCTGCGACGGCGAGGTGCCGCAGCGCGGCGAGCAGCAGCTCGCTGGCGGGCTCCTCTGTTACTTGCCCTATGAGGCAAGCGACGGCTGGATCAGCTGCGGTGCACTCGAGCCGAAGTTCTGGGCCGCTTTCTGCAACGGCGTCGAGCGGCCCGACCTGATCGAGGTCCAGTTCGAGGCGCCCGGGTCCGAGGCTTGGCAAAAGGTGGCCGAGGTCTTCCGCGCACGCACGCGCGAAGAGTGGAAGGCATTCAACGACGAGCACGACTGCTGCATCGAGCCGGTGCTCGACATGGACGAGGCGCTTGACTCCGAGCTGGTCCGCGACCGCCAGATGGTGGTCGAGATGGAGCAGCCCGAGCTCGGGACCGTGCGCCAGCTCGGGCACCCGGTGAAGCTGAGCCGCACCCCAGCCGACCCGACCCGACCCGCGCCCGCCTTCGGCGAGCACACCGAGCAGGTCCTGCGCGAGGCCGGCTACGGCGACGAGGAGATCGCCGCGATGCTCGAGTCCGGCGCCGCCGCCGGTCCCACGAGCGGCCACGTGGAGTTCCGCGCGTGACCCCCGCCGACGGGACTCAAAATGGAGATATAGGCCGTTTTGAGGCCCATCGACCCCAGGGCGACCTGCTGCGGATGGGTGAGCTGGCCGAGGCCTCCGGCGTGCCGGCGCCGACGATCAAGCACTACCTGCGCGAGGGCCTGCTGCCCGAGCCGGTCAAGACCAGCCGCAACATGGCCTACTACCCGCCCGAGTTCGTCGACCGGATCAAGCTGATCAAGCAGCTGCAGGAGGAGCGCTTCATGCCGCTGAAGGCGATCAAATCGGTGCTCGACGAGGACCCGCAGCGGGCCCGAGCCCTGGTCGAGCTCGAGGATCGCATCCTCGATCGCGCACTCTCGGGCGAGCGCACCCGTACCAGCGCCACCCAGGTGCGCGAGCGCTACGGCATCCCCAAGGAGGTCCTCGATCGTCTCGAGGAGATCGAGGTGCTCAGCCCCAACAGCCGTGGCTACTCACCCTCCGACATCAAGATCATCGAGGCGATCGGCCGCTTCCGCGCCGGCGGCTACGACGAGCAGATCGGCTTCACGGTCTACGACACCCTCCGTTACAAGAAGGCGATCGAAGCGCTGGTCAGCGAGGAGGTCGGGATGGTGATGGAGCGCCTCGCCGGAGAGGTTCCGCCGGAACGGGTGGTCGAGATGCTCGAAGCCGGCGCACAGCCGCTGCAGGACCTGATCGCGGCTCTGCACACCAAGCTGATGGTCGCCGAGCTCGAGCGCCACCGCGCCAACCGCGGTTAGTTCGATGTCCGAGATCTCGCTTCGTCGCGGTAGAATGCAGGTGCAATAGGTAGAGGGCGATGGAATATCCATTTGACCTCCTTGAGAAGGCTCGCTTCGGCGGGCCTTCTCGGTATAGACGCCCCGGTGCCGTTGCGCGACACCGGGGCTAGGTGTTCTATTGCCTCACTGTCTGGACGATCATCCAGACAAGCAATAGGTACAGAGTCTGGGAGCTATCCATTCCACCTCCTTCTTCTCGGGGACAAACCTTGGGGAGTGCCCGGTCCGAGAGCAAGAGGCTCTAGATGGCTGTCAGGCCTCTGCCACCGTCTGCACACCATACAAAAGAGTGCAGCTAAAACATTTCGCAGACGAAAGGCCTCTAAGCGCTCGGCTCGCCCAGCTCGGCGAGACCTCGCTCGTGACTGACGATCGGCTTGTAGCTCAGCTCCGCTCGCGCCTTTGAGATGTCGATCGTGCACTCCTGGGTGAGAAGCCAGGAGCGGAAGGCGGTCATCGGCGGCTCGCCGGAGAGGGGAAGGAGCTTCCAGGCCGCTTCGCAGGCCCGGGCCATTGGTGCAGCGCTCCAGGCCGGCAGGCTGCGATCGGGTGGCTCGACTCCCTGGGTGCGCAGCAGCTCGCTGACGAACTCGCGGAAGACGACCGGCTCGCCGTCGGTGACGAAGTAGGCCTCGCCCGAGCGGCCCTTTGCGGCGGCCAGGACCAGCCCCTCGACGACGTTGTCGACGTGGGTGGTCTCGGTGATGTTGCGGCCACCGCCGACCCAGGCGAAGCGACCCGCCTCGACCGTCGCGACCATTCCCGGCAGCAGCGTCGTATCGCCCTTGCCCCAGACGAAGCGCGGGCGCAGGGCGACGGTCTCGAAGCCCTCGCGCGCCGCGGCGCGCACGGCCAGCTCGGCTTTGGCCTTGGTCGCCGGGTAGGGCGCCCGCGAGTCGGGCCGCAGCGGCGCCGTCTCGTCGACGTTGACCAGCGGCTCTCCCGCCATCAGCGAAGCCTCGGTGCCGCAGTGGACGAAGCGCTTCACGCCGGCCTCTTCGCAGGCGGCCAAGGCGTTCCGCGTGCCGACCACGTTGCCGCGCTCGAATTCCTCCCACGCCCCCCACTCGCCCAGGTGGGCGGCGAGGTGGAAGGCAACCGTTGCGCCATCCGCAGCCGCGGTGAGCGCGGCCGGGTCTACCAGGTCGCCGCGGACCGGCTCGGCGCCCAGCGCAGCGACCTTCTCCGCCGCGTCGTCAGAGCGGGCGAGGGCGCGGACCGGGTGCCCTTCGCTGACAAGCCGCTGCACCAGCCTGCCGCCGATGAACCCAGAGCCGCCAGTGACGAAGGTCGTCTCAGGCATGCCCGGCGATGTTAGCCACCGCGGCTAACCTTCTTGCCATGTGGTCTGACTCCATCGACGAGCGTCCCCGCCCACCGGCGCTGCCGCTCGTCTTCGCTGCGCTTGGGCTGACCGGATTTGGGCTTATCGCTTGGATGCTCGTCGTCTTGGCCGAGCAGTCGGGGGACCTGCACCGACACGCGACCTCCGTCTGGATGCTCTTCTTCTTGACGCTCCTGGCTCCCACCGTTGGATCGGCCGCCGCCTACCTCTACCGGCGCTGGTGGCCCTTCATGGTTGGGGTGGCGCTCACGTTCGTGCCGGTGGGGGTGGCCGTTCTGCTCTTCCTGAACGCCACCTCGGGTGCCGTCGGAGGCGACTGAGGCGTGCGCTCGCTCCTTGTAACCGGAGCCTCGACTGGGATCGGCCGGGCAAGCGCCCTGCGCATGGACGCCGAGGGCTGGCGGGTCTTTGCCAGCGTCCGCCGAGAGGAGGACGCCGCCAAGCTGCGCGAGGCCGCTTCCGAGCGGCTCGTGCCGCTGATGCTCGACGTAACCGAGGCGGACCAGATCGCCGCTGTCGCCGAGCAAATCGGCGAGGCGGTGGGCGGGAGTGGGCTGGACGGCCTGGTCAACAACGCCGGTATGGCGGTGATGTCGCCGCTGGAGACGATCCCGCTCGACGACTTGCGCAAGCAGCTCGAGGTCAACCTGATCTCACAGGTGGCGGTGACGCAGGCGATGCTGCCGCTGATCCGCACCGCCCGTGGCCGGGTCGTCTTCCTCAGCTCGATCGGCGGGCGCATGGCAATGCCGTTTGGCGCTCCCTACCACGCCTCGAAGTACGGGATCGAGGCGGTTGTTGACTGCCTGCGCCAGGAGCTGCGGCCGTGGAAGATCGACGTGGTCGCGATCGAGCCGGGCTCGATCGATACGCCGATCTGGGAACGGGGGGAGGGGATCGCCGACGAAGTTGCCGGGCGGGCTCCGGCGGCTCAGGAGGAGCTCTACGGAGAGAAGATCGAGAGCTTTCGCGGTGCCGTGCGGCGCACCGCCGAGCGCGGCATCCCACCGGAGAAGGTGGCGGGCGCGATCCACCATGCTCTCACCGCCCGCCGTCCCCGCACGCGATACCTGGTCGGCGCCGACGCGCGCGGGCAGGCACTGCTGTCCCGGCTCTTGCCCGACCGGGTGATGGACCGGATCGTGGCTCGCGCCATGGGGATCTGAGCGGCGGCCCCTCTAGCGCAGGACGCCGAGCGTCGCGCGCGTCGTTTCAACCGCCTCCAAGCTGATCATCGCGCCGGTCCCCCTGGCCACATCCGCCGCTTCGTCGAGCGCCTGCTCGGCGCCGTCGTGGCCGAGCGCGGTGCGGGCGATCGCCACCGCTTGTAGGGCCAGCGGCAGCGACCAGAGCATGCCGCGCTCGCGGGCGATCCCGACCGCCCACTGCGCTAGCTCCAGTCCCTCCTCGGCGCGGCCAACACCGGTCAGCGCCTCGGAGCGCAGTCCGGCGCGCCAGGTCTCCATCTCGTCGCCGTCGCTGACCGCGGCGCGGTAGACCCGCTCCGCCTCCTCGAGCGTGTCGAGCGCGCCGGCGTAATCGCCGGCGGCGATCTGCGCCCCGCCGAGGTTCGAGAGAGCGAGGCTGCGCGAGAAGACGTCGCCGAGCCGTTCGGTCAGCTCGCAGTTGCGCCGCGCCATCGCGACCGCGGCATCGAGGTCCCCCCGCATCGCCAGCATCAGCGACTGGTTGCTGCGGGTCCAGCTGGCGATCTCCGGGTCGCCCTCCTCGGTGGCGATCTGAAGCGCCTTGTTGAACTGCGTTTCGGCCTCATCGAGCCGGCCGCGCTCGCGCAGCACCAGCCCCTTCGCCATCGTCGCCCAACCGACCGGGCTGTCGATCACGATCCCGGCGCCGGCGCGGCGATCGTCCCCCGCCAGCTCGAGCACTTCGTCGAGTGCTTGGTCGAAGCCGTCGAAATCGCCGGTGCAAAGGTGGGCGTAGGAGCCGGCGGCGCGAACTGCGATGCGCAGGTGCAGGTCGCCCGATTCGTCGGCGAGTCGGTTGGTCTCGGCGACAGCCGCGAGCCAGGCATCGGCGTGGTGGGGCATGCCCGGCCGGGTCGAGGTGGCCGTGCGCAGTAGGGCGAGCGAGCGCAGGTCACCGGTCGCGGTCGCGATCTCCTCGGCCTCGGCAACTAGGCGAGCTTCCTCCTCCTTGTCCATGCCGAGGCGCCAGGCGTAGTCGAGTTGCAGGAGGCGGGACATCACCGCCATCGCTGTCGTCTCCTCGCCCTCCTCGAGCTCTTCGGTCAGCTCCATCACCTTGCGCCAGAGCCGCAGCGCGTCCTGGGGGCGGCTGCTGCCCGCCCAGTAGGCGGCTCGCCCGGTCCAGCGAGTGGCCTCGAGCGTTTCCCCGCCCGCCTCCATGTGGCTGGCGATCAGGGCCGCCAGCTCGTCGTGACGGTCGGGATTGAGCTCGATCAGAGCGCGGGCGGTCGCTGCGTGCGTGGCGGCGCGCTGATCGGCGAGTTGAGTGTTGTAGGCGACCTCGCGAGTCAGCGGGTGGCGAAAGGAGAAGACCCTTTCCGGATAGACCTCTGCCTCGAAGAGGAAGCCACCGTCGGTGAGCTCGCAGAGCGCGGCGCGGTAGTCCTCGCTCTCGCTCTGCCCGGAGACCATTCCCAGCGCCCGCTCGCTGATCTCTTTGCTGGTCACCGAGGCTGCCTGCAGCAGCTGCTTCGCGGTCGGGCCAAGCCGGTCGATGCGGGCGGCTAGGATTGTCTGCACGCTCGCCGGCACGCCGGCGTCCTCCACCGGCCGCGCCAGCCGGTAGGCACCGCGATCTCCCTCGAGGTTGCCGGCTTCGGCGAGGCCGCGGACGATCTCCTCGGTGAAGAAGGGGTTGCCGGCGGTGCGCTCGTGGATCAGGTCGGCGAGCCCGTCGAGTGAGGGGTCCTCGCCGGCCAGGTCGTGCAGCAGCTCGCGGCTGCCGTCGGGCCCCAGCGGTTCGAGCGAGATGCCGCGGTAAGTGCTCGCCCCGGCCCACTGCCCGGCGTCGTATTCGGGGCGGAAGTTGACGATCGCCAGCGTCTTGGTCCCCTCGACCGAGGAGATCAACTCGCCGAGCAGGGTGGCGCTGCCCTCGTCCATCCAGTGCAGGTCCTCGACCAGGGCAACGATCGAATTGCGCCGGTTGGGCGCCCGCACGAGCCGGCAGACGGCGCCGCGCAGCGCCCGGTGGCGCGCCTCGGCGCTCAGCTGCGGCAGTGGCCGGTGGGGATCGGGGACGCCGAGGAAATCGAAGAGCAGGGGCAGGTCCTCGGCGAAGTCGGGATCGAGGAGCAGGGTGCGGCCGGCGATTTTCTCGCGCACGATTCGCTCTGGGTCGCCGTCGACGATGCCGAAGTAGGAGCGCAGCATCTGCAGCACCGGCATGAAGGGGATCGACTGGCCGTGCGCCTGGGCCTGGCACTCGAAGACCTCGATCCCGCGCTCGCGGCAGCGTTCGGCGAACTCGTGGCAGAGGCGGCTCTTGCCGACGCCGGGTTCGGCGACGATGCCGACCGCGGCGCCCTCGCTGCTCTCGGCCCGCGCCAGCGCCGCCTCCAGCACTGCCATCTCCTCGGCGCGGCCGACGAAGCGAGAGAAACCGCGCTCGCGCGAGAGGTCGAGCCGCGAGCGCGCGGCGCCGACCCCTGCGAGCTCGAAGACCCCGACCGGCTGGCTGGCGCCCTTGATCTCGAAGTGACCAAGGTCCTCCAGCTCCATGTATCCGTGGGCCAGCTCGGCGGTGCTCTCGGTCAGGTACGCCTTGCCGGGCTCGGCCAGCGCCTCCATCCGCTGCGCCAGGCCGACGGTGTGGCCGACCGCGGTGTAGCCGCCCTCGCCGACCTCGGCAGCGACCACCTCGCCGGAGTTGACCCCGATCCGGGTCGAGAAGTTGAGCCCGTGCTTGCGCCGCAGCTCGGCGGCGTACTCGCCGACGTCATCGAGCATCTTCAGCGCTGCGTAACAGGCACGCCGCCCGTGGTCCTCGTGGGCGACCGGCGCCCCGAAGACGGCCATGATCCCGTCGCCGGTGAACTTGTCGACCGTGCCCTCGAAACGGTGCACGGCGTCGGCGAGGGTGGAGAAGAAGCGCTGCATGATCGCGTGCCACTGCTCGGGGTCCTGGCTCTCGGCCATGTCCATCGAGCCCTGGACGTCGGCAAAGAGGACGGTGACCTGCTTGCGCTCGCCGCCGGCTTGGGCGATCTCACTCATGAAAACTCAAGCTTACGCCTGCACCTATACTGAGCAAACCGATTGACTGGTCAGTCAACCAGGGAGCCAAAAAGGAAACTTTGCGCGCAGCCGTCGTACAGCTCAACTCCACCGGCGAGAAGGCACGGAACCTCGAAGTCGCCGAGCGGCTGGTGCGCTCTGCCGCGGCCGACGGCGCCGAGCTGGTCGCGTTGCCGGAGAAGTGGAACCTGCTCGCGGGCGGGGAGGAGCTGCTGGCCGGTGCCGAGCCGCTCGGCGGCCCGAGCCTCAGCGCCGCCCGCTCCTGGGCCCGCGAGCTCGGCATCCACCTGCTCGCCGGCAGCGTCTCCGAGCAGGGCCCCGGCGAGAAGGCCTTCAACACCTCGGTCTTGATCGGCGCCGACGGCGAGGACCTCGCCGTCTACCGCAAGATCCACATGTTCGATGTGGAAGCCAGCGGCGTGGTCTACCGCGAGTCAGCCCACGAGGAGCCCGGTGAGGAGATCGTCACCGCGGCGCTCGAGGAGATCACCGTCGGCCTCGGCATCTGTTACGACCTGCGCTTCCCCGAGCTCTTCCGCATCCTTGCCGTGCGCGGTGCCCAGGTCCTCATCGTGCCCTCGGCGTTCACCCTCGCGACCGGCCGCGATCACTGGGAGGTGCTGCTGCGCGCCCGGGCGATCGAGAATCAGGCCTTCGTGCTTGCCCCCAACCAGTTCGGCGCGGCGGCGCCGCACTTCAACTCCAACGGTCGCTCGGCGATCGTCGACCCCTGGGGCGTGGTGCTGGCGACCGCGCCCGACGAGGAGTGCTTCGTCGCCGCCGAGCTCGACTTCGTCGCCCAGGGGAGTATTCGCGAAACGCTGCCTTCCCTCGCCAACCGCCGTCCCGGCGCCTACGCCTGGCCGCAGCTGAGCGAGGCGCGCGCCTGATGGCAAAGGCACCGACAGCGGCAGTGGACAAGCGCCGCCAGATCCTCGACGCGGCGGTCCGCGTCTTTGCCCGCCAGGGCTTCCACTCGACCCGAGTCTCCGACATCGCCGACGAGGCGGGGGTCGCCTACGGCCTCGTCTACCACTACTTCAAGTCGAAGGACGAGGTGCTCAACGAGCTCTTCCGCGAGCGCTGGTCGCTACTGATCACGGCGATCGATGAGGCCGACCGCGAGGGTGATTCGCCGCGCGCGAAGCTGGAAGCGGCCGCCGGCTTCATCGTCGATTCCTACCGGCACGATCCGGAGCTGATGAAGGTGATCATCGTCGAGGTCACCCGAGCGGCCAACTCCTTCGGTCGCACCCACCTGGCCGAGATCCGCCGCGCCTATGACTCGATTGCCAAGATCGTTGCCGACGGCCAGGAGGCCGGGGTCTTCCGCCGCGACATCGACCCAACCTTCGCCTCGATGGCCTTCTACGGAGCGGTTGAGCAGCTGCTCTCGGGCTGGATCTTCGCCGTGATCCCGGCTGCCGACAGCGACTTCGACGAGGCAAAGACATTGCTGGTGACGACGATCTGCGACGGTCTCGAGCCCCGATAGGTATGGTCGGGCTAATGGATAACGACATCGCCAAACGTCTCGTCTGGAGCGGCGTGCTGGCCGCCAGCAGCGCCCTCGCCAGCATCGCCGCGGCGCGCATCGCCGCTTTCGTCTGGAAGCGAGTGTTCGACGAGGACCCGCCCGAGTAGCGTGCCCGAGGCTCCCGGCATACCGCCGCAGTCAGAGGACGACCGCTCGGTCTCAGAGCTCGTCTTCGACGTCGCCGAGAAGAGCTCCTCGCTCGTGCGCGAGGAGATCGAGCTGGCGAAGACCGAGATCTCCGAGAAGGTCGGCAAGATCCTGCGCGGCTCGGTCGTCGGCATCGCCGCTGGCATCTTCGCCTTCCTGGCGCTGATCCTGGTGATGGAGGGCATCGCCTGGCTGCTCGCCGAAGAGGTCTTCGACGGCAACGCCTGGCCCGGCTTCTTCGTCGAGGCGGCGGTCTTCCTCCTGGTCGCCGCTGCCGCGGGCTTCATCGCCTACCGCTCGGTGCAGGCGGGTGCCCCGCCGATGCCAGAACAGGCGATCGCCGAGGCGAAGCTGACCAAGGAAACGCTGGAATCCGGAGCGAAGGCAGGCAAGGAATGAGCGCTCAACCCGATCCCGTCCGTCCCTCGAGCGCCGGCAGGCCGGCTCGTTCCGCGGCAGAGATCCGCCGCGACATCGATCTGCAGCGTCGTGACCTGGGCAGCTCGGTCGAGATCCTGCGCGGTCGCGTCACCGAACTCACCGACTGGCGCCGCCAGGCCTACGAGCACCGCTCGCAGCTGATCGCCGGTGCCGCAATCGCCGGCTTCGCCCTCGGCGGCCTGATGATGCTGCGCCGCCGTCGCTAGTCCTTAAGCGATGGCTGCCGACCTGGCGGAGATTCGGGGAATGATCGAGGCGGCGCTGCCCGGCGCCGCGGTCGAGGTCATCGACGAGACCGGCACCGGCGACCACCTGCGGGCGACGGTCTCTGCCACCCAGTTCGACGGTCTCTCGCGGCTCGATCAGCACCGCCTGGTCAAGGCCGCGGTGAAGGAGCGCTTCGACGACGGCACGATCCACGCCCTCTCGCTGAAGACCGGGCTGCCCGGATAGCTACTCTGTGCCAATGGCCGACGCCGAGCTAAAACAGAAGATCGAGGAACTGATCGCCGCCAACCCAGTGCTGCTCTTCATGAAGGGCACGCCGGAAATGCCGCGCTGCGGCTTCTCGATGCGAGTCGTGCAGGTGCTCGACTCGCTCGACGTCGAGTACGGCGCGATCGACGTTCTGCCAGCCCTGCAGCCGCTGCGCGAAGTCACCACCGAGATCTCCGACTGGCAGACCTTCCCCCAGCTCTACGTCAACGGCGAGCTGCTGGGTGGGGCCGACATCATCGAAGAGATGTTCGACTCCGGTGAGCTGGCCGAGGCGCTTGGCGTCGAGCAGCCCGAGGCCGCACCGGTCGCCGCCGCGCCGCCGCCGCAGTCACCCCCGCTGCAGATCGAATAGCCCCGCGCGGCACCTCGGCTTTCGGCCTTTAGTGAGAGCCGGTGGTGTACTCCGTGATCAGGCGCCCCACTGCCGTGGCGCCCTGCAGTGGCTTGCCCGGAGGGGGCGATCCTCCGCTCGGGGGATGAGCCAGTGCTTCTTCCGTCAGCCGCGTAGCCTGGGCCCGCGTGATCAGCCGCCGGCCGATTCGGTCCAGTGCGAAGATCTCGAGCAGGAGTTTCTGGTCTCCGTCCGCGGTCACGCAGTTGGTCCCGAAGTTAGACCAACTGATGCCTTCTGGGAGCACGTTGGCGACAAGCCGATGTTCGGTGGGTTCGACTTTGCTGACGAGATCGGCGAACTGAACGACGACCCTTCGCTTACCGTGCTCGCTTGCGTACTTGAAGCGCGCGAAGTAGATGACAAGTTCCTTCGTATTTCCGGGCACCTTTCCCCAGTGAAGCGGGATCCAAATAGCTCCCCAGCCGCAGCGAGTGCTCGGCTTCATTTCGTCATTGGCCAGCAGTCCCGAGCTTTCGAGGTCGATTGCCGAGAGGGTCGACCTGTTCGACGATGCGCCGCCGCAGCCCACGAGGACCAGGGCCACGGCGATCAGGCCGAGCGGCCACAGAGCTCCCTTTCCTCCACGGTTCTTCGGGTTCATGGTAAGCGCCCACGACGCGCGTGTTCCCTAAGATCATCGCATGAAGTTCTTTGGAGTAATCGTCGTATCTCTAAGCGTGTTGCTTCTCACCGCCTGCGGGAAGGGCTCAAGCGATTCCACCGCTCAGACGTCCGCGACGGCGACCCATGCCAAGGCGGATGAGCCGACGACAAAGATGCACATCGGTCACAGCGGCAAGCTCGTGCCGGTACCCGGTCCTGGCGATGAGATGTCGAAGCGGCAAATCGCGAGGCTGCCCAAGCTGACGATCGCCAAGCAAAGCGGCCCCCCGCCCAAGCACCTCGAAGCGATCGATCTCCGCAAGGGTTGGGGGACGGCTCTGACGAAGAACGACGCGGCCTACGTCCGCTACTACGTCGTCAGCTATCCGGAAGCGCTGAAGCACAGTCGAACCGGGCGCTATGGGCCGCGCAGCTTCGGGCTCAACGAAGCGGTCCAGGGTTGGGAAGAGGGTTTGCCCGGCATGAAAGTCGGCGGTCGGCGGGAGCTGATCCTGCCGCCACGATACGTCTACCCACGCTGGAAGCCGAGTTGGGGCTACAAGCCCTATGTCGACATCTACCTGATCGACCTGCTCGCCGTCGAACGCGGCGGCGCCGATCAAACTCCCTAGGTGAAGGCCGCCGCACTTGCTGGGTGCCTCTTGGCCCTGGGCCTCGCGGCGTGTGGGGGCGGTGGGTCGGGCAAGAAGACCTCCGACTCGGTGGCTGCGCGCAAGCCGCTTCCTTCGCGCGGCCCGACCGTAAAGATGACGAAGGCGGAAATCGCCCGGATCCCGCCCCTGACCGTGCCCAAACCGACCGGACCGCCGCCCCACCGCCTAGTGGTGATCGATCTTCGCAAGGGCTCTGGCCCAAGGGTGCCCAAGCACGACTGGGTCACCAACAGGGAGGAAGTGTTCATGAGGCTGCTCGAGGCCAGCTACACCGGCGCCCGCAAAGGCCAGATCTTCGGTCGCATCCCGGTCAGGAGGGTTCTGCTCGAAGGGAGGAGCGAGGGTCTTGTACGTGGCCTGACTGGGATGGAGGTGGGCGGTCGTCGCGAGCTGATCGTCCCGCCGAAGCTCGCCTATCCCCGCTGGAAACCGAGCTGGGGGTACGCGCCCTACGTCAGCATCTACGTCGTCGACCTAGTCGGTATGGAACCACCGCTCGATCGACAGGTCGAATACCGAAACCGCCCCGTCGGCAACGGCTGAGCCGAGGTCGCTCTACAGGAACTTCGCACTTCTCTATGTGTTGTTGAGGTACTTGCGAAGACTAACTTGGTACGTTAGCGTGTCTTCGACAACCAGCTAAAACGCTGGCGCCGGGGAGGGGAATCAGCTGGGAAACGTGCTCTTGGGAGGCGGGATGCCTCGGTCCCAAATCGGTGCTGGCCTTCAAGGGAGGAACGCATCCTGATGTTCTCGAGACTACGCCACCCGGTCCGCGCCATCCGCGGATCTTTCGGCACCCCCGGATTGATCGTTGCCGTGATTGCCTTGATCGCCGCGCTCGGCGGCACTGCGATCGCCTCAGGCGGCCTTTCGGGCGCCGAGAAGAAGCTCATCAAGAAGGAAGCCGAAAAGCAGGCCAAGAAGTTCGCAAAGGCCGGGCCCCTGGGCGCGCCCGGCGCTCCAGGTGCCAAAGGCGCCCCGGGTGAAAAGGGCGCAAAAGGAGACAACGGAACGAACGGCACCAATGGCACCAATGGCACCAATGGTTCGCCCTGGACGGCTGGCGGCACGTTGCCGTTGGGCGCGACGGAGACTGGAGCGATTGCCGGCGACTCCCTGAGCAGCGAAACGCCCGCGGTTGTGCGTACCGACGTACCGATCTCCTTCTCAATCCCGTTGGCGGAAGCGCTCGACGACGAACACGTACTCGTGATCTATGAAAACGCAGCCGTGCCCAGCGCTTGTGAAAACCCCGGTCATCCAGACCCCGCAAGCGCGGCCAACCCCGAGGCCAGCTCCGGCTATCTATGCGTTTACCTTGCCTCTGATACCTCTGAATCGACGACTCATACCGTGCATGTCGCTAACGCGACCAGTGATGAAGGCGCGTCTACCGCCGGCGCGAATTTGGTTCTGATCGGCGGGGAAGCAGGGTGGCCGTTTCATGGCACCTGGGCGGTTACCGGCTAGGGATCCGCGAACGATCGGCAGGTGGGCCAAGCGAGGTGTGTCCCGCTCGGCCCACCCGCCGGCTCTGCTCGTCCTGCGCGCGCGGACAGGCGAACGCGCGAATCTGCGCATTCGCCAAATACGAATGCAGCGCCATGCAGGCGAAAACCCGGCGTCTGCTTTACTATTGGCCGATCTGAAGTATCAGATTACTTGACGTTCTTCTGATGAAACTCTTAGATAGGCATGCGCCCGCGCAAATCCTGGGCGCAACGTCCAATCGATCTCGGCGGATCTCCGGCCGGGAAGGGAGAATCAAAGTGAGAACGATCAAGCTAATCGGCTTGGCGGCCTTGGCGGCGCTGTCCGCGATGGCGTTCGTCGGCGCGTCCTCGGCGATGGCCGAAGGCAGCACGGCTCTCTGCACGGTAGATCAAACTCCGTGTGCAGCAGGGAACCTGCTCGGCACTGTGCACGAAGAATCCGTAGGGAAGGCGACTCTCTTAAGCTCGGCCCTCAACGTCGAATGCAACGTCTTATTCTCGGGCACTGCCACTTTAGGCAACCCAGCGACGGTTACAGGAAAATTCACCTACAGCAGCTGCAATAACTCGTGTACTGTCACAGAACAGAGTGCATCCTCGAAAATCAGCGTCTTAAGGTTAGGTCACGAATTAGCTGACGTAACCGGCGAAGGCGAAGTCAAACTGAACTGCCTCTTTGGCTTCCTCAAATGTGTGTACAACGGTAAAAACCTGAAAGGCCACGGCTTAGGGCCCTTATTATCGTCCGGCTCGGCAAATGGTGAAGTCCGGATCGAGGGACAGAAAACCACTGTTGTGAGCGGTAGCTGTCCCGCGGAAGCGTTCTTAGACATCTTAACCGCTCCGTTAAAACCGGTCTACATCTCGTCGTAGACGACTAGGGACGCCCAGCGAACCTTTTCGAGCGTTACCACGGCCGCCCCGGACACTCCGGGGCGGCCGTATTCAGGGGAGGAACGTGATGGGTGCTTGACAGGTACTAGCTGGTTCTCTAGCCTCGGTTTAGGCGCTTTGGGACTGCTACGGGGAGATGGAAGAGTTAGGGGGCTTGGCATGAGCGCTTCGTGTAGGCGAGTCTGGCGGGGTCCGGTCCTCGGGCTGTTTGCATTGGCGTTTTGGACGGCTCCGGCGGCACTCGCCGCCCCGACCCATCCGCCGCTCGGTCCTGTGGTTGAAGGCCTCAACCGTGCGTGTGGAGTGGCGGTGGACTCCCGAGGCGATCTCTACGCCTCTTCGGCTGGGGAATCGAAGATCTACGTCTTTGCGCCCGGACACCGCGGTGCGGGCGAACAGATCGCGGAAATCACCGATACGAACGTTCCCTGCGGCCTCGCGGTCGATACGGCGGGTCATCTCTATGTCTCCGAGCGGGGCACCGGGAAGGTCGTCCGCTATACCCCGGACGATTACCCGTTCACCGCCACCCCTGCCTACGGCTCCGCCGAGCCGATTGACGACAGCGGCAAAGCCCTGGGCATTGCCGTGGACCCTGTCGATGACCGCCTCTACGTCGCCGAGGGTGATCAAGTCTTGGCATACGACGATAAAGGCGGCCTCGGCATCAACGAGGAACAGCGCATTTTCTGCTTCGAATGCACCGGCGGCCATTACCGGCTGAGCTTTGGCGGCGAAGAAACGGAACCGATCCCCTTCGAAGGACCGGCCGCGGAAATCGAAGCGAAGCTGGAAGCGCTGACCTCGATCGGACCTGGCAACGTCTCGGTCACGCGGGACGGCGAAGAACACTTCGTTCATTTCGAAGGAACCCTCGCCGGCAGCGACGTCGAGCTGCTCGGCGTAAACGAATCCGAACTTGCGGGTCCGGCGTCAAAGTTCGTGGTCCACGAGGAGAAGGTCAAAGGCTGGAGCGGCCGAATCGGTGAGGGCGTCCTGACCGGAGCCACGGGCGTTGCCTCCTTTACCTCCCCCAGCGGCGATCACCGCCTCTTCGTCGCCGACACTCGCGGTCTCGCTGCCGACGAGCTGATCCTATTCAGTGGTCCGAGCGTCGCCCGGTTGAAGCCGCGGCGCGAGATCACCGGTGCCACCACCCCGGACGGCTCCTTCGAATTCGGCGCGGCCGGCGCTCAGCTCGCCGTCGATCCGGGCAACAAGGAAGCCAGCGGCTCCAAGTGCGTCTCGGTCGCCGAACAGGCCTGCACGGCCGGGCACCTGCTCCTCTACGACGCCGGCCACGCGGCGCTCGACGAGTTCGACTCCAACGGCGAATACCTCGACCAGATCAGTGGGTCCGAACTTACCGACGCCACGCCGAGCGGAATCGCGGTCGATCGATCCGGCGGCACGGCCGACGGGACGATCCTGCTTGGCGTCGGCGCAGGCGCAGGGGCGAAGGTCCTCGCCTTCGGCCCCCTTGCCGCCCCCCGCAGGCCGGGCCTGGAAGAACCGCTTTCGCACCTACTCGAAAGCGCCCGGGCAGTCGCGACCGACGACCACGGCGACGTGTACGCGGCGGCGGGGGGCTTCGTTCACGTCTACGGACCGCTGGGGAACGAGTTGACCAGCTTCGAAGATCCCCATCCCTCGCTGGATGATCTGGCGGTCGACTCCGAAGGCAACGTTTACGTGCTCGAAATTGCCCCGCTCGTGGGCGAAGCGGTCCACTACTACACGCCCAGTCAGTACCCGCCGCAGGGAGGAACCACCTACGCCCGGCATGAACCGGCCGTGGCCAAATCCGCGGATTTCCCCAGCGGGAGCGACTCTCTGCGGGCGATCGCGGTCGATCCGGGGCCCGGGGCGGGACGGGACAGGCTCTTCCTCGCCACCGCCGGGATCGTCCGGGTGTACAAACCGGCCAGGGAAGGTTCGGGAGTGCTGGATTCGGAATTTGGCGCGAGCGTAGTGGCCGGCCCCATGACCTCGATCGCCGTGGAGGGGGCAAGCGCCCGAAACGGTGGGCAGACGACCGTCTACGTCACCGCGGGCGGCTCCTCAACGATCCAAAGAGTGAACGGAGCGGGGGACGAAGTGGTCGCGACGATTGACGGGGCGGGTTGCCCGCGGGGGACCATGGGCCTCAGTACCCCCCGGGGGCTGGCGGTTGACCAAGCGGACGGGCACGTGCTCGAGTTCCAGTCGGTCGATGAAGCGGCGCGCGAGTACGACGGAGCGGGAGCCTGCGTGGCCGAATTTGGCCATTTCACCAACCTCGTCGGCAGGGGGTTCCGGATAGCGGTCGACAGTGCCTGCTCGCTCCACGTCAATACGGCCGGTGAGGACGAACCCCTCGACGAAACGACGTCGCCGACCTGCGCCGAATACGACCCCGCGGACGGCAACGCCTATGTTGCCTTCGACGACACCAGCCCCGAACATCCCCCCTATGACGTCACCGCTTTCGGGCCACTCTCCTACGGTGGACCGCCAATGGCGCGAACCGGGACGCTTAGTGGAATGGACGGTGGTCAGGCCACCCTGAACGGAGTTCTCAACCCCGCTGGCTCTGAGGTTGAAGCGTGCGACTTCGAATACCTGACAGAAGGTGAGTACACGGCGAACGTCGAAGCAGAAGAATCACCCTTCCTGGGCGCGGCGTCGGCCCCCTGCGCGGAGAGCGCTGCCGAAATCGGCAGCAGGGAAAGATCGGTGCCCGTCCACGCAACGGTCGCCCTCGACCCCGAAAGCCGCTACTGCATACGCCTCGTGGCCACCAACAAATACGGCACGGGCGAAGGCGAAGCGCTCTGCTTCGGCCGCCCGCGTGTGGAAGCGGAGCCCGCTCGCCCGATCCATTACACCGAAATCACCGTGCGAGCAAAGGTCGACCCGGCGGGTCTTCCGACTCACTATCGCTGCGAATACGGCAAAGCCGCAGGGGAGTACGACCACGCTACGTCCCCGCAGTCACTCGCTCCGAGTGCCGGCCAGAGCGACGTCCAGTGCGTCCTTACCGGCCTCGTCGAAGGCGCGGCCTACCATGTCCGGGTAGTCGCCGAAAACGATGCAGGGGTCGCCGCCGGGGTCGACCAAGAAGTCGCGACACTCATGCGTCGCGCCGCCGAACCGTGCCCCAACGCCGAATACCGCATCGGGCTCTCGGCGATGCTGCCCGACTGCCGCGCCTATGAGCTCGTCACCCCGGCCGCGACCAACGGGCTTTCGCCCCGCGCTCCGGACGCAGGCAGCTCCGATCGCGGCTTCGACCAGTGGCTGACCCCGCCGCGCGGCGCGGACGCGGGGCAGAGCCTCTCCTACATCACCGCGGGCACCCTGCCGGGCTTCGAGGGAAACGGCGTCATCGATGGCTACCGCGCCTCCCGCGGCGTCGGCGAACATCCTGCTGCTGGGTGGCAGAACTCGTTCTTCGGCCCTACCTACGCGCAGGCCGATCCCGAACTGAACCACAGCCTGCTGATGCAGGGCATCTCCTCCGACCAGAGCTACTCGATCTGGCTGGTCGAACCGACCCAATCCTTCGCCGAACTCACACCGGGTACTTACCTGCGCACGCCGGCGGGCTTCGAAGCGCTCGGCCGCGGCGATCTCGGCGAAGACCTCGGCGCGGCGGGCCGTTACCTGAGCGCTGGCGGCGCCCACGTGATCTTCTCCTCCTCCGCCCGCCTCGAGCCGGCCGCACCGTCTGCCGGGACCGAGGCCCTCTACGACCGCGCCGCCGGCGCCACTCACACCGAAGTCCTCTCGCTGGATCCCAAAGGCTCGGCATTCGCGCAAGACGCGACCTACCTTGGGGCCAACGAAGCCGGCACCGCTGTTGTCTTCGGGGTCGGTGGAGCTCTCTACGAGCGCCGTGAAGGCGCCACCGTCGAGGTTGCGGCGGCGCCCGCCACATTCGCCGGAATCTCCGAAAACGGCGCGCGCGTTTTCTATGCGGACGACGCGGACGGCGAAGCCCCGACTGCGCTCCACGTCTGCGAAGTCGAGTCCGGTCCCTGCGCCGGCTCGGGAGCTCACCCTGCGGTCCAGATCGCCGTGTCGGGAATCTTCGCCAACGTATCTGCCGACGGATCGGTTGCTTACTTCAGCTCCGAAGCGGCGCTCACCGGCGCGGAAGAAAACGAAAATGGGGAAGCCGCCGCAGCAAGCGCGCGCAATCTCTATGCCTGGGACGGTTCGGGCACGCACTTCGTCGCCCGCCTGGCTCCCGCCGATTTCGCGACCCTTGGCTTCGGCGGAATCTCCGGCATGAATCTGGGCGCTTGGACGCGCGCGGTTGGTGGCCCTGGCGCGGCAAGCGGACGGGGTTTCGCCCCCACCCGCTCGACGCCGAGTGGCAGCGTGCTCGCCTTCCAGTCCCACGCCCGGCTGACCGCCTATGACAACGAGGGGGTGGGGGAGATTTATCGCTATGACCCCGGCGCGGAAGCGGGCGAGCGACTTACGTGCCCCTCCTGCGACCCGAGCGGCGCCACGCCTGGCGCGGATGCGCTGCTTCAGCAACTCGATACCACGGCGACGACCGCCCACGCCGTGATCCCGAATCTCACCGCGGACGGGACGGCGCTTTTCTTCAGCAGCCGCGACCGGCTGCTCCCCGAAGACGCCAACTCCACCGCCGACGTCTATGAGTGGCGGGCGCAGGGAAGCCGCTGGGGCAACACCGCGGGGGCGCCCTCCTGCGAGCGGGCTGGAGGCTGTCTGGCGCTGATCTCCTCCGGGCAGGGGGAACGCGACAGCTACCTCTATGGGATGAGCGCTGACGGGCACGACATCTTCTTCCGCACGCTCGAGCGGCTGGTGGGCGCGGACGTGGCGGGCAGTCCCACGATCTACGACGCGCGTGAAGGCGGTGGCATTCCCGAAGCCGCCGAGACGGCGCCCTGTCAGGGCGATGCCTGTCAGGGCCAGGGTGCCGAGGCGCCGTTGCTACCCGTGCCGACCACGCCTGCCCACAACGACGAAGCGCCGGGGCCGGCTGTTCGTTGCGCGAAAAGCAAGCACCGGGTCAAGGGTCGCTGCGTGAAGAAGCGCCACCGGACGCACCAGCATCATGGTCACCGCCGCAATGCAGGCCACGGAAAGGGGGGACGTCGATGACCCGCCGTATCGCGATTCTGCTCGCCGCGGCGGCCCTTGCCGCCCTCATCGTGCCCAGTGCCACCGTGGCAGCGGCCGGAAGCTGCGAAACAGAACCGCGTCCGGATTGCTTCGGGATCGAATCGGTGAGCGCATCGCTATCGACGACCCAGGCCGGCGCCCACCCCGACCTGACTCTTGACGTTTCCGTCAAGCGCAACCCGCTCGGCAAACCGAACGTCTTCGGCCTCAAGGACTCCTACGCGGCCGCCCGCAACATCCGCATCGAAACGCCGCCGGGGCTGATCGGCAATCCCAACATCTTCGGCGTTCCCCAGCAGTGCACCGCTCAGCAGCTTTCCGGCGCCTTCACCGAAGAAAGCGGCGGCTGTCCAAACGCATCACAGGTCGGCGTCTCGACGATCTTCGCCTACCAGCTGACGGGAAAGTTCAAGGAGCCCGTCTACATGATGACCCCGCCGGGCGGCGACGTCGTCGCTCGCTTGGGCACGTTCGCCGGCACCTTCCCGATCTTCATCGACCTACGCTTGCGCTCCGGCTCCGACTACGGCCTCACCGCCGAAGTCCTCGACGCCCCGGCCGTCGCCCGACTGGTCGAGCTCGACACCACGCTGTGGGGGGTGCCGGCGAGTCCCGCTCACGACACCGAACGCTGCACGCCGCTGAAAGCGTTCGAAGGCTGCATCAGCACGTCCCCACGCCCGCCCGGCGGCCAGGTCCTGCCCTTCCTCACCAACCCGACCCGTTGCGGGGTGCCACTGGAAGTCGGGGTCAACGCCTCCAGTTGGGTTGAACCCCAGCTTAAGGCCGAGAATGAAGCCCGCACCTCACTGCCGGCGATCACCGGCTGCGACAGCCTGCCCTTTGGCCCGAGCCTGGAAGCGGAGCCCACTAGTCACCACACATCCACGCCGACGGGCCTGGACTTGACGATCAAGCTGCCGGCCTCCGAAGGTGTGGAAGTGCTCGAACCGGCCCAGATCCGCTACATGCGGATCGACTTCCCGCCGGGGCTGGCTATCGATAACGGAGCTGCCGACGGACTCGGGACCTGCTCAGCCGCTGAAGCTGGCTTCGAAACGGACGAAGCCTCACACTGTCCTGACGCAGCCAAGCTCGCCGCAACCGAATTCGACGTGCCGGTGCTGGAACGGAAGTTGAAAGGCGCGATCTACCTGCGCGAGCCCGAACCGGGCGATCCCTTCAGGGTCTGGATCGTCGCTGATGATCTCGGTCTGCATATCAAGCTGCCCGGCGACTTGGAAGTCGACAAGTCGACCGGCCAGATTCACTCGATTGTGCTCGGGGCGCCGAAGCTTGAAGGCATCCCGCAGGCGCCGCTGCGGGAAGTGAAGCTGCTGCTGAAGTCTGGCTTCCGAGCGCCCCTGATCACCCCCGACCACTGCGGCACTTTCGTCACCCACTACGAATTCGTCCCCTGGTCGGGCGGTCCCCCGGCCGTCGGAGACACCCCGATGGCAATCACCGAAGGCTGCCATACCGGCGGCTTCGCTCCGAAGCTCTTGGCGGGCTCGACCGACGCGCAGGGCGGCGCCTTCAGCCCCTTCACCTTCACCATCACGCGCTCCGATGGCGAACAGAACATCGCCGGCCTCGCTCTAGCTCTGCCCAAGGGTCTCGCCGCCTCCTTCGCCGCAATCGCGCGCTGCGAAGGCGCCGCGGCGGTGAGCGGCAACTGCCCGCCCGGCTCGCGGATCGGTGGGGTGACCGCCGCAGTGGGTGCCGGCCCCAACCCGCTTTGGGTGCCCCAACCGGGCAAGCGCCCGACCGCCGTCTACCTCGGCGGTCCGTATAGGGGGGCGCCGACCTCGATCGTCGCTGTCGTCCCCAAGCAGGCCGGCCCCTTCGACTTCGGCGACGAAGTGGTGCGCTCGGCGATCTACATCGATCCCGAAACCGCCCGGGCTACCGCAGTTGCGGATCCGCTGCCACAGTTCGTCGAAGGCATCCCACTTCTGTACAAGGTTCTGAACGTCGTGCTCGATCGGCCACACTTCTCCCTCAACCCGACCTCTTGCCATACCAAGGAGACAGAGGCGACGCTAACCTCGGTTCAAGGCGCCACGGCACATCCTAAATCCTCTTACGCGGTTACCAACTGCGCCAAACTCGGCTACAAGCCCAAGTCCAGATTCACCCTGCACGGTGGCACTCATCGCGGCGCGCATCCTGGGCTCACGGCGATCGTGCGTCAGCGATCCGGAGATGCCAACTCGAGCAAGTTCTCAATCGCCTTGCCACACTCGGAGTTCCTCGATCAAGGCCATATCGACACGGTTTGCACCAGGGTGCAGTTCGCGGCTCACAACTGCCCGGCGGGGTCTATCTATGGGCACGCCACGGTCAAGAGCCCGCTCTTCGATTTTCCGCTTGACGGCCCCATCTACCTGCGTTCGTCCAACCATCTTCTGCCTGACCTAGTCGTTGCGCTGAAAGGCCCCCCGACCATGCCGATAGAAGTCAATTCAGTGGGCAGAATCGATTCCATACGAGGCGGTATCCGCACGACATTCGAAACCATCCCGGATGCCCCTATACGAGAAATAGTCGCCAGCTTCCCGGGCGGCAAGAAGGGTCTGATCGAAAACTCGGAAAACCTCTGCAGCCAGGTCAACAGGGTGACCGCCAAGCTCACTGCTCAAAATGGCAAGGGGGCTACGTTGCACCCGCCCATGCGGGTCAACTGTACTCCGCACAAGCCGCGGAGCCCCCACCCGCACGGGCAGCGCTGAAGCTTCGGCGAGGCTCCGCGCGCGTGTCCGCGCGGACACGAAGCCGCGCGGGCGCAGGGGGCGCATTCCGGTAGTGAAGCCGGATGATCGCCGCTCAGGCGCCCCCAACAGGGACGACACACTGTTTTCCGCAGTGGGGTTTGACCCTACGTGCACCCACGATGTTTGATGACCAGGTCGTATGCGAGTGAGCGTGCGATCTCGTTCAACTGGAAGGAGAAACATGAGGACGATCAAACTAATCGGCCTCGCGGCGCTGACTGCGCTGACCGCGATGGGGCTTGTTGGAGCTTCCTCGGCGATGGCCGAAGGCAGCACGGCTTTGTGCAAAGTAGATCAAACTCCGTGTGCAGCGGGAAACCTGATCACGACTGTGCATGAAGAATCCGTAGGAAAGGTGATTCTCTTAAGCCAGGTCCTCAACATCGAATGCAACATTTTATTTTCAGGCACCGCCATATTAGGCAATCCAGCGGCGGTTACAGGCAAATTCATCTACAGCAGTTGCAATAGCTCATGTACCATCACAGAACAAAGCGCCTCCTCGACTATCAGCTTCTTAAGGTTAGGCCACGAATTAGCTGACGTGACCCGCAAAGGAGAAGTTAAAATGAACTGTCTCTTTGGCTTCCTTAAATGTGTGTACAACGGCACGGGCCTTCGGGGTCACGCCTTAGGCCCCTTATTATCGACCCAGCCAAATGGTGAGGTCCGGATCGAGGGACAGAAGATCCAGATTGTGAGCGGCAGTTGTCCTGCAGAAGTATTCATAGACTTATTAATGACACCGTTAGAACCGACCTACATTTCGTCATAGGCAAGGGAAGACGAGGTTGGCCAGTTGGAAGCGCTTAGCCGCACGACCTTCCGCTCAAGTCCAAAGTTCTCCGCATGCTTTAAGGCCGTAGGCTCGGGCCAGCTCGCCGGCGCCTGGTACTAGTTCGTTGCGGCTGAGGGTACCAGCGGGGTCGCGCTGGGCCTTTGCGAGGCCGGCTTCTATGGCTTCGAGCATTGCAGCCACTTTTTTGGCGTCCTTATTGGGGGCGCCTAGTTCACTGATTTCGGTGATCTCCTGCTGATAGGTGGGTTCGATCACGGAGCCAACGAGCCCGGCGGCGACCGCGTTCGGCAATGGGCCCGTGAGCGTGATGTGGTTCTTGCTCATGTAGCTGGAAAGTTCGCGAGCGCCCCTTTCCTGACCTTTGATGCAAACGGCGTCGGCCTTTTCAATAAATTCGGCCTTCGACAGCGTGCCGGTCTGAATCTTGACTGTGTCGGAGCCGCCGCCGCAGCCACTTGCCAAGATCGCGGCCACCACGCTAAGCGCGGCTACCACCGTAAACCCACGCATGCTCCAGAAAATCCCTCCCATTCGCGCTAATTTTATCAAAGAGCCGCTGAACAGGACTGGAGTGACGCTCAGGCTTCGCCAACACGACCACCCTCAGGTCGAGGGCGTTCAGCGCGTCTGGGGCTAGGGCAACTAGACGGTGGCCGTCTCTGCCGCGTCCTCTTTTACTTGGAAAGAGGAGCCGCAGCCACAGGCCGCAACCACATTCGGGTTGTTGACCTGGAAGCCGGCGCCCTGCAGGCCTTCGACGTAGTCGACCTCGGAGCCGAAGACGAACTGCATGCTGACCTTGTCGACGAGCACCGAGACGCCGTCGACCTCGAAGATGTGGTCATCGTCCTTGGCGCGATCGAAGGCGAGCGCATACTGAAATCCAGAGCAACCACCGCCGCGGACGGCGACCCGGAGCGCCTGGCCCTCGGAGTCCTCCTGAGAGCCGAGTAGCTCGGCGATCTTGCCGGCCGCCTTGTCAGTCAAGGCGATCGCTGTCTGCGGAGTGTCGCTGGTCGCGTCAGTCACTTCACAAAGTGTAGCGACCGCCTGTGCGGTCTCCCCATCTAGGACCGGTCGCCGCTCAGTTCAATCTGACCAGCGGGGTCTGCGAGAATCGCTTTGCTTGAGTTCTCCAGCCGAAACTGCGGTTGTTTGCGACACGACGGCTTACTTGCCGAGCGAGCTCATTGCCTCGCTTGGGATCAAGAGGATCAGCCTCTATGTCTCGGTCGATGGTCACCAGGAGTCGGAGTTGGAGATCAGCGATTACGCCGGCTTCTACGAGCGGCTGCGCGCCTCGGAGGGGGGGGCGACGACCTCGCAGCCCTCGATCGGTGATTTCACCGCCGTCTATGAGCCGCTGCTCGATGAAGGGCGCGAAGTCGTCTCGATTCACATCTCCTCGGGAATCTCGGGGACTTTCGAGGCCGCCAACCAGGCTCGCGAGCGGCTTGTTGCGGAGGGGAAGGGTGGAGAGCGCATTCATCTCTTCGACTCTCGCTCGGCGGCGGGCGGCATGGGGCTCTCGGTCCTGGCGGCCGCGGCCGCGGCCAATGCGGGTGGCGACAGCGCTGCGGTCATCGCCCGTGCTCAACAAGCGCGGGAGGAACTGAAGATGTGGTTCGCGATCGACACGCTCGAGTACCTGCGGCGCGGTGGCCGGATCGGTGGCGCCCGCGCCTGGATCGGCTCGGCGCTGAAGATCAAGCCGATCCTCACCCTTGAGGAGGAGATCACCCCGGTGGAGCGCGTGCGCACCCGGGCTCGCTCGATCGAGCGCCTGCGCGACTACGCCCGCCAGCGCCACGAGGACGGCATCGATGGCTGGGTCGTCCAGCACATCCAGGACGACGAGACCGCCGCGGCCCTGGCCGACGACTGCCGCGAAATCTTCGGCTGCGAGCCGGTCTTCATCTCCGAGATCGGCGCCGTCCTGGGCGCCCACGTCGGCCCCGGCCTGCTCGGCGTCGGCAGCGTCTCGAAAGACGTTCTCAGCTAGCGGAGAGCCTAGGCGCGAATGCCTTCGCGAGTCCCGGACTCGCGCGGCACCGGCTGCGGCTTGAGCCGCACCGGGGTGGAGGCGAGGGCTTGCACCCGCAGGTCGCTCCAGGTGAGTCCTTCGCGGACCAGCGCCGGCAGTCCCAGCGCGACCGCGGTGGCGATCTCGACCGCCTGCAGGATCACGCCGTAGGCAAGCGCATCGGGGGTGCTGACGCCGAAGCCCGTGTGCAGCACGCTGATCACGGCAAGCTGGAAGACGCCGATGTTCGAGGGCGTCACCGGCACGACGGCGGTGACGTTGACGGCGAAGAGCACCGCGGCGGCGGCGCCGATGCCCGCCTGATCGTTGAGCCCGAGGGCGGCGAGCAGGGCCCAGCAGGCGGAGAGCTGGATCGCCCAGGCGCCGAGCTGAGCAGCAGCGGCGGCAGCGCCGCGTCGCGGGTTGCGGAAGATCCGCAAGCCGGCGCGGACCTGCAGCAGGGCGTCGTGCATGGCGGCGCCGATGCGGGCCAGGCGGCCGTTGCCGTTACGCCGCATCAGCGGTGGGCCGAGCAGGACGAGCAGCAGAAGCAGCAACGGTACGAAGCTGAAGGCGAAGAGCTTCTGGGTGCTGGAGTGGAAGAGGTCGGTGGTCGAGACGATGATCACGCCGAGCATCGCCAGGGCGATGAGGTTGAGCAGCGTCTGGGAGACCAGGGTGCCGAGCAGCACCGGGAAGGTCTCGCGCATGCGGCCGATGCGGCGGGCCAGCGACATCGCGCGGGCCGGCTCGCCGAGGCGGGCCGGCAGGGTGGCCGACATCAGCACGCCGATCATCGTCGCCGAGGTGACGTCGCGGCGGCGGACCGGCGCCAGCGGCAGCGCCGCGCGCACGATCCAGTACCAGGAGGCGGCACGGAAGAAGAGCGAGAGCGCCATCAGGCCGCAGGCCACCCAGACCCAGCTGAGGTCGGAGCGGACGATGCTTTCGACCACGTTGTCGATACCGATCTTCTGCGCCGCCAGCGCGGTCAGGCCGATGCCGGTTACGCCGGCGGCCGCCAGTCCGACCCGACGGGCGATCTTGCGCTTGCGCTTGCCGGTCTGGGCGGGCTCGGGGTCGAGCGAGGGGAGTCGCTGCGGCGGCTGTGGCGGTAGACCGTCGGAAGGCTGTATGCCCAGCCAGCGAGCGGCTCGCTCCAGCTTGTTCGCCGGCTGTGGGGCTGCGAGGGCTCGCTCGTAGACGGCGGTCACCCGATCTGCCACGTGCGGCCAGGCGTAGCGCTCGGCGCTTTGGCGGGCGGCGCGGCCCATTGCCAGCAGCCGCTCCGGCTCGTGATGGGCGCGCTGCAACTCCTCGGCGAGGCGCTGGGCGTCACCGGGGGGAACGAGCACGCCATCGACGCCATCGTTGACGACATCGCTGTAGCCGGCGATCGCGGAGGCAATCGCCGGAGTGCCCGCGGCGAAGGCCTCGGTCAGGACCATGCCAAAGCTCTCGCCCGAGAGCGACGGGGCGCAGAGCACATCTGCCTCGTGCATGGCGGTGTGCAGCGCCTCGCCGGAGACACGGCCGCGCACGTCGATGTAGCGCATCGTCTCCGGGTCGGCGAGGTAGCGCAGCACGTCCTCGCGCTCGGCGCCGATCACGGTGAGGCGGCTGGGCACGTGCTCGACCAGGGCGCCGAAGGCGGCGAGCAGGATCGGCAGGCCCTTGCGCTCCTCCGGCCGGCCGACGAAGAGGACGCGCAGCTGATCGCTTGCCGGCTTCGGCCCGCTCGGCGCCGCGGCGACGTCCACCCCGTTGGGGACCACCTCGTAGTGGCCGCCGTACCAGCGGCGGCCAGTCCAAGCGGCTGCCTCGGAGACGGCGATCCGGGCGGAGAGGCGGTTGAACACACGTCGCGCTCCCAGTACCGAAGCGGTGTAGTTGGGCACGGCTTTGGTCGAGTAAGCGTGGAAGGTGCCGACGGCCGGGACATCGGTTCCCAGCGCCGCGTTCCAGCCGACCAGCGGCACCAGCGGCTCGTGGATGTGGACGACGTCGAAATTGCCCCGGTTGAGCTCACGGCGTGGGGCGACGACCCCGCCGGCGGGAAAGGGCGCCAGGTTCGAGATCGCGCCGTTGGAGGGAAAGCCCGCTGTGCGGCCCAGTGGGATCAGGTAGTCGGGTATCTCACGCGACTCCGGCTCGGCACGGTGCAGCACCCGGCTGAGCCGACCGGGCGGGTCAAAGGGGGCGAGTACGCGAACGTGATGGCCGCGGCCGAGGAACTCCTCGGCAAGCGCCTCCACGTGCCGGTTCACGCCGCCCTGGTAAGACCAGGAATATGGCGAGACGAGAGCAATCCGCACGAATCACAAAGGGTAGTTGATTCCCCAGAGGTGATTAGTTGCGTAAGTCACGCGGATCGCTCGCACCAGGCGTAGGCGGCGAAGACCAGGATGTAGGCGGTGCCGATCTCGAGCAAGAGGGCACCGGAGTCGTTGGCGAGCGTGCCGATCACGGTCGCGGCGACGGCCCCGATCAAGCCCGCGCGCAAGGCCGGCGCGGGTTGCAGCCATTTGCCCAGCCGCGCGCGTTGCCAGAACGCCAGCGCGGCGAGCACGGCGACGACAGGGAGGAAGAAGATGACGATTGGGCGGACGAAGCTGTGGGCAGAGAGCTGCAGGCGCCGCTGGGCGACGTCGGCGAGATCACCGAGCCCGCCCGCGTCGAGCACCGAGCGAGTCAGGTGGGCGTTGGCGCCGGTGACGAGGTCGGCGAGGGCGATCAGGGCCAGGACTGCCACTGGGGCTGCGATCACGAGCAGGGCGGTGCGTCGCCGCCGCGCGGCAATCGCGGCGGCGGCAACGGCACCGCCGACCGGCAGCACGATCGCGGCGCCGACGTCGGCGCCGAAGCGGCCGGCAGCGAAGACGATCGCGCTGAGCAGGCTGACGGCGAGGAAGGCCACGGCGGACCGGCGCTCCGTCAGTCGTGGCCAGAAGCCGGCCAGAGCGGCGCCGGTTCCGGCGACGACGAGGACGCCGAGCAGCGCCTCGAGCTCGTTGCCGATCCCGTAGAAGCGCACGCCGAGCCCGGGGTTGGGGCCGAGCAGGGAAAGCGAGGTGAGCGGCGAGCCGGCAATCACGTCGATTGCGAGGGCGCCGACGACCAGTCCCGAGGCAGCCGCGAGCGCCCGCAGCCCGCCCAGCAGGAAGAGGGTCAAAGCGGCGAGCAGGGGAGCGCCGAACATCACCAAGAGCTGTTCGGTGTCCTGGCCCGGTTTGAGCGCCGCCGCCGCGAGCAAGAGCAGGGGCAGGTAGATGATGCTGAGGCCGGCGAGCCGAATCGCGACCCGACCGACGCGATCGGAGCTGACCAGGGCGGCCAGTCCAAAGATCACCAGCCAGACCAGCAGGCTGATCCCGATCACCGGCCCGCGCCGCTCCGAGATCACCGCCATCCGTGCCCCGAGCGATTCGATCGCGGCCGGATCGACCGAGCCCTCGGCGCGAATCGACTGCCCCGACATCTGCGAGGGCACCGCGATCCCAAGCCGCGAGAGGATCGTCGGCGCGACGTCGGTCGAGAGCACATAGCCGTTGGTCCGCGTGCTGTCGGAGGTCAGGTCCCCATCGAACCCGCGCCCCGCAATCCCGACGGCCAGCGCCCCGTTCTTAGCCGGTGGCGCCCGCCCGATCGCGATCAAGAGATCGTTGCCTTCGAGCCCACGAACCAGCCTGGAAAGCCCGCCGAGCCCAACCGATCGCACCGTGCACCTCTCCCCGTGTTCCGCGAGCGTCGCCGCCAGCAGCCCGGGAACGATCTCCGCCGGAGCTGATTCCGCCCGTTCGACCACTGCATTCGAGTAACCAGGTCCGCAAATCCCTCCCCCGATCTTCTGCGGAAGCTCAGAGTCATAGAGCGAATCGAACACTCGATTCCCTTGGCTTACGTCGAGGTAGGTCTGCGCCGCCGGAACGCTCCCCAACCCGGCGCTCATCAGCCCTGGCGAAACCCCCCGGACCCTCGCAAGCCGCTTGACCTCGGTCCCTTGGGGCAGGAGAGCAATCGTGACCTTTGTCGTCGGGTGTGGGGTGGGGGCCGAAACGTCTTGCACTTTTTCGGCAGGCGAAACTCGGTCAGCCGCTGCGGTCCCACCGAAAAAGTTAAGTGAAGGCCCCCACCCCACACCCGCCACAAGAAAGAGACCAATAGCTATCGTGACCCCAATGGCCGATCGCACGTTCGCAAAGTTCAGTTTCTTCAAGGTCGATCCCGCCTGGCGCCGCCTCGACGCCGAGCAACGCGCTTCCGACAAGCAAGAGTTCCTCGCCGCCTGCGAGGACTTCGCCCTCGACCGCTCGCTGCGCGCCTACTCAACCATAGGAACGCGCGGCGACGTCGACCTGGTGATCCTCTCCCAGAGCCCAAGCCTCGACGACCTGCACACCTTCCACGTCGTGCTCGGCCAGAGCGGCCTGGCGAAGTGGACCGAGGCGCCCTACTCGTTCCTCTCGATGACCAAGCGCTCTCCCTACTCGGAGGAGCAGGCGCGGCCCGAGATCTGCGTCTCGGAGCGCAAGTACATGTTCCTCTACCCGATGGTCAAGCAACGCCGCTGGTACGGGCTGCCGCCAGAGGAGCGTGGCCGGATTATGAAAAGCCACATCGAGGTCGGCCGCCGCTATCCCGAGATCTCGATCAATACTTCCTACTCCTTCGGCCTCGACGACCAGGAGTTCGTGGTCGCATTCGAGGGTGACGACCCGGGGATGTTCCTCGACCTGGTGCAGGAGTTGCGCCCGACCGAGTCAAGCAAGTTCACTGAGCTGGAGACCCCGATCTTCACCTGCGTGGCGCTCTCGCTGCGCAAGGCGCTGGACGCGCTCGACGGCGTCCCCAGCGCCGTCGCCGCCGGAGCATGACCACAGAAGCGCTCAGCTACGCGATCGACGAGCACGACCACCTGATCAGAGTCGACGAGGGTTACTACCGCTTCGCCGAGGAGAACGGCTGGGTTGACGCCGGCAGCAGCCTCGGCCGCTCGCTCTGGGACTACGTCAGCGGCAGCGAGATGGTGAAATTGCAGCGGTTGCTGGTGCGGCGTATCCGCGATGAGGTCGGCGACGTCGAGCTGCCCTTTCGCTGCGACGGGCCGAATGTGCGCCGCGAGATGGACATCCGCATCGTCGCCCGCCCCGGCGGCCGGGTGGTGCTGTTCTCGGCGCGATTGCGCTCCGAGCGGGAGCGCGATTTACCGCAGCGGCTGCTCGATCCAACCACCCCACGCAGCGCCGAGGTTCTGGCGATGTGCGGCTGGTGCGATCGCTTCGAAGTCGATGGGGAATGGGTCGAGGTGGAGGAGGCGGCCAGGCGGCTGGAGCTCTTCAACCAGCCACGGCTACCGGCGCTGAGTCACGGCATCTGCCCCACCTGCAACGAGATGCTGCTCGCCGCGTAGGCGCGCGAGCGGCCGAGTTCCCTATTCTTTCGCGCTCGCCATGAGCAAGATCGGAACCGAAGACAATCCCCTGCGTGTTGCCATCGTCGGCGCCGGCCCCTCCGGCTTCTACGCCGCCGAGCACATCCTCAAAGACGGCGACCTGCACGCTCAGGTCGATCTCTTCGACCGCTTGCCATCGCCTTTCGGCCTCGTCCGTGGCGGCGTTGCCCCGGACCATCCGAAGATCAAGTCGGTTATCCGGGTCTACGAAAAAACCGCGGCCCGCGATGGATTCCGCTTCTTCGGCAACGTCAAGATCGGCCTCGACCTCGAGGTCGAGGACCTCGAGCGGCTCTACCACGCGATCGTCTTCACGGTCGGCTGCGAGACCGACCGCCAGCTCGGGATTCCGGGCGAAGATCTGCCCGGCAGCCATGCCGCCACCGCCTTCGTCGGTTGGTACAACTCGCATCCCGACTACGCGGACGACGAGTTCAACCTCTCCGCCGAACGGGCCGTGGTGATCGGCAACGGCAACGTCGCGATGGACGTCGCCCGCATGCTGGCCCTGACCGACCACGAGCTGCGCCAGACCGACACCGCCGACCATGCGATCGAGCTGCTCGACCAAAGTCAGATTCGCGAGATCGTCGTCCTCGGCCGCCGCGGCCCTGTGCAGGCTGCCTTCACCAACCCCGAGATCAAGGAGCTCGGGGTGATGGAGGACGCCGACGTAATCGTCGATCCCGCCGACGTCGAGCTCGACCAGACCAGCGCCGCCTACCTCGAGTCGGATGAGGCCGACAAGACGACCCGGGTCAACGTCGAAACCCTGCGCGAGTTCTCCCAGCGCCAGCCCAGCGGCAAGCAGATCCGGATTGTCCTGCGCTTCCTCGCCTCGCCGGTTGAGATCAAGGGCGATGGCAAGGTCGAGAAGATCGTGATCGGCCGCAACGAACTGGTCGAGGAGGGCGGCTCGCTGCGGGCCAAGGACTCGGGCGAGCGCGAAGAGCTCGAGTGCGGCCTGGTGCTGCGCTCCGTCGGTTACACCGGCGTGCCGATCGAGGGCGTGCCCTTTGACGAGAAGCGCGGCCTGATCCTCAACGAGGGTGGTCGCGTGCTCGATTCCCACGACTCCGGCCACAAAGTTGGCCACTACACCGCGGGCTGGATCAAGCGCGGCCCCTCTGGAGTGATCGGCACCAACAAGAAGGACGCGCTGGAGACGGTGCAGCACCTCTTCGCCGATGTCGAGTCGCAGACGCTGCTCGCGCCGGAGAACCCGAACCCCGTCGCCGTCGAGTCGCTGCTTGCCGAGCGCGGCGTGCGTTACGTGAGCTTCGAGGACTGGCAGGCGATCGACCAGGCAGAGGTCGGCCGCGGTGAGCCGCACGGCCGCCCGCGAGTCAAGTTCGTGCGCGTCGAGGAGATGCTGCAGAGCCTCGGCGAGCGCATCTCGGGCTAACGCTCTCTCGCAGACAAGTGTCTGCATAATCCTGCTCCTGCCGTTGCCGGCGGATCGTCGCCGTATCCAATAGGGTGCAACCGCTGACGGCAGTTTGCTTTAAACGACTTTTCCATGCCAATGTCTCGATGATGGATGCCGACAGCACAACGCTCCCTGCGCCGGTTCGAGCTGGTGGCACGGTGCTTTCGCTTATTGCCGCGCCGCTCAGCGTCCCCATCCTGCGGGCTCATCTCGAGGGTCCCCTGCGCCTTCCCGACCTGCGCGAACGCATCGGCGGCGCCGCCCAGACGACCCTGCGAGGACAGGTTGGCAATCTGCGCGGCATCGGTGCGCTCGAACGCCATGTCCGCAGCGGTATGCCCTACACGGTCGAGAACGAGCTGACTCCCGTCGGCTTAGGAGTGCTCTCGGTTGCCGAGATCGTTGAAGCGTGGCTGGCCCGCGCGCCCCAGGGGGCAATTCCGTTGGGCAGCGAGTCGGCCAAGGGCGCGATCCGCGCCCTGATCGGTGGTTGGGGCTCGACGATGTTGCGTGCTCTCGCTGCCCGTCCACTCTCGCTCACCGAGCTCAGCAGCGTGATCAACGATCACTCATATCCAGCGCTCGAGCGTCGCTTGAGTGCGATGCGCGCCGCCAGGCAACTCGAGCTAAAGCCAAACGGCGACAGGGGGGCCAAGCCCTATGGCGTCACTGAGTGGACTCGCCAAGCCGTCGCCCCGATCGCCGCCGCAGGGAGTTGTGAGTGCAAGTACCTCGCCCAGTCCACCGATCCCCTTACACGGATCGATATCGAGGCGATCTTCCTTCTCTCGGTACCCCTGGTCGACCTCGATGTGACTCGCTCGGGCTCCTGCCTACTCGCTGTTGACACCGGTTCCGGTGGGTCCGGACTAACCACTGACCGCTTGGCCGGAGTCCACGTTGAGGTTGAGGGGGGAACAATCACGACCTGCAGCTCGCGGCTCGAGTACAACCCTCAAACTTGGGCCCTGGGTTCGACCAGCGCTTGGGTCGACGCAATCCTCGACGGCAAGACCGAACGTCTGCGGATCGGAGGCGAGCGCGGCAAGCTCGCCGAGGAGCTAATACAGCGGCTTCACTCTTCTCTTTTCGGCTTTTGAGTTGCGCCTAATGGCGCGCGCGTTTCTCTGACTTTCCGAAATTTGCAGGGTAATAACGCGAGTTTCAGCGCGGTTTAGTTATGGTTTAGTGTGAATAATCTGTAGCTCTTGACCGCGAAATCTCGGCCTGTTATTCAATGCACGCCCAAGGCCACGAAGGGGAGCCAGCCAATCGACTGGCGCCGAACGAACGGACTTGCGGCGCGACCTTACTCCCGGACCAGTGGGGAACCGGGCATAACGGCTAAACAGCCAACGATCGACCCCCCATCGTCGTCAGCAGGGGGGCGAGCAGCGGGTGCTGGGGCGAAGCCTGTTGGCTTCGCCCCATCCCGCGCGCCGCCAAGTGGATGTCGCGCCGAGGTCCCCAAGTGAGAGGAGGGACCCCGGCGCTAACCGTAACTCAATGCCAGCGGACCAAAGCCCGCGTGGCATCTAGAGCATAGAACGCAAACAGCGAAACTTCCAGCAAATACGGCTAAAACTCGTCCTACTTTGCGGGCTCGCTTGGTGTTAGTTCGCCGCCGCGTTCGGTGCCGGCGATTAGTTCATCGGGCGACTCATCCTCCGGAATGAATCCGGATTTCATGCCGAAATAAACCGCCTGTGGATGGTGGGCGATGATTGCCACCGTTGACTGCTCAGGTGTTACTGCGTAACCATCGGAAAGGCCCATGCCGATCGATTCGAGATCGAGCAGGCGCCAGACCTTGAGGTGCTCCGATTGATCGGGGCAGGCCGGGTAGCCCCAGGAGTAACGCCGACCCTGGTCGCGCGCGATCCCCAGCTCGGCGCGTACTTGCGAGTGCAGCCACTCGGCAAGTCCCTCCGCGGACTGCACGCCGAGGCCGTGGACGAAGAGCTGCTCGGCGAACTCTCCTTCGCGCTCCAAGCGCTCAATCAGATTTGTCACCTCAGCTCCAACCGTCACACCCTGCAGGGCGACGATGTCCCGTTCGCCCGAGTCGAGCGGCCGGTAAAAATCGGCGAGGCAGATGCGATCGTGACGGGGCTGGCGCGGAAAGGCGAGGCGCTCGAGCTCGCGCTCGGGATCGTCCGGGTCGAAGACCACCAGCTCGTTGCCCTCGGCGTTGCAGGGGAAGTAGCCGAGCCGCGTTCGTGGGCGGAGGTAGTCCTGCTCGCGCCACATGCGCTCGAGGCGGGGGGCGAACCCCTCCTCCTCGCCGTTGCCCTCGACCAGTTCGCGCCAGGCCTCGCCCTTGACCCCGCGGCCGCCCCAGTGCAGCTTGAAGAGCACGTGGCGGTCCAGGTAGGGGAAGACTTCGTCGAGGTCCACCTCGACCTCGCGGGGACCGAGGAAGGGAGGCTCGGGGATCGCGACGTCGGTGCGCGCGGCCGAGCGCACACTGGCGTCGCTGGTCGGCGGCCCCGTGTCGGTGACCACCGGCTTCTCGCGCAGCTCCTGCGCCTCTGCCTTGATCCGCTCGACCAGGGCGTCGCGGGCCTGCTGGTCGACCAGGGCGTCCATCGTGTCGAGGCCCTGGAAGGCGTCCTTGCAGTAGAAGACGCCGGGCTCGTAGACCTCGTCGGACTCTTTGCCCCGTGGGTAGAGGGTGCGCCGGCCGAAGTCGCGGTTGATCGCGGCGCCGCCGATCAGCACCGGGAAGCCGAGTCCCCGCTGGTGCAGTTCCTGTACGCAGATCGGCATTTGCTTGGAGGTGGAGACGAGCAGGGCGGAGAGCCCGATCGCGTCGGCTTCGTTCTCGACCGCGGCCTCGATGATCGCGTCGACCGGGACCTGCTTGCCGAGGTCGATCACCGTGTAACCGTTGTTGGTCAGGATCGTGTTGACCAGCGACTTGCCGATGTCGTGCACGTCGCCGAACACGGTGGCGATCACCACTTTGCCCTTGGTGTGGCCGTCGATCCGGTCGAGGTAGTTCTCCAGTTGGGCGACGGCGCGCTTCATCACTTCCGCCGACTGCAGGACGAAGGGCAGGATCAGTTCGCCGGCGCCGAACTTGTCGCCGACCTCCTTCATCGCCGGCAGTAGCACTTCGTTGAGAGTGGGGACGGCGCCGATCTTCTCCACCGAGCGGTCGATCCAGTCCTCGACCCCATCCTTCTTGCGGCGCAGGATGTGCCAGTGCAGGGCCTCCTCGGGCTCCATGCCCGCGGTCGGGTCGGCCGCCTCCTCTTCTGCCTCCTCACCCTTCGACTCGAAGTGTGAGATGAAGAGCTCGAGTGCGTCCTCGCGCCGGTTGAAGACGAGGTCGTCGGTCAGCGCCCGCTCCTCCTCTGAGATCTCCGAGTAGGGCGTGATGTGGTTGGGGTTGACCATCGCCAGGTCGAGCCCGGCCTCGACGCAGTGGTGCAAGAAGACCGAGTTGAGTACGGCGCGCGGCCGCGGCGAGACGCCGAAGGAGACGTTGGAGACGCCGAGCGAGGTCTTGACGCCGGGGAGCTCGGCCTTGATCCGGCGGATCCCCTCGATCGTCTCCACCGCCGAGGGCTTCCACTCGTCGTCGCCGGTGGTCAGGGTGAAGGTGAGGGCGTCGAAGATCAGCGCCTCGGGGTCGAGGCCGTGCTCCTCGCAGGCGATCTCGCGAATTCTCTGAGCGATCTCGACCTTGCGCTCGGCCGTCTTCGCCATCCCGACCTCGTCGATCGTCAGCGCGATCAGGGCGGCGCCGTGCGCCTTGGCCAGCGGGATCACGACGTCGGCCTTGTCGCGGCCGGCCTCGAGGTTGATCGAGTTGACGATCGCCCGTCCTGGGATCTGCTCCAGTGCCGCCTTCAGCACCTCCGGCTCGGTCGAGTCAACCTGGATCGGCGAAGGCTGGGTCAGCGAGATCCGCTTGACCACGGCCGCCATCTGCTCGTCCTCGTCCTGGCGCTCGGTCAGGGCGACGCAGACGTCGAGCACGTGGGCGCCGCCTTCGACCTGGTCTTCGGCGACCTGGACCAGGCCGTCGTAGTCGTCGGCGAGCAGCAGCTCCTTCGCCTTGCGCGAGCCCTGCGAGTTGACCCGCTCGCCGACCAGCGTCGGCCGCGGTTCTTGGACCAGCGGGGTGGAGGTCATCATCGAGGAGACCTCGATCGGGCCCGGCGCTGGGCGCGCCCCCGGCACCTTGCCATCGACCCGCTCGCGGATCGCGGCGATGTGCTCGGGCGTGGTTCCGCAGCAGCCGCCGACGATGCCGACGCCATAGCGCTCGACGAACTCGCCCAGGGTCGCGGCGAGCGGGACTGGCTCTTCGGGGAAGATCGTCTCGCCGTCGGGCCCCTGCAGGGGCAGTCCAGCGTTGGGGATGCAGTGGACCGGCAGCGGGCTGCGCTCGCCGAGGAAGCGAATCGCGTCGCGCATGTCCTCGGGCCCGGTCGAGCAGTTGAGCCCGACCACGTCGACGTCGAGCGCGGTCAGCGTCGTCAGCACCGCCTGGATGTCGGTGCCGAGCAGCATCTTGCCGCCGTTGGGCAGTAGTGAGACGCTGATCTGAATCGGCAGCGTGCGGCCGCTCTGCTTGAACGCCTCGCGCGCCCCAAAGATCGCCGCCTTGACCTCAAGGATGTCTTGAGCGGTCTCGATGATGATCAGGTCAGCGCCGCCCGCGACCAGGCCACCCGCCTGCTCGGCAAAGACCTCAACCAATTTGCCGAAGCTGATGTCGCCCAGGGTGGGATCGGTCGAGGCTGGCAGGAACCCGGTCGGTCCGATCGATCCCGCGACGAACCGATCCGGCCCCGCCGCCTTGCGGGCGATTTCCGCCGCCTTCGTATTGATCTCCAGCGTGTGCTCGCCGAGCCCCCACTCCTCGAGCTTCAGCCGCGACCCCTGAAAGCTGTCGGTCTCCACGACCTCAGCCCCAGCTTCAAGCATCGACGCATGCACGCCCTCGATCACGTCCGGACGATTCAGCACCAGCGCCTCATGGCACTTGCCCTGTAGGCCCCCGTAGTCCTCCTGGGTCAGCTCAAACTGCTCCAGCGTGGCGCCCATGCCGCCGTCGAAGACGACAACGCGCTCCTTGGCTGCGGCTATGAAATCTCGCTCGGACATGAACATAGGAGGGTAAGGGGTCACGGGCCCCCTCCCCTGGAGGCTCAGGGACCACGCACCGAATTGCCTACTACGACCTGCTGCGCAACGGTCTCCAGGGGAGGGGGCCCGTGACCCCCTGCGCCCCTGGATTCAGGTCAGCCGCGGAGGCCGATGCGCCGCTTCAGATCCCGTCCGTTGAACGCCGTCAGGACCCGGTTGACCAGCCCGCGACGTCCCTTGGTGTAGGGGTACCACGACGGTTCGTTCTTGCCCCCGAAGCGGGTCACCACGATCGACTCAGGACGGCAGTACTTCTTGATCCCGTAGTCGCCGTGGCGAGAGCCGATCCCCGACTGCTTCCAGCCGCCCATCGGAACGCTCATCGCCAGCATGTTGGTGATCACATCGTTGACGTTGACCGAGCCCGCCTCTACTCGGCGAGCGAGCTTCTCCGCCCGGTCCTTGTCGCCGAAGATCGAGGCAGCGAGGCCGTAGCGGCTGTCGTTGGCGAGGTGCACGGCCTCCTCGGAGTCGCGCACCTTCATCACCCCGACCACGGGGCCAAAGGTCTCGTCGCGCATCACTTTCATCGAGTGATCGACGTCGACCAAGACAGTTGGTTCGAAGTAGTCGCCGGGGCCGTCGGCTTTGCTGCCACCGGTCAGGGCCCGCGCCCCATTGGCAAGCGCGTCGTTCACCTGCTCCTCGACGATCGTCGACTGGTTGGGCGAGGTCATCGCGCCGACGTCCTTCTCCGGCTTGCGACCGTCCGTGCCCTGGCGAAGGGCGCTGACTTTCTTGGTCAGCTTGGCGACGAACTCGTCATAGACGGGCTCCTCGACGTAGATGCGCTCGACCGAGAGGCAGACCTGGCCGGCGTTGTACATCCCGCCCCAAGCGGCGGCATTGGCGGCGCGGTCGACGTCGGCGTCGGCGAGGACGATCATCGGGTCCTTGCCGCCAAGCTCGAGGCTCACCGGGGTCAGGGTCTCTGCCGCCCGGCCCATGACCTTGCGCCCGGTCCGGTCAGAGCCGGTGAACTGGACGTAGTCGACGTGGTCGATCAGCGAGCTGCCGGCCTCGCCGGTGCCGAGCACGCAATCGAAGACGTCCGGAGCGCCGATCTCCTGCTTCCAGGCGTCGATCACCTGGATCAGGCTCAGCGGGGTGAACTCCGACGGCTTGACCACGACCGCGGCGCCCGCCTGCAGGGCGGGGATCGAGTCGCCCAGCCCCATCGCGAGGGGGAAGTTCCAAGGGCTGATCACGCCGACGACGGGGTGCGGCCGGTAGCGGATCATCAGCTTCTTCGAGGCCATCAGCGGCGAGTGGGGGCGAACGTCTTCGTCGCCGATGAACTTGGCCGCGTTGGTGCCGTAGAAGTTGATCAGGTCGGTGACGTAGAACAGCTCGGCCGCTATGTCGCCGCGCACCTTGCCGGTTTCGGCCTGCACCGTGTCGGAGATCTCCTCAACGTTGTCGAGGATCCAGTTGCGCAGCTTGCCGAGCCAGTGATAGCGGCGCTCGATCCCGATCGCCTCCCACTCGGCCTGGTTGGCGCGGACACGAGCCGCGGTGGCGGCGATCGTCTCGGCTGTGTCGACCTGGATCGAGCCGACCGTCTCGCCGTTCGCCGGGTTGAGAACCTCGATGCTCTCGAGGGGCGGCGAACTGCTGCTTCCGTTGGAGCCGTTGACCGCTGTCGTGCTCGTCTCGACCGTTCCGCTCTCCACCGTCTGCTTCCTCTCCTCGACCCTTTGGCTGGTCAGCCAACTGTAACCGCTATCTGCCCACCAGTCTGTAGACGGGGCCTTCCTGAGAGGCGACGTAGATGCGGCCAAGGTCGTCTTCTCCGAACGAGGTGGGGGAGGAGACGGTGAGGCCGGTCTTGCGATCGCCGCTGGCGCGGCGCAGGTGGGGGAGGAGGCTGCGCACGATGCCGGAGCAGTAGTCGGCGTAGAGGTAGCGGCCGCGCAGGGCAGTGGGACCGCCGGGTCCGACCACGTAGCCGCCGATGATCGTGCAGCTGCCACCGTCGCGGCTGTGGCTGTAGGCCATGATCGGCTTGGTTGTGCCACCGGGGTCGGGGGTGCCGCTGTTTTCTTCTTCGTAGGGGTGGAAGCCCTCGAAGGCGTCCCAGCCGAAGTTGGCACCGCCGGCGCTGGCAACGGTCGTGTAGTCGAGCTCCTCGAATTGGTTCTGGCCGACGTCGCCGATCGCGATCCGCGGTTGCGCCGCGGTCGTCGTATCGAAAGAGAAGCGGAAGGGATTGCGCAGGCCGTAGGAGTAGATCTCGTCGCGACCCGGCTTGCCGACGAAGGGGTTGTCGGCCGGGACCGAGTACGGCTGCGCCCCGCTTGGGCGGGGATCGATGCGCAGCAGCTTGCCCAGCAGACTCTCCTTGTTCTGGGCGTTGTTGGGCGGATCGCCGGCCGAGCCGCCGTCGCCCGTGCCGAGATAGAGGAGGTCGCCGAGGAACTGCAGCTGACCGCCGTTGTGGTTGTCGTTGACCGGGTGGGGGATCTCGATCACGTTGCGGCGCGAGCCCGGCTTGGCCCGCGTCGCCGCCGCGCGTTGGAATTCGTCGACGCGGATGTTGCCCGCCTTGTCGGTGTAATAGACGTAGAAGTTGCCGCTCTGCTTGTAGTCGGGAGGAAAGGCGATCGAGAGCAACCCGCGCTCGCCGCCGAAGTCGACCAGGCCGCTGATGTCGAGGAATGGATGACCCAGCTTGTGGCCGCCGCGCAGTACCGCGACCCTGCCGGGCTGCTCGACCACGAAGAGCAGTTTGGGGAAGCCGGGGGCACCGGCGACGTAGGTCGGGTTGTCGAAGTTGCCGATGCGCTTCAGCGCCAGCCCGGCCGGGCGCTCGGCGCGATGCTGCTGCGCGGTGCCGCACGCAGGCAGCGCAACCAGCGCCAGCGCTGACAGCAGGATGATCGAGATGGCCTTTTGCCTCACGCGATCACGCTACCCGCCACCGCCTATTTCTTTTCGACGACTTCCCCGCTGTCGTTGACTTCGGTGTTGCGTTCGGCCGAGCTGATCTTCACCGTGAAGGAGCCGCCGGGTGCGGCCCCGCCGCCGGTTTTCGCCTTGGTCGTGTCGCTGAGGCCGGCCTCGACCGCGTAGACGAGCGTGTAGTTGCCGGGCTTGACCGCGCTCAGCTTCCAGACCACGTCGGCGCTCGCGTTCTTCTTCAGCGGGCCGAAGTCGAAGGTCTTCGGGTTCGAGGTCTCGGCGCCGCCGTTGGCGCTCGAGCCGATGAACTTGGGGTAGTGGGCGGCCAGAACCCAGACCGGCCGATCCGGCTGCGCCAGTTCTGGCTGGGGATCGCGGATGCCGAAGGGCAGGGTGGAGCCTTCGCCCTGCTTGCCCTTGATCGCGACGTTCACGGTCAAGGCCGGGATCGTCTTGTCGCCCGTGTTGCGGATACCGAGATCGAGCAGGTAGGTCTGGCCCAGATGCTGCTCGGTGGGGAAGTTGGCGTCGGTTACCTTGACCCGGTAGTCGCCTTCCGCCTCGTTGGCGTCCGAGGACGAGCCGCCGCCGCAGGCCGCGAGCGCGAGCGCCAGAAGCGCGGTCAGGACAGCAGCAACCGCAGCACGGTGGCGGTGACGCGAGACCTGTCTGGCGTGCCCCCCCAAAGCGGCCGGAACATACCACGGGGTTTGCCCTGCTCCCGAGCGGGTTAGCCCGAACTCAACAGAGCCCGCTGATGCATCGCATAGACTCGTTCCAGGAGGAGGATGATGGTCGGAACTGCGGTCAACAGGGCATTCCTGCCCGCCAAGTCGCTGTTCGAGCAAGTTGGGGACATGATGATCCTCACCGCTCGAACGCTGGTCTCTGCGGTCAAGCCGCCGTACCCTTACGGCGAGGAGTTCATCGGCCAGTTCCTCTTCGCCCTGCAGCTCTGCTGGTTTCCGCTGCTGATCTCGACCGTGGCCTTCGGCTTCGGCGCGCCGGGCCTGCAGGCCTCTAACTTCCTCTCGCTCTTCGGCGCCCTCGACCGGCTCGGCGGTTTCTTCGTCCTCGCCTCGATCCGCGAGTTCGCCCCCTTCGTCACCGCCGTCGTCGTCGCCGGCGTCGCTGGCACCGCGATCACCGCCGACCTCGGCGCCCGCAAGATCCGCGAGGAGCTCGACGCCCTGCAGGTGCTTGGCGTCGACCCGATCAAGAACCTGGTCGTGCCGCGCTTCCTGGCGCTGATGCTGATCACCGGTCTGCTCGACATCTACGCCCTGGTCTTCGGCATCTCCGGCGGCATCGGCGCCGAGCTGCTCTACCACCAGTCGCTCGGCGGTTTCTTCGCCACCCTCTTCTCCAACGCCTCGATCACCGACCTCTGGGGCTCGGTGCTCAAGTGCACGCTGTTCGGCGCGATCATCGCCGTCGTCTGCTCTTACAAGGGGATGACTGCGTCCGGAGGCGCGGCGGGCGTCGGCCGCGCCGTCAACCAGGCGGTGGTGATCGCCTTCATGGGCGTCTTCGCCTTCAACTACGCCTTCACCCAGACCCTGCTCGCGACCAACCCGGAGCTGCAGACGATCCGATGAACGCCTGGCTGGAAGTCCCGCGCGGCTGGCTCGACTCCTTCGGCGAGATCGCCCGCTTCGGCTCGCGCGTCGCCGGCCTCGTCTACAGCGGCCGCGTCCTGCGCTTCTTCGGCGAGAGCCTGCGCCAGGCCGGCATTCTGATCCTCGGCTCGGCCCTGATCATCTGGGGCCTCGTCTTCATCCTCGGCCTGCAGTGCGGGATCGAGGGGGCCTACCTGCTGCGCGCCCAGGGCGCGCCCGCCTACGCCGGCGTCTTCTCCGCCTGGTGCGACCTGCGCGAGATCATGCCCTACGCCTTCGGCTACATGCTGGCGGCCAAGGTCGGCACCGGCATCGTCGCCGAGCTCGGCGCGATGCGGATCTCCGACGAGATCGACGCGCTCGAGGTGATGGGGGTGCCGCCGGTCACCTTTCTCTGCGCGACCCGCCTGCTCGCCGCCTGGATCGCCTTCCCCTTCATGTACCTCTGCGGGATCGGGATCATGTACTTCGCCAGCTACCTGGCGGTCGTCCAGCAGATCGGCGATGTCTCCTCCGGCGGCTACCTGCTGATCTTCTGGATGTTTCAGAACCCTCCCGACCTCTTCTACAGCCTGATCAAGGGCATGTTCATGGCCACCGCCATAGTCATGGTCGGCTGTTACTACGGCTACACGGCGTCGGGTGGCCCGGTCGGGGTCGGCACCGCCACCGCGAAGTCGATGGTCCTCAACATCGTCTTGGTTCACATCATCGGGATGCTCGGCACCCTGGTCTTCTGGGGAGCCAACCCGCGCGCGCCGATAGGAGGCTGACCGAGTGCCCCCTGTTGCGAGTCCTGTCTTGCTTGGCGGCTGCAAACCTTCGCCATCCTTCGTCCTCGCTCGCTCGCGCACTTTTCAAGTGCGCCACGCTCACTGCGTCCTCGGCTTGCTCGGTTTTCGCTCGCCAATTCAAGACACGACTCGCAACAGGGGGCACTAAGCTATGTCTATGTCGATGGACGACCCGACCCGGCCCGAAGAGGAGGAGTTCGAGGCGGAGGCGGAGACCACCGCCGAGGTGGCCGAGCCCGTTGCCGCCGGTCCCACTCATAGCGGTCCCTACGTAAGCGAGGACGGCCTGACGATGGGGAAGGACTTCGTCATCCCCGGCGTCGACCCAGCCGAGTCCGACCCCTACCGTTTCCATACCGGGCGCAAGCGCGACCACGGCGGCGAGGACGCGATCGAGATCATCGACCTGGTCAAGCAGTTCGGCCGCGCCCGCATCCTCAACGGCCTCAACCTCGGCCTGCCCGAGGATCAGATCTCGATGGTGCTGGGCCCGTCGGGCACCGGCAAGAGCGTGCTGATCAAGCACATCGTCGGCCTGCTCTACCCCGACTCGGGCGACGTGCTCGTACACGGCGAATCGATTCCCAACATGACCGATGACGAACTCTTCGAGGTGCGCAAGAAGTTCGGCCTGCTGTTCCAGGACGGCGCCCTCTTCGGCTCGATGAACATCTACGACAACACCGCCTTCCCGCTGCGCCAGCACACCGACAAGAGCGAGGAGGAGATCGGCGAGATCTGCAACCGCCGGCTCAAGGAGGTCGGGCTGAGCGAGGCGATCTACAAGATGCCGAACGAGCTCTCCGGCGGCATGCGCAAGCGCGCTGGCTTCGCCCGCGCCCTGGTGCTGGAACCGGCGATCGTGATGTTCGACGAGCCCGACTCCGGCCTCGACCCGGTGCGCACGGCGCTGCTCTGCGAGCTGGTCCGTGAGGTGCACGAGGAGAACGGCGGCTGCTACCTGGTGATCAGCCACGACCTCAACACCGCGCGACGCGTCTCCGACTTCATCGCGGTGCTCTGGAACGGCAAGATCGTCGAGTCGGGCCCCAAGGAGGAACTGTTCGACTCCGAAAACCGGTTCGTCAACCAGTTCCTCAACGCGGACGTCACCGGTCCGCTCTCGATGGATTGAGCGCGATCGCGGCCTGGGCTGTCCGCCACGCGCGGCCGGTCCTGGCGGTTGCGGCTCTGCTTGCGATCGGGGCCGCGGTCGCGGCGACCCAGCTCTCGACCGACGCCGGCACTGACACCCTCGTCGACCGCGACAGCGAGAGCTATCGCGCCACCGAACGGGTGCGCGAAGTCTTCGGCGAAGAACCGGTTGTCGTCGTCGCCGAAGGCGACCTGCAGGAACTGATCCTGACCCCGAACCTGGGGCGCCTGTTGCGGCTCGAGGGTTGCCTCTCGGGCAAGGTGCCAAAAGGAGCCACGCCGATCCCCGGCCCCTGTACCGAACTGGCGAAGCTGAACCCTGTGCAGTTCCTCGCCGGGCCGGGGACCTTCCTCAACGAGGCTGTGATCCAGATCGACGAACAGCTGCAACGGCTGGCCGCCACCGTGCCGCCCGATCAGCTGCGTGAATTCCTCCTGCAAGTGGCGGCGCGCTACGGCATCACCAGCGCCCCGAGCATCAGCAACCCGGAATTCCTCGCCTCGGTCGTCTTTGACCTGCACCAATCTCGCGGCACGCCAAAGGCACGGCTTGCCTATCTGTTCCCCAACGACCACTCGACCCAGATCGTCCTGCGCCTGCGGCCCGATCTCAGTGACAGCGAACGCAGCGAGGCGCTGCGGCTGATCCGCGAAGCGGTCTACGACACGACGCCGCGCAAGGCCTGCACCTACAGGGGCCAGCCAGAGGCCTGCTTCGGGTTGCACGGGGCCGGCACCTACACGATCACTGGAGCTCCGGTCCTGGTCGAAGGGATTACGGGGGCGCTGAAGGAAGCGCTGCTGATCCTCTTCGCGGTCGCGATTGTCGTCATGGGAATCGTCCTGCTGCTCGTCTTTCACTCGCGCTGGCGCTTGTTGCCGCTGGCGATCGCGCTTGCCGCGGCGGCGCTCACCTTCGGCTTGCTCGATCTATTTGGCGGGTCACTGACGATTGCTTCGATCGCGACGCTTCCGATCCTGATCGGCCTCGTGGTCGATTACGCGATCCAGCTGCAAGCGCGGTTCGATGAGGCGAGCGCCGGTGGAGCCGCGCCGATTGAGGCCGCTCGTTCGGCTGCGGGCCGGGCCGGCCCAACGATCGCCACTGCTTGCCTTGCGACCGCCGCCGGGTTCCTCGCCCTCCAGCTCTCGCCGATTCCGATGGTCCGTGGCTTCGGCATCCTGCTCATCGTTGGTATTGCTCTCGGCCTTGGACTGGCGCTCACGGTTGGGTTCGCGGCGCTCGGTCTGCGGGGCCGGAAGGGAAGAGGGGGTGTCCCTCCGCTTGCTGGGTTTTTCGCCACGGCGTTTCCGGCACTAGCTGAGTGGGTGGGGAGAAAAAGAGAACGCCGCGCCCATCCGGGGCACCCCCTCTTCCCGTCCGAGCGCGTCATCGGACTCGCGCTCAGCCATCCGCGACGGGTGCTGGCTATCGGCGGGGTGCTAGCGGTGATCGGATGGGGCCTTGGGACTCAGATCGACACCGTGTCTGATGTGCAGTCGCTAGGGCCGCAGGGTTTGCGGGAGATCAAGGACTTGGAACGGGTTCAGGACGCTACGGGCGTTGCGGGGCAGTTGCAGGTGGCGGTTGAAGCTCCCGATCTCTCCGACCCGGCGACGATTGAGTGGATGGCTGGCTTCAAGCAGCGGGTGCTTGAAGAGAACGGGTTCTCGGGGGCGCAGCCCAGTTGCCTCAAAGCTGAAATCTGCCCGGGGCCGGCGCTCTCTGACTTCTTGGTCAGCAGCAAAAGAAAAGAACAACTGAAGCGGAATGAAATCCGTGCGACGTTGAGGGAACTGCCTCCCTACGACCTCGAACAACTGGCGCCCGTGAACCCGAAGACCGGACTTCCGGGGCAGCTGGCGCTGCTCAGCTTTGGCATTCGCTCGCAGTCGCTGCAAGGTCAGCAAGCGGTTATTTCGCGGGTGCGGGACGCGGTGGGGGAGCCCGGATCGCCGGGCGGCCCGCCGGCGGGGGTGAAGGTGCGGTTCGCCGGGCTACCTGTGATCACCGCAGCGGCCGCATCGGATCTCTCCAGCAGCCGTTACTGGCTGACGCTGGCGGGGCTCGCCGCGGTGGCGCTTGCGCTGCTTGCCGCCTACCGCTCGTTCATCCGGGCGCTGGTGCCGCTGGTTCCGGTCGTGCTCGCCACGGGCTGGTCCTCGCTCGTGCTCTGGCTTACTCAGATCCCGCTCAACCCGATGTCGGCTGCGCTGGGGGCGCTGACAATCGCGATCGCGACCGAGTTCAGCGTGATCCTCGCCGCTCGCTTCCGCGAGGAGCGCGGTGGGGGGTTGACTGCGGCCGCGGCGATTAGGGCGGCTTACGCCCGCACCGGGCCCGCCGTCTTTGCCTCGGCGGTGACGGTGATCGCCGGCTTCGCGGTCCTGATCGCCAGCGACGTCAGCATGCTGCGCGACTTCGGCTTCGTCACCGTGATCGACCTTGGCGTGGCGCTGCTCGGGGTAATGGTGGCGCTGCCCGCCGCGCTGTCCTGGCTGGAGGAGCGGTGAGGGACCGCTACTCGCTCGTTGTCGGCTTGATCTTTGCCGCCGTGATCGTGATTGCCGTGGTCAACACGCTCGAGCACAAGGATGAAGGCACCCTGGGGCTCGACAAGCTCGCCAGCCGCTGGCCGCTGCCCGAGTTCGCCGTGCCGCGGGCCGACGGATCGCTGGAAGGGGACGCGAACGTCGCCCAGGACGATTGCGAAACCTCGCAGACGCCCTGCCCGCAGTCGGCCCGGCGCGAGCCGGCCTGCCGGATCTCGACTCCCGGCGCGATCCGGGTCTGCGAACTCTTCGGCCGGCCGCTGGTGATCTCGTTCTGGTTCACGAAGGGCGGCAGTACCTGCACCGAACAGCAGGATGTGGTCGATCAGGTCTACCGGCGTTACCGTGGGCGGGTGAACTTCCTCTCACTCGATATTCGCGATGACCGCGGCACGGTTCGCGAACTGATCGAGCGTAACGGCTGGAAGATGCCGGTCGGCTATGACCGCGACGGTGCGGTCGCGAGTCTCTACCGGGTCGGCATCTGTCCGACCATCGCCTACGTTTACCCCGGCGGCACCCTGCAGGAGGCGAGCATCGGCGAACTAAGCGCTCAGCAGTTGGAAGCCCGGATCGACAACCTGCTGCGGGCGACGCGAGCGGCGGAGGGCAGCTGAGTGGCCGGCGCCAAAGCCGGCGGATCGGAGCTTGACTCCGAGCCCCGGCCCCAGCAGGGCTGGGTCGCCCCGCACATCGCCGCCGAGTTCCCCGGCCTGGGCATCGCCTGGGTGGAGCTCGAGAGCAAGCGAACCCACAGTCCCGAGCCGGTGCAGCGGCGGCTGCGCGATCTCTCCGACCGCTTTTACGGCTCGCACGCGATTCACATGCGGGAGCGGCCGATCCCCTGGGCCTACCGCGTCTTCTTTCGCCAGATCGGCCTCGACCCCGACCACACGCGAACCCCGGTCGAGCAGCTTGCTCTCGACCGCCTCCACGACGGCGCCTTCATCAGCCGCGGCATGCCCGCCGATGCCCTCACCATCGCCACGGTCGAGACCGGCATCGCCCTGCGCGTCTTCGACACGACCAAGCTCCGGGGCGAGCTCTGCATTCGCGACTCGGCCCCGGGCGAGGAGCTGCCGGGCAAGCCCGTCAAGCTGGCCCAGGGAACGCTGACGATCGCCGACGGCCGTGGCCCGCTGGCGCTGCTCTTCGGCGGGCCGGCGGCCGATCAGGAGCTCGACTCGGACGCCACCCAGATCGCGATCGTCGCGGTGCAGGTCAAGGGAGTGCCCCAGGCGGCGGTTGATGAGGCGCTCTGGATCGCCGGCGCGGCGATCGCAGCCTGATCGCCTATTTCGCCTTCCTTAACCGGTTCATCGTTTTCAGCCGCGGCAGCGTGATCTACACTCGATGCGGGTTTTATGCCGGATCTGCTCGATCGAGACACACTCAAGACATTTCGAGTGGGAGGCGACGAGCGCCTCGCGCGCGCTGAGCTGCGCCGTCAGGTCGGCCGTCTCGAGCACGAGCTGTCGCGCCTTTGCGCCGAGGCTTTCCCGCGCCTCAGGCTCGACACCGAGGTCCCGGCCAGCTTCGCCGTGCCCCGGGTCGCCAGGCTCGAGGAGCTGGAGCAGGTCCGCGATGCTCTGGCCGAGCGGATCTCGATCGCTCGCGAGGCACTGCGCGAGCAGGATGAGCTGGAGACCCGCAACCGCGAGCTGCTCGAGGACATGCTGGCGGCGCCGGCGGAGCACAAGTGGATGCGGATCTCGCGCGCCGACGTCGGCGAGCCTGGCTGCGGCCACTGGCACTCTCGCCCCCGCCTCGGGCCCCTGGGCATGCTGATGGGCTGGTGGCGGGTCAAGGTCTCCTCCGGATGTCCGTTATCCGGACGGCTTGCGGCCGTTGAGCGATAGACCGGGCCAAGAGGAGCGACCGCCGGCACCGTGGGGAAACTTCCCGCTGGCCGAGCTAACCGTGCTGGCCGGCATCGTGATGCTGGTGATCGGCCTCGTCAGCGCCAGCCCAACCGCGATCGGGGTCGGGGTCGTCCTCGCCGGGCTTGGCGGCCTCGAGGTCTCCCTGCGCGAGCACCTCGCCGGCTACCGCTCGCACACGACGCTGCTCGCCGGCACGGTCTTCGTGCTGGTCACCGGCGGTCTCTTCTACCTCGGCGGCCTGATCCTGGCGGTCTGCTTGGGGGTCGGCGCGGTCGCCTTCGCCGCGTCCTTCTTCACCCTGAGGCGCGCCTTTCAGCGCGCCTCAGGCGGCCTCTCGTTCAAGGTCGGCCGCTTCGGCAGCTGACCGTCGGCCTCAGACGAGGACTGACTCGCGGGAAGAAAGTTCGGAGGAGAGGAGCGAGCGCTGGCGCGAGGTCAGCGTGCCGAGCTTCTTGTTCTCGTTGAGCGCGAGCCCGATCAGGAACTTGCGGGCGCGGGTGCGGCCCCAGCGGCGCTGGCTGGTCAGCAGCTCGGCCAGGGTCATGCTCTCGGTCTCCCAGGGGCACTCGCGCACAACGTCCGCCGCGTCGACGTCACCCCGCGCAATCGAGCGCTTGAGCTCTGCCCTCGCAAGTCGCACGCGGTTGGCGCGAGCGAGCGCCTGCATGTGTTGCGGGGCCTGGATTACGGAAGCGGTCGTCTGAGCAGGGGCGATCGAAGCTGCGTCCACTGGGACTCCTCCATTCGAGGTTCATTAACTGGGTAGCTCTGCGCACCGAACCGGAGGGGCGAACCTCGGCCTGGCTGAGTTGAGTGCTCCACCATTCGCGTCCCTGCCCCGGGATGCGGTCGGCGCGGACGGCAAGCTATGCGCTGGAGGTGGAGACCGTCAACCCCGTCGGATGGAAAGTCGCCCCGGGGCGGTCGCTAAGAGCATCTTTTTCGTGGACGATTTGACCTGCCCAGTTTCGGACAGGCCCGAAACTACCCCGACCGGGGTAGTTCGGGAAAGTTCTCGATCACTCTGGCGATTGTTCCCAATGCGCCGTCGAGGTGCTCGCGCTCGTGGGTCGCCATCAGGCTGGTGCGCAGCAGGGCTCCGCCGGGCGGAACAGCGGGATGGATCGCGACGTTGGTGTAGACGCCGGCATCGAAGAGCGCCTTCCAGAGCAGCACCGCCTGCCAGTCGTCACCGACCACGACCGGCACTACCGGCGTCGTCGCCACGGTGCCGTCGGGCAGGGTCCCTGGCTCGATCACCTCGAGGCCAAGGTGGCGCAACCCCTCGCGCAGGTACTCGGCGTTGGCAAGCAGGGCCTCGAAGAGCCGCGGCCCATCCGAGCGGATCACCCGCAGCGCCTCCAGCGCCGCACCCACCGCCGCCGGCACAGCCGAAGCGCTGAAGACGAAGGAGCGCGAGGAGATCCGCAGGTACTCGATTACGTCGGCCGGTCCGGCGACGAAGCCGCCGCAGGAGGCGAGGCTCTTGGAGAAGGTGCCCATGCGCAGGTCGACCTCGTGCTCGAGCCCGAAGAGCTCGCAGGCGCCGGCACCGCGGGCGCCGAGGACACCGGCCCCGTGCGCCTCGTCGACCATCAGGCGGGCGCCGTAGCCCTTGCAGAGCTCGACGATGCGGGGCAGGTCGCAGACGTCGCCCTCCATCGAGAAGACGCCGTCGACGACGACCAGCACGCCGCCGCCGTCCTCGGCGGCGCGCTGCAGCATCTTCTCCAGCTTGTCCATGCGGTTGTGACGGAAGGGCCGCAGCTTGGCGCCGGAGAGCCGGCAGCCGTCGAGGATCGAGGCGTGGTCGCCGGAGTCGACGATCACGGTGTCGCCCGGCTCGAGGATCGTGCCGATCGTGCCCAGGTTCGACTGGTAGCCGGTCGAGAAGACGATTGCGTCCTCGGTCCCCATCCACTCGGCCAGCTCCTGCTCCAGCGCCACGTGCAGCGGTGTCGTGCCGTTGAGCAGGCGCGAACCGGTGACACCGGTGCCGTAGGTCTCGAGGGCGTCGCGGGCCGCCTGCTTGACCCGCTCGTCGCCGGTCAGGCCGAGGTAGTTGTTGGAGCCGAGCATGATCGTCTCGCGCCCCTCCATCTCAACCACCGGGCCGGCCTGCGAGGTGAGCAGGCGGAAGTAGGGGAGGAGGTCATGCTCCTTGGCCGCTTCCAGCTGCTCGAGGCGGTCGTGGCTGCGGGCCTTCTCGAAGACGTCGACGGGGGTCCTGGCGGTTTCGCTCATGCCGGAAGTGTAGGTTCCGGACCGTGGCGAGTGTGGCTATCAGGCCGGTCCGCAGCAAGCGCGAGCTGAAGCGCTTCGTCAAGGTGCCGTTTGGTTTGCACCGCGATCACCCGCAGTGGGTGGCTCCGCTGATCTTCGAGCGGATGGAGTTCCTCAACCGCGGCAAGAACCCCTGGTTCGAGCACGGTGAGGCCGAGTTCTTCATCGCCGAACGCGACGGCGAGCCGGTCGGCCGCATCAGCGCCCAGATCGATCGCAACTGGGACGAGACCCAGGGTGGCAACGACGCGATGTTCGGCTTCTTCGAGACGGTCGAGGACCGGGAGGTCACCGCGGCGCTGCTCGGGGCGGCGAGCGAGTGGGCCCATGAGAAGGGCCGCAGCCGCGTGCTCGGCCCAATGGACTTCACCACCAACGACGAGATCGGCGTCCTGATCGAGGGCTACGAGCTGCGGCCAATGATCCTCGAGAACTGGCACCCGCCGTTCTACAAGGAGCTGATCGAGGCTGAGGGTTTCGGCAAGGCGATGGACCTGCTGATGTGGGAACTGCAGTTCGGCGACCTCAAGGAGGGCGAACGCTTCGATCCCTCGATCCACGCCGCGGCCGAGAAGGCCCTGCGCGAGGAAGGGGTGGTGATCCGCAACATCAGCCTGCGCAACCTGCCGGCCGAGATGCGCGCTTTCAGCGAGGTCTACAACGAGGCTTGGGGCAGCAACTGGGGCTTCGTCCCCGCCACCGACGCCGAGATCGAGTTCCACGCCAAACTGCTCAAGCAGGTCCTCGACGAGGATTGGGCCTATATCGCCGAGAAGGACGGCGAGCCGGTTGGCGCCGCCCTCACCCTGCCCGACATCAACCAGGCAATGGCGAAGCTGAACGGCCGCCTGCTCCCCTTCGGCTGGCTCAAGTTCCTGCTCGCCAAGCGCAAGGTCGACCAGCTGCGCGTCTTCGCCCTCGGCGTCAAGCACGAGTACCGCCACAGCGGCGTCGCCGCCGGCCTCTACCTCAAGCACCTCGAGACCGCTGCTGGGCCGGGCTTGATCGAAGGTGGCGAGATGGGCTGGATCCTCGAGACCAACGGGCCGATGAACCGAGCGATGGAGGGAATGGGCGGCAAGGTGGTCAAGAAGTACCGGGTCTACGAGAAGACCCTGAGCGCCTGAACCGGCTTGTTCTGCGCAAGGTGCGGGGTCCTTGCGGTTCGGCGCCGCAGCCATCGCTAAGGTCGGCTGGGTGAGCGATATGGAGCTAGAGCCGGTCTCGGTTCGCGTCCTTCCCCATGAGAGTGCCGCCGGGCTGGTCGTGCGTAACGAGGCGCGGACCGCGGTGATGGCCGCCGCCGGGGGCGTGCTCGCCGGTGCTGCGACCGTCGCGGCTGTGCGGGCGGTTACCGCCGTCGCCGGCCGCAAGCGGACTCCTCGTCGTCTTTCGCGGCGCGAACGTCCCAACGTCGTTGCCAGTCGCTCCTTCCTGGTCGACGTCCACCTCTTGGGTCGGTGAGCCTCGAAGTAGAGGTACGACCGCCGTCGCCCTTCCGCTTGCCGGGTTACGGCAGCGAGGACGGCACGATGCAGGTGCAGCGCGGCGTCACCTCCCGTCTCCTGCACGTCGACGGTAGCCCTGTCCTGGTGCGGGCTTGGGAACCGGGCAAGGATCGGGTCTTGCTGCGGGCCGAGGCGCTCGATCCGGGGGCGATCGCCGCGCCCGGGCCGGCGATGGCGGCGCCGGATCGGCGGGCCGGCGCGGCCGAATTGGAGCTGGCGCTGGAGCGGATGCGCTTCGCCCTCGCGGTCGACGACGACCTCGGCGAGTTCTACCGCCGCTTCAAGGGCGACCCGCTGTTGGGGCCGCTGCTGCGCCGCCGTCCGCAGCTGCGCCCGCGCCGGCGGCCCTGGCCTTGGGAGGCGCTCGCCTGGGCGGTGGTCAAGCAGTTGATCGAGACCGGCCGGGCGGCCCGCATCCAACGTCGCATGGTCGGCCGCTGGGGCCTGCGGCTCGGCCCTCGTGGCGAGGGCCTGCGCGACGTCCCCACCGCCGACCTGATTGCCGGTCGCGCTCCGGTCGAACTGGAGTCGATGGGCTTGGCGCTGAAGCGCGCGATCGCCCTGCGCGCGGTCGCCGGGCAGGTCGCCGGTGGCCGCTGTGAACTCGACCAGCCGGCGGCCGACCGCCGCCTGCTGGGGGTGCGTGAGATCGGGCCCTGGACCGTGCAGTGCCTCGGCCTCTTCGGCCGCGGCGACCCCGACTCGCTGCCCGCCGGCGACTTGATCTACCTAAAGCTGGTTGGTCGCCTGGCCCGGCTGGGCCGTCGCGCGACGGTCGAGGAGGTGGAGGAGTTCTACGCTCCCTACGCGCCTTTCCGGGGTCTGGCAGGAGCCTGGACAGTAGGCCTTTAGAGGGTCATCGGCGGCCGAACTCAAGCGTGCGTGGCTACGGTCGATAAGCGAGCAAATGGAGAGCTCGAAACGGGGCGGTGCCTGGCCCGACAAACGCGTCAACGAGTTCCTCGACCAGATCTCTTCTGGCGGCGAGGATTACCGCCGTTTGGTCGAGCGCTTGCCGGCGATCGTCTACGCCTCCGAGCTCGGCGAGAACGGCCGCTGGCGCTACGTCAGCCCCCAGGTCGAGGAAATTCTTGGCTACACGCCGGAGGAATGGCTCGCCGACCCCGGCCTCTGGGCTCGCCTGCTGCATCCTGACGACCGCGAGCGCGCCCTCTCCCAGGAGTCGCGCAAGACGATCGGGACCCGCAACCCGCCGCCGGTCGACTACCGCATGGTCACCCGCGACGGTCGCACCGTCTGGATTCTCGACGAGGCCGTGCTCGAGCCCGACGAAGCGGGGACGCCGGTCTGGCATGGAGTCCTCTACGACATCACCGAGCGCAAGAGCGCCGAGCAGGAGCTGCAGCGCGCGGCGGCCCAGCAGGCGGCCGTCGCCCAGCTCGGCGGGCGCGCCCTGCAGGATGGCGACCCCGAGGGCCTGATGCGCGAGGCCGTTTCGCTGCTGGAGGAAATCGAGGGAGTCCACGCGGCGTGCATCTGGGAGGTGGGACGCGATGGCCGCCGCCTCGGCCTGCGTGCCGGCCTCGAGGATCGGGTCGTCGGAGCTGCCCGCGCCTCGGCTGCCCGCGACTCGCACGCCGGCGCGGCGCTCGACTCGCGCCTGCACGTGATCGTCGACGACTGGTCCGCCGAGCGGCGCTTCTCGATGCCGCCGGCGCTGCGGGTGATGGGCGTGCGCAGCAGCCTCGCCGTCGTGATCGATGGCAAGGAGCAGCCCTTCGGCGTGCTTGACATCCACTCCACCGAACCGAACCGCTTCACGCCCCAGGACGTCCACTTCGTCCAGGCCTCGGCCAACGTGCTCGCCGACGCGATCGAGCGCCACGTGACCGACCAGGCGCTGCGCCACCGCGTCCTGCACGACCCGCTCACCGGCCTGCCCAACCGGCTCAGCTTCGTCGACTCGCTCAACGACGCGCTCAAGCGCAGCACCGTCTCGGGCTCGCCGGTCGGGATCCTCTTCCTCGACCTCGACAACTTCAAGCTGATCAACGACAGCATGGGCCACCACGCCGGCGACGAGCTGCTGGGAGCGGTGGCGCCGCGGCTGCGTGCCCACCTGCGGCCCGGCGACATCGTCGCCCGCTTCGGCGGCGATGAGTTCGGCATCCTCGTCGACCGGCTTGCCGATGAGGACGAGGCGGTCGCGATCGCCGACCGCATCGCCGCCGCCTTCGCCGAGCCCTACGCGATGGGCGGGGTCGATCACTTTGTCAGCGCCAGCGTCGGCATCGCCGTGGCGCGGCCATCGACCCGCGAGCCGATCGACGCCGACCTGCTGATCCGCGACGCCGACGCCGCCATGTACCGGGCCAAGGAACGCGGTCGCGCCCGCTGCGAGCTCTTCGATGCCGAGATGCGGGCCGGGGCCCTGCGGCGGCTGGAGGTCGAGCGAGAGCTGCGCCAGGCGCTCGAGCGCAACGAGCTCGAGCTCCACTACCAACCGCTGATCGCCCTGCGCAGCGGTGAGATCACCGGCCTCGAGGCGCTGGTGCGCTGGCGCCACCCCGAGCGCGGGCTGCTCGACCCCGGCGACTTCGTGCCGATCGCCGAGGACAGCGGCCTGATCGAGCCGATCGGTCGCTGGGTCCAGGAAAGTGCCTGCCGCCAGGTGCTCGAGTGGCACCAGCTGCGCCCCGACCAACGCCCCTTCGACGTCTCGGTCAACCTCTCGGCCCGGCAGGTGACCCACCGCGAGCTGGCCAACTCGATCAGCGAGATCCTCACCAGCACCGGCCTCGACCCGGTGCACCTGCGGCTGGAGGTGACCGAGAGCGTCCTGGTCGAGGAGTCGGCGACGGCCACCGGCACGCTCGAAGCCCTCAGCGACATCGGCGTCGGCCTCGTCCTCGACGACTTCGGCACCGGCTACTCCTCGCTCGCCTACCTCAACCGCTTCCCCTTCGATGCGCTGAAGATCGATCGCTCCTTCGTCGACGCGCTCGGGGTGGAACAGGAGCGCACCGCGATCGTCGAGGCGATCATCGGCATGGCCCGGGCGCTCTCACTCGACGTGATCGCCGAGGGGGTCGAGAACGAGCCGCAGATGCTCGAGCTGACCCGGCTCGACTGCGACTACGCCCAGGGACACCTCTTCTCGCGAGCGCTGCCGGCGGAGAAGATCTCCGCCCTGCTCAGCGAAGGGGCGCCGCTCTATTCGGGAATCGCGCCCGGCAGGTAGTCGTTGCTGAGCAGGCTCGCCGGCGCCGGCAGGCCGTTAATCAGTTCGTTGTCGCGCATCCAGCCGCTGAATTCCCGCCACCGCTCCGGCGCCATGTAGCCGTAGGGCTGTTTGTCGCTGCGAGTCGGGTTGAGCAGCGGCAGCGTTACCGCCAGCTCGGCTTTGGTCAGCTTCGGGTCGAGATCCGGGTTGGCTTCTTGCAGCGCTTTGGCTGCCGCCCCTGGGTTCTTGGTGGCAGCGGTGGTGCCACGGGCCAGTGCGGCGATGAAGAGCCTGATTGCCTGCGGGTCTTCCTGCAGCCGTTTGCCCTGCGCGGCCAGCACCAGCTCATCGTAGGTCGGCACGCCAAGCTTGTCGACTGGGGTGACGACCGGGTCGGAGCCGCGCATGCGCAGGTCGACGCCCTCGACGTTGCTGAAGCCGCCGAGCATCGCCTGGGCCTTACCGCCAAGTAGAGCTGGCAGCAGACCGAAGCCGACGTTGACCGTCTTGACATCTGAGCTGCTCAGTTTGGCCCGGGCGAGGATCGTCTTCAGGTAGGCGTCCTGGTAGGGGATCCCGGCCGTGGCGATCGTCTTGCCGCGCAGGTCGCCGATGCCCTGTATCCCCGATTTCTTCAACCAGATCATCGAGGTCAGCGGGCGGTTGACCAGGGCGGCGACCGCCTTGACGTCGAGGCCCTGTTCGTGGGCCAGGATCACCTCGGGCTCGTAGGAGATCGCCAGGTCGGTGCGGCCGGCGGCGAGCAGCTTCAGCGGCGCGGCGGGGTCGGAGGGGGTTTGGATTTCGACATCGAGCCCGGCTTCTTCGAAGTAGCCGAGCTTCTGCGCCATGTAGATCCCGGCGTGATCGGGGTTTGGGTAGAAGTCGAGGGTGAGGCTGAGCGCTTCCGTCTTGCCGGTCTCCTCCTCGCTCTTCTCGCCGCAAGCGGCGAGGCCGAGCGCCAGGGCGAGCAGAGCGACTGCCAGGGCGACCGCGGGGATCGAGGCGCGCTTCATCCCCTGCTTTCTATCGCCAAGTGACGATGCGACGCTGCGCGAGCGCCGTCAGGGCGAAGAGGAGGAGTGCCATCGCGGAGAGAATCACCACCGAAGCGAAGAGGCGCGCCGTTTCCAGCTGGCCGTTGTCCTGGAGGATCAGGTGGCCGAGTCCCGCGCTCGATCCGACCCACTCGCCGAAGATCGCCCCGATCGGGGCGAGGACGACCGCGAGTCGAGCGCCGGTGAAGAAGTAGGGCAGGGCCGTGGGTGTCTCGACCTGCCAGAGGATCTGCAGCCTCGAGGCGTCGAGGCTGCGCATCATCTTGGTCGCCTCCGGGTCGGCGGTGCCGAGGCCCGCGAAGGTGCTCACCGTGACCGGGAAGAAGCAAATCAGCAAGACGACGATCGCCTTGGGCCAGATCCCGAACCCCAGCCAGATGATCAAGATCGGCGCGATCGCGAGGATCGGGATCGTTTGCGAGACGACGATCAAGGGGTTGAGGGTGTCCCTGACTAGGCCGGAGAGATGCATGGCGTAGGCGAGTGCGACTCCAACGACGAGGCTGAGCCCAAGCCCCAGCAGCATCTCTCGCAGCGTTACCCAGGCGTTTTCGGCGAGCAGCGAGCGGCTCTGCCAGAGCGATTCGGCGATTTCGAGCGGCGAAGCGACGGCGTAGCTTTCGAGCTTGAACAGGTCGGCCAGGGCGCCACTCGAAGCGGCGATCTGCCAGGCGCCGATCAGGATCGCCAGGAACAGTGTGGGCAGGAGCCAGCGCCTCACCGGGTGCCCTCCCGCAGGGCTTGCATCGCGTGCTCGCGCACGGTGACGAAGGCGGGGTCGGTGACTGCCTCATCGCGATCCGCCGCCCGCGGCGCCGGGGCGCTCAGGCGGGTGATCGTGCGGGTCGGCCGGGCCGAGAGCACGACGACGCTGTCGCAGAGGTAGAGCGCCTCCTCGATGTCGTGGCTGACCAGCACGGTGGTGCGCGGGTCGGCACCCAGCGCTCCGGCCAGCCACTGCTGCATCTCCGCCCGCGTGATCGCGTCGAGCGAGGCGAAGGGCTCGTCGAGGGCGAGCACGGGCTTGCCGGCGATCAGCGTGCGCAGGAAGGCGACGCGCTGGCGCATGCCGCCTGAGAGCTGGCTCGGCCGGGCGCGCTCGAAGCCGGCCAGGCCGAAGCGCTCGAAGAGCTGTTCGGCCTGGCTGCGGGCATCGCCGCGGCGGACGCCGCGGTTGCGCAGGGCCAGCGCCGCGTTGTCGATCGCCGCGAGCCAGGGCAGCAGCAGGTCGCGCTGCGGCATCAGGGCGCACTGCGCGAGCCGCTCGGCCGCACCAACGGCACCACCCACCTCGACCTCCCCCCGCGAGGGTTCCGCCAGCCCCGCGATCAGCTCGAGCAGCGTCGACTTGCCGCACCCCGATGGGCCGACGAGGCCGAGCACGCCGTGGGCCGGCAGCTCGAGGTCGAGCCGCTCGATCGTCGTCAGCTCGCCGTAGGAGTGACCGAGATTGCGGATCGAGACGGCGGCGTTCGCCGCGTTAGGACCAGTAGGCGACGCGGACCCAGCAGCAAAATCTCTGGCTTCCGTAGGGGTCATATTGGTATCCTGGCGCACTCCGTGCTCCTGACCAACAAGGTCAGGAAAGTCGATAACCACCCAAGCACGGAACTCATATGGACCCGGCAATCATCGTCTTTGGACTAGGAATCGGCGTACTCGTCGGCATGACCGGCATGGGCGGTGGATCCCTGATGACCCCGCTGCTGATCCTGATCTTCGGCATCCAGCCGACGACGGCGATCGGCACCGACATCTTCTACTCAGCCGTTACCAAGACGGTCGGCGGCTGGCGCCACTTCCGCATGAAGACGGTGAATATGGAGCTGGTCAAGTGGCTCTCCTTCGGCAGCGTGCCCGCCGCCGTGCTCGGCGTCGCGATCGTCTCGGTGCTGCAGGACCACATCGGCGAAGACCGCCTCGACTCGCTGGTCTACGCCGTGCTCGGCGGCACCCTGCTGATGGTCGGCGTGATCACCCTGACCCGGGCCCTGATCCTGCGCGACCTGGTGGTCGAGCGCGACCGCTTCGAGGTTGAGCGCCGGCACAAGGTCGCCGCGATCGTGATCGGCGCCACCACCGGCTTCGTGATTGGGATCACCTCGGCGGGCTCGGGCACGGTGATCGCGATCCTGCTGATCGCCGTCTACCGCCTGGCGCCGAAGAAGGTGGTCGGCACCGACGTCTTTCACGCCGCGATTCTGCTCTGGGCCGCGGGTCTTGCTCACATCGTCGGCGGCAACGTCGACTTCAGCCTCGCCGCCAACATCCTGATCGGCTCGATTCCCGGTGTTGTGATCGGCGCCGCGCTCTCCGACAAGGCTCCGCAAGGCTTCATCCGCACCGCCCTCGGCCTCGTCCTGGTCGGTTCGGGCATCGTCACGATCCAGAAGGGCGACCCAAACGTCTGGCCGATCGCGGCGGCCGTTGCCGCCCTTGGCCTGGGCGGCATCCTCGCCGCGCCGCGCTGGCTGCACCGGCGTCGCGAGAAGGAAGCGCAAGCCGCCGCTCGCGCGGCGGCGCTGGCGCCGGACGCGACCGGCTGAATGATTAACTGCTGACCTATGCGCGTCTCGGCCAAGGCTGACTATGCGGTGCGGGCGGCGGCCGAGCTCGCCGCTGCCGACGATGATCCGGTCAAGGGCGAGAAGCTCGCCGAGGCCCAGGACATCCCGCTGCAGTTCCTCGAGCACATCCTGCTCGAGCTCAAGCACGCCGGGATCGTGCGCGCCCGCCGCGGCGCCAAGGGCGGCTACTGGCTGGCCAAGCCGGCGGATGAGGTGACGATCGCCGACATCGTCCGCGCCGTCGAGGGCCCGATTGCCCACGTCCAGTCGGCGCCGCCGGAGTCGATCGAGTACCGCGGCAACGCCGAGCACCTGCAGGAGGTCTGGATCGCCGTGCGCGCCAGCCTGCGCACCGTGCTCGAGCACGTCACCCTCGCCGACCTGGTCGCCGGCAAGTTGCCCAGCGAGGTCTCGGCCCTGGCCGCGTCAAAGGACGCCTGGGCCGCCCGATAAGACGAGCCGTCCCCGGACGCGGGAGCAGAGGAGACGGCGTTTTTGTTTCAGGCCGAGAGTCGGAACGGCGGATAGGCGTCGGTGACCATGACCAGTGCGTAGCCGATCACGCGGTTGTGCCAGCGGAAGACGCCCTCGATGAATTTGAAGACACCGCGCGGGTAGTGGCCGGTGAAGAGGATCGCGAACCAGGCGAAGATTGCGGCGAAGAAGACGCCGATGTAGAGGAAGAAGAGCACGATGTAGTGGGGGATGGCGAGCAGCCACTTGACCAGCGGCAGCCCGCGCTCGAGGCGCTCCGCGTCCGGGTAGGCGAAGTCGAGGTGAACTGCCTGCTGCGCGTCGGTCGAGGGGTATTCGTCATCCATGAGGAAGACGTAGACGCCGATCCGGTTGCCGAAGCGCATCAGTTCCAGGTTCCAGTCGTACCACCAGCGCGGGTACTTCTTCCTGAACAGGAGCATCAGGACGATCGGCAGGACGACAAGGGCGCCGCCGGCGATTGCGCCGCTGAACGCGCTGCCGCTTGCTTCGGCGCTACCGCCCAACTCGGATCCCGGCATTAGCGCGATCACGATCGCGATCGGGATCACGGTGAAGATCCGGAAGAAGGTTGTCAGCCGGTTGAGCTGTCGCTCTGGATAGTCGACTGAGAACGAGACTGGGTAGGACGGTGGCATCTCTCCCCTTGGGTTGCGGGTTTGTGCAGATGCTTACGAGCCCAATCGCGACATTCCTTCAGTCTGCTGCCGGAACTCCCCCCGCGACGACGTTGACGAAGTTCTCCAGATGGCGGGTGGTCCAGCACTCGAAGGCACCGTCGCAGTAGCGCTCGTAAGCGGCCATCACCGAGTCGCCGTAGTTCCAGTAGAGCTTCGGCTCGGGGTTGAGCCAGAAGAGGCGGCCGGCGCGCTCGGAGACCTGGGCGAAGACGTCGGCGTGGGGCTCACGGCCGTTGGTGCGGGCGTCGCCGAGCACGATCACGGTCGAGCGCGGGTCGAGGTCGTCGGAGATCTCGCCGAGGAACTCGAGCCAGACGCGGCCGTAGTCGGTGTAGCCGGAGACGTCGGCGACGCCACCCTCGCTGGAGATGCGTTGCGCAATCGCGCGGAAATCTCGCTCGTGCTCGAAGACGTCGGTGACCTCGGAGATGCGCTCGATGAAGACGAAGCTGCGCAGCTTGCGGAAGGAGTCGTGCAGGGCGTGCAGGACGGAGAGGAAGAAGACGCTGGCCGAGGTGACCGAGGTGGAGACGTCACAGAGCACGTAGATCTCCGGCCGGCGCGGGCGCTTGGGTCGGTAGCGCAGGTTCATCGGCACGCCGCCGGTCTCCAGCGAGCCGCGCATCGTCCGCCGCACGTCGATGTTCTGGCCCTTGCGCCGGCCGCGCTGCTCGTGGCCGAGGGTCGCCAGGCGCCGCTTCATCTGCGAGACGGCGCGGTGCACGGCGGCAAGATCCTGAGTGGGGTTGGTCGGCAGCGCCCGGTCGAGCTCGGCCAGTGGCCGCGACGGGGGCAGGGTGGAGGTGCGCTCGATCAGGTCGCGCTCGAGCTCGCGGCGCAGGTGGCGCTCGAAGGCGTTGAGCTGGTCGCGCTCGATCGGCGGCAGCTCGGCGGCGCCGTCCTCGGCCTGGGCCTGGGTGCCGGCCGAGAGCCCGAGGGTGCGGCGGATCCGCTGCACGTCGACCCCGACCACACCCGAGCCCTCGCCTTCGCGGCCGAAGGCGGAGATCGCCAGGCGGGCCAGGTCGCGCATCTCGCCGTCGTTTTCCTCGATGATCGCCTGGCGGATCTGCTCGCGCAGCTCGTCGATGTCGAGCCGCTCGGCCCCCTCGCCGCGTTGCCCGCTTTCCTCGATCCCGCGCGAGATCGCCTCGGCCTCGGCGGCGCGAAAGAACCAGCGATCGAAGAGCAGCTCGAAGAGGCGCCGATCCTCTTGCGACTTGGCGATCGTCGTCGCCAGCGCCTCGCGGAAGTCCTCGCGTGAGGTCCAGGGCACCTGATCCAGCGCCGCGAAGGCGTCGAGAATCTCCGAGGTGCCGACGGCGACGCCCTCGCCGCGCAGCTCCTCGCAGAAGCCGAGCAGCTTGGCGGCGAGCCCGGGTGGCCCGGGGTCAGCCTGCGGCCCGTAGGGCGAAGCGCTCATTGGCTCGATAATAGGCCGGTGGAGGATCAGCGAGGCAAGCGGGAGCTGCGGCGGGCACAGCGTTCGATGCGTTCGATGCGCCGTCGCCGCTTCGTCGGGCAGCTCGACAACGTGATGGAGATCCTCTATCGCGTTTACATCGGAGCGTTCTTCGGCGCAGTCGCCCTGGCGGTACTGGCGGGGATCGTCCACGACGCCGGTGTCGGCGCAGAAGCAGCCGACGAGATCGCCGACAAGGGGCCGGCGCTGCTTGGTGCCCTTGTCTCTCTGGCCGCGCTCGCCGGACTGCGGTCGGGGGCAAGGGGTGGGCCGCTTGCGATCGAGGACGCCGAGGTCCAGTACGTGCTGCTGGCGCCGGTCGATCGGGGGATGGCGTTGCGGCCGGCCGCCCTGCGGCAGATGCGGGTGGGGGCGGTCGCGGGTGCCGTGCTGGGCGCGGTCGCGGGAAACTTCGCCTTTCGGCGGCTGCCCGGTTCCCCCGCCGAGTGGATTGCCTGCCTGGCACTCTTTGGCGCCCTGATCCCGCTCAGCACGTTGGGCTGCGCCCTGCTGGCCTCGGGCCGCCGCCTGCGCCCTCCAGTTGCCGCGGCGATCGGAGCCGTCCTGCTGGCCTGGAGCCTCGCTGACGTCCTGCTTGGCCTAAAGACCTCGCCGGCGACGATGCTCGGCGTCCTGGCGACGCTGCCGCTGCAGAACGGTGCGTCGCCGCCCCTTGCCCTCGCGGGAGTCGCGGTTGCCGTCGTTGCGATCTCGCTCGGCCTGGCCTGGCTGTCGGGGCTCTCGCTCGAGGCGGCTCGCCGCCGGGCCACCCTGACCGATCAGCTCCGCTTCTCGGCCTCGGTCCAAGACCTTCGCGCCGTCGTCCTGCTGCGTCGCCAGCTCGCCTCCGAGGTGCCCCGGCGCCGGCCCTGGGTCCGGCTGCGAGCTCCGGCGCTGGCCCGGTGGCCGATCCCCCGGCGCGCTGCCCAGAGCTTCCTGCGCTGGCCGCTGTCCCGCCTGGGCCGGAGCCTCACCGTGGGCGCCGCGGCCGGAGCCATCGTCGTCGGCGTCTGGAGCGGGACCACGCCGCTGGTCGCGCTGGCCGGCGTCGTCATGTTGTTGCCGGCCTTCGACGTGGTCGAGCCACTGGCGCAGGAGGTCGACCACCCGCTGCGGCGTGATCTCCTGCCGATCAAGCCGGAATCGCTGATCCTGCACCACCTGATTGCGCCCGCGGTTGCAATGGGGTTCGTCTTGCTTGCCGGAGTCGTCGCGGCGACAGCGCTTGGGGACTCGGGCACGGCGCTGGGCGTCGGCGCGGTGATGATCGTGCCGACGGCTTTCGTGCTGCTCTGCTGCGCGGCGGTCAGCACGACCAACGATCCGTACAAGTACATCCTGACGCCGAATCTCGGTTACGCCCAGACGGCCCTGCCGATCGTCGTCGCCCTGGTCGCGGTCGCCGTGCCGGTGCTCGTGGCCAGGGAAGTCGCCAGGCACGGCGGCTCGCCCGAGGCGGCCGTCGCCGGGGTGGAGGTGGCCGTTCTAATCGCGGGGGCGGCGCTGGCGTCTTGGCTTGGCGTCCGCCTGGCAGCGCAGACGGCGGTCAAGCCATGAGCGGCGGGCAGGGGCAGCGATCCGGGGCGGCGCCGGTGTTGGTCGCGCGCGATCTCTCGCGGGGATACGGCGACTTCCTCGCCCTCGACTCCTTCCAGGTTGACCTCTCGCCGGGGCAACTGGTCGCCCTGGTCGGTCCCAACGGGGCCGGCAAGACGACCTTCCTCACGATCGCGGCGGGGTTGCTCGAGCCGACCGCCGGCTCGCTGCGGGTCGAGGGCGCCGCGGCAGGTTCGATTGCCGCCCGCGGCGCGGTCTCCTACCTCCCGGACACACCGGTCTTCTACGACGACCTCAGCCTCGCCGAGCACCTCGAATACGTCGCCGCGCTGCACGGCGTGAGCGACGACGGAGCGCGGTCGCACCAGCTCCTGGAGCGTCTGGGGCTCGGCGATTGGGGGGACAGCCTCGCCTCAGAATTCAGCCACGGCATGCGCCAGAAGGCCTCGATCGCCCTGGCGCTGGTGCGACCCTTCTCGCTCCTGCTCGCCGATGAGCCGTTTGACGGCCTCGATCCACCCAGTCGGGACGTCCTCTTCCAGCTGCTTGGGGAGGCCCAGGAGGCGGGCGCGGCCGTCGTCGTCTCCACCCATCGCCGCGACGTCGTCGGCTCCGCCGACCGCTGCTTGGCGCTACGCGACGGGAAGCTCGCCTACGACGGCCCTCCCGACGGCGAGGCGCTTGGCGAGTACTTCGAGCTCAGCTCGACGCAGGGCTCGACGCCGCCAGCTTGACCCCGACCCGCTCGGCGACCAGCTCGATGTCGGTGCGGTGCTTGACGATGATCGACATCGATTGCTCGAAGGTCTCGCGGTCGATGTCCTCGCTGCCCATCAGCAGCAGGGTGCGCGCCCAGTCGATCGACTCGGCGATCGAGGGCGGCTTCTTCAGGTCGAGGTCGCGGATCATCCGCACCACCTCGACCAGCTTGCGGGTCAGTGCCTCAGAAAGCTCGGGGGTGTGCAGGCGGACGATCTCCATCTCGCGCTCGAGGTCTGGGTAGTCAAGCCAGAGGTAGAGGCAGCGCCGCTTCAGCGCCTCGGTCAGCTCGCGCGAGTTGTTTGAGGTGAGGATCACGATTGGCATCGTCGTCGCCGAGACCTGGCCCAGCTCCGGGATCGTGATCTGGAAGTCGGAGAGCAGCTCGAGCAGCATCGCCTCGAACTCCTGGTCGGTCTTGTCGATCTCGTCGATCAGAAGGACGACCGGCTGGGGGCTGGCGATCGCCTGCATCAGCGGGCGCTCGAGCAGGAACTCCTTGTCGAAGATGTCGCCGTGGACGTCCTCCCAGCCGTCCTCGCCGCCGGCCTGGATGCGCAGCAGTTGCTTGCGGTAGTTCCACTCGTACAGCGCCTTGGCCTCGTCGAGGCCCTCGTAGCACTGCAGGCGGATCAGCTCGCGGCCGGTGGCGCGGGAGAGTGCCTTGGCCAGCTCGGTCTTGCCGACCCCGGCCGGGCCCTCGACCAGGACCGGCTTGCCCAGCTGCTGGGCGAGGAAGGAGACCAGTGCGGCGGGCTCGTCGGCCAGGTAGCCGACCTCGGCGAGCGCCTGCTTAACCTCAGCTGCGGAACCGTCGGCCATGGGGGCGATGATAATCGGCCCTGTGCTCGACCTCGCCCTGCCGCTCGCCTCGCTGCTGCCGCACAGCGCCACGCCTTACATCGCGCTGGTCCTGATCGGCTTCGCGGTCGGCATCCTCGGCCACCTCAGCTCGGCCCGCTGGCTGGTCGCCGCAGGGGTGATCCTGATCTTCCTCGGCGCCTTCCTCTTTCCGGTCGCGGTGAACTTCACCCAGGACAGCCCCGGCAAGATCGAAGCGCCCGAAGAAAGCCCGCGAACCCTGGAAACGATTCGCTAGGACGCACCCGCTAGCTTTACGACTACGCCAACCCGATCGTCTCGTCCAGGAGGCCCGCCGCTTTGAACCGAGTTCGCATGCTTTCCGTTTTCGTCGCGCTGGTAGCGCTGAGCGCAGCATTCGCCGCCTGCGGTGGCGGCAGCAGCGATGATCCCCAGACGGTTGTCGAAGAAGCGACCCTGAAAGGGATCGAAAGCGGCAAGTTGAACCTCGCGGTCGACGTCAACGTGCAGGGTGAAAAAGGCGGCAAGGTCGACGTCAGCCTCTCCGGGCCGTTCCAGAGTGAAGATGAAGCCGAATACCCCGAACTCGACCTCGCCTTCTCGTCCAAGGGCTCGCTCGGCGGCAAAGACCTGAACCGGGAAGGCGGTTTCACACTGCTCGGCAACAAGGCCTACGTGGCCTACGAAGGAACCGAGTACGAAGTCGACTCGACCACCTTCAACTTCGTCAAGTCGATGATCAAACAACAGGGCGGGGGACAGGGCAAATCGAGCGAAATCGCCGCCTGCCAGGAAGCAGCTGGCGAACTCGAAATCTCCGACTTCGTCGAAAACCTGAAGAGTGACGGCAGCGCCGAGGTCGGCGGCACGAGCACGACCAAGGTCAGCGGCGATCTCGACGCCACCGCCGCGGTCGAAGCTTTCAGCACGCTGATCGAAGACCCCAAGTGCAGCGAACAGCTGAGCGCGGCCGGCCCGCTGCCTTCGGCGGCCGAACTCGACAAAGCCAAGAGCACCGTGAAGGACTCGCTCAAGTCGGCCCACGTCGACCTCTATGTCGGCGACGACCACATCGTGCGGCGGATCACGGCGCAGGCGACGATCGAACCGCCGAAGAGCTCCAAATCCGGAGCGAAACGCGTTGAACTGGACCTCGACCTGTCGTTGACCGGCGTCAACGAAGAACAGACGATCGCGGCACCGAGCAGCGCCAAGCCGCTCAGCGACCTCTTCCTCAAGCTCGGCATCAACCCGATCGAACTTCTCGGCGCCTTCCAGAATGCTGGCTCGGAAGGGCTTGGCGGCCTGCTCGAAGGCCTCGGTGAAGCCGGCGGCGGTGGCAGCAGCAGCGGCGGTTCGGGCGGCGGCGGTGGCAGCAACTCAGGCGGCGGTCAGCAGTCCTACTACGAATGCCTGGGTGAAGCGCACACGCCGGTCGATATCCAGAACTGCACGGGGCTTCTCCAGTAGTCGCCTTCCTCCGCACTCCATATGGCTGGCCCTATCTGCTGACGCCGCTGATCCCGCTGGCGGTGGTGCTGGATATCGCCGGCGCCGCCGCCGGGGCGGTCTTCGCCACCGCGGCACTGGGGATCATTCCGACGGCCGCCCTGATGGGTCGTGCCACCGAGGAGCTGGCGGCGCGCTCGGGCCCCGGCATCGGCGGCCTGCTCAACGTCACCTTCGGCAACGCGCCGGAGTTGATCATCGCCCTCTTCGCCCTCGGCAAGGGGCTGCAGGAGGTGGTCAAGGCCTCGATCATCGGCTCGATCATCGGCAACATCCTGCTCGTGCTCGGCGCCGCGATGCTCTTCGGCGGCATCGGTCGCGAGAAACAGACCTTCAGCCGCACCGGCGCCAGCGTGCAGACCTCGATGCTGTTGCTGGCGGCGGCGGCGCTGCTGATGCCGGCGATCTTCGAGCTGGTCGACGGCAAGGGCCTGCCCCTGCCGGGGGCGGAACTGGTCGACTACGGCTCAACCGCCGAGCACCTCTCGCTGTTGGTGGCGATCGTGCTGATCTTCACCTACGTCGCCGGCCTCTTCTTCTCGCTGAAGACCCACCGCGAGCTCTTCAACCCCGACTATGGCGATGAGGACAGCTGGGGCTGGTCGGTGCGCAAATCGGTCCTCGTGCTCGCCGGCGCCGGGATCCTGGTCGGCGTCATGTCGGAGGTCCTGGTCGGCTCGATCGAGGAAGCCTCACACGCGGTCGGCCTCTCCGAGTTCTTCATCGGCGTGATCGTCGTCGCCATCGTCGGCAACGCCGCCGAGCACTGGGTCGCGGTCCTGGTCGCGATGAAGAACAAGATGGACCTCTCGGTCAACATCGCGATCGGCTCCAGCGCCCAGGTCGCGCTCTTCGTCGCCCCGGTGCTCGTGCTCGCCTCCTTCTTCATCGGCCCGCACCCGCTCGCCCTCGTCTTCAACGGCTTCGAGCTCGGTGCGATCCTGCTCGCCGTGCTGATCGCCAATTACGTCACCCAAGATGGCGAGTCAACCTGGTTCGAGGGCGTGCAACTGCTTGCGGTGTACGTCGTCTTCGGCATTGCCTTCTATTACGCCTGAGTAGGGGGGATAGCCTGCGGCGATGGACGTCGTACTCCTGATCACTAGCTTTGCGGTGATCCTCTGCGGGGCGTTGCTGTTCACCAATGCGGTCGAGTGGATCGGGCACCGGCTTGGGCTCGGTGAGGGGGCGGTCGGCAGTCTTCTGGCTGCGGTTGGCACGGCGATGCCGGAGACGCTGATCGCGATCGTCGCCCTGCTTGACGCCACCCCCGGTGCGGAACAGGTAGCGATTGGAGCGATCGTCGGCGCCCCTTTTCTGCTTGCCACGCTGGCGATGGGGTTGGTCGGCCTCTTCGCCTACCTCTACCGCGATCGCCGCGAGCAGGGAGTCGAGCTAAGGGCGCACCGGCCGACGCTCGAGCGCGACCTGATCTTCTTCCTTTGCTTCTTCGCCCTCGCCCTGGCGCTGGCCTGGGGGGCACCGCCCCTCCTGCGGATCCCGGTCGGGATCGCGATGCTGCTCGCCTACCCGCTCTACGTCCGCCGCACCCTGCGCGGCGCCGGAGCGGCTCAGGCCGAGGAGACGCTGCAGCCGCTGCTCTTCGAGCGCCGCCCGGAGCACAGCCGCGACCCCGCCCTGGGCCTCTGCGTGATCCAGCTTCTGGTCGGCCTCGGCGCGATGGTCGGTGGCGCCCACCTCTTCGTCGAACACCTGCTGGCCATCGCCGAGAGCCTCGGCGTCGAGGCGGTCGTCCTGGCCCTCGTCCTCGCTCCGCTGGCAACCGAGCTGCCGGAGAAGGTCAACAGCTTCTTCTGGATGCGTGACGGCAAGGACTCGCTGGCGCTCGGCAACATCAGCGGCGCGATGGTTTTCCAGTCGACGATCCCGGTCGGGATCGGCCTCCTCTTCACCGACTGGCAGCTGAGCACCAACGCGGCGATCTCGGTCGCCCTCGGCCTCGCCGGCGGGCTGCTCGCCTACGAGGCCCTGCACCGCCGCGGCCGCTTCGAGCTGCCCGCCGTGGTCGGCTGGTTCGGCCTCTACACCAGCTTCATCGTGGTGGTCGCGCTAAGCGCCTAAGCGTTCCTGGCAAGGACGCAGGGAGCGTGGCGTGCTTTGCACGCGAGCGACCGAGGACGCCGCCAGGGGCGCTTAGAGCTCGGAAAGGGCTTTGAGCACGACGTCGTCGTGCGATTTTGGCGAGACCTTGGGGAAGACCTTGGCGATCTTGCCCTTCGGGTCGATGATGAATGTCGCCCGCTGCACGCCCATGTACTTCTTGCCGTACATCGACTTCTCGACCCAGGTGCCGTACTTCTCGGCGACGGCGTGGTCGGCGTCGGCGAGCAGGGTGAAGTCGAGGTCGAATTTGCTGGCGAACTTTCCCACCGCCTCCACCTCGTCGGGGGAGATGCCGATCACGCGTGCGCCCGCCGCCTTGTACTCAGCGCTGCGATCGCGCACGCTGCAAGCTTGGGTTGTGCAGCCAGGGGTGTCAGCCCGCGGGTAAAAGTAGAGAACGACCGTCTCGCCTTTGAGCTCCGAGAGCCTGACCTTCTCGCCGCTCTGATCGGGCAGGGTGAAGCTGGGGGCTTTATCGCCGGCTTCCAGCATCTACTCGTCGGGATCCTCGCGGCCAGGGTCCTGGCCGTCCTCGTCCGCGTCGAGCTCGTCGTCGCCCTGCTCCAGCGCGGTCTCGGAGACCGAGCCGGTCGAGCCGGGGTGGTAGCTGGTCTGGAAGCTCTCCAGGACGCGGTCGCGGCTGTCTTCGTCGACCGGCACCTCGTCGGAGATCCGCACCCAGTCGGCGCCCTCGTAGGCCTCCATGTTGAAGACCTCCTGGTCGAGCGAGGTCGAGTCGTCGACGACGACCAGCACCTCGGTCTGCGGGTTGAAGTAGGTCCCGGGCTGCATCAGCAGCTCCTCGACCTCGTAGAGGTTCTCCTCGGCGGCTCCGGCCATCAGCTGCCCAATCCTATGAAATCCGCCACCTGTCGCTCTACCTCGGCCTCGACGTCGAGCGGCTCCTCGCCGCGGCGCATGCGCCGTTCGTTGCGGGCGATCACCAGATCGCGGACTTCGGCGCGCAGTTTCTCATCGAGGTTGCGCTTGCCCTGGTTGCCGCTCAACTCGGTGTCGAGCAGCGCCGCCATCTCGGCCTCGACGTCGAGCGGCTCCTCGCCGCGCTGTAAACGCCGGTAGGACTTCGCCTCCAGCATCTGCCGCGCCTCGGCGGCTTGGATCGCCAGATCGATCTCGGGAGACGGCTGGGCCAAGCGCGGTGGCGGCATCGACTGCATGACGCCAAAGCGACCCTTGCCGAGCTCTTTCCAGGCAGGCCCCGAGCGGATGAAGCTGAAAGCTGCCACGGGCAGGACGAGGAGCGTTATTGCGGCCAGTAGGTAGCCGCTCTGCAAGTAGGTCAATCCCATCGGGCAGACCATCGCCTCAAGGGTAGGGCTATTGCTCTGGCGCCGCTATCCGGTACCCTTTTGCCTTGGTTGACTGACCAGTCAATCGGTGGTCGTCGCCCCGTGGCGAGGCCGCATCAGAAGGCTTACGCAACGAGATTAAGGAGCCCCCGACCAGTGGTTGACTTCACCCTTACCGACGAGCAGAAAGACCTGCGCGAGCTCGCGCACAGCTTTGCCGAGAAAGAGATGCGCAGGGTCGCCTGGGAGTACGACAAGGACGGCACTTGGCCCCAGGACATCATCGACATGGCCTGGGAGGTCGGGTTGATGAACACCCACATCCCCGAGGCCTACGGCGGTCCCGGCCTCGACTACCTCTCCGGCTGCCTGATCGAGGAGGAGATGGGCTGGGGTTGCTCGGGCATCGGCACCACGCTGATGGCCAACGGCCTCGCCTCGGCGCCGATCACCCTCGGCGGTTCCGAGGAGACCAAGAAGAAGTACCTCGGCATGCTGACCGAGGACAAGAAGCTCGCTTCTTTCTGCCTGACCGAGCCCGACGCCGGGTCCGACGTCAGCGGGATGAAGACCAAGGCCGTGAAGAAGGGCGACAAGTACGTCATCAGCGGCTCCAAGTGCTTCATCACCAACGGCACTTACGCCGACTACTTCACCGTCTACGCCAAGACCGATCCCGAGGCTGGACATCGCGGGATCAGCGCCTTCGTCGTCGATGCCGACCTCCCCGGGGTCAGCGTCGACAAGAAGGAGGACAAGATGGGCCAGCGGGCATCCAACACCGCGACCATCTCCTTCGATGAAGTCGAGATTCCGGCCGAGAACCTGATCGGCGAGGAAAACAAGGGCTTCAAGCTGGCGATGATGACCCTCGACCGCACCCGCCCCGGTGTCTCGGCGATGGCCGTCGGCATCGGCCGTGCGGCGCTCGAGTACGCCACCGACTACTCCAAGGAAAGGGTCCAGTTCGGCGTGCCGATCGCGATGCACCAGGCGATCCAGTTCATGATCGCCGACATGGCGACCAAGGTCGAGGCCGGCCGCCTGCTGGTCTGGAACTCGGCCGTCATGCTCGACCAGGGCATGCGCAACAGCAAGGTCTCCTCGATGGCCAAGCGCTTCGCCGCCGACTCGGCGATGGAGATCGCTGTCGACGCCGTGCAGGTCTACGGCGGCTACGGCTTCATCAAGGAGTACCCGGTGGAGAAGCTGATGCGCGACGCCAAGATCATGCAGCTCTACGAGGGGACCAGCCAGATCCAGCGCCTGGTGATCGCCAAAGAAGTGCTGCTGCCGCGCGCTGTCGGGGAGCCCACGCCCGAGGCCGAGGCAAATGCCGCCAAGGCGTCCGAGGACAGCCAGTCCGAGCAGGCTGCCGCCACGGTCTAGTCGCACCACGTCACTTAGGGCAGGGGCCCTATGCCAAGAGCCGCCGGGCATGTTCTGCCGGCGGCTCTTTTTTCTGGCGTGCTACGGCGTTTATGGTGAGTCTCTGGTGTTCAATGGGAGGGGGTCTCAGTGGCGGAGAAAAGTGGGATCGATCGCAGGCTGATTCGGATTGCCTCCGATCCGGTCCGGCTGCAGGCGCTCAACTTGCTCAACGAACGCTCGGCCGGGGCCAGCGAGGTGGCTGCGAAGCTTGAGGTGAGCCGCAGCACTGCCGGGCGCCACCTCGATGCGATGCGCGAGGAAGGCCTGATCGAGGTGGTGGGGGAGGTGCTGACGAAAGGGGCGGTCGAGCCGCGCTACCGGGCGCTGATTCGCACCCTCTGGGACGAGGAGGAGTGGGCGACCTTCAACGAAGAAGAACAGAAGCGGTTGACTGGTTGGATCGTCGACCTGATCCACGCCGATGCCCGCGAAGCCGTCGACGAGGGCACCTATAGCCGGCGCTCGGATGCTCACGCCAGCCGTACCACCCCGATGGTCGACGAACAGGGCTGGAAGGAACTGTGCGGCATCCTCGACGACGCCCTGCGTGCGATCTTCGCGGTCGAAGCCTCGAGTGCCGAGCGCCTTGCCGAGAGTGGCGAAAGCGGCTTCCGGGCGCTAGCAGCGATGCTCTGCTGTGAGATGCCGCCGCTCGAGCCCGGCGCGGCGCGCTAGGCCCGGCTGCCCGAGCGGGCGGCCTTCTGGCGTTTCAGCTTGTCGAGTTCGACCTTGCGCAGCCGCACTGACTCCGGCGTCACTTCGACGCACTCGTCCTCGCGCAGGAACTCGACCGCGGCTTCCAAGGAGAGGCGTGTGGGCGGCGCCATCCGCTCCAGCACGTCGGCGGCGGCGGCGCGCATGTTGGTCTGCTGCTTTTCCTTGGTGGCGTTGACGTCCATGTCCTCGGCGCGGGCGTTCTCGCCGATGATCATGCCCTCGTAGACCTCCTCGCCGGGGCCGATGAAGAGCGTGCCGCGGTCCTGGATACCGATCAGGGCGTAGCCGGCGCTCTTGCCGCGGCGGTCGGCGACGATCGAGCCGGTCGGGCGCAGGCGCAACTCGCCCGCCCAGCGCCCCCAGTCCTCGAAGACGTGGTGCATGACACCGGTGCCGCGGGTCTCGGTGAGGAACTCGGTCCGGAAGCCGATCAGACCGCGCGCCGGCACCAGATATTCCATCCGCACCCAGCCGGTGTCGTGGTTGGCCATCTGCTCCAAACGGCCCTTGCGACCCGCCAGCAGCTGAGTAATCGTGCCGACGTGCTCCTCGGGGGCGTCGATCGAGAGCCGCTCGATCGGCTCGTGCAGCTTGCCGTCGATCTCCTGCGTCAGCACGCGGGGCTGCCCAGCGGTCAACTCGAACCCCTCGCGCCGCATCAGCTCGAGCAGGATGACCAGCTGTAGCTCGCCGCGGCCCTGCACCTCCCAGGCATCGGGGCGCTCGGTGTCGTTGACTCGGATCGAGACGTTGCCGATCAGCTCGGCGTCGAGCCGGTCGCGGACCTGGCGGGCGGTTAGCTTGCTGCCCTCGGTGCCGGCGAGGGGGGAGGTGTTGATCCCGAGCACGATCGAGAGCGAGGGCTCATCGACGGTGATCACGGGCAGCGGCCGCGGGTCGGCCGGGTCGGCCAGGGTCTCGCCGATCGTGATCTCTTCCATCCCGGCGACGGCGATGATCTCGCCCGGCCCGGCCTCCTCGGCGGGGACTCGCTCCAGCGCCTCGGTGATGTAGAGCTCGGAGACGGTTGCCCGCTCGACCGATCCATCGGCCCGGCACCAGGCGACCTGCTGGCCGGAGCGGATCGTGCCGTTGTGAACGCGGCAGAGCGCCAACCGGCCGACGTAGGGAGAGGCGTCGAGGTTGGTCACGTGCGCCTGCAGCGGGTGGTCGGGGTCGTACTCGGGGGCCGGGATCTTCTCCAGCATCAGGTCCATCAGCGGCGCCAGATCGCTGCCCTCGACGCCCTCTTCGAGTGCGGCCCAGCCGGCCTTGGCATTGGTGTAGACGATCGGGAAGTCGATCTGCTCGGAGTCGGCATCGAGGTCGATGAAGAGCTCGTAGACCTCGTTGACGACCTCGGAAATGCGGGCGTCGGGCCGGTCGACCTTGTTGACGACGAGGATTACCGGCAGCTTTGCCTCCAGCGCCTTGCGCAGGACGAAGCGGGTCTGGGGCAGGGGACCCTCGGAGGCGTCGACCAGTAGCAGCACGCCGTCGACCATCGTCAGCCCGCGCTCGACCTCGCCGCCGAAGTCAGCGTGGCCGGGGGTGTCGACGATGTTGAGCTTCACCCCGTTGTAGTTGACCGCCGTGTTCTTGGCCAGGATCGTGATGCCCTTCTCACGCTCGAGGTCCATCGAGTCCATCACCCGCTCGGCCACGTCCTGGCCCTTGCGGAAGGCGCCGGACTGCCAGAGCATCGCGTCGACCAGCGTCGTCTTGCCGTGGTCGACGTGGGCGACGATTGCGATATTCCTCAGATCGTTTCGAGTAGTCATTGAGAGGGAAGAGGTGGGGTAGTGCAGTGCGTGATTTGTAATTGCCTGAATCTCGTGACAAAAACGGGGCCCGCCTTGCGGCGGGCCCCGTAACTGCTCAAGTTCGGTGCGCGACTACGAGGTCTGCTGAACGCTCGCCGCGGCCGGGCCCTTGGGGCCTTCCTCGGACTCGTAGGTCACCTTGGCGCCCTCTGCAAGGGACTTGAAGCCCTCGCCGAGGATGGCGCTGTGATGGACGAAGACGTCCTTCGAGCCGTCATCGGGAGTGATGAACCCGTAGCCCTTGTCGTCGCTGAACCACTTGACTGTTCCAGTCGGCATTTATTGCCTCCACTTGTTGTGCTGCGAACGCGGAGGCTTCGGTAAAGCAACGACGCGAGCGCTAGACACGACTTTTTGCCGGATATCAATCCGACCTAACGCGGGGACCGTAGCAGGGATTAAGCGGCAGGCGCGGCGCTCGGATCGCCGTCCAGCCGTGTTTGAGGAAGCTAGGAGACCAGTCGATACGGTGATTCAGATGATGCGCATGCATAGCCCCCCAGGCAAGGCGGGCGGCCTTTTGATCTTGCTCTTGGCGATCGCGGTCCTCACGCTGCCTGCTTCAGCGGCTGCGAGTCGCGCCACGGGGAAGCTCTCGCCGCGCCTCGCGGCGCTGGCTTCCCCTTCGTTGAGCGGCGCGGCGCCGGCCAGGCAGGCCGAGGCGCTATCGCTGGCCAAGGAAGGACCAGCCAGCCTGGTGCGGCGGGGCGGTCGTGTTCTTGTCTATGTGCGCTTTGCCCAGGGAGCCCTGGCGGCGCGCGATGAGCTGAACGCCGCCGGTGCGCAGATCGTCGATGCCAGCGGCCGCTACCAGACGGTTACCGCGGCGGTTACGCCTTCGCGACTGCACGCGGTGGCGCAGCTGCGTGGCGTTGCCGGGGTCACGCCGGTGCTGGCGCCGATGACGGCGGCGGCTACCTGCCCCTCCGGCGCAATCGTCTCCGAGGGCGACACCCAGCTGAAAGCCCATGCGGCCCGCGAAGAAAATGGCGTCGATGGAAGCGGGGTCAGCGTCGGCATCCTCTCGGACTCCTTCAACCAGGCGACCGAAGCGGCGGACGGCAGCGGCAAACCGATCGCAACCAAAGCGGGCGATGACGTGAAAAGCGCCGATCTCCCCGGCGCCGGCAACGAATGCGGGACCACCACGCCGGTGCTCGTGCTCAAAAACGAGAAAAACGCCGCCGAAGCCTCGGACGAGGGCCGGGCGATGGCGCAGATCGTTCATGACCTGGCGCCGGCGGCCCACATCGACTTCGCCTCCGCCTTCAACGGCGAACTTGCCTTCGCCAAAGGGATCAAGGAACTGGCGACGGCCGGCGCCAAGGTCATCGCCGACGACGTCTTCTACTTCGAAGAGCCCTTCTTCCAGGATGGCCCGGTGGCCGTCGCGGTCAACGAAGTCGTCGCAGCCGGCACCACTTACTTCTCGGCGGCGGGCAACGACAACCTGGTCGACGCAAGCGGCGAACACGACATCGCCTCCTGGGAAACCCCCGCCTATCGCGACTCAGGCTCCTGTCCCCCCGCGGTTGAAGCGAGGGCGGGCGCCAACGGCTTTCACTGCCTCGATTTCAATCCCGATCCTAAAAAAGCCGACCGGACCTTTGGCATCAAAGTCGAACCGGAATCGGAACTGACGATCGACCTGCAGTGGGATGAACCCTGGAACGGCGTCGCCACCGATCTCGACGCCTACTTGCTCAACGCCAGCGGCTTCCTGGTTCAGGAATCGCGCGAAGCCAACGTCGAAACGACCCAGATGCCGGTTGAGGTGCTGAGCTGGACCAACGAAAGCAGCACCAGCAAGACCGTGCAGCTCGTCGTCAACCGCGCCCTGGGCGAAGCCGCGCCGCGGGTCAAGCTGGCGCTATTGGAGAACGGCGGCGGGGTGGAAGCCACCGAGTACCCGCGCTCGAGCGGCGAAGACGTGGTCGGGCCGACGATCTTCGGTCACAGCGGTTCAGCCGACGCGATCTCGGTTGCGGCGGTGCCCTTCAACTCCAACTCCGAGCCGGAGCCTTACTCGTCGCGGGGACCCGTCATCCACGGTTTCGGCCCGGTCGAAGGGACCGCAGCGGCGGCGCCACTCGGTCCCCCTGAGGAAGTCATCAGCAAGCCCGACCTGACCGCGACCGACTGCGGCAAGACGACCTTCTTCGCCATCTTCGCCTCGCCCTTCTGGCGCTTCTGCGGAACCTCCGCGGCCGCTCCCCACGCGGCGGCCGTGGCGGCGCTGATGCTCGACGCCGAACCGGCGGCGGGACCGCCGGAGGTCCGCGCGGCTCTGGAAGGGAGTGCGACGGCGGTCGGCAGCTTTGGCTCGTGCGCTGCGGGGGCCGGCCTGGTTGAAGCGGTGGGCGCGGTTGAAGAAGCGCTCGCTCACACGGGCGAAAGCGGAACCGCCTGCGAACCGCCCGCGCCCGAAGTCGAACCCGGTGAAGCGGCCGCGCCGGGGGACTGGGGCAGCGAAGTGCCGCCGCCCACACCGGTGCCTCCGACTACGACGGTGACCCCGCCTCCTCCTGTGGTCGAAGAAGAAGAAGAAACGAAGCGCGTGCCCAACCCGCGGACCTTCTTCCTGCAGAGGCCGAGCAAGGTCATCCGCACCCATCACCACCAGGCCAAGGCGGTTTTCCGCTTTGGCTCGAACGAGAGCGATGCCTCCTTCGTCTGCCGCGTCGACGGCAGCTTCTTCCGACCCTGTCCGGCGCGGCTGGCGCGCCAGTTCACGCTCGGCTGGCACGTGATCAAGGTCGCCGCCCGCGACTCAGCGGGCAACGGCGACAAGACGCCCGCCAGCTACAGCTTCAAGGTCAAAAGAGTCCGCTGAGTAGGTCCAGCTGGGTGCCGAAGTAGACCGCGATCACGGTGATCGGCAGGTAGCCGACCGCGGTCGTCCAGGTGAAGCGCCAGACCGGCACCCGGGCGGCGCCGGCGGCGTAACAGACGATGCTGAAGGGGAAGATCGGGATCAGCCTTGCCGCGATCAGCGCCTTGGCGCCGCCGCGCTCGATCCGCGCCTCGATCCGCTCGAAGCGCTCCGAGCCGAACCAGCGGTCGAGCAGCGGCCGTGCCACCGAGCGCCCGACGAAGAAGCAGGCGAGGCCGGAGAGAATCCAGCCGGTCATCACCAACAGCAGGGCGGGAAGGAAGCCGTAGGCGAGGCCGGCGGCGGCGTCGACGATCTCAGCCGGGTAGAAGACGACGGCGTGGATCAGGGTGAGGGCGAGGATCAGCAGCGGCCCGGCGATGCCGAGGCTGGCGATCTCGCTCCGCACCTTGTCGGTTTCGCCGTGGATCGCCGCCAGCGCCGCTTCGTGCAGCTCTGGGACCGCGAAGACCAGGCCGGCTAGCAGGGCGACTCCCGCCAGGGTGATGCCGATCTCCAGCAGGGGAGCGCGGCTATCCACGCAGGCGCTCGGCCAATCCGGAGTAGCGGCCACCGCCGTCACCCCGGCGAACTGCGGCCCCCAGCACGGCGCGGTCGCCGATCAGCACGCAGCTGCTGCGGGCACGGGTGATCGCGGTGTAGAGCAGCGGCCGGCTCAGCATCCGCGAGTGCGAGCGGTGACAGACGCCGACCACGACCGGGACCTCGCAGCCCTGCGCCTTGTGGACCGAGATCGCGTAGGCGAGCCGCAGGGTGGCGGTCTCGCCGTAGGGGATCTTCAACGAGTCGCCCTCGTCGGTGTCGACGAGGATCTCTTCTTCGTTGGGGTCGTCGGCGCGGAGGAAGACGATCGAGCCGTTCATCAGGCCCAGCTCGTGCGAGTTGCGCGTCTGGATCAGCCGGTCGCCGACCCGGAAGCGGTCGCTGACGGCGCGCTTGCCGTCTGGGTTGAGCTCGGCCTGCAGGCGCTCGTTGAGGGCATCGATCCCGATCGCTCCCCGGTACATCGGCGCCAGCACCTGGACCTCGCGGATCGGGTCGACGCCGAAGCGCTTCGGCGCCCGCTCGGCGACCACTTCGACGACGGCTTCCAGGGCGCGCTCGGGGTTGGTCCGCTCGATGAAAAAGAAGTCGTGGTTCTGGTTCTCACCCGGCTCGAGCTGCGGTTCCCGGCCCTGGTTGATCTCGTGGGCGGCGGTGGTGATCATCGAGCGCGCCGCTTGGCGGAAGATCTGGGTGAGGCGGACGACGGGGGCGATCCCCGACTCGATCAGGTCCTCGAACGGCTTGCCCGCACCGATTGGCGGCAGCTGGTCGGCGTCGCCGACGAAGACGACGTGGGTTGATTCGGCCAGGCCGCCGAGCAGGACCTCGATCAGGCGCAGGTTGAGCATCGAGGACTCATCGACGATCACCAGGTCGACGGGAAGCGGGTGCCCCGGCTTGAAGGCCGGCTCGCGGCCCGGGCTCCACTCGAGCATGCGGTGGATCGTCTGCGCCGAGTGGCCGGTGGCCTCCTCGAGCCGCCGCGCGGCGCGACCGGTCGGGGCGCAGAGCGCGATCCGCAGCTGAGCGCTTTCGGCCTCTTCGACGATCGCCCGCGTGCAGGCCGTCTTGCCGACACCGGGACCGCCGGTCAGCACCGAGATGCGGGCGCCGAAGGCGCCGCGCACGGCGGACCACTGCTCGTCGGTCAGCTCGGTGTCCGACTCGTCGCGGACCGGCGCCTCACCCGGGTCGTGGTCGAGGTGGGGCGGGGCGGCGCTGCGCAGTGCCAGGGTCTGGGCGACAGCCAGCTCGCTGGTGTGGGTGAGCTGGCGGTAGAGGTGCCCCTCGTCGCTGATCAGGCCGCGGGCTTCGCAGAGGACCTCGGGGTCGGGGGCGAGGCCGAGCAGCCTGGCGGTACGGCTGGTCAGCTCGGCGACCGGCAGGTAGCTGTTGCCCTGCTGCTCGGCCTCGCCGAGCGTGTAGACGGCGGCCGCCTGGGCACGGCGGGTCGACTCCGCTGGCACGTCGGCGGCGAGGGCGATCTTGTCGGCGCGGACGAAGCCGACCCCGTCGACCTCGGTCAGCCGGTAGGGGTCCTCGTGCAGGATCGCCATCGAGCTCTCGCCGAAGCGAGTGTGGATCGGTGCCGCCAGGTGTGCCAGGCCGTGGGGAGCGAGCTGCACGTGCAGGTCGCGTACGGCGCGGCTGGCGTGCCAGGACTCGGTCGCGGCCGCCGCCTGGTTGGCGCTGATCCCGCGCAGTGAGCTGAACACGCCCTGCGGATTCGCCGCGATCGCGCCGAGCACTCCCTCGCCGTGCTCGTCGACCAGGCGTTCGGCGCGGGCCGGGCCGATGTGGCGCAGCGAGGTCAGGTAGGCGATCTGGCCCTCGCGATCGGCGGGGTCGAGCGGCAGGGCGCCCTGGGCGCGCAACTGGCGGCCGTAGCGGGCGTGGGTCTGCCACTCGCCGCTTACTTCGGCGCGATCGCCGACGCCGAGGTGGGCGACCGGCCCGACCAGGGCAAAGCCTTCACCCGACTCGGCGTCCTGGACCTCGAGCACCGCGTAGCCGTCGTCCTCGGCGCTGAAGATGACGCCGAGCACCTCGACCGTGGCCGAATGAGATGCCGCGTCGGCATCGAAGAGCGTGGCCGTGCTGTTCACACCGCAAAGCTAGCCTGTGGCGAAGATGACGGATCGACAGCAGCGATCCGCATTTTCCGGCAGCTCGCCTACTCCTCCAATTTGCCGGCGGGGCGACGGACGCGCTGGCCCCTTTGCCACGAGCGCTCGAGTCGTCGCGATGCCTTCTCCAAGCCTTCGGCAAGCTCAGTAAGAGACGTCCCCGATTTGGAAATCCGGGGGAAGGACAATCCCGTTGGGCGTTTATTCGCTAGCGGCATCTCGGCGGTCTGGTCGGAAGGTGAGTATGACCCAGTTGCGAGGAACATACCCTTGCCCATCTTCTTCAAGCAGTCCCATGGCGAGAACGGCGTTTAGGTCCCGAGAGAGCGTCTTGACCGTCTTCCCAGCGTATGCATCCGTGAGCGCCGGGGTCAGGCGCCTGAGATCGTCCTTGGTGGCTCCCTCGAGAGTCGCCTGGTAGTGCGCGGTGAGATCTAGGACGAGGCGAAGACGGCGCCGATCCGCATTCGTTTTCAGTTCCCCGAAGGTCTCGTAGACGTATTGCTCCCATCGATCTTCGAACTGCTGCGCGCGAATCTTCCCGAGAGCCTCTTCGAGACCGTCAACCAGGCCGCGCACCGCGTACTCGATGAAAGGGACGGGGTCTTCGGTGCGGCTTGCGAGTTCCAACTGCCTGTAGTACTCGGTTCGGGTCAGGTTGTAGTGGTTGCTCAACAGATGGCAAGCGGGAGCGGGGAGTTCCGCGGCAAGTAGAACCTGGACCTCAACCAGGCGCGCCGTGCGCCCGTTGCCGTCGCCGAAGGGATGGATCCACGCGATGTAGAGATGGGCGATGATCGCCTTCAAAATTGCGTACGGCACGCGGGTCTCGGGCTCTTCGATGCTCAGCTCGGATTCGTTCAACCAGTCGCAAAGCCGATCCAGCAGAAACTCGCAGTCCTGATGGGGCGCTCCTCTGTAGCGCCCAACGCCAACTGAGTGGTCGCGTATTTGGCCCGGAATCGTTCCCTCGTCTGTCGGTAGATCGTGGAGGACCGTCAGGTTGTAGTTCTCGACCTTTTTTCGGGCGAGGCGCGTAGAGGCCTCGGGAGAGCCGACCATCTCATCCTTGATCGCGTTGGCGGCTTCGATGATGTTCTGAATCTCTTGGCCCAGATACTGCTGGGACTTGGGCAGCTCGAGCGTGCCTTGGATCGCCCTTAGTGCGTCGTCCTCACCAAGTGTGTTGCCCTCGATGGCCGTGGTGGCGTGCACGCCCTTGGCGAGAAACAGCTGATGCAGCTCCTGCCCTGTCTCAGGTTTGAGCATCGAATGCGCGATGTGATCGCTGTGAGAGCGTGCAGCGCCGAGCATCATCCATACTTGAGCAGGGATTCGTCTCAGGTCCAGTTGGAAGCTGATCCACGGGTGGCTATCCCGGTATGGCCGTTTTGATGTCTCGCCTGATGTCCTGAAAGAAGCCATATTTTTTGGCTTGAACAATGGGTAAGAAGATTTCAACCCTTTTTTTGTCCAAAGTTCTGTCCGCGAAGTTAGCAGGCTCTGGCCACGGCGATGTCCTCTTTCCCGCTGTGCACGGGATCCCCAGGACGACGAAGCTCGTAGTTTTCGGGCATGGCGCCTCCTGACAATGGACTCTGCGACAGCTGTGCGCACCAGCAGCTGGTGCCGAACACGCGCGGGTCGGTCTTCTCGCTCTGCCGGCGCTCGCGCACCGACCCGCGCTATCCCCGCTATCCGCGGGTTCCTGTCGCTGCCTGTCCCGGCTACGAGCGACGCCGGGACGGGGACTGAGCGGGTTTCGCTCAGCTGGCCATCGGATCCGGCACACCGAGCCGGGATATTTCCGGTGCGTCGTAGGTGCCACCGGGAACGCCGCCGATGATCAGGACGCGGACGCCCTCGTCTCCCGGCCAGACCTTGCGCTTGACGCCGGAGCCGACGCGGGCGATGTGATCGGGGTCAAAGGGGAAGCGCTCGCCCTCGATCTCGATCTCGCCGCCGCCGCGCAGCGCCGCGTAGACCTCCTCCTGACCGTCCTCGGCGTGGTCGTGCTCGGGGTAGTTCTCGAAGTTGGGTGGTAGGTCGATCACCTGGATGCCGAAGGACTCGACCCCCAGTTCCGCCCGGACGCGCTTGAAGGCGCCGAGGTAGACGGCCTCCATGTCGTCGATCTTCTTCACCGCGTGTGCCGCCATCGTTCTCTCCTCCTGGTTGATGAGTGCTCTTGGCCCGGCGCAGGGTAGCGAATAAACGAACGTTCGTGCTTTTTTGTACGCTGGACGGGTGACCGGCACGAGCAATGTGACCCTGGCGCCCAGGCGGGACGGCAGCAAGGGGGCCGATACCCGGGCGACGATCCTGGCCCGGGCCCTCGATCTAGCCTCGGTCGACGGCCTCGAAGGCTTGACGATCGGTCGCCTCGCCGGCGAGCTCGAGATGAGCAAGAGCGGGGTCTTTGCTCACTTCGGCTCCAAGCAGGAGCTGCAGCTGGCGACCGTTGGCGCAGCAGCGAAGCGCTTTTGGGCAGCGGTGATCGAGCCGGCTTTGGAGGCGCCCGACGGGGCACCGCGACTGCGCGCGATCGCTGATGCCTACCTGGCCCACCTCGAGGACGACGACTACTACCCCGGTGGCTGCTTCTGGGCCGCCACCTCGGCCGAGTACGACGACCGGCCGGGACCGGTTCGCGAGGCGATAGCGGCTGCGCTGGGGGCCTGGCTCGGAGAGCTGGAGCGCCAGGCCCGGATCGCCGGATCGCCTGATCCCGGTCGCTTCGCCTTCGAGATCTACTCCGTGGTGATGGGCGCCAACTCCCGTTTTCGCATGGGCGGCGACCCGGTTGTCTTCGTCTACGCCCGTGACGCGATCGACCGCCTGCTGGCGGAGCTGCCGGGATGAGTTCCGAGCGCGACAACGAGTCTGCTGCCGCTGATTTCGCCGCGCGCTTCGCCGACTACTGGCGGGCGCCAGCGCCGGAGCGGCTCAGCCTGGTGCTGGCCGACCGGGTTCGCCTCGTCGCGCCGATGACGCCCGTGACCGAGACCCTCGCCGAGGGCAAGCGCGCCTTCGCCGGACTGTTCGAGCTGATCCCGGACTTGACCGGCGAGGTGCATCGCTGGGGCGCCACCGCCGACGGCGTGCTGATCGAGTTCACCCTGCGCGGCACGGCCGGCGGCAAGCCGATCTCCTGGCACGCGGTCGATCGCTTCGTGATTGGCGGGGACGGCCTCGCCACTGAGCGGGTCAGCTACTTCGACTCGATGCCGATCGTCCTCGCGGCACTGACGCGACCGCGCGGCTGGCCCGCTTTCCTGCGCAGTCGCTTCGCCCAACTGCGCGGGTAGGGCGCGCTCAGTCGAGCAGGCCGACCTGGCGCAGGATCCCGACCGAGTCCGAGTAGACGTCCTTGCGCTTGATCAAGCCGTCCTCAAAGGGGATCACATCGACGCCGTCCCAGCTCACGCTGCGACCGCTCGGCGGCGCCTCGAGCTCGCCGCGGCGCAGCGTCTCGGAGTGCGTCGCGGTCGCCGTCCACTCCTGCGTCACCACGCCCTCCCTGACGTAGAGGCGCCGGGTCTCGAACTTCATCTCGGGCCAGGACTCGAAGATCTTGGCGATGTGACCCCGCACCTCGGCGCCGCTGGCGCTCTCGCCGGCGGTGTGGTTGGCGAAGACCATGTCCGGCGCGTGCATCGCGACGATCGCCTCGAGATCCTGTTTGTTCCAGGCCTCGTTGTAGCGGCCGATCGCCTCCGTCAGCGCCTCGATCCCGTCGCGCTCGCTCACGCGCTCACTGTAACCCGCACAGGCACGGCGTCAAAACGGGCGGGCCGGGTAAAGCCCATCGTTAGGGTGAAACGCAAAAGCGAGCCGAGGGAGGATTGGCATGGACGTATCGATCGGGTTGCCCAACGCGGTGCCGGGCACGACTGGCGGCGAGCTCGTGGAGTGGGCGCGCCGGGCTGAGGGCCGCGGGTTCAAGAGCCTGGGAACGATCGATCGCGTCGTCTATGGCAACTACGAGCCGCTGACCGCACTTGCCGCCGCCGCGGCCGTGACCGAGCGGATTGGGCTCTGCACCTCGGTGCTGCTCGGACCGCTGCGCACCAACCCGGCCGAGCTGGCCAAGCAGTCACTCAGCGTTCACGCCCTCTCCAACGGTCGCTTCACTCTTGGGATCGGCCTTGGCGCTCGCGAGGATGACTACGAGGCCAGCGGAGTGGATCTAAAGGGCAGGGGCCGGTGGCTCGACGATGCGCTCGAGCGCATCAAGGAGATCTGGGAGGGCGATGAGATCGGCCCTTCGGAGAGCGGCTCGCCCGGCCTCGTCGTCGGTGGCGCCGTCGACGCTTCGTTCGCCCGTGCCGCCCGCTTCGGCGATGGCTGGATTGCCGGTGGCGCGCCGCCCAACCAGTACGCTGAAATGGCGGAGAAGGCGAAGGCCGCCTGGACGGAGGCCGGCCGGGAGGGCAAGCCGCGGTTGATGGGCCTCGCCTATTACTCACTCGGCGAGCGGGCCGAGGAGGAGGCGAAGGCTTATCTAATGGACTACTACGCCTTCCTCGGCGAGGAGACGGCGGGGTACATCGCCAATAGCGCGGCCAAGGACGCCGACACGGTGAAGCAGTACCTGGAGGCATTCGACGCCGCCGGTTGCGGTGAGCTGATCCTCTTCCCGTCCTCCAGCGATCCCGAGCAGGTCGACCTGCTCGCCGACGCCGCCGGGCTTTAACTCGGGTCGAGGGAGCGAGGATGGCGGACGATCTGCCGATCCTCGGCTTCGCCTCGAAGCAGGAGCTCGAGGCCTGGCTGGAGGAGAACCATGCCGGCGCCGAGGGTCTCTGGCTGAAGATCGCCAAGAAGGGATCGGGGGTCGAAAGCGTCAATTACGCCGAAGCGCTGGAGCTGGCGCTCTGCTTCGGTTGGATCGACAGCCAGAAGCGCGGCTTCGACGAGGTTTTCTTCTTGCAGCGCTTCACGCCGCGGCGGCCGCGTGGCAAGTGGTCGCAGATCAACCGGACAAAGGCCGAGGAGCTGATCGCCGCCGGGGCGATGCGACCGGCGGGACTGAGCGAGGTTAAGGCGGCGAAAGCGGACGGTCGCTGGGAGGCGGCCTACGCGGGTCAGCGGGCGGCCACGGTGCCGGACGACCTCAAGCAGGAGCTCGATCGCAACAAAGCTGCGGGCGAGTTCTTCGCCACGCTCGACAGCGCCAACCGCTACGCGATCCTCTACCGGCTACAAGAGGCGAAGAAGCCCGAGACGCGAGAGAAAAGGCTGCGGAAGTTCATCGCGATGCTGGAGCGTGGAGAGAAGATCCACGGCTAGCGAAAGGCCGCGCGGGCGCTTTTGAGGCCGACGCCGGAGCGCTCCAAGTAGCCGTAGGTCCCTTGCTCGAGCAGTTCCTGCGCCGCTTCCGTCACCGCTCCCAGTCCCGTAAAGGCAAAGGCGCCGCCGACGGAGACGCGGCGGACGCCGACCTCCGCCAGCTCGGCCACCGAGGGCACGCCGGGTCGTGCCAAGACGTTGACGGGAAGGTCGACCGAGTCGACGACCTGGCGAATGTCCTCGATTCGGGCGATGCCGGGGGCGAAGAGGACGTCGGCGCCGGCCTCCTCGTAGGCCCGCAAGCGGGCGATCGTGTCGGCGAGGTCGGTGACCCCATGCAGGTGGTTCTCGGCCCGCGCGGTGAGGACCAGCCGGACTGGACCACCGTGGGCGACCTCGGCCGCTGCCGCCACTCGCTCGGCGGCAACCTCGATCGCGTAGATCGGCTCCTCGTCGCGACCGCTGCAATCCTCGATCGAGGCGCCGGCGAGGCCGATCGCGAGCGCCATGCGAATGGTCTCGGCGACACCGGCCGGGTCCTCGGCAAAGCCGTTCTCGAGATCGGCCGAGACCGGCAGCTCGGTTGCCCCGACGATCGCAGCGGCGTTGGCAAGCGCCCCCTCGCGACTGAGCGAGCCATCGAGCAGACCGAGCGTTGCCGCCGAGCCGCTGCTCGTCGTCGCCAGCGCCTCAAAGCCCAGCGAGGCAAACAGCTTCGCCGAGCCCCGGTCCCATGGATTTGGCATCAGCAAGGGCCGCTCGCCCTGGTGCAGCGCCAGGAAGCGCTCGGCTCTCTCAGCTTGCTCGCTCATCCAGCTGGCGAATCTACTCCTCCCAATCCGCAGCTCGGCGTCCGTACACTCGGCCGGTGGACCGCGTCCTGCTCGACAGCACGCTCGCCCAGGCCGGCGAGCCCGCCTACCGCGCCTCCCAGGTCTGGGAGTGGGTTGCGCGCGGCGCCCGCGACTACGAGGAGATGACCAACCTGCCGGCGGCGCTGCGCCAGCGGCTCACCGCCGAGGTGCCGCTCTCGACGCTCGAGCTGCGGGCCGAGGCCAGGTCCGACGACGGCACGGTCAAGGCGCTCTTCCACACCGCTGACGGGCGGGCGATCGAGGCGGTGCTGATGCGCTTCCGCGATGGCCGTCGCTCGGTCTGCCTCTCCTCGCAATCGGGCTGCCCGCTGACCTGCTCCTTCTGCGCCACCGGCAAGATGAAGTTCGGCCGCAACCTCAGCGCCGACGAGATCCTCGACCAGGCGCTGCACTTTCGCCGCGGCGAAGCGATCGATCACGTCGTCTTCATGGGCATGGGGGAGCCGACGATGAACCTCGACGCCGTCCTCGCCGCCTGTGAGGCGCTGCCGCAGGTTGGGGTTACCCACCGCCGCACGGCGATCTCGACCGTCGGCTGGGTGCCGGGCATCGACCGCCTCGCCGAGTGCGAGATGCCGGTCAGCCTGGCGCTCTCCCTGCACGCTCCCAACGACGGCCTGCGCTCGCAGCTGATGCCGGTCAACGACCGCTACCCGCTGGCCGAGGTGCTGGCCGCCTGCGAGCGATACAGAGCCCGTCGCCGCCGCAAGGTCTTCGTCGAGTACGTGATGCTCGACGGCGTCAACGACCACCCCGAGCACGCCCGCGAGCTCGCCGCCCTGCTCGATCCGCGTGCCTACAAGGTCAACCTGATCCCGTACAACCCGACCGGTGCCTACGACGGCTCGCCGCCGGAGCAGATCGAGCGCTTCCGCGCGATCCTCGCCGAGCACCACCTCACCGCCACCGTGCGCCTCACCCGCGGCCGCGACATCGATGCGGCTTGCGGCCAGCTCGCCGCGGCAAAGACCTAACTGGCTGGTCAGCCAACTACTATGCGGCGGCGATGAGCACCGAGACGCAATCCGTCCCGCCCCGGGTTCCGCCGCCGAAGCAGCTCAGTGCCAACCCGGTAGTCCGTGTGCTCGACGACGTCTGGGCGGAGGCGCGGGTGCGGCGCCACGGCGCCTACCCGCCGGGGCCGCAGGACTTCAGCTTCGGCAGGACCCTGCAGGCGGCGCGCGACCCGCTGCCGATGCTGCTCGGCCTCTACGAGGAGCACGGGCCGATCTTCAGCGTGCGGCTGCTGCACAGCCCGGTGATCTTCATGCTCGGCCCCGAGGCCAACCACTTCGTCACCGTCGCCCACCCGGAGAACTTCCACTGGCGCGAGTCGAGCTTCGGTGACCTGATCCCGCTGCTCGGCGACGGCCTGCTGACGATCGACGATGCCTACCACGACCGCGCGCGGGCGATCATGATGCCTGCCTTCCACCGCGAGCAGGTCGCGGCCTCAGTCGAAGCGATGGTCGCCGAGGCGACGCCGGCGATCGAGCGGCTGCGCGAGGGCGAGGTTGTCGACGTCTACGAGTGGATGCGGGGGCTGGCGATGCGGATCGCGATGCGGGCCCTGCTCGGGCTCGATCCCGACGAGGCCGGCAAGGGCGCCGCCGCGGCCGAGCACTTCGAGCGTGCGCTCGGCTTCTACGGCACTGACTTCCACCTGCGCCTGCTGCGCGGACCCGGCTCGCCCTGGTCGAAGATGACGCGCTCGCGGGCGGTGCTCGACGAGATCGTCTACGCCGAGATCGCCCAGCGCCGCGCCGCTGCCGACGAGAGCCGGATGGACATTCTCAGTCTCCTGGTCGGCGTTCGCGACGAGGCGGGGGAGGGCTTCACCGACAAGGAGATCCGCGACCAGGTGATGACCCTGATGTTCGCCGGTCACGACACCTCGACCTCGACCCTGACCTTCATGATGCACGAGCTGGCACGCCACCCCGACGTCGTCGCCCGGCTCTGCGCCGAGCAGGACGAGGTGCTCGGCGGGGCGACTCCGAGCATCGATCAGCTCGAGCGCGAGATGCCCTACCTCGAGATGGTCCTCGACGAGGTGCTGCGCCTCTATCCGCCCGCCTGGATCGGTCCGCGCCGCGCCGTGCGCGACTTCGAGTTCGGTGGTCACCGGGTCGCCCGCGGCGCCTACGTCAACTACTGCTCCTGGGCCAGCCACCGCCTGCCCGAGGTCTTCCCCGAGCCGGAGGCATTCATCCCCGAGCGCTTCACCCGCGAGCGCAAGGCGGCGCTGCCGCGCGGCGCCTACGTGCCCTTCGGCGGCGGGCGGCGGATCTGCATCGGCAAGCGCTTCGGCCAGACCGAGGTGAAGCTGGTGGCGACGATGTTGCTGCAGCGCCTGCGCCTCGACGCGATGCCGGGCCGCACGGTGACCGTGCGCCAGATGCCGACCCTCTCGCCGCGGGGTGGCTTGCGGATGCGGGTGCTGCCGCGTCAGTAGCCTGCCGCAGGATGCGGGCGCTGGTCATCTCCGACACCCACTTCGGGGCCTGGACCGGGCGCGACCTGCTGCGCGAGGAGTTCTTCCTCGAGCGGCTGGCGCCCCAGCTCGAGGGCATCGACGAGCTGATCTTCCTCGGCGACCTCTTCGATTTCCTCTTCGGCTCGGTCGGCGATGCGGTTGACGCGGCCGCCGGCTTGCTCGACCTGATCGCCGCCAACCTGGTCGGCAAGCGGCTGGTCTTCCTCGCCGGCAACCACGATCATCACCTCGTCCACCGCGACTTCGAGAACCGCCTCGAGGCGCAGCTGGCGGCGGGACGGGCGCCGCTGCTGAGCGGTGAGCCGGCACTCGACTCGGCGCCGCCCGGCCCGGGCTTCTTCCGCTCGTTCCTCGCCCGCCGCCTGCCCGGTGTACAGATCGAGATCGCCTATCCGACCTACAGCTTCGCCGGCGTGCTCTGCACTCACGGGCACTACCTCGATCCCCACGCCCGGCTCTCCGGCTCGCGCGGCGACCGCATCCTGACCAGGGTGCTCTGGGGCATCGCCACCGGCGGCCCGGAGGACCCGAAGACGATCGCCGACTACGAGTCGACGATCACCCTGCTGACCGAGTGGCTTTACATCGCCGCCCAGATGCCGCACGGGACGCACGCCCAGCAGAACGTCTTCCGCGCCGTGCAGCGGGCCGGCCGCCTGGCCTCGACCCTTGGCCTGCCGGCGCGCGGCGTCAAGCGGCTCGCCGCCGAGTTGCGCGACCGCGGCATTGGCGACGCCGCATCCGGGGACGACTCGCTGCCAAGCGAGTCCCATTTCGACTCCGTCGTGCGGGCCGAGGCGGCGCGCCAGCGCCGCGAGCAGCCGGTCCCACAGGCTGCCTGGCCCCACCCCGCCTACCCGGCCGCCTCGGTGATCTCGCCCAGCGACCCCTCCGAGCACGCGCTCGAGGCCTTCGCCAAGGTGACCGCCAACCTCGGTTGGGACAAGGAGGCCGGGCAAATCGTCTTCGCCCACACCCACCAGCCGCTGGCCGACGTGCGCTGCGCCGATCACCCGCGCACGCGCTACTGGAACACCGGCTCCTGGATCTACGAGCCCGACCTTGCCTCGCGCCAGGCCTACGGTCGCTACCTGCGCTACGCCTGGCCCGGTACCGCGATCGTGCTCGACGACGAAGAGCCCGAGCCGCGTCTGCTCGAGCTCCTCGCCGACCTCAACCCGCTGGCCGGCGGCGCCGGCTTGCCGGAGCTGCGATGAGCGAGGCGCTGACGATCGCGGTGCTCCTGGTGCGGGCCGAAGAGGCCTGGGAGCCGGTCCTCTTCGGCGGCCTGATCCCGCTCTTCGGCGCCCTCACGATCGGCTTCATCATCTACCGCGCCGTTCGCGACAACGACGAATCCGACGACGAGTAGGCGGATCTCCGAGCGGCGCTTGAGGGTGGGATGCCACGGGTAGGGGGCAGGCGAACCCCACCTAAGGAGGGACGATGCGCAACCCGTCAAGCCTGCTTCGTCGTGCGCTGCCGCTGAGCGTGGCCGCTCTGGTCGCGGTCATCGGCGTCACCGCCGTGGCCGTTGCCGCCGGCGGCGCGACGAGCTCGAAGGCCGGCAAGGTCAAGGTCAAGTGTCCGGCCCGAGTGCTCGCTGGCCAGAAGAAGGTCACCTGCCGCCTATTCGGCAAGCTGCCCGCCGGGCCCCAGGGCCCGCAAGGACCGAAGGGGCCAAAAGGCTCAAAGGGCGACAAAGGCCAGAAGGGCGACAAGGGAGACAAAGGCGCCACCGGTGCCCCCGGAGTCTCCGGCTACGAGGTCGTCAACCAGACCTTCAAAGAAGTCTTCATCGAAAACAGCGGCAGCCCCCGAGGCCTCAGCGAAGTCAAGACCGTCTCCTGTCCAGCCGGCAAGCGCGCAATCGGCGGCGGCTCCGACCTAGGCACCAACGCCGCCCAAAACGGCCAACAGCGCCAGGTAACGGTCTCCCTCAACGGCCCGAACGGAACCGGCACGGGCTGGTCAGTCCAGCTCTTCAACAACTCGACGTCAATCGACACCTCGATCGACCTGCGCGTCTACGCCATCTGCGCAAGCGTCTGAAGCCTCAGCGCCGCCCGCGGGAAGTAAAGCTCAACCGCAAGCGCTTCTCCCGCGGGTGGCGCGGTGGCGGGGGTCCCCCATAGCGCAGGACGCGAAGCGTCCGAGCACATGGGGGAGGGCCGCCGCGACAGGACCCGCGGGCCGAAACGCCCCGCTGCTACTTAATGAACAGCATCTCCTCGTACTTAGGCAGCGGCCACAGATCGTCAGCCACGACCTTCTCCAGCTTGTCCGCTGCCCCGCGCACCGCGCCGCTCTTGGCCAGCTGCTCGTCGCGGGCGAAGAGCGCCAGCTCCAGGCCCTCCAGCTCAGTCGGCTCGGCGTTGGCCTTCTCCAGCGCGTCGAGCGCGGTCGAGAGCTCCTCGACCAAGCCGCGGACCTCGCCCTCGAGGCTGGATACGCCGGCCTCGGAGATCAGTGCCAGGTGGCGCAGCGCCGCCGGCAGGATCATCGTCTTGGCGATCGAGAACGTCGTCTCGGCCTCGATGTTGGCCCGCAACGCGTACTGCTCGACCCAGACCTCGAAGCGCGACTCCAGCTCCCTTTTTGAGAGCACGCTGTATTTCTCGAAGGCGGCGACCGAGTCGTCGGCCATCACCTCGAGCAGCGCGTCCGGCGTCGTTTTCAGGTTCTTCAGCCCGCGCTGCTCAGCCTCGGCGTGCCACTCCTTGGAGTAGTTGTCGCCGCTGAAGCAGATCCGCTTGTTATCGACGTAGGCCTCCTTGACCACCTCGATCGCGGCCTCGGCTGCATCCATGCCGCCGCTGGTCTTCGCCTCCAGCTTGTCGGACATCTCGTCGATCGCCTCGGCGACGATCGTGTTCAGCACCGTGTTGGGGAAGGCGAGCGACATGCTCGACCCCAGCGCCCGGAACTCGAACTTGTTGCCGGTAAAGGCGAAGGGCGAGGTGCGGTTGCGGTCGCCGCCGTCCTTCGGCAGCGGCGGCAGCACCGTTGCCCCGAGGTCGAGGAAGGAGGCCGGCGTGTGCGGATCACCTTCGCCGCTGGCGATCGCCTCGAAGACTTTGTCCAGTTCGGCACCGAGGAAGATCGAGATGATCGCCGGCGGTGCCTCGTTGGCGCCGAGGCGGTGGTCCTGGCCGATGTCGGCGGCCGAGGCGCGCAGCAGCCCCTGGTGCTTATTGACGGCCTGGATTACCGCTGCGCAGAAGAAGAGGAAGTGGACGTTGTCAGCGGGCGTGTCGCCTGGGTTGAGCAGGTTGCTGCCGGTGTCCGTCCCCATCGACCAGTTGTTGTGCTTGCCCGAGCCGTTGACGCCGGCGAAGGGCTTCTCGTGCAGCAGGCAGACCAGGCCGTAGCGGCGGGCGACGTTTTCGAGCACCCGCATCAGCAGCTGCTGATGATCGGAGCCGACGTTGGAGTTCTCGAACATCGGCGCGATCTCGTACTGCGCCGGGGCGACCTCGTTGTGGCGGGTCTTGACCGGGATGCCGAGCTTGCGCATCTCCAGCTCGGACTCGAGCATGAAGGCGAGCACGCGCTCGGGGATCGTGCCGAAGTAGTGGTCGTCGAGTTCCTGACCCTTCGGCGGCTTGGCGCCGAAGAGGGTGCGGCCGGTGGAGATCAGGTCGGGGCGCTCGAAGAAGTACTGCTCGTCGATTAGGAAGTACTCCTGCTCGGGTCCGACCGTGGTGAAGACGCGTTTGCTCTCCGTGTCGCCGAGCAGCCCGAGGGCCCTGATCGCCGAGCCCGAGAGCGCGTCCATCGAGCGCAGCAGCGGGATCTTGGCGTCGAGTGCCTCGCCGGTCCAGGAGGCGAAGGCGGTCGGGATGCAAAGCAGCGAGCCGTTCGGGTTCTCGAGGATGAAGGCGGGGCTGGTCGGGTCCCAGGCCGTGTAGCCGCGGGCCTCGAAGGTTTCACGCACGCCGCCGGTCGGGAAGGAGGAGGCGTCGGGCTCGCCCTGGATCAGCTCTTTGCCGGAGAAGCCGGCCAGTGCCTTGCCCTCGCCGCCGGCCGGCTCGAAGAAGGAGTCGTGCTTCTCGGCGGTGGAGCCGGTGAGCGGCTGGAAGACGTGGGTGTAGTGGGTGGCGCCCTTCTCCAGGGCCCAGTCCTTCATCGCCGCGGCAACCGCGTCGGCGACCTCTGGGTCAATTGCCTCGCCGGCCTCGAGGCTGCTCTGCAGCTGCTCGAAGACGCCGTCGGGAAGGCGTTCGCGCTGGACGACGATCGAGAAGACGTTGGCGCCGAATGCTTCGTTCTCGGGCAGGGTCAGGTCGATCGCGCCGAGGGCTCCCCCGTTGGCGCTCCACTGGGCTGCGGTCACGTTCTGCTGGCGGATACGGGTCATCGCTCTAGTCGTCCCTCGCTTGGCGTCGCGCCCGGTCGGCAGGCACGGTCGGTTACCGGTCTACTCCCTTTATAAGAGCCAAAAGAGCCTAATACCGATGGCTCGAAGATGCCTTTGTACTCGGGTACAAGGATCGCTCCGGCGCCTTGTACCGCCTGTAAGCGGCTCGCTCTACGGGGCGAGGGGAGTAGCGGCCAGCAGGCCGAGCGGGTGGCGCAGGCGAAAGCCGCCATCCGAGCGCATGTATTCGCTCCAGCCGGGACCCGTGCGGTCGCCATCGTCGGTCATCGAGGTGTCCCAGCGCAGGCCGGCGTTGAGGGCGAAGACGTGTTCGCGGTTGGCGTAGATCCGCACCCAGCTGCCTGCCCCGCCGCCGCCCCAGCGCATGAACCCGGTCGAGTCGAGCGGCGATTCGAGCAGGCCGGCGGCGTGCAGCACGTAGCTGACCGAGCCGGAGCAGTCATAGCCGCGCGAGCTCCAGTCGCGGTGACCGCCGCCCCAGACGTAAGGACGGTGGCTGATCCGGTTGGCCGCTTCGATCATTGCCTTGACTGCGGGTGGTGCGGAAGGCGGCGCCACGGCGCGGCCGCCCGGCAGCAGCGTCGCCTGTGGCACTTCGGCGCAGGCACTGGATGCCATCGTCGCCAGGCACGCGCAGACCACGAGCAAGATCGTTCCCCGCCTCAGCATGAAGGACCGTTATCGGCAGGGAGGCCGCGCCCCTATAGCCTTCCGCGGCCCCCTAAATCCCCGGAGGAAAGCCAAGCCAATGTTCGTTTCCAAGGCCGCCGTCGTCGGCGGCGGCACAATGGGCGGTGAGATCGCGCAGGCGATCGCCGCAGCCGATATCCCCGTCGTCGTCAAGGACATCGACCAGAAGTTCGTCGATGCCGCGGTTGAGAAGGCGCGCACCGTCACCGAGGGCCAGCTCGCCCGCCTGGTCAAGAAGGAGAAGCTGACCCAGGAGCAGGCCGACGCCCGCCTCGCCGAGGTGATGGGCCTAGTTACCGGCACCACCTCCTACGAGGAGTTCGGCGACGTCGACTTCGTGATCGAGGCTGTTCCGGAGCGGATGGAGATCAAGCAGGCCGTCTTCCGCGAGATCGACGCGGCGACCCCGGGCCACGCGATCCTCTCCTCCAACACCTCCTCGCTCTCGATCACCGAGATGGCGGAAACGACGCTGCGGCCCGACAAGGTGGTCGGCTTCCACTTCTTCTACCCAGCCTCGGTGATGCCGCTGGTCGAGATCATCGCCGGCGAGGACACCTCCGAGGAGACCGCCACCGTCGCCTACAACTTCGCCCAGGCGATCAAGAAGCAGCCGATCGTCTGCGGCGAGGTTCCCGGCTTCGTCGTCAACCGCATCCTGATGGCGACGATCGGCGAGATCTGGCGCGTCCAGGAGGACCAGGGTCTCTCACTGAAGGCAATCGACGAGGCGATCGCCGCCGCCCAGGTGGCGCCGATGGGTCCCTTCTTCCTCACCGACCTGCTCGGTCTCGACACCGTGTTGCACGTCGCCGAGCACCTCGCTGAGTCCTACGGCGAGACCTTCTATGTCCACAAGGGCCTGCGGCAGCTGGTCGCCGACGGCAAGCTCGGCGCCAAGTCGGGCGGCGAGGGCTTCTTCAAGGAGGGCGAGCAGAACGTCCCCGGCGACGCCGAACCGGACGCCGAGGAGCTGGTCGCGCTCTTCACCTGCCGCGCCCTGATCGAGTCCTGCCTGCTGGTCGAGGAGGGCGTCTGCTCGGTCCGCGACATCGACCTGGGGATGATGGCCGGCGCCGGCCTCGACCCGCGCCGCGGCCTGCTGCCGCCGTTCTGGAAAGCCGACATCGAGGGCCTCGACGTCGTGCTCGAGCGGATGGAGGGCCTGCAGGAGCGCCACGGCGACCGCTTCGCCCCGCCCCTGCTGCTGCGGCGTCTGGTTGCCCAGGGCCGCCTCGGAATGGCGTCCGGCCAGGGCTTCTACCCCTACCCGCAGCCCGACGAGGGCGATCAGGCGGAGACGGTGAAGTTGGAGACCCGCGGCGAGGTCGCGATCGCCTGGCTCGCCAACGCGCCGATGAACGCTGTCTCACCCGACGTGATCCGCGACCTGAAGACGGCCTGGGAGCGGGTCAAGGCGGCCGAGGGCGTCGGCGCGATGGTGATCGCCTCCTCGATCCCGGTCGTCTTCTCGGCCGGTGCCGACATCAAGGCCTTCACCCAGATGGACGAGGGTGGCGGCGAGGAGCTGATCCACACCGCCCACGCCCTGCTGCGCGACTTCGGCCAGGCGCCGGTGGCGACGATCGCCGCCGTCAACGCGATCGCCTTCGGCGGCGGCTGCGAGGTGGCGATGGCCTGCGACGTGCGGATCGGCGCCGAAGCTGCCGTCTTCGGCCAGCCCGAGATCAAGCTCGGGATCATCCCCGGCTTCGGCGGCACCCAGCGGCTGCCGCGCCTGGTCGGTCCCAACAAGGCCCTGGAGATGAACCTGATCGGCGACGCGATCCTCGCCGGCGAGGCGCTCGAAGCGGGTCTGGTCAACCGCGTTGTCCCCGACCACGAGCTGTTCGAGACCGCGCTGATGTGGGCCCGCAAGCTCGCCGCCCAGGCGCCGCTTGCGCTCGAGCAGATCAAGCGCGTCTCGCATGCCGGCGACCTGGATCAGGGCATCGAGGCCGAGAAGCAGGGCTTTGCCACCGCCTTCCGCAGCGAGGACGCCAAGGAGGGCATCGGCGCCTTCCTCGGCAAGCGCACCCCGAAGTGGAGCGGCAAGTAGGCAGCGAATCCCGCCGACGGGACCCAAAGTCGCCTATATCGCGACTTTCAGTCCCGTCGGTCGGGGTCGAGCGACTGGCGGAGCTGATCCGCCAGTCGCGCTCGACCGTTGTCCTGACCGGGGCCGGCGTCTCGGTCCCCTCCGGCATCCCCGACTTCCGCACGCCCGAGACCGGCCTCTGGGCCAACGTCGACCCGATGGAAGTTGCCCACATCGACGTCTTCGAGCGCGACCCGGCCCGCTTCTGGTCCTACTACCGCCCGCGCTTCCAGTCGCTCGGCGACAAGCGGCCCAACGCGGCGCACGAGGCACTGGCGGAGCTAGAGCAGCGAGGGCTAATCGAGGGCGTGATCACGCAGAACATCGACCGCCTGCACGGCGTCGCCGGCTCGCGCGAGGTGGTCGAGGTGCACGGCTCGATCGAGACCTCGTCCTGCCGGCACTGCGAAGCGACCTATGGCCTCGAGCATATGGACCCGCTCTTCGACGCCGACGGCGTCGCGCTCTGCGCCGCTTGCCGCGGTCCGGTCAAGCCCGACGTCGTGCTCTTCGGCGAGATGCTGCCCGAAGCCGCGATGCGACGAGCACAGGAGCTGGCGGAAGCCGCCGAGCTGATGCTCTGCGTCGGCTCCTCGCTGGCCGTGTACCCGGTGGCCAGCCTTCCCGCCGTGACCCTCGAACGTGGCGGCAAGCTCGCGATCGTCACCAAGGGCCCGACGCCCTACGACGGCGATGCCACGATCAAGCTCGAAGGCGAGGTCGACGCAGAGCTGGCCGCCCTGGCCGCGGCGCTGCACTGAGCAGCGCCCCGGCTCAGGAACGAGCTAGAACCTGACGCCCTGCTTTTCGCACTCGGCGACCACGGTGTTTGCCCGTGGCGAATCGAAGCGGGCGGCGTGGGCGCACTGCGCCTCTGCCTCGGCGCCGCAGCCACTGACGGTTTCCCCGCCGACGATCCCCGCGACTTCGGCCCTGATGCAGCCCATCGGGGTAGGCGGGTTGCTGTCGCCGACGGTCGCGAAGACGACGGCGAGCATCGCGGCGACGGTCACCAAGAGGGCGATCGAGGCGATCCTGATCTCGCGTGAACTGAGCTTGTAGAGCGGCGTTGTCTGCCGCTCGTAATGTCCTTCAAGGGGCATGGGCAGCAGGTTATACGGCGCTATTGGCCCTGTTCGCGCCAGCGTGGCGAAGATTTGGCACAGATCTTTAGACACGTGTACGTAGTGGTGGGGTCCCCGCGGCGGGAGGGTTTAGCGGTCCGAGAAGCACTAGTTGAGAAAGGAACTAACTCTTCTTATGGAATGGCTGAACGAAGGCGCCAACTCATGGCAGCTCACGGCCGCCACCCTGGTGGGCCTGATGAGCATCCCCGGCCTGGTTGTGCTCTATGGCGGGGTGATGCAGAAGCGGTGGTCGGTGAACTCGATGATGATGGCGTTCGTCGCCTTCGCGATCGTGCTTGTTCTCTGGGTGCTTGTCGGTTTCAAGATGGGGTTCGGCGAGCCGATCCACGCGATTTCCAATAGCGGCTTCTTCGGGAACTTCCTGGGTAAGCCGGAATCGATCCTGGGCAGCCACGATCTGCTGCAACAGGCGCACATCCCAGAGCTGGCGGAAGAAGAATTCCTCTTCCCGCAATCGACGCTCGCGTATTTCCAGATCGTCTTCGCGGCAATCACGCCGATCCTGATGCTGGGCTCCGTGCTCGGGCGGATCAACTTCAAGGCGTGGATCCCGTTCGTCGCTCTCTGGACGCTGCTCTGTTACACGATCAACGCCTTCCTGATCTGGGGCGGTGGCTTCTTCGCCCAGCAGGGTGCGCTCGACTACTCGGGCGGTTACGTGATCCACCTCGCCGCCGGGGTCTCGGGCTTCGTTGCCGCGGCCGTGATCGGACCGCGGCTGCAGCGCGACCGCGAGGTCGACGCACCGAACAACCTGGCGATGGTCGCCGTCGGCGCGGGGCTGCTGTGGATGGGCTGGAACGGCTTCAACGGCGGTGACTGGTACAGCGCCGGCGAAATCGCTTCCGCCTCGATCCTCAACACCAACCTCTGCACCGCGGTTGCCTTCCTGGTCTGGGTTGCCCTCGACTACGCCACCGGCCGCAAGCCGAGCCTGATTGGCAGCGTCAACGGCATGATCGTCGGCCTCGTCGCGATCACCCCCGGCGCCGGCTTCGTCAACGGCTGGGGTGCGATCATCATTGGCGTCGTCGCCTCCTCACTCGTCTACCTGGCGCTCAACTACCTGAGCCGGGTGCGACCGTTCCGCAACGTCGACGACACGCTGGGGGTCGTGTACACCCACGGCTTTGCCGGCGTCGCCGGTGGCCTCCTGGTCGGGATCTTCGCCAACAAACTGATGGCTGGCGAACACGAAGGCCTGATCTCAGGTGGTGGTCTGCACCTGCTCTGGGTCCAGGCCTACACGGCCGCCTGGGTGATCGTCTTCTCCGCGATCATGACCTTCATCCTGCTCAAACTGGTGGGACTGTTCGTGCCACTGCGGATGAGCGAGGCCGAAATGGAGGAAGGCGACATCGCCGTCCACGGCCACGAGGTTTACCCCTCAGACGTGCCATCGCTGGGATACCCCGATGGGGTCAGCGCGGCGGCTGCTCCGGCCGCTCCGGCAGGGGGAAGCGTCTAACCAGACGGCCGGGCCGTGGCTGGCGGCCCGGAGACGAGAAGAGACAGGAACCGCCCCCGCACTCTCCCGGGGGCGGTTCTGTTTCTGGGGTCAGTCGGCCGCTTTGGCGTGGGAGCGCGCGACCTCGCGCAGGGTGTCGAGCAGGGTCGCCACCGCCGGTGTCACCGGCGCGCCGCGGCGCGTTGCGGCGAAGACCTTGCGCACGGGGCTCTGTGGGTGCAGTGCGCGGATGCGGATGTCGGCGCGCACGGCGGAGAGCGCCAGCTGTGGGATCAGGCCAACGCCGACCCCGGCCGCGACCAGGCCCTGGACCGTCTGGTAGTCGTCGCTCTCGAAGGAGACGCGCGGCTCGAAGCCGGCCGCGTGACAGGAGCGCACCACGTGACGGGCGCAGGGGCCGGAGACCGAGGTCTGCACCCACGACTCCTCGCGCAGGTCCTCGAGCCGGATCTGGCGGCGGCGGGCGAGCGGGTGAGAGATGGGCAGCGCGAGGTGAAGTGGATCCTCGAGCAACTCGAAGCGGCGGATGCCGGTGGCGAGGCGCTCGCCGACGCCCTCGAATTCGTAGAGCAGGGCGAGGTCGAACTCACCGCCGCGCAGGCGCGGCGCGATCTCCTCTGGCTCGCCCTCGGCCAGGGTCACTTCGACGCCGGGGTGGCCGGCGCTGAAGGCCGCGATCGCCTGCGGCACCAGCGTCGCGCCGGCACTGGGGAAGGAAGCGATGCGCAGCCGGCCGGCCTCGCCGCCGGCGATCGCGGCGAGCTCGGTCTCAGCGGCTTCCATGCGGCCGAGAATGCCCTCGGCGTGGGTGACCAGCGCGGCTCCGGCGGCGGTCGGCCGCACGCCGCCGCGGTCGCGCTCGATCAGGGTCGCGCCGACCTCGCCCTCCAGCGTCGCGATTGCCTGTGAGACGGCTGACTGAGAGTAGGAGAGCGCGTCGGCGGCGGCCGAGAAGGAGCCGTTCTTCACCACCTCCCTGAGCACGTTGAGACGGCTCGCGTTGAGCATAAGCAAAGCTTATCGTCAATATGAGGATTAACAGTTGTGATGATCCAAGGAGAGTGCGACTATCGGCGCGAACTTCGATTTATCGCCGACAAACTCTTCAAGGAGAACCCGATGGCCACTCGCATCATCGTTTCCTACGACGACACCGACAACGACCGCGACGCGCTCGCATTCGGCCGCCTGCTCGCCTTCAGCGGCGCCGATCTCTCGCTCGCCTACGTCCGCCACTCCCAGGGCGGGGCGCTGGAGGAGAAGGAGGCCGAGGACCTGCTCGCGCGCGGCGCCGAATCGGTTGGCGCTCCCGACATGCCGCGCCACGTCGTTGTCAACCCCGGCACCAGCGTCGGCCTTGCCGAGCTGGCCGAGCGCGAGAACGCCGACGTAATCGTCTTCGGCTCCGAGTACCGCACCGCGCCGGGTACGGTCAAGCCGGGCATCCCCGCCCACAAGCTGCTGCTTGGCGGTCCGGCGGCGATCGCCGTCGCTCCGGCCGGCCTGCGCGACAACCCCTCGGTCAGCGTCAACACGATCGGGGTCATCGACGAGGGCGACCCGGCTGCTCGCCAGACCGCAGAGAGCCTCGCCGCGGCGCTTGGCGCGACGGTCGCCGAGCGTGCCGGCGCCGGCCACATCGACCTGCTCGTGGTTGGCTCGCGTCCCGAGTCGCCGGCCGGGAAGGTGACCCTCAGCGCCGCCAGCGACTACGCGGTCGAGACCGCCAGCTTCCCGGTGTTGGTCGTGCCGCGCGGTCGCTCGGTTGAGTTTGCGTCGGCGGGTCCGACGGCGCGGGTCGCTTCAGCCTAGTCCGGCCCAACTCCAGGTTGCCCGCATCTTTGGGCTCGACATGCCGCTTCGAATCAAGCGCCTCGGTATTCGCCGGGGCGCTTGATTTTGGTGCGCTCGAAGTACGAGGACACAGGGAGTTCGGACGCAACTACCGCTGAAACTCTAGATCGAGTCTTGACGGCTGATTCTCGAGTGAGAAGCTGGCACAGCGGCGAAGAGAGTCGCCGCTTGCTGGGCAACCAACCGTAACTCGAAGTGAAAGGAACGAGATGACTCACTCAAGGCTTGGAGCATTTGGCCTTCTTGTCCTGACCCTGGGCGTGGTGGCCTTTTTGGCCAGCGCTGCCGAGGCGGAAGTCGGCGCCAAATGGTTAGTTTTAAGCAAAGCCGGAGAAGCCATAGACACGGCTAAATTACCAGTGCTGCTAAAAGGGGAAATAGAGAGCACAAACAAAGAGATTCTCTTAACTGAAATCCTCAAAATAAAAGTCGAAAAAACATGTAGTGGCGTCGAACTGGTCGGTATGGAACTAATTGGAGAAGGAAAGCTGAAAGCGGGAGGTAAACTTAAGTTCACTGGCTGCAGATTGCTTCTCAACGGCGTGGAAAGCAAACCCTGCCTTCCACATACCAAAGGTGCTCCCGCGGGGACCCTGGAAACCAATGCGCTTAAAGGTGAACTCCTTTTACACAAATTAGAAAATGAAAAAAAAGAAGTTATTGGGACAGATCCGCTCATTTTGTTGGAACCAAGCGAAGGCACCTTCTTCATGACCCTCGAAACGGGCGAAGAATGCGCAATTGGCGAAAAAATTCCGATCTTGGGAAAGCTCTACATCAAAGACTGCGAAAATCGATTCGAAAAACACCAGGTGATTCACTTAATCGAAGAAGGCCCGTTATCGGAAATGTGGGTTATCAGCAAAACTGCAGAACACAAAGTGAAACTGGATGGCAGCGCGCTGGTGAGCCTTACCGGTGCACATGCAGGCTTGGCGTGGGGCGCCATGCCGGGTTGAATTGAGACTCTCCGAGGCGGCTGGCCTGAGCGGCTAAACCGGCCTATTGCTTGCGCTTGAGGACCAGGATCACGGCCGCGATCGTCGGATCGCGGCCGTCGATCCGGTCCCGGGCCTCGGTCCAGGCAATCGGGCTCGCCGCCTGACCCTCGATCAGCTCGCCGAGCGCGGCGCCGGGCTGTGGCTGCGCGGCCTCGATCACGAAGGCATCCGGCAGGTCGGGTGGCGGCGCGGCGGCCAGCTCGCGTTGGGTGACCTCCTCGCTCGCCCGCTCGGCGTTGGACCACCCCTGGCCGAAGGCGAGGTCCGGCCCGTCGAGGTGCGGTCCCTCGAGGATCTTCAGCTTGCTTTCGGCCGGCTGCCACTCCTGTTCGCCGAGCTCGACCGGCAGGTCCTCGAGCCACGGTGCGATCACCTCGGTTATCAGTTGCTCGCGGCTGAAGTTGAAGGAGCGGGCATGCCTGATGCCGCTGCTGAGCTCAACGTGGAAGGGCACACGACAACCATATGCTCACGGCGATGGAGACGCCCCTGCCCGCTGCCGTCGTCTTCGACAACGATGGCCTCCTGCTCGACACCGAGTCGGTCTGGACCCGCGCCGAGCAGGATCTCTTCGAGCGGCGGAACCGCGAGTTCACCCCGCAGCACAAGCGCGAGCTGGTCGGCACCTCGGCCGAGATCGCCGGTGGCATCCTCGAGCAGCGCCTCGGCGAGCCCGGCCGCGCCGCCGAGCTGATCGAGGAGCTGAACGAGCTGGTCGTCGCCGAGCTCGAGCACGGGGTCGAAGCGATGCTGGGGGCGGCGGAGCTGCTGCACCGGCTGAAGCGACGTGGCACACCGATCGGGCTCGTCTCCAACTCACCGCTGCCCTTCGTCCAGCGCTCGCTGGAGATCGTCGGCTTCGTCGACCACTTCGACGTCGTGCTCAGCGCCCATGAAGTGGCGGCGCCGAAGCCGGCGCCGGATCCCTATCTGGAGGCGTGTCGCCGGCTCGGCGTCGAGCCCGGTCCCGACGTGGTCGCGCTCGAGGACTCGCCCACCGGAGTGGCCGCTGCCCGCGCCGCCGGCCTGACCGTGATCGGGGTTCCTTCTCTAGAGGGAATCGAGTTGGCCGAAGCACACCTGATCGCCGAGTCCCTCTCGGACTCGGTTGTCGCGCAACACCTGGTGCTTTAGCTGCCGAGCACGCGGCGGCGGCGCAGGACGCGCTCGGCGGTGGTGAGGAGCTCGCTGAGCGACTGAAGCTGCTCGGCGGCGAGATCTCCCCGCAGGGCGGCGTTGGCGAGCTCGCCCGCTTCGTGGCGACGACTTGCAAGCGTCGCCATGTCCTCCTCGTGTCCGTCGTCGCTGAGTGCGCCTTTGAGCTCGACCAAGAGCGCCTCCAGGCCGACTCGGAGCTGCAGTGCCGCCTCCCTGTCACGACCGGCGTCGAGGTCGGCGCGGGCGCGGAGGAGCAGGGTCTCGCAGGTGTCGAGCTGCTCGCGGCCGCCGAGCACGGCGGCGAGTCGTTGCTGGGGTCGCAGCTCTTCGTCACGCTGGCGGCGGCGTGAGATCGGGCCGAGCCCGGGGTCGACCTGGTGGGCACTGGTGAAGGCGCCGTCGGCGAGGGCCTCGCCATTGCCGTAGCCGATCCGGATCGCTGTCGCTCGCGCCGGGGTGACCGTCTGCGGGTAGGGGTCGCCGCTGGCGACCGCCTGTGTGTGCAGGGCCTGGTTGAGCTCGTCTATCCCCCGCTCGACCAGTCGATCGATGCTGTCCTCGTCGGCGGTGGCTTCCTGCAGCCAGGCAGCGGCCGTCTTATCGTCCTCGAGCTCGTTGAAGGCCAGCACCACCGTTGCCCGCGCCACCGGCAGCTCGGCCGGTGGTTCGCCGATCTCTGCATCCTTCGGCCGTTTGCGACGCCGGCGGGCCGGGGGAGGGGCACCGAGGGTCTCGATCACGAGTACCTGCTCGCGCTCCCCGTCGCGGATCAGATAGCGGCCGTCAGCGACCGCCAGGGGCCCGGCGAAATCGAACTGGGTGAATCCGAAGAGGCGGGTCAAAGACCCAATCCTGCCGGGGGTCTCAGTCGCCGGCGCCCGCTTTGCCGTTGCCGCCGCCCTTGCCCTTGCCCTGAGTGTCGGGTAGCGCGTAGGGAGACGGCGTCGACGAGACGCGGGGGTTCTTGATTTCGTCGAGGCGTTTGGTCAGCCGCTGCCACTGGTCCGGTTTGAGCAGCGCGTTGAACTGCTGGTCGAAGGGGCCGGTGATCGGGCGGTAGCCGATGTGCACGTGGTCGTAGTGATCGGGCAGGGCGAAGCTGGTTTCACCAGGCAGGTCCTCGAGCGAGATCACCTGGTGGGGGTGCATCGTGCCCTGCAGCTGCAGGACGTCGCGGATCAGCTGGTCGGTCAGGGTTCCCGGGCCCTGGTGGCCGGTGACGGGCACGCCGTCGATGACGGCGATATCGACCGCGTCGCCGGTGCTGTGCTCGGAAACGTACCCCGATGAGCTGATGATGCTGTGGCCGCACTTGAGCGAGGTGATCGTCAGCTTGTAGCCCTTGGAGACCAGGTACTCGAGGACCGCCAGGACGCGGCGGTCGATCTGGCCGCTGGCGATGTCTTCGCGACCGCATTCGTAGATGTCGAGGGCTTTGTCGGCGAGGACGCGCTGCTGCAGCTCTTCCTTGGAGAGCAACAGGACGCCGGCGCCGCTGAGGTCTTCGGAGAGTGGGTTCTTACCGTCCGCCCGGTAGATCGCCGTCGCCTCGAGCAGCTTCCAGCCGTCGAGGATCGGCTTCGGATCGATCTCGGGCGCGCCCCTGCCGGCGGGCCGGATGGCAAAGTTGATGTGGGGGTCGACGCCGTCTTGGGCGGAGCCGATCCGGGCGAGGACAGTCCCGGCGATAACCTTCGACCCGACCTTTAGGGTTCCGTCTTCGCTGCTGGTCGGACTGTCGACTTCGGTTGTTTCGCTGCCCTTGTCGGTGCTGCCGTCCGAGCGGCTCGGAAGTGCCCGCAGGCGCGGCCGCAAGTCTTCACTTTCGACCGGCAGGCGCCGCTCCTTGCCGGTCGGCATCACCACGGAGCGGTGCTCGCGCACGATCTGGCCGAGCTCGGCGTAGGTGTAGCGGTTGCCGTAGGCGTCCTGAAGAACCACGTAGTTGCCGAGGCGCGGGGAGCTGCCCATCTTCTCGATCACGCCGTCGTTGACGGCGACGACTGGTGCTCCCTCAGCGGCGAAGATGTTGATCCCGCGCGGGGTCGGCGAGGAGGAGATGACTTCGGAGGCGTCGCCGTAGGCTTCTTCGGCGCCCGGGGTGGAGCTCTTCAGCGCTTCGCGGGCGGAGAGATCGTCGGCGTAGCTGGCGTCGGCAGCGACCGGGAAGTGGGCGCCCTCGGTCAGGCCGGTCAGTGAGCCGACCAGATCAGTCGGCAGCTTGCCGTAGGCGCGGGCGTAGCCGAGCACCTCCTGCACGTACCAGTCAGCGTGGTTGTAGGAGTAGATCGCTTTGTACAGATCGCTGGAGCCGCCGCTGAGCTTCAGGTAGTGCGCGGCGGCGCAGATCGCGTCGACGGGGTTGTAGGGGTCCTTCTTGCCGTCGCCATTGGCGTCGAGGCCGAACGCTTCCCAGCTGGAGGGCAGGAACTGCATCCAGCCGATCGCCCCGGCGCTGGAGGGCCCCATGTTGGTGCCGAAGCCCGACTCGATCTTGTTGATCGAGGCCAACACCTCCCAGGGAATTCCGTACTCGGTCCCGCAGGCCTGGTAGATCGGCAGCAGGAAGGGCGGGATCTCAAAGGAGTCGATGACGAAGTTGGGAACGCCGATCGGCGCCGGTCCGAAGGGCGCGATCGTCGTCGTCGGGTTTGCTTCCGTCGGCGTGCCGCCGCTGGAGTACTGAGAGCCGCCGCTGGTCGTGTCCGTCTGCTGCACGCCGGCGGTGGCGCTGGGGGCAGTTGTGCCGGCGCCGGAGTTTTCGCCGCCACCGCTAACGTCGCCGAGGCTTTCGTTGTGGTGCGCCTTGGCATCGCCGGAGCCGATCGTCGCGCCGGCCTTGAAGCCGCCACCCTGCTTCGGCGCTTCAACCGGCGTCGGGGCCGCGACGGGCGGAGCTTCGACGCTGCTGTTACTGGTCGGGCCCGCCAGGGGGGCGGTGAATTCCTCGCTGTTGTCTTGCGGCGATTCGCAGTTGGGGTCTTCCATGTCGACCAGGCCGTCGCCGTCGTCGTCGACTTCGTTGGAGCAGGCCGGCAGCGTCGTGGCCGGTGCGATCGTCAGCGGCGTCGTCGCTTCCCCCGACGTGGTCGAGAGTTCGTCCGCGCCGGCGAAGCCGACTCCGAGCGCCGTGACGACGCCAAAGCTGGCCAGAGCGATGATCAGTGCAAGCTTGTTTCTCATATGACGGCGCACCTATACCCACTGGGCACGATCGTGCAGCACATGTCGGCCCTCTCCCTGCGCAACAGGCTCGCCCAAGCTACTGGCTCGCAAACTGGTGCGCAACGGCCGGCCGCTGCCCCCAACAAGCCCTTAATCAAGGTCTCTTCCATGCCCCAAGCGCAGGAGGATTTCAGTCGAGCCGGATGCGCCGGTTAAGCTGCTGTCAATGAGGCGGCTGATTTGACCACGAACGCGGATTACGACGACCAGGAGGGCCTGCGCGCACGCAGCGAGCAGGCGATCGGCGAGTTTGCCCAGGCACTGCTCGACAGCCAGGTACTCGAGAACGCCGTTGCCGCCGCTTTCGGGGCCCGCGAGAAGGCGCTTGACGCTCAGCACGCGGCTATGAGCGCGCTCAATCTCCCTTCCGCCGGTGACCTCGAACGCCTCGAGCGGCGGGTTCGCTCGCTTTCGCAGCGCCTCGAAGAGGTTGAGGACCAGATCGATCGCGTCTCTCGCGATCTCGGCGACATTCGCCGCCGACTCGTCGCCCGCGAGCGGGCTGAGGACGAAGCCTAACCCTCAACCTCAGCCTGAGAGTAGGCCGGCGGCGGCCCTGCCGGCCTTGCGCTCCAGCTCCTCCAAGGTCTCCTTCGCCAGGCTCGCCGCTCCGCGCTCCGCTTCGCTGACGATCAGCAGTGCGGCAAGCTCGATCTGCAACGAGGCGGCGCGGGCGAGCAGTGGTGCCGTCTGCATATCGATCGCGGCGACACCTGGCGTCACCGCGTGCTCCGCGGGGTGGGCATCCACGCTCGCGATCGTGACGAGGTTGCCCTCGCCGCCGAGCTCGGACTGAAGTCGTTCGGTCAGCTTGGGGTCGGGTGTCACCGCGGTTCCCGGCTCGACCCCGAGCGCGGCGGCGCTGCCGCCCTGCGCAATCGCTTCGCGCACGACAAGCAGATCGCCCAGCGCCGCGCCTGCGCCGGTCCCGACGCAGGTCCCGACCCGCACCGCTCGTTTCACCCCGAGCTCGGCGAGGTCGCCGAGCACCAGCGCCGCGCTAGGTCCACCCATGCCGGTGGCCTGGATGGTCAGCTCGCCGCCGGTCGCCGTGGCGCCGAAGTAGGCCCAGAGGCCGCGGGCGTGGTTGCTCATCTTCGGTTCCAAGAGCAGCTCCTGGGCGAGCAGCAAGGCCCGGCCAGGGTCGCCGACCAGCACCGCGTCGGCGGCGATCGGGGCGGTGGGGCGGAGTCGCGAAGGCACCCGCCGACCTTATTGACACTCGCGAGAGTGACGGGACGCAGATCTTCGCCATCTGTCTAATGCGGTCGAGGCGGTTCTCGGTGGAGGATTAAGCCGATGAAGAAGATCGAGGCCTTCATCCGCCACGAGGCGTTCGACCCGATCCGGGCCGAGCTGCTCGACAAGGGCCTGCCCTCGCTCTCGATCCTCGAGGTCAAGGGCTCCGGTCGCCAGCGGGGCGAGGTGGAGCACTACCGGGGCTCGGCCTTGATGATCAGCGTGCGGCCGAAGTTGAAGTTGGAGGTGGTGGTTGAGGACAAGGACAAGGACTTAGTCGTCGAGACGATCCTCAGACACGCTCGCACCGGCGAGGTCGGCGACGGCAAGATTTTCGTGCTCCCGGTCGAGGAGGCGATCCGCATCCGCACCGGCGAGGACGGGGAGCCCGTCCTGCAGGCGCACGAGGAGTCGGAAATCTCGGCCTAACGCGTAGCCTCGCGGTCGGTGGCCGCCGACGAACGGATATCCCTCAGCGAGGCATCGCGACGCTCCGGCGTCTCGGCCAGCACGCTGAAACGCTGGGCCGAGGAGAAAGTGTTGCCGGTGCGCCGCGGTCGCTGGACCGCCGCAGCGGCGGCCCAGGCCCGCGTCGTCGCGCGTATGCGCGAGCGCGGTCACTCGCTCGAGGACCTCAAGCGCGCCGGGCGCGAGGGCCGCCTCGCCTTCGGTTTCACCGAGGATCTCTTCCCCCAAGAGGAGGAGCAGACGACGCTCGAGGAGGTCGCTCGCGAGACCGGGCTCGAGCCCGAGTTGGTCGAGCGCATCCTCGTCATCCTCGGCACCCCGTTGGGTCAGGAGCGCCTGCTCAGCCCCGAGGACGTGCAGGCGCTGCGCCACTGCGCCCGGGTCCTGGCCGCGGGCTTCCCGCTCGTCGCCTTCCTCCAGCTGGTGCGCGTCTACGTCCAGTCGCTGCGGCGGATCGCCGACGCCGAGGTCCGCCTCTTCCACCTCTACGTGCACGAACCGCTGATTCGCGACGGGGTGCCGGAGCTGGAAATGGCCGAGGAGATGGGCGAGCTGGCCGGGGACATCCTCCCCTTGGCCGCGCCGCTCACCGATTACCTCCACACCCGTTACCTGCGCTTCTTCCTCGAGCAGGACGTCGTCGGCCACATGGAGAGCGATCTGGGGATGGCCGAGTCACAGGTGCACCACGTTCCGGTCACCCTCTGCTTCATCGACCTCACCGGCTTCACCCGCTACACCGAGGAGGAGGGCGACCTGGAGGCGCTCGACGTGGTCGAGAACTTCGTCGCAACGGTGGAGGCGACGCTTCCCCCCGAGGCGACGATCGTCAAGACGATCGGCGACGAGGTGATGGTCGTCTCGCCGGAGCCGGCTTCGCTGACCGAGTGGGCAGTTGGCCTGATGGGTCGTTTCTCCCAGCGGCCCCAGCCCCGGGTCGGTATTCACTACGCCCAGGCGGTCTACCGCGACGGTGACTACTTCGGCACCCACGTCAACCTCGCCCACCGGGTCGTCAACCGCGCCCAGGCCGGCGAGGTGCTGGTGACCGACCGCGTCGCCGAAGCACTGCGGGGCCGCGGCCTCGGCTGCGACCCGATCGGCGAGGTCACCCTCAGGGGCTTCCCGACGCCGACCCCGCTCTTCGTGGTCCGCGCCGCCGACTGACCTTCCGCGCGACACTTAGGAAATGGAAAGCGAGCAGATGCTCGATGCGGTTCGCGAGGGCGGGCTGCTGCCGGCGGATACGCCGTTGGTGGCGATGCTCTCCGGTGGTCGCGACTCGGTCTGCCTGCTCGACCTTGCGATCCGCCTGCTCGGCGCTGACGCGGTCACCGCGGTCCACGTCAACTATGGACTGCGAGACGACTCCGACGCCGACGAGGAGCACTGCGCGGCGCTGTGCTCGCGGCTTGGGGTCGAGCTCGAGCTCGAGCGGCCGCGCCGCCCCGAGGGACCGGGCAACCTGCAGTCGTGGGCGCGCGACACCCGCTACGCGGCGGCGGCCCAGCTGGCGCTCGGCCAGGGGGCGCTGATCGCCACCGGGCATACCGCCGACGATCAGGTCGAGACGATCCTCTACCGGCTCGCCTCCTCACCCAGTCGCAGGGCGCTGCTGGGGATGCGCAAACGGGACGGCAGCTTGGTGCGCCCGCTGCTGGGCTTCACCCGGGTGCAGACGACTACCTACTGCGAAGAGCGCGGGCTCGAGTGGCGCGACGATCCGAGCAACGCCGAAGGCGGCTACGCCCGCAACCGCGTCCGCCACGGTCTCGCCGCGGCGCTTGCCGAAGTTCACCCGGCCGCCGCGCGCAACGTCCTGCGCACGGCCGACCTGTTGCGCGACGAGGCCGAGGTGCTCGACTCGCTCGTCGACGCCGAGCTCGGTGCGAACGGATCGGGGCGCGGCACGATCGAGCTGAGCCGCTTGGCCGAGCTGCCGTCGGCCCTGCGCCGCCTCGTCGTCCAGCGCCTCGCCGATCGTGCCGCCGGGCGACCCGTGCCGGGTGCCGCGAACCACGCCGATCAGGTCGCGGCGCTGCGCCGCACCGGCACCGCGATGCTCGATCTTGGCGGCGGCGTGCGCGCCGTGGTCGAGCGCGGCGTGCTGCACGCCGAACGCTGACATCCGCGAGCGCCCGCTCTATCTAGACTGCGCCGCGTGACCGAGCCCTCGATCGGCGAGACCCTCGTCTCCAGTGAGGAGCTGCAGAAGCGCGTAGCCGAGCTCGGTCGCCAGATCAGCGCCGATTACGCCGGTCGCGACCTCTTCATGGTTGGCGTGCTCAAGGGCGCCGTCCTCTTTCTCGCCGACCTGATGCGCCACGTCGACGTGCCCTGCGAGATCGACTTCATGGCGGTCTCCAGCTACGGCTCGCAGACCGACTCTTCGGGCGTGGTGCGCATCCTCAAGGACCTCGACGCGCCAATCGAAGGCCGCGATGTGCTGATCGTCGAGGACATCATCGATTCCGGTCTCACCCTGCAGTACCTGATGCGCAACCTGAAGGCGCGCAATCCCGCTTCGCTGGAGGTTTGCGCCCTGCTGACCAAGCCCGAGCGCCTGCGCGTCGACCTCTCGCCGCGTTACCTCGGCTTCGAGATTGCCAACCGCTTCGCGATCGGCTACGGCCTCGACCACGCGCAGCGTTACCGCAACCTCTCCTACGTGGCCGCGTTGGACGATTAGATGCCGAATCCGCCCTGGTACGCTGATTTTTCCCTGTGAGGCGTTTTTTCAAGAGCGCGGCTTTCCCGATCCTGCTGGTGGTGATCCTTGCCTTCGTTGCGCAGAAGGTGATCAGTAGCCCCGACAGCAGCAAGGCTCCGACCTACAACGAACTTGTCGCCTCGAAGGCGAACGATGGTCTGATCGCCACCGGCAAGATTGAAAAGATCACGATCAACACCAAGGACAACTCCCTTGATGTCACCAAGAAGGGCCCCAACGGCGAAAGCGGCGAAAGCTTCTCGACCGGCTACCCGCCCAATACCGAGCAGTCGCTGCTCAACCTGATCGACGAAAACAACGTCGAGACGACGGTGCACGGGACTGGCGGCTCGAGCCTGCTCTCGCTGCTCACCTACATCCTTCCCTTCGTCCTCTTCTTCGGCTTCTGGATCTTCCTGATGAACCAGATGCAGGGTGGCGGCTCACGGGTGATGAACTTCGGCAAATCGAAGGCGAAGCGGATGTCGGTCGACGCGCCCAAGATCACCTTCCGCGACGTCGCCGGGGTCGACGAGGCGGTGCAGGAGCTGCAGGAGATCAAGGAATTCCTCGAGAACCCGAAGAAGTTCCAGGCGCTGGGTGCGCGCATCCCCAAGGGCGTGCTGCTCTACGGCCCACCTGGCACCGGCAAGACGCTGCTCGCCCGCGCCGTCGCCGGCGAGGCGGGCGTGCCCTTCTTCTCGATCTCCGGCTCGGATTTCGTCGAGATGTTCGTCGGCGTCGGTGCCAGCCGCGTCCGCGACCTCTTTGAGCAGGCCAAGCAGAACTCGCCCTGCATCATCTTCATGGACGAGATCGACGCCGTCGGTCGCCATCGCGGCGCTGGCATGGGCGGCGGTCACGACGAGCGCGAGCAGACGCTCAACCAACTCCTGGTCGAGATGGACGGCTTCGAGATGAAGGACAACATCATCTTGATCGCGGCCACCAACCGGCCTGACATCCTCGACCCGGCGCTGCTGCGGCCCGGCCGCTTCGATCGCCAGGTCGTCGTCGACCGTCCCGACCGCAAGGGCCGCAAGCACATCCTCGAGGTACACACGCGCGGCAAGCCGCTGGCCAAGGTGATCGACCTCGATGCGCTGGCCGGCCAGACGCCCGGCTTCACCGGCGCCGATCTCGCCAACCTGATCAACGAGGCGGCCCTGCTCACCGCCCGCACGGGCAAGCGCGAAATCACCATGCAGGAGCTCGAGGAGGGGATCATGCGGGTGATCGCCGGCCCGGAGAAGAAGACCCGGGTGATGAGCGAGAAGGAGCGCCTGATCACCGCCTTCCACGAGATGGGCCACGCGATCGTCGGCCACCTGCTGGAGAACACCGACCCGGTCCACAAGATCTCGATCATCAGCCGCGGCCAGGCCCTCGGCTACACGATCAGCCTGCCCGGCGAAGACAAGTTCCTCACCTCGCGCGCCGAGCTGACCGACACGATGGCGATGACCCTGGGCGGCCGCGCCGCCGAGGAGATCGTCTTCGGCGAGATCACCACCGGTGCCTCCAACGACCTCGAAAAGGTGACCGAGACGGCGAAGCAGATGGTGATGCGCTTCGGCATGTCCGAGCGCCTCGGCCCCCGCGTCTTCGGCCACGATCGCGGCCAACCCTTCCTCGGCCGCGAGTTCTCCTCCGAGCCCGACTACTCGGACGAGATCGCCCGTGAGATCGACGACGAGATTCGCCGCATCGTCGAGAGCGCCCATCAGACCGCCAAGGACCTGCTCACCGATAACCGCGAGAACCTCGACACGATCTCGAAAATCCTGCTCAAGCGGGAGACGATCGACGCCGAGCAGTTCATCGCCCTGCTCGACGGCAAGTCCGAAGACGAGGTCTTCGTCGACGACGAGGAGCCGACGCCGCCGGTCGAGCCGGCGCGGGAGCCGGAACGGGCGCAGCGCGAAGGGCCGGTGGCGCAGCCGCGGCCCAGGCCCGGGTTCGCTGGCGGCGACGCCAGCTGATTGAAGGGACATCCGTGTCCCCGAAGTTGATGGGGGTCGTCAACGTCACCCCAGATTCGTTTTCCGATGGGGGCCGGTACCTCGATTCGGGTGCGGCCGTGCGGCACGGCGAGGAGCTGGTTAGGGATGGGGCGGCGATTTTGGATGTGGGGGGTGAATCCACTCGGCCGGGTGCGGTTGAAGTAGATGAGGCGGAGGAGCTGCGACGAGTCGAGCCTGTTGTGGCGGCACTAGCCGGTGTGACGACTGTCTCGATCGACACTTCGAAGTTGGCAGTTGCTGAAGCCGCATTGGATGCCGGGGCCTCGATCGTCAATGACGTGACTGCGTTCAAGCACGATCCCGAGATGGCGGGTCTTTGCGCGGAGCGCGGGGCGGGGGTGGTGTTGATGCACATGCCGGGGAATCCGCGGACGATGCAGGACGATCCGCGCTATGACGATGTGGTCGACGATGTGAAGGCGTTTCTGGCGGAGCGGATGGAGTTCGCGATCGGCCAGGGGATCGACGAGGAGCGGATCTGGCTGGATCCGGGGATCGGGTTTGGCAAGACGCTCGAGCACAACCTCGAGTTGTTGCGGCGGCTGGGAGAGCTGCGTGAGCTGGGGCGGCTGTTGATGGTCGGGACCTCGCGCAAGAGCTTCATCGGCAAGGTCGACGGGTCGGGTGTGGAGGACCGGATCGGCGGTTCGATCGCCTCATCCGTCCTCGCCGCTGCCGAGGGGGCGGACGTGCTGCGGGTGCACGATGTCGCCGAGATGGTGCAGGCGCTTGCGGTCACAAACGCTGTCCTTGGGTAGGTTCCTCCCATGGAGGCACACGGCAACGGCTTCGATTCGCGGGTCGAGGTGGAGCTGCGCGGGCTCTCGATCTACACCCACCACGGCGTCAGCGACTCCGAGCAGGAGGTCGGGCAGCGGCTCGAGTTCGACATCTCCTTCGACGTACCTGATTGCGACGCGGTGCTGACCGATCGGATCGAGGACACCGTCGACTACGCCGAGGTCTGCGACATCGTCGCCCTCGCCGCCACCGAGCGCAGCTACCGCACGCTCGAGCGCCTCGCCCAGGTCGTCGGTGGGCGCCTGATGGAGCGCTACGGCTGCGAATCGGTGCGCGTCCGCGCCGCCAAGCCGGAGCCGCCGCTGCCACTGGCGATCCAGGAGGTCGCCGTCGAGGTCGTCCACGAGCGCGCCGACGAGGACGACGAGGACGAGGCCGAAGCGAGCTGAACGGCGCCCAGTGAGAACTGGCTACCTCGGACTCGGCTCCAACGTCGGCGACCGCGAGTCACACTTGCGGGCGGCGAGCGAGATGCTGCGCGAGCGCGGGGTCGAGGTCGAGGCGATCTCCTCGACCTATGAGACCGAGCCGGTCGGCGAGGTTCTGGACCAGGCCGACTTCCTCAACGCCGCGATCCGTATTCGCACCGAGCTCGAGCCGGAAGCTCTACTTGACCTCTGCAAGGAGATCGAGGTCGCCCGCGGCCGCGCCCTCGACGCCCCCCGCCACAGCCCCCGCCCGCTCGACGTCGACCTGCTCCTGCTCGGCGATATCGAGCTCTCCAGCGAGCGCCTGACGCTGCCCCATCCCGAGGTCAGCAGTCGCCGCTTCGTCCTCGCGCCGCTGCTCGAGCTCGATCCCGAGCTGGCGCTCCCCGATGGCTCGCGCCTTGTCGAGGCGCTGGCGGCCCTGGGCCCGGGGCAGAGAGCCGAGCGAGTCGGTTCGCTCAGTTAGCGGCGGCGGTTCCGTCGCGCAACTGCTGCAGCCACGCCGGCGGCAGGATCGGCGGTGCTTTGCCGGGGTAATGGGGAATGACCCGCTTGGCGAGTGCTCCCGCGGGCCGGCGCTCGATCGCCGGACGCAGGTCATCGAGGGTCATCGCCAGGGCGATGCTGGGGGCAATCTGGAAGTCGGCGGCGTTGAGCTGCTCGCCGTTCAGGACCCCGGCCTCGATCCAGGCGTCGATCTTGTCGAGGAAGCCGGGCAGGGCGGCGAGGTCGCGCCGCACATTCTCGTCGGTCGCCTCGTTGGTGCGGGCGGCGAGGGCGACGATGGGCGCCGCTGTCTTCACCGCGAGGCCAATCGGGATACCGAGCTTGGCCCCCTCGGAGTAGCTGCGCAGCGAGGAGCTGTCCTTCTTGATCGACCACCAGGAGATCTGGCGAATCGGGTGCTGCAGCTCCTCGTCGCCAAAGCGCTCAGCCTCCTCGACGGTGGCGCGCTGGGCGGGATCCTCGGGGAAGAGCGGCGGCTGCGGTTGCACTCGCTCCAGCTCGCGGGCGATCGGGCGTGAGCCCTGCACCTTGCGTCCGTCGATCTTCAGCGCCGGCACCGTTTTGCCCGCAAAGCCAAGAGCGCGCAGGATGCCCTTCGACATCACCGGGAAGAGGTCGGTGCGCTTGTAGGCGATGCCCTTGTACTCCAGCATCGCCCGCGCCGCCATCCCTGGATGCGAGCCCGGAATCGTGTAAAGACGCGCCTCCACGGCGCCGATCCTACGGCGTCGGCGATAATCGCGCCGTGCTGCTCGCGGTCGACGTCGGTAACACCCAAACCCACCTGGGCGCTTTCGAGGGCGAGCGCCTCGCCGAGCACTGGCGCTTTCAGACCCGCTCGGGCGCGACCGGTGACGAGCTGGCGGAGCGGATCAGCGGCCTCTTCGGTCTCTGCGACATGTCCTTTGCCGAGATCGACGCCGTCTGCGTCTCCTCGGTCGTGCCGCCGCTCGGCGCCCAGTTCGAGCAGCTGACCGAGCGCTACCTCGAGGCCGAGTGCCTGACGATAGGCCCCGGGCTGAAGACCGGGATGCCAATCCGGATCGAGAACCCCCTCGAGGTGGGCGCTGACCGCCTGGTCAACGCGATCGCCGCCTACGAGCGATTCGGTGTGGCGTGTGTCTCCGTCGATTTCGGCACCGGCATCAACATCGACGCGGTCTCCGCCGATGGCGAGTACCTCGGTGGTGCGATCGGGCCTGGCCTCGCACCTTCGCTCAGCGCTCTGATCGAACGAGCGGCCCGGATCACCAGGATTGACCTCGAAGAGCCGCGGGAAGCCATCGGTCGTTCGACCCGGGCCGCGATCCATTCCGGCTTCATCTTTGGCTTCGCCGGGTTGATCGACGGCATCGTCGGACGGATCGAAGAGGAGCTGCCGAACCCGCATGTGCTCGCAACCGGTGGCTACGCCTCGATCGTCGTGCCCTTCACCGAGACGATCGATGAGGTCGACGACATGCTTACTCTCAAGGGGCTACGTCTGATCCATGAACGCAACACCCGAACAGCCGGCTCTGACTGATCCCCTGCGGATCGGCGACGTCGAGATCTCCAACCGCGTCCTGCTCGCTCCCTTGGCGGGGATAGGCAACTGGTTCGTGCGCCTGCAGGCCAAGCGCCACGGTGCCGGCCTGGCGGTCTCGGAGATGGTCTCCAGCTTCGGCCTGCACCATCGCAACGAGCGCACCCTGCGCGAGCTGATGCGGATCCATCCCGATGAGCACCCGGTCTCGGTGCAGCTCTTCGGTCACGACGCCGAGGTAATGCGCTCGGCCGCCGCGGTGGCGGCTGAGGCGGGCGCCGACCTGATCGACATCAACATGGGCTGCCCGGTGCGCAAGGTGCGCAAGACCGGCGCCGGGGCGGAGCTGCTGCGTCAGCCCGAGCTGGCCCTGGCCTTGGCGCGGGGGGCGGTTGAGGGCAGCGGCGGCCTGCCGGTGACGGTGAAGCTGCGCTCGGGGATCGAAGTCGGCGATCGCTCCGGGTTCGAGTTGGCCGTTCGCCTCGCCGAGGAGGCCGGCGTCGCCGCGGTCGGCTTCCACCCGCGGGCGGCTACCGTCGGTCACAAGGGCAGCCCCGATTACGCGCTCACCCGCGAGCTGGTTGAGCGGATCGAGATTCCGGTGATCGTCTCGGGTGGCCTCAGGAGCGCCGAGGCCGCCCGCCGCGCCTATGAGGAGTCGGGCGCCGATGCGGTGATGATCGCCCGCGGCTCACTCGGCAATCCCTGGGTCTTCGAAGAACTCACCGGCCGGCGCTCTACGCCACCGGACCGCGATGAGGTCGCCGCGGAGCTGCTCTGGGTAATCGATCGGGCTGAGGAGCACCTCGGCAGCGAGCGCGCCGGCCGCTACCTGCGCAAGTTCTATCCCTGGTACATGGAGCCACTTGGCGCTCCGACTGAGCTTGCCGACGAGCTCCAGCGCCACGCCGACCTGCCGCAAGCGCGCCGCCTGATCGCCGATCTGGCCGCTCCAGCGCCCTCGCTATAATCCCGCGACTTCCGGCCCTGGTGTGGTGAGGCAGACGCCGCCGCACTTGGGCGTTTTTGGGTCTAGGAGCCGTTTGCGGCAGTTCTCAATCCACTAAAGCGAGGTTGGACCAAAGTGAGTCGCCAGTCCGTCATCACCCCCGAGGGTCTCGAGAAACTCAAAGAGGAGATCGATCACCTCACGACCGTGAAGCGACGCGAGGTCGCCCAGCGGATCAAGGAGGCGCGTGAGTTCGGCGACATCTCCGAGAACGCCGAGTACGACGACGCCAAGAACGAGCAGGCCCTGCTCGAGCAGCGGATCGCCCAGCTCGAAGAGCGGCTGCGTCGCGCCACCGTGATCGACGAGAAGGTCATTGGCACCGACGAAGTGCAGTTCGGCTCGGTCGTCCACGTCAAGGACCAGAAGACCGATGTCTCGCAGAAGTTCCAGATCGTCGGCTCGACCGAGGCCGATCCGCTGGAGCACAAGCTCTCCAACGAGTCGCCGATCGGCAAAGCCCTGTTGGGGCACAAGAGGAACGACATCGTTACGGTCGAGGTCCCGCGGGGGCCGAAGAAGAAACTTAAGATCACCAAGATCGAGACGGCCTGAGGCCGCGGGAAAGCGGCGCATCTCGGGGTCATCGGCATCGGCCGTTCGCTCACGTACTCAAGTACGCTCGCTCGCGTCCTCAGCCTGCTTCCCCCGACCTGCTTGCTTTCCCACGGCCTCAGAACGTGACTGAAGAACAAAACATCTCGGACGTTCTTCGCGACCGCCGTGCCAAGCTGGATCGGCTCAGGGATGCAGGCATAGACCCGTTTCCGCCGGAGTTCGCCGACCGCGAGGAGATCGGCGAGGTACGGGCGGCGCACGAGGGGCTGGCGCCGGGGATCGAGACCGAGTCGCGCCACCGGGTCGCCGGGCGGCTGGTCGGGCGGCGTGGGCACGGCAAGGCCTGCTTCCTCGACCTGCGTGACGCCACCGGCCAGATCCAGCTGCACGCGCGCGAGGACCTGCTCGGCGAGGAGCCCTACAAAGTTCTGGTCGAGCTCGACCTCGGCGACATCATCGGGGTCGAGGGCACGGCGCTGGCGACCCGCCGCGGCGGCGAGCTCTCGCTGGCGATCGACCACTGGCGCCTGCTGGCCAAGAGCCTGCGGCCGCCGCCGGACAAGTTCCACGGCCTCGAGGACGTCGAGACGCGCTATCGCCAGCGCGAGCTCGACCTGATCGCCAACGAGGAGAGCCGCGATCTCTTCACCAAGCGCGCCCGCACGGTCAGCGAGGTGCGCCGCTGGCTCGACGAACGCGGCTTCGTCGAGGTCGAGACGCCGGTTCTGCAACCGCTCTACGGCGGCGCCCTGGCGCGCCCGTTCACGACCCATCACAACGCGCTCGACCGCGACCTCTATCTGCGCATCGCCACCGAGCTGTACCTGAAGCGGCTGGTCGTCGGCGGCATCGACAAGGTCTACGAGCTGGGCAAGGACTTCCGCAACGAGGGGATCTCGCACAAGCACAACCCCGAGTTCACGATGCTCGAGTGGTACGAGGCCTGCGCCGACTACGAGTCAACCGCCCACCGAGTTGAGCTGATGGTCGCCGAGGTGGCCGAGCGGGTGCTGGGCACGACGGTGGTCGAGCGCGACGGCGTCTCGCTCGACTTCGCGCCGCCCTGGAACCGGGTCAGCTTTCGCGAGGCGATCCGCGAGCGCAGCGGCATCGACATCGCCGAGCACCCGACCCGCGAGGCGTTGGCGGCGGCGATTGGGACCGAGCTCGATCCCGAGGAGGGCTGGGGCAAGCTGGTCGACGGCCTGCTCTCAAAGCACGTCGAGCCGCAGTTGATCCAGCCGACTTTCGTCCTCGACTACCCGGTCGAGCTCTCGCCCTTCGCCAAGTCCCACCGCTCCGAGGACGGCCTGGTCGAGCGTTTTGAGGCCTTCGCCGGCGGCATGGAGATCGCCAACGGCTTCACCGAGCTCAACGACCCCGACGAGCAGCGCCGCCGCTTCGAGCAGCAGGCCGAGGAGCTGGCTCGCGGCGACGAGGAGGCCCAGCCCTACGACGAGGATTTCGTCGCCGCGCTCGAACAGGGAATGCCGCCGACGGGGGGCGTCGGCATCGGCATCGATCGCCTGGTCATGCTGCTCACGGGCGCGAAGAGCGTGCGCGAGGTCGTGCTCTTCCCCGCGATGCGCTCCTGAGCGGCTGGAAAGCTCGCTCTGAGCGCTTTTTTGCGGCGAAGGGCCGGTTGGGCCGGCTCGGTATCCTCTAAGGAGTACATAGGCGCTTACCGATAACGAAGGGCGTCCACCGAGACTTACTCAACGGTGCTGCGTTGAGTAGATAGAGAGGCTTTTTGTTCGAGCGATTCACAGAGCGAGCCCGTCAAGTAGTCGTCCTGGCCCAGGAAGAGGCGCGCACGCTCAAGCACAACTACATCGGCACCGAGCACATCCTGCTGGGACTGTTGCGCGAGGAGGAGGGGCTGGCCGCCCGCGTCCTCGAGTCGCTCGACATCACCACCGAGCGCGTTCGCTCGCAGGTTGTCCGCATCGTCGGTTCCGGCGAGGAGGTCACCTCCGGCCAGATTCCGTTCACGCCGCGCGCCAAGAAGGTGCTCGAGCTGGCCCTGCGCGAGGCGCTCTCGCTCGGCCACAACTACATCGGCACCGAGCACATCCTGCTCGGCCTGGTGCGTGAGAACGAGGGCGTCGCCGCCCGCATCCTGCTCGACTTCGACGCCGACTCCGACAAGATCCGCAACGAGGTGATCCGGATGCTCTCCGGCCCCGGCGGACGTCGCCAGGGCGCCGGTACCGGCGCGGGTTCCGGCGAGGGCAAAAAGTCTTCGAAGCTGCTCGACCAGTTCGGCCGCAACCTGACCAAGCTGGCCGAGGAGGGCAAGCTCGACCCGGTGATCGGTCGCGAGACCGAGATCGAGCGGATCATGCAGATCCTCTCCCGCCGCACCAAGAACAACCCGGTGCTGCTGGGTGAGCCCGGCGTCGGCAAGACCGCCGTGGTCGAGGGCCTGGCCGCCCGCATCAACAAGGGCGAAGTCCCCGAGCTGCTCAAGAACAAGCAGATCTACACGCTCGACCTGGCCGCCCTGGTCGCCGGTTCGAAGTACCGCGGCGAGTTCGAGGAGCGGCTGAAGAAGGTGATGAAAGAGATCACCCAGCGCGGCGACATCATCCTTTTCATCGACGAGCTCCACAACCTCGTCGGCGCCGGTGCCGCCGAGGGCGCGATCGACGCCGCCTCGATCCTCAAGCCGGCGCTTGCCCGCGGCGAGCTGCAGACGATCGGTGCCACCACGCTCGACGAGTACCGCAAGTACCTCGAGCGCGACTCGGCGCTGGAGCGCCGCTTTGCCCAGATCAAGGTCGACCAGCCCTCGGTTGAGGACACGGTGAAGATCCTCGAAGGGCTGCGCGAGCGCTACGAGCAGCACCACCGCGTCAACATCACCGACGATGCGCTGGAAGCCGCTGCCGAGCTCGCCGACCGCTACATCTCCGACCGCTTCCTGCCCGACAAGGCGATCGACCTGATCGACGAGGCCGCCTCGCGGATGCGGATCAAGTCGATGAGCGCACCGCCGGTCTACCGCGACCTCGAGGAGGAAATCGAGACGACGCGACGCGACAAGGAGGCCGCGATCGAAGCGCAGGAGTTCGAGAAAGCGGCGAACCTGCGCGACACCGAGCGTCAACTGACCACCCGCAAGCGCCAGCTCGAGGACGAGTGGGCCGAGGGTGAGAACGGCGAGCGTCCCGACGTGGGCGAAGAAGAGATCGCCGACATCGTCTCCGATGTGGACCGGGATCCCGGTCTTCAAACTGACCGAGGCCGAGACCCAGAAGCTGATCCGCATGGAGGAGGAGCTGCACAAGCGGGTGATCGGCCAGGAGGTCGCGATCACCGCCGTCTCCAAGGCGATCCGCCGCTCGCGCGCCGGGATCAAGGATCCGAAGCGCCCTGCCGGCTCATTCATCTTCCTTGGCCCCTCGGGGGTCGGCAAGACCGAGCTCGCTCGCACCCTGGCCGAATTCCTCTTTGGCGACGAGGAGTCGATGATCCGCATCGACATGTCCGAGTACATGGAGAAGCACGCGGTCAGCCGCCTGGTCGGTTCGCCGCCGGGCTACATCGGCTACGACGAGGGCGGTCAGCTGACCGAGGCCGTGCGGCGCAAGCCGTACTCGGTGCTGCTGCTCGACGAGATCGAGAAGGCCCACCCCGACGTCTTCAACATCCTGCTGCAGATCCTCGAGGACGGTCGCCTCACCGACGCCCAGGGCCGCACGGTCGACTTCCGCAACGCGATCGTGATCATGACCTCGAACATCGGCGCCTCGGAGATCGCCAAGAACACCTCGATCGGCTTCACCGTCGACGACGAGACCGGCATGTCCTATGACGCGATGAAGAGCCGGATCATGAGCGACCTGAAGAAGGTCTTCCGGCCCGAGTTCCTCAACCGGATCGACGAGGTGATCGTCTTCCACAAGCTGGCCAAGGAAGAGGTCAAGGAGATCATCGACCTGATGATCAACCGCGTCCGCGTCCAGGTCGCCGAACACGAGCTGCAGCTGGATCTGACCGACGAGGCCAAGGACCTGCTGGTCGACAAAGGCTGGGATCCCTCGATGGGAGCACGGCCGCTGCGCCGGGCGATCCAGCGCTACATCGAGGACCCGCTGGCCGACGAAGTGCTGCGCCAGGGGCAGATGACACCCGGCTCGACCGTGATGGTCAAGCGCGATCCCTCCGGCGACGAGGAGGACCGTCCGCTCAGCCTGACGATCATCAAACCGAAGAAGCAGGTGCGATCGAAGAAGTCCAAGCCCGAGCCCGAGAAGGTTGGCGTCGGCGCCAAGAAAGACGGCGGCGAGACCGATGGCGAGGGCGAGCCCGAGGCGGGCGGCGAGCAGCCGGCCCCCGAGGGCGACGCTTCCTGATCTCGGCGTAGTCGTGCGTCAACCTGGCCGCAGCGCGATCGGTACCTGGAGCGGTGGCCGCTTTCTCCACTTCGGCGAGACGGTCGACGAGGCGCGACTGGAGGCCGTGCTGCGCCCGGGGGACGGGATCGACACCGTGCTCAGCGCCGACACCTACGGACAGGGCGAGGCGGACTCGCTGCTCGGGCGAGCGCTGAAGGAGGTCCCCCGCGATGAGTACTGCCTGGTCGGGGCGATCGGCCACGACTTCTACGAGGGCGAGCGCGACGGGCCGCGCGGCTTTCCCCGCTTCACCGACCCGCGCCTGCGTGGCGAGGCGGGGTACGCGGACTACCTACGGATGGCGACCGAGCGCAGCCTCGAGCGCCTTGGCGTCGACTCCCTCGACCTGCTGCTGCTGCACAACCCCGACCGGATCGGCTACTCGAGCGAGGCGGTGTGGGACGGCATGGCGGCGTTGCGGGAGGCTGGCTTGACTGGACGGATCGGCGTTGCCCCCGGACCGGCCAACGGCTTCACCCTCGACCTGATCGCCTGCCTGGAGCGCTTCGGCGAGCGGATCGACTGGGCGATGATCATCCTCAACCCGTTTGAGCCCTGGCCCGGCGAGCTCTGTCTCGCGGCGGCCGAGCGTCAGGACGTCAGCGTGATCACCCGCGTCGTCGACTACGGCGGCCTCTTCTGGGGCGACCTGCGCCCGGGCATGGAATTGGCCCGCGGCGACCACCGGGCATTTCGCCCCGAAGGCTGGATCGAGGCCGGCCTGGAGAAGCTGGAGCAAGTGCTGCCCTACGCGGAGCGGGCCGGACTGACCCCGATCCAGCTCGCCTGTCAGTGGAACCTCGCCCATCCAGCAGTGGAGTGCGTGGTTCCAACCTTGATCCAGGAGACCGGCCCCGAAGCGCGCACGATCGAGCAGCAGCGGGCCGAGCTGGCGGCGCTGCCCGCTGAGCAACGCCTCAGCGACGAGGACGTCGCCGCGATCCGCGCGATCGGCGACAACACAGGCTGCATGGCGCTAAAGGGGGCGAATCCCCAGCACGAGGGCGAGGAGCGGCCTGACCGCTGGGAGCTTTCAAGTGAGCTCGCCGAGGTCGGCACCCGCTGGGGCATCGACCCCGGTCGTGACCTAGTCGCTTCGTAGTCTGCCCCGCGTGTTGGGGATAGACGAGCACAACCGACCTTGGTGGACGCTTGCGGGTACCTGCGCAGGTCTCTTTCTACTGATGCTCGACTCCACGGTCGTCGCACTGGCATTGCCCAGCATTCGTCATGACGTCGATGCCACTTCGGCGGGGCTGCAGTGGGTGATGAACGGCTATCTATTGGCAATCACGGTTTTCGTGGTGACGGCTGGGCGGCTGGGGGACATGTTTGGGCGGAAGCGACTCTTCCTCATCGGCATGGTTGTTTTCGCGCTTGGCTCGGTGGTGTCGGGGGCGGCTGGAAGTCAGGAGGCGCTGATTGGCGGCCGCATCCTGCAGGGGATCGGGGCGGCGCCGATGTTGCCGCTGTCGTTGGCGATCGTCTGCAATGCCTTCCCGGCTTCCGAACAGGCGCGGGCGCTCGGGGTTTGGGCTGGGGTTTCGGCGCTTGCGCTGGCGATTGGGCCACTGGCGGGTGGGCTGCTGGTCGAAATCGACTGGCGGGTGATCTTCTGGATCAACCTGCCGGTGGCCCTGGTCGGGATCTGGATCACGGCGGTAGCGGCACCTGAGTCGACCGATCCCGGGGCTGGCCGACGGGTGGACTTCACTGGGCTGTTGGCGCTGGGTATCGGGCTGGCGGCGGTCGTCCTGGCTCTGGTGCAGAGCAGGACCTGGAGCGGTGCGACGACGGCTGTGGTCGCCGTGGCGGGTCTTGTCTCCCTCTACGCCTTTTGGCGAGTCGAGCACCGGGTGCGTGAGCCGATCGTCGACTTCGAGCTCTTCCGCAACCGGCCCTACCTCGGCGCCAGTGCCGCCGCCTTTGCCCTGGTCGGCGCCTACTGGGGGGTGATGTTCTTCCAGCCCCAGTACCTGCAGGACGTGGCCGGCCACTCGGCTGTGCTCAGTGGGCTGATGATCCTGCCGATCACGGCGCCGATGGTGGTGATCTCACCGCTCTCGGCGCGCCTGATCGGCCGCTTCGGGGCGCGGCGGCTGATGACCGCCGGCATGGCCTGCGGCACGGCGGGCCTGCTCGTCCTGACCCAGCTCGAGGAAGGCAGCGGCTATGGCCTGTTGCTTGTTGGCTACCTGCTCTTCGGCATCGCCCTCGGCCTCGTCTACGCGCCGATGTCGACCGCGGCGATGGCGGCGATGCCGGCCGAGAAGGTGGGGATCGCCTCCGGTGTGCTGGCGATGGACCGGGTGATGGCGGGGACGATCGCGCTGGCCGCCTGCGGCGCCGTCTTTCACGCCCTTCAGGACGGTGGCAGCTCGTTTACGGCCGGAATTGCCGGCTCGACCTGGGTCCTGGTCGCGCTCTGTGCCATCGGTACGGTGCTGACCTGGCTCTTCGTGCGCGATCCGGAGCGTCCCGGGCCCGACCCGTCCGTGGCTGGCAGGCCCCAGCCGCGAGCCCTTCAGCACCACTTTCACCACCGCCGCTTCCACCTCTAGGCGTGATTTGGGCGGTTTAGATTTCTTAGGTGACCGGATTCCTTGACAATGACTATCCCGACCTGTCCACTAGAGATTAGTCACACCGCATTCCAAAGCGGTTTTTGCCATCCTAGAAGGCGATGTCAGCGCTGCCTGGTGATGAGCTTCACGAGCTGTCCGAACGTCAAGATCCCAGGCTACTGAGGGCCCTTGACGTAGTCGCGCCGGGCGGTGCCCTGCGCGAGGGCCTCGACAACATAGTCCACTCGCGCACGGGCGGGCTGATCGTCGTCGGCGACGCGGGCGACATCTCGCACCTGCTCTCCGGCGGGATCAAGCTCGACATCGACTACACGCCGGCGATGCTCTACCAGGTGGCAAAGATGGACGGGGCGATCGTGCTCAACTCCGAGGCGACCAAGATCGCCTGGGCCAACGTGCAGTTGATGCCCGACCCGACGATCCTCTCGGCCGAGACCGGCACCCGCCACCGCACCGCCGAGCGCGTCTCCAAGCAGACCGAGGCGCTGGTAGTCGCGATCTCGCAGCGCCGCGACGTCGTCTCCCTCTACATCGAGGGGACCAAGTACATCCTTCAGGACATCCCAGCCGTGCTGGCCAAGGCGAACCAGGGCCTGGCGACTCTCGACAAGTACCGCGCCCGCCTCGACCAGGTTTCCAACCGGCTCACCGTGCTCGAGTTCGAGGGCGGTGGCGTGCTCTACGACGCACTCGCCGTGCTGCAGCGCGCCGAGCTGGTCACCCGCATGGCGGTCGAGGTCGAGCGCTACATCGTCGAGCTCGGCACCGAGGGTCGCCTGATCGAGATGCAGCTGGAGGAGACGATGGTCGGCGTCGCCACCGACAAGACGGCGCTGGTCCGCGACTACTCGGTCGAGGACTCCGAGCAGAACCTGGCCACGGTGCTGCAGTCATTGGCCCGCCTCCCGCACGAGGACGTGCTCGACTTCGGTCGCCTCGGCGAGCTGCTCGGCTACGACCGCAAGCTCAACACACTCGACTTTCCGGTGGCCCCGCGTGGCTACCGCGTGCTCGGCCGCGTGCCGCGCATCCCCAAGCTTGTCGTCCAGAAGATCATCCAGGAGCTGGGTGGGCTGGAGGAGGTACTCGCTGCCTCTGACGCCGACCTGGAGGCCGTCGATGGTGTCGGCTCTACAAGGGCCAAGGACATCCGCGAGGGCCTGCGCAGGCTTCAGGAGGTCGACATGGTCGATCGGTATCTACAGAGCTAGATGGCAACGGTCGCCATCGACAAACGAAAGGAGCACCCGATTTCTGAGCTAGCAGAGGAGGCCATGGAGGCGGGCTTCGAAGCGGACGTTGAGATCCCTTACGTCTGTGACTTCGAAGAGGGTGACAAGGTCGTCTACCCCCACCACGGTGCTGGTCTCGTGCTGAAGAAGGAGTCCCGGGAGCTGATGGGGGAGGAGCGTGACTACCTCACGATCAAGATCCTCCACAACGAACTCACGGTGATGGTCCCCTGCGAGAACGCCGGCGTCGCTGGGCTGCGCCGCGTTATCGACGAGGAAGAAATCAAGAAGGTCACCGACGTGCTCACCGACGAAGTCTCGGACATGCCGAAAAACTGGAACCGGCGCTTCAAGTACAACCGCGAGAAGATCAAGACCGGGGACGTGTTCGAGCTGGCCGAGGTCGTTCGCAACCTTGCCATCCGCGAGATGGAAAAGGGCCTCTCAACCGGTGAGAAGCAGATGTACACGCGGGCGAAGAAGATCCTCGCCTCGGAGTTCATGTACGCGCTCGACAAAGACGAGGAGGGCGCGGAGGAATACCTCGACGGGCTGCTGGAGGAGCGCTTCGCCGCCACGGCGTAGCTCCGCAGCGTCTGTCACGGCCGTGATCGCGGCCGCCGGCTCCGGGCAGAGGCTCGGAGCCGGCGGCCCGAAGGCCTTCGTGCCACTGGCCGGCAGGGCGATGGTCGAGTGGTCGATTGCCGCCTTCCAGGCGGCGCCCTCGATCGGCTCGATCGTTGTCGCCTGCCCGCCCGGGCACGTCCACGATCTCGTTGGCGGCGACGTCGGCGTGGTCGACGGCGGCGTCACCAGGGCCGAGTCGGTCTCGAATGCCCTGGCGGCCGTTGGGACCGAGCTGGTTGCGATCCACGACGCGGCTCGGCCGCTGGTTACGCCCGAGCTGATCGAGGAAGTGGTCGCGACACTGTGCGCGGATCCCGACGCCGCTGGCGCTATCGCGGCCACGTCGGTCACCGACACGATCAAGCGGGCCACACGCCCCCCTTTGACCACCCCTGAGGTAGCCGATGGAGGGCGGGTGATCGAATCGACGGTCGACAGAGGTGCCCTCTGGGCGGCGCAGACGCCGCAGGTCTTCCGGGTTGAGGCGCTACGCGGGGCGCTGAGGGCTGATCCCGAGCGACTGGCTGCGGCGACTGACGAGGCGATGATGATCGAGGCGGCAGGTGGCACGGTCTTGATCCACCCCGCGCCGGCCGAGAACCTCAAGGTGACGACGCCGCTCGACCTGAAGCTCGCCGAGTTGCTGCTCGCCGAGCGCAGCGCCGCTGGCGCTTAAGTGGCGCTATGCGCCACCAAGGCGCCAATCAGTGCAGAGGGTCCAGGTCAGGGCTGCGGCGAAGCAGACTTGGCCGACGCCCAGGGCGACGCCGAAGCTGACCGCGCCGAGCGCCGTGGCGACGGCCGTGCCGAGGACGAAGGCTGCGAACATGATCGCCAGCTGGCGGATCATCGCCGCGCGCTCCGGGCGGCACCGTTTGGCAGGCCGGCGATGGCGCGACTGTCGTCGTCCATGTGGCGGCGCCGGCGCAGCTCGAAGAGCCGGCGCTGAATTGAGAGGGTGACGACGCCGGCCAGCACGATCGCGGTCAGGTTAACCGCCAGCTGCGCCATCGCCCCGCGCCATTCCGACCAGTCGGCGAGGGCGAAGGCGACGCCGATGTTGGCCGCGGCGGGGATCGTCGTCACCGAGATCAGCACGCCGATCAACGCCCCCGACTTGGCCGAGGTCAGCGAGAGCATGCCGGCGGCGCCGGCAAAGCAGGCGACGATGAAGGAGAAGTCTTCGGGCTTGGAGATGAACTGGGTCAGCGGGTGCATCGAGCCGCTGAAGTCGGCATCGAGCATCCCCGTCGCCTTCGAGATCAGGGTGAAGAGGAAGGCGGCGGTGATGCCGACCGGGAAGCCAATCGCGAGCGCCGTCAGCGAGCGCCGGGCGACATCGCGCCGCCGCTCGACCACCGCCACGCAGAAACCGGCCAGCGGCCCGAACTCGGGCCCGACCACCATCGCGCCGACGATCAGGATCGGCGAGCCGAGGAAGATGCCGACCGAGGCGATCAGGCAGGCCAGGACCATGAAGATGAGGAAGTTGCCGCCCAGCTCGGTGTTCTCGGAGGTGCGCGCCTCGACCTCCTCCCAGACGACGGCGTTGGAGGGCTTGCCGTAAGCGCTGCGCTCGGCTCGGTCGGCTGCGTCGGAGAGCTGCGAGTCGATCTGCTCGAGCGAGATCGAGCCGTCGCGGGCCACGCCCAGCTCCTTCAGATCCTCGATCAGCACGCTGGCGTCCTCGCGGGCGATGTCGCAGAGGACGACATCGCCCTTGGGCTGGCGCGCGGCGCCGGAGAGGAAGACCAGATTGGTCGTCGAGGGCGCCGTTTCGAGCAGGTCGAGGACCTTGCCGCAGCGGTCTGCCGGGACGACGATCCGCAGGTGGACCATGGCCTCAGCGTATCCGCGGGCCGGGTCGCCTACTCTGCCCGTCCGATGCTTACCGATTACCACCTCCACCTTCGTCCTGACGAGCCCGATACCCCCGGCGAGCGCTTCTTCACCAGCGAGAACGTCGACCGCTACCTGGCTGCCGCCGAGGCCGCCGGGATCGCCGAGCTGGGAGTCTCCGAGCACGTCTACCGCTTCACCCAGGCGCTCGACCTCTGGCGCCACCCCCTCTGGGAGCAGGAGGCCCGCGACGATCTCGATTCCTACTGCGAGTTCGTCCGCAGTACGCCGCTGCGCCTCGGAATCGAGTGCGACTACATCCCCGCCGCTGAGGACCGCACGGCCGCCCTGCTCGAGGCGCGCGACTTCGACTACGTCGTCGGCTCGGTTCACTTCATCGGCGACAACGCGGTCGACCACCCGGGTTGGGACGTCTGGGAGAGCAAGGGCGATCCGGACGAGGTCTGGCGCCGCTACTTCGCCTCACTGGCCGAGTGCGCCCGCTCGGGGCTTTTCGACATCCTCGCCCACCCCGACCTGGTCAAGGTTTGGGGCGGAGCGCGGCCCCTGCCCGAGCGCGACCCGCGCTTCTTCTACGAGCCGGCGGTTGAAGCGATCGCCGAGAGCGGGATCGCGGTCGAGGTCTCCACCGCCGGCCTGCGCAAGCCCGTCGGCGAGATCTACCCGGCGGCCGGATTCGCCGAGATGTGCGTCGAGGCTGGCGCCTGCTTCGCCCTCTCTTCCGATGCTCACCTACCCGAGCAGGTCGGCTTTGGCTATGACCAGGCGCGCGAGTTCCTCGACGGGCTCGGGGTGGGGGAGATCTGCGTGTTCGAAGGCCGCAAGCGCCGGCTCGAGTCGCTGCCCGACCCGGTGCGCGAGGATTAGCGGATGAGCGTCGGGATCGGCTACGACAGCCACCGCTTTGCCGAGGGGCGCCGCCTCGTCCTCGGTGGGGTCGAGGTCGATCACCCACGCGGCCTCGCCGGTCACTCCGATGCCGATGTGCTCACCCACGCGGTGATCGACGCGCTGCTCGGCGCCGCCGGCAAAGGTGACATCGGCGCCCTCTTTCCCGACGACGACGAGGTCTGGCGCGACGCCGACTCGATCGATCTGCTGCGCACCGCGGTGGGCACGATCGCGGGGCGGATCGTCAATGTCGACGCGACGCTGATCTGCGAGGAGCCGCGGATCGGTCCGTTGCGCCCCGAGATGGAGCGAATCCTCGGTGAGGCGACCTCGGCGCGGGTCAGCGTCAAGGCGACCACCAACGAGGGAATGGGCTGGATCGGCCGCGGCGAGGGAATCGCCTGCATAGCGGTCGCCTCGGTCGATAGCGAATAACCTTCGCCGCTGCGATGGGAATGCTGAAGTCCATAGCGTCAAGCGCCCGCCAGTCGATCTCCGACTCCGTCTTCGAGGCGAAGGTCCTGCACGAGGCCGGGATCGTCGGCTTGGTCCGCCCCGACAAGGCGGCCAAGGTCGCCACCATCTTCCTGCGCTGGGGTGCTTCGCCGGCGACCGGCGTGGCCACGGCCGCGCACAAATACCCACACGAGACGATGTTGATCGACGAACGCGGTTCGCTCAGCTTCGAGCGGGTCGACAAGCGCACAAATGCCCTCGCCCACGCCTTCGCCGGCATGGGCATTGGCCCAGGCGATGGAGTCGGGATCATGTGCCGCAACCACCGGGGCTTCATCGAGGCGACCCTCGCGGCGGCCAAGCTCGGCGCCAGCGCGCTCTACCTCAACACGATGTTCGCCGGCCCGCAGCTGGTCGAGGTGACCAGGCGCGAGGCGCCGAAGGCGCTCGTCTACGACGAGGAGTTCACGGACTTGCTCGAACGGCGTCGACGAGGGCATTGCCCGCATCGTCGCCTGGAGCGACGGCGAGGTGAAGGGCCCGTCGCTCGACTCGCTGATCGCCGCCAACGACGAGTCCGGCCACAAGCCTCCGCCCGACAACCCGCGCTTCGTCATCCTCACCTCGGGCACGACAGGAACGCCCAAGGGTGCCCAGCGCTCCAGCCCCGACGGCCTGCTGGCGATGGCGGCCTTGATCGACAAGATCCCCTATCGCGCCCGCGACACGATGGTCGTCGCCGCGCCGCTCTTCCACTCCTGGGGCTTTTTCCACTTCGTGATGAGCCTGCCGACCGCCTCGACGATGGTGCTGCGCCGGCGCTTCGACGAGGAGGACACCCTGCGCGCGGTGCGGGATCATCGCGCTGACGTGCTCGCGGTCGTGCCGGTGATGCTGCAGCGGATCCTGCGCCTGCCCGACGAGACCCTCAGGGCCTACGACCTCTCCTCGCTGCGCATCACCTCGGCTTCGGGGTCCGCCCTGCCGGGCGAGCTGGCGACCGAGTGGATGGACCGCTTCGGCGACAGCGTCTACAACCTCTACGGCTCGACCGAGGTCGCCTACGCGACCGTCGCCACCCCCGAGGATCTGCGTGCCGCGCCGGGTACGGCCGGGAAGCCGCCGCGAGGCACCGTCGTCCGCCTCTACGACGAGGCGGGACAGGAGGTTCCGCGCGGCGAGGTGGGGCGGATCTTCGTCGGCAATGAGATGTCCTTCGAGGGCTACACCGGCGGCGGTGGCAAGGAGGCGATCGACGGGCTGCTGAGTAGCGGCGACGTTGGCCACTTCGATGCCGGCGGCCGCCTCTTCATCGACGGCCGCGACGACGAGATGATCGTCTCCGGCGGCGAGAATGTCTTTCCCCGCGAGGTTGAGGACCTGCTTGCCGACCACGATGGCGTGGTCGAGGTGGCGGTGATCGGGATCGAGGACGCCGAGTTCGGCCAGCGGCTGAAGGCCTTTGTCGTCACCGCGGGTGAGGCCGAGGTCTCCGCCGAAGAGCTCAAGGCCCACGTCAAGGCCAATCTCGCCGCCTACAAGGCACCGCGCGAATTCGAGTTCCTAGACGAGCTGCCGCGCAACGCCACCGGCAAGATCCTCAAGCGCGAGCTGCACGCTCGCGAGTCCCAGCAGTCCGCTTAGCGACCACCGCGCTAAGCAGCGCGCTTCGCCGTCCGCTAAATGCGCGTTTCCGCGCTGCGCAGGGGTAGCGAGGCCGCCGATGGCGGTAGTAGGTTGCCGCTCAATGGGCGAAGCGGCGACGCAGTTGAAAGCAGTCGGGGCGGCAAGCGAGGAGCTGCACGAGACCGCCAAGCAGGCGCTCGAGTGGGTGCGTGTCAGCGAGGAGCGCGTCGCCAAGGCCGAGGCCCGCAGCGAGGAGCTGCGATCTGAGCTGAAGGCGAAGGCGATGGCGACCGTGCGCAAGCTCGGCGAGGAAGGCCAGGCGCGGATCCAAGCCGAGCGCGGCAAGCGCAAGGATGCCGAGGCGCGGGTGACCCGCGCCGAGGAGGCCAGGAACCGGGCCGAGAGCGCCTTCGAGCAGGCGCAGAAGCGAGCCGATTCCGACCATGAAGCATTGACCAAGGAGATGACCGCGCTCAAGGCCGATGCCCAGCGCTCGATTGACGTCGGCATCAAGGCCGCCGAGCGCAAGGCTGCCGAGCGGCACAAGGAAGCGCTCGACCGGGTCAAGCTCGAGGCCGACCAGCGGGTCGCCGCCGCCGAGCAGCGCGCGGTGGAAGCTGAGGCCGCGGCGGCCGAGGCGCACCAGCTGGCCGTCAAGCTCGAGACCGAGATCGAGGAGCGGGTGATGCAAGGCACCGAGGAGGTGCGCCGCGAGGCCGACGAGCGGGTGCGCACCCTGGTCGAGAAGGTCGAAGGCGAGGCCGTCGAGATGGCGCGGACGCGCGCCGAGGAGGCCTTGAAAGCCGAGTCGGATCGCATCCGTGCCCAAGCTGAGCAGCGCGAGGACCGCGTCAGGCGGGCGGCAGAGGACGAGATCAAGGCGAGCGCCTCACGGGCGCGCCGCGAGGTCTTGGCGGCTGCCGATAAGACAGCACCCTCCTGGGAGCGGCGCGAAGCCACCCCCTCGGGGTCCGGCTACCGCACCTTCTAGACCTCTTTAGCATCCGCCCGATGCGAGCGGTGCGGATCAGGGACACGCTGACGGGGGATCTCGTCCCCCTCGACGTGGCCAGCGAGGTCGGCATCTACGCCTGCGGCCCGACCGTCTACAGCCGCATCCACATCGGCAACGCCCGTCCGTTCGTCGTCTTCTCCCTGCTCGCCCGCTTCCTGAAGTCGGAGGGCTACTCGACGAAGCTGGTCGTCAACGTCACCGACATCAACGACAAGATCTACCTCGCCGCTGGCGAGGCGGGTGAGGAGTCGGGGGAGTTCGCCGCGCGGATGACCCGCGCCTACTTCGAGGACACGGGCCGGCTTGGCTTGGGGCGTCCTGACGCCGAGCCGCTGGCGACGCAGACGATTGGCGGCATCGTTGCGCTGATCTCCGATCTGATCGAGAGCGGCCACGCCTACGAGTCAGGCGGCGACGTCTACTTCCGCGTGCGCAGCTTCGGCCCCTACGGCAAGCTCTCCAACCGCCGTACCGAGGACATGGACCAGGGTGAGGAGACCGGGACCGACTCGCTGAAGGAGGATCCGCTCGACTTTGCCCTCTGGAAGACCCACAAGCCCGGCGAGGACACCTCCTGGGACTCGCCCTGGGGTCAGGGCCGTCCCGGCTGGCACATCGAGTGCTCGGCCATGGCCGAGGCCGAGCTGGGCGCCTCCTTCGCGATCCACGGCGGCGGTTCGGATCTGGTCTTCCCCCACCACGAGAACGAGATCGCCCAGTCCGAGGCGGCGGGGCGGCCGTTTGCGCGGGTCTGGATGCACAACGGGATGGTTGAGACGGACGCGGAGAAGATGTCTAAGTCTGAGGGGAACATCTTTCAGCTCAGCGAGGCGTTGGATCAGTACGGGCACGAGGCGGTCGTGGCGTACTTGATCTCTGGGCACTATCGACAGCCGCTTGCCTTTGGGCCGCAGCAGATGGAGGAAGCGGTGGCGCAGGTTGGGCGGCTGAGGAACTTCTTCAGGGAGCACCCAGTGGGTGGAGCGCCGGGGGAGGGTCCTGGGGCCGGCTTCGCCGGGAGTTCCCCGGGACCCTCCCCCGGCGCTCCGCTCGACGTGAGCGCATCCCGGGTCGAGAGCTTCAGGGAGGCCCTTGCGGATGACTTCAATACGCCTAGGGCAATGGCCGAGGTGTTTGAGCTGGTGGCGGAAGCGAACCGGGACGATGTTCCCGGAGCTGCTGATGCTCTGGCGGAGATGCTCGCGCTCGTCGGCCTCAGCACCCTTACTCAGCCGGATAAGGGTGCTGAGGCCGACGACGAAGCAGAGGAGCTTCTGGAGCAGCGACAGGAAGCTCGTGCGGCCAAGGATTTCGAGCGCGCGGACGAGATCCGCGACAAGCTTGCCGAGCTGGGCTGGGAGGTCCGTGATTCGGCCGATGGCGCCAAGCTCGTGCCCAAGGCCTGATGGCTTCGCAGGTGATTTACGGCAAGCAGCCGGTAGCCGAGGCTGAACGAGGCCGACGGCGCCAGGTACTGCGGGTCTGGCGGGCTCCCGAGACTTCGGCTGGGGAGCTGGAGCGGTTGTGCGGGTCGCCGGACCACCAGGGGGTGGTGGCTGAGGTCGAGCCTTACCCCTATGTGGGCCCCTCCGAGTTGCTGAAGCAGGAGGGCGCCTTGCTGATTGCGCTGGACCAGGTGCAGGATCCGCGTAACCTCGGTGCCGTCGCGCGTTCGGCCGAGGCCGCGGGAGCGGCAGGACTGGTTGTTCCTGAGCGCCGCTCGGCGGCCGTTACGGCTGTCACCTGCAAGGCCTCAGCGGGAGCGGTCGAGCACCTGGCGATCGCCCACGTTCGCAACCTCGCCGACTGGCTGGCGGAGGCGAAGGAGGCGGGTTTCTGGATCTGGGGGGCCAATGCCGAGGCCAAGCAGGCGCCGTGGGAGGTGGACTTGAGCGGCCCGACCGTGCTCGTCATGGGGGGCGAGGGCAAGGGTCTGCGCCCGCGTGTCGCCTCCGCCTGCGACGGGCTGATCGCGCTGCCGCAGCGGGGCAGAATAGACTCTCTCAACGTCTCGGCCGCCGCCGCGGCGCTGCTCTTCGAGGCCGTTCGGCAGCGCTAACAACTGCAACGGCGTTTGCACGAACCTAGGTTCGGGGTTGACAGAACTCCGCGCAACCGTAAACTACCCCGCCATACAAGGGTTAAACCTCAGCTTGAGTCTGAGATTTCCCAGTCAATACAGGGCGCCGCCAGGGGAGGTAAGGCGCCACGACCCTTCGTCAAGGAGAAGGATCTGTGGCTCTATCTTCGCCGACCCAGGAAATGCAGCTTCCCTCAGGCCGTCTCAACGGCTCGCTTAAACCAGCCGACGCTAACCTTCAACCTGAGCTTGATGACCACTATCTGGTCGCTCTCGCTAAGGATGGAAGGACCGATGCCTACGACGCGATCGTCCGCCGCTACCGCGGCTTCGTCCGTCTCAAGGCCTCCTCGTACTTCTTGCTTGGGGGAGAGGCCGACGACCTGATCCAGGAAGGCCTGCTCGGGCTATACAAGGCGATTCGCGACTACCGCACCGACCGCGAGTCGAGCTTCCGCAATTTCGCCGAGCTCTGCATCACCCGTCAGATCATCACCGCGGTGAAGACGGCGACGCGCAACAAGCACACGCCGCTCAACCAATACGTCTCCTTCAGCCAGACCCCGGCGGCGGCGGGCGATTCCGACACGACCCTCGATGAGATTCTGCCCGGCCCCACCGTGCACGATCCGGTCAACCAGGTGATCGCCGCCGAAGAGCTCGACAGCCTCGTCTCCTGCCTCTCCGGCGTCTCCGGCGTGCTTTCAGATCTTGAGAGCCGCGTGCTCTCGCTCTACCTCGACGGTCACTCCTACGAGGCAACGGCCGAGCGGCTCGAGTGCGATACCAAGACGGTCGACAACGCTCTGCAGCGGGTCAAGCGCAAGGTGGGCGCCCACCTCGCCTCGCGCGAGACGCTCAACTAGGCAGGTCGGCGAGGACGTACTCGAGCAGCTCGCGGCCGTGTTCGGAGGCGACGGCGACGTCGTTGGCCTTGATCCGGACACGGTGCAGGGACTGCATGCGCAGCACGTCGCCATCGCAGCGGCTGTTGGGGAAGACGCCCGAGTAGGAGACACCGAGCGCCTCGAGGTGGTCGGCGACGAGGGCGGTGGCGGGTAGATCCAACGGTAGATCGAGGTAGATCGCGTCCAGGCAGGCGCGGTGGAAGAGGTGGTGTCGCTCCGCGGTGACCACTGCCTCCAGATCGGCGCCGGGAACGTGGACGGTGATCAGCGCCAGGTTGTGGTCCTCGTCGACGGCGACATGCAGCTCACTGCGCTCTGCCAGCTCGGCGTCGGCGGGCGGCTCGGCAAGCGTTCCCCGTAGCTCGCAGAGATCAATGGTCTGCCCAACGATCTCGCGGTGACGCTCGGGAACGAAGACCGGTCGCTCGTGCCCGTCGTTGAGCTTGGTGTAGAAGAGCGCCGCTGATTGCCGCCCGCGCCGTTCCCTTCCGGCGGCGTCATTTGAGACCGAGGCCGGGATCCAGCCGAGCAGGAAGCCGGTCTCGTGGGCGCCGAGCTCGATGTTGGCGCGCTGGCTGTAGGGGTGGGCCGCAGTCGCCTCGCTGTACATGCCCGCCAGCCCCTTCTCCGTGGCCCAGTCCATCAGGAAGCGCTTGGTCCTGGTGAAGAGGTGCTGCCCCCGCGCCGCCGGCATCGTCACTGCCTGACCGGAATGGCCGACGGCGTCCCCCGCCGCGCCCAGGCTCATCCCCTCATGACAGAGCAGCTCCCCGTCCTCGGTCTCAGCCACGCAGGCGACGTAGGTCCCCGCCGCCAGCCGCGCAGATACCTCGGCGGTGTCATAGACCCAGCGCACGTCGTAGCTGTTCCCGTAGGCAGCCTCGATCGCCTCGCTCAGCACCACCCCCTCGTCGGGTTCGAGGAAACGGAACCGCGCCTCGATGCCGTTACCGGACTCGCTCATGGTCTCTATATTCGGCAGGCTGCCCGCCTAGCTCAACTGGTAGAGCACCGCTCTTGTAAAGCGGAGGTTTCCGGTTCGATCCCGGAGGCGGGCTCTGCTGGTCGTTCAGCCCTCGCTGCCGGTGCTGCCGATGACACGCTGCTTCTCGGTGGCAAACTCCTCGTCGGTGAGGATGCCTTTCTCGTGTAGGGAGGCAAGCCGCTCGAGGCGGCCGAGTCGCGCGTCCTCATTGTCGGTCGGCATCGTGGTGGTCGGTGCCTCGCTGCCGCCCTCGCCGTTTGGCTTGCGCATCTCCGGCAGGCGCAGTTTCGACGCCCGCTCGCCCAGGTTGGCGTCTTTGACCGCGCCGACCACCTTGTCCTTGGTGCGGCCGACGACGTTGCCGTAGCTGGCGTCGGGGAATTCCTCGCCGGCCTGTTTGCGCAGCTCGTGGATGCCGAACGCGGCGAGGCCGGCGATAACCAGCGTGGTCAGGAAGGAGCGCAGGTTCTGGGTCGGCCCCGAGAGGAGGTAGATGCCGACCAGAATCGCCAGGCCGGCGTAGACGTAGGCGGGGTACTCGCGCAGCGGTGGCGCGATCGCGCGCCGGGTCGAGCGGGCCGAGCCGGTCGGTGAGGCGAGCCAGCCGGCGATCCCGAAGAGCACGCCGATGATGATCACGGTGGTGGCGATGCTGGTCATCAGCGAGGTGCCGATCGACCAGGCCGCTTCCGCCGCCGGCTTGACGCTGTCTTCTTCGACCAGCTGGCCGACGACGATGCCGCCCGCCACCTCGCGGAAGACGATCACCGCGAAGCCGGCCGCGATCAGGCCGATGCCGCAGTAGAGGACCGTCACCCAGCGGCCCTCGCGCGAGAGGTAGATGGCGAGGCCGAAGCAGAGGAAGGTGAGCAGGGAGAGGATCAGCGCCAGGCCCTTGATCGCGACGACGATGTCCTGCGCGGTCTTCAGCTGGTCCGAGCGCAGGATCGTGATCTGCCCCGCGTCTTCGAGGTTGGCGTTGATCCCCACCTGATCGGCGATGTTGGTCGCGAGGCTGCCGAGGTTGAGGCTTACCTTGCCTTCTTCGGTCGCCAGCGTCCCTTCCTTTTCTTCCAGGACTTCGAGCAGCTGTTCGTGCGTCGTCTTGTTGGCGCTCTTCCAGAGTTCCTGGGCGGTCGAGCTTTCCAGCACCTTTTCGGCGCCGCTGCCGGCGACCTGCCGCAGGCCGCCAGAGAGCGGCCCGGCCAGTTCCTTGGTGTCACCAGGGAGCTTTTCGCTCAGTTCCTTTTCGACGTCGACGTTTTCGTAGAGCTGGTCGATCAGGTATTTGCTGACCGCTTCGCGGATCTTCGGGTTTTGGATCAGGCGGCCACTGGTGTTGACCCACTCACCGGTGTCGAGCGCTTGACGCTCGGTCCAGATCGCGAAGACGCTGAGGAAGGCGAGCAGCGAACCGAGCACGATCAGCACTCTCACCAGGCGTCGGCGTCCGCGACTCATCGGGTGTGATGCTATACGTGGCTGATGAAGCTTGAGGGCATTCACCACATCACCGCGATTACCGCGGACGCACAGAGCAACGTCGACTTCTACGCCGGGGTGATGGGCCTGCGCCTGGTGAAGAAGACCGTCAACCAGGACAACCCCACCGTCTACCACCTCTTCTTCGCCGACGAGAACGGCAGCGCCGGCTCCGACCTCACCTTCTTCGAGTTCCCGGGCGTGCCGCCGGGGCGGGCCGGCGACGGTGACGTGCACCGGATCGTCTGGCGAGTTGCCTCGCACGCCGCGCTCGATTTCTGGGAGGGGCGCCTCGCTGCCAAGGGGATCTCCTCCGAGCGGGCCGGCGGCGGGCTGCGCTTTGCCGATCCCGAGGGGCTTGCCCACGAGCTGGCGGTGGTTGAGGTCACAGATGCGCCGCTGATCGCCGATCATCCGGAGGTCCCGGCCGAGCTTGCCCTGCAGGGTTTCCACGCCGTCTGCGCTTACAGCGCCAATCCAGCCGCAAGCGCGACCTTGCTCGAGGCGCTCGAGTTCGAGCCGGTCGACGAGCACAGCTGGGAAGCCCGTGGCTCCAGTCGCGGCGGCCTCTACGTATACGAAGAGCCGCCCGCGGAGCCCGCGCGGCAGGGGGCGGGCAGCGTTCACCACGTCGCCTGGGCCTCGAGCATCGATGAGCACGAGGAGTGGCGCCAGCGGGCGATCGCCGGCGGCGCCCAACCGACCCCGGTGATCGACCGCTTCTACTTCCGCTCGATCTACTTCCGCGAGCCGAGCGGAGTGCTCTTCGAGATCGCCACCCTGGGACCGGGCTTCACCGTCGACGAGCCGCTCGAGCACCTCGGCGAGAAGCTCTCGCTCCCACCTGACTACGAGCACCTGCGGGACGAGGTCGAACCGAACTTGCGCCCGATCACGAATCCGCGTTCGTGAGAAGAAAGCCGCCCCCGGACGCGGAAACGACCGAGCGAGATCGCCGGTGGTAATTAGCGCGAGGGAGTGGGAGCAGAGGAGGCGGCGTTGAATTTCGTCTGGCGCGACGCCGGCCGCACGGTCGTCTTCGAAGCCGGGGGTATTGCAGCGGCGCCGAAGCTGCTCGCTGAGCACGGGATGGAGCAGTTCGAGCTGTTGACGACGCGACGGCATTTGGATGCCGGGGAGGGCCTCGCGGCGGCCGCGACCGCAGTGCACGAGCTGCCGCCCGCCGACCCGGCAACCGCCGTTCCAGAGAGCGCGGCGGCCCTACTCGACTCAGCGGTTGGGTCGAAGCTCGTGGCCCTCGGAGGCGGTCGCGTGATCGACACCGCCAAGGCGATCGCCGCGGTCACGGGCGCCGAGGTCGCGGCGATCCCAACCACGATGTCGGGCGCCGAGATGACCGGCATCCACCGCTTGCCCGCCGGCGCCGAGGACCGGGTCCGCTCTTTCGTCCGCCCGGCGCTCGTGATCGCCGATCCCGAGGCGATGACCAGCGCCCCCGAGCCCGAGCTCCGCGCCAGCTCGATGAACGCCCTCGCCCACGGCGCCGATTCCCTCTACACCCCCTTTGCCAACCCGGTCTCCCGCATGACCGCCCTGCGCGGCGCCGAACTGATCGCCACCTCCCTCGACGAAGTCCCCGCCGAACGCAACCGCGCCGCCCTAGCCCAAGGCTCGATTCTCTGCGGCTACGCAATCGACTCCGGCGCCTTCTCCCTCCACCACGTCGTCTGCCAAACGCTGGTGAGAATCTGCGGCGCCGGCCACGCCGGCGTCAACGCCGCGATCTTGCCTCGCGCAATGGCCTTCATGGCCCCCAGGGCCCCCGACGGCCTCGAGCCGCTGGCGACCGCGGTCGGAACGACACCAGACCGCATCGAACCCCGTCTCCTGGAACTGGGCGGCAACCCATCCGGCCTGGGCGATCAAGGGGCGGATAGAGCCAAGCTCCCCGAAGCCCTGGACGCGATGCTGCTCCGCCCGGAGCTGGCTTTCACCCCGGAGCCTCCGACCCGCTCCGACCTGGAAACGCTGATCGGGGCGGCCTGGTAGCGGAGATCGGGTGCCCCTCCGAACGTCTTGCACTTTTCGGCACGGCCTTGCGGCGTTAGCAACCCCACTCTCCACCGAAAAAGTTAAGAGAGGAGGGGCACCCGATCTCCGCCCCCGGTAACCCCGGTCCCTTTTCCGTGTAGCGCTACGCGTGACCCCGGATCGTCTCCAGTCGTACCACGACTACACGCGCCGCCACGGCGTCAACCCGATCCTCTACATCCTCGCCAGGATCTTCATGACCCCCTTCTTCCTGGTCTATTTCCGCTACGTCCGCACCGGCCGCGAGCACGCCCGGCTCAAGGGCGGCCTGATCGTCGCCTCCAACCACCGCAGCTTCCTCGACCCCTTCGCGATCGGCGGCATCCTGCCCTGGCGGCGGCCGATGAACTACGTCGCCAAGATCGAGCTCTTCGAGCGCCGCTGGCAGGGCTGGATCCTCTCGCGCTTTGGCGCCTTTCCGATCCGCCGCGGCGAGTCCGACGAGGACGCGATGGAGACGGCGCGGCTGCTGGTCGAACGCGGTGGCGCGGTCTGCATCTTCCCCGAGGGCACCCGCATCCGCAGCGGCTCCCTGGGCGAGCCCAAGCGCGGAGTCGGGCGGTTGGCGCTGCAGACCGGCGCCCCGGTTATTCCCGCCGCCGTGCTGGGCACCGAACACGTGCGTCGCGGCTGGCGCATCCGTCCGCGCAAGGTCAAGGTCCGGCTGGGCAAGGCCCTGACCTTTCCGCGCGCCGAGGATCCATCTCCCGGACTCGCGGCCACCGTCACCGCGCGGATCTGGCCCAACATCGAGCTGCAGTGGGAGGACCTCGGCGGCCTGCCGCCGATGCGCCGCGCCGCCGTGATCGGCGCCGGCAGCTGGGGCACTGCGGTTGCCGTCCTGCTTGCTCGCGGCGGCCTCGAGGTCCAGCTCGCCACCCGCAGCGCCAGCCACGCCGCCGAGATCGAGGAGGCGGGCGAAAACCGGCGCTACCTGGAGGGTGTTCGCCTGCCCGACGCGGTTCGCGTGCGGCAGGCCTCTGAAGTCGAGCTGGCCGGCCTCGACCTCGTCTGCCTGGCGATCCCCTCCGGCTCGCTGCCCCAGGCGGTCGGTGCGATCGCCGACCAGATCGGCTCGCGCTCGGCGATGCTGCTGCTGACCAAGGGCTTGATCGCGCCGCTCGGTCAGCTGCCGGCCGAATACGTCGGCGAGCGCGTGCGGGCCCGTGCGATCGCCTGCCTCGGCGGGCCGGCTCACGCCCGCGAGGCCGTCTCCGGCTCGGCGGCGTTGGTGCTTGGCTCGGCTGACCTCGACCTGCGCAAACAGCTTGGGGTCGTCTTCGATCGGGCGGGCCTGGTCTGCGAGCGCTCCCCCGACATCACCGGTGTCGAGATGGCCGGCGCGGCGAAGAACGCCGCCGCGCTTGCCGCCGCGGCAGCAGAGCCGCACGGGCTCAACGCGGCGGGGATCGCCGCCGCCCAGGTCTGGAGCGAGTGCATCGACCACGCGATCGAGCGCGGGGCCGAGCTCGGCACCTTCTCGGGGTTGGCCGGCGTCGGTGATCTCACCGCCACGGTGATGGCTCCGACCGGGCGCAACCGGCGCGCCGGAGAGCTGCTCGGACGGGGCACGCCGGCGGCGGAGATCCCGGCCATGATCGGCCAGGCGTCGGAGGGCCTCGATGCGGTGCCGCTGCTGGCGGAGGCGACCTCGGCCAGTGGTGGCAGTGCGGCCGCCCTCTCGGGGCTGGCTGCCCTGATCCGCGGTGAGATCGACGCCGAGACCTGGGTGGCTGGGCTGCGGCGGGTCGAGCGATCCAGGAAGGCCGCCTGATGGCAATAGGCTTGAGGTGTGGCCGAAGCCAAGGAGAACGTCGAGCCCGCCAGCCTCGACCCGGCCGCCAAGGCGGAGCTCGATCGCGCCTTCGAGGACCTCTACCGGGCCCACCTGCGCGACGTCTATTCCTATGCCTACTACCGAGTCGGCAACCAGCACGACGCCGAGGATCTCACCGAGCAGGCCTTCCTGCAGGCCTACCGTCACTTCGATCGCGCGCGCCGCGAGTCCGACGGCCGGCCGCTGCGGCCCTGGTTGATCCGCATCGCCCACAACCTCGCCTCCAACTACTACCGCGACCGCTCGCGCCGGCCGCAGACCTCGCTCGAGGTGGCCGACCCGATCGCCGCCCGCCACGGCACCGAGGCGATCGCCGAGGGGCGCGAGGAGCTGCGCCAGGTGATGGCGCATCTGGAGGACCTGCCGGACGACCGCCGCGACGCCCTGATCATGCGCTTCGCGCTCGGCATGGACAACCGCGAGATCGCCCGTGCCCTGGGGCGCAGCGACGGCGCCACCAAGGTGCTGATCCATCGCGCGATCAAGCAGTTGCAGGAGCAGATGGGCGATGAGTGAGGCAAGCGGCAGCCTGGCCGGCAACTGGGACGTCGAGAGCCTGCTCTCCGATGCGCTGCGGCCGCTCGAGCCACCCGAGCGCCTCTCTGGCCGGGTCGAGGACACCCTGGCAGCGGTCACGCAGGCCGCCGCCGAGGAGCTCTCGCAGTGGGCCGAGGAGCTCTCCGAGAGCGAGTTGCGCGCCCTGCGCGACCCCCGTAACTGGGTCCGTCCCGTTGTCGCTGTCGGCGCCGGTGGAGCTGCGGCGGGGGCGCTCGTGGTGATGGAGCTGCGGCGGCGGGGGAAACAGCAGGCTAAGGGCGGCCTGCGCTCCCTGACCGGCCGGATCAAGCCGTAGCCGGCGAGCCTTTCTCCTTCTCCTTCGCCACCGGGGTGCCCAGGGCGGCGAGCACGCCGAGCGCGCCGAGGACGAGGTGGAGCAGGTTGTCACCGATATTGACCGGCAGAAAGCCGAGGATCGCCTCGCCGCTGCCAATAGTGAAGCCCCAGAGGGCGAGGCCGACGTAGAAGGCGCCAAGCCAGAGCGAGTAGCGGCGCGAGGCGTAGTCGGCGGCGAGCAGGCCGAGCACGCCGGTGAGGATGTGGAGGACGTTGTCCCAGCCGTTGACGGCAAAGGTGCCGAAAACCTCCTTGACCTCGCCGGGAGAGCCAAAGGAGGCGCTGTAGAAGAAGCCGATGATGCCGATCACGACCAGCGCGGCGCCGACCGCGGTGGCGTAAAGGCGGGCTGGGCTGGGTCCGTCCATCGGCGGCGATTGTAGGCTGCTCATCCCCGTGGCTGAGACTTGTTACCGGCACCCCAATCGCGAAACCGCCGTTTCCTGCTCCTCATGCGGGCGGCCGATCTGCCCCGATTGCATGACCCCGACCCCGGTCGGCATGCGCTGCCCGGAGTGCGCCAGTCAGCGCACCAAGGTGGTGCGGGGGGTCGGTGAGGCATCACTGCAGACGACAGCGCCGGCGACCTTCATCCTGATCGCGCTCAACGTCGCCGTCTACCTGGCCGAGGTCGCCTCCGGGCATGGGGGCTTCGAAATCTCCGGCAGCTCCCTCGTCGCTGAATTCGCCCTCTTCGGGCCGTCGGTTGCCGAAGGTGAGTGGTATCGGCTGATCACCAGCGGCTTTTTGCACGCCAGCCTCTGGCACATCGGCGGCAACATGCTCCTGCTGTTTTTCCTCGGCCGCATCCTCGAGCCGGGGATCGGCACCCCGCGCTTCGTGGCTCTTTACTTCGTTTCACTGCTTGCCGGATCATTCGGTGCGCTCCTCGCTACTCCCGACAGCCTCACCCTTGGTGCATCCGGAGCCGTGTTCGGGGTCCTGGCGGCGACCTTCGTCATCGCCCGTGGCCGGGGCGTCGACGCGCTCGCCTCCTCCGTCGGCATCCTGATCCTGATCAACCTCGTCTTCAGCTTCGGTGTACGCGGGATCAGCCTCGGCGCTCACCTCGGCGGCCTCGCGGCGGGGTTCCTCTGCGCTCTACTCGTCATCGCCGGCGAGCGGGGAATGCTCGGGCGACGCCACTTCCCCGCCGAGATGGCGGCGATGACCGCCCTTGGCATCATCGCCGTAATCGGCGCGATCGCCGTCGCCTGAGGCTCAGCCGCCGGCGCCGCGCCAGACGCTGGGGGCGCGCACCTCGGCGAAGCCGATGTTTCCCGGCGAGTCGACCAGGTCGGGGTGGAGCAGGTGGCCGAGCAGCTCGACCCCGTCGACCAGGCGGGGGCCCGGGCGCGAGAAGGTCGAGGCGGCGTCGACCGCAAAGACTCGCTGCGCGCCGAGCTGCTCGATCTGGTCCCAGTAGGCGAGCGCCTGGGCGCGCGAGTCCTCCACGTACCAGCCGCAGGGCATCGCGATCGCCACGTCGGGGTTGAGACCGGAGAGCTCGCCCCAGGAGACCTCGGGTGACTTCAGCCCGGGCGGTCCGGCGACGTCTTCGCCACCGGCGATCGAGATCATCTCGGGGACCCAGTGGCCGCCGACGTAGGGCGGGTCGAGCCACTCCAGGGCGATCACCCGCGGCAGGCTGGCCCCGGCGACCGCGGCTCGCACGGTGGCCAGGCGCCCCTCGAGCTCACCGCGCAGCTCGTGCGCCTGGTGCGGGATCTCGGCTGCCTCGCCGAGCCGGATCACGTCCTCGAGCATCTCGCCCAGCGTGCTCGGGTCCTGCTGCAGGACCCGGGGCTTTCCGGGTAGCCGGGCGGCGACCTCGAGCACGTCCTCGTAGGAGACCGCGCAGACCGCGCAGACCGCCTGGGTCACGATCAAGTCCGGGGCGACGCTGGCCAGCAACTCCTCGTCGAGCTCGTAGAGCGCTTGTCCCTCCGCCACCCTCGCCTTCACGGTCCGATCGATCTCGGCAGCGCTGAGCCCGGCCGGCAGCACGGTCCGGGTCAGATGGGGGAGAGAACTCGCCGCGGGCGGGTAGTCGCACTCGTGGGTAACCGCGACGACGCTGTCGCCGAGACCGAGCGCGTAGAGCATCTCGGTCGCAGAGGGAACGAGGCTTGCGATCCGCATCCGATCAGCAATATCTCAGTTATCACCGGCTCCGCGGGGCGGATGGCTATATTGCCTACGCCGAATGGCCGACGACGACCTCCCCCGAAGTACCGGGCCAAATAGACGATGAGCGCGCTGCTGCTTGTCCTTCTTCTGCTGCTGGTCGCGATCAACGGCTTCTTCGTCGCGGCCGAGTTCGCCCTGGTGCGCAGCCGTCGCGGCAAGGTCGAGCAGCTCGCCGAGGAAGGCGAAAGCGGCGCCGAGGCGGTGATCGAGCAGCTCGACAAGATCGACGAGTCGCTTTCCGCCTGTCAGATCGGGATCACGATGGCCTCGATCGGCATCGGCTTCCTCGGCGAGCCCTCGCTGGCGGTTCTGCTCGAACCGATCTTCGGCGGTCTCTCGCACGGCGCCGCGGTCGGTCTCTCAGTGGCGATCGCCTTCGCCCTCGTCACCGCGATCCACATCAGCATCGGCGAGCAGGTGCCGAAGATGATCGCGATCGCCCACGCCGAGCGCACCGCGCGCCGCGTCGCCCGCCCGCTCAACTGGTTCCGCGCCGTGACGGCGCCGGTGATCCTCCTGCTCAGCGCGATCTCCAACGCGATCGTCCGCCTCTTCGGCGTCGATCCCACCGATATCGAAGAGCACCACACGGCCGAGGACCTGAAGCAGATCATCGACAGCTCGAAGATGGGTGGCACCCTCGACCCCGGCGAGGCGGGGATGCTCGGCGGCGTCTTCCACCTGCACGAGCAGGAGGCGCGCGAGGTGATGACGCCGATCCCGGCGGTGGTCACGGTCGATGCTTCCGAGACGGTGGAGACGGCGCTGCGGCGCTGCGTCACCTCCGGCCACACGCGCCTGGTCGTGATCGAGGATGAGAACCCCGACCGGGTCAAAGGGATCGTCCACAACAACAGCCTCGCCCGGCTCTACATGAGCGACGGGCCGGAGGCCGAGATCGCCTCCGCCGTGCGCGATGCCGTGATCGTGCCCGAGACCCGGCCGCTCGATGACCTGCTCCACGACCTGCAGGTCCAGCGCACCTCGCTCTCGGTCGTGGTCGACGAGTACGGCCGCACGGTCGGCATCGTCACCGTCGAGGACATCCTCGAGGAGGTGGTGGGAGAGATCGAGGACGAGACCGACCCCCGCGCCGCCGCCCTGCGCCAGCTCGCCGGCGGCGAGTGGTTCGTGCGCGGCCACGTCTCGCTCGGCGATCTCTCCGACGCCGGCATCGAGCTGCCGGTCGACACCGACGCCTACAACTCGGTCGGCGGCTACGTCTTCGGTGAGCTCGGCCGGCTACCCAAGCGCGGCGACACGATCACCGCCAACGGCTACACGATCAGGGTCGAGTCAGTGCGCGAGAACCGCATCGAGGCGGTTCGGATCAGCGGTTCCGTCCGTCACGACTCCTAGCTTCTCCGGGCAACCCGCGTTCCCCATCAAAACCTGGAGGTATCGCATGTGGGTTGTGCGATTGAGCGACAAGCAGCTTGAAGTCCTACGGGCCTTGCTGCGTTCGGAGGAGCACCTCGGCCCGGCGCTAAAAGGCGCGGTCGAAGCACTTGATCTGGCCCGCTGGGACGAGCTTCCCGAGGCCGAGCTTCCCTGGGAAGAGATCGAGCTGAAGGCGCGCCAGCAGGGCATCTCGCCCGCCGACGTGATCTGGGACCTCGCCGGTAAGCCCGCTAGTCAGTCGTAGCTGTAGAAGCCGGCGCCGGACTTGCGGCCGAGCTTACCCTCGCCGACCAGCTCGACCAGCATGCCGGGGGGCTGGCTGGCTGCCTCGCCGTTCTCGGCGTAGAGGGCGTCGCCGATCGCCTTCGAGACGTCAAGCCCGACGAAGTTGAGCAGCGCCAGCGGGCCCATCGGGTGGCCGGCGCCGAGCTTCATGCAGGTGTCGACCTCGCCGGCCTCCATGCCGGTGCGCTCGATCAGCCGCACCGCTTCGAAGAGGTAAGGGAAGAGCAGGCGGTTGACGACGAAGCCGGCCTGGTCGGGTACCTCGACCGCGGTCTTGCCCAGCGCGGCGCACCAAGCGAGCGCCGTCTCACGGGCGCCCGTGGCGCCGTCGGGGAAACAGACCTCGACCAGCTTCATCCGCGGCACCGGGTTGAAGACGTGCAGGCCGAAGAGCTTGCTGGCACCGGCCGCCTCGGCGATCGAGGCGATGCTGAGCGAAGAGGTGGTCGTCGCCAGGTCAGCGTTGGGACAGGCCTCGGCGATCGTCGCCAGCAGCTCGCCCTTGGGCCCGACTTCCTCAACGATCGCCTCGACGATCACGTCGCAGTCAGAGAGGTCGCTGGGGTCGGTGGTGACCCGCAGTCGCGACGGTTCCCCGCCCTCGATCTTGGCGCAGGCGGCAACGACTTTCTCCTCCGCGCGCCAGGCGGAAGCCTCGCTCCGCGCCAGCAGGATCACGTCTGCGGTTGTGGTTGCGACAGCAGCTAGACCCGTGGCAATGGCGCCGCTACCCGCGATTCCCGGACTCTGGTACCCCTGGCTTCCGTTCATGGGCGGGTTCCTATCAAGCCAGGCCCCGTTCCCGCTGCCAGGTACGATTGGTTGACTGACCAGTCAATCGATTTGGAGGGTGCGCGATGGCAGACAACGGAAGCGGCAAGTTTGGTGGTCGTGAGGTCGTCATCGTCGAGGCCGTGCGCACCCCGATCGGGCGTGGACACGAGGAGAAGGGCTACTACAAGGACGTCCATCCCTCGAACCTGCTCGCCAAGACCTACAACGAGCTCTTCGAGCGCAGCGGCGTCGATCCGGCCGAGACCGGCGACGTGATCGCCGGCTGTGCCCAGCAGTTCGGCGAGCAGGGAGTCAACATCGGCCGCAATGCCTGGCTCGAGGCCGGCCTGCCGATCGAGACGCCGGCAACCACGATCGATCGCCAGTGCGGCTCCGCCCAGCAGGCGGTCAACTTCGCCGCCACCCTGATCGCCTCTGGCGTCCATGACGTCGCAATCGGCGGCGGGGTCGAGCACATGGGTCACATCTCCTTCGCCGACGGCTACTCGGTGATGAAGGAGCACGGCGCGCCCTTCTCGCCCGAGCTGATGGAGCGCTACAACCTGATCCCGCAGGGCCTCTCGGCCGAGATGATCGCCGACCAGTGGGAGATCCCCCGCTCCGAGCTCGACGAGCTCGGAGTGCGCTCCCAGCAGCTCGCCGCCAAGGCGACCGAGGAGGGTCGCTTCGAGCGCGAGATCGTTCCCTTCGCGGTCAACGGCGACACCTACTCGACCGACCAGGGCATCCGTCCCGAAACCTCGATCGAGGTGCTCTCCCAGCTCAAGCCCGCCTTCAAGGAGGACGGCAAGATCACCGCCGGCAACTCCTCGCAGGTCTCCGACGGCGCCGCCGCGGTGCTGCTGATGACCCGCGAGAAGGCCGACGCGCTCGGCCTCGAGCCGCGCGCTCGCATCTTCGACCAGACCACGGTCGGCGTCGATCCGGTGATCATGCTCACCGGTCCGATTCCGGCGACGAGGAAGCTGCTCGAGCGCAACGGGATGACGATGGACGACATCGACTTGGTCGAGATCAACGAGGCCTTCGCTTCGGTTGTCGCTGCTTGGCGCCGTGAGCTCGATCCCGACATGGACCGGGTCAACGTCAACGGTGGCGCGATCGCCCTCGGCCATCCGCTCGGCTCGACCGGCGCCCGCCTGATCACCACCCTCCTGCACGAGATGGAGCGCACCGACAAGGAGATGGGCCTGGTGACGATGTGCTGCGGCGGTGGGCTGGGAACAGGGACGTTGATCCAACGCGTCTGAGTCGGACTGCCTCAGACGAAATGGAAATGTAGATTTCCCCTATGGGTACGGGGCGGGGAGTTTTCGTTGCGGCGGCGATTGCCGTCGCCCTCGTCGTGGCCGGATGCGGTGGCGGTGACGATTCCAGCACCACCACGGTCTCGGTCTCGAAAGCGGCCTTCATCAAGAAAGTCGACGCGGTTTGCCAAAAAGGGACCGAACGGATGCAGCGAGCGATCCTCGTTTTTCTCAAACAGCACAAAGACGTCCAACGGCCGAACAAAGCCCAGTCCGAAAAGCTGGTCGGCACGGCGATCGTGCCCAGCGTCGAGACCGAACTCAAAGAGCTGAAGGCGCTGGAGGCGCCGGAAAGCGATGAAGAACGGGTCGACGCGATCATCAGCGCCCTCGAAGAAGGTCTCGAAACCGCTGAAGACAATCCCGAAGCGGTGGTTGCGAGCAGCGACGCGGTCTTCGGCATCTCCGGTCGGCTGGCCGGCGAATACGGCGCCGAAGTCTGCGGCAGCCGCTAGGGGTCCACTCCAGTACTGGCTGCGCGGCCAAGCGGCCGCTATGCTCCGCGGCCGATGGACCTGACTCTCTCGCCCTCCGAGCAGCAGTTCCGTGACGAGGTTCGCGACTGGATCGAAGCGAACCACCCGGGACCCGAGCCGGAAGCGGGGCTCGAGGAGGTCATGGAGTTCCGTCGCGAGTGGCAGCTGAAGATGCATGCCGCCGGCTGGGCCGGGATCTCCTGGCCCAAGGAGTACGGCGGTCGCGGCGCGACGATGATCGAGCAGGCGATCTTCGTCGGCGAGGCGGCGCGGCTGGAGGCGCCGAGCCCGGCTAACGTGCTCGGCCTGGCGATGGGCGGCCCGGTGGTCATCGCGCACGGCACCGACGCGCAGAAGCAGCGCTACCTGGAGCCGATCCTCACCGGCGAGGAGATCTGGTGCCAGGGCTTCTCCGAGCCCGAGTCGGGCTCCGATCTGGCCTCGCTGAAAACACGGGCGGTCAAGGACGGCGACGAATGGGTCGTCACCGGGCAGAAGGTGTGGACCACCTTCGCCCAGTACGCCAAGTGGTGCATGCTCGTCGCCCGCACTGACCCCGACGCGCCAAAGCACAAGGGGCTGACCTACTTCCTGATGGACATGGACCAGCCCGGCGTCGAAGCCAAGCCCCTGGTTCAGATCACCGGCGAGGGCGAGTTCAACGAGGTCTTCATGGAGGAAGCGCGGATTCCCGAGGCCAACGTGGTCGGTGAGGTCGGCAACGGTTGGTCGGTGGCGATCACGACGCTGATGAACGAGCGCGCCGGGCTCGCCTTCGGCGCGATCGCTCAGATCGCCAACAACCTCAAACGCCTCGGTGCCCTGGCGGCCGAGACGCGAGTCAACGGTGGCAGCGCCGCCGAGGATCCGGTCTTCCGCCAGCGCCTCGCCCAACTGCACATCGAGGCCGAGACGATGCGACTCAACGCCTATCGCGGTCTGACCAAGACGATGCAGTCGGGCATCCCGGGACCAGAGGGCTCGCTGGGCAAGTGGCAGTGGGCCGACATCAACCAGCGCATCGCCGAGCTGGCGCTCGACATCGAGGGCGCCTACGCACCGCTGGCGCGTGGCGACGAGCACGTCATCGCCGGCGGTGCCTGGCAGTACAGCTTCCTGCGCTCGCGGGCCAACTCGATCGAGGGCGGCACCACCGACATCCTCAAGAACATCATCGCCGAGCGCGTGCTCGGCCTGCCGAGGATGCGTTAGGCCTCAAGGGCTGTCGCCGACCATGTACTTCGACCTCACCGACGAGCAGCAGGCGATCAAGGCGACCGCCCACGACTTCCTCGCCGCCCGCTACAAGTCCGATCGCATCCGGGCGCTGGCCGAGAGCGAGAACGGTTTCGAGCAGGCCGACTGGGACGAGATGGCCGAGCTTGGCTGGACCGGCCTGGCGCTGCCCGAGCAGTGGGGTGGACAGGGCCTCGGCATCGTCGAGCTCGCCGTCCTCTTCGAGGAGATGGGCTACGCGCTTGCCCCCTCGCCGCTTTTCTCCAACACGATCGCCGGCCTCGCCCTCACGCTCTGCGGCTCCGACGACCAGCGCGAGCGCTTCCTGCGGCCGCTGGCCGAGGGCAAGCTGCGCGGTACGCCCGCCCTCTGGGACACCGGTGGCCCGGCGACGATCGGCAGCTTCACGATGGAGCCGCGCGCCGACGGCGACGGCATCGTCCTCGACGGCGAGAAGGTCCTGGTCATGGACGCCGCGGCCGCCGACTTCTTCCTCGTCGCCACTTCCGACGGGCGTCGCCACCTGGTCGAGCGCGGTGCCGACGGCGTGAGGATCACCCCGTCGACCTCGATCGACACCACGCGCCGCCTCTACGCGGTCCGCTTCGACGGCGTCAAGGTTGCGGCGGAGGACTCACTGCCGGCCGCGGAGGCCGACTACTACGCGGTCTTCTTCAGGCTCTGCGTTGCGCTTGCCGCCGAGTCGACCGGGCTGGCCCAGCGGACGATGGAGATGGCCGTTACCTATGCCAAGGACCGCCAGCAGTTCGGCCGCCCGATCGGCGCCTACCAGGCGGTCTCGCACCGCTGCGCGCAGATGCTGCTCGAGACCGAGAACGCCCGCTCGGCGGTCTACGGAGCGGCCTGGGCCGCCGACGCCGAGCCCGAGTCGCTGCCGACCGCGGCCTCGATGGCCAAGGCCTACGCCTCCGACGCCGGTTGGCGCGTCCCGGACGCCTCGATCCAGGTGCACGGGGGGATCGGCTTCACCTGGGAGCACGACCTGCACTTCTTCCTCAAGCGCGGCAAGGCCAACTCCTCGATGTTCGGCGACTCGAAGTGGCACCGCGAACGCGTCGCCGACGCGGTCCTCGCTTGAGCGCCCTCGAGCGGATCTCCGTTGCTGCGATCGGCACCACGGTCGCCGACCTCGAGGCTGAGACCCAGCGCGCGGAGGCGGCCGGCGTCGAGTGCGTCTGGGCGCCCGAGCTCTTCCGCTCCTCGGTTACCCAGGCCGCCTACCTGGCCGGCAAGACCGAGCGCATCGACGTCGCCACTGGGATCGCCTGGGCCTTCACCCGCAGCCCCTTCATCCTCGCGATCAGCGCTCTCGACATCGACGAGATGTCGGGCGGGCGCTTTCGCCTCGGCCTCGGCTCGGGCGTCAAGCGCCTCAACGAAACCTGGCACAACGCCGAGTACGGCAAACCCGCCCCCCACCTGCGCGAGGCGATCGAGGCGACGCGGCTGATCATGCAGCAGGCGGGCAAGGGCGAACCGATCCGCTACGAGGGCTCCTACTACGACATCGACATCAAGGGCTGGGTCCGTCCCCACCCGGCACCGCGCGAGTCGGTGCCGATTTACACCGCCGGGGTGCAGGGGGGTATGTGCCGGATGGCTGGCGACGTCGCCGACGGCTTGATCGGCCACCCGATCCAGAGCCTGCGCTGGATCGACGAGGTCGTCGTCAGCTCCTTCGAGGAGGGTCTGAAGCGCTCCGGCCGTGAGCGCTCCAGCTTCGACTACCTGCCGACCGTCTGCTGCGCGATCGACGACGACGAGGCGCGGGCGATCGAGATGGCCCGCCGCACGATCTCCTTCTACGCCACGGTCAAGACCTACATGCCGCTCTGGGAGTTGCATGGCTTTGCCGACAACGCCGTCGCCGCTGGCGAGGCGTTCCGCCGCGGCGACCTTGCCGCCGTCCCCGCCGCGATCAGCGACGAGATGGTCGAGACCTACTGCGCTGCCGGCCCGCTCGACAAGGTCCGCGCCCGGGTTGAGGCGACCGCCGAACGCGCCGACGGCCTCTTCCTGACGCCGCCCACCTACTTCATCTCCCCCGAAGAGCTGAGCGAGTACCAGAACCGCATCATCGCTGCCTTCGGTCCCACGGCCCCCTGACCGGCTCGCCCGAATCCCGCCTACTCGAAGTGCTCGCCCGCGTGCGCGCGATCCCGCCCGGCTTCGTCCGCACCTATGGCGACGTCTCGCCAGGTGCGCCGCGCTTTGCCGGCGCCGTGCTCTTCGAGGTCGACGACCCCGACCTGCCCTGGTGGCGCGTCGTCCGCGCCGACGGCTCGCTGGCCAAGGGAGCGCCCCAGCGCCGCCATCTGATCGCCGAGGGCGTGCCGTTCCGCGGCGAGCGCGTCGACATGGCCGCCGCCCGAGTGGCGGACTGAGCTACTCGTCGCGCGGGGTGATGCGAAAGGTCGAGACGACCTCGGCCTGCTTGGCCTCGGGGTGCACCACGTAGGCGCTGGGGCCGCCGCCGAACCAGCCAGAGCTCTCGTTGTCGGCGACGAAGATGCCGGGGTGGTGCTTGCCATTGCCGTCCTCGACCCAGACCTTGTCGCCCTCTTTGAAGCCGTGCTCGATCTCGTCGTTCACGCGACCAGCCTAGCCGCTTGCGCGCCGTCGGCCCGGCCCCGCTGGTGGCAGGGGGCCGAGCCGAGGCTCGCAGCTGGTTACGGGCAGACGACGATCAGGTTGAAGTCCGCGTCCGCGTCGGCGCCTTTTTCGTCGCGGGTGCGAACTTCGATCGCGTTCGGGTTGGCCGGTGCGATGTTGGTCTGCGCGTAGCCGGCGCCCGGCACCGTGGTGCTGGCGTTGTTACGCCCGGCGACGTTGGCGCAGCCGCTGACGTTGACCGGGAAGACCACGGCGACGGCGCCGCCGCCCTCGGTCGCGGTGATGCCTTGATCGCTGGCCCGGGCCAGGGTCGCGTTGCCGGCGCCGCCCGGGTTGTTGACCACTGCCCAGTAGGTATGGGCCGCCCGCTTGGCCGATGGAACGATGCCGAGCTTGTTGGTGTTGATCTGGTAGCCGGTCAGCGTCTTGTGCTTGAGCTTGCCGCCGCCGATCGTCTGCTTTTTGATCGACCCGCCGTTGATCGATTGCGCTGCGTAGGCCGTGCCGGCCAGCGCGACGATCAAGGCAATCACGGCGACAACCATTGCTGCCGACGGTCTCCTGCTCCTCTTGGCGTCCATGGGATCCCCTTTGGTTTCGCGGAGTCGCCGGGGCAATACCCGGCGCTTACAGGGATTAACCGCTCCGAGCTATGCAGGTAGCGCAGTAGCGAAGCGCTCGAAGGCCGCCATATCGGTCACCGCGGAGCCGTGGCCGGGCAGGATCAGGCTGGGCTCGAGCGCGGCCAGCTTGCGAATCGAGCGGCGGTTCTCGGCCGAGTCGACGTTGTAGAAGTCGGGCGGCTCGGCGAGTATCGGGCGGCCGGTGGCGTAGCTCATGCTGCGGATTACGTCGCCGCAGATCGCCACCCGGTCGGAGTCGCGGAAGAAGATCACCTCGCCGGCAGAGTGCCCTGGGGCATGGACGACGCGGAAGCCGGCGACCTCGCCGCCCTCCGCCAGCACCCTATCGACGCCGTGGGGCGGACCCTTCCAGAGCCAGGAAGCAGTCTGCGCGATCGGGTGCGAGGAGGCGGCGACGGGGCGCCTTCCCTCCATCGCGTCGACGTCACCGGCGTGGCAGGCGAGCGGGATGCCCCGCGCTTCGCAGACGTCCTTGGCGACCCCCTGGTGGTCGGGGTGCACGTGGGTCAGCGCCAGCATCGAGAGCTCTCGTCCCTCGATCTCGGCGAAGATCCGCCGCCGGTCCCAGCGCCGTCCGGCGTCGATCAAGACGTCCTCGGCGAGGTAGACGTTGATCGCCGGCCCGGGGAACTCCTTCAGCCGCCAGACCCCCGGAGCAAAGTTCTTCAATGTGAGGAGATTCCCATCGTCCCGCGGGGATCGCCGCTGTGCTCGGCCAGCTTCTCGAGCTCGGCGATCTTGCGCTCGCCTTCGCGTCGTGCCGGGTCCTCGGCGGCGAGCGGCTCGATCAGGCGGCGGATCCGGTTGCGGACCTGCAGGGCGAAGTGCGGGGTGGAGGCGCCCGCCAGGGCGCGAATGTCCTCAGCGGTGACCCGGTGGCCGCCGCTGAGCAGGTCGGGGCTCTCGGCCTCGCTCATTCTTCCCCTCCGATCTTGGCCAGTTCGGCGAGCTGATCGATTTCGGCTTGCTGGTTCACGTCGATGGCCTCCTGGTCCCCGATCACCCAGACGTGGTTGTAGAAGGCGCGGGTGGGATCGGTGGTGTAGCCGGGCTTGATGTCGAGCAGGTATTCGCGCAGCGTTTTCGGCAGCGTATCGGCGTCATCGGTGAGCAGCAGCGGTCCCCAGGTGCCCGAGGCGGAGAGCGGGGCCGCGATCGCCGCCGCAATCGCTTCGTCGCTGCGGGCGACGACCAGGCCGTGTCCGGGATCGTTGACGTTCCAGCCGAAGCCACCGCTCGCGTAGCGGGCCAGGGCGATCGCGTTTTCAACCGGCTTCTCCCCGGAGACCCGCTGCACCGGGTTGCCGATCTTGGCGACTTCCCGCACCACGTCGGAGGAGATCGCCGAGGAGGGCCCGAGCACGTAGACCGGTGTCTTTGGATCTTCGCCCAGGGCGCCCGCAGTCTCCTTGGGGAGCTTGTCGGCGCCGCTGTAGAGAACCGCGTCGCCCGAGCGAGCTGCCCAGGCCGCGGCTGGCGCCGCGAATTCGGGCTCGCTTTCCGGAGCGAGGACGATGTGCTTGGGCGCGCCCCCGAGCAGTTTGTTCCGCAGCGCCTCGATCGCAACGGCCAGGGCGGCCGGGTTCGCCGCTTTTACCCTGGTCGTCCGCAGCCCGTCCGGGGCGGCAGCGTTGCCGATGACAAAGGCCTGCGTTTTGTCGGTAGCGGTGTTCCCCTGTGGATCGAGGGTGTCGAGGGCCTGGGAGGTGGGGTCCGGAAGGTCGCCACTCGAGGAGACGAGCAGCGGCGCCCGCACCGGGGCCGACATCAGCACCGCCGCCGCAACCGCTCCCTGCCAGTCGTCTTCGTCGACCAGCGTGACCGCCACGGGTCGTTGGGCGACCTTGGCCGAGGGGAAGACGGCAAGGGCCACGCCGGCTGCAGTGGTCGCCGCGTCGGAGCCGCCGACCCTGGTCGTGTTGTTGGTGGCAAACGACGGGTAGCCCAGTTCTTCGGCCGCTTCGGCAGTCGGGGTCTGCTTTTCTTCGGGCGCCGGTTCGGTCTGCGCTGGCGCCGGCGCTGGTTTTTCGTCCTGCTTGTTGGAACCGCCGCCACCGAGTACCGCGGCGATCAGGAAGACGACGGCGATCAGAACTAGGCCGCCGATTGCCTTAAGGGCGCCCGGAACCGGTTTGCGCTTCCGCTTCTTCTCCACCGGAGGAGGCGCGGCCGCTGCCGGCTTCGGCTCTGCCTTCAGCGTCGGAGGGACGGGCTCTGTCGGTTTGGCCGGCGGCGACTGAGGAGTTGGCTCTGCCTTCGGCGGCTGCTCCGATTTCGCCGTCGGCACCTCGGCGTTGATGGGGCGTTTCCCGGCCAAGGGCGGAACGGTACAGGCGGAGCGGTGGCTGGCTGGTCAGCTAACCTTTCGAGGACTGGTTGACTGACCAGTCAATCAACGCCGCCGACCAAGAAGGGACCCATGGATTTCGCACTCAACGACGAGCAGCTGGAGCACAAGGAGCGCTGCCGGACCTTCGCCCGCGAGGTGATCAGGCCCGCCGCCCGCAAGCACGACGAAGAGGAGAGCACCCCCTGGGAGGTGATCAAGGAGGCGCGCAAGCAGGGCTTCGGCGGCCTTGAGAGCATTCAGCGCAGCGCCGCCGATGAGCAGGGCCAGATGCAGGTGATCTCGGCCGAGGAGTTTCACTGGGGCTGCGCCGGCACCGCCCTTGCGATCAACGGCTCCGGCCTCGCCGCGGCGGGAATCGCCTCCTCCGGTACGCCCGAGCAGATCGCCCGCTGGGTGCCCGAGTGCTTCGGCAGCGGCGACGAAATCAAGCTCGGCGCCTACGCCGTGACCGAGCCGCAGGCCGGCTCCGACGTCAAAAGCTTGAAGACGACCGTCAAGCGCGACGGTGACGAGTGGGTGCTCAACGGCACCAAGGTCTTCATCACCAACGGCGGCATCGCCGACGTCCACGTCGTCGTCGCCACCGTCAACCCAGTCCTCGGCACGCGCGGCCAAGCCTCCTTCGTGATCGGCAAGGACACGCCCGGGCTGAGCCAGGGCAAGAAGGAGTCGAAGCTCGGCATCCGCGCCTCGCACACGGCGGAGATCGTGCTCGAGGACTGTCGGATCCCGATCGAGAACCTGCTTGGCGGCGAGGAGAAGCTGGAGCGCAAGCTGCAGCGCGGCCGTGAAGGCAAGAAGTCGCGCGGTGCCGACGCACTGGCGACCTTTGAGATGACCCGGCCGCTGGTCGGCGCTTCGGCTCTCGGTATCGCCCAGGCTGCCTACGAGTGGACCCTCGAGTACCTCGATGGCCAGTCCGAAGGCGGCAAACCGGTGCTCGGCGAGCAGCGCATCCAGCAGACCCTCGCCGACGTCGCGACCGAGATCGAAGCCGCAAGGCTGCTGGTTCAGCGTGCCGCCTGGATGGGCCGCAACGGCATCCCGATGCGCGGCGGCCAGGGCTCGATGTCGAAGCTCAAGGCGGGCGACGTGACGATGTGGGCGACGACGACGCTGATGGACCTGGTCGGTCCTTATTCGTGGAGCAGCGAGTGCCCGCTGGAGAAGTGGTTCCGCGACGCCAAGATCTACCAGCTGTTCGAGGGGACGGCGGAGATTCAGCGGATGGTTATTTCCCGCATGCAGGCTCGCGAATACGCAGAGCGGCTTGGGTACGCGGCTGAAGTTGCTGAGCAGGCCATGGCTGAGAAACCGGCAGAGGAGCCCGTTCCGGCTTAAGGCATGGAGAGCCGTCGGGGGTTCCTTCCCAGGCCGCTTCGCGGGAGTTCCTGGGAAGGAACCCCCGACGGCTCACGCAGGTCCTAAGCTCGGGGCGTGCATTCGCACGATCACTCGCATGCGCTGGATGCACGCCGGGGCGATAGCCGGCGGCGGATGTGGATTGCGCTGGGGATCAATGCAGGGATGCTGGTTGCTGAGGCCGTCGGTGGTGTGCTCACAGGCTCACTCGCCGTGCTGGCTGACGCGGGGCATGTGCTCTCCGATGTGGGCGCGATTGGGTTGGCGCTGTTCGCCGCGTCTCTCGCGACGCGGCCGGCCGGCGGGCGGATGACTTTTGGCTATCAGCGCTCGGAGATCCTGGCGGCGCTGGTCAATGGGTTGCTGCTGGTTGTCGTGGCGATTGTGATTGCTTATGCGGCGATCGGTCGGCTTGGGGATCCGCCGTCGATCGATGCGGGTGGGGTGCTTGGCCTTGGTCTGCTTGGGCTCGCCGGGAACGTGGCCGCGACCCTCGTGCTGGCGCGAGGTGAGCGTGCCGACGTCAACCTCGAGGGGGTGCTGCGGCATTCCGCCGCTGACGCGCTTGGCTCGATCGGGGTGGTCATTGCCGGCGCTGTCGTTCTCGCTGGTGGCTCCTCGGTCGTCGACCCGATCGTCAGCCTCGTGATCTCACTGTTGATCCTGATCTCGTCTTGGCGCCTGATCAAGGAGCCGTTCGATGTGTTGATGGAGGCGGCGCCGGCCGGGGTTGACGTCGATGCCGCCGGGGCGGCGATTTGCTCGGAGGAGGGGGTGCGCTCGGTCCACGACCTGCACATCTGGACGGTTACTTCGGGTTTTGGCGCCCTCGCTGCTCACGTCGTGGTCAGCTCGGATTGCGATCCGGGGCTGGTGCGGCGGCGGCTTGAGTTGCTTTTGCACGAGCGCTTCGGGATCGACCACACCACGCTGCAGATGGAGGAAGAGGCCTCGGCCGATCTCCTCCACGTCGAGAACGCCTCTCCTCAAGGCTGATCGCAAGCCCGGTTGCAGGGGATTTCCCTGCAAGTCGGCACATCTCGACTTGGCTAGCCTCGGCGGCGATGGTCAGAAATCGCCTTGCCCTGGTGGCGTTTCTCGTCGCCGCGGCGGCGCTGTTTGCGCTGCTCGCCGCTGGCGCCGCGCCTGCCGAAGATCTCGAATCGAAGCTCGACGCCAAGGAAGCGAAGCTTTCCAAGGTGCGCGAACGCTCCGGCGTCTTGACGACGACGATCTCCGGCCTCGGCGATCGCATCGACAGGCTGACGACCGAGGTGGCCGGCCTGCGCAAGCAGGAGGCGGCCGTCGAAGTCCGCCTCGACGCCAAGCAGGCGGAACTCGATCGGGCGATGGCGCAGTTGAGCGTGGCGAAGACCCGCCTGGTCAAGATGCGCTCGCATCTGAAGCGAGCCCTGAGCGCGCTGCGGGATCGTCTCGTCGCCATGTACGAGACCGGAACGCCGGACGTGCTCAGCGTCATCGTCGGTGCCAACGGCTACGACGATCTGATCGATCGCACCGAATACCTCAACCGCATCCGCGGCAACGACGAAGCGATCGTCGGCCGCGTGCGCGAACTGCGCAACCAGGTCAGGCGCACGGTCGACCGCCTGCGCGGCGCCAAGGACCAGATCGAAACGGCGCGCGACTCGATCGCCGCCGAAGAGCAGGCCCTGGCGAGCGCGCGCAGCGCGGTCCAACAGCGGCAGTCATCCTTGCTCGCGGCTCGCGGCGATCGCGTCGCGGCGCTGAAGAAGATCCGCTCGCACGAAGAGGAGCTGGACGGCTCGGTGGCAAAGATCCAGGCGAAGATCGCGGCGCAGCTCGCCGGTTATGGATCGGTGCCGTTGCCGGCAGGTCCAATCCGCGGTGGCAGCAGTGGGCTGATCTGGCCGGTCGACGGCCCGGTCGTCTCGGGCTTCGGCTCGCGCACGATCAACGGCAGCTACGAGTACCACCCCGGCATCGACATCGCCGTGCCCAGCGGCACGCCGATCCGGGCGGCGGCCGCCGGCACCGTGATCTTCACCGAGCCCGAGTCGAGCAGCGGTGGCTACGGCAACTACACCTGCATCGACCACGGCGGCGGGCTCTCCACCTGTTACGCCCACCAGGAGACCTTCGCTGTCTCAGCCGGGCAGCAGGTCTCCCAGGGCCAGATCATCGGCTACAGCGACTGCACCGGTTACTGCTTCGGCCCGCACCTCCACTTCGAGGTCCGGATCGACGGCGAAGTCACCGATCCGATGGCCTATCTCTAGCGACGGACGCGCGCTACTTCCTTTACTCAGAATTCCCTAGGAAATTCAATTATTTGGTATGCCGGCCGGGTTTGACCCTGCCAGTCTGGGTACGAGCCTCACGTGGGAGGCCACCCCAGATGATCCGCCAAGCTCACACCTATCTCGCGGGAGCGGTGTCCAGCACCGCTCTTGTCGCTGCGGCGGTGGTCGCCTTCGTCCTGCTCGTCTCGTTTCAGGCCCTGAAGGACTGGCCGCTGGCCGGCATCAGCATCGGTGGCGATGACAGCGCCGCGACCGGGCCCAGTACTCCCGGCTCGAACTCAGCGCCATCGCAGGCGCAAGCCGCCGCCGCGACGGGACCCGTCGTGACCAAAGGCTCTGCCCGCAATGGCAATGGCGGATCCCAGGCAAGGCAGGGCAGTCGGGCCGCGGTTGACGCCTCGCCGACGGCCACGACAGGCGCGCCCACCGCGGAAGCTCCCGCGCCCAGTCCTGCCACCCAGGGGGGCAATCCCAGCGCCCCGAGTAGCTCTTCGCCCACCGCTTCGGCCAGCTCCAGTCCCGCTTCGGGAGGAGGAGGCGGCGGTGGTGGTGGCGGCTCCAACCCAGCGCCCGGGACCGGATCGAGTGGCGCGGCGGGCGGCAGCCAATCTACTTCGGGTGCGATCACTGGCACCGTCAATAAAACGGTCTCCGGAGTCGATGAAGCCACCGGCGGCGTGATCGGCAGCACCGGCGTCACCGAAACAACTGAAAAAGTCGTCGAAGGCGTCGCCGGTCCCGAATCGACCGTCGGGCATACGGTCGATGAAGTCGTCAAAACGGTTGGCGGCCTGCTCGGCGGCAACAAATAATCGGCCACTAGCCGCCGCTTCCCTTTCAACCGTCACAATGCCCGCCTATGGCGGAGCCTGGACAGGCCGGGGCGGTGGCTGACCCGATCGAGGGGTCGCCGGTGTACCCGGGCAAGAGCCGCGTCAACGAGCGCGGTCATCTCGAGATTGCCGGTTGTGACGTGGTCGAGTTGGCGGCCGAGTTCGGCACGCCCGCCTACATCTACGCCGAAGACGACATGCGCGCTCGCGCTCGCGCCTACCGGGCGGCCTTCGAGCAGCGCGGGGCCGAGGCCGAAGTGCTCTTTGCCAGCAAGTCGTTGCCCTGTACGGCCGCCTATCGGCTCTTTTCCGAGGAGGGGCTCGCGGTTGACGTCGCCTCCGGTGGCGAGTTGCACATGGCGCTGCGCGCCGGCTTCGACCCCGCCCGCATTCACATGCACGGAAACAACAAGAGCGATGAGGAGATCCTCTTCGCCGCCCGCTCCGGCGTTGGGCACCTGATCCTCGATTCCTTCGATGAGATCGACCGCTGCGAGCGACTGCTCGACGAGCGACAGGACGTCCTCGTGCGGGTCACACCTGGGATCAAGCCCTCGACCCACGACTACGTGCAGACGGGACAGCTCGACTCCAAGTTCGGCTTCGGGCTCGAGGACGGCCTGGCGGCGAGGGCGATCGAGCGAGTGCTCGCCTCCGACGTGCTCGAGCTGACCGGCCTGCACGCCCACATCGGCTCGCAGATCTTTGAGCTCGAGCCCTACAAACTGGCGATCCGGGCGATCGGCGAGCTGGCCGGTGACTGGTGCAAAATCGTCAACGTGGGCGGTGGCCTCGGCATCGCCTACACCGCCGAGGACGAGCCGCCCTCGATCGACGCCTACGTCGAGGTCAAGGTGCGCGGCGTCGCCGAGGTCTTCGGCGAGGGCGTACGAATCCTGATCGAGCCCGGCCGCTCGCTGGTCGGCAATGCCGGTATCACCGCCTACCGGGTCGGCACCGTCAAGGAGATTCCCGGCATCCGCACCTACGTCGCCGTCGACGGCGGCATGTCGGACAACATGCGGCCGATGCTCTACGGCTCGCGCTATGAAGCCCTGATCGCTGATCGCGCCGCTGAGCCCGCAGAGAGCACGGCGACGATCGCCGGCATGCACTGCGAGTCCGGCGACATCATCGTCCGCGACGCGCTGCTCGCCTCTCCGGCGGTGGGCGACGTGCTGGTCACGCCCGCCACCGGCGCCTACGGCTACGCGATGGCGAGCAATTACAACGGCGTGCCGCGGCCGCCGGTGATCTTCTGTCGCGACGGCGACGCCCGCGTGGTCGTGCGCCGTGAGACCTATGAGGACCTGACCTCGCGCGATGTCTGAGCCGATTCGCATCGGGCTGCTGGGACGCGGCACGGTCGGTGGTGCCTTCGCCGAGCTGGTCGAGGCGCGGGCCGAGGCGGTCGAGGCAGCGACCGGGCGCCGGCCGGAGATCAGCGGAGTGCTGACCCGCGAGAGCGGCGACTTCGGCGAGATTCTGGCCGGCTCCGACCTGATCGTCGAGCTGATCGGCGGCACCGACCCAGCGCGCTCCTACGTCCTCGATGCCCTGCGGGCGAAACGCCCCGTCGTCACCGCCAACAAGCAGCTGCTCGCCCAGCACGGCGAGGAGCTCTTCGGCGTCGCCCGTGAGGCCGGCGTGCAGCTGCGCTTTGAGGCGGCGGTTGCTGGCGTGATCCCGATCGTGCGGGTGATTCAGGAGAGCTTCGGCGTTACCGAGATCGCCAAGGTCTTCGGCATCGTCAACGGCACCACCAACTTCATCCTCACCGAGATGGCCGCGAGTGGCGCGTCCTATGAGGACGTCCTTGCCCGCGCCCAGGAGCTCGGTTACGCCGAGGCAGACCCGACCGCCGACGTCAGCGGCGCCGACGCGGCGGCGAAGATGGCGATCCTCGCCCGGCTCGCCTTCCATACGCCGGTGACGCTGGATCAGGTCTTATACGAGGGGATCGAGCAGGTCGAGCTCGATGACCTCGCCTACGCCAAGGAGCTCGGCCTCTCGCTGAAGCTGCTTGGCGTCGCCGAGCGCCGCGAGGAGGGGATCAGCGTGCGGGTCTTTCCCTGCTTCCTCTACGGCGGCCATCCGCTCGCCCCGGTCGGCGGTCCGTTCAACGCCGTCATGGTCGAGGCGCCGGAGATCACCGAGGTGACGATGTCGGGGCCGGGCGCCGGCGGCATCCAAACCGCCTCGGCCGTGCTCGGCGACGTCGTCTCGATCCTCAGCGGCGAGGCCCCGGTGCACGAGACGCGCGAGCGCCTGCCGATCGTCTCCGACGTCACCTCCTCCTTTTACCTCCACCTCGCCGTCGCCGACCGCCCCGGCGTGCTGGCCAGCGTCGCCCAGGTGCTCGGCGACAAAGACGTCTCGGTGAAGAGCGTCGTCCAGCGCGGCAGCGGTGAGGACACGCGCCTGGTGATGGTCATCCACGAGTGCTTAGAGTCGCGCTTCTCGGCAGCGCTGGAAGCGATCGAGGATCTTGACGTGCTGCGCTCGCCAGCGCGTTCGATCCGGGTGATCGAAGAGGAGTTCGTTTGAGCCCCGCGCCCCTGATCGAGCGCTACCGGGAGCGCCTCTCGCTGGAGCCCGGTGATCCGGTGGTGACCCTGAACGAGGGCTCGACGCCGCTGGTCGAGGCACCGCGGCTCTCCGAGCGGATCGGCGCCAAGGCCTATCTCAAGTTCGAGGGGGCCAACCCGACCGGCAGCTTCAAGGACCGGGGCATGACCGTCGCGGTCTCGCGGGCGAAGGGCCGCGGCGCCGAGGCCGTGATCTGCGCCTCGACCGGCAACACCGCTGCCAGCGCCGCCGCCTACGCGGCGCGGGCGGGAATGCGCGGCGCGGTGATCGTGCCCGAGGGCAAGATCGCGATCGGCAAGCTCGCCCAGGCGCTGATGCACGGCGCTCGCGTCGTCGCCCTGCAGGGCAACTTCGACGACGCCCTGCGGATCGTCCGCGAGCTCGCCGACAAGCACCCGATCGAGCTGGTCAACTCGGTCAACCCGCACCGGATCGAAGGCCAGAAGACCGCCGCTTTCGAGGTGATCGAGGAGCTCGGTGGTGCCCCGGGCGCCCTGGCGATTCCGGTCGGCAACGCCGGCAACGTCACCGCCTACTGGCGCGGCTTCCAGGAGGCCGGCACCGCCCCGATTCTCTACGGCTTTCAGGCCGAGGGCGCCGCGCCCCTGGTCCGCGGCGCGCCCGTCGCCAACCCCGAGACCGTCGCCTCGGCGATCCGGATCGGCAACCCGGCCCGCTGGGAGGAGGCGATGGACGCCTTCACCGGATCGCGGGGCCGCATCGCTGCTGTCTCCGATCAGCAGATCCTCGATGCCTACCGCTGGCTTGCGGCCGGAGAGGGGGTCTTCTGCGAGCCCGCCTCAGCGGCCTCGGTCGCCGGCCTGCTCGCCCACGGCCTGCCCACGGTCGAGGGCGCGCCGCCGCCGGAGACGGTCGTCTGCGTCCTTACCGGCCACGGCCTCAAGGACCCCGACACCGCTCTCTCCAAAGCGCCTGCCGTGATCAACTGCGAGAACGACCTCAGCGCGGTCGAGCGCGCGGTATTCGATTGACCGTCCGCCGCCGGCTCGTCCGTGTCCCCGCCTCCTCGGCCAACCTCGGCCCGGGCTACGACGTGCTTGCCGCCGCGGTCTCGCTCTACCTCGAGCTCGAGGTAGAGGAGACGGGAGGGTTCTCGCTCGATCCCGGCGGCCTCGACGTCTCCAGCGGCCGCGACAACCTGATCGTGCGCGCCTTCGAGACCCTGCATCCCGCCGACGGCATCTCCTTCCGACTGAAGAGCGAGATCCCGCTGGCGCGGGGGCTGGGCTCGAGCGCGGCGGCGATCGTCGCCGGCCTCTTCGCCGCCGATCACCTCTTCGAGTTGGCGTTGACCAAGCAGGAGATGCTGGTCAAGGCGACGGAGCTTGAGGGACACCCCGACAACGTCGCCGCGGCGATCTACGGCGGCTTCGTGATCTGCGGCGCGGGGCAGGGAGGGTTACCGAGCGCGGTTCGCTTCGACCCGCCGAGCGGGCTCGAGGGAATTGCCGTGATCCCCACCGAGGAGGTCTCGACCGAGCGCGCTCGCGAGGCAATCCCCGCCGAGGTCCCGCTTGCCGACGCGGTCGCCAACGTCTCTGCCGCCTCGCGCCTCGTCCTCGGCCTGCAGACGGCCGACCTTGATCTGGTCGCAGCCGGCCTGCTCGATCGCCTCCACCAGCCCTATCGCCGTGAGCTCTACCCGCGCTCGATGGACCTGGTCGACGGCGCCGCCGAGCTCGGCGCCCTCGGCGCGACGATCTCCGGCGCCGGCCCCACCGTCCTCGTCTGGACCACCTGGCAGGAGGCCGGCACCGTGGCCGAGGCCCTCGAGCAGCGCAGCACCGACTGGGCCGAGGTCCGCCGCCTCCCCTTCAGCCCCCATGGGGCTGACGTTCCTGAGCTGTAGCCGAGGGGGAAGAGACGGCATGGCCCTCCACTTGGATGGAGGTGGAACTGTCGCGTCATGCAAAGAACTTCCTCCGTGGCACACCGCTGACGCTGCCTGATGTAGAAGGGATCATTGAGAGGCCGGTATTCGTCGACCTGGATAAATGGGGAAGACCTCGATACACCGGCATTGCTCAGGGTGTCCGTGTCCGCATCGTTGTTGCGGTTGACGAGCCGGACTTCATCGTCACAATTCACAACAGGAGAAATTGATGCAGGCGGACTACGACAGCAGAGCAGATGCTCTTTCGATCGACTTGATCAAGTTCGATCGATTTGAAGGCCAGGATTCGGTTGATGACACCTTTTGCCAGGTAGCGTTCGCTCACGGAAGGCCTGCAAACGTGGAGTTGCTGAATCCTGCTTCACACCTAGATCTTCTTGCCGATGTCGCTGATCGCTATTCGCTCGACGGAGATGCTCTTCTCGCCGCCGCCCAAGCTGCGCTTGCTGCGCCCGACCGCCTCGTCGAGCTCAAATTCAGCGCTGTTCTGGCCGCCTGACCGAGCTTCCTCGTTGAGCCGCCTGGGTCCGGACTAGGATCGGACCATGGCCAAGAAATTCAAATCGCTGCTGTTGCTCGCCGTGCTGGGCGCCTGCCTCGCCGTTCCGGCGAGCTCGCAGGCGACGCTCGTCTTCACCCGTAACCCCTTCAGCCCGACGGTCTACGTCGCCAACGACAACGGTTCGTCGGCGCGGAAGGTCGGCTCGGGGTCCAATCCGCGCGTCTCTCCGGATGGAAAGACGATCGTCTTCTACCGTCTCGGCAAGGGCAATCAGCCCGCAGATCTGATGGTCGCGTCGGCGGCGGGTGGCGCCCCGAAGAAGCTCTTGAGCAACTGGCAGGACCCGTTTGTCTTCGCCTGGTCGTCTGACTCGAGCACGATCGCGGTGCTGCGTGGCCCCGAGGTCGGCAAGCAGCGGCTGGTCACGGTCAATCTTGCCAGCGGCGAGCAGCACACGATCGACCAGGGGTATTTCTCCGGGGTTAGCTTCGCTCCGGGAGGCAGTGAGCAGCTCGTCTACGCCAAAGCGGCGAGCGAAAACTTCCCGCCTCGCAGCGACGTCTACAGAATCGACATTCTTCCGCCGGGGGCCGTTGGCGTGGCTGCTGAAGAACCACAGCGGCTGACCAACGACCATCGCTCCCTCGACCCACTCTGGGGGCCGAACGAACGGATCGTCTTCGTCAAGCACCTCGGCGAAAAGAGCCGCAAGTACGGTCCCAAGAACGACCTCTTCCTGATGAACCCGAACGGCAAGGGGGTCAAGCGACTGACCCACACCAAGGTTGGGCCGCTGTCGGCCGGGTTGGACCCGACCGCCTGGTCGGCCAACGGCAAGCAGTTGCTCGCTGAGTTCGGCGGCCAGGACACGACCTACGCGGTAACGGTGAACCCAAAGACGGGGGCGGAACGGGCCCTGACCAAGGAACGTGAGACTGGCTTCGTTGGCACCGCGCTCTCCCGTAACGGCAAGTTCGTCCTCGGCAGCCTCGGTGGCTTCGAACCCGGCCCGGGCCACAAGGTGGTCAGCATTCCCTACAAGGGCGGCAAGCCGAAGGTGCTGGCCAACAACGCCTCGGAAGCTGACTGGAGCCGCTGAGGCTCATCCGTGTTCGGCCTATGAACGAAGAGGGCGTAGGCGAGGGGTCGAAGGTCAACGAGACGGCGATTCGGGCCTACTTGATCGAGTACGAACAGTGCCAGGAGGGTTACCGTCATACCTATACGACGATCTGGCAGGCTGGCTCGATTTTCGTTGCTGCTTCCGCTGCCATCCTCGCGATCGCCGCGTCTGGCCAGGGTGGCGTCGATCCTGCGGTCCGAGTGATTGCCCCGCTCCCCTTCCTATTCTGGTGGCTCGGAATCTTTCGGCCAATGCATTACTACGGAGAAATGAAGAACAAGCGCTTGGTCGTGCTCGAGACCCTGCTCAGCAAATCCGTTCCGGATCTGACCATGGAGCATTTCCGGGAGTACGACAAGGAGCGCAAGAGCGAAAGCCTTTTGCACCGACTGGTGTGGCTCAGCTGGTTTCGGCGACCGCGGGTGAATGAGTTCGTCAACCTGATCGGGATTCTCGTCTTGCTGACCGAGGTCGTCCTCCTCTGGGCCAATTACCTCTAGGCCCTATTCTGGAGGTGGTTATGGCCGGCGGCTTCACGATCAAGCACCGCGACGAGTTCGAGTCGATGGAGGGCTCGGGCGACTCGACCTGGCGCCTGGCGCGTAAGGCGCTGGGCACCTCGGCCTTTGGCTTCAACTTGGTCGAAATCGATCCCGGCGGGCAGATTCCCGAGCATGACGAGAGCGGCAGCGGCCAGGTCGAGCTCTACGCGATCCTCGAGGGCGAGGCCGTCCTGCGGATCGAGGGCGAGGACCACCCGGCGCCCGCCGGCACCTTCGCCTCGATCGAGCCACCGGCCACGCGCACGATCCTCAACCGCTCCGACGCCCCGGTCACCGCGCTGCTGATCGGGGTCCAGCCCGAGGGCGGCTACGAGCCGATCAGCTGGGCCTAGCCCAGTCCCGGGTTGGCGTCGAGGTACTGCTTGGCCAGCCGCTTCGGCGCGCGCGTAAGCCAGGCTTCGATCACCAGTTCCTCCAGTTCGTCGACTGCGATCTGCTCCAGGCGCACGAGGACCGATGGGTAGCCATCGAAATGGGGAGTGGTGAAGTAGACCTCGGGATCGTCGGCGAGCAGCGCTTCCTTGGCGACGAGGTGCTCGACCCGGGCTCCCAGAATCGGGCCGCTCGGCGCCGCCTTGCCGAGCGCCTCCCGTTCGCTCGCGCGAAGTGGGCGCTCCCAGACGAAGAGTTTCTTTCGCACCCGCCACGAGGGCAACCCATGCATCGGCTGCTCCATGGTCTCGGGCAGGAAGAGCGCGATGCGGCGCACGTCATCCCAGTCGGCCATGCCAACAGTTTCGCGCTATTTGCAGGGAAACGCTGATTTATCCCGACGGGCTAGGTGGCGTCCCTATAATTCTCGAACCCGTCAACCCGTCGCGCGCCCGCTCGAAGAAGGCGTGGAAACCGGGAGGTCAGCGTGTCCAATACCCAGTCCCGTGAGCTTCACGGCGAGGGCGTCTTCCGCTACTCGCCAGAGCGTGCCTATAGGCCGCTTGTCTCGCCGCCCAGCGTTGAGGACAAGGATGCCTGTGCGATCTACGCCTCCGTCCGCAAGGACGCGACGCCCAGTCATGCGCCGATCGAGCTGGCGATCCCGGCCCTGCAGAAGATGCTCCACCGCGCCGGAAACGTCGACGGCGAGGGCGACGGTTGCGGCCTGCTGCTCGACCTACCGCGCAAGATCTGGGCCGAGGAGGTCCGTTCCGGTGGCCACGACCCCTCGCTCACCCTCGATGATGCCTTCGCCGTCGCCCACATCTTCGTCGAGCGCTCCCAGGACCTGGAGCGGATCCAGCACGACGCCCGCGAGCTGCTCGGCCAGGGCGGCTTCCGCATCCTCGCCGAGCGGATCGGCGTCGTCGATTCGCCCGCCCTCGGCCCGACCGCGCGCGAGGAGGAGCCGCACTTCTGGCAGCTCGCCGGCCTCGTCGCCGACGCCTCGCGCCGCGACCGCGTCCTCTTCGACCTGCTGATCGAGCTCGAGCAGCGGCTCGACGTCCACGTTCCCTCCTTCTCGGCGACGACCTGCGTCTACAAGGTGATGGGCGCGCCGAAGATCCTCGGCGAGTACTACCCCGACCTGCGCGACGAGCGCTTCGAGACGATCGGCAGCTTCGGCCACAACCGCTACTCGACCAACACCTGGCCGTCGTTCAAGCGGGTGCAGCCCTTCTCGGTGCTCGGCCACAACGGCGAGATCAACACGATCTCCCAGCTGCGCCAGGAGGCGAAAATGCTCGGCGTGCCGATCCACAGCGGTGGCTCGGACTCCCAGGATCTCAACCGCACGATCGACACCCTGGTCAGCCGCGACGGCCTCAGCCTGGCCGAGGCGATGGAGATGGTGGTGCCGCCGATCGTCGAAGAGATCCGCCGCATGCCGGAGGAGCTGCACCGCTTCTACATGTACCTGCACCAGGCGATGGGCCCGTTCGCGCAGGGGCCGGTGGCGCTGATCGCCCGCCACTCGGGCGAATGCGTCTTCTCCTCCGACGCGCTCGGCCTGCGGCCGCTGTGGCAGGTCGAGACCACTGACGACTACGTCTTCAGCTCTGAGCCGGGCGTCGTCCCGGTCAACGCGATGGTCTCCGAGCCGAAGCCGCTCGCCCCCGGCGAGAAGGCACTGGTGGTGATCGATCGCGAGCGCAAGCGCTCGACCCTGCACTCGCACGACGAGATGCTGCGCATCGTCCGCGAGAGCTGGCTGCGCCGCAACGGCACCGATGAGGCGGCCGCCTACGACCGCGCCCTGGAGACCGGTGGCCCGCTCGAGGGCGAGGAGGTGCCGGGTTACTCCGACGCCGGCCCCGAGGAGCCGGTCAAGGTCACCGACCGCGTCCTCGCTGGCTTCGGCTGGCAGCGCGACGACGTCAAACTGGTCCAGCAGATGGCCTCCAACGGCCAGGAGCCGGTCGGCTCGCTGGGCTACGACGGCCCACTTGCCGCGCTCTCGCCAGAGCGCCAGAACCTCGCCGACTACTTCAAGGAGACGGTCGCCGTCGTCACCAACCCGGCGATCGATCGCGAACGCGAGATGGAGCACTTCTCCACCCGCACCATCTTCGGCCGCCGCCCCTCGATCGGCGCCGCCGGTGAGGACACCGGCACGGTCGAGACCGCCTTCCCGGTGATCCTCGGCGGTCACCACGGCCTGGCGCCGCTCTCCGACAAGACCTACCGCGCGATCGCCCGCAAGCACCACACCTACCTGCTCGAGGACCTCTGGGAGGAGTTCCGCGGCCGCGCCGACGTGGTCGACATCTCGCTTCTGGAGTCGGAGACGACCCGTGGCGCGATCGAGCGGATCAAGCAGGAGGCGGTGAAGAAAGTCCGCGACGGCGCCGAGCTGCTGGTGCTCACCGACCGCACCGTCTACGACGCCGACCGCCGCTACCTCGATCCCCACCTCGCCACCTCCGCCGTCGACCAGGCGCTGAAGAGCTTCAAGGTCGAGCCGGGCGAGGAGAACCTGCGCCGCCGCTGTGGCCTGGTGCTGCGCTCGGCCTCGATCCGCAACGTCCACGACACGATGCTGGCCCTCGGCCTTGGCGCCAACGGCGTCTGCCCGTACACGATGGTCGAAGTGGTCTGCGTCGAGGACTACGAGTCCGACGTCTCCAACCTCTGCGACGCGCTCAACAAGGGCATGGAGAAAGTGATCTCGACGATCGGCATCCACGAGGTGCGCGGCTACGCCCGCCAGTTCTCCTCGATCGGGATCAAGCCCGAGCTGACCGAGATCTTCATGACCGAGGCCTTTGCCGCCTCCGAGCGCGCCGGCGTCGGCTTCACCGACCTCGACGAGGACACCAACGAGCGCGCCCGCGTGCTCGCCGGCGACGAAGACGCGAAACCGGCGAAGACGTTCCGCTTCTACCCCAAGGTCTACAAGGCCGCGATCGCGACCGCCAACGGCACCGGCTCCTACGAGGACTACTCGCAGAAAGTCCGCGACCTCGAGCAGCAGAGCCCGATCTCGATGCGCCACATCATGGGGCTGAAGGGCGACCGGGAACCGGTCGACCCGGCCAACGTCGACGCCGGCATCGGCCATCACGACTACCCCGTGGTGATCTCCTCGATGAGCTTCGGCTCGCAGTCCGAGCCCGCCTTCCGCGCCTACGCCGAGGCGGCGAAGTCGATCAACGTGCTCTGCGTCAACGGCGAGGGTGGTGAGATCCGCGACATGTACGGGCACTACCGCAAGTGGCGCGGCCAGCAGGTCGCTTCCGGACGCTTCGGCGTCTCGGCGGAGATGCTCAACTCTTCCTACCTAGCCGAGATCAAGATCGGCCAGGGCGCCAAGCCCGGCGAGGGCGGCCACCTGCCCGGCAAGAAGGTCTCCGAGAAGGTTGCTGCCGCGCGTAACGCCGCGCCCGGCACTGACCTGATCTCGCCCTCCAACAATCACGACCTCTACTCGATCGAGGATCTCGCCGAGCTGATCGACGAGCTCAAGACGGTCAACCCCGACGTGCGCGTCTCGGTCAAGGTCCCGGTGGTGCCGAACATCGGCACGATCGGCCTCGGCATCGCCAAGGCTGGCGCCGACATCATCACTCTCTCCGGCTTCGAGGGTGGCACCGGCGCCGCCCGCCAGCACGCCCTGCGCCACGTCGGCCTGCCCTCGGACATCGGTACCCGCGCCGTGCACCGGGCGCTGATGGAGGCCGGCCTGCGCAACCGGGTCGAGATCTGGGCCGACGGCGGTTACCGCCACGGCCACGACATCGTCAAGCTGCACTGCCTCGGCGCCAACCGGGTCGGCTTCGGCACCTTGGCGATGGTCAGCCTCGGCTGCACGATCTGCCGCGGCTGTCAGCTCGACACCTGTCACGTCGGCATCGCGACCCAGATCGAGACCGTCGAGCAGGCCCAGGAGCACGGGCTGAAGAAGTTCACGCCGCAGGAGATCGACAGCGCTGCCGAGAGCTGCGCCCGCTTCTTCCAGGCGATGGGCGAGGAGGTCAAGCAGGTCGTCGCCTCGCTCGGTTACGAGCGCGCCCAGGACCTGGTCGGTCGCTACGACCTGCTCGAGCAGGTCGCCCACCATGACACGGTCGACCTGGCGCCGCTGATCACGCCGCTGGAGGAGTTCCTCGACCTCGAGCCGATCGACCTGCCGGTGGCCGAGAGCGAAGACGCTCGCGCCGAGGCCGGCATGGTCGTCGCCCGGCCGATCCGGATGGAGGCCAAGCAGGCCTCGACCCAGATCGCTGGCCTCGCCGGCGACATCTGTTCCGGCCGCACGATCCACAACCACTTCCCCCGTGCCACCGATGCCAACGATCGCGTGCTCGGTTCTGAGCTCTCCGGGGCAATCGCGCGCTCGCGGATCTTCGAAGACGGCCCCGAGTCAAACGACGATGTGCTCGCCAGCCTCGAGTTCAACGGCGGCTCGGTCGCCGGCCAGGGACTCGGCGCCTTCAACTCTTACGGCGTCGCGATCCGGATTGAGGGCGGCGCCCAGGATGGCGTCGGCAAGACGATGCTGGGCGGCTCGATCGCCGTGCTCAAGGGCAAGGGCGCCAAGGGCCAGCGGGTCAACGGCTCGGTCGGCAAGTCCTTCGCCTACGGTGCCCAGCGCGGCCGCCTCTACGTTCAGGGCTCGGCCGACTCGCGCTTCTGCATCCGCCTCTCCGGCGCCGACGTGGTGCTGGCCGGCGAACCGGAGGAGTCGATCGACGACAGCCGCGGCTGCATCGTCGACCGCGCCAACGCCAAGGGCTTCGCCTTCGAGTACATGACCTCCGGCCGCGCGATCGTGCTCGGCGACCTCGGCCCCTGGGCCTGCGCCGGGATGACCGGCGGTCGCGTCTACGTCCGCCACAACGCCTTCGGCATCGACGCCGAGGCGATCCAGCGCCGCCTTGGCGAGGGCGCCAAGGTCGAGCTCAAAGACCTCGACGCCGAGGGGCTACTCGACATTGACGACCTGCTCGGGGCCTACGCCAGCGAACTGCGGGCCACCGGCCAAGACGATGAGGCTGACCGCGTACTTGGTCTCGCCGCCGACGCCACCGGGAACTTCATGATGGTCGTGCCGCACAAGGTCCAGGCGGACCCGAGCATCTCGACCGAGTAATCGTCCGGCTAGCGCTGGGTGAGGAGGTCCGCTATGGCGCGGATCTCCTGCAGGAGGCCGTCGAGCATTTGCTCGGTGTTGGTGTGGATGCGCCACTCGGCGTGTTGGCGCTCCTGCTCGACCTGGTCCACGCGCTGTTCTAGGGCGTCGGTGCGGGCGTTGGCCTTGTCTATGCGCTTGTTTAGGCGCTTCTCGGTCTTGCGGACTCGGCGCTTGAGCAGGAAGTCCGTCTCCTCGCGCAAGACATCCAGTTCGCGGCGCAGGACGGTCTCGTCAAGCCCGCTCTCCTGCTCGGCGAGCATCTCCTCGACGCCTGAGCGGACGCGCTCGATCTCGGCGTGGAGGCGCTCGCGGGCTCGCTCGGCGGCGACCTCGGGCGGGTCGGGATTCGTGCTCACGCGCCCATGCTAGGGCTCGGGGTGGCCGGAATTTGCGGAATAACAGGCGCCGCCTCCTCTGCTCCCGCGAGGACGCGCTAATGGCACCCGGCGATCTCGCGTCCTCGCTCCCGCGTCCGGGGGCGGCTTAGGCTTCCAGCGCGAAGAGGCGGAAGCGGCCGATCGCCAGCTCGTCGCCGTCGGAAAAGCGGCCCCATTCGACGATGTCGCCGTTGAGGAAGACGCCGTTGAGGCTGCGGTCGTCGAGGACTCGCAGTGAGTCGGGCTTCTCGGAAACGATCAGGGCGTGGCGGCGCGAGACGCTGGGGTCATCGAGGCGGATGTCGGCGGTGGCGCTGCGCCCGATCCTGGTCCAGCCCTGGGCGATCGGGAATACCTCGATCTCGCCGTCGTCATCGCGCAGGGCGACGTAGCGACCCGGTCCCGCCAGCATCTCCCGGGCCGCCTCCAGCCAGTCGGGGGTGGAGGCGGCACCGGGGAGCGCCATCTCGGCGGTCTGCCCGTGGTCCTGTCGGGCCGCGAAGATCGAGTCGCGCTCGTACTCGGCGGCTTCGCAGCGCGGGCAATCGGGGAGCTGATCGTTCTCGCGCAGGGAAAGCTGGGATCCGCACGAGGCGCAGAAATACGTTCCCGCACCCGGGGTCGTTCCCGCTACTAGGCGGTCGCTGCTTGTACCGAGACTGGTGGTGATTGCTGACTCCTTCCCGGCGTCTCCGCGTCGATGCTAGCCGCGGCTTTGCGGCGTCACATCGGGGGTTTCCCGCAGATCAAAGGCCACCAGATCCGGCGCGGGCATAGAATCGCGCCGCCTATGGGCCCTGTCAGCGCAGAGATCGAGATCGACGTGCCGCGCCAGCGTGCCTTCGAGGCGATCGCCGATCTATCACTGCGGCCGGCCTTCACCGATCACTTCCTCACCGACTTCCATCTCACTCGGATCGAGCCGACCGGGATCGGTGCCGGGGCGCGCTTTCGCATCGCCGTGCGGCCTCGGCGGATCTGGATGGACACCACGATTGTCGAGGCCGAGGCGCCGCACCGGCTGGTCGAGCACGGTCGCGGCGGCCGCGTCAACCGCATCCCCTCGGTCACGCTCTGGGAGCTGACCGAGGCTCCCGGCGGGCTGACCAGGGTGCACGTCTCCTACTGGACCGAACCCTCGAATCCGGTTGACCGCGGCTTGGAGGTGCTCTCGGCGGGCTCGATTCCTTATGAACGGCGCTGGCGCGAGGCGCTGCGCAGGCTGCGCGAGCTGCTGGAGGCAGGGGGCCTCGAGGATGAGCGCGTCGCGGTCGCCGGCGGCAACCCCCACGCGACCGGTATTCCCTGAGCCCGGTCTTATAGGCTCTCGCCGCTGATGCCCCGCCGCACCCGACTCGTCTTGCCGCTGCTTGCCGCCCTCCTCTTGGGCCTGGTGGCGTTGACCGTGTCCGCCTGCGGCTACTCGAGCGACTCCAAGGACGTCGCCGAGGGCGAGGTCGTCGAACTCGGCGACCTCAAGTATCAGGTGGTCTTCTCGCGCTTCCTCAACCCCAACGACAACGAGGATGCGGCCTACCTGGTCGGCCAGCCGCCGCTGCCGAAAGGCTCGAACTACTTCGGCGTCTTCCTCGAAGTCCAAAACAAGAGCGAAGAGACGCAAAAGCTGGCTGAATCGTTCACGATCAAAGACGCCGAAGAGGACACCTACGACGCGATTCCGTCGGAAAGCCTCTACGCCTTCCCCTTCGGCGGCGAAGTCGAATCCCAGGAACCGATCCCGGCCCCCGACTCGACTCCGCAGCAGGGCCCGATCGAGGGCTCGTTGGTCCTCTTCGAGCTTCCGGCCAGTGCCTCTGAGAACCGCCCCCTGACGCTCTTCATCGCCGGCCCCGAAGGCCCCGCGGAAGTCAAACTCGACCTCTAGCGGCGTGGGGGGAGGGTCTGGTCACCCTTCAGACGAATTGATATCGCACGCGCCTTCGGCGCTTAGCGACAATCGAAGAGCGCGGCTGCGCCGCGCCTAGAAACACGAGTGCAGCGGCCGCTTCGCGACATTCGTCTGAAGGGCGACCAGACCCTCCGCGACAGTGCTGCAGGTGCGAATTTGACTCGCGTCGGGAGCTGGAGGAGCTCAAGCGAAGGCGGAGTCCGAACATGAACTCGGAGTCTCGGGGTGCTTCGAGAGGGTGGTGGGTGCGTCTCTGCGGGAATGTTGCCGAAGGCAGCCGCTGCACTCGTGATTCGAAGCGCGACGCAGTCGCGCTCTCAAATTGCCGCTAAGCGCCGAAGGCGCGTGCGGTATCAATTCCCGCAGAGACGCACCCACCACCCTTTGGGACCCCCTCAGAGCCCGGCAGAAAGAACTTCTGATGCAGCCGGAGCGGCCACTTCGCCGCCCGCCGCTTCCGCTTCGACCAGCAGCACGCCGACCGCGAGCTTTGCCTTTTTAGCCGGGGCGAAGGCGGCGAACCAGGCGTCCTTACGCTGCTGCGGGTGTTCGGATTCCTCTTCGCCCGGCTTTGGCCCCAGCTCGGCGGTGCCGGTCTTGCCTGCCACCTGTGCCTCGGGGATCGCGCCGGCGGTGCCGGTTCCTTCGGTGACCACGCCGATCATCAGTTCGGTCAGTTCGTCGGCGATCTTCTTCGAGATCACCCGCACCGGCTTGGCGTCGGGTCGCAGCTTCGAGTTGGCGACGATCGAGGTCGGTTCGCGCACGCCGCCGTTGCCGATCGTCTGCGCCACGCTGGCCATCTCCAGTGGCGTTGCGAGAACCTCGCCCTGGCCGATCGCGCTGACGCCGAGGTCGACTTCTTCGCCAATTTCGGTCGGGATCGTCGATTCCTCCGGGTTGACGTGGGCGATGATCCGCGGTGCGTAGAGGGTGGGGGGCGCGTTGAAGCCGAAGCGTTCGGCCATCCCGACCAGTTCGTCGTTGCCGATCTTCGGCCCGAGCGGGGCGAAGTCGGCGTTGCACGACTCGGCGAAGGCCTGGCGGAAGGTGCCGCCGCAGAGCTCGCCGTTGGCGTTTTCGATGAAGCGGCCGCCGACGTTGGCGCCGCTGGTGATTTCGAATTCGTCGTCGAGCGAGACGACGCCCTTCTGCAGGGCGGCGGCGGTGGTGATCATCTTGAAGGTCGAGCCCGGCGGTTGGGGCGCGGAGAAGGCCTGGCCGGCGAGGGCGCGGATGTCGCCGTTGCGGGCGTCGAGCACGGCAATGCCGCCGACCCGGCCGGCGAGGGCCGAGACGGCCGATTCCTGCAGGCCGGTGTCGATCGTCGTCTTCACCGGGGCCCCGGGTTTGGGCTCGGCTTCGGCGAGCGTGCGGGTCGAGCCGTCGATGTCGCTGGCGGCCAGCAGTGAGCCGCCCGGCTTGCCGGCGAGGCGGGCGTTGAAGGCTCGCTCGAGCCCGGTGATGCCCACCGGCGTGTCGGGAGTGAAGCCCTGGCGGGCGAGCGCTTCCATTTCGTCTTCTTCGGCCGCGCCAACTTCGCCGGTGACGTCGATCGCCTCGCTGCCAATCGGGTGGGCGCGCGCTTCCGCCGGGCCCTCGGCCAGCGGGGTCCCGTCGGCGGCGAGGATCGGGGCGCGGGGGGCGAGTTCGATCTGGCTTTCCAGGTGCTCGCTTTCGTGCAGCCCCGGGAACGCGAGCCTCTTTTCCCAGGCGACCCCGTCTTCGGCGAAGGGCAGTTCGAGCTGGGCTTCGACCGGGCCAAAAGCCACGGTGCTGACGGTGATCGGCACTTCCACGACGGTTCTCGTGTTCGCGCTGCTGCTTTCTTCGGGTACTTGGACCGAGCTGGTGCTCCCCGGCGAGCCGGCTTCCAGCGAGCGGACGGTGGCAATCTGGTCGGCTTCGCGGTAGGCGAGGACGAAATCGTTGATGCTGACCTTGTGCTGCGACCCGGGGTTCAGCTCTTTGTACATGGCGGCGTATTCACCGTTGCCCCAGGCCGTGGTGAAGCGCTTGGCGGCTTCCTTCTCAGGGGAGCCCGAAGAGGTGCCTGCAATGGCGCCGACGACGAAGGCGACGAAGGCGATCAGGGCGAGTGGAGCCATGCGGGTGGCGAGTCGGCGCCGCCGCTCCACCTCCGGGGAAAGAGGGTTCATTTTGGTGAAAGGTAGTGCAGGGACCGGGTGTCCCTCATCATTTGATCGATGACCGTTCTCGACTGGGCAATCGTCGCCTTCACCTTGGCGCTGGGCCTCTGGGGTTACCGCCAGGGGCTGATCGTCGGCACGCTCACCCTGATCGGCTTCGGGGTCGGGGCGTTGGCGGGTAGCCGGATCGCGCCGCTGGTGCTCAACCAGGGGTCGGCATCTCCCTACGCGCCGCTCTGCGCCGCCCTCGGCGCGCTGATCGGCGGCGCCCTCGTCGCGGTCACCCTGGAGGGTCTCGCCCTCGGCTTGCGCTCACGGGTGATCCGCGGCAAAGGCGCGCTGCACCTTGCTGATGGGGCCGGTGGTGCCGCCCTGATCGCCTCCGTGGCACTGGGTCTGGTTTGGGTCTTCGGCGCGGTCGTGCTGCAGGCGCCGGGAACCGCGCGACTGCGCGGGGACGTGCAGAGTTCGCTGATCCTGCGCAGCCTCAACGAAGTGTTGCCGCCCTCGGGCCCGATCCTGCACGCGCTCGACCGCGTCGATCCGGCCCCGTCGATCATCGGGCCGACGGCGCCGGTGTCGGCGCCCGACCCGGCGATTGCCACCGACCCCGAGGTGGAGGGCGCGGAAGGCTCGGTGGTGCGAGTCCTCGGCACGGCCTGCGGACTCGGCGTCGAGGGTTCGGGCTGGGTTGCCGGCCCAGGGCTGATCGTCACCAACGCCCACGTGGTCGCCGGCGAGGACGACACCACGGTGACCACGCCCGGCGGTGCCTCGCTGCGGGCGACGCCGCTTCACTACGACCCCGAAAACGACCTCGCCCTGCTGCACGTGGATGCGGACCTGCCGCAGCTGGAGCTCGCCCCCGATCCGAGTTCGGGCACGGCGGGCGCGGTGCTCGGCTACCCGGAGAACGGGCCCTACTCTGTTGCGCCGGCGCGCCTCGGCGAGACCCGCGACACGGTCAGCGAGGATTCCTACGGGCGCGGCCCAATCCGCCGCTCGATTTCCTCCTTGCGCGGCAGCGTGCGCAGCGGCAACTCCGGCGGGCCGCTGATCGACAGTCGCGGTCGCGTCCTCGGCACCGTCTTCGCCGCGACGACGACTGGCACGCCCGGCGGCTTCGCCGTCCCCGACAAGGTCGTCGAAGAAGCCCTGCGGGGTCCCTTGGCGCCGGTCGAGACCGGTCCCTGTACCAGTTGAGTGAGCCCGTCACTTACGTTCGGTAAGCTCGTTTGACTACGTGGAGGCCGGGTCAACGACCCAAAATCAGGCCAGCAACGGCGTCTGCCCGCACTTTCACGCGGCGATCGAGCTGATCGGCAAGCGCTGGACCGGCGCGATCATCTCGGCGCTCACCGAGGGCCCGTTGCGCTTCGCCGATTTGGCGCGAGCCGTTCCGGGGCTCTCGGATCGGCTGCTCTCCCAGCGCCTGCGCGAGCTCGAGCTCGAGGGCTTGGTCGAACGCGAGGTCGAATCCGGGACTCCCGTGCGCGTCACCTATTCCCTCACCGAGAAGGGGACGGAGCTGCGCCCCGTGATCGGTGAGCTGAAGCAGTGGGCGAGACGCTGGAACCTGACCACGTAGCCGCCAAGGCGCCGCAGCTGCCCGGTCCCTTCGCGGTCGGGCGCTATGCCCGCAAGCTGCAGGAGGAGATGCGGCGGCGGGCGCGGGTCTTGCTGATCGGCGAGGTCACCGGCGTCGGCCGCAGCAAGGTGCAGGCCTACTTCGAGCTGCGCGACGGCGAGGGCGCGGTGCCCTGCGCGATCTGGCTCGATGATCTCGACAAGGCGGGGCTGCCCGAAGGCGCCCTGCGCGACGGCGCCGAAGTGGTGATCGCCGGCGGGCCCGACTACTACCCGGGTGGCGGCCAGGCCTCGCCCAGCTTCTCCTTCCGCGCCACCCACGTGCGCCTGGCTGGGGAGGGGGACCTGCTGGCGAGGCTCGAGGCGCTGCGCAAGCAGCTCAAGGCGGAGGGGCTCTTCGAGCTGCAGGGTCAGTTGCGGCGACCCGTGCTGCCGAAGACGATCGGCGTCGTCACGGCGGAGAGTGGTGCGGCCCGGCGCGACCTCTTGGCCGGTCTCGAGCGGCGCGGCTGGGCCGGCACCGTGGTCTGGGCCTTCGCGCCGGTGCAGGACCGCCACGCGGCGCCGGCGATCACGGCGGCGATTCAGGACCTCGCCGCGCAGCCGCAGGTCGAGGCGATCGTGGTCACCCGTGGCGGCGGCAGCCTCGCCGACCTCTGGGCCTTCTGCGACGAGACGCTCTGTCGCACGGTGGCGATGCTGCGCGTGCCGGTGGTCAGCGCCGTCGGTCACGAGCGCGACTCGACCCTGATCGACGACGTCGCCGCCGCCGCTTGCTCGACCCCGACCCACGCCGCCGAGGCGGCCGTTCCGCTCGACTGCGGGATGGCTCGCCTCGGTCTCGAGCGCAGCGTCGCCGTCTTGTCTCGCGCCGCCGAGGGGGCCGTGCGCGCCCGCACGCCGCACCTCGTTGCCTTGGCGCGTGGCCCGGCCCGGGCACTGCGGCGCGAGCGGCTCGCCCTCAACCAGAAGACACGCGAGATCCGCGCTGCCTCCGAACGCGGCATCGCCGAGCGCCTCGGCTTCCAGCGTCGCCTCGCCAGCGTTGTGCTCGAGCGAGCCCGCCGTCGCGCCGCCGGGGCCGAAATGGAGCGTCGCCGAGCGGCCCTGCACCGGGCCGAAGTGGCGCTGCGCGCCCACGAACCCGAGCGCACGCTGGAGCGCGGCTACGCGCTGGTTGAGGATCCCCGCGGAGAGCCGGTGACAGCCGCTGCCGAGGCGATCGCCGCCAAGAACGTCAGACTGCGGTTCGCCGATGGCGGCGTCGATGCCAGGATTGAGGAAGCAAGTGAGTGAGAAGCCCGAGAGCTACGAGGCCGCGGTGGAGCGGCTGGAGCAGATCATTGATCGGCTCGACTCCGGCCAGGCCGGCCTGCGCGAGACCCTTGACCTCTGCGGCGAGGGACGTGACCTGGTCACCTACTGCACCGCTGAGCTCGACGCTGTGGGCGAGGGCTTGAAAGAGCTCAAACTCGACGAGCTGGCCACCAAGCTCGCTAGCTCGGCCGAGCCCGGCGCTGCCTGATCAGCTTTTGTCACGGACGCTGGCGATCTTCGCTTCGAGCTCTTCTCGCCCAGCCTCGATCTCACTTTGCCCCCACTTGACAATGAACGGTTCTTCGGGGCGTGCCAAGAAGACGTAGGCGAGCTCGACCTCGGGCGTGTCCAGCGCCTCGGCAACGGCGAGCGCGTAGATCGCCTGCTGGGTCTCATAGCGGGTGACGAGCTCTCGCGGTTGGGCGCCGTCGACCCTGTCGGTCTTGTAGTCGACGATCAGCGGCGGCTCTCCGTCTCGCTGCACCAGCAGGTCGATCGAGCCGCGCAGAACGGTGTCGGCGACCTCAATCAGCAGCGGCACCTCGGCCCGGCTCTTCGCGTCTCGCACCCGCTCGGCGAAGAAGCTGGAGCCGAGCCAGGCTTGCAGCGGCGCCAGCAGTGATTCCTCACTGAGCTCTGAGTTGACGATCTCCCCCGAGCGGGCGATGCGCTGGATCAGATCCGCGGTTGGTGTTTGCCACTCATTCGCCTGACTCCACTCGAGCAGGGCGTGCACGCCGATGCCCCTCGCCGCGGCACCATCGGCCTCGTCGTGCTCCTCGCCGTCCTGCTCGCGCAGGGCGCGATCGCTGTCGGGGGGACGTTCCGCCGAACCCTCGCCATGGGCGGAGATCGCCGTGTAAGAGAGCGGACGGCGCGCGGCCCTGGTCGTCCTTTGCGCGACCAGCGGCGCCGGTCCCACGCCGGGGTCTCGCGCTCCGTCGGCCTCCTTGTGCACAGCGGTCAGGGCCTGCGCCTGCTCGACCGAGGCGAGATTGAGGCGAACCGCGATCTCCGATGGTGGGAACGTCGCCTCCAAGCCCGGCCTCGGCTCGGGCGCCGGAACAGCGATGGTCGAATCGTGCTCGCGATCGATCTCGAAGGCGGCGGCGATCCGCTCGATCACGGCTTTGCCGTGGCTCTCCCGGGACGGGGGAGTGGGTCTGATCACGCCGCTCAGGAGCAGCCGCTGGCGCGCCCGCGTCGCCCCGACGTGGAAGAGGCGCAGCTCCTCCTCGGCTTCGCGCTTTTGGGCCTCCTCGCTGAGCTCGCGCTGGGCGTAGAGGTTGACTCCGCGGGCGCCGAGCCGGCGCAGTTGCATCCCCACCCGCGGCGACTCCTGCTCGCGGCCGAGGGTGAGCAGCGGCGTGCGCGTGGAGGGGAGCAGGCCGCGGGAGAGGTGGGGGATCGCGACGACGTCGAACTCCAGCCCCTTGGCGCTGTGGATGGTCATGATCCGCACCCCGTCGTGGCCCTCGACCACGGTCGCTGCCTGTGCGTCGGCGTCGGCATCGGCGCGGGCGGCGAGGAAGTCGAGCAGGCCGCGCAGGTCGCGGCCCTCGGCGCTCTCGAAGTCGGCGGCGAGGCGCATCAGCTTGCGCACGTTGGCGAAGCGCATCTCGCCGGCGGAGCGCATCAGCACCGCGAGGTCGTAGCCGGTCTCCGTGACCGCGGCGTCGATCAGGCCGGCCAGCGAGAGCGAAGCCGCGCGGCGGCGCAGCCCGGTCAGCGTCTCGACAAAGGTGCTCAGCAGCAGTAGCTCGTCGGCGGGGATCTGCCCGAGGCGCGCGGCGTCGACCTCCTCGCTCTCGCCCAGCCCCGCCGCCAGCTCGACCGTCGGCCAGAGTTGGCGACCCCGGCCGGCCGCGGCGCGCAGCAGCCAGAGCGTGTCCGGCGTCACTCCGCAGACGGGCGAGGCCAGCGCTCCCAGCAGCGCCTGGTCGTCGAGTGGGTTGGCGATCGTCGCCAGCAGGGCGCAGACGTCGGCGACCTGCTGCTGGGACCAGTAGCCGCGGCCGCCGACCACATAGGGGCGCAGGCCGGCGCGCTCCAGGGAGTCCTCGTAAGCGTCGAGGCGGGTAAAGGCGCGCAGCAGCACCACCATCGCGCCGCGCTCGACCCCCTGGTCGGCGAGCTCGCGCAGGCGCGAGGCGAGGAAGCGTGCCTCGGCCAACTGGTTGACCGGCGTGCGGGCGTCGGTCACCGGGTCGAGTTGGATCTCGCCCTGATCCCAGCCCTCGCGGCCGGTGAGCAGTATCTCCACCGCCGGCCCCTCTCCGGGGGGCTCGGGTTGGGACGGTGGAGTGCCGACCCGCAGCGGCGTGTAGCCGGCCAGCAGCCGCTCGCCGATCGCGTTGACAGCGCCGATCACCTCGGGGCGGGAGCGGAAGTTGCCGCTCAGCGGGATCGTCTCGCCGCTGGGACTCGCTTCGATCGCCTGCCGCCGCTGACGGAAGACATCGAGGTCGGCGTGGCGGAAGCCGTAGATCGACTGCAGCTCGTCGCCGACCACCATCAGCTGGCATTTAGGTCCCCGCAGAGCTTCGATCAGGCGCAACTGCAGGCGGTTGGTGTCTTGGAACTCGTCGACGAGGAGGTAGTTGAAGCGGGATCGGTAGGACGCTCCGATTTCTTTCTCCAGCAAGCGAGCGGCGAGCAGCTGCAGGTCCTCGAAGTCGATGCCGGCGCGCCTTTCCTTGGCGACCGCGAAGCGCGCCGAGAACAGCTGCAAGAGCTCGGCAACGTGGCGGTAGGCGAGGCCGCCCTCGCCCGCCTCGGCGACGCGACTCAACGCCGCCTCGATCGCCTCTCTGTAAGCGGCGATCGGTTTCGCTTTGCTGCCGGTTCGCAGTGCGGCGATCTGGTCGAGGCTGGGCGGGTCCCCGGAGCCCTCGAGCAAGGCCAGCGCTCGCTCGACCAGCTCGTGGTTGGCGCTGCCCGGCTTCAGCTCGGGGAGCGCCTCTGACGCGGCCGCGGCTGCGTTTCGCAGCGCTCCCTGCACGTCTGGCTCCGGCGGCTCGGGAAGCCGGGGCTCGGCCGCTCCGCGGCTGCGCAGCTCGGCGTGGGCGCCGATCACCATTGCCCGCAGCCCGCCGATGTCGAAGGCGGCTGCCGTGTCCTCGCGACTGCGCTCGCCCGCGGCCAGGAAGGCCTCGAGTGCCTCGTCGAAGGCCTTGCCGGCCGCCCGCTCGGTCTCCGGGGCGTCCAGCACCCGGAACCTGGGATCGATGCCGACCGCGACCGGGTGGGCCGAGAGCAGGCGGTTGCAGAAGCCGTGGATCGTCGTCACCCAGGCGCTGCCGAGCCGGGGCAGCAGCTCGCCGGCGCGCTCGGAACCCGCCTCGGCCCGGCGCTCGACCTCGGCCCGGATCCGCTGACGCAGCTCGGCGGCGGCCTTGTCGGTGAAGGTGAAGGCGAGGACGGCGTCGGGGGAGACGCCCCGCTCACAGACGAGCCGGCAGTAGCGGTCGACCATCACCCCGGTCTTGCCCGTGCCGGCGCCAGCCTCGACCATCACCTCCGCGGCCGTCGCCTCGATTGCTGCCCGTTGCTCGGCGGTTGGCTTGCGCTTGCTCACCGCTCGTCGTCCTCGTCGTCGCTCACCGGCTCGACCGGCGCCCGGTCGCGGCGGCAGATCGGCGCGAAGTCACAGAAGGTCGGGCAGATGCCGTGGTTGCGCAGTCCCTCGCGCGGGCCGGGATCGCGATCGATCTGGCCCGCTCGCATGCGGGCGACGATCTCGCCGGCGCGGCGGCGGGCATCGGCGAGCAGCTCGTCGAACTCCTCCCGCTCGACGCTGTCGGTCTTGGCGAGCCCGTAGCCGCCAAGCTCAGCCGCGGCCTCCTCCAGCACCAACCCCCGCGGCCGGCGCTCCGAGGTGGCCCGCAGCGGGTGGTAAAGGCCGCCGACGATCTCCGCTCCCCAGAGCTCGGCAACGGCGATCAGGTAGAGCTGCAACTGCAGCTTCGCCTCCTCCTCCAGCTTCACCCGCGGCGAGACTTTGCTCGAGAGCTTGTAGTCGAGGACGAGGGCGCGCCCGTCGGCCGCCCGGTCGACCCGGTCGATCGCTCCGTGCAGGCGCCAGCCGTCAATCTCGAGCGTGGGTTGCTCCACCTCCTCGGACTCCGAGAACCCCGCCTCCAACAGCCAGGGCTCGAAGCCGGCCATCTCCCGGCGTGCCTCCTCGGCGAGGAAGCGCGCGAGCAGTCCCTCGATGCGGGCCAGCATGGCCCGCTCGGCCGGGTGCTCGCCGAGCCCTTTCGCCGTCGCGATCTCTCCCACCAGCTCCTGGCTGCGGGCGATCCACGCCGTCAGCGAGGCGGGCCGGGGCAGGGGATCGCCACCGGGTCGCTCCTTGTATAGGGAGAAGAGGGCGGCGTGCACGATGCCGCCCTGGACGAGCGGGTCGGGGGCGGGGTCGAGTGGCTGGGGTGAGAGCTCGTGCGAGACGAACCAGCGGTAGGAGCAGACGTCGAAGCCCTCCAGGGTGGTCCCTCCGTAGGCGTGGACGTCGCCGAGCGCCGCGATCACCGCCGGGTTCGAGAGCGGGCCGGGGGCGCGAGTGGCGGCCTCGGCGGCGCGGGCGCTCGCCAGGCGACCCCGGACCCGATCGGCGATCGCATCCTCGGCACCGGCGAGCTCCAGCAACTGCTCAGCGTCGGCGCGCGTGCCAGCGGCAGCGATCGCCCGGGCCAGTTCGGTCTCCGAGGGCGCATCGGCGACGCGGTGGACGACCTCGGCCAGGCCGCGGCCGCGCGGCTCGCTCCCGCTTGGCTCCAGCATCTGCCTGACGTCCTCGATGAAGGGCGAGGGCGCCTCGGCACCACCGTTCTCGTCGCTGTCGCGGTAGGAGAGGAAGAGCCTGCGTCTCGGCAGCGCCAGGCAGACGTGGAAGAGGTAGCGCTCCTCGGCGCTGCTGTCGTGGCGCGGCAGCAGGCCGAGCGACTCGCGCTGGCGCTCGGCGAGAAACGGGTCGGTGTGGGCAGCCCCGCGTGGGAACTCGCCGTCCTGCAGGGAGGCGACGAAGACGTTGTCGAAGCGCGCTGCTCGCACCCGGCGGGGGTCGGCGATCCTGACCCTGTCCTCGACCGGTCCGCTCCACACCCGCACCCGGATGCCGGCCAGCGTCCGCGCCAGCGCTTCGGGCAACGGCGCCAGGCCATCGAGCGCTGCTCGCTCGCTCAGAGCGGTGGAGATCGCCGCCGCGGTGCGTGCCTCCAGCTCCGAGCCGACGCGGGCGCCCATCGCCGCGGCGAGGGCCCCGACCTCGGCGGCCAGGTCGGCCGGCCTGCCGGCGGACTCGCGCAGTCGCGAGACGGCCTCCTGCGGCTCTCCGTACTTCTCCTCCCAGATCAGCAGGGCCGCTGCCGCGGTCTGGACGCGCTGGCGACGCAGCTTGCGCTCGAACCAGTCGACCCGCCCCGAGGAGGTGCCGGAGGGGCCGCGCAGGTAGCGCAGCAGGTCTGCTGCCCGGCCGGTGCCGAGGACGGCTTCCAGCAAGGCGATCAAGGAGCCCCCGACGGAGGTGGTCGAAGCCGGGATCTCCGCCTCGAGCGCAGTGGGGATCCCGTAGGACTCGAGGATCGAGGCGATCAGCGGGCCGCGCCGCGCCGGGTCGCGGACGACGATCGCGATCTGCTCTGGCTCGCAGCCGTCGGCGAGCAGGCGCGCCACCTCGACCGCGATCGCCTCGGCCTCGCCGCGCTCGCCGGCCGAGCGCAGGAAGACGAGGCTCTCGTCAATCTGGCGGCGTTGCGGCTCGGTCGCGCCGAAGCCCCGCTCGAGATGGAAGAGGAGCGGTGAGTCGGTGTTGCCGGGGTCGGCGGCGGTCGCTTCGATCGAGTCGATGCCGATCTGTTCGAGCGCTTGGAGGAGGGGGGCGTTGCGCGCCTCGAGCGCCGTGTGCCCGCTTTCGTAGGGCAGGGCCACGGTCACGTCGGTGACCGAGGCCAGGCCGCGGATCAGGGCCAGTTGGTTGGGCGTCAGGTCGTCGAGGCCGTAGAGGAAGACCGGTCGTCGCCAGAACTCTCTCCCGTCACTGAGCAGATCGATCGCATCGCGGGCGATGCTGTGGGCGTCGACAGTCCCGAGCCCGTCCCGCACGCGCGCGTAACCAGCGAAGAGGGCCGCGATGTCGCCGAGGTAGGCCGAGCCCTCGAGTGTTCCGGCCGTCGCTTCGACGTCGGCCGGCTCGAGGCCCGCCCCCTGCAGCTCGTCGAGCAGCCGCTCCAGCGCCGCCGGAAAGCCGGACTGCAGGGCGGAGCCGCGTAGCGGGCCCAGCTCCGCCCGCCGCTCGCTGACCGTCGCCGCGACGGCGCCGAGGCGCTGCGCCGGGGTGAGGACGGCCCCGGGCGGGGCGCCGCCCGCCGTGGCCACCGCCCGGAACAGGCCGCCGAAGGTCATCACGTCCGCGCCGAGCACCGCGCCGTTCGCGCAGAGCTCCCGCTCAAAGGCGTAGACGTCGTCGAGGGTGGGGACGACGAGCACCGGATCGCGATCGAGCACGGCGATCAGCCCGCGTCGGATGCGGCCGGCGCGGCCCGAGTTCGGGGGTCCGTGGATCAGTTTCAGCGGCATGGGGGCGAGCGGTCCAGCATAGGTCCGCCCGCGGCGCATCAGAACGCCGCAAACCGGGGCAAAACGCCCCCCGCTTTGCCGTCTACCCCCTTCTCTAGATTGATCTTCCAATGGCCCTCTGCTTCGTAGACCCAGCCGACGCGATCCGCGCGATCGCCGATTCGATCGGCCGCGAGGCCCGCCGCCAGCTGCTCGGCGAGGCGGTGCGCGCCTGGGTCGACGAGATCCCCGACGACGAGCTCGAGACCCACTACGCCAAGGCCCTCTCCGAGCTCGACGAGCACGACCTCTCGATGCTCGCCGCCTGGCACGGCTCGCTCGAGGTCGGCCACCCGGTCCCGAACCGCGACTTCCTGATGGGCGCCTTCGGCTCGCTCGGCGACAACCGCCGCGAGGCAATGAAGCTCGCCGCCGGCTTCCGCGGCGAGGAGGCAGTCGACGCCGGAGTCACCGAGGAGGACGCCCTCGAGCTAGTCCTCGGCCTGCTTTCCTCCCCCCGCCAGATGGAGCTGGCCCTAGAGGCCGTCGAGCTCTACATCTGGGACCGGGCGGGCTCGGACAACTAGCCAGCCCCTGGCTCTTGAAACTGAGCACAAAAAGACCCGCCTGAGCGGGTCTCGTTGCTAGGTGGGAATCACCCACAAACGCCTGATAAGCCCACTCAGCGTACCACGAGGGGCGCGCGCCTCAACCAGAATTCCGCTCAGGACGAGCCTGTTAGCAATAGGCGGAGAGCGGGGGACTCGAACCCCTGTCAGTTGATTAGACCGACCTCACGCTTATCAGGCGCTTGCTACGACCCCGTAGCCTCTGCTCCCCTGGATGCAGCTTAAAGGTTTCGCCAAAAGACGAGAGTTGAGAGCAGGGCTCAACGATAACTATGAGAGGAGCGGATCACCTCTGGCTCTTATTGCTAGTTGGGGACCCGTCGAGGACTGGCGAGACTGGATGTTGTGGCGGAAGGGATCTCACGTTCAGGTGTCCGGACTCGTTGGAACTGCAATGGCTCGTAGTGATCTCACCTTTGTTGCAGACACCGACACATGCGCGGCTTGGTTCTACTCGGCGGCGGGCGTGAAAAATGCGGCCCCAGCGGTGGTCATGGCTCACGGGCTTTCCGGCACGCGGCGCGATCGCCTGGGTGCCTTTGCCGAGCGCTTCGCCGCAGCGGGATTCGGGGCGCTTGTCTTCGACCACCGTGGTTTCGGCGAAAGCGGCGGCGAGCCCGACCTCTTTGAGCCCGCCCGACAGCTCGAGGACTGGCGGGCAGCGATCGCCTTTGCGCGCTCGTTGCCCGAGGTCGACGCGGCTCGAATCGCTACGTTCGGCTCTTCGATGGGCGGCGGCAACGCACTCGCCGCTGCCGCCGGTGATCCAGATGTCGCTGCCGCTATCAGCCAAGTGCCCTTCCTCGACATCATCACGCAAGCGCATCGCTCATCGCCCGGGGTGACCGCTCGAACCGTCGGCGCCGCAATTCGTGGCCGCCATCTGCCGGCCGTGGGTCAGCCCGACGAGCCGGCGCTGATCAACGCGCCGGGTGGAGAGGAGGGTTGGCGGCGCGTGGTCGAGATCGGCGAGGATTCGCGCTGGCGCAACCGGGTCTCTTCGCGCTGGCTACTCAGCCGCCCCTTCAGGCCCGTGCGCCACGCTGCGAAGCTGCATTGCCCCTGGCTCGTCTGCGTCGGTGAGGCCGATCGCGTCGCCAAGCCCGGCCCGGCTATTTCGGCTGCCCGCCGAGCGCCGAAGGGGGAGCTACGGACCTACGTCGGTGTCGACCACTTCGACATCTACGACGGCCCCGTTCACGAGGAGCTGATCGCCGACCAGCTCGACTTCCTCAGGCGTCACCTGGCCTAAGCGAGGGCGGCGCGGATCTCGGCGATCGCCTGCTCGTTGTCCTGAAAGTGAACGCCGTTTAGCCCGGCCTTGCGGGCGCCTTCGATGTTGACGAGAACGTCGTCGATGAAGAGGCAGGCCGCGGCGGGTTCGCTCACTCGCTCCAGCGTCAACTCATAGATGCGCGATTCGGGCTTGCGGCAGCCGACGAAGCCGGAGTCGACGACGGTCTCGAAGATCTCGTCGACCGGCAGCATCGAGCGCCAGACTGGCTCCCACTCGCGCACGTTGTTGGTCAGCATCGCCATCCGGTAGCCCTCGCCCTTCAGTTCGCGCATCAACTCGATCATCGCCGGGTTCGGCTCCAGCGCCTCGAAGTAGATCTCGCGAAAGCGGTGCATCTCGGGCGGGTGGCCAAGCAGCGGCTCGAGGTACTCGGTCAGCTGGGCGAGGAAGGCGTCCTCGGTGATTTCGCCGCGCTCCATCTCGAAGAGCGGGTTCTCGCCGTTGGCCTCGGTGGCGGCCTGCATCGCCTTGCCCAGCGTTTCGGTCGTGATCCCGGTCTGATCCTGGAAGGCCATGAAGGACTCGATCAGCGGCGTCGTCAGCACCCCGCCGAAGTCGGAGATGATCGTCTTGATCTCAGTCATCGCTGCGCACGACCTCGTAGTGGCCGAGGCCCTCACGCCCCTCGAGTGCCCAGCGGAAGAAGGCGACCGTTCCGGTCAGCCCCGGATGACTGACCTCGGCGGCGCTGATCAGGGTGCCGGCACCCCGCAGCGGTTGCCCATCTTCGTCGTCGAGCCAGAGCTCGAGCGTCGCCCGGCGCTGCACGCCGTCCGGCCCGTACTCGGTCGAGAGCAGCGTCTCTGAGACGTCGACCGGAGCGCCGTCGGGTCCGCAGAGCACGGCTGCGACCGCCTCCTCGCCATGGCCGCCGGCCCCCTGCGGGCGTACGGCGCTGAGCGCAAGCAGGCCGCCGTCGGCAAAGACAATGCCGATCGAGCGCCGCACGATCTCGTCGGTCGAACTCATCGGCGGCGAAGACTATTGGCCGGTCCAGCGAGCCGCCCGGCTACCATTGCCGCATGAGCGAGAACGAGACAGTGGCGCTGACCGAAGACGACGTACTAGAGGCCCTCGAGGAAGTGATCGACCCCGAGCTCGGCCTTGACTTCGTCTCCCTCGGCCTCGTCTACGACGTTGACATAGAGAAGGACGAAGTCTTCGTCACCTTCACCCTCACCACCCCGGCCTGCCCAATCGGCCCCCAGGTCTCCGAGCAGATGAAGGAGTTCGTCGGCGACCTCCCCGGCGTCACCGCCGTCCACCCCAAGATGGTCTTCGACCCAGCCTGGTCCCCAGAGATGATGACCGAGGACGCCAAGTTCGCACTCGGCTTCTAGCGACTTTCTCGCTTTGTCAATTCAACGAGTTCCTAGAGCGCGATCATGGCGTGAACGCTCAGATCAAACAAATTGATCAGTAAATCAATCTCAATGTTTTCCAGACGTCTCTCTTCATCCTGCGGATATCCGGCTAGCAAAGCCAAGCACCATTGAAGGTTCATCAGTTAGAAAGTCTCGTCACCCCTCTCCTTGACTCAGCTCGGGCGCGTGAAACAGTCTCCGTTGGGCAGAGGCGAATCATCTGCTCGATACGAAAAACCGTAACTCATAGTGAGGGGAAGTCGGAATGACTAATTCAAAGTTCGGACCACTCTGTCTGTGCGCTGTGGTCTTTGGTCTGATGGCGTTTGGCGCTACGGCGGCACAGGCTGAAGTCGGCGCACAATGGTTATTTTCCAATAGCGAAGGTTCAGTCGCCTTCTTAGAAGCGTCGGTCCAGTTCGAAATTGACCAAAAAGTGGTACTGCATACAAAAATAGCCGGAGTACCCGTATTACTCTTATGTCCAAGTATCGCGACAGAAAACGCAACTCTTACAGGCAACGGTGGTATCGCCAAAGGTGCCAAAATCAAACTCAGCGGTTGCACCTTTGATCTGAATGGACTCACGTCCAGCGCCTGTGAACCAACGAGCGGCGGTACGGAAAAAGGAGTTATCAGGACGACGGCTGTTCATGGCTTAATCGTCTTACACAAAACGGGAAGCGGAACGGTAGGCCTCCTGTCGATTTTACCGGATAGCGGGGAAACCCTCTTCACTGCTGAAATGGGCAAAGAATGCGCAATTGGTACCAAAGTTCCCTTGATCGGGAAGTTTACGATCAAAGACTGCGAAGCTCTAGGCGGAACCCATCTGGTCAAACACTTAATAGAAGTGGGTACAAGTGCCGAGTTAACGGAATTGTGGATGATCAGCAAAACAGCTGAACACGAAACCTCCGTCTTAGGCGGTGCGTGGGCTTTCCTTACCGGAGTGCACTCAGGCTTCAAATTTGGTGGCGACGCCGCATGAGTACGCTCGTCGTCTAGTAATCACGCTTGTATGTTCAACACCCGGGCCGCATCTCGAATGCGGCCCGGGTGAGGGGCAGCGTTTTGATCTGACGTGCAAGGACGCCTGGCTGAGTTACTGGGCTGGTCCGCTCAGCCCGGCAACCGCGGATCGTCGGCGTCGATCTCCTCCGCCGTGGCGTCGTAGTCGTAGTCACGGCTTGAAGTCACAGGTCCCGTCGGGCCGCCCCGACTCGCCGACCCTGGCATCCCCATGATCAGGAAGCGCCTGCCCACGTAGCCGCGCATCAGGCGCCGGACGATCGCGCGTGTGGGCGGGATCAGCAGGATTGCGCCGAAGATGTCGGTGACGAAGCCGGGGGTGAGTAGGAGGGTGCCGCCTATGGCGATCAGGAGGCCGTCGGCGACCTCACGGCCGGGGAAGCGGCGCTCGGCGAGGGCGGCGTTGAAGCGGCGCCAGGCGCCGCGGCCCTGGTGGCGCAGCAGCAGCGAGCCGAGCACGGCGTCGGCGATTAGCAGGGCGACGGTGGGCCAGACGCCGATCAGCGAGCCGATCTGGATGATCACGTAGATCTCGACGATCGGGATGACGATGAAGAGGGCGACGAGGATTGCCACCGACCTAGCCTAGTTGGCGTGGGGCGCGGGCAGGCTCAGGTGCGAGCGGCCGCCGCCGCGGCCTCCTCGAGCTCGGCGAGCGAGCGATTCAGGCCCTCGGCGATCGCTTCGACGTCCTCCATCGAGTCGTAGTCGGCCAGCAGGCCGAAGCCGACCCGGCCGTTGTAGCTCATGATCGCCACCGCCATCGTGTGGTTCTGCGGCAGGAAGGCGACCGGGAAGACCTCCTCGAGTTCGCGGCCCAAGACGTAGAGCGGGATCTGCGGCCCCGGCACGTTGGTGACGATCAGGTTGAAGAGCCGGGTCGAGAAGTTGATCCGCGAGGCCTGCGCCAGCAGCGTCGGCGGCGCGAAGTCGTTGAAGCGGGAGATCACTTCGGCGCCCAGCGCCTGCTTGGAGCGCTTCAGGCCCTCCATCTGCTCGCTGACCACGCGCAGTCGCCGCACCGGGTCCTCGACGTAGACCGGCAGCGGGCCGCGCATCGCGGCGATCCGGTTGCCGAGGTCGCCGCGCTGGTCCTGGCTGCGGATCGAGACCGGCACCAGCGCTCGCAGCTCCAGGCCCTCGGTGCGCACGCCGCGACTGTGCAGCCACTCGCGCAGCGCCCCCGTGACCACGGCCAGGACGACGTCGTTGACGGTGCCGCCTAGTGTGTCCTTGATCCGCTTGAAGGTGGCCAGCTCCGAGCGCGCCCAGGTGAAGCGGCGGTGCGGGCCGATGTGCTGGTTCAGCGGCACGTCGGGAGCCGGGTCGGCGAAGGCGCCGACGACCTCGCCGACGCCCTCCAGCGCCTCGCCGATCCGCCGCGCCGCCGACTCGGGATGGCGTATCGCCTCGACCGCGCGCTCGACGATCTTCACCGGCGCCGCAGCCGCGTCGGCCGCGCCACGAGCCACGAGGTCGATCGTGCTCGGCTCTGGCGCCGGCACCCAGCCGTCGTCGCTGGCGGCGGGCTCGGGCACCGGCTCGAGGTCGAAGAGGACGGTGCCGATGTCGACGCCGGAGATGCCGTCGACCATCGCGTGGTGGGTCTTGGTCAGCAGGGCGAAGCGGTCGCGCTCCAAGCCTTGCACGAGCCAGAGCTCCCAGAGCGGCTTGGAGCGGTCGAGCTGCTGCGAGAAGACCCGCGCGGCGAGTCGCTTCAGCTGCTGCTCGCCGCCCGGATCGGGCAATCCGCTGTGGCGGATGTGGTAGGTCAGGTTGAAGTTGACGTCGTCGGCCCAGAGCGGCCGGCCCGCCTCCAGCGGCGGTACGACGAGGCGCTGGCGAAAGCGCGGCACCTGGCTGAGGCGCCCGCGCACGTGCTCGACCAGGTCGACGTATTTGGGCGGCGGCCCCTCGAAGATCAGGATCGCGCCCACGTGCATGTGGCTCGCCGAGGTCTCGTTCGTGAGGAACGAGGCATCGACGGCGGTTAGCCGGTCGAGGTGGCGTCCTTGGGTTGCCATCGCCCAAGGCTAGCTACTCTGCAGATATGCCCTCGCTCGCCACCGGGGCCCCGAAACGGGTCCTGCTTGCAGCCCCGCGCGGATACTGCGCCGGAGTCGACCGCGCCGTGCAAACCGTCGAGCGCGCGCTCGAGCTCCACGGCGCCCCGGTCTACGTGCGCAAGGAGATCGTCCACAACAAGCACGTGGTCGAGGAGCTGGCCAAGCGCGGCGCGATCTTCGTCGAGCAGGAGACCGAGGTGCCCGAGGGTGAGATGGTCGTCTTCTCCGCCCACGGCGTCGCCCCCGCGGTGCACGACAACGCTGCCGCCCGCAACCTGCGCACGATCGACGCCACCTGTCCGCTGGTGACCAAGGTCCACGTCTCGGCGCGACGCTTCGCCGCCGAGGGCTACGCGATCGTGATGATCGGCCACGCCGGCCACGAGGAGGTCGAAGGGACCACCGGCGAGGCGCCCGAGAGCATCGTCCTGATCGAAACCGCGGACGAAGTCGAGAGCCTCGAGGTCGCCGATCCCGCCAAGGTGGCCTTCATCACCCAGACGACGCTCTCGGTTGACGAGACGGCGGAGGTGATCGCCGCTCTGCGGGCGAAGTTCCCCGGCATCGTCAGCTCCAAGTCAGATGACATCTGTTACGCCACGACCAACCGCCAGATCGCGGTCAAGCAGCTCGCCCGCGAGTGCGACCTGGTCCTCGTCATCGGCTCGACCAACTCCTCCAACTCGAACCGCCTGGTCGAGGTCGCGCGCGAACACGGCGCCGCCTCGCACCTGATCGACAACCACACCCAGGTCGAGGAGCAGTGGCTGGAGGGAGTCGAGACCGTTGGCATCACCTCTGGCGCCAGCGCCCCCGAGGAGCTGGTCGCCAGCCTGGTCGAGCTCTTCCGCGAGCGCGGGGCCGAAGACGTCTCCGAGCTGCGCACGGTTCACGAGGACGTGCGCTTCATGCTTCCGAAAGAGATTCGGGAAGCATCGGCCGCGGCGTCGACGTAGGTCTCCTTCTACGGGATGCCGGCGGCGAAGCTGACGGACCAAATTCGGAGGTCGTCCGAAGGCTCGAGCTTGAGCTGGTGGGCCTCGTGGCGTTCGTGCTCGGCAAGCGCGTAAAGGCCTGCGCCGTCGATCTGAAGCTGGTGAGTGGCAGTGCCGTCGACGGTGATTGTGAGCGTGCCCTGGCCCTCGACCGTGGCGTGGGCGCCGCCCGCCTCGTAGTCGAGCCCCACCTCGCCGCCGGTCCAGGGTTGCTCCCAGGAGCCGCCGGGAAAGAGCTCGGGGGTGGGGGGCATCACCTTGGCGCCGGGCGAGTCGCTCGGGCGCAACGGCTGCATCGGCTCCGGCAGCGAGCGCAGCGCGTCGAGCTCGCGCAGCTCTTCCTGGATCGCCATCTCGGTGCCCAGGTATTCACCCTCGCCGAAGTGGAACCAGCTCAGCGCGCCACCGGTCGTCCAGAGGAAGAGGCTGGGCCAGCCCTCGCAGCCGTAGGAGAGCCAGAGCTCGCGCTCGGCGTCGACCGCAACCGGGAAGCCGACGCCGAGATCGGCCAGCCCGGCTGAGACACGGACGGGGTCCACGCCGAAGGGAAAGCGCGGTGCCTGCACGCCGATCGTCGTCAAGCCGGCCTCGCGGTAGCGACGGTCCCACTCGGCGAGGTAGGGCAGGGTGCGGACGCTGTTCAGCTGGGAGAAGTCGAGGAAGTGGACGAGGACCGGGCCGGCGGCGGTCAGGGCCGGCATTGACTGTGGCTGCTCGCCGATCCAGGTGATTCCCTCCGGCAGGTCGGGTGCGGCGATGGTGTCGCGTTCGGGGCGCATCGGCGCGAACGTTATTAGCTGGCGATTAGATGAACTCCGCTAGATTTTCAGAGCAATGTTCGAGATCGCCCTGGCGCTGATCCCGCTTTTCCTGCTGCTCGTTTCGCTGCTGTTCGGCCACTATCCGGGCTTCAAGGCGATCGTCAGGATCTCCGAGCGGATCTGGGCCAGGCCCCGCGCTCGCGCGGCGAAGAGCCAGCGGCGCCCGAGGGCACCGCGCTCGCGCGCGATCAGCGGCGGACTTCTGCTCGCCTTCGGCTACGCCCAGCGCCCGCCGCCGCTCGCTCCCTAGGTCCAAGCCGCCCGCGGCACCCGTCGCGGGTCAATGTGGCGCGGCTTCGCCGTGCCCGGAACCCAAGGAGTGAGCAATGAATTCGAACACCACGCGTGTAGTCGCCGGAATTGTGGTCATCGTCGTCGCGATCGTGCTGTTGGTCGTGCTGAAGAAGGACGACAGCAGCAAGACCACCTCCAACACCGACGGCAAGGTCACGACGATCGTGATCAAACACGGCAAACCCGTCGGCGGCATCGCCGACCTGACCTACAACGAGGGTGAACAGGTCCGCTTCAAGGTGGACTCTGACGTCAGCGACGAGGTCCACATGCACGGCTACGACATCATGAAGGACGTCAAGGCCGGTGGCTCGGTCAGCTTCGATTTCCCCGCCACGATCGAAGGCGTCTTTGAGGCCGAGCTCGAGGACCGCAAGGAACAGATTCTCGAACTGACCGTCAACCCATGAGTTTCTTCCTGCCGCTCGCGCACGCGCTGGTCGCGCGCAAGGACCTGCCGATTCCCGCCTGGCTTTTCGCCTGGGGGGCTTCGATTGTCCTGATCATCTCCTTCTTCGCCCTCTCGGCGGCGTGGCGCAAACCACGCTTCGAGGACGAACGCTGGCGGCCACTCAGCGAGCGCTTCTCAGCGACCCTGCTCAGCATCCCGGTCCAAATTCTTTGCGGTGCGATTGGGGTGTTCTTTCTCGGCTTCTCGATCTACGCGGGCCTCAAGGGCACGGAAGCTCCCGACCGCAACTTCGCCCTGACCTTCCTCTACGTCACTGCCTGGTTGGGCTTTCCACTGTTCAGCGTGATCTTTGGCGACGTCTTCCGACCGTTCAACCCCTGGCGCGCCGTCGCTCGGGTGATCGGCGGCGCCTTCACCCTGATTGCGGGGCAGCCTCCGGCCCATCTCAAGTACCCGGAGCGGCTGGGTCGCTGGCCCGCCGCCATCACCCTGCTCGCCGTGGTCTGGTTGGAGGTCGTCTACGGGGCGAGCGGTGGAGTGGCAGTGGGGCTCGCGCCTCATTCGGCCGGCATGGCGGCACTCATCTACAGCCTCTACACGCTGGTGATGATGACCCTCTTCGGGGTCGAGAAGTGGTGTCAAACGGGGGAGGTGTTCTCCGTCTACTTCGGCATGTTCTCCCAGCTTGGGGCTTTTGGCGTTCGAGATGGGCGCCTCGGCCGGCGCCTGCCGCTGTCCGCCTCAACGCACTGGGCGACCGTGCCGGGTTCCGCTGCGGTGGTAATTGCCTCGATCGCCAGCACCAGCTTCGATGGCGCGCAGGAGGGCGCTTTCAAGAGCGCCATCATCAAGACCTTCGAATGGCTGGCGGAAACCGGACTCAGTCTGACCACCTCCTTGCGACTGGCGGACACGATCTTCATGCTGCTCTGCTTCGTCGGCGTCGGCCTGGTCTACCTGATCGGGGTGCGTGGCATGGCCACCGTGCGCGGCGCCCCGTCGCGCGACAAACTGCGGGCCGGCTTCGCCCACACCCTGATTCCGATTGCCTTCGCCTACTTGGTGGCGCATTACTTCAGCCTTTTCGTCTTCCAGGAGCAGGCGCAGTTCACCTATTTGCTCTCCGATCCACTCGGCACCGCGACGACGAACCTCTTCGGCACGGCCTCGGGGGGGATCAACTTCAAGATCCTCAGCGCCAACGCGATCTGGTACGTACAAGTCGGAGCGCTCGTCATCGGCCATGTCGTCGGCCTCACCCTTGCCCACGACCGCGCCACCGCCTACTGGGGCGACTACAAACAGGCCGCCCGCTCGCAGTACTGGATGCTCGCCGTCATGGTTGCGTTTACCTGTTTCGGCCTTTACCTACTGTCGGTCGGCAATGGCTAGTTTCCGCTTTTTGCGAAAAGTGCAGATGAAAGAACCGTTAAGCAGGGTTTTTTACTGATGCAGGCTCTGTACGAAGTGGTTTACTAAGGATGAGTCCTAGTACTTGACTCTCCCTCTCCCTTGCACCGGGACCGTTGCTCGCAAGGCCGGCGGTCTCGGTGCTAAGCAGTTCATACTGGGGACATGGCCGTCCTGATCCCGCTGGCCCATGTCGGTCACTGGCTCTGGGTTCTCTATCTGCCGCCGGTGCTGATCGTCGTCGTCTCGCTGGCCCGGTCGACGCTTGCCGAACGCCGCAAGAAGCGCGAAGGGGACTGAGGGAGAGGGACTAGAGGATCTCGGCGAGCCGGCGCTCGAGCGCGGCGGAGATCTCCTCGCGCACCGGCCCCTCGGCCAGGCGTTCGACTAGGGACTCGAGGAAGCCTTCGATGATCAGCGACTTCGCCTCGGCCTCGCCGAGACCGCGTGAGGTGAGGTAGAAGAGCTGCTCGCGGTCGACCTGGGCAACCGCCGCGGCGTGGGTGCAGCGCACGTCGTCGGCTTCGATCTCCAGTCCCGGGATCGCGTCGGCGTGGGCCTCGGTCGAGAGCAGCAGGTTGCGGCTCTCCTGGAAGGCGTCAGTCTGCTGGGCGCCGGGGTCGACGCGGATCATGCCGCGCCAGACTGCGGTCGAGCCGGCGGCGAGGACGCCGCGGAAGGCGAGGTCGGAGTTGGTGTTGGGGGCCGCGTGCTCCTGGGTGGTGTCGTAGTCGAGGTGCTGACCGGGACCGCCGGCGTAGCCGCCGGTTACCCGCGCCTCGGAGCCTTGACCCGCCAGGTTGGTCTCCATCCGCACCTTGCCGTTGGCCGAGCCGAAGCCGAGCGCTGTCCAGTCCAGGCACCCGTCGCGCTCGACCTGGGCCCTTTGGGTGGCGAAGATCCAGGCCGACTCGGAGATGTCCTGGGTGTTGACGTAGCGCAGCGTCGCCGCTTGGCCGACGCTCAGCTCGACCACCGAGTTGAGCAGGGCGTCGACCTCGTCGCTGGGCGAGGACCAGTGCTCCCAGACCTCGGCTTCGGCACCCTCCTCGAGCACGATCAGGGTGCGCCAGTTGAGCGCGCTGCCGTCCTCACTAAGCGGAACCTCGATCCGGATCGGCTCCTCGACCCGGACTCCGGCAGGAACGTGGACGAGCACGCCGTCGCTCCAGGCGTCGTCATTGCGCGCGACGAAGGGATCGTCGGCGGGCGCCAGCGAGCCGAGCCGTCCCTCGACCAGCTCCGGCCGCGACTCGCTCGCCTCTTTCAGCGGCAGCACGATGGCTCCCTCGACCGCGCCAATCGAGGCTTCGGCAGAGCCAGGCTCATACGAATCGAGATCGAGACCAGACAGATCGGTGAATTCCCACCCCTTGGTCTTTTGGTCGGGGAGGGGCGGCAGCGTCGCTACCTCAGCCAATCGAACCCTCCATCTGCAGCTCGATCAGCCGGTTGAGCTCGACCGCGTACTCCATCGGCAGCTCCTTGGTGACCGGCTCGATGAAGCCGTTGACGATCATCTTCGAGGCCTCCTCCTCATCGAGGCCGCGGCTCTGCAGGTAGAAGAGCTGCTCGTCACCGATCTTGGAGACGGTCGCCTCGTGGCCGACGTCGGCGTCGTTCTCGTCGATGCGGATCGTCGGGTAGGTGTCCGAGCGCGAGTCCTCGTCGAGCAGCAGCGCGTCGCAGACCACCTTGGAGCGCGATTCGCTCGCCCCGTCGGCGATTTCAAGCAGGCCGCGGTAGGTCGCCCGGCCGCCGTCCTTGGAGATCGACTTGGAGAAGATCGAGGACGAGGTGCGCGGCGCCGCGTGGATGATCTTGCCACCGGCGTCCTGGTGCTGGCCGTCGCCGGCGAAGGCGATCGAGAGGATCTCGCCGTGGGCTTCGGGCCCGAGCAGGTAGATCGAGGGGTACTTCATCGTCAGCTTCGAGCCGAGGTTGCAGTCGACCCACTCCATCGTCGCCTTCTCGTGCGCGACGGCGCGCTTGGTGACGAGGTTGAAGACGTTCTGCGACCAGTTCTGCACGGTCGTGTAGCGGACCCGCGAGCTCTTCTTGGCGCAGATCTCGACCACGGCGGAGTGCAGCGAGTCGCTGGAGTAGACCGGCGCCGTGCAGCCCTCGATGTAGTGGACGTCGGCGCCCTCCTCGCAGATGATCAGGGTGCGCTCGAACTGGCCCATGTTCTCGGTGTTGATCCGGAAGTAGGCCTGCAGCGGCATCTCGACTTTGACCCCGGCCGGCACGTAGACGAAGGAGCCGCCCGACCAGACCGCGGAGTTGAGCGCCGCCAGCTTGTTGTCGTTGGGCGGGATGATCGTCGCCCAGTACTCGCGCACCAGATCCTCGTGCTCGCGCAGGGCCGTGTCCATATCGGTGAAGATCACGCCTTGGGCCTCGAGCTTCTCGTTGACCTGGTGGTAGACGACCTCGGACTCGTACTGGGCGCCAACCCCGGAGAGGAATTTGCGCTCCGCCTCGGGGATGCCAAGCCGGTCGAAGGTGTTCTTGATGTCCTCCGGGACCTCGCTCCAGTCGCGGCTGTTTTTCTCCGAAGCGCGGACGAAGTAGTGGATGTCGTCGAAGTCGATCTGATCGAGGTCGCCGCCCCATTTCGGGGTCGGGCGCGAGTAGAAGTGTTCGAGCGCCTTGAGGCGGAAGTCGCGCATCCACTGCGGCTCGTTCTTGTAGTCGGAGATCGATTCGACCACCTCGCGCGAGAGGCCCTTCGGCGCCTTGTAGGCGTAGCCGGACTCAGAATCGTGGAAGCCGAACTTCTCCTTGTAGTCGGAGTTGATGCCGGCGAGCGAGCGTTTCTCCGCTACGACCTCGGGTGTAGCCATGCTTATTCGACCTCCAGGGTGATCGTGTCGTCCACGACGGCTGCCGTGAACGTCTGCACCGGAGCGAAAGCTGGGAGTGTCTTCGGCCTGCCGGTGGTCAGGTCGAAGAGAGAGCCATGGCGCGGGCACTCAACGGTGCAGGCGGCCGAGTCGAACTCGCCCTCGGCGAGCGGCCCGTCGTCGTGCGAACAGCGATCCTCGATCGCGTAGAGCGTCCCCTCGCAGTTGAAGACCCCGATCTTGCGCCCCTCGTGCTCGACCAGCCGCATAGAGCCGTCCGGCAGCTCGGCGGTAGGGCAGACAGGGATGGTTGTTCGGGCGATGTCGGACAAGAGATTCGAGGCTCCCGCGAACGAGGGTTAGTGCGGGTTGAGACTAATCCTACTTCTGTGGTCGGATTTTAGCGATCGGGCCGGCTCGGCCTGGCGATGGCCCGCTCGGCCCGGGCACCGTAACAAGCCTTTGACCCGGACTTAGGCGGGAGTGAAAGGATCGGCGCACCGACCTTCGACCCAGGAGCGAGCGATGAGCGAGAGAACGAGTTACGAGCCGGGGATCCCTTGTTGGGTTGACCTCGGTTCCCCCGACCTGGATGCCTCCGTCGAGTTCTACTCGGCCCTGTTCGGCTGGCAGGTGCCGGAGAGCGAAAACGTCGAGCAGACCGGCGGCTACCGCCGGGCGACCAAGAACGGACAGGACGTCGCCGGGATGATGCCGCTGATGCAGGAGGGCCAGCCGCCCGCCTGGAGCAGCTACGTCTCGGTCGCCGACGCCGACGCCACCGCGGCGGCGGTCAAGGAGAACGGCGGCAACGTTCTCGCCGAGCCGATGGACGTGATGGAGCTGGGCCGGATGGCGGTCTTCGCCGATCCGACCGGGGCCGTCTTCGGGATCTGGCAGCCGGGCACGTTTGCAGGTGCCGGTCTAGTCAATGAGCCAGGTGCCCTCGCCTGGAACGAACTCAACACCCGCGACGTCGCGGCCGCCAAGGCCTTCTACGGCGCCGTCTTCGGCTGGGGCTTCGAAGAGATGAAGATGGGGGAGAACGAGAGCTACACGACGATCACCCTCAACGGCAATCCCGTTGGCGGCATCCTCGACATGGACGAGCGCAGCGTGCCGGCGGAGATTCCCGCCCACTGGCTGGCCTACTTCGCGACCGAGGACACCGATGCCACGGTCTCCCAGGCCACGGAGCGCGGCGGCAGCTTGATGATGGGTCCGATCGACCTGCCGGTCGGTCGCTTCGCGATCCTCGTCGATCCGCACGGGGCCGCCTTCGCGGTGATCGCCCTCAGCGAGAACGCACCGCCGGCGAGCGCCTAGCGGGCAGTACCTAGATCGAGCCGAGGTCGGCGGCTGCCTCCGCCGGGCTGCCGACCTCGCCCTCGTCCTCCCATTCGGCCGGCTCGCCGAGGCTGGCGCTCTTCACCACCTTCAATCCCAGCATCGCGCACTTCATCCGCGTCGCTGAGATCTCGATGCCGAGTAGCTCGAGGACGTACTCCTTGGGCAGCCGCAACAGCTCCTCGCGTGTTTTGCCGGCGAGCTCATCGGTCAGCAGCGAGGTCGCCGCGGTCGAGATCGCGCAGCCTTTGCCCTCGAAGGCGATCTCCGCCACCCGCCCCTCGTCGTCGAGCTTGATCGTGACGTGCTGCTCGTCGCCGCAGAAGGGGTTGGTGTCCTCGAACTCGAGGTCGGGTTGGTCCACGTGGCCGAAGTTGTGCGGCCGCTTGTAGTGCTCGAGGATCTGGTCGCGGTAGAGCTCATCCATGCAAGAGACGCTAGCGGAGCGGTGCAACGCGCTGTCCATCTCGTGGCCGGAAAAGGCGTTACAGCGATGCATCGTTGCTACCGTTTTCGCGATGCGGGGGCTGATGCGCAAGCTGACATACCCGGTGCGGCGCTGGCCACGGCTCTCCAAGGCCGCGATGGCCGGGGGCACGTTGATCGTGCTCGCGATGGCCGGCGCCAACGCCTACATCCTGCTCAGCACCGACGGCGAAGCGACGGCCAACGTCGCCGACGTGCCCCACGCCCAGGTGGCAATCGTGCCCGGCGCCTTGGTCCAGCCCAACGGCAAGATGAGCGCGATGCTCGCCGACCGCGTGCGCCAGGCCGACGCCCTCTGGAAGGCGGGCAAGGTCGATCGCATCCTCGTCTCCGGCGACCACCACACCTGGGCCTACGACGAGCCCGACACGATGCGCAAGGCGCTGGTCGCCGACGGCGTTCCCGGCCACGTCATCTTCGAGGACCACGCCGGCTTCGACACCTGGGCGACGATGGTTAGGGCGCGCAGCATCTTCGGCGTCACCGACGCGGTCGTCGTCACTCAGGGCTTCCACATGCCGCGGGCGCTCTATCTGGCCGACGCGGCCGGCATCGATGCGACGGGCCTCACCGCGGACTTGCACCAGTGGGGCTACCAAGGGCGCAAGAGCGAGGTCCGCGAGGTGCTCTCACGGGTCAAGGCGATCGCCGACACCACACTGGACACGCCGGCGATGGGCGGCAAGAAGATTCTGATCAGCGGCGACGACGGTCGGGTCAGCTGGGGACCGCAGCCACCGCCAGGCGTGCCGCCCGCCGGCTCTCCCGGCCGGCACTACTAAGCACGCCTCAGTTGTCGAGCCCGAAGACCTTGCGGGCGTCGTGGAGGCCCTCGACCAGGCGGTCGATCTCCTCTGGCGTCGTGTAGACGCCGAAGCTGGCGCGGGCCGTAGCCGGGATGCCGAGGCGCTCCATCAGCGGCTGGGCGCAGTGGTGGCCGGCGCGGACGGCGACGCCGTGGCGGTCGAGGATCTCGGAGACGTCGTGGGCGTGGACGCCGTCGAGCTCGAAGGAGACGGGGCCGAGTCGTTCGGGCCCTGGCGGGGGGCCGAAGACGCGCAAGCCGGGCACCTCACTTAGCGCCTCCAGCGCGTAGGCCGCGATCTCCTGCTCGTGCTCGCGGATCGCCTCCATCCCAACGCTGTCCATCCAGCGCAGCGCCGAGGCCATGCCGATCGCTTGCGCGATCGCCGGCGTGCCGGCCTCAAAGCGCGCCGGCGGGTCGGCATAGGTGGTGCCCTCGCGGGTCACCTTGCGGATCATCGAGCCGCCGCCGAGGAAGGGCGGCATCGCCCGCAGTAGATCGAGCCTGGCCCAGAGTGCGCCGATCCCGGTCGGCGCGTAGAGCTTGTGACCCGTGATCGCGTAGAAGTCGACGCCGAGCTCGGCCACGTCGACCGCCATCTTCGGCGCCGCCTGGGCGCCGTCGGCGAGGACCAGCGCGCCCGCCTCATGGGCCAGTCGCGAGATCTCCGCCAGCGGGTTCTCCGTGCCGAGCACGTTCGAGACATGGGTCACCGCGACGAGCTTCGGCCCGCGCTCGAGCAGCCCCGCGTAGGCGTCCAGGTCGAGCAGGCCCGTCTCGTCGTCGACCGGCACCCAGTCGATCTCGGCCCCGACCCACTCGGCGAGCTGCTGCCAGGGAACGATGTTGGAGTGGTGCTCCATCTCGGTGAGGACGATGCGGTCGCCCTTGCCGATGTTGGCGCCGCCCCAGGTACGGGCGACGAGGTTGATCGCCTCGGTTGCGTTGCGAACGAAGACGACCTCGCGCCGATCGGCGGCGCCGAAATGGTCGGCGACCGTCGCCCGTGCCCCCTCATAGGCCGCGGTGGCCTCGGCCGAGAGCGTGTGCGAGCCGCGGTGGACGTTGGAGTGGCTGGTGCGCTCGTAGCGGTCGACCGCCTGGATCGAGGCCAGCACCCGCTGGGCGCTGGCGCCGCTGTCGAGGTAGGCGACCGGCTTGCCGTGCACCTCGCGCTCGAGCGCGGGAAAGGCGGCGCGGACCTTCTCGATCGGGAACGGGGAGGAGCTCTTGGTCGTCGTCTGCTCCATCGTCCCCTCGATCAGGCGCTGGCGCCTGCCTCGACCTCCTCGCGGATCCAGCCGTAGCCCTTCTCCTCGAGCACGCCGACCAGCTCCGGGCCGCCTTCCTTGACGATCCGGCCCTCGAACATGACGTGGACGAAGTCGGGTTTGACCATGTGCAGGATGCGCTGGTAGTGGGTGATGATCAGCACGCCCATGTCGGGACCGGCGAACTGGTTGACGCCCTCGGCGACCGTGCGCAGGGCGTCGATGTCGAGGCCCGAGTCGGTCTCGTCGAGGACCGCGATCTCCGGTCGCAGCAGGGCCAGCTGCAGCAGCTCCATCCGCTTCTTCTCGCCGCCGGAGAAGCCGTCGTTGAGGTAGCGACTGGAGAAGTCTTTAGGGATATTGGCCAGCGCCATCGCCTCCTGGGCGACCTTGGCGAAGTCTTTGATCTTGATCTGCTCCTCACCGCGCGCTTCGCGGTGAGCGTTGATCACCATCCGCAGGTACTTGCTGACCGAGACGCCGGGGATCGAGACCGGGTACTGGAAGGCCATGAAGAGGCCGGCGCGCGAGCGCTCGTCGGGAGCGGCCTCGGTGATGTCCTCGCCCTTGAAGCTGATCGTGCCCTCGGTGACCTCGAGCGCGGGGTGACCCATGATCACGTTGGCCAGGGTCGACTTGCCGGAGCCGTTCGGGCCCATCAGCGCGTGGACCTTGCCCTTCTCCACGTCGAGATCGAGTCCGCGGAGGATCTCCTTGTCCTCGACGCTCACGTGCAGGTTGCGTATCTCCAGCTCAGCCAATTTCACTCCTGTTTCTGTGTTTGGAAGGTCTTGCTTCAGGCGGCCGTGCCGACTACCGGTGCCTGGGCCTCGGTGCTGGCGCCACCGAAGGCGACCAGCTCGGCCAGGGTGGTGCCCGAGAGGGCTTTGGTCACGCCGCCCTGCACGCGCATCCAAAGCAGCTTGGTCGAACAGGCGTGGTCGCCGTCGTCCTCGTGCGAGCAGAGCACTTTGCCGTCGGGCGTGTCGTGGAAGCACTCCATCGGCGCGATCTGCCCTTCGAGCGCCTCGACCACCGCGTCCATCGTGATCTCCTCCGCCGGTTTGGCCAGGCGGTAACCGCCGTGGGCGCCCCGGGTGGAGGTGACCAGGCCGGCCTTGCGCAGCTTCGCGACCAGGTGCTCGAGGTAGGAGAGCGGCAGCCGCTCCGCCTCGGCGACCGAGCTCAGTGAGATCGGCGCCGAGCTAGGCTGGCGGCCCAGCTCCACCATCAGACGCACCCCGTACTCAGCTTTGGTCGAGAACAGCACGGACTAAATCCTACTGAAGCGGTCGGTTATGCGGCTTCCGTCGCTGCCTCTTTGCCCAGCTCCATGTGGGCGCGGCTGTCGCTGCCGCGGATTAGGACCAGGGTCAGCACGAAGCCGAGCGCGGCGATCACCGCGCCGCCGAGGAAGGCGGCCTGGAAGCCTTCGGTCAGGGCGCTGAGGTGACCCGAGCCGGTCGAGGTCGCGTCGCTGGTGGCGGAGATCGCCACCGCGGAGAGCACCGCGAGCCCGAGCGCGCCGCCGACCTGCTGCGAGGTGTTGATCAGGCCGCTGGCGAGGCCGGCCTCGTTCTCGTCGACCCCGGAGACGGCGGCGATCGTCGTCGTCACGAAGGCGAAGCCGAGGCCCGCCGCGGCGAACAGCGAGGGCCCGAGGATGTCGGCGGTGAAGCTGCCGCCGACCGAGACGCGGCTGAACCAGGCGAGGCCAATAACGATGAAGAGCAGGCCGACTGCCAGCACCGGCTTGTAGCCGAGCTTGGTGACGAGCTGGGAGGCGATTCCGGCCGAGGCCATGATCACCAGCGCCAGCGGCAGGTAGGAGAGCCCGGCGTGGATCGCGCTGTAGCCGAGCACCTGCTGCATATATAGGGAGATGAAGAAGAACATCGACAAGAGCGAGGCGCCGACCAGCAGGCCAACCACGTTGGCCCCGGTCAGGGTGCGGATGCGGAAGATCGAGAACGGCACCAGCGGTTTGCTCGCCCGCAGCTCGATCGCGACGAAGGCCGCCATCAGCACGACGGAGAGCAAGATCAGCCCGATCGTCCGTGTAGAGCCCCAGCCGACGCTGTTGGCGTCGACGAGGGCGTAGACCAGGATCGAGAGGGCGGCGGTGACGGTGATCGCGCCGGCGACGTCGAAAACCCGCTTCTCGCCCTCCATGCGGGTTTCGGCGAGCAGCCGCGGCGAGAGCACGAAGGCGATCAGGCTGACCGGCACGTTGACCCAGAGCACCCACTCCCAGCCAAGGCCGTCGGTGAGGGTGCCGCCGAGCAGGACACCGGCGGCACCGCCTGAGCCCGCCACTGCGCCCCAGACGCCGAGTGCCTTGTTGCGCTCCGCGCCGTCACTGAAGGTCGTGGTGACGATCGAGAGCGCGGCGGGGGAGATGATCGCGGCGCCGAGCCCCTGGGCGGCGCGGGCGACGATCAGCTGTCCCTCGGTGGCGGAGAAGCCGGCGGCCAGCGAGGCAACCGCGACCAGCAGCAGGCCGGCCATGAAGACCTTGCGGCGGCCGACGAGGTCGGCGGTGCGGCCGCCGAGCAGGAGGAAGCCGCCGAAGGTGAGCACGTAGGCGTTGACCACCCAGGGCAGGTTCTCCTGGGAGAAGTCGAGCGCTTTGCCGATCGTCGGCAGCGCCACGTTGACGATCGAGGCGTCGAGGACAACGACGAACTGGGCCGAGCAGAGCAGGATCAGGGCCAGCCAGCGCTTTTCGCTGTAGTCGTTCATGGCTCGATCAGCCCCCGCCTGATTGCGTAGCGGACCAACTCGACCCGGTCACGCATGCCGAGCTTGCGCATCGCGTTCGCGCGGTGGTTCTCGACCGTCTTCTCGGACAAGTGCAGAACCTCGGCGATCTGCTTTGTCGTGTGCGCCTCGGCGACCAGCTTGACCACTTCCTCCTCGCGGGGAGTCAACTCTTCCTCACCGCTTGATCCCCGCTCGAGCACGTCCTTAATCAGGGTGCGCTGGGCCTCCGGCGTGAGGAACGGCTCCCCCCGCTCGACCGCGCGAATCGCCGCCAGCAGGTCGGTGTCGGCCTGCGCCTTGAGCACGTAGCCCGAGGCGCCGGCCTTGAGCGCCTCAAAGAGGTAGCGCTCGTCGTCGTGCATCGAGAGGATCAACACCGAGACCTCGGGCGCCTGGCGCTTGATCTCCCGCGTCGCCTGCAGCCCGGTGAGCTTCGGCATCTTCACGTCGAGGATCGCCAGATCGGGCCGCTCGCGCACGGCAAGGTCACGCGCCTCGGCCCCGTCGGCCGCCTCCGCGACCACCTCGAGGTCGGACTGTCGCTCCAAAAGCAGGCGAATTCCCGAGCGCACGATCCCGTGGTCGTCAGCGATCAGCACGCGAAGCATTCGCCCAGTCTGACGATCGCTGCACTCAGGACGAGAGGCGTAGACGGAGAGTCTCCGGGGCTTGGCGACTTACCTCCCCTTATGGGAGGGAAAGTCGCCAAGCCTGATCTGCGGATCGCCGAAACGGCCAGAAAACAGCATGGGGTGGTGTCCATCGATCAGCTGCGCCGATTCGGCCTCAGCGAAAAAGCGATCGCTCGCCGTGTGGACGGAGGGTTGCTGCACTGCGTGCATCGTGGGACTTACGCCGCCGGGCACTCCGCACTCGCCCCCGAGGGCCGTTGGCTGGCAGCTGTTCTCGCCCTTGGCGGAGGGCCGCGTGGCGGTGGATCAGTCCTGGAGCACTGGGGGGCGGCCGTCAGCCACCGAAGCGCGCTATCGCTGTGGAGCCTGCTTCCCGTCAATCAGGCCCCCTGTGACGTCATCGTCGCCGGCAACGGAGGCAGGGCCCGGCGCGCAGGGATCCGCGTTCATCGCTCGCTTACTCTCACGTCCAGGGACGTAACGCTTCATCGTGGGATCCCGGTCACCACGCCGGAGCGGACGATTGCGGATCTGCGCAAAGCGATCTCAACTCGCCGTCGCGGCGCGGTCGCCGGCTACGAACTGCGCAAAGCGATCCGCCAGGCGAACGTGCTCGGCCTGCCGATTGGCCGGAAGGACGCCAAGGTCCGAACCCGTAGCGACTTGGAGGGGGATTTCCTCCGGCTCTGTCGCCGCCACCAGCTGCCGCCACCCGAGGTCAACGTCCGCATCGGCCCTTCTCTCGTCGACTTCCTCTGGAGAGAGAGGCGGTTCGTGGTTGAAACCGACAGCTACCTCTACCACCGCGGCGAAGTGGCTTTTCAGGACGATCACGCTCGTGACCTGGAGTTGATGCGTCGCGGCTTCGAGGTGCTGCGGCTCTCCGAATTGCAGCTGGACGAGGAGCCGATTCGGATAGCGGAGATCCTGGCCACAAGGCTCGATCTGGCCGATGAGGTGGCTCAACAACGTTAAGGGGCAGAGCGCTAAGCGGAGTCTCGAGGAATAGGCGTTAGGCGGAGTCGCGCGGTCGGGCCGGGACGACGAGGCGGACAGTGGTGCCGTGCTCGGGTCGGGACTCGATCGTCAGCTTGGCACCGATCAGCAGGGCGCGCTCGCGCATGCCGGCGATTCCGAGACCGCCCTCGGACTCGTCGAAGGCGAAGCCGCGACCGTCGTCGGCGACCTCGAGCTCGACGCTGTCCTCGCCACCGCGCCGCAGCGCCACCGTGAGGTGCCCGGCGCCGCTGTGGCGGGTCGCATTCGAGAGCGCCTCTTGGGCGACGCGATAGACGACGAGCTGGGTGTCGTTGTCGAGGTCGGAGAAGTCGCCGTCGGCCGCGAACTCGGCCTCGATCTCGCCGCGGGAGAGCTGCTTGACCTGCCCGGCAACGGCGGCGGTGAGGCCGAGGTCGTCGAGTGCGGTGGGGCGGAGCTGGCGGGCCAGCGAGAGCAGCTCCTGCATCGCCTGGTTGGCCAGCGCCTTGGTCTCGGTCAGTTCGGCCTCGAGCTCCGGTGGGGCCGCTTCGCGCGCCGCCTCGAGCCGCAGCAGTAGGCCGGTCAGCGACTGGTTGACCTCGTCGTGGAGGTCGCGGGCGACGCGGGCGCGCTCCTCCTCCTGTGCCTGCAGGGCGGCAGAACCCGCGCGCCGGCGCTCGGCTTCGAGCCGCCGCATCATCCGCAGGAAGGCGAGCTCGATTCGCTCCACCTCCTCGGTCTCGCCGACGCCGTCGATCGAGCGCGGCAGCAGTGGACCGGGGCGACTGAGGTCGACCTTCTCCATCTCCTCGATCAGCCGCTCCAGCGGGGCGCGACGGCGGCGCATGATCAGCAGGCCGGCGGCGAGACCGGCCACCGCAGCCAGCAGCACGACGATCACCGCGATTGTCACCGGGGGCCCACCGATCGCATCGGCCAAGCCTAGGTGGTCCCACCACCGCCAATAGGGGCTGGCACCTATGGCCGTCGCTGCATGGCGCGCTCATACTGAGCAGACCCACTAACTAGGAGCACAACCCGCATGAAGACAACCAAGCAGTCGACCTTCGGCGCGACTCTTCGCACGACGATCCTGATGGCCTCGCTCTCGGGGCTGCTGATCGTCATCGGCGCCCTGATCGGCGGCGCCAGCACAGCGGCGCTCTTCCTCGGCATCGCCCTGCTGATCAACCTCGGCTCCTACTTCTTCAGCGACAAGATGGCGCTGGCGATGAGCCGCGCCAAACCGATCGATGAATCGGAAGCGCCGCGGCTCTACGAGATCGTCCGCGAACTGAGCACCCGCGCCGGGCTGCCGATGCCGCGCCTCTACATGATCCCCCAGGACCAACCCAACGCCTTCGCCACTGGCCGCAACCCCAAACACTCGGCGGTCGCGGTCACGCGGGGGATCACCAAACTGCTCTCCGAGGACGAGCTACGCGGCGTGCTCGCCCACGAGCTCACCCACATCCGCAATCGCGACATCCTGATCCAGTCGGTCGCCTCGGCGATCGGCGCCGCGATTACCTACATCGCCTACATGCTGCTCTGGTTCGGCAACGACGACGAGTCGCCGCTTGCCCTGGTCGGCCAGCTGGCGACCTTCCTGCTGGCGCCGATCGCGGCGAGCATCATCCAGCTGGCGATCTCGCGCCAGCGCGAGTACGCGGCCGACGCCGGCGGGGCGGAAATCTGCGGCAACCCCGAGTCGCTGGCCAGCGCCCTGCTGCGCCTCGAGCAGGGGGCGAGCGCAATACCGATGCAGGTCAACCAGGCTGCGGAGCCGCTCTACATCGTCAAGCCCTTCAAGGGCAAAGGCATCGCTGGCCTCTTCTCGACCCACCCGCCGATCGAGGAGCGGGTCAAAAGGCTGCGCCAGATGCGCCCCAGCCTCTAGGTCACCTTTCGATACGCCGGAAAAGGCCCGCGAGAGCGGGCCTTTCTATGGATACGGCGACGTCCTGTTGACCGCAGGCGTATTTAAGAACTAAGCTGTACGCGAAACGGATAGCCCGTATCGCGACCATGGCCAAGGCCAACGCCAGCTCCAAATCCGACGCGCCCCGGCGCCTCCCGCGAGGTCGACACGCGCTCGCCCCCGATGACGTGCTGCGCGACCAGCGCGAACGCCTCCTGGCGGCGGTCCCTGCGGTAGCGGCGGAGCGCGGCTACGAAGCGATGTCGGTGGCCGACATCGTCAAGGCGGCGGCCGTCTCCCGCAACGCCTTCTATAAGAACTTCCGCGATAAGCAGGACTGCGTCGCCACCGCCCACGAGCTCGGCCACGAGCGGCTCTTCGAGGTGCTCTCGAGCTCTTGCTATGAGGGCGCGACCACCGAGGAGAGAGTGGGGGGATCGCTCAAAGCCGGCCTCGATGTGCTGGGCAGCGACCCGGCGCTCGCTCGCTTCCTCTTCGTCGAGGCGCCATCGGGCGGCGACGAGATCGCCCTTCGCTACCACGAGTGGCTTGGGCGCTACGGCACCCTGCTGCGCTCGGCCGCCCCCAACCTTCCACCGGAGTCTCTACCTGAGCCCGAGGTTGAGCAAGTGATCGTCGGCGGCATCGCCTCTCGCGTCGCCAGCGAGGTGCTGCGGGGGAGGGGAGACAAGCTGCGCGAGCTTGCCGATCCATTCCTCGAGTACGTCCTCGCCTTCTACCGCCTGGGCGAGACCGGGCCGCGCGAGGGTCGGGTTCTGGCATTCGAGCCCGAACAGGCCGACTCCGCCGAGTCGTACGAAGCCCGCCGCAAGCAAGCCGGCGCTTAGCGACCCCTGTTGTCGGGCCGCTAGTACACGGCGCCTCGCGGAAGAAGTCGCTGCATTTCGACTACTTCTCAGAAATACCACGTGCGTACCTTGACAAATGCAAACGAGCGTGTTTACATCCCGCTCGTCTTCTCATAGGTACGAAGACGGTATGGCTAACGCCTAGCAGCACCACAGGGACATAACCGAGCCTCGAGGAAGCCGCTAAGGGAAGCGGCGGGCAGAGGGGCTCACGGGACAAGGAGAGAGATCTAGATGTTCTCGACGCTACGCACGCGATTCGGCATACCCGGAGTGATCTCGGTTATCGCCCTGGTCTTCGCCATGTTCGGCGGCGCATACGCCGCCTCAAACTCAGCTTCAGGCGGCAAGGCGACCGCAAGCGCCAAGGCCAAGAAGGGACCACGGGGTCCCAAGGGCGCTACCGGCCCTGCTGGGCCGCAGGGGCCTGCTGGTCCCGCAGGTCCTGCCGGGCCGAAGGGAGACACCGGAGCTGCCGGGACAAACGGCACCAACGGAACAAACGGCGTCAGCGTCACCACCAGCGCAGCCAGCGCCGGCGAATGCCCATCAGGAGGCATCAAAGTCGCTTCCGCCAGCCCGACGACCAAGGTCTGCAACGGCACCACCGGTTTCACCGAAACTCTCCCCGGCGAAAAAACCGAGACCGGCGCCTGGAGTGTCGGAGTGACGGCGGTCGGCGACAATCTCATCAAGAGAGCAACCCTCTCCTTCGCCATTCCGCTAGCGGCACCCCTTACTCAGTCCCAGGTTCATTTCGTCAAATTCGAAGAAGCTGCGCCGGAACCGGGATGCACCGGTGGCACTGCGGAAGAACCGAAGGCGGACCCCGGAAATCTCTGCGTCTATGTGGGTGGAGCCGAATCCGCATTTCCGTTCATATCGATCAACAATCCTGGCACCGAAGCCCCAGGGGCAGGCACGACCGGGGCGATTCTGCAGCTGAACGGAGCCGCAGAAGAATCCGCGCTCGGCACTTGGGCCGTGACGGCGGAAATCGAATAGCACACGGCGACCGACCCCTTACGTCCCGCAAAGGAAGCGGATGATGACAATCACAGCCAAAAACCCTTCGAGCAGCAATCGTCGACGGGAACTATTCATCCTTTTGGCCGCCTTCTTGGTCACCCTCTGCGGGACGTTTGGGGCTCTGCCGCCAGCCCCAGCGTTCGCTCTTCAGGACTCCGAAGAACTGGTTCGCATCGGCGATGTAGGAGTACAGGCGGGTGAAATAGAAGCGATTGAATCTGTAGCTACGGAGCCCACAACGGGCCATATCTTCGCTGCGCAGGCGGGCTTTACTGCTGCGAACAACCGTATCAATGAGTTCACGCCTTGGGGAACCTTTGTAAAGGCAATCGGCTGGAACGTGGCGCCGGGGTCTGTGAACGAGTATCAGGAAGCAAGGATCGCCGGCACCGAAGGCGCCTACACCCTGAGCCTCGGGGCCGGGACTACTCAGGCCATACCCTTCAATGCCGGCGCGCCTGAAGTCCAAGCTGCGCTGGAAGCACTGAGTACGGTGGGTGCGGGTAACGTCTCGGTGTCGGAGGTGCCGGGCACCCTCAATGGCCGCACCCCCTACATCCTCCGCATCACTTTCATCGGTTCGAAATCGGGCATCGATATCGAACAGCTCACGATCGCGACTAGCGGCGGCTCGGCTCTCGATGTAGAAACTCGGACTCTGGCCAACGGGGCACCAGCAGGAGTTGGCTTGGAGACCTGCACCACTGAATCGGGATGCCGCGCCGCGGAAACTGGAAGCAAACCCGGTCAAATCGGGTTTGGTCCCCTCGAAGTGGCGGTGGGCCCCAACGAAGATTTGTACCTTCGCGAAACGGGAGAAAACAGTCGAGTCCAAAAGTTTTCTCCCGACGGCAGATTTCTGCTCATGTTCGGGCCGGAAGTGAACAAGACCACTGGCGGCGACGTATGTACCGCCGCCGATGTAGTCGCGAATGATGTCTGTGGTGCTGGAGTCCCCGGCTCTGGGCCCGGGGAATTCGGACAATCCGGACCGGGCATTGCGGTGATCGAATCCGGTTCCGTGGTGCTCGCAGAAGGAGATCGACTTCTGAAGTACAGTCCTTCGGGTTCCTTTGAATCCGAAGTAACTATTCCCGGAGCGGTTTTTACGGGACTGGGGGCGAACCCTCAGACCGGAGGCTTTTACGCAGCTGACAAAGCCTACGCGGTGGACAAAGCCCTTGGTGCCATCCGACTGTTCGATCCCTCCCTCGTCGAACAGAGCAACTGCCCGAGCCCGGAACCGCAGTGGGTCTCGGGGGGTAGCGATGGGAGGTTCTTCGCGTCAGAAAGGCATATAGACCCAAAAGACAATCATAGGACCGATCTAATTCGTGAATCAGACTCCTCATCGTGTGCCCTGCTGGCCACCTTCGGCAAGGGAGAAGCAACGGTGGTAGGGGGGGAACATACGAACCTCGAAATCGAGGGTCTGAGTCTCAACGCCGCTGGCGACCTGGCGGTTGGTTACAGCAAGACAAACAACCACCTGGCTGCGCTGCGAACTTTCGGGCCGGCTCCGGTCAGCCTCGAAGGGCCGCCGCCGGTCCCACCGACCATCACCTTGCAGTTCGCCAGCTCGGTGCAGCAGACCGAAGCCACCGTCGGCGGGTTTATCAACCCGCACTTTTGGGCGGACGCGCGCTATTACGTGGAATACGGTCAGGAAAGCTGCGAAGAGGGAGGCTGTTCGCTTAAACGGCCACTCCCACCCGGCGCGCTACTGACCTCGAAAGTCGCGAGCTCTCCGGTCAAGACCCCAGCCATCGCCCTCGGCGATCTGACCCCTGGGACCACCTACCACTATCGGCTCGTCGCGCAGAGCGGCGGTGGGGGCCCCGTGGTCGGCGTCGGAGGCACGGTCGGCAGCGATGGCGGCGAATCGACCTTCACGACCCTGGCGCCGCTGCTCGGCGCATCCACTGCCTGCCCGAACCAGGCATTCCGGACCGGATTCTCCGCCGCGCTTCCCGATTGCCGTGCCCTCGAGATGGTGAGCCCGGTCGATAAGAAAGGTGGCGACATAACTAACCTCCTCAACTCTCTGAACTTCAACAACGCTCTCGATCAAAGCGCTGTCGACGGCCAGAGGTTCGTCTACTCGAGTTATCGCGCGTTTGGAGAACCGGAAGGCGCCGCCCTGACTGATCAGTTCCTGGCATCACGGGTAGCAGGCTCGGGTTGGCAATCCCAGTCCATCACTCCCCGACAGGGCATTAATGGGGCGGAACTCTACGGCGTGAACGCCAACTTCGACAGAGAGTACAAAGCATTCTCAGACGACCTCTGCCAAGGCTGGGTGGCGCTGGCGACCGAACCGCCCCTGGCACCCGGGGCCACCGAAGGCGGGCCCGCTCTGTACCGGCGCGACAACTGCGCCGACCCCGGTACCTACGTCACCGTAGCCCAGGGTGAAGAGGGCGCCGGAGTTGCCAACGGCGAAACCGAGGTCCAGGGTATTTCGGCGGACGGAGAAGTCACCGTCGTGCGGGCCACGTCGGACCTGACTCACAATGGCAAAGGAAACGGTGTCCCGTCCAATGCCTATTACGTGGATAAAAGTGGTGTGAAGGCAATCTGCGTGCTGCCTTCGGGGGTACCCTGGGCGGGAAGCTGTTCGGCGGGGACTACCAGCGAGCTTGGCGGTTCGGCCGGAGAAGGGCGACTCGGGCGAGTGGGGTCGGTGACCAACGCGCTCTCGGCAGATGGTACGAAGGTGTTCTGGACAGCCGTCCAGAACGGCAATGGCACTGGCCAGATCTATCTGCGCGAGAATCCGGGCGAGGAGCAGAGCACCTCGGGAGAGTGCGACGAAGCCGGCAAAGCCTGCACAGCGCCGGTGTCGGGGACAAAGTCGAATCTGGGCGCTCGGTTCCTGACCGCGACTCCCGATGGCAGCAAGGCGATCTATGAATTCACCGAAGGCACGCTGAAAGGCAATCTCTACGAGTTCGACGTCGAAGCCGGCGCTTCGACCCTGATCGCCAAGCGCTCCCTGGGGCTCGCCGGGAACGGTACCGACCTGGCGAACGTCTACTTCGCCTCGGAAGAAAAGATCGCCGGAACCACGGGTTCTGTCAGCGGCAAACCGAACCTCTATCTGGACCACGAAGGCGAATACACGTTCATTGCGATCCTCTCGCCCCTCGACGTGGCACCGTCTAGTGGATTTGGCGTCCCCTCGAATGTCTCTCCCGTGCCGGTCGTGCACTCCGCCCGGGCATCGGCGGACGGGCAGCGGTTGGTCTTCACCTCCACCGAGTCTCTGACCGGCTATGACAACACCGACGCCGCCAGCACCCTTCCCTGCGGAGCGAGGGAAGGGGCCGTAGAAGGAAGGTGCGATTCGGAGGTCTTCAGCTATGCCGCGGGCTCGGCGGGACCGGTCTGCATTTCCTGCAACCCCAGCGGCGCTCTTCCGGAAGGCAGGATCTTCTCGCTCTCCCAGGCGGTCGGCACCTTGCCCGCCGCGGCGATCATTCCTCTCCCCACCTCGCAGCTTCACGTGCCCCGAGTGATCAGCGCGAGCGGCGATCGAATCTTCTTCAACGCCCTCGACGCCCTCACTCCCCGCGATACCAACGCCAAGGAGGACGTCTATGAGTGGCAGCCCGCGAGCAATGCCGCGGAGTGCGCGGCCGACGGTGCCGAACAGTATGTGGAGTCATCCCAGGGTTGCCTCAGCCTGATCTCCTCGGGCGAAAGCCCATCGGACTCCGAATTCCTCGATGCCTCCAGCGACGGCAGCGACGCCTTCTTCGTGACCAATGCCAGCCTCCTCCCTCAGGACCCCGGTCTCTATGACGTCTATGACGCTCGAGTCAACGGCGGCTTCCCACAGCCCGTGCCCACGGCGGCTTGCGAAGGCGAAGCCTGCCAGGGCCCGCTGAGCCCGCCAAATGACCCGACTCCGGCGAGCGCGACCTTCAACGGCGCCGGCAACGTCAAAGAAGCCGAAGCCAAGAAGCGACACAAGAAGAAGTCTCGCGCCAAGAAGGCACACAAGAAGACCAAGTCAAGAAAGCACAACAACCGGAGGGCAGGTCGATGAGCAGGCAAAGCGCATCAATAGCGGCGATCGCCGCCTTGCTCATTGCGTTCTTTCTCGTCAACGCTGGGCCGGCCCAGGCGGCTTTCGGTGTCAGTAACTTCGATTTGGAGTTCGTCAACGAAGACGGCTCGGCGGCGACGCAGGCGGGCTCTCATCCCTACGCGCTACGAACGGCCCTCGCCCTGAACGAACGGTTTGATCCGACATTCGGCAGGGAGGTGCCCGACGGGATGCTGAAGGACCTTGTCGTCGATCTGCCAGCGGGGTTTGCCGGCACCGCCGTTGACATCCCCCGCTGTCGGACCGCTGAATTCTTGGAATTTTTCGAAGACCGGCCCAACTGTTCCGACAGCTCGGCCGTCGGCGCCGCCGGGACCCACGTCAGTTCCGGCAAAATAGCCAGCCCGGTGTTCAACCTGGTCCCCCCGCCGGGGGTCGCCGTGAAGCTGGGCTACTGGGTGTACTCCACTCCGGTGACGATCGAAGTAGGCGTGAGTCAGACCAAGCCCTTCAATGTCAGCTCCACTCTGGTCAACATCCCTCAGACCTCGCCGGTCTATCTCGGCGCTCTTGAACTTTGGGGCGTTCCCGCCGCGGCCGTTCACGATCCCTTTCGCGGCCACTGTCTCGCGGGCGGGGCGACGCTCGGGCCGGGAGCGCTGGACGTGAGCTTCGAATCCTTCGGGATCTGCAAAACCAACGCGCCGGAAGTCCCGCTCTTCACCCTGCCCCGCTCCTGCACCGGTCCCGTCGGCACGCACTACGCGGCAGACTCCTGGGAGAACCCGGGCCGTTTTCTCGCCAACGGCAGCCCCGACCTGCTCGACCCGAACTGGATATCGGGAGAAGCCTTCTCCCACGACACCAGCGATCCTCCCAACCCGCAGGGGATGACAGGGTGCGGCCGACTCGGCTTCAAGCCCAACATCGGCGCCCAGCCGACGACCAAGGCCGCACAGTCCCCCTCGGGCCTCGATTTCTCGCTCAACGTCAACGACGAAGGGCTGACCTCGCCCAGCGGCTTGGCACAGGCCAACATCAGCAAGGTGGCGGTGACCCTGCCGGAAGGGTTCACCACCAATCCCTCCCTGGCCGAAGGGCTGAACGTCTGCGGCGAAGCCGACCTGGCCCGCGAAACGCTCAACGGAGCACCGGGGACGGGCTGCCCGAACGAATCGAAGATCGGCACGGTCGAAGTCGAAACGCCATTGCTTGACGAAAACGTCAATGGCGCCCTCTACATCGCCAAGCCCTATGAAAACGAAGTCGGCTCCCTCCTAGCCCTCTACATGGTGATCAAGAATCCGACCCTGGGGATCATGATCAAACAGGCGATGAAGGTCGAAAACGATCCCGTCACCGGCCAGATAACGACGGTGGCAGAAGACCTCCCCCAGCTGCCCTTCTCACACTTCAAGCTGCACTTCCGCGAGGGGACCCGCAGTCCACTGGCAAGCCCGCCGCTTTGTGGCTCCTATGACGTCTCGGCGCTGCTGACGCCCTCAAGCGGGGGCCCACCCGTCATCTCGACCGACAGCTTCGAACTGATCTCCGGCCCAAACAACACCCCCTGCCCCAGCGCTGGAACTCCTCCCTTCAAACCGGGCTTGGAAGCGGGGACCCTGAACAACGCGGCCGGGCGCTTCTCCCCCTTCTACACCCACTTGAGCAGAAACGACGGTGAACAGGAGATCACCCACTTCTCGATCAAGCTGCCGCCGGGAGTACTCGGCAAGCTGGCGGGGATCCCCTTCTGCCCTGATGCAGCAATCGCCGCAGCCAAAGCAAGGACCGGCCCCCATGGCGGCCAGGAAGAGATCGAAGCGCCTTCCTGTCCGGGAGCATCAGAAATCGGCCACTCACTGGTCGGCTCGGGTGTTGGCCCCTCCCTTGCCTATGCCCCGGGCAAGCTCTACCTCGCCGGCCCGTATCGGGGTTCGGCCCTGTCCCTGGTCGCGATCACCGCCGCCAAGGTCGGCCCCTTCGACCTGGGGACGGTGGTGGTTCGCTTCGCCTTCAAGATCGACCCCGAAACAGAGGAAGTCTTCGTCGACGCAACAGGCTCAGACCCGATCCCCCACATCATCAAGGGCATCCCGGTCCATCTAAGGGATATCCGGGCCTACGTCGACCGCCCCAACTTCGTCCTCAACCCAACCAACTGCACAAGGACCTCGACCGCAAGCACTCTCTTGGGCTCGGGCCTCGACTTCGGCTCTGAAGCAGACGACCGCCCGGTAACGGTCTCCACTCCCTTCCAAGCCGCCGACTGTGCCGCCCTTCCCTTCAAACCCCGCCTCTCCCTGAAGCTGAAGGGCGGCACAAGACGCGGTTCCCACCCCGCCCTCAAGGCAACGCTCAACATGAACGGCATCGGTGAAGCAGGCGTCCACAGAGCAGAAGTGATCCTGCCCAAGTCCGAGTTCATCGAGAACGCCCACTTCAACACGATCTGCACCCGCGTCCAGTTCAAGCAGGGAGCCCACCCAGGAGAAATGTGCCCGACGGGATCGGTCTACGGCCACGCCGTGGCCAAGACCCCGATCCTCTCCGAACCACTGGAAGGCCCTGTCTTCCTGCGCTCTTCCGAACACCAGCTCCCCGACGTAGTGGCTTCGCTTCACAACGGCCAGATCGACGTTGTTCTCGACGGCCACGTCGACTCGGTCAAAGGACGCCTCAGGAACACCTTCGAATCGACCCCCGACGCTCCGGTCTCATCAGTCGTGATCAGCCTCCTCGGCGGCAAGAAGGGCCTCTTCGTCAACTCGACCAACCTCTGCAAGGCGACCCACAAGGCAGAAGCCAACTTCACCGGTCAGAACGGCAAGGAGTGGGACTTCAAGCCCGAGGTCAAGCCGACGGGTTGTGGGGGCTCCGCCCGCAAAGGCAAAGCGGCAAAGCACAAGCGCAGGGCCCACTAACCCATGCCAAGACGCGTAGCTGTCCTCGCCACCGCGGTGGCGCTGCTGGCCTTTGCCTCCCTGGCAAGCGCCACCGTGGTCCAAGAGGGCAACCTGCGCATAACGGTCCTCTCCCAAGTCCAGCCCTACAAGCTCCCCCGCAAGGGAACCGCCCCAATCGCCGTCTTCGTCAGCGGCCACCTGCAAGCCCCCCACGGCGGCATCCCCGCCCAGCTGCAGGAGATGACGGTTGACGTCAACAAACACGGCCTGCTGCAGTCAAAGGGCCTGCCCACCTGCCGCCTCGCCCAGCTACAGCCCACCTCAACCGAACGAGCCCTCGCCAACTGCGGTGACGCCGTTGTCGGCTCAGGCCAGTTCTTCGCCCACATCGTCTTGCCCGACCAAGGCGCCTACGGCACCCACGGGCGGCTGCTGATCTTCAACGGACGCCAGAAAGGATCCCCGGTCCTCTTCGTCCACATCTTCACCGCCAACCCCTTCTTCAGCTCCTTCGTCATCCCCTTCGCGATCCGCAAGGTCTCCAAGGGCGCCTACGGCACCGAGCTCTCCGCCTCCTTCCCCCACGCCCTGGGCGACTGGGGCTACGTCGATCGGATCAAGCTCACCCTGAAGCGCAAATACACCTACAAGGGCAAGCAGCTCTCCTACTTCAACTCCGGCTGCCCGGCCCTGAAAGGAGCCAAGCGAGCCGTATTCCCATTGGCCCTCGCTTCCTTCCGCTTCGCCGAAGGGCTCTCCCTTAGCGCCAAGGTGGAAAAGGCCTGCGCGGTGTCTGAATGAAACGAGAGGAAGGAAGAGAGATGAGGCACTTCAAGGCAGCGGTTCTCCTCACGACGTTGTGCTTGCTGCTCATCCCTTCCCTCTGTCAAGCCGCCTATGACCCCATAGGCGGGGGCACCACCAAGCTCACCTTCCAAGGGAGCTTCCTCTCGCTGATGCGAAAGGAAGGGATCAAGCTCTCCGCCACCGCCCCGGCCAAGCTCAAGGGCAACACCCTCACTCTCCCCGTCGAAGGCGGCAAGGAGGACCCGACCTCCGGCAAGGGCGAAGTGGAGCACGAAGGCTCACTGGTCTTTCAGAAGGGCAAGAGAAAGGTCCCCCTGCGCAACATCGAGCTGAAGGCGAAGAAGACACCGCTCTTCGCCAAGGTGGGTGGGAGCCAGCTGAAGCTGGCAACCACCAAGAAGCTCACCTCCACCCGCGAAGGCTTCGGCCAGGGGTTCAAGGCTCAGACTCTTCTGCTCACCGAAAAGGTGGCGACCCGCCTCAACAAGAAGCTGAGGACAGGCAAGCTCTTTGGCGAAGGCATGGCCCTGGGATCGCTCAAGAGCGCCACCCAACCCCAAAGGGTCGCGATCCTGCCCCAAGGTCAAGCAACCATCACCCCGGACCCCGCCTTCCTGGCCAAGCTGAAAGGCCTCTTCGTCTCCCTCAACCCGATCTCACCTGCCGAACTTCAACCAGGACCTGCCTTGAAGTTCCCGATCGCCCCAGGGGGACAGATCTCCCCCGACGCCTCAGAAGGGATCCTTCGTCTCGGCGGTGCGATCGAACTGCTGCAACTCGGCGCCGGCCAGGTCTTCCACAAGGAATACTGGCTCGACCTGGGGGCCAAGAGCACCACCGCCGAAGTCGACCTCGAGCCGACTCCTGCCTTCCCGGGGAAGCTGGGACGGATCGGCGTGTTCGCGATCGGTCCGGGGGCTGTTGCCTCTGACTCGAAGGCGCGGACGATCTCTGTCTCCGGGGCTTCCTTGACGCTGACGGCTGATGCCGCGGGGGAGTTCAACCAGGCCTTTGCGGGGGGCAAAGCGGTCTTCGGGGCGGGGGAAGTCTTTGGGGTGGTTGGGTTCGGGGCGGTGGGGCAGTAGTCAGCTATTCCTCTGTCTTAGTTCATAAAAACCACGTGCGTATCTTGACAAACGCGAACTGACGTGTTTGTATTTCGTCTCGTATTCGCTTGAGAACTGAGTCGGTATGGACATGGATGCGGAACGAGATATCAGCGATTCCACCCGCAGCTCGCGGGGCTCGCGTCGACGCCCCGATCTCTCGCCGCCGAAGGTGGAGAAGATCCGTCCGCGCTCGGGCCTCTCGCGGGCCGAAGTCGTTGCCAACCAGCGGGCGCGCATCTTCGATGGATTCGCCGCGGCGCTCGCTTACCACGGCTATGAGGACACGAAGGTCACGGACATCGTCGAACTTGCCGGCGTCTCCCGCGCCACCTTCTACGAGCGTTTTGAGAGCAAGGAGCTCTGCTTTGCCGCGGCCTACGAGGATGGAGTCGAGCGGCTCGCGGGCACGGTGGAGGAGGCGGCGCGGAGCGAGCGGGGCTGGACCAACCAGCTCTCTGCTGGGCTGAGGGCCGGACTCGCTTTCCTCGCGGCCGACCCGCCCCTTGCCCACCTGCTCTTCGTTGAGTCGCTTGCCGCGGCGCGCCCCGCTCGCCTCGAGCACGAGCGATCGCTGGAGCGACTCGCTGAGGTCCTGCGCCCGCGGTCGGATGGGACGGCAGGAGCGATTCCTGAGGAGACCGCTCGCATGCTGGCCGGCGGCCTCTCCTCCCACCTCTCCGGGCAGATCCTCGCCGGCGAGGCGGAGCGACTCCCGGAGCTGCACGAGCCGCTTCTCCAGTACCTGCTCGCACCGTCGCTGGCCGCTCTGCACACCGCGGATGAGCGACGAGCCGCCGCGCTTTGATCCGGCCGGCTTCGCCGAGTTGCCGGACAAGCTCGCCCTCGGCCAGCTGCCACCCGGTCGCCACGGCCTGCCGCGCTCCTTCGTCATCCGCAACCAGCGGCTGCGCATAGTCGCTGGCCTGTTGCGGGTGCTGCCGCGCCACGGTTACGCCGAGACGACGATCGGCCAGATCATCAGTGAGGCCGGCGTTTCCCGGTCCGCTTTCTACAGCCAGTTTGCCGGCAAGGAAGAGTGCTTCCTGGAGGCGTACGAGCTCGGTGGTGGGTGGCTATGCGATGGGGTGGAGGCGGCGGTCGCAGATGAGCGCTGGCCAGCCCGCGTTCGCGTTGGTGTCGGCGAAGCCCTGCGGATGCTCGCCGCCAATCCGCCGCTTGCTCACCTGATCGCGATCGAGGCGCTGCAGGCCGGCTCTGCTGCCCGCAGGCTGCAGCAGGCGAGCCTCGCCAGGCTCGCCGAGATTCTCAGGCTCGGCCGGCCGGAACGACCCGAGCTCCCCACCGATCTGGAGTCGCTGCTGCTTGGCGGCGCCCTCTCGGTGGTCTCCCGCCAGGTCGAACAGGATCGAGTCGAGCAACTACCGGAGATCGAAGCGGCCCTGGTGGAATGCCTTCTGATTCCCTACCTTGGACCGGGCGAAAGCAGGCGGATTGCCGCATGAGGGGCCAGATTTTCAAGCCTCGCTATACTTTTTGAAGTAATGCTGATCCGGATTTAGGAGATTTGCCTGATGGCGAACGGTGCGGAGACGAACTTGAAGACGGTGGTCGAGGAGATCGAGCCGTTTGAGGCGCAGCAGGAGATCGAGGGCGGCGACGTCGTCCTGATCGATACGCGCGAGCCGCACGAGTACCAGGAGGCCCATCTCGAGGACGGCAAGCTGGTTCCGCCCGGCCTGCTGCGCGACGAGATCGCCACCGCCGCCCCGGACAAGTCGGCCCGCACGATCATCTACTGCCGCAGCGGCAACCGCTCCTACAAGGCGGCCGAGCAGATGGAAGCGCTCGGCTACACCGACGTCGCCTCGATGGCCGGCGGCATCCTCGCCTGGCAGGAGCAGGGCCTTCCCGTGCTCGCCGCCGAGGGGATGACCGCCGAGCAGCGTGACCGCTACTCGCGCCACACACTGCTGCCCGAGGTTGGGGTCGACGGCCAGTTGAAGCTGCTCAACGCGAAGGCGCTGCTGCTCGGTGCCGGCGGACTTGGCGCGCCGACCGCGCTCTACCTCGCCGCGGCCGGGGTCGGCACGATCGGGCTCGTCGACGACGACGTGGTCGACGCCTCCAACCTGCAGCGCCAGGTGATCCACAACACCGAGCGGATCGGGATGGCGAAGACCGCGTCGGCCCGGATCTTCATCGAGGGGCTGAACCCCGACGTCAAGGTCGTCGAGCACAACGGCCGGCTCGACGCCAGCAACATCCTCGGCGTGATCTCCGACTACGACATCATCGTCGACGGCGCCGACAACTTCCCCACCCGTTACCTGCTGAACGATGCCTCGGTGCGACTGCGCAAGCCGGTCGTCTCGGCCTCGATCCTCGGCTTCGACGGCCAGATCTCGACCTTCGCCCCCTACGAGGGCCCCTGCTACCGCTGCCTCTACCCGACCCCGCCGCCGGCCGAGCTGGCACCGAGCTGCTCCGCCAACGGGGTGCTCGGGGTGATGGCGGGGACGATGGGCACCCTGCAGGCCAACGAGGTGATCAAGCTGATCCTCGGCAAAGGCGAACCGCTGATCGGCCGCCTCTTGCTCTACGACGCGCTGGGGACCCGCTTCACCGAGCTGAAGGTTCGCCGCGACCCCGAGTGCCCGATCTGCGGCGAGGGGGCCGAGGAGATCCCGGAGTCGGAGATGGGGAAGTTCCCCGACTACGACGCCTTCTGCGCTGGCGCCGGCGGCGACCGCCAGACGCTGGCCTCCTAGGCTAGGATCACCGCCCTCATGGCGACTGTTCGAATACCTCCCGTGCTGCGCCCCCAGACCGGCGGGCAGCCCGAGGTCGAGGCCGCCGGCGCCGACGTCGGTGAGGTTCTGCGCGCGCTCACGGCTGAGCACCCAGGCACCGAGGAGCAGCTCTTCGGCGAGGACGGCGACCTCAACCGCTACGTCAACGTCTACCTCAACGACGAGGACGTTCGGGTCCTCGACGGCCTCGGCACCGCGGTCAAGGACGGCGACACCGTTGTCATCCTGCCGGCCATGGCCGGCGGTTGAAAAAGACTTCGTAAATCTCCCACGGGTCCAACGCCCGACGCTATACTTTTTGAAGTAAGGGACTGGCGAGCGATGTCTGAACTTCTCAACCGACCCTGCGGGGGCCGCTTCGGCAACATCGTCGAGTCGATCGGCAACACGCCCTTGGTCGAGCTTCCTCGCCTCAGTCCCAATCCCGATGTCCGCATCTACGCCAAGCTCGAGGGGCACAACCCGACCGGCTCGGTCAAGGACCGCGTCGCCAAGTCGATGATCGAGGCGGCCGAGGCCGACGGGCTGATTCAGCCTGGCCAGACGATCCTCGAGCCGACCTCGGGCAACACCGGCATCGCCCTGGCGATGATCTGCAGCCGCAAGGGCTACAAACTGAAGGTGGTGATGCCCGACAACGTCACGGCCGAGCGCGCCCAGCTGCTGACGATGTACGGGGCGGAGATCGTCTATTCCGAGGGGCCCAAGGGCTCCAACGGTGCAGTTGAGGTGGCACTGGAGATGGCCCAGGACTCGCAGTACTACATGCCTTATCAGTACGGCAACGAGGCCAACCCCAACGCCCACTACTACGGCACCGCGGTCGAGATCCTCGAAGAGCTCGACGAGGTGACCGCCTTCGTCGGCGGCCTCGGCACCGGCGGCACCCTGATGGGCAACGGCCGCCGGCTCAAGGAGGAGAACCCCGACACCTTGGTCGTCGCCGCCGAGCCAATGCAGGGCGAGCTGGTCGACGGCCTGCGCTCGCTCGACGACGGCTTCATCCCGCCGATCATCGACATCACCCTGCTCGACCGCAAGATCATGGTCTCCAACCGCGACGCGATCGTCTGGACGCGCAAGCTGCTCCACGAGGAGGGCGTCTTCGCCGGCGTCTCCTCCGGGGCGATCGCTCGCATCGCCGCCCGCATCGCCGGTGAGCTCGAGAGCGGCAACGTCGTCTTCCTGATTCCCGACGACGGCTGGAAGTACCTCTCCTCCGGCGTCTACACCAAGCCGATCGAGGAGATCGAAAACCTCGATTCCACCGTTTGGTGGTAGCGCCGGTTTTCGCTCCCCGATGCGGATCGCTCAATCCCTGATCGACGAGATGGTCGCGCACGCGCGCGCCGACCTGCCCAACGAGTGCTGCGGCATGGTCGGCGGTGCCGATGGCGAGGCGAGCGTGGTGATCCCGGTCGTCAACTCGGCCGCCAGCCCGCTGCGCTTCGAGATGGACCCGCAGGGCCAGTACAACGCGCTGAAGGCGATCGAAGACGACGGCAAGGAGATGCTGGCGATCTACCACTCGCACACCAAGAGCGCCGCCTATCCCTCGCAGACCGACGTCAACCAGGCGGTTAACTGGCCCGACGCGATTTACCTGATCGTCTCGCTGCAGGACGAAGACGCGCCCGAGGTCAAGGGCTACTGGCTGAAAGACCTGGCGATTGCCGATGCCGAGCTCGCCGTCGAGTAGCGGGCGCCTGGTCAAGGTCGCCTACGCGCGGACTCAGATGGAGGCCGAGATGATCCAGGGCCTGCTCGGTGAGCACGGCATCCCGAGCATGCTCAAGCGGGCTCCCGGCTTCGACAATCCTGACTTCCTCGGCGCCGGCCCGCACCAGGTCTTCGTCGCCGAAGCCACCGTTGAGGAGGCGCAGGAAGTGCTGAAGAACACCCCCGGCGAGAGTTAGGGCTAGCCCGCGTTGGGCCGGGCGATTTCGCGCAGGTAGCCACGCCAGGCATCCTCGACCTCGCGGAAGCGAGCGCCGAAGGCGGCCTCGATCGTGGGCACCGCTCCACCTGGCAGCAGTTTCAGGGCGAGGCGCTCGCAGGCCTCGGAGCCGCGTTCCATTTCGAGCAGGTCGAAGATCGTGCCGCCGAGGATCACCGCGTCGCGGCGGGAGGGCGGAAACGAGGGTCGAGAGCTCTCGCGCAGGCGCCGGATCACCGCCGGCCGGTAGAAGCCGACCTGGCGCGAGAAGTACTGGGCGCCGCCTTCGACCAGCCAGGCCCAGCGCAGGTAGCGGACGAAACGCCGCGGCGTCCAGGAGGGCGGCAGCTCGCGGTTGTTGGCGGCGATGACGAGCTGGGCGTAGAGCCGCTCGGCGGTGCCGCGCAGCGCCTCGCGCGAGTCCTCACCGCCGGCGCGGCGCTCCATGTGCGGGTCGTTGAGCACATGCAGCTCGGTCGACATTGGCCAGCCGGCGAGGTAACGCCGCCCGGCGGGGGCCGCCGACCAACGCGCGGCGGGCAGGAACGGGTGCGCCAGCGCGAGCCAGACCGGGTTGGTGTGGACGACCACGGTGATGTCGCCGGGGACGACCTCGAAGCGATCCTCGAGCCGCAGCCGCAGTTCCTCCATCCGGTCCAAGGTTCGCTCCGCGAAGGCCGAATCGCCGCTGTCGTGGCGCGCGGTGAAGCTCAGCGATTGCGTCTCTACCCAGGGCAACGGGGCGAGACTACAGCCGGCTCAGACCAGTGCAGGCTCTGCCGCGCCGCAGACGCCGAGGATCTCGGCGCGAGCGCGGTCGAACTCTTCGTCGGCCATCACCGGGGTGCCCTCGAAGGGCAGTTCGCGGTCGACCTCGACCCAGGAGCGGCAGCCGTGGTACTCCTCGCGGACCCGCACCGTTACCGGGCGGGGGATGCGGTGGACCCGCAGCAGCAGCACGTGCAGGGGGTGGCGGCGCTTCCAGTTGAGCCGCTTCTCGGCGTAGTCGGGAGTCCAGACGTAATAAGGCGAGAGACCGTCGACCACGCGCGGGTCGTTGACGGTGATGTGGTCGGTGACCTCGGCCCAGGCGCGCAGGCGCACCCGATCGGGCTGGGAGATGCCGCCGTCCTGAAGCAGGGCGCGGGCGGGCGGTTCCTCGTCGGGCCAGACACCCTCCTCGAGGGCGCGACCGAGCTCGGGGTGATGCGACTCCCGCACCAGGTTGTTCTGCTGGTGATCGAAGGTGGGGTAGAGGAAGAAGCGTTCGTGCTCGAGCTCGAAGTGCTTGTTCTCCTCGCGGATCCCGCCCTTGCGCAGGGTCAGCAACTGCTCGCCCTCGGCGAGTGCGCGGACCGTTACGGCCCATTCCTTGAAAGCGATCGGCATTTGGAGTCGTACCTAGAAGAAGGTGTTTGAAGCAATGACTGGGAGGGGGGCGCCTGAGCCCGTTCCACGGTGAGATGCCCGCCCGGATCGCGCATTCTAGACGAGCCCGCCTGGATTGCAAAATTTGTGATGAATATCACTGACTTCCGAGGCCGCCACCGCCTGGGGTTTCGATCCTCAGGGTGTCTCCGGGCGCTAGCTCACCTTCGCTCTTGCCGGGCAGGGGCGCGCCGTTGTGAAGGTTGCGGCCGGGGGCACCGTCCTCGCCACCGTCGCGGCCGCGCGGTCGGTGTCGGCGGCGCTCGCTGATCAGCGAGAAGCGCATCGGCGCCAGCGCCTCGAGCTCGCGCACGACCCCGTCGCCGCCGCGGTACTCACCCGCGCCACCGCTGTCGCGGCGCAGTGAGAGCTCGCGAACGTGCAGGGGGAATTCGCTCTCCAGCGCCTCGACCGGGGTGTTGAGCGTGTTCGACATCGCGACGTGGATCGCGCTCGGGCCGTCGGCGTCGGGGCAGGCGCCCTGGCCGCCGCCGAGCGTCTCGTAGTAGGTGAACTCCTCGTTGGCGAGGGTCAGGTTGTTCATCGTCCCCTGGCCTTGCGCCGGCACCGGCCGGGCACCGCCAAGGGCGGCGATGACGAGGTCGGCGACGCGACTGGAGGTCTCGACGTTGCCGGCGGCGACGGCGGCCGGGAAGCGGGCGTTGAGCAGGCAGCCCTCGGGCGCCTTGACCGTGATCGGCCGGTAGGCGCCGGCGCAGGGCGGCGCATCGGGGTCGGTCAGTGCCCGCACCGCGAAGAAGGCCGCGGACTTGGTCACCGAGAGTGGGCAGTTGAGGTTGCCGCTCACCTCCGGGTCGCTGCCGCTGAAGTCGAGCTCCAGTTTCTCGCCGTCGATCGTCGCCTTCACCAATAGGCGCACGTCGTGCTCGCTCCCGTCGGCGTCGGCCTCGAGCAGGTCCTCAGCCGAGTAGGTGCCGTCGGGGAGGGAGGCGAGCGCGTGCCGGGTGCGTCGCTCGGCGTAGGCGAGGGTCTCGGCCATCGCAGTGCCGAGTCGGTCGCGACCGTGCCGCGCGGCGAGCTCACTGAGGCGGAGCGCGCCAATCCGGTTGGCGGCTTCTTGGGCGCGCAGGTCGGCCAGCCGCTGCTGGGGGAAGCGCATCTGGGCAGCGAGAGCGCGCAGCACTTCCTGGCTGACCCTGGTCGGGGGAATCACCACTCCCTCGTCTTCCAGGCGGGTCGAGTTGGCCGGCATGCTGCCGGGGGTCGGGCCGCCGACATCGGCGTGATGCGCCCTGCAGGCGGCAAAGCCGATCAGCTCGTCGTCGGCGTAGACCGGTGCGATCAGGGTGATGTCGGGCAGGTGGGTGCCACCGCGGTAGGGATCGTTGAGGATCCACGAGCCGCCCAGTTCCTGCTCGAGGTCGATCACGGCGGCGACCGCGTCCGGCATCGAGCCGAGGTGGACGGGGATGTGCTCGGCCTGCATCACCAGCTCGCCGCTCGCGTTGAAGATCGCCGTCGAGCAGTCGTGGCGCTCCTTGATGTTGGCCGAGTAGGCGGAGCGGATCAGCGCGGCGCCCATCTCCTCGCAGGCCGCGCGCAGGCCACCGATCATCACCTGCAGCGTTACCGGGTCCATCGCAGGCCTAGGTGCAACGTCTTGTGGGTGGATATGCCGCTCAACGCGTCACACCTCCCCGTTCCGCACGGATCGTCCCGTGCTCGTCGACCGTTGCCGTCCAAATCGGCGGGATGACCAGTGTGCTCTCCGGCAGCTCGAAGATGGCCGGGCCCTCCATCTCTGTGCCCGCGCCTGGCTCGCCGCGCAGGACCGGCGTCTCCAGCCACTCTCCGTCGAAGCGGACCTGGCGCGAGTCACGCTCGACTTCTCCGCTGGCCGCGATCGGTTGCGGTCGCGCCCCAGCGGTGATCATCGCCAGGCGGATGTGGACGAGCACGACCTCGGCCTCGGGGTCGCGGTGGCCGTAACGCTGTTCGTGCGCGATCGCGAAGCGCTCCTTGAGATCCTTTGGTTCGGGACGGGTCGAGCCGCTGATCGGCAGCTCGAAGGCCTGACCGGCGTAACGCATCTCGTAGATCGCTTCCGGCGTCGCGTCCTGGTCGCCGCCGAGTCCGGTCGCCAGCTCCTCGACCGCAGCGGCGATCCGCTCGGCGGTGAAGTCCTCTCCTGCGAGCATCACCGTGCGGGCGGTGTCCCGGCGGCGGTCCGAGGCGCAGAGCCCGAGGGCCGAGAGCACGCCGCCGGCGCGCGGGCAGAGGATGCGGTCGATCTCTAGCTCGGCCGCGATCGCCGCCGCGTGCATCGGGCCGGCGCCGCCAAAGGGCAGCAGGGCGAAGTGGCGCGGGTCGATGCCGCGCTCGACGGTGACCACGCGCAGCGCCCGCACCATCTCCTGGTTGGCGATCTGCACGATGCCCTCGGCTGCCTCGATCGGGTCGAGCCCGAGCGAGGCAGCCAGCGAGGCGACCGCGTCTTCGGCAGCGCTCGCGTCGAGCGCCACATCGCCGGCCAGCTTCGAGTTGGCGGCGAGGCGGCCGAGCATCAGGTTGGCGTCGGTGACGGTGGGCTCGCTGCCGCCGCGTCCATAACAAGCGGGCCCCGGCTCGGCCCCGGCCGAGCGCGGGCCAACCCGCAGGGCGCCGCCGCCGTCGCGCCAGCCGATCGAGCCGCCGCCGGCGCCGACGGTGTGGACGTCGACCATCGGCAGCTGGATCACGCGGCCGGCGATCGTGCGCGAGTCGGTCCGCTTGACCTCGCCTGCCTCGACCACGCAGACGTCGCACGAGGTTCCACCCATATCGAAGCCGAGCGCGTTGCCGTCGCCGGAGAGCTGGGCGAGCAGGCCGGCCCCAACCGCGCCCCCGGCCGGACCGGAGAGCACGCTCCAAGCACCGGCCCGGGCTGCCTCCTCGGCGCTTGCCACCCCGCCCGAGGACTGCATCACCAACGGCGAGGGCAGGCCGGCGCTCCCCGCGGCCTGCTCCAGCCGTCCTAGATAGCGCCCGAGCAGCGGCGAGAGATAGGCGTCGATCGCGGTGGTCGAGCAGCGCTCGTACTCGCGAAAGCGAGGCAGGACCTCGTGGGAGGCGGAGACGTGCACGCCGGGCAGCTCGCCGCGCAGGTGCTCGGCGATGCGCCGCTCGTGGGTCGGGTCGAGATAGGAGAAGAGCAGGCAGATCGCGACGGCCTCGGCGCCGCTGTCGCGCACGAGCTTGGCGAGGCGACCCGGCTCCGCCTCGTCGAGTGGCTCGATCACCCCCTGCGGGCCGACGCGCTCAGCTGCCTCGAAACGCAGCTCCGGCTCGATCAAGGGCGTTGGCTTCGGTGCGCAGAGCCGGTAGAGCTGGGGCCGGTCCTGGCGACCGATCTCGAGGATGTCGGCAAAGCCGTGGGTCGCGATCAGCGCCGTGCGAGCGCCGCGTTCCTCCAGCAGGGCATTGGTGCCGACCGTCATCCCGTGCGCGAAGGTCTCAATCTCGCTCGCACCTGCCCCGGCTAGCTCGATCACGGCCTTGACCGCGGCGATCACCCCCTGCGACTGGTCCTCGGGGGTGGTCGGCAGCTTTGCGGTGTGGAGCTGCTCGCCGTCGAAGATGACGGCGTCGGTGAAGGTCCCGCCTACGTCGACACCGAGCAGCACGCCCCGAAGCTAGCTCAGCGCCAGCTTTCGCGGCGCAGCTCCCCGTCGGCGGCGAGCACGAAGTGGATGCCGTCGAGCGCGCGGTCGACGCCGGGGAAGTCGCTGCGCAGGTGGCCACCGCGCGACTCGCGGCGGGCCAGGGCGAGGGTCGCGATCGATCTCGCGAGCGGGAAGGGGTCCTCCAGGAGCTGGCTCAGCCGCTCGGAGTCGCGGCGGGGGCCGGCCAGGGCCCAGACCGCGTCGCGGGTCGCCTCGCTCGGCGGCTCGAAACGCCACTCGCTCGGCTCCGCAGGCTCGGCTGCGGCGGTTTCCTCCAATGCCGCCCGCGCCGCCCTGGCGCCGAAGACGAAGCACTCGCTGAGCGAGTTGGAGGCGAGCCGGTTGGCGCCGTGTAGGCCGGTGCAGGAGCACTCGCCGACCGCGAAGAGCCCGGCCAACGAGGAGCGTCCCTCGAGGTCAACGACGACGCCGCCCATTGTGTAGTGCGCCGCCGGAGCGACCGGAATCAACTCGCTGGCCGGTTCCAGCCCCGCCTCGCGCAGGGAGGAGAAGACGTTAGGGAAGCGGGTGGGATCGAGCCCGCGCAGGTCGAGGTCGACCGCATCGGCGCCATCGGCCTCCATCCGGTCGAGCAGCGCCGCCGTGACCGCGTCGCGCGGGGAGAGCTCGTCGGTGAAGCGGCGCCCGGCGGCATCGAGCAGCGTCGCTCCCTCGCCCCGCACCGCCTCGGTGATCAGCAGGCCGTCAAAGCGGGTGCCGGGGAGGAAGAGCGCGGTCGGGTGGAACTGACAGAACTCGAGGTCGGCCAGGTCCGCGCCCGCCGCTGAGGCCATGGTCGGACCGGCACCGATCGCACCCCAGGGATTTGAAGTGCGCCGCCACAGTGCCGCTGCCCCGCCGGTTGCCAGGATCGTCGCCGCGGCGACGATCCGCTCGCTGTCGGTGAGCACGCCGTGACAGCGCTCGCCGTCGCTCCACAGAGCCGTCATCGAGGCGCGCTCGCGGACCTCGATCCGCTGCTCGCGGGCGACCATCGCGGCGAGCTTCGAGGTGATCTCGTGTCCGGTCGCGCTGCCACCGGAGTGGACGATGCGACGCCTTGTGTGGCCTCCCTCGAGACCGAGCGCGAGCTCGCCGTCGGGGTCTAAGTCGAAGACGACGCCGCGCGAGCGCAGCTCCTGCACCGCAGCCGGCGCCTCCTCGACCAGGGTCTGCACGGCCGCCGTCCGGCAGAGGCTGCGCCCGGCGGCGAGCGTGTCGGCGGCGTGCTGCTCGGGCGAGTCGCCCGGCTCGAGTGCCGCGGCAAGTCCCCCCTGGGCCCAGTAGCTAGCGCTTTGGGAGAGCGGGGTGCGTGAGACGAGGCAGACGCGCGCGCCGTGCTCGGCCGTTTTCAGCGCCGTCCACAGACCCGCCGCGCCGCCGCCGACGACGGCGACGTCGAACTCGGCTTTGGGGGCTATCGCTGCCCGGCCTCTCGGCGGATCGCCTCGACTTGACCGCGCAGCCAGGCCGCTGCCGCCTCGCGCGAGCGCGTCCGCTCGTCGGCGATCGCGCTCTCTGCCTCGGCAGCGCGCTTCTCGGCGTCGGTGATCCGCTGCTCGGTGGTCTCGGCCTGCGCCTCGATCTCGGCCAGGCGGCTCTCTGCCTCGGCGACTATCCGATCCTTTGCCTCGCGCTCGCGGCGCAGCTCCTCGGCATGGGCGGCTTTGAGCCGCTCCAGCGCCTCCGAGGCTTTGGCGCGCTCGCTCTCGAGGTCGGTCTCGAGCGCCTCGATCTCGGCGGCCACCCGCTTCTCGGCGGAGCTGGCCGCGGCAGCCGCCTCCTCGAGGCGGCGCTTCGCCATCTCGACCTGGGCGCTGAGGTCCTCGCCGCTCACGCGCTCAATCTATTACGCGCTGCCGAGAACGGCGCGGTAGGCCTCGAGTGTCCGCGTCGCCATGCGCGCGGCGGAGAGGGTGGCGGCCCGAGCTGAGCCTTCGATGCGGGGGTCGGCGGAGTCGAGCAGAGGCGCGGCGGCAGCGCGCCAGCGCGCCAGCTCAAAGGGTGCGCAGAGGGCACCGTGCACGCCGCCGAGGGCGTAGGGGGCGACGCCCACCGGGGTCGAGAGGACGGGCACGTCGCAGGCGAGGGCCTCGATCGCGGCGAGGCCGAAGCCCTCGTAGTCGGAGGTGACGAGGACCGCGTTGGCTGCGTTGACCCAGAGCGGCATCCGCTCGGGCTCGATCGAGCCGCCGGTGAGCAGCTCCGCCCCGCAGGCCGCGGCGAGCTCGGCGGCACGGTCGTGGCGCTTCTCCGGGCGCGCGGGGTTGGCCGGGAAGAGGAGGTAACGGCCATCGGGCTCGAGCCCGAGCTCGCGCCGGGCCTCGGCCCGCGAGCGTGGCTGGAAGCGGCGCAGGTCCGGGCCACAGGGCAGGACCGCCGAGCCGGGAACGGGGGGAAGGCCGGGGCGGCTGTCCTCTGGGTTGAAGAGGGCGCGGGAGACGGCGGCGACGAGGTCGACCCGCCAGGCGAGGCGGCGGGAGAGTGGCCCGACCAGCCAGTGGCGGACGTCGGTGCCGTGAAAGCTGACCAGGAGCGGTTGGGCTCCGGCAAGCCGCGCGCACCAGCCGACCAGGCCGTAATGGGCGTGGACGAGGTCAAAGCGCTCTCGCCGCAGCAGGCGGCGCAGGCGTCGCGTCGCGGGCAGGTACTGATTACGGCCGGGCGGGAATTCGAAGCGCACCACCTCGACCCCGCGACGCTCGAGCTCGTCGATCTGATCGCGCACCCAGCGGCCGCGCTGCGGCGCACCGGCGTCGGGCACGAAATTGGTCACGATCAGCACGCGCACGCGGTGGAGGCTAACCCCGGCCCTCCCTGAATCACGTCACAGAGCCGGCACGAACGCGTCTTGTTCGGCGCGTCCGGGCCCTTGAGCATCGATCGCCAACCGCAAAAGGAGGCGTTCGATGCTTTACACGTTGATGGGGTACCTGCACGCCGCAATCGAGGGGCGGGTGCGAGCGATCCGCTCGTTTGCCGGCGAGCGGGGGCAGGGCACGGTCGAGTACGTCGGCTTGATCCTGCTCGTCTCGCTGCTGATGGTGGGAATGGTGGCGGCGATGAAGGGGTTCAACGGCAAGCAGGGCACTGAGTTGGCGGATGTGATCGTCAACAAGATCAAGGAGGCGGTCGACAAGGTGGCCTTCAAATGAGTGCGCTGGAGGGGCGGTCCGTGCGGGCCGCCCCCGCCCTCCTGCCCCTCGTCGGAGGGACGGTGGATTCGTTGCAAATGCCTCCGGGGCGGGTTCCGTCCGGAGCCAGCCATATGCTGTATTACAGCATGAAGCATCGAACTCAGCTATATCTGGACGAGGGTCAGTACCGCTGGCTGAAGCAGCGCGCCGGAGAGGCCGGGAGCATCGCCGCGGTCGTGCGCGACCTGATCGACGCCGAGCGAACTCGCGGGGTCGATCCCACCCGGGATCCCCTCTTGAGCTATCTCGTTGACGAGGCGCCCGGCAAGGGTCGGGAGGGAACCAGCGTCAGCAGCCTGGATCGCGACCTCTACGGCTCATGAGGTCGGTATTCGTCGACACCAGTGCCTTCGTCGCGCTGCGCAACTCTTCGGAGGCCGAGCACGAGCGGGCGCGGTCGGCGCTGACCGAGCTGATTTCCGAGGGCGTGGCGCTCTTCACCTCCAACTACGTCTTCGCGGAGACGTACACGGCGCTAATGGTGCGGGTGGGCCGCGGTGAGGCGATCGAGTGGGGGCGACGCTTTCGCGACGGCGGCGCGGTCGATCTCGTCCACCTGGATCGGCCGACGGAGGAACGGGCCTGGGAGATCCTCGAGCGCTACGACGACAAGCGTTGGAGCTACGTTGACGCCACCTCGTTCGCCCTGCTCGAGCGCGGCGGCGAAAGCAGTGCGTTCGCGTTCGATGCCCATTTCTCGCAGCGCGGGCTGCAGCTGATACCTGAATAGTTTCTATTGACTGCTCAGGGAGTACCGCCCTATGCTCTCGCCAGGCTCGCGAGGCGCCGGGGTTGATCGAGACCCATGGAGATGCCAGAGGGCTACCCCAGTGGGAAGGAAGGGTCGCGCGCAGGCGCGGCCCTTCCGCCAGTCCCTCCGGATGGCTGCCGCTGACTTAGACTCGCGCCCATGCCAGCCTCCCGCAGTTACGACCGCGCCCCCGCCGACATTCGTCCCGTCTCGATCGACGCCGGGTTCGTCGATACCGCCGACGGCTCAGCCTTGATCACCCTCGGCCGCACCAGGGTGATCTGCACCGCCTCGGTCAACAGCTCGGTGCCGCGCTGGATGCAGGGGCGCGGCAAGGGCTGGGTCACCGCCGAGTACGCGATGCTGCCCGCCTCGACCGGCGATCGCAAGATCCGCGACATCGCCAAGGGCAAGCAGGACGGGCGCGGGGTGGAGATCCAGCGCCTGATCGGTCGCTCGCTGCGGGTGGTGCTCGATCCGAAAGCGCTCGGCGAGCGCAGCATCTACGTCGATTGCGACGTGCTGCAAGCCGATGGGGGAACCCGCTGCGCAGCGATAACCGGTGGCTACGTCGCCCTCAGGCTGGCCCTGCAGAAGCTCGTCGACGCGGGCGAGCTCGAGACGATGCCGTTGACCGGATCGGTCGCGGCGATCAGCGTCGGCGTCGTCGACGGCCGTTCCCTCTGCGATCTCGACTACTCCGAGGACTCGACCGCCGAGGTCGACGCCAACGTCGTCATGACCGGCGAGGGCGGGCTGGTCGAGGTGCAGGCGACGGCGGAGCGCACGCCGCTCTCCCGGGCCTCGCTCGACGAGTTGCTCAGCCTGGCCGAGATGGGGATCTCGCGCTTGCGCCAGGTGCAGGAGCGGGTAATTGGCGGTGGGTAGCAAGCGTTGATCTTCGCCACCGCCAACAAGCACAAGCTCCGCGAGATGCGGGAACTGCTGCCGGAGCTCGAGCTGAAGGCGCTTCCCGACGGCGTGGTGTTGCCACCAGAGGAGGGTGAGTCGTTCGCGGTCATCGCGCTGGAGAAGGCCCGTGCGGCACACGCGGCGAGCGGTGAGGCCGCGATCGGCGATGACTCTGGGATCGAGGCGATGGCACTCGGCGGCCGGCCCGGAATCCACTCCGCCCGCTACGGCGGGCCGGGCGCGAGCGACGAGGAGAATCTCGAGAAGCTGCTGCGCGAGGTCACGGCCGCCGGGAGCGAGCGGCGAGCGGCGTACCACTGCGCGCTCGCCCTGGTCGAAGCGAACGGCTCCGAGCGGGTCTTCGAGGCCCGCTGCGAGGGCCGGCTGATCGAGCGGCCGCGCGGCGATGGCGGCTTTGGCTACGACCCCGCCTTCGTCCCCGACGACACCGGGCCGGACGACGAGCGCACGATGTCGGAGCTGAGTCAGGCCGAGAAGAACGAGATCAGCCACCGTGGCCGGGCAGCGCACCTGCTGGCGGCGCACCTGGACGGCGGCCGGGTCAGTCAAGAGGCCCGATGATCCACACGAAGAGCGGCGCCGCGGCGCTCTCGATCGCCTCGAACGCGCTGCTGATCGCGATCAAGCTGGCAGCCGGGGCGATCACCGGCTCGATCGCGATTCTCACCGAGGCCGTTCACTCGCTGATCGACCTCGTCGCCTCGATCGTCGCCTTCATCTCGGTCCGCAAGGCCGACGAGCCGGCCGACGCCGACCACCCTTACGGCCACGAGAAGGTCGAGAGCCTGGCGGCGACGATCGAGGGACTGCTGATCCTGGTCGGTGCCGGGATCATCATCTACGAGGCGACGCACAGACTCGTAGTTGGCTCCAGCGTCGAAACGCTCGGTGTGGGCATCGCCGTGATGGGGTTCTCAGTGGTTGCCAACCTGGTCGTCTCGACGGTGCTTGCCCGGCAGGCAAAGGTGTACGACTCGCCGGCGCTGGAAGGCGACGCCTCGCACCTGCGCACCGACGCGATGACCTCGGCCGGCGTGCTGGTCGGACTGGCGCTGGTCCAGATCACCGGCAACGCCGCCTTTGACTCGATCACCGCGCTGGCGGTCGCCGCCGCGATCGTCGTCGCCGGCGTCCGCATCGTCAGACGCTCCTCCGGCGTGCTCGTCGACGAAGCCCTGCCCGACGCGGAGATGGATCAGATCGAGGCGGCAATCGCCGCCGCTCGCACCGAGGAGGTCGCCGGGTACCACAAGCTGCGCGCCCGCCGAGCCGGCAGCCGCCGCTACATCGATCTCCACGTTCAGTACCGGTCAGGCACCAGCCTCGAGCGCGCTCACGAGCTGGCCCACGCGATGCGCGCCTCGATCGAGACGCAGATTCCGCGTGCCGAGGTGCTGATCCACGTCGAGCCCGAGACCTCGCTTCGCGACCCCGAGCGAGCTCGCTCGGGCCCCTTCCGCGCGGGCTAGGCGGCACGACATACCTTGGAAAAGAGCCTGGCCGTCCTCCAGTCGAATTAGGTCGCACGCGCCCGCCTTTGGCGGCCGCTTAGCGACAATCTGCCAGCGCGGCTTCGCCGCGCCTAGAAACTCGAGTGCAGCGGCCGCTTCGCGAACATTCGCCTGGAGGACGGCCAGACTCTTTTCAACGTAACCGAGTCACCCAAGCTCACGGAACGCCCCTCGACTTCCAAGCTTGCGAGAGATCCGTAGCCACGGGAGCTTCCTGAGCGGAGGGCTTGGCCGAGCTCCCTGTCGAGTTGCCTCGCGTGGGAGGGGCGCTGGGGTGTCCTTCCCAGGAACTCCCGCGAAGCGGCCTGGGAAGGACACCCCAGCGCCCCTCCGTCCCTAAGGACTCGGCAGCAAGTTCACCGCCGCGGCCAAGCCCACGGCGCCCACGGTGATCGAGTAACCGGTGTAGCCGCTGATCGCGAAGAGGACCACGGCGATCGCGCAGATTGAGACGACGGTGATCCAGGAAGCTCGGGCCAGGGACACGGGTCGCTATTTTGGCCGAGATGCCCGACGGTGAGACGAGCGAGGCGGTATCGGCCGATGCGGCCGCCAGTGCGTTGGCCTATCTGACAGAGATGTCGCCCGACCTGCGCGGGGGCGCGATCCTCGAGTCCGGCGGCTCGGTTCTTGCCGCCAGCGACCGCCCTGAGCGCTGGCGCGAGGACGTCGAGACCTTGCTCGAGGTTGCCGACGGTGCTGGCGGTGAGCCGGTTGAGCAGGCCCACATCGCCACCGAGCAGGGCGAGGTCTTCGCCGTTCGCCATGCGGGGATGACGGCGATCGCGGTAACCGACCGCTTCGCCCTCGCCTCGCTGCTCTTCTTCGACATGCGCGCCGTGCTTCGCGACCTCAGCGAGGGCGGCGACGGAAAGGGCCTCGATGCCACCTAAGCCACACCGGATCCTGCTTGACCGCGTCTCCGGCTACGCCGACGAGGCGGCCGCCTACATGCGCCGCCGCCGCGTTTCCCGCCAGCCGTTCGCGCGGCTCTATTACTCCGAGGGCCGGGCCAGCGACCATGCCGGTGACTCGCTCGCCGGTGCCGAGCTCTTTGTTGCCGCGGGGCGCTTGATCGAGGTCGCCGGGAAGCGACCGAAGCCATGAGTGAGCTGATCGACGCCGAGGTGGCCGAGCGCGTGCTCGCTGCGGCGCTTGCCAACGGCGGCGATTTCGCCGAGGTCTTCGCCGAACGCAGCGCCGGGCTGACGATGGCGATCGACGAGTCGCGGGTAGAAGCCGTGCAGGCGGGTGCGGCCGCGGGTGCCGGGGTGCGGGTGATCAGCGGTGCGACCACCTACTTCTCCCACGTTGACGGGCTTGACCCCGCCGACATCGAGCGCGCCGCCGGCGAGGCGGCAGCGGCACTGCGCGCCGAGCGGGCCGAGCCACGGCCGCTGAGCGCCACGCGGACCGAGCCGCTGCCGATCGAGGTGGCGCCGGCCGAGGTCCCGGCCGAGCGCAAGGCGGCGCTGCTGCGCGAGCTGGACCAGCGCGGTCGCGGTGCGGGCGCGGAGATCGCCCAATTCACCGCCTCCTACGCCGAGATCCACCGCGAGGTCAGCGTCGCCAACTCCGAGGGCCTTTTCACCGGCGACGATCGCACCCGGGTGCGCATCGGTGCCCAGGCCGTGGCGCGGCGCGACGGCACGGTCGAGACGGGGGCCGAGACGCTCGGCGCTCACCGCGGCTTCGAGCTCTTCGACAACGATCCCGGCTCGATTGCAGACGATGCCTCGCGCAAGGCGCTGACCCTGCTCGACGCCGGTCCGGCTCCGGCCGGCTCGATGCCGGTGGTCGTCGGCGGTGGCTTCGGCGGCGTCCTCTTCCACGAGATGACCGGCCACGGGCTCGAGGCCGATCACATCCAGAAGGGCGCCAGCGTCTACGTCGGCAAGCTCGGCGAGCAGGTCGCACAGCCGCTGCTGACCGCCTACGACGACGGTCGCCTGCCCAATGAGTGGGGCAGCGACGCGATCGACGACGAGGGAGTGCCGACCCAGAAGACCCGGGTGATCGAGGAGGGGCGCCTGACCGCCTTCCTCTACGACGGCGTCACCGCCCGTCGCGAAGGTGCTGCCTCAACCGGCAACGGCCGCCGCGAGAGCTTCCGCCACCTGCCGGTGCCGCGCATGACCAACACCTACATCGCCCCCGGCGATGCCGAGCCCGAGGCGATGATTGCCGAGGTCGAGCGCGGCTTCTACGCCGTCTCCTTCGCCGGCGGCCAGGTCGATCCGGCCACCGGCGACTTCGTCTTCGGCGTCTCCGAGGGCTACCTGATCGAGGCAGGGCGAGTTACCCGGCCCTGCCGCGGCGCGACCCTGATCGGCAACTGCCTCGAGGCGCTGGCGGCGATCGACGCCGTCGGCAACGACTTCGAGATGAAGACCGGCATCTGCGGCAAGGCCGGCCAGCGAGTGCCGGTCGGAACCGGCCAGGGCCACGTTCGCATCCAGGCGATGACGGTGGGGGGGACCGAGGTTTGATCGCCCTGGCGCGTCAGGCGGTCGAAGCGGCGACAGCGGCTGGCGCGAGCGACGCCGAGGCCTACGCGGTCGAGGACAGCGGCCGCGAGGTGCGCGTCCACGGCGGCGAGGTCGAGAGCCTCAGCGCTGCCACCCAGCGCGGCATCGGCATCCGCGCCTGGATCGGCCAGCGGGTCGGCTACGCCTACGGCACCGATCTCTCCGCGGCGGGAGTGACGGCGCTGGCCGAGCGGGCCGCGGAAGCGGCGCGGGTCGCCGACGAGGACGAGTTCGCCGGCCCGCCCGACCCCTCCAGCGCTCCGGTGCGCCTTATGCACGCTGACGGTGCACAAGGCGCACCGGAAGGGGATCTCGTGCTCAGCGATCCGACGCTCGACGAGTGGTCGCCTGATCGCCTCGCCGATCTCGCCCTGGCGATCGAGTCCGCCGCGCTCGCGGTCGACTCGCGAATCGCGGGGGTCGAGCAGGCCGTCTATGCCGATTCCGCTGAGAGCGTCGCCCTCGTCTCCTCGCTTGGAATCGAGGGCGGGTACTCGAGCTCCAGCTGTTACGGCTACGTGCAGGCGCTGGCGGAGAGCGGCGGTGGTCGCGAGACCGGGCTCGGCTTCGATCTCGGTCGCGGCCCGGCGGCGCTCGACCCGGCCGCGATCGGCCGCGAGGGTGCGCAGCGCGCCGCCGCGATGATCGGTGCCGGCAAGCCGAAATCGCGCAGCTGTCCGGTGGTCCTCGACCCGACCGTCGCGGCCAGCTTCATCGCCCTGATCGGCAATGGCTTGACGGCAAGCGCGGTGCAGCGCGGCCGCTCTCCATTTGCCGAGCGGCTCGGCGAGGAGGTGGCCAATCCGGCCCTTGCGCTGCACGACGACGGGCTCGATCCCGAGGGCTTTGCCTCGGCCCCGTTCGACGCCGAGGGCGTGCCGCGGCGCCGCACCGCCCTGATCGAGGCCAGCACCCTGCACACCTACCTCTACGACACCTACACGGCCAATCGTGGCGCTGCCGCCTCGACCGGCAACGCCAGTCGCAGTGGCTATCGCTCCCAGCCCTCGGTCTCGACCTCCAACCTGATCGTCGCGCCCGGCGAGCTCAGCTTTGCCGAGCTTCTGAGCGAGGCTGGCGACGGCATTCTCGTCACCGACGTCGCCGGGCTGCACTCCGGGGTCAACCCGGTCTCGGGCGTCTTTTCGGTTGGTGCCTCCGGCCGGGTGATACGCGACGGCGAGCTGGCCGAGCCGCTGCGCGAGTTCACGATCGCCAGCGACCTCGTCTCGATGCTGCGCGCCGTCAAGGCCGTCGGAGCCGACTCGCGCTGGGTGCCTTTTGGCGGCTCGGTGAGGACCCCGTCACTGCTCGTCGGCGAGATGACGGTCGCGGGATCCTGAGTCCCAAAGGGCTTTTGAGCGCACCCGTCGCGGTCTGACGCCGTGAGCGCTGTTAGATTGCCGCCGATTTCAAACTACCCATCGACGGAGGAGCTTCGACGTGACTAAGGCTGAGTTTCTGGACCAACTTGCAGGCGACGAGCGGCTGGGCAGCAAGAAAGCCGCCAGCGACGCGGTTGACGCCGTTCTCGACGCAATCACCGACACGCTGAGCAGCGGCGGCGAAGTCAGCTTCACCGGCTTTGGCAAATTCCACGTCGCCGAGCGCGGCCCGCGCCAGGGCGTCAACCCCCGCACCGGCGAGCGGATCACGATCCCGGGCGGCAAGGTGCCGCGCTTCTCCGCCGGTTCGGCGCTGAAGACCAAGGTCAAAGGCTGAGCCAAGTCCCTTTCGCAGATCGGCTTGCGGCGCTCGTCGAAGAGCGCCGCAGTCAGGTCTGCCTTGGCCTCGACCCGGATCCGTCGAAGCTCTCCGGGTCCGCGCCGGACGTTCCCACCGCCACGGCCGCAGAGCGCGCGGCCAGGGCGGTGGTCGCGCACTGTTGTTTGCTGATCGAGCAGGCCGGACCGGCCTGCGTCGCGGTCAAGCCCCAGCTCGCCTGCTTCGAGCGGCTGGGGGCGCCGGGCTGGAGCGCGCTTGCCGAGGTCTGTGCGGCGGCGAGCGACGGCGGACTGCTCGTCATCGCCGACGGCAAGCGCGGCGATGTTCCCGTCACCGCGGCGGCCTACGCCCAGGCTTTGGTCGGTGAGACGCCGACGCCCTGGGGACCGGTTGCCGGGCTCGGCGCCGACGCCTTCACCACCAACCCGCTGCTTGGCAGCGATGCCCTCGAGCCGCTGGTCGAGGCGGCTGAGGCGGCCGGCGCCGGCGTCTTCGCGCTGGTGCGGACGAGCAATCCCGGCGCCGCAGATATCCAGGACCGCCCCGCCCCCGAGCAGCCCCTTCACGAGCGCCTCGCCGAACTGGTCGACGGGCTGGCGCCGCGGCTGCTCGGCGCCAGCGGGTTGAGCGGGATGGGCGCCGTCGTCGGCGCCACCGCTCCCGAGCACATCGGCCGCCTGCGCTCGCTGATGCCACGCTCGATCTTCCTCATCCCTGGCGTCGGTGCCCAGGGCGGACGACCGGACGCCCTTGGCCCGGCATTCAGCGCCGGGCCCGCCTCGGCGCTCGTCGCCGCCTCGCGCGGCATCTCCGCCGCGGAGGATCCGGGGGTGGCGGCGGAGAACCTACGCAGTGCGGTCTGGGATGTTTCGACCGCCTAAAACTGCTCTGACCGTATATACGATCAGCGGCGCCCATCCGATCGCCAGTCACGTCCAATGAACAAGCGAACTTCAGCCTCCGCCCGGGTTCTCGCGGTGACCGCCCTGGTCGTCGCCTTCGTCGTCGCGATCATCGCGATCAGCGGCGCTCTGGGCGGCGGCGACTCGAATGGCTCGGGCAGCGGCAAGCACGGCGGCAAGCAAGCGCACAAGACCCATCACAAGCACGTTCCCGCCAGCTACGAAATCCAGAGCGGCGACACCTTGATCTCGATCGCTCACCACACCGGCGTGCCGGTGAGGACGATCGAAGAACTCAATCCCGAAGTCGATCCCCAGATCCTGGTTGCCGGCGAAGAGCTGAAGCTCAGGTGAGCTGGCGCCGCGTCGGCGCCTCGCTGGCGACGGTCCTGCTGTTCCTTGCGCTGCCGACGGCCAGCCTTGCCAATGGCCCTCAGATCGAGGCTCGCTCCTGGGCCTTGATCGACGCTCGCAGCGGCGACGTCCTCGTCTCCCACGCCGCCAAGCGCCACCTGCCGATCGCCAGCACCACCAAGCTGATGACCGCTTACGTGGTCCTGCACGAGCTGCCGCTCGACCGCCTGGTCCGCGCCGCTCCCTACGAAGCCGAATACGGCGAGTCGTTGCTGGGGCTGCGCCCGGGCCAGCGGATCAGCGTGCGCGACCTGCTCTACGGGCTGATCCTGCGCAGTGGCAATGACGCCGCCTATGACCTCGCGCTTGCTGCCGCCGGCTCGGAGCAGCGTTTCGTCGCCGAGATGAACCGCTACGCGGCGGCGCTCGGCCTCACCGACACCCACTACGCGAACCCGATCGGCCTTGATCAGCGCGGCAACTACTCGAGCGCGGCCGACCTCGCGACCCTGACCAGGCACTTGCTGGCGATCCCGGCCTTCGCCAAGATCGCTGACTCGCGCAGTGCCGTGCTGCGCAGCGTTCGTCCACGCCGGCGGATCACGACGATCAACGAGCTGCTGCGCATGGCTCCCTGGGTGACCGGGGTAAAGACCGGCCACACCTTCGGAGCGCTCTACGTCCTCGTCGGCTCGGGGCAGCGCAAGGGGGTCAAGCTGATCTCGGTCGCGGTCGGGGCGCCGACCGACGAAGATCGCTTCAGCGACAACATCGACCTGCTCGACTACGGCTTCTCGCTTTACAAGCGGCGGGTCCCGATCAAAGCGGGCGCCGCGCTTGCCGAGCCGGCAATTCGCTATAGCGGTGGCGAGCTGCCGCTGCGCGCCGCCCGCAGCGTCGCCGTCGGCCTGCGCCGTGACCAGCGCATGAGCGTCGTCGTCAGCGCTCCGGATGAAGTCGAGGGTCCGATCGAGCGCGGCGCGACGCTGGGTCACGCCAGCGTCTTCGTCGACGGGCGACGGGCAGCATCCGTAACGCTGCGTGCCGCTCACGCGGTTGCCGAGGCGAGCCTGCTAGAACGAGCCGGCAACTTCCTCGATGACGAGAAGATTCCCGTTGGCATCGCGCTTTGCGTGATACTGATTGGAGCAGTGCTCTTGAGGCGCTTCTCACGATGATCCTCACCGTCACGCTCAACGCCGCGATTGACCGCACCGTCGCGGTACCCAACTTCCGTCTCGGCCATCGCCACCGGGCGGTCGAGAGCCGCACCGTGGCGGGGGGGAAGGGGATCAACGTCGCCCGCGCCCTGAAGCTGCTCGGCCGACCCGTGATCGCCACCGGCTTCGCCGGCGGCCCGACCGGCAACCGGTTGCTGGAACAGCTGCGCAAGGAAGCGGTGCTGACCGACTTCACCCGGATCGCCGCCGAGACCCGGATCAACCTCGCCGTGATCGACCCCACCTCCGGCGAGCAGACCGAGATCAACGAGCGCGGCCCGGCGGTGAGCCCGGAGGAGGTCGAGGCCTTCGTTCAGCGCGTCGGCTATCTGGCCGACGGCGCCAAGCTCTGCGTGCTCGCCGGCACCCTGCCGCCGGGCGCCGGCGACGACCTCTACGCCCGCCTGGTCAAGGACCTCGGCGAACGCGGCCTGCCGGTCGTGCTCGACGCCGAGGGCAGCGCGATGCTGGCCGGACTGCGCGCCGGTGCCTCGGTCGTCACCCCGAACGAGCGCGAGGCCGAGGAGCTGGTCGGCCAGGAGTTCGCCGACCGCGACGACCTGATCCAGGGGCTCTCCGAGCTGGTCCGCCTCGGCGCCGGCGAGGCCGCGATAACGCGCCCGGACGGCTGCGTCGCGGTGATCGGAAGTGGGTCTGAGCAGCGCTTTCTCGAGGTGCTGACTGAGCCGCTCGACCCGGTTTCCACAGTCGGCTCCGGCGACGCCTTTCTGGCCGGCTACGCCGCCGCCCGCTACGACGGCCGCGAGGCCGACGAGTGCCTGGCCTACGGGGTCGCCTGCGGCGCCGAGTCGACCCAGCATTTCGGCGCCGGCACGGTCGACCGCAACCAGGTCGAGCGCCTGCTCGGCGAGGTCCACGTCCAGGATTTGGAGGTCCCCGCAGAAGTGTAGGCTGGGGTTTCAACGCCACCCTGGAGGACCTAATTGGAGATCGACATCGGTCGAGGCAAGAAGGGGCGGCGCGCCTACGGATTCGATGACATCGCGATCGTTCCGTCGCGCCGCACCCGCGACCCTGACGACATTGACATCAGCTGGACCCTTGGCCCCTATCGCTTCGAGCTGCCCTTGGTTGCCTCGGCGATGGACGGAGTTGTCAGTCCCGACACCGCCGTGCTCGTCAATGAGCTGGGTGGGCTGGGCGTGCTCAACCTGGAGGGGATCTGGACCCGCTTCGAGAACGCCGAGGAAAAGCTGGAGATGGTCGCCGCGGCGCCCAAGCACGAGGCGACGCGGATCATGCAGGAGATCTACACCGAGCCGGTCAAGCCCGAGCTGATCGGCAAGCGGATCGCCGAAATCAAGCAGCGGGGCGCCGTTGCCTGCGGCTCGCTGACGCCGCAGAAAGTGCGCGAGCACTACGAGATCGCGGTCGAGGCCGGGATCGACATCCTCGTCATCCAGGGCACGGTGATCTCCGCCGAACACGTCTCGACCACGGTCGAGCCGCTCAACCTGAAGGAGTTCATCGCCGAGGTGCCGGTGCCGACGGTGGTCGGCGGCTGCGCCTCCTATTCGACCGGGCTGCACCTGATGCGGACCGGCGCGGTTGGCGTTCTGGTCGGGGTCGGCCCCGGTGCCGCCTGCACCACCCGCGGCGTACTGGGCATCGGTGTGCCGCAGGCGACGGCGATCGCCGACGTCGCGGCCGCCCGCTCGCAGCACATGCTCGAGACCGGTGAGTACGTCAACGTGATCGCCGACGGCGGCATGCGCACCGGCGGCGACGTCTCCAAGGCAATCGCCTGCGGCGCCGACTCGGTGATGGTCGGTTCGCCCCTGGCCCGTGCCAAGGAGGCCCCCGGCCGCGGCTTCCACTGGGGGATGGCGACCTTCCATCCCTCGCTGCCGCGCGGCACCCGCGTCACCACCAAGCAGGACGGGACGCTGGAGGAGATCCTGCTCGGCCCGGCCCAGGAGAACGACGGCACCTTCAACCTGATGGGGGCGCTGAAGACCTCGATGGCCACCTGTGGCTACGAGGACATCCGTTCCTTCCAGCGGGCCGAGGTGATGGTCGCTCCTGCCCTGATGAGCGAGGGCAAGAAGCTGCAGAACGAGCAGCAGGTGGGCATGGGGTCGAACGGGCGCGCGGCGGTCTCTGCCGGTGTTGGAGTCGCCGACGACTGAGGCCGGCGCCTCAACAGCGCCGGTCCAGGCCTCCGAGGAGGTTCTCGTCCTCGATTTCGGGGGGCAGTACTCGCAGCTGATCGCGCGGCGGATACGCGAGTGCGGCGTTTTCGCCGAGCTGCTGCCCTCGACCACGTCGGTGGAGAAGATTCGCGAGCGCCGCCCCAAGGGGCTGGTGCTCTCCGGTGGCCCGGCCTCGGTGTACGAGGTCGGGGCGCCGGCCTTCCCCACCGAGCTGCTCGATCTGGAGATTCCCCTGCTGGGGATCTGTTACGGAATGCAGGCGATGGTTCAGTCGCTCGGCGGCAGGGTCGAGGCGGCGGAGTCCGGCGAGTTCGGGCGGACCGATTTGACGCTGACCGACGGTGGCGGCAAGCTGCTCGCCGGCTTGCCCGAGGAGCAGCATTGCTGGATGAGTCATCGCGACGCCGTCTTCGAGCCGCCCGAGGGCTTCACCGCCCTGGCCTCGAGCCCGGGTTCGCCGGTGGCCGCCTGCGAGTACCCAGACCGCGGCCTCTACGGGATCCAGTTCCACCCCGAGGTGGTTCACACGCCGTACGGGACGGAGATCCTCACCCGCTTCCTGCGCGACGTCGCTGGCTGCGTCGAGCAATGGTCACCGCAATCGGTGATCGCCGAACAGGTGGCGAAGATCCAGGCGCAGGTGGGAGAGGGACGGGTGATCTGCGGGCTCTCTGGCGGCGTCGACTCCTCGGTCGCGGCGCTGCTGGTCCACAAGGCGATCGGCGCGCAGTTGACCTGCGTCTTCGTCGACCACGGCCTGATGCGACTGAACGAGGCCGAGCAAGTAGTGGCCGCCTTCGAGCAGTTCGGCATCCCCCTGGTCCACGTCGAAGCCGAGCAGCGCTTCCTCGACAAGCTGGCCGGGCAGGACGAGCCCGAGCGCAAGCGCAAGATCATCGGCGAGGAGTTCATCCGCGTCTTCGAGGAGGAGGCGGCCAAGCTCGAGGACGCTGCCTTCCTGGTCCAGGGCACGCTCTACTCGGACGTGATCGAGTCCGGCGGCAGCGAGAACGCGGCGACGATCAAGTCGCACCACAACGTCGGCGGCCTGCCCGACGACCTCGAGTTCGAGCTGGTCGAGCCGCTGCGGATGCTGTTCAAGGACGAGGTTCGCGCGGTTGGTGCTGAGCTCGGCCTGCCCGAGCGGATGGTCTGGCGCCAGCCCTTCCCCGGCCCCGGCCTGGGGATTCGCATCGTCGGCGGCGAGGTCAACAAAGAGCGGCTCGACATCCTCCGCGCCGCCGACGCGATCCTGCAGGAGGAGATCCGCGCCGCCGACCTCTACCGCCAGCTCTGGCAGTCCTTCTGCGTGCTGCCGGTGGTCCGCTCGGTCGGCGTGCAGGGCGACGGCCGCACCTACGCCTACCCGATCGTGATCCGCGCGGTTACCTCGGATGATGCGATGACCGCCGACTGGGCTCGCCTGCCCTACGACCTGCTCGAGCGCGTCTCCAACCGGATCATCAACGAGATCACTGACGTGAACCGAGTGGCCCTGGACATCTCGTCGAAGCCCCCCGCGACGATCGAGTGGGAGTAACGAGGTAGGGCACCCGGTGCCCTCGTTCGCGGTTTCGATCTCGATTCTCGGTTTGGTGCAGGCGACGTTGGTGGCGTTGCCGGCCCCGCGGCCGCGACCGGGGTGGATCGAGCGGCTGAGCAGCCCGTGGTGGGCGCTGGTTCCGGCACTCTCGATCGCCCTCGTGATCGGGGCGATCGAAATCTCTCCGAGCTCGGCGGACGCGCTCACCTACATCGCCCTCGTCGCCGTTCCCCCGCTCGCTGCCTACGCGCTCGCGGCTCTGGTGCGGGGATCGCGCCCGACCTGGGCTCTGGCCGCGGTGGCATTCTTCGCGCTCGCCTGGGCGATACCCCACTCGCTTGCCGGAGAGGCGGCGGCGACCGCACTCTCGGGGCTCGCCTGCGTGACCCTGGGCTGGCTGCTCGTCTGCGGCGTGCCGGCGAGGTGGCTGCGCCTCGGGGTCTACGCAATGGCCGTGATCAACGCCGTCTACGTCTCATCGGACTTGCTGCAGGGCCCGAACGCGGTGCTCAACGCCGCCGCTCCCGCGGCCGGTTTGCCGCGGCTGCAAGCCGTCCACTTCGGCTCCGGCCTGATGGGCTTCGGCGACCTCTTCGTCGCCGCCCTGGTTGGCTGCCTGCTCGCCGCCGAGGGCCAGTGGTCAAGTGGCGATGGCCACGGGTCGGCGGGCGATTCGGGCCCGGAGAGGTCGCTCGACCTTCAGCTCATCGCCGCAGCGCTGGTGGCGGCGCTGGCCCTGGCCTTCGACCTGCTCTTCTTCGCCGTCGACGAGCTGCCCTCGACCGTGCCGGTCGCCGTCGCGCTCGCCTTGGTCCAGTGGAGACGGCGAAGCGGGCTGAGGTCCTCAGCGGCTACGCGGTGACGGGACCGGGCACGAGCACGTCCGGATCGTGTCCCGGCTGAATCGTCAGGCCGGCGTCGCGCAGCTCGCGCAGCCGTTCGGCCGATTTGATCTGGGCATCCTGGTCCGCACCGAAGGCGGGGAACCTCAGGTCGTCGAGCCCGCTGGCGAAGAGCGCCACATCGGCGCCGAGCACGAGGTCGCCGATTCGCAGCGATTGATGCCCGGAGGTGTGGCCGGGCGTGCTGAGCAGCTCGATCGAGCCATCGCCGAGCAGGTCGTGATCGCCATCGACGAGGGTGAGGTGGGGAGGGGAGTCGGCGTAGTCGGCCGGCTGGAAGAAGTTGCGCTCTACCCCGGCTCGATCGTGGGCGGCCTCCCACTCGACGCGCTGGAGGACGGCCGGCACCGACTTCGGGATCAGATCCAGGCCGCCGGCATGGTCGAAGTGCAGGTGGGTGAGTACGAGCCGGGTCAGGGTGTTGAGGTCGACCTGTTCGGCAAGCCCTTCCTCTTGCTCCAAGCCGAAGTGGCCAAGCGCCGTGCCCTCGCCGTAGCGGGTCTCGGGATCGGTCACGGCGTCCGGGTGCAAACCGGTGTCGACGAGGATGCGCTCGCTCTCGGTCTCGATCAAGTAAGCGGGCACCGGCAAGCGCAGCGGCCGCTCGGGCTCCTCGTCACCCTGGCGCCAGAGGCCCGCGGGGGCCGTCATCCAGCCCAGGTTGAGCATTTCGATCTTCATCCCATGCGCTCCGTCACGAACGACCTTATTGCCGTTGCCACCGCTTCCGGCTGATCCTCGGGAGTGAAGCTGTAGGAGTCGGTGATGCGCACCAGCCGGGCGTCGGCAAACGCATCGGTGTAGCGAGCGGCATGCTCGATCGGAAAGACCTCGTCCTCCTCGGACCAGATCAGCAGGGCGGGCAGCTCGTGGTGCGCGATCAGGATCTCGCCGGCCGCTCGCACCGGTGCCGTCGTCGCCGAGGCCATCGCCTTGGCGACGTCGTGGAGCACGCCGGGATCGCGGCCTGCTGGAAGCGCGTAGGAATCGGACGCCTCGGGCTCGGTTGGGTGCTTGAGCAAGAGGCCATAGGCGAGCGGAAGGGCGCGCACGTCTGGGTCCGATAGCGCACCCAGAAGTTGGCCAAGCGCCTCGGGGTCCCGCGCTGCCTCGGGCAGACCATCGAAGGGTGCCGGTGGCCACTCGTCGTAAGGCGTCTCACAGGAGGTGAGTACGAGCCCGGAGACTCGCCCCGCGGTCTGTTTCTCATGCCGGGCGATAGCGATCTGCGAGTAGGCGCCGCCGGAATCGTTGCCGACCAGCGTCGTCTGGCTCAGGTCGAGCCGCTCGAGCACCGCGGCGATCAAGCCGGCGACGCCGAGGGGGGAGAGGTCGGCATCGGGCGCCATCGGGGTGCGGTGAGAGCCGAGCGGCAGATCGAGGATGAGGCAGCGAAAGTCGCTGTGCAGCCGGTCAACGACCTTGCGCCAGAGGTTGGCGTTGGCGAGCCAGCCGTGGCTGAAGAGCAGGGTGGGCCCCTCGCCGCGCTCGAAATAGTCGAGGACGCCGCCGTCGAGCTCGAGCGAGCGCTGCTCGCCCAGTAGCTCAGAGCGCCAGCGGTGCGCCTCGCTCATGCCGACCGCGTGCTCGTCTTGCTGCTGAAGACTCTTTCGGCGAAGGGGGTAAAGATCGCCGCGAAGCCCTCGGGATCGCTGACCTGCGGTGCGTGGCCGGTGTCGAGTAGCTCGAGGCGGGCACCTGGAATCGTCGCCGCGATCGTGCGCCCCGCCTTGAGCGGGATCACCGGATCTTTTTTGCCCCAGACGACCAGCGTCGGCGCTGCAATCGTGGCGGCCCCCTGACGCAGATCGTGCTCGGGGGAGCTGAAGCTCCGCCACAGCCCGCTGACCGCCGCCAAGCCCGGGTCCTGCCGGGTCGTGGCGATGCCGACATCGCGGACACGGCGGTCGGCCTCGCTCTGCGGCCGCATATAGCGGTTGGCGAACCAGGGGTAGATCGCGCGCAAGAAGCGCGGCCGCGCCATCAGCGCGCAGAAGATCCGGACCTGGGGCGAGCGGGAGAGGAAGCCGCCGCTGTCGACCAGGACCAGAGCCCGGACGAGCTCCGGGCGACGGATCGCCAGCCGCGCCGCGGCGAAGCCGCCGACCGAGTTGCCGAGCACGATCGCGCCCTCTGGCGCGAGCTGGGCGACGAGCTCCTCGGCGACGTCGGCGCATCCCATCGCGCTCGCCGGCTCGTTGCCGGCGGGCGACTCGCCGTGGCCGGGCCAGTCGGGAGCGATCGAGCGGAAGCCATCGGGCAGCAGCTCGCGCAACTGGTCGAAGTCATGGCGGTCGTGGGCACCGCTGCTGAGCAGGACGACCGGATTGCCGGCGCCGCGTTCGTCGTAGGCGATCGTTCCACGGGTCGTCTCGAGCAGCACGGCGCGACCCTAGCAGATGACTGACCGGTCGGTCATATCGACTGACCGATCGGTCAGCTAGGCTCCGCGGGTGGCTGCGGAAGAGGTCCTCGTCAGCGTCGGCGCTCGCACCCGCGAGGCGCTGCTCGACGCCGGGGTGACGGTGGCCGAGGCCCACGGGCTCTCCGGCCTCAGCGTTAACCGCGTGGTCGCCGAGGCGGGTGTTGCCAAGGGCACCTTCTACGTCCACTTCGATAACCGCGAGGCGTTCGTCGACGCCCTCCACGCCCGCTTTCACGCCCGCGTCGAGGAGGCGGTCCTCGCCGCGACCAAGGACCTCCCACCCGGCGCCGACCGCATCCTGCGCGGCGTCGAGGCCTATCTCGACGTCTGCCTCGAAGACAGCGCGGTCAAGGCGCTGGCGCTCGAGGCCCGCTCGGATCCCTCGTTGGCGGCGCCGATGGCCGAGCGCCACGAGCGCTTCGCCCTCGCCGCCGTTCCCAGCTTTAAGGCAATGGGCTGGCCGGATGCCGCCGCCGCCTCCCACCTGCTTGCCGCGATGACGGCCGAGATCGCGATCCGCGAGCTCGATGCCGGTCGGCGGCTACCGGCGGCGCGGCGCAGCCTGCGCCGCTTCCTCGGCGCCGATCAGCTGTAGCGGTCCCACTTTTCGAGGTAGGGCAGGGGGTCGATCGGGCTGCCGCCCTCATACCAACCCGGCGCCGTCCAGATCTCGAAGTGGAGGTGGCAGGCGGTGGCGTCGCCGGTGTCGCCGACGATGCCGATTGGCTGCCCAGTGCGGACCGCTTCGCCGGTCTTCAGCGGCGATGGTTCGGCCAGGTGCGCGTACATGAAGTCGAAGCCGGTGCCCTTGCCGTCGATGACGATGTAGTTGCCGGCGGCGTACTGGTAGCCGGCGTACTGAACGGTGCCGCCGCGGGCGGCGATCAGCGGCGTGCCGCAGGCGGCCATCGTGTCCTGGCCCTCATGGGTGTGGCCGGAGCGGGGCGCGCCGAAGCGGCCGGCGCCCATTGCGAATTCGTGCGCGCCGAGGATCGGGAAGGCGTAGCCGTAGAGGGCGAAGCCGAGGCTGAGCGACTGGCTTGAGGCGGCCCGGGCGGCGATTTCGGTACCGCCCTGGGGCTCGATGCGGAAGCTGTAGCGGCCGTTACGGGCGGGCTTCCCTTCGCTTGTCGTGCCGTCCCAGCGGATCCGCACTTCCACGTTCGGTTCGACGTCGTTGCGGTAGAAGCTGCGCACGACTTCGCCGGCCGAGTTGACGACGTCGATCTGCAGGTCGTTCTGCTGCTGGGTGCTGCCGATCGAGAAGTGCAGGTTCGGATAGCGGAAGCCGTAGAAGAAGGATTTGCGCGGCGTCGTCTGGGCGGAGACGAGGCTGAGCGCGCCGGCGCTGGGGGCTTCGCTTGCCGGGGTGCCGGTCGGGCTGCCACTTGGCGCCGCGGCGCCGGCAGCGGTGGGCGCGCCGCCCGTTGTCGCCGCGGCGCTGGCGGCAAGGCAAAGCAGCAGCGCGATCGCCGCGAATGTAAATGAAACTCCCGCCAACCAAGGCCGGGGCCTGTTGCTTGCCACGTCCCTCTCTTTCGTTTGCCTACGGAGTTAGCTGTCGGGCTCGCGCTGAAAGAGATGCGCTACGACCTTTTCGGCCGATTCGCCCCTGGAACCTGCAACGGTTCCTGCGGTTCCTCCGCTCCCACCCACCATGTGCGGCTGGGATTAGGCACTTATTGGCGCGGCAGTATAAGTCCTCATCCGGCGCCGAGGAACCAGGCTGCGATCGTCACCGGATGAGGACAATCAACGCCCATGACTGCGGCCTTCGGCCTTGCCATATGCGGGAAACCTTGCTGTCGCGCCCAGTTCCCTATGATCCCCCGCCGGTGAAGACCTACGTCGCCACACCCGCCAACCGCCAGCGAGACTGGTACGTCGTCGACGCCGAGGGTCAGACCCTGGGCCGGCTGGCGACCCGCATCGCCGACGCCCTGCGCGGCAAGCGCAAGCCCGAGTACACGCCGCACTGCGACACCGGCGACTTCATCGTCGTGATCAACGCGGAGAAAATTCGCGTCACCGGGGACAAGCTGAACCAGAAGCGCTACTGGCGCCACAGCGGTTACCCGGGTGGGATCAAGTCGCGGACCCTGGCCGAGATGCTCGACCGCCGCCCCGAGGAGGTCATCCGCAAGGCGGTGAAGGGAATGCTGCCGCGCAATCGCCTCGCCCGTCAGCAGCTGACCAAGTTGAAGGTGTACGCGGGCCCCGACCACCCGCACGAGGCGCAACAGCCCAAACCGATGGAGATACAGACTTGATAGACGACGAGACCAAAGAGCCGCAGGACACTTCCGACGAGGGTTCGGAGGCCGCGGCCGCGGGTCCTGTCGAGGCAGAGGACTCCTCGTCCTCGCAAGCTGCGGGCGAGGAGCCCACCGCCACGCCACCCGCGGACGAGGCGTCTGAAGCCTCGCCCGAGGAGCCCGTGGCCGAGGGAGACGCCGCCCAGGAGTCCGCTGCGGAGGAGCCGGTTGACGAGGCGCCCGCGGCTGACGCAGGCTCCGCCGAGGAGCCCGTCGCTGAGGAGGCTGCGCCCGAGTCCGAGGCTGAGAAGCCGGTGGCTGAGGAGAAGAAAAAAGATGTGATCCCGGGTGCTGATCTGGAGCCGATTGCGGTTGAGACGCAAGAGCGGCCGCTCAGTGCTGAGGAGCGGGCTCGCAAGGAAGCCGAAGAGGAGGAGCGGGCCAAACGCGAGGCCGCTCTGACCGGTGAGGGTGAGGAGGAGCCGAGCGCTGCTTCTCGCGCGCCGGCCAAGATGGCGGGCGACGCTCGCTACCTCGCCACCGGCAAGCGCAAGACTTCGATTGCCCGCGTCACCCTGCTGCCCGGCAGCGGCAAGGTCGAGATCAACAAACGGGCGCTGGAGGAGTTCTTCCCGCGGCCGCTGCATCAGACGACGGCGCTGCAGCCGTTGACGATCACCGGCTACGAGGGCAGCGTCGACGTGCGCGTACGCGTCCACGGCGGCGGCATCAGCGGCCAGGCCGGCGCGGTGCGCCACGGCATCGCCCGAGCGCTGACCGAGGTCGATCCGGAGCTGCGCGGCGAGCTCAAGCGCCGCGGCTTCCTGACTCGCGACGCGCGGGCCAAGGAGCGCAAGAAGGCCGGCCTCAAGAAGGCGCGCAAGCGGCCGCAGTTCTCCAAGCGCTAGGCCGCGGCTTGGCGATCGGGCGCAAGCTCTTCGGAACCGACGGGGTCCGGGGGGAGGCTGGAACCTTCCTCACGGCCGAGCTCGCCACTGCGCTGGGCAAAGCCGCCGCCGCATCGCTCGATGTCGAGCGGCCGCAAGTACTGATCGTCCGCGACACCCGCGAGTCCGGGCCAATGCTCGAGTCGGCCCTGGCGGCCGGGATCGCGGCCGCCGGCGGCGATGCTCTGCTCGGTGGCGTTCTGCCGACGCCGGCCGCGGCGGTGCTGGCCAAGCGCCTTGGGCTCGACCTTGCCGCGGTTGTCTCCGCCTCGCACAATCCCTACCGCGACAACGGGATCAAGTTCTTCTCGGGACTGGGGACCAAGCTCGACGACGAGGCTGAGGCACGGATCGAGGCTCTGCTGGATGTCGAGGCCGAGGCGGCCGAGACCGGCCAGGTTCGCGAGTTGAACGGTGGCCTCGAGGATTACCTGCGGGCCCTGCAGGCCGCATTTCCACTCGATCTCTCCGGCCAGCACGTGCTGCTCGACTGTGCCAACGGCGCCACCTTCCGCGCTGCCCCGGCGATCTTCGAGCGGCTCGGCGCCACGGTCGAGACGATCGGCACCGAGCCGGACGGGCGCAACATCAACGAGGGCTGCGGTTCCACCCACCTCGAGCACCTCGCCAGCGCGGTCGCCAACTCCGAGGCGACGATCGGCTTCGCCTTCGACGGTGACGGCGATCGCGTCCTCGCCGTCGACGGCAGCGGCCGCAATCACGATGGCGACGAGCTGATCGCGCTGATCGCCCGCGGGATGGCTGGGCGCGGCGAGCTGCGCGGCGGCGTCGCCGTGACGGTGATGAGCAACTACGGCTTCCACCAAGCGATGGAGCAGGCCGGGATCGAGGTCGCCGTGACCAACGTTGGTGACCGCTACGTGCTCGACGAGCTGCGCGAGCGCGGCTGGGCGCTCGGCGGCGAGCAGTCGGGTCACATCATCGACACCCGCATAGTCGCCACTGGCGATGGCATCGCCGCCGCTCTGGCGACGATCCGCGAGCTCGGCGGGGGAGACCTCTCCGCGGTGGAGACGATGGAGAAATTGCCGCAGACCCTGGTCAACGTCAAGGTGGCGGACCGCGAGGCAATCGCCGGCGCCAAGTCGGTCTGGGAGGCGGTTGAGCGTGAGGAGAAGGCGCTCGAGGGGCGCGGTCGCGTGCTCCTGCGCCCCTCCGGCACCGAGCCGCTGGTGAGGGTGATGGTCGAGGCGCCGACCGCTGATGAGGCCGACTCGGTTTGCGAGCGGCTTGTCACTCTGGTCCGCCAAGAGCTGGCCTAGCTCCGCGGCGTCTACCCTTAATCGCCTCCCTATGTGCGGAATCGTTGGATACGTTGGCGCTCGCCCCTGCCTCGACCTCTTGGTCGCAGGGCTCGAGAAGCTCGAGTACCGCGGCTATGACTCGGCCGGGATCTCGGTCATCGACGATGGCCGGATCGACAGCGTGCGCGCCGTCGGCAATCTCGACAACCTGCGCGCCGCCGTCGCCGAGCAGGCCGAGGACGGCGGTGGGGTCGCGGTGGCGACCTCCGACGCGACCACCGGTGTCGCCCACACTCGCTGGGCCACCCACGGCCGCGTCACCGAGGAGAACGCCCACCCGCACGGCGATTGCACCGACCGCATCCACATCGTCCTCAACGGCATTGTTGAGAACCACGCCGAGCTGCGCCGCGAGCTGGGCGAGCAGGGCCACCACTTCAGCTCCGAGACCGACGCCGAGATCGTCTCCCACCTGATCGAGCGCAACTACGACGGCGACCTCGTCGCCGCGGTGCGAGCGTCCTTCTCCGAACTGCGCGGCCACTACGCCTTCGTCGCCATGCACGCCGACGAGCCCAGCCGCCTGGTTGGCGCCCGCAAGGAGTGCCCGCTGGTCGCCGGCGTCGGCGAGGCCGAGGCCTTTCTCGCCTCGGCGATCCCCGCCTTCCTCGCCGAGACCCGCGAGGCGGTGGCGATCGAAAACGACGAGATCGTCAGCATCGACGCCTCGGGCGTGACGATCACCGACGCCGCCGGCAACCCGGTCGAGCGCGCTCCCGAAGAGATCTCCTGGGACGAGGCCGCGGCCGAGAAGGACGGCTACGAGACTTTCATGCTGAAGGAGATCCACGAACAGGCCAACGCCGTCGCCGAGACGATCGCCGACCGCCTGCCCGACGACGAGGGGGTCGACCTCTCCGAACTCGAGCTCGACGATGAGTACCTGCGCAGCGTGCAGCGGATCGTGATCGTCGCCTGCGGTACTTCCTACCACGCCGGTCTCGTCGGTCGCTACGCAATCGAGGAGTGGGCGCGGGTGCCGGTCGAGATGGACATCGCCTCGGAGTACCGCTACCGCAACCCGGTGATCGGCAAGCACGATCTGGTGATCGGCATCACCCAGTCGGGCGAGACGGCCGACACCCTGGCGGCGATGCGCCTGGCGCGTGAGAACGGCGCCAAGGTCCTCGCCGTCACCAACGTGATGGGCAGTCAGGCGACCCGCGACGCCAACACGGTCCTCTACACCCGCGCCGGCCCCGAGGTCAGCGTCGCCGCGACCAAGACCTTCGTCGCCCAGGTTGCCTCGATGTACCTGCTCGGCCTGCGGCTGGCCGAAGCGCGGGGCACGATGCCGGCGCCGCGCATCGCCGAGCTCGTCGCTGAGCTGAAGGCGATCCCCTCCAAGATCGACGCCACGATCGCCGCCAGCGAAGGCCCGGCGCGCGAGATCGCCGCCGCTCAAGCCGAGCACGAGTTCTTCCTCTACCTCGGCCGCCACATCGGCCTGCCGGTCTGCCTCGAGGGGGCGCTGAAGCTGAAGGAGATCTCCTACATACCGACCGACGCCTACGCGGCGGGGGAGATGAAGCACGGGCCGATCGCCCTGCTCGATGAGTCGACACCGGTGATCTGCGTCGCCACCGACAGCCCGGTGCTCGACAAGGTGCTCTCCAACGTCGAAGAGGTGCGCGCCCGCGGCGCGGAAACGATCGCGATCGTGACCGCGGGTGACGAGCAGGCAGCGGCGGTGGCCGATCAGACGGTTGAGATCGCGCGCAGCGACTGGATCCTGCAGCCGATCCTGGCGATCCTGCCACTGCAACTGCTCGCCTACGAAATCGCCCGCGCCCGCGGCCTCAACGTCGACCAGCCACGCAACCTGGCCAAGACCGTGACTGTCGAGTAAGACGCAGTCCCGCTACTCTTTCTCGCCACTATGGTCAAGATCCGTTACGCCATTCCAGTCTTTGTCGCGATCGTGGCGCTCTTTGTTGCCGGTTGTGGCAGCAGCAGTAGCAGCAGCAGCGACTCGTCCTCTGGCTCGGACTTGGCCAACCTCGCCTCCCCGGGCTCGCTCGTTTTCGTCGAAGGTCAGCTGCAGCCGAAGGGGGAACTGAAGCAGAACGCCGACTCGGTCGCGAAGTCCTTCACCGGCGGCGAAGGACTGGGTCAGTTCGTCATCTCCGAACTAGAAAGCTCGGCCCGGGCCGAAGGCGAATCCCTCGACTTCGCCAAGGAAGTCGAACCGTGGCTGGGCGAAAAGGGCGGCGTTGCCTTTGAACACCTCGACGCCGGCGAACTCTCCGAACCGCTGATCGTCATCCAGACCAAGAACTCCGCTGCCGCCCGGGCCTTCATCGACAAACACGCTCAGGGCGACAAACCCTCGAAGGACGTCTCCTACGAAGGCGTTGAATTCAAGGTTGGTGGCTCGGAAGACAACGCGGTCGGCTTGATCGATGAAACGGTCGTCCTCGCCCAGAGCGAAAAGGAATTCAAAGCAGCGGTCGACGCCTCGAAGGGCGAATCGCTTGGTGGCGAAGACCGCTTCCAGAACGCGATTGCCAACGCCTCGAACGGCAGCCTCGCTGACATCTACGTCGACATCGGCGGGATCATCGACCAGTCCGAAGGCGGGGAAACTGCGGATCAGGCCAAGGGGGCGCTGCAGGCGACCGGCATCGACCCGAGCGAAGCCACCGCGGTTGCGAGCGTGATTCCCCAGGCGAACCAGATCGTGGTCGACCTGAGCAGCGAACTGGATGGCCAGGAAGCTCCCGCGGGCGATGCCTCGAAGCTGCTCGGCTCGCTGCCCGCCAGTTCCTTCGCTGCCTTTTCCACCTCTGAATTCAGCGAGCAACTGGAAGAAGCGATTGACAACCTCGATGAAGAAGGCATCCCTCCCGACCTCGAACCGGGCGAACTGAAGAGCACCTTGGAACAGGCGGGGATCGACCTCGACAAAATCGCCGGCTCGCTCGACGAAGCCGCCGTCTTCGCCGAAGGCAACAGCCGCAGCAGCCTCGCCGGTGCCATGGTCGTGACCAGCAAGTCGAGCGAAGCGGCCGACGCGATCGCCAGCTTCGGCACCTTGCTGCGGGCTGCCCGCGTTCCGGGCATCACCGCGGTCAGCGGCAAGGCGAGTGGCTTCTCGATCAGCAGCAGCAAACTCGGCGGCAAGCCGATCGTCGTCGTCGCCAAAGACGACCGGATCGCGATCGGTTACAGCCTGGCGCCGGCCCTGGCGATCCTCAATGGCGGCTCGGGGGCAACCCTTTCCAGCACGCCCGGCTACAAGTCGGCGGTCTCGGCGCTCGGCAAGACGCCGATCAGTGCCTACGTCGACGGGCCGGCGGCGCTGCACCTCGCCGAAGCCCTCGTGCCGCACTCGAAAACCGACTTCTGGGAAGCCGTTCCATACCTGAAGAAGATCACCTACATCGGTATTGGCAGGGGTGCGGACGACGAAGTCGCGACGGCAAAGCTGATCGCGGGCATCGGCAAATAGGCGGCGATGAGCTCGGGCGTCGGGATCGACCTGCTCGAGATCGACCGCCTGGAGCAAGCGCTGGAGCGGCATCCGCGCCTGGCCGAGCGCGTCTTCACCCGCGCCGAGCGTGACTACGCCGAGGCCCGGGCCAGACCGGCTCGCCACCTCGCGGCCCGCTTCGCCGCCAAGGAGGCAGTGGTCAAGGCGCTTGGCCTCAGCGGTGGCTTCGGTCTGGGTCAGATTGAGGTGGTTGCCGGCGAGCCGCCGGTCGTGCGGCTCTCTGGCCGAGCGGCGGATGCCGCCGCGGGCCGGCGAGTCGATCTCTCGCTGACCCACTCGCGTGACTTTGCGGCTGCGGTGGCAATCGTCGACACTGCCTGAGATGGAGTCGTGGCTCAGCCCCCTCTTCGACGCTGACGGAATCCGGGCAATCGATCGCTGGGCGATCGGGGAGCAGGGGGTCGCCGAGGCCGATCTGATCGAGGCCGCGGGCACGGCGCTGGCCGAGGCCGTTGCCGGCCTGACTCCACAGGGGCCGGTGCGAATCGTCTGCGGCAAGGGCAACAACGGCGGCGACGGTTTGGTCGCGGCCCGACATCTCAGCGATCTCGGTTTCGAGGTCGGGGTGCTCGAGTTGGAGCAGGGCGGCATCGACGATCTCGATGCTTGGCTGGAGGGCGCGGGCGCGGTTGTCGACGCGATCTTCGGCACCGGTTTCAAGGGCGAGCCACGGGAGCCAGCGGCCAGCGCGATCGAGGCGATCAACCGTTGTGGCGCACCGGTCATCGCCTGCGACATCGCCTCGGGCGTCGATGCCTCCAGCGGCGAGATCGCCGCCGCCGCGGTCGAGGCCGACCTCACCGTCAGCTTCCATGCCGCCAAGGTCGGCCACCGGATCGCCCCCGGCAAGTGGCACACGGGCGAGCTCCGCGTGGTGCCGATTGGCATTCCCGATGGTGCCCCGAGCGGCCCGGTGGCGGGTGCGATCGACTCCGGCGTCCTCGATTTGCTGCTGGGGCGGGGGCCGCAGTCGACCAAGTTCAGCTCGGGACAGGTCGTGATCGCGGGGGGGTCGCGGGGATTGACCGGGGCCGTGCGGATGTCCTCGCTTGCCGCGATTCGGGCCGGTGCCGGCTACGCGACGGTCGCGGTGCCGGCTGACCTCGAGACGATCTTCGAGGGCTCGCAGCCAGAGGTGATGTCGGTTGGTTGCCCGGGCGGCGATGGCTGCCTGGCGCTGGCCGGCCTGAAGACGATCCGCAGGACGTTCGAGCGCGCCGCCGCGGGCGTGATTGGGCCCGGCATGGGCCGTGATCCCGGCACTGTGGAGCTGGCTCGCGAAGCGGTCACCGCGATCGAGGCGCCGCTCGTGATCGACGCCGACGGCCTCAACGCCTTCGCCGGCGAGATCGCGCTGCTCAGCGAGCGGCGGACGCCGACCGTCCTCACTCCCCACGCCGGTGAGCTGGGACGCCTGCTCGATCGCTCCCCCGAGGAGATCGCCGCCAAGCGGCTCGCCGCGGCGCGCGAAGCGGCCTCGGTGGCGGGGGCGGTCGTCGTGCTCAAGGGCGACGACACGATCGTTACCGACGGTGACCGGGTCGCGGTCAACGCGCTCGCCGCCCCGGCCCTGGCAACCGCCGGCACCGGCGACGTCCTCTCCGGCATCACCGCCGCGATGCTCGCCCGCGGCCTTGAGCCGTTCGCGGCGGCCTGCGCTGCCGTGTTCGCCCACGCCCGCGCCGGTCGCGATGCCGCCCGCAGGGTCGGCCTGGTCGAGTCGGTGATCGCCACCGACGTGATCGACTCGATCCCGGCGGGAATGCGCCCCGGCGGGCCGGTCGAATAACCTCGCGCCATGAAGACCGCAGCCGAGATCATGGACGCCGACGTGCCTACCGTCTCGCCTGAGGCCGACGCCCGGGCTGCGATCGAGTTGCTGGCAAAGACCGAGATCAGCGCCCTGCCGGTGATCGACAAGGACCGCAAGGTGGTCGGCATCGTCAGCGAGTCGGACCTGATCCTCAGCGACGAGGAGGCGGACCTGCACCTGCCGCACTACCTCAACATCATGGGCGGGATCGTCTTCGTCGGCTCGATGAAGGGCTTTGAGAAGCGCCTCGACAAGGCCTTCGCGACCAAAGTATCCGAGCTGATGACCGCCGATCCGATCGTCGCCAACAGCGACGACGACGCCGAGACCGTCGCCCGCACGATCGCCGAGAAGCACCACAATCACCTGCCGGTTGTCGACGGCGAGGGCCGCCTCGCCGGGCTCGTCACCCGGGCCGACGCGTTGGCCGCGCTCGTCGCCAGCGATTAGCTCGATGGAGCGGGCAGTAGCCCGGATCGACCTTGGCGCCGTCGCGCGCAATTGCGCGCGGTTGAAGGCCGAGCTGGGGGCCGAGAGTGAGCTCTGTGCGGTGGTCAAGGCCGACGGTTACGGTCACGGAGCCGACGCCTGCGCGACGGCGGCCCTCGCCGGTGGCGCCACCCGCCTCGCCGTCGCCACCGGCTCCGAGGCGGCGCTGATCGGCCGTCGCTTTCCCCAGGTGCCGCTGCTGGCGATGGGCGCGCTCACCCCTGGCGACCTCGAGGACGCGCTCGCCGCCGGCGCCGAGATCGCCGTCTGGCGCGAGGGCTTCCGCGCCTTTGCCAGCGCTCGCGGCCGGGCGCAGGGTCGGCGGGTGCGGGTGCACGTCAAGTTCGACAGCGGCATGGGCCGCCTCGGCAATCCCGACGAGGCGGAGGTGCTGGCGCTCGCCCGCGCCTGCGCCGAGGACCCGCACTTGGTCCTGGCCGGGATTTGGACCCACTTCGCCACCGCCGACGAACCGGGCTCCGACTTCTTCGATCAGCAGCTCGAGCGCTTCACCGCGGTCGTCGAGGCGGTCAAGGCCGAGTCCCCCGAAGTCACCGCCCACGCCGCCAACAGCGCCGCGGTCTTTCGCGACCCGCGCTCGCACTTCGACATGGCCCGCTGCGGGGTCGCCGTCTACGGGCTCGATCCCTTTCAGGGCGACCCGGCGGAGCGCGGGCTCGAGCCCGCGCTTTCGCTGCGCTCCTACGTTGCCGACGTCAAGCGCTTCTCGGCGGGAGCAAGCGCCGGCTACGGGCAGACCTGGCGCGCTCCGGTCGAGACCTCGGTCGGCGTTCTGCCGCTCGGCTACGGCGACGGGGTGCGGCGCGGCCTCTCCAACAACGCCGAGGTGCTGATCCGCGGCCGCCGCCACCCGCTTGTCGGCACGGTCTCGATGGACAACGTCACGGTCGACCTCGGGGCGGAGACCGAGGTCGAGCCCGGCGATGAGGCGGTGCTGATCGGCAGCCAGGGCGAGGAGTCGATTCGTAGCGAGGAGGTGGCGGGGCGCCTGGGCACGATCAACTACGAGGTCACCTGTGGGATCTCAGCCAGAGTGCCGCGGGAGCCCCTGTGAGCGTCCCGATCGTCACGGTGATCGCCGGGGGTTCGAATCCGTGGCGATCGGGACGCGAACGCGAGGTTCTCCAATGAGCGCCGCCAGTGAGCGACTGGCGGCGGCGCCGCCAGTGACCCTCGCCCGCGGCGCGTTGGGCGGGCAGGAGGGAGTTTGGATCGCCGGCGGTGCGGTCCGGGACGCGGCGCTGGGGCGCGACGTGGTCGACCTCGACCTCGCCGTGGCCGGCGATCCGGCGCCGCTCGCCAAGGCGATCGCTCGAGCGGGGGCGGGGCATTCCTTCGAGCTCTCGGCCGAGTTCGCGACCTGGCGCGCCGTTGCTGCCGACCACAGCTGGCAGATCGACGTCACCGCGCTGCGCGGCGCGACGATCGAGGCCGATCTGGGCGAGCGCGACTTCACGATCGGTGCCGTCGCCGTGCCCCTCGCTGGGGGTGAGCCGCTCGATCCGTTTGGCGGCCTCGCCGACCTCGAGCGCGGCCTGCTGCGGACCGTGGGCGAGCGCAGCTTCGCCGCCGATCCGCTGCGCCTGCTGCGCGCCGCCCGCTTCGCCGCCGGCCTGGAACTGGAGATCGACCCGGCCACGGTGGCCCTGGCCCGAGCGGAAGCTTCCCGCGCCGGTGAGCCCGCCGGCGAGCGCCAACTGGTCGAGCTGCGCAAGCTGGTCGGCGGCCCCGACCCGCTGCGCGGCATGGGACTGCTCGACGAGCTCGGCCTCACTGCAGTCGTCCTGCCCGAGCTGGAGGCGCTGCGCGGGGTCGAACAGGGGCCCAACCACCACCTCGACGTCCACGGCCACACGATGGCCGTGCTCGCCCACGCGCTCGAGGTCGAGCGCGACCTGGATCGCTTCGGCGGCGAGCGCGGCGGCGAGCTGCGGGCGTTGCTCGACGAGCCCCTGGCCGACGAGATGAGCCGCGGCACGGCGCTGCGTTTCGGCGCCCTCCTGCACGACATCGGCAAGCCGGCGACGCGTTCCGAACGGGATGGTTTCGTCACCTTCATCGGCCACGACCGCGACGGCGTCGAGATCGTCGGTGGGCTCTGCGGGCGCCTGCGCGCCAGTCGCGTCCTCACCCGCCACCTCCAGGACCTCACCCTGCACCACCTCCGCCTCGGCTTCATGGTCCACGAGGCGCCGCTGCCGGCGCGGCGGGTGCACGAGTACCTGCGCGCGACCGAGCCCGTCGGCGCCGACGTCACCCTGCTGACGATCGCCGACCGGCTCTCCGCCCGCGGCTCCGGCCCGTTTGCGACCGAGGAGGCAATCGAGGCGCACCTGAGCCTGGCTCGGCAGATGCTCGCCGACGCCCTCGACTGGCGCCGCGAAGGTCCGCCGCAACCGCTCCTGCGCGGCGATGAACTGGCCGCCGAGCTGGGCCTCGGCGAGGGGCCCGAGCTCGGCGCACTGCTGGCCGAGCTGGAGGCCGCGCAGTACGCGGGCGAGGTGGGCAGCCGCGAGCAGGCGCTCAGCCATGCCCGAGCCCTGCGCGGCTGAGCGGGAGGTCCGATACGCTGCCCGCCGCATGGCGAAAGAGGAGAAGATCGAGATGGAGGGCGAGATCACCGAGGCCCTCCCCAACACGATGTTCAGGGTCAAACTCGACAACGGCCACGATGTGCTCGGTCACATCTCGGGCAAGATGCGCCGCCACTACATTCGAATCCTCCCCGGCGACCGGGTGAAGATCGAGCTTTCGCCGTACGACCTCGACCGAGGCCGCATCACCTACCGCTACAAATAGGCCGCCGTGAGCGAGCCACGTTTCCGCATCGGTCCCGAGATCGTTCATGAGGCGGTCGACGGCGAGGTGATCGCGATCGATCTCGCCGACGGCAGCTACTACAGCCTTGCCGGCAGCGGGCCGGCGATCTGGGAGCTGCTCGGTCAAGGGGTCAGCGAGTCCGAGATCGGCGCCGCCCTCGCCGGCCGCTTCGAAGCCGAGGAGGCCGAGATCGCCGCCGCCGTCGCGGCGCTGCTGGCCCAGCTGCGGGAGAACGGCTTGATCGTCAGCGAGGAAGGAACCGCGGCGGAGCCACCCCCGGCAGCCGGCTCGGGCGAGAAGACCCCTTTCGAGCCACCGCGCCTGGAGCGCTACAACGACATGAAGGACTACTTCCTGCTCGACCCGATCCACGAGGTCGACACTGCTGGCTGGCCGCGGCCGGCGGCCTGAGGCGTGGGCGCGCGCCCGGGTTTGCGGGTGGCCGGGGCTGACCTCGCCGGCGAGTACTGCGCGCAGCTGCTCGACCGCTTCGAGCAGGCCTCGGCGGCGGTTGGCGGGGCCGGCTACCTGGAACTGGAGATGGCCGGCCTGCGGGTGCGCCTGCGCCCCGCCGGTGACGGCCTGCGCGCTGGGCTGCTGGTGCCCTTCGAGCATCTCGCCTCTCAGGAGGTGGGCGATCCAGACCTGACGATCTCGCTTTTCGACACCGCCTCGACCGGTACCGAGCCGCCGGCTCCGCTCTGGGAGCCGATCGCCGCGGTGCCCGGCACCAACCCGGTCGCTCGCCTGCGCTCCGAGCGGGCTTGCGTGCTCGCTGCCGCCGGCAGCCGGGGACTGACCGCCGCCCTGCCGGCAGAGGGGGTTGCCGTGTTCCACCTGCCCGACGCGGCGGCGATTCCGGCAAGCGAGCGGGCCGCGCCGATCCGCGAGGCACTGCAGCTCCTGATGGCTGCGCGGGGGCGGCTGATGACGCACGCGGGCGCCGTCGGCCGCGACGGACGCGGCGTGCTCCTCGTCGGCCCCGGCGGCTCGGGCAAGTCGACCCTGGCGCTCTCCTGTGCTCTGGCCGGCATGGAGATCGTCGCCGACGACTACGTCCTGCTCGAGCCCGACTCGCTCGCCGCACACGCGATGCAGTCGACGGCGAAGCTGAGCGAGGACAGCGCCGAGCGCCTCGGCATCCCAGCCGGTGCGATCGACGCCGCCGGCTTTGAGCCGACCCTCGAGGGCCCGGCCAAGGCTCTGATCGATATCTGCGGCCTCGCTCCGGGAAGGATGAAGCGCCGTCTCGGGATCGTCGCCGTGGTCGCCCCCGCCGTTCCCCCGGAGAGCGCACTGGAGCCGTCGCTACGTCAGATCTCGGCTGGTGACGCGCTGCGGGCGGTGGCGCCGAGCACGATCGTGCAGGCCGGCTTCGGCGGCAGCGGTTCGCTTGCCACGCTCGCCGACCTGGTTCGCCGCGTTCCCGGTTACTCGCTTGAGCTCAGCCCGGACCCCGCCGCGAACGCCGCGGCCGTCGACCGTCTGGTGGCCGAGCTTGGCTGAGCCACTCGTCACCGCCGCGATCCCGGTCCGCGACGGCGAGGCCTACCTGGCCGAGGCGATCGAGAGCGTGCTCAGCCAGACCCGGCCCTGCGACCAGCTGATCGTCGTCGACAACGGCTCGAGCGACCGCAGCGCCGAGATCGCCCGCGGCTTCGGCCCGCCGGTCGAGGTCGTCAGCGAGCCGCGCGCCGGGATCGGCTTTGCCCGCAACGCGGCCGTGGGCGCGGCGCGCGGCGATTTCATCTCCTTCCTCGATGCCGACGATCTCTGGACGCCGGCGAAGACCGAGCTGCAGCTGACCGCCTTCGCTGCCCGTCCCCAGCTCAGCCTCGTCTTCGGCCAGGTTCAGCAGTTCGCCGGTGAGGAGCTGGGCGCGGCCGAGCGCGCCGCCATCCGCCTGCCGGCCGAGCCACAGCCGGGCGCGCACGTCGGCGCGATGCTGGCCCGGCGGGAGGCGATCGAGGCGGTTGGGCCCTGGCCGGAGGACATCGCCGTGAGCGACGGGCTGACCTTCCTGCTGGGCGCCCGCGAGCTCGGCCTCGAGCAGGCGATGCTGCCCGAGGTGGTGATGCTGCGCCGCGTGCACGGCGCCAACAACTCGATCCGCAACCGCGCGGCACGGACCGAGTTCGCCCGCCTGCTCAAGGGCTCGCTCGACCGCCGCCGGGGAGCGGCCCAGTGAGCGAGTCGCTGGGCAACCTTCCCACCGCCGAGCAGCTGCTGGTCCTGCACGCGGCGCTGGATCCGGCTCCCGCCGCCGCGGTGGCCTGGCAGCGCTGGCGCCAGGCGATTGAGTTTGACGACGTTCGATCACGGCTCGACCCGGCTGCTGCCGCTGGTCTACCGAAACCTCGGCGCCGGGGCCTTCGATGAGGAGGTCGCAGGGCGCCTCAAGGGCCTCTACCGGCGCTCCTGGAGTCACAACCAGCTGATCTTCAAGCGGGCCGCCGGGGCGATCGCCGCACTCGAGGGGGTCGGCATCGAAACGCTCGTCACCAAGGGCGCCTCACTGGCGCTGCTCTCCTACGGCGACGTCGGCGTGCGTCCGATGGACGACGTCGACGTGCTGGTGCCGCTCGATCGCGCAACCGACGCGATCGAGGTCCTGAGCGCGGCGGGTTGGACGCCTGATCACGAGGATCCGCCGGCCTGGACGCGGGTGCATCACTCGCTCGGCTTCGCCGGCTCCGACCACGGCGAGGTCGACCTGCATTGGTTCGCGCTCTGGCAGCCGGCACGCGACGAGCATCTCTGGCGCGCCTCGGTTCCGCTGGAGCTGGCCGGGGCCACCACCCTGGCCCCCTGCCCGGCGGATCAGCTCCTGCTTGCCTGCGTGCATGGCACGCCGTGGAGCCCGCTGCCGCCGTTCCGCTGGATCGCCGACGCGGTAACGGTGATCCGCTCGGCCGGGGAGGGTCTCGAGTGGGACCGGCTCGTCGCCGAGGCCCAACGTCGCCGCCTCACCGTCGCCACCGCCGCGGCACTGGACTACCTGCGCGTGGAGTTCGGCGCGCCCGTTCCCGCGTCCGCCCTTGCCGGCCTGGCCGCTGCGCCCACCACCCGGCACGAGCGCGCCGCCTTCCGCGCCGCCTGTCGGCCCGACTCGCCCCTGCGCACCCTGCGCATGGCCTGGGATCGCTACCGCCGCCTGCGCGACCTCGACACCGGCGCGCCACGCCCCCGTGGCTTCGTCTCCTTCGCGCGTCGCTTCTGGGGCCTGGACAGCGTCTGGCAGCTGCCCATGCACGGCGCCCGCGCGCTCAGCCGGCGGCGCGAGCGCGCTGGCGCTCGATCCTGGCCTTGAAGGCGCGGAACACGCTGGCGCGCACAGCGGCCACGTCCTGGGTGAGGCTCTCCGGATGCACTCGCCGTCGCAGCAGCACCCGCGACAGCTTGGCGATCTCGATGTCGGCCTCGACCGCGCGCATCGCCCAGTCGATGTCCTCGGCCGGGCGGATCGATTCGTCGAATGGACCGACCTGCACGAAGATCTCGCGCCGCAGCAGCATCGTCATCACATGTACGTCCGGCCCGTCGGAGACCTCGGCCGGGCGGGTCGGCACCGCGGCCTGAGCGCTCGATCCCTCGACCCAGAAGGGCAGTTCGGACCCGGGCTCGACGATCACCTCCTGTTCGCCCATGACGACGCCCACCCCGGGGTTCGCCAGCAGGTGGCCCACCTGGACCTCGAGCTTGTCTGGGGTCATCGCGTCGTCGGCGTCGTGGAAGGTCACGAGGCCACCGCTCGAGGCAGCGAAGCCGCGGTTGCGCGAGGTGGCGGGGCCGGCGTTCTCCTGACCGATCACCCGGACTTGAGGATAGGCGGCCGCAACCTCCGCGGTGGCGTCCCGCGAGCCGTCGTCGATGACGATCGTCTCGACTGGGGAATAGGTCTGGGCGAGCACGCTCTCGATCGCCTCGCCGATGAAGCGCTCGGCGTCGAAGGCCGGGATGATGACGCTGACGAGAGGTCCTTGCACGATCGCCATTCTCCCTATAGATGGCTGTGAGCCGCCGCGGGGTCCGGTTCCGCCAGCTCGGCAACCAGCGCCGACCAGGCGAAATCCCTGGCGCCGAGCCCTGCGCCCGTGCGCGGGTCGTAGTACTCGCGCAGGCCTTCGCGCTCGACCGCGCCGATCACTCCGCCGGCCAACCGCGCCGCCTCCGCCTCGTAGCCGAGCCGGCGCAGGCCGAGCCAGACGAGCCAGGCCGAGTTGATCCAGGTCGGCCCGCGCCAGTAGTGGCGCAGTGGCCCGAGGCTGCCACCTGGTTCGTAGCTCGGCTCCGAGGCCGCCACCGAGGGCGGTGCGACCGGGGTGAGGAACTCCTGCTCGTTGAGCAGATGCTCCTCGACCAGGCGCCGGCCGATCGCCTCGGGCAGGTCGGGCAGGGCAAGCGGTGCGAGCGCGTCCCAGGTGACGGCCTCGGGCCGCACCCGCCCGGGCTCGGCCCAGTCGACGAAGAGGCCCCGGCGCTCGTCCCAGAGTCGCTCGACCAGGGCCGGCGTCGCCGAGGGACGGCCGAGTGCCTGCAGCGAGAGCGACCAGAGCGTGTTGACCAGGGTCTCGCAGAGGACCGGCCCGCCGCGGTCGCGAATGCGACGGGCGCTGAAGCCGAGCCGGTGGTTGTGGCGAACAAGCAGGGGAAAGCCGGGCCGGGCGTTGGCGCGCCAGCCCCAGATGGGCTCGAACTTCGGCGAGGCGTCGAGGCCCGACTCGTCGGGCTGGATGATCCAGAGCAGGCCGTCGCTCTCGAGGTCGCGCTCGGCGGCGAGCCACTCGACCTGGGCGGCGATTCGCGGCTCCTCGCGCGGGTCGCCGACGGCGATCTTCCAGGCCCAGGCCAGCAGCGGCGGCTGGATCGTCTCGGTCTGAAAGGCGCGGCGGGAGGTGACGTTGTAGAAGGGCAGCCGGCTGAGCGAGACCGGCCGGTCCCAGAAGATCGTGTGGCCGATGAAGCCGTCCTGGCGCTGCGCGGCCAGCAGGGTCTCCAGCTCGGCTCGCGCTCGGGCCGGCTCGAAGCGGCGCCAGACGATCGCGGCGAAGCAGGAGTCCCAGTACCACTGCCAGGGATAGCGGCTGGGGCTGGGGCGGGTGTAGGCGAAGCGGGTGCCGTCGCGCTCGCCCTCGATCCAGTTCCCCCGCAGCACCCGCTCGACCCCAGCCGACGGGACTGAAAACGAAGATATGGGCGGATTTGAGTCCCGTCGGCGGGGGGTCACACTGCCGTGCGGCGCATTTCACGCAGCGCCCAGGCGCCGAGCACGACGAGCAGGCCGATCAGCGCCACGATCCCGGGCCATGTTTCGGCCCAGCTGACGCCGCCGAGGAAGCCCTGGCGGGCGGCTTCAATCACGTGGGTGACGGGATTGACTTCGGCGACGCTGCGCATCCACGGCTGCAGTAGCGCCAGCGGCGCGTAGGCGGTCGTGGTCAGGATCAGCGCCATCATCCCGGCCTGCATCAGCGGTGCGGCGGACTGGCTCTTAAAACGCAGCGCAAGCCCCGATCCCCAGCAGGCGGCGACGGCGGCCATCGCCGCGACCATGAAGTAGGTGACCAGCAGCCCGTCGATCCCCGGCCAGCCGGCGCCGAGGATCAGGGCGATGATGAAGACGAAGGTGGCGGGGATCAGGGCCCGAGCGCTGGCGGCGAGCACCGTGCCCGCAAGCAGGACCCAGCGCGGGGCGGGGGAGACGAGCAGGCGGTCGACCCAGCCACCCTCGATGTCGCGGGCCAGGTTGACGCCGGCGGCGGCACCGGTGAAGCCGGCGCCCTGCAGCATGCTGACCGGCACGATGTAACTCTCATAGGTGCCGGTGCTGAAGCCCTTGAGCTGGGTCAGAGCGCCGAAGACGCCATTGAGGCCGAGGAAGAAGATCGTCGGTGCCAGCACGCCCGGGATCGCCGCGCCGGGAACGCGCAGCAGCTCGTTCTTGGCCCGCGCCATCAGCGCCGCGATCGTCGCCAGGTTGGCGCGCCACTGCGGCAGTGCCACGGCCGTCTCCATCAGCCCACTCGCAGTCGGTGACGCAGGGCGCGGGCGCTGAGCACGAGCCCGAGCACGACGATGCCGGCGATCGCCAGCACCGCCTCGCCCAGTTCGGTCGCGTCGACCCCGGAGATGATCGGCCCGCGGATGCCTTCGACGATGAAGCTGAGCGGGTTGTATTCGGCGATCGCCTTGGCCGGCTGGATCATCAGTTCGTTGGGGAAGAAGGCGGAGGAGAGGAAGAGGACGACGAGGACCAGCGGGAAGAGTCCCTGGACGACGCTGGCGCTGCCGGTGCGCAGGGCGATCGCGGCACCGATCCCGCCGACCGCCATCGCCGTCGTCGTGACCAGCGCGATCGCGATTAGGGCGCCGGGCACGCCGCTTTCGATGTGGGCGCCGAAGATCAGCCCGATCGCGAGGAACCAGAGCGAGCCGAAGAGGCCCAGCGCCGCCGTCCCGGCGAGGCGCCCGAGCACGATCGTGTAGCGCGGGATCGGGGCGGAGAAGAGGCGGTCGGTGAAGCCCATCTCGATGTCGACGGCGAGCGCGATGCCGCCGCTGTTACCGGCCAGCATCAACGACTGCATCATCGCCCCGGCGAGCATGAACTGGAGGAAGCTCTGCACCGGTGGGAAGCCCGGCAGGTTGATCGCGCCGCCGGCGCCGCCGGTCTGGATCGCCAGCAGCAGGGTGGGGAAGACAACGATCGGCGCCATCAGCTGCGGGCGGCGGAAGGTCTGGCGGATCGAGCGCATGCCGAGTGCCCGCACGACCCGGGCGTTAGTCGCCAATTCGCTCATGCCTCGACGGCCTCTGGCTCCGCCTCGTCCTGCTTGTCCTTCTCCAGGTGGTGTCCGGTCTTGGCGACGAAGACGTCGTCGAGGGTGGGGCGGACCAGCTCCAGCGACTCGACCGCGATCCCGGCGTCGTCGAGCGCCCGCACGACCTTGGGGATGTCGGCGGCGCCGTTCACGGCTTCGACCAGCACCGTGCGCCCGTCCACGGGCGGCAGCAGTTTGCCTACCTGAGCGCAGACTTTCTCCGCCTCGGCGATCGAGCCGGCGGCGAGCTGCAGCTGGATGTGCGGGTTGCCGAACTCGGTCTTGAGCTTGTCCGGGGTGCCTTCGGCGACAATCTTGCCGCTGTCGATGATCGCCACGTTGTCGGCGAGCTGGTCGGCCTCCTCGAGGTACTGGGTGGTGAGGAAGACGGTCGTGCCTTCGTCGTTGAGCGTCCGCACCTCCTCCCAGATCGTCTTGCGGCTGACCGGATCGAGACCGGTGGTCGGCTCGTCGAGGAAGAGCACCTTGGGCCCGTGGACCAGCGCCGCGGCGAGGTCGAGCCGGCGCTTCATCCCACCCGAGTAGCCACCGACGCGGCGGTCGGCAGCGGCCGCAAGGTCGACCCGCTCGAGCAGGTCGTCGGCGCGCTGCTTGCCTTCGGCGCCGGGCAGGCCCTGCAGCGTGGCCTGCAGGCGGATCAGCTCGCGGCCGGTCATCAGCGGATCGAGGGCGGCCTCCTGCAGGGCGACGCCGATCGAGGCGCGCACGGCGCGCGCCTGCTTGACCACGTCGTGCCCGGCGACGGTCGCCTGGCCGCCGGTCGGTAGCAGCAGGGTCGTCAGCATCCGCACCGTGGTCGTCTTGCCGGCACCGTTGGGCCCGAGGAAGCCGAATATTTCGCCCTCCTCGACGCTCAGGTCGACCCCCTGAACGGCCAGCACCTCATCAAAGCTGCGCTGCAAACCCTCTACGACGATCGCTGGCATCGGCTGGCAACCCTACTGACGCAACCTGGCCGGGATCGTGCAGAGCGCACGTTGTCGCGGCATTGCTCCGGCCGGGAAGGCAGAATCGGGCCCGCAACCCTTGCCATGGGCCGGGGTTTGCAGCTTGAGATCGTGCAAGGAGCAGCGAAAAACCGTCTCGTCAGGTCCCCAGTCGCATTTGCGGCTGCTTTTGCCTGCATGCTGATCGCCCTCGTTGTGGCTGCCTGGCCCGGCGCGGCCGACTCGGCGCCGCTGGGAGTGGTCGTGCTGGGCAAGACGACGACGACCCCGCCGCCCTCCTGTCCGGGCAAGATCGTCAACAACGTCGAGGTCGTCCCCTGCCGGGTCGAGGGCCACGTCAGCGGCTACCAGACCAAAGCCGGCGGGGTTGAACAGCCCTACGAAGTTCCCTTCGACGGCAAGATCGTCGCTTGGTCGATCACCCTCGCCAAGCCCTCGCGCACCGACACCAAAACGACCACCAACGAGATCGGCTTCTTCAACGAATTCCTCGGCAAACCGTCGGAGGCGCGAATCGGCATCCTGCGGCCGGTCGAAGAATCGAAGCCGCCCAAATTCACCCTCGTGCGCCAGAGCCCGCTCGAGCTGCTCAACCCCTACTTCGGCAGCACCCCGATCTTCACCCTCGAACACCCGCTCTCGGTCCTGCGCGGCCAGATCGTCGCCCTCACCGTCCCCACCTGGGCGCCGATGTTCGCCTTCAACGTCTCCGAAGAAGACACCTGGCGCGGCAGCCGCCTCGAAGACCACTGTGCTTCCAAGGAAGACATCCAGGGGGGGCATCCGCAGCAGGGTGTGAACAAGGTCAAGACCTACGGCTGCTTCTACTCCAACGCGCGGTTGCTTTACACGGCGACGTTGGTCAAGAAACCGTAGGACGAAGCATCAGGCAGGCCCGGAGCGCCGGGTACCCCTGCTCACTCGCCTGCCTGGCTGAATCGCCGGGTGCCGTCCGAGATTGGGTAGGGCCAGCGGCGCAAAACGTTCGCAGGGGCACCCGACGCTCCGGGCCAACCCCCAACGCCTGAACTACGGAAGCTTCAGAGAGGCTCTGGGAGCAACAAGCTTCAAGCGGGCGTCGCCGTGCCGACCTCCACGAAGCTTCGGAGGAATGCCGCCGTGCCGAGAGCTCCCGAGCTTCGGATCACTCGAATCGCAGAAGCTCCTGACGCCCGGTGTGTCTGTGACGAACTCGCGGCGCGCTGGGCCTAGCGGTCGTTAGCTCCCTTGGAACGGGCGTGAGTGGGGCCTCCGAACGTTTTGCGCCGCTGGCCCTAGGCGTTCTCGGAAGGCGGCAGGCGATCCAGCCAGGTAGGCGAGTGAGGAGGCCCCACTCACGCCCGCTACGACGAAGTTAAAGAGCTTCTTGCCGAAGCCCGCAGTACGGGCAATCGCTGACGTCGAGGCCGATCAGTTGATCGCAGCGACGGCAGGCGCGCAGGTTCTCAGGGGTGCGCGGTAGAGCGGATGCGGAAGGGGCGAGGGGGAGGACCATCGCTACTGGCTCCATCTCCTCTCCCGTCTCGCGGTCGAGGTAGACCTGGCCCGGCTCGGCGTGGGCAAGAGCCTCGCGGCCGGAGGCCGGGGCGCGCATTCTGTAGAGCTGCTTCGAGTTCACGGCGGCGAAGACTAATAGCTTCTGCGGAACCGATGCGGATACTCGTCTTCCACGGCTACATGCTGCGTGGCACCGGCAGCAACATCTACAACGTCAATCTCGCCCGCGCCCTGGCCAAGCTCGGCCACGAGGTGCACCTGCTCTGCCAGGACCGCGAGACGAAGATCGAGGGGGTGGAGATCCACAACCCCGACATCGGCGGCCTGCTGCCGGTCTACGTCAAGGACCCCTACGAGGGCTTCGAGGTCAAGGCCTTCCCGGAGCTGACCGAGGCGGAGCTCGATCGCTATATCGAGGCCAACGTGGCGGCGGTTCGCGACGTGGCGGAGCGTGCCGGCGGTATCGACCTGGCCCTCGCCAACCACCTGGTGATGGGGCCGGCGATCCTGGCCCGCGCCGATGTCGCTCCCTTTGCCGCCAAGATCCACGGCTCGGCGCTTGAGTACACGGTCAAGCCGCATCCGCGTTTTCTCCCCTACGCGCAAGAGGGCATGGAAGCGGCGCAGGGGGTGCTGGTCGGATCCCGACATACCGCCGAGTCGCTCTGGGCGGCGCTGCCTGAAGTCGCGGGGCTGAAGGAGAAGACGCGTCTTGGGCCGCCAGGGGTTGATACGGAGGCGTTTCGGCCGCGGGTCCTGTCGCGGGGTGAGGGGGGCCTGCGGGCGGGCCCCGGTCCGTCCTCGACCCCCCTCACCCCACACCACCCGCGGAAGATCGTCTTCGTTGGCAAGCTGATCGTCTCGAAGGGGGTCGATCTGCTCTTGGCGGCGTGGCCGCTCGTCAGGGCAGAGCACCCGGACGTCGAGCTGGAGATCGCCGGGTTCGGCGAGTACGAGGAGGGACTGCGGCGGTTGCTGTCTGCTCTAGAGCGTGGGGACGTAAACGACGCCCGTGAGGTTGCGCTGGCGGGGTGGGGGATCGAGGGCGGGGAGGAGAAGCCGTTGCCGATCCTTTCCGCGTTTCTCGCGGATCCGCCCGTTGGCTACGTCGAGGCTGCCGAAGCTGCTGCCGACTCGGTTGAGTTCATCGGCAGGCTCGAGCACGACGAAGTGGCGAAGTTGCTTCCCGATGCCGAGGCGCTGGTGATGCCGAGCACCTTTCCGGAGGCCTTTGGCATGGTGGCCGCCGAGGCCGCCGCCTGTGGCGTGCTGCCGGTCTCGGCGGGGCACTCGGGGATGCTGGAGGTGTCGCGTCAGCTGATGGAGGCGCTGCCGGGGGAGGTCGGTCGGCTGACCTCGTTCCCGGTCGAGACAGGTGCGGTCGAGGCGATCGCCGCGCGGATGAACGGCTGGCTTGCCCTGTCGGAGCAAGAGCGGGTGGATGCGCGCGAGGCGCTGGTCGAGACGGCGCGGCGGCTCTGGAGCTGGGAGGGCGTGGCCCGCGGGGTCGTCTCTGCCGCCGCGGGGCGGCTGGGCGATCTGCCCTCGCCCGAGTAGCTAGTGCCGAGCGTCACCAGAGCCTGAAAGCTTCCGGCCGTCGCTTCAATAGAATGCCCGCCGCCTCATGTACGGCCGCCTCCCGATAGCGAAGATGCTCGCTGCCACAGTTGCGATGACCGCGGCAATCTCTGCCGTGATGTTGTCGATCAACTGGGATGGCCAGGAGGCCTCGACGGCCGCGCCCAAGATCGACGATCTGCTCAACGTGATGATCGTCCTCTCCTCCTTCGTCTTCTCGCTGGTGATCGTGGCGCTCTTCTACGCCCTCTGGAAGTTCAAAGCCAAGCCCGGCGACGAATCTGACGGCGAGCCGATCCACGGCAACACCAAACTCGAGATCGCCTGGACCGTGATCCCGACGATCATCGTGCTCTTCGGCGCCGGCTACAGCTGGTCGGTGCTCAACGACATCGAAAAGCTCGACAAGAACCCGCTCACCGTCGATGTCTTTTCCCAGCAGTACGCCTGGAGCTTCGGCTACCCGGGCAAAGGCGACGTCTACGTCCAGGGCGAAATGCACGTGCCGGTCAACCGCCAGATCCAGTTCAAGATGCACGCCCAGGACGTGATCCACTCCTTCTGGGTGCCGGAGTGGCGGATCAAGAAGGACAACGTGCCGGGGATCACGACCACCGCGATCGTCACCCCCGACAAGCTCGGCACTTACCAGCTGATCTGCACCGAGCTCTGCGGCTTCGGCCACGCCTCGATGCGGGCCAAGGTCGTGGTCGAAACACCAGCCAACTTCCAGAAATGGGTCAGCAGCCTGGAAGAAAAAGTTCCGGCACCGCTGGCCGAATCGATAAACCAAGACACCGAGGCCAACCCGACGCCGCTGAACGCCGGGGGGGCATAATGGAGGCCTGCTGATGACGGCTGCGATCAAGCAACCGGGCTGGATTAGGGGCGCGCTCGGCGCGATCCTCGGTGCCGCATTTGGCTTTGCGCTCGTCGTTGCGCTGCGTAAGGCCTCGGGGCTGCCCGCCTACCAGACCGAACAAACCGGTTACCCGCAGGTGGTCGTGCCGCTGATTACCGGCCCGCTCGGCTTCCTGCTTGGCTTCGGCTGCTTCGACTACTGGCTGCGTTGGGCCGCCGGCATGCCGACGATTCCCGAGGATCACTCCCAGCACGGCGCCAAGAGCTGGAAGGACTACTTCCGCTTCAACACCGATCACAAGGTGATCGGCATCCAGTACATCTGCACCACCTTCTTCTTCTTCTTCGTGGGCGGCCTGATGGCGATGCTGATCCGGGCCGAGCTGGCCCAGCCCGGCACCCAGATCGTCGACGCCGCCACCTACAACAGCCTCTTCTCCACCCACGCGGTGCTGATGATCTTCGTCTTCGTGATCCCGGTCTTCGCCGGCATCGCCAACTACGTCCTGCCGCTGATGATCGGCGCTCCGGACATGGCCTTCCCGCGCCTCAACGCGCTCAGCTTCTGGATGCTGCCGCTGGCCGGCCTACTCTTCATCGGCAGCTTCCTCGCTCCCGGCGGCGCTTTCGACGCCGGCTGGACCGGCTACGCGCCGCTCTCGACCGGGGCGCCGCTGGGCCAATCCTTCTTCAACCTCGGCGTGCAGTTCGCCGGTGCCTCATCGATCGCGACCGCGCTCAACTTCCTGGTCACGATCATCACCATGCGGGCGCCGGGGATGACCTTCTGGCGGATGCCACTGCTGGTCTGGGCCAACCTCTCGACCTCGCTGCTGGTCGTCGCCGCGACGCCCTTCATCGCCGGCGTCCAGTTCATGGTCCTCTTCGATCGCGCCCTGCACACCAACTTCTTCCAGTTTGCTGGCGGAGGTGATGTCGTCAGCTACCAGCACATCTTCTGGTTCTACTCGCACCCGGCCGTCTACATCATGATGTTGCCCGGCTTCGGGATCATCAGTGAGGTCATATCGACCCATGCCCGAAAGCCGATCTTCGGCTATCGATTGATGGCCCTGGCGCTGATCGGCATCGTTGTGCTCAGCTACTCGGTCTGGGCCCACCACATGTTCGTCGCCGGCATGTTCAGCTGGCTGCGCGTGCCGATGATGATCACCACGCTGCTGATCGCGGTGCCGACCGGAATCAAGATCTTCTCTTGGATAGGCACGCTCTATTTCGGCAAGATCCATACCTATTCGACGGCGATGCTGTTCGCGCTCGCCTTCATCGTCACTTTCACCATTGGTGGGATCAGTGGCGTGATGCTGGGCATGGTGCCGATCGACATCCACGTCTCCGACACCTACTTCATCGTCGCCCACATCCACTTCGTGCTCTTCGGCGGCTCCGTCTTCACGATCTTCTCCGGGATCTACCACTGGTTCCCGAAGATCACCGGGCGGATGTACGACGAGAAACTCGGCCGCGTTCACTTCTGGGGCACGCTCTTCGGCACCTGGGTTACCTTCATCCCGATGCACTGGATCGGGATGGACGGCATGCCCCGCCGCGTCGCCGACTACGCAACTCAGTTCGGCAACTGGAACCTGCTGATCAGTTGCGGTGCCTTCATCCTCGGCGCGATCCAGCTGGTCTTCCTCTACAACATGATCGTCAGCTGGCGCTTTGGTCCGAAGGCTGTGGCCAACCCCTGGCGCGCCAACTCGATCGAGTGGCAGGTCTCCTCGCCGCCGCCGATCTACAACTTCCCCGAGATCCCGCGCGTCGTCGGCGGTCCCTACGAGTACGGCGTGCCCGGTGCCCGCCACGCGATCATGCCCGGCGAATCGGTTGAGGTACCGACACCGGAGCCGACCGTGGTGGGCTCGGCATGAGCGACGCATCCGGGGCAAAGCCCCTGCTCGTCTTTCTCAACGAGGTTGCCGGCGGCCGCAAGCTGCTGGCGGCGGTGCAGGAGCGCGCCGACAAGGTTCCCTTCGTCGCCGTAGCGGCGCCCCAGAACCAGCCGGCGGTCGGTCAGTTGATCGATTCGGGCGAGCTGCGCGACGCGGCGAAAGCCCGAGTCGAGGTGACGATGTCGATCCTCTCCGAGTACGGGATTGAATCGGTCGGCGAGGTGATGGATCCGGAGCCCTCGCTGGCACTTGACGATGCGGTGCGCGCCCACGAACCGGGCGAGGTGCTGCTCTCTTGTGCCGCCGAGACCCGCTTCGGCTTCACCCGTAAGGACCTCGTTTCCTGGGCCGAAGCGCGCTTCGAGCCGGAGGTCCCGGTGACCCACATCCCGGTGCGGATCACCGACGACTCGATCAGCTGGGAGAAGAGCCACACGCTGGTGGTGGCGAGCCAGACCGTGGCCGCGCCCGATTTGGTCAGCCGGCTCAAGGAGCGCGCTGCCGGGCACCCGCACCGCTACACGATCATCTGCCCGCGGACCGAGGACGTGACCGAGCCGGAGATGGTTCGCGACCTGGCCGCGACCCTGGCCGAGCTCTATCGCGCCGATATCGACGCCACCGGCCAGCCGATGAGCCCCGATCCCTTTCACGCGGTGCAGAACGCGATTGAGCACTACAGCGTCGACGAGGTGCTGATCTCGACCTTCGCCGGTGAGACTTCACGCTGGCTCGAGGACGATCTGATCGGCCGCGTTCGCGCGATTACCGACAAGCCGGTCGAGCACCTCGAGGTCGGCCGCCCGGCCGCCGTCGTGGCCGCTGCGGTCGCCGAGGGAGGGGATGCCTGATGGAGAGCGCAACGGTCACGCTGGGACACGCTCACGAGGACGAGCACCACGGGCCTCCCGAGGCCAACCAGAGTTCGCGGATCGACCGCCAGACGCTGGGCATCCTGCTCTTCATCGTCTCCGAGGTGATGCTCTTCGGGGCCTTCTTCGCCTCTTACTTCTTCCTTCGGGTCGTCGTTCACCCCTCGAGCTGGCCGCCGCACCCCTACGAACTGCCGGTCGCGGTGGCGGGCGTCAACACGGCGATCCTGGTCTCCTCCAGCTTCACGATCCACTACGCGCTGGAGTCGATCCGCCGCGGCAACCGCAACGGCCTCAAGCTGGGCTTGGTGCTGACCTGGATGCTCGGCGCGACCTTCCTCTTTATCCAGCTCAACGAGTACGTCCACCTCGGCTTCAGCGCCCGCGATCTCGGCTTCGGCTCGATCTTCTACAGCCTCACCGGCCTGCACGGCGCCCACGTCTTCGTCGGGCTCTGCCTGCTCACCTTCGCCTCGATCCGCGCCTTCCGCGGTCATTTCGGCACCGAGGAGAAGGACCACCTCGGCGTCGAGGTGCCGGGCATTTACTGGCACTTCGTCGACATCATGTGGCTGGTCGTCTTCTTCACGGTTTACATCCTCTGATCACGCGGTAAAACAGGGGTATGCACAATCCCCTGAGGTCTGAGCAAGACGCGTTCAGGTGGCTGTTGGTGATTGGGGCTGCCGTGGTGTCGGCGATCGTGCTGACCCTTCTGACCCGGCCGGTGGTGGGCGTGATTTGGACGGCGCTCCTGATTGGCTTTGGCATTGGCTTCGGCTACCGCAGTGCGCGTGGGTCGCTACCGCGCAACGTCGAGGTGACTCAGGGCGGGGACGGCAAGTTTCGGCTACTCGTGGTTGCCAACGAGACGGTCCAGGGCGAGGCGCTGCTGAAGGAGATTCGCGATCGCTGTCGCGACCGGCGCTGCGAGGTGATGGTGGTGACGCCCGCTCTGGCCTCCTCACGCGCCTCACACTGGGCCTCGGACATCGACGAGGCAATCGAGCTCGCGCGCCAGCGCATGGAGCTCTCGCTGATCGAGATCAAGCAGCTTGGCCTGAAGGCAAAAGGAGAGATCGGCGACTCCGATCCCAACGTCGCGATCGAGGACGCCCTGCGGATCTTCCCCGCCGACGAGATCCTGATCTCGACCCATCCCCCCGATCGCTCGCGCTGGCTAGAGCACGGTGTCGTCGACAAGGCCCGTGAGCGAATCGACCTGCCGATTACCCATGTGGTTGTCGACCTCGCCGGCGACCGCACGCTGCTGTGATCAATTCATCGCGGTTTCGTCACGCTTAGCGCGCCACGCGAAATGTTTTGTCTTCTAGCCTGTCACTATGGAGATGATGACCTCGCGCTGGACCGATGACCGCATGGATGACCTCAAGCACCAGGTTGACGAGCTCGGCCGCCGCATGGAGACCGGATTCGCGGAGCAGCGCAGGGAAATGAATGCCCGCTTCGATCGCCTGGAGAAGAGTCTCGAAGTGCGCTTTGAGAAGGTCGATGAGCGATTCGACAAGATCGATGAGCGATTCGAGAGGGTGGACGCGAAATTCGAACGGGTCGACGCGAAATTCGACGGGGTAAACGAGCAGATCGCTCGCACGCAGGAGACGGTGATTGGCCTGTACGCGATGCTCACGCGTTTCTCGCTGTGGTTTGCCGGGGCGGTGGCCGTTGCCATTCTCGCCGCCGTCCTGACCTTGTGGCTCCGCTAGGGAACTGGTCCGAGCCGGAGCGCTACGTCAGGGCTGCGGTGCGGTGTTCGGCCTCGTCCGCCGCGTGGTCCGGCCTGATCGCAACCTTCCCTGAGCGCGGCTCCAGCCGCCCCGCGGTGGCAACCGTCCAGAGCATGGCCAGCCAGGTGATCGTCGCCAGGGCTACGTGGACCCAGACGATCTCGCCTGGCAGCCTCAGGGCCCACTGGACGCCGCCTACGACGCCCTGTAGGGCGAGGAGGCCGATCATCACAGTCAGGGGCCTGAGTGCCCTCCTATCGCCTCCTGGGCGGCGCAGGAGGAACCAGACGCCGATCGCGGCGAGGCCGAAGACGGTCGCGATCGCCGAATGGCGCTGAACCACCCATTCCAGTGTCCCGGTCCCCTCGAAAGTGAAGCGGTGGACGAGCTGCCCGGCGTGGGCGCCCGCGTGCGGCCCCGAGGCGGTGGCGACCGTGCCGGCGGCGATCGTCAGTTGGCCGAGCGGGATCAGCGCCCGCACCGACCAGACCCCGAGCCGGTCGCTGGAGCGACCCCGCTCCCACGGTTCGTAGCGCGAGCACCAGGCGAGGGCGAAGGAGGCGTCGAGCAGCAGCATCGAGAGGATGAAGTGGCTCATCACCAGGCCGGGGGCGAGGTGGTACTTGACCACCAGGGCACCGAGGATCGCCTGGCCGATCACGCCGAGCGGCAGCAGGGCACCGAAGAAGGCGAGGTGCCAGCGGAAGGGAACGCGGAACCAGGCGAGCACGCTGGCGGCGATCACGGCGAAGCCGACGAAGCCGGTGAGGATCCGGTTGCCGTACTCGATCACCGCGTGGGTTTCGAGCGGCGGCGCGGTGCCGCCGTAGCACTTGGGCCAGTCTGGACAGCCGAGACCAGACCCGGTCAGGCGTACCCCGGCGCCGGTCAGCACGATCAGCGCCAATGCGCCGAGGGCGACCAGTGAGACGGTGGCGTAGAGCTGTGGCGAGATGCGGAGGCGGTCGCGCATAAGTTGCCTCAGCGGATGATGCCAGCGGCCGCTCTCGGGCCGCGCGACGGGCTCAGCCGCTCTTCTTCGAGCTGCCCTTGCCGCCGCCGCTGGTCGATTCGAGCAGGTACTTGACCAGGTCTTCGATTTCTTTCGGCGAGAGCTTCTGTTCGAAGTTGGCCGGCATCACGTTGGGCGGGTAGCCGGTGGCGATGTCGGCGTTGGGGTCGACGATCGATTCGTGGACCATCGCTTCGGTTTGGCCGGGCAGGACTTCATCGAGGTTGGGCCCGGTGACGCCACCCGACTTGGCGGCTTTGAGCGTGTGGCAGCCGCCGCAACCGTTGTTGGCGAAGACCTGAGCGCCGGGGCCGCCCGGTACTTTCGGCGGCGCCGCACCGGGCACACCGGCGTAGAGGCCGACGTAGGCGGCGACGTCGTCGAGATCCTGGCCGGTGACGACGTCGGCCGGCATCGAGACCGCCGGGTCGCTGTTGCTCGGCCGTGGGTACTCGACCTGGGCCTTGACTATGCCTTCGACCGTGTCGCCACCCTCGCCGGCGGACCGAGCCGCGGCGAAAGCGTCGTCGAGGTTGGGACCGACCTGGGCGGTCGTACCCGCCTGGGCCATCGTGTGGCAGACGCCGCACTTTTCAACGAAGAGGATGCGCCCGCGGTTGGGGTCGGCGGTCGTCGTGCCGCAGCCCGAAGCGGGCAGCGCTACCGCCGCCAGGGCGACGAGGACGAGCAGCGGGCGGATCGGGTTGGCGAGCTTGGGCATGCGGCGCAAAGCGCGCCGGAGTCTATATGTCCCGCCCGGCCGAAAGCAGGCTTACCCCTGCCTGGGGTCGGGTAGGCTTGAGGCGATTCTCACTAACTCGCGAGCCCGGAGGGGAGGCGGCAGATGCAGGTACGGGATGGGATGTCGGAGGTGGTCCTCACGGTCGGCCCGACGCACACGCTGCGCGAGGCGGCATCGATGATGGCCGAGAAGCAAATCGGCGCCGCTCTGGTCAGCGATGACGAGACGCCGGTGGCCCGCATCCTCACCGAGCGCGACATCTTGTTGTCGCTTGGCGCCGGCGAGGATCCCGATACCGAGCGGGTGGGCGATCACATGAGCGACAGCGTGATCGCCGCGGCGCCGGACTGGAGCCTCGAGCGCGCCGCGGCGGAGATGTCGCGCCGCGGAATTCGTCATCTAGTCGTCTACGACGGCCCCGAGCTCGCCGGCGTGCTCTCGATGCGCGACATCGTCCGCGTCTGGACCTCGGAGGGGGCGACTTCCGGCATGAGCCCAGACTGAAGGCGTGAGACCAAGCAGATCGGTGGACGCAGGGAGCGTGGCGTGCAGAGCACGCGAGCGACCGAGGACTCCGAGATGCGCCGGTATCAGGCCTTCGGAGAGGAGATCTGTTCGACCGGCAGCACTGCCCCGCGCACATGCTGCTTGCGCGGCAGGTGGTAGTAGCTGCGGATCGCGTCCTGGACCATGCTGCGGAAGGCGAAGAGGGCGACGACGCCGCCGATGATCGAGTAGATCCAGCCGCGGACCATGAAGCCCTCGGCGAAGATCCCACAGATGGTCAGGGCGAGGGCAAAGCCGAAGACCGCCGGCGCCCAGGAGGAGCGCGGCTGGTAGATCACCTCTCCGGGCTCGGGGATGTGGCGGTGCTCGCTCACGAGGCGATGTAGAGCATCGCGGCCACGAAGCAGAGGGCGAAGACGGCTGCAGCGATGCCGCCAGCCATCAGGCCGGCGCTCATGTTCGCTCTTGCTGTCTCGCGATCCACGCTGGGATTTCTACTAGACCAGGCGGTCGAGCGGCATCGCGATGAAGAGCAATGCCAGGTAGGCGAGCGAGTAGAGATAGGTGCGCAGGGCCCAGCGGCGATCAGCGCTGCGCAGCAGGCGCACAGCGCAGTAGATGAAGCCCGCCCCGAGCGTCATCGAGGTGATCAGGTAGATGACGTTGAAACCGCCGGCGCAGAAGGGCAATTGCGTCACCGCGTAGAGCAGGATTGTGTAGAGCAGGATCTGGCGGCGCGTCTCATCCTCACCGCGGACCACCGGAAGCATCGGGATGTTGGCCTTGGCGTACTCGTCCTTCATCAGCAGCGAGAGCGCCCAAAAGTGCGGCGGGGTCCAGAAGAAGACGATCGCGAAGAGGAAGAGGGCGGTGCCGCTGAGGCCGCCGGTGACGGCCGCCCAGGCCACCAGAGGTGGCACCGCGCCGGCAGCGCCGCCGATCACGATGTTCTGCGGGGTCGAGCGCTTGAGCCAGAGCGTGTAGACGAAGACGTAGCCGAAGAGACCGGAGATCGAGAGTGCCGCCGCCAGCGGGTTGACGGTGAGCGAGAGCAACAGGAAGGAGGCGCAGCCGAGCAGTGTTCCGAAGGCAATCGCCGCCCGCGGCGAGATCCGCCCACTGGCGACCGGGCGGTCGGCGGTGCGGGACATGATCCGGTCGATGTCGCGGTCGACGGCGTGGTTGATCGCGCCGGCACCACCGGCTGAGAGTGCGCCGCCGAGGCAGGTGAGGAAGACGAGGCCGATCGAGGGGTCGCCGGCCACGTACATGGTCGTGATCGTGGTCAGGAGCAGCAGCGACTGCACCTTCGGCTTGGTCAGGGTGGCGTAGTCGCGCAGGACGCCGAAGACAGCCGGGCGCTGCGCGACGACCGCGGATTCGGCGCCGCTCACGGTGCTCAGGCTACCGGCTGGGACTCGCGAGCCGCCTCTTTGGCGGCGCGACTGCTGCTATGGGCGATCGCCTCGCGGATGTCGCGCATCGGCCGGTCGCTGCGCACGTCGGGCAGTACGTCGAAGTTGTGCGGCTCCGGCGGCGAGAGCGCGAACCACTCGAGCGAGTTGCCGCCCCAGTGATCATGGCCGGCGCGGCCGCCGTTGCTGAGGCTGGCGATCGCGTTGACCAGGTTGATGATGACCCCGATCGCGAGCACGAAGGCGCCGATCGAGGCGATCAGGTTCTCGGTGCTGACTCCGGTGCCGCTGAAGTACTTGTAAGCGTCGGCGACCTGGCCGTGATCGCCGCCGGAGAGGAAGAGGGGCACGAAGGTGAGCAGCATGCCGGCGACCAGCGTCCAGAAGGAGGCGCGGCCGAGTACCTCACCCATCGTGCGGCCGGTTAGCTTCGGGAACCAGTAGTGGAGGGCGGCGAAGCCACCGAAGACGGCGCCGCCGACGAGCGCGAAGTGGGTGGCGGCGGTGGCGTCGGTCGTGTTGTGCAGGCGCCAGGCGACGGCGACCATGGAGTGCGAGATCTCGGCGCCGAGGCCGATCGAGATCATCGAGACGGCGCCGGCGGCGAAGAGCAGCGGCGCTCGCATCCGCAGCGTGCCGCCGATTATCGTCGCGATCAGGTTGAAGACGATCAGGCCGAAGGGCACGACCAGCGCCAGCGACATGATCATCGCGAAGTACATCCAGCCGATCCCGATTGGCGAGGTGAGCATGTTCTGCATCCAGGCGAGCGTGCCGATCACGGCGATCGCCAGCAGCGAGCCGGTGACCGCGTTGCGGTTGAAGAGCGGCTTGCGGGCGAAGACCGGGACGATCTCGGCGATCGCGGCCAGCGCCGTGATCAGGATCAGCATGTAGGTGCCGGTGTAGAAGATCCAGCTCATGTGCTCCCAGAGCAGCGGGGCGCCGCCGGAGCCGTCGGCGAAGAAGATGCCGTCGAAGTTGCGATCGATCAGCAGCATCGTGATCGCCGCCAGCATCACCGTGCCGACCACGATCAGCAGCCAGGAGGAGACGGCCGCGGCCCAGGCGAACACGGGCACCCGCCGCCAGGCCATGCCGGGGGCGCGCATACGGCGCAGGGTCGCGACCAGGTTGATTGCGATCAGGACGAAGCCGAGGGTCGCCAGCCCGCAGGCCACTGCCCAGGCATCGACGCCGTTGTTGGGCAGGAAGGCCAGCTCGGAGAGCGGCGCCAGCGGGTTGACGCCGGCCTCGGAGGGGGTGAAGAGGAAGCCCGCGTAGAGCACCGTGGCGCCGGCGATGTAGAGCCAAAGGCCGATCTGGCCCACGCGCGGCAGGGCAGTTCCGCGGGCGCCCACCTGCAGCGGTGCCAGGTAGTAGTAGAGGCCGAGGCAGAGCGGCAGGGCAAAGAGGAAGATCGCCGTCGCCCCGTAGAGCGAGAGCATGCGGTTGAAGGTGACTGGCGTCAGCAGGCTGTTTTCCGGGATCGCCAGCTGCAGCCGCATCAGCAGGAACTCGACCAGGGCGATGAAGAGGAAGCCTAGGGCGGCGCCGATCATCACCCGACCGACGTCCTTGTGGTCGGCGCTGGTGACGACCTCGATCCAGTGGGGACGGCGGCGGGGGAAGCCGTCGACGACGACCTCGGGGTTGGCGCGCTTCACACCGGATTCGCGCCCCGATCGCCCCGGATTCGAATACCCGGAAGTCACCGGGTCGATCGGGTCGCTCATGGGACTTCTCCCTTTTCGATCAGGCCGACGACGCGATCCTGGGCCGCCTGAATGTCGGCTTTTTGCTGTTTGACGAAGGCTTCGTATTCAGCCGGCGAGACGACGTCGACCTCGGTCCGCATCGCTGCGTAGGCCTGGCCGGAGAAGGTCGCCGACTGTCCGTCGAAGGTCCCCTCTTCGTCGGCGCGGAAGACGACGTGGTTGGTCTTACCGGGCACGGCGTCGCGCTTGGGAGCCAGCTCCGGCACGTCCCAGGTGTGGATCACGTCGGTCGAGATCAGGTTGAGTTCGACCGTGGTGTCGACCGGCACGACCAGCTTGTAATAGGAGAAGGCACCGTTCGGGTAGTCGTAGCGCCAGAGCCACTGCTGGCCGGTGGTTTCGATCTTCAGCGGCGCCGACTTCGCCGAGGCGAGGCCGGCAGGGCCGGTGGTCGGGACCTCGCGTGCCTTGTCGGTGAAGATGAAGCTGAGCACGAGGATCACCGCGGCGAAGACGGTGAGCACGGCGCCGACCCGCAACTGGGTGCCGCGACCGCCGCGAATCTGGCGCGGCTCGTCACCGCGCTCGCTGCGGTAGCGCCGCAGCGCGTAGATCAGCGCGCCGTTGATCGCGACGATGACGATCGCCGCGGCGACGAAGCCAATCCAAAGCAGGGTGTCGATCTGGTCGGTGCCAGGAGAGTGGGGCGCCAAAGCGCGGCCATTCTAATCACGGAGGTGACGGACACCGCGGCTCCGTCACCTGGAGGCGGCGCGCCGTCGTGCCCATCGCTCGGTCGCCGACCTATACTCGCCGACCTGATGAAGGCGCGATCGCGGCCATCTCCGGCGCTTCGCCTCGCCGTACGTGCCGGAGCAGCGGGTGCTGTGGCGGCCGCGGTGGCCGTGCCCCTGCTGCGCAAGCGGCTGCGAGCGCCCACTCCGGTGACGGTGGTTGCCTGCGCCGCGGGCCCCCTGGCGGTCGCAGTTCTCGCCCCGCGCTCGCGCAGGCGCGACGTGGTGCTTTACGCGATGCAGATGTGGGCCTTCATCATGGTCCACGAGCTTCCCTACGACGATCCGCAGAAGCTGGAGGCGCGGCTGCGCAGCCGCTACCCGATCATCGCCGACCGGGTGCTCGGCCTCGGGCGCTTGCCCAACGCCCGCCTGCAGCGGGGGATGGCCCGCCTGCGCCGCGCCGGCACCGTCAACCGCATCCTCACCTGGGCGCACTGGCTCTGGTTCTTCGAGCCCTACCTCGCGCTGGCCTGGATCCTCTGGCGCCACCCCGAGCGCTTCCCACGCGCCGCCCGCCAGATGGCCGCCGTCTTCGACCTCGGTTGCATCGCCTACTTCGTGATTCCGACCTCGCCGCCCTGGTGGGCCTCCGAGCAGGGCCTGACCGGCGAGAAGGTGGAGCGGATCATGATCGGCGTCGGCGAAGACACCTGGGGCTCGGCCTGGCCGAAGATGTACAACGCGCTCGGCGGCAACCCCTGGGCGGCGATGCCCTCGCTGCACTTCGCCACCTCGGCGATGGCCGCGATTCAACTCACCGAGGCGGGCCCGGTCGAGGGCGCGGTGGGCTGGACTTACTCGCTGACGCTCGGCTTCGCCCTCGTCTACCTGGGCGAGCACTACGTCACCGATCTGCTCGCTGGGGCCGGCCTGGTCGCCGCGGTGCGCCGCGGCGAGCCGCTGGCGGAACCTGCAGTTCACGGAGTGACCCGGGGCCTGCAGCGCTTGGAGCGCCTCGCCAAAGGGTAGTTTCTAAAGAGTGTCTCCTGAGGGTCCGGTTAACGGCGACGATGCCGCCGAACTACCGATCTTCACGCGGCGGCGACTGATTCAGACGGCGGTCGTGGTTGTCGCGTTGCTGGTCGGGATCTACTTCATCTTCCCGAAGCTGGTCGGGTTGAGCAACGCCCTGGGCAAGCTCGATGACGCCGATCCGCTCTGGATCGCGATCGCGATCGGCTTCAACGTCGTCGCCTTCGTCACCTACATCGCCCTCTTCAAGGCGGTGGTCGGCGGCGAAGTCCTGCGCTTCACCTGGCTGGAGACGTACGAGATCAACATGGCCGGTCTGGCGGCGACGCTGCTTTTCTCCGCGGCCGGGGCGGGGGGGATCGTGCTCACCTTCTGGGCCCTGCGCAAGGCGGGTATGGCGCGGCACGAAGTGGCGCGGCGGATGGTCGCCTTCCTCACCCTCCACTACGCCTTCTATCCGCTGGCCCTGATCCTCTTCGGCGTGCTGCTGCGTACCGGCGTGCTCAACGGCAAGGACTCGATCGAGCTGACGATCGTGCCGGCGGGGGTGGCCGGCCTGCTGCTCGCGCTCGGCCTGCTCTTCGCCTTGGTCCCGCCCGACCTCGGTCCCAAGATCGCCCGCTTCGTGCACGGCAAGCGCGGACAGGAGATCGCCAGGAACATCGCCAAGGTGCCGGCGGTCTTCGCCGAGGGGTTCCGCTTCGCAATCAGCCTCTTCACTCACCCGCGCCAAGGTGGCCTCGCCGTGCTCGGCGCGGCCGGCTTCTGGGCCGCCAACATCGGCATCCTCTGGGCTTCCTTCCACGCCTTTGGCGTCCACGTGCCGCTTGCGGTGGTCGTTCAGGGCTTCTTCCTCGGCATGGTCGCCAACCTGATCCCCTTCGCTCCCGCCGGAGTGGGCGCCGTGGATGCGGGGATGATTGGCGCCTTCGTCCTCTTTGGCGTCCCCGAGACGACTGTCTTCCCAGCGATCCTGGTCTACCGCCTGATCGCCTTCTGGATGCCGATTCCCTTCGGCGTCGCTGCTTTCTTCCAGCTCCGCACCCGGGTCCATCGTTGGGAAACGGAGGGGCTGCCGATCGACCGCAAGCCGCCGGCGGAGCTTGCCGGAGAGGTCAGCGGGGGAGTACTATAAAAAGTGAAGTATTGGCAACGCCATTAGACTTGAGGCGGATATGACAGACGCAAAGAAGGTCGAGAACGTGATCATCGTCGGCGGTGGGCCGGCCGGCTACACGGCTGCGCTCTACACCGCGCGCGCCAACCTCGAGCCGCTCGTTTTCGAGGGCTTCCAGTGGGGCGGCCAGCTGCAGAACACGACCGACGTCGAGAACTACCCCGGCTATCCCGGCGGGATTATGGGGCCGGAGATGATGAACGAGTTCCGCGCTCAGGCGGAGCGCTTCGGCACTCGTTTCGTCACCGATGACGTCGACCGGGTTGAGCTTTCCGACGGCGGCGTGCAGAAAGTCTTCCTCGGCGACGAGGAGTATCAGGCGAAAGCGGTGATCCTGGCGATGGGGGCGGAGCCGCAGCGGCTCGGTATCCCCGGCGAGCGCGAGCTCAGCGGTTGCGGAGTATCGACCTGCGGCGTCTGCGACGGCGCCTTCTTCAAAGATCAGAAAGTGATCGTGATCGGCGGCGGCGACTCGGCGATGGAGGACTCGATCTTCATCTCCAAGTACGCCAGCGAGCTGACCGTGGTCAACCGTCGCGAGGAGTTCCGCGCCTCGAAGATCATGCTCGATCGGGCCAAGGAGCAGGGCAACATCAGCTTCAAGACCCCCTACGTGGCGGAGGAGTTCGTCGCCAGCGACAAGGGTCGACTCGACCACGTGCGCCTGCGCAACATCGAGACCGACGAGGTTGAGGACGTCGAGACCGACGGCGCCTTCATCGCGATCGGCCACATCCCTCGCTCCGAGGTCGTCACGGGTCAGGTCAACACCGACGAGAATGACTACATCCTCACCGAGGGCGACTCGACCCGCACCAACCTGGCGGGAGTCTTCGCCGTCGGCGACGTCGTCGACCACATCTACCGCCAGGCGGTCACCGCCGCCGGCAGCGGCTGCAAGGGCGCCCTCGACGCCGAGTGGTACCTGCGCGACACCCCGCCCTCACCCGAGGCGCACTGGCTTCCCGGCGGCGAGCCGATAGAGGTCGCGCCGACGCCCGGTAGCTAGGTCAGCTGAAACTACTCGGCGCGCAGTTCGCCCAAGCGGCGATCAATTGGCTCCAGGCCCTTAACGATTTGGCGCACGGTTTGTAGCTCCCGAGCTGGATCCGGTGGATTTTGAGGTCGCCCTGCATTGTGGGCGGTCGATCCACGAGCACTGCCAAACGAATCAATTGTGGCAAGCCACGTCGTGTCGATCTCATGCTCACGGATACCGGCCGGTAGCAAAATGCGCAAAACATTTTTCTCGCGAACGCCGTGGTTTTGGTTCCTCACCCAATTAACGTATTCATTTCTAATCTCGTTCAGACGCTCCCGAAGTGTGAGCGACGATTCGAGTGACTCCGGAGTGCCGAACTTCTTAGAGCCAAATGACATCAGTGAAACCAGAGTTGTCCTTGGCAGACCATCTTTAGCCCAGGCCGAGTAGACAGTATTCACTGTGTCTATCCCAAGATCCTCCAAACAAGCCTCGATCTCGGCGTGCGCCAGCAATCGAAACCCACGAGCGCGATCTACCACACGATCCGAATACGTTCCGGTTGGCTCAAAGGCGCGAGGGAGTGCACGCTCTCGAAGCTCGCCGATTCTGTTTTGCAGCTCGCGAAGCCGGATCGAGCGTGGCACTGAACCTAGTCCCGATGGATCCTATTGTCATGCAGAGTGGGAATGCCAACATCAGCGTTGATCGCAGTGCTCAAGGCGTCACCCCAGGCAGAGAGCCTGACGTGCGTCGCTGGAATGCTCTTTGTTGTTCGCGTAATGGCCTCGATAAAGGCTTGGTTGTCCGTGCAGAGGGCATGAAAGGACTCCAAGACCTTTGAGCTGTTCTCAAGTGCGGCGGCCCGAATATCCTGGTGACGGAAGTAGAACACCATTGCGTCGAAGATGGCCCGATTGAATCGGCCCTCCACTCCTTCTGATGAATATCGACGAAATGCCTCATCTCCGAAGATGGAGAATGTGACGTTGATCGCCTCGTCGCATTCGTCGGCCTCGAGTTCAATTGCCGCCCGCTCGTCGTTCCAGGCTTGGTTAAGACGAGAGCAGGTCATATCCAGGAACTGCTTTAGATTTCCATTGTATTCATTTAGAAAGCGAGCAAAACCGAAATAGCGGATTAGCAACTCAACATCTCGCATTCGGAAGTCGGGCCGGTCGAGTTTCAGGGCGGTTCGGATAGCTTCGCTTTCGGTGGACCGATCATCTGTGAAGTCCACGAAAGGACCCGGATGCAAGGCTTGCCGAAGCTCTTGAGGTGATAGGGGAACGCTCCCTGTATTGAGGCGAAGGAAAACGCGGAAGAGGAAACTCTCGTTTGGCCAGGCTCGAACTACTACTGTGCGGATTGTTTGATTCTCAAACCCGGATACATCCCCAACGAAGTCCGGGGAGGCCTGCATGTCGGCGAGGGTCAAACCCTCGAGATCTTTTCGAACTTCAAGTCCGCGCAGTTTCAATGGAGTGAAATCAGCAGAGTCGGTTGCGGCGAATCGTCGAAGGGCAAGAAGGCGCTGCTTACCGTCGATGACGAGGTATGACCCACGCTGCTCAGGGCGCTCAGCGAGGACGAGCTGTGGGATGGGAAGCCCAAGCACGAGAGACTCGATGAACTTGCTCTTTCGCAAGTCTGTCCAAGTCTCGCGACGCTGAAATCTTGGATTGAGTTCGATGTTGCCACGGTCAAGCTGGCGCAGGATCGTCTCCGCTGTCCAGTCAGTCCCGGTTACGACGGCCTGACTCGACTGCTCAGGCGGTGACGGCTCAAGGTCGTCCTCGCCCTCGGCCGCGAGATCATCGTCGAAAAGTAGATCCATCTCTGGCTCGGCATCTGGCGGCATGGGTTGGGAATCTAGTTGATGGGGGACCACATCGGTACCGATCGGCACCCTCCGGGCAGCGGAGGGCCTATAACCACTTCAATTCAAAGACCAGATTGACGGTAGGTGCACTTGAACTCTCACTCCCCCGGAGGGTGAGGTCAGGTGTCAGACCCTCACCGTTTGGAGTTGTGAGTGGACGACAGCAATTTTTTTGAAGTCGTCGTCCTGGCTGACGACCGGCAACCCATGCTCGACAGCGGTGGCGGCTATCAAAGCATCAGTCAGCTTGACCGTGCGGTGGATGCCGGCTGCGCGACAGTCGGCGACGAGGCGGGCCCACGATGTCATCACGGCCTCGCTGATCGGTATCGGGTCGGCCGAGCGGGCGAGCGCGAGTGTGTCGGCGCGACGGGCGCGAACGACGTCATCCGGCGCGTTGAGGACTCCGAGATGGAGCTCGCCGATCGTGACCACCGAGACCGCGACACGATCCGGCAGCTCACCAAGCGGGCGCCCAGTCTCGCGGGCAATGAAAACCGAGGTGTCGAGCAGGCCCGAGGAGGGCGGAGGGATCAAAGCTCGTCGAGGGTCTGACCGGCCAGATCATCGAGCTCTTGCGCGAGGGCGGGGTCGGCTGACCGCTCACGGAGTTGCTCATGGAGTTGGGCGCCACCAAGCCAGCGGGTGCGCTGTCCGTGTGGAACGATGTCGGCAAGTGGGTCGCCGTTGACGGTCAATACGACTCGCTCGCCGGCCTTCACCGCGTTGATTACGCTGGCGGTGCGGTTGCGAAGGTCTCGAACCCCGATCTCCATATGCTACAGCGTAGCATCACGCGTGTTCGATCAGCCGACGAGTTTCCGCACGACAAACGTCCGCGAGCCTTTGGGCGTCTCGATCTTGATCGGCTTGCCGACTTTGGCGTTGAGCAGGGCGCGGCCGATCGGGGACTCGGCGGAGAGGCGGCCCTCGGCCAGATTGGCTTCGGTTGAGCCGACCAGGGTCCAGGTATTGGCCTCGCCTTTTGCTTCGTCGAGGACCTCGGCGGTGCGACCGAAGGCGAAAGTGTCCGCGGCGGTGGCGTCTATCTCGACCACGACGGCGGTGCGCAGGCGCTCGCGCAGGCGCTTGATCTTGGTCTCGAGATGGGCCTGGTCCTCCTTGGCGATGTGGTACTCGGCGTTCTCCTTGAGGTCGCCTTCCTCGCGGGCGACCTTGATCCGCGCCGCCATTTTGGTCCGGGCGTCTCCTTCGAGCTGCTCGATTTCCTCGCGTAGGGCAGCCATGCCCTCCTCGGTTATCGGCTCCCCGCCTGTCGCTTCAGTGCCATCCATCGCTTCAGCCTTTCAGATGTGACGATCCGAGAGCGCTATCTTGGAAAAGCATGGCCTCCTGCTCTCACATCCGCACGATCGAGATCTTCGATCCACCGGCCGAGGTCGCCGGTTGCGAGGAGTGCCTCGAGCTCGGCATGCAGTGGGTCCACCTGCGCATGTGCCAGAGCTGTGGCCACATCGGCTGCTGCGACAACTCGGAGGGCAAGCACGCCACCGCGCACAACGCCGAGACCGGTCACCCGGTGATCCGCTCGGTCGAGCCCGGCGAGGACTGGAGTTGGTGCTACGAGGACGAGCTGATGTTCCGCGTTACTCGCTGATCGGCTCGTGCCGAGGTCCTAGCGCAGCTTCTTCTTCAGGACCACTGTCTTGCGGCGTTTGATCGCCTTGCCGCCTTCGGGCGTGTAGGAGACCGTCGCCTTGACCTTCGCCTTGCCGGTGTTCTTCAGCTTGATGCGCGCCTTGCCGCTGGTCCTGACGGTGATTTTCGTGATGCCCGCTGCATGCTTGCGCTGTGCATTGGCGACGCCCTTGCCGTAGACGTCCAAGCGGCCGCTGCCGGTAACCGCGACCCGCAAGGTGGCGGTGCCCTTCTTGCGGTTGAAGGTGACCTTCTTGAAAGCGATAGTGGCGTTGACGCTGAATTCGAGCGGGCTGGTCCATGCTTCGGAGCCGGCAAAATTGGCTGCCGTGACGTCGCAGGTGTACGCGCCCACCTTGTTGGCCACGGTGGTCGCCGCAGTCGCGCCGGTAACCGGTTTGCCGTTGCGGAACCACTGGTAAGAGAAGCTTTGCGGCGCCCGGTAGAGGAAGGACTCGACTATGTCGCCCCTCCACGTCCCCTGCGTGCAGGTGAGGGTGGCGCCCGGCTTGTGCTGGCCTTGAACCGTCGGCTTGTCCAAGTTGCGCGGGCTTTCCAGTAGGACGGGGAAGTTCGCTGTTTCCAAGGTGGCTCCGCTCGTGGCCGGTTGCACTGGAGTGGCTCCCTGAAGACCTGCTGCACCGATCCGATCGAGTTCTTCGTCGCCCCAGAAGATTGTCTGAAGGGCGGGGTCGATCGCCAGTCCGGCGGGCGCGCCGAGGGTGGAGTGTGTGTCGACCTGTCCGCCACTGCCACCGTTGACGCTGGCGTAGCCGATCGATTCGCCCCTGAAGTTGGCCCAGTAGACCCTGCCTGTCGTGGTGTCGATTGCCAATCCATCCGGGGCCGCGACTGGGGCGCCCGAGGTATCCAGGTCGGTTCCGCCAGAGCCGTTCAAGTTTGCGTAGGAGATTGCGTTTGCCGCGGCGCTTGCCCAGTAAATCCGGCCCGTGGCGGGGTCGATCGCGACGCCGTACGGTTCGTCAACTGTCGCGCCGGTCGTATTGATGTTCCCCCCGCCGGAGCCATTCAGGGCGGCGTAGGAGATGGAATTGCCATTGGCGTTCGCCCAGTAGACCCTGCCGTCGGCCGGGTCGATCGCAAGTCCTCCCGGTCCGTTGACGGTCGCGCCGCTCGTATTGAGCAACCCTGCACCAGACCCGTCGAAGTTGGCATAGCCGATTGAGTTGCCGCTGAAGTTCGCCCAGTAGATCCTGCCCGCTGCCGAGTCGATCGCCGTGCCGTAGGGCCCGTCTACAAAGGCGGAAGGGATCGGAATGTCAGAGCCTTTGCCGTCCCCGACCGGCGCGTGGGAGATCTTGCTGGGGTTGAAACTGCCCCAGAAGACCGTCTGGGTAGCGCTGGCGGCCGATGCGAGGGCGAGGCAGAAGAGCCCGACTGCGAGCAGGCTCGCACCGAACGACCAAGCACATCTCTTTGCAGACTCGCGCATCTCTCCTCCTGCGGCCGGGGTAGGTCGAGCGGCACTCTAGTCCGGCGTGACGATGGTGAAGCCGGAGCTAGACCTTGGCGGCGGCGATCAACCCTGGGGCGGGTCGGTAGGCCTCGCCGTGCTCGGCGCGCAGGTCCTCGAGTAGCTCGACCGCGGGTGCGGCGCCCATCAGCTCGGTCAGCTCGAGCGGGCCGCGGGGCCAGTTGAAGCCGAGGCGCATCGCGGTGTTCATGTCGGCCGGGGAGCCCACCTGCTCTTCGAGGGCGAAGGCGGCCTCGTTGGCGATCTGGGCGACGAGGCGGGGGAGGATCGCCGGTGCGGCGGGGTCGATCTCGGCCAGCTGGTGGGGGGCGAGCGTCAGCTCACCGGTTCCGCTGTCCCCTTGCCGCGATAGCTGGTACGAAGGAACGGCGGAGGCGGGGTCCGGGGGGTTGCTGTAGTCGTAGAAGCCCTTGCCGCTCTTGCGGCCGAGGTGGCCGTTGGCGACCAGGTCCTCCTGGATCGGACTGGGGCGCCAGCGCTCGGGCTCACCACCCTGGGCGTAGAAGGAGCGGGCGACGCTGAGGTTGACGTCGAGGCCGATCAGGTCGATCAGCTCGAAGGGGCCCATGCGGAAGCCGCCGCCCTGGCGGCAGGCGCGGTCGATCGTCGCCGCGTCGGCGACTCCGTCGCCCAGCATCCGCAGCGACTCCAGGGTGAAGGGACGGGCGAGGCGGTTGGCGATGAAGCCGGGGCTGTCCTTGGCCCGGATCGGGGTGCGGCCCATGCGCAGGCCGACCTCAATGGTCGCGTCCAGCGCCGCCGGAGCGGAGTCGATAGTGGCGACGACCTCGACCAGCTTCATCAGCGCCGGCGGATTGAAGAAGTGCATGCCGACGACTCGCTCGCGCCCCGGCACCTCGGCGGCGATCGCCGTGATCGGCAGCGAGGAGGTGTTGCTGGCGAGAATCGTCTCCGGCCCGCAGGCATCGGCCAGGGCCGCGAACAGCTTGCGCTTCAGGGCGAGGTCCTCGGGTGCGGCCTCGACCACGAGGTCGCATTCGGCGAGGTCGGCGAGCCTGTGGGCGCCGCCGGCACGACCGCTTGCGGCGTCGGCATCGGCCTCGCTCCACATTCCCTTCGTCGCACCCTTGTTTAGGGCTGCGTTGAGCTTCTCCAGTCCTGACTCCAGGGCGGCGGGGATCGGGTCATACAACCGGGTCTCATAGCCACCCAGCGCCGCGATCTGGGCAATCCCGGCGCCCATCGTGCCGGCGCCGACAACCCCAACTCGTTCGACCCCGCCGGCGCTCACTTGCCCTCGAATTTCGGCTCGCGTTTCTCGAGGAAGGCGGTCATGCCCTCGACCCGATCCTCGGTCGCCATCGCCAGCTCGTAGAGGCGCCGCTCGTTCTCCAGGCCGGCGGTGAGGGCGGTCTCCTCGGCGGCGATCACCGCCTGCTTGGCCAGGCGCGCGGCGATCGGCGGCCGCTCGGCGACGGTGGCGGCAAGCGCCATCGCCTCGTCCAGCCAGCCGTCGCCCTCGACCACGCGGTTGACCAGGCCCAGCTCCAGCGCGGCGGCGGCGTCAAAGCGTTCGCCGGTCAGCACAAGCTCCATCGCTCGCTGCTTGCCGAGCACCCGAGCGAGGCGCTGGGTGCCTCCGCCGCCGGGGATGATCCCGAGGTTGATCTCGGGCTGGCCGAAGGTCGCGCCCTCGGCGGCGACGATCATGTCGCAGGCCAGCGCCAGCTCACAACCGCCGCCCAGGGCGTAGCCGGAGACGGCGGCGATCATCGGCGTCTTGATCGCGGCGAGGCGGCGCCAGAAGGACGCAGCCGGGTGGCGCAGCGCCTCGGCGAAGCTGCGCTCCGCCATCGCTTTGATGTCGGCGCCGGCGGCGAAGACCTTGTCGGAGCCGGCGATGACGACGCAGCGAACCTCGGGGTCGGGATCGAGCCGCTCCAGCTCGCCGGCGAGCTCCGCCATTAGCTCCGGGGAGAGCGCGTTGCGCGCCTCGGGCCGGTTGAGGCGGAGCAGAACGACGTTGCCGTCGCGCGAGCTCTCGACCAGCTCCGCCAAGGGCTACTCAGCCACCATCGGCGTCATCGCGTTGATCCCGGTCGCGGCGCGGCCGATGATCATCTTCTGGATCTGCGAGGTGCCCTCGTAGAGCGTGGTGACGCGGGCGTCGCGCAGGTAGCGCTCGACCGGGTAGTCGTCGACGTAGCCCGAGCCGCCGTGGACCTGGATCGCCAGGTTGGCGCACTCGACCGCCGACTCGGTCGCGTAGAGCTTGGCCACCGAGGTCTCGGTCGTGTTCGGCTTGCCTTCGTCCTTGAGCACGCCGGCGCGGTAGACCAGCATGCGGCTGGCGTCGCGCTTGAGGATCATGTCGGCGATCATCTCCTGGACCAGCTGGAAGCGGGCGAGGGGGACGCCGAACTGTTTGCGCTCCTTGGCGTAGGCGACCGAGGCTTCGACGCAGCCTTCGCAGATGCCGACGCAGCCGGCGGCGACGCTGTAGCGGCCGTTGTCGAGGGCGCTCATCGCGACCTTGAAGCCGTCGCCGACCTCGCCCAGCATCGCGTCCTCGCCGACCTCGACCGAGTCGAGCGCGATCTCGCCGGTGTCGGAGGAACGCAGGCCGAGCTTGCCGTGGATCTCCTGCGTGGTGAAGCCCTCGCTGTCGCAGGGGACGAGGAAGCAGGCGAGGCCCTTGTGCTTCTTCTCGGGATCGGTCTGGGCGAAGATCAGCGCCACCTCGGAGAAGTTGGCGAGCGAGATCCACATCTTCTGGCCGCTGATCGACCAGCCGCCGTCGGTCTTGGTGGCGCGGGTGCGCAGGTTTGCGGCGTCGGAGCCGGTGTCGGGCTCGGTCAGGCCGAAGCAGCCGAGCGCCTCGCCCGAGCAGAGGCGGGGCAGCCACTTCTGCTTCTGCTCCTCCGTGCCCCACTTCTCGATCGAGCCGGCGACCAGCGAGGTCTGCACGGAGACGACGGTACGGGCGGAGGAGTCGGCGCGGCCGACCTGCTCGACGATCAGGCCATAGCCGAGGTAGTCGAGGCCACGGCCGCCGTATTGCTCGGAGACGGGGGCGCCGAGGTAGCCGACCTCGCCCAGCTTGCTCGCCAGCTCGCGGTCGAAGCGAGCAGCGCGATCGTTCTCCTTGACCCGTGGCGTGATCTCCTTGTCGGCGAATTCCCGCGCGGTTTCGGAGATCAAACGCTGCTCGTCGCTCAACTGGAAGTCCATCTCACCCCTTGCTTTCTCAGGTTCGGTCGTCGGTCACTGAAGTTCTTTACCCAGGATCGCGGTGAACGCCTCTTGGGCTTCACCGGTCCGGGGGCCGGGCGTTTCCGGCAGCTCGCTGCCGTCGATTGTCGAGACGGCCTGGATCTCGCGCGTGGTTGAGGCGAGGAAGGCCTCTTTGGCGGCGCGCAGGTCGGCGACGGGCCAGGCGCCCTGCTCTACCGCGAGCGCCTTGACCAGGCGGTCGCGGGTGATCGACTCGAGTACGCCGTTGTCGAGCGCCGGCGTGCGCAGTCCGCCCTGCGGCGAGACCCAGAAGATCGAGGAGGTCGGTGGCTCGAGCACGATGCCGTCAGGCTGGACCAGCACCGCCTCATCGGCGCCCTGCGACTTGGCCAGTCGCGTCGCCTGCATGTTGGCGGCGTAGGAGAGCGACTTGACCCCGTTGAGGATGATCGTCGGGCAGTAGGTGACGGTGGCGACGCTGACCGTCTCGGCATGCGCCGGAATTGGCTCGGTCATCGCCAGGCGGCGGCCGCCGCGGGTGACGATCAGCCGCAGCTGCCCATCGGCATCGCCGAGCTCGCCGAGCAGCGCCTCGATCTCGCTCTCCAGGGCCGGGCGATCGAACTCGAGCTCGATCGCAGCGCCCGAGCGTTCGAGCCGGTCGAGGTGGTCGACCAGCGCGAACGGCTTGCCGTTGTAGAGGCGGATCACCTCGAAGGCGCCGTCGCCGCGGTAGAGCCCGTCGTCCTTGAGCGGCACCACGGCCTCGGCTGTCGGCGAGATCTCCCCGTCGACGCTGGCCAGCTCTCTCAGCTCAGTCGCCATCGGCTGGCGAGGCTACCTCAGACGGCTTCGAAGACCGTTGCCAGGCCCTGGCCGACGCCGACGCACATGGTGGCGATGCCGTATTTGGCGTTGCGGCGGCGCAGCTCGCGGACGAGGGTGCCGGCGAGGCGGGCGCCGGTGCAGCCGAGGGGGTGGCCGAGGGCGATCGCGCCGCCGTTGACGTTGAGCTTTTCCTCGTCGATGCCGAGCTCGCGGGCGCTGGCGAGGACCTGCGAGGCGAAGGCCTCGTTGAGCTCGATCAGGTCGATCTCGTCGAGGCTGAGGCCAGCGGCGGCGAGTGCGCGGGGGATGGCGAGGGCGGGGCCGATGCCCATGTAGGCGGGGTCGACCCCGGCGACGCCGAAGGCAACTACTCGGGCCAGTGGCTCGGCGCCCAGCTCCTTCGCCCCGGCCTCGGAGGCGATCAGGGTGCAGGCGCCGCCGTCGTTGAGGGTCGAGGCGTTGCCGGCGGTGACCGTGCCGCCCTCGCGGAAGGCGGGGCGCAGCTTCGCCATCGTCTCCAGCGAGGCGTCGGCGCGCGGGTCCCTCGTCGGTGTCGACGGTGACCGTCTCGCGGCGACCCTTGGGCGCCTCGATCGGGACGATCTCCTCGGCGAAGATGCCGGCCTCCTGGGCGGCGATGGCGCGCTGGTGGCTGCGCAGGCCCCAGGCGTCCTGATCCTCACGACTGATCCCGTAGCGCTCGGCGACGTTCTCGCCGGTCTCGCCCATCGACTCGGTTGAGATGCCGAGCTCGGCCATGCGCGGGTTGATGAAGCGCCAACCGAGCGTGGTGTCGTGCATCGTCTGCGGACCGCGGGGCAGGCCGCGCTCAGGCTTGCCGACCACCCAGGGCGCCCGGCTCATCGACTCGACCCCGCCGCCGAGGTAGAAGTCGCCCTCGCCGAGCTTAACCGCCCGCGCCGCGCAGTTGATCGCCTCGAGGCCGGAGGCGCAGAGGCGGTTGACGGTGGCGCCGGGAACGCTGTGGGGGAGGCCGGCGAGCAGCACCGCCATCCGCGCCACATCGCGGTTGTCCTCGCCCGATTGGTTGGCGGCGCCGAGGTAGACGTCGGTGATCCGCTCGGGGTCGACGCCGGTCCGCTCGACCACGGCTGCGATCGTGTGCGCCGCCATGTCGTCGGGGCGGATGCCAGAGAGTGCGCCGCGGTAGCCGCCCATCGGGGTGCGTACCGCGTCGATCAGGTAAGCCTCGCTCACGCCCCGGGATTAAAGGGGACCGCCTGGCTCGGCGTATCCTTGAGCCGTGTTCTTCGTCCTCGGGACAGTTGCGATGGTGCTGCTCCTCGTCGGCGTGCTCTTCCTGATCGAGCACTTCTACACCGGCAACAACGCCGAACTGCTCGACTGGAAACCGACCCGCTCGCCCGAACTCGAGGCGCAGAACGAAATCGACGACGTGCAGCAGATGCTCGAGGCGCAGAACGAGATGCGCCGTCGCCGCGGTGCCGCCGAGCGCAACGAGCAGGAGCTGCGCGACGAGGTCGCCGCCGAGGAGCGCGAGCGCCTGCGCCGCCGCCGCAGTTTCGAAGCGACCTAGGCAACGCCGCGCTGCGCCGCCAGCTCCGCGCTCGGCTGGGGCGCCGGCTCAGGAGCGACTGCCGGCTTGGTGACGGGCCCGAAGGCCAGCGCCAGAGCGGCGGTGCCGAGGCCGGCGCCGAGGGCGAAGGCCCAGCCGCGTTGCAGACCGGCGAGCAGGTTGCCGCCGGTGGAGTCGTTGAGCAGGGCGATCAGAACGGCGACGCCGATCGCCGAGCCGAGTTGGCGGGCCATGCCGAAGACCGCTGTGCCGGTGGCGAAGCGAGACGGGGGCAAGGCGGCGGTGGCCGCGGCCGGCAGTGTCCCCAAGACCATGCCGACGCCGGCGCCGCCGAGCACGAAGCCGGGCAGGAAGCTCGAGACGTAGGCCGGTTCGCTGCCGACCGTGGCGAGGATCACGGCAAAGCCGGTGGCGAAGGTGAGGCCACCCGCGGCGGCGACCGGGCGCTGCCCGATGCGGCCGCCGAGCCGGCCCGAGGGGATGGCGAAGATCGCCGCGGTGAGCGGGCCGGGGGAGAGCGCGAGCCCTGCCTTCAGTGCCGAGTAGCCCCAGACTTCGGTCAGCAGCAGCACGCCGGAGAGCAGCATCGCGCCGAAGCCGGCGAAGAAGACCATCGCGGCGAGGTTGGCGAGGGCGAAGGAGCGCACGCGCAGCAGCGGCAGCTCGATCACCGGCGCCTCGTGGCGGCCGGAGCGGACGACGAAAGCGACGACCAGGGCGACCGCGGCGGCGAAGGAGGCGAGGGCGCGCGGGTCGGCCCAGCCCCACTCGGGCCCCTTGACGATGCCCAGGGTAAGCAGGCCGATGCCAAGCGCCAGCTCGGCGGCGCCCAGCAGGTCGGGGCGACCGTCTTCGGGCTCGCGCACCTCCTGCAGGGCGCGCCAGGCGACGATCGCGGTGATCACCCCAATTGGCACGTTGACGACAAAGATCCAGCGCCAACTCAGCTGCACCAGGAGGCCGCCGATCGGCGGGCCGAGGGCGGCGGCGACGCCACCGACGGCCGACCAGATCCCGATCGCGAGTGGCCGCTGTGCCAACGGGAAGGCGGGCAGGATCAGGCCCAGCGTGGTCGGCAGCATCATCGCCCCGCCGGCCGCTTGCAACACCCGGGCGCCGACCAGGAAGGTCACCGAGGGGGCGAGTGCGCAGAGGGCGGAGGCGGCGGAGAAGAGCAGCAGGCCGGTGATGAAGACGCGCTTGCGCCCGACCCGGTCGGCGATCCGCCCGGCCGGCACGAGCAAAGCGGCGAAGACGATCGCGTAGGCGTTCAGCACCCAGGAGAGCGAGGGCAGCGAGGCGCCGTTGAAGTCGCGGGCCAGCTCGGGGAAGGCGATGTTGACGATGAAGAGGTCGAGGCTGGCCATGAAGAGGCCGACCGAGGTGATCAAGAGGACCTTCCAGCGCTGCTCCATCTGCCGCTCCAATCCACTGGCTTGCAATTTGCAAGCGACCCTACAGAGGTAACTTGCAAAAAGCAAGCTAAAGGCTAGACTGGCCTCATGGCAATCAAGGCATTTGCCGAGCTCAACTGCTCGATCGCCCGCCCGCTCTCCTTCCTCGGCGAGCGCTGGTCGCTGCTGGTGCTGCGCGAGCTCTTCCTCGGCCGCCGCCGCTTCGACGAGATGCAGGAGACGCTGGGGGTGGCCAGCAACGTGCTCAGCCAGCGCCTCGCGACCCTGGTCGAGGAAGGCATCGCCGAGCGCCATCGCTACAGCGAGCACCCCGAGCGCTTCGAATATCGCCTGACCGAGAAGGGGCGCGACCTGCAGCCGGTTCTGCTCGCCCTGCTGCGCTGGGGCGACCGCTACACAGCTGAGCAGGCGGGCGCCCCGCTGGAGACCGTCCACCGCGACTGCGGCAAGCCCTTCCACATGGTCCCGACCTGCTCGGAGTGCGGCGGCGAGGTCCGCCCCGACAACGTCGAAAACCGCCCCGGCCCCGGCGCCAACGACGAGCAGCGCCGCCGCTACGCCGAGCGGCGCGCGGCCTGAGCTTGGCGCGAGCGCTGATCGTCGGCTGCGGCTGTCGCGGCCGCGAGCTCGGTGCGGCGCTGCTCGAGCAGGGCTGGGCAGTGCGCGGCACCAGCCGGCGCGAGCAGGGGCTGGCGGCGATCGAGGCGGCTGGGATCGAGCCGGCGCTGGCCGATCCGGAGAGCCCGGCGACCGTGCTCGACCTGGTCGCCGACGTCGCCGACGTCTACTGGCTGCTCGGCTCGGCGACGGGTGAGCCGGAGAGCGTCGAGGCGATTCACGGTCCCCGCCTGGAGCGGCTGCTCGAGCGCCTGGTGGAAACGCCGGTGCGGCGCTTCGTCTACGAGGCCTTCGGCTCGGTCGCCCCGGAGGTTCTCGCTGGCGGCGCCACCTTGGTCGAACGGGCGGCAGAGACCTGGCGGATCCCGGTCGAGGTCCTGCGCTCGCCAGACGCGTAACGCGTTGACCGTCTTATGGGCCCCAACGCGTTGCAGCGATGGGCGGGATCGGCATATAGCTAAACTCGGATAGGGATTTAGGTAAATATGAAAACAGCGAGCGAAGGAGCAGTCTGATGGCGCTGCAGCTTGGTGACGTAGCACCCGACTTCGAGGCCGACACGACCGAGGGCCGGATCAAGTTCCACGACTGGATCGGCGACTCGTGGGCGGTGCTGTTCTCGCACCCCAAGGACTTCACGCCGGTCTGCACGACCGAGCTCGGCTACATGGCGAGCATCGAGCCCGAGTTCGCCAAGCGCAACGTCAAAATCATCGGCCTCTCGATCGATCCGCTCGACCGCCACGAGGAGTGGGCCAAAGACATCGAGGACACGCAGGGCACGGCGCCCAACTACCCGATCATCAGCGACCACGACTTCAACGTCGCGCGCCTTTACGGGATGTTGCCGGCCAACGTGACCGGCAGCGCTGAGGACCGCACCCCGGTCGACAACCAGACCGTGCGCAACGTCTTCGTCATCGGCCCCGACAAGAAGATCAAACTGATCCTGGTCTACCCGATGACCACCGGACGCAACTTCGACGAGGTGCTGCGCGTGATCGACTCGCTGCAGTTGACCGCCAACCACAAAGTCGCCACCCCGGCGCAGTGGCAGCAGGGCGACGACGTGATCATCGCCGGCTCGGTCTCCAACGACGAAGCCAAAGAGGCCTACCCGAACGGCTGGGAGTCCCCGCGCCCCTACATCCGCATCGTCCCGCAGTCAGAGGCCGAGAAGGCCTGATCCAGGCCAGACGCGGAGCGCCTCTAGCCGAGGCGCTCCAGTAGGTCGCCGAGGATCCGCGCGGTCGCTCCCCAGATCAGCTGCCCCTCGACCTCATAGGTCGGGGTGTGGATGGGGACGCCGCGGCGGACCAGGCGGCGGATCTCATAGCTCTCGCGCAGAACCTCGAGTGAGAAGGTGAGGACGGTCTCGACCTCGGCCGGGTTCGGCCGCAGTTCGAGCTCTCGCGGGTGCGGGATGCGCCCGACGAAGGGGTGGATCCGGTAGCTGGTGACGAAGGTGTTGGTCGCCGGCAGCTCCTCGCCGAGCTCGACGATGGCGGGATCGAGGCCGATCTCCTCCTGCGCCTCACGCAGCGCGGTCGCGCTGAGATCGGCGTCCTCGGGGTCGCGGCGGCCACCCGGGAACGAGATCTCGCCGGCGTGGCGGCGCAGGTCGGCGCGACGCTCGGTGAAGACGAGCCCTGGGTCGTCATTGGGCCAGCCGTAGAGAGGGAGAAGAACGGCAGATTCGATCGTCATGTCTTGAGACGGTGAAACCAAGCCTGGCAAGGACGCAGGGAGCGTGGCGTGCTCCGCACGCGAGCGACCGAGGACGCCGCCAGGCGCCGGTTTGCAACCGTCTCAAATGATCACCTGGACGGTGCCGCCATCCACCGACCACGCGGCCCCACTTACGTAGGAGGCGCGCTCGGAGCAGAGGAAGACGATCGCGCCGGCGATCTCGGCTGAATCGGCGAGGCGGCCGATCGGGCGCTTGGAGCCGGCGGTGACGAGGGCCTGCTCCCGACTCGCGTCACCCGACATCGCCTGCGACTGGTCGAGCAGGCCGCCCGGCTCCATCCACATCTCCGATTCGACTGGGCCGGGGCAGATCGCGTTGACCAGCACGCCGTTCTTGGCGTAGCGGTCGGCGAAGAGGCGCGAGAGCGAGAGCTCTGCCGCCTTCGCCACCGAGTACTCGGGCATCGCCGCCGAGGGGCGCTTGCCGGCGGTCGAGCAAACGTTGACGATGCGGCCCCAACCGCGCTCGGCCATCGGCGGCGCGGCGGCGCGGATCGCCCGCAAGGGCGCCATCACGTTGAGCTCGTACTGGGCGCGCCAGTCCTCGTCGGGCACGTCGTCGAGATCGCGCCACTGGGCGCTGCCGGCGTTGTTGACGAGGACGTCGAGATGGCCGAAGTGGTCGGTGGCCGTGGTGAGCATCAGCTCACCCGCCTCGTTGTCCGTCACATCGAGGGGGAGCATCTCGGCGCGACCGCCGTGACTCGCGCCGGCGGCGCGGGCGGCGTCGGCCGCCATGCTGAGCCGCCCCTCGCTGCGCGCGACCAGAAGCACATCGGCACCCTCGGCGCAGAGCAGCTTCGCTGTCTCGGCGCCGATGCCGCGACTGGCTCCGGTGACGACGCAGGCGCGTTTACTCAGGCCGAGATCCACAGGGGCTCCTTCGATCCGAGACCCATCAGAGCGTCTCGATCTTGTCGGCGATCGTGACCTCGGTCTCGCCGGCGATCAGTTTGTGGACCGGGCACTTAGTGGCGACGATGAGCAGGCGCTTGCGCTGCTCGTCGCTGAGCTCGCTCGGCAGTCGCAGTGTTACCGCGAAGGAGAGCGGCGCTCCGTCGCGGTACTCGACGTCCACGTCGACCTCGACCTGGCCGACGTCCCACTGCTTGCGCTCGGCGTACATCTCGATCGTTATCGCCGTGCAGCCGGCGAGGCTGGCGGCGAGCAGGCGGGTGGGGGAGGGACCGGTGTCGGTGCCGCCCGCTGCGGTCGGCTCGTCGAGCCGCAACACGTGGCCGCCCTCGATCTCGACGTCGTGGGCGTAGCCGCTGCGCCGTTGGGCTACGACCTTCACTGCTTGCGGCGCCGGCCCTCGAAGAGCGCCGGGTCCTCGACGTCGACGAAGCGGGCCATCGCGTAGGCGTAGTCGGAGGCGCGGTTGACGAGGTGGATCATCGTCTCGCTTGCCAACTCGCCTTCCTCGGCGAGGGCGGCGATGCGGCGCTCGGCGCGGCGGATCACCGTGCGGGCGACGTCGAGCTGGGCGGAAAGCTGGTTGCCGCCGGGGATGACGAACTGCGGCGGCAGCTCGACCTCGCTCATGTAGCGGTCGATCCGCTGCTCGAGCTCGGCCACCATCTCATCGGTCGTGCGACTGATCCCGTCTTCGAGACGCTCGGCAGCCTCGGGCGCGGTCGCCAGCTCGGCACCGGCGATGAAGAGGTCGTCCTGGAGGCGCAGGATGTCGGCGGCAAGCTCGGCTTGGCCGATGTCGCAGAGAGCGCGGGCGACGCCGAGTTGAGAGCAGGCCTCGTCGAGCGTGCCGTAGGCCTCGGTGCGGCCGTGATTCTTGGGGACGCGCCCCCCGTACCAGAGCGAAGTGGTGCCGTCGTCGCCCTTCTTGGTGTAGATCTTGACCACGTCAGGCGAGCGGGTTGAAGACCAGGCCGGTCAGCACCTTGGGGTAGAAGTAGGTCGACTTCGGTGGCATGTTGGCGTCGCTTTCGCAGATTTCCTTGGTCTGTTGGACCGGGATCGGGCGCAGGATGAAGGCGACGTCATAGGTGCCGGCCTCGATCAGCCGCAGCGAGTCCTCGACGCTCTTGGCGTAGCCGATGCCGCGCTTGGCGAGGATGTCGTCTTCGCTGAGGCCGGCCAGCCCCTTGAGCACCAGGGTCTCGAGGATCGCTGCGTCGAGGCGGCGGTAGGCCTCGGGCTCACCTTCGAGCTGGCGATCGAGCTCGGTGGTGTCTTTGAGCCGCAGGCGGAAGGCCTTTTTGTGATGCGAGTCATAGAGGCCGAAGACGCCAACCCCGTCCTCGCCGAGCGGGTCGACGCGGTCGGTCCCGACCTCCTCGATCTCGAAGAGCTCGCGCAGGCCCTCGCCGAGGCGGCGCTGGCGCTCGGGGTCATCGGCGAAGCCGGAGAGCAGGCGGTGGGTGGGGTAGACCGCGAGGCCGGGATCGTCAAGCCCGGTCAGCGCCATCAGCGTGTAGTTGTGATCGCCCTCGCCGCCGATCTCGTCGCGGTAGGCGATCGCGGTCTCGTAGCGGTGGTGGCCGTCGGCGATCAGCAGTTGCGCGTCGGCGAGCAGGGCCGGGATGTCTTCGTTCAGCTGCGGTAGGCGCCAGATCCGGGTGACCGTGCCGGCGGCGTCGGTCGCTTCTCCCCAGGGCTTTTCGACCGCAGTCTCCTTGGCGGCCAGCGGCCAGGGGTCGATCGTGCTCAGCGAGAAGATCGGCGAGAGGTTGCAGCGCGTCGCTCGCATCAGTTCGAGCCGATCCTGCTTGGGGCCGGGCAGGGTGCGCTCGTGGGGGAGGATCGTGCCGGTGTCGAAGTCCTCGACCCGAACCCGGGCGAGGATGCCGTGGCGGATGTGGGAGCCGCCGTCGGGCCCGGTGTATTCCTGCTCCATCGCCCAGATCGCCGGCTCGATGTCCTTGACCAGCGCTCCGGCCTGCTGCCATGCCTCGATCGAGTCGGCCGCGGTGGCGTAGGGATCACCCTGTCCCTCTGCCTGCGGGCCGGTCTCGCCATATGGCTTGGGCAGGTCGATCGCTACCGCGTTGTAGGGCGATTGGGCGAGCAGTTCCTGCCGCATCGCCGCGTCGATCACGTCGTAGGGCGGCGCGACCACGTCCTGCAGCGACCCGACCGCGTCGAGGTCGTAGTGCAGAGCGTTGAGAGGCAGCACCTCGGCCATCGCTTGCGAAAACTACACTGGACGCTTCGGGGCGTGGCGCAGCCTGGTAGCGCGCCGCCTTTGGGTGGCGGAGGTCCCCGGTTCGAATCCGGGCGCCCCGATTTCGGCAGGCGGCGACAGCGTCGTGGCGCATCAGCTGATGAGGAGGACTCAGATGACCCACAGAGGAGCGATGCCGAGTCTGCCGGCGATCATGGAAAGCTGGGCGGCCCTGGAGATCGAGGATTTGGAGGAGGTCTTTCCCCGCATTCGGGTTCCCAGCATCGGCTGGGGAGAGCCACTCTGCTTTCGATGCGGTTGGCTGGCCCCAGTTCCCGACGCGGCTTGTTTTAAGGATTTGGATGCCGATCTAGCGATCAGGAAGGCCTGGAAAGGGGCGTCGGGGTGGCTGGAACGTGCTCATCTCCAAGATCACGCGTACGGGGGTTCGTCCGACGCCCTCAACCTGGTTCCACTCTGCGTCATCTGCCATGAGCAGCAGCCACCGTGCGAGACGCGTGAGCAGGGAATCGCTTTTGTGAATAGCGAGCCTCGCGCCGCTCAAATGGTGGGGCTGGTCCAGATGCACACGGATACGTTCGCGCGCAAATTGCCTCGCCCGGGCCGGAGCGAGGCCCTGCGCAAAATGCTGCGCGCCCAGGCCGCCGTTGGGGTGGCGATGTCCCAGGCCTTCTACGAACTTCAAGAGAAAATGCGAAGCAGCGAAGAGGATGCGGACCCGTAGGGATTCACGGTGTTATGTCCCCTGAATGCTTATCGCTCAGGGGATAACAGGAACGTGCCGATAGTGGCGATGTGAATCGTCCCGAAATCGGTCAAAAAGATCGACGGGTTGAACGGGTCCTGTTTGAAACCGATCGACAGCGGATCGTTGGTGACGTGACGCTGCCGCCGGAGGGCTATCAGAGCCGTTTCTCGGACTCGCTCAACCGTCCTGACGTTACTTTCATCCCGGTCGTCAACGCGGAGATCTCCTCGTTGATGGGGGGTGACGTCGAGCGCCGGCCGTTCGTCGTCGTCTGCAAGTCCCACGTGCGCATCGCCTATCCGCTCGATGCGAATGGTGGCCCGGCTGCGCCCGGTCCACCGGCTCAGCCGCTGGCCTAGGCGCGGGCGCGGCGCTCGCGGCTGCCGCGAGCGTAGGAGCCGAGGTCGAAGACGAAGGCGAGGATGACGATGAACCACTCGAAGCCGTTGACCCCGTTCGTGCCCGTGCTCCACATCACCGCGTAGGCGAGCGTCGTCCAGGGCAGCAGGAAGAAGCCGAGGAAGGGGACGAACCAGCTGTCGAAGGCGCGGCTGAGCATGTCGCTGAAGAGCCAGAGCGCGAACAGCGCCAGGCGGGGCGAGATCAGGGCGAAGAGGACGACGAAGCAGCCGATGCGCTCACGCTACCCGCTCGGGCTGTCGCCGTCACGGAATCGCAAGAACTGGGCGCTAAGGTCGGTAGCGACGAAAAGGAGACGCGATGAACCGACTTGGCAAGCTGATGACGATGCTGAATCCCGAGAAGACGCAGATGCCCGCGGCCGAGGACGCGCTGCCGGGGCGCAGTGATCCCGCCTTTGACGTTCCCGAGCGCCACGCCGTGCTCGACACGCCGTTGCAGCCGCCCTTCCCGGATGGGACCGAGGTCGCCTACTTCGCCCTCGGTTGCTTCTGGGGCGCGGAGCGGCTCTTCTGGGGGATCGACGGCGTCTACACGACGGCAGTCGGCTACATGAACGGGACCACGCCGAACCCGACCTACGACGAGGTCTGCAGCGGCAAGACCGGCCACGCCGAGGCGGTGCTGGTCGCCTTCGATCCGGCCAAGGTCGCCTATACCCGACTGCTCGAGGTCTTCTTCGAGGAGCACGACCCGACCCAGGGGATGCGCCAGGGCAATGACGTCGGCACCCAGTACCGCTCCGGGATCTACTTCGCCAACGACGGCCAGAAGGCGACGGCGGAGATGGCGTCGCGGGCCTATGACGAGGACCTGCGCGCGGCCGGCCACGAGCCAGTGACGACCGAGGTCGAGCCGGCCGGGCCCTTCTATTACGCGGAGGACTACCACCAGCAGTACCTACACAAGGTGCCCAACGGCTACTGCGGCCTGGCGGGCACGGGGGTCTCCTGCCGGATCCCGGCCGCGGCGTCTTAGCGCGCCGCTCGCCCGGCGCGGCGAATAGCATCCCGCGCCGGTGACCCCCTCCTTCGGCTCCTACATCGGCGGCTGCTTTGCCGTCATCGGCATCGTCAGCGCGCTCGGCCTCGGCGGCTACTGGCTGCGGCGTTGGATCGTGCCGGAATTCTCCGGTGCCCTGGCGCGGCTCGCCGACGCCACGATCGGGACCGGCCTATTGGTGCTTTCGCTGGAGCTGCTCGGCTCGCTGAGCATCCTGCGCACGGGCTGGATCGTGATCGTCTGCATCGGCGTCGGCCTCGGCGCCGCGCTGCTCGGCTGGTCCAAAGCACCGGAGGACAACCGCGAAATCGCCGCTCCGCAGGTGCAGAAAATCGCCCTGATAATCGCCCTCGCGGTCGCCTCCTTCACCGTCGCCGAGTGGACCTTCCCCTCGCAGCTCAGCCTCGACCAGGGCATGTTCGGCGGCGACACGACCTGGTACCACATGCCCTTCGCGGCGCGGTTCGCCCAGGAACACTCGATCGTCCACCTGCACTTCACCGACCCGTTGCGACTCGTCGCCTGGTTCTACCCACAGAGCTCCGAACTGATCCACGGCACGGCGATTGTGCTCTTCAAGAGCGACTGGCTCTCGCCGCTGATCAACCTCTTCTGGCTGGCAATCGCGCTGCTCGCCGCCTTCTGCATTGGTCGCCCCTACAAGGTCGGACCGGCGACGCTGGTCGCCGGCGCGATCGTGCTCGACGCGGGGGTGATGATCGAAACGCAGCCCGGCGAGGGCCGCAACGACATCATGGGTTTGGCCTTCCTGATCGCCTTCGCGGCGTTCCTGATCAACGCCCACCAGCGACGGGCGCCCGAGGAGGGGGCGGTGCAGGACGCGCCCGAGCAGGGCGCGCCGCTGCTCGACAAGGGGCCGCTGGTGATCGCCGGCATCGCCGCCGGCCTTGCTGCCTCGGTCAAGATCACCTTCCTGGTGCCTGTGGTCGCGATCGGGCTCGGCGTGATCGTCTTCAGCGGTCGCGGGAGACGGCTGACAACGGCCTGGGTGCTTGGCCTCTCGACTTTCGTGGTCGGCGGCTACTGGTACGTACGGGCGATGGTCAAGACTGGCGGCAACCCGATCCCGACGTTCAGCTTCGGGCCGCTGCACTTGCCGCGGCCAGACCAGATGCCGCTCGACCCGCGGCCGCGCTTCGCCGTCGCCCACTACCTCGCCGAGCCGACGATCTACCGCAGGTGGTTCTTCCCCCAGCTCGACAACGCCTTCGGGCCGCTCTGGCCGCTGATCCTGATCATCGCCGTCGCGGCCGCTGTCTACATCGCCTGGCGCTCGCGCAACACCATCCTGCGGGTGATCGCCCTCGCCGCTCTGCTGACCGCGGCGGTCTATGTGTTCACGCCGCTGACGGCGGCCGGCCAGGAGGGCTCACCCACCGGCTTCTTCACCAACACCCGCTACCTGGTCCCCGGACTGGTCCTGGCCCTGGTGATGCTGCCGATCGCGCGACCGCTGCGGGCGCCCAGCCGGCGCGCCTGGCAGACCCTGCTCTTCCTCACCGCGGTCTACGCGATCACGGTGCTGACCACGCCGCGCTGGTACCCGGGCTACATCGTCGGCACGATCTTCCTCACCCTGGCGCTGGTTTGGGCCCCCGCCGGGCTGGCGATGCTGCGCGGGCGCCGGATGGTTGGCCGGGCGTTGGTTGCCGGCGCGGCGAGCGCGGTGGTGCTGCTCGCGGTCGTGCTCGGCCGCGCCCAGGAGGTGCAATACGTCGACCACCACTACACCGAAACCGATCACTTCCTCCAGGACGGTGGGCCAAAGCAGGCCTATGCCTTCGCCCGCAAGCAGCACGACAAGCGGATCGGAATCGCCGGCTCGGGCGAGATCTTCTTTGGCCAGTACGGCTTCTACGGCGCCGACGACAGCAACTACGTCCAGTACATCGGCGTGCCGGGGCCGCGCGGGACCTATCGCCTCGCCACCAGCTGCGCCCAGTTCAAGCGCCGCATCAACGCCGGTGACTACGACTACCTGATCATCAGCCAGTTCACCCAGGACTCCCCCGACGCGCCCTACTGGTATCCGATCTACGCCTGGATCAAGAACGACCCGGCGCTGGAAAAGGTGATCGAAGAGCCCGACATCACGCCGGAGCCCGACTGGGTCTTCCGGGTCAAGGGCAAGCTCGACCCGGCTAGTTGCTAAGCCGGGTCGCTCTCGATGAAGCGCTTCAGCTTCTCGGGCATGCTGTTGACGAGCTGCCCGCGCAGCACGCCGACCAGCGGGCCGCGGATCAGCAGGCCCAGCGTGCGGCCGAGGTCGACCTCGAGCCAGTAGGTGGCGCGGGTCCGCCCCGCGCCGAGGTCCTCCAGCGCCCAGTGGCCTTCGATCGACTTCAGGTCACCGTCCTCCTGCACCCATGAGATCCGGCTCGGCTCCTCGTAGCTGAAGCGGATCTCCGAGCCGAGCCGGCGTACTTTGGCGTCGGTCTCCATGTGGACCAGTGCCTGGTTGCCATCCCCGTCGCGCTCGATGCACTCGGCGACCTTGATCTCCGGCTGCCAGCGGGGTGAGGCCTCGACGTCGGCGGCAAGCCGGTAGACGTCGGCGATCGGTGCCTCGATCTCGATGCTGGCTTCGCCGTTGATCTTGCCCATCGACTCAGCCTAGACCGCGGCGAGAGCGTGTTCGCGAATCAGCTCGGCCGATCGCTGTGGCTGCTCCCACCAGAACATGTGGCCGACCCCCTCGAGCGTCTCGAGGCGGGAGCCGGGGATCGCAGCGGCGATCTGGCGCCCGTTGGAGTAGCCGAGCAGGCGATCGGCGTCGCCGTGGATGACCAGCGTCGGCAGCTCGATCTGGCCGAGACGCTCGTGGGTGTCGTGGGTGGCGCAGGCCTGCATCTGCTGCAGCACCACCGGCTGCGGGGCCGGAAGCGCCGAGCCCATCTCGGTGAAGGCGGCGAAGCGCGAGTCATCGGCGCGGAAGTCGGGGGAGAGGTTGATCTCCCACATCGCCCTGAAAACCTGCTCGGGCACGCCGGAGGCGTAGGCGGTGGCGAGCATCTGCAGGTCCTCCGGAGCCATCAGCGTGCCCTCGGGCCCGCCGCAGTAGCTGGCGCCGATGGCGAGGCTGCGAATGCGCTCCGGGTGGGCGAGGGCAAGCTCCTGGGCGATCATGCCGCCCATCGAGATGCCGACGACGTGGACGGTCTCCAGCTCCAGCGCGTCGAGCAGGCCAGCGGTGTCGGCGGCGAGATCGGCGATCGTGAACGGCAGCTCGGCCTGCCCCGAGAGTCCCATGCCGCGGTTGTCGAAGACGATCGTGTCGAAGCTGTGCTCGAGCTCGTCGAGGAAGGATTGACCCCAGGCGAGGTGGGTCGCGCTCATCCCCTGGATCAACAGCAACGGCTCACCCTCGCCGGCGCGCAGGTAATGCAGTTGGGTCCCCGCTGCATCGACGCTCGGCATGCTGGCGATCCTACGCCAAGCCGGCGGGCCAGGGCCTAATCTTGGCCGCCCGCCCCAGTAGCTCAGTGGACAGAGCACCGGCCTTCTAAGCCGATGGTCGCTGGTTCGAATCCAGCCTGGGGCGTAACGCGAGGCGAGGCTGACGGTGGTCGACCGTGCCACGGGCTAAGAGAGAGCCGTGCCCCGCTACGGCAGGGAGACAAGCCGGGACGACGATCGAGCTACGCGGGTGGCGAAGATGAGGCTAGATGCCGGCCTCTCTCTCAGTTGCTGCAGATCAGCCATCCACTCGTCCCTCCATCGATCGCGATAGCGGTGGGGGAGGCGCCGAGCTGCCCACGCAACGATGCGCGTGCTGAGTGCCCAAATGGCCGATCCCACCCTCTGTCGGAAGGCTGCGGCCGAGCAGAGAACCATGAGGAAGGTTGCTTGGCGTATGGGGGACTCCCACACCAAATGCCAGCCATGAACTGCAAGCCACTCCGTGGCGGTGACAACCCTGGAGATTACGACTGGGAGCCTGGTGGTCAACCAATCGATTCCACGGACCGCGAAAGTCGCAGCTATGGCACCGAGCGCCGCGATCAGGATCAAGCGCAGCGTCTCCCGATGCCTATTCATGGGAAGACAGTCTACGCTCGGTCCGCATCGTCGAACAGCGAAAGCATCCCGCAATCGGGTTGTCCTGCGTTCGGCCGGAGGTGCTTTTCTGCCAAGGGATAGGTTTCACGCTTTCGCGCGTGACGGCAGGGAATGCGAGATGGCGGGAACCACTCTTCGTGAGAGATATGAAGCCGAAGTCAGAAGCCTGGCTCATCTAAGAGATGAATGGCTTGCGGCTGGCGTCGAGGTGGAGCAGGTCGCTAGACGCTTGCATCGGAAGCGACGGGCGATCGGAGTGCGGTACAAGCTCAGAACGCCGTTGTTTGGCAAGCGGGGACAACTTGCCATCTATCGACGCAATCTGCAGAAGTATGGAAATCCTCTCGGCCCCTCAATTGAGTGGCTTCGAAGCCGAGGTCGGACTTGGGAGGAAATATGCGGAAGCGCGTGTCGTACGGGTGGCCGTGATCTAAGCTAATCGAGCATGGTCTATCTGCAAGATTCCGATAAGGCGTCAAGACTGCTGGAGCTTGACAAGGTCAGCATTCGTCGACTATCTGCGGCTCGCAGCCTGCTTCTCAAGAAGACCGCTGGGCCGGCTGTGTCTGGGCAATTTGGCTATATCGAGGGCAGGCCGGCTGCGATGTATAGAGCTGGGGGAAGACTCTGGATGGCGATCGATGGAAAGCCGTGGTTTCTCGACGAGTTGACTGCGGGAGTTCATCGGGTTGGCGACGGATTTCGAGTCGAAATCGCTGCACCTGATCATCGCTATCGATTCAAAGTCGAGGCTCTTGATCCCGATCCTGACCTGGGATTCGAAGACGCCGAGGATTTTTCCTTTGGCTTGTGGGCGGCGAACGTCATGAATAGCTCGGAGCGACAGCACGTTCTGCTCGAAACGCTGGTCGATGCTCCGATCGATCAGGTTCCTGATCATGCTGAGGTCGACTCATCGCCCTCCCTTGAGCTCAAGAAATCGTGGTTGGGGCAAGGCGGGCATTCCGACGCTCACCGGGGCGAATCGGCGGGGTAGGTCTTTGTCTCTAGTCGGCGTGTTGAGGGGACGCTCGAGCGAGACTCGCTTTCCTTCAATGCGAGCAACCCTGGTTCGTCTTGTGTTCTACTGGGCGCTGCAAGGTAAATACTTCACCGGTACCTTTTCGACACTCTGCAGGACACGATGACATACGGATCTCCAAGCGGAGGGTCGACGAGGCCTCGGCGCCTGTGGCGGTTCGTCGGCGTGCTGGCGGTTGCGATCGCCGCGTTCGGCGTGTTTGCTTGGCAGCAGGGGGACGACGGCGGGGGCGGACCGCTGAACGCGATCGCCGCAGCGGCCGAGAAGACGCAGGAGGAACCGGGTGGGCGGGCGGCAATGCATTCGATCGTCACCGTGCCGGGAAAGCCAGCGCCGTTGACGATGACCGGCTGGATGATTTTCAACGCTGAAGATCGCACGCGGGGAGTCATCACTGCACCGCACACTACCTCCGGCGGTCCGATGAAGCTGGACATTGTCGGCGACGGAACGACCATGTACATGCGGTCCAGTAAGTTCGGCTCGTTGCCCGATGGCGCTAAATGGATGTCGCTCGATCTCTCACTCGGAGATGAAGTGGATCCCACGACTCTCCCCGACGTCGACGCGAAGGGAGAACTTGCGCTTCTCGAGGGAGTGGGCAACGTGCAGAAGCTTGGGAAAGAAGACGTCCGCGGCGTTTCGACGACGCACTACCGCGGCGCTTTGGGCGTCGCCGACCAAGTAGAGCGGGCACGTGACAAAGGTGAGGACAACATCGCTTCGGTCGCCGAAAAAGACGGTGGGCCCATGCGGGTCGAGGCATGGATCGACGCCGATGGCTTGGTGCGACGGATGAGGCTCATCCATTCACAGCCCGCGGAGCAGGGCAAGGAACCCCTGACCGTGGATATGCGTGTGGATTTCTTCGACTTCGGCTTCGAACCCAAGATCGAGGTGCCCGATTCGAGCGAAGTGTTCGACGCGACGGATCTGACTCGGGAAAAGCTCGGCATCGATAACTAAAACGCCCTCGGACCGTCTCGATAGGTTCAGCAGGTGAGCAAGCACGTTCTCATATTGGGTGCCGGCTTTGGCGGCCTGGAGCTGAGCACGATGCTGTCGGAGGTGTCCGGCGTCGAGATCGAGGTGACCCTGATCGACAAGGGCGACGCCTTCGTCTTTGGCTTCTCCAAGCTCGACCTGATGTTCGGGCGCGAGCAGCCCGAGGCGGTTCGCATGGCCTACGCCGACATCGCCAAGCCGGGGGTGCGGGTTCTGCGCGAGACGGTCGCGGCGATCGATCCCGAGGCGCGGCGCGTCACCACCAGTGTCGGTACGTACGAGGCCGACGCGCTGGTCGTCGCGCTAGGTGCCGACTACGACTTCGACGCCACACCCGGTCTACTCGAGGCGGGCAACGAGTTCTACTCGGTGGCCGGCGCCGAACGGTTGGCCGGGATCATTCCGACGTTCTCGCAAGGACATGCGGTGATCGGCGTTGCCGATTCCCCTTTCAAGTGCCCGCCGGCGCCGAGCGAGTGCGCGTTGCTGCTCGATGAGGCGCTGCGCTCGCGCGGCGTGCGCGAGGCGTGCCGGATCTCCTTCGTGATCCCGCTGCCGACGCCGGTGCCGCCCTCGCCGGAGGCTTCAGCCGCGCTGGAAGACGAGTTCGTCGAGCGCGGCATCGAGCTGATTCCTGGTCGTCGGGTAAGCGCGCTTGATCCCGAGCTCAGTGTCGCGGTGCTCGACGATGGCGCCGAGCTGCCTTTTGATCTCTTCCTAGGTGTCCCCAAGCACCGCGCGGCGGAGGTGGTGATCGCTAGCGGCATGACAGAGGACGGCTACGTGCCGGTCGACCCGGCCACTCTGGAGACGCGCTTCCCAGGGGTGTATGCGGTCGGCGACGTTGCCACGGCGGGAGTGCCGAAGGCCGGTGTCTTCGCCGAGGGCGCCGCGCGCGTTGTCGCCCAGACGCTGATCGCCAAGTTCGCGGGTGGGGAGGAGCCGGGTCGTCACCTCGGGCAAGGCACCTGTTACATCGAGTTCGGCGGCGGCCGAGTCGGCAGCGTCGACATCGACTTCCTCTCCGGCCCCTCCCGGACTGGCAGCTTCAATGCCCCGTCGGTGGAGCAGGTGGCGAGGAAGGAACGGTTCGGCTCCACTCGCCGGGCGCGCTGGTTCGGTTCCTGACCATCGTCCGACCTAGGGATTGCCACTGAGAAAGCGGTCGACTGCGCGGGTGAACGGGTGCCGCTCCTGGAAAAGGAAGGCGTGAGCGCCGGGGAAGACACGCAGCTTGGCCCGGGGGACTCGCCCCGCGATCCGCCGTAGGTTGATCGGTGGCACCACCGGGTCCTGAGTGCCAGCGGTGGCCAGAGTGGGGGCCGCGATGGCGGCAAGCTGGCGGTAGTTGCGGTTGCTGCGCAGCCAGGGATCCTCGGCCGCGACCTGACGGTGGGTCGTCGAGATGGCTACGTGGAAGTCGTCGGGGGTCTCGCCGCTCTGGCTGGCCAGTTCTAGCCGTCGTAGGAAGCGCTGGCCCTCACCCTGGCGGTTGGGCGGATAGAGCTCGCGCAGGATGTCCGCTTCGCTGGGGTCGGGCTCGCTGTCGATCGCCTGGGCCTTCGGCGTGCCGAGCACGGTGTGACTGCCGCCGGGGTTGGTGCCGGCAAGGATCAGGTGGGAGACGCGCGCCGGGTGGTCGATCGCGAGCCGCTGGGCGACGAAGCCACCCATCGACCAGCCGAGGACATCTGCCCGGGGAAGACCGATCGCCTCCATCAGGCCGGCGGTGGCGTTGGCGAGCGAGTCGAAGCTGCGCCCGCGCCACGGTCCCGACATCCCCACCCCGGGGTAGTCGAAGAGGACCAGTCGGTGATCGCGCGCCAGCAGCCGCAGCAGCGCCGGGTCCCATTCGGCCATCGTCGAGCCGGTCCCGATCAGCATCAGCAGCGGTGGCCCCTCGCCGCGCTCGTACCAGGCGATCCTGGTCTTGCCGACCGGAGTGATGTGGACCTGCGCCCGGAACGCCGCCGCCGAGCTCTGGCCGCAGCCGGCGAGCAGGGCAGCAAGGCCGAGGCAGATCGCCAGACGCGCCCTCATCGCCGCTCAGCCTAGAGCCGGGTCCGGCTGGGGCGGCGTTAGATTTGACCCGTGGCCGAGGTCCTCTACTACGCGATTCCGGCGTTCGTGCTGCTGCTCGTGATGGAGCTGCTCTCGTTCAAGTACCTGCGCGACGACGACCTGGTCGGCTACGAGGCGCGTGACACGCGTACGAGCTTGACCATGGGCGGCGGCAACGTCGTCATCAACGCGGTCTGGAAGCTGGTCGTGCTGCTCGCCTACGCGGGGCTGTACGAGTTGACGCCGTTGCGGATGCCAGCCGATAAGTGGTGGACCTACGTGCTGCTCTTCTTCGCCGACGACCTCGCCTACTACTGGTTCCACCGCGTTCACCACGAGGTTCGGGTTTTCTGGGCGAGCCACGTCGTCCACCACTCCTCCGAGCACTACAACCTCTCGACCGCGCTGCGCCAGACCTGGACGCCGATGACCTCGCTGCCCTTTTGGGCGCCGCTGGCGTTGCTCGGCTTCGCCCCCTGGATGATCCTGCTGCAGCTCTCGATCAGCCTGATCTACCAGTTCTGGATCCACACCGAGCGGGTGAAGAAGCTGCCGGCGCCGATCGAGTTCGTCTTCAACACGCCCTCGCACCACCGCGTCCACCACGGCGCCAACGAGGTCTACCTCGACCGCAACTACGGCGGCATCCTGATCATCTGGGACCGCATCTTCGGCACCTACCAGGGGGAGACCGAGCGGGTGCAATACGGGCTGACGAAGAACATCCGCAGCTTCCGGCCGACCAACGTTGCCTTCCACGAGTTCGTCGACCTCGCTCGCGATGTGCGCGCGGCCAAGAGTTGGCGCGACAAGCTCGGCTACGTCTTTCGCGGCCCGGGATGGTCGCCGGACGGCAGTGGCGACGGCACCCGCGGTTAGGGGTGAGAAACGGCTCTACGAGCGGCCTGTGTGACGTCTGACCAAAAGTTGAGCAAGTTGGTCAACTTTATGTAGAATGCCGCGCGCTCTCAGTTGGGAGCGACGATTCGGCCACGGTCCTTCGGCAGGGGATCGGGCCTCCAACCCAGCCAAGGAGGCACATTGACCATGACCGACACTAGAAATCTGCTGAGGCGACGAGGCGTTGTCGCCCTAGCCAGCCTTGCGTTGCTCCTTGCGGTGACGGGGAGCTTTGGCAGCGGCTCCGCGCTCGCGGTCCCCGGCCACGGCCGGCCCGCCACGACCAGCGATACCAACGACCTCACCCAGCTCCAGCCACCGCAGGTGACCGTGCTGAAGAACAGCCACCATCTCGCCGACGGCCTGATCTTCATCGGGCCCAAGCCGGCTCCCGGCGCGACAGCCAGTGGTCAGACGGGCCCGGAGATCATCGACAGCCAGGGCCGGCCGGTCTGGTTCAACCCGATCGCGGCTCCCGACACCGCCACCGATGTGCGGGTCCAGCAGTACCACGGCCAGCCCGTCCTCACCTACGGGGTGGGGAGGAGCACCGGTGGGCCGGGCCACAGCGAGGGTTACGACGTGATCCTCAACCGTCACTATCAGCAGATCGCGACGGTGGAGGCCGGCAACGGGCTCGCGGCCGACCAACACGAGTTCGCCCTGACGCCGCAGGGCACGGCCCTGATCACGATCTACCACCAGGTTCCCTACGACCTCTCCTCGGTCGGCGGGCCCAGCGACGGCTCCGTCCTCGACGGGGTCGTCCAGGAGATCGACGTCGCCACCGGCAAAGTCCTCTTCGAGTGGCACAGCCTCGACCACGTGCCGCTCGGCGACAGCTACCAGCCGGTGCCGACCAGCGCGAGCACACCGTATGACTATTTCCACATCAACTCGGTCAATCTCGACAATGACGGCAACCTGCTGATCTCCGCCCGCCACACCTCGACCGTCTATAAGGTCGACCGCAAAACGGGCGACGTGATCTGGCGCCTCGGCGGCAAGGAGAGCGATTTCCAGCTCGGCCCGGGCGTCCAGTTCGCCTGGCAACACAACGCCCTGCCGGAGGGCCCGAACACGATCCGCATCTTCGACAACGAGTCGAACGGGACTCCGGTCCTGCCGGCGTCCCGGGTCATCCGCGTCCACCTCGACCTGAAAGCCAAAACGGCGTCCCTGGTCAGCTCGATCCAGCATCCGGACGGTCTCTCGGCGGGCTCGCAGGGCAACGCTCAGCTGTTGCCCGGCGGCCACACCTTCGTCGGCTGGGGTCAGCTCGGCCGCTTCTCGGAGTTCGACTCCAGCGGCAACCTGCTCTGGGACGGAGCCCTGCCGGCTGGCTATGACAGCTACCGTGCCTACCGCTCACCCTGGGTCGGGCTTCCCGACACGGACCCCACCGCCGAGGCGGAGCAGTCCGCGGGCAGCCACGTCACCGTCGACGCGATCTGGAACGGGGCGACCGAGGTCGACCGCTGGATCGTGCTCGCCGGCTCCCACCGATGGGGCCTGCGCCCCGCCGGCTCGGCGCGCTGGAATGGCCTCGACACCAAGATCGACGCCCACACCCACTCGCCCTACGTCGAGGTCGTTGCCCTCGATGACCGGGGCAGGCCAATCGGCCGCTCACAGCCAGTCCCTGTGAGCGACTAAGGGGAACTGTCGCGGCGCCGCTCGGCCGGGAGGGTTCGGGCGGCGCCGTCCCCGCTTCTCGCGGGCAGGGTTTACCCGGTGCTATCGACTGGTCGAGATCGGGCGGCTATTGACTGGCCCGATCGGGCACCGCTGGCACCAGATCGAACTCGGTCCCTAGTCGCAGCTCGCTGTAGCGCCGGGTCCAGTCGTCGTTGAGCCCGTCGGACTGGCGCACCATCCGCGGCTCGAAGGCGAAGCCGTCGGGCGGGGAGAGGTCGAGTCGCTCGAGCAGGCGCAGGGTGGCGGTCTCGTAGTCGGCCTCGAAGTTCTCGTAGAGGATCAGCACCGGCTTGATCCCGGAGTGCTCGAAGAAGGCGTCCCAGGAGGCCTCCTCGACCAGGATCTGCTCGAGCAGGTGGCCGATCGCGCGGTAGTGGAAGCGCAGCTGCGGGCGGTGCTCCTCGATGAAGCTCTTGTAGGGAGGCGAGCCGTCGGCCTCGACCGAGGTGGCTTTGGCCTTTGCCTGGTCCTCGCGCCAGGTCGCGGTCTGCACCGCCTTCCAGAGCGAAACGGCCTGGCGCAGCTTGTTGGCGCGGATCACGCGGACGAAGGTCAGCTCGGGAAAAACCTCCGGCAGGAGGTCGGCGAGGGGAAGGTCGCGGTAGCTGGGGACGTTGCGCAGGAGGCTGACGAAGTCGCCGAAGTAGCCCCACATCAGCTTGGCGCCGAAGACGCCGTTCGGCGTGGTGCCGACCTCGAAGGCCCAGTCGAGGTAGCGGTCATAGGCGGCGCGACTCCACAGCGGCGAGCGGGGCGGCGGCTCGTTGCCGAGCGCTCGCTCGCCGAGGTGATCGCGGATCGACTGGTCCTCGACGCCGAGGAAGTACTCCTCCGGGCGCCGCGGCCGGCCGCTGTGGCGGAGCGCCTCGAAGTACTCCTCCGGCCGTCCCGCCACGCCGGTGTCGGCGAGTGCGTGGCAGACCAGGGTGCTCCCGCTTCGGGGCGTGGCGCAGACGATGTAGGAGCGTTGCGGTTGCATGGTGCGAAAGTCTTGCCGATTAAGTTAATCAACAAAGCCAGCAAGAAAGCCCGCTCGCTAGTCTCCCCTCGGTACCCGCAAGAGGAGAAAGCATCACCTTGAACTCGCCGCCGAACATCCTCTACATCCACTCGCACGACACCGGGCGCTTCGTCCAGCCCTACGGATTCCAGGTCCCGACCCCGAACATCCAGCTGCTCGCCGACCAGGGCGTCCTCTTCCGCGAGGCGTTCTGCGCGGCGCCGACCTGCTCGGGCAGCCGCGCCAGCCTGCTCACTGGTCTCTACTGCCACAACAACGGGATGCTCGGCCTCGCCCATCGCGGTTGGGCGCTCAACGACTACAACCAGCACTGGGTCCACGCCCTGCGCAATGCCGGCTATCGCTCGACCCTGATCGGCGAGCAGCACATCTCCGTCGACCCGAGCGTGATCGGCTATGACGAGACGATCGAAGTCGGCTCCACGAGGGCCGAGGACGTGGCGCCGCTGACGATCGAGACGCTGCGGGCGGCCCCCTCTGAGCCGTGGTTCATGTCGGTTGGGTTCTTCGAGACCCACCGCAGCTTCTTCGCGCCGACCTCGGTCCGCGACACCCTCTACTCGCTGCCGCCGGCCAACCTTCCCGACGTGGTCGCTACCCGCCGCGACGTTGCCGCCTTCAAGGCCAGCGCTCGCGCCCTGGACCAGGGGATAGGAGCGGTGCTGCACGCGCTCCACGACTTCGGGCTCGTCGAGAACACGCTCGTCGTCTGCACCACCGACCACGGCATCGCCTTTCCCGGCGCGAAGGCGACCCTGTTCGACCGCGGAATCGGGGTGATGATGATCGTGCGCGGCCCGAGCGGGTTCAGCGGCGGCAAGGTGGTCGACGCTCCGGTCAGCCACCTCGACGTCTACCCGACCCTCTGCGAGCTCGCCGGGGTCGACGCTCCGGAGTGGCTGCAGGGCGCTTCGCTGATGCCGCTGGTGCGCGGCGAGACCGAGCGCCTGCACGAGGCGATCTTCGCCGAGACGACTTACCACGCCGCCTACCAGCCACACCGCGCGATCCGCACCGAGCGCTGGAAGTACATCCGCCGCTTCGACGACTACGAGCACCCGGTGCTGGCCAACTGTGACGACAGCGACAGCAAGGACGTCCTGGTTGAGGCCGGCTGGGGGGAGCAGGTGATCCCGGAGGAGCAGCTCTACGACCTGGTCCTCGATCCCGCCGAGGGAAACAACCTCGCCGGCGAGGGCGCCAGCCGCGAGACGTTGGAGGAGCTGCGGGAGCGCCTCGATGCCTGGATGCGGGAGACCGAGGATCCGCTGCTCGACGGGCCGGTGCCGCCGCCCCCGGGGGCGATCGTCAACGAGCAGTGGCAGGTCTCGCCCGATGACCCGGTCAGGGTCGTGGCGGATCCCACGGCCGCTCCATCCAGATGACGCAGGTCCAGCCCGGCGCCTCGATGTCGGCGGCGTGCCAGCGCTCGCCGTGCTCGAAGACGCTGAGGGCGCAGTTTCGCGTGCGCAGGTTCCACAGCTGCGGCACCAGCCGTGGCCCGAACTCCTCGCCGAGCAGCGAGTCGAAGAAGAAGAAGCGCGAGAAGATGCCGTGGGTGACGATCAGGGTTCGTTCGCTGCTCGACCGCGACTCCAGCTCAGCCTTCAGGCGCTTCACCCGGGCGCGAACGTCGTTGAAGGACTCGGCCCCGTCGCCGGCGTGGTCGGGATCGTCCGAGTGTGCCGCCATGCGCGCCGAGAAGCGGCGCAGCTTCTGCTCCTCTGGGCTTAGCTCGCCGTAGCCGGTCTCCTCCTTCAACTCATGTACGTAGGGCAGAACGGTGACTGGCAACTCGAGCGCCTCGCTTAGTGGCTCCGCAGTTTCCCTGGCCCGGCGCATCGGGCTGCTGAGCAGGCGAGTGATGCCGGTCCCCTTCAGTCCGCTAGCCGCGGCGCGTGCCTGCTCTCGGCCGCGCTCGCTGAGACGGTCGCCGATCTCCGCGGGGAGCGCGATTGCCTCCGGATCGGCGTTGGAGACCGACTCGCCGTGGCGGAGGAGGAGTGCCTGGGTCATTCAGCGCGGCTGGTCACGGTTTGACGGTTTGAACCGTTGGGTAAATCGAAGGCATGGAGCTATCAATACTGCTGATTGTCATCGGGATCGTCTTGGCGATCCTCGTCAACTACATCCTCGGGATCATCGTGATCCTGATTGGGTTGGCGATGCTCTTGCTACCGAGGCTGAGGGGTGGTACTCGCCAGGTCTGAGTTCTGATGTAAAGCTTGCTCGATGGATCCCTGGAAGCTTCCTCTCATAGTTGCCGGGGTTGTGGTGCCAACAGTCGCGGCCTTCATGCTCGGTGGACCGGGTGTGGGGGTCGCGATTGGTGCGTTTGCGGGGCTTGGGCTGGTGGTGGTTGCGATCCGACAGCGGCCCGAAGGCCCAATCGCCTCTGCGGATCGCAGGGACGCCAAGCATCACGTGCTGATCGTTGCCGCCGGTGGGGTGGAGGATCCTGCCGATGTGGCCGAGATCACCCGCGTCGCCGGGATCCGGGGAGACGACGGCGAGGAGGACGAGGTGCGGGTGTTGGTGCCGGCGCGGATCGGCTTCTTCGACCGCTGGGCCTCCGACGTCGAGGACGCCCGCCACCGGGCTCAGCAGCGCCTGGTGATGACCGTGGCGGCGCTGGCCAAGGCCGGCGTGGCGGCCGAGGCGCGGGTCGGCGATGAGGACATCGTGCAGGCGGTCGAGGACCAGTTGCAGAGCTACCCGGCGACCGAGGTGGTGCTGGTCAGCGGCGAGGGGGACGATGCGGAGGAAGCTGCCGACGAGCTGCGCTCACGCCTGCGGGCCGAGTTCCACCACGTCGAGCTCAGCAGGAGTGAGGCCGAGCGGCGCTCTTGACCACCTGGAAGGCGCTGCCGGGGATGCGCTTGAGCTGATCGAGGTTCTCGTCGTCCCAGCGGCGGTCGCTGCTGCCGCTGAAGTACCAGTTGGAGCCGTTGTCGGCGACGATCAGGCCGTAGCGCTTCATTGCTTCGGCGATCACCTTGGCGCCGCCGCTGAAGCCGTCGAGGCCGTAGCCGGCCTTGAGTCGCAGGCGCGTCCCCATCGACGGCGCGTTGGGGTCGGAGGTATCGCCGGCGCAGTGCGAGGCAGGGTGGACCCAGGCGTTGCGGGTGCTGTCGAAGGTGACCCGGATCGCGTGTTCGAGGTGGCCGGCGGCGACTTCGTCGTAGCGGACGAGGCCCGGGAAGATCGGTAGGCCGGCGGCGTCGGCCGAGGTCCAGGAGTCGGGGCGACGGGCGCTCGAGCTCAGGTCCCAGCGGGTGCCCGAGTCGGCGTTCCAGTGGGCGCCGCCCCCGCCCTTGAAGAAGGCGCGGTAGAGCTCATAAAGCGTGCAGCTGGAGCGATCGATCACGAGCACGTGGCGGTCGCCGTCACTGCCGCTGCCGCCCTCGACCGGCGCGCCCTTGGGGACCGGGAATGGTCCGGGGTCGCTCTCGTCGCCGTAGGCGGTGTAGTTGATCGGCAGCTTGCGCTGGCCGGCGCCGACGACGGCGTAGGGGAAGCCGTAGGCCCGCGGCGAGCCGAAGTCGGGGTGGAGGAGGTTGCCGCCGTGGGAGTTGATGTAGGCGATCGTCGCGGCCGAGTTGGGAGCGACCGGCGCCTTGGAGATGTCCTGGTTCCAGGCGGCCTCGGTGGGGAGTGAGGGAGCGTTGACGGCGGTGCCGGGCGGCGGAGCGGGGAAGACCGAGCAGCTGCCGAGGTCGGGGTAGGGGCCGACGGCGGAACTCTGGCCGGCGCCGAGCAGTGCGGCAGTGACGAGTGCGCCCGCTAGAACGATGAGGACGCGGGTGCGGCTCACGCTTTGCGCGAGTCCTCGCGAATGTCGAGCCGGCCGATCTCGAGCTCGCTGATGCTCGCCTTCTCGATCTGCAGGCGCTTGATGCTGAGCCGCCCGATCGCAAAGCCGCCGACGGCCGCGGCGCCGACCGCGAGAGCGCCGATCGCCATCGCGCCACGAGCCTGCATGCCGGTCGCCACGATCGATCGAGCCTCGGGCCGGAAGAAGGAGATCCCGTATCGCTGCGGCATCGCCAGAACCGTAGCGTGGTTAGCCTGGGGCGCTGATGAGCGCGGACGAGCGACCGATTCTGCTGGCGATCCAGCACGTGCCCTGGGAGGGCCCGCACCGGATCCTCGACGCCAGCGGCGGTCTCGACGTGCATACGGTCAAACCGCTGGCTGGACAGCCGCTGCCCGAGCACGACCAGGTCGCTGGCGCAGTCGTGATGGGCGGCCCGATGAACGTCGATGAAGTCAACGTTCATCCCGAGTTGGCGAGCGAGCGCGAGTGGCTCGCCGAGGCGCTGCGCCGACAGATGCCGGTGCTTGGCATCTGCCTCGGTGCCCAGTTGCTGGCGAGAGCGCTCGGCGCGGAAGTGCGAGCGGGGGAGGGCCCGGAGTTGGGCTATGCCCCGGTTGAGATCCTTGACCCCGACGACCCGATCCTCGGCGCCCTCGCCCCAAGCACGACCGTCCTGCACTGGCACGGCGACGTCTTCGACCTCCCTGAGGGCGCGGAGCACCTGGCCCGCTCCGAGCGCACCGAGGTTCAGGCCTTTCGCCACGGCAATGCCTGGGGCGTGCTCTTCCACCCCGAGTCCGACTTCGCCCTGTTGGAGGCGTGGCTGGCCGTGCCCGAGATGGTCCACGAGGCCTGCGTGGCCCTGGGGGATGACGGAGCCGCCGCGCTTCCGTCCCAAGCCGAAGCCGCCGAGGTAGACCTACTCGCCCGCACGACCCCCGGCCTGGACGCCTTCGCCTCCCTGGCCGAATCCCACCGCCCCCGCTAAGCCCGCCGGCCCGCTAGATTGAAAGCCGCGTGGTGGCTGTAGCTCAGTTGGTAGAGCTCCTGGTTGTGGTCCAGGCGGTCGCCGGTTCGAATCCGGTCAGCCACCCTCTCTTGGAGTCGGCGAGAATTGGCGGGCTCGTGTTCCGGGTAGGCGCTTGGACCGGGGCCCGGTTCTGCTCCTATCCGGGCGGTTTCTGCCTTGCCATTCGTCATCCCGCGCCTGAGCAAAGCTCGTCGGCGTCCCCGTGGGGAGCTACGGTCTGTCGATGGGTACGGCGGAATATGCGGACTTGATCGACGGGGCGAGCGATGTCCTGCGCGGCGATGAGCGCACGATGGCGATATTGCTCTTCGGCTCGGCTGCTCGGGAGGAGGCGTCTGAGACCAGCGACATCGACCTGCTGGTCCTGCACCGCGACGCGGTTCCCGAGCAGACGCTCGATTGCATCGACGAGCGGGTCTCGATCAGCTTCTACCAGTGCAAACGGCTATTCGCTCTGCCCGAGCAGAGCCCATTGTTTGCGATTCACCTTGCCCGCGAAGGACGAGCGCTGTGGGATCCCGACGGTCATTTTGAGAGAGCTCTCGGCGGTGTCGGCCCCCTTGGTCGTCGTGCTGCGGCAAAGCTCGAGACGATGACGCTGTGGCGACTCGCGGCGGTGCAGAACGACCCTCACTTCGATCCCGTCGATGAGCTCAGCGCCGGGCAGCTCTATGCGTTGACCAAGCAGGCCGCGATGCTCGTCTCGGCCAAGCGCGAGAAGTTCGAGTTCAACCGACACTCGGCGCTCGCCCAGCTGGGGTCGATCGACAGGGAGCTCGAGGCCGACACCCACCGCGTGGCGCTGCTAGAGCAGGCTTGGCTCGCCAAGCGCCTCAGGCGCGGTCAAGGCTGGCAAGCGGAGGAGGCGGTTGAGGCGGGGGCCGCAGCGGCAGCGATCAGGGTAGTCAAGCGGGTAGTCGGTGTCGGCACTTGACGTAGCTCGGCGGCCGGAGGCGGTCGCGGAGTTCCTCGAGGGGTTGCAAGAGAGCGGCGAGGACGAGGAGGCGCGTGAGCTGAGGCTGCAGATGATCCACGGCCTGGTCAGGTTCTCGCAGCGCTTCTACATCGCCTTCTTTCGCGAGGAGCTTGGCAAGCCGATCCAGATCAAGGGCTTTCACTATCGCGATAAGCGCCGGGCCGCTCGCCGGCTGATCGCGCTCGAAGAAGAGGAGCGAAAGCGGGGGGTCTCGCCCGACGACGAGGCGGAGGAGACCCTTCGCTTCACCAGAGTCGAACTGGGCGGATACTTCGAACAGCTGGTCGATTCGCTTCAGGGCGACCTCGACTTTGGTTACTCGGCTGATCTCGCCAACTTCTCCGAGTTCCATAACGAACTCTATCCCGGCTGGCTCGACACGTTGGCTGTCTGGTGCGACTTCAGGGGTGGGGGAGACACCGCAAAGAAGATCTCCGAGCTGGCGAGCGAGTACCGTGATGTCGCCGAAGTCTGAACCGGCCGCAGCGGACTCCGTAAGGGAGTCGCTTGGCGATGACCGTGTCCATCAGATGGAGCTCTATGAAGCAGATCTGAAGCGTCACGAAGAGGCGCTGATCGATCTGGGTCGCACTGAGACCGCGATCCGCGGGTTCGCGATCACCGCGGTGGCTGCCTTGATCGCTGCGGCCTACGCGAGCGGCGAGCGGGGCCTCGGCTGGGTGGCGCTCGTCACCGGGCTCTACTTCGGCTTCCTCGACTATTACTGCTCGCGGCTGGATGCCGAGCTCAGGGACCGGATCAAATTTCTCTCCAGGCTCGCCCAAAGCTACCGCAGGGTCCTCGCCGGCGGCGTCAAACGCAGGCGTCCCTCGCTGCTCAAATTGGAGAGCGATCTGAGCAGCTTCGACCCCTTCGGGACGATGCCCTCGAAGCCGATCCTCTGGATGGGCTACCGCAACTGGAAGGACAGGCGGGCCTGGCAGCGGCGTCAAAAGCAGGCAAAGGCAAAGGGGATCAAAAGCGAAGGCGTCTTCAAGCCGGCCAAAGGGCCGGCGCTGGGGCCGATCAGACAATTTTGGTTTCTCTATCTGATCCTCACGGTGATCTCCGCGGGGACCGCGGTGAAGGGCCAGAGCAGCCAGAAGGAGAAGATCATCCTCTGCCTCCCGAATGGCCCAATCGACGCGCGCGGGGTTGGTCTGGAGCTGCGGGGATGCGCTCGGCATCCAGCGCCCCGGCCCGGGTCCGTTCCCGATAGGCCCAAGCCGCAGGACGGCCGGCCGCGGTCGACGGCGGCCGGTCGGAATTCGAAGTAAGCCCCGGGCTTGCGTCGGGCACCCTCCGGTGAGCGCCACAAGGCAGGCGAAGGCGTCTATGGATACGGTCCCGACCGCAATGAGCACCGGCACCGACATCTACTCGATACCGCAGGATCTGCTCGACTTCCGCGAGACGATCGGGCAGATCGCGCGGGAGCGGATCGCGCCGCGCGCCGCCGAGATCGACGAGAAGTCGGAATACCCGCGGGACGTGCGGGAGCTGTTGGCCGAGCACGACATCCTCGCTTTGCCCTTCGAGGAGGAGTACGGGGGGACGGGGACGGGGACGCTGATGCTGCAGATGGGGGTCGAGGAGATCGCCAAGGCCTGCGCCTCCAGCGCCCTGATCCTGATGGTGCAGGAGCTCGGTTCCTTGCCGATCCGGCTCTTCGGCAGCGAGGAGCTGAAGCAGCGGGTGCTGCCGCGCTGCGCCAGTGGTGAGTGGACGCCTGCCTTCGCCCTCTCCGAGCCCGAGGCTGGCTCAGATCCCGCCGGGATGCGCACGCACGCTGAGCTCGACGGTGACGAATGGGTGATCAACGGCGCCAAGAACTGGATCACCAACGCCGGCGTCGCCGACTTCTACGTCGTCTTCGCCGTCACCGACCGCGAAAAGCGGCGGATCACAGCCTTTATGGTCGAGGCCGACCGGCCCGGTTTCTCGATCGGCAAGCTCGAGCACAAGCTCGGCATCCGCGGCTCGCCGACCGGCTCGCCGGTCTTCGACGACGTGCGGGTGCCGGCCGAGAACGTGATCGGCGAGGTCGGGCGCGGGCTCGGCGTCGCCCTCGGCACGCTTGAAAGGACGCGGCTCGGCGCCGCGGCGCAGGCGGTCGGGATCGCCCAGGGGGCGACCGACTACGCGACCACCTACGCTTCCGAGCGGGTCGCCTTCGGCAAGCCGATCCTCGACCTACAGGCGATCCAGTTCAAGCTGGCCGATATGGAGACCGGCACCGCCGCCGCCCGCGAGCTGCTCTACAAGGCCTGCGCGATGGCCGACCAGAACGACCCCGGCCTCGCCAAGCATTCCTCGATGGCGAAGCTGTTTGCCTCCGACAACGCAATGCGGGTCACGGTCGAGGCGATCCAAGTCCTCGGTGGCTACGGCTACGTCAAGGAGTACCCGGTCGAGCGGATGATGCGCGACGCCAAGATCACCCAGATCTACGAGGGCACCAACGAGATTCAGCGCGTGGTGATCTCCCGCGCGATGGACCCGCGGCGGCGTTAGACCGGCGACGGGCCAGGGTTGTGCTCAACGAGAACAGGGAAGTCGTGACTGCTTGGGCCACCAATAGGGCCGGATGGCGAGTGCAGCCATGATTGGAGGCGACGTCTCTTTCGGCGCGGATGAGCGTGAGCTCTTGCGGCGAATCACGTCTAAATATTCACCCGAGATCCTAGGCATGGTGGACGCGGTCGGAATCCGGCCGCTGACCGAAAAAGAGCGCGAGGCCTTGCGCGCTGGGTTGGCGGAAGAGTTTGTCTCAGTCGGGCTCAAGGAGGACAGTGAGCCGAACGAGTACGACCTAATCGGTCGTCTCATGTTCTTCTAGCTTGGGTTTCAGTAGCTGAAGCGCTCGGGTCGAAGAGACGCGGCTGAGGCCGTTGCCTTACCGCTGACCGGCCAAGTGTGGGCGCCTGTAGCGTCCGGCCGATGACGCAGCCGGTCAAGGCAGTCACCTTCGACTTTTGGAACACGATCGCCCGCTCGCGGTCGGGAGAGGCGATGGTTAGGGCCCGGCACGAGGCCGTCGTAGCGACCTGTGAAGCGCACAACCTGGGGGTCGAGGCGGAGCTATTGGCGGCGACGCTGGACGAGGTCACGGCGAGCTACGAAGGGTCCTGGTCTGACGGCACTCACTTCCATCCAAGCGAGGGAGCCGAGATGCTCGTCGCCGCGCTCGGCATCGAGGGTGCGGCGCGGGAGGCGGTGGCGGAGGCGTTTCTGACCGCGGGACGAGGCGCCAAGCTCGAGCTCTCGCCCGAGATCCGACCCTGCCTCGAGGCGCTAAGCGAGCGTGGGCTCCGCCTCGGCATCGTCTGCGACGTCGGTTTCACCGGCGGCAAGCTGCTGCGCGACTTCCTCGACCGCGAGGGCCTGCTCGGCCACTTCTCGGGCTGGGCCTTCTCCGACGAGGTCGGTCACTACAAGCCGGCGTCACAGATCTTCGAAGCCGCCCTGGCGATGCTCGAGGCGGAGCCGGCGGCCTCGATGCACGTCGGCGACCTGCGCCGCACCGACATCGCGGGGGCATCAGCGCTCGGTATGAGGACCGTTCGCTACAGGGCCCTGCACGACGACCCGCAAATCGACGGTGCGATCGAGGCGGACTTCGTGCTCGACAGCCACCGCGAGCTGCCGCCCCTCCTCGATCGCATCGCCGCTCGCTAGGAGCTGCCCTCGGCCACCTGTGGTCCCCGCTCGACCTCGATCGCGGGCAGCCGCCGCTCGAGCCAGTCCGGGCACCACCAGTTGCGGGCACCGAGCAGCTGCATCACCGCCGGCACGAGGACCATGCGGACCACGGTGGCGTCGAGGAAGATCGCCGCCGCGAGGCCGATCCCGAAGAGCTTGAGGAAGACTTCGGGCGAGGCGACGAAGGCGAGGAAGACGACGACCATGATCGCCGCCGCCGCGGTGATCACGCGGGCGGTCTTGGCCAGGCCGTCGGCCACCGCGCGCCTGGTGTCGTGGTCCTTGAGGTACTCCTCGCGGATGCGGGAGACGAGGAAGACCTCGTAGTCCATCGAGAGGCCGAAGAGGATCGCGAACATCATCACCGGCATGAACGGGGCGATTGGCACTTCGTGATCGATGCCGATCAGTTCGCCGACCGCGCCGCCCTTGGCGACCAGGGTCATCACGCCGTAGGCAGCGCTGACCGAGAGCAGATTCATTACCGCCGCCTTGAGCGAGATCAGCGGTGAGTGGAAGGCGAACAACAGCAGCAGGAAGGAGAGCCCGACCACGCCGATGATGAAGAGCGGCATGCGGCCGGTGATGTACTTGCTCTGGTCCTCCAGGGCCGGGGTCACGCCACCGAGCTTGGTCATCACGCCTGAGCCTTCCAGGGCGTCGGGAATCACGGTGTGGCGCAGGTGATCGACGAGGTCGGTCGTTCCTGCGTCCTGGGGCGAGGTGGTGGGGATCACGGTGAGGATCGCCCCGGTGCCCTGCGAGTTGAAGCGCGGCGCCGCGACGTAAGCGACCCCCGGGTCTTCGCGCAGCTGCGTCGTCAGGCCGTTGACCGCGGCGCGCGCCCCCGGGTTGGGCAGTTCGGCGGCGATCACGAGCGGGCCGTTGGCGCCGGGGCCGAAGCCCTCGCTGATCAGGTCGTAGGCCTGGCGCGTCATCGTGCCCGGTTTGTCGTTGCCGGCGTCGGGGAAGCCGAGCCGCATGCCCAAGGCCGGCGCGGCGAGGGCGAGCAGGATCGCGGTGGCGACGATCGCCGCGGTCCAGGGCCGTCGCTGCACGGCGTGGCTCCAGCGGGCGGCGGGGGAGTCGCTGGTCCCTTCCTTCTCCAGCCGACGGCCGAGGAAGGGGATGCGCAGGCGGTCGACCTTCGGGCCGAGGTAGGAGAGCAGCGCTGGCAGCAGCGTGATCGAGGCCAGCATCACGACCAGCACCGCGAGCGAGGCCGAGATCGCCACCCCGTACATGTAGGGGAGGCCGGTCAGGAAGAGCCCGAGCACCGCGATCACCACGGTGCTGCCGGCGATCAGCACGCTGCGGCCCGCCGTCGAGACCGCCTCGACGACGGCGTCGTGGCGGTCCTTGCCGGAGCGCATCGCTGCCCGGAAGCGGGTGAGGACGAGCAGCGAGTAGTCGATGCCGACGCCGATCCCGATCAGGCCCGAGACCGCGGTGGTCCAGTTGGGAACGTCGATCACGTTGGCCAGCAGCGCGATCAGGCCGCCCGAGGTGATCCCCAGGCCGACCAGGGCGATCAGCAGCGGCAGGCCGGCCGCGACCAGCGAGCCGAAGGCGATCAGCAGCACGATCGCGGCGCCGAGGAAGCCGAGCCCCTCGGGGCTGGTCTGTTCCTGGGCGGCGTAGATCGGTTCGCCGCCGAGCTCGATCTGCAGGCCGGCGCCGTCGTTGTCTTCAGCGGCGGTGATCAGCTCTTCACCCTGCTTCTTCTTGACCTCCCAGCCCGGCACGTTGAGCGGCAGCGTCGTGGTCGCGATCGTGCCGTCTTCGGAGACGCGGACCGCCGCGCGGCGCTCGACGTGTTCGACCTTTTCGGCCTGGCTGAAGAAGGCGTCCATCTGCCGCTTTGTCGCCGGGTTGTCGACGCCCTGCGGGTTCTTCCAGACGACGTAGATTTCCTGACCCGAGTAGCCGCTGAATTCGCGCTTGGTGAATTCGCTGGCCGCCTTCGACTCCGAGCCCGGGGTGTTGTAGTCGGCGTGGAACTCGCCGGCCAGCGAGGACCCGAGTCCAATCAGGACGACGGTCGCGACGATCCAGGCGAGGACCATGCGGCCGCGGCGGCGGTAAGCGATGTCGGCGAGGCGGGCGAGACGGCGGGTCATCAGGCGGTCCTTTCTCTCGAAAAATCCGTTGCAAGCTAGAAAGGTTTCAGGGAGAAACGATTCTTAGCAGAAAGCAAGGCGCTAGGCTTCGCGATCCTGTGAGCAGCAATCCGATAGCGGGGGACGCCGCGCCCTCGACACTAGCCTTTCTCCTCTCCCAAGTCGGGCTCCACGCCTCGCGCCAGTTCGCCGAGCGGATCGGCGAGGTCGGCCTGCACCCGGCGCTGTTCCGGGTGCTCAATCTCGTCGACGCCGCCGAAGGTCGTTCCCAGCAGGCGATCGGGGAGGCGATCGAGGTGCCGCCGAGCCGCATGGTCGGCCTCGTCGACGAGCTCGAGCAGCTCGGCCTGGTCGAGCGCCGGCCGCACCCCAGCGACCGCCGTGTCCGCACCCTCTACCTCACCGCCAAGGGCCGGGAGACGCTCGAGCGCGGGCGCGAGATCGCCAAGGCCCACGAGCGCGACCTGACCAAAGGCATGCCTGCGGCCGACCGCAAGCGCCTCACCGAGTACCTGCAGAAGATCGTCGACGAGCAGACGATCGGGCGGGGAATTCACCCCGGGATGAGCGGCAAGCCGGGGGCGCCGGACTGAGTCAGTGGCGGCGTTCGTCGCGGAACATCTTCAGCGCGTAGGCACCGGCAGGGTGCTCGCGCAGCTCACGGACCGTCGCGGCCATCGCCGCCGGCAGCTCCTCAGGCTGGGGCAGTGGCACGCCGTACTCGGGTGGCATCAGCATCGGCGCCGCCAGTGAGGCGAAGGTGAGGTCGGCGGCGCTGAAGCGCTCGCCGCAGAGGTAGGGCCGGCCGTCGCCCAGCCGTTCGGCAACGGTGTCGAAGGTCTCGCGCACCGTGGCCTCTGACTGTGCGGCGGTGGCCGGCGTGACGTCGAGGTAGCGGTCGATGATGCGGGCCACCACGGGATAGGCAAACGGCAGCGCCCGGCGCTGCCAGGCCGGCACGCCGGTGCAGCCGTAGGCAACGGCGATGTCGCGGTGCCCACGCAGCGCGTTGTACATCCAGCGCCGTCCCTCCGGCCCGAGGCGGGCGTCGAAGTCGCTCTGCAGCGCCCGGACCTCCGTCGCCGCTGCGGGTTCGTCGGGGAAGAGGCTGCGGTCCGGGGCCTTGGCGCTGGCCTCCTCGACGATGTCCGCCGAGTCGGCAAAGACCCGGTCTCCCCAGACCAGCACGGGCGCGGTTTTCTTGCCGCCGGCGCGAGTGACTGGAATCCAGTGGAGCACCTGCAGGTGTGCTCGCTCCTGGTAGGCGACGCCGGCCCAGTCGAGAGCCCAGCGAGCCTTCTCGCAGTAGTGACTGATCGGAATCGTGATCAGTGTTGGAAGCTCGCCCACGGCAACAGTGTGAACACTAAGCTCAGGCGATGCTGCTCTAGTCAAGGAGGACGGAGATGGTCGAGAAGATCGATGACATGCCGGCCGGGACGATCGGCTTCCGAGCCTCGGGGAAGCTGACGCCCGAGGACTATCGAGACGTGCTCGTCCCAACCCTGCGCGGGGCGGTCGAGGCCGGCGAGGTGCGGATGCTGTTCGTGCTCTCCGACTTCGAGGAGCTGGAGCCGCGAGCCTGGCTGGAGGACGCCAAGACCGGGGTCGAGCTCGGCTTCCTCAAGCACTCGGCCTGGAAGCGCTCGGCGATCGTCAGCGACGCCGAGTGGGTGAAGAAGGCGATGCGCCTGTTCGCCTGGATGACTCCGGGTGAGGTGAAGGTCTACGACCTCGACCAGGAGGACGAGGCCCGGGTCTGGGTCGCGGCCTGAGCGGCTTAGTCGCGGGCAGCGTCGTCGATCTGCACCGGGTAGCCGGCGCGCAGCGCGGCCACGCTCGACGGGGGCGTGATCACGTTTGCCACGCCACGCACGGGCCGGGAGCGGCGCTCGCCGTATCCCTCGTGCGTCCACTCGACGAGCCGATCCCCGATCACCACGGCGGGGGCCTCGTCGAGCACGACGAAGGCGCCGTCCGGCAGCTCGGCCCAAGGCAGCCCGTGCAGACGACGGCGGTGGGTGCCGCGGACGATTCGCTCGCTGTGCAATTGCCGGTTGATCTGCCTCGCTGACGGAACCGCGACCCCCAGTCCCTCTGCCCAAGCGGCGCGATAGGCGTCGTAGCTCTCGCGCCGGCACTCCGCACAGGGCCGGTGGCCGGCGGCGAAGGCGACGGCCTCATCGTGGAAGAAGAGGAACGTGTAGTGGCCCGGCTGCCACTGCTCGCGCCAGCGGCCGCGGAACTCGAGTGCGCAGACGATCCAGAGGTCGCTGGCGTGGAAGCGGACGACCTCCCTGCCCCGGTGGAGGATGCCGCGGTTGCCGGTCCAGGCGCCGCGCAGTGGAAATGCCTCGATCTCGCCCAGTGGGGTTACGCGATTTCGAGCTGGCGCCATGTTTCAACGGTAAGGGGACCGCACCCGTAGACGCCGGAGATAAGGTCGCTTCGCCCATGCGATCGCGTGACTCCAGCGGCTGGCCGACGATCGCCGCTTTCGCCTCGGTCTGCGCGGGCACGCAGCTGCTCTGGCTCACCTACGCGCCGATCGACACCGGCACCGCGCACTACTACGGGGTGTCGACCTCAGCCGTCGGCTGGCTGGCTGAGATCTTTCCGCTGCTCTACGTGGTCCTGGCGATCCCGGCCGGTCGCCTGCTCGACAGTCACTTCAGGCCCGCGCTGCTGGCCGGCGGTGTTTTGATGGCGGCCGGCGGGGTGCTCCGACTCGGCGGCCAGACGTTTGCCTGGGCGATGGCGGGCCAGCTCGCGGTTGCCGTTGCCCAGCCCGTCGTGGTGAGCGCGATGGGCAAGGTCTCCGCTGACTACCTGCCGCTCGATCGGCGCGCCGCCGGCATCGCCGTCGCCTCCGCCGGCAGCTTTGCCGGCATGCTCCTCGCCCTGATCCTCGGGCCGACCCTGGGCGCCCACGGCCAGATCGAGCGCCTGCTTGTCGTGCAGGCAGTGCTCGGCGTCCTTGCCGCCGTCGCTTTGGCCCTGACCCTGCGTCGACCCACCTACGCGGGCGATGAGAGCGCGGCCGTTGAGGGCAGTGCCGTTCGGGCGCTCTGGACGCTGCCGGCGATGCGGACGCTGTGTGGGTTGGCCTTCGTCGGCTTCGGCGTCTTCGTCGCTCTCGCCACCTGGCTGCAGACGCTGCTCGATCCCGCTGGCATCTCGGAACAGACCGCCGGAGTGCTGCTGGTCGCGATGGTCGTCGCCGGAATCGTCGGCTGCGCCGTCTTGCCTCCGCTGATCGCCCGTCGCGGCGCCGAGCGCACCTTCATGCGTGGCGCCGTGCTGACCAGCGCCCTCGGTTGCGCCGCGCTTGGCGCGTTCACGATGCTGGGTGCTCGCGCTGGCGTGATCACGGTGATGGGCTTGATCATGCTGCCGGCGCTGCCGGTGATCCTCACCGCTGCCGAGCGGCTGGCCGGTTCGGCAGAAGGCACGGCGGGGGCGATCATCTGGATGGCCGGCAACCTCGGCGGGCTGGTGGTGGCGCTGATCGTCCAGGCCCTCGTCGACGAGCCGCTGGCGGCATTCCTCGCCATGGCCGCGGTCTCACTGCTCGGGGTACCGCTGGCCGCGCGGTTCCCCTCCGCCGCCTCAGCGGAGGGGAAGGTCGCGGCGGCAGACGGTGCGATGCTCGCTGGCTCAGCCTCCGGGGTGGCTGGAAACGAGGACTGAGGTCACCTTGGTGGAGTTGATGAAGTCGAACTGGGTTTCGATTTCTCCCTTCCCCTTCAGGATGAAATCGGTGAAGCCGCTACCACTGAGCTTCTTTGCACTCGGATAGGCCTTCTTCACTTCGCCCATCGTCGAGCCGATTCCGATTCCCTTCGAGGTCTTGAACTGGCTCAGGGGCGTGTTCAGGTCCGGCTTCAGCGTGCCTCCAACCATCTTCTGGCCGACCGTGAGGAAGACATTCCAGACCTTGGCCGGACCGCTGCCGCTGGCCGGTTCCTCGAGCAGGACGTTGGCGCTGGTCGCCGTTTCGTCGCCGTGCTTGCCGCCTTCGTAGACGCACTGGAATTCGCAGTCTTTGGTGTTGCCCCAGGCTTTCTTCACCTTGCTGGCGGTGGCGCCGAGGGCGACGCCGCCGATCGACTTGCCGGGGACGATCAGCGTCGTGCTGGGCTTCGGCAGCGCGGCGCCGGCGCTCGCCGGCAGGGCGAGGGCAAGGATCGCGCCGAGAAGGACGGCGATACGAGCGGTCATCTACTGCTCCTTGTTGGTTGGAGGCCCTCGATCTGAGGGCCGTGAGGAAGGCGGGGATCATATGTGGGCTCTGCAGTGACGTCGCCCCGACGCCAATCTTTAGGAAGCACGTCTACCGTCACCGGTCCATGGCTCCTTACTGGAAGGACTCGGTTGCCCGGCACGAGCAACCCTCGCTCCGTCACAGCCTCCTCGACGTGGCCACCTCTGTGTTGCCCTACCTGGCCCTGAGCGTCGCTATGTATCTCTGCCTCGACGTCTCAGTTTGGATCACCCTTGTCCTTGCGGTTCCGGCGGCAGGTTTTCTCCTGCGCACGTTCATCGTCTTCCACGACTGCGCCCACGGTTCTTTCCTGCCCAGTAGGCGAGCGAACCTCTGGCTCGGCCGCTTTACCGGCCTGCTCGTCTTCCAGCCGTTTGGCAACTGGCGCCACAACCACGCCGTGCATCACGGAACGTCCGGCGACCTTGATCGTCGCGGGACCGGGGACATCCCGACCCTGACCGTCGAGGAGTACCTCTCCCGCCCCTGGAAAGGGCGGCTCGGCTATCGCCTCTTTCGCAGCCCCGTGGTGATGTTCGGGATCGGCCCGATCTGGTCGCTGATGATCGGGCCTCGCCTCTGGTCGAAGAAGATGCGCCCGCGCCAGCGTCGCAGCGTAATCGCAACGAACCTCGTCCTCGCGGCCGTGATCGGAGCGATTTTTTGGTTTGTCGGCATCGAGGCTTGGCTGCTCGTGCAGATGCCGATCGCGATCATCGCCGGCACGATGGGAGTCTTCATGTTCTACGTCCAGCACCAGTTCGAGGACGTCTACTGGGAGAACTCGGAGGACTGGAACTACGCCGACGCTGCCCTGCAGGGAAGCTCCTACTTGATGCTGCCGAAGATCCTTCAGTTCTTTACCGGGAACATCGGCCTGCACCACGTTCACCATCTCAGCGCCAAGATTCCCAACTACCACCTGCAGCGTGCCCACGACGAGAACCCGATCTTTCACGATGTCCCGGTGCTGAGCGTTTTCGACGGGCTGCGCGCGATCCGGCTCAAGGTGATCGATCCGGCGAGTGGTCGGCTGCTGACCTGGCGACAGGTCAAGGCTGCCACCGGCTAGGGCCCGGACTGGTCTCATCTTGAGTTAAGCGCGGCGTTCCACACTGCCGCGCCATGAACTCCGCCCAGACGTACCCAGCCGTCTCGCCGCCCAGCAGGTCCACCAAGTGGTGGGCTCGCCAGATGCTCAACAAGGTGCCCGAGATCACCGTCTACTTCTGGCTGATCAAGGTGCTCTGCACGACGGTCGGCGAGACCTTCGCCGACAACCTCAACGAAAACCTCGGCCTCGGCCTGACCAACACCAGTTACATCATGGGGGCGCTGCTGATCGCGGTCCTCGTCTTCCAGTTCCGGGCGCGGAAGTACGTGCCCGGTATCTACTGGTTGGCGGTGGTCCTGATCAGCGTCGTCGGCACCCTGGTCAGCGACAATCTGGTCGAAAACGGGGTCACCCTGGAAGCGACGACGATCGGCTTCAGTATCGCCCTGATCGCGGTCTTTGCCACCTGGTACGCGTTCGAGCGCACGCTCTCGGTCCACACCATCTACACGACCCGCCGCGAGTCGTTCTACTGGCTGGCGATCCTCTTCACCTTCGCCCTCGGCACCTCGGCCGGCGACTTCCTCTCCGAGCAGCTCGAACTCGGCTACCTAGCCGCGCTGGGGATCTTCGCCGGCGCGATCGTCGTCGTCGCCATCCTTCACTTTGGCCTGAAGCTGAACGCGATCCTCTCCTTCTGGCTCGCCTACATCCTTACCCGGCCGCTCGGCGCCTCGATCGGCGACTACCTCGCCTCACCGACCGGCGAAGGCGGCCTTGGGCTGGGCACCAACCTGACCAGCGTGATCTTCCTCTCGACGATCTTGGCGCTGGTCGTCTTCCTGGCGATCTCCAAGCGCGACGTGATCCGCTCGGGCTCCGCCGCCGCCCGCGGTCTCGCCGGAGAGGGGAGCCCGGCCGTTCTCGTCGTCCTCAACAAGGTCGAGGCGACCGCCGCGCTGCTCGACGCGGTGAAGCGACGCACGGCCGCCGGCGCGGCGCGCTTCTTCGTCCTCGTGCCGAACCCCGATCACGTTGGCTTTGATCGCAACGGCTCCGATTCCGCTGACGGCGAGGCGCTGTTGGCCAGGGCGCTGACCCAGTTGCAGGCGCCGGCCGAGTCGATTGTCTCCGGCCGGGTCGCCGACAGCCCCAACGCCTACGACGACATCGTCGCGGCGCTGGACGGCGGCAATTACCGCGAGATCATCCTCGAGACCCCGCCAACTCACCTCTCGCACTGGCTCCACGTCGACCTGCCCGAGCGGGTGGCGGACCTCGGCTATCCCTTGACGACGGTGACCGCCACCAGCTAGTGACCTGAGTCGTTAGTTCGTAGGCATAGAGCCCTGCGCGTCGAAGTCGTCGCCATCGCAAGCGACGATTGGAGACCTCATGCCCCAGCGTGTGGATGTCGTCCTCGACCAGCAGGAACGAGAGGTGCTTGAGCGGTGGGCCCGCCGCCCCAAGAGCGCCCAGGCCCTGGCGCTTCGCTGCCGGATCGTCTTGGCGGCGGCTGACGGAGAGCAAAGCAAGGACATCGCCGCCCGGCTTGGCTGCACTCGCTCCACCGTGGGCAAGTGGCGAGGGCGCTTTGCCGAGAAAGGCATCGACGGCCTGCACGATGAGCCCCGCCCGGGCAAGCCACGCTCGATCACCGACGAAGACGTCGAACGGGTGATCATCAAGACGCTGGAGGAGAGCCCACCCAACGCGACCCACTGGTCGACGCGCCAGATGGCCGGCGCAACGGGGATGAGCCAGACTGCAGTCAGCCGGATCTGGCGCGCCTTCGGGCTGAAGCCCCATCGCTCAGAGCACTTCAAGCTCTCACCCGACCCGCAGTTCGTCGACAAGGTCGAGAACATCGTCGGGCTCTACCTCAATCCCCCAGAAGCGGCGGTCGTGCTCTGCGTCGATGAGAAGTCCCAGATCCAGGCGCTCGAGCGCTCCTCGCCGATCTTGCCGCTGATGCCCGGCGTGCCCGAGCGACAGACCCACGACTACGTGCGCAACGGCACCACGAATCTCTACGCCGCCCTTGATGTCGCCTCCGGCAAGGTGATCTCAGAGATGACTCCTCGCCACCGCGCCGAGGAGTTCCGCCGCTTCCTCAACCTGATCGAGAGCTCGGTGCCAGACCACCTCGACATCCACGTCGTGCTCGACAACTCCTCGACCCACAAGACGCCTTCGATCCAGCGCTGGCTCAAACGCCACCCGCGCTTCACCTTGCACTTCACGCCCACCTACAGCTCTTGGCTGAACCTGGTCGAGCGCTGGTTCGCCGAGCTGACCACGAAGTGGATCAAGCGCGGCGCCCACCGCTCTGTTCGCGACCTGGTCGCCTCGATCCGAACCTGGATCGCCAACTGGAACGACGAGCCCAAGCCCTACGTTTGGCACAAGAGCGCCGACGAGATCCTCGACAGCCTTGCCGCCTACTGCCAGCGGATCAACGACTCAGGTCACTAGCCGAACGCGGGAAGGCGTTCAGCCGCAGCGTTGCTCTGTCCGCCCTCGGCGGGGTAGGACAGGGCCGTGCCCTCGACCGCGATCACCACTTCATCGCCGGTCTGGGGCAGCTGGTGGCCAGCGGCGCGGGCGACGATCTCGCGGTGATCGGGGTCGTCGAGGGCGATGCGGGCCGTTGCGTCGTGCCCGTAGAAGGCGGTCGAGAGCACCCGGCCTCGCGGCTCCTCGCTGCTGTCGGCAAGCCCGGCGTCCCGGCAGAGGATCTGCTCGGGGCGCAGCATCAGCGTCGCCTGGGTCCCGTTGCCGGTCTTGCTGCCACGAGTGGGGAGGCGGCCGAGGGCGGTCTCCGCGTGGTCGCCGTCCAGCTGACCCTCGAGCAGCACGGCCTCGCCGACGAAGCGGGCGACCTCGGCGTCGACCGGGTCGCGGTAGAGCGTCTGCGGGTCGGCCGCCTGCACGATTCGCCCGCCGCGCATGACGGCGACGGTGTCGGCCAGTGAGAGCGCCTCCTCCTGGTCGTGGGTGACGAGCAGGGCGGTCGCGCCGGCGGCCCGCAGGGTCTCGCGGACCTCGCCGCGCACCTGCGCGCGCAGGCCGGCGTCGAGGGCGTCGAAGGGCTCGTCGAGCAGGACCAGGCCCGGTTCCGGAGCCAGCGCTCGCGCCAGCGCCACCCGCTGCTGCTGGCCGCCGGAGAGCTGATGCGGGAAGCGCTGCGCCAGGCCGCTGAGCCCGACCAGTTGCAGCAGCTCCTCGACCCGGCCGCCGCGGCGCTGGGCGCGGGGCAGGCCGAAGCCGACGTTGGCGGCGACATCGAGGTGGGGGAAGAGCGCTCCCTCCTGGGGCACGAAGCCGATCGCGCGGCGCTCGGGGGCGAGGTGGGTGTGCTCGTCGCAGAGCACCCGCTCGCCGAGCCGGATCGAGCCGCCGTCGGCGTGCTCGAAGCCGCCGAGCAGGCGCAGCAGCGTCGTCTTGCCGCAGCCCGAGGGGCCGAGGACGGCGGTGAGGCTGCCGGTGGGGACCTCGAGGTCGAGGTCGGCGAGCACGACCGAGCTGCCGAACGACTTGCGCAGTCCGGTGACGGAGAGCGATGTCGCCGGGCTCATCATCGCTCCTCCACCGGCCGCACCACGCCGCCGAGGCGGCGGGTCAACAGGTATGTGGGCAGCGCCGAGATCGCGACCATCAGAGCAGCGTAGGGGGCAGCCGCTCCGTAGTGGAGCGAAGCGGCCTTGGCCCAGAACTGCGTCGCCAGCGTCTGGGTGCCGATCGGCGCCAGCAGCAGGGTTGCGGTCAGCTCGGTGATCGTGGCGAGGAAGACCAGCGCCGCCGCGGCACCGAGGCCAGGCAGGATGCGCGGCAGGGTGACCCGCAGCAGTGCCCGCAGCGGTCCGCAGCCAAGCGAGCGGGCGACCTCCTCGTGGATCGGTGGCGCCTGCGCCAGCGCCGCCTTGGTGGCGACGAGGGCCAGCGGCAGCGAGAGGATCGCGTAGGCGACGATCAGCAGCAGGGTCGAGTTGTAGATCGTCGGGAAGTGGTGGAGAGAGAGCACGATCAGCGCCAGCGCGACGACGATTCCCGGCAGGGCGAAGGGAAGGTAGGTGGCGCGCTCGATCACGGTCGCGGCGCGGCTCGGGTGGCGCACCGAGAGGATCGAGATCGGCAGGGCGAGCAGGGTAGTGAGGGCGGCGGCGCCGAGCCCCAGCTCCAGCGAGGTGCCGGTCGCGGACAGCACCGTGCCGAGGTCGAATTCAGCCGCGCTGCCTCCCGTCGTGACCCAGTAGGCGAGGGTGCCGAGGGGCAGGCCGAGGGCGAGCCCGATCAGCGCCGTGAGACCACCGCTGACGGCCCACTTCCCCCGGCCGAGCTGGGCCGGGGCCGGCGGCCGCGCCGAGCCGGAGTCGACGCGGGCGTAGCGCCCGCGCCCGCGGGCGGCCAGCTCGGTGACGAGCAGGACCAGGCAGAGCAGGACTAGCACCGAGGCCAGCATCGAGGCGGCGGCGCCGTCGAAGCTGAGCTTGTACTCGTCGTAGATCGCGGTGGTGAAGGTCTGGAAGCGCAGCATCGCGAAGGCGCCGAACTCCGAGAGCATGTGGATCGCGACGAGCAGCGCCCCGCCGAGCAGGGCGACCCGGGTCTGCGGCAGGGTGACCCGGAAGAAGGTCCGCCACGGCCCCATCCCCAGCGAGCGGGCGCTCTCCTCCAGGGCCGGGTCGGTGCCGCGCAGGACCGCCGCCACCGGCAGGTAGACGAGCGGGTAGTAGGCGAGGGTGACGATCCCGGCGGCGCCCCAGAAGCCCTGCACCGCCGGGGTGATCGAGACCCAGCTGTAGCTGGTGACGAAGGCCGGGACGGTGATCGGCAGCGCCGCCAGCACCGCCCAGGCGCGGCGGCCGGGCAGGTCGGTGCGCTCGACCAGCCAGGCGACCGTGACGCCGAGCACCGTGCAGGCGAGCGTGCCGACCGCGACCAGGGCGATGGTGTTGAGCAGCAGGTGGCCGACGAACTCTCGGAACAGCAGCCGCTGGACTTCGCCCCAGCTGGTCGAGAAGGTCTGATCGAGCAGGAATCCGACCGGCGCCAGGACTAGCAGCGCGACGACGGCGGAGACGACGAGCAGGGCCGCGGGCGTGCGCCCGCGGCCCTGCCGCGCCCAGCGCAACGGAGCCGACAGAGCGGCTCCATGACGTTGGGCGCTTGCCGCCTCCATGGCTTAGAGCAGGCCCACTTCCTGCATCAGTTCGAGCGGCTTGCTGCCGTCGCCAAGGTCAGCCGGGCTGACCTTGGGCGGATCGAGGCTGTTGAACGGCTTCAGCCCCGGCGGTGGCGGCACGGCGGCGTTCAGCGGGTACTCCCAGTCGCCCGAGTGGGTCATCGCGCTCTGGCCTTCCTTGCCGACGATGTAGGCGAGGAATTCCTGGGCGAGTTCGGGAGCGTCGCTGGAGGCGAGCGCGCCGGCGCCGGAGATATTGACCAGCGCCCCCGGGTCTTCGTTGCCGAAGTAGTGGAGCTTGGACGGAACCTTGTCCTTGCCTTCCTCGGCCACCGCCTCGAACCAGTAGTAGTGGTGGATGATCCCGGCGCCGATCTGGCCGGAGTCGACGGCGGCGATGATCCCCTCGTTGTCGTTGTAGTGCTTGGCGTTGGCGGCGAAGCCTTCGAGCCATTCCTTCGCGGCCGCTTCGCCGTCGAGCTTTTCGATCGCGCTGACGATCGGCACGAAGTCGGGCTCAGAGGGGGCGATTGCCAGCTTGCCCTTCCATTCGGGCTTGGCCAGGTCGAGGATCGATTCGGGCAGTTCGCTGGCGGCGATCAGCTTCGGGTTGTAGACCATCACCGTCTCACGCGCCGCGACTCCGACCCAGTGCCCGCTCGGCGAGCTGTACTGCGAGGGGACTTCTTCCAGGGTCGAGGGATCGACCTTGGAGAGCAGGCCCTTCTCGGTCAGCGATTCCAGTGGCGGTGTGTTCTCGGTCAGGACGACGTCGGCGGGAGAGGCGTCGCCCTCCTGCTCGATTTGGCTGGCCAGTCCCTCGTCCTCGCCGTAGCGAATCTGGACCTTGGCGCCGTTCTCTTCTTCGAAGCCCTTGGCGAACGCTTCGGTCATCGGTTCGTGCTGGGCGCTGTAGAGGGTCAGCGAGTCGCTCGAATCCGACGAGCTGCCGCAACCGGCGATCGGCACGACTGCGATGGCACTCAGGCAAAAGGCGGCGAAGACGCGCCGGGTGATCCGAGAACTCACGAAGCCTCCTTAGGTTCGGGACATTGAATTAGGTAACCCTAATTCGGTGACCCTAATGGATCAGATCTTCGCAGGTCGGCCGCGGCTTGTCCGATGAGAAAGCCCTGTTCTCATCTGGCATTCATCTTCTCTGGGATGGTTGGAGGGATGAACGTCTTGGTCGTCGAGGACGAGGTGAAGATGGCGGCGCTGATCCGGCGCGGTCTCAGCGAGCAGGGTTTGACCGTCGACGTCGCCGGCGCCGGAGAGGAAGCTGTCGGCATGGCCCGCGCCTGCGGCTACGACGCGATCGTCCTCGACGTGATCCTGCCCGGCATCGACGGCTTCGAGACCTGCCGGCGAATGCGCCAGGAGGGGATCTGGTCGCCGGTGCTGATGCTGACCGCCCGCGGCGCGCTCGAGGACCGCGTTGCCGGGCTCGACGGCGGCGCCGATGACTACCTGACCAAGCCCTTCTCCTTCGCCGAGCTGCTGGCCCGGCTCCGCGCCTTGGTTCGGCGTGGCCAGAACGAGCGGCCGGCGATCGTCGAGGTCGGCGACCTGCGGCTCGACCCGGCCACCCACCAGGTCTGGCGGGGAGAAACCGAGATCGAGCTCTCCTCCAAGGAGTTCGTCCTGCTCGAGGCCTTCATGCGCCGGCCCGGCCACGTGCTCACCCGTTCGCAGCTGCTCGACCAGGCTTGGGAGTACGACTTCGAGCACCGCTCCAACGTGATCGAGGTCTACATCCGCTACCTGCGCCGCAAGATCGACTTGCCCTTCGAGCTCAAATCGCTGGAGACCGTGCGCGGTGCCGGCTACCGATTGCGAAAGGACGGCGGTCGCTGAGTCACCTCTCGATCCGCCTCCGCGTAACGCTCGTCTTCGCCGCGGTGATGGCGCTGGTCCTCGGCGCCACCGGCGTCTTCATCTACCTGCGCTTCTCCTCCGAGCTGGACGCGACGATCGATTCGGGGCTGCGCTCGCGAGCCGGCGATCTTGCCTCGCTCGTCAAGCAGGCGGGCACCGGGCCGCGGGGGAGCCGCGGCAGCCTGGTCGGCCGCGAGGAGAACTTTGCCCAGGTGCTTGGCGCCTCTGGGCGGGTCGCCGACTCCTCGCCCTCTGTCGGCGGCAGCGCCCTGCTCGATCGCAGCGAGCTGCGCCGGGCACTGCACCGCCCAATCACGCTCGACCGCGGCCCCCAGCCGGGACTGGCGGAGGATTCGCGCCTGCTCGCGGTCCCGGTCAGGGAGCGAGGCGGGGCAGAGCGGGTGGTCGTGGTCGGCACCTCGACCGAGCCGCGCGACGAGTCGCTCAAGGATCTCGTGCAGCTGCTCTTCATCGGCGGTCCGGTCGCTCTGCTGCTCGCCTCGGTCGCCGCCTATTGGGTGGCCGCGGCGGCTCTGCGCCCGGTCGAGGCGATGCGCTCACAGGCGGCGGAGATCTCGGCGGCGCAGCCAGATCAGCAGCTGTCCGTGCCGCCGAGCGGCGACGAGATCGCTCGCCTTGGCACCACCTTGAACGAGATGCTCGAGCGCTTGGCCGAGGCGCTCGAGCACGAGCGCGCCTTCGTCGCCGACGCCAGTCACGAGCTGCGCACCCCGCTGGCGATCCTGCGCACCGAGCTGGAGCTGGCCCTGGCTGAAGGCCGCTCGCCGGAGGAGCTGCGCGCCGCGCTGGCCTCGGCAGCGGAGGAGACCGATCGCCTCACCCAGCTCTCCGAGGACCTGCTGACGATCGCGCAGACGGTGCGCGGCGAGCTCCCCCTGCGCCTTGCCCGCCTCGATGTTCGCGAAACCCTCGAGGGCGTCGGCCGTCGCTTCTCGCGGCGGGCCGAAGAGGCGGGACGCAGGATCGAGATCGCGGCGCCCCCGTCGCTGCTGCTCGGGGCGGACCGGCTGCGTCTCGATCAGGCGGTGGGCAGCATGGTCGACAACGCCCTGCGCTACGGGGCCGGCACGATCGAGCTGACCGCCAGTGCTGCAGAGCGCTCGGCCGAGATCCACGTGCTCGACCGGGGCGAGGGATTCCCGGCGGACTTCCTCGGGCGTGCCTTCGAGCGCTTCAGCCGCGCTTCCTCGAGCAATCGCGACGGCGGCAGCGGGCTCGGCCTGGCGATCGTCCAGACCGTCGCCCATGCCCACGGCGGTGAGGCGCGGGCGGCGAACAGGAGCGGGGGCGGGGCCGACGTTTGGCTGACCCTGCCGCTGAGGCCGGTTCCGGCTCTCGATCAGGACGCGGCCGGGCGGGCCCGCCCCGACTCAATCGCCTCGCGGTAGGCCTGCTCGAAGCGCGGCAGGACCGCTGCGGCGGCAAAGGTCTTTGCCCGCTCCGCGGCTGCCCGCCCCATGCGCTCCCGACGCTCGGGGTCGATGATCAGTTCGTGCATCGCCGTGGTCAGGGCGGTGACGTCGCCCTGGGGCACGAGGATTCCGCTCTCCGTGGTCAGCATGTCGGTGTGGCCACCGGGCCGGGTGCCGATCACCGGCCGCCCGCGGCTCATCCCCTCGGAGACCGTGGCGCCGAGGGGCTCGGGCCAGAGCGAGGGCAGGACCCCGAACATCGCCCGCTCCCAGGCGGCCATCACGACCTTGTTGGGAACGTCGGTGAGGACGGTCGCGCCGGGCGGGAAGTCCGGCGGAGAGTCGCGCTCGAAGGTCCCCATCAAGACCAGCGGTGGGGGTGCGGCGAGGCGCCCGTAGGCGTCGAAGAGCGTCTGCAGGCCCTTGACTTTGCGGAAAGCGCCGACGTAGAGGATGAACGGCTGCTCGGGGAGCCGCGCCATCCAGGCATCGATGTCGGGCTCCTCGCTGCCCGGTTGCGACGGCAGCTCGGCCTGGAAGCTGGGGATTGTCACCTCGAAGAGGTTTCTGTCCTCGCCGGGCCGGTAGAGGTTGTCGACGGTGACGTCGTGGACGTAGGTGCTGACGCTGTGCAGCCCGGTCATCTTGCGCACCAGCAGCGGCTTGGAGAGCCTCACCCCGATCGCGGCGACCCAGCCCTTCGGCACGCCGTAGTAGTCACCGGCGCAGGCGAGGCACTTGAGTGGCCCTGGCCCGCTGCAGGGCTGGTTCTTTTGCAGCAGCGTTCGCGTCGCGCAGAAGTAGCCGTAGTCGCGGCCGGAGACCAACAGCGGGACCTTGCGGCGGCCGAGCGCGACGGCGACCGAGAAGGCGAGCCAGCCATAGGCGTGGATCAGCTCCGGCTCGAAGTCGGCGATCAGCCGGCGCAGGCTGAGCACGCTGACCGGGTCGGGGAACGGTGGCTGGTGGCGTTGCGTGCCAGGGCGAACCAGGAAGCGGATGGCGGTGCGCAGGTTGCGGACCCGGTGGATCTCGAATCCCTCGCCCTGTTCGACCGTCGGCAGGCCCCCGTGCCAGGGCGTGACGACGACAATCTCATGGCCGCGCTCCGCCATCGAGCGGGCGAGCAGTTGGGCCTGACGGTGGGCGCCGCCGATGAAGGGCGGGAAGTGATCGGTTGCGATCAAGATCCGCACGCCGCGGAGGATCGGGGCGCTTGATTAACGCCAGATGAGAACGCTCTCATCTCGGCTTAAGCAAGGGGGCAAATGATGCTGCGATGCAGCCGATCTCCTACCTGCAGGCGATCGTCCTCGGCCTGATCCAGGGCATCGCCGAGCCGTTCCCGATCTCCAGTCTCGGCCACGGGGTGATCGTTCCCAGTGTCTTCGGCTGGAACATCCACCAGAACGACGACTACTTCCTCGCCTTCCTCGTCGCCACTCACTGCGCGACCGCGATCGTCCTCTTTTTCTTCTTCCTCGACGACTGGAAGCGGATCTTCGCCGGCCTCTGGCGTTCTATCCGCGGCCGTGGCATCGCCCCCGGGGACACTGACGCCAAGCTCGGCTGGCTGCTGGTCGTCGGCACGGTCCCGGCCGGCATCCTCGGCTTGGCGCTGGAGCACTCGCTGCGAAGCCTCTTTGCCTCGCCGGAGTCGGCGGCGCTCTTCCTCACCCTCAACGGCGTCCTTCTGCTCGCCTTCGAGAGCCTGCGCCGTCGCCAGCCGACCCGCGGCGACGGCGAGGGCGACTCCGACCCGCGGATCGCGGAAAAGATGAGCTTCCGCCAAGCGGTGGCGATCGGAACCGCCCAGGCCGCGGCGCTGATCCCGGGCATCTCGCGCTCCGGCGTCACCATGGGCGGCGGCCTGATCGTCGGCCTCTCCAACGAGGACGCCGCCCGTTTCGCCTTCCTCTTGGCGACGCCGATCATCGCCGCCGCAGGGTTCCTCAAGCTGCCCGAACTCTTTGGCGCGGCCGGAGACGGGGTTCGCGGGCAGGCGCTCGTCGGTGCCCTCGCCGCCGCCCTGACCACCTATCTTGCGGTCAAGTTCTTGCTGCGCTTCTTCCAGTCCAACCGCCTGACGCCGTTCGGCATCTACTGCATCGCCGCCGGCCTGATCCTCTCGGTGGTCTTCGCCTTCACCTCTCCCTCCAGCTCGTCGAGCACCCCACCGGTAAAGGCCGCCGAGGCTCTGGCCGGATCGCACACCGCGGTAATCGTGCTCGAGAACAGGGAGTTCGGCGAAGTGATCGGCGCCGCCGATGCTCCGTACTTGAGCCACCTGGCCTCGCGGGGCGCGCTCGCCGTCAACGATTACGCGATCACCCACCCCTCGCTTCCCAACTACCTCGCCCTGACCGGAGGCTCTACTTTTGGGATCAGCGCAGACTGCACCGACTGCCACGCCTCGGGGTCGAACCTAGCCACGCAGCTCTCGGGTGCGGGTGTTGATTGGCGCGCCTATATGGGGGCGATGCCGAGCCCCTGCTTCAGTGGCGCCGAAGCGGGTGAGTACGCGAAAAGGCACAACCCGTTCATGTATTACCCCTCGGTCGCCACCAATCCCTCGCTCTGCGCCCGCGACGTTCCCGAAACCCAGCTGCGCACCGATCTCGAGCATCGCCAGCTGCCGGCCTTCGCCTGGATCAGCCCCAACCTTTGCGAGGACGCCCACAGCTGCGGGTTCGGCTCGGCCGACAGCTATCTGCGCCGGGTTGTCCCACCGCTGCTCGCACAGCTCGGGCCGGCCGGGCTGCTCGTGATCACCTTCGACGAGGGGACGAGCAACGCGAGCTGTTGCGGCAACGCCTCGGGCGGGCGCATCGCCACGATTCTGCTCGGCCCCGGCGTGCGCGCGGGTACGCGCCTGCACCGGCCCTACTCGCAGTACTCGCTGCTCGCCACGGTCGAGGATCGCTTTGGCGTGCCCCGCCTGCGTAATGCTCGTTCCGCTTCGGCTCTCAGTCTCACCGGCAAGTCATGAGGGCGCTGTTCGACAAATTGGGACGCAATCAGCACCACTTCTCGAAGGTGCCAGAAGTCACCGCCTTCTTTTGGATCGTCAAGGCGCTGACCACGGCGATGGGGGAGTCGACCTCGGACTTCCTCGTCCACAGCCTCGTCCCCGAGATCGCCGTCGTCCTCGGCGGCATCGCCTTCTGCATCGCCCTCTACATCCAGTTCAGCAAGGACCGCTACGTGCCCTGGGCCTACTGGCTGGCGGTGGCGATGGTCGGCGTCTTCGGCACGATGGCCGCCGATGTCCTCCACGTCGGCCTCGGCGTCCCCTACATCGTCTCGACCGTCTTCTACGCGATCGTCCTCGCCGCGGTCTTCCGGGTCTGGTTCGTCAGCGAGGGCACGCTCTCGATCCACAGCATCACCACCCCGCGCCGCGAGCTCTTCTACTGGGCGGCGGTGCTCGCCACCTTCGCCCTCGGCACCGCCGCCGGCGACCTCACCGCGGTCACCTTCGGCCTCGGCTACTTCGGCTCGATCCTGCTCTTCCTGGGAATCATCGCGATCCCGGCGATCGGCTACTTCCGCTTCGGCATGAACTCGATCCTCGCCTTCTGGTTCGCCTACGTCGTCACCCGCCCGGTCGGCGCCTCGGTCGCCGATTGGCTCGCGGTCTCCTCCGCCCGCGGCGGCCTCGCCCTCGGCACCGGCCCGGTCAGCCTCGTCCTCGCCGCCACGATCGCCGCCTTCGTCTACTACCTGGCCAAGACCGGTAAGGACACACCCCCGGACTACGGTGGTGTCGAAAGATCCGACCTCGCCCAAAGTCCGGTGTGATCCGCTGTCCTCGACGCCGGCTCTAGTCCCCGAGGGGCACTCCAGTAATCCGCTTGTGGCCCTTGCGATATTCATCGCGACCATGGCCGGGAATGAACGTCCAGCCGTGAGATTCGCCGCGCATACTTGATCTGATCACTCGCCGCGCCGCTGAGCAGCTGAGACCGTAGGCGTGGATATCTCCATAGCCGCCACCGACGCTTGACCCAACGTGACCACAGGAGTGACGAGGGCGCTCTCGGAGCTGGCCTGCAGATGCGGACCCGATCGGAGCCAAGATCGCCAAAGCGACGATGAGGACGGTAGCGAGAGAGCCAGGATGCGGGGTATGTCGCTTGCCAAGCGCGAGCATTCACGCGAGCCTAGGACATATCTGAAAAAGTTGGCTGGAGGTGTTGTCTTCTCGTAGGGTGGGCTGATGGATCGGCCGAGATCGAGACACACACTGGTATTTGTCTCTGCCGTCGCAGTGCTGGGCGTGGTTCTTATCTGCTGCCTTTCTCCTGCCCAGGCTGCTGCGGCCAGAGATTGCGGTCATCGCAGGGTGCAGACGAAGATCGGGCTGGTCAAGCTCTACTTTCGGGTTCGCGGTCCTGTGCGATGCCGAGCGGCAAAGAAGGTAGTGCGGAGCTACTTCCACCAGCCAACCTCGGCATGCGTCGGTTCTGGTTGCTTCATTCACCTTGCTTCTGGCTGGAACTGCCACGCGGCACCGGGCGAAGTGACCGTGCACCAGGGCTCTGTGGCTGCCTGTGCTCGCAACCACGACTTCGAGCGAATTGCCACCTCTCGCTTTCCCGATCGAGGATTCGAGTTGATTTGGGATCCGACGGTAGTCAAGCCTTCAGTGGAGAACAGATCAATGCCGCGGTACCGACATTGCGGGTCGTTTCAGGCCCGATATCGCATCCACGTTCTTGCTCGTCATGTCTCGTGCCGAAAGGCTAGGAGGGTTCAGAAGGAGTACTGGCTGGCGCCAGAAAGCGAGAAGGAACTGGTCGGTCCGGATGAATACAACGGCTACGTTCGTTTGAAGCGTTTTCCCGGTTGGCGCTGTACCTCTGGCGCACGGCTGGTGCTTGCGTCAAGGGCAGAAAGGAAGCCAGCTATTTCACTTCTTAGGACGACGGTCACGATGGACCAGAGCCCGAGTGATCCGGCCTATAAGCCGCGAGTGCTGGGGGTGGCAGGTGAATCTGGACCCGGGTCAGTTCCCTGCGAATGACTCACTTGGCCCGACCGGCGTCACCGCCGAAGATAAAGCTGAAGCGACGGTGGGTGTGTCGGTAGCGACAGTGGGTCGCGGAGGCGCCATTTGGATACTGACAGTGCCAGCCGTGGGGCATCGGATCGCCTGCGTAGAACTCGCCGCCGATTTCCGCGGCGCGCTTGCAGTTGATTCGCTGAACCCGCATATCTTCGATGATCAATCCGTAGCCGCCGTTCTTCGGTGAATAGCCAAGCGGCCCTGAGCACTTCTTCAGAGCGGACGCGGTGGCTGGAACCGCCGAGCCGGCAAGGTCCCGAGGGCGGGCATCAGCGGTCAGGCCCATTTCCCGTGCGAGCCAGCTGACGGCGCTATCGAGGTAGTTTCGCTGCGGTGGCACCTTGTAGGCCGAGTGGAGGTGAGACCCATTCTCGTAGAAAGCGAGCGCCCCGACATCGGTGCGCAGCTTGAAGTCGCAGACCAGGTCGTTCGCGACGCAAATCTCGGCTGTCGTTTCCGGTTCGACCACATCGCGAGGTTTGATTCCGTGCAGGCTAACCTGGATTCCCTCTCCGCTCCTCGGGGCTCCACCGAACGATTTGGCGGCCGAATTGGGCGCGCGATCTCCGTCACCCAAGAGCAGAGTTCCGCCGATCGCGTCGAGGACATCTTCGTGACCGTCCTGCTCCAGGCGCAGCTCCGCCTGGTGGATGGCCATCGCACCTTGCGAGTAACCCGCCAGTACGAATTCGATTTCCGGACATGCGGTCAGCTCTGTTTCTAGCTCCACGATGGTTTGCGAAACGCCCAGCTTGATGCTGGCGAGGTACGGTTTGGCGTGCCGCGCGTAATAAAGCGCCGCGGCTCCGCTCAACCCGGCGACACCCGCCGCCGGGTTGCCGAGCCCGAGCCCGCCGGCCGAGGCCATTGCCGCTAGTTCTGCCTTGCTCGGCACCAGCTCGGAGACCGAGTCGGCGCTGTAGATGACCGGCAGGCTTCGCATTTCTTCGCCGTAGGCGTCGACCAGCGCGCCGAGCCCGCCGGCCATGTAGTTGACAGGGGCTCCCATGCCACGCTCGTAGGGAACCCGCTTGTGATTCTGGGTGATTTCGGCTGGTTCGCCAGAGCCGCGGGCCCCGATGAACATCACATCCGGGCAGGCGTGGGTATTGGCCAATGCGGGCGTGCTCCAAGGGCAAGAGACGCTAAGTGCAATGCCAAGGGTCACGGTGAGACCGACAATCGGTATGCGCATTTGGCGAGCCTAACCCTGATCTCACGTTCGCGCCGATCCGCTCGTTTATATGGGTGGAAGATAAGTATCCGAAGAGGAGCCACGGAATGACCGCAACCCACACCACGATCGACTCGCCGATTGGGGAGCTGACGCTTGTTGCCCGCGATGACGTGCTCAGCGGCATCTACTTCCCGGGCCACTGGCACATGCCGGCTGCTGAGGTGTTCGGGGTACGTGTGGAGGGCGGCTTTGAGGAGGTGCGGCAGCAACTGAACGAGTACTTCGCCGGCGAGCGGACCGAGTTCGAGTTGGCGACGATGGTCGCCGGGGAGGAGTTCCGGCGGCGGGTCTGGAAGCTGATCGACCGCATTCCCTACGGGCAGACCACCACCTACGGCGAGATGGCGCAGGAGCTGGGCGACCCGGCACTGGCGCGTGAGGTCGGCGCCGCCGTCGGCCGCAACCCGCTCTCGATCGTGGTCCCCTGTCACCGGGTGGTCGGCAAGGACGGCAAGCTCACCGGCTACGCCGGTGGTTTGGAGCGTAAGCGCTTTTTGCTCGAGCTGGAGGGCGCCGGTGAGCGGGTCGAAGCAGAGCAGCTGTCACTGGCCGGCTGAGCCGGTGGGGCGTATCTAGGCGCGCTTGATCACGTGGGCCGCGAGGTCCGCGGGCGCGCCCTTGGCGCGGAAGCGGCGGTTCTTGGCGCTGACCGTGGTCGGGTCGATCGCCGCGAGGGTTGAGTCGGAGATGAGGATCTCGCCGGGCTTGGCTGCCTCGGCGAGGCGGGCGGCGACGTTGACGTCGACGCCGAAGTAGTCGCCGCCGAGCTTGCGCGGCCGGCCGATGTGGATGCCGGTGCGCAACTGCGGCCGGTACCCCTCGACTTCGATCAGCGCCGTCCGCTCATGGGCGGTGAAGGCGGCCTCGACCGCGTTGCCACCGTCCCAGAAAGCTCCCATCAGGCCGTCGCCGAGCCGCTTCACGACCTCGCCGCGGCGCTCGAGGATCGGCGGCTCGACCGCTTTGCTGAAGTCGCGCAGCAACCGCACCGCCTGCCGGTCTCCGGCCTCCAGGGCCCAGCTTGAGAAGCCGACCAGGTCGGTGAAGAGGATCGCCACGTCAACCTTGCCGCGGCCGCGGTCCTGGCGCTCCGACAGCCGCTGCCAGGCCTGCAGGGCGGTCAGGCTGAGCTCGCCGAGGACGCCCGGCTCGGCGGCGCGGGAGGCGACCAACTGTCGGGCCGCCAGGTCGGCGGGGCGACCACGGGAGGTGGAGAGCATCTCGACGAACTCGTCATCGCCCAGCGTCTGCTCCCGCGCCTGCCGCGCCGAGGCGACCAGCTTCGGGTGCCGGTTGAGCCGGCGCGCCTTGGCGGCGATCCGCTTTGGCAGTGGCTCCTGGGGAGTCTCGTCCACGGTGTCAGCCTAAGGCGATGGCGCCTGCTCAGGTGAGGCCAAGGACTGCGTAGCGCAGCCCGAGCGCCAGGGCCAGAAGGCCGAGCCCGCGCCGCAGGAGCTGCTCGGGTAGCCGTGACTGCAGCCGAGCGCCGAGGTAGGCGCCAGCGAGTCCCCCGACGCCCATGCCGATGCCGAGCGCCCAGTCCGGAGCCAGGTCACCGTTGCCGCCGACGCTGAGCAGCGAGAACGTCAGCACCCCTACGATCGAGGTAAGGAAGGTTGCCGCCAGCGCTGCCGGCGCGACCTCGAACACCGAGAAGCCGAGGCCGACCAGGATCGGCCCGAGGATCGAGCCGCCGCCGATTCCGTAGATGCCACCGACGGTCCCGACTCCCAGGGCCAGCAGGGTGATCTGGCGACGGCGATCGCGATCGGGTGGTCCGGCGGCACGCGGCGGGCTGGCGAAGGCGAGCCACGCCCCCAGTGGGACCAGGACGGCGGCGACGACGAGCAGGAACGAGTCGGCCTGGTCGAGGAGCTTGACCCGGATCACCGCTCCGACGACGACTCCCGGCAGGGTGCCGAGGACCAGCAGGCGGGTCAGCGGCGAGGCCAGGCGCTGCTCGCGGTGGAACTGGAGCAGGGCGCCGGGAATCGCAATCAGGTTGTAGAGAAGGTTGGTTGGCGTGACCGCCGGACTTGGCGTGTGCAGGACGCTGATCTGGACCGGGACCAGGAAGACCGCGCCGGAGACGCCGACCGGCGTGGTGAGCACAGCGATGCAGAAGGCGATGCCCGCGCCGAGGGCGGCGTCGGCCAGCATCCCGGCTCAGTCGAACATCTCGTTGACGTCGCCGGCGGCGACGCTGAGGACGCCGCCGATCTCACCCAGCTCGGCGGCAAGCGCGGCCACCGAGCCGCCGCCGTGGACCTCGAGCGCGACGGCAACCGCGCCGGGGTGCCCGCCCGGCCCGCCCTCGGCGCGGTCGACGTTGACGTCGGCGACCTTGAAATCGCGCGAGGTGCAGGCGGCGAGGACGCGGCGCAGGATTCCCCGTCCGTCCTCGTAGACGAGGCGCAGGGCCGAAGGCGCGTAGGGCGAGGCCGGCAGTCGCCTCGCCAGTGGGGCGAGGCCGAAGACGACCGCGAAGTAGGCGACCGTGGTCGCGATCGCGAGGACCGGGAGCGAGGCGCCGCATGCGGCGCCGACCGCGGCGGTCAGCCAGACGCCGGCGGCGGTGGTCAGGCCGCGCACCGAGTCGCGGCGGACGAAGATCAGGCCGGCGCCGATGAAGCCGATGCCGGAGACGATCTGGGCGGCCACCCGGGAGGGGTCGAGGACGACCGTTTTCGGCTCCAGCACGTCGAAGAAGCCGTACTTGCTGATCAGCATGAAGAGCGCCGAGCCAACGCCGACGAGGGTGTAGGTGCGCAGGCCGGCGCTCTTCTGCGCCAGCTCCCGCTCCAGGCCGATTGCCGAGGAGAGGGCAAGGGCTAGGCCCAGGCGCCAGATCAGGTCCCACTCATTGACCATCCCTATTCTCTATCAAAAGCGTCAACAATTGCGATTCCGGCCAGTATCGGCCTGTCGCGAGCGGCGCTTCCGTACGATCCCGCCGATGCAGATCGACGGGAGCACGCTGGAGCGGCCGGCTCCACCGCTGAACGAGCTGCTGCGGGCGGGGCTGGAAGCGCGGCCGGAGGAGGTGGCGCTGGTCTCGGCCGAGCGCGCGCTGACCTGGCGCGAGCTCGACCGGGAGAGCGTGCGGCTGGCCGGCGGCTACCGCGGGATGGGGCTGGAGGTGGGGGACCGGCTGGCCTCGCTGATGCCGAACCGGATCGATCTCGTTGTCCACTACCTGGCTTGCTTCCGCGCCGGTTTGATCGCCACGCCGCTCAACTACCGCTACACCTTCCGCGAGATCGACCACGCGCTCGAGGTCAGCGGCGCCAGGGCGCTGCTGGCGCACGTCGAGCGGGTCGAGGACGTCGGGGCGAGCCGGCTCGCCGGTGAACTCGAGCTGGGGACGACCTCCTATAGCGACGGTGGTGGGAGCGAGGAGGTGGGCGAGTGGTCCCACAGCTTCGCCGCCCTGCTCGAGCACGATCCGCTGCCCGACGAGGCGCCTCCTAACCCGAGCGAGCCGGCGGCGATCTTCTTCACCTCGGGCAGCACCGGCCCGGCCAAGGGCGTCACCCACACGCGCGAGTCGCTGCGCTGGATGATCGCCAGCGCCGCCACCGCCTTCGAGCTCGACGAGGCCGACGCCTTTCTGCCCGGCTCCTCGATGTCCCACGTCGGCTCCTTTCTCTGGGCGCTGAGCATGCTCTCGGTCGGCGGCCGTGTCGTCGTCGCCCGCACTACCGACGCCCATGAGCTGCTGCCGTTGCTGCGTGACCATCAGCCGACGGTGATGGCGATGATCCCGGCGGCGCTGCTCGCCTTGGTCCGCGATCACGACCTGAGGCCGGGTGATTTCGCCTGCCTGCGCATCTGCCGCGCGGGCTCGGACAAGGTCTCGACCGAGCTGCTCAGCGAGTTCGCCGCCGCGGCGGGCTTCCCGATCGTCGAGGGCTACGGCATGACCGAGGTCGGCCTGGCGACGCTCAACCCGCCCTCGGGCGCGATCAAGCAGGGCTCGATCGGGCCGCCGATCGGCGGCTACAGCGTCGCCCTGCGCAACGAGCACGGCGATCCGATCGAGGGCGGGGAGGTCGGCCGGATCTGGATTCGCACCCGCAGCCGCATGTCGGGCTACTGGCAGGCGCCGGAGGCGACCGCCGAGGTCGTCCTTGACGAGTGGCTCGACTCCGGCGACCTCGCCCGCGCCGACGAGGATGGGTATCTCTGGTTTTTCGGGCGCAAGAAGCAGGTGATCGTCCACGACGGCTCCAACATCAGCCCGCTCGAGGTCGAGGCGGTGCTGGGAGAGCACCCGGCGATCGACCTGGCCGGCGTCGTCGGCATCCACGACACCGTCCACGGCGAGAACGTGCGCGCCTACGTCACCCTGCGCGAGGGCGGCGAGCGCCCCTCCAGCGCCGACCTGATCGTCTTCTGCCGCGAGCGCGTCGGCTACAAGGCGCCCGAGGAGATCATCTTCCTCGAGCAGATGCCGCTCAACCCGACCGGCAAGATCGACCGCGTGGGGCTGAAGCGGATGGCGGAAGACCACCTGCACCCGCGCGGCCTTGATGCCTCTCAGCCGCCGTCGGCCTGACTACACTCGCCGCGACAATGGCCGCTTGGTGAGAGGAGAGCGCAGATGAATGCAGCTTGGACGAGACGATCGAGGCTGGGCGCCACGCTGATTGCGACGTTCCTGCTCGGACTTGCCGGTTCATCGGTGGCCAACGCCGCCAACAGCATTTACTGGGTCAACTACAACAGCGGCTCTATCTCTCACGCCAATCTCGGTGGAGGTGGGGGAGGGACTGTCTCCACAGCGGGTGCGACTCCGCTCGTCAATCCCTATGGCCTCACCTTCGACCCCAGCGCAACCAAGCTGTACGTCGCAAATGCTGAAATGAACAAGATCTCGTTCGCAAGTCTCCTGGGGGGAGCGGGCGGGGATCTCAACACGACTGGCGCCGAAACATCATTCCCCGATGGTCTCTCGATCGATCCCGTCACCCGGCGGATCTACTGGGCCAACGCTGGGAGCGATTCAATCTCCTACACGAGCCTCGACGGGGCTGGCGGCGGCAACCTGAACACGACCGGCGCCGAAGTCGAAGGGCCGGAAGGTGTCGTCGTGGATCACGCGACAGGACGCGTCTACTGGGCAAATAACAACGGCCCGAAGATCTCTTACGCCAATCTAGATGGCAGCGGGGGTGGCAATCTGGACACCACAGGTGCCGCGGTGAACGATCCGGTTGGCGTCGCGATCGACCCGGTCGCCGGAAAGATCTACTGGGCGAATACCGAACCAGACTCGATTGCTTTCGCCAACCTCGCCGGCGGCGGCGGAGGCACGGTCAACACCACCGGGGCGACGCTCGGCTACCCGAACGGGCTGGCGATCGACCCGACGGCGGGCCGGGTCTACTGGGCAAGCTACTTCGGCGAAGCCCTCTCCTACGCAAACTTGAACGGCAGTGGTGGCGGCAACATCGTCACCACCGGAGCCACCGTCGACGGCCCCGCCTTCCCGATCGTGCTCGAGGACCCGATCGGCACCGGCGCCCCAGCCATCAGCGGTGGCTCGAATACGGGGTCGATCCTGACCTGCTCGCAAGGAAGCTGGGCCGCCGACCTGCCGGAAGCGTTCCTTTTCCGCGGACCCACCGCTTACGCGTATCAGTGGAGCAAGGGGGGGCAGCCAGTGGCCGGAGCCGTAGCGGCCACTTTCACGCCGACCAAGGCCGGCAGCTACGCCTGTCAGGTCGCGGCGACCAACGCATCGGGAGCAAGCTCGCAGGCTAGCGCCGCATTCAAAGTGATCGTCGCCAAAGCTCACGTGAAGAAAGTCAAGCTCAACACGCGCAAGGGAACCGCCCTTCTCTTTGTCTCGGTTTCTGGTCCGGGTCGTCTGACGCTTGGAGGTAAGGGGGTCACTCATCGGCAAAAGAGCGCCGGTAAGGCCGCGACCATGAAGCTATTGCTCAAGGTCAAGGGCAAGAAGAAGCAGCTTCTCTCACAGGAGGGCAAGGCGACACTGCGAATCAAGCTTGCCTTCAAGCCGTCAACCGGTACCGGCGCCAAGCTCTCAAAGCGGATCGTCTTGAAGAAGCAGCTGGCGCCTTAGATCACACGACGTTTAGCTGGGGTCGGTGGCAGGTAGATTCGATTCGTGCCTCGGAAAAGCCCCACGGTCAGCGTCATGACCATCGCGGTGCTTACTTCCCGCATCGCCTATGGCGCGGCCTTGCTCGTCTCACCGGACAAGGTCGCGGCGAACCGCTGGCTTGGAGCGGATGCGCGGCGGCCGGCGGCCGTGGTGCCGCTGCGCGGGCTCGGCGCCCGCGAGGTCGCTTTGCACGGAGTCGCGCTGGCCACATTCCTGCGCGGGGCGCCGATTCGTCCCTTCCTCGTTGCCAGCATCGCCGGCGACCTCGCCGACATTGGCGCGACCACGCTCTCGCGCAACGGCCTGCCAGCGAACAGCGCGCCGGCAACCGCGGCCGTGGCCGGCGGATCACTGCTGCTCAGTGCCTTGGTCGCCGCGCTCAGCGAGGAGTAGTGAGCCGCCGAAAAGAAAATGGCGGCAAGCTCGGCGAGTACGAGCGCAAGCGTGATTTCGACTCGACACCCGAGCCGAAGGCGAAGGGGAAGCTAGGAAAGCGCGGGGCGCCGCGCTTCGTCGTGCAGGAGCACAGCGCTCGTCGCCTGCACTGGGACCTGCGCCTCGAGCACGACGGGGTGGCGGCCTCCTGGGCGGTGCCCAACGGCATCCCGCTCGATCCGGCCGAGAACCGCAAGGCCGTGCACACCGAGGACCACCCGCTCGAGTACCTCGAGTTCGAGGGCGAGATCCCGGCTGGTGAGTACGGGGGCGGGACGATGCGGATCTGGGACCGCGGCACCTACGAGGTCGAGAAGTGGGAGGAGGGGAAAGTCGTCTTCAGCTTCTCCGGCGAGCGATTGAGCGGCCGCTACGCGCTGTTCCGGGCGGGGAAGGACGCGAAGGACTGGATGATCCACCGCATCGACCCGCCTGCCGAGCAGCGCGACCCCTTTCCCGAGTCGGTGGTGCCGATGCTGGCCAAGCTGGCGAAGCTGCCGGCGAGCGACGAGGGCTGGGCGGCCGAGGTGAAGTGGGACGGCGTGCGGGCGGTCGCCTACTGCCGGCCCGGCAGGCTGCAGCTGCAGAGTCGCAACCTCAGGGACGTCACCGCCCAATACCCCGAGGTGCGGCGGCTGACGCGCCAGCTCGGCGCGGTCGACGCGGTGCTCGACGGTGAGCTGGTCGCTTTCGACGAGAACGGCCTGCCGAGCTTCGAGCGCCTGCAGCAGCGCATCCACCAGACCGACGAGAGCGTGGTGCGGCGGCGAATGAAATCGCACCCGGTCACCTACGTGATCTTCGATTTGCTCTACCTCGACGGACGGGACCTGCTGGAGCAGCCCTATCGTCGCCGCCGTGAGCTGCTCGAGAAACTCGACCTCTCGGGCCCGAGCTGGCAGACGCCCTCCTACTCCACCGAGCACGCCGAGGAGCTGCTGGCGGCAAGCGCCGAGCAGGGGCTGGAGGGGATCGTGCTCAAGCGCCTCGACAGCGGCTACGCGCCCGGCAAGCGCGGCGGCGCCTGGCTCAAGGTGAAGAACGTCGGCCGCCAGGAGTTCGTGATCGGGGGTTGGTTGCCGGGAGAGGGGCGGCGGCGCGACCGGCTCGGCTCGATCCTGCTCGGCTACTTCGACGACGGCGAGCTGCGCTACGCGGGCAAGGTCGGCACCGGCTTCTCCGATCGCGAGCTCGACGAGCTGGTCGAGCGATTGGCGCCGCTGGCGCGCGAGACGAGCCCCTTCGCCAACCGCCGTGGCCCACGCCAGGCGAACTTCGTCGAGCCACAACTGGTCGCCGAGATCGAGTTTCGCGAGTTGACCGCCGAGGGGATGGTGCGCCACGGCTCCTTCAAGGGCTTGCGCGAGGACAAGCCCGCCGAACAGGTCGGCATCGAGCGTTCGCTATCCTGAAGCAAGACTAACTACAGAAATTGGACTTAGACATGGCCTATTTCCTGATTCCGCTTGATGATGCAATCGTTTTCCCCGGCGTTTCCGCGACCCTGCCGATCGACACCGGCGAGGAGGAGCAGGTCTTCCTGCTGCCCCGCAGCGACGGTGAGTACGGGCGCGTTGGCGTCGTTGCCGAGGTAATCGAGCGCGGCCGCTCGCGCGGTGGCGCTCCTGCTGCGACCGTGGTCGGCCTCCACCGCGGCCTGGCTGGCGCCGCCGTGCCCGGCGAGGACGGCGAGGGGGAGGGCCTGCGCATCGACGTGCAGGAGGTCCACGACGGCCACCCCGAGGACGAGCACACTCAGGAGCTGGCGCGCGAATACCGCGCCGTGGTCGAAGAGATCCTCGAGCTGCGCGGTGCCGACGATCGCATCGCCGCTTTCCTGCGCTCGGTCGAGGAGCCCGGTGCGCTGGCCGACACGACCGGGCTCAGCCCCGACGTCTCGAACGAGGGCAAGCTGCGCCTGTTGGAGACGATTGACGTCAGCGCCCGCCTAGGCGTTGCGGTCGAGCTGCAACGCGAGCGGCTGGCCGAGCTGCAGGTGCGCAGCCGCATCCGCGAGGACGTCGAGTCCGGCGCCCAGAAGCAGCAGCGCGACTACTTCCTGCGCAAACAGATGGACTCGATCCGCAAAGAGCTGGGCGAGGACGAGGGCAGCCTGATCGAGGAGTACGAGCGCAAGATCGCCGAGGCCGGGATGCCGGAGGCGGTCGCCGAGCAGGCCGAGAAGGAGCTGCGCCGGCTCGAGCGCCAGGGCGAGCAGTCGCCCGAGTCCTCGATGATCCGCAGCTACCTCGACTGGCTGATCGCGGTGCCGTGGGCGAAGCGCTCCGAGGAGCGGCTCGACCCAGTGCACACGCGCGAGGTGCTCGACGCCGACCACGCCGGCCTCGATGACGTGAAGAAGCGGATCACCGAGTTCATCGCCGTGCGCAAGCTGCGCCAGGAGCGCGGAGTCGACGAGGACAGTCGCGCCAACGGCGCGATCCTGACCCTGGTCGGGCCGCCCGGCACGGGCAAGACCTCGATCGGCGAGTCGATCGCCCGTGCCCTGGGGCGCGAGTTCGTCCGCATCAGTCTCGGCGGGCTGCACGACGAGGCCGAGATCCGCGGCCACCGCCGCACATATATAGGGGCCCTGCCGGGCCGCATCGTCCGCGCCCTGCGCGACGCCGAGACGATGAACCCGGTGATCCTGCTCGACGAGGTCGACAAGGTTGGCGCCGACTGGCGTGGGGACCCCTCGGCGGCCCTGCTCGAGGTGCTGGACCCGGCGCAGAACCACTCGTTCCGCGATCACTACCTGGACGTCGAGGTAGACCTCTCCGAGGTCGTCTTCATCGCCACGGCGAACATGACCGACACGATCCCGGCGCCGCTGCTCGACCGCATGGAGCTCATCGCCTTTGACGGCTACACGACCGCCGAGAAGCTGGCGATCGCCCGTGGCTACCTGCTGCCGCGCCAGCTGAAGCGCAACGGGCTGGAGGCCGAGGAGGTCGAGGTCGGCGACGAGGTCCTGCGCAGCGTGATCACCGAGTACACCCGCGAGGCCGGCGTGCGCCAGCTCGAGCGGGAACTGGGCAAGCTGCTGCGCGGGGCGGCGACCAAGGTCGCCGGCGGCGATGCCGAGCTGCCGATCGTGCTCGACGCCGAGGCGCTGCACGATGCGCTCGGCCGCCAGCGCTTCTTCCAGGAGTCAGTCGAACGGACCGCGATCCCGGGTGTCTCCACCGGCCTCGCCGTCACCGGCACCGGCGGCGACGTCCTCTTCATCGAGGCGACCGCGATGGAGGGCGACAAGGGCCTGGTCCTGACCGGCCAGCTCGGCGACGTGATGAAGGAGTCGGCGCGGATCGCGCTCTCATACGCCCGCTCGCACGCCGAGGAGCTGGGCATCGACCCGGCGGCCTTCCAGCGCGAGTTCCACCTGCACGTGCCCGCCGGGGCGATTCCCAAGGACGGCCCCAGCGCCGGCACGGCGATGACCACGGCGCTGGTCTCGCTGCTCTCCGGGCGGCCGGTCAAGCACACGGTCGGGATGACCGGCGAGGTCACCCTGCAGGGCCGGGTGCTGCCGATCGGCGGGCTGAAGCAGAAGGTGTTGGCGGCCCACGCGGCTGGGCTGACCGAGGTGATCCTGCCCGAGCGCAACCGCGGCGACCTCGACGAGGTGCCGGAGGAGGTGCGCGAGCAGATGAGCTTCCACCCGGTGATGAGCGTCGGCGAGGTGTTGGAGCAGGCGCTCGAGCCGGCCGAGAAGGGCGCAAATGTCACCGCGATGTCGTAGCTGCTCGCCCGTCCCCGCCGAGATGCGGGCGACGGCGACGCTGCTGGAGCGCCGCTGGACGCTGGCGACCATCTACGCCTGCGCCAGCGGCGCCGCCCGCTTCAACGAGTTCCGCCAGTCCCTCCCCGGCGTCTCGCCGACCACCCTCTCCGAGCGTCTCGAGCAGCTCGAGGCCGCTCACATCGTCGAGCGGCATCTGGTCCCCGGCCGTCCGCCGCATACCGAGTACGTATTGACCCGGCACGGAGAGCAGTTGGCTCGTGCTGTCGCCGGCCTGCTGGAGGAAGGGAGCAGGGAGAAGTAGGAGCGGCTGGGTTGCTGGGCTCAACCGCAGAGCGATGCGGTACTGCGCCTTGCCTTGCGGAGCTTGCTCTTGGCCTGACGTACGCGGCGGTGCAGGAAGGCGCGGGTCGAGCCGTGCGCGTGGGCGGCGTGGCGCTTCAGCCGCTTCAGCTGCCGCGCCAGGGAGAGCTCCCGTTTTTCGGCGAGCGAGCAGGGCGTTGGACCCGGTGGCTTCGGTTTCGCGATATTGATCAGCAGCTTGGGCGCGGACACCCCCTGATAGGTCCCGTCGGCGGGGTGGGAGACGGTGAAGTTGGCGTTCTTGCCAAAGACCGTTTCCGGCAGGGCCAGCTGGAAACCGACCACACCGCCGCTGCTGGTGCCGGTGAAAGTGGCGATGCCGCCTTCGCGCCAGGTCACGGTGAGGCTGAAGGGCAGGCCGTCGGGAGCGGGGAGACCGCTGGCGAGATTGGCCGTGGCGTAGACGATGCCGGTGGCACTCACCCGTTTGACCGGCCGCATCGCGACCGCGAGGTAGTGCAGGATCGGCTCGACGGTGAAGTCGTAGGGAAAGGTTTCGTAGTAGGAGGGATTCGTTTCGTTGGCAGAATCGGCGAACTCCAGATAGGAAGAGGTGGAGTTCGCTTCCTGTACGACGATTTCGGTCCGCGCGCTGCCGCTGCCCGACAGTTCGTGGCAACTGGAGCTGTAGCGAGCTTTTTCGAAGACGCTCCCCCAGTTGAAGTCATCGATTCCCTGGGCGAGGACCATGCAGATCGGGAATTCCCCCGCTCTTTTGGTGTAGGGAGCGCCGTGCCAGTCGACGACGACGACGTCACGCGTGGTGACCGGCGGCAGATGCCAGAGCGCGACCTCTTGGGAGCCGTTGTAGTTGGCATCGTCCCTGTGATTGTTGAGCTGACCGGTGTAGTGCTGTCCGACTGTGATCAAAGGCGCTTCGCTCGGCTTGCGACCCCCACCTTCGAAAGCGGTGGCGGAAGCCGTGAGGACGATCGAGAAGACCACCGTCGCGATGACGACAGCGACAGCCCTTGCGGTGTTGCTCGGCCCCTGCATCCTCGTCAGCCTTTCACAAAAACGCCTCTGATTGATCGCTTTTGCTCCTATCAATAGGACTAAATTCGGCTGATCGGCGTCTGTGGCATTGCCGAACGGTGCGATGCGTTACGATATATCGCGTTAGTAATCGATAGAAAGGTTTTTCATGCACCACAGATGCAATCCACGACACGGCGGCGTTCACCGGCACGAGGAGTTTGCGCGCAGCCGAGGCCCTCGCTACGGACGCGGGCGCGGCGGCCCTCGGGCGCGACGCGGCGACGTTCGGGCGGCCGTGCTGGCCCTGCTCGACGAGCGGCCGATGCACGGCTACGAGATGATCAAGCAGCTGGAGGAGCGGACCGGGGGAGCCTGGGCACCGAGTGCTGGCTCGATCTACCCGACCCTGCAGATGCTCGAGGACGAGGGCCTGATCAACGGCATCGAGGTCGACGGCAAGCGCCGCTTCACGCTCACCGACGCCGGCAAGGCCGAGCGCGAGTCGCGAGCCGGCGAGGAGACTCCCTGGGACGCGGTCCGTGCCGAGGCCGACCCCGAGCAGATTCACCTGCGCGAAGCGGTCGGCAAGCTGCACCACTCGATCGGCCAGGTCTTTCACGCCGCCGACGAGGGTCAGCAGCGCCGGGTTCGCGAGCTGCTCGACGAGACCCGTCGCAAGATCTACGCGATCCTCGCCGAGGAGGGCTGAGGCAGTAGGCACCCCGGCCGCGCTCGACGGTCGGACCCTGGCAATATGCAGGCGTGGGGTTCGACCAGTACCACGAGCCGGCCGAGGAGCTCTCCGCGGAGACGCGGACCTTCGCCCGCCTCTGCGCCTCGCTGACCGAGGAGGCCGAGGCGATCGGCTGGTACCAGCAGCGGCTCTCGGTCGAGCCTGACGAAGAGGCGCGGGCGATCATGCACGACGCCCAGGGCGAGGAGTTCAAGCACTTCTGCATGGACCTCGAGTTCCTGCTCCGGCGCACGCCGCTTTGGCGCGAGATCGCGCAGGGGATCCTCTTCCAGGAGGGCGACATCGTCGAGCACGGCGAGGCCGCCGAGGAGGAGGCGACCGAGGGCGAGGCCGAGCGCGGCGCCCCGCTCTCCGGCGGCGAGTCGCTCGGCATCGGCAGCCTGCGCGGGGCCGCCTGATGAGCCACCTGCTGCGCGGGCACGCGCCGATCACCGAGGCCGGCTGGGCGCTGCTGGACTCCGAGGCGCGCGAGCGGCTCGAGCCCGCCCTCGCCGCCCGCAAGCTCGTCGACTTCGCCGGCCCGCACGGTTGGCAACACTCGGCTACCAACCTCGGTCGCACGCAGAAAGTCGCGAAAGCTCCCGCCAAAGGAGTCGCTGCGGCGCAGCGCCAGGTCCTGCCACTGGTCGAGCTGCGTGCGCCCTTCTCGATCGCCCGCTCCGAGCTGGAAGCGGCCGACCGCGGTGCAGAGGACGCTGATCTTGGCCCGCTCGACGAGGCTGCGCACCAGATCGCGGTGGCCGAGAACGCGGCCGTCTTCCACGGCTGGAAAGCAGCGGCGATCAGCGGTGTCCTCGAGTCCTCCTCGCAGCAGGCGATCAAGCTCGGCAGCGATTGCGAGCGCTATCCCCGCCATGTCGCCAAGGCGGTCGAGGCCCTGCTCGCGGCCGGTGTTGGTGGCCCCTACGGGCTGGCGCTCGGTCCCGATCCCTATACCGGCGTGCTCGAGACCGGCGAGCACGGCGGCTACCCGCTGCTCGAGCACCTGCGCGAGATCGTCGGCGGCCCGCTGGTCTGGTCACCCGGCCTCAAAGGCGCCGCGGTGCTCAGCCTGCGCGGCGGCGACTTCCTCTTCGAGTCCGGCGAAGACCTCGCGATCGGCTATGCCGACCACGACGCCAACTCGGTCCAGCTCTACCTGCAGGAGAGCTTCAGCTTCCGCGTCGCCACCCCCGAGGCCGCGGTAGCGCTCAGCTAGCGGGAGTTTCGCGCTACCTTCATGCCGATGATTGACGAGGCCACCATCGTTGAGGCCGGCCGAAGAATCTCCGCGGCAGCGCCTGAAGCGCGGGTCATCCTTTTCGGCTCACACGCTCGCAACGAGGCAGTCCCTGGGAGTGATCTTGACTTTTTGGTGATCGAGCCTGCGGTCAAGAACGCAGGCATGGAGTCGGTACGGCTTCGCCGAACTCTGCGGGGCCTTGGCGTACCGGCAGATGTTGTCGTCGTGGACAAGGACCTAGCTCGTCGCCGCTCGGTGGTCGCCGGGACTATGGTCGAGCGAGCACTTCGCGAGGGCCGGGTCCTTGTCGACGCCTGAGCATCGCGAGGTTGCCAAGCTCCTCCTTCAAACGGCCTCGATCTCGAGGTCCCCGAGCCGGTGCTTGCCTCCGATTGGCTGACCCCATGGGGCGTTCTCTTCCGTTACGACGACGACCCAACCAATTCATTGGACCGCGACAGAGCCCTTGAGGCCTCAACCGCAGCAGTCGCCTTCGCCGAACGACTTATCGATCGCTGAGGCCTGCCCGCGCTTCCCGTGAAGCCGCCGTAGCGCTTCCCTAGCTATCCCGCCGGGCTGCAGGGCAGGACGTGGGTTATCGCCAGGGTGGTGCCGTCAGCGAACCCGACTTCTCCTTCGGTGTAGTAGTGGCCGGTCGGGCAGCTGGCGGTCAGGTAGCTCTGCTTCTTGCCTTTGTAGGTGAAGGAGCGCTTGATCGTGATCTTGAACTTGGTGACCGAGCCGAAGCCGCCGGCAATCGGTGGTATCCGCGCAATCACGTGGGTTCCGTAGCGGCCCCGGTGGATCTTGGTCAGCTTGGCGGTGGCGATGACGGCGGTTGGAGCCGGGACCGCGACGTATGTGTGGATGAGGATGAGCGTGGCGCCGCCGTGCACGCCGCCGTTGAAGAGGACGATCGGGCCCGTCGCCGCGAAGGGCCGTTGTTCGGGGAAAGCGACTTCCACTTCACCCTCTCCGGAGCCGATGATCGCCTCCGCGCAGGCGTTCTTCGCGGCGGCGGTCGAGCGGGCGACGAGCTCTCGTTCCGTGCAACTGGGCAGGCCGCGGGCGTTCACCTGGATCGTCTTGTCGAAATCGAGGTTGACGCTTCTGATCGCGGGCGGATGGCTGCCGTCGGTGGTTCCGATCCTGGCGTTGAGGTTTGCCGAGATCGGCGCCAGCTCGTGCTTGGGCAGCTTGGTCGGCGAGATCCCGCCGTTGTCCCTGAGGAAGAGGGTGCCCACCCGGACCACCTCCGGCTTGGCGAGGGCGGCCGCCGCGACGAGCAGGGTCAGTACCGCCGCGACGACCGTTACCTGAGTCAGCTGCTTCCTCATGCTCGTATCCCCCCGCCTCCGTGAATGGAACCCGGGCCGATCCTCGCGGTGGAGGTGTGGGCATCGCCTCCCCAATCTGGGGGTTTGCTCGCCCTGGATTCAGCAGACTGGGAAATCAGCCATCGAGGCGCAAGGCGGTCTCGAGCTCGGCCGCGATGTCCTTGAGCGGGCGACCGAAGAGCTCCTCGATCGCGCGAAGGCGATTCGTGACCGTGCGCCGATCGACGCCCAGCACGACGGCGGTTGAGGAGACGTTCCGCTCGGCGGCGAAGTAAGCGCGCAGGGTCTCCCGCGCCGTCTCGCCGCCATCGGGCGTCCGCTCAAGTGGCGCCAGGTAGAGCTGGTGCAGGGAGGTGGCGACGAGGTCGTCGCGGAGGATCGAGGTGAGGAGGACGACGTCGGCGTAGTGGAGGACGGCCTCGCCGCGGCGCTCGGCGATCGGCAGCGCCGCCTTGGCCTGGCGGTGACTTAGCCGCCAGCCCGCCAGTCCCTCGCCGGGCTCGCCGACGGTCACGATCACTCCGTCCAGCGGGATATCGGCAAGCGCTTGCAGTGCCCGCTGGGCATCGAGCGGGCGCCTGCCACCGAGCCAGCAGGCCCAGATCGACTCCTCCTCACGGCAGACCGCGAGCAGGCGGCGATCGAGCTGCTTTGCCAGCTGGCGCATCGCCTCGGGTGCGCCCTCTCCCTTGGCCATCAGGGCGAGGTGGTGGCCGTCGAGGTCGTAGCCGAGCTCGGAGTGATCTACTTGCTCGCCGGCGAGCAGGCTCTTGACGCACTCGCGCCGCCGCTCCGCGCTGCTGCTCGGCCAGCTCTTCGCCTCGCGGACGTGCTCCTCGCCCACCGCTGCGAGCAGGCGATCGAGCAGCGTCGCCTGCCTGCGCAGCAGGCGGCGCAGGACGGAGGTCGGGACCTCGAGCCGCTCTGCCTCTTCGACCAGGAAGTCGCTGAGCAGGGCGTTGCCGGAGACATAGCGGCGCAACACGGTGTCGAGTGGGACGCCGGCGCGGGCGGCCAGGCGGGCCTCGGCGAGCAGCGCCGGGGGGATGCCCGGCGCGCGGCGCTCGCCGAGCTCGATCGCGACAAGGGCGTAATCAAGGGCCGTGGTGAGGGCGCCGTTGAGGCTGTGCAGGTAGCTGGGGTCGGCGACCTCGCGAGGATCGGCGATTGCGTGAACGCGGGTGGCGACCGCCGCTTCCAGCTCGGGCAGGCGCCCGCGCAGCCGGGCCGTGATCGTGGCGCAGGCCTGCTCCAGAGACGGGGCAGAGGGCGGCTCCCGGCGGGGCCGCCCGGCGGGGAAGCGCGAGCTGTCGGGAAGCGGATTCAGGCCGCGATTCGTCACTCGCGCACCTTAGCTCGCCCCCTGTGGCTCAGTGCTTGGTAGCGGCACACCTGGCCTTGGCGCCCCGCTTCTTCTTGCTCGCCTTGCAGGCGCGGTGCTGCTTCCCGCCGCTCTTCTTGCCCTGCGGCCCGCGCTTGCCCTTGGGACCGCGTGGACCCGTCGCGCCCTTGGGGCCGGCCGGTCCAGTCGCTCCGCTGAGCCCGGTGGCGCCCTGGGCCCCGGTGGCACCCGCGGGTCCCTGGGGGCCCGTCGGGCCTGTGGGTCCAGCCGGGCCTGTGGGTCCAGTCGGGCCCTGCGGCCCTGCGGTTGCGGCCATGACCGGGCTCGACGATGCCGAGGTGATTGCCTGGGAGCCGACGGCATTGGTTGCCGTCACTTCGCAGCTCAGGGTCGCGCCGACATCGGCTTCGATCGGCACGTAGACCGGCTGGGTGGCACCCGTGATCGCCACTTCGTTGCGAAGCCACTGGTAGGAAAGCGTGTCCTCGTCCCGGTAGCCGGAGGTGATGCAGGTCATCGGCACGTCGACCTTGGCGGTCGAGCTCAGTGCCACGGTGCCGGCCGGCACGTTCACGCCTTCGCCAAGCAGCGCGGCGGTGCTGACCGGTCCCGGCGTGTTGCTGATCAGGAAGATCGAGGCGTTTCTTTCCCCCGCCTTCGTCGGCGCGAAGCCGATCGTGACTTCGCAGGCTTCACCCGGTTCAAGCGCCACCTGGGTGCATTCGTCGTTGGTCAGGGGAAAGCTCAGCGGCGATCCGGAGATGACCAGGAGCTGTTGGATCTGCAACTGGAAGTCGCCGGTGTTGGTGACCTTCACCTGCTGGGTTGGCGCCGCAGAGTTGACTTTGACCGCGCCGAAATCGATTTCGCCCGGTTCGATCGTCGCTTCGGGCCCGGCGAGGACCGTCGCTTTCAGCGGCACGACGAGCGGGTTGACGGTGCCGCTGTTGGCGATTTCGAGGCTCGCTTCGTAGTCGCCCGGTTTGCCCGGCGGGGAGAACTGCACCTGCAAGTTGCAGTTGTTGCCAGGGGGGACGATGACGCCGCTGCATCCAGAGTCGATGAGGCTGAAGCTGCCCGCGTCGGGACCAGAAATGGTCCTGCCTTCGGTGATCGCTGTGAAAGGTGAGTTGTTGCTGACGGTGACCTGCTGCTGCAGGGTGCCGCCGTAGTAGTAGGGGAATTCCGGGAAGCTCGGTGTGCTCGCTTCGAGCGTGCCGGTCGCTCCGGTGCCGGAGAGCGCGACTTCAACCGGGAGGCTGATTTCCCCTTCGCCGACGTTGACCGTGTATTCGAGCGAGGCGTTGGCGCTGAACGGGCCGGTCGAGTGCGGTTCAAAGCGAACGGTCAGCGAGCATCCTTCGCCGGGTTCGAGGAAGGTCGGGTCGTTGCAGCCGCCTTCGCGGCTGTACGGTGCCGGCACCTGGAAGTTGCCGATCGTCGTGGCTTCGTCGCCCACGTTCTTGAGTTCGGTGGTCAGGGTCGGGGCCGAGTCGTTGATCCCAACTTCGCCGAATTCGAGCGAGGTGGAGCTCGCTTCGATTTCCGCCGCCGCCGAGGCAAGGGCCGGGACGGCGACGAGCAGGGCGAGCGAGGCGAAGAGGGCGAAGACGAGGCGGCGAGCAAATGGCATGGGCGAGACGACCTTCCGGTTTCTTGTCATGTCAGGCGACATCGGCAACGTCGCTCGTGCGCATTAACTCCAGGCGTAGCGAAGGCGTGCCGCGAGTTAGCCTTCCCGGACAACCGGCGGAGGAAGACTGTGGCTGAGCGAAAAGGCAGCGGGACTACGGCAGCGGCGCGCGCGACCGTGCGCGGCGAGGTCCAGGGCGTCGGCTTCCGAGAAGTCACGCGAGAGCGAGCGCAAGAGCTGGGCGTGCTGGGCTGGGTTCGAAATGGGGAGGAGGGCGAGGTGCTCGTCCACGCGGAGGGCCCCGAACCCGCGGTCGAGGCGCTGCTGGCCTCCCTGCGCGAGGGACCGCCGGCCGCGCGGGTTACCGAGGTGGCGAGCGAGAGCGTCAAGCCCGAGGGGCACGAGCAGTTCGCGATCCGCGGGGTCAGCGCCGGCGTCTTCGTCGTCCAGGAGCACGCCGCCACTGCCCGACACTTCGACCTGCGGCTCGAGGTCGACGGGGTGATGCGTTCCTGGGCGGTGCCAAAGGGACCGTCGATGGACCCGGCGGTGAAGCGGCTCGCGGTGCAGGTCTCCGACCACGCGCTCTCCCACAACGACTTCGAGGGGCCGACCGACGGCGGCGGGGTGATCGTCTGGGATCGGGGCTCCTACGAGCAGGGCGGCCGGGTGCCCTGGCCCGAGGCGCTCGAGCGCGGCCACGCCGTCTTCGTCCTCCACGGCGAGAAGCTGCGGGGCGGTTTCGCCCTGCAGCGCACCCGGCCCGGCGAGGAGCCGCAGTGGTTGCTGATCAAGCGCCGCGACGAGCAGGCGGAGCCTGGTGCCAACGTCGTCGCCGAGCGCCCTGAGTCGGTGTTGAGCGGCAAGTCACTGGACGAGCTGCTCGCCGGCGAGCAGGGCCAATAGCCTCTGGGTGACAACCAGCCAAGGAGGGAAGCATGCTTTCGTGGCTTGCCGAGAAGCTGATCGCCCACAACATGAAGGCGATCCGCGCCGGAGACATCAAACCGACCACGGTGCTGTACGCGGACGACGTCAGGTTCAGCTTTCCGGGTGACAGCTCGTTCGCCCCGGGAGCGTCGAACAAGAGCGACCTCGAACGTTGGCTCGAGCGCTTCGTCGAGATCGGCCTGCAGATCTACCCCGACCAGGTGGTCCTCAAGGGCTTCCCCTGGCGGCAGACGGTCTGCGTCCGCGGCCACATCCACCTCGACGATCCCAAGGACGGCCGGGTCTACGACAACCGCTACGTGATCTGGGGCCGGATGGCCTGGGGCAAGATGCGCGAGTACGAGGTCTACGAGGACACCGAAGAGACCCGCAGGCTCGATCAGTGGTTGGCGCGGGCCGGTGAGGTTTAGCGCCTGCCGAATCGGCAATAGACCAACCGGGCGCAGGAAGCCGTATTAGTCATGATTGGCAATAGCTATCATGACAAGAATGCAAACGGCCCAAATGGCGACCCCTGCAGTTCGCCTTCACGATGGCATCGAGATTCCACAGCTCGGGCTGACTCTCTTTCAGGTACCGCCCGAGGAGACCCGGAGCATCGTCGAGCAGGCGCTCGAGGCCGGTTACCGCCACTTCGACACCGCCGCCGCGCATGGCAACGAGCGGGAGGTGGGCGAGGCGCTCATCGCCTCCCGTCTTCCCCGTGAGGAGTACTTCGTCACCAGCAAGCTCTCGGATCTTCAGCGCGATCCCCAGTCGACCCTCGACGCCTTCGAGGCGAGCCTCGAGCGACTTGGCCTCGACCACGTCGATCTCTGTCTGATCCACGGCTCCGGCGCCGAGACGGACGGCCTGCTCGGTGCCTGGCAGGCGCTCGAATGGATCCACAGGGAGGAGGCCGCTCGCACGATCGGCGTCGCCAACTTTGGCGCCGAGGAGCTCGAGCTGCTGGAGCAGGCGACGAGGAGCCAGCCAACGGTCAACCAGATCGAGCTGAACCCGCGCCTGCAGCAACCCGAGCTCTGCGCCCTCCACGTCGCCCGAGGCATCACCACCGAGGCCTGGGGTCCGCTGGGGCAGGACGAGCTGCTCAGCGATCCGGTGATCTCGCGGCTCGCCGAGGGCCACGGCAAGACACCCGCCCAAGTGGTGTTGCGCTGGCAGCTTCAACTCGGTCACGTCGTCGTCACCAAGCCGGTTTCGCCGGCCCGCGTCCGCGAGAGCGTTGACCTCTTCGACTTCGAGCTCTGTCACCGTGAGTTGGCGGCGATCGCCGACCTCGGCCGCGACAGGCAGATGTTGCTCAGGTAATCTCCAGGTATTCTGCCGAAGCTTTTCGCCTCGCTTGCCCTTGCCTTTGTGCTGATCCTGCTGGCCGGTTGCGGTAGCAGCAGCGATTCCTCCAGCGCTCCCGCCAAAGGCCTGCCGAAGGAAATAGTGATCGGCGCCGCGCTGGCAAAGACCGGCTACATGGCGCCGTACGACGCCACCTTTGCCGCGGTCGAACAGCTGATCGCGGAAACCAACGCCAAGGGTGGAATCGACGGCCACAAGATCAGGGTCGTCCACGCCGACAGTCGCTCAGAACCCCAGCAGTCCGTGCTGGCGGCTCAGAAGGTGACGGAAGAGGGGGCAGACGTGCTCGTGCTCAGCGGCGAGGCGCTGAACGCGTCCGCCGCGGCTCCGCTGGCCGAAGAACACGACATGCTGAACATGTCCAACGCCAACGAACCCGGTTTCGGGCCGCCGACAACCGGTCGCCTCTCCTTCAGCTCGTATCCGAGCCTGCTCAGCGAAGCGAGTGCCGGTGCCCAGTTCCTCTGGGACCGCGGGGTCAGGCACCCGTTTCTCTTCCGCGACACCTCGATCATCTACGGCCGGGCGTACTGCTCCGGTACGCAGCAGACCTGGGAACACCTCGGCGGCACGATCGCCGGCTCGGCCGACTTCGAGAACACCGACGAGTCGGTGGCGAGTCAGGTCAGCGAGCTGCGCGACTCCGGCGCCGACGCGGTGGTGATGTGCTCCTACCCACCCGGCGGCGCCTCGGCGATCAAGCAGATCCGCTCCGCCGGCATCGACGTGCCGATTCTGGGGACGGGCGGCTTCGACGGCACCTTCTGGCTCAAGGGCATCCCCAGCACCAAGGAAATCTTCGCCACCTCCAACGGCTCCGCCTATGACCCGCCCAACGCGGAAACGGCGAAGCTGTTCGAGAAGCTCAAACGCGCCGGCATCGAAACCGACGTCTCCAGCGCCCTGCTGGGCGCCTACGCTGGCGGCCAGCTGATCCTCGACGCGATCAGGGAAACCCACAGCGTCAACGGCAACACCCTTGCCGACGCGCTCGAAGCGAAGCCCCATCACACGGTCAACGGCGACCTCAGCTACACGAGGACCGATCACCACCCGATCCGGACCTGGCCGGTCTACTCGTACACCACCGGCAAGCCAGTGCTGGTGGCAAAGGTCAAGCCGCGGTTCATCCCCGAATACGGCGGCTAAGCAGTCGCGCGCTTGCTGAGGGCGCCTTCGACGAACTGGCGGAACGCCGCCCGGTAGGCGAGTGTGAAGCGGTCGGCGAGGGTGTTGACGTCGGCGTTTGGGTCGAGCGACAGCTCGGGCGGTTGGATCGCCGAGATGATCGGCAGGTCCTCGGAGTAGACGCGCCAGTCGTAGGCGATCGCGCTCTCGAGGGTCTGCTCGTCGTAGTCCTCCAGACCTCCCTCGATCCAGTAGTGCGCTGACTCGGTAGCGCTGATCGCTCGGGCGGCGTGGAGCAGGCCGCGCTCGCCTTTTACGGTGAGGACTCGGGCCGAGGCGAAGTTGGGGGCGACCACGTGGTAATGCAGTTCTTTCAGGTCGCCCCAAATGGCCGAAGGGCCCTCGCCCCACCCGGCCTTCCAGCGCAGCATGACCGTCCGCCCATCGCTCTCGGGTTCGAGCGGTTCGATCACCTCGGGCATCTCGGGCAGGGTCTCCGGGTGGACGAAGGCGAAGTGGGAGACGTCGCGGAAGTTCTCGATCATCAGCCCAAAGCCGACTGGCAGCTCGAACGGATCGCCGTGACGCCACAGCCACTTCTCCTCGTCGAACCAGGAGAGGGCGGGCGGCTCGCCAATCGGCTCCGCCAGGACGGTCCAGACAAGGCCCCACTGTTCGCGCACCGGGAAGGCGGGAATCTGAGCCCGCGGCGGGATCTGATCCTGATTGGGCAGCGAGGGGATACGGGTGCAGGAGCCGTCGCCGCCGGCCCACTCCCAGCCGTGGTAGGGGCACTGGATCGAGTCGCCCGCGACCTTGCCCATCGATAGCGAGGCACCACGGTGGGCGCAGCGATCGGCGACAACGGCCGCTTTGCCGTTCTCGGTGAGGAAGACGGCAAGCGCTTCGCCGAGCAGCACGGCCCGCTGTGGGCCCTTCCTCAGGTCCTCGATCCTGGCAACCGGCTGCCAGCAGTGGCGCAGGGCGAGGGAGATGTCCTCGCTGGTCGGTGCTTCACGTGGCTGGTCGTCAAACATCACCGCTCCTCGTGACTATTTGGGAATTCCATTCTATTCATGGCTGCCTGCCGAGATAGGCGCGCAGGACATCGGGGTTGCGCTGCAGCTCGCCACGTGAGCCCTGAGCGCGCACCTTGCCGGTGCTGAGCACGAGGCAGCGATCGCAAAAGTCGATCGTGCGGGCGGCGTTCTGCTCGACCAGCAGCATCGTCACCCCCTCCTCGCGCAGCTCCTCAAGCAGCTCGTAGATGACGTCGATCATCTTCGGCGCCAGGCCGAGCGAGGGCTCGTCGAGGATCAGCAGCTTCGGCCTGCCGAGCAGGGCGCGGGCGATTGCCAGCTGCTGTTGCTCGCCGCCCGAGAGCCGGTCGGCCCGCTGGCCGGCGCGCTCGCCCAGGATCGGGAAGCGCGCCAGGGTCTGCTCCATCAGCTCGCCCCCCTCGGCCTCGTCGCGCGCGCCCAGGCGCAGGTTCTCCGCCACGGTCAGGGTCTTGAAGATGTGACGGCCCTCGGGCACCAGCGCCAGCCCCAGGTTTGCGATCTGCTCCGGCGCCATCCCGGTCAGGACGCGGTCCTCGAACGTCGCCGTCCCCGAGCTCGGCCGCACCAGGCCGCAGATCGATCGCAGGATTGAGCTCTTGCCGGCGCCGTTGGGGCCGATCATCCCGATCACCTCGCCGCGGCCGATGCTGAGGTCGACCCCGTGCACCACCTCGATCCGCCCGTAGCTGACCCGGACGTCGCGCAGCTCAAGCATCGGCGGCCGCCAGGAAGGAGCTGCCGAGATAGGACTCGACCACGGCGGGGTCGGCCTGGACCTCCTGCGGAGTGCCGACCCGGATCGTCATCCCGTCATCGAGCACCTGCACCCGCGAGCAGAGCGGCATGACGATGTTCATGTCGTGCTCGATCAGCAGGATCCCGCAGCCGAAGTCACTCAGCACGTTGCGAAGGATCTCGACCAGCTGCTCGCACTCGGTTTCGTTCAGCCCGGCGGCCGGCTCGTCGAGCAGCAGGTAGCGGGGCCCGATCGCGAGCGCCCGGGCGATCCCGAGCAGGCGCTGGCTGCCTGGTGGCAGGGCGCCGGCCGGCAGCCTCGCCTGCTTGAGCAGGTTGAGGCGCCCGAGCACGTCGGCGGCGACCGCGACCGCGCGCCGCCTGCCCATGCCCCTGCCCATCGCGCCGACGGCGACGCTCTCGAGGCCGCTCAGGTCGGGGAAGGGCAGGGCGGCCTGAAAGGTGCGGCCGAGGCCGTCGTGGGCGAGGCGCGTCGGCGAGCGTCCGGTCACCTCGACTCCGTCGAGCGAGACGGTTCCCGAGTCGGGCGCTTGAAAGCCGCTGAGGACGTTGACCAGCGTCGTCTTTCCGGCCCCGTTGGGACCGATCAGCCCGAGCGCCTCGCCGGACCCGAGCGTCAGGTCGACGTTCTTGAGGACCCGCAGCCCGGCGAAGGCCAGGGAGATGTCCTCGGCGCGCAGGGCCCCACCCTTTGCGGTTCGATCGATGTCGGGTTCACCGGCAGTCGCCTCGTCGGACTGCGGCGGTGATGCTGGGGTGCTCAAACCCAGCCGCTGCAGCCAGGACAGCTCACCGGCCTCCCTGCCGCCGCTCAGCCCGTTCGGCATCGCGATCATCGTCGCCAGCAGGATCAGGCCGAGGCCGATCGCGGCGAGGCCGGGCGCTTCGCCGATCGAGATCGCGCCGAAGAGGCTGGCGCCGTTTTCGACGCCGCGCAGCAGCTCGTTCACCGTCGCGATCGCGATCGCCCCGATCACCGCGCCGAAGACGCTGCGGGCACCGCCGACGACCAGCATAGTCATCGTCGTCACGGTTGCGCCGAAGTAGAAGGTGACTGGGCTGAGAACGCCGGATTGATGCACCGCCAGGGCACCACCGATCCCGCAGAGGACGCCGCTAATGCCGAAGGCGATCAGCCGCTCCCTCATCACGCCGATGCCGATTGAGCGTGCCGCCACCTCGTCCTCGCGCGTCGCCTGCAGGCGGTAGCCGCTCGCCGACCACTTGTAGGCCAGCGCCAGGATCACCGCGGCGCCGGCCCAGAGCGCCGCCGATTCGACGCTGGTCGTCGTCGGGATGCTGACCAGGCCGCTGCTGCCGCCGGTGACCTGGTCCCAGTTGGCGACGACGTTGTAGACGACGAGCAGGAAGGCGAAGGTCGAGATCGGGATCGCCAGGGTCGAGGTGCGCATCAGCGGCAGCCCGACCACGATCGCCAGCAAGCCGGAGATCGCCGCGGCGATCAGGGTCGAGGGCAGCGCGCCGAGGTGGGCGTCGGCGATCAAGTGCGGCAGGCCGGGCGTCTGCAGCAGGATGAAGGCCGCCGGCAGGGTGAGGAAGGCGGCGATGTAAGCGCCGGCGGTGGCGAAGCCGAGCTGGCCGAAGGAGTAGACGCCACTGTTGCCGACGAAGACCTGCAGGCCGAGGACGATGATCAGGTTGCAGAGGATCGTCGCCACCGTGTCCTGGAACGAGGGCGTGCCGTTGGCGCCGAGGAGGGCGGCGATCGCGATCAGCAGCAGGGGAATCAGCAGCGAGGCGGCCGCCGATTGGCCCGTGCGAAAGCGCACACCGTTCATACCCGCGCCTTGCCGATCTCGCCGCCGAGCAGGCCGTGTGGCCTGAAGATCAGGATCAATACCGGGAAGGTGAAGACGATCGCGTCGCGGAACGGCGCCAGGCCCTCGGGGAGGTAGACGCCGAGCAAAGAGGAGAGGACGCCGAGCAGCAGGCCGCCGACCACGGCGCCGAACATCTTGCCGAAGCCGCCGATCACGACCGCGACGAAGCCGACCAGGACCGGCGTCAGCCCCATCGTCGGCGAGACCTGGCCGGTCTGCAGCACGATCAGCACGCCGACCACGGCGGCGAGCGCGCCGCTGATCGCGAAGGCGATCGCGATCACCCGATTGGCCCGAACGCCGAGCAGGCGCGCCATGTCGAAGTTCTCGGCCGCCGCTCGCATTGCCAGGCCGGTGCGGGTGCGGTAGAGCAGCCAACCGAGGCCGCCGAGGACGATCACCGTGAGGCCGAGGGTGACGAACTCCAGGTTCGGTACCGAGATCGCGCCGATGCTGGTCGTTTCGCTGATCGCCGCCGGCGTTTCGACCGACTGGGCGCGGGCGTCGACGGCCACGGTAACGACGTTCTGCAGGATCGCCGCGACCGCCAGTGAGGTGACGAGCTGAGCCGAGAGGTCGGCGTTACGCACCGGCCGGAAGGCGACCCGCTCGGCTATGAGCGCGATCGCGATCCCGGCCAGCAGGGCAAGCCCGACCGCCGCGCCAAAGGGCAGATCGGCGAAGACGAAGAGGGCGTAGGCGGCGAGCATGATGAACTCGCCGTGAGCGAAGTTCATCATTCCCATCACCGTGTAGACGAGGGTGATGCCGAGGGCAATCAGGGCGTAGAGACTGCCGAGGGCGAGGGCATCGATCAGGTTCTGACCCAGCGCGGTCATGGCGAGCGATTGATCTTTCCATAGCGCTCTAAAAAGCTTGTGTTAGCTGAGCACAAAGGCGAGCTGGGCGCTGTCGGCGCGGTAGATGAGGCGGGCGAACTCGAGCGGGCGCTCCTGTTCGGACCCATTGCCGCGGCCGAACTGGACGAAGCGCCCCATCAAAGCCGGCTCGCCAGCGGTTGCCCCGACCCGGGTGGACCCCCACTCGCCGAAAAAGGTGTGCTCGACCGAGACCGTGGCGCGGGTGAGCTCGAGCTCACCCGGCGCGGGTGGTTTCTCGCCGGCTTTGAGCGCCTCGGCGGTGGGCAGGAACCAGGGCATATGGGCGATCGCGGAGTGGGAATCGACGAGGCAGACCGAGGGCTCACCGACGTCGACGACCGCGGTCACGTGCGCGACCGGTTTGCTTTCGTCCTCGAGCGCGAGGAAGTGCGAAACGGTGTGATCGGGCAGGACCTCGCGCGCGCCCTGCACGGCGACTTTGCGGTCGTCGCGGTGCTCCAGCCACAGGCGCACCAAGCCGGCCACCACGATTTCCCGCCGCGGCGGCGCCACGAACGCCCCCGATCCCTTGATCCGGTAGATCGCCCCATCGCCGACGAGGAGATCGAGCGCCGGCCGGATCACCGCGCGCGAGACGCCGAACTCTTCTTCGATCTCGCGCTCGGAGGCAAAACGGGCTCCCGACTCCCAATCCTCGACCTCCAACATCACCTTCAGCGCCGCGGCAAGCTGGAAATAAAGTGGTACATCACTTTTGCGATCAAGCCTGCGGCTGCTGGTAAGGGGAATATCGGACGATCGCTTGGGCCGGCCCGGTCCAGTTTGGGTGGGCTCGTCCATGCGTCTACCGAGAATACCTTCGATTAGTCACTTGTAGATAAGAGAGTGCTGGCTTCAACCAGCGCCGGTTCGGGTAGCCGGGGCGAACCGAACGAACCGAACGAACCGAACAAGGAGCGAAATGGCGGATTTGAACGAGCGGGACACGAAGCTGGTCCAGTATTTGAGCGAGGCCTACGGCAAGGAGCGCGAACTGGAAACCGCTTTGGAGGCCCACATCGCGATGACCACCAAGGCGCCCTACAAAAAACGCCTCAAACAGCACCTGCGCGAGACCAAAGCGCACGCCAAGGGCGTTGAGCGCCGGATCAAGAAGCTCGGTGGCGGCGGCCAGTTGAAACAGACCGCGGTCGGCAAGGCGATGGCGGCTGCAAAGGGCCCGTTGCACATGATCCGCGGTAGCGGCGAGCAGGAGAAGATGCTGAAGAACGCCAAGACCGAGTACTTCAACGAGCACGAGGAGATCGCCACCTACCTGGCGATCGAGACGCTCGCCGAAAGAGTTGGCGATCGCGAGACGGCAAAACTGGCAAAAGGGATTCGCCGCGAGGAGGAACGGATGGCGAAATTCCTCGAGGGTCAGATCAAATCGCTGACCGGAGCCGTCGTCAGCGAGGAGGTACCGGCCGCTCAGCGCAAACGTCCGACGAAAGCCCGCCGCCGTAAATAGGGCGAGGGACTTTCACCGTTTGCGCCGTTGCGGCGTGGGGTACGCAGCCTGAAAGCCCGGGCCGGGGAGGCTCGGACAAACAACCGGAGGGAACAACGTGACAATCGTCGGCATTCTGGTCGTAATCATCCTGGTGCTTCTCGTCATCTATCTCTTTCAGAGGGTGCGCTAAGCCCGGGGCCGCGCCGCGAGGTGGCGCGGCGGCTACCGTCTCGGCATGCCACCCAGCCTTGACGAGCTGACTGTTACCGACGCCCCCGCGGCTTGGCAGGCCTGTGGTTTCGAGGTTGAAGCGGACGCTTGCAGCGTCGGCAAGACGCGGATTCGGCTGGCATCGGACGAGGGTGGCAAGGGCCTTATCGGGTGGTCGCTGCGCGGTCTCGAGAGCACCGAGCTCGACGGTTTGGCGACCACCCGATCCGACCGCCCACCGCCAGCGGATTGGACTGTCCACCCCAACGGGGTCACCGCCCTCGACCACGTGGTGGCGATCAGCTCCGATCTCGATCGCACGGTTGCCGCATTGCAGGCCGCCGGCCTTGACCTGCGTCGCATCCGCGAGGAGCCGACCCCGGCGGGCGCTCCCCGCCAGGCCTTCTTCCGCCTCGGTGAGCCGATCCTCGAGGTCGTCCAGGCCCCGGCCGAGGCGATCGAGCGGACCGGGGGAGACCGGCCGGCCTTCTTCTGGGGCCTTGCCTTTGTCGCCCCCGAGATCGAGGCGACCGTCGCCTCGCTCGGCGACCGGGTCAGCGAGATCCGCGACGCCGTTCAGCCCGGCCGCCGGATCGCCACCCTGCGCCGTTCCGCCGATCTCTCGCTGCCGGTGGCGCTGATCACGCCAACCGTCAAGGAGCGGCGGTCGGCGGACGCAGGTCCTCGACGCTGAAGTCCCAGTCGCGCCGCAGGCGCGCCGCGACCAGCGAGCGGTGGCAGGCCTCGGGGTCGCGCTCGACGCAGAGCAGTGCCGCCTTCGAGCTGCCGATCCACCTGACGATCGGCGCCAGGTCCACCGGGTCGAGGATCTGCTCGGTGTAGCCGTCGGCGTACTCGGGGGCGAGCACCGTGCGCGAGCGCTTGCCCTCGCCGCGCCTGTCATCCGCGCGGTACTGGGCCCGGCGCAGCTCGGTCGTCGGTGCCAGCTCCTTCAGGTGCGAGTAGCCGATGCCCGCGTCCACCAGCGAGTCCTGCAGGCGCTGCGCGTTGGCCCAGGCGTACTCGCTGCCGCGCACGCCGCGGCGCTGTCGCACGTCGAGCACCAAGTCGATGCCGGCGTCGGTGAGGGTGGCGAGGAAGGTCTCGCGGTCGAAGCCGTAGACGCCGATCGTCGCAATCGCGGCCATGCGGTCGCCGGTGGGCGGCTCAGCCCACCTGCTCTGTCGGGCGGATCAGGACCTCGTTGAGCGAGACGTGGGCGGGGCGGGTCACCGCGTAGGCGATCGCGTCGGCGATATCGACTGCCTCGAGCGACTTGATGTCGGCGAAGCGGCCGCGCACTTGCTCGCGCACGCCGTCGCGAATGTGGTCGGTCAGCTCGGTCTCGACCGCGCCCGGCTCGATGATCGTCGAGCGGACCTTGCGGCTGGCGAACTCCTGGCGGAAGGACTCGCTGAAGGCGCCGACCCCGTGCTTGGTCAGGTTGTAGACGCCGGAGCCGGAGCGGGCGATGCGGCCCGCCACCGAGCTGATGTTGACCACGTCGGCGCAACCGCGCTGCGAGTCCTCGGCGGCCGCGAGCAGATGGGGGAGGGCGGCGTGGGTGGTGTTGATCAGGGCCTTGAGGTTGAGGTCGATCATCCGGTCCCACTCCTCCGTCGGCGCCTCCTCGATCGGCCCGAGCAGCATCTGGCCGGCGTTGTTGACGACGATGTCGAGGCGGCCGAGCTCATCGACGGTGCGATCGACGGCGGCGATCGCCTGCTCCTGATCGGTGATGTCGGACTGGATCGCCAGCGCGGTGTGACCCTCGCCGGCGATCTCGCTGGCCAGGCGCTCCAGCCGTTCGAGCCGGCGGGCCGCCACCGCGACTTTGGCTCCCTGTGCAGCCAGCGCTCGTGCCGTTGCCTCGCCGATGCCGCTGCTGGCGCCGGTGATCAAGGCGACGGTGCCGTCAAGGGGAGTCGTCATCGCGTTCCTTTCGCTCGTTTCACGATCCGGGGGTCCTTGCTTGCAACCTACTCCCCCGATTTCCCCGGCCTCAAGCATTCCGGGCGGGCGTCGATGAGAACGAATGCGAACCCGCCGGACTGCCTCCGCTGCCCTTAAAAACCGCCTACTGCTTGCGCTCGGCCTCGTGATTGCGCTGGCGCTGATCGGGCCGGCGGCATCGGGGGCCACTCCCGCGCGCTCCGTCCTCACCTTCAAGACGGTCAAGGTCGGCGCTCCCGGCAACCCCTCGGTCGGGATCGTCCCCTTCACCGACGCCGTTTACTCCTCCTGCGCCGAAGTCGTACCGGCCGAAAAACAGCCGCCCTGCCAGCAGGTCGGCGGAGTCGACTACCGCTACGGCATCGGCCAGCTCGAGGTGACGGTTGCCCAGTACGTCGCCTTCCTCAACACCGCCGACCCTGCCGGTCGCAACAAACACAAGCTCTACAGCTCAACCGAGAGCGGCTCGGAATGGCCCAAGTACGGTCAGATCGATTTCTCCGCCGGCGCTGCCGCTGGACACCATTACTCGGTCGCCTCGCCGGAATGGGCCGACAAGCCCTACGGCTTTGCCAACTTCCTGCGCTCGGCCCGTTTCGCCAACTCCCTCTACAACGGCCAGGTTCTCTCCAAGCAATCCAGCGGCGCCGGCAGCTTCCAGTACGTCACCTACCGCGTGCGGCTCTCGCGCCAGACCGAGGTGGGGATGTACGACATGCACGTGCGGGCGATGACCCGCTCGCACAAGACCGGCTTCGTCATCCCCAGTCAGAACGAGTGGATCAAGGCTGCCTACTACGACCCCAGCGGCGGCGGCAAGTATTCCTACTGGCAGTACCCGACCAACCCGGGCGCCTTTGGCGACAAAGGGGCGAGCGCCCCGCACCAGGCAAAGCTGAACCCCACCACCGGTGACGTCACCAATGCCTCCGAACAGCCGCTGGCGAACTTCCATACCGCTGAAACCGCGGCGCCGAGCTGGTGTCCTTCGGCCTTCAGCGCCACGACCTGCGCGACGGTGAATCCCCTGGGAATCAAGGCTTCGACTTACGAAAAGGCCTACCAGGGCAGCCTCGAGACGGTCGGCCAGGCCAAGACGACCTCACCGTGGGGCACGCTCGACCAAGGCGGCAACGCGGTTGAGTGGACCGACACGATCACCGCGCCGCCGTCCGGTCGCAGCGGTGCCCACGGCCGCGTCTGGCGCCGCCTGCACGGCGGCATCGCCAACGCCCCCGTCTACCAGCTCTGGCTCTCGGCGGTCGGCCTGCAGCCGCAGGACAACACCTTCTACACCGCCACCTATCCCTGGCTGGGGATTCGCATCGGCGTGCTCGGCGATTTGAAGGTCAACAAGCATTAAGTGGTGGGTGTCCGCGGGGCGGAATAGGCTCGCCCCGCGTGCACCCTTCTCTCCGAGAGCGAGCCCTCGCCCGCTGGCTGCCGGTGGCGCTGGTTGTACTGGTCGCTCTCCTGCTTCCCCTCAGCGCCTTCGCCGCATCGGGCACGAAACACCAGCCTGCGGGTGAAAGGGCGGGGGCCCTCGCCCAACTGCCGGGCAAGAGCGGCTGCATCGTCGATCGCTCCGCCCATGGCGGTGGTTGCGCGACCGCCCGTGCCCTCAAGGGTCCCGGGCCGTTCATGGGTTCGCGCGCGATCGCGCTCAGCCCCGACGGCAAGAGCGTCTACGTTGCCTCCTCGCAGAGTGACGCGATCGCGATCTTCCGCCGCAACCCGCGCAGCGGTGCCCTCACCCAGCCAAAGGGGGCAGCGGGATGCATCGCCGCCAAAGGTGCCGACCACTGCGCCACGGCGATCGGCCTCGACGGCCCCAACTCGGTCGCCGTCAGCCCCGACGGCCGCAACGTCTACGCGACCTCGCGGGCGAGCAACTCGATCAGCGTCTTCCAGCGCAACCAGAAGACCGGCGCGCTGACCCAACTGCCAGCCAGCGCCGGCTGCATCGCTGGGGTGCCGATCCCGGTCTGTGCCGTCGGCCGCGCCCTGGTTGGGCCGGACGTGGTCGTCGTCAGTCCCAAGGGCGAGAACGTCTACGTCGGCTCCTTCTTCGGCAACGCGGTCGCCGTCTTCGATCGTGACCCGGTCAGCGGCGCGCTGACGCAACCCGGCGACAGCAGCGGTTGCATCGCCGAAGCGATCAGCGGCTGCGCGCTCGGCATCGCCCTCGGCGCCCCGGAGGGCATGGCGATCAGCGGCGACGGCGCCAGCGTCTACGTTGCCAGCGCCCTCTCCAACGCAGTTGTCACCTTGGCGCGGGACCAGTCGACCGGCAACCTGACCCAGGCCAGCGACGGCAGCGGCTGCATCGTCAACAGTGCGCTCGCCGGTTGCACCGTCGGGGTCGAGCTGAAGGGCGCCAACGCGGTTGCCTTCAACCCCGGTGGCGACGTCTACGCCACCTCGCTGTTCAGCAACAGCGTCACCGCCTTCAGCCGTTCGCGCAGTACCGGCGGCCTTGCGCAAAAGCAGGGCACCGCCGGATGCCTGATCTGGCTGCGCGCCGCCGGCTGTTCCTTCGGCCGCGCGATGCGCTCACCGGAGGGTCTCGCGATCTCGCCGGATGGGGCAAACGTCTACGTCGCCGCCTTCGCCAACAGCGCCATCGACGTCCTCGAGCGCGGTAAGAAGGTAGGCAAGGTGAAGCAGGTGCCGGGCCGCGGCGGTTGCCTGGCGCCGCACTCGGTGCCGGGTTGCACGCGGGCGCGGGCGCTGCGCGGCGTCAGCTCGCTCGCGCTCAGCCCCGACGGCAAATTTCTTTACTCGACCTCGTTCGGCAGCAACGCCGTCGACATCTTCCGGAGGAACAAATGAGTGATGGTGAGAAGCGCGACGGCGGGCTGACCCGCAAGGAACTGATCGGTTCCGGCGCCAGCGTTGCCGCGGCCGCGCTGTTGGCCCAGGGCGCCGGCGTCGAGCAAGCACTGGCGGCGGCGAAGAAGGGCAAGCGCAAGGACGTCGCGGGGATGAACATCATCCTCTTCCTCACCGACCAGGAGCGGGCGATCCAGCACTTCCCGCAGAACTGGCTGCGCCAGAACCTGCCGGGAATGCGGCGGCTGCGCCAGCACGGGCTCAGCTTCGAACGCGCCTTCACCAACGCCTGCATGTGCTCACCGGCGCGCTCGACCCTGGTGAGCGGTTACTTCCCGGCCCAGCACGGGGTCAAGTACACGCTCGAGGAAGACATGGAACCGCCGGAAAACCCCCAGGTGAGCCTGCCGACGGACCTGAAGAACCTGGCCACCGTGATGAAGGCGGCCGGCTACAACGTCGTCTACAAGGGCAAGTGGCACTGCTCGAAACCGGCTAAAAAAGAAGACGCCCAGCCCTCCGATCTCGAAAAGTACGGCTTCCTGCGCTGGAACCCGCCCGACGCCGGCGCCAACCAGAGCGTGCCCGAGGCCGGCGGCGGCAACATCGACAACGACGGCCGCTTCATCGAACAGGAAGGCAGCGTTTCAGCCGGCACCGAGGGCGCGCTGCAGTACCTGAGCTCGACCGCGGCGCAGCAGCAGCCCTTCTTCATGGTGATCTCGGTCGTCAATCCCCACGACGTTCTCTTTTACCCGAGCAAATCGTTCGGCGAAGCGGGCTATGACGGCACCTGGCTCGAGGGCAACATCCACGCCCCGGCGACCGCCGGCGAAGACCTCTCGACCAAGCCCAGCGTCCAGGAAGAGTTCCTCAAGATCTTCAACCTGACCGGGAAGCCGAAAAACAAAGAACAGATGCGCAATTACCTCAACTTCTACGGCAACCTGATGCGCTCGTCTGACAGCTACCTGGTCAACGTCCTCGACAAGCTGGAAGAGACCGGTCTCTTCGAGGACACGCTGATCGTGCGCACGGCGGACCATGGTGAGATGGGCCTCGCACATGGTGGCCTGCGGCAGAAGAACTTCAACTTCTACGAGGAGGCGACGCGGGTGCCGCTCGTCTACTCCAACCCCAAGCTCTTCCCCAAGCCGCACCAGACCGATGCGCTGGTCTCGCACGTCGACTTCCTGCCGACCCTGGCCAGCCTGGCGGCGGCGCCGAAGAGCGCCCGCGCCAACTGGCAGGGGGTGGACTACTCGAAGCTGGTCCTGCACCCGTCGACCAAAAACTCGGTTCAGGACTACGTCGTCTTCACCTATGACGACTACCAGTCCGGCCAAAAAACCGGGCCCTACCCAAAACCGCCCAACCACGTGGTCAGCATCCGCGAAGGCCGCTGGAAGCTGGCCAAGTACTACGACCTCAGCGAAAACCCGGTGCCGCCGCAGTGGGAGATGTACGACCTCAAGACCGACCCGCTGGAGCGCGAGAACCTTGCCTTCCGCGGCCACAAACGAACCAAAAAGCAAGAGGAAGAATTCCAGCGCCTCAAACGCAAGCTCGCCCGGGTCGAAAAGACCCGCCTGAAGCCACCCACCTCCTGAAGGGGGCGTTGATCGTCAGGCTCCGGGTGCGATCGTTCGCAAGCCGGCAAGGCGCGCGGCAGCAGCTTGGCGCTCGTCGTAAGTCACGAACGCCTCGATCAGATCGAGACTCACCGCCGATGCGACGTGGATCGCGTCAAGGGCTCGCAGTGCAGGCTCGGCCAGCGCACCCGCGCCCGCAAGCAGAGCGCGGTCGAGCGGCCGCAAGGCGAGCGCGTCGATCAGTTCACCGGCGCGATTCAGCAAGACGTCACCGGGCAGGGCGGGGTCCTGTGCAACCGCACGACGCACCGCACGCGGGATCTCAGTCAGGACCAGCTCGCTGCTGAGCAGATCGGCTCCGGCAAGGTATGAGCGCAGGGCATCCGACTCCGCCTCTTCGTATACGAGCTTGACCAGCGCCGAGGAGTCCGCGTAGAAAGTTGCCACCGCTCAGCGATCGCCGCGAATGTCGTCGAGCGCACGGCTCAAGGCTCTCGGATCTCCGCTCAACTCAAGTGGCTCCGGCAGCCCAGATCGCAACGGGCGCGACACTCGCCCCTCCGCGATCAGCCGATCGAGGTCGGGGCCGGTGCTAGGCGCCGGGCCCAGCTCGGCTACCGGACGGTTGCGATCGGTAACGACCAGCCGCTCCCCTTTACCCACGCGCCGCAGGTAGACGCTGAGGTTCTGCCGCAGCTCCGCAACCCCGACTGTCTCGCTCATGTACATGAAGGTAGCAGGAGCTAATTGGGCCTATGCCTATCCGGCATCACTGGCATTGGGAGGGGGATAGTCCACCGACCGGTAAGTGTTGTCGACTGACAAGTTCACCCCCGGCACGACGGCGGACCTGTGGACTCAGAGCGAGATGACGTGGGCGCTCTTGGGGCCGACGCGGCCCTCGAGCACGTCCAGGTAAGCGCTCTTGACGCCCTCGAAGCCCTGACCGTGGTCCACCTCCAGCCAGCTGGCAGTCCACTTGCAGAAGGGGTGCCAGGCTTCGGCGACGCGGCGCTCCAGCTCGGCCGGGCCCCAGTCGGCGGAGCGCTTCTCGACCCGGGTGGGGGCGAAGAAGAAGGTTGGGGTCGGTCCGGGGAGGTCGCCCTGGCCGGAGCCGAGCTCCTCCCAGTGGGTGACTCCAACGGTCATCGAGTAGGCGAGCTGATCGCCAAAGTGTGTATGGACCGCTTGCCGTACAGCGCCGTCGCCGGCGATGTCAACGTAGGTGGCAGTACCGCTGCCGAGCGAGCCGATCTCGTCGTAGGTGACCGTGCGCCCGTAGATGCCGAGCCCCTCGACGAACTCTTTGTTTCCCGCCGAGGTGAGGCCGACCAGCTCGACACCGTCGCGCTGCGCCAGCAGGAAGGCGGCGGCGATCGCGGTCTTGCTCGAGGCGCTGGAGATCACGATCGGTCCCCGCTCCGTCAGGTCCTCATCGGCGAGCTGGTCGTCGATTAGGAAGGAGGTGAAGAAGAGCGGCCGCAGCAGCATCTGAATGTCCTCGCTGCCGGCGCTGTAGAAAGGGTCGCCGCCGCTGGCCAGGTAGCGATGGTAAGCCGAGGGCAGCGCCGCCCGGTGCGGAGAGCCGTCGGTGAAGCCATTGCCGCTGGCGCTCTTCGGGGTCACCAGCAGGTGGGAGGAGGGGGGCAGGTAGCCGTAGACCCGGGTGCCCACATCGACGCCCTCGGCCTCGCTTGCCTCGACCTCGGCAAAACCCCACATCGGCACCCGGCCCCAGCCGTCCTCGGCGGGGAAGAAGTCCCAGTAGGACATCGCCTCGCCCATCACGGCGTAGGTGACGTTGTTCGCCGTCAGCCCAAAGCTGTCGACCCGCAGCAACGCCTGGCCGTCGCCGACCGCGGGCGGCTCCGACTCGGCGATACGGCACTCGCGCAGCTCGTCGCGCTTGACCAGGAAGTCACTCATCGCCGACCCATGCTCTCACGGCGGGCGAACCGGGTGCAAACGTCGGATACGCTCGCCCTCCCTGCGACCACGACTGGAGCGTCATGAACAACCCACTCAGCGGTGAAGATGCCGCCAAGCTCTACGGCAACCGCTTCCTCACCGAGGACGCTCCCGACGGCCCATTCCCGGAAAGCGGCATGTCGGCACTCGACGCGATGCGGCTGGTCGACGAGGAACTGGCGCTGGAGGGTGACCCCAACCGCAACCTCGCCACCTTCGTCACCACCTGGATGGAGCCCGAGGCGCAGCGGCTGATCGGCGAGAACCTCTACCGCAACTTCATCGACCACGCCGAGTACCCGATCTCGGCCGAGGTCGAGCAGCGCTGCATCCGCATGCTCGCCGACCTCTACCACGCGCCCGGCGAGACCACCGGCGCCCGCACCCAGGGCTCCTCGGAGGCGATCATGCTCGGTGCGCTCTCCCTCAAGTGGAAGTGGAAGGAGCGTCGCGAAGCCGAGTCGAAGACGGTCGACAAGCCGAATCTGATCTTCGGCGGCGACGTGCACGTGGTCTGGGAGAAGTTCTGCCGCTACTTCGACGTCGAGCCGCGGATCGTGCCGCTGCAGGACGGCAAATACGTGATCGGTCCCGAAGACGTGCAGCCCCATATCGACGAGAACACGATCGGCGTCGCCGCCGTGCTCGGCACCACCTTCACCGGCCACGCCGACGACATCGTCGGCATCAACAAGCTCCTGGTCGACCTCAAGGGCGACAAAGGCCTCGACGTGCCGCTGCACATCGACGGCGCCAGCGGCGGCTTCGTCTGGCCCTTCCTCTACCCCGACTCCGAGTGGGACTTCCGGCTCGAGCAGGTGCGCTCGATCAACGTCTCCGGTCACAAGTTTGGGCTCGTCTACCCCGGCGTCGGCTGGCTCGTCTTCCGCGAAAAGAGCGACCTCGCCGAGGATCTCGTCTTCTACGAGAACTACCTGGGCAAAACCGACGCCACCTTCACCCTCAACTTCTCCACCGGCGCCTCGATGGTGCTCGCCCAGTACTACAACTTCGTCCGCTACGGGCGCGAGGGCTACGCCTACATCATGAAAGCGATGCAGCAGAACGCCCGCTCGCTGGCGGACAAGCTGAGGGAGAACGGCAACTTCGAACTGATCGGCGACGGTGAGGAGCAGCTGCCGCTGGTCGCCTTCCGGCTCGATGGTGAAAAGAACTACGACGAGTTCGACGTCTCCTGGCAGCTCTCGGCCGAGCGCGGCTGGATGCTGCCCGCCTACACGATGCCGCCCAACGCCGAAGACGTGAAGGTGCTGCGGGCACTGGTCAAGCAAACCCTCAGCCGCGAGCAGGTCGACCGCCTCGCCGCCGACATCGACGTCGCCTGTAAGACGCTGGAGAAGAAGGGCGGCGCCCATCCCTCCGAGCGCAAGAAGATGAAGGTGAGCCCGGGCTACTAGGCCGACCGATGGGCGCCGCACTCGGCTGGGGTGCGCTGGCGGCCTCGTCCTTGGTCCTCGGCGCCCTGCTCGCCCTCTATCGTCGCTGGCCGGACCGGCAGGTCGGCCTTGTCCTGGCTTTCGGTGCCGGGGCGCTGATCAGCGCGGTCAGCTTCGAGCTAGCGGCGGAGGGGTTGCGGGTCGGCAGCCTCGGCGCCACCGCGATCGGCCTCGGGGTCGGTTCCCTCGCCTACTTCAGTCTCGACGGGCTGATCGCCACGCACTTTTCCTCCGGCCGTGGTCGCACCGGTCGCAATAGTGGCGCCAATGCGGGAACCGCGCTCGCACTCGGCGCTTTCCTCGATGGGATCCCCGAGCAGATGGTGCTTGGAATCGGGCTGGCGGCGGGCGAGGGAGTCGGGATCGGGCTGCTGGTCGCGATCTTCGTCTCCAACCTGCCCGAGGCGATCGGCTCGGCCAGCGATATGCGCGAGTCCGGCGCCTCGCGGGTCAGGATCCTGCGTCTTTGGGTTGGAGTCGCCGCGATCTGCACGATTGCCACTGTCGCCGGCTACGCGATCGCCGACGCCGCTTCGGGCGAGCTCCGCGCCGGCATCGACGGCTTCGCCGCGGGCGCCCTCCTGGTCATGCTGATCGACTCGATGATCCCCGAGGCGAGCAAGGAGTCCGGGCGGGTCGCCGGTCTTGTCACCACGCTCGGCTTTGCCGTCGCAACGGCGCTGTCGAGCCTCTCCTGAGGCTAGATCACCGGCGGCGGCGTGCCGTCTACGCTCGCCGCCAGCTTCGGGTCCCACTCGCAGACGGTGCAGGCGTGGGCGAAGACCGAGCGGGCGAACTCGAGCGCGGTCGCGTGGGGGTCGGCGCCGGCGCGGGCATCGTCCCAGTCGAGGACGTAAAGGCCCAATTTGGAGTCCCAGCGGGCCGCGGCCGGCGAGATCTTGCCGTCGGAAAACGAATCCGGAGCGGGGTGGGCGTAGGCGTAGAAGGCGGCCTTGCCGTAGTTGGGGTCGCCCGGCCACCAGCCGACGGCGACGTCCTGGGCGTCCATCGAGTTGCGCATGATGAAGTCGTTCGAGGGTGGCTCGGCGGGCTGGCCCGAGAAGAGGCTGACGGCGAGGTCGAACGAGCCCCACCAGGCGTTGACGGGCGTCTTGCGGCCGCGGTAGGGCGCGCGGAACTCGGCAAGGACGAGGGCGGCGCGCGTTGCCGTCTCGAAGTAGGTGGAGACCTGGTCGGGGTCATAGCGCGCGTGCTCTTCGTCCTGGTCGAGCGGCGTGCTCCAGGACACCTCCTGCGGGGTGAGGTCGATGTCGAGCGGCCCGGCGAACTCTGCGATCGCGGCAAGCACCTCCCGCGTTACCGCGCCCACCGGGCGGTTTGGCGTCAGCGCGATTCGGCGCGACTCACCACCACTGTGTTCGGCGACTGCCTCATGGGAGTGCAGGTCAAGCGCCACGACCAGCGAGCCCGAGCCGCCGGGCGCCGGCAGCGGCAGCGTTTCCCAGCCGCGCGCGCTCAGCTGTAGCGCTGCGTGCTGGAGCTGCGGCTCGGGCGGGGAAAGCTGGGCCGCCAGCTTGCCGAGCAGCTGAGTGTGCGCGTGCAGGGTGTCGCAGGTATCGCTCCACTCCGCGTAAGAGATGGATGGCCATGACGCGGTCACCGATTCAGCTTACGATGGACCAGTGGCAACGGTCCTCTGCGTGCTCTACGACGATCCGGTTGACGGCTATCCGCCGGCCTACGCCCGCGATGAGGTGCCGACGGTCGAGAGCTACCACGACGGCCAGAGCACGCCGACGCCGGAGGCGATCGGCTTCAAGCCCGGCGAGCTCCTCGGCAGCGTCTCCGGCGAGCTCGGCCTGCGCGAGTTTCTCGAGGCGCGCGGGCACCGACTGGTCGTCACCACCGACAAGGACGGGCCGGACTCGGTCTTCGAGCGCGAGCTGCCCGAGGCCGAGGTGGTGATCTCACAGCCCTTCTGGCCCGCCTACCTGACCGCCGAGCGGATCGCCAAGGCGCCGAACCTGAAGCTGGCGCTGACTGCTGGCATCGGCTCCGATCACGTCGACCTGCAGGCGGCGATCGAGCGCCGCCTGACCGTCGCCGAGGTCACCTACTCGAACAGCATCAGCGTCGCCGAGCACGTGGTGATGATGATCCTGGCGCTGGTCCGCAACTACATCCCCTCCTACCAGCAGGTCGTCGACGGCGGCTGGAACATCGCCGACTGCGTCTCGCGCTCCTACGACCTCGAGGGCATGCAGGTGGGCAGCGTCGCCGCCGGGCGCATCGGCTCCGCGGTGCTGCGGCGGCTGAAGCCGTTCGAGGTCGGCCTGCACTACACCGATCGCCACCGCCTGCCGCCCGAGGTCGAGGAGGAGCTCGGCGTCACCTTTCACCCCACGGCGGAGGAGATGGTGGAGGTCTGCGACGTGGTCACGATCAACGCGCCGCTGCACCCCGAGACCGAGAACCTCTTCGACGCCGCGATGCTGGCGCGGATGAAGCGCGGCTCCTACCTGATCAACACGGCGCGGGGCAAGATCTGCGACCGCGACGCGATCGCCCGCGCCTGCGAGAGCGGCCAGCTTGCGGGCTACGCCGGTGACGTCTGGTTCCCCCAGCCAGCGCCGCGCGATCACCCCTGGCGCACGATGCCCCACCACGGCATGACTCCTCACACCTCCGGCACCAGCCTCTCGGCGCAGGCGCGCTACGCGGCCGGCACCCGCGAGATCCTCGAGTGCTGGTTCGACGGTCGGCCGATTCGCGAGGAGTACCTGATCGTCGACGGCGGCACCCTGGCCGGTGCCGGCGCCCACTCCTACAGCGAGGGCAACGCGACGGGTGGCTCGGAGGAGGCCGCCCGTTTCAAGAGCGGTTGATGCGGGCGCGGGCGGGTCGATCATGAGGATGCGCGCCGCCGTGCTCGAGCAGTTCGGCGAGCCGCTCAGCGTGCAGGAGGTCGAGCTGGCCGAGCCGCGCGCGGGCGAGGTCCTGGTCCGGCTCGCCGCCTGCGGCGTCTGCCACACCGACCTCTACACCGCCTCCGGCGCCGACCCCTCCGGCTACGCCCCTACCGTGCTCGGGCACGAGGGCGCGGGCGTGGTCGAGCGGGTCGGCCCCGACGTCACCCTGCTCGCCCCGGGCGACCACGTCGTCACCCTCTTCTCGCCCCAGTGCGGCGAGTGCGTCCACTGCCTCGACCAGCGCACCAACCTCTGCCTGGCGATTCGCGAGCAGCAGAACAAGGGCTTCCTGCCCGACGGCAGCACCCGCATCTCCCGCGACGGCGATCCGATCCGCCACTTCATGGGCTGCTCGACCTTCGCCGAGTACACGGTGATGCCGGAGATCGCTCTGGCCAAGGTCAGCCCCGAGGCGCCCTTCGAGCACGCCTGCCTCTTCGCCTGCGGCCTCTCGACCGGCCTCGGCGCCGCGATCAACACCGCCGCGGTAACGCCTGGCAGCACCTGCGTCGTCTTCGGTGCGGGCATGGTCGGCCTCGGCGCGGTTGCCGGCTGTCGCCTGCAGGGCGCCGAGCGGATCGCCTGCGTCGACCTCTCGCCCGAGCGGCTCGAGCTGGCCCGCGGCCAGGGTGCCACCGACCTGCTGCTCGCCAACGAGAACACGGTCGAGGAGATCCTCGAGATGACCGATGGCTTCGGCGCCGACTACACCTTCGAGGCGACCGGCAACGTCGCCGTGATGCGCCAAGCGGTCGAAGCGGCGCGCATGGGCTGGGGCCTCTGCACCGTCGCCGGCGTCGCCGGCAAGGGGGAGACCCTCGACGTCGTGCCGCGCTTCCTGATTACCGGCCGCCGCATCGCCGGCTCCTCCTTCGGCGGCGTCAAGGGGCGTGATCAGGTGCCGGTCTTGGTCGAGCGCTACCTCGCTGGCGAGATCGACCTGGGCCCGTTCGTCTCCCACCGCATCGGCCTCGACGAGGTCAACCGCGGCTTCGAGCTGATGGAGGCCCAGGACGGGATCCGCAGCGTGATCGAGTTTCTGTAGCGAGCATCCAATTTTCTAGGGATAACGTCCGTGCAGGCGCCGGTGCGCGCGCTCGTACACGCTTCTGGACCGCTCATTGCGAGGGTGGCGCTCGCCAAATGCGAGGAAGTCCAGCCCCAGCGTCCCGTCCGATCTCACTTCAAGTTCGAAGACAAAGCCATAGGGCGCCTCTGATGCGCTGTGTTTGCCCAAAGGGACGTAAATCTTGACGCAGCCAGGGAGGCTGGTTCCGTCTGCCGATCCCTCTGATCGGCATTTCATCCAGCCGCGTTTGACGCATCCGCCTTCTATTTCCCTACGGGCGCTTTCAGCCTTGATGTGTGCAGGGGAGTTGGGTTCATAACGCTCAACCTCGTGTTGCCACTCCTCGGTCCCGAAGGTGATCGAGATTGCTGGCAAATCTCCCCTGGTCGGAGTCACGCTCGCAGGATATGCATCCGCGAGATCTGATCCCGCAAGCTCCTGAGGGTCGTCCGGGGTTCGCTTGGCCACGGTCGGAGTTTCGTCCCAACCGACGAATCTCGACTGCTCGGCTATCCCTCGTCGTCGTAAGGAAGATCGGCGGCGAACTGCTCGAACTCCTCGCGAGTGGCGGGGCGGCTGTCCCGCTTCGCATGAAGCTCTGCCCTTGGGGCAATCGGCGGCTCGATCGCCAATCCACCAGCCTTGTCCGGCACCACCTCGTAGCGCCGACCCTCGATTTCGACCAGCTCGCCAACGTGCAGATCTAGCCTCTTCACAGCGGTTGCCATGCCTCAAGTCTAGACGCGCGTCAGGAGTTCTTCATGCTCAGGCGCGTAGCGGCGGCCTGGTGCCGGATACGACTTGTCAGGCCCCGGTGCCAATCGAGTACAGAACACCCTGTACTAGCGCTACGAACTCATGGGCGCGTTTTGACGAAAGCTCCTCCTCGCGTCCGTGGATGGCAAGGTTACGCAGAACATCAAGCCCTTCAATCGCGTTCGCCGTCTCCGGACTGATCTGTTTCTGTTGCACTGCCATTCGGGCGAGCGGCAGGGGACCCCAGCGCGCGTCTGGCTCCTGCCCCTGATCTGAGAGGAGCGCCCTCAAGGCTTCCTCGACGCGACCATAGGCCTCCACAATCGTCGCGGCGGGGGCCTGCTCGGCCAGCTCGTCCAGTTTGCCAGCGGCTCCTCCGATCTTGCCCTCGGAAATTGACGGAGGAAGCCCTAGGTCAGCCTCGATAGTGGAAACGCCGCGCTTCCACTCCAACTCAAATGGCCCCGCCTTGAGGCGCCCCCCGGCCGCTCGCAGGGCTTCGGTGATGGGCGCGCGGAACATCACGGCGATAGCCAGCACGGTCACTGGCCATGCGACAGACGCGATGAACTCCAAGGCGGACATCGAGTCGATGGTCACTCGCGCTTCCTCTACCTCAATGGCGAGTCGCCCGGCTAGGCTCCGCTCGTGGCCTATCGCAAGCTCTCGGCATCGGAGGCGTTCTGGCGTCCCTCCAATCAGATGGGGATTGAGAACACCGACCTCGGCGGCCAGCTCGGGGCGAAACAGCTCGGCGCCAGGCTCTGGCGGCTGAAGCCCGGCCAGGCCTCGACCAAGCATCGCCACTTCGACCAAGAAGAGCTCTACCTGCTGCTCGAGGGATCGGGCCGGATTCGCGTCGACGACGACCTGCTCACGCTGGAGCCGCTGGACAGCGTGCTGGTCGAGCCCTCCTCGGCACGCCAGCTCTTCAACGACACCGAGGCGGACCAGCTCTGGTTCGTCGCCGGCGCCCCGCGCGAGCTGGCGAACACGCTGGAGATGTCCGCCGACCAGCTCGCCTCGCTCTATCCCGACGGCCCGAAAGCGCTGCCGCCCGAGCTCAGCTGAGATTGCCGTTTGCGAGCTCGGGTAGCTCGATGGGATGAATCCCAAAACGCTGTTCACGCCTGCCCTGATTGCAATGGCATTGGGCCTCTCGGCCTGCGGGAGTGGAGATGACAGCGATACCTCGACCGTCACCGAGCCTGCCGAGAGCTCTACCGAAGGGAACGGCCAGAGCGCCAACGCGCCGGCGCCAAGTGGCGAGGCGCCGCGGGCGGAAAAGGTCGAGATCGCCGACTTCGCCTATGACCCGGACCCGGTCACGGTTCAGGTCGGCGGCAAGGTGACCTGGCTCAACCAGGACTCCGCCCCGCACACGGCGACCGCCGAAGACGGCAGCTTCGACACCGGCACGCTGGAGGAAGGCAAGCTCAAGTCCGAGACCTTCAAGCAGGCCGGCACCTACGAGTACATCTGCCAGATCCACCCTGACATGCACGGGGTGGTTGAAGTTGTAGAGAAGGATTAGGCAGGCAAATTGCGGGAATCAGGGTAGCCCCGGCCCCAGGCCGGGCACTGCCTGAATGAGGAGGGAACATGGCTCAAACGAAAACAAAACGAGCGAAACCGGCGAAAAAATCGCGGGCTTCGAGCACTTCCAAAGCGAAAACAAAAGCGAAAGCGAAAACCACCCGCAAAGCGAGTGGGCGCAAAGCGACAGCGACGAAATCGCGGGCGAACGGCGCCAGCAGCCAAGCGAAATCAAGCCACTCAAACGGCGTCGCTGAGGGTGTTGCGAACGGCGTCGGCGACGGCGCCAAAGCTGTCCGCCACGCAGTCGGCAACGCCGGCAAGGAGGCCGGGCACGCCGTCAGCAAGGCCAAGCTCCCGCTGCTCGCCGGCGGCGCTGCCGTGGCCGGCACGGTCGGCGGCCTGGTGCTGGGCGCCAGCCGCTCCGGCGACAAGGTGCTGGGCGTCAAGCTGCCCAAGTCGAAGCGGGTCAAGCTGAGGTCGCGGGACTTCTCGAAAGCAGCGAAGGAGGTCGGTCGCTTTGGCGAGAACGTTGGCGAGCTGACAACCGAGCTGAGGCGCGCCCGCGAGGGTCTCGCCAGCGGCGACGGCAAGCAGAGCTCTCCGATCGAGGTCCTGCTCAGCAGCCTGACTTCCCGCCACAACTAGCTGGCGCATGAGCGACGGCAGTGTCGGGTAGGAGGGTCCGACAAGTGAAAGACACGAGAGAGGACTCAGATGACTGACGAGATTCGAAACAAGGACGACGCCAAGGGCCGTGTGAAGGAGGCCGCTGGCAGCCTTACCGGCGATGACGATCTCAAGCGCGAGGGCAAGGTCGACAAGGCCACCGGCGCGGCGAAGGACGGCGTCGAGAAGGTCGCTGACAAGGTTAAGGGCGTGCTGGGGCGCGACTAGCGCCCTCGCGCGTTAGGCATATGCCTGTCTGGATCGCCCGCCGAGCAGTGCCCGCTGTCTGGAAGCGGATTCCCTGGCGAATGGTCTGGACGGTCGTGTTGTGGCTCGGCGCGAAAGGGCGTGAGCGCGTCGAGCACAACTTGACCGAGAAGGAACAGCGCGAGTTCTGGCGCCTGGTCAAGAAGTCGAAAGGGCGCCCGACCAGCTTGCCCCAGCGCGACCGCACCCGGCTGAAGAACATCGCCGGCAAGGCGGTGCGCGGCTAGCGCCGCGTCCGCGAGTCCGGAACGGTCATGGCCAATCTCGTCCTCGGCCCGTTGTTGCGCTACGTCGGCGAGACCGAGGCGACGGTCTGGGTCGAGACCGATTCGCCCTGCGAGGTCGAGGTGCTCGGCCATCGCGAGCCGACCTTCACGGTCGAGGAGCACTTCTACGCCCTGGTCCGGATCGAGGACCTCGAGCCGGGCAGCTTCAACGAGTACGAGGTCAAGCTCGACGGCGAGCGGCGCTGGCCGGAGTCCGGCTCTGACTTGCCGCCGAGCGCGATCCGCACCCTCGGCCGCGGGAAGCCGCTCGATGTCTGCTTCGGCTCCTGCCGGGTCGCCCTGCCGCACACCGAGCCCTATGTGCACAGCGCTGACCGCCATGAAGACGGCAAGGAGTACGACGCCCTGCGCGTGCTGGCGCTGGAAATGAGCCGCACCGAGCGTGACAAGTGGCCCGAGCTGCTCTTCCTGCTCGGCGATCAGGTCTACGTCGACGAGGGTTCGCCCGAAACGCGCGAGCGGATCCGCGAACGGCGCGGCACCGGCACGCCGCCCGGCGACGAGGTCACCGACTTCGAGGAGTACTCGTGGCTCTACGTCGAGTCCTGGAGCGACCCGATGATCCGCTGGCTCTTCTCCACGGTCTCGGTCTCGATGCTCTGGGACGACCACGACATGAGCGACGACTGGAACATCTCCTGTTCCTGGGTCGAGGAGATGGGCGAACGCTCCTGGTGGCACGGCCGCGCCGCCTCGGGAATCATGAGCTACTGGATCTACCAGCACCTCGGCAACCTCTCGCCGCGCGAGCTCGACCGCAACGAGCTCTACCGACGGGTCCGCGGCAGCGAGCGGGGGACCAGTGAGCTGCGCCGCTTTGCCGCCGAGATCGACTCGACCGGCTCCGGCAGCCGCTGGAGCTACTGCCGCGACCTCGGCAACACGCGGGCGATCTTCATGGACTCGCGTGCCGGCCGGGTGCTGACCGAAGGCGAGCGCTCGATCTTCGACCAGGAGGAGTGGGAGTGGATCGTCGAGCACGCCAGCGGCGACTTCGACCACCTGCTGATCTCGACCACCGTGCCGTTCCTGCTTTCACCTGGCTTTCACTACCTCGAGGCCTGGAGCGAGCGCGTCTGCGACGGCGCCTGGGGTGGATTGGCGGCGCGCGGCGCCGAGCAGCTCCGACGCGCCGTCGACTTCGATCACTGGGCCTCCTTCGACAAGTCCTTCCAGCTGCTGCGCGAGCTGCTCGAAGAGGTTGGCTCCGGCAAGCGCGGCAAGGCGCCGGCCTCGATCGTCGTCCTCTCAGGCGATGTCCATCACGCCTACCTGGCCGAGACCGCCTTCCGGCCCGGTGCCGAGATGCGGAGCGCCGTCTACCAGGCCGTCTGCTCGCCCTATCGCAACCCGCTCGACGCCCACGAGCGGCGGGCGATCAAAGCCGGCTTCAGCCGCCCCTTCATCGCCGCGATGCGCGGTCTGGCGGGACGGGCCGGCGTTTCGGACCCCGGCCTGCGCTGGCGCCTCGCCGAGGGTCCCTACTTCGACAACCAGGTGGCGACCCTGCGCCTCGACGGGCGCAGGGCCGTGATGCAGCTCGACAAGACGGTCCCCGGCGAGGAGGAAGAGCGCCGCCTCGACTGCGTCTTCGAGCGGCGCCTCGCCTAGGCCTGGTCCTGCTGCTCGATCTCCCGCTCGCGCTCGTCCGCCTTGCGCTCGTTGAGCTCGGCCTCGGCGGCCGTGCGGCGGGCTCGCTCCTCGGCCAGCTCGGCCTCGCTGCGGGCGCTCTCGGCCTGCTCGCGGTGATGGCTGACGTCATCCTGCATGGCCTGGTTCTGCACCCGGCCGAGTTGCTGCTCGCGTTTGCGCTTTGAGGCAGCCGCAACCATGGCGGCGATGATCGCCAGCACGACCACGACGATTACAACGATCACAACAGTGGACATCGAATCTCCTCCTTGGAGCTTGGATCAATTCCTTTAACCGGCTTCGCTGTACCCGCGCGCCGGTGACGGAAACGCAGCGCGGAAGGTGGCAGCCACGTTCGGCAGAGCCCGAACCGGGTACGGAGGGCCCTATGCCAGAGAGCGAAGAGAGACTTGACGAAGCCGAGGCGATCAAGCGCCTGAACAAAGCGCTGAGCCGCCAGTACCGCTCCGCGCTGCAGTACTCGATCGTCGCCTCGAGCCTGGTGGGCCTCGAGGCGCAGGGACTGGCCGGGGTGCTGACCGGCTTTGGCGACGAGGAGCTGAGCGACGCTCGCGAGCTGGTCGAGAAGATCGTCTCCTTCGACGGCGAGCCGACCGTCGAGGTCGCCGAGCTGCGCTACGCGCGCGGCGCCGAAGACGCACTGGGTTGGCTGCTGCGCTGTGAGGAAGAGACGATCGAGGCGCTGCAGGAAGCGATCGAGCCGACCGGCCGCGAGGGTCGCTCCGAGGCGCTGGAGCACATGCTCGAGCACCAGATCATGCGCAAGCAGCGCCAGGCGGATTTCTTGAAGCGAGCCCTCAGTTCCTGAGAGCGCCGGGGGTTCGGAACCCGGCCGTCGGGTAGCTGTATCCCGTAGCGCGAATCGCCTCAAGGGAAGCGTCGGCCGTCAGCCGGACCTTCACGGGCTTCAACTGACGAGGAGAGGATTTACATGGCCGATTTGACGACGCTCGAGGAGAAGCTGGCCGAGGTGACCGGTCTGGCCGGAGCCGCGCAGGAGGCGACGAAGAAAGTGGAGTCGTTGCTGGACGGCGGTTCGCTGGCCGAGAAGCTGCGCGAGATGCGCGAGGAGGCGGAGGAGACCGAAAGCCGCTGCCTGCAGGTCGCCGCCGAGCGCAACGGCAAGAAGACCGCGATCGAAGAGAAGGCCCGTGAAACGAAAAGCGAGGCCTCCGAGATGATGAAGACCTACCTCGGCGAGGACTCCGACGAGCTCGATGGCTTCGAGTTCCTGACCATGGCCGAGGCGGGCGAGTCGGCCACTGGGCGATCCTTGGAAAGCTGAACGAGACTGCTGGGGAGGACACGATCCAGGAGCTGGTCGATTGGGCACTGCCGATCCAGGAGCGCCACCTGGTCACGGTGCGCGACGGCTCACTGGAGCTGGCGGCCGAAGAGGACCCGAACGCCGCCTAGCGCGACGCCGGGACGAGTATGAGCAGCACCGCAGTCCGATCGCGGCGCTTGCGGCGATCGGACTGCGGCGGCGAGGGCATCGTCCGTCGCCGTCACGGCCGCGGCTTCGCCTACCTCGACGCCGACGGCGAGCGGGTCGAGGACTCCGAGACCCTGGAGCGGATCACCGAGCTGGCGATCCCGCCGGCTTGGCAGGAGGTCTGGGTCTGCCCCGATCCGCTCGGCCACATCCAGGCGACCGGGATCGACGCCGCCGGTCGCAAGCAGTACCTCTACCACTCGCGCTGGCAGCAGCGCCAGGCCGAGCGCAAGTTCGAGGCGGTGCGCGAGTTCGCCGCCGCCCTGCCGCGCCTGCGGCGCGCTGTCACTGCTGATCTGAGGCGCCAGGGTATGCCGCGCGAGCGCGCCTTGGCCTGTGCCATACGCCTGCTCGACCTCGGCTTCTTCCGCGTCGGCGGCGAGAGCTACGCAGAGGAAAACGAGAGCTACGGGCTGGCGACGATCCGCCGCGAGCACGTCACGATTAGCGGCGGCGAGGCCGTCTTCGACTTCCCGGCGAAGAGTGGCCAACGCCGGGTGCAGTCGATTAGCGACCCGGCCGCGATTCGGGCGATCGAAACCATGCGGCGCCGCCACTACGGGCCCGACGACCTGCTCGCCTGGCGCGAGGCGGGGGAGTGGCGCGACGTCCAGTCCGACGACGTCAACGCCTATATCCAGGAGAAGATCGGCGAGCGCTTCTCGGCCAAGGACTTCCGCACCTGGCACGGCACGGTTCTTGCCGCGGTCGAGCTCGCCGGCGAGCCGGCGCCGGACTCCGAGGCCGCCGCCAAGCGCTCGATCTCAGCCGCGGTGGGACGCGTAGCCGAGGCGCTGGGTAACACGCCGGCCGTCTGCCGGCGCTCCTACATCGATCCGCGCGTTCTCGACCGCTTCCGCGACGGCCAGCAGATCCAGGCGACGGCAAGCACCAACGGCAGGCTCAGCGCGAAACGGCGGGCGAAGATCGAGCGCGAAGTGCTGCGCTTGGTCTCCTAGACCGTAGACGGCGGACTCGATCGCAATTGGGGAGATCGGGTACGGGTTCTCCAATGCGCGCAGGGTTGCGAATCGGTTCCTGTGGGATCGCGCTGCTCGCGGTGGTGGCGCTGGGCGGCTGCGGTGGCGGCTCGGATCACACGAGCGACCAGGTGCGGACGCTGGGGCTGCCGGTCTGCGACGTCTCCGGGGCCGCAGGAGCGCTGACCGGGTTGGAAGCGGGGATCTCCGGGATCGGGCGGGAATTCGAAGCGCTCGAGCGCGGGCGGGAGACGCTCCCCAATCGAGAAGGCGGAACCGAACCGATTCCCGCTGGGCGGTTCGGACGCCAAATCCTGAGGGTGATGAAGGAAAACACCGCCTCGATTCGCGGCCAGCTGCCAATGCTCGAAGACTGCGCGCGCAACGCGCTGCTGGAAGCGGAGGGCAAGCCCGTGCGTGAAACGGCGCCGGCGCGACCGCCGGCGCGGCGCACGGTCGGGCACCGGCTCGGCCCGGCGCGGGTCGAGCCCGGCAGGCAATCTCTGCCAGCGAGTCCCTGCGGGACGTTTGGCAGGAACGGGACGACGACGATCCACATCTTCTCCGACGCTCCGCACTGCGCCCGAGTGAAGCCGGGCGAACGGCTGCTCTTCGTCAACGACACCGGGATCGGGCCGCAGCACGCGGGCGCGGCCGGGATCAGGATCCTGGTCGGCGACTACGAGCTATGGATCGGGCCGCATGAGAGCGGGCTGATCCCGACCCCCGTCGAGACCTATTTCGGTCGCGGCTCGCACCGGGTGCGGATCGCCGGCGCGCCGGGGGAGACGATCCTCCTCTTGCCCCCCGTCTGCGCGATGCGCCCGCCGGTGGCGTCCGGCGAAGAACTCTGCTTCCGGCCAGCTGGGTAAAGGCAGGACCTAGGTGTCGCAGGCGGGCGTCCCGCCGGGTAGGCGGCGGCGGTTGGCCGCGACCAGGCGGTAGAGCTTCGCTGCCAGCCACGAGATACCCGGCAGCAGGATCACGCGCCCGGCGATCCTCCAGCCGCTGCCCGCGCTCTTCAGCGTTGCCGCAACCGCCTCGTGTCCCGAGCGGACGGTGCCGTCGCGCGCAACCCACTGCAGGGCGGCGGCTGCCTGCTCCGGGGTCAGCCCCAGCTTGGCGAGATCGGTGGACTGCCAGGCGACGATCTCCGCCTCCGGCCCGATCTTCTCCACGAGGCGGACGCAGCTGGTGCAGAAGGCGCAGTCGCCGTCGTAGACCAGCACCGGCTGCGCCCGAGCGGCCATCAGTCCCACGACTCGCTGAGCAGCCGGTCGATTGCCAGTTGCAGCACTTCGGCCCGCGACTTGTCACCGTGCGTCGCGGTGATGAAGTAGCTGCCGATGAAGAGCGAGAAGGCGAGCATGCTGCGGGCCTCGACGTCGCTCTCGTCGGTGCAGAACTGCCCGAACAGGGAGCGCAAATACTCCATTCGCCGACTGTCGATCCGGCGCAAGCGCTTGGCCACCTCGCGGTCGCGGCGGGCCCAGTCGCGCAGCGCCAGCTCGACGGCGAAGTCGACCGTCGACGCCAGTTCGAAGAGCTGCTGCAGTTTGGTTCTCGCCTCGGCCGGCGTGCTCTCGACGACGGCGATTACATCCTCGACCATGGCCTTCTCCCAGCTGTCGAGCAGCTCGTCGAGCAGACCTTGGCGGTCTTTGAAGTGCCAGTAGAAGCCGCCCTTGGATACCCCCAGCGACGTTGCCAGGGCCTCGACCCGAACAGCCTCCGGGCCGCCGGCGCCAAGCGCTTTCTGGGCGGCCTCGATCCAGGCGCTGCGCGGGGTTCTGACCTTGGCCATGGTTTATCTATACGGCACCGTATTGACAGATGCAAGCGGCGGTGTTAAAGATCCATACGACATCGTATGGATTGAAAGGAGACCGACATGAGGCTTCCGAACGCGGCGCACGAATCCCGCCCCTGGCGCATCCGTGAGATCGTCCCGGACTTCAAGCTGGAGGACGTCTGGGCGCTGCCGGTGCAAGGCGGCGAGGAGGACTTTCCGCAGTTGCTCGAGCTGCTGGCTGCCGCCGATCCCGCCAACGCGGACTCCCTGCCGACCCGCTTCCTCTGGCGCCTCCGGGATCGCCTCGGCAAGTGGTTCGACCTCGGTGAGATCTCGGCTCCGGCCGAGGAGGGCGACGCTGCGGACAGGTTGCCGATTCCGGGAACGGATGAGACCTCACTGCGCGCCCGGCTGCCGGAGGACCTGCGCGGGACGGTGGCGGACGTGGACTTTGCCTCCCTCCCTTTCGTGCCGCTCTACCTGACCGACGACGAGTTCGCCGCTGAGATCTCGAACCGGACCATGCACGGCGTGATGCACGCTGCCTGGGCCGAGCAGGGCGGAGGTCGTTATCAAGCGCAGATGGCGGTCTACGTCAAGACACACGGTCGCTTCGGCGAGGCATACATGCTGCTGATCAAGCCGTTCCGCCACCTGATCGTCTACCCGGCGCTGATGAAGCAGACCGAACGGATGTGGAATGAACGCCCTCCGCGGCGGGCGGTGCCGAGCTAGGGCTTCTCGGCCGCCGGCTCGCTGAGCGGCGTCGCGTTGGGCTCGCCGAAGACGCGGGCGAGGACGATGCTGAGCTCGTAGAGGGCGATCAGCGGCGCGGTCTCGAGCAGCATCGAGACCGGGTCGACGCCCGGCAGGGCGGCGGCGACGATCGCGCATCCAAGGTATGCGTAGCGGCGGTTCTGTTTCAGCTGCTTCACCTTGACGATGCCGAGGCGGGTGACGGCGAGGACGCCGACCGGGACCTGGAAGACGATGCCGCAGGCGAGCAAGGTGGTGCCGAAGAAGCTGTAGTAGTCCTTGGCCCTGACCTGGATGTTGAACTGCGAGTCGTTGAAGTTGAGCAGGAACTTGGTCGCCGCCGGCAGCACGACGAGGTAGCCGAAGGCGACCCCGGCGAGGAAGAGGACCGGGACCAGGAGCAATAGCGGGCCGACGGTGCGCCGCTGCTGGTGGCTGAAGGCCGGCAGCACGTAGGCGTAGACCTGGTAGAGGATGATCGGCATCGAGAGCACGAAGGCGCCGTAGGCGGCAACTGTCATCGTCGTCGTGAAGGGCTCGCTGATGCCGAGCGTGAGCAGCTTGCTGTGAGCCGAGGGAAGCGGCGCGTTGGCCAGTTCGATCAGCAGGTGGTTCTGCCAGAAGCAGAGGCCGAGAGCGACGCCGAAGACGGCAAGTGAGACGACGACGCGCGCGCGCAGCTCGTCGAGGTGCTCGACGAGGCTGACCTCATCGTCATACGCGATTGCTTTTACGCGGCGCATCGTCTTTGCCTCAGGCGTGCGAGTTGGTGGCGGTGTCAGCCGTCGTCTTGGTCGCCGGGCCGTGGGCGACTACCGGCGGCTGCTCGACCGCTAGTGGGGTCTCGTCAACGTCGGGGTGCTCGCCCGAGACCGAGCCGCGGAACTCGCGAATCCCTTTGCCGACCGACTTGCCGAGCTCGGGTAGGCGTTTGGGCCCGAAGACGACGAGGGCGATGACGAGGACGATCATGATCTCCATTGGTCCGATGTTTGGCACTGTGTGCCTCCAGTCCTAGTTGGGTCAAAGTTTTGTCCCGGCGGGGCCGAGGGGGGCTTGGCGACTTACCTGCCCATAGAAGGGGGGTAAGTCGCCAAGCCCCGGCCCCACCGGGGTTGCGATGGCGTTACTGGAGAAAGCCTGTCTTCTTCACCGCGCTGAGCACTTCGGCTGCCGTGAACGGCGTGTCAAAGGGGCCGTCGGGGGTGAGCCCGGAGGGCTTGCCGGTCAGCAGCAGGCCGGCTACAGAGGCGTGGCGTGCCTCGATCGACCAGATCGAGAGCGCCGCGGCGATGTAGGCCGGGCTGGCGATGTTGAGCGCCTGGCCGGAGTAGGCGTGGACGCCGGTGTTCTCGAGCGCGACGGCGGTCTTGATGAAGGACGCCGCGTTTGAGGTGGTCGAGCCGAAGTCGACCTTGGGTGCGGCGGTCGCCTTCGAGCCGAGGGCCTTCTTGAGGAAGGCGACGTGGGCGTTCTCGTCGACGGTCACCGTCTTCAGGAAGACCTGGGTCTGCTTGTCGGTGATGAACTTGCTCTTGCTCTGGTTGGCGGTCGCCTCGTTGTAGAAGGCGGACTCCAGGTACTCGAGCGTGAGGGCGAAGTTGAGGATGCCGACATCGCCCTTGCCGAAGGAGGCGGGCGGGCGGCCCTTGCCACCCTTGGCCATCGCGGCGGCGGGGGTGAGGGCGCCGATCAGGGCGCCGCTGCCGACGACAGCGCCGCCTGCGAGACCGGCCTTCTTCAGGAAGCCGAGCCGGGTATCGCCCTCGCTGAGGGTTTCAGAGGCGTCGTCGGCCGCTTGGCGGACAACGTCGTCGACGTTGGTCTGTTTGAGGGTTGCATCGGGTTCCATTGCGCGCTCCTTTGAAGGGGTTTGGGCCAAGTAACGGAGCCCCACCTCCTCCGGATCACTTGCCGCGGCGATCTTTATTTGGGCGAAGCCGCGGCGCTGGCAGCTGAGATGTGCTCGTGGACGAAGCGCACGACCGTCGCACCCTCGCCGACCGCGGTTGCGCAGCGCTTGATCGAGCCGGCGCGCACGTCGCCGGCGGCGTAGATGCCGGAGACGCTGGTTTCGAGCAGGCCCTGGGCGCCCGCTTCTGCCCCGGTCAGGACGAACCCCTTGGCGTCGCGGGCGATCGCCTCGCCAAGCCAATCGGTGCAGGGAGTGGCGCCGAGGAAGAGGAAGAGGAAGGAGAAGGGCAGCTTTTCTCCGTCGTTGAGCGTTACCGCCTCCAAGTGTCCGTCCTCGCCGTGCAGGGCGTTGACTTCGCTGCGGTCGCGGACGACGACGCCGAAGCGATCGAGCTCGTCGATCAGGTACTGGGACATCGTCTCGCTGAGATCTGCACGCCGGTGCAAGAGGGTGACCAGGGCGCCGCCGCGGGCCAGCCAGATCGCCGCCTGCGCGGCCGAGTTGCCGCCGCCGATCACGCCGACCCGCTGGCCGCCGCAGAGCTGGCCCTCGGGTGGCCCTGCGGCGTAGAAGACGCTGATCCCCTCGTAGTCGTCGAGATCGTCGACCGGCAGGCGTCGGTATTCGGCGCCGGTCGAGAGCAGCACCGTGCGAGCGAGGATCTCGTTGCCTTCCTCGAGCTTGACCAGGTGCCGCTCAGCGCCGGGCTCAAGTGCGCGGGCGCGGTAGGGCGTCGCCGTGCGGGCGCCGAACTTGCGCGCCTGGGTGACCGCGCGGCTGGTCAGCTCGCTGCCGGTGATCCCGGCAGGGAAGCCGAGGTAGTTCTCGATCCGCCGCGAGGTGCCGGCCTGGCCGCCGAGCACGGTGCTCTCGATCACCAGCGTGTCGAGGCCCTCGGAGGCGCCGTAGACCGCGGCGCCGAGCCCGGCCGGACCGCCGCCAAGGATGAGCAGGTCGACCTCCTCGCGCTCGCCGAGTTCGAGCCCGATCCCCAGCGCTCGTGAGAGCTGGCCGTTGCTCGGGTTGCGCAGCTCGCTGCCGCCGGGCAGGCGAACCAACGGGATCTCCTCGGGGGCGAGCGACTCGAGCAGGGTCGCGGCCTCGAGGTCCTCGGCGGGCGAGCGCCAGGAGTGGGGGAGGCGCTGGCGCCGGGCGAAGTCGAGCAGGCGCCGGGTCTCGCTCGAGTCGTGCGGGCCGACGATCTCGACCCCAATCCCCTGCTGGCGCTGCAGCAATTCGCGCCGCTCGATGAAGGCCGAGAGCAGCAGGTCGGAGAGCGCCCCGTCCTCGAAGAGCAGTTTGCGCAGCACTTCGCGGTCGACCGCGATGTAGCGCATTGGTTCGGTGACGACCGCGGTGAGGAAGACGGTCTGGCCGGAGAGCAGGTTCATCTCGCCGAGGAAGCCGGAGGCGCCGTGGCGGATGATCTCGCGGCCGGCGGGATCGGTGACCGCGACCTCGCCCTCGTAGATCGCGATGAACGGGTAGCTGGCGTCGCCGACTTCGAAGAGCTTCTCGCCGGGCTCGGCAGTTCGCTCCTCTCCAAGCTTGGCAAGGGTGGCGAGCTGCGAACTCGAAAGGACCCGGCTTGTCGGAGCGGAGGCCATCTGGGCGCAGACTAGATGGTCGGTCCAGCCCGGAGGTGGGAACATCCCGCAATGGCCCGCCGTCACGATCCGCAGCCCGATCACGAGGTGGCGATCGTCGGCGGCGGCTTCTCGGGCATCGGCACGGCGATCAAGCTCGACCGGGCGGGGATGCGGGACTGGGTCCTGCTCGAGGCCGGCGATGGGGTGGGGGGCGCCTGGCACTGGAACACCTACCCCGGCATCGGCGTCGACATCCCCTCCTTCAGCTACCAGTTCTCCTTCGAGCAGCGCGCCGACTGGTCGCGGGTCTACGCCCCGGGCGACGAGCTCAAGGCCTACGCCGAGCACTGCGTCGAGAGCTACGGCCTGCGTTCGCGGATTCGCCTCAACACCAGGGTCACTTCGGCGACCTTTGATGCCGAGCAGCACTTTTGGCGCCTGACCGTCGAGGATGGCCCCGAGCTGACCGCGCGCTTCCTGGTCGGCGCGACCGGCGTCTTCACCCAACCCAAGCCGCCTGACATTGCCGGGCTCGACTCGTTCGCCGGGACCGTGATGCACACGGCCCGTTGGGACCACACGCAGGACCTGCGCGGCCGCCGCGTCGCGGTGATCGGCACCGGCGCCTCAGCGGTCCAGGTGATCCCCTCGATCGCGCCCGAGGTCGAGAAGCTGGTCGTGCTGCAGCGCACGCCGATCTGGTGCCTGCCCAAGCCCGACGCGCGCCTGAGCCCGCGGGTGCGGCGGCTGCTCGAACGCATCCCCGGTGCCCAGGCCGCGGCCCGCGTCCTCAGCCAGGCTTTTGTTGAGGTCAATTTCCCCCTGCCGGCGCAGTTCCACGGCGTCGTCCCGATCGCCAGCGGCGGGGAACGGTTCGGGCTCAATCACTTGCGCCGTTCGGTCCACGACCCGGTGGTGCGCGAGATGCTGACCCCGCGCTATGGGCTGGGCTGCAAGCGACCGAGCTTCTCGAACAAGTACCTGCCGACCTTCAACCGGCCCAACGTCGAGCTGGAGACCGCCGCGATCGAGACGATCACGCCGACCTCTATCCGCACCGTTGACAACAACGAGCATGAGATCGACGTGCTCGTCCTCGCCACCGGCTTCCAAGTCTTCGACAGCGGCAACATCCCGCCCTTTCCGGTCCACGGCGGCGACGGGGTCGAACTGGCGCAGTGGTGGGAGGACAACCGTTTCCAGGCCTACGAGGGGGTGAGCGTGCCCGGCTTCCCCAACATGTTCCTGATCCTCGGTCCCTACGGCTTCAACGGCGCCAGCTACTTCACCCTGATCGAGAACCAAGCACGCCACATCGTCCGTTGCCTGCGCCGCGCCCGCGAAAGCGAGGCGACCGCGGTCGAGGTCAGAGCCGAGGCCAACCAGCGCTACTTCGAGGAGATGCTCGCCCGCCGCGGTCGCCAGGTCTTCTTCACCAACAACTGCGCCGGCGCCAACAGCTACTACTTCGACAAACGGGGCGACGCACCGTTCCGCTCGGCGACGACGCTAGAGGTCGCCTGGCACAGCGCCCACTTCGACCTCGACGACTACCGCTTCAGCCCACTGCCCGCCTAGGCGGGTATTACTCGCCGCGGCTGCCGGCGAGGGCGGCCTCTGAGAGCTCGGGCACCGCGGCGGGGGCGCGGTCGGCGGCGATCTCCTCGAGCAGCTCGCGCAGCAGCTCGAAGCGCTCGGGGCCGAAATGCTCGGCCCAGCGCTGCTCGATCTCGCTGAAGAGGCCGAAGCCGACCCGCTGTGCCTCGCGGCCGCGCTCGGTCAGGCAGATCAGCTTGGCCCGTTTGTCGGCCGGGTCGGCGATGCGTTCGACGTAGCCGAGGCCGACCAGGTCGTCGACCAGCTCGCCCGCCGACTGCTTGGTGATGCCGGCGTAGCTCGCCAGCTCGGTCAGGCGCATACCGTCCTCGCGGACGAAGCGGAAGACGCAGCCGTGGGTGGGGCGCAGGTCCTCGTATCCCTGCTTGCTGAGCTCATCGCGGAACTCGGCCAACATCGCCTCGCCGGCGATCTCGAGCAGGCCGGGGAGCGGGATCGTTCCGGGGGTGATCGGGGCTGTGTGGGTGGCGTCACGCATATCGTCAGGGAGCCTGATAAGGTCGTCTGGTCAGGTCACCTTACAAGGCTGTCTGACCAAATTGTACACCTCGTGTAGGAGATTCAAATGGAACGCAAGTGGTGGACCCTCGGCGCCGTCTGCGTGGCGACGTTCATGCTTCTTCTCGACATCACCGTCGTCAACACGGCGCTGCCGGCAATCCAGAAGGACCTCGGCGGCAGCTTCTCCGACCTGCAGTGGGTGATCGACGCTTACGCGCTCTCGCTTGCAGCCCTGGTGCTCACCGCCGGCTCGCTTGCCGACCGCCTCGGCCGCCGCCGCGTCTTCGCGATCGGGCTGGGGATCTTCTCGCTCGCCTCGCTGCTCTGCGCGCTGGCGCCCGATCCGACCTTCCTCAACCTCGCCCGCGCCCTGCAGGGCGTCGGCGGCGCGATCATGTTCGCCGTCTCCCTCGCCCTGGTCGCGCAGGAGTTCCCGGCCGGGCCCGAACGCGGCATGGCGATGGGCATCTACGGCGCCACGATCGGGATCGCGGTGGCGATCGGGCCGCTGGTTGGCGGCCTGCTCACCGACGGCCTTGGTTGGCAGTGGGTCTTCCTCATCAACGTGCCGATCGGCGTCGCCGCGATCGCCGTCACCTACCTGAAGCTGGCCGAGTCGCGCGATCCCAACGCGACCCGGATCGACTGGGCCGGGCTGCTGACCTTCTCCAGCGCCCTCTTCCTGCTCGTGCTGGGCCTGGTGCGCGGCAACGACGAGGGCTGGGGGAGCCCGGTGATCATCTCGCTGCTGGTCGGGGCCGGGGTGCTGCTGGCCGCCTTCGCGGTGGTCGAGCAGCGGGTCTCGGAGCCGATGCTGCCGCTCTCGCTCTTCCGCCGCCGCGCCTTCACCGGCGTGCAGCTGGCCGCCTTCGCGGTCTCCGGCTCGATGTTCGCGCTCTTCCTCTATCTGACGCTCTACCTGCAGAGTTACCTCGGCTACTCGCCGATCGACGCCGGCCTGCGCTACCTGCCGATCACGCTCGCCTCCTTCATCGTCGCGCCGATGGCGGGCATGGCGCTGGCCAAGGTCCAGGCCCGCTGGCTGATGAGTGCCGGCCTGGCCCTGACCGGGGTTGGCCTGCTGCTGATGGGCGGCCTCGGCGTCGATTCCGAGTGGACGGCGCTGCTGCTCGGCTTCATCGTCAGCGGCATCGGCGTCGGCCTGCTCAACCCGGTGATCGCCGACGTCGCCCTCAGCGTCGTGCCGAAGGAGCGCAGCGGCATGGCGGCGGGGATCAACGACACCTTTCGCCAGGTCGGGATCGCGGTCGGGATCGCCACCTGGGGCGCGATCTTCCTCGGCGCCGGCGCTTCGAAGACCCAGGAGGTCGCGGGCAACGCGATCAGCGGCGACGAAGCGCGCGGGCTGGTCGAAGCGACCTCCTCGGGCACGCTGCCCCAGGCCGTTTCCCACCTGCCGCAACAGGTTCAGGGCAAGGTGCAGGCAGCGGCCGAACAGGGCTTCCTGCACGGCCTCAACGAGATCCTCCTGCTCGGCGCCCTGCTCTCCTTCGCCGGAGCGATCGCCGCCCTCTGGATGGTCCGCGAGCGTGACATCGACCGCGAAGGGGTCGTCGAAGGTGCCCCGCTCGAGGCCGAGCCGGAGCCGGTCAGCGCGTAGCGGCCCGCGCCGCCTCAGCGCTTGGCGAGGGCGACCAGGCCCCACAGTGAGATCAGCGCCCAGGCTCCCTCGAGCAGGAGGAAGCCCCACTGGGCGCTGCTCGCTGCGAGCACGCCGAGGATCGCCGAGCCGACTAGGTTGAGGCCGAGATAGAGGCGCGACTGCGGGTCGAGGCGCTCGAGCTGGGCCGCCCCCTAGGCGGTCAGGATCAGCACCGCGCCGATGATCTGGACGACCTGATCCATTCGCCCACGTTATGTCCTCGGATCGGCGGCCGAAGGCCCGAGGAGTCCGGCACGAGCTAGGCGGGTAGTAGCTGCCCGACTTGACAGAGGCGGAGAAAATCGAGACGGAGCGGCGCCCGGCCAACCCTGGGCTCTGGGCGACGCTGAAGCGCACCGCCAGCGAGTTCCAGGAGGACAACCTGACCGACTGGGCGGCGGCGCTGACCTACTACGGGTTGCTCTCGCTGTTCCCGGCGCTGATCGCGATGGTCTCGCTGCTCGGCCTCTTCGGCGATCCGCGGACGACGACCGCTGGCCTGACCGAAGTGATCACCTCGATCGGGCCGGAATCGGCGGCGCAGACCTTCGAAGGGCCGATCCAGTCGGTCGTCTCGAACCAGAGCGCGGCCGGCTTCGCCTTCGTCATCGGCCTGCTGGTGGCGCTGTGGTCGGCCTCCGGCTACATCGGCGCCTTCATCCGCGCCTCCAACGTGATCTACGAGACGGAAGAGGGGCGGCCGTTCTGGAAGCTGCGGCCGTTGCAGCTGGCGGTGACCCTGACGATGGTCGTGGCGATGGCGCTGCTGGCTCTCGGCCTCGTCCTCACCGGGCCGATCGTCGAAGCGGTGGCCGGGCCGGTCGGCCTCGGCCAGACCGCGGTCGACGTCTGGAACGTCGCCAAGTGGCCGGTGATGGTGGGGATCTTCGTGCTCATGGTCGACCTCCTCTACTACGCCTCGCCCAACGCCAAGCTGCGCGGCTTCCGCTGGGTGACGCCGGGCTGCCTGGTGGCGCTGGCCGCTTGGGCGGTCGTCTCGGCTGCTTTCGCTTTCTACGTCGCCAACTTTGGCTCCTACGACAAGACCTACGGCACGCTCGGCGGCCTCGTCGCGCTGCTGGTCTGGCTCTGGATCACGAATCTGGCGATCCTCTTCGGCCACCAGCTCAACGCCGAGCGCGAGCGCAGCGCCGAGATCGAGGAGGGCACGCCGCGGGCCGAGAGCGAGATCCAGCTCGAGCCGCGAGTAGTACCAAAAGTCTGACTGTTTTTCGTCAGTTGTAGTTGTGTAAACACGCCTAGAATCTCCCGCCTTGACCGCTCGCGTCCTGCGCCGCATGCGTGTTGCCTTCGCCTTCAGCACCCTTGTGGCGGCGATGGCGCTGCCTGCTCAGGCCGAGGCGACACAAGCGATAAGTGAATGCACGGATGGGGCGCTACGGTCAGCAGTTGCTGCCGGTGGTCAGTATGTCCTCCAATGCGACACTCCGATCGCGCTCCGGCTACTTGCACCGCTTACCGTCAACTCGCCGGTGTCGCTTGACGCAACCGGCCACAAGGTTTTCCTCACCAACCCCAACGGCCGAGCATTCGTGGTCAGCCACGGGTCGCTGCAACTGATCGGCATCAGCGTTCGTGGGAGTCTCGTTGGGGGCAGCGGAGTCGCTGGTTTCAATGGCGCCAACGGGATATTTTGGGGACCGGGGACCCCGCTGGCATGCGTTCCACAGAACCAGGGCCTGGCGGCTGGACCTGGCGCCGATGGGGGGTCGGGAGGAAGCGGGAGCGGTGCCGCCGATGGCGCCGATGCCAGGGGAGGGGCGATCTATATCGCCTCAGGGGCGAGTGTGCGGCTGTACGACGACCAGGTGTTCGGAGCCGCCCAAGGGGGAGATGGAGGCAGTGGAGGGGACGGAGGTATCGGTCGCGAAGGCGGTGACGGCGGGAGCGTTTACGACGCTGGGGGAGGAGGGTGCAACTCCGAATTTTTTGGTGGTAACGGTGGAAAAGGCGGTGACGGCGGGAACGGTGCGTCCGGCGGAGACGGAGGCGATGCGGAGGGCGGTTCCGTCTACGTCGAGGCGGGTGGCACACTCAACGCGGCCAACACCACCTTTGAAAGCGCGCGAGCGCAGGGTGGCAAGGGCGGCGAAGGTGGCGGAGGTGGGCACGGCGGCGGGCGCGGCAGTGGGGGTTCGGGCAGCGAATGCTGCCCGAACTCGGCCGGATCGCCCGGCACCTATAGCGGTACGGGCGGCAGAGGTGGCAATGGCGGTGATGGCGGCAACGCCAGAGGAGGCGCGATCTACAGCGAGGGCACGGTCAATCTCTGGGATGTGCGCTTTGGCGATCCCGTGGTTGGAGGCGAGATGTCTCTGGTCGCGGCCGGAACCGGTGGCAGAGGTGGCAATGGCGGCGACGGCGGCTATGGATTCAATGGACCCAGGCCGTGGCCTCCGGTGGGGGACGGCGGTGACGCAGGGGACGGCGGGGATGGCGGGTCGGCCGTCGGGGGAGCGATTTACAACGGCGGCGAGCTGAACGTCTTCACGGCCGGCTTTCTCAAGGACCAGGCGGGGGACTTCGGGTTGGGTGATGGAGGGGACGGCGGCGTGGGTGGCAACTCTCCGATGAGCGAACCGAGCTCGTATGAAGGCTTTCCCGGCGATGGCGGTGACGCAGGGAATGGGGGGGATGTCAGCTTTGCCTCGATCGCCGGCTCGATCGCGAGGGATGGCTGTGCTTCGTTTATCTACGGCAAGCTGATCGATGGCTCAGCTGGGAGTCGCGGCGGTGGGGGCTGGCAGGAGGTGTCCGGCGGGCTCGTCGGTGCTCCTGGTTCTTTTGGCTCATTGGGCGCTGTTGGTCCACTCGATCCCACGGCCGGTTTCACCTCTCCGCCATGTGCCGGGATGCGGATCAACGAGTTCATGCTCTCGGCGGGAGGCGACCCCACGGCCCAATACGTCGAGCTGGTCGATGACGTAAATGAGCCTTTCTCCAGTGACGCGGCTCCCTACGAACTGGTCGTCTACGACGCCGCTGGGGTGAGGACGGGACGGCAGGTAATCCCACTGCAGCTGTTGCAGAATCGCAATAACACTCGGCCGCTGCTCATTTCTACTCCTTTCGCGGATGCCAGGCTGGGGGTCGCCGGGGAGGAAACTCTCATGCCGACGCTGCCGCAAGCGGGACAAGCCTGCTTCGTGCAGGACGGCGGCCAAGAGAAGTCGAGCTGCGTCGCCTGGGGCTGCGTCACCTCTCTGGTCAGCCCAAGGGCGTCCATGGTTGCTGCCCCTCCGGATGGCGAGTCGGCCCAGAGTGCCCATAGCGGATCCAACATCATGAGCGGCTCTGTTTTCTCGGTTGGAGCACCCACTCCCGGCGAGACGAATACGACCGGTGTCGAGGCTCCTAATTGCCCCGTGTCTGGCGCCGACGCGAGCGGTGCTTCCGGGAATGGCTTGCCCGCTCCACAGCCGTCGTCCAGCGCTCCGGTTGTAGCCGGCCGCCGGAAGAGCGCGAATCGGCAGGCCTGCATCGCCCAGGCAAAACGCTCTCGCAGGAAGGACATCCTCAAGGCGACGCTCCTCAGCGAGGGGGCTGCGCAGCGGGCGCGGCAGAAGGCGGCAAGGAGGTATCGGCTGGCGGTCAAGCGCTGCCTCTCGCAGGCTCGCTGACCCGGTGGGTCGCCGGGCGCCTAAAATCGAGGCATGTGCAGAAACATCAAAACTCTCTACAACTTTGATCCACCGGCCAATGAGGAGGAGGTCAGCGCGGCGGCGCTGCAGTACGTGCGCAAGATCAGCGGCTTCAACAAGCCCTCGCAGGCGAACGCCGAGGCCTTCGAGCAGGCGGTCGCGGAAGTGACCGAGGTCTCGGCCCGGCTGCTCGACCATCTCGTCACCACGGCGCCGCCGAAGGACCGCGAGGTCGAGGCGGCCAAGCGTAAGGCGCGCTCGGAAGCCCGCTTCGCCGCCTAGCGACTATTTGCTCGCGGTCAGCGTTGCGGTCGTGTAGGCGGTGCCTTCCTGGGCCGCCGCGGTGATCGTTTCGGTGAAGTTGCCCGAGGATTTGGAAGTGAAGGTGAAGGTCGTCGCCGATTCGGCGGCGCCGGTGGCGGGGATCGCCAGCGGGCTGCCGCTGACCGTGCCACTGCCTGTGGTGACGGTTACTTTGGCCGAGTGGCCAGAGCCGAGGGCGCTGACCGTGTTGCCGTAGATGTCGGTGACGGCGATCTTCGCTTTCACCGTGCCGCTGTTGCCGAGGCCGGTAACGGTGCAGGCGAAGACGCAGTTCGCAGCGAGGCTGCCGGCGCTGAGGGTGACGCCGGTGAAGCCCCACCTCGAGGCGGCGAGGGGGGAGACCGTGATCGCGATCGGGGCGCTCGAGATCGTGCCGTCGCTGACCGAGACGTTGGCCGACTCCGCTCGGTAGAGCTTCATCACTCCGTTCTTAGTCGTGTTGACCGAGGCGACGCCAGCGGTGAATGTGATCGCGGTGGCGATGCCGAAGTTTGTCGCGGTGCCGGAGCTGTTGGCGACCGTCGGCGCGGTTCCATTGGGGCTTAGCGAGGTGCCGGAGAAGGTGAGATTCTTGGCGCCGGTATAGGTGGTCACGGTGTTTTCATAGGTGTCCTGGGCGGTGACCGTGAGGTTGTCGGCAACTGCGGGAGCGGGAGTCGTCGATGCCGCGGCGAGGATGAGTTTGGTCGCGGTCGAGGTCGTCGTCGTCGCCAGGGTTCCCGAGAGCGCGCCGTCGCTGACCGTGATCGTGGCGGCGCCGATCTTGTAGAGCCTCATCACGCCGTTGGCGTTGCCGCTGACGCCGGCGACGCCGGCGCTGAAGGTGGTCGGCGTAGCGCTGCCGAAGGCGACGGCGTTGCCGCTCGAGTCCGAGACGGTGGGGTTGTTCCCTGCGGGGCTGGCCGAGGCGCCGCCGTAGGTGAGGCTTTTGGCGCCGGCGTACGTGGGGTCGGTGTTGCCATAAGTGTCCTGGGCGGTGACCGTGAGGTTGTCCGCTTCGCCCACCGTCGGCGTGGTGGTCGCGGCGGCGAGCCCCAGTTTGGTCGCGGTCAGCGGCGAGACAATCACTTCGAGCGGTGCAGCGGTGGAGATCGTGCCGTCGCTGACCTTGACGTTGGCTTTGCCGGCGGCGTAGATCTTCATCACCCCGTTCTTGGTCGAGGTGACGGTGGTGGCGATGCCGGCGGTGAAGCTGATGGTCGTCGCGGTGCCGAAGGGGATTGCGGTTTCCGAGCTGTTGGCGACAGTGGGTTTGTTGGCGCCAATGGCGGCTGCTCCGGAGAAGGTGAGACTCTTGGAGCCGGCGTAGGCGGTTGCCGTGTTGCCATAGGTGTCGAACGCGGTGATCGTGAGGTTGTCCGATTCGCCCGCGACGAGCGTGGTTGCGACCGCGGTGAGGGCGAGATTTGCGGCAGTTGTCGGCGACACCGTTACCGTCAGCGTTGTTTCGGTGAGCGCGCCATCGTTGACCTTGAGACTGACTGCGCCGCTCTTGTAGAGCTTCATCGCGCCGTTGGCGTTGCCGCTGACGGTGGCTGCTCCGGCGCTGAAGTTGATCGCCGTGGCGCTGCCGATCGGGATGTCGGCACCGGCGGAGCTCGAGACCGTGGGGACTTTGCCACTGGGGCTGGCAGCAGGCCCGGAGAAGGTGAGACTGTGCGAGCCGGTGTAGCTGGTGGCGGTGTTGCCATAGGCGTCCTGGGCGGTGACGGTGAGGTTGTCGGCGGCGCCGGCGGTGGGCGTGGTGGTGGTCGCAGTGAGAGCAAACTTGGCCGGCGTTGATGGGGCCACGGTCACTGCCAGGGGGGTCGCGGTGGTGACGGTGCCGTCGGTGACCGAGATGCTCGGCGATTCCGCCTTGTAGAGCGTCATCGCGCCGTTTTTGGAGGAGGAGACCGTGGCGATGCCGGCGGTGAAGGTGATCGCGGTCGCGGTGCCGAAGGCGGTGGCGACGCCGGAGCTGTTGGCGACGGTCGGTTTGTTGGTGCCGATCGTCGCCGCTCCCGAGAAGGTGAGGCTCTTGGAACCGGCGTAGGTGGTTGCCAGATTTCCGTAGGCGTCGACGGCAGTGATCGTGAGGTTGTTGGCTTCGCCTGCCGTCGGCGTCGCGCTGGCCGCGGTCGGGACGAACTTGGTCGCCGTCGCCGCTGCCACGGTTACCGCCAGCGGCGTCGCGGTCGAGGTTGTGCCGTCGCTTGCTTCGATCGAGGTCGCACCGCTCTTGTAGAGCTTCATCACGCCGTTGGTGGTAGAGGAGACCGTGGCGACGCCGGCAGTGAAGGTCAGCGCAGTTGGGGTTCCAAAGGCGGTCGCCACGCCGTTGCTGTCGGCGACGGTCGGGACGGTCCCGCTGGGACCGGCGGGAGCGCCGCTGAAGGTGATGCTGTGCGAACCGGCGTAGGTGGTGACCGTGCCCCCTTTCGCGTCCTTGGCGGTGACCGTCAGGTTGTCGGCCGCGCCGGCGGTCGGCGTCGGCGAGACGGCGCCGAGCACGAAGCGGTTGATCGGCCCAACCGTGACGGTTGCCGCTTTGCCTGAGCTGATTGTGCTCCAGGTGCGCCACTTGGCGGTGACGACGTAGGTGTAGGTACCCGGTTCGAGCCCACTGTCGGTGCAGGTGACGACGGTCAGCGTCGATGAGCAGGTTCCGTCCGCTTTTTCACCGTTGCGACTGACCGTGTAGGTCACGGTCCCCGACCCCGGGGCGGTGACGGCGCCCCAGGTCAGGGCGACCGTGCCGCCGGTCGCCGGGGCGGCGGAGGTGATCGTCGGTTGGGCGATTGCCGAGACGACCGCGGGGTTGCCTTCACCCGAGCCCGTCGTCGTGAAGTAGGCGATGGCGGTGCCTGCCACGACCATGCCCAGCAGGACCACTGCCGCGATCCCGGCGATGCCGTTTGGGAGCAGCCGCCTCATCCCCGTGCCGTCCCGGAGAAGGAGAGGGGGAACTGGGTGCCCTGGCAGGCATCCTGGCTGACCGGCAGATCACGCAGGCCGATCGTCGGCGCCGAGCCGCCGGGTCCGGGCAGGCTGATCGAGCCGTTGGCGGGCACCTGGATTGGGTTGGCGCTGGAGGCGCTCGCCCCGGTGAGGATCAGGTTTTCAGCGCTGGCGCAGCCAGGTGGGCTGGCGCTGGCGCTGACCGTGATGCTGGTGATGAGGATCGGCACCGGGTTCGGGTTGGCAATCGTCAGCGGCAGGGCCTGTGCCGGCGCGCCCGGAAACAGGGCGCCGAGGCTGCCCAGCTGCGGCGTGATCGAGAAGTCCTTTGGCTCCAGCACCTGCCAGCGAAAGCGAGCGGTCTTACTGTGCTTTCCCCGCGCGCCGACGCTGCGCACCGAGAAGCTGTGGCTGCCGGCCGCCAGCTTGCTGATGCTGACCGGGGACTGGCAGGTGGTCCAGGTGCGGCCGTCGAGGTGGCACTGGAAGCGCGGCTTGCCGCTGCGGACGGTGAAGGCGAACTTGGCGTTGTTAGAGGTGGCCAGCTTGTCGGGGTGCATGGTGATCTTGGGCTTGGGCAGCGACCCGACCGCCTGGCTCCGCTCCGCCTTGGGAGCGGAGCCAGGGGCGTGGTCATGCTTCTGAGGAACAGCGGCGTAGGCGACAGCGCCGAGGCCGACGACTCCGGCCAGCAGGGCGATCAGCGCCCCGCGCGTAGCGCGCATGCCCCCGTCGCCTCCCGCGTACTAGTTGCTGGTCAGGTGCAGCGTCAGCGTCGCACCCTGGCAGGCATCCTGGCTGACGCCCGTTTCGTTCATCGTCAGAGTCCCGGTAGCCGCGACGCTCTGGCCGTTGCCGGGGTTGACCACTTGATTGACCGGCACGGCAGCCATCGTGAAGTCCGGTTTTTCGCCGGTGAGTTTGGTGCTGCAAGTGGAGTGGCCGGCATCGGTGGTAATGCTCGAGAGCGTGACAGTGCCGACCCGCTGGACACCCGAGGACGGGTTGTCCACCGTGAAGGAGACCGGTGAGGAGGAGCCTGGGTAGAGGCTCGAGGAGATCGTGGCGTGCAGCGTCACCGTGGAGCTCGAGCCAACGGTTGCGGTGCCGGTACCTGACCCGCTTGACGTGAAGTACGCAAACGCGACGCCGGCCACCGCGAGAGCGCAGGTGCAGCCGAGTGCGATAAGCGCCCTCTTCTTGGTGATCCAGCGCATTCTTTCCCCCTAGTTGATTGATGAATGGGTTTTCGGAGCCATGACTCCGACGGGGGAACATCGACGGATGACCTAGCTGGCTTTAGACCGCAACGGGCAGACAGGTTTTTTTGCTCTTGTCCACCCTGTACAACGCCTATTTAGCCTGGAAATAGAGCAATTTTCTTAACCGTGGGCCAGCTCGCGCTCGACGATCTCCGCCAGAGCGTCGGCAACTCCGTTGGCAGGAATGCTGCAGATCTGGGCCGCGGAAGCGGCGCCGCGCACGTCTTCAGCGGCCCTCAGGGCGTGCCAATGGGAGTCATAAGACTCACCTGCGGTGGCGATTGTGCGGCCATCGGCACCGAGCAGGCGCCAGCGCCACTTCCCAACCAGGTCTTCATAGGCGTCGAATTGCGGCATCTCGTCTCCTCTGATCGAATGGGAACGTATGTTCGCATAGCGATCGGCGGCAAACCGGATTCGATAGCGTGCCGCTTACCCGGCGTAAGTGCCTTGCCCTGAGCAGGAGCTTTCATGACTTCGTCCACCCAGGACCGGACGCATCCCAATCTGACCCTGGCAGTCCTCGCCCTTGGCGGGATGGCCTACGCGCTGCTCAGCTCGGCCGTCGTGCCGGCGCTGCCGACGATGCAGCACGACCTCGGCACCAGCGAGACCGGGATCACCTGGCTGCTGACCGGCTACCTGCTGGCGGCCTCGGTTGCCACCTCGATCCTCGGCCGGCTCGGCGACATGTACGGCAAGGAGCGGCTGCTGCTCTGGACCCTGGTCATCCTCGGTGCCGGCACGCTGCTGGCGGCCGTCTCCACCTCGCTGCCGGTGCTGATCGCGGCGCGCTTCATCCAGGGCGCCGGCGGCGGCATCTTCCCGCTCGCCTACGGGATCGTCCGCGACGAGTTCCCGGCCGAGAAGGTGGCGGGCGGGATCGGCATGCTCTCGGCGATCCTCGGCATCGGCGGCGGCCTCGGCATCGTCCTCTCCGGCGTCATCGTCGAGCACCTCAACTACCACTGGCTCTTCTGGATACCGCTGGTCGCGGTCGTGCTCGCCGCCGTCGCCACCTGGCGCTTCGTGCCGGAATCTCCGGTGCGCACGCCGGGCAAGATCAACTGGCTGGCCGCCGGCCTAATGACGGTCGGCCTCTCGGCGGTGCTGCTGGCGATCAGCCAGACGACGACCTGGGGCTGGGTCTCGGGCAAGACGCTCGGCCTCCTCCTCTTCGGGGCGCTGGTGACGGCGGCCTGGATCGCGGTCGAGGTGCGCAGCCGCGAACCGCTGATCGACATGACGATGATGCGGGTGCGCGGCGTCTGGACCACCAACGCGGCCGCCTTCCTGCTCGGCGCCGGCCTCTACGCCTCCTTCATCGTCTTCCCCCAGTTCGCCCAGCTGCCTACGAGCACCGGCTTCGGCTTCGGCGCCTCGGTGGTCGTCTCCGGCCTGTACCTGCTGCCGGCGACGATCGGGATGACGATCCTCGGCCTGCGCGCCGGCCCGATCGCGGCCCGCTTCGGCTCGCGCAACGCGCTGCTCGCCGGCACAGTCTTCGCCACCGCCTCTTTCATCATGCTCGCCGTCGCCCACGAACATCCCTACGAGCTGCTGATCGCCGCGGCCCTGCTCGGCATCGGCATCGGCCTCTCCTTCGCCGCCCTCGGCAACCTGATCGTGCAGGCGGTCTCGCCGGAGCAGACCGGCGTCGCCAGCGGCATGAACAACGTGATGCGGACTCTCGGCGGCGCCCTCGGCGGCCAGCTCTCGGCCACCTTCATCGCCGACCACATGGTCAAGAACCTGCCCGCTGTCACCGGCTTCACCGAGACCTTCCTGATGGCGACCGGCTTCCTCCTGCTCTGCTTCGGCGCCGGCCTGCTGGTGCCGCGCACGCTGGGCGCGCCAGCCGGTGGGCCCGGGCCCGGTGGGGGGCCGGCCTTGACGCCCGAGGCCGCGAGCGCTTGACGCAAGCTGCTCCGGTGCGCCTTTTCCCCGCCATCCAGGGATAAGGCGCACCGGAAGCCGGGACGGGACCATCTAGGGTTCCGCCGTGCGCGTCCAACGCCTTGCCGCGAGCGTCACCGGTCCTCGCGGTCGCTGGGTGACCGTTGCGGTTTGGATCGCGCTTGGGATCGCCGGCTTCGTCGGCCGCACGCAGATCAATGATGTAACCGCGGCGGGGCAGAGCAGCTACCTGCCCGCCCACGCCGAGTCGACGCAGGTCGTCGACCTGATGCAGCGTGACTTCAAGGGTGGCAATGACGTGCCGGTGCTGATCGTCTTCGAGCGCAACGGCGGGCTCAGCACCGCCGACCTGAACACGATCGGCAGGCTCGGCGAAGGGTTGGAACGGCTCGGCCTCTCGGGGGCAACGCCGGTCTTCGCGCCCTTCTCGGAAGGGACGAGGCAACCGCTGGGCGAGCTGACACGCGTCGCGCGCGGGGTGGGGCCGATCTCGCGCGACGGCGAAGCGGCGCTGGTGGCGCTGGCAATCGACACCGAAGAGCGCGGTGCCGTGGTCCAGGGCGTGAAGAAGATCCGCGCCTACTTTGCCGCTCACGCTCATCCCGGGTTGCACTCATATGTGACCGGTCCCGGCGGAGTTGCCGCCGACCTCGAGCAGGTCGCCGAAGACGCCGGCCAAACGCTGCTGATCGCGACCCTCAGCCTCGTCCTGCTCTTGCTCCTGCTGGTCTACCGGGCGCCGCTGCTGGCGCTGATGCCGCTGCTCGTTGTCGGCATCGCCTACCTAATCGCGATCGGGCTGACCTACCTGCTGATCGAGTCGGGCGCGATCACCGTCAACACCGAGGGGACCTTCCTCTTGCTGGTGCTGATCTTCGGCGCCGGCACCGACTACTCGTTGTTGCTGATCCACCGCTACCGCGAGGAGCTCGCGCGCGGCGACGATCCGCTTGCGGCACTGCGCGCGGCGCTGGCCGAGAGCGTGAGGCCGATCGCCGCCTCGGCGGCGACGGTGATCGCGGCGATGCTGGTGCTGCTGCTCGCCGACCTCGAGTCGACCCACTGGCTCGGCCCGGTGCTGGCGATCGGGATTGCGGTGATGCTCTGCGCCGGGCTCACCCTGCTGCCCGCCCTGCTGGCGATCCTCGGGCCGCGCGCTTTCTGGCCAGGGCGGGGTGCGGGGTCCGCTGGGAAGCGACGCCTTTGGGCGGGTGTCGCCGGCCTCGTCCGTCGCCGGCCGCGGACGATCGTCGCCGGCGTCTTTGCCGTCCTCCTCGTCCTCGCCCTCGGCAACCTGATCCAGCACGGCACGATCGGCTTCGGCGAAGGCGAAACGCGCTCGACCGAATCGAGCCGCGGCAACGAAGTCCTCGACGAACACTTCCCGCCAGGCATCGGCTCGCCGCTGACCGCGGTGTTGGGAATCGGCGAAGTCGACGCGGCGCTGCACGGCCTCGAGCGGCTCGACTCGGTCAAGCTCGCCGTGCCGGTGCCGCCCTCCTCAGTCTCCGACGTGGCGGCGCTGGCGATCGTCCTGCGCGGCGACCCCTACTCGGGCGAGGCGGCCGATCTGGTCAAGGGAGTGCGCGCGCGGCTGGCCGAGGTCGCGCCGGGCGCCCTCGTCGGTGGCATCCCGGCCGAGAACTACGACGTCGAGCAGACCAACGAACGGGACACCAAGCTGATCGTGCCGGTGGTGCTGGCGGTCGTCGGCCTGATCCTGATCGCGGTGCTGCGCGCGCTGGCCGCGCCCGGCTACCTGATCGTCACCGTCGTCGCCTCCTTCGCGGCGACGCTGGGACTGGTCACCTTCGCCTTCACCCAGCTCTTCGGCTCGGGCGGGATCAGCTTCGACCTCGTGCTACTGGCCTTCATCTTCTTGGTCGCCTTGGGGGTCGACTACAACATCTTCCTGATGACCCGCGCCCGTGAGGAGGCGGTCGCCCACGGCACCCGGGAGGGAATGCTGATTGCGCTCGAGGACACCGGCGCTGTGATTACCAGCGCCGGCCTGATCCTCGCCGGCGCCTTCGCCACCCTCACCCTGCTGCCGCTCGAACAACTGGTCCAGATCGGCGCCACCGTCGCGATCGGCGTCCTGCTCGACACCTTCATCGTCCGCTCGCTGCTGATCCCGGCAATCACCTACCTCTGCGGCGAGCGTGCCTGGTGGCCGGGACGAGTGCGCTAAGCCCGCCGGGGTTGCCGCGGACGACGAGCAGTCCGACCGTCAGGGCGAGGATCCAGAAGCCGGCGGCCGATAGGGCGAAGCGCTGGGCCAAGCCGTAGTCGCCGCCTGGTTCGTTGCCGGCGACGAGGAAGAGGCCGCCGACGATTAGTACTCCGAGCAGGCCGCCGACGAGGGCGAAGAGGTCGAAGCGGCCCCAGCGCTCGTCGCCGTGAAAGCGCCAGGCCATCGCGAAGACCGAGAGCAGCAGGGCGACTGCGCCGTAGAAGTAGGTGATGCCGTGGGCGTAGTGCTGCCAGGAGAGTTCGCCCGCCATCTCCCGGGCCCGGCAGGTGGCGTCGATGGTCCAGCGGCAGTCGGCGGGGAAGGGGAAGCCGTCGAGGATCTGGGCGAGGCCGGTGAAGGCGATCAGGCCCGGGCCGAGCCAGCCGCGCCAGCTGCGCTTGGCGTCGAGCGCCAGGGCCAGCGCGGCGAGGATGAAGGCGCTGCCCCAGATCGCGATGCCGATGTCGAAGAGCCAGGGGCGGGCGGCGTCGAGGGCGCCGAGCACGCTGACTGCGTCGCGAACCTCGCTGTAGCCGGGCTCGATCAGGCCGGCGACGACGGCGATCACGAGCCAGATCAGCTGCGCGGCGATCGAGGCGATCGCCAGCCGGCGGATCAGGTCTGTTCTCGACCGCTGCGGGTATAGGTCCTCCATGACCAACTCATTGAAGAGCAGATTCGTCCGCAAAGCGGCTAAGACCGGTGCCAAGCACACCGCTCACGGTGCCGCCTCGAAGCTGAAGCGCAAGCCGCTGCGGGCCGGGACGCTGCTGCTCATCGGTGGCATTTTTGGCGCTACGGCTGGATGGCTCGCTGCGCGAAACACCGCAGTGCCCGCCTCTCCCGCCTGAGTCCTGTACAGATTCCGGTGATGGGCGAGTTTCGCTACGAGGGACACCGGATCTCCTACGACTCCTACGGGGAGGGCGAGCGGGTGCTGGTGCTCGTCCATGGGCTGCTGATGAACCGGCGGATGTTCGAGCGGTTGGCGCCGGAACTGGCCGCGGCCGGCAACCGGGTGATCTGCATCGACCTGCTTGGGCACGGGCGCTCGGACCGGCCCGAGGACCTGCGGCTCTACTCGATGCCGCTTTTCGCCCGCCAGATCGTGGCCCTGCTCGACCACCTCGAGCTTTCCGCGGCGACGGTGGGAGGAACCTCGCTTGGCGCCAACGTCGCGCTCGAGCTGGCGGTTCACTACCCCGAGCGGGCCAGCGCTCTCTTCGTCGAGATGCCGGTGCTCGACAACGCCCTACCCGCGGTTGCCGGCGCCTTTACCCCGGTCCTGCTCGGGCTACGGGCGGCGCGGCCGGCATTCGAGCTCGCCTCGCGCATCACCTCGGTGCTGCCGCGCACCAACTACCTGGTCGACATCGGGCTCGACTGGGTGCGCCAGCGCCCCGGCCCCTCCGGTGCGGTACTGGAGGGCCTGCTGCTGGGGGAGACCGCGCCGCACCGCGAGCAGCGCCTGAAGATCAAGCAGCCGACGCTGATCGTCGGCCACACGCGCGACCCGGTGCACCCGTTCAGCGACTCGGGCATGCTGGTCGAGGAGCTTGAAAACGGGCGGCTCGTCGTCGCCAGCTCGATCTTCGAGTGGCGGCTCAAGCCCGCCCGCCTCACCGCCGAGCTGGCAGAGTTCCTCGCGCAGAACGCCGCTCTGGCTCAGTCCCCGGCCTGAATCCGGAACTTCCGCTTCGCCGGCGTCGAGTCGACCCCGTTGGCGCTGACCGCGCGGACGAGGAACTTGTGTTTGCCGGGCTTCAGGTTCTTGTAGGCCTTGGGGGAGCGGCAGCGGTGGTATTTCTTCCCGTCGAGCTTGCATTCGAACTTGACGCTGGCGCCACCGGCATCAGTGCCCTTGAAGCGGAAGCGCGCGGTGAGTTCCTTCACCTTTGCCTTGAGGATCGTCGTCGTCGGCAGAGACGGTTTTTTCGTTTTGGGAGACGCGGATCCCGAGGAGGACGTGGCCGGCTGCGGGCAGGGAGGCAGGCCGGCGGCGTACTCGTAGGCGCCGATGTCGGTGACCACCGTGCAGGGCGTCCGTCCCGCCAGCGTCCTGCCGTTGCCGGCGAGGTCGAGCGGCCCGTTGGCCGCGTCGTTGGCGCCGGCATCGATCGTCGGCGAGTTGGCCGTCTGGGTGAAGATCCCCCCGGCCGCATTGGTGAGCAGCGGCGCCGCGGTCTGGTTGGCGCCGCTTCCAGCCGCGGTCACCGTCGCTCCGCCTTCGGTTTTGACGTTGGCGTAGTTGGAGTGGTCGAGGCTGACTGTGGTTGTGGCGCCCCCGACCTGAACCGCTTCGACGTCGGTGGTCACGCCACGCACGATCGTGTTGACGGCATTGACATGGGCCTGCGCGCCGCTGCCGCCGGCGAGTATCGCCAGGCCGACTTCCGCGCCGTAGAGCGTGTCGTCGCGCAGGGTCAGTCCGAAGGTCGAGCCGATGCTGTCGAAGATGCCGTTGCGGCCGGCGCAGACCGAGTCGATGATCGTCGCGGCCGGGCCGGCATCACAGCCCGTGGCTGCTTCACCCACCGCTAGCACCCGTTCCATCGTCGAGTTGACGTGAACGACAGCGACCCCGTTCTTGGCGTGGATCGCGACGTCGGAGAGTTTCACCCCGCTGCCGCCTTCCATCCGCACCGCCCAGTTGACCGAGGAGACGGGGAATTCCGAGTAGATCTGCGGCATCGGCTGACCGGGGGCCCCTTCCATCGAGACGCCGTTTTCGAGCTTCAGTTCGGTCGTCAGCGGCACGCCGGTGGTCCCGTAGCTGCCTTCGTTGCCGGCGAGGATGACGGTGTCGCCGGAGTGGGCACCGGAGACCGCGACGGTGATTTTGCAGGGCGAGCCTTCCGCGCAGGTGCTGCCGGAGCCGTTTGGCGATGCGTACCGAGGCGCGGCGCCGGCACTGGAGGCGAACGCGGCGAGCAGCGCCAGGCTCGCGATCGTCGTCGCCGCCGTCCGCCAAAGGCCGATCGATCTTCCCCGCTTGCTCTGCACTTTCCCTCCCCGTTCGCTGGCTTTCGGCGATTGTTCACGACCGGGGGGACAGCTGGGGGCTGAGTAGACACTCGTCCCATCACTTTCGGGGCCGCAGGGGTTGGCCTGCCTTGCTCCGGCGTCAAGAAACTCCTGGATTCTTAGAAAAGACTCCCCAACGTCCGTCCTTTGGTACGGCCAGGGTGCTAGGATGCCCGAAAATTCTGGAGCGATCAGAGAGATTGAGGGGGACCCCGGGAGAGGGACCTCAGGGAGCTTCAAAGGGAGGAGTTCCCACCCATAGCGCACCAGTGCCTTAATCGGTCAAAGGGCCGGCCTTAAAAGCCGGAGATCCGGGTTCGAGCCCCGGCTGGTGCATCGGATCCCAAACGAAACCGGTGACCGGCTATGGCGAACAATCTCTTTGATCAACTAGACGAAATCTCGACTGGCGGCGAGCAGGAGCGTCCCCTCTGGGCGGCACGCGCCCCCTACCAGCCGCAGGGCGACTTCGACCTGATGCTGGTGCCGCGGGTGAAGGGCTGGCAGGAGGATGCCGACGCGATCGCCGCCCTGGAGCGAATTGAAGCCGAGCCCTGGATCGAGAGCATCGACCGCGACGGCAGGCAGGTGCAGGCGCGCCTCGCCGGCGACTGGATCGCGGCCACCGGCACCGCCCTCACCTCGGGCGAGGCGCCGTCGCATGCCGACCTCGCTGCGGGTCGCCGCTTCGCGCTCAACTTCTGGGACGCCAACTCGACCAAGGCCCTGCACATCGGCCACCTGCGCAACCTGGCGCTCGGCAACGCGCTCGGCTCGGCGCTGACCGAGGCCGGCGGCAAGGTCGAGCGGCGCAGCATCATCTGCGACGTCGGCCGCAGCATGGGCGAGGCGATGGCCGGCGTGGTCAAGAGCGGCCGCCACACCCAGTCCTCGCTGGAGGGCGGCGAGAAGAGCGATCACTTCGTCGGCGCCTGTTACGCCGAGTACGTCAAGTCCGGCCCCTCGCTGAGCGGCCGCGACGAGAACCCGGCCAGCTCGCTGACCCGCGAGCTCGACGTTCACCACGACAGCGCCGATGAGCTGCTGCAGCGCGTGCTCGACGGCGACCAGGACGCGATCGAGCTCTGGTCGAAGACGCGCGCCTGGGTGATCTCGGGCCAGCGCAAGACCCTGGCCCGGCTCGGCATCTCCTTCGACCGCGTCTTCTTCGAGTCCGACTTCCTGCCCGAGGTCGCCGAACTCTCCAACCTCGGCTTGGAGCACGGGATGCTGCAGCGCCGTCCCGACGGCGCGATCATCTACCTCACCGACCGCGAGGAGCTGGAGGAAATGCCGCTGCTGCGCGCCGACGGCCTGCCGACCCAGCACATGCGGGCGCTCGCCTACTGGATGGCGGCGCCGGGCCTCGAGGGCACGACCTCGATCCAGGTCTGCGGGCTCGAGTGGGTCGCCCACGTCACCTGCCGGCGCCAGCTGATGGACGAGATGATGGAGAAGGGGGCAGGGGCCGACATCAACCATCCCGCCCACGACGTCTTCCACGGGATGGTCTCCAAACAGAGCGAGTCGGTCTCCTCGAGCAAGAAGAACGCGCTGCTGATCGACGAGCTGGCCGAGTGGATCGACACGGCGATGGAGCTCGAGGAGGAGCGCGTCGGGGTGCGCCAGCGCCACCCGGCGGCGGAAGCGATCGTGCCCCAGGTGGCGCTCGGCTACTTCCTCATGCACACCAACACCAAACCGCTGGATTTCGAACCGGAGAAGCTGCTGCGCGAGGAGCAGAGCCTCGGCTGGGACCTGGCCCGCGCCCGCGCCCACAACGGCAACGGCTCCGGCACCGCGACCGCCGAGCCGGCCCAGGACCCCGACTACCGCTTCGCCGTCGTGCAGTCGGAGATGTACCGGCGCCACCTGCAGCAGGCGGTCGAGCGGCTCGACGTCAGCCCGCTGGCCAAGTACGTCGCCCACCTCTCGCGCTGGTACGTCGAGGAGGACCGCGAGCCGCACGTGCAGGAGGCGATCCAGGCGGCGCTGGCCCAAGGCGCCCGCGGCCTCGGACTGGAGACGGTGCGATGAGGACGCTGCTGGTCGACAACCACGACTCCTACACCTACAACGTCTTCCACCTGCTGGCCGGCGTCTCCGGCGAGGAGCCGATCGTGGTCGACAACGACGCCGTCTCCTGGCGGGCGCTGGAGCGCTGGGACTTCGACGCGATCGTGCTCTCACCGGGTCCGGGGACGCCGGGCCGCTGGCACGACTTCTGCGTCTGCGACGACATCCTCCGCTTCAGCGAGATCCCGGTGCTGGGCATCTGCCTCGGCCACCAGGGCCTGGGCAAAATGCTCGACGGCGAGGTGCGCAGCGCCCCCGAGGCGATGCACGGCCGCCTCAGCAAGATCTTCCACGAAGGCGACGGCCTCTTCGACGGCATCCCCCAGGGCTTCCCGGTCGTCCGCTACCACTCGCTGGCGATCACCGGCATGGGCCCCGACGGCAACGTCTGCGCCTGGGCCGACGACGGCGTGGTGATGGGGATCGAACACCGCAAACGGCCGATGTGGGGGGTGCAGTTCCATCCCGAGTCGATCGCCACCGACCACGGCGCCAGGCTGGTCGAGAACTTCTTCGACCTCGCCCGCAAGCGCAAAGAGACGCCGGTGCGGGCGACCAAGCGGCCGGACGGCGCCCGCCCGCGCAACACCCCGCTGGCGAGCAAGCCAACCCCCTCCGACACCCGCCTGCTGCTGCGCTCGATCCCCGGCGAGGCCTCGACCGAGGCGCTCTTCGAACGGCTCTTCGCCGCCGAGGAGCACGCCTTCTGGCTCGACAGCACCGACGCGCCGACCCGCCTGGCGCAGAGCTCCTACCTCGGCACCAGCGCTGGCCGCGACCGCTGCGTACTTGAGTACGAGGTCGAGGATGGGGGCGTGCGGGCCCACCGCGCCGAGGGCACGGCGGTCGAGCCCGGCTCGATCTTCGATGTGCTCGACCGCGAGGTCGCCGCACGGGCGATCGAGCGGCCGGGCGAGGCGGCGCCGAACCTGCTCGGCGGCTTCGTCGGCTACCTCGGCTACGAGCTCAAGGCCGATTGCGGTTCCACCAACGTGCACCGCTCCGACGTCCCCGACGCGGTGATGATGCTGGCCAACCGGGTCGTCGCCGTCGACCACGTCCACGGCCGTACCCACGTGCTGGCGGTCTGCGCCGACGACGAGGTCGACGAGGCAACCGCCTGGCTGGACGAGGCCGAGGGCGTCGCCCGCGGGCTGATCGCCGACCCGCCCTCGCCGACAAGCGCCGCCGACCCCGCCTTCGGCGAGCCCAGCGACACCCACGTGCGCTTCGATTGTGGCCGCGGTCGCCGCCAGTACCTCGCCGACATCGACCGCTCGCAGGCCGAAATGGCCGCCGGTGAGTCCTACGAGGTCTGCCTCACCGACCAGATCTCGACCGCGGCCGAACCCGAGCCGTTCGATCTCTACCGCAACCTGCGCCGCAGCAACCCGGCTCCCTTCGCCGCCTTCCTCAAGCTCGGCGACGTCGCCGTGGTCAGCTCCTCGCCGGAGCGCTTCCTCTCGGTCGACCGCGAGCGCCGGGTCGAGGCCCGCCCGATCAAGGGGACGACCAAGCGCTCCGCCGATCCGACCGAGGACGCGGCGCTGAAAGCGGAGCTGACCAACGACGAAAAGACCTACGCCGAGCACCTGATGATCGTCGACCTGCTGCGCAACGACCTCGGCATCGTCTGCGAGGTCGGCAGCGTCACCGTGCCGGAGCTGATGGTGGTCGAGGACTACGCCACCGTGCACCAGCTGATCTCCACGGTCGAGGGGCAGCTGCCGGCCGAGCGCAGCGCCGTCGAGTGCGCCCGCGCCTGCTTCCCCGGCGGCTCGATGACCGGCGCGCCGAAGCTGCGCACGATGGAGATCATCGACGACATCGAGGCCGAGGCGCGCGGCGTCTACTCCGGCGCGATCGGCTACTTCGGCCTCGACGGGGTGATGGACCTGAGCATCGTCATCCGCACCGTCGTCCTGCGCGAGGGGCGGACGACGATCGGTGCCGGCGGCGCGATCGTGATGCAGTCCGACCCGGTCGACGAGTTCGACGAGATCCTGCTCAAGGCGAAAGCGCCAATGGCGGCGATCGCCCGCACCATCACCGGCAGCGACTCGCCCGATTCCTGGAGCGTCGAGCTCGAGCCGGCGCGGGCGCGGGCGGGGATGGCGGAGCCGGCCTGATGGAGGCCGCGGCCGAACCGAAGTGCCGGGTGCGCGAGGCGGCCGAGGCTGACGTGCCGGCGGTCGCTGCTGCGATCGGCGAGCTGCTGGTCGAGCTCAGCGGCGGCGGCCCGGCGGCGAGCGAACTTGAAGCAGCGACCACCGAACTGGTCAGGGATAGGGGGATGGGTGCCCTGCTGGTGGCGGAGGCAGGGGGCGAGGATGGGCTTGTGGGCGTCCTCGCCGCCAGCTGGCAGCAGGCGATCCACGTCCCCGGTCGCTACGGCACGATCCAGGACCTCTGGGTGCACCCCGAGTGGCGCAGCCGCGCGGTCGGTCGCGAGCTGGTCGAGGCCTATTGCGAGCTCGCCCGCAGGGAGGGCGCCAAGCGGATCGAAGTCGGGCTGCCGCGCGAGGACTTCGAGCGCATCGACGCCACCACGGCCTTCTACCGCGCCAACGGGTTCGAGCACCTCGGCCCGCGCATGCGGAGGAAGCTGTGAGTGCAGAGCTGTTGCTGGTCGAGCAGCGGACGAGCGCTGTGGGGGAGGACGACGGCGCTCACTGGATCCTCGAAGGGGGCCGCATCCTGCCCGGCGTCGACGACAACCGCCGCATGGCGGAGCTGCGCCGCGGCCTGTTGCGCCACTCCGGCGTGCGTGCGGCCAGCGCCGATGCCGACAGCGAAGACGTCGAGCAGACGCTGACGATTCTGCACGATCCCAGTTACCTCGAGGCCCTGGCCGAGGTCTCCTCCGAGCCGGTGGTGATCCCGGAGCTGACCCCGCCCGGCCTGCCGCCCGACATTCCCGTCTGCTCGGGACTGGTCGACGCCGCCCGCGAGGGCGTGCGCACCGCGATGACCGCGGCCGAGCTCCTTACCGAGGGCGCCCGCTTCACCTACGCGCTCTGCCGTCCCCCCGGCCACCACGCCGGGCCGGCCTGGTTTGCCGGCTACTGCTACCTCAACACCGCCGCCGCCGCGGTGCAGGTCCTGCGCCACGCCGGCGTCAGCCCGGTCGGCATCCTCGACATCGACCTGCACTACCCCAACGGCACGGCGGCGATCGTGGAAACGATGAGCGACGCGAGCTTGCACTCGCTGCACGCCTCGCCGGTGACCAACGTCGCCGCCGGCACGGTTGAGCCGAGCAGCGAGCGCGAACACGTGGTCGAGTTCACCGGCAGCCCCGACGCCGAGACCTACCTCGGCGCGGTCGCCGCCTCGATCGACCAGCTGGCCGAGAGCTCGGCCGCACTCGTCGTCTCGCTCGGCTACGACATCGTCGCCGGCGACCCGCATGGCTCCTGGGAGTTCGAGCCGGGGATCTTCACCGAGATCGGCCGGCTGCTCGCCGCCTGCGGCAGGCCCGTCTGCGTGATCCAGGAGGGCGGCTACGCGCTCGATTCCCTGGCCGAGTGCAGCGAGGCCTTCGTCACGGGACTGCTGCAATGAGTGAGAACGGGCTGACCGGGTTTCGCGATCGGCTCGATCCGATCGACGAGGAGATCGCGCGCTTGCTGGGGGAGCGCTTCGAGATCTGCCGCGAAGTCGCCGCCTACAAGAGCGAGCACGGGATCCCGATGATGCAGCCCGAGCGGGTCGCCGAGGTGCGCGCCCGCTACCTCGCCCGCGGCGCCGCGGTCAACCTGCCCGAGGACTTCACCGCGGCGCTCTTCGAGCTGTTGATCGGCGCCACTTGCAAGCTCGAGGACGAGCTGATGGAGGAGGGCAGCGAGCGATGAGCCTGCCGCCCGGGCCCGATATCTCCACCAGCGAGCAATCGGCGCGCTGGGCGAGCGAGCCGCTGCCCTTCCTCGAGGAGTGCCAGGAGCGCTACGGCGACACCTTCACCCTGCGCTTGCGCCACCTCGGCACCTGGGTCCTGCTCGCCGACCCCGAGGACGTCAAACGGGTCTTCTCGACCGACACGAACGACCTCGGCGTCGGGGTGCCGAACCTGGCGCTGCGGCCGGTGCTCGGTGCGCACTCGGTGATGCTGAGCGAGGAGCCCGAGCACATGACCCGCCGCAAGCTGATGCTGCCGCGCTTCCACGGCGAGCGCATGCGCGAGGACGCCGAGATGATGACCGAGCTGGCGCGGCGCGAAGTGCGGGCCTGGCCGGTCGGCGAGCCGTTCGCGCTCTGGCCACAGATGCAGGCGCTGACCCAGGAGGTGGTGATGCGAGCGGTCTTCGGCGATGACGAGGGTCGACTGGACCGGCTGCGGGACCTGCTCACCAACCTGACCGCCGCGGTCAATAACGAAGAGCGCCTGAGTGAGCTTGCCGAGCGCGGTCCGGATTGGCTCGAAGAGAGCCCCGGCTGGCGCGAGGCGATGGCGCCGGTCGAAGCGGAGGTGGTGGCGGAGGTGGCGCGCCGCCGCGGCGAAGGGGAGGACGGTCGCAAGGACGCTGTCTCGATCCTGATCGAGGCCCGCAACGAGGACGGCACGCCGCTGAGCGAGAAAGAGCTGCGCGACGAACTGCTGACCCTGCTCACCGACGGTCCGACCTCGAGCTCGCTGGCCTGGGTCTTCGAGCGCCTGCTGCGCCACCCCGAGAAGCTCGAGCGCCTGCAGTCCGAACTGCTCGCCGGCGAGGGGGATGCCTACCTCGACGCGGTGATCAAGGAGACGCTGCGCCTGCGGCCGCCGGTGTCGGTCGTCGTGCGGCGGTTGCTGAAGCCGGCGACGCTGGGCGGCTACGACCTGCCCGCCGAGACGTTGATCGCGCCCTGCGTCTACCTGATCCACCACCGCGCCGACGTCTACGAGAACCCCGGTGAGTTCGTCCCCGAGCGCTTCCTCAGCCAGCGCGCCGCGGTGCCGACCTGGATCCCCTTCGGCGGCGGCGCCCGCCGCTGCCTCGCCGCCAGCTACGCCGAACAGGAGATGAAGCGGGTCCTGCGCACCGTGCTCGAGCAGGTCGAGCTGGAGCCGGTCGAGTCCCAGGGCGAGCGGGTGACGCGCGGCGCGATCGCCTTCAGCCCCGCCCAGCACGGCCTCGTCGTCGCCAAACCGAGGACGCACGCCTATGCCTGATTACGACCTGATCGTCGTCGGTGCCGGGGCCAAGGCCGCCGGGATCGCGACCAAGGTGCACATCGTCAACAGCCTCGGCCTCGCCCGGATCTCGCTGCTGGTGATCGAGGGCACCGAGTTCGCCGCCTCCTGGAAGGGCCGCAACGGCATGACCTCGGGCGAGGAGCCGCTGGCGGTGACGCCGATCAAGGACATCGGCTTCCCCTACCAGAGCCACATCGAGTTCGGCGAGACCGGCGAGGCGATCGATGCGGCGCTGGCCCAGTTCACCTGGCAGCAGCACATGATCAGCACCCGCCGCTACGCCCGCTGGGTCGACGCCGGCTCGCCCCAGGTGCGCCACCGCGACTACGGCGAGTACCTGACCTGGGTGCTCTCGCGGGCGAGCGAGGGCGTCGAGCACCTCGCCGCCCGGGTCACCCAGGTGACGCTCGATGAAGAGGGCGAGCGCTGGCTGGTCGAAGCGGAGACCGGCGCGGGCAAGGAGAGCCATGCCGGCGGCGCCCTGGTCCTGACCGGGCCCGGCATCCACCGCGCCTTCCCCCATGAGCCCGCCGTCGCCGAGCGGGTCTTCCACTGCGACAGCCGCCGCGACGAGTTCGCCCGCATCCCCGCGGGCGAGCAATGCGACGTGGCGATCGTCGGCGGCGGCGAGAGCGCCCTCAGCGCGACGATGTTCCTGCGCGGGATGCGGCCCGACTGCCGCTTCACGATCTACACGCCGATGCTGCCGATGAGCCGCGGTGAGAGCTTCCTCGAGAACCGCGTCTTCTCCAACCCCGACACGGTCGAATGGGAGTCGCTCGACCAGCAGACCAGGCGCGACTTCGTCAAGCACTCCGACCGCGGCGTCTTCGACCCGCCCAGCCTGGCAGCGATCGCCTACGACGATCGCTGCCGCTTCGTCACCGGCCGCGTCACCGACGTCGGCGCCGCAGCCGGGGGAGAGCGTGTGCGGCTCGAGTTCGAGGCACCAGAAGGCGCCGGCAATAGGGAGCATGACTTCGTCGCCAACTGCACCGGCTTCGACCTCTTGGCGCAGCTGCGCACGCTCTTCCCGGCGACGGTGCGCGAGCAGATCGAGCGCAGCTGTGGCCCGATCTGGGACCAGCCCGCCGGCAGCGAGGTACCGATCGGTCGCAACCTGGAGCTCGAGGGGATGCGCCCCTGGCTCCACATCCCCGGCCTGGCCGGCCTCAGTCAGGGCCCCGGCTTCGCCAATCTCGGCGCCCTCGGCCTGCTTTCCAACCGCGTGTTGCAGCCGCATATGGTCGCAAATACCGAATTACTTGACAGCTATAAACCGGTCGCATAGGGTCGCGGCGACGACGACGGAGGTAGGGGTTGATGGAGCAGTTGAGCAGGGTGTCGAGGTCCGCGCGAGCGGTGATTGGCTTGTTCTTGGTCGCGCTCTTGGCGCTGGCGATTGCCGGCTGCGGCGGCTCTTCCTCCTCCGATAGCAGCGAAGGTGCCAGCTTCACCGGCTCCGGTTACCCCGGCGTCGACGCGGCCAACACGCGCAAAGCCGAAAGCACGATCGACAGCTCCAACGTCAGCAGCCTCTCGGTCGCCTGGAAAGCGAAGATTCCCGGCACCAGCAACTTCGGCAGCTACGCCTCGACCCCGGTAATCGACAAGGGCGTGATCTACTCGCAGGACCTCGCCTCCAACGTCCAGGCGCTCAGCCTCGACTCGGGCGAAGTCCTCTGGAACTCGACCTTCGAACAGCCCTCTGAGGGGCCGAACGGGATCGTCGTCGCCGAAGGCAAGGTCTTTGGCGCGACGCCGACCGAAGCGTTCGCGCTCGACCAGAAAACCGGCCAGCAGCTCTGGTCGGTGAAACTGACCCGCAACGAAGTCGAAGGCATCGACATGGCCCCGGGCTACCAGGACGGCCTCGTCTACGTCTCAACCGTCCCCGTCACCGCCGAAACGGCCTACGCGGGCGGCGGTGTCGGCACGCTCTGGGCGCTCGACGCCAAGACCGGCAAGAAAAAGTGGCACTTCGACACCGTGCCGAAGAGCCTCTGGGGCGACCCGAAGTTCAACTCGGGCGGCGGCGTCTGGTACCCGCCGGCCTTTGACGGCAAGGGCTCGATGTACTTCGGCGTCGGCAATCCGGCCCCGTTCCCCGGCACCCCCGTGAAGCCCTGGGGCCAGGGTCGCCCCGGGCCGAACCTCTACACCGACTCGCTGGTCAAGATGAACGCCAAGACCGGCAAGCTCGACTGGTACCACCAGGTCACCCCGCACGACCTCTACGACTGGGACTTCCAGGGCCCGCCGATCCTGATCAAGGCCGGCGGCAAGGAAATCGTCGCCGCGGCGGGCAAGTCGGGAATCGTCCTCGCCGCTGACCCGAAGACCGGCAAGGTGCTCTGGCAGGTCGCGGTCGGCAAGCACAACGGCCACGACGACGACGGCCTGCTGGCGATGCGCGGCGAAGAGTCGAAGATCGGCGCGCCGACGACCGTCTACCCGGGCGATCTCGGCGGCGTGATCGCGCCGATGTCGACCAACGGCTCGCTGCTCTTCGTGCCGGTGGTCAACAACCCGGCGCGGGTTGTCTCCGGCTCCGAAAAGGAAGAACCGGGCCCGACCAGCGGCGAAATCGTCGCCCTCGATGCGGCTACCGGCAAGGTGGCGTGGAAAGAAGAACTCGCCAGCCCGGCCTTCGGTGCCACCACGGCGGCCAACGACCTCGTCTTCGCCACCACCTATGAAGGCACGCTCTCGGCCTACGACGCCAAATCAGGTCAGGTCGTCTGGCGCGAAAAGCTCCCGGCCGGGACCAACTCCGGCGTGATGCTCGAGGGCGACACCCTGATCGCTCCCGCCGGCGTCGCCGCTGCCGCCGGTCAGACGCCGCAAATAGTCGCCTTCCGCGCCAGCGAATAAGAGGGCTACGGGACTACGCGGTCACCTCGCGCAGGCGGTGGCTGTCGACGTCGTAGATGAAGCCGCGCACCGCGTCGCGGTGGGGTAGGAAGACGGAGCGCTGCACGCGCAGGATCGATTGGCGCACGTCGGCGTCGAGGTCTTTGAATGACTCGATCGCGAAGGAGGGGGCGACGCCGGTCTGCTCCAGCAGCTCGGCGCGGAAGCCGTCGTCGCTGATCTTCTGCATGCCGCAGTCGCTGTGGTGAATCAGCATCACCTCGCGGGTGCCGAGCAGTCGCTGTGAGATCGCCAGCGAGCGGATCACGTCGTCGGTGATCACGCCGCCGGCGTTGCGCAGCACGTGCGCCTCGCCGTTACCGAGGCCGAGCGCTGCAAAGACATCGAGGCGGGAGTCCATGCAGGTGACGATCGCCAAGTGCCGGCGCGGCTCCACCCCGAGGTGTTTGTCCGCTAGCGAGGCGACAAAGATCTCGTTCTTCGCCAGCAGTTCGTCGATCGTGCTTGTCATGGGCGGAACCCTAGCTTCGATCGGTCCCAGCCTGCTCGGGTTGACATATCTGGAGATTGCGTACTAGCTTGTGTACGGGAGAGGGGGCATTTAAGTTGGAGGCGCTGCATGAGATTCGGGCCGAGCTCGTAGTCAGGCTGCGAGCGCGATCCGCCGAGATCGAAGACACGGTCTATAACCGCGTGCGCGAGATGGCCGATCCGGCCGAAGGCAACGATCCCGAGTACCGCGCCTACCTGAGGGCGACGGTCGCCCAGGCGATCGACTACGCCCTGCTGGGCATCGAGCGCGGCGAGAGTTGGGAGGGCCAGATCCCGGAGGCGGCCGCGGTACAGGCGCGGCGGGCGGCTCGCAACGGGGTCAAGCTGGACGCCATCCTGCGCCGCTACGCGGCGGGTGACCGCTTGGTCGGCGAGTTCATCTTCGACGAGGCGTCGCAGCTCCCCAATGACGCGATGCGGCAGCTGCTGCGCAGCCAGGGCCCGCACGTCGACCGCATGATGGCCGCGGTCGCGACCGAGTACATGGAGGAGCTGGAGCGAATCCGGCGTTCGCCGGCGCAGCGCGTCGCCGAACGGGTGCAGCGCTTGCTCGCCGACGATTCGCCAGTGGACGCGGCCAAGCTCGACTACGAACTCGACGCCTGGCACCTGGGCCTGGTCATCACCAGCTCCCGTCCCGACGTCGCCGCCCGCACCCTCTCGGCCGGCCTCAATCGCCAGCTGCTGATGGTTCCGCAGGGCGACGACAATGCCTGGGCCTGGCTCGGCGGCCGTGAGCGGCTCGCCGTGATCGAGGTCGAGCGCTACCTGGCCACCGGTGCTTTGGGGGACGTGACGCTGGCCGTCGGCGAGCCGCGCTTCGGGCTCGAGGGCTGGCGCCTGACTCATTACGAGGCGAGGGCGTCCCAACAGGTGATGCTGCGCCGGCCACAGCCCTTCATCCAGGCCAGCGACGTGGTGCTGCTCGCCGCGGTGCTGCGCGATGAGCTGCTGGCGAAGTCGCTGCGCGAGACCTATCTCGCCCCCCTCGACGACCACGGGGATTCGAGCCTCGGCCTGCGCGAGACGCTGCGCGCTTATTTCGACGCAGGGTTCAACGCGGCGACCGCGGCCGCCGTGTTGGAAGTGGACCGGCACACGGTCCAGCGCCGCCTGCGCAAGGTCGAGGAGGCCCTGGGCCGGCTCCTGCACTCGTGCCATGCCGAGCTCGAGGTTGCCCTGGTCCTGGAGGAGCTCGACGACGAGGCCTCGCGGCCGAGTCTGCCGGCAGTCGGAAGTGGGTAGCGCCGGGGCTCCCTGATGGCCGATGGGACACTTTGGCGTCCCTGGGGCCGCGCGCGCACCATATTGGTGTAGCGAGGCCTTAACCCGTTCTGTACACCTATTTATGTAGTGGGAGGCGGGGTGCACTGGCCGCGAGTGCACCGACGTTCATGTCAGCTACTGCGGCGAGGCAGGGTCATGTCAGGGTCCCCAGAAGTCGTTCAAGCGATTCCAGTTGCGGCACCCATTTCCACGGGTGATACGGCCGCGACCAGGCTCGAGCCAGGCGGCGCCGAGCGGCGCCCGGTGTCGGCGATCTCGAAGGTCGCCTGGGTGCCGCCGTCTGACCTCGGCCAGGCCGAGTGGCTCTCGGCCGGCCGGCGCCTGGGGGCGATAGGGCGCTGCAGCCAGTGGTGGATCGGCGACTGGATTCGCTACGGCACGGCGCGCTGGGGCGAGAAGTACGTCGAGGCCGCGCGGGTGACCGGCTATGACGTCGCCAGCCTGAGGAACATGGCGTGGGTTGCGGCTCAGTTCGATTTGTCACTACGTAGTGACAAGCTCAGCTGGAGCCACCATGTCCTGCTCGCGCCGCTGAGCGCCGACGAACAGCGCTACTGGATCGAGAAAGCGGCCGAAGAGCGCCTCTCGGTCTCTGATTTGAGGCTCGAGCTGCGTGCCAGGGGGCACGGAAGCCGGCGTGGGAAGCCGGCGGCGAGCGGCGAGAGCGAGGGGCAAGGGGACGGGATATGTCCGCACTGCGGGCACAAGCTGAGCGGGCAGAAGGACTAGCGGGCAGCGCCCGGCCGGCGCTGCCGGGACGCGGGTGAGCGCCGGCCTCTACGCGGTAAGCGATCTGCACGTCGATCACGCCGAGAACCGCGAATTCGTCGAGCAGATGCGTCCCCATTCGGAGCGGGACTGGTTGATCGTCGCCGGCGACGTCGCCGATGATCGCGCCGGTTTCGAGTGGGCGCTGCGGCTGCTCAGCGAGCGCTTCGAGCAGCTGATCTGGGTGCCCGGCAACCACGAGCTGCTGACCTACAAAGACGACCCGCTGCAGCTGCGCGGCGAGCAGCGCTACCGCCACCTGGTCGAGCTCTGTCGGGAGATCGGCGTGCTCACGCCCGAGGACCCGTTCGCGCGCTGGGACGGGCCCGGCGGGCCCGTCCTGGTGGCGCCACTCTTCCTCCTCTACGACTACTCCTTCGGCCGCAACGTGGCGCCGAGCAAGGTCGAAGCGATGCGGCTCGCCCACGAAGCCGGCGTCGTCTGCGTCGATGAGTACCTGCTCTACCCCGACCCGCTCCCCAGCCGCGAGGCCTGGTGCGAAGTGCGGGTTGCCGAGGCGGAGCGGCGCCTGGCGGCCGTCGATCCAGCCCTGTCGACGGTCCTGGTCAATCACTTTCCGCTGACCGCGGAGCCGACCCGGGTGCTGCGCCATCCGGAGTTCGCCCAGTGGTGCGGAACCAGCCTGACGGCCGATTGGCACCGCCGCTTCCGGGCTACGGCGGTCGTCTACGGCCACCTCCACATCCCGCGCACCACCTGGCAGGACGGCGTCCGCTTCGAGGAGGTCTCGATCGGCTACCCGCGAGAGCGGGCGCGTTGGCCCGCCTCGCGGCCGGGACCGCGGCGGATCTTGCCGGAGGCCGGGCGTGCTTGAGCGGATCCTGCCGGAGCTGGCCGTGGTCGTCTCGACGCGGGGCGATCGCGAGGTCGACCTCTTCCCGGTCGAGCAGGAGGCGCTCGGCGAGGCGGTCGCAAAGCGCCGCCGCGAGTTCACCACCACCCGGGCCTGCGCGCGCGATGCCCTCGGGCGCCTTGGCATCGCGCCACAAGCGATTCCGAGCGGTTCGCGCGGCGAGCCGGTCTGGCCCGCTGGCGTCGTCGGCAGCATCACTCACTGCGCTGGCTACCGGGCCTGCGCGGTGGCGCTGGACCGCGACCTGACCACGATCGGCGTCGACGCCGAGGTCGCCGAGCCGCTGCCGGACGGCCTGATCGGCGACATCGCCCTACCCGAGGAGCGCCAGGCGCTCGAGCTACTTGCCGCCGAGGACCCCGGCGTCAGCTGGGACCGCCTCCTCTTCAGCATCAAGGAGTCGATCTACAAGGCGTGGTTTCCGCTGACCAGGAGTTGGCTTGGCTTCGAAGACGCCAGCGTCAGCATCGACCGTGAGCGCGGCACCTTCTCGGCCCACCTGCTCGTGCCGGGCCCGACGCTGCAGGGGCGTCACCTGGACGGCTTCAGCGGCAGCTGGCTCGCCGCCCAGGGGCTCGTTCTCAGCGCGATCGCAGTGCCGTCAACCGATCGCTAGCCGGCTCGTTTTTGGGTCCCGGCAGGTATGCGTACTAGGCTGTTTTCGCTGCACCTGTGGATAGCTAGGGAGGGGTAAATTTTGACCGGAGCCTCGGGGGATGGCTCGCTGATCGCGGTAGTCGGCATTGGCTGCCGGCTGCCCGGAGCGGCCGGTCCCGAAGCGTTTTGGGAGCTGCTCAGCGGTGGTCGCGAGGCGGTCGGCGAGGTGCCGGAGGCGCGGCTGCGACTGGCTGGCCACAAGCAGAGCGAGGATGCTTCCTGGGCCGCCGATCCGGCCCGCTTCGGCGGCTTCCTCGATCAGGTCGACGGCTTTGACGCGGCTTTCTTCGGGATCTCGCCGCGCGAGGCGGCGGCGATGGATCCGCAACAGCGCCTCGCGCTCGAGCTCAGCTGGGAGGCCTTGGAGGATGCCGGGGCCACCGTGGCGGCGGCCGCCGTTGAGACCGGTGTCTTCCTTGGCTCGATCGCCGCCGACTACGCGGCGCTGCTCGGCGACCGCGACCCCGCCGCGCTCGATCGCTTCTCGGTCACCGGGTTGAGCCGGGGAATGATCGCCAACCGGGTTTCCTACGCGCACGGCCTTGGTGGGCCCAGTCTCACCGTCGATGCCGGCCAGGCCTCCTCGCTGGTTGCCGTCCACCTCGCTTGCGAGAGCCTGCGCAAAGGCGAGAGCGAGATCGCCCTGGCCGGCGGGATACAGCTCAACCTCGATCCGCGCAGCGCCCTGCGCGCTTCGCGCTTCGGCGGGCTCTCGCCGGACGGGCGCTGCTTCACCTTCGACGCGCGTGCCAACGGTTACGTGCGGGGGGAGGGCGGTGGCGTGGTCGTGCTCAAGCCGATGGCGCGAGCCCGCGCCGATGGCGACCGCATCTACTGCGCGATCCGGGCCACGGCGGTGAACAACGACGGCGGCGGCGAGGGGCTGACCGTGCCCAGTCAGGCGGCACAGGAAGGCGTGCTCTCCCGGGCCTACCGGCGCTCAGGCTTGAAGCGGAGCGACGTCCAGTACGTCGAGCTGCACGGGACCGGGACCGTGGTCGGGGATCCGATCGAGGCGGCGGCGCTGGGCCGGGTCCTGGGCGAGGCCCGGCCGGCCGGGGAGCCGCTCGCGGTCGGCTCGGTAAAGACGAACGTCGGGCACCTCGAGGGTGCCGCCGGCATCGCCGGCCTGATCAAGGCGGCGCTGGCGATCGAGCGGCGCCGGATCCCGGCCAGCCTCAACTTCGAGCGGCCCAACCCCGAGATTCCGCTCGACGAGCTGGGCCTGCGAGTACAGCGAGAGCTCGATCGCTGGCCGCACGAAGGGCGGCCGCTGGTCGCGGGGGTCAGCTCCTTCGGGATGGGGGGCACCAACTGCCACGTCGTCCTCGCCGAGGCCGAGCAGCCGTCGGTCGCGGAGCGCCCCGGGTTGCTTGCCGGGCCCGTCCCCTTCGCGCTCTCGGCGCGATCCCGTCCCGCCCTGAGCGAGCTGGCGGCGGACCTTGCCTCCCACCTCGAGCAGAACCCCGAGCTCGAGCCAGCGGCGGTCGCTCGATCGCTTACAACCGGGCGGAAGGCCCTGGAGCAGCGGGCGGTCGTACTCGGCTCCTCCCGTCCCGAGCTGCTCGAGGGCCTGCGGGCCTTGGCCGGGGAGGCCGGCGGCACGAGCGTCGCGCGGGGGCGGGCGGCCACCGCGCGCCAGGCGGCCTTCCTCTTCGGCGGTCAGGGGTCGCAGTGGCCGGGGATGGCGGCGGACCTGCTCGACGACGCGCCGCTGTTTGCCGACTCGATCGCCGCTTGCGAGCGGGCGCTGGCACCGCACGTCGATTGGTCCCTCGAGCAGGTGCTGCGTGACCGCGAGGGCGGTTGGCTGGGGAGCCTCGAGGTCGTCCAGCCCGCCCTCTTCGCCGTCATGGTCTCGCTCGCCAGGCTCTGGGAAGCGGCGGGCGTCAAGCCGGCCGCCGTCGTTGGCCACTCGCAGGGGGAGATCGCCGCCGCCCACGTTGCCGGCGCGCTCTCACTCGAGGACGCGGCCCTGCTGATCGCGCGCCGCGCGGCGGCGATGGGCAAGATCGCCGGGCGGGGCGGGATGCTCTCGGTCTCGCTCTCGGCGGCGGAGATCGCCCCCCACCTCGAGCGGCTCGGCGGCGAGGTCTCGGTCGCGGCGATTAACGGCCCGGCCTCGCTGGCGCTCTCCGGTGCGCCCGAGGCGCTGGCACGGTTGCAGGAGGAGCTGGAACGCGCCGGCGTGCAGGTCAAGCCGATCGCGGTCGATTACGCCGCGCACTCCGCCCAGATCGAGGCGCTACGCGGGGAGCTGCTCGAGGACTTCGCCGAGATCTCACCGCAGTCGACCGCGGTCGACTTCCACTCGACCGTCAGCGGCGAGTGCCTCGACGGCGAGGCGCTCGATGCCGAGTACTGGTACCGAAACCTGCGCGAGACGGTGCGCTTCGAGCCGGTTCTGCGCGCCCTGCTCGCGCAGGGTCAGCGCGCCTTCATCGAGGTCTCGCCGCACCCGGTGCTGGCCTTCGGCGTCCAGGAGACGATCGAGGCGGACGCCGCTGGCGAGGAGGCGTTTCACTGCGGCACCCTGCGCCGCGACGAGGGGGGTGGCGAGCGCTTCGCCCTCTCCCTGGCCGAGGCCCACGCGGCGGGCGTCGAGGTGGACTGGGCCTCCTACCTGGGCAGCGACTTGGGCACGACGCGGGTGAGCCTGCCCGCCTATCCGTTTCAGCGCCGCCGCCACTGGTTCGAGCCTCAGGTCGCGAGCGAGGGCGCGGCGCCTTCGCCCGCCGATGACCCCGTTGTCGCGGAGCCCGCCGGTGCCCCCGAGCCCGCGGCCGAGCCGGTGCTCGATCGGGAGGAGCTGCTCGCCCTGGTCAGGGTCGAGACCGCCGCGGTGCTCGGCCACGGCTCGGCCGGCGAGGTGCCGGTCGAGGTCCCGTTCAAACAGCTCGGCTTCGACTCGCTGGCCGCGGTCGAGCTGCGCAACCGGCTGCGCACCGCGACCGGTCTGAGCCTGCCGACGGTCGCGATCTACAACCACCCGACCGCGACGATGCTGGCCGCTTACCTGGGCCGGCTGGCGGCTGGGGAAGAGGAGCTGGCGGGCGCGCGCGTCGGGGTCGCGAGCGATGAGCCAATCGCGATCGTCGGCATGGCCTGTCGTTTCCCCGGTGGGGCCGATCGACCCGAGCGGCTTTGGCAGGTCCTCGTCGAGGAGCGTGACTGCATCGGCAATTTTCCGCTTGATCGCGGCTGGGATCTCGAACGCCTCCACGGCGCCGACCCCGCTGGCCCCGGCACCAGCCACGCCGGCGAGGGCGGATTCCTCGACGACGCCGCCGGCTTCGACGCCGGTTTCTTCGGCATCTCCCCGCGCGAGGCGGTGGCGATGGACCCGCAGCAGCGGCTCTCGCTCGAACTGAGCTGGGAGGCGCTGGAGGACGCCGGCCTCGATCCCGCAGGCCTGCGCGGCTTGCCGGCTGGGGTCTTCGTCGGCATCAGCTCGCAGGACTACACAGCCGGCCTACGGGCTGGCGCTGACGAGCTGGAGGGCTACCGCTTGACCGGCAGCTCGGCCAGCGTCGCCTCGGGCAGGATCGCCTACTCCCTCGACCTCGAGGGCCCGGCGCTGACGATCGACACTGCCTGCTCCTCCTCGCTGGTCGCGATGCACATTGCATCCCACGCGTTGCGCACCGGCGAGTGCTCGCTCGCCTTGGCCGGCGGCGCGACTGTGCTCGGAAGTCCCGGAATGTTCATCGAGTTTTCGCGCCAAGGGGGGCTCGCGCCCGACGGCCGCTGCAAGGCGTTTGCCGAGGCCTCGGACGGGGTTGGCTGGGCAGAGGGGGCGGGCATGTTGGTGCTCGAGCGCCTCTCCGACGCCGAGCGAAACGGGCACACGGTCCTGGCGACGATCCGCGGCTCGGCGGTCAACCAGGACGGGGCGTCCAACGGGCTGACCGCGCCCAACGGTCCCTCGCAGGAGCGGGTGATCAGGCAGGCGCTGGCCAACGCGGAGCTGGAGGCCAAGGACGTCGAACTGGTCGAGGCCCACGGCACGGGGACCACGCTGGGAGACCCGATCGAGGCGGGTGCCCTGCTCGCCACCTACGGCCAGGAAAGGGATGAGCCGCTGCGGCTTGGCTCGGTCAAGACCAACATCGGCCATACCCAGGCCGCCGCTGGAGTGGCCGGGGTGATCAAGACGGTGCTGGCGATGCGCGAGGGCGTGATGCCGAAGACGCTGCACGTCGACGCCCCTTCCTCGAAGGTCGATTGGGAAGCGGGGGAGATCGAGCTCTTGACCGAGTCGGCCGAGTGGGCGCCCAAGGGCAGCCCCCGCAGGGCGGCCGTCTCGTCCTTCGGCATCAGCGGCACCAACGCGCACTTGATCTTGGAGGAGGCGCCGGCGCTCTCCATGGGGGCTCCGCAAGGAGTTGAGGGCACTGGCGTCTCCTCCGAGGACCGCAGCGGAGAAGAGGGTGAACGGTCCGTTTCTCTCACTGGCCCTGTCCCGCTGGTCCTCTCGGCCAAATCACCGGAGGCCTTGCGCGACTCGGCCGAGCGCCTTGCCACCTACTTCAAAGAGCACCCCGACTTAGACCCCACCGACCTCGCCTTCGCCCTGGCAACCACCAGGGCGCAGATGGAGGAACGGGCGGTCGTGGTTGGGGAGGGGCGTGAGGAGCTTCTCTCGGGTCTGAGTGCCCTCTCCTCCGGCGAACCAGCCCCCAACACCCACACCGCCAAGGCAACCTCAGGCCGCCTCGCCTGCCTCTTCACCGGCCAGGGCTCCCAGCGGGCAGGGATGGGCAAGAAGCTCTACGGGACCTACCCCGCCTATGCCGAGGCGCTGGATGAAGCCTGCGAGGCGATCGACCAACACATAGGTCCTTCCCTGAAGGAGCTGATCTTCAGTGAGCCGGGCTCCAAAGAGGCAGAGCTCCTCGACCACACCACTTACGCCCAGCCCGCCCTCTTCGCCACCGAGCTGGCGCTGCACAGACTCTTCGAGTCCTTTGGACTGAAGCCGGATCTGCTCACAGGTCACTCGGTGGGGGAGATCGTCGCCGCCCACATCGCCGGGGCATTCTCGTTGGCAGACGCAGCGAAGCTGATCAGCGCCAGGGGCAAGCTGATGGGCGATCTGCCAGAGGGCGGGGCGATGTTGGCGATCGAGGCAACAGAGGTCGAGACCCTCGAGTCGATCGAAGGCAAGGAGGAGTTGCTCTCCCTTGCCGCGGTAAACGGCCCAAAGGCCTGCGTGATCTCGGGCGACGAGCAAGCGATCTCGGAGCTCGAGGCCCACTGGCGCGAGCAGGACCGAAAGACCAAGCGCCTCATCGTCTCCCACGCCTTCCACTCACCCCTGATCGAGCCGATGCTGGAGGAGTTCTCTGAAGTCGTCTCTTCCCTCGAGCTGAACGCCCCGACTCTTCCGGTGGTCTCCAACACCACCGGCGAGCAGCTCACTCCCGAGCAGGCAACAGACCCCGCCTACTGGGTCTCCCACGCCAGGCAGCCGGTGCGCTTTGCCGATGCGATCTCAACTCTCAAAGACCAGGGCGCAACCACCTACCTGGAGCTTGGTCCCGACGCAGTCCTGACCGCGATGGCAGCCGGGACCCTGGCCGAGGACGAGAGCGCAGCGCTGATCCCGACTTTGCGCGAGGGGCGCAAGGAGGCCCAGGCGATCGCCCTCGCCTTCGGTTCCGCCCACGCCTCGGGCGCCAAGGTCGACTGGGGCGTCTTCTTTAACGGCACCGGCGCCAAGGCCGTTCCGCTTCCCACCTACCCCTTCCAGCGCAAGCGCTACTGGGTCTCGGCGACCTCGACCGCGGGCGACCTCGGTGCCGCCGGCCTCAGCGAGGCAGGGCACCCGCTGCTCTCGGCGGTGATCGACGATCCTCAGGGAGACGGTCTCACCCTCAGCGGGCGCATCTCCCTGCGCAGCCATCCGTGGTTGGGGGACCACGTCATCTTCGGCACTCCGATCCTGCCGGGCACGGCCTTCCTCGAGTTGGCCTTGGCGGCCTCCCGCCGGGTCGGCTGCGAGGCAGTCGTCGAGCTCGCCCTGCAGGCGCCCTTGGTGCTTGCCGAGGACGAGCCGGTCCGACTGCGGGTAACGGTCGGCAGCCCCGACCACAACGGCGAGCGCGACATCGCCATTCACTCGCGCCGCGAGCGCGGCAGCGAGGGCAGTGAGGAGTGGATCTGCCACGGCATGGGAACGCTCGGGGACCACGTGGCGGAGGCGGGGGAGCCGCCGCGCTCCTGGCCGCCCGAGGGGGCCGAGCCGGTCGATGTGGCGCGGCTGTACGAGCGGCTGGCGAGGCACGGGTTCGAATACGGCGCCGCCTTCCAGGGCACGAGGGCCGCTTGGCGGCGCGGCAACGAGGTCTTCGCCGAGGTCTCCTCGGTCGACTCCTCGAGCACCGGCGCCCACCACTTCGGCATCCACCCGGTTCTGCTCGACGCGGCATTTCACGCCGCCCTCGAAGTCGCCCTGGACAACGAAGGCGAGCCCGGCAAGCTCGACCTCCCCTTCACCTGGAACGGGGTGCGGGTGGCCTCGCCGGGCACCGCCACGATGCGGGTGCGGATCGAGGTCGGCGAGAAGCGCTTCGGCGTGACCGGCTTCGATTCCGAGGGTGCCGGGGTGATCGCGGTCGAGGCGATGGTCACGCGCTCGCTGGCCCGCGATCAGGTCGAGGAGAAAGGAGGCAAGAACGCGCTCTATGGGCTCGAGTGGGCCGAGGTCGAGCTCCCTTCGGCGTCGGCCGCGGAGGCGCCGGGCCGGCCAATCGCTGTGCTCGGAGCGCCGATCGAGGGAGTCGATGCCGAGTCACACCCGGACCTCGCCGCACTGCTGAGCGCGATCGGCGATGGCCCGGTGCCCGAGCTGGTGCTGGTCGAGGCCCGGCGCGATGGCGGCAGCGCCGGGGGGCGCCCGGTGGGTGGCGCCCACGATGCCACCGGCCGCGCGCTCGCGCTGGCCCAGGAGTGGATCGAGGCCGCCCCCCTCCAACGCGCGCGCCTCGTCTTCCTGACCGAGGAAGCGATTCCGGTTGCTCCCGGGGAGCGACCCGATCTGGAGCTGGCGCCGCTCGCCGGCCTGCTGCGCTCGGCGCACTCCGAGTACCCCGATCGCTTCGCGCTGATCGATCTCGACGGGTCCGCAGATTCCCAGGGCGCCCTCGACGCGGCGCTGAGGCTCAGCGGGGAGGAGCCCGAGCTGGCGCTGCGCGAGGGCAGGGCGCTGGCGCGGCGGCTGGTCGCGACAGAGGCTGCCGCGGGGGCGGCCGCTCAACCCTTCGACCCGAGTCGGACCGTGCTGATCACCGGCGGCACCGGCGGCATTGGCGCCCTGCTGGCCGGGCATCTCGTCAGCGAGCACGGGGTCCGCCACCTGCTCCTGGTCAGCCGGCGCGGCGGAGCGGCGCCCGGCGCGGCGGAGCTGGAGGCCGAGCTGCTCGAACTCGGCGCCGAGACGGTCTCGATCGTGGCCTGCGACGTTGCCGAGCGCGACCAGGTCCAGTCAGCGATCGACTCGATCGTGGCCGAGCGCCCGCTCGGGGCGGTGGTCCACTCGGCCGGGATCCTCGACGACTGCCTGCTCGCCGCGCTCGACGACGAGCGCATGTCGCGGGTGATGCGGCCCAAGGTCGACGCGGCCTGGAACCTGCACGAGCTCACCGCTGGGTGCGACCTCTCCCACTTCGTCTTGTTCTCCTCCGCGGCGGGACTCTTGGGCGGCCCCTCGCAAGCCAATTACTCCGCCGCCAACGCCTTCCTCGACGCCCTCGCTGCTGATCGCCGGCAGCAGGACCTGCCTGCGGTCTCGCTTGCCTGGGGGCTGTGGGAGCAGGAGAGCGGCATGTCCGAGGACCTCAGCGCCGCCGAACTGGCCCAGTTCAAGAGCAGGGTGCGCGCCCGCCTCGGCTTCATCCCGCTTGCCTCTCGCACCGGCCTCGAGCTCTTCGACGTCTCGCTCTCGCGACCGGAGTCGTTGCTGGCGCCGGTCGAGTTCGACGGCGCCGCTCTTGGCGCGCGCGCCGAGGCGGGGGCACTGCCGCCGGTGCTGCGCGGCCTGGTGCGCAGTCGGCCCGCGCCCGCGGCCGCCGCCGGAACGCTGGCGGTGAAGCTGGCCGAGCACCCCGAGGCGGAGCGCGAGGGCATCGTGCTCTCGCTCGTTCGCTCCCACGTCGCCGCCGCCCTGGGGCACGACTCGCCCAGCTCGATTCCCCCCGACCGCGCCTTCAAGGAGCTCGGCTTCGACTCGCTGAGCGCGGTCGAGCTGCGCAACCGGCTCGGCGAAGCGATCGGGGTGCGGCTCCCTGCCACCGTTGCCTTTGACCATCCCTCGGTGCAGGCGCTGGCGAAGTTCGTCCTCGATCTGGCGGGGGGAGAGGCGCGGGGTGCGGCCGTGGTGCGGCGGGCGAGCGCGGCCCTCGACGAGCCGATCGCGATCGTCGGCATGTCTTGCCGCCTGCCGGGAGGGGTGCGCTCTCCCGGGCAGCTCTGGCAGTTGCTGAGCGAGGAGCGAGATGCGATCTCGCCCTTTCCCGACGATCGCGGCTGGGACCTCGAGCACCTCTATAACCCCGACCCCGAGCGGGCCGGCACCAGCTACGCGCGCGAAGGCGGCTTCATCGACGATCCGGCTGACTTCGATGCGGACTTCTTCGGGATCAGCCCGCGCGAGGCGCTGGCGATCGATCCCCAGCAGCGGGTCCTGCTCGAATCGTGCTGGGAAGCGCTCGAGGACGCCGGCATCGACCCGGCGCAGCTGCACGGCGGCACCACGGGCGTCTTCGCCGGCGTGATGTACCACGACTATGGGGTCGCCTTCCCGATCGAGGGGGAGCTCGAGGGCTACATGACCAAGGTCAGCACCGGCGCCTTCGTCGCCGGCCGCGTCGCCTACACGCTCGGCCTCGAGGGCCCGGCGATGTCGGTCGACACCGCCTGCTCGTCCTCGCTGGTCACGATCCACCTCGCCTGCCAGGCGCTGCGCTCGGGGGAGTGCCCGGTCGCGCTGGCCGGTGGGGTCACGGTCCTGGCCACGCCCGGGATCTACATCGAGTTCTCGCGGGCCCGCGGTCTCTCCCCGGACGGCCGCTGCAAGTCCTTCTCCGAGGCGGCGGACGGCACCGGCTTCTCGGAGGGGGCCGGCATGTTGGTGCTGGAGCGCCTCTCCGACGCCGAAGCCAAGGGCCACCGGGTGCTGGCGACGATCCGCGGCTCGGCGGTCAATCAGGACGGCGCCTCCAACGGGCTCACCGCCCCCAGCGGTCCCTCGCAGGAGCGGGTGATCCGCCAGGCGCTGGCGAACGCCCGCCTCGAGCCGAAGGACATCGAAGTGATCGAGGCCCACGGGACCGGCACCGCCCTCGGCGACCCGATCGAGGCGAGCGCGCTGCTCGCCACCTACGGCCAGGATCGCGAGGCACCGGCGCGGCTCGGCTCGGTCAAGTCGAACCTCGGCCACACCCAGGCGGCGGCGGGGGTCTCGGCGGTGATCAAGACCGTGCTGGCGATGCGCGAGGGCGTGATGCCGAAGACCCTGCACGTCGACTCGCCCTCCTCGAAGGTCGAGTGGGAGGCGGGGGAGATCGAGCTGCTGACCGAGCCGGCCGAGTGGAAGCCGAACGGTCATCCGAGGCGCGCCGGCGTGTCCTCCTTCGGCGCCAGCGGCACCAACGCACACCTGATCTTGGAGGAGGCGCCCGTGGTCGGACGGGACCCTGGCCCGGGCGCCCCCGCCAAGGCTTCCCCAGAGGAGAGCTCCTCTGGGCAGGCCTCAAAGTCGGGCCTCGAGGGCCCGATTCCCCTTGTCCTCTCGGCCAAATCTCCGGAGGCCCTCAGTGACTCGGCGGAGCGCCTTGCCACTCACCTCAAGGAGCATTCCGATCTCGACCCCGCTGACCTCGCCTTCTCCCTCGCCACCACCAGGGCGCAGATGGAGCAGCGAGCGGCTGTGGTCGGGACCGAGCGCGAGGAGTTGCTCTCGGGTCTCTCGGCTCTAGCCCAAGGCGAACCCGCCCCCAACACCCACACCACCAAGGCAACCTCCGGCCGCCTCGCCTACCTCTTCACCGGCCAGGGCTCCCAGCGGGCAGGGATGGGCAAGGAGCTCCATGGGACCTACCCCGCTTACGCCCAAGCGCTGGACGAGGCCTGTGAGGAGATCGACCAACACATAGGTCGGCCCCTCAAGGACTTGATCTTCAGTGAGCCGGGTTCCGCTGAGGCGGAGCTCCTCGACCACACCACCTACGCCCAGCCCGCCCTCTTCGCCACCGAGCTGGCCCTGCACCGCCTCTTCGAGGCCTTCGGGCTCAAAGCAGACCTGCTTACCGGTCACTCGGTGGGGGAGATCGTCGCCGCCCACATCGCCGGGGTCTTCTCTCTAGGAGACGCGGCGAAGCTGATCAGTGCTCGCGGCAAGCTGATGGGCGACCTCCCCGAGGGCGGGGCGATGCTTGCTGTGGAGGCAACAGAGGCCGAGACGCTCGAGTCGATCGAGGGTCGAGAGGACCTCCTTTCTCTCGCCGCTGTCAACGGGCCAAAGGCCTGCGTGATCTCGGGCGACGAGCAAGCGATCACCGAGCTCGAGTCCCACTGGCAAGAGCAGGGACGAAAGACCAAGCGCCTGGTCGTCTCCCACGCCTTCCACTCGCCCTTGATCGAGCCGATGCTGGAGGCCTTCGCCGAGGTAGTCGGCTCACTTGATCTCAACGAGCCGTCCCTGCCCGTCATCTCCAACACCACCGGCGAGCAGCTCACCTCTGAGCAGGCCACCGACCCCGCCTACTGGGTCTCCCACGCCAGGCAACCGGTGCGCTTCGCCGATGCCGTCGCGACCTTGAAGGACCAGGGCGCCACGACCTACCTGGAGCTGGGACCCGACGCCGTGCTCACCGCGATGGCGGCCGGCACTCTCGCCGATGAGGAGACCGCAGCGTTGATCCCGACCTTGCGCGAGGGACGAGACGAGCCCCAGGCGATCGCCCTCGCCTTCGGCTCCGCCCACGCCTCGGGCGCCAAGGTCGACTGGGAGACCTTCTTCGAGGACAGCGGCGCGAGCGCGGTCCCTCTCCCCACCTACCCCTTCCAGCGCAAGCGCTACTGGGTCTCGGCGACCTCGACCGCGGGCGACCTCGGCGCCGCCGGCCTCAGCGAGGCAGGGCACCCGCTGCTCTCGGCGGTGATCGACGATCCCGCCGGTGGCGGGCTGACCCTGACCGGCCGCGTCTCGCTGCAATCTCACCCTTGGCTCGCAGACCACGCCGTCAACGGCGTGGTCCTGCTCCCCGGCACCGCCCTGGTCGAGATCGCGCTCAGGGCAGGGCAGGAGGTCGAGTGCGAGCTGCTCGAGGAGCTGACCCTGCAGGCGCCGCTGCTGCTGCCCGAGTCGGGTGGCGTCGCTCTGTGGGTCTCGCTCTCGGCGCCGGGCGAGCGCGGCGAGCGGGAGGTCTCGATCTACTCACGTCCCGAGACAGGCTCGGGCGAAGGACCTGGCGAGTGGAGCTGCCACGCGACGGGCACGCTCTCAGCTGAAGAGCCCGAGGACCCGGGGTCGCTGCGCGACTGGCCCCCAGCGGGAGCGGAGCCGCTCGACGCCGAGTCGGCCTACGACGATTTCGCCGAGCTCGGCTTCGACTACGGCCCCGCCTTTCAGGGCTTGACCGCGGCCTGGCGGTTGGGCGAGGAGATCTACGCCGAGGTCTCGCTGGCGGCGGAGCAGAGAGCCGAAGCGGAGCGCTTCGGCCTCCACCCGGCGCTCTTCGACGCGGCCGTGCACAGTGGTCTGCTCGGTCCGTTCGTCTCCGGGGAGGATTCGGGGGCGAGGATTCCCTTTGCCTGGGCGGGTGTCTTCCTCCATGGAAGAGGCAGCGGCGAGCTGCGGGTGAAGATCGCCCCCGTCGGTGCGGGTCAGGCTTCCTTCCAGATCGCCGATGGCAACGGTGACCCGGTTGGCAGGATCGACAAGCTGCACGTCAGGGAGGTCTCCGCCGAGCAGCTCGAAGCAAGCGGGGGTCGCGCCGCGGCGTCCGCCCCTCTTTACCGCCTGCGCTGGGACCGTCTCGACGGCGATGCCGGAGCCGGGGTGGGGGGATCCACCCAGCTTCTGAGGCTCTCCGATCTCGATTTCGAGCCCGGCGCCGACCCCGCGGCCACCGCTCTCAGCGCGGCTCAGAGCGCCCTCGCCTTTGTCCAGGATTGGCTCGGCGAAGGGGAGCCGACGGCCGATCGGCTCGTCCTGCTCGGCGAGGGTGGCTTTGCCGTCGGCGCGGGAGAGGACCCCGATCCGACCAGCGCCGCCCTCTACGGCATCTTCCGCTCGGCCCAGTCGGAGCATCCCGGTCGCTTCGCCCTGATCGACACCGACGGCAGCGAAGCCTCGGCGCGATCGCTGCAGGCCGCCTTGAGCTCAAGCGGGCGCGAGCCCCAGCAGGCCCTGCGCGAGGGCGAGCTCCTGGTTCCGCGCCTCGTCCCGGCGGAGCACGCTCCGGAGACCGAGGTTCGTCCGCTCGACCCCGACCGCACCGTCCTGATTACCGGCGGCCTGACCGGCGTCGGTGCCCTTGTTGCCCGCCACCTGGTCGAGACCCATGGCGCCCGCCACCTGCTCCTTGCCAGCCGCCGTGGTCTCGAGGTCGAGGGCGCCGCCGATCTCCTCACCGAGCTGGAGGGGCTGGGGGCGGAGGTGGTGGTGGCCGCCTGCGACGTCTCGGACCGCGCCCAGCTGGAGCGCCTGCTCGGGTCGATCGACCCGGCCCACCCGCTCGATGCGATCGTGCACTCGGCCGGCCTGCTCGACGACGGCGTGATCGAGGCCCTCGACCCGGAGCGCCTGCGCCGCGTCTTCGCGCCCAAGGCGGCCGCTGCCTGGCACCTGCACGAGTTGAGCGCGGGGATGGACCTCTCCCAGTTCCTGCTCTTCTCCTCGACCGCCGGCCTGCTCGGCGGGGCCGCTCAGGCCAACTACGCCGCTGCAAATGCGGTGCTCGACTGCCTTGCCCAGCACCGCCGCGCCAACGGCCTGCCCGCCGCCTCGATCGCCTGGGGGCTCTGGAGCCAGGGCAGCGGCGCCTTCACCAACGAGGCGGCGAGCGCCGACCTCGAGCGAGTGACCGAGCAGATCCGCTCGCGCCTCGGTTTCGCGCCGATGCCCGCCGAGCAGGGCCTGTCGCTCTTCGACGCCGCGCGCGCCCACGGCGAGCCTCTGCTGGCGCCGGCGCCCTTCGACGCCTCCGTCCTGCGCGCCCAGGCCGCGGCCGGCATCCTGCCGGCGCTGCTGAGCGGGTTGAGCCGCGCCCCCGCTCGCCGCCGCGATGCCGAGGGCTCCCTCGGCAAGCACCTCGCCTCGATTCCAGAGGCCGAGCGCGGGGCCCACGTTCTCGAGCTGGTCCGCACCCACGCCGCCGGTGTGCTCGGCCACGGCTCCGCTGCCCAGGTGGCCCCGGAGCGGGCCTTCAAGGAGCTGGGCTTCGATTCCCTCGCCGCGGTGGAGCTGCGCAACCGCCTCGGCGCCGCGACCGGCGTTCGCCTGCCTCCCACCGTGGTCTTCGACTACCCGAGCAGCGGGGGGCTGTCCAAGTACCTGCTTGGCGAGCTGGACGGGGCCATCGCTGCGCCGGTGGTTGTCAGGGCCCGGGCTTCTGAGGAGCCGATCGCGATCGTCGGCATGTCCTGCCGCTACCCGGGCGGGGTTGGCTCTCCGGCGGAGCTTTGGGCGCTGCTCGCGGAGGGGCGCGACGCGATCGAGCCCTTCCCCGGCGATCGCGGTTGGGACCTGGGGCGCCTCTACGGCCCCGATCCCGACCAGCCGGGTACCGCTTACGCGCGAGAGGGGGGCTTCCTCGAGCGGGCCGACGAGTTCGATGCCGAGTTCTTCGGCATCTCGCCGCGCGAGGCGCTCGCCGCAGATCCCCAGCAGCGGCTGCTGCTGGAAGCGAGCTGGGAGGCGCTGGAGGACGCGGGCATCGATCCCACCGTCTTGCGGGGCAGCCCGACCGGCGTCTTCGCCGGGGCGATGTACCAGGGCTACCGGCCCGAGGAGAACGGCATCACGATGGGCACGACGGGCAGCGTCATCTCCGGCCGGGTCGCCTACGCGCTCGGCCTCGAGGGGCCGACGATGACAATCGACACCGCTTGCTCCTCCTCGCTGGTCAGCATGCACTTGGCAGCGCAGGCGCTGCGCGGCGGCGAGTGCGAGCTCGCACTCGCCGGCGGCGTGACTGTTCTGGCGACGCCCGGGATCTTCATCGAGTTCTCCCGCCAGCGCGGCCTCTCCCCGGACGGCCGCTGCAAGTCGTTCTCCGAAGGAGCGGACGGGACTGGCTTCGCCGAGGGCGTCGGCGTCCTCGCCCTCGAGCGCCTCTCCGACGCCGAGCGCAACGGCCACCGAGTGCTGGCGACGATCCGCGGCTCGGCGGTCAACCAGGACGGCGCCTCGAATGGGCTGACGGCTCCTAATGGTCCTTCCCAGGAGCGGGTGATCCGCCAGGCCCTGGCAAACGCCAGGCTCGAGCCCAAGGACGTCAACGTGGTCGAGGCCCACGGGACCGGGACGACCCTGGGTGACCCGATTGAGGCCGGCGCTCTGCTCGCCACCTACGGGCAGGAACGAGATGAGCCGCTGCGGCTCGGCTCGGTCAAGTCGAACATCGGCCATACCCAGGCCGCTGCTGGAGTGGCCGGGGTGATCAAGGCGGTGCTTGCGATGCGCGAGGGCGTCTTGCCAAAGACGCTTCACGTCGACTCCCCCTCTTCCAAGGTCGACTGGGAGGCGGGCGAGATCGAGCTACTCACTGAGCCTGCTGAGTGGAAGCCCAACGGGCACCCACGACGAGCAGGCGTCTCGTCCTTCGGAGCTTCGGGCACCAACGCCCACCTGATCTTGGAGGAGGCGCCCGCGGTCGGACGGGACCCTGGCCCGGACGCCTCCGACAAGGACCGCGATGAGGAGAACGCTCCTCCTGCCGGTCCTGTTTCACTCGTCCTCTCGGCCAAATCCCCGGAGGCGCTGAGTGACTCGGCGGAGCGGCTCGCCGCCCACCTCAAAGAGCATCCCGACCTCAATCCAACCAACCTCGCCTTCTCTCTTGCGACCACCCGAGCCCAGATGGAGCGGCGAGCAGTTGTGGTCGGGACCGAGCGCGAGGAGTTGCTCTCGGGTCTCTCGGCTTTGGCCCAAGGCGAGCCAGCCCCCAACACCCACACCGCCAAGGCAACCTCAGGCCGCCTCGCCTACCTCTTCACCGGTCAGGGCTCCCAGCGGGCCGGGATGGGCAAGGCGCTCTATGAGACCTACCCCGCCTACGCCCAAGCGCTGGACGAGGCATGCGAGGCGATCGACCCCCACATCCATCGCTCCCTCGAGGAGCTGATCTTCAGTGAGCCAGGATCAGAAGGGGCAGAGCTCCTCGACCACACCACCTACGCCCAGCCCGCCCTCTTTGCCACCGAGCTGGCGCTCCACCGACTCTTCGAGACCTTTGGGCTCAAACCGGATCTGCTGACCGGACACTCGGTGGGGGAGATAGTCGCTGCCCACATCGCCGGGGTCTTCTCGCTCGCCGACGCGGCGAAGCTGATCAGCGCCAGGGGCAAGCTGATGGGTGACTTGCCCGCGGGCGGGACGATGCTCGCGATCGAGGCGACTGAGGAGGAGATCCTCGCCTCGATCGAGGGTCAAGAGGAGCTGCTCTCCCTGGCTGCCGTCAACTCCCCAAGAGCTTGCGTGATCTCAGGCGATGGCGAGGCCATCGCCTCCCTCGAGGCCCACTGGCGCGAGCAGGACCGAAAGACCAAGCGCCTGCAGGTCTCCCACGCCTTCCACTCGCCCCTGATCGAGCCGATGCTCGATGCCTTCGCCGAGGTCGTCTCCTCTCTCGACCTCAACGAGCCGACTCTTCCGGTGGTCTCGAACACCACGGGCGAGCTACTCATTCCCGAGCAAGCGACCGATCCCGCCTACTGGGTCTCCCACGCCAGGCAGCCGGTGCGCTTCGCCGACGCCATCGCGACTCTCAAAGGCCAAGGCGCAGCCACCTACCTGGAGCTGGGACCCGACCCGGTGCTCACGGCGATGGCAGCCGGCACTCTCGCCGAGGAGGAGAGCGCCGCGCTCATCCCAACTCTTCGTGAAGGTCGTGACGAGGCTCAGGCGGTCGCCCTCGCCTTCGGCTCCGCCCACGCCTCGGGCGCCAAGGTCGGCTGGCAGACCTTCTTCGAGGACAGCGGCGCGAGCGCGGTCCCGCTCCCCACCTATCCCTTCCAGCGCAAGCGCTACTGGCTCTCCAGTGACTCTGGTGCGAGAAATCTCGGTGCCGCTGGACTAGGCGAGACGGGGCACCCGTTGCTGTCCGCCGTCATCGAGGACCCGGCCGGGGACGAGCTCACGCTCACCGGGCGCATCTCACTTCAGACCCATCCTTGGCTTGCCGACCATGCCGTCGGCGGCACCATCCTTCTCCCCGGCACCGCCTTCGTCGAGATGGCCCTACGGGCGGGACGGGAGGCGGGTTGTGAGCTGCTCGAGGAGCTGACCCTTCAAGCACCGCTGCTGCTTCCCGAGAGCGGCGGGGTTGCTCTGCAGGTCTCGGTCTCTTCCCCGGGCGAGGAGGGTGGGCGCGAGATCTCGATCCACTCCCGGCCCGAGACCGGGTCCGACAAGGAACCCGCGCCGTGGACCCGTCACGCCGAGGGCGTGCTCTCGGCCGAAGCTCCCGACCCGGGAGAGCCACTTACCGAGTGGCCGCCCGCGGGAGCGGAGGCCGTTGATGCCGACTTCGCCTACGAGCGCTTCGCCGAGCTCGGCCTCGAGTATGGCCCGGCCTTCCAGGGCCTGGCGATGGCGTGGCGTCTGGGCGACGACATCTACGCCGAGGTCTCGCTTGCGGAGGGGGAGGCACCCGAAGCCGGTCGCTTCGGCGCGCACCCCGCGCTGCTCGACGCGATCGTGCACGCCGGCCTGCTCGGCCCCTTCGACCCCGGCGATGACCTGTCACAGGGCCCGCCACTCCCCTTCGCCTGGAGCGGTGTCGCTCTCACCAGCCCCGGGCAGGCTGAGCTGCGCGTGAGGATCGCCGCCGTTGGCGAGATGGAGGCCTCCTTCCAGATCGCCGACAGCAGTGGTGTCCCTGTCGCGACGATCGGGCGCCTGCGAGCTCGCCCGGTTTCGCCGGACCAGCTCCAGGCCCGGGGAGGCTCCGCCATCCAGGCCGCGCGATCCCTCCACACCGCCACCTGGAAAGAGCTCCCCACCCCAACTGAGGAAGGCGAGGGCGAAGACACCCCAACCCGCCTCCTGCGCCCCGCAGATCTCGACTTCACCCAAGGAGACGACCCCGCCGAGGACGCCCTGGCGGCAGCGGCAAGCGCCCTCACCTTCATCCAGCAATGGCTCAAAGAGCAGGAGGCCGAGGAAGGCGAAGATCGCCTGGTCCTGCTCACCGAAGGAGCCGTTTGTGTGGAAGCGGGAGAAGAGCCAGACCTCATCACCGCCTCCCTTCAAGGCCTTTGGCGCTCCGCCGCCTCCGAGCACCCCGGTCGCTTCGTCGCGATCGACAGCGATGGGGAGAAGGCCTCCGGGGAAGCACTAGAGAGCGCCCTGGCGCTCTCGGGCGCCGAGCCCCAGCTAGCCCTGCGCGAGGGAAAGCTCCTCGCCCCCCGCCTGATCCCCGCAGGCCAAGGAGAAGAAGCAGCCCCCATCGACCCCGACTCCACCGTCCTGATCACCGGCGGCCTCAGCGGCATCGGCGCCCAGGTCGCCCGCCACCTAGCGGGGCAGGGCACCCCCAACCTGCTCCTGGTCAGCCGCAGGGGGATGGAGGCGGAGGGAGCAAAGGAGCTCCTCAGAGAGCTGGAAGGACTAGGAGCGACAGCAAGGGTCGAGGCCTGCGACGTCTCCGATCGCTCCCAGCTTGAGGCCCTCTTCACCTCGATCGACCAAGCACATCCCCTGGGAGCGATTGTCCACTCAGCCGGCCTGCTCGATGACGGCACCCTGGAGTCCCTCGACCAAGAGCGCCTGCAGCGCGTCTTCTCTCCCAAGGCAAACGCCGCCTGGCACCTCCACGAGCTAAGCCGGGAGCTGGATATCTCCCAGTTCCTGCTCTTCTCCTCCTCCGCTGGTCTCCTAGGAGGAGTAGCCCAAGCCAACTACGCAGCCGCCAACGCCTTCCTCGACGCCCTGGCCCAGAGGCGACAGGCAGAAGGCCTCCCCGCCACCTCCCTCGCCTGGGGTCTCTGGCAACAGGGATCGGGTGCCCTCAGTATCGAGATCGACGAGAGCCAACGCGAGCTCCTCAACGAGCGCATTCGCACGCGCCTGGGCTTCTCAGCCCTATCGGCCGAGCAGGGGCTGGCCCTCTTCGACGCCGCCCGCTCCCAAAGAGAGCCACTGGTCGCCCCTGTTGCCTTCGACAAGGCAGCGCTTCGCTCCCAGGCAACCCAGGGCACCTTGCCCGCCTTGCTCAAGGACCTGGTCCGCATCCCAACAAGGCGCCAGGGCCAGAAGGGCTCCCTGGCAAAGCGCCTTGCCTCGACTCCCCAAGAGCAACGCCGGGGATTGGTCGAAGAGCTGGTGCGCTCAACAGCGGCGGCTGTGCTTGGCCACGCCTCCGCCGCCCAGGTTCCCCCCGACCGCGCCTTCAAGGAGCTGGGCTTCGATTCCCTCGCCGCGGTTGAGCTACGCAACCGCCTCGGTGCCGCCACCGGCATCCGTTTGGCGGCAACTGTCGTCTTCGACTACCCCAACGCCAAGGAGCTGGCCCGCTACCTGCTCTCAGAGGCAGAAGGAAGCCAAGACTCCAAGGTCGCCCTCAAGGCCCAGGTAAGCGATGAGCCGATCGCGATCATCGGCATGTCCTGCCGCTACCCCGGTGGAGTCTCCTCACCGAATGAGCTCTGGGAGCTGCTCAGCGAGGGAAGGGATGCAATCGGGCCCTTCCCCACGGACCGCGGTTGGGACCTGGAGCGCCTCTATGACCCTGATCCCTCCCACAGCGGCACCTCCTATGCGCGCCACGGTGGCTTCCTCGACGATGCGGCGGAGTTTGACCCGGGGTTCTTTGGGATCTCACCCAACGAGGCGACTGCCACCGACCCCCAGCAGAGGTTGCTCCTGGAAGCGGCCTGGGAGGCACTGGAGGACGCGGGGGTTGATCCGGGGCGGCTGCGCGGCAGCCAGGCGGGGATCTTCACCGGGGTCATGCACAGCGACTACGGCAGCGGCAGTGCCCCGTCGTCTCAGCTCGAGGGTTATCTGGCCGCCGGCCGCTCCGCAAGCGTGGTCTCCGGCCGCGTCTCCTACGCGCTCGGCTTCGAGGGTCCGGCGATCACGGTCGACACGGCCTGCTCCTCCTCGCTGGTTTCCCTGCACCTCGCCGCGCAGGCGTTGCGCGCGGGCGAGTGCACGCTCGCCGTTGCCGGCGGTGTGACCGTCCTTTCGACGCCGAGGATCTTCGCCGAGTTCAGCCGCCAGCGCGCACTGTCGGCGGATGGACGCTGTAAGCCGTTCGCCGATCAGGCCGACGGCGTCGCGTGGTCCGAGGGCGTCGGCGTGCTCGCCCTCGAGCGCCTCTCCGACGCCGAGCGCAACGGGCACACGGTGCTGGCGACGATCCGCGGCTCAGCGGTCAATCAGGACGGGGCGTCAAACGGCCTCACCGCTCCGAACGGGCCTTCCCAGGAGCGGGTTATTCGCCAGGCCCTGGCCAACGCCAGGTTGGAGCCCAAGGACGTCGACGTGGTCGAGGCCCACGGCACCGGGACGACCCTGGGAGACCCGATCGAGGCCGGGGCGCTGCTCGCCACTTACGGCCAGGATCGAGAGACGCCGCTGAAGCTCGGCTCGGTCAAGTCCAACATCGGCCACACCCAGGCGGCGGCAGGTGTTGCCGGGGTGATCAAGGCGGTGCTCTCCATGCGCGAGGGAGTGCTGCCGAAGACGCTTCATGTCGACTCTCCCTCTTCCAAGGTCGATTGGGAGTCGGGGGAGATCGAGTTGCTGACCGAGGAGAGCGAGTGGAAGCCCAACGGCCGAACGCGTCGAGCCGCGGTCTCCTCGTTTGGCATCAGCGGCACCAACGCTCACTTGATCTTGGAGGAGGCGCCCGTGGCCCGAAGGGACCCTGGCCCGGGCGCCTCCGACAAGGACCGCGATGGGGTGGAGGGCGTTTCGTCCGCTCCCCTTGCCGGTCCTGTTCCACTCGTCCTCTCGGCGAAATCGCCAGAGGCACTCGAGGCCCAGGCCGAGCGCCTGGTTGCTCATTTTGAAGAGCACCCCGACCTCGACCCCGCTGACCTCGCCTTCTCCCTGGCGACCACCAGGGCGCAGATGGAGCAGCGAGCGGCTGTGGTCGGGGAGGGGCGCGAGGAGCTGCTCGCTGGCCTCAATGCCCTCGCCAAGGGCCAACCAGCCCCCAACACCCACACCGCCAAGGCAACCTCAGGCCGCCTCGCCTACCTCTTCACCGGTCAGGGCTCCCAGCGCGCCGGGATGGGCAAGGAGCTATATGAGACCTACCCCGCCTACGCCCAAGCGCTGGACGAGGCCTGCGAAGCGATCGACCCCCACATCGATCGCTCCCTCAAGGAGCTGATCTTCAGCGAGCCCGGCTCCAAGGAGGCAGAGCTCCTCGACCACACCACCTATGCCCAGCCCGCACTGTTCGCCACCGAGCTGGCCCTGCACCGCCTCTTCGAGTCCTTTGGACTGAAGCCGGATCTGCTCACCGGCCACTCGGTGGGAGAGGTCACCGCCGCTCACATCGCCGGCGTTTTCTCCCTCTCTGACGCAGCGAAGCTGATCAGCGCCAGAGGCAAGCTGATGGGCGACCTCCCCGAGGGCGGGGCGATGTTGGCTGTGGAGGCAACTGAGGCCGAGACCCTCGCCTCGATTGAGGGCAAGGAGGACCTCCTTTCTCTCGCCGCGGTCAACGGTCCAAGGGCCTGCGTGATCTCCGGCGACGAGCAAGCGATCTCGGAGCTCGAGACCCACTGGCAAGAGCAGGGACGAAAGACCAAGCGCCTGGTCGTCTCCCACGCCTTCCACTCACCCCTGATCGAGCCGATGCTGGAGCTCTTCGCCGAGGTTGTCTCCTCTCTCGATCTCAACGAGCCGTCCCTCCCCGTCATCTCGAACACCACCGGCGAGCAGCTCACTGCTGAGCAGGCAACCGACCCCGCCTACTGGGTCTCCCACGCGAGACGGCCGGTGCGCTTCGCCGATGCCGTCGCGACCCTGAAGGACCAAGGCGCTACTACCTACCTGGAGCTCGGTCCCGACGCAGTTCTCACCGCAATGGCAGCCGGGACCCTGGCCGACGAGGAGAGCGCCGCCCTGATCCCGACCCTTCGTGAGGGACGCGACGAGCCCCAGGCGATCGCCCTCGCCTTCGGCTCCGCCCACGCCACCGGGGCCAAGGTCGAGTGGCAGACCCTCTTCGAGGGCACCGGAGCGACCGCCGTCCCGCTCCCTACCTACCCCTTCCAGCGCGAGCGCTACTGGCTCTCGGCAAGCTCCGGCAGTTCGGACCCCAGTTCGATCGGTCAAACCTCCACCGAGCACCCCTTCCTCGCCGCCACGATTGAAGACCCCCAGGGCGAGGGTCTGCTGCTCACCGGGCGCATCTCCCTGCAGACACATTCTTGGCTTGCAGATCACGCCGTCAACGGCACGGTGATCCTCCCCGGTACCGCCTTCGTCGAGATGGCGCTGCGAGCAGGGCAGGAGGCAGGCTGCGAGCTGCTGGAAGAGCTGACCCTTCAGGCGCCTCTGCTCTTGCCGGAGAGCGGTGGGGTTGCTCTCCAGGTTTCGGTCTCTGCGCCCGGCGAGGAGGGTGAGCGCGAGGTCTCGATCCACTCCAAGACGGAGGCAGAGGGGTGGTCGAGCGAGTGGGTCCTGCACGCCGAGGGCGTCCTCTCTGATCGGGTGCCAGAGTCTGCTGATCCTCTTTCCGCCTGGCCGCCAGAGGGCGCCGAGTCATTGAGCCTCGACTCGGTCTACGCGCGACTCGGCGACGCCGGCCTCGAGTACGGTCCCGCCTTCCAGGGCCTCACCGCGGCATGGCAGCAGGGCGAGGAGGTCTACGCAGAGGTCTCGCTCGCCTCCGAGCAAGCTCCCGAAGCGGCCCGCTTCGCGGCGCATCCCGCACTGCTGGACTCCGCCCTGCACGGCGGGCTCGACCTGCTCATGGGCGCCGGTGGGCGCGAGGGCCGCCCGCTGCTTCCCTTCGCCTGGCAGGGGGTCCATGTCGGTGCTCCTGGCGCTTCCACCTTGCGGGTGAAGCTCGCCCTTGGCGAGGACTCCTTCTCACTCGAGGCCTTCGACCCCGCTGGGGCCCCGCTGCTCGCGGTCGGCTCTGTGGTCGGTCGCGAGGTCGATCCCGACGCCCTGCGCCGAGCCTCTACCTCCGATTCTCTCTTCGCCCCCCGCTGGAAGGAGCTCGAGAGCACCCCGGCCGAAGCGGGCGAGCAGCCAAGCACCCGCCTCCTGCGCCCCGCAGAGCTCGATTTCACAAAAGGCGACGATCCCGCCGAGAACGCGCTTGCGGCAACCCAAAGTGCCCTCGTCTTCATCCAGCAATGGCTGGCTGAGGAGGAGCCCGCGGTGGAGCGCCTGGTCCTGCTCAGCGAAGGCGCCTTCGCCGTCGGCGCGGGGGAGGACCCCGACCCGGTCGGCGCCGCCCTCTGCGGCATCTTCCGCTCGGCCCAATCCGAGCACCCGGGCCGCTTCGCCGCAATCGACTCCGACGGCAGCGAGGCCTCGGCACGCTCGCTGCAGGCCGCCCTGGCGCTGAGCGGGCGCGAGCCCCAGCAGGCTCTGCGCGAGGGCAGGCTGTTGGCGCCGCGCCTGGTGCCGGCGGAGCGCGAGCGGGAGGCGGATCCCGTTCGCCCGCTCGATCCCGAGCGCACCGTGCTGATCACCGGTGGCCTGACCGGGGTCGGCGTCCTCGTCGCCCGCCACCTGACAGAGGCTCACGGCGCCCGCCGCCTGCTCCTGGTCAGTCGCAGGGGAATGGACAGCGAGGGAGCCGCCGATCTGGTCGCGGACCTCGAGGCGTTGGGAGCGGAGGTGAGGGTTGCCGCCTGCGATGTCTCCGAGCGCTCTCAGTTGGAGGCCCTCTTCGCGTCGATCGATCCCGCTCACCCGCTCGACGCGATCGTGCACTCGGCCGGCCTGCTCGACGACGGCGTGATCGAGGCCCTCGACCCGGAGCGCCTGCGCCGCGTCTTCGCGCCCAAGGCGGCCGCTGCTTGGCACCTGCATGAGCTGAGCAGGGCGATGGACCTCTCCCAGTTCCTGCTCTTCTCCTCGACCGCCGGCTTGCTCGGTGGTGCCGCCCAGGCCAATTACGCGGCCGCCAACGCCGTGCTCGACGCCCTCGCCCAGAGCCGGCAGGCAGAAGGCCTGCCGGCCACCTCCCTTGCCTGGGGCCTTTGGCAACAGGGCTCCGGTGCCCTCAGCGTCGAGGCGGACGAGGCGGAGCGTCGGCAGATGATCGCCCAGATTCGCTCCCGCCTCGGGCTCGCCCCGCTCTCGGCCGAGCAGGGCCTGGCACTCTTCGACGCGGCCCGCTCCCAGACCGCGCCACTGATCGCTCCGGCGCACTTCGATCGCGCCGCCCTGCGCGCCCAGGCCGCCCAGGGCACGCTGCCCGCCTTGCTCGCCGGCCTGGTCCGCGTCCCCGTTCGCCGCGGGGACGGCGGGGTCTCGCTGGCCAAGCGCCTGGCCGAGGCTCCCGAGGCCCAGCACGAAACCCTGGTCCTGGAGCTGGTCCGGGCCCACACGGCCGCGGTGCTCGGCCACGCCTCCGCCGCCCAGGTGCCCCCAGAGCGCGCCTTCAAGGAGCTCGGCTTCGACTCGCTCGCCGCGGTCGAACTGCGCAACCGCCTCGGTGCCGCCACCGGTGTTCGTCTACCGGCCACGGTCGTCTTCGACTACCCCAACGCCGGCGAGCTCGCCGGCTACCTGCTGACCGAGGCGGGTGGCAAAGTCGCGGAGCCCGTGGCCGAGGAGGCGGGCCCCTCGCCGGAGGAAAGCGAGGCGATCGCCCGGATCGACGAGATGGACATCGATGACCTGGTCGAGCGAACGCTCGAGGGACAGTCCGTCGCTGCCGAGCCGGAGGGGGCGGAGTGAGCGCGTCCAGCGAGAAGCTCGCCGAGGCTCTCAGGGTCTCGGTCAAGGAGAGCGAGCGGCTGCGCCAGCAGAACCAGCGCCTGCTCGAGGCGGCGGCTGAGCCGATCGCGATCGTCGGCATGTCCTGTCGCTTCCCCGGTGGGGTGGGCTCGCCGGCCGACCTCTGGGAGGTGGTCAGCCAGGAGCGCGACGCGATCGCCGAGTTCCCCAGCGATCGCGGCTGGGATCTGGAGGCCCTCTACGACCCCGATCCCGATGTGCCGCTGAGCAGCTACACGCGCCACGGCGGCTTCCTCGCCGCTCCCGGCGACTTCGATCCCGCCTTCTTCGGCATCTCGCCGCGCGACGCTCTCGCGATCGATCCCCAGCAGCGGCTGTTGCTGGAAGCGAGCTGGGAAGCGCTCGAGGACGCGGGCATCGACCCGCTCTCGCTGCGGGGCGGTCGGGCCGGCGTCTTCGCCGGGGTGATGTACCAGGACTACGGCACCCCGACCGAGCTGGCCCCCGGCATGACCACCAGTGCGGCCAGCGGCCGGGTCGCCTACACGCTCGGCCTCGAGGGACCGACGATGACGATCGACACCGCCTGTTCGTCCTCGCTGGTGGCGATGCATCTCGCCGCGCAGGCGCTGCGAGCGGGGGAGTGCTCGCTGGCGCTGGCGGGCGGGGTAACGGTCTTCGCGACGCCCTGGGTCCTGACCTACTTCAGCCGCCAGCGCGGGCTCTCCCCGGACGGTCGCTGCAAGTCCTTCGCCGAGGCGGCGGATGGCGCCGGTTTCGCCGAGGGCGTCGGCGTCCTCGCCCTCGAGCGCCTCTCCGACGCCGAGCGCAACGGCCACACGGTCCTGGCGACGATCAGGGGCTCGGCGGTCAACCAGGACGGCGCCTCGAACGGGTTGACCGCGCCGAACGGCCCCTCGCAGGAGCGAGTGATCCGCCAGGCCCTGGCCAATGCGAGGTTGGAGCCCAAGGACATCGACGTGGTCGAGGCGCACGGCACGGGGACGACGCTGGGCGATCCGATTGAGGCGGGAGCTCTGCTCGCGACCTACGGCCAAGATCGAGAGACGCCACTGAAGCTGGGCTCGGTCAAGTCGAACATCGGTCACACCCAGGCGGCTGCCGGGGTAGCTGGGGTGATCAAGGCGGTGCTCTCGATGCGGGAGGGCGTCTTGCCGAAGACGCTCCACGTCGACTCTCCCTCCTCCAAGGTCGATTGGGAGGCGGGGGAGATCGAGCTGCTCACCGAGCCTGCTGAGTGGATGCCCAACGGGCATCCACGACGAGCAGGCGTCTCGTCCTTCGGAGCTTCGGGCACCAACGCCCACCTGATCTTGGAGGAGGCGCCCGTGGTCGGACGGGACCCTGGCCCGGGCGCCTCCGACAAGGATGACCTTGGGGCTGGGGCCGAGGACGGTTCCGGCGATGCCGTGGCTACCAGCCTGCCCGGCCCCGTCCCGCTGGTCCTCTCGGCCAAATCGCCGGAGGCGCTCGAGGCCCAAGCCGAGCGCCTGGTTGCTCATCTGAAGGAGCATCCCAACCTCCACCCAACCGACCTCACCTTCTCCCTGGCTACCACCAGGGCCCAGATGGAGCAGCGAGCGGTTGTGGTGGGGACGGAGTGCGATGAGCTGCTCGCCGGCCTGAGTGCCCTCGCCAAGGGCGAGCCCGCCCCCAACACCCACACCGCCAAGGCAACCTCAGGCCGCCTCGCCTACCTCTTCACCGGCCAGGGCTCCCAGAGAGCCGGAATGGGCAAGGAGCTCCACGGGACCTACCCCGCCTATGCCGAGGCACTGGATGAAGCCTGCGAGGCGATCGACCAACACATAGGTCGCTCCCTCAAGGAGCTGATCTTCAGTGAGCCGGGATCAGAAGAGGCAGCCCTCCTCGACCACACCACCTACGCCCAGCCCGCACTGTTCGCCACCGAGCTGGCTCTGCACCGCCTCTTCGAGTCCTTCGGACTCAAGCCCGATCTCCTGACAGGTCACTCAGTGGGGGAGATCGTCGCCGCTCATATCGCCGGGGTCTTCTCACTCGCCGACGCGGCGAAGCTGATCAGCGCCAGGGGCAAGCTGATGGGTGAGCTGGCAGAGGGCGGGGCGATGTTGGCGGTGGAGGCAACTGAGCCCGAGACCTTCGCCTCGATCGAGGGCAAGGAGGAGTTGCTCTCCCTCGCCGCGGTCAACGGTCCCAGTGCCTGCGTGATCTCCGGTGCCGAGAGTGCCATCGCCGAGGTCGAGATCCACTGGCAGGAAGAGGGTCGAAAGACCAAGCGCCTGGTCGTCTCCCACGCCTTCCACTCGCCCCTGATCGAGCCGATACTCGATGCCTTCGCCGAGGTAGTCGGTTCTCTCGATCTCAATGAGCCGTCTCTGCCCGTCATCTCCAACACCACCGGCGAGCAGCTCACCTCTGAGCAGGCAACCCACCCCGCCTACTGGGTCTCTCACGCCAGGGAACCGGTGCGTTTTGCCGATGCCGTCGCGACCCTCAAAGACCAAGGCGCCACCACCTACCTGGAGCTGGGACCCGACGCCGTGCTCACCGCGATGGCTGCGGGCACTCTCGCCGATGAGGAGACCGCCGCGCTGATCCCGACCTTGCGTCAGGGCAGGGACGAGGCCCAGGCGATCGCCCTCGCCTTCGGCTCCGCCCACACCTCGGGCGCCAAGGTCGAGTGGCAGACCTTCTTCAAGGGCACCGGAGCGACCGCCGTCCCGCTCCCCACCTATCCATTCCAGCGCAAGCGCTATTGGCTCTCGGCAAGCTCCGGCAGTTCGGACCCAAGCTCGATCGGCCAGACCTCCACCGAACACCCCTTCCTCGCTGCCACGATCGAAGACCCCCAGGGCGAAGGCTTCCTGCTCACCGGCCGTATCTCCTTGCAGACCCACCCCTGGCTTGCCGATCACGCCGTCAACGGCACGGTGATCCTCCCCGGCACCGCCTTCGTCGAGATGGCGCTGCGGGCAGGGCAGGAGGCAGGTTGCGAGCTCCTCGAGGAGCTGACCCTGCAGGCGCCGTTGCTCCTGCCCGAGTCGGGCGGGGTTGCTCTACAGGTCTCGGTCTCTGCGCCCAATGAGACAGGTGAGCGCGAGGTCTCGATCCACTCCCGGGCGGAGGTCACCGCTGGGGACGAGTCGCCCGGCTGGACCCGCCACGCCGAGGGGACCCTCTCGGTCGAGGCCCCCGATCTCGGTGAGCCCCTCGCCGAGTGGCCACCCGCGGGAGCGGAACTGCTGGAGGCCGATTCCGCCTATGACCGCTTCGCCGAGCTCGGTCTCGAATACGGCCCAGCTTTCCAGGGACTTGTGGGGGCGTGGCGCCAGGGCGACGACATATACGCCGAGGTCTCGCTCGCTCCCGAGCAGGCGTCCGAAGCCGCTCGCTTCGCGATCCACCCGGCGCTGTTGGATTCCGCTCTGCACGCCGTGCTGCTGGGAAACCCCGGGGAGGGCGCGGTCAGCCTCCCCTTTGCCTGGTCCGGCGTGCGCCTGTCGGCGGCTGCTAGCGCCCTGCGGATGAAGATCGGCCTCGCGGGCTCGGTAGAGGCCTCGGTGGAGATCGCCGACGAGGGCGGCCGGCCGCTGGGCAAGGTCGACTCGCTGCGCGTCCGCCCGGTTGATCCCAGGCAGCTGCGGCAGGCCGACCGCAGCGGGCTCATGGCCATCGAGTGGAGCGAGTGCGCGACGGAGGCTCCCGTCGCCGCGGACGAGCCGATGCGCGTGGTGGCGCTGGACGAGCTCGGGTTCGAGCGCTCGGGAGACGCCGCCGTCGACGCCCGAAACGCTTGTCGCTGTGTTCTGCTGGAGGTGCAGCGGGTGCTCGCCGCGGCAGAGCCCCAACGCCTGGCCGTGCTCACGAGCGCAGCGGTCGCCGCGCTTCCCGGCGAGGAGGCGGACCCTGCGGGCGCCTCGGTCTGGGGTCTGCTGCGCGCCGCCCAAGCCGAGCATCCCGGCAGGATCGTCCTGCTCGACAGCGACGGCAGCGACACTTCGCCTGAAGCGCTGGCAGCCGCAATTGCCACTTCGGCCGAGGAGCCCCAGCTCGCGCTGCGCGAGGGCCGCCTGCTGGCTCCGCGCGTCGTCCGCACCGCGCCGGTAGACGACGCCGACCCGCCCCGCTTCGATCCCGAATCGACCGTGCTGATCACCGGCGGAACCGGCGGCCTCGGCTCATTGCTCGCCGAGCACCTCGTCGCCGCGCACGGCGTCCGCCAGCTGCTGCTGGTAAGCCGTCGCGGTGCCGAGGCCGACGGTGCGCCGGAGCTTGCCGCCCGTCTCGAGGAGCTCGGCGCGACGGTGCGACTCGAGGCCCGCGACGTCTCCGAGCGCTCCGAACTGGAGGCCCTGCTCGAGTCGATTGACCCCGAGCACCGCTTGGGGGCGGTCGTCCACGCCGCCGGGATCGTCGAGGACGGGGTCATCGCCTCGCTTGACGCTGCGCAGCTCGATCGCGTCTTCGCCCCCAAGCTCGACGCCGCCTGGCACCTGCACGAGCTGACCAGGGAGCTGGACCTCTCGGCTTTCATCCTCTTCTCCTCGCTGGCGGGGGCGCTCGGCAGTCCCGCCCAGGCCAACTACGGAGCCGCCAACGCCTTTCTCGACGCCCTGGCGACGCGGCGGCGGGCGCGCGGCCTGCCGGCGATCTCGCTGGCCTGGGGCCTCTGGTCGCGCGAGGGGGGGATGGGGGCCCAGCTCGACGCCGCCGGGCTGGCCCGGATGGCTCGCTCCGGCCTGGCGCCGCTCGACGACGAGCAGGGACTGGTGCTCTTCGACGCCGCGCTCGGCAGCGAGGAGCCACAGTTGCTCACCGCGCGCTTTGACCTCGCCGCCCTGCGGGCGCTCGCCGCGCACGGCACGATTGCTCCTGCCCTGCGCAGCCTGGTCCCGGCCTCGCGTCGCCGCCGGGCCCGCTCGGGCGCACTGGTCGAGCGGCTCGCGGCGATGCCCGCGGCGCAGCGGCTCGGGTTCGCCCTCAACCTGGTCCGCGGCGAGGCGGCGGCTGTCCTCGGTCACGCCGGCGCCGCAGAGGTGGACCCCGAGCGCGCCTTTAAGGAGCTCGGCTTCGACTCGCTCGCCGCGGTCGAGCTGCGCAACCGGCTTGGCGCCGCGACCGGTTTGACCCTGCCGGCCACGATCGTCTTCGACTACCCCACTGCCGCCACCCTTGCCGGGTATCTGGTCAGCGAGGCCAGCGGTGAGATCGCGGCGCGACCGGCGGTGCGGGTGGCGGCGAGCGAGGAGCCGATCGCGATCATCGGCATGTCCTGTCGCTATCCGGGCGGCGTCGACTCCCCGACCCGGCTCTGGGACCTGGTCACGGCGGGTCGCGACGCGATCTCCGAGTTCCCCACCGACCGCGGTTGGGACCTGGAGCGCCTCTATGACCCGGATCCCGACAGCGTCGGCACCAGCTATACGCGTGAGGGCGGCTTCCTCGCCGGCGCGACCGAGTTCGATCCGGACTTCTTCGGCATCTCGCCGCACGACGCGCTCGGCACCGACCCCCAGCAGCGGCTGCTGCTGGAAGCGAGCTGGGAGGCACTGGAGGACGCGGGCGTGGATCCGCAGCGGCTGCGCGGCAGCCAGACCGGCGTCTTCGCCGGGGTGATGTACCACGACTACGGCTGGGGACAGGGCCCCGCGACGCAGGGATACGGGCTCACCGTCGGCTCCGGCAGCGTCCTCTCCGGCCGCGTCTCCTACACGCTCGGCCTCGAGGGCCCGGCGATCACGGTCGATACCGCTTGCTCGTCGTCGCTGGTGGCGATGCACCTCGCCGGGCAGGCATTGCGGGCGGGGGAGTGCACGCTGGCGCTGGCGGGCGGCGTGACGGTGCTGGCGACGCCACGCGGCTTCATCGAGTTCAGCCGCCAGCGCGGGCTCTCACCCGACGGGCGCTGCAAGTCCTTTGCCGACAGCGCCGACGGGGTGGGCTGGTCGGAGGGCGTCGGCGTGCTCGCCCTCGAGCGCCTCTCCGACGCCGAGCGCAACGGCCACACGGTCCTGGCGACGATCAGGGGATCGGCGGTGAACCAGGACGGGGCCTCGAACGGGTTGACCGCGCCGAACGGTCCCTCGCAGGAGCGAGTGATTCGCCAGGCCCTGGCCAACGCCAGGTTGGAGCCCAAGGACGTCGATGTGGTCGAGGCCCACGGCACGGGGACCACCTTGGGCGACCCGATCGAGGCCGGCGCCCTGCTCGCCACCTACGGCCAGGAAAGAGACCAGCCACTGAAGCTCGGTTCGGTCAAGTCCAACATCGGCCACACCCAGGCGGCGGCGGGAGTGGCGGGTGTGATCAAGGCAGTCCTCTCCATGCGCGAGGGAGTGCTGCCGAAGACGCTTCATGTCGACTCTCCCTCCTCCAAGGTCGATTGGGAGTCGGGGGAGATCGAGTTGCTGACCGAGGAGAGCGAGTGGAAGCCCAACGGCCATCCACGCCGGGCCGGCGTCTCGTCCTTCGGAGCTTCGGGCACCAACGCCCACCTGATCTTGGAGGAGGCGCCCGTGGTCGGACGGGACCCTGGCCCGGGCGCCTCCGACAAGGATGACCTCGGCGTCTCCTCCAAGGACGACCCGAGTGGATCCGCTGAGAACGGCGCCACCGAGATCCGGGGTCCTTTGCACGGCCCTGTCCCGCTCGTCCTCTCGGCCAAATCACCAGAGGCGCTGCGCGACTCGGCGGAGCGTCTCGCCACCCACCTCGAAGACAATCCGGAGTCGGGTCTCACCGACCTCGCCTTCTCCCTCGCGACCACCAGGGCGCAGATGGAGGAGCGCGGGACAGTGGTCGGGACGGAGCGCGAGGAGCTCTTGGCGGGCCTTTCGGCTCTCGCCAAAGGCGAGCCTGCCCCCAACGCTCACACCGCCAAGGCAACCTCCGGCCGCCTCGCCTACCTCTTCACCGGCCAGGGCTCTCAGAGAGCGGGGATGGGCAAGGAGCTCTACGAGACATACCCCGCCTACGCCAAGGCGCTGGACGAAGCCTGCGAGGCGATCGACCAACACATAGGTCGATCTCTGAAGGAGCTGATCTTCTCCGAGCCCGGCTCCAAGGAGGCTGAGCTGCTCGACCACACCACTTACGCCCAGCCCGCCCTCTTCGCCACCGAGCTGGCCCTGCATCGTCTCTTCGAGTCCTTCGGCCTCGAGCCGGACCTGCTGACCGGTCACTCGGTGGGGGAGATCGTCGCCGCCCACATCGCCGGGGTCTTCTCCCTCGAAGACGTAGCGAAGCTGATCAGCGCCAGGGGCAAGCTGATGGGCGACCTCCCCGAGGGCGGGGCGATGCTGGCGATCGAGGCAACTGAGGAAGAGACCCTCGCCTCGATCGAGGACAAGGAGGCGTTGCTCTCCCTTGCCGCGGTCAACTCGCCAAGGGCCTGTGTGATCTCGGGCAACGAGCAAGCGATCTCGGAGCTCGAGGCGCACTGGCGCGAACAGGGCCGAAAGACCAAGCGCCTGGTCGTCTCCCACGCCTTTCACTCGCCCCTGATCGAGCCGATGCTCGATTCCTTCGCGGAGGTCGTCTCTTCCCTTGAGCTGAATGCCCCGACTCTGCCAGTGATCTCCAACACCACCGGTGAACTACTTACAGAGGCACAGGCAACCGACCCCGCCTACTGGGTCTCTCACGCGAGACGGCCGGTGCGCTTCGCCGATGCGGTCGCAACGCTCAAGGACCAAGGCGCAGCCACCACCTACCTGGAGCTCGGTCCCGACGCCGTGCTCACCGCGATGGCAGCCGGGACCCTGGCCGACGAGGAGAGCGCTGCCCTCATCCCGACCTTGCGCGAGGGGCGCGATGAAGCGCGGGCGATCGCCCTGGCCTTTGGCTCTGCCCACGCCTCCGGGGCCAAGGTCGAGTGGCAGACCTACTTCAAGGGCACCGGCGCCAAGGCCGTTCCGCTTCCCACCTACCCCTTTCAGCGCAAGCGCTACTGGCTCTCGGCCAGCAGCGGAGCCTCTGGCCCCAGCTCGATCGGGCTCTCCTCCACCGAGCACCCCTTCCTCGCCGCCACGATCGAAGACCCCCAAGGTGAGGGCCTGTTGCTCACCGGCCGCATCTCCTTGCAGACCCACCCTTGGCTTGCCGATCACGCCGTCAACGGCACGGTGCTCCTGCCCGGCACCGCCTTCGTCGAGATGGCGCTTCGAGCAGGGCAGGAGGTCGGTTGTGAGCTCCTGGAGGAGTTGACCTTGCAGGCGCCCCTGCTCCTACCCGAGTCGGGCGGGGTCGCTCTGCAGGTCTCGGTCTCTGCCCCCGGCGAGGAGGGCGAGCGCGAGGTCTCGATCCACTCCCGGCCCGAGACCGGGCCCGACGAGGAACCCGCGCCGTGGACCTGCCACGCCGAGGGTGTGCTCTCGGCGAAAGCTCGCGAACCCGGCGAGCCCCTTGCCGAGTGGCCACCGCAGGGCGCTGAGCCGCTCGATGTCAGCTCCGCCTATGAGCGCCTTGCCGAAGCGAGCTTCGACTATGGCCCGGCCTTCCAGGGGCTGACCGCGGCCTGGCAGCAGGGGGACGAGATCTACGCCGAGGTCTCGCTAGGGGAGGGGGAGGCAGCGGACGCCGCTCGCTTCGTCATCCACCCGGCGCTGCTGGATGGCGTATTCCACGCCGGCCTGCAGGCCGTTCTCGGGGCTGGCGATAAGCCCCTGCTCCCCTTTGCCTGGCAGGGCGTGCGCGTAATCGGCGGGCCCGCCGCGGCGTTGCGCGTGAAGTTGACGGTGGGGGAGCGGGAGATGGGTCTCGTCGCCTTCTCGGATGCCGGTGAGTCGCTGCTGAGGATCGAGTCGGTGAGGGCGCGTGAGCTGGAGCCCGGGGTTCTGCGGCAACTGGAGAGCCCCTCTGCCACCAACCCCCTCCACACCCCCACCTGGAAAGAGCTCCTCACCCCAACAGAGCCAGACGAGGGCGAAGAGACCCCAACCCGCCTTCTCCGCCCGGCGGACCTCGACTTCACCCAAGGAGGTGACCCCGCCGAGGACGCCCTGGCGGCAACGGCGAGTGCCCTCACCTTCATCCAGCAATGGCTCAAGGAGCAAGAGGCAGAGGAAGGCGAAGAGCGCCTGGTCCTGCTCACCGAGCGAGCGGTGTCGGCAAGCGAGGGAGAGGAGCCCGACCTCACCGCCGCCTCCCTCCAGGGCCTTTGGCGCTCCGCCGCCTCCGAGCACCTCGGCCGCTTCGCCGCGATCGACACCGACGGGAGCGATGCATCGGCCAAGGCACTGGAGAGCGCGATAGCGCTCTCTGGCGAGGAGCCCCAGATCGCGATCAGGCAGGGAAAACTCCTTGCCCCCCGCCTCGTCCCCTCCACAGGGAACGGCGAAGAGACAGCCCCCATAGACCCCGACTCCACCGTCCTGATCACCGGTGGCCTCAGCGGCATCGGCGCTCAGGTGGCCCGCCACCTGGCAGGGCAGGGCATTACCAACCTGCTCCTGGTCAGCCGCAGGGGCATGGAGGCGGAGGGAGCTGCCGAGCTCATCACAGAGCTGGAAGGACTGGGAGCAACAGCGAGGGTCGAGGCCTGCGACGTCTCCGATCGTTCCCAGCTGGAGGCCCTCTTCGCCTCGATCGACCAAGCGCACCCCCTTGGAGCGATCGTCCACTCCGCCGGCCTGCTCGATGACGGCACCCTGGAGTCCCTCGACCAAGAGCGCCTAGAGCGAGTCTTCACCCCCAAGGCAAATGCCGCCTGGCACCTGCACGAGCTGAGTAGGGACCTGGAGCTATCCCAGTTCCTGCTCTTCTCTTCTTCCGCTGGTCTCCTGGGAGGAGCAGCCCAGGCCAACTACGCCGCCGCCAACGCCTTCCTCGACGCATTGGCGCAGAAGAGGGCCGCGGAAGGACTCCCAGCCACCTCCCTCGCCTGGGGTCTCTGGCAACAGGGATCGGGTGCTCTTAGCGTCGAGATCGACGAGAGCCAGCATGAACTCTTCAACGAGCGCATCCGCACCCGCCTTGGCTTCTCGGCCCTATCGGCCGAGCAGGGACTTGCCCTCTTCGACACCGCCCGCTCCCAGGCAGAGCCGCTGGTTGCCCCTGTCGCCTTTGACAAGGCAGCGCTCCGCTCCCAGGCAGCCCAGGGCACCTTGCCCGCCTTGCTGAAGGACCTGATCCGCACCCCCGCAAAGCGCCAGGGCCAGAAGGGCTCTTTGGCGAAGCGCCTTGCCTCCACCCCCCAAGAGCAGCGCCAGGGCCTGGTCGAAGAGCTGGTGCGCTCAACAGCGGCGGCAGTCCTTGGTCATGCCTCCGCCGCCCAGGTGCCACCAGAGCGCGCCTTCAAGGAGCTGGGCTTCGATTCCCTCGCCGCGGTCGAGCTCAGGAACCGCCTCGGCGCCGCCACCGGCATCCGTCTACAGGCGACCGTCGTCTTCGACTACCCCAACGCCAAGGAGCTTGCCCGCCACCTGCTCTCAGAGGCAGAAGGAAGTCAAACCTCCAAGGTCACCCTCAAGGCCCAGGCAAGCGATGAGCCGATCGCGATCATCGGCATGTCCTGCCGCTACCCCGGCGGGGTCTCCTCACCGAATGAGCTCTGGCAGCTGCTCAGCGAGGGACGCGATGCAATCGGGCCCTTCCCCTCAGACCGTGGCTGGGACCTGGAGCGCCTCTATGACCCAGACCCCTCACACAGTGGCACCTCCTATGCGCGCCACGGTGGCTTCCTCGCCGATGTGGCGGAGTTTGACTCGGGGTTCTTTGGGATCTCACCTCGCGACGCCCTCGGCAGCGATCCGCAACAGCGCCTCTTGCTCGAAGCCAGCTGGGAGGCGCTCGAAGACGCTGCCATCGACCCCACCCTGCTGCAGGGCAGCTCCACCGGCGTCTTCGCCGGGGTGATGTACCAGGACTACGGGGCGGTTCAGCATGGCCTCGCCCCGGGCATGTCCGGCAGCGTGGTCTCCGGTCGGGTCGCTTATGCGCTCGGCTTGGAGGGGCCGACGATGACGGTCGACACGGCTTGCTCCTCCTCGCTTGTCTCCCTGCACCTCGCCTCCCAAGCGCTGCGCGGAGGGGAGTGTTCGTTGGCACTGGCGGGGGGAGTGACGGTGCTCTCCACCCCCTGGATGCTCACCTTCTTCGCCAGTCAGCGCGGCCTCTCCCCGGACGGTCGCTGCAGGTCTTTCGCCGAGAGCGCCGATGGTGTTGGCTTCGCCGAGGGCGTCGGCGTCCTCGCCCTCGAGCGCCTCTCCGACGCCGAGCGCAACGGGCACACGGTGCTGGCGACGATCAGGGGCTCGGCGGTCAACCAGGACGGGGCCTCGAACGGGTTGACCGCACCTAACGGTCCCTCCCAGGAGCGGGTGATCCGCCAGGCCCTGGCTAACGCGAGGTTGGAGTCCAAGGACGTCGACGTGGTTGAGGCGCACGGGACGGGGACGACGCTGGGCGACCCGATCGAGGCGGGAGCTCTGCTCGCCACCTACGGCCAAGACCGCGAGCGGCCGCTAAAGCTCGGCTCGGTCAAGTCCAACATCGGCCACACCCAGGCAGCGGCAGGTGTTGCCGGGGTAATCAAGGCGGTCTTGGCGATGCGCGAGGGCGTGCTGCCAAAGACACTGCATGTCGACGCCCCTTCCTCGAAGGTCGAGTGGGAGAGCGGCGAGATCGAGCTCTTGACCGAGGAGAGCGAGTGGAAGCCCAACGGCTATCCACGCCGGGCCGGCGTCTCGTCCTTCGGAGCTTCGGGCACCAACGCCCACCTGATCTTGGAGGAGGCGCCCGTGGTCGGACGGGACCCTGGCCCGGGCGCCTCCGACAAGGATGATCTCGGCACAGCGACAGAGGATGGTCCTGGGGAGACCCCGACCAGCGGTCCGTCGGGTCTTGTCCCCCTCATCCTCTCGGCCAAATCCCCGGAGGCGCTGCGCGACTCAGCGGAGCGCCTAGCTGCCCATCTCAAGAACAACCCCGAGCTCGATCTCATCGATGCCTCCTTCTCCCTCGCCACCACCAGGGCGCAGATGGAGGAGCGAGCGGTCGTTGTGGGGGCGGAGCGCGATGGGCTGCTCGCCGGCCTGAGTGCCCTGGCCCAGGGTGAACCCGCCCCCAACACCCACACCGCCAAAGCAACCTCCGGCCGCCTCGCCTACCTCTTCGCCGGCCAGGGCTCCCAGCGCCCCGGGATGGGCAAGGAGCTCTACGAGACCCACCCCGCCTACGCCAAAGCGCTGGATCAAGCCTGCGAGGCGATCGACCAACACATAGGTCGCTCTCTCAAGGAGCTGATCTTCAGTGAGCCGGGATCAGAAGAGGCAGCCCTCCTCGACCACACCACCTACGCCCAGCCTGCACTGTTCGCCACCGAGCTGGCGCTGCACCGCCTCTTCGAGTCCTTCGGCTTGACCCCTGACCTGCTCACAGGTCACTCGGTGGGGGAGATCGTCGCCGCTCACATCGGTGGTGTCTTCTCCCTCTCTGACGCGGCGAAGCTGATCAGCGCCAGGGGCAAGCTGATGGGCGAGCTGCCCGAGGGCGGGGCGATGCTCGCGATCGAGGCGACCGAGGCCGAGACCCTCACGTCGATTGAAGGTCAAGAGCAAGAGCTCTCCCTTGCCGCGGTCAACGGCCCAAAGGCCTGCGTGATCTCCGGTGCCGAGAGTGCCATCGCCGAGGTCGAGTCCTACTGGCAGAAGCAGGGACGGAAGACCAAGCGCCTGCAGGTCTCCCACGCCTTCCACTCACCCTTGATCGAGCCGATGCTGGAGGCCTTCGCCGAGGTTGTCTCTTCCCTTGAGCTGAACGCCCCGACCCTGCCGGTGATCTCCAACACCACCGGCGAGCAGCTCACCACCGAGCAGGCAACCGACCCCGCCTACTGGGTCTCCCACGCCCGCCAACCAGTGCGCTTCGCAGACGCCATCACCACTCTCGAGGGCCAGGGTGCCACCACCTACCTGGAGCTCGGACCCGATGCCGTCCTCACCGCGATGGCGGCGGGCACTCTCGCTGAAGATGAGGCCGCTGCGCTGATCCCGACCTTGCGTGAGGGGCGCGACGAAGCGCGGGCTGTGGCTCTGGCCTTTGGCTCCGCCCACGCAACGGGCGTCAAGGTCAACTGGGAGACCTTCTTCAAGGGCACCGGGGCTAAGGCCATCTCGCTGCCGACCTACCCCTTCCAGCGCAAGCGCTACTGGGTTCCCACTGGTTTGGGTGCGGGGGACCTCGGCGCCGCCGGCCTAGGCGAGACGGGGCATCCGCTGCTGTCCGCCGTCGTCGAGGACCCCGCTGGGGACGAGCTCACGCTCACCGGGCGCATCTCCTTGCAGGCCCACCCCTGGTTGACCGACCACTCGGCTGCCGGCACGGTCATCCTCCCCGGCACCGCCTTCGTCGAGATGGCGCTTCGGGCAGGGCAGGAGGCAGGCTGCGGGCTTCTGGAGGAGTTGACCCTGCAGGCGCCGTTGCTCCTACCCGAGTCGGGCGGGGTCGCTTTGCAGGTCTCGGTCTCTGCTCCTGGCGAGGACGGCGGGAGGGAGGTCTCGATCCACTCCCGGCCCGAGAGCGGAGCCGACGAGGAACCGGCACCCTGGACTCACCACGCCGAGGGCGTGCTCTCGGCGGAAGCCCCCGATCCCGGCGAGCCCCTTGCCGAGTGGCCGCCCGCTGGCGCGGAGCCGGTCGAGCTCGATTCGGTCTATGACCGCTTGGCCCAAGCCGGCCTCGAGTACGGCCCGGCCTTCCAGGGGCTGACCGCGGCCTGGCAGCAGGGGAACGAGACCTACGCCGAGGTCTCGCTCGCCCCCGAGCAGGCGCCGGAATCCTCTCGTTTCGGTGTTCACCCAGCGCTGCTGGACTCGGCCCTGCACGGCGCCCTCGACCAGATCATGGCCGGACGTGAAGGCCGCCCGCTGCTCCCCTTCGCCTGGGGGGGCATTCATGTCGAGGGCCCGGGCGCCTCCACCCTGCGGGTGAAGCTCGCCCTCGGCGAGGAGTCCTTCTCGCTGGAAGCCTTCGATCCCACCGGTGACCCGCTGCTCTCGGTCGGCTCGGTGATCGGCCGCGAGGTTGACCCCGAGGCCCTGCATCGCCCCTCAGCCACCAACCCCCTCCACACCCCCACCTGGAAAGAGCTGGACGCCCCAACCGAGGAAGGCGAGGGCGAAGAGGGCCCGACCCGTCTCCTGCGCCCGGCGGACCTCGACTTCACCCAAGGAGACGACCCCGCCGAGGATGCCCTGGCCGCAACGGCGAGCGCCCTGTCCTTCATCCAGCAATGGCTCAAGGAGCAAGAGGCAGAGGAAGGCGAAGAGCGCTTGGTCCTGCTCACCGAGCGAGCAGTGCCGGCAAGCGAGGGAGAAGAGCCAAGCCTCACCACCGCATCTCTCCAAGGCCTCTGGCGCTCCGCCGCCTCCGAGCACCCCGGCCGCTTCGCCGCGATCGACACCGACGGGGAGGAGACCTCCGAGGAAGCACTAGAGAGCGCCCTGGCGCTCTCAGGCACCGAGCCTCAGCTAGCCCTACGCGAGGGCAAGCTCCTTGCCCCCCGCCTCGTCCCCTCCACAGGGGACAGCGAAGAGGCAGCCCCCATCGACCCCGACTCCACCGTCCTGATCACCGGCGGCCTCAGCGGCATCGGCGCCCAGGTTGCCCGCCACCTGGCAGGGCAGGGCATTACCAACCTGCTCCTGGTCAGCCGCAGGGGGATGGAGGCAGAGGGAGCAAGGGAGCTGGTGGCGGAACTGGGGGAGGAGCTGGGAGCAAAGGCAAGGGTCGAGGCCTGCGACGTCTCCGATCGCTCTCAACTGGAGGCCCTCTTTGAGTCGATCGATCAAGCACACCCCCTGGGCGCGATCGTCCACTCCGCCGGCCTGCTCGATGACGGTGTGATCGAGTCTCTCGACGGCGAGCGCCTGGCGCGCGTCTTCACCCCCAAGGCAAACGCCGCCTGGCACCTGCACGAGCTGAGCAAGGATCTGGAGCTCTCCCAGCTCCTGCTCTTCTCCTCCTCGGCCGGCCTACTAGGAGGAGCAGCCCAAGCCAACTACGCCGCCGCCAACGCTTTCCTCGACGCCTTGGCCCAGAAGAGGGCCGCAGAAGGACTTCCCGCCACCTCCCTCGCCTGGGGCCTCTGGCAACAGGGATCAGGCGCTCTTAGCGTCGAGATCGACGAGAGCCAGCACGAACTCTTGGGCGAGCGCATCCGCACCCGCCTTGGTTTCTCAGCCCTATCGGCTGAGCAGGGACTCGCCCTCTTCGACGCCGCCCGCTCCCAGGCAGAGCCGCTAGTCGCCCCTGTCGCCTTCGACAAGGCAGCGCTTCGCTCCCAGGCAGCCCAGGGCACCTTGCCCGCCTTGCTCAAGGACCTGATCCACACTCCCGCAAAGCGCCAGGGAGCCCAGGGCTCCCTGGCGGTGCGCCTTGCCTCCACTCCCCAAGAGCAACGCCAGGGATTGGTCGAAGAGCTGGTGCGCTCAACAGCGGCGGCAGTCCTTGGCCACGCCTCCGCCACCCAGGTGCCACCCGAGCGCGCCTTCAAGGAGCTGGGCTTTGACTCCCTTGCCGCGGTTGAGCTACGCAACCGCCTCGGTGCCGCCACCGGCATCCGCCTACAGGCGACCGTCGTCTTCGACTACCCCAACGCCAAGGAGCTTGCCCGTTACCTGCTCTCAGAGGCAGAAGGAGGCCAAAGCTTCAAGGTCACGCTCAAGGCCCAGGCAAGCGATGAGCCGATCGCGATCATCGGCATGTCCTGCCGCTACCCCGGCGGGGTCTCCTCACCGAATGAGCTCTGGCAGCTGCTCAGCGAGGGACGCGATGCAATCGGGCCCTTCCCCTCAGACCGTGGCTGGGACCTGGAGCGCCTCTATGACCCAGACCCCTCACACAGCGGCACCTCCTATGCGCGCCACGGTGGCTTCCTCGCCGATGTGGCGGAGTTTGACTCGGGGTTCTTTGGGATCTCACCCAACGAGGCGACTGCCACCGATCCCCAGCAGAGACTGCTCTTGGAAGCGGCCTGGGAGGCGCTGGAGGACGCGGGGGTGGATCCGGGGCGGCTGAGGGAGACCCCGGCCGGCGTGTTCGCCGGGGTGATGTATGGCGATTACGCCAGCGGCGTCACCCCGCCTCCCCAGCTGGAGGGCTACCTCGCCACCGGTGGCTCGGCCAGTGTCCTCTCCGGCCGCGTGGCTTATGTCTTGGGCCTCGAGGGGCCGGCAATCACGGTCGACACCGCATGCTCCTCTTCATTGGTCACCCTGCACCTGGCCGCGCAGGCATTGCGAGCGGGGGAGTGCTCGCTGGCGCTGGCCGGAGGAGTGACGGTGCTGGCAACCCCGCGCGGCTTCATCGAGTTCAGCCGCCAGCGCGGCCTCTCTCCCGACGGGCGCTGCAAGTCCTTCTCGGAGAGCGCCGACGGAGTGGGTTGGTCTGAGGGCGTCGGCGTCCTCGCCCTCGAGCGCCTCTCCGACGCCGAGCGCAACGGGCACACGGTGCTGGCGACGATCCGCGGCTCGGCGGTGAATCAGGACGGCGCCTCCAATGGGTTGACGGCACCGAACGGTCCCTCGCAGGAGCGGGTGATCCGCCAGGCGCTGGCCAACGCCAGGCTCGAGCCCAAGGATGTCGATGTGGTCGAGGCCCACGGGACGGGGACGACCTTGGGCGACCCGATCGAGGCCGGAGCGCTCCTGGCCACCTACGGCCAGGAAAGAGACGCACCGCTGAAGCTCGGCTCGGTCAAGTCCAACCTCGGCCACACCCAAGCAGCGGCAGGAGTGGCGGGTGTGATCAAGGCGGTGCTCTCTATGCGGGAGGGCGTGCTGCCAAAAACGCTGCACGTCGACTCTCCCTCTTCCAAGGTCGACTGGGAGGCGGGGGAGATCGAGCTGCTGACCGAGCCTGCTGAGTGGAAGCCCAACGGCCGAACGCGTCGAGCCGCGGTCTCCTCATTTGGCATCAGCGGCACCAACGCGCACTTGATCTTGGAGGAGGCGCCCGCGCTCTCCATGGGGGCTCCGCAAGGAGTTGAGGGCACTGGCGTCTCCTCCGAGGACCGCAGCGGAGAAGAGGGTGAACGGTCCGTTTCTCTCGCTGGCCCCGTCCCGCTGGTCCTCTCGGCCAAATCACCGGAGGCCTTGCGCGACTCGGCCGAGCGCCTAGCCGCCCACCTCAAGGACAACCCCGGGCTCGATCTCATCGATGCCTCCTTCTCCCTCGCCACCACCAGGGCGCAGATGGAGGAGCGAGCGGTCGTTGTGGGAGCGGAGCGCGATGAGCTGCTCGCCGGCCTGAGTGCCCTTTCCTCCGGCGAACCCGCCCCCAACGCCCATACAGCCAAGTCCAACTCCGGCCGCCTTGCCTACCTCTTCACCGGCCAGGGCTCCCAGCGCGCCGGAATGGGCAAGGAGCTCTATGAGACCTATCCCGCTTACGCCCAAGCACTAGACGAGGCCTGCGAGGCGATCGACCCCCACATCGACCACTCCCTCAAGGAGCTGATCTTCAGCGAGCCAGGATCAGAAGAGGCGGAGCGCCTCGACCACACCACCTACGCCCAACCCGCCCTCTTCGCCACCGAGCTGGCGCTCCACCGACTCTTCGAGTCCTTTGGGCTCAAGCCCGATCTGCTCACAGGTCACTCGGTGGGGGAGATAGTCGCTGCCCATATCGCTGGGGTCTTCTCGCTCGCCGACGCGGCGAAGCTGATCAGCGCCAGGGGCAAGCTGATGGGTGACTTGCCCACAGGCGGGGCGATGCTGGCGGTAGAGGCAACGGAGGAAGAGACGCTCGCCTCGATCGAGGGTCGAGAGGACCTCCTTTCTCTCGCTGCGGTCAACGGTCCCAACGCCTGCGTGATCTCGGGCGATGAGAAGGCGATTGACCAACTCGAGTCCCACTGGCGCGAGCAGGACCGAAAGACCAAGCGCCTGGTCGTCTCCCACGCCTTTCACTCACCCCTGATTGAGCCGATGCTGGAGCCCTTCGCCGAGGTGGTCGGCTCTCTCGATCTAAACGCTTCGACTCTCCCCGTCATCTCGAACACCACGGGTCAGCAGCTCACAGAGGCCCAGGCAACCGACCCCGCCTACTGGGTCTCTCATGCCAGGCAACCGGTGCGCTTCGCCGATGCCGTCGCGACCTTGAAGGACCAGGGCGCCACGACCTATCTGGAGCTGGGACCCGACCCGGTGCTCACCGCGATGGCCGCCGGGATCCTGGCCGACGAGGAGAGCGCTGCCCTCATCCCGACCTTGCGCGAGGGCCGGGACGAGGCACAGACCATCGCTTTGGCCTTCGGCTCCGCCCACGCTTCAGGAGCCGAGGTCGAGTGGCAAACCTTCTTCAAGGGGACGGGAGCGACCGCCGTCCCGCTCCCCACCTATCCCTTCCAGCGCAAGCGCTACTGGCTCTCGGCAAGCTCCGGCAGTTCGGACCCAAGCTCGATCGGCCAGACCTCCACCGAGCACCCCTTCCTCGCCGCCACGATCGAAGACCCGCAGGGCGAAGGCCTCCTGCTCACCGGGCGCATCTCCCTGCCGACGCATCCATGGCTTGCCGATCACGCCGTCAACGGCACGGTGATCCTCCCCGGCACCGCCTTCGTCGAGATGGCCCTGCGGGCAGGGGAGGAGGCGGGTTGCGAGTTGCTCGAAGAGCTGACCCTTCAGGCGCCTCTGCTTCTGCCCGAGTCGGGTGGGGTGGCCCTGCAGGTCTCGGTCTCTGCCTCGGGCGAGGAGGGCGAGCGCGAGGTCTCGATCCACTCCCGGCCCGAGACCGGGTCCGACGAGGAACCCGCCTCGTGGACCCGCCACGCCGAGGGCGTGCTCTCGACAGAAGCTCCCGAGCCCGGCGAGCCCCTTGCCGAGTGGCCGCCCTTGGGGGCGGAACCGCTGGAGGTCGATTCCGCCTATGACCGCTTCGCCGAGCTCGGTCTTGAATACGGCCCAGCCTTCCAGGGCCTTGTGGGGGCGTGGCGCCAGGGCGACGACATATACGCCGAGGTCTCGCTCGCTCCCGAGCAGGCGTCCGAAGCGGCTCGCTTCGCGATCCACCCGGCGCTGCTCGACGCGATCGCGCACACCGGCCTGCTCGGCCCGTTCGACCCCGGCGACGACACGAGTGAGGGGGTGCCGTTTCCCGTCGCCTGGAGCGGCGTTGCCCAGGCGGGCGTCGGGCACGACGAGTTGCGGGTGAAGATCACCGCGGGCGGGGAGCAGGAGGCCTCCTTCCAAATCGCCGACAGCAGCGGTGCACCCGTTGCGACGATCGAGCGCTTGCGGGCGCGGCCGGTTCCGCTGGATCGATTCCAGGCCCCAGAGGGCTCGGCCTCCAAGCTGGCGCAGGCCCTCCACACCCCCACCTGGAAAGAGCTCCCGGCCCCAACCGAGCCAGGCGAGCACTCAAGCACCCCAACCCGCCTCCTGCGCCCGGCAGATCTCGACTTCCTCCAAAGCGACGATCCCGCCGAGGACGCTCTCGCGGCAACGGCGAGTGCTCTGTCCTTCATCCAGCAATGGCTCAAAGAACAGGAGAGCGAGGACACCCAAGAGCGCCTGGTCCTACTCACCGAGGGAGCGGCATCGACTGGGGAGGAAGAGAAGCCAAACCTCACCACCGCCTCCCTCTGGGGCCTGTGGCGCTCCGCCGCCTCCGAGCACCCCGGCCGCTTCGCTGCGATCGACACGGACGAGACGCAGGCGTCGCAGGAGGCGATCGAGAGCGCGATAGCACTCTCTAGTGAGGAGCCCCAGATCGTCCTGCGCGAGGGAAAGCCCCTCGCCCCACGCCTGATCCCCTCAGTCCAAGAAGAAGAGACAGCCCCCATCAACCCCAACTCCACCGTCCTGATCACCGGCGGCCTCAGCGGCATCGGCGCCCGGGTGGCCCGTCACCTGGCAGGTCAGGGCATCACCAACCTGCTTCTGGTCAGCCGCAGGGGGATGGACAGTGAGGGGGCGGCCGAGCTGCTCACAGAGCTGCAAGAGCTGGGAGCAAAGGCAAGGGTCGAGGCCTGCGACGTCTCCGATCGCTCTCAACTGGAGGCCCTCTTTGAGTCGATCGATCAAGCACACCCCCTGGGCGCGATCGTCCACTCCGCCGGCCTGCTCGATGACGGTGTGATCGAGTCTCTCGACGGCGAGCGCCTGGCGCGCGTCTTCACCCCCAAGGCAGCGGCCGCCTGGCACCTGCACGAGCTGAGCAGGGACCTGCAGCTCTCCCAGTTCCTGCTCTTCTCCTCTTCGGCTGGTCTCTTGGGAGGAGCAGCCCAAGCCAACTACGCAGCCGCCAACGCCTTCCTCGACGCCTTGGCCCAGAGGCGACAGGCAGAAGGCCTCCCCGCCACCTCCCTCGCCTGGGGTCTTTGGCAACAGGGCTCCGGCGCCCTCAGCATCGAGATCGACGAGAGCCAGCACGAACTCTTCAATGAGCGCATTCGCACCCGCCTCGGCTTCTCAGCGCTCAGCACCGAGCAGGGACTAGCCCTCTTCGATGCCGCCCGCTCCCAGGCAGAGCCGCTGGTCGCCCCTGTTGTCTTTGACAAAGCAGCGCTTCGCTCCCAAGCAACCCAAGGCACCTTGCCCGCCTTGCTCAAGGACCTCGTCCGCATCTCCGCGAGGCGCCAAGGCCAGAAGGAATCCCTGGCGAAGCGCCTCGCCTCGACTCCCGAAGAGCAGCGCCAGGGATTGGTCCTGGAGTTGGTTCACACCCACACCGCCGCCGTCCTCGGCCACTCTTCCGCCGCCCAGGTCGACCCGGAGCGCGCCTTCAAGGATCTGGGCTTCGACTCGCTCGCGGCGGTCGAGCTGCGCAACCGCCTCGGCGCCGCCACCGGCATCCCCCTGCCGGCCACGGTCGTCTTCGACTACCCAAGCGTCACTGCTCTTGCCGACTACGTGCTCGAGCAGGTGGCGCCGGCCGGCGAGAGCCGCGCCGTGCTCGAGTCCGGCGAGCTCGAGGTTCGCGAGGCGCTGGCCTCGCTGCCGCTGGCGCGCCTGCGCGCCGCCGGCCTGCTCGATCCCCTGCTTCGCCTCGCTGATCCCGAGGCCAATTCCGATCCAGAACCAGAAGAGGACGGTGATCGCATCGACACCATGGACGTGGAGGAACTGTTGCGCGCGAGCGAGGAGCAGGCACAGTGAGCGCCCCCGACCGCGACGTCGTTGATGCGCTGCGCACGACGCTGAAGGAACGCGACCGGCTGCGCAAGGAGAACACGCGCCTGCTCAGCGGCGCCGAGGAGCCGATCGCGATCGTCGGCATGAGCTGCCGCTTCCCCGGCGGGGTCGAGACGCCCGAGCAGCTCTGGCAGCTGGTCGCCGAGGAGCGCGACGTGATCGGCGCCATCCCCACGGACCGCGGCTGGGAGATCGAGCCGCTCTTTGACCCAGACCCCGAGGTGGCGGGGACGACCTACGTGCGCGAGGGCGGCTTCCTCGCCGACGCGGCTGGCTTCGACGCCGGTTTCTTCGGCATCAGCCCGCGCGAAGCGCTGGCCAGCGACGCTCAGCAGCGGCTCTCGCTCGAGTGCGGCTGGGAGGCGCTGGAAGCCGCCGGGCTCAACCCGCTGGGGCTGAAGCGCAGCCAGACCGGCGTCTTCGTCGGCCTGGTTCTCCACGACTACGGGCTGGGCGCCTGGGTCAACGACCTCGAGGGCTACCTCAGCCTCGGCAACTCGGCCAGCGTCGCCTCCGGCCGCATCGCCTACACGCTCGGCCTCGAGGGCCCGGCGCTGACGATCGACACCGCCTGCTCGTCCTCGCTGGTGACGATCCACCTCGCTGTGCAGTCGCTGCGGCGGGGGGAGTGCAGCCTCGCCCTGGCCGGCGGCTCGACGGTCATCTCCAGCCCCAGCATCTTCATCGACGCCGCCCGCCAGCGCAGCCTGGCGCCGGACGGCCGCTGCAAGGCCTTCGCCGAGTCGGCCGACGGCCTCGGTGCCGCCGAGGGCGCCGGCATGGTCCTGCTCGAGCGGCTCTCCGACGCGCAGCGCAACGGCCGCCGCATCCTCGCCGTTATCCGCGGCTCGGCGATCAACCAGGACGGCGCCTCCAACGGCCTGCCGGCGCCGAGCGGGCCCGCCCAGGAGCGGGTGATCCGCCAGGCCCTCGCCAACGCCCGCCTGCAGCCGGCCGACGTCGACGCGGTCGAGGCCCACGGCACCGGCACCCCGCTCGGCGACCCGATCGAGGCCAACGCCCTGCTCGCCACCTACGGCCAGGACCGCGAGCAGCCGCTGTTGCTCGGCTCGGTCAAGTCGAACATCGGCCACACCCAGGCCGCGGCCGGGGTCGCCGGCGTGATCAAGATGGTGATGGCGATGCGCGAAGGCGTGCTGCCGAAGACCCTCCACGTCGACTCGCCCTCGTCCAAGGTCGATTGGACGCAGGGCAAGGTAGAGCTGCTGGCCGAGCCGGTGGAGTGGACGGCCAACGGCCGCCCGCGCCGCGCCGGCATCTCCTCCTTCGGCATCAGCGGCACCAACGCCCACCTCATCCTCGAGCAGCCCCCGGCGCCGCAGGCAACGGAGGATGGGGAAGCCGCGGACCCGGGCGAGCCGGCCCTGGACCGGGTGCCGCTCTTGCTCTCGGCCAAGTCCGAGGGGGCGCTGCGCGATTCGGCCGGGCGCCTTGCCGCCCACCTCGAGCGCAACCCCGAGCTCGACCTCGGCGACGTCGCCCACTCGCTCGCCGCCGGCAAGCCGGCCTTCGAGCAGCGCGCGCTGGCGGTCGGCCGCGATCGCGACGAGCTCCGCACCGCCCTCGCGGCCTTCGCCGCCGGCGGCGAGAGCGAGGGCATCGTCAGCGGCAGCGCCCGGGAGGACCGCCGTCCCGTCTTCCTCTTCTCCGGCTACGGCTCGCAGTGGCCCGGCATGGCGCTGGAGCTGATCGAGGCATCGCCGCGCTTCGCCCGGCGCATGCGCGAGTGCACGGAAGCACTCGAGCCCCACCTCGAGTGGAACCTCGACGACATCTTGCGCGGCGCCGAGGGCGTGCCGACCTACGAGTGGCCGGGCGTCGGCATCCCGGCGCTGTTCGCGACCAGCATCGCCCTGGCCGATCTCTGGCGCGCCTGCGGGGTCGAGCCGGCCGCGGTGGCCGGCCACTCCCAGGGCGAGATCGTCGCCGCCTGCGTTGCAGGCGCGATCAGCCTCGACGAAGCCGCCTACGCGACGGTGGCCCGGATTGAGGTGATGAAGCCGATGGAGCAGATGGGCGGCACAATGGCCGCGGTCGCCCTCTCCGAGAGCGAGCTCGAGGCGCGGCTCGAGCAGTGGCAGGGCAAGCTCGACATCGCCACCCTCAACGGCCCCGCCTCGAGCGTCGTCTCCGGTGACATCGATGCGGTCGAGGAGCTGGTCGCCCAGTGCGAGGCCGAGGGCATCCAGGCGCGGAAGATCCGCGGCGCCACCGGCGCCTCGCACTCGCATCACGCCGAGTCCCTGCGCGGGCCGCTGCTCGAGGCCCTCGGCCGGCTGGCGCCGCGTAGCAGCGAGATCCCCTTCTACTCGACCGTGACCGGCGAGCGGATCGACACCGCCGAGCTCGACGCCGAGTACTGGTACCGCAACCTGCGCCAGACCGTGCGCCTCGCCCCCGTGGTCGGCGACCTGATCGAGGCCGGCCACCGCACCCTGATCGAGGTCAGCCCGCACCCGGTGCTGACGATCGGCCTGCAGGAAACGGCGCAGGCGACGGCGGGCGGCAGCGCGGCCAGGGTGCTCGGCACCCTGCGCCGCAAGGAGGGCGGCTCGCAGCGCTTCGCCATCTCCTTCGCCGAGGCGATCGCCGCCGGCGCCGCGGTCGAGTGGGAGACCCTCTTCGGCCCGGAAGCGGGGACGGTGCCGTTGCCGACCTACCCGTTCCAGCACCAGCGCTACTGGGTCGACAGCAGCCTGCCGGGCTCGAGCGCCGCCGCGGTCGGGCTCAGCGGCGGCGCCCATCCCTTCCTCGGCGCCGCGATCGAGGACCCCGAGAGTGAAGGGGTCACCCTCGCCGGCCGCGTCTCCCTGCAGTCGCACCCCTGGCTGGTCGATCATGCCGGCCTCGGCACCGTGCTCTTCCCCGGCACCGGCTTCGTCGAGGTGGCCCTGCGAGCCGGGCGCGAGGTCGGCTGCGAGCTGCTCGAGGAGCTGACCCTGCAGGCACCGCTGCTGCTGCCCGACTCGGCGAGCCTCGCCCTGCGCGTCACCCTCGGCGCTCCGGGCGAGCGCGGCGAGCGTTCGATCGCGATCTACGCCCGCCCCGAGTCGGGGGAGGGCGAGCCGGCGGAGTGGACCCGCCACGCCGAGGGAGTTGTCTCGGCCGAGCAGCCGCGGCTGGCGGCGCGGCTCGAGCAGTGGCCGCCGCCGGCTGCCGAGCCGATCGACCTGGAGGGGCTCTACGACCGGCTCGCCGATGCCGGCTTCGAGTACGGCCCGGCCTTCCAGGGCCTGACCGCCGCTTGGCGGGCTGGCGACGACGTCTTCGCCGAGGTCTCGCTGGCGCCCGAGCAGGCTCACGAAGCGAGCCGCTTCGGCCTGCATCCCGCCCTGCTCGACTCGGCCCTGCACAGCATGCTCGCCGCCGAACTGGACGGCGGCGGCGAGCTCAGCCCGAAGCTGCCCTTCGCCTGGGAGGGAGTCGCAGTGCGGGCCGACATTGCCGGCGAGCTGCGGGTCAAGCTCAGCCCCAAGGGACAGGAGGAGCTCTCGCTGCTGCTCGCCGACAACGAGGGCACACCGCTGGCCACGGTCGCCTCGGTGCGGGCGCGCGAGTTGCCGCCGGAGGCGCTGTCCGGCGCCGCCGGCAAGGGCGCCGGCCTGCTCGTCGTGGGCTGGCGTGAGGTGGAGACGGAGGGTGCTCCCCCGTCGCCGGCCAAGCTGGTCGAGCTCTCAGAGCTCAACTTCGCCACTTCCCAGAGCGCCGCCGAGACCGCCCTGGCGGCCACGGCGAGCACCCTCTCCCTGGTCCAGGAGTGGCTTGGCAGCAAGGATCCGGAGGCCTCGCGGCTGGTGCTGCTGACCCGGGGAGCGGTGGCGGCGACCGAGGGGGAGGACGCCGACCCCGTTGGCAGCGCTGTCTGGGGCCTGTTGCGCTCGGCCCAGACCGAGCACCCCGGCCGGATCGCCCTGATCGACAGCGACGGCAGCGAGGCCTCGGCGGCGGCACTTGCCGCGGCGCTCGACGCCACCGCCAGCGAGCCCGAGCTCGCCCTGCGCGAGGGCCGGGCGCTCGCTCCGCGCCTGGCCGAGGCCGAGCGCGCCACGGAGTCGCTGCTGCCACCGCCGGCGCCGTGGGCGCTGCGAGCGCCGACCCAGGGCACGCTCGAGGGGCTGGCGCTGGTGCCGGCGCCGCAGGCGCTGGAGCCGCTCGGGCCGAGTCAGGTGCGGGTCGCGGTCCACGCCGCCGGGGTCAACTTCCGCGACGTGCTCTCGGTGCTCGGGCTCTTCCCCGGCGAGGCTCGGATCGGCGGCGAGGGGGCCGGAGTGGTGGTCGAGGTCGGCGCCGAGGTCGAGGGCCTGGTGCCAGGCGACCGCGTGCTCGGGCCGATGCCGGGCGCCTTCGGCCCGCTGGTCGTGGCCGAGTCGCAGCTGCTCGTCCCGCTGCCCGCCGGCTGGAGCTTCGAGCAGGGCGCGGCGCTGCCGATGGTCTACGCGACCGCCTACTTCCGCCTCTTCGACACCGGTGGGCTTAAGAGCGGCGAGCGGGTCCTGATCCACGCCGGCGCCGGCGGCGTCGGCATGGCCGCGATCCAGCTCGCCCAGCGCGCCGGCGCCGAGGTCTTCGCCACCGCCAGCCCCTCCAAGTGGGGGGCGCTGCGTGAGCTGGGCATCGCCGAGGACCACATCGCGTCCTCGCGCGACACCGAGTTCGGTGCGCGCTTCCTCGAGCAGACCGGCGGCCAGGGCGTCGACGTCGTGCTCAACTCGCTGACCGGCGAGTTCATCGACGCCTCGCTGGCGCTGATGCCGCGCGGCGGGCGCTTCCTCGAGATGGGCAAGGCCGACCTGCGCGACCCCGAGCGCATCGCCGCCGAGCACCCCGGCGTCTCCTACCGCGCCGAGGACCTCGGCGAGATGGCGCCGCAGCGCCTGCGCGAGGTGCTGCTCGAGGTCGTCGGCCTGCTCGAGGCGGGCGAGCTGAGCCACGCGCCGCTGGAATGCTGGGACGTGCGCCACGCCCGCGAGGCCTTCCGCCATCTGCGCGAGGGCCACAACGTGGGCAAGATCGTGCTCAGCGTCCCGCGCGGAATCGACCCCGAGCGCACCGTCCTGATCAGCGGCGGCACCGGCGGCCTCGGCGGCCTCTTCGCCCGCCACCTCGTCACTGCCCACGGCGCTCGTCACCTGCTGTTGATCAGTCGCAGCGGGCGCGAGGCTCAGGGCGCGGCCGAGCTCGAGGCCGAGCTGACCGAGCTCGGCGCCGAGGTCCGGATCGAGGCCTGCGACGCCGCCGACCGCGAGCAGCTCGCCGCGCTGATCGCCTCGATCGATCCGGCGCGGCCGCTCGGCGCCGTCGTCCACGCCGCCGGCACGGTCGCCGATGGCACGGTCGAGGCGATGGTCGCGGAGCAGCTGCACACCGTCTTCGCGCCCAAGGTCGACGGCGCCTGGCACCTGCACGAGCTGACCGCCGGGCTCGACCTCTCCGCCTTCGTCCTGGTCTCCGGGCTGGCCGGCACGATGGGCACGCCGGGCCAGGCCAACTACGCCGCCGCCAACTCCTTCCTCGACGGCCTGGCCGCGCACCGCAAGGCGCTGGGGCTGGCGGCCGAGTCGATGGCCTGGGGGGTCTGGGGAGAATCCGGCGGCGCCGCCGGGATGTTCGACGATGCCGCCCTCTCGCGGATGGAAAGGGCCGGCGTCGCGATCCTTTCCGACGCCGAGGGCCTGCGACTCTTCGACGCCGCGCTCGGCGCCGACCTGGCGCAGACGGTGCCGGCACCCTTCAACCGCGGCTCGCTGCGCCGCCTTGCCGAGGCCGGCACCCTGCCGGCGCTGCTCTCCGAGCTGGCCGGCACGCCGCGCCGCCGGCGCTCCGCCGCGGCCGCCGGCGCATTGGCGGCGAAGCTGGCCATGCTGGGGGAGGCCGAGCGCGAGGCGCTGGTCCTCGACATCGTCCGCGGCGAGGCAGCCGCGGTGCTCGGCCACGACTCCGCGGCCGAGGTCGACCCCGACGCCGCCTTCAAGCAGCTCGGCTTCGACTCGCTGGCCGCGGTCGAGCTGCGCAACCGGCTCGCCGTCGCCACCGGGATCGAGCTGCCGGCCGCGGTCGGCTTCGATTACCCCTCGCCGCGCGAGCTGGCCTCCTACCTGCTGCGCGAGGCAACCGGCGGCGCGGCGGTGGAGCAGGTCGTGGTCCGCGCCCAGGCCTCCGAGGAGCCGATCGCGATCGTCGGCATGGCCTGCCGCTTTCCCGGCGAGATCGACTCGCCGCAGGGGCTCTGGGAGATGGTCGCCGAGGGGCGCGAGGGGATCTCGGAGTTCCCCGCCGACCGCGGCTGGGACCTCGCCGGCCTCTACCACCCCGACCCCGATCACCAAGGCACCACCTACCAGCGCGAGGGCGGCTTCCTTGCTGACGTGGCCGGCTTCGACGCCGCCTTCTTCGGCATCTCGCCGCGCGAGGCGCTCTCCATTGACCCCCAGCAGCGGCTGCTGCTGGAAACGGTCTGGGAGGCGCTGGAGGACGCCCGCGTCGACCTCTCCTCGCTGCGCGGCAGCGCCACCGGGACGTTTGCCGGGATCACCTTCCAGGACTACATATTCGGTGTCAGCGGGACCGAGGACGGGGCCGAGGGCTACCGGATGACCGGGATGGCGGCCAGCGTCGCCTCCGGCCGCATCGCCTACGCGCTCGGCCTCGAGGGCCCGGCGATCACGATCGACACCGCCTGCTCGTCCTCGCTGGTCGCGGCTCACCTGGCGGCGGCGGCGCTGCGCTCCGGCGAGTGCTCGCTGGCGCTCGCCGGCGGCGCCACCGTGCTGGCGACGCCGGGCGCCTTCATCGAATTCTCGCGCCAGCGCGGCGGCGCCATCGACAGCCGCTCGAAGTCCTTCGCCGAGGGCGCCGACGGGATCGGCATCTCCGAGGGCGTCGGCGTCCTTGTCCTCGAGCGCCTCTCCGATGCCGAAGCCAACGGGCACAGCGTCCTCGCCACGATCCGCGGCTCGGCAGTCAACCAGGACGGCGCCTCCAACGGCCTGACGGCTCCGAACGGTCCCTCGCAGGAGCGGGTGATCCGCCAGGCCCTGGCCAACGCCCGGCTCGAGCCCCGCGACGTCGACGTGGTCGAGGCGCACGGCACCGGCACCGTGCTCGGCGACCCGATCGAGGCCGGGGCGCTGCTCGCCACCTACGGCCAGGACCGCGAGGCGCCGCTCTGGCTCGGCTCGATCAAGTCGAACATCGGCCACACCCAGGCCGCGGCCGGGGTCGCCGGCGTGATCAAGACGGTGATGGCGATGCGCGAAGGCATGCTGCCGAAGACGCTCCACGTCGATGCGCCCTCCTCCAAGATCGACTGGGAGGCGGGCAGGGTCGAGCTGCTGACCGAGCCGGTCGAGTGGCGGCCCAACGGCCATCCCCGCCGCGCCGCCGTCTCCTCCTTCGGCATCAGCGGCACCAACGCCCACCTGATCCTCGAGGAAGGGCCGCGGCCCGAGGCCGAGGACGGCGATCCGCAGCCAAGTGAGAGGCCGTTGCCGTTCGTGGTCTCGGCCAAGTCCGCGGCGGCCCTGCGCGAGGCGGCCGACCGCCTCGCCGACCGCCTCGAGCGCGATCCCGGGCTTGACCTCGCCGACGTCGCTCACTCCCTGCTCAGCACCCGGGTGGCGCTGGAGCAGCGCGCCGCCGTGGTCGGCGAGGACCGCGAGCAGGTGCTGGCCGACCTGCGGGCCCTCGCCGCCGGCGAGCCCGCCGCCGGCAGCTTCACCGCCAGCGCCCGCAGTGGCCGCCTCGCCTATCTCTTCACCGGCCAGGGCTCGCAGCGGGCGGAGATGGGCAAGGGGCTGTACGAGGCATTTCCGGCCTACGCGGAGGCGCTCAACCGGGCCTGCGCCGCTATCGACGAGCACCTCGAGCGGCCGCTGGCGGACGTCCTCTTTGCTGCGCCCGGCTCGGCCGAGGCGGAGCTGCTCGACCACACGACCTACGCCCAGCCCGCCCTCTTCGCCACCGAGTTTGCTCTGCACGGCCTGCTCGAGTCCTGGGGGTTGAGGCCCGACCTGCTCGCCGGCCACTCAGTGGGGGAGATCGTCGCCGCCCATATCGCCGGGGTCTTCTCGCTCGCCGACGCGGCGAAGCTGATCTGCGCCCGCGGCAAGCTGATGGGCGACCTGCCGGAGGGCGGGGCGATGCTGGCGATCGAGGCCGACGAGGAGGAGCTAGCCGAATCGCTCACCGGCAGGGAGGACGCGGTCTCGCTCGCCGCCGTCAACGGCCCGCGCGCCGTGGTCGTCTCCGGCGCGGCCGGCGCGATCGCCGAGCTGGAGTCGGAGTGGGCGGGACGGCAGAGGAAGACCAAGCGTCTGGTGGTCTCCCACGCCTTCCACTCGCCCCTGATCGAGCCGATGCTGGAGGAGTTCGCCGCGGTCGTCGCCTCGCTCGAGCTCAACGAGCCCTCACTGCCCGTCATCTCCAACACCAGCGGCGAGCAGCTCACTGCCGAGCAGGCGATCGACCCTGCCTACTGGGTCGCCCACGCCAGGCAGCCGGTCCGCTTCGCCGACTCGGTCGCGGCGCTGGAGCGGCTGGGCGCCTCGACCTACCTCGAGCTCGGTCCCGACCCGGTGTTGAGCGCGATCGCGGCGGCGGCGCTGGAGAACGAGTCGAAGGCGACGCTGGTCCCCACCCTGCGCGCGGGTCGCGACGAGGCCTCGTCGCTGACCCTGGCGCTTGCCTCGGCCCACGCCGCCGGCGCCACGGTCGAGTGGGCGCGCTTCTTCGCCGGCACGACGGTAAAGACGGTGCCGCTGCCCACCTACCCCTTCCAGCGCAAGCCCTACTGGATCTCGGTTGCCAGCGCGGCCTCGGACCCGAGCGCGGTCGGCCAGGCCGCCGCCGGGCACCCGTTCCTCGGCGCCGCGATCGAGGACCCCGACGGCGAGGGGCTGATCCTCACCGGCCGCATCTCGCTGCAGTCGCACCCCTGGCTGGCCGACCACGTCGCAGGGGGCACCGTTCTCCTTCCCGGCACCGCCTTCGTCGAGCTGGCGCAGGCGGCCGGCCTGGCGGTTGGCTCCTCGCTGCTCAGCGAGCTGACCCTGCAGGCGCCCCTCGTCCTGCCCGAGAGCGGCGGCGTGCAGCTCCAGGTCAGGGTCGGCGGCGAGGCCGAGGACGGCGGCCGGCCCCTCGCCATCCACGCTCGCCCGGAGTCCGGTGGGGCAGAGGAAGAGGAAGCGCGGGATTGGGTGCTGTACGCGGAGGGCGTGCTCTCGGCGGCGGCGCCGGGTCCCCTCGAGCGGCACGGTGCCTGGCCGCCCACCGGGGCGGAGCCCGTCGACACCGCCACCGTCTACGACGGCCTCGCCGCCGTCGGGCTCGACTACGGTCCCGCCTTCCAGGGCCTGACCAAGGCCTGGCGGCTGGGGGAGGAGCTCTACGCCGAGATCGGTCTGGCCGAGGAGCAGCGCGGCGAAGCCGATCGCTACGGAGTGCACCCCGCCCTGCTCGACGCCGCCCTGCACGCGGCGCTGCTCTCCGCCGCTGAAGCCGAGAGCGAGCCGCACCTTCCCGCCGCCTTCGCCGACGTCGCCCTGGTTGGAGCGGGGGTCGACGAGCTGCGGGTCAAGGTCTCTCCCCGAGAGGATGGAGTCACGGTCGAGCTGAGCGACGGCGACGGCAAGCCATTGGGTCGCCTTGGCTCGGTCGGGTTCGAGGCCGCTTCCCTGGGCGATCTCGGCGCGGCGACCGTCCGAGAGGACCTGCTCAGGCTCGAGTGGCGGCAGGTCGCAGCTGGCGAGGCGGATCGCGGCGGGGCCGCTGTCCGCGAGTTGGTCGAGCTCGAGCTCGAATCTTCAGATGACCCGCTCGCCGACGCCGGCATGGCAGCGCGCGGGGCGCTGAAGCTGATCCAGTCAGGCCTCGCGGAGGAGACCGGCGGGGGCGCGACAGTGGCGCTGCTCAGCACCAACGCCGTTGTCGCCGCGGTGGGGGAGAGCGCCGACCTGACCGCGGCGAGCGCCCTCGGCATCGTGCGCTCGGCGCAGATCGAGCACCCGGGACGCTTCGCCTTCATCGACAGCGACGGCAGCGAGGCCTCCCAGGCGGCGCTTCCGACCGCGCTCGCCCTCAGCTTCGACGAGCCCCAGCTGGCCCTGCGCGAGGGCCACTTGCTGGCGCCGCGGATCGTCCCGGCGAGCGCCGATGGCGGTCCCGGCGGGGGAGAGGAGCAGGCACCGCGGCCACTCGACCCCGAGCGCACCGTGCTGATCGCCGCGGGCCCGGGCGGCATCGGCGCCCTGCTCGCTCAACACCTGCGTGAGCGCCACGGCCTCGCCAACGTGCTCCTGGTCGAGAACGCCGCCGAGCGCGGCGAGCTCGAGGCGGCGCTCGCCTCGATCGACCCCGCGCACCCGCTTGGAGCCGTGATCTGCGCCGCGGGCGGGCGCGACGCTGCCTGGCACCTGCACGAGCTGACCGCCGAGCTCAACCTCTCCGCCTTCGTGCTCTTCTCCTCGGTGGCGGGGACGCTGGGCAGTCCCGGCCGGGAGGATCACGCGGCCTCCAGCGCCTTCCTCGACGCTCTCGCCGGCCGGCGACGGTCGCAGGGGCTGGCGGCGCTCTCGATCGGCTGGGGCCTGTGGGAGCGCGAAAGCGCGCTCCTTGCCGACCTCGATCCGACCGACAGGCTGCGGCTGCGGCGCCTTGGCGGCGATCCCCTGAGCGATCAGCAAGGGCTTGCCCTCTTCGACGCCGCGCTGGGCGTCGCCGGCGCTCTGGTGCTTGCGGGCGGCGTCAACCGTGCCGGCCTGAGGACGCTGGCCGAGGCCGAAGCCGTGCCGCCGATCCTGCTCGAGATGGTCCCCCGGCGCGGCGCCCGGCGCGCGGCGCCGAGCGTCTCACTGGCCGACAAGCTCGCGACCCTGCCGGAGGCTGAGCACGAGGCGACCGCCCTCGAGCTGGTCCGCCGCGAGGTGGCGGCCGTGCTCGGCCACGCCTCGGCCGAGGAAGTCGCCGTCGACCGCCCCTTCAACGAGCTCGGCTTCGACTCGCTCGCCGCGGTGGAGATGCGCAACCGGCTCGGCCAGGTCAGTGGGCTGAGCCTGCCGGCGACGGTGGTCTTCGACTATCCGACCACGGCGGCGCTGGCCAGCTACCTGCTCGCCGAGGTCAAGGGTGGAGGCGACGGGGGCGGTGCCGATGCCGAGCTCGGCCGGCTCGAAGCGGCCCTCGGCGAGATCGCCGCCGAGGATCCGCGGCGCCAGGGCCTCGCCGCCCACCTGAGGGCGCTGGCGGCTGATCTGGAAGGCGCCGGCAGCGGCGAGAACGGCGACGCCGAGCTCGGCCGGCTGGAGTCCGCTTCCGATGAGGAGCTGCTCGAGTTCATCGACGAACAGGTCGGCGGGTAGCAGGTGGCCGACGAGCAGCAGCTGCGCAGCTACCTGAAGCGGGTCACGATCGAGCTTGCCGAGGAGCGCAAGCGCCTGCACGCCTATCGCTACGAGCCAATCGCGATCGTCGGCATGGGCTGTCGCTACCCCGGCGGCGTCAGCTCCCCGGACGGGCTCTGGGACCTGGTCGAGGCGGGCCGCGACGCGATCGGCGATTTCCCCGCCGATCGTGGCTGGGATGTCGAGGGCGTCTACGACCCCAATCCCGACGCCGCCGGCAAGACCTACGTTCGCGAGGGCGGTTTCATCGCTGACCTGGCCGAGTTCGACGCCGAGTTCTTCAGGATGAGCCCACGCGAGGCGCTGGCCGCCGACCCCCAACAGCGGCTGCTGCTGGAAACCTCGTGGGAGGCGCTGGAAGACGCGGCGATCGACCCGCTCGCCCTGCACGGCAGTCAGGTTGGGGTCTTCACCGGGGTGACGCCGCAGGAGTACATCGCCGGGGTGGGCGGGGTGGCAAAAGAGCTGGAAGGCTATTTCGCCTCCGGCGGCGCGATCAGCGTCGCCTCCGGCCGCATCTCCTACACGCTCGGCCTCGAGGGCCCGGCGGTGACGCTCGACACCGCCTGCTCGTCCTCGCTCGTCGCGATCCACCTCGCCTGCCACTCCCTGCGCAGCGGCGAGTGCTCGCTGGCCCTGGCCGGTGGCGTCACGGTGCTCGCCGGCCTCTGGGCCTTCACCGTGCTGAGCCGCCAGCGGGCGCTCTCTCCCGACGGGCGCTGCAAGGCCTATGCCGAGGCCGCCGACGGGGCCGGCTGGGCAGAGGGGGCCGGGATGGTGGCGCTGCAGCGGCTCAGCGATGCCGAACGCGACGGCCACCGCGTGCTCGCCACGATCCGCGGCTCGGCCGTCAACCAGGACGGTGCCTCCAACGGCCTCACTGCGCCCAACGGCCCTTCGCAGGAGCGGGTGATCCGCCAGGCCCTGGCCAACGCTCGGCTCACACCCGGCGACGTCGACGCGGTCGAGGGCCACGGCACCGGCACCCCGCTCGGCGACCCGATCGAGGTGGGGGCCCTGCTCGCCACCTATGGCGGCGAGCGCGAGTCGCCGTTGCGCCTCGGTTCGATCAAGTCCAACATCGGCCACTCGGCGGCAGCGGCGGGGGTCGCCGGCGTAATCAAGACCGTGCAGGCGCTGCGCGCCGGCGTGCTGCCGAAGACGCTCCACGTCGACCGGCCCTCCGCCAACGTCGACTGGAGCTCGGGCGCGGTCGAGCTCCTGACCGAGCCCTCCCAGTGGCAGCCCAACGGCCGCCCGCGCCGCGCCGGCGTCTCCTCCTTCGGCATCAGCGGCACCAACGCCCACCTGATCCTCGAGGAAGGACCGCCGCCCGCGCCGGCCAGCGTGGGGGAGGGCGCCGCGGAGCCAGTCCCGGACTCACCCCTGCCCGGACCGCTCCCCCTCGTCCTCTCGGCCAAAACCGAGGAGGCCCTGCGCGACGCCGGCTGGCGACTCGCCGAGCACCTGCGCGAGCGCCCGCAGCTGGACCCCGCCGACGTCGCCTACTCGCTTGCCGTCGGGCGCCCGGCCTTCGAGCAGCGGGCCGGCGTGGTCGCCGGCAAGAGCGAGCAACTCCTCGCCGGCCTCGACGCCCTCGCCGAGGGCGGCGGGCATCCGGCCCTGGTCAAGGGCCGGGCCCGATCGGAGCGGCGCCCGGTCTTTCTCTTCCCCGGCCAGGGCTCCCAGTGGCCGCTGATGGGGGTCGAGCTGCTCGACTCATCCCCCTCCTTCGCCGCCCAGATGCAAGCCTGCGAGGAAGCGCTCGAGCCCTTCGTCGAGTGGTCGCTCGAGCAGGTCCTGCGCGACCCCGAGGCGGCCTGGCTCGACCGGCTCGACGTCGTCCAGCCCGCCCTCTTCGCGCTGATGACCTCGCTGGCGCGGCTCTGGCAGGAGGCCGGCGTCGAGCCCGCCACCGTGGTCGGGCACTCCCAGGGCGAGATCGCCGCCGCCCATTTCGCCGGCAGCCTCGGGCTCGACGACGCCGCCCGCATCGTCGCCCTGCGTGCCCAGGCGATGGCCGATATCGCCGGCAGGGGGGCGATGGTCTCGGTCTCGCTTGCGAGCGAGGAGCTCGCACCCCTGATCGAGCCCCACGGCGAGCGGGTCTCGCTGGCGGCGATCAACGGCCCCGCTTCGCTCGTCCTCTCCGGTGAGCCCGAGGCGTTGGAGGAGCTGCTCTCCAGCTGCGAGCGACAGGGGGTGCGCGCCCAGCGCATCGCCGTCGACTACGCCGCCCACTCAGCCCAGATCGAGCCGCTGCGCGATCGCCTGCTTGAGGCGTTCGCGCCGATCTCGCCGCGCAGGGGCGAGATTCCCTTTCACTCCACTCTCAGCGGCGAGCCGATCGACGGCACCGAGCTCGACGCCGACTACTGGTACCGCAACCTGCGCGAGACCGTCCGCTTGGAGCCGGTGCTGCGCTCGCTGCTCAGCGGCGGCGCCCGCACCCTGATCGAGGTCAGCCCCCACCCGGTGCTCGGCTTCGCGGTCCAGGAGACGGTCGATGCGGCGCTGAAGGGGGAGGGTGCGGCGGTGCTCGGGACCCTGCGCCGTGGCGACGGCGGTCCGCAGCGATTCTCCCTTTCCCTGGCCGGGGCCCACGCAGCCGGGGCGGCCGTCGAGTGGGAGCGGCTCTTCGCCGCGAGCGGGGCGAGGACGACCCAGCTGCCCACCTACCCGTTCCAGCGCCGGCGCTACTGGCTGGCCGCCTCCTCCGGCAGCGCCGACGTCGGTTCCGCCGGCCTGCTCGAGAGCGATCACCCGCTGCTCGGCGCCGCGATCGAGGATCCCGAGGGAGAGGGACTGAGGCTCACCGGCCGTATCTCCCTGCAGGGCCAGCCCTGGCTCGGTGGCCACCGCGTCGCCGGCATCGCGCTCCTGCCCAACGCGGCCTTCGTCGAGCTGGCGCTGGCGGCCGGGGCCGAGGTCGAGTGCGGGGTGCTGAGGGAGCTGACCGTCGCCGAGCCCCTCGTCGTGCCTGACGAGGGCCGCGTCCGCCTGCAGGTCGTGCTCGGCGACGCCGGCACCGATGGCGAGCGCGAGGTCTCGATCCACGCCCGCAAGGACAGCGGGGGGGCGGGCGAGTGGACCTGTCACGCCCGCGGCGTTCTCGCCGCCGAGCCGATTGAGCCGATTGAGCCGAGCGCAGCTGAGCAAGCCGAGGTCTCGCTCTCCTCCGAGGAGTCGGCGGAGGCGAAGCGGTTCGGCATCCATCCCGCCCTGCTCGAAGCCGGGCTGCGCCGGGCCGCCGGGTCGCCGGCCGCAGACGGGGGAGGGGAGGACGGCCCGATGCAGCCGACCGAGTGGCGGGGAGTGCGCCTCGCGGTACCCGGGGCGAGCTCCCTGCGGGTGTTGCTGGCTGGCGGGGGGGACGACGCACCTGCCCTGATCGCGCTCGACCGCAACGGTGCCCTCATCGCCTCGGTGGACTCGGTGAGTTGGAGCGAGCTCGACCTCGAACGGCTTCGCGACGCCGCCGGCCTCGGCTCGCTCTACAAGCTCGACTGGCAGCCGGTGGAGGCACCCAAGGGCACGGCGCAGCCCCCCGCATCCGTCCCCCTCGGCCGGCACGAGGTCGCGACCGCGGAGGACCTGCTCGATGCGGCTCACGCCACCGCCCGCGATGCCCTCGAGCTGCTGCGGGAGAAGCTCGCCGGCGCCTCGCCCGAGGCGGGGCGCCTGGTCGTCTTGACCCAGGGCGCGGTCTGCACCGCCGCGACAGAGCAGCCGAACTTGGCCAACGGGACGCTCTGGGCACTGGTCTGCACGGCGCAGTTCGAGCATCCCGGCCGGCTTGCCCTGATCGACAGCGACGGCAGCGAGGCCTCGCGCGAGGCCCTGCCCACCGCCCTGGCGCTGAGCGCCAAGGAGCCCCAGCTTGCGATACGCGACGGCCAGCTCCTGGTGCCGCGGGCGGCTGTGGCGGCGGCGGATGGCGGTTCGCGCTCGAGGCCGCCGATCGACCCCGAGCGCACCGTGCTGATCACCGGTGGCACCGGCAGCCTCGGCCCGCTGATCGCCGAGCACCTGGTCGAGCGGCACGGCGCACGGCACTTGCTCGTCGCCAGCCGCAGCGGTCCGGAGGCCGAGGGGGCAGCCGAGCTGAAGGCCCGCCTGACCGAGCTCGGCGCTGATGTCCGGGTCGAGTCCTGCGACGTCTCCAGCCGCGCCGCAATCGAGGCGCTGCTCGCCTCGATCGGACCAGAGCACCCATTGGGTGCGGTGATCCACGCCGCCGGTGCCCTCGCCGACGGCACGGTCGAGGCGACCGGCGAGGAGCAGCTGCACACCGTCTTCGCGCCCAAGCTCGACGCCGCCTGGTACCTGCACGAGCTGACCGCCGAACTCGACCTCTCCGCCTTCATCCTCTTCTCCTCGATGGCGGGGACGCTGGGCAGTCCCGGCCAGGCCGGTTACGCCGCCGCCAGCTCCTTCCTCGACCTGCTCGCCCAGTATCGCCGCCGCCAGGGCTTGGTCGCGACCTCGATCGGCTGGGGGCTCTGGGCCCGGGCCAGCGGCGTCAGCGACGTGCAGAGGCTGTGGTTGCGCCGCTTTGGCGCCAAGGAGCTCTCCGACCAGCAGGGCCTCAGGCTCTTCGATGCGGTGCTCGCCAGCGACCCAGCCGCCGCCGTCGCGGCCCACCTCGATCCCAGCGGCTTCGGCGCGCTCGCCCAGGCTGGCTTCCTGCCGCCGATCCTCAGTCAGCTCATTCCCGCGGAGGGCGCGGGGCGGCGGCGCGCCCCGCTCGTCCTCCTGCCCGACCGACTTGCCAAGATGCCGCAGCCAAAACGCGAGCCGTTCTTGCTCGAGTTGATGCGCGGCCAGGTGGCGGCCGTGCTCGGCTACGAAGACGCCGCCGAGATTGCTCCCGATCGCTTTTTCAGCGAGCTCGGGTTTGACTCTTTGGCGGCGGTCGAAATTCGCAACCGACTGAGCGAGATGACGGGAATGCAGATGCCGGTGACGCTAGTCTTCGACTACCCGAGCGCCGCCGCCCTCACCACTTACCTGCTCGACGAGATCGACTCGGCGCAGGACGACCCGGAAAGGAGCTCGGAATGATTCTGCACAGCCGTCGTTGGGGGCCGGAGGAGTCGGACTGCGTGGTCTGTGTGCACGGCGTCGCGCAGCACGGCGGCATCTTCGGCGACCTCGCCACCCGCCTCGCCGAGCAGGGGCACTCGGTCGTCGCCGTCGACCTGCGCGGTCACGGTGAGTCCGATCGCGAGCCGCCCTGGAACACCGAGGCCCACGTCGCCGACCTCTTCGAGACCCTGGACTCGCTCGGGATCGAGCGGGCGACCTGGGTCGGCCACAGCTTCGGGGGTCGCCTCGTCGCCGCCGCCGCGGCCAGCGCTCCCGAGCGAACCAAGGCCCTCGCCCTGCTCGACCCCGGCCTCGAGGTCAGCCCCGCCCTGGCCCTGCAGAGTGCCGAAATCGAACGCCTCGATTGGAGCTTCGCGACCGCCGACGGCGCCCTCAACGCCGTGCTCTCCAACGGCGCCACGGTCGCCCCCGACCGCGAGCTGGTCGCCGCCTACGTCAAGGACGACATCCGCAAAGGCCCCGACGGCCGCTTCCGCTTCCGCTTCTCTCCCAGCGCCGCCGTAGTCGCCTGGAACGAGGTCACCCTGCCAGCCCCGCCAATCGCCCGGGTGCCGACCCTGCTGATCATCGCCGAGGTCTCCCTCGTCCTCGCCGGCTCCCTGAAAGGCCGCTACCGCGACGCACTCGGTGACCAGGTCACCGAGGTCACCGTCCCCAACGGCCACAACCTGCTCTGGGAGTCCCGCGAGCAGACGATCAGCGCGATCGAGAAATTCGTGAACACACCTGTCTAGAAAAGACAGTTGGGCCGAGTTACTCTCGGTCTCATGCGGAAATCACCCGCCGTGTGTTGTCAGTGAAGCTGTAGCGATCCGTAACCCATAGGGAGGAATTTCCATGCCACGATTAAGTCTCGTCGGCCTGCTCGCTGCTGTTTTCGTCCTGATGGCGATGAGCGTCGGCACTGCTCAAGCGGAAAAAGGAAACGTGTGGCTGCTCAATGGAGAGCACGTCATATCGACGTTACAACCAGCCGTTTCTATCAGCAGCATAGGCGCGAGCCTCGTCCTATTAAGCAAAGTAAATGGAATCAAAGTTGAAATATCCTGCACGGGAGCCGTTCTCGAAAACACCAAACTCTTGACCGGAGGGTCGGTGTCGGGTGGTAAAGTCAAATTCACCGGCTGTTCGACAAAACTCAATGAAATAAAACAAGTTTCTTGCGAACCGCACAATGGGACTGAAAAAGGGGTAATTGTCTCCAACGCCCTTGAAGACTCACTCATCCTCCACTCGGGCGCGCTGCTCGTTCGTCTCGAAGCCGCGGGCGAAATCCTGGCGACGGTCGTCTCAAGCGAAGAATGTCTGGTCGGAGAAAAAATCGCTGTCATTGGCAAACTAACGCTGAAAGACGAAGCACTCGAAAAAGAATCGGCGTCGCACTCAGTCAGCGAAGGTCCGTTAACTGAAGTCTGGCTCGTCAGCAAAACCGAAGAACACAAAGCGACCATGGATGGCAGTTTGAAACTGGAACTGGGGGGCGAACACAAAGGGCTCGAATGGGCCGTCTCTCAGGCTGACGCTGACTGGAAGGTAAAAGGCGTCAGCATCACCACGTTATTACCGTTGGTAAATGCGGAAGCAGAGAAAGGTGGGCTGACTCTGTTAAGTAAAGTCGTCGGCGTTAAATTTGAACTTTCATGTAATAGAGTTGCAATGATTGGTTTCAAACTTCAGACTGAAGGGAAGCTTTCGACGGCCGGAAAATTGAAATTTTCCGAATGCATCACCAAGCTCAACGGCACGATCTCGAAAGCATGTGAACCAAACAACGGAGGAACTGAACGCGGGGTTTGGGTGACAAAAGAACTCAAAGGCTTACTGGCCTTACGTAAAAGCGCGCCGGTCCTTCGATTTAGTCCTACCTCCGGGGAAATCCTCGCAACGTGGGAATTGTCGGAAGAATGCGCGATCGGCGCAAAAATTTCACTTATTGGGCTCATTACGCTGAAAGCTGTAGAACTCACGACAGAAGCGATCGCTCACTTATTTGAAGGCGGCTCGTTCGGCGACTTGTGGCTGATCAGTAAAACGGCGGAACACGAAACTTCGTTTGACGGCAGCACAACGTTGTTCCTGATCGGAGAACACTTGGGCTTGCTTTGGAGTGGCACCCCTGGATAGGAGCCCGACGGGAGCGCAGGCGGTCAAGTCCGATGAGGTGCGGTGGCCGTCATCGCACCTCATCGACCAGTGCCACGCCTCTGCTCTGCCCTGGCCTGAGCTCGCATTCGCGCGCCTTGCCGAGGCCGGCTTCGCCGTCGCAGAGGTCAGAGCCGTCGCCGCCGTAGAGCTGGTCGCCACCGGGGCCGCCGTAGAGGCGGTCATCGCCGGCTTCGCCGTGGCAGCCGTCCTGGCCCGCGCCCATCGAGCAGAAGTCGTTGCCGGGGCCGCCCCAGCAGCCGTCGCTGCCGTCGCTGGTCTTGCAGAAGTCGTTACCGGGGCCGCCGACGCAATCGGTGTTGACCGGGGCGGAGACGCAGATGTCGTTGCCGCCGTTGCCGATGCAGCGGTTGCGCGGCGTGCCCTGCGGATGGCAGGAGTCCGGCTCGCCGCTGCCGATCAGCTTGTCCGAGCCGGCGCCGAGGTAGGCGATCAGCGGCACCGGCAGCTTGTTGAGGACTTCGACCTTGTCGTTGGCGGGCCCGGTGTCGATTTCGACCTGGCCGGCGTCGCTCAGCGAGCAGGTCGCCGCAACGTTGCCGGGGGCGAGCTGGCAGCCTTCGGTCGCTTCGGCCATCGGGCCGGTGACGATGAGGTCGCCGCCGCTGACGCCGAGCCGCAGGTGGGTGCCAGCGGCGGCACCGTGGATGACGATCCGTCCCTCGGGCGCGGCGGTGCTGGCGCTGACCAGCAGGAGCAGCGCCACGGCGCCGAGGGCTGCCAGAGCTCGGCGCAAGCTCAGGGGCGCAGCCGCTCGAGCGCCTGCTCGCGACTTGAGTGTGTCGGGATCGTTGCCTCGAGGCCGGTGATGTCGAGCACCCGCTTGACTTGGTGCCCGACCCCGCAGAGCGCAAACCGGCCGTTGCCGTCACCGTCAAGCGCCTGCCAGGAGCGCACGATCAGGGCGATGCCGGTGGAGTCGATGAACTCGCAGCTGCTGAGGTCGATCAGCAGCGGGGCCTCGGCAGCGCCGACCGGTCCCTCGAGCTCTCGCTCGAGATCCGTGGCGGTGTTCATGTCCAGCTCCCCCTCGACTGTGATCACGAACACCCCGTCTTCCTGCTCGCTGCGAACTTTGAACGGCGCGGGGCTCAACTTCGCAGCGATGCTACTGGACTACTCGCCGAGCAGTTCGTCAAAGCGAATCGCCGCTCGGCTGGGCAGGACGAGCGCCTCGTTGCGGTGCAGGAGGCCGCAGCCGGCGAGGGCGTACACGGCTCGCTCAACTCCGTCGCGCTGGCTGAAATCGCAGCCTTTGCCGGCGATCTCGTCGACCAGCTCAGCCAGCGTGACCGGGTTGGGATGGATCGCCAGGACCTGCTGTAGCACCGCCACTTCGAAGACCCGGTCTTCCTCGCGCGGCGTGCGGATGTGCTCGGTGCCCTCCACGGTTGCCCCCATAAGGCGAGCCCTCAGCCCTTCTCTTCCCCCCGCGAGCGGCCCCTGCTGGGCGGCTCCTCCCCGGCTTCCAGCGCCGTGATCGCCCAGTTGGCTTTGACCACCGCGCGGTAGAAGTGCTGGGTCGAGCCGCGGATCTGCTCGGTGCGCACCAGTTCGACCGCGCGGCATTCGGCCAGCACCCTGACGTGGTAGCTGAGCGCGCTGAGCTGCTGGGAGAGTCTGGCCGAGAGCTCGCGCGGGCTGACCTCGCTGCTGGTGTCGAGCATCTCGCGCAGGATCTGGCGCCGCATCGGGTGCCCGAGGGCGTTGAAGAGGTCGAGTCCCCGCGGGTTGCTCCCTGGCGCCATGTGGCGAGAATACCGAACAAACGAAATCTATTGTCTGTCGACCCTTTGTCTGCGGCGCTCAAGCGTCCTCGCGGACGCCGCCCATCTCGGTGAAGACCGCGGTCGGGCCGCCGTCGGCGCGCTGCTCGTCGGCGATCACGTGCGAGACCGCGTTGATCAGCGCCAGGTGGGTGAAGGCCTGGGGGAAGTTGCCGAGGTGGCGGCCGCTCTCGGGCTCGAGCTCCTCGGCGAAGAGGTCGAGCCAGCCGGCCGCCTCGAGCAGCCGCTCGCAGAGCGCCCGCGCCCGCGCCGCCTCGCCGATCTCCGAGAGGGCGGAGACCAGCCAGAAGGAGCAGATCAAGAAGGTCCCCTCGGCGCCGCTGAGGCCGTCGTCGGTCTCCTCGACCTTGTAGCGGAGGACGAGGCCGTGTTCGGTCAGCTCGTCGGCGATCGCCTCGACCGTGGCGTGCACGCGCTCGTCGTCGGCGGGGAGGAAGCGCAGCAGCGGGATCAGCAGGGTCGAGGCGTCGAGCGCGTCGGTCTCGTAGTGCTGGCGAAAGACGCCGTCGCGGCAGCCGCGCTCGAGGATCTCCTCGCGCATCTCGTCTGCCTTCTGCCTCCACTCATCGGCCAGGTCGGCGAGGCCGATCTCGCGGGCGAGGCGGGCGCCGCGGTCGACCGCGACCCAGATCATCAGCTTCGAGGAGACGTAGTGCTTGGGCTCGCCGCGCGACTCCCAGATGCCCTGATCGGGGTTCGGCCAAGCCTCGATTGCGGCTTCGACCTGGTAGCGGATCAGATGGCGGTCCGCCTGCGTACCACTTCCTCGAAGCGCCTTGAAGTGCAGGTAGATCGAGTCGAGCAGGGCACCCCAGACGTCGTTCTGGCGCTGGTCGTAGGCGCCATTGCCGATCCGCACCGGGCGGGCGCCGCCGTAGCCGCCGAGGTGGTCGAGCGTGCTCTCGGTCAATTCCCGCTCGCCGCCGATCCCGTACATGATCTGCAGGTCGGGGTTGTCTTTGCAGACGCCGAGCACGAAGCGCATGAAGTCACGCGCCTCCTGGTCGAAGCCGAGCGTGTGCAGGGCCCAGAGGGTGAAGGTCGAGTCGCGGATCCAGCTGTAGCGGTAGTCCCAGTTGCGTTCGCCGCCGGGGGTCTCCGGCAGCGAGGTCGTGGGGGCGGCGACGATCGCGCCGGTGGGGGTGTAGGTGAGGCCCTTCAGTACCAGCGCCGAGCGCTGCAGGTGGATGCGCCAGGGGTGGTCGGGGAAGTCGCCCGCGCGCAGCCACTCGCGCCAGAACTCTTCGGTCGAGTCGAGCCGCTCCAGCGCCTCGGGGGCGCTGCGCGGGCCGCCGAGGTCGCCGTCGCCCCAGGTGACGGCGCAAAAGCCGCTCTCGTCCTCGCGCAGGCGCAGCCTGCCGCGGGCGGCTCCTTCGTCATCGAGCGTCAGCTCCATGTCACTGGTCAGGCGCAGCTCGGTGCCGTCGCTGCCGACCGCTAGCGCTTCGCCCAGCTCGCCGCCGCTCCATGCCGCGGCCTCGGCGCCGTAGCCGAAGCGCGGCAGGCACTCCATCGCGACGTCGACCTCGCCGTCGAGGCAGGTGACGATGCGCAGCAGCGAGCGGTCGGACTCGTGCCCGGTCTGCGGCCGCCCGTCGGAGCCGTTGCCGCCGGGCACCCACTCGGCGATCGAGAGCAGGTCGTGGGTGACCAGCCAGCCGCTGTCGGTGACCCAGGTCGTCTCTATAACAAGGGTGCCGGGCTCATAGCGGCGGCTGATCGGCACGACCACGCCCTTCGGCGCCAGCTTGAAGTGACCGGCGCCGCGGTCGAGCAGGGCGCCGAAGGCACTGGGCGAGTCGAAGCGGGGCAGGCAGAGCCACTCGACCGCGCCGTCGTAGGAGACCAGGGCGCTGGTGTGGCAGTCGGAGAGGAAGCCGTAGCCGCCAATCGGCGGGAAGCTAGTGTCGGCAGCGCTCACGGCCGTGCCAAGCTACCACCGTGAGCAGCGTCCTCTTTGCCCACGTTGCCGGGGCTTTCGCCCCGGTCGAGGTCTTCCCGATCACGATCGGCGGCGTCGCCTACTGGGCCCGGGTGCGCAGCCTCGCCTGGGACGGCCGCTCGGTGCCGCTCTGGCGCCAGCTCTGCTTCGGCAGCGGTCTGCTGTTGATCGCGATCGCGCTCTTCAGCCCGATCGGCCACATCTCCGACGAGCTGGTCATCGCCCACATGGTCGAGCACCTGCTGATCGGCGACATCGCCTCGCTGCTGATCGTCCTCGGCCTGACCAAGTCGCTGCTGCAGCCGATCCTCTCGATCAAGCTCTTCAACCGCCTCCAGGTGCTCACCCACCCGTTGATCGCGCTGCCGCTCTGGGCGCTCAACTTCTACTTCTGGCACATCCCGGCGATCTATGACGCCGCCTACGGCACGGCGCCGCTGCATGCGCTCGAGCACACCACCTTCCTCGCCTTCGGCTGCCTGATGTGGATGCCGATCTTCGGCCCGCTGCCGAAGCCCGAATGGTTCACCGCCGCCTGGAAGGTCGGCTACGTGATCGCCGTCCGCTTCGCCGGCGCGATCCTCGGCAACGTGCTGATGTGGTCGGACTCGGTCCTCTATCCGATCTACGGCAAGGGCGAGCACTACTGGGGCATCTCGCCGATCGCCGACCAGAGCACCGCCGGCGCGATCATGATGGTCGAGGGCACCTTCCTCGCCCTCGGTGTGCTCGCCTGGATCTTCCTCGAGGTCGCCCGCGAAGGCACCGAGCGCCAGCGCCTGCTCGAGCTGGCCGAGGAGCGCGGCTTCGCTCTGGATGAGAGGCGGGCGCAGCGCGCCGTCGCGGCTGGGCACGGGGCGCGGCTGGAAGAACGGATCGTGGCGAGTGGGGAGGAGACGCATGCCGTCACTAACTAGGGCCCGCGCCTGGCTGGTCACTGGCCCGCTCGGCCGGGGCGCGGCCTTCGCGATTGACTTCGCGATCGCCGTGCGCACCGGCCTAGCCCAGCGCCGTGGACAGTCGCGCGACTGATTCTCTAGGGTCTCTCGTTCTTGAAGACCGTCGTTACAGAGCTGCCCGACTCGCGTGTGCGGGTCGAGGTGGAGGTTCCCGCCGACCTGGTCGGTCGCGGCTTGCAGCGCGCTGCTCGCGGCCTGGCGCGGGAGATGCGCATGCCCGGCTTCCGCAAGGGCAAAGCGCCGCCCTCGCTGGTGATCCAGCGGCTCGGCTTCGGCACCGTCCTGCAGGACGCGATCCGCGAGTCGCTGCCCGAGTGGTACGAGGGAGGCCTGCTTAGCTCCGGCATTAGCCCAGTTGGTGACCCCAACATCGAGATCGTTTCCGCGCCGGAAGCCGAGGGCGAGCCACTCGAGTTCAAATTCGAGATCGGCGTGCGGCCACCGGCGACGCTTGGTGACTACAAGGGACTTGAGGTCGGCAAGGCCGAGGCCGAGCCGACCGATGAGATCGTCGACCGCGAGGTCGAGCGCATCCGCGAAGGCTTCACCAAGCTCGAGCCGGTTGAGCGTGCCGCCGGCGACGGCGACGTGCTGCTGGTCGATTTCGAGGGCCTGCGCGACGGCAAAGCCTTCGAGGGCGGCAAGGCCAACGATTATCTCCTCGAGCTTGGCGGCGGCCAGCTGATCGAGGGCTTCGAGGAACAGCTGACCGGCGCCGAAGCGGGCGACGAGCGCGAGGTCGAGGTCACCTTCCCCGAGGATTACCAAGCCGAGGAGCTGGCCGGCGAGGACGCGGTCTTCAAGGTCGAGGTCAAAGAGGTGCGGGAGAAGGTCCTGCCCGAGCTCGACGACGATTTCGCCTCTGAGGCGTCGGAGTTCGAGACGCTCGAGGAGCTGCGCGCCGATATCGCCAAACGGGTCAGCGAGGCGGTTGACGAGCGCGCCGAGCAGGACTTCCGCGTCGCCGCGGTCGACGCCGCCGTTGATGCCGCGACCGTTGAGATGCCCGACGCGCTGGTGCAGGCGCGCGCCGAGGAGCGCTGGGACCGGGTCGAGCGCCAGCTCGCCGCCCGCGGCATGGACCCCAATGCCTACTTGCAGATGCAAGGCAAAACGCGTGAGGAGCTGCTCGAGGAGTCAAAGCCCGACGCCGAGCGCGAGCTGAAGCGCGAGGCGGTGCTGGCGGCGATCGCCGAGGCCGAGGCGATCGAGGTTTCCGAGGAGGAAATGGTCGAGGCCCTGGCCCACACCGCCGAGCACGAGCGCACCACGCCCGAGAAGCTGCTCGAGCGCCTGCGCGAGAACGGCCGCGACGCGATGGTCCGCGAGGACATCGCCGTGCGCAAGGCAATCGACCTGGTCGCCGAGTCGGCCAAACCGATCCCGCTCGAGCAGGCCGAGGCCCGCGAGAAAATCTGGACGCCGGAGAAAGAGGAAGAGGAGAAACCCTCCGAGCTCTGGACGCCGGGCGACTAACGGTGATCTGGCGCCGGGGCAGGGACCTGCGGGCGCTGGAAGAAGAGAGTGAGCGCTTCGCGGAGCTGTCGGGCGAGATGTTCTGCGTCGCCGGCTTCGACGGCTACTTCAAGCGAGTCAACCCGGCCTTCGAGCGAATCCTTGGCTACGGCCGCGAGGAGCTGCTGAGCCGTCCCTTCGTCGAGTTCGTCCATCCCGACGACCGCGAGGACCTCGAGGTCGAGGCGGCGGGAATCTCGGTCGGCGGGCACCCTGCCGTCCGCTTCCGGAACCGCTACCTCGACGTGGAAGGCGGGGTGCACTGGATCGAGTGGACCTCGGTGGGGGTCCCAGAGGAGGAACGGATATACGCCGTCGGTCGCGACGTGACTGACCGCAAGATCCTTGAGCAGCAGCTGGAGCTGCGCTCGCGCAGCGACCCGCTGACCGGAATGCTCAACCGCCGCAGCTTTGACGAGTCGCTGCAGGCGCAGCTCGCCCACGCGCGGCGCTACAAGCGCAGCGGGGCGCTGCTGATCGCCGACCTCGACCGCTTCAAGCAGATCAACGACGAGTTCGGCCATGCCGCGGGTGACGAGGCGCTGCGCATTGTCTCCCGCGTCCTCGCCGAAAACCTGCGTGAGACCGACATGGTCGGCCGCGACGCGGGTGGTCTGGTCGCCCGCCTCGGCGGCGATGAGTTCGCCTTGCTGCTGCCCGAGACCGAGGCAGCGGGGGCGGAAGCGGTGGGGGAGAGACTCGTCGCCGCGCTCGTGGCAGAGCCGCTGGTGGTCGGCGAGCGGGAGGTGCGGCTGGGCGTCAGCATCGGCGCTGCGACCTTCGGGCCGGGCGAAGCGCGCTCGGCCGAGGAGCTGCTCGCTGCAGCCGATCGTGCGATGTACGTGGTCAAGGCAGCAGGCGGTGGCGGCGCTTCTATAGAGTCCCGCCCATGAGCCCTCTGGTTCCAATGGTTGTCGAGCAGACCTCGCGCGGCGAGCGTGCCTTCGACATCTACTCGCGCCTGCTTGGCGAGCGGATCGTCTTCCTCGGCACCCCGGTCACCGAGGACATCGCCAACCTGATCGTCGCCCAGCTCCTGCACCTCGAGAGCGAGGACCCCGACAAGGACATCAGCCTCTACGTCAACTCGCCCGGCGGCTCGGTCTACGCCGGCCTGGCGATCTACGACACGATGCAGTTCATCAAGCCCGACGTGCAGACGATCTGCGTCGGCATCGCGATGAGCATGGGCGCGCTGCTCCTGGCCGGCGGCGCTGCCGGCAAGCGTATGTCGCTTCCCAACTCCAAGATTCTCATCCACCAGGTCTCCTCAAGCTTCCAGGGCCAGGCCACCGACATCGAGATCCACGCCAAAGAGATCATCGACGTGCGCCGCCGCCTCGACGAGATCCTCGCCAAGCACACCGGCCAGGAGTTCGAGAAGGTCGCCAAAGACACCGAGCGCGACTACTTCATGAGCGCGGAGGAGGCGAAGGAGTACAACCTCGTCGACCGCGTCATCGAACACCACTGAAGCGCCTAACCGCTCTAGCGCTTCTCCTCCTCGCGGCCCTTGCCGCACCGGCCTCCGCCGACCTCCTCCTCGCATCACCTGACGGCGGCGCCACCTACTACGGCCACGTCTTCCCGGTCCAGGGCCCCCACGGCAGCCGCGGCCCGATCGGCGAATTCGGCGCCCCGCGCAGCGGTGGGCGCACCCACGAGGGCTTTGACATCGTCGCCGCCTGCGATACGCCGCTGGTCGCGGTCCGCAGCGGCAAGGTCTTGAGAACCGGCTACGACCCGGTCCTCTACGGCAACTACCTGCTGATCCACGGCGAAGGCGAGGACCGCTCCTACTTCTACGCCCACATGCCCAGGCCCGCGCCGGTCCACCGCGGCGAGCGCGTCTACACGGGCGAGCGAGTCGGCGCGGTGGGGGAGACCGGCAACGCGATCATGGTCGGCTGCCACCTGCATTTCGAGATCCACGTTCATGGGCGGCCAGTTGATCCGGAGCCGTCGCTGAGGCGCTGGGATCGCTATAGCTAGGAGACGCCGAGTTAGAAAGCCTCACGGTTGAGAAACATCGCGGTTTGAAAACATCGCGAAAGTCTGGTACCAAGGTAGGGAGCTTACGGGTACGCCGCAAGTCTCTAACGAGAGGAAACCCGTGCCAGAGAAGTTGACTCCCGGGCCGGGCATGCCCGCAGCGGATGTCGCTGCTCACCAGTCGGCGCGGATCCACCGGGCGATGATCGAAATCGTCGCCGACTATGGCTATGAGGCGGTCAAGGTGCGCGAACTCGTTCATCTCGCCGGTGTTTCCTCGGCCGCCTTCTACAAGCACTTCGAGAGCAAAGAGGACTGCTTCCTGCGGACTCACGATCTCGTCGTACGACGAGCCACCCGGCGGATCATCGCCTCGCAGGCCGGAGAGGAGGCTTGGAAAGAGCGCCCCCAGCTGATCTTCGATGCCTTCGTGCAGGAGATCGAGGACGATCCAGCAGCCGCGCGCTTCGCCTTGGTGGAGGCATACGTCTCCGGCCCCGTGGCCCTCGAGCACGCTCGCAAAGCCGAGGCCACGTTCGAGATGATGCTGGGGCAGAGCTTTGCCCGTGCGCCGGCTGGAATACCGGTACCGCAGATGGTCGTCGAGGGAATGACCGCTGGTGCTGCTCGCGTCGCTCGCACGCGCTTGCTCGCGGGCAAGGAGTTCGAGATTCCACACATACATGAGGAGATGGTGGAGTGGCTGCTCTGCTATCCGGGTCTTTCCGCGGACGAGCTCGGCGGTCTCGATCTTCAACTGGTCTGGAGGGATACGAGGCTCCTGCCCTTGGTCGCACCCTCAGGCTCAGGTGAAGGTGAGGCTTGGTCCAAAACCGGCGACCGTGCGCTGATCCTTGCCTCGATTGCCGAACTCACCGCCGCTAACGGTTACAGCAGCCTGACCGCCTCGGACATCCGCCGCGGCGCCGGCGTCTCACGCGCCTTCTTCAAGTCCCAGTTCGAAGGAGTCGAAGACTGCTTCGTCGCGGCGATGGAGCAACGTGCCGGCGAAACCTTTGCTCAAGCCGCGCGCGCCCAAACGGCGGGCCGCGCCTGGCCCGGCGGTCTCTACAGGGCGATCAGCGCCATCTGCGATCAAATCGCCAGCGACCCCCTGCTTGCGAGCGTGTGCCTCATCGACAACTTCACCCTCGGTTCGAGTGGCTCCCGCATCCGCAACCAACTTATGGCAACGGTTGCTGAACAACTTGCAGACAGTGCTCCCCCCGCCGAGCAGTCCACTGCCCTCATAACCGAAGCCTCATCCGGAGCGGTATGGGCACTGTTCCACCACCACGTGGTCAGAGCCCTCGCCCACTCGGCACCTCAGGTAGCGGCAACCCTCGCCTTCATGGCTCTGGCGCCAGTTATAGGCGCTCCGGCTGCGGTTGCGGCTATCGCCGCAGAGCAGGCCGAATAGCTCCGACCCTCTTTGCGGCAGCGATCATAAATGCAGCCCGTGCTTCTTCAATTGCCTCTCTCGATAGCTCAACTTCGACGAGCTTTTCGTCGACGACGTTGTCAGATGCCCCATCGAGGTCGTCCGGGCGGACCGTGTGAAGAGTCTCCAGTATCTCGCGGTAAGCCCGTTCGAAAGACGAGGCAACAGCCCCGTTCTTGTCCGGTCGAATACTCAAACGAGCGCTCAGGGCGCGCATCGCTCCGCCCGCCCCGGCAAGCGCGTCCCGTGGCTCGTCGGGTAGATCCTTGCCGTACTCGTAGAAGCGCCTTATCAAATCATCGAACGTATCGCGGGATCTCTCGAACGCGACCACGGCCTCATCGAGCAAGCCTCGCAGGTCGGCACGATCCGCCAGTTCACGGTCACGCTTCTGCGCCTCTTGCTGACACCGGCTATCGGCTACAGCGGCAATGACGGCGATAACAAGAGTAATCCCCATGGAGATTGTTGTAAGGCTCTCCTCCGTAGTCATGCCAAACATCAGCTAATAAATCATAGGCCACATCTCGGACACTGAAGAGGGCACAGGTAGGTCCCACCCTCAGGCTCAGGTGAAGGTGAGGCTTGGTCAAAACCAGCAACTACGCCAAGGTTTCCGAGCCAAAAGACCCCAAAGTACCTATTTAGATCTCTCCAGTTTCTCAACGATCGCCTCTCCAAATAACTGTTCACTTCGCCTGTGGAGCCACATTGTCAATGGTCACGGTGAGTTAAGAGACCTGACCAATCCACTTGCTTGACGCCCGGCCTAAGCGTGGGACGGTCCTATCGGGCGGGAGCAGGGCTCCTGCCTTGCAAAAAAGCATTGTCAAAACCGTAATTCAATGTGAGAGGAATCAAGGAATGACTCGTAAAAAGCAAGGACTCGGTGTTATCGGGATCTGTCTGATCGCGGCCCTGAGCCTAATGGCCTTCGCGGGCTCGGCCCAGGCAAAAGGGACCTGGAAATCAGGCGGAGCCACGATCACTAGCGGGACGATCGTTTCTGAAGAAGACTCGAAAGAGTTTGTGCTCTTATCAAAATCAGGCACTACGGCAATTGAAATTTTATGCGAAACCCTGACGCTCAGTGAAGGCAAACTGGAAGCGGAAGGAAAAGGATCGGGAGAACTTAAATTCAGCAAAAACTGCCGATTCCTTGCAAAAGGAGTAGTGCAGGCAAGCTGCAAACCAGTCGAACCGATTGTCGCAAAAGTAAAGCTTTTACTCTTTAAACATTTAGCTGACGGCAAGACTTACGCGTTAGCTTCTCCACTGGACGGAACCTTAAAATTCACCACGCTAAAACTTGGTGCCGAATGTGCCTTCGGGGAAAACATTGAAGTTTCCGGCCACGTCGTACTTGAAGACTGTGCTGGCATCTTCTCAACAGAAGCGGCGAAACACTTAATTCAGCAGAGTGCATCGACGACGTTATTCACTGCAGCTGGGTTCACGAACGCACTCAAGTACGGTGCGAACGCGGCAACACTTGACGGCAGTACCTGGCTGAAACTCTCCACAGGAGCAAATTGGAGCGGTGTAGGTATCAGCGAAGACTAAGTAGCTAAGTAGCAACAGCTGCAAGCAGTAATCAGAAGTGTTCGTGTTACACAGCCCGGCCCGCGCTTCAGGCGCGGGCCGGGCCTAGGACTTGGGAGTCCGCTCAACAGGGAGGGCCAGCAGAGAGCTAGGCAGGAGAGATGCTTGCGACAGATACTAGGGACAAGGGGCGGGACGGCGAGTGCGTCGCTCGGACCGACTCGTCCGAACAGCAAGGCGCGGGCGGAATCGCCAGTCGCCGAGGAGGGATAAGACGATGTTGAAGAAAATACGTGAGCAGGTTGGCAGTGCTGGCCTGATTGTGGCCGTGATCGCCTTGATCGTTGCCCTGAGTGGTGGTGCTTATGCGGCAAGCAGTTCGGGCGGCGCAAAGGCAAGTGCTAAGGCTAAGAAGGGTCCGCGAGGCCCCAAGGGCCCCGCCGGTCCTCAAGGGTCCGTAGGACCGCAAGGATCGGTTGGGCCCGTAGGTCCCGCCGGCGCCAAGGGCGATCCGGGAGTAGCCGGCAAAAACGGTGCGGGCGTGACCGTCGCCGAAATCCCGACTGAAGAAGCGGAATGCGAAGAACGCGGTGGCGCGCTTGTCACTAAAGAAGGCAGCCCCACCGGACTTGAAGTGTGCAGCGGCAAAGCGGGATCGCCTTGGACTGCAGGCGGCACCCTTCCGGTTGGTTCTACCGAGACGGGCAGCTGGGCCTTCACCGCCGATCTCGAGACGATCAAAGATGGTGACGGCAACATGGTCTCACTCGGAAATCCTGAAGAGCGCGTGCCAATCTCCTTCCCGATAAAACTCGCATCTGGGAGCTTCTCGGCGCACTACTCGAGCGAAGAAGATTTCTCGACCTTCTGCTCGGGGTCCGCACTCAATCCGCAGGCTACGAGCGGGGCACTGTGCATCTTTGAAGCTGTTACAGCTCCGCTGTCCAATGCCACCTTCATCGGGTCCTTTGACCCGGTATTCGTCAACCAGGTGGGTAGGGCTGGCGCCATTCTGAGCTTCACCTTGACTGGCGGCTCGGCCGAAGGCGCGGGTGCCTGGGCGGTAACTGGATAAAAAGATATCGGCAAGCGCTCGGGCAGCGTTGCCCGAGCGCTGTCAAGTCACGATCGAGCGCCCATGGGGAAATCAAAAGAGAGGATCACGATGAGACGCCAAGTAATAACCACCGCCACGCTTGGCTTGGTCCTTTTCGCCTGGGCGCTTGGGGCCAGCGGCGCCTCGGCGGCACCACCGGCGATCCTCAACAGCTCCTTCACCCCTATCTCTACCGGCTCGGTGATCCTACGGGCCGAAATAAATCCCGGAGAAAAGGCGACAAATTACCACTTCGAATATGGGGCAGCCGACTGCTCGGCGAACTCCTGTATCGCGATTCCCCTACCCGACGGCAAAATTCCCACTGGCAAAGAACCAGTCACGGTTACGGTGGAAGTCGGTGGGCTGAGTGCGGCGAGCAGCTATCACTTCCGCGTTGCTGCTAAAAATGCCGAATCGGGCGGCTATATCTTCGGCCCCGATCAAGTCTTCGCCACCTTCGCCACCAGCTTCGAGGGCTTGTCTGACAGCCGCGCTTATGAGCAGGTCTCTCCGGTCAACAAGAACGCCGTCGATGCGCTCGACACCTTTCCATTTGCGAAAGCGGCTTCGGGTGGCGGCGGTTTCGCCTTCCTCAGTACCTCGGGAATCCCTGGTGGAGTCGGTGCCCAGGAACTACCGCTCTACCTCGGCTCGCGACAGGAAGGGAGTTGGTCGAGCCAGGGCCTCTTGCCTCCCGCGAGCCTCGGCCAGCGCGCCCGGGTAATCGGCTGGCTGCCCGATTTCTCGGAGTTTATCCAGATCGCGACCAAATTCGGCAATCCACGCAGCACGACGCTCTTGGCCCGCGCCGCCCAGGGTGGTGAAGAGAGTGTGATCGTCCCCTATGCCCAGAAAGCCCAGTACTCCTACGTCGGCGCCTCCGCGAAAGGGGCCGAGCTCGCCTTCGAATCCGAAACCGCACTCAAAACCGAACCGGCTGGGCAGCAGGGGCGCTCAAACGTCTACGCCTGGGACAAAGCCAGCGGCAAACTGAGCCTCGCCGACGTCCTCAACACCAAAGGCCAAACCGAAGCTGCCCTGCCCAAAGGCGCCTTCGCCGGCCCCTACGACTGGGCGCTTGGCACGACCCAGAAGACACTCAGCGAAGGCGGCGCCGCCCGCAGCTACTACACACAGGATGAACACGCGATCACCGCCGATGGCTCGATCTACTTCACCGCGGCGGGAACCGGCCAGCTTTATCTGCGCCGCAACCCGACTCGAGAACAGAGTCTGCTGGATGAACAGGGCAAATGCACTAATCCCAATCTCGCCTGCACATTCCACGTCTCAGGCTCCCAGCGTGGCACCCCCGACCCGCTCGGCCCCCGCCCGGCGGTCTTCATGAGCGCGACCGCCGACGGATCCACAGCCTTCTTCACCAGCCCCGAGAAGCTGACCGATGACGCCACGACCGGCCCCGAACGCGAAGTGCCACCGCCGCCGGCGATCGAGCGCTCCAATCTCGAAGGCAAAGAAATCGAAGAAGAACTAATTCCCGCCACTCGCGGCGACGGCATCGCCCTCGATGGCGCCCATCTCTACTGGGCGGACTCCAAAACAGGCGCAATCGAGCGCTCCAACCTCGAGGGCAAAGAAGTCGAAAAAGAATTCATCGCTGGCATCAACCCCGTTGCTGTCGCCGTCGATGGCGCACACATCTACTGGGCCGACCTGGCGGGGAGCATCGGTCGCGCCGACATCAATGGCGGCGAAGTCAAACCCTCCTTTATCGCCGATACCGCCAACCCTCAGGGCGTCGCCGTCGACAGCGAACACGTCTACTGGACCAACCAGGAAAGCCACAGCATCGGGCGGGCCAAAATCGACGGCGGTGGTGTGGAAGAGAATTTCGTCGAACTTTGCACCTGCTCCTTCCCCAGAGCGATCGCGGTCGACGCGACGCAGGTCGTCTATAGCCAGGAAGAATCAGATGTACACAAGATAGAACGGGTGAACCTGGACGGCAGCCATGCCGATCCTCCAATATCGATCGAAATCCAAGCCGAAGCCACCGGCCTCGCCCTCGACGCAAATCACCTTTATTGGGCAGAGCCCGCCAACGGCACGATCGGGCGCTCGGGACCCCACTACGAAGAACCGCGCGAAGAAGCCTTCCTCACGGGCGTCGGCGCCCCGCACGGAGTGGCGGTGAACGCCAGCCACATCTACTGGTCAAGCGTGCCGGTTATCCCACAGAACCCCGGTAACGATCTCTACGAATTCGACGCCAAAAGCGGCGCCCTCAGCGATCTCATCTCTGATCCCGGTGAGGAAAATGGGGCGGAAGTAAAGGGCGTGCTGGGAATGTCCGCCGATGGCTCCTACATCTACTTTGCCGCCAACGGGATGCTGCCGGGCTCTGGCGCGACCACCCATGGCGAATGCGCGGGGGAGAGCTTTACCGGATTGAGTGGAGCGTGCAACCTCTACCTTTACCACGCGGGGCAAGCGAGCTTTATCGCTCGGCTTGACGTGAGCGGGGGAGGCCTGCAATCGGATGCGAGCAACTGGGTGGGGACGGCCTCGGGAGTCTTCCCCGGCGAGCCCTACTACAGCAAGACGGCGCGGGTGAGCGGCGATGGACAGGCGCTACTGTTTCGCTCCCAGAGCCAACTCGGAAACTACGACAACCAGGGCCACCCCGAGTTCTACCTCTACCGGGTGGACGCGGCGGAACCGCTGGTCTGCGTGACCTGCGACCCAACCGGGGCGGCGCCGGTGGGGGGTGCCAACTTCCTCGGCGGGTTGATCAATCCCTCGACCGCAATCCCTTCGCCGCCGGCGGCTACTTTCACTCGTAATCTCACCGACGAAGGTCGGCGGATCTTCTTCGAGACGACGCAGGCGCTGGTGCCTGCCGATCGAAACGGGCGGGAAGGCTGCCCCGCGGTTGGCGCCGGGGGACAGGGTTTCCCCGCCTGCCTGGACGCCTATGAGTGGGAGGCACCGGACGCGGGCAGCTGCTCCAAAACCTCCCCCGCATATAGCCCCGCCAACGGAGGCTGCCTGTACTTGCTCTCGAGTGGCAAGAGCACCTACCCCTCCTTTTTCGGTGATGCCTCTGAATCCGGCGATGACGCCTTCATCTTCACCCGTGAAGGGTTGGTCGGCCAAGACGAAGACGAACTGCTCGATGTCTATGACGTGCGGGCGGGCGGCGGAATCGCTACTCAGAATCCCCCTTCGCCGCCGCCGCCTTGCGAAGGAGCCGAAGCCTGCCACGGGCCAGCGAGCCAGGCTCCGGCGGTCGAATCGCCGGCGAGCACCGGCTTTCAGGGCCCTGCCGACCCCAAGCCAAAACGCGCTCACAAAAAGAAAGGGCACAAAAAGAAGGCTCACAAGAAGCAAAAGCAGCACCGAGCCAAGGCCAAGGGGAGGGGCACAAGATGAGCCGTCACAAGGCAACGTTTGCGATTTTCCTGGCCCTCTTGCTAGGGACGCTCGCGCCGACCGGAGTCCACGCTGCGACGGCTCCGGGCTGGAAGCTCACTACCACCTCAATGCCCGCCAACTTCACGCCCGGCGGTGAAGGTGAACTTTATTTGGTCGCCACCAATGTTGGCGCCGGCGTCACCAGCGGCGAAGCGGTGACGCTGAAAGCCACCCTGCCGCCTCAGTTCACGCCGTTCTCGGCCAAATACTCCGGTAGCGACCCCGACGCGAGCCCCGAAGCGGACTGCGAAGTCAACGCGCCGGTGATCACCTGCACCACGAGCGACCTGATCCATTCCGGGCGCCTGTTCACCGCCCTGATTAAGGTCAAAGTATCGCCCGCCGCGGCACAGGGCACGGTTCTCACCCAGGCGAGTGTGAGGGGCGGGGGGGCGGCTCAGGAAGTCGGCGAAGAGGCCCAGACCTCAATCGGCCCCGACCCTGTCCCCTTCGGCTTTCTTCCCGGCTTCGGCGCTCCGCTCTCTGATGAAGACGGCTCCGCCACCACCGCGTCTGGCTCACACCCCTACCAGCTCACCGTCGACTTTGGCTTTCCCAGTGAGAATCCCGGCGACGGGCTAACCGGCTCCGGTCACCCTCGCGACATCTCCGTCGAGCTGCCGCGAGGGCTGATCGGCGATCCCGCGGCGACGCCGGTGCTCTGCACGGAGGTCGAGCTGACCAGCGAAGCTTGCCCGGAAGCCTCCCAGGTCGGCACGGTCGAGCTGACTACGCTAATCGGTGGCGTGGGGGGGGCGGTGATCGGCACCAGCAACCTCTACAGCATGGTCCCCACGCCGGGCTCCCCGGCGGTCTTCGGCACCAACGCCGCCGGCATCGGCATCTTCATCCACCTACTGGGAGAAGTTCGCAGCGAAAGTGACTACGGCATCACCAGCACCAGCCATGACGTGCTGGCGCTTGGCGCCAACCCCATCTTCAACGTGCAAGCACAGATTTGGGGGGACCCCTCGAGCGATGATCACGCGCTGATTCGCGGCGCTTGCGAAAGGCTCGGCTTCAGGCCCGATGGGAAAGGCGGCACGGAACCCTGCACGATCGAACAGCAGAAAACCGCCTTCCTCACGGTTCCCGGTGACTGTTCGGGCTCCCCGCTCACCTTCCGGGCTCTCGCCGACAGCTGGGAGGAACCGGGCCCCGAGCATGAAGCGCGCTATGAAAGCGCCGACCTTGCCGGTAACCCGGTTTCGATCGGCGACTGCCAGGGAGTCCAATTTGACCCCGAAGCGCGGATCGAATCGCGTCCCACCACGAACCTCACCGATTCGCCCTCGGGTCTTGACTTCGATCTGCGTCAGCCCCAGGAAATGGACCTCGCCGGCCGCTCGCGGGCCGCACTCAAAGACGCCCTGATCACCTTCCCCACGGGGATGGCTGTCAATCCCTCTCAGGCCGGTGGCCTCGCTGCATGCGACCCCGGCCAGATCGGTCTCACAACCCCGCTCGGCCAATCCCCTGCGCACTTCACCAAAGCGCCGCAGAGCTGTCCCGGGGCAGCCAAGATCGGCACGGTCGAAGTCGCCACGCCGCTGCTGGTCGAGCGCGATGCCGAACATCGGGTCCTGCGCGATCCCGAAAGCGGTAACCCATTTCCCACGCCGCTACACGGCTCGATCTACATCGCCAAGCCCTTCCAGAACCCCTTCGGCTCCCTGGTTGCCGTCTACCTCGTGGTTGAAGATCCAACGACGGGAATCAGCGCCAAGCTCGCCGGTGAGGGTGAACTTGACCCCACAACAGGGCAGATCACCACCCGCTTCCTCGAAAGCCCCGAGTTGCCGCTCGAAGACGTGCGCGTGCACCTCTTCGAGGGGGCGAGGGGCCCACTGATCACCCCTCCGACCTGCACTCCGCAGGACACCGCGGCGACGCTCACCCCCTGGAGCTCCCCCGAGGCCCCCGATGCGTATCTCGGTGACTCCTTCACCCCCGCCGCCACGCCCATTGGTGGCCCTTGTCCAACCACCGAGGGTCAGCTGCCCAACTCACCCACCTTCAGCTTGGGCACCACGCCGCCCCAGGCCGGTGCCTACAGTCGGCTCCTCTTCAGGCTGAGCCGTCAAGACGGTTCCCAGCGCCTCGGAAGGATCGACCTCACCCTGCCAAGCGGCCTCTCAGCTCGCCTCGCCGGCACCACCCAGTGCTCGCAAGGCGCCCTCGAACAGGCAAAGGCGCGCGAACGTCCCAACGCGGGCGCTCTCGAGCAGGCTATCCCCAGCTGCCCGGCGGCTTCGGAAGTGGGGGTGGTTGACGTCGGTGCGGGTGCTGGGCCGACCCCCTACTACGCCCAGGGCCACGCTTATCTAGCCGGCCCCTACAAGGGCGCCCCGCTCTCCTTGGCGGTCATCACCCCTGCCGTGGCAGGCCCCTTCGATCTAGGGGTGGTGGTGGTGCGCGTCGCTATCTACCTCGACCCGACCACCGCTCAAGCTCATATCGTCTCCGATGCGCTTCCAAGCATCCTCGACGGGATCCCGCTCGACGTCCGTTCGGTTGCGATGAAGGTGGCGCGCCCGAGGTTCACCCTCAACCCGACCTCCTGCAATGAAAAGAGCGCCACTGGCGTGGCCGTCTCGTTGCTGGGCGCCGCCGCGTCTCTCTCAGAGCGCTTCCAAATGGGCGGCTGCAAATCCCTCCCCTATAAGCCGAAGCTGAACGCCCGGCTCTTCGGCCCGGTCCACCGCGGCGGCCATCCGCGTTTCCGCACCATCTTCACCGCCAAGCCGGGCGAAGCCAACACCAAGCGCATCGTCCTCTCGCTGCCGCGCTCGGAGTTCATCGATCAGGGTCATTTCCGCACAATTTGCACCCGCGTCCAGTTCGCTGCAAGCCAGTGTCCGACCGGCTCTGTCTATGGCCACGTCAAGGCGGTCACGCCGCTGTTGGACTATCCACTCGAAGGGCCGGTCTACCTACGTTCTTCGGTGCACAAGCTGCCCGACGCTGTCCTGGCCCTGCGCGGGCCGCCGAGCCAGCCAATAGAGATCGACGTGGTGGGTCGTATCGACTCCATCAATGGTGGCCTTCGCACCACGATCGAAACGGTCCCCGACGCGCCCCTGAGCAAGGCCATCGTCACCCTGCGGGGCGCCAAGAGGGGCCTTTTCCAGAACTCGACCCATATCTGCAAGGGCACTCACCGCGCCACACTTGAATTGAACGGCCAAAACGGCAAGACCCATGACACCAAGCCGCTGATGAAGGCCGAGTGCAAGGGCAAGAAGAAGACAAAGCGCGATAGCCGTGCCCGCCGCTGAGCTCTCTTCAACAAAGAGCTTCTGAGCGAAGCAGATATCCCAGTCCATCGAGCAAAAGACAGGAGATAGGAACTCATGCAAAAGCAAAGAGCGAGGGTGGTGTGCACGGCACTGTTTGTCGTCGCGCTTGCCGCCCTCAGTTTGGCCGGGGGAGCTTCAGCCAAACTCGTTGGCAACTACACGAAATTTGCCCAGTGCCCGTTCGCGAATACCGAAGTAAAGAAATGTATTTACTCGACCACCAACAGTGGCGAAGTCGTTCTCGGCAAAAAGACGGTGCCGATCGAAAAAGCGGTTGTGCTGCAAGGCGGCTACGGAAAAATCGAAGAAACCGGTTTCTCCAAATTCTACGCGGCGAGCAACGGGATAACGCTTTCAAAAGCGTCTCAGAATGTTCCAGGCGGTCTCGTTGGCATCGTGCCCGAAGCATCATCGCCGCCATTGGTCAAAGCCCTGATCAAATTCTTTTTTGAAAATAAACTGACTGGGCTCACATCTACCCTCGAACTGGCCAAGCCGGCTAGTGAAATACGGGTCAGTGAAAACAACCTCGCCGGAGAACTTGGCGCGGCACTGAAACTGCCGGTAATGCTGCACCTGGAAAATCCGTTCCTGGGGAAATCATGCTTCGTAGGCTCTTCTAGCTCTCCGATCATTTGGGAATTGACGACTGGGGAAACAACCCCACCGTTGCCCAACAAATCGATCAAAGGCACCGCCGGGGAAATCGAATTCCTCGAGGAAGGCCGGATCCTGGAAGCCAAAGGCGCCAAACTCGTCGACAACGCATGGTCGGCGCCGGGTGCGAGCGGTTGCGGAGGCATCCTCGGCTTTCTCGTCAACCCGATCATCAACGGTCAGCTCGGCACCACCACTGCTGGCCACAACACGGCGATCCTCAACAACACGATCTTCGTCGGCGCCGCTGCAGCGGTGAAAAAAAATAATGAAGAAAACCCCTAGCCGATCACCACGAAAGGAGATGAGACGATGAATCACAGAGCGATAAAGAGCATCTTCCTGGGTGCCGCACTCGCGGCCTTGGTGATCAGCGCAGTGTTTGTGAGCGCCGCAGGCGCCAGTCCGGCCTGGAGGTTCAACAGCACCGAATTGACCGGCAAAGAAACAGTCGTCGGGGCGGCCATCGAAAGCTCGATGACGATTCCGGGTCTAACTACCAAATGCGAAAATTTCCTCTACAAACTGTCGATCTCAAACAGCGCTGGGACCGGCAAAGGGGAAGTCACGGAACTGCCCCTCTACAACTGCAGCACCAACAGTAAAGCGTGCACAGTCGCCTCGATCGGCGCCGAAAAACTGCCTTGGGCATCGCACCTGGCAACGGTCGGCACCGTCCCCTACATCATCATCGAAGGGGTCAAAGTGGCGATTCTCTACGGGGGCGAAGAATGCGTGTTGGGGGAAACTCTGGTCACGGTTACCGGCTCGGCGGGCGGCTCGATTGACAACACCACTGAAACCGCCACCTTCAATTCCAGCACCCTGAGTGCCTCCAAAACCGAACTGAAAGCGCTCAGTCAGAAAATCGCATGGAACGGCGTTTTCCCGACGGAAGCGTTCGAATGGCATCGCGAACAGGCCATGACGGCCTCCTAGTGTTGCTCGCCAAAGTCGCGAGCGCCGGTTCTGTGCTGGCGCTCGCGACGGCGGTCTCCCTCGTTTTCTCGGGCTGCGGGGGAAATTCAGACGCAAAGACACCGAGCACGTCTGCCAAGGCACCTGCGGGAGCCGCCACCGAGCCCACCTCTCCTGGCGGGGAAGTCTCGTCGGGCTCGAGCAAGAAGGACGCGACCGCGAGCAAGCCCGCTGGCCCCGGGGAGGATGGTGAGGGGTCCACGGCCCAGAGGAGCAAGAGCGGGCGCCGGGTCGCCGCCCCGAAGGGACCCAAGGAGCCTGAACCTACTCCCGCCCAGCTCGCTCACGCCACCGTGGCGAGCATGAGCCTTGAAAGCCCCGTCCTGAATCCGGAACCGGGCTCGGTGGCAGTGCTGCCTACCACCTATACCTGCGACGGCGAGGACAGCTGGCCCGCCCTGCACTGGGCGGCGGCGCCCAAAGGCACCGCCGAACTGGTGCTCTTTGCGATGAACGTGCAGCCGGTTGCAGAAAAGCTCTTCTTCGACTGGGCGGTAGCGGGACTGCACCCTAGCCTCACGGGTATTGAAGCGGGTGTCCTTCCCAAGGAGGCGGTCACCGGCCAGAACAGCTTCGACAAGGTTGGCTACTCGATCTGCCCTTCCGGCGCCGGCGAAACCTACATGTTCGCGCTCTATGCCCTGCCTCGCCAGCTCTCGCCTGGACGGGGGTTTGACCCCAGCGCCCTGCGCAAAGAAGTACTTCAGGTCTCGGGCGACGTCGGACTTTTGCCCACCGTATATCTCCGCGGCTGAGTGGAAACGAAATCTTCTTCCTGTCAACTCAAATTCGACATCCATCGAGAGGAAACATGAATAAGCACCATAATCCAACGAGGGTAGGAGCCATCGCACTGGCCCTGGTCGCCCTCGCCGCGCTGGCTTTTGCCGGCAGCGCTTCGGCGAAATTGACCGGTAATTACACCAAATTCGCGCAGTGTCCATACGCGAATCTCGAAGTAAAGAAATGTATTTACTCGACCACCATCGGCGGCGAAGTCGTCCTCGGCAGCAAGAAAGTGCCGATCGTCAACCCCGCTGTGCTGCAGGGCGGCTACGGCCAAATCGAAGAATCAGGCTTCTCCAAATTCTATGGAGCCAGCAATGGCATCACGCTCTCCAAAGCACCTCAGCCCGTCCCGGGTGGCCTGGCGGGGCTCGTTAACTGTAAAGAAATCAGCAACTTCATTTTGCGGACTTCTTGCGAATGGACCTTCGAAAACGGCCTCACCGGCCTCAACTCGACCCTCGAGCTGGCTAGGCCCGCCAGCGAGATCCAGGTCAGCGAAAACAATCTGGCAGGCGAAGAAGGAGCGGCTCTGAAACTGCCGATCAAGATACACCTCGAAAACCCCTTCCTGGGCAGCGAATGCTACGTCGGCTCGAGCTCTTCGCCGATCATCTGGAACCTGACCACCGGCACGACTTCCCCACCGTTGCCCAATAAAGCAATTAAAGGCACCGCCGGGGAAATTGAATTCCTCGAGGAAGGCCGAATCCTGGAAGCCAAAGGCGCCTCGCTCGTAGACAATGCCTGGGCTGCCCCAGGAGCGACCGGCTGCGGTGGGTTCCTGGTCGAACTCATACTCAACCCGATCGTCAACTCCTCAGCCGGCCTCCCCGCAGTTGCCGGCAAGAACACGGCGATCCTCAAAAACACGATTTTTGTCGCCTCTGCGGCGGCGGTGAGGAAAAACAACACAGAAAACCCGTAAGGATCAATAGCTAGATCGCAAACCGTGGGCGCCGGGAATCCCGGCGCCCACGGTGGTCGCTCCTCGGCACCCCGGTCACCGAGGACATCGCCAACCTGATCGTCGCCCAGCTCCTGCACCTCGAGAGCGAGGACCCCGACAAGGACATCAGCCTCTACGTCAACTCGCCCGGCGGCTCGGTCTACGCCGGCCTGGCGATCTACGACACGATGCAGTTCATCAAGCCCGACGTGCAGACGATCTGCGTCGGCATCGCGATGAGCATGGGCGCGCTGCTCCTGGCGGGCGGTGCTGCCGGCAAGCGCATGTCGCTTCCTAACTCCAAGATTCTCATCCACCAGGTTTCCTCGAGCTTCCAGGGTCAGGCCACCGACATCGAGATCCACGCCAAAGAGATCATCGACGTGCGCCGCCGCCTCGACGAGATCCTCGCCAAGCACACCGGCCAGGAGTTCGACAAGGTCGCCAAAGACACCGAGCGCGACTACTTCATGAGCGCGGAGGAGGCGAAGGAGTACAACCTCGTCGACCGCGTCATCGAACACCACTGAAGCGCCTAACCGCTCTAGCGCTTCTCCTCCTCGCGGCCATTGCCGCACCGGCATCCGCCGACCTCCTCGCTTCCCCTGACGGCGGCGCCACCTACTACGGCCACGTCTTCCCGGTCCAGGGCCCCCACGGCAGCCGCGGCCCGATCGGCGAATTCGGCGCCCCACGCAGCGGCGGGCGCACCCACGAGGGCTTTGACATCGTCGCCGCCTGCAACACGCCGCTGGTCGCGGTGCGAAATGGCAAGGTGCTGCGGAGCGGCTATGACCCGATCCTCTACGGCAACTATCTCTTGATCCACGGCGAAGGCGAGGACCGCTCCTACTTCTACGCCCACATGCCCAGAACCGCCCTGGTCCACCGCGGCGAGCGCGTCTACACGGGCGAGCGAGTCGGCGCGGTGGGGGAGACCGGCAACGCGATCACGGTCGGCTGCCACCTGCACTTCGAGATCCACGTTCATGGGCGGCTAGTTGATCCGGAGCCGGCTTTGAGACGCTGGGACCGCTATAGCTGACATGACAGCTTGTAGCCAAATCTGCGGGAAAACCACATTTGAAAATAGAGTTTTAATTTGGTACGACTTACATTCTGTTTTGGCTACCAGTTAGAAAACATCCCTTTCGATCTCGTCCGAGGCGGGGATGCTGGCCATTGAGAGGCTCACAGATGGGGAGAGGTATTCGTGGGTAACAGCGCTCTGGACGCAAGCAGGAACGGAACCGATAAGGCACCTCCCTCACGCCGCAAGCTCTCGCCAGGTCCGGGTCTTGCCGCCCCACAGGTCGAGGCTCACCAGTTAGCCCGCATCCACGACGCCACGATCCAGCTCGTCGCCGACCATGGATACGAGAACCTCAAGGTGCGCAACGTCGTCCGTAGCGCCGGAGTCTCGACCCGCGCCTTCTACGAGCACTTCGGCAGCAAAGAGGACTGCTTCCTTCAGACCTACGACCTGATCTCCCGTCGTACTGGCCGCCGCATCGTTGCCGCGCAGGAAGGAGAGTCCGACTGGCGCAAGCGCTCTCGACTGGTTTTGGAAGAGTTCTTCCGAGGTCTCGAGCGGAAACCTAATGTGGCCCGGCTGGCGCTTGTCGAGGTCTATGAGGCCGGAGACATCCCTTTAGGGAAGGCTCGACAAGCAGAGCGAGTCTTCGGGAGCATGTTGGCCGAATGCCTCGCTCGTACGCCTGGAGGGATAAAGGTGCCTCCACTGGTCGTCGAGGGGATGGTCGCCGGCATAGTCGCTGTCTCCCGACGCCGCCTACTCGCCGGAGAACTGCCTGACTTGTGGGCGGCACGCGAGGAGCTGTTGGAGTGGGCCCTTTGTCTTCCCGGAGAGATCGCCTGGGAGCTAGCCGAGCTCGATCGCGGGTCCCTCTGGCGCGATACGATGCTCGAACCGCTCCCAGCAAGCTTCTTGATGGATGACGGTAATGGGGGCGCCGCCAGCGACCGCACCCTAATTCTCACTGCCGTAGCGGAGTTGGCGGCCACACATAGCTACGCCTACCTGACCGCCGCGCGCGTGCGCTCCGCCGCGCGCGTCTCACGTAGAAAATTCGAATCCTCCTTTGACGATCTTGAAGATTGCTACATTGCTGCGCTAGAGCGGCACGCCGGAAAGGCGATGGTACAAGCCGTTCGTGCACAGGCCGCCGCCCGTAATTGGATCGGCGGCGTCTATCGAGCAATCACCGCGCTCTGCGATCACGTCGCCAGCGACCCCTTTCTGGCTCGAGTGTGTCTTGCTAATGACTTTCCACCCGGCTCCGATGGTGCCCGCTCGCGACAGCGCCTGATCGGTGCGGTAGTCGAGCTGTTCAGCAACGCTGCTCCCCGCTCTGATTTAGTAGCCCCTCTGCTCGCCGAGGCATCGATCGCAGCGACTTGGTCCTTGTTCAGTAATTACACAATCTCGAACCGGCGCTTGCACAGTCCCATCTCCGCCACCTTGAGCTATTTGGTTCTAAGTCCATTCGTTGGAGCGCCAGCGGCTATTTCGGGGATACGAACTGAGCAAAGCGCTTAGCCGTAGTGTGGGCGATATTGCGATAACGATTAAGTAGGAGCCTAGGGAACCTTATCCTTTGTATCTAATGACTATTAAGTCAATCAAATATCTAATTTTCTAATTTTCTTCGCCTCTGATCAATATTTGAAGCGTGAGCAAAGACAGATAGAAAGTCGCTTCGACTTTTACCTTGATTTCCTTCATCTGCGTGCGAAAGTCTCGTACGGACAAGAGATACGTTTCTCTGTCCACAGTCTAGAAGACGAAACCGTAACTAGTGAGAGGAATTCGAGGAATGATTCGATCAAGATTCGGACTGCTGAGTCTTTGCGCTGTGGTCTTCGGCGTGCTGGCTTTCAGCGCCACCGCCGCGCAGGCAGAAGTCGGTGCACAGTGGTTATTCGCCAAATTAATTAATGCCACCGAAGTGGAATTAATTAAACCCTTACCAGCATTTGTTCAACTTGAAAAAGATACTAAACCGGTGCTACATACTAAAATCGCCGGCATCACTGTCTTATACGAATGCGAAAATCTCGAAGCGACTAATGCAAAACTTCTCGCGAATGGATCGATTGGCGAAAAAGAAGGAACTGTCAAAAACTCTAGAATTAAGTTTACCGGCTGCATCACCCTGCTGAACGGTGCGAAATCTGCTCCGTGTGAACCAAAATTCGAAGGAACAACGGGAGTAATTTTAACCAAACCCGGCCACGGCTTAATCGTCTTACATAAATTAGCTGACGGAACTAAAGATGAGCTTGTGCAGGTTTTACCAGATGAAGGTGAAATCTTGGCGACGTTTGAAAGCGGCGCAGAATGCGCGATCGGAGCGAAAGTCAACATTCTCGGGAAACTGTTCCTTCAAGATTGCGTAGAAAAAGGTAAAGGCCTCTTAAAACATGTGCTCAAACATTTATTTGAAGTATCGACAATTTTAACTGAACTATTTGTAATCAGTAAAACCGAAGAACACAAAGCGACCATTTTAGGTTCCTGGTGGGGCTTCCTTATTGGTGAACATAAAGGCCTGCATTGGGGTGGTGATCCCGCCTAAGCAGCGAGCATGAATGAGCACTAATCGCCATAGCGCGATGACCATCAGCCCGGGCCGCCAAATACAGGCGGCCCGGGCTAGGTGGGGCCGGGGAGAAATGGCGAGTAAGCAGGGAGGTGGGGAATGCAGGGGGGCATATCGCAAGCCGACTCCTCGCGGCACTCTTCATCTTGGGCTGTTGGCCTAAAGTGCGGCTGCGGCAGAACCTAAGCTCAAAGATGTCGGCGCCTTCTCGGTGACCGAAGCCTCTGTTGGCCTACGGCCGAAATCGACCCGAAAAGGGCCAGCCACATATTGCGGAAGCCCGCGACTCTTTGTTGAGGGAGATCATCTCGAACTCCTTGAGAGAGATGCCCGAGCGTGGAGTGTCTGCTCTCACGGTTGTAGAAGGCCTCAACGTAGTCGAGGACGGCGCTTTGCAGTTCGTGCCGGTTGGGTCAGGGGCGGCGGCGGACGAGTGCTTCTTCGGTGTGGCGAAGCAGACAACTCGGCACGGCGTTATCGAAGCAATCGCCCCTGGAGCCCATTGAGACAGCTATGCTGGCGCCGCGGGCACTCTGGCCGAAGGCAAGCGAGACGTATTGCGACCTTGGTCGAAGTGATGAATCAGACCTCACCTCGGGCTGGCGGCGATCCACGCCAGATTCGGGGGCTGAAGCCGCCTTTAGATCACGGCAGGTAGCCTCACCCCTCCCACTTACGCGCAGGTAAAATGATGTCGCGGCTCGCAGCAGGTTGGGCCGGTAGGGCGGGTGGCGCGCTTGACCAGTTCATCGGCGACCCAAAAGCCGGCACGCGGATCGTCGGGGTGCCAGCGCTTCTCGGCACCAGGCCGCTGATCCTGGCTTGGCACATTGCCCTTGCACGGATAGATGAAAACCGCTATCGTACCCAGAAGCATATTTTGTGTTTTCTATTAATCTGGACCAGTCGCTGAGCAAAACTGGGAGTTACCGGGCAGATAGAAAACTGTGTTGAGTTTTACCTTGATTTCCTTCATCTGCGTGCGAGAGTCTCCCTCGGGCAGGAGAAATGTGTTTCCTACCCTTAGTCTAGAAGACAAAACCGTAACTTAGTGAGAGGATTCGAGGAATGATTCGATCAAGATTCGGACTGATGGGTCTCTGCGCCGTGGTCTTCGGCGTCTTGGCTTTCAGTGCCGCTGCGGCGCAAGCAGAAGTCGGTGCTCAGTGGTTACTCGCCAAATTAATAAATGCCACGGAAGTAGAATTAATTAAATTCTTAGCAGCGGACGTACAACTCGAAAAAGATACTAAACCGGTGCTGCATACGAAAATCGCCGGCATCACTGTCTTATACGAATGCGAAAATCTCGAAGCGATTAAAGCGAAGCTTCTCGCGAATGGATCGATTGGCGAAAAAGAAGGAACTGTCAAAAACTCTAGAATTAAGTTTACCGGCTGCATCACCCTGCTGAACGGTGCGAAATCTGCTCCGTGTGAACCAAAATTCGAAGGAACAACGGGAGTAATTTTAACTAGACTCGGCCACGGCTTAATCGTCTTACATAAATTAGCTGACGGAACTCTAGATGAGCTTGTGCAGATTTTACCGGATGAAGGTGAAATCTTCGCGACGATCGAAAGCGGCGCAGAATGCGCGATCGGTACGAAAGTCAATATTCTCGGGAAAGCATTCCTTCAGGATTGCGTAGAAAAAGGCAAAGGCCTCTTAAAACACGTGCTTAAACACTTAACCGAAGTGTCAACTATCTTAACTGAACTATTCGCAATCAGTAAAACCGAAGAACATAAAGCGACCATCTTAGGTAGTGCATGGGCCTTCCTCATCAATGAACATAAAGGTCTGCATTGGGGTGGTGACCCCGCCTAACCAGTAAACGTAACGAGCACCAAATCGCCATAGCGCGCGATGACCACCAGCCCAGGCCGCCCAAACAGGCGGCCTGGGCCAAGGTGGTGCCAGGGAGAAAGAACGAAACGAAGCAGCACGGAGGTGGGAATGCAGGGCACAGGGGGAAAAGGGAGTCGGCTTGCGACATGCGCCCTGGCGGCGCTCTTCGTCTTTGGGCTGGCAGCCCAAAGCGCAGCCGCGGCAGCGCCGACGCTCAAAGGGGTAGGCGCCTTTGCGGTGACAGGCACTTCCGCCAGCCTTAGGGCCGAAATCGATCCGAAAGGGCTAGCGACCACCTATCGCTTCGAATTCGGCGCCGAAGACTGCGCCACCTCGACCTGCATCGTCGTCGGCCAGGGCTCGGTCCCCTCGGGCTCCGCAAAAGTCAAGGAAGCCTTCATCGAAGGGCTCAGCCCCCTGACGCTCTATCACTTCCGCGTCGTCATCAAACACAGCGGCGAAGCAGAAGTGAGCAGCGGCGATCGCGTCTTCGCCACCCGCTCTGCTGAATTCTCGGGCCTGCCCGACGGCCGTGCCTATGAGCAGGCCTCGCCGACCAACAAGGACGGCGGCGACCTGATGGGCGACGTGCCGACGGTCAAAGCCGCCGAATCGGGCGGTGGCATCACCTTCGCCTCGACCTTCGGCATCCCTGGTGGCAAAGGCGCCCAAGAATTCCCCACCTACCTCGCCTCGAGGGGCGCCAGCAACTGGTCCACCCAAGGGCTCCTGCCGCCCCCCTCCGCGGGAGAGCGCGCCCAGGTGATCGGCTGGTCCCCCGACTACACCGAAATCTTCTCCCAGGTCTCGCGCCTGGAAGCGACCAAGGTCAACGCCCTGATCGTGCAGTCAACCTCTGGCGGGGAACCGGAGCAGATCACCCCCTACGTGACCAAAGCCGAATACTTCTACGCCGGCCAGAGCAAAGACGGCTCGGTCGTGCTCTTCGAATCGCGCTCCAAACTGACGCCCGAGGCGATCGAGGGCGTGACCAACCTCTACGCCTGGGACCGCGACACCAAAACACTTCACCTGGCCGGCATCTACAACGACAAAACCTCACCCCCCAGGGGGACCTTCGGTGGTCCTTATGAATGGACCCAGGGCATCACCGCCCAGAGACTTCGCCTCGGCGGCTCCTTCCGCGGCTTCTACCTACGCGATGAGCACGCGATAGCCGCTGACGGCTCGGTCTACTTCACCGAAGCCGGCACCGGCCAGCTCTACCGACGGATCAACCCGACCCAAGAACAGAGCGCCTTCACGACAAACGGCAAAGGCGAAGAGGAATGCGCTGACCCCGCCAAAGCCTGCACGGTCCACGTCTCCTTCTCCCAGAAGACCAACGGCGATGGCATAAACGGCACTGACTCAGCCGGCTCCCAGCCGGCCGCCTTCCAGGCCGCCAGCGCCGACGGCAAAGAAGTCTTCTTCACCTCGCCGGAGAAGCTGACCAACGACGCCAACACCGGCCCCGAACAGCCGCCGGCCCAGATCGAACGCGATGACCTATCTGGGGGCACGATCGAAAAACCGGACTTCATCACCCCCCAGAAAGCGATCGGCGTCGCCGTTGACTCCGAACACATCTACTGGGTTGACCCCACCCTGGGCACGATCGGGCGGGCGGACCTCGACGGCAATCCAGCCAGCAGAAAACCCGCATTCATCGACCCCGGCACGACCAAATGCCAAGTCCCCGGCAAACCCGGTGTCTTCGAAGACATCCCCAGCCGCCCCCGCTACGTCGCCGTCGACGCAGAACACGTCTACTGGACCAACACCGGCTGCTCGGATGAATTCGGGGCGATCGACCGCACCGGCACGATCGGGCGGGCAAACATCGCAGGCCCAACCCCCACCGACATCAAACCGGAATTCATCACCGGCGCCTCCAACCCGCAGGGGATCGCGGTCAACTCCGAACACATCTACTGGGCCAATGCGGGGAGGTCAAACGGAGTGCGGGCTATCGCACGGGCGCCAATCGGAGGCGAAGAAGAAGGTGAAGTGAAACAAGACTTTTTTGGCACTAGGAACTTCGTCGCCTACGGGGTGGCGCTGAGCGCGACGAACGTCTACTTCAGTTCCAACGAAGAGACAAATAATGGCGGCGAAGTCAGTCGTATTCCGCTGGAGGGGGGAGAAGAAGAATTTGTTTTTGTCGGTCAAGCCGGAGTCCGCGGCGTCGCGGTCGACTCCTCCCACGTCTACTGGGCGATACAGGGCCCGGGTGAAGAAGCGATCGGAAGCATCCCGATCAGCGACTTTCCCAAACTCGGTAGCTGCAAAGCAACTGTAGGTTGTAAAAAGGAATTCATCCCCCTCGAAGGCAAACCAAACGGCCTCGCCGTCGCCTCCAACCACCTGTACTGGGCAAACAACGGCGAAGCACCGAGCAACCCCGGCAACGACCTCTACCGCTACGGCCCCGGCAAAGGCAAATTGGAAGACCTGACGCCCGACGCGACGGGCAACGGGGCAGAAGTGCAGGGAGTGCTGGGCGCCTCAGCGGACGGCAGATACGTCTACTTCGCCGCCAACGGGGTGCTTGACGACGCCGAAGAAGCCAAACCCGGCGACTGCAAAGGACCGGTCAATTCGGCCTCGGGCATCTGCAGTCTCTACCTTTGGCACGAAGGGGCGATCAGCCTGGTGGGGAGGCTTTCGCCAGACGGCAGCGCCGGCTCGGACACGCTGAACTGGGCGGCGACGCCGCGCGAACTGTTCGGCAGCTCAATCTACGTCCCGAAGACCTCCTTCATCGGCGCCGACGGGCAGAGCCTGCTCTTCCGCTCCCGGGAAAAGCTGACCGCCTATCCCAACGACGGCGTGCCCGAGTTCTATCGCTTCCGAGTAGGGCAGGGGATCAGCTGCGTGAGCTGCAACCCCGGCGGGGAAGCAACCGGAGAAGGGCCGCGGATCGGGCGGGTCGCCTTCCCCGGCCTGGGCCCCTTGGCCTCGGTCCTCTCGGTCTCCTCGCGGATCCTCTCGGCAAGCGGCGATCAGGCCTTCTTTGAAACCTCAGAAGCGCTGGTCCCCGCCGACACCAACGGGCAGGAGCCGAGGGGCTGTCCGATCATCGGCG
>CAVSYR010000003.1:0-225320 GCA_963732225.1 uncultured Solirubrobacterales bacterium
AGCCCGCCTGCCCTACTCGATCAAGGTCCTACTGGAGAACGTGCTGCGGCTCGAGGACGGCGTCTCGGTGACGTCTGCCGCGATCGAGGCGATTGCCGGCTGGGACGCCGAGGCCGAGCCCAGCGTCGAGATCCCCTTCCAGCCCGCCCGCGTGCTGATGCAGGACTTCACCGGCGTTCCGGCCGTGGTCGATCTGGCGGCGATGCGCGACGCGATGGCCGAGATCGGTGGCGACCCGGAGGCGATCAACCCGCTGGTCGACGTCGACCTGGTGATCGACCACTCGGTCCAGGTCGACGCTTTCGGCAACGCCCGCGCCTTCGCCGTCAATGCCGAGCGCGAGTTCGAACGCAACCGCGAGCGCTACTCCTTCCTCAAGTGGGGCCGCGAGGCCTTCGACAACTTCAGCGTCGTGCCGCCGGCGACCGGGATCTGCCACCAGGTCAACCTCGAGCACATCGCCCAGGTCGTCTACAGCCGCGAGCGCGACGGCGTCTTGCAGGCCTACCCCGACACGCTCGTTGGCACCGACTCGCACACGACGATGGTCAACGGCCTCGGCGTGCTCGGCTGGGGCGTCGGCGGGATCGAGGCCGAGGCGGCGATGCTGGGCCAACCGATCTCGATGCTGCTGCCGCAGGTGGTCGGCTTCAAGCTCAGCGGCGAACTGCCCGAGGGCGCGACGGCGACCGATCTGGTGCTGACCGTGACCGAGATGCTGCGCGAGCGCGGCGTCGTCTCCAAGTTCGTCGAGTTCTTCGGTCCCGGCCTGCCGACCCTTGGGCTCGCCGACCGGGCGACGCTCGGCAACATGTCGCCGGAGTTCGGCTCGACCTGCGCGATCTTCCCAGTCGACGCCGAGACCCTGCGCTACCTCGACCTCACCGGCCGCCCGACCGAGACGATCGAGCTGGTCGACGCCTACGCTCGCGAGCAGGGCATGTTCGCCGAGGCCGACGCGCCGGACCCGACCTTCTCCGACCTGCTCGACCTCGACCTCGGCGACGTCGTGCCCAGCATCGCCGGCCCCAAGCGCCCGCAGGACCGGGTGCCCCTCGCCGACGCCAAGGAGGCCTTCCTCGAGGCGATGGAGGAGTTCGACCCCGAGGCCGGCGAGCAGCTCGGCAACGGCATCGACGAGGCCAACGACGAGTCCTTCCCCGCCTCCGATCCTCCGGCCGAGGATCACGACGACGAGCGCGGCCGGCCTCGCCCGGCGATCCATGACCCCGCCGTTGCCGTCGCTGAGCGCGGCAGCGAGGACGCGATCGAGGTGACGCTGGAGGACGGCACGACCTTCGAGCTCGACCACGGCCGCGTCGTCATCGCCGCGATCACCAGCTGCACCAACACCTCCAATCCCAGCGTCATGGTCGGCGCCGGCCTGCTCGCTCGCAACGCGATCGAACGCGGCCTCACCCGCAAGCCCTGGGTCAAGACCTCGCTGGCGCCGGGCTCGACCGTCGTCACCGACTACCTCGACAAGGCCGACCTGACCAAATACCTGGACGGGCTGCAGTTCAACCTGGTCGGCTACGGCTGCACCACCTGCATCGGCAACTCGGGCCCGCTGCCGGCGGAGATCTCGGCCGCGGTCGAGGAGAAGGACCTCGCGGTCTGCGCCGTGCTCTCCGGCAATCGCAACTTCGAGGGGCGGATCAACCAGGACGTCAAGGCCAACTACCTGGCCAGCCCGCCGCTGGTGGTTGCCTACGCGCTGGCCGGGCGCATGGACCTCGACCTGACCAGCGAGCCGCTGGGCGAGGGCAGCGACGGCGAGCCGGTCTACCTGCGTGACATCTGGCCCGACGCGGCCGAGATCAAGCAGCTGGTCGGCCGCTCGATCGCCTCGGAGATGTTCACCCGGAACTACGGCAAGGTGCTCGAGGGCGATGAGACCTGGCGCGCGGTCGAGGTTCCCCAGGGCGACCGCTACACCTGGCCCGACTCCACCTACGTGCGCCGCCCCTCCTTCTTCGAGCAGATGCCGGCGGAGGCGCCGGGCGTCGAGCCGATTGAAGCAGCGCGCGTGCTGGCCCTGCTCGGCGACTCGATCACCACCGACCACATCTCGCCGGCGGGCGCGATCAAGAAGTCCAGCCCGGCGGGGGAGTGGCTGATCGAACAGGGCGTCGAGCCGCGCGACTTCAATTCTTATGGCTCGCGCCGCGGCAACCACGAGGTGATGGTCCGCGGCACCTTCGCCAACATCCGCCTGCGCAACCTGCTGGCCGAGCGCACCGGTGGCTTCACCCGCCGCTTCCCGGATGGTGAGGAAACGTCGATCTACGGCGCGGCGATGGCCTACGCGGAGGAAGGCGTGCCGCTGGTGGTGCTGGCGGGCAAGGAGTACGGCTCCGGCTCCTCGCGCGACTGGGCGGCCAAGGGGACCAAGCTGCTCGGCGTCCGCGCTGTGGTCGCCGAGAGCTTCGAGCGCATCCACCGCTCCAACCTGATCGGCATGGGGGTGCTGCCGCTGCAGTTCCCCTCCGATGAGAGCGTCGAGTCGCTCGGGCTGAGCGGCGAGGAGATCTTCGACATCGGCGATCTCGAAAACGGCGAAGCCAAGACCGTTGGCGTTACGGCGCGCCGCGAGGGAGGCGACTCGATCGAGTTCGAGGCGACCGTCCGCCTCGACACGCCGAACGAGATCAGCTACTTCCAGAATGGCGGGATTCTCCAAACCGTTCTGCGAAACCTGCGGTAATCACAGGCAGGCGGCGCAGGAGGGCCGCGGGAGGCAGGGGGGTCCGCGCGACCCTCACTGCACCTGCGCGTCGGTAGCCAGGGAGGGATGCCGACGCGGCCGTTCCCCTAAACGGGACTGCTCAGAGGAACAGTCAGGTTCTACCTATACCTTGCTCGCGCGCTCAGGTCAAGGCTTCCTGAGCGGATCTACGGCGATTCCGCAGCCCCTTGCGGGGTTTCCGCAATTCCCCAGCCGCGCCGTTCGATCAGCTCGATCCCGATCACGCTGCCGACCGGGCCGACTGGCGTCAGCGTCGCGGCGAGCAGGGTGTAGGGCGCCTCGCGCTTGCCGCAGGCGACCCAGATCACGATGCACAGCCCGACGAACCCCAACCCGTGAGCCCAGCCGAACAGCATCGTCTCGGTTTCGAATCCCGGCAGCAGCCAGAAGACGATCAAGAGGCTGAAGATGCCGAGCTCGATCCAGGAGAGCACCTTCACCTTCTGAAAGAGCGGCCCCGGCACCGGCTTGCGCAGCGGGGATTTCACCTAAGCGCCGGGGGTAAGCGCGGTAAGCACGATGCGTTCCTGCTCGCGGGCGTGGGCACCGGAGTAGCCCTCTCCCGTGCTGGCCCGGGTCGGGCGGCCGATGTAGTCGAGCTTGACGCCCTCCGGGACGATGCTGGGGAAGCGGCGGGACATCACCTTCCAGCAGCCCATGTTGCGCGGCTCCTCCTGGACCCAGACGATCTCTTTCAGGTTCGGGTAGGAGGCGATCACGCCCTTCAGTTGCTCGTCGGCGAAGGGGTAGAGCAGCTCGACCCGGGCGATCGCGACGTTCTCCGCCGGCTCACGACGTTCGTTGCCATCGAGGTCGAAGTAGACCTTGCCGGTGCAGAGGACGAGGCGCTCGACCTTCTCGCGCCGCTCCGTCGCCTTAGGATCGTCGAGGATGAAGTGGAAGTGGCCGTCGGTCAGTTCCTCGGGCGTGGCGGTGGCGCGGTCGAGGCGCAGCAGGCCCTTGGGCGTGAAGACGACCAGTGGGCGCGGCTTGCGGATCAGCGCCTGGCGGCGCAGCAGGTGGAAGTACTGGGCCGCCGTGGTCGGGTTGGCGATGCGGATGTTGCCCTCGGCACCGAGGGCGAGGAAGCGCTCGATCCGGGCGCTGGAGTGCTCGGGGCCGGAGCCCTCGTAGCCGTGTGGAAGCAACAGGGTGAGGCGGCTGGTCTGGCCCCACTTGGCCTCGCCGGAGACGATGAAGCTGTCGATGATCACCTGGCCGGCGTTGGCGAAGTCGCCGTACTGGGCCTCCCAGAGCACCAAGGCGTTGGGCATTGCCGCCGAGTAGCCGTACTCGAAGCCGAGGCAGGCGGTCTCCGAGAGCGGGCTGTTGTAGAGCTCGAAGGGCGCCGTGGCGTCGCCGAGGTTCTGCATCGGCGTGTACTCGAGGCCGGTGTTCTCGTCGTGCAGGACGAGGTGGCGGTGGGAGAAGGTGCCGCGCTCGGTGTCCTGGCCGGTGAGGCGGATGTGAACGCCCTCGGTCAGCAGCGAGGCGAAGGCCAGCGCCTCGGCGTGGCCGAATTCGATGCCGCCGTTGGCCAGCGTGTCGAGTCGCTTGGCGAGCGGCTTGCGCAGCTTGCGGTGGATCGTGAAGCTCTCCGGCACCTCGATCAGCGCCTCGTTCAGCTCGCGCAGCTTCTCGATCGGCACCGCGGTCTCGACCGGCGGGCTGGCGCTGCGGTCGAGCTCGCCGGTGCTGGTCGTGGTCACCGTCGGGTCCTCGTAGTCGCCCAGCTCCATCTTGTGGCGGAGGTCCTTGAGCGAGGCAGACATCTCGTCGTGGCGGGTCTTGGAGGCGGCCTCGACCTCGTCCCCGGTCAGCACGCCCTCCTCGACCAGCTGCTTGGCGTAGATCTCGGAGACCGGCGGGTGGGCCTTGATCTGGGCGGCGATCTGCGGCTGCGTGTAGGCGGGCTCGTCGGTCTCGTTGTGGCCGTAGCGGCGGTAGCCGATCACGTCGATGACGATGTCGCGGCCCCAGCGCTCGCGATAGGCCATCGCCAGCCGCACGGCAGCGGAGCAGGCTTCGACGTCGTCGGCGTTGACGTGGACGATCGGCACGTTGAAGCCCTTCGCCATGTCGGCCGCGTACGGCGTCGAGCGCCCGTCCTCGGGGTCGGTGGTGAAGCCCACCTGGTTGTTCTGGATGATGTGGATCGTGCCGCCTGTGGTGTAGCCCGCCAAAGCCTGCAGGTTGAGCGTCTCGGCGACCACGCCCTGGCCGGGGAAGGCGGCGTCGCCGTGCAGCAGCACCGGTACCGCGCACTTCGGTTTGTGCTCGATCGCCGAGCCCTCGAAGTCGGACTGGATCAAGCGGGTCGCGCCCTCGACCACCGGGTTGACGAACTCGAGGTGGCTCGGGTTGGGGTAGAGGCGGACGGCGATCTTCTCGCCTTCGTGCGTCTCGTAGACCCCCTGGTGGCCGTAGTGATACTTGACGTCGCCGGTGCCGCCGTGGGGGATGCCGGCCACGGCCTTGACCTGGTCGATCTGCTTGGAGCCCTCGAACTCGGCCAGGATCGACTCGACCGAGCGGCCCAGGTTGTGGGCCAGCACGGCGAGGCGGCCACGGTGGGCCATGCCGAAGACGACCTCCTCGGCGTCGCTGCGGTGGGCGAGCGTGACCAGCTCGTCGAGCATCGGCACGACCACGTCGAGGCCCTCGATCGTGAAGATCTTCTGCCCCAGGTAGGCCTTCTCGATGAAGCGCTCGAACTGGAAGACGTCGATCAGCCGCATCAGCAGCCGCTGTTTCTCCTCGGTGGCGAGCGGGGCGCGGTGGGCGCCGGTCTCGACCATCTCGCGCAGCCAGGTGCGCTGCTGGTGCGAGGAGAGGTGCTCGAACTGGTAGGCGATCGTGCCGCAGTAGGCCTCGCGCATGCGCGGCAGCGCCTCGAGCAGGGTCTCGCCGGGGACGCCGATGCGCAGGATCGAGGCCGGCACCCGCGACATCAGCTCCGGAGTCAGGTTGAGCGTCTCCGGCTGGATCGCCGGGTCGCCCTTGGGCTCGCGGCCGAGCGGGTCGAGGCGGGCGGCGAGGTGGCCGTGGGTGCGGTAGCCCTTGAGTAGCGAGGTCGCCGCCTGCACCGCCTGCAGCAGCTCCTCGTCGGGCTGGGTGGCGGTGACGCCGGCCTCGCTACTGCTGGCGGCCGGGGCGCCGAGCGGCGGTGCGGAGGCCGAGGCGGGGTGGGCCGAGGTGATCGGCGCCGTCTCGATGCCGAGCTCGTTGGCGACGCCCTCGTAGAAGCCTTCTTCGCCCTGCAGCAGCAGCTCGATGCTGCGCAGGAAGGCGCCGGACTCGGCGCCCTGGATCACCCGGTGGTCGTAGGTCGAGGTCAGCGTCATCGTCTTCGAGACGCCGATCTGGCGCAGCCGCTCCGGCGTCGCGTGGGTCCACTCGGGTGGGTAGGCGATCGCCCCGGTGGCGATGATCGCGCTCTGCCCGTTGAGCAGCCGCGGCACCGAGGCGACGGTGCCGATCCCGCCCGGGTTGGTCAGCGAGATGTTGGTGCCCTGGAAGTCATCGGCGGTGAGCTTGTTCTCCCGCGTCTTGGTGATCAGCTCCTCGTAGTAGCTGTGGAAGCCGGAGAAGTCGAGGTCCTGGGAGCCCTTGATCGCCGGCACCATCAGGCTGTGCGACCCGTCCTTGCGCTGGACGTCAACCGCGATCCCCAGGTTGACCGGCCCGTTCTCGATCGCCACCGGTTTCCCGTCTTTGCGCGTGAACACCCGAGTCATCACGGGATGCTCCTTCGCCGCCAGCACGATCGCCCAAGCAACAAGATGAGTGAAGGAAACCTTCATCCCTCGCTCCTTCAGCAACCCATTGATCGCCTTCCGCTTGGCATCCAGCGTGTCCACCGCAATCGTCCGGAAGGAGGTTGCGGTCGGGACCTCCTTGCTCTCGTCCATCGCTTGCGCGAGCATGGCGGCGGGTCCTCGCAGCACTTTCTCGTCCCCAGCTGCGGCCGCCCCCACGCCATTACCTGCCGCTAGAACGTCGTCCTTGGTCACCTTGGCGCCTGGACCCGACCCGCTTAGCGAGCCAAGGTCGACGCCATTAGCCGCAGCAACCCTGCGGGCCACAGGAGTCGCCCGGACTCCATCGCTCCCATTGGTCCCGGCGACGGCACCCGACGCCTCGCCCGCGGGTGGCGGGGTAGGGGGTACCGCCCCTGAGGACGCTTTAGCGACCGGAGGGGGTGGTGGGTCCCCTGCCCCGACAGGACCCGCGGCCGATGCGCTCGGTCCCTCGCCGCCCGGCTCCATCTCAGCGAGTGGCGCTCCGACTGGAACCTCATCGTCGACCTGCACCAAAAGCTTCGTAATGACGCCATCCGCCGGCGCCGGCACCTCGGCATCAACCTTGTCGGTCGAAACCTCGACCACCGTGTCGCCCTCGCTGACGAAATCGCCCTCGGCGACGTGCCACTCGAGCACGATCCCCTCGGTGACCGACTCGCCCATTTCGGGCATCGCAATCTGCACGGTCGCCGTCTCCGCCATTTCTTCTTCGCAGTCTATGAAACCCGGGCCGTCCGCTTCCGCCGGTCCTTGGCACGAAATATGGGCGCCAAGGAACGGCGGAGCCAAAAGGGGGCGGTAGGCTGAGGCGATGAACTACTTCGTCACCGGGGCCACCGGATTCATCGGCCGCAACCTGGTGCAGCGGCTGCTGCGACGCGAGGGCACCGTCTACGCCCTGGTGCGGGCGGGGTCGCGCGGGCGCCTCGAGGAGCTGCGCACTTCCTTCGGGCCAAACGGGGCACGGGTCGTGCCGATCGCCGGCGATCTAACCCAGCCCGGCCTCGGGGTCTCCGAGGAGGACCTGCTGACCCTGCGCGGCGAGGTCGACCACTTCTTCCACCTCGCCGCTATCTACGACATGACCGCCGGCGCCGAGGCGCAGGAGATCGCCAACGTCGAGGGCACCCGCCACGCGGTCGAACTCGCCGGGGCGATCGAGGCGGGCTGCTTCCACCAGATCAGCTCGATCGCCGTCGCCGGCCTCTACAAAGGCGAGTGGCGCGAGGACATGTTCGACCAGGCCGAACAGCTCGACACCCATCCCTACTTCCGCACCAAGCACGAGTCCGAGCGGGTCGTGCGCGAGGAGTGCTCGCGGCCCTGGCGGGTCTACCGACCGGGGATCGTCGTCGGCGACTCGCGCAGCGGCGAGATCGACAAGGTCGACGGGCCCTATTACGCCTTCAAGCTGCTGCAGCAGGCGCGCCGGGTGCTGCCGACCTGGCTGCCGACGATCGGCGTCGAAGGCGGCGAGATCAACATCGTCCCGGTCGATTACGTCGCCGACGCGATCGACTACATCGCCCACAAGCCGGGGCTCGACGGGCAGGCCTTCAGCCTCACCGATCCCAACCCGAAGACCGCCGGCGAGATGATCAACCTCTTCGCCCGTGCCGCCGACGCGCCGCAGGCGAGGCTGCGGCTCGATCCCGGCGTAACCGACCCGGCCACCTCGCTGATCCGCACCGGCCTGCGCTTCTTCCCGCCGGCGAGGCGGGCGGCGAAGATCGGGCTGGACCAGCTCGGCATCCCCGCCGGCGTGCTCAGCTACTTCAGCTACCCGACCCACTTCGACTCCTCCAAGGCCGAGGCCGCGCTGCAGGGCTCGGGCATCTCGGTGCCGCCGCTGGAGTCCTACGCCGACCGCGTCTGGGACTACTGGGAGCGCACCCTCGACCCCGACCTCTTCAAGGACCGCACCCTGAGTGCTGCGGTGCGCGGCAAGGTGGTGCTGATCACCGGTGCCTCCTCGGGGATCGGCAAGGCGACCGCGGTCAAGGTCGCCGACGCCGGCGCGACGGTGCTGTTGGTCGCGCGCTCGGTCGAGAAGCTGGAGGAGACCAAACGCGAGATCGAGGCCGCCGGGGGGGTCGCCCACATCCACCGTTGTGACCTCGCCGACATGGAGGACGTCGAGCGGATGGCCGAGGAGGTGCTCACCTACCACGGTCGGGTCGACATCCTCGTCAACAACGCCGGGCGCTCGATCCGCCGCTCGGTCGGCCTGTCTTATGACCGCTTTCACGACTACGAGCGCACGATCCAGCTCAACTACCTCGGCGCGGTGCGGCTGATCCTCGGCCTGCTGCCCTCGATGCGGGCCCACAAGTCGGGGCACATCATCAACATCAGCTCGATCGGCACCCAGACCAACCCGCCGCGCTTCTCGGCCTACGTCGGCTCGAAGGCGGCACTCGATGCCTTCAGTCGCGTGATCGCCTCCGAGGTGGTCGACGACGGTGTTCACCTGACGACGATCCACATGCCGCTGGTGCGCACGCCGATGATCGCGCCGACGCGGATGTACGACATGTTCCCGGCGATCTCGCCGGAGGAGGCGGCGGAGATGATCGCCAAGGCGATGGTGGGGCAGCCGAAGAAGGTGGCTACGCGGCTCGGCACCTTCGGCGAGCTGCTCTACGCCGTGGCGCCCTCGGTCAGCGACCGCATTCTCAATCAGGCTTACAAACTGTTCCCGGAGTCGCAGGCGGCCAAGGGGAAGAGCGAGGAGGCGCCGGACAAGGCGCCCTCGACCGAGGCGGTTGCCTTTGCCCACTTGATGAAAGGTGTGCACTGGTAGGCACCGGTATGAAGGAACGCCTTCTACTGGCCCTCACCGTCATCGGCTTCGTTGTGCCGAACGTCTGCGTCGGCATTTTCTTCGCCGAAGAGGGGTTCGATCTCAGCGGTTACTTCTCGCTTTGGACCGCCAGCACGCCGTCGACACAGCTGCTGCTCGACCTGGTCATCGCCGCCCTCGCCCTCTTCGTCTGGGCCGCCGTGGAGGGGCCGCGGGCGCGGATCAAGCGCTGGTGGCTCTGCATACCCGCGACGCTACTTGTAGGTCTCTGCTTCGGCCTCCCTCTGTTCCTGTGGATGCGGGAGCGCACGCTGAACGCGCCGGCGTAGATGACCGGGCGTCGGCTCAAGCACTGGGGTTGGGGGTATGAGGACCAGATCCCCTCGAGGGTTGAGTTGGAGGAGGCCGCGGTCGCTATCCGGGAGCGGTTTGGGTTCGGGGGGGAGCTTGAGGAGCCTGTCCCGCTGGATGAGGTGAAGCTGCGGGCGCCGCGGTTGAAGGTGCCGGGGGCGTTCGGCGATCTGTTTACGGATGACCACTATGAGCGGACTGCTCATGCGTTGGGGAAGGCCTATCGAGATGTGGTGCGTGGGTTTCGGGGGGAGTTCGAGAACCCGCCTGACCTTGTGGCGTTTCCTAGGGACGAGTCGGAGATCGAGACTGTGCTCTCCTGGGCCGAGGCCGAGGGTGCGGCGGTTGTTCCGTTTGGGGGTGGGACGAGTGTGGTCGGTGGGGTGGAGGCGCGGACTGGCGAGCGGCCGGTGGTGTGTCTTGACCTGAAGCGGTTGGATCGGGTGTTGGAAGTCGACGCGGAGTCGTTGGCGGCGCGGATTCAGGCGGGGGCCTTGGGGCCGGGATTGGAGGACCAGTTGCGCGAGCACGGGCTGACGCTGCGGCACTTTCCGCAGTCGTTCGAGTACTCGACCCTCGGGGGCTGGATCGCGACCCGGGCGGGTGGGCACTTCGCCACGCTCTACACGCACATCGATGACCTGGTCGAGTCGGTGCGGGCGATCACGCCGCGGGGGACCTGGGAGAGCCGGCGGCTGCCGGGGTCGGGGGCTGGCCCCTCGCCAGACCGGGCGCTGATCGGCTCCGAGGGGATCCTCGGGGTGATCGCCGAGTCCTGGGTGCGGGTGCGGCCGCGTCCCCGCTTCAAGAACTCCTGCGGGGTCGAGTTCGACGACTTCTACGCCGCGGCACGGGCCGTGCGCGAGATCTCGCAGTCGGGGCTGTATCCGTCGAACTGTCGCCTGCTCGATGCGCTGGAGGCGGCGACGACGGGCGCGGGGAGTGGCGAGACCAATCTCTTGGTGCTCGGCTTCGAGTCCGCCGACCTTCCAGTCGAAGAACCGATGCGCCTGGCCCTGGAAATCGCGCGCCACTACGGCGGAGACCCCGGCGACACCCGAGCTTCCCAGCCGACGGGACGCAAAACAGAGGATATGTCGACTTTGAGTCCCGCCGACGCCCAGGACGGAGGCGCGGTGGGGGCTTGGCGAGGGGCGTTTCTTCTCGCGCCTTACCTGCGCGACACCTTCGTCGCCTGCGGTGTGCTTAGCGAGACTTTCGAGACGGCGATCACCTGGGATCGCTTCGAGCAGTTCCACGCCGAGACGATGGCAACGGTGCGGGCGAAGGTGGCCGAGGTCTGCGACGCGCCTGCCGAGGGGCCGGGCGCCCCCCGGGTCAGCTGTCGCTTCACTCACGTCTATCCCGACGGTCCGGCGCCTTACTTCACGGTCCTGGCGCCGGCGGTCCGCGGTGGCGAGGTCGAGCAGTGGGCCGAGATCAAGGCTGCCGCGGGCGAGGCGCTGATCGAGGGCGGCGCCACGATCACCCACCACCACGCGGTCGGCCGCGATCACCGGCCCTGGTATGACCGCCAGCGGCCCGCTCCGTTCGCCGCCGCCCTTCGTGCCGCCAAGGCCGAGCTCGATCCCGCCGGCATGCTCAATCCCGGCGTGCTGATCGACCCCTAGGGCTTACACAGCCCTTACAGAGCGTTGACTGGCCCCATACCTGCCGGTCCGACGATCCACCTGTTCGATCAACGACCAGGAGGACAAGATGCTCGACTCATTTCGAAAGCGCGCCCGCTCGGTGGCGCTGGTGGCGGTGGCCGCGGCGCTGACCGTCGGCGGCGTGGCGCTGGCCCAGGGCAGCAACGAAGGTGGGCAGGGAGAAGGCTCGGGGGCGCCGAGCGGCAAGCGGATGCCACCCGGTCCGCCGATGATTCTGGGCGGGCCCGGCGGCAAGGACTTGACCTACGCCCAGCTCCACGTCCAGCACAACGGCAAGGCGGAAGTGATCAGGATGGACCAGGGCGAAATCACCGCCGTCGACGACAGCTCGATCACGCTGAAGGAGAACGACGGCAACGAAGTGACGATCGCCGTCGATGACAGCACCAAGGTGCTCGCGGGCCCCGGCTCCTCGTCGTTGTCGGACCTTGAAACCGGCGAGGAAGTGACGGTCTGCGGGCCTGAAGGCGAAGCCGCCAAGGCGATCATGGTGCCGCCGAAGAAGGGAGAGGCGCCGCCACAGGGGCTGCCACCCGCTCGCAACGACGGGCAACTGCCGCCTCTTGCGGAGCGCAGATGAGAGGCTAGGCGGATGAAGGGAGCCATCCTCGTCGTCGAGGACGAGCAGGCGATCGCCGAGCTCGTACGCGCTTACCTCAAGCGCGACGGGTTCGGCGTCGTCTGGGCTTCCAGTGGCGAGCAGGCGATGGAGGAGCTCTCGCGCCACTCGGTGCGGCTCGTCGTCCTCGACATCGGCTTGCCCGGTATCGACGGTTTCGAGGTCTGCCGCCGCTTGCGCGCCCGCACCGGCGTGCCGATCCTGATCCTCAGCGCCCGCGATGACGAGGTTGATCGGGTCGCCGGGCTCGAAGCCGGTGCTGACGACTACGTCACCAAGCCCTTCTCGCCGCGCGAGCTGGTCGCCCGGGTGAAGGCGATCCTGCGCCGCGTCGACGGCGGTGGCAACGGCAGCGAGGAGGGGGTGCTCGCGGTCGCTGATATAGAGCTCGATCGTGCCGCGCGGACCGTGACTGTGGGCGGCGCGGTAGTCGAGCTGACCGGCCGCGAGTTCGATCTGCTGGCGGCGCTGCTCTCCCACCCGGGCATCGTGCTCAGCCGCGACCGCCTGCTCGAGCTGGTCTGGGGCGGCGAGTTCCCCGGCGGCACCCGCACGGTCGACGTCCACATCGCCCAGTTGCGCGCCAAGCTGGAGCGGCCCGAGCTGTTGCAGACCGTGCGCGGCGCCGGCTACAAGGCCGTCGCCTGATGCGCTCGCTGCGGGCGCGGCTCTTCATCGCGATCCTCGGCGTCGTCCTGCTTGCCGTCGGCGCCTCGCTGGCGCTCGGCATCGTCCTCACCCGCGACGCGGTAAGGGAGACGATCCGCCATGACGTCGAGCGCCAGGCGACGGCCTTCGCCGCGCAGCTGCCGCGCGTGATCGGCAACGGAGCGCCGGTCCCGCTGCCGGGTCGCTCGGAGCCGCCTGGCAGTGGGCCGGGTGGGGGAGCACCGCCCGCCACGCCCGTGGAAGCGCCACGGCCGGTGCAGTTGCTCCTGCTCAGCGAAGCGGCTCGCCTGCTGCCCGCTTCGGCCGTCGCCTCCCTGCGCGAGAACGGCAGCGCCGACGGCACCGCCGAGATCGAAGGGCAGAACTCGATCTACGCCGCGCGCCGCACCGGCAGCGGCAACTCGGTTGTGCTCGTCACCCGACCCAACGTGGTCTCGGGCGACGATTTCCGCCGCTACCTCTCCGCCCTGCTGATCGCCGGCGGCGCCGCGGCTCTGCTCGCGGCCGCGGTGGCCGCCTGGCTGGCGCGTCGTTTGACTCAGCCGTTGCGGCGGCTTTCGGCAGCGGCTGGAGAGCTGGCCGCCGGGCGCCGGCCCGAGCCGGTGCCGCCGGAGGGCACCGAAGAGCTCGACCAGCTGGCGAGCTCGTTCAACGAGATGGCTGAGCAGCTCGGTCTGGCCCGCGACGCCGAGCGCGCCGTTCTGCTCTCCGTCTCGCATGATCTGCGCACGCCGCTGACCTCGATCCGCGGTTACGCCGAGGGGATCGAGGACGGCACGATCGAGCCGCGTCAGGCTGCCGCCGTCGTCGGTCGCGAGGCCGAGCGACTGGAGCGACTGGTCGGCGATCTGCTCGCCCTCGCCCGCCTGCGCCAGGGGGTGATGGAGGTGCGCCGCGAGCCGGTCGACCTGGCGGCAGTCGCTCGTGAGGCCGAGGAGCGCCTGCGCCCGCGCGCCGGCGAAGGTGGGGTCGTGGTTCGGGTTGAGGGCGGGCCCGCGCCGGCGACCGCGGACCATGGCCGCGCCCTCCAGGTCATCACCAACCTGCTCGACAACGCGATCCGCGTCAGCCCGGAGGGAGCGACCGTGCGGATCGTCGCCTCGCCCGGCACGATCGAGGTCAGCGACGAAGGGCCCGGAATCGCGACCGAGGAGATCCCGCAGGCCTTCGAGCGCTTCCACCTCCGTGCCCGCACTGAGCATGGCTCTGCCGATGGCGCCGGCCTCGGCCTGGCGATCGTCCGCGAGCTAAGCGAGGCGATGGGCGGGAGCGCCGCTGTGGAGAACCTCCCCGCCCAGGGCGCCCGCTTCACGATTCGGCTACCGACCTGAGCGCTACCCTTTCGCGACCGAATCGCCCTGGCCGGGTAGCTTGCGCCTGCCTCCCCGGCAACACCCAGGATGGAAACCATCACTTCTGAACAGCCGACGGTCCCGGTCCCTGCCGGCAAGGCCGAGAGTCCGCTCGACGAGCCGGTCGTGCCGCGCCGCTCGCCGCTGCGCGCCGCGATCAAGACCGGTCGCCCGCAGGAGTGGATCAAGAACGTCTTCGTCTTCGCCGGCCTGCTCTTCTCCGGCAAGTTCAACCAGTCCCACGACGTGCTGGAGGCGTTCCTCACTTTCGTCGCCTTCTGCTTGATCTCCAGCGCCGGCTACTACGTCAACGACCTGATCGACGTCGAGCTCGACCGCAAGCACCCGAAGAAGCGCTTCCGGCCGCTGGCGGCGCGCGAGCTCTCGGAGGGGATCGCGAAGGTCATCGCCCCCGGCCTGGCGGTGATCGCGATCGCAATTGCCTTCGCCACGGTCAACTGGGAAGTTGGCCTGATGGTGGTCGGCTACAGCGTCGCCCAGATGGCCTACAGCCTCGGCCTCAAGCAGATCGTGATCGTCGACGTGATGACCCTGGCCGGCCTCTTCATCCTCCGCGTCGCCGCCGGTGCCGTCGCCGTCGACGCCCATGCCTCCGAATGGCTGCTGCTCTGCACCGGCATGTTCGCCCTCTTCCTCGGCGTCACCAAGCGCCGCCAGGAGGCGGTCTCCGAGCTGCACGAGGGGACCAGCAGCCGGCCCGTGCTCGAGCACTACTCGCTGCCTTTCCTCGACCAGATGGTCGCCATGGTCACCACCGGCACCGTGATCAGCTACTCGATCTACGCCGTCAACTCGCCGCTGATCGGCAACCAGATGATGTGGACGATTCCCTCCGTCCTCTACTGCGTCTTCCGCTACCTCTACCTGATCTACGACCGCGCCGATGACCGTTCCACCGCCGCGATCGTGGTCGACGACAAGCCCCTGATCGCCGGCGCCGGCAGCTTTGCCGTGATCGCGTTCCTGCTGCTTTACGTCTTCAACTAGCGCCGTCGCTACATGCTCGTGACCGGGGGCTCCGTGCCCTCAGTCAGGTAGAAGCGGGCGCGGCCTAGCTCCTCGCCGTTGACCTGGACGACGGCGGCGTGGGGGCCGGGGGTGGAGAAGGTGGCGGTGGTGCCGATCGACATCACCAGACGCTGGTCCTGGCCGGCCGGCATGCCGGGCGGACGGCCGGTCTCGAAGTCGGCCTGTAGGCCATCGCCGAGCTCGACTCCGTCGGGGTCGTGGATGTCGACCTGGAGGTTGTGGGGCTGGTTGGTCTCGCTCCAGGCGACGTCGAGGCCGAGGGCGATGTGAAAGCCCCATTCGTGTGGCAGCTCGGGCAGGCTGAGCACGTTCCAGCCGCCGCCGACCATGTAGAGCTTGCCGTTAACGGCCTCACTGTGGTCGGCGAGCATGAGGAAGCCGATCTCCATCGGGCCAGGATACGGAGGTCAGTCGGGCTCGACCGGCAGGTCTGAGATCAGCTCCGTCTTGCCGCCCCACTGGAACTGCAGGTCGATCGTCTCGTTCTTGCGGTAGGTGCCGAAGAGCCCCAGGTACATCGCCAGCCAGCGCCCGGTGCCGACCTTCTCCTTGATGATCGGTCGGGTGAAGACGATCTCGCCCGCCGCGACCGTGTAGTCGGCCCCCTCGCTCTGCTCAACCCCGTTGATGTAGACGACGTAGGGCGCCGAGGCTCCGGCCGGCAGCTTCATCCGCCGCCCGGCCGCGTAGCTGCCCTTTGGAATCTCAGTCTCGGCCATCGGCTTCGAGAGTCTCCCGCACCAGCTCGAACGGCGTCTCGTGCTTGCTTGGATCCAGCTCCTCCCGCCGCACCCCGCCCCGATAGGGCATGAACGTCCCATCCCCCCGCACGTCGATCCCGGCGATCGGCTTGCGCAACCAGCCCTTGCCGCTCAGCTGCAACCGCGCATGAACCTGCTGCTCGGGCCCGTAGTCACGCAACGAAGCAACGCCCTTAACCGGCCCCTCGGCCCGAATAGCCAACGCCCGCTCCCGCATAGCGGCAACGGCCTCCCCAAGCTCATCAAAGCCGGCGTGGTCCACCTCGGACCCATGCCGAACCGTCAACTTCCAACGAGACACGGCCGCAGCGTACGCAACGCTGCCGGTGGGACGAGTTGAGCGCTACGCCCCGCGCCGCGGCCGCTTGGGGCGCCGCGCCGGGGGACCAACGATCTTCTCGGGGCCCTCTCGGTTCTCCATGCGAACGTAGTCACGCTCCCGCGCCCCGGTGTAGATCTGCCGTGGCCGGGCGATTTTCTGCTCGGGATCGTCCTTCATCTCCATCCACTGCGCGACCCAACCGGCCGTGCGGGGGATGGCGAAGATCACCGTGAACATCTCGTTGGGCACACCGAGCGCCTCGTAGATGATCCCCGAGTAGAAGTCGACGTTGGGGTAGAGCTTGCGCGAGGTGAAGTACTCGTCATCGAGGGCGCGCTTCTCCAGCTCCTGGGCGATCTCGATCAGCGGGTTGTACTCGGTCGCCTCGAAGATCTCGTCCATGTGCTGCTGGATGATCCGCGCCCGCGGGTCGTAGTTCTTGTAGACGCGGTGGCCGAAGCCCATCAGCTTCGCCTCGCGCGCCTTCACCTTCTCGAGGAAGCCGGGGATGTTGTCGACCGAGTCGATTTCCCGCAGCATCTTCAGCACCGCCTCGTTGGCGCCGCCGTGCAGCGGGCCGTAGAGCGCCGCCACCCCGGCCGCCACGGCCGAGTAGGGGTCGACGTTGGAGGAGCCGACGCCGCGCACGGCGTTGGTCGAGCAGTTCTGTTCGTGGTCGGCGTGGAGGATGAAGAGCACGTCGAGCGCCTTCGAGAGGCTTTCCTTCGGCAGGTGCTTGGCTTCCGTCTTCTTGAACATCATCGAGAGGAAGTTCTCGGCGAAGTTGAGGTCGTTGTCGGGGTAGACGTAGGGCAGCCCCATGTTGTGGCGGTAGGAGAAGGCGGCCAGCGTCGGCACCTTGGCGATCAGGCGCACCGCCGCCATGTAGCGCTCTTCTTCGTCCTCGACGTGCTTGGCGTCGGGATAGAAGGTCGAGAGGGCGCCAACGCCGGCGAGCAGCATCCCCATCGGGTGGGCGTCGTAGCGGAAGCCCTCGAAGAACTGCTTGAGGTCCTCGTGGACGAAGGTGTGGTGGGTGATGTCGTAGACCCAGCGGTCGAGCTGGGGGCCGGTCGGCAGCTCGCCGAAGATCAGCAGGTAGGCGACCTCGAGGAAGGTCGACTTTTCGCAGAGCTGCTCGATCGAGTAGCCGCGGTGTTCGAGGATGCCCGCGTCGCCGTCGATGTAGGTGATCGAAGAACGGCAGGAGGCCGTGTTGGTGAAGGCCGGGTCGTAGGCCAACATGCCGAATTCATCCTCATCGACCCTGATCTGGCGAAGGTCCATCGCCCGCACGGTGCCGTCTGTGATCGGCAGCTCGTACGTCTTTCCGGTGCGGTTGTCGGTGACGGAGAGCGACTCGGAACCGGTGCTGGCGTTCCCATCTGCGGCTGCGTCTCTGATCTGCTGCTCGGTGGCCATCACCCCTCCTCGAGCTGTTTGAACTGGAGCAGCAAGTATCGCAGTTCGGATTGCCCAGGCTGTTGCGCCGCGGAGAACAGGGGCGCTACTCGGCGACCGCCGGCAGCGGCTCGAAGCGCGTCATCGCGTGCAGCTCGGCGAAGCGCCGCTCGATCTCCTCGCGGGTCAGCGCCGCCACCCGCTCGGTGCCGAACTGCTCGACGTTGAACGAGGCCAGCACGGTGCCGTAGCCCATCGCCCGGCGCAGGCAGGCCTCGTCGAGCTCGCCCTCCTGGCTGTCGAGGTAACCGACGAAGCCACCGGCGAAGCTGTCGCCGGCGCCGGTCGGGTCGCGCACCTCCTCGAGCGGGAAGCCCGGCAGGGCGAAGAAGCCGTCCTCGGTGAAGAGCGCGGCGCCGTACTCGCCCCGCTTGGCGACGACGGCGCGCGGCCCCAGCTCCATCACCGCGCGGGCGGCGCGGGCGAGGTTGGGCTCGCCGGTCAGCTGGCGGATCTCGGCGTCGTTGACGATCAGGCAGTCGACCTCGGCGATCGCCGCCAGCAGCGAGTCCTTGGCGGTGTCGATCCAGAGGTTCATCGAGTCCAGCGCCGAGAAGCGGCTGGCGGCGCACTGGGCGCGAACCTGGCGCTGCAGGTCGGGCTGGATGTTGGCGAGGAAGAGGGTCTCCGCTTGGCGCGAGGCCTCGGAGAGCTTCGGCTCGAACTCGCCGAAGACGCCGAGCTGGGTGTCTTCGGTGTGGGCGACGTTGAGATCGAACTCGTAGCGGCCGCGCCAGAAGAAGGACTCGCCGCCGGCTACCCGCTCGATGTCGTCGGTGAGCACGCCGCGGCGCTCCAGCACCTCGAACTCACTGGCGCCGAAGTCATCGCCCACGGGCCCGACCGGGCGCACCTCGGTGAAGAAGCTGGCGGCCAGCGAGAAGTGGACGGCGGCGCCGCCGAGCATGCGATCGCGCTCCCCGAAGGGGGTCTTTACGGAGTCGAATGCGATTGAGCCGACGACGGTGAGGGACATAAAGCGGAGCGTATAGGGAGTCGGGTGTGCCTCGACGGCGCAACAGCGGGGAGGCGCCGTCGAGGCACACCCGACTCCCTTTCCCAGCGCGACTATGGTTCGCCGCCGTGAAGGCGGTTCAGATCACCGAGTTCGGCGGGCCGGAGAAGCTTCGGCTCGTCGACGCAGAGACTCCTGTCCCCGGAGAGGGAGAGGTGCTCGTTGACGTCGCTCGCAGCGGCATCAACTTCGCCGACACGCACGCGACCCGCAACGACTACTTGGCCGAGCAGTCGTTGCCGTTGATTCCCGGTACCGAGGTCAGTGGCCGCACCGCTGACGGCCGCCGGGTCGCGGCGCTGCTCGGCAGCGGCGGCTACGCCGAGAAGGTCGCGGTGCCGGAGGCGCTGTTGATCCCGCTGCCCGACGAGGTTGACGACGATCAGGCGGCAGCGCTACTGCTGCAGGGCCTGACCGCGATGGCCCTGGTCCAGCGCTGCGCGCGGATTGAGCCGGGCGAGACTTTGGTGGTCGAGGCCGCCGCTGGCGGTACCGGTGGCATGGCGGTGCAGTTGGGCAAGCGAGCCGGCGCGAAGGTGATCGGCCTCGCCTCCAGCGAGGAGAAGCGGGCGCTGGTTGAGCGGCTCGGTGCCGATGCAACCGTCGATTCGCGCGCCGAGAACCTCGGCGAAGCGATCCGCGACGCCAACGGCGGCGAGCGCGTCGACGCCGTCCTGCACATGAGCGGCGGCAAGGCTTTTGACGAAGAGCTCGCGATCCTCGCCCCGCTCGGCCGCATGGTCGTCTTCGGCATCGCCTCGCGCGAACAGCGCGAGGTCTCTACTGCGGCGCTGCTGCGTGGATCCAAGACCGTGGTCGGTTTCTGGTTGCTGCACCTGCTGGCCCGCCGCGAGCTGGTCGCGCCGATGATCGGCGAGCTGCTCGGGATCGTCGCCAAAGGCGAGCTCGAAGTCACCATCGGCGGCGTCTACCCGCTCTCCGAGGCGGCTCGCGCCCACGAAGACCTGATCGCCCGCAACACCAGCGGCAAGCTCCTCCTGGACCCGTCGAAGTGATCTCCTTCAAAGAGCTCGGGCTCTCGCCACAGATCCAGCAAGCGCTCGACGAGCTCGGCTTTGACGAGCCGACGCCGATTCAGGACCAGGCGATCCCGGAGCTGCTCGGTGGTCACGACGTGATCGGCCAGGCCCAGACCGGCACCGGCAAGACGGCGGCCTTCGGCCTGCCGCTGCTGCAGTATCTGGATCCCGACAACGACGAGGTGCAGGCGGTGGTGCTGACGCCGACCCGCGAGCTCTGCATCCAGGTGACCCAGGCACTGCGCTCCTACGCCGAGCACCTCGACATCGAGATCGTCGCCGTCTTCGGCGGCGCCCCGATCAAATCGCAGCAGGCGCAGCTGCGCTCCGGCGCCCACGTCGTCGTCGCCACCGTCGGCCGCATGATGGACCTGATGAGCCGCCGCTCGCTGGTCCTCACCGCGGCTCGCTACATCGTCCTCGACGAGGCCGACGAGATGCTCGACCTCGGCTTCATCGAGGACGTCGAGAAGATCCTCCGCATGTGCCCGAGCGGCCGCCAGACGGCGCTCTTCTCGGCGACGATGCCGCCACCGGTCAAACGGCTCGCCGAGAGCTACATGTATGACCCGACGACCATCTCGATCACGCCGAAGACGCTGACCGTCGACGCGATCGCCCAGGCCTACGTCGAGGTCGGGGCGAAAGAGAAGGCGGCCAAGCTGGTCGAGTTGCTGAAGATCGAGGAACCCGAGCAGGCGATCATCTTCTGCCGCACCAAGATCGGTGCCGACCGGCTGGAGAAGACGCTGAAGAACAAAGGTCTCGACGTCAAGGCCCTGCATGGCGACATGAGCCAGGGCTCGCGCGACGGCGTGATGATCGCCTTCAAGGACCACCGGGTGCGTCTGCTGGTGGCGACCGACATCGCCGCCCGCGGCCTTGATATCGAGCACGTCACCCACGTGATCAATTACGACGTGCCGGCCTCCTCGGAGGTCTACGTCCACCGCATCGGCCGCACCGGCCGGGTCGGGCGGACAGGCCGCGCGATCACCTTCGTCACCCCCGCCCAGCGCGACGAGATCGGTCGCATCGAGCACGACGTGAAGACGACGATCGGCGAGTGGGAAACACCCGAGGAGCGACTCGAGCACGCGCCGCGCCCGCGCCGCCGCGAGCGCCCGGAGCGCAGCAAGGTCGTTGAGACAAGTAAGGGCTCCGAAACGCGCGAGCCGAAGCCAGCTCAGGATGACGCTGCGACCGAGGCCGAGGCCGACTCGGGCGAGGCAGATACGGACAAGGCCGACTCGGGCAAGTCGGTGAAGCTCTTCGTCAACCGCGGCGAGCGCAGCGGCATCACCGAGGAGGACCTGCGCTGGGCGCTGCGCGAGGGCGCGGTCCTGCCCGAGGAGGCGATCCACGACGTCCACGTCCTGCACCGCTTCTCCTTCGTCCACATCGACCCCGACGTCGCCGAGCGCACGGTCGAGTACCTCGACGGCACCAAGGTCAAAGGCAAAGAGATCCGGCTCGAGGTCGCGAAGAGCTGAAGTCCCGGCGGGGCTCAGCCGGTGAGCTCGGCGATGCGGGCGAAGAGCTGGTCGAAGTCGATCGGCTTGGTGATGTAGCCGCTGACCTCGACGTCGGTGGCGGCGCCGGCGTCCATCTCATCCTGGTGGGCGCTGACGATCAGGACGGGAGTGTCGACCCCGGCAGCGCGCAGCTCGCGCAGGGCGTCGATGCCGGACTTGCGCGGCATCATCGCGTCGAGCAGGAGGATTTCCGGTTTCGGCTCGGAGTCGCGCTGCACCGCCTCGATCACCTCGACGCCGTCGGCCGCGGTGATGACCTCGTAGCCCTCCATCTCCAGCCGCGTGCGCAGCAGGAGCAGGATCGTCTCCGAGTCATCGGCGATCAGTACCCGCGTGCTCACAACGCCTCCTCCCGGTATTGGGCCGAAGCCCGATCCACGTCGTCGTTTCGCGGCTCTTCGGCTCCGCTCCCCGCAAGCGCGGGCAGCCAAACCCTGAAGGTCGAGCCCTGGCCTTGGACCGATTCGGCGCTGATCGCGCCGCCGTGAAGCTCAACCAGCGATTTCGAGATCGCCAGTCCGAGCCCGGTGCCACCGACGTGCTGCGTCAGCCCCGCGTCGCCGCGGGTGAAGCGCTCGAATATGTGATCTAGCTGGTCCGCTGCCATACCAGGCCCGTTGTCGCTCACTGCGAGTTCCACTCCACCGGCGTTGCCGCCCGCCGTGACGTGGATCGAGGCGCCAGCGGCACAGTACTCATGTGCGTTGGTCAAGAGATTCACGAGCACCTGGCGGATCCGGTCGCGGTCAACGCTGACCGGCGGCAGGCCGGGGGCGATCGCCTGCGTCAGCGCCTGGTCCTTGGACTGGGTCTGGCTCAGCATCGTCCGCACCGGGTCTTCGACCAGCGAGGCGACGTCGATCACCGCCGGTTTGATCGTCAGGCGGCCGGCGTCGCTGCGGGCGAGGTCGAGCAGGTCGTTGAGCAGGCGGACCAGGTGACGGGTGTTGTCGAGGATGATCTCGACCGTGTCGGCCTGCTTGGGGCTGAGCTTGTCGCGCTCCAGCATCAGCAGCTCGGCGAAGCCCTGCACCGAGGTGAGCGGGCTGCGCAGCTCATGCGAGGCGGTGAGCACGAACTCGTCCTTCATCGTTTCCAGCTGATCGCGCTCGCCGGCCCGGCGCTGCAGCTCCTCGGCCATCTCGTTGAATGCGGCGCCCAGGGAGGCGGTCTCGGAGAGGCCGCCGATTTTGACCCGGGTGTTGAGGTCACCGGCGGCGAGGCGACCGGATGCCTCGACCAGCTCCTCGAGCGGCCGTCGCATCGAGGCGATCAGGCCGCTGAAGAGCAGTGCGGCGCCGGTCAGCCCGGCGATCAATCCGGCCCCGACCAAGAGCGCCGTGTCGCGGGTCTCGCCGCCGATGTCATCGCGCAGCTGTTCGCGTTTGTGCTGCTGGGCGAGGATCACGGCACGCGCCGCCGCCGGGTGTTCGCCGTTGGCGAGCCGGGTGCGGGCGGTGATCTCCACCTGGTAGGAGCGGGCGGTCGAGTCCTCGAAGTCCTGGCGCTGCTGCAGGAAGCGGGCGACGCCGACCACGGCGAGGCCAGTGAGCACGGCAAAGGCGATTGCGAAGCCGATCGTCAGCCGGTTGGCGAGCGACGGGCTGAGCCGAAAACGGCGTCGGGAATATGCTTGCCCCTCGATGGGAGACGAGGCTACAGGCACGGCCGACGGCACTGCGGGGGCGCCGGAGGGGATCGATCGAGCTGGAGTTGAAGCATGGTTTGGCGAGCACATACCCGGCGCCGAGCCGCCGCTCACCTTCGAGCGGATCTCCGGCGGCCACTCGAACCTGACTTACGGAGTGCGCGACGGCGCCGGCAAGCGCTGGGCCCTGCGCCGACCGCCGCTCGGCAAGCGCCTCGGCTCCGCCCACGACATGGGCCGCGAGCAGCGCGTGGTCTCGGCATTGGCGGAGACTCCGGTGCCGGTCGCGCCCGTCGCCGGCTTCTGCGAGGACGAGAGCGTCAACGAAGCTCCCTTCTACGTGATGGAGTTCGTCGAGGGACCGATCCTGCGCGGCCTGGCAGAGGCTGATGCCTTCCCTGATGAGGCGGACCGCCGCGCGATCGGCGAGCGCGTCGTCGACACGCTGGTCGACATCCACGCCGTCAACCCTGACGCGGTCGGTCTCGGCGAGCTCGGTCGCAAGGAGGACTACGTCGCCCGCCAGCTGCACCGCTGGCAGGGCCAGTGGGAGAAGTCGAAGACGCGTGAGTTGCCCGCGATCGACGCGGTGCACGAGCGCCTCGCGGCGCGGATACCCGAGCAGGGCCAGGCGACGATCGTCCACGGCGACTACCGCCTCGACAACATGATCCTCACGCCTGGAGGAGAGGTGGCGGCGGTCGTCGACTGGGAGCTCTGCACCCTCGGCGACCCGCTCGCCGACGTCGGCCTGCTGATGGTCTACTGGCCCGAGGCCGGCGAAGAGACGATCGCCCTCGGCCAGCCCGCCACCCTGGCACCGGGCTTCCCCAAGCGCGAGGAGCTCAAGGCCCGCTACGCCGAGCGCTCTGGCCGCGACCTCTCCCAGCTCGACTTCTTCGTCGCCCTCGGCTACTGGAAGCTGGCGATCATCCTCGAGGGCGTCTACGCCCGCTACGCCGCCGGCCAGTACGGCAAGGTCGACCCAGGCATAGAAGCGTTTGCGCGCTTGGTCGAGCGCTTGGCCGAAGCTGCCGACGAAGCCGAGCGTCGCGGCTGACATAACAGCCGCGTCCAGACCGCTTGACATCGTTCCGCCGGACCTGAAAGGGTCGGCTTTGCAGCAAAAACTGTGCAGCGCTTTTCAGGCGCTCCCTATCTCAACCCTCAAGGAGAGAAATACGTGAAGCAGATTCGCAAGCACATCACGTTCGCAAACGTGATGTCATCGATCGCCGTCTTCCTCGTACTCGGCGGTGGCGCCGCATACGCCGCCAAGAAGATCGGCTCGAACGAAATCAAGGGCAACTCGATCACGACCGGCAAGATCAAGAAGGAAGCAGTGTCTGCTTCCAAGATCAAGAAGAACTCGGTTACCACCGCCAAGATCGCAAACGGAGCTGTGACCGGTGCCAAGCTCAATCTCGGTACCGTCGGCACGGTTCCCAACGCTGCTCATGCGAACACGGCCGATAACGCCAATAACGCCAACACTGTAGGCGGACAGTCTGCCACCAAGATATTCGCCAAGTTGGCTCCCGGCTCTGGCCCAACCACCATCGCCACCATCGCAGGTTTCACCATCACAGCCGCGTGTCCCAACGAAGGGACGAATAGGACTGACATCGAATTGCATAGCCCGGCGGGGGTGCCCTCAGTACTGACCGCCAATTTGAGCGAGGGCGAAAGCGGAACTGGTGGAGAAACATCGTATAACTCCGGCACAAATGTCGCTATTCCTCTGGATAACGATTTCCTCGGAGAGGCTGCTTTCTCGGCAGCGACTACAAACGGAACGGTCGTGTCCGGAAACATTGGATTTGACTACCCGAACACATTCAATAACCAGGCCATTTGTGTCGTATATGGCGAGGCCGTCTCAGGCTGATCTTTCTGGTTGATTTAGTTGTCAAGGGCCGGGCAAATGCCCGGCCCTTTTGTTGATCGAGCAACTTGCAGGATCTCGGTGGTTGGATGCGAAGGAGGGGCATTCGGGCTCGTCCTATCTCAACCTTCAAGGAGAAATACGTGAAGCAGATTCGCAAGCACATCACGTTCGCAAACGTGATGTCATCGATCGCCGTCTTCCTCGTACTCGGCGGTGGCGCCGCATACGCCGCCAAGAAGATCGGCTCGAACGAAATCAAGGGCAACTCGATCACGACTGGCAAGATCAAGAAGGAAGCTGTTTCCGCTTCCAAGATCAAGAAGAACTCGATATCGACCGCCAAGATTCAGAATGATGCGGTGACTGGTGACAAGGTCAAAGAGTCGACGCTGAGCGAAGTGCCTAGCGCTGCCAAAGCTACAACTGCGACCACCGCGACCATTGGCTCAAGTCCTGTTGCTTACGCGCACATCAACTCAGAAGGCAAATTGATTGCAGCGGATTCTCGTGGAGTTGCACAAGGCAACTTGGTACTGGAATCAACCGCTGCCTACTGCTTTAAGGGGCTGCCATTCGCGTTTAAAACTGCTATGTCAGTTGTCGACTACGGCGATCCGGTCACGGGTGGCCTGGGGGACCTTCCACAGGTTTCGGTGGCTCTTGGCAATCCGTTCGGCGATTGTGGGGCCGGGACGCAGCTAGAGGTAGCTGGAGAAAACGAAGCCGGCTTTGCACCAGAGGGCTTCTTTATCTGGTTCTACAACTAGACCCCAGCAAGTCTCGTAGCGGTACCGAGGAGTGGGTGGCTAAGGCCACTCACTCCTTTTATTGTTGAGGCTGGCGAGGATCTTACGTCGATCAAGCTTGACAGGCTCGGAGAAGCCTGGAAACGTCAAACGCCTCGACTGGTATCGACTGATCCCTTCGCCTTCCTCGGACAAGGAGCTTTTCGTGCAGCAGATACGCAAGCGAATCACGTACGCGAACGTGGTCTCCACGCTCGCACTTTTCCTTGTGCTCGGCGGTGGCGTCGCATACGCGGCCAAGAAGATCGGCAGCCATGAGCTCCGGGGCGGCTCGGTGACGACGGCGAAGATCAAGCGGAACGCGGTCACGCGGTCGAAGATCAAGGCCAAGGCGATCTCGACCGCCAAGATCGCTAATGCCGCGGTAACGAACGCCAGGCTGGCAGATGGTTCTGTCAGCCTCGAAAAGCTGGCGTCGGGCTTCATCGCGCCGGCGGCCGAAAAGCTCTCCCATGCCGCCAATATCTCGTTGGGTGGGGTTGTTCTGGCGGGAAGCCTGGGGATCTCCCAGGCCAATATCACGCATCCCGAATCCGGCTTCTACTGCTTCGCGGGCTTTGCGCCGGCTCCCGTTGGAGGCGTGGCAACGGTCGACTACTCCGAGGCCGGCGAAAATGTCCTGATCCAGTTCGATACCGGTCAAGGTCCAGTCTGTCCTGTTGGTACTCAGGCTTTCGTCAATACGCGAAGACCCCTCTCTTTCAAAGTGAAAGAATCGACAGAATCGATCGACGCCGGCTTCTTCCTGCTGCTCTACTAGCCGATGCTAGATCGCCCGACGGGCGTGCTTCGGGTCCAGCTCGCCTGCGGCCGCAGCCTCGGCGCGTTTGGACCAGCGGTTGAGCTCGCGGCGGGCGAGGACCATCTTGTGGACCTCGTCGGGCCCGTCGGCCAAGCGCAGCATGCGGCTGAAGCGCCAGAGGGCGGCGAGGGGGGTGTCGTCGGTCATGCCCAGTGAGCCGTGGATCTGGATCGCGCGGTCGAGGACGTCCATGACGATGTTGGCGGCGACGATCTTGATCGCCGAGATCGATTGGCGGGCGGCGCGCTTGCCCTCTGTGTCCATCTTCCAAGCGGCGTAGAGGGTGAGCAGGCGGGCCTGGTCGATCTCCATCCGCGAGGCCGCGATCGCCTCCTGGACGAACTGCTTCTCGCCCAGCGGGCCGCCGAATGCTTCGCGCTCGTTGGCGCGGTGGCACATCATCTCCAGTGCCCGCTCGGCGGTGCCGATCGCCCGCATGCAGTGGTGGATGCGGCCGGGGCCGAGGCGATCCTGGGCGACGACGAAGCCCATGCCCTGGCCGCCGAGCAGGTTGCTGACCGGCACGCGGCAGTCTTCGTAGCGAATCTCGCAGTGGCCGGGGCCCTTGTCGTGACCCATCACCGGGATCGGCCGAACCAGATTGAAGCCCGGGTTGTCGGTTGGCACGCAGATCATCGAGGCGCGGGCGTAGGGGTTTGCCTCGGGGTCGGTGACGACCATCGCGATCGCCAGCTCGGCGCCGACCGCGCCCGAGGTGAACCACTTGTGCCCGTCGATCACCCACTCGTCGCCGTCGCGAACGGCTCGGGCCTGCAGCAGGGTCGGGTCCGAGCCCGACACCTCGGGCTCGGTCATCGAGAAGCACGAGCGGATTCGTCCCTCAAGAAGAGGCTCCAGCCATTCTTCTTTCTGCTGATTCGTGCCGTGCTCGGCGAGGATCTCCATGTTGCCGGTGTCCGGCGCCGAGCAGTTGAAGGCCATCGGCGCCGCCGCCGGGCTGCGTCCCATCTCCTCGCAGAGCAGGCCGTACTCCCAGTTGCTCAGGCCGGGGCCGTAGCGCTCGTCCGGCATGAAGAGGTTCCAGAGGCCCTCGGACTTCGCCTTCTCACGGATCTCAACCAGGATCCTCGGGTAGGGCACGCCGGCGCCGACCTCGGCATCGAGGGCCTCCATGATCTCGCGCTCCTGCGGGTAGATCTCCGCGTCCATGAAGTCGAGGATGCGCTCGCGCAGGGTCTCGACCTGGGGGCTGGGCGTGAAGTCCATCGGTTGCGTCCTCTCCTCGGGGCTGGGCCGCCCGAACGCTAGCGGCCCTGGCGCCTTGGTCGCATATAGCGCTACTAAGGCGCCATGCGCCGGTAGCGGGTGAAGAGCTCACCCTCGTGCTCGAGCAGCCAGGCCAGCTCGAGCTCGGCGGTCTCGGGCAGGACGCCCTCGAGGATGCGGGGCGCTTCGCCGCCGGTGAGCTTGGGCGCGACGGTCAGGAACAGCTCATCGACCAGTCCCAGCGCCTGCAGGGCACCGTGGAGGGTCGGGCCGCCCTCGCAGAGCAGTGCCCTGACGCCCTCCTCGCGCAGCGAACGCAATAAAGCGGCGAGGTCCACCCTGCCATCGGGCCCGCTCTCGACCACGATCAGGCGCTTGTCGAGGCCGCTGTAGCGCTCGGCCCGCATCGTGCCGGCGCCGATCATTACCGCGTCGAAGCGGGTGCGCAGGCCGACCAGCATCGCGGTGTCCGCGTCGGAGCCGATCGGCCCTGAGACGCCGCCGATCGTCGCCCGGCCGTCGACCGTTGCGGCGAAGTTGACGGCGACGAAGGGGCGCCCGTCGCGCTCTTGCTCGCACGGGTTGTAGGAGTCGAGCTGCTGCTCGACCGTGGTCTCGCTGGGATCCGGAGTCAGGCGCCGCACAGGCGGAGCCTAGTGGCGGGCGCTCAGGAGTAGTCGTGCCAGCCGGCGAACTCGCGGCCGGCGAACTTCTGCAGGGCGGCGACATCGCTGGTGAAGCGGGCGCGGACGGTCTCGAAGAGGTCGTCGGGGAGCTTCGGCTTCGGCGCCGGCGGCTTCTCGGGATCGTGAACGATCTTCTCGACCCGCCAGCGCAGCGGCTCGGGCAGGCGGTCGAAGTTGCGGTCGAGGGAGCGGAAGCCGGGCAGCTTGATCAGCTTCTCCATCAGCTGGTATTTGTCGCCCTCCTTGGCCCCGGACTTCTCCCACTCGCGGTCGAACTGCTCGGAGGTGAAGGTCTCATCGACACCGGCGAAGGCGAAGGCCTTGCGCATCGTCTCCTCGCGTTCTGACTGCAGCTCCTCCTGGGTGATGATCTCGATCTGCTCGCGGTCGAAGTGCTCGAGGTAGGGCTGTAGCTGCATCCAGTACTTGGAGCGGTTCACGTAAGAGGTGTCGGGGTTGGAGAGGACCTCGATCAGGTCGCCGGTCTCGTAGCCGGCGCCGGTGGCGTGGACCCAGTGAGAGAGGATGCGCTTGATCGGGTCGCGCACCATGTAGAGCAGGCGGGCGTCGGGACAGTGCTCGCGGATGCGCGCCGGGACGCCAGTGAAGCGCGGCAGGTTGGTGTAGTGGGGGGAGGACTCGCCGCGCACTTTGAAGCGGCTGTCGAAGCGGCTCGCGTACCAGTCGAGGCCGAGGTCCCAGTTGAGCTCCTCGGCGAAGAAGTTGAGCTCCTTCGGCTTCGACATCTGGATCTCCGGGTGCAGGCCGAGGTAGTGGTGGATGCTCGTCGTGCCGCACTTGAGCCCGCCGATGATGATCAGGCTCGGCATCGCCGCGTGCGCCTTGCGGCGACGACGGACGCGGCTTTTGCGATCGGCCGCGTAGCGCTCGCGGGCACGCGCACACATCGCCTCGTCGGCGGGGTCATGCGGGGCCTTCGCAGTGGCGATCTGGGTCTGGGCCTCTGACACGCGCGGGCTAGTGTAGCTGCGATGCCCGTTGCCGATCTTGCATCCAGCTTCAACTCGTTCTTCCACGCGTCGAGCTCGTTCTTCGAGCACCTCTCCGACGTTCGCTGGACGCCGTTCATGATCGCCCTCGGCTTCCTGCTGGCGATGCAGCTGTGCCGTGCCTGGGCCTGGCGCAACGTGCTGCGCGCCGCCTATCCCGACAAGCCGATCTCCTTCCTGCAGCTCGGCGCCGCCTACCTAGCGGGGGCTGGCATCAACGCGATCCTGCCCGCCCGCGCCGGCGACGTGACCAAGGTCTTCCTGGTCAAGCGCCAGATCCCCGACTCCTCCTACCCGGCCGTCACCTCGTCCTTCCTCGTCCAGTCGGTCTTCGACACCACGATCGGCATTCTCGTCTTCCTCTACGCGATCACCCAGGGCCTGCTGCCAGAACCGCCTGAACTGCCGGACTCGCGCGCCTTCGAGATCTCCTTCTGGGTCAACCACCCGAAGACGCTGCTGACCGTGATCGGCGTGCTGCTGGTGGTGGGTGCGATCGGCATCTACTACCTGGCCCACCACGTGCGCCGCTTCTGGGCGCGCGTGCGCCAGGGCGTGGTGATCCTCGGCCAGCCGCGCCGCTACCTGCGCCAGGTGGCGGCCTGGCAGGGGGTGGGGTGGATCTGCCGTTTCCTCGCCTTCTGGTTCTTCCTCGAGGCCTTCGGCATCGGCGGCTCGGTCGGCAACGTGCTGCTGGTGATGAGCGTGCAGGCGATCGCCACGATCGTCCCCTTCACGCCCGGCGGCGCCGGCGCCCAGCAGGCGCTGCTGGTGGCCACCCTGCACGGGCCCTCGCGCGCCGCGGTGCTCTCCTTCTCGGTCGGCACCCAGATCGCGATGGCGGGCTGGTCGGTCGTGCTCGGCTTCACCGCGATCCTGCTGGTTTTCAGGACGACGGACTGGAAAGGCCTGATACGTCAGGCCCAGGACGACGCCGAGCGCGAGGAAGCGGCGCCCTCGACCGCCGGGCCTTAAGCCGCGGCGGCGAGCGGGTCGCGACCGTCCCAGCTTCCCTGCGAGGCGTAGGGACGGAAACGGATGAAGGCGGATTCGTGGTGGAAGGGATTGGCGCGGTCGGCCCTGGTCGCGGTTGGATGGCCGCCGTCGCTGCGGCCGCGGGCGTAGGCCCGCATCGTCTCGACGTTGCGCCAGAGCGAGAAGGTCGCGACGAGGCGGGGCGGACGCGCCAGGCCGGTCAAGGCGAGGACATCGGGGTTGGTGACCGCCTCGGCCTCGGCGCCGGCGCTCGCTTTGAGGAAGGCGGGCAGGCGCCGGAGGCGCGGCCGGCCCAAGGTGAGGACGGCAACTGGCTCGTCGCTGCCAACCTCGACTTCGCCCTCGGGCAGGCCTGGCAGGCGCGGCCACTTTCCGTAGACGTGGAGGGGCTGCAGGCGCACCTGCCAGCCGGAGGCGAGCTGCGCGGCGAGCGGGTGGCTGCCGGAGAACGCCTCGAAAGCGTCGTCGCTCTCCCAGGCGCCGACCAGCGCCACCCGCTTGAAGCGTGGGGAGGGGAGCAGGCTGTCGCCGAGTGGCGCCGTGATCGTGGTCTCGGCGTAGGTGAGGCCGGGCACCCCCGCGGGCTGCGGCGGACGCCGCAGCACTCTGGCCGCGGTTCGCAGGTCGAGATCGCAGATATGAACCGAGAGCACCATCTCCGCCTCCTGGGAGTCTAACCTAGTGCTCACTAGGTTAGTACAGATGAACGCCGAGCCCCTACCACGCAAACGAATGAGTGCCGCCACGCGGCGCGCCTCGATCGAAGACGCCGCCACCGCGCTCTTTGCCGAGCGCGGCTACCAGGGTGCCTCGATCGACGAGATCGCCCGGCGCTCGGGGGTGACGCCGCCGGTCCTCTACGACCACTTCGCCTCCAAGCAGGACCTCTACAGGCGCTTGCTCGAGCGCCACTTCGCCGAGCTGCGGGGGGTCTGGCGTGAGAACTTCGTCGGCGAGGACCCGCCCGCCCGCCGCGTCGCCCGCTCCTTCGACGCCTGGTTCGCCTACATCGAGGCCCATCCCTTCGCCGGCCGCATGCTCTTCCGCGACACCACCGGCGATCCCGAAATCGAGGCGATGCACCAGGAGGTGGCGGCAAGCAGCCGCGCCGCGATCATGGCCCTCTTCGCCGGCCAGCCCGAAGTCGAGAAGGTGATCGGCTCGGAGGTCGAGGAGGGCTTGGAAATGGCCTGGATAGTGATGCGCGGCGTGCTTCAGGGCCTGGCGATGTGGTGGTACGACCACCCGCAGGTCCCCCGCGAGCGAGTCGTCGCCACGGCGATGAACGCCCTCTGGGTCGGCTGGGAGCGAACCCAGGCAGGCGAAGCCTGGGCCTAGCTGGTTTCAGGTCTTCAGCGGGTTGACCCAGCGAACACTCTCGAAGCGCGAGAAATCGTTGTCGCTGGAGCAGAGCTCGGCGCCGTGTTCGATCGCCAGTGCGGCCAGATGAGCGTCGTTGGTCAGATTGCCGGCGGTGCCGAGTGGCATGAGCAGGTTGCGCATATGGTCGGCGTGCCGCTCACTCGGGTGAACGACGGTCGCCACGGGCGAGTCGAGCCAGCTGTCGATGTACTCGAAGGCGCGGTCGGGAGAAAGGGCGTTGCCGAACGCGGCGGGGTTGGTCGAGATACGGAGAAAGCCAAGCAGGACCATCCAGGCGAAGCCCACCTCCTCGGTTCCCGAGAGCGTCTGCTCGAGCCAGGGTCTGGCCCGCGCGTAGTGGCGAGAAGAGTCGTCAGCCGCATAGACCAGCAGGTTGACGTCTGGCAGCTTCACTTGCCGAGATGGAGCTTGCGAATCGTCTCGGCGTCCTCGAGTTCCCCGGCCAGTTGCAGGGCCTTGTCGAGATTGACTCCGGGTCGGGCTCCCATCCGCTGGGGAGGAGGAAGTTTGTAAGGGCGCGGCTTGGCCTCTTGCCGCTCGAGCCCGCGCCTCACGCTCGAGTTGAGCGCCTCCTTGAAGGAGATGTCTTTCCTGCGCATCTCCTCTTTCAGCTTGGCGGCCACGTCGGGATCAAGGGTGACGGTGGTTCGCATAAGAAGCATCATTGCATCACTTTTCTTGCTGTCATGATGCTCTAGCTCGACCAGCCCGGATAGCGGCCGGCAACACGCCACTCCCACGGCGGTCTTTCCGAGGCGGGGAAGTCGTAGTGATTGCGGCCAGGGAGGGTCTCGAGCGGGACCAGGGCTGGGTCGTCCTGGAGCAGCACGGGCGTGCCGCTGGCGGCCTCGACGTCGGCTTGGGTCGCGCGGCGGGCCTGACGTTCCCAGCCGAGGCCAGGGCGGTAGAGCCAGTAGCTCAGCTCGACCCAGCCGCGCGAGCGCCGTTGGTCGTCGATCTGAGTGAAGACAGTGGTGCGGCGACGCGAGGCGGTCAGGTGTGTACTGGTGGCGACGGCACAGCTTTCGCGGCGGCAGTAACGGAAGTCAACTGGGACCAAGGGCAGGCCCGTTGGCCCAGGTTTCGACTCGGGCAACGGCGCGAGAGCGCGAGTAAGGCGAGCGAGCGGCCAACCGTAGGCCGGCACGAGCGGGTGATGGCGGCAATCGTCTGGCAGCCGCGGCGCGCAGGCGATGCGCTTGGAGATCGCGCCGGCGAGGCTGCGACCCGCGTCGATCTTGCCGCCGGCGGCGACAGCCGCGATCGCAGCGAGCAGCAGCAGGGCGATTAGGGCGACAAGGCCGGCTTGCTCGACGCTCGCCGATCCACGCTCGGAGGCTCGTTGGCGATGCATGGTGGCGACGCTAGGCAAGGCAGGCGCGCGGGTGGTGCGCAGGGTGTCGCGACTTTGCCCCGCAACGCCCTTCTGCTATTCATGTGCGAGATGGAGGGCAGCCCCTTCAACCTTTTCGGCGATCCCGACGAGTTCCGCGCCCGCATGGAGGAGCTCTCGGAGCAGATGCAGTCTTCCCAGCGTGTTGCCTGGGCGGACAACGCGATCAAGCTCGCGGTCGAGATGACGGTCGCCTCGATTGGCCAACTCGACCTCACCGGCGATCCCGACCAGCAGGCGATGCAGGTCCGCGATGCGATCCGCGTTCTCTTCCCTGAGGCAGTCACCCTCGTGCGCGAGGCGCGCGAAGGGCTTTCTTAGCGGCGCCGGCTAGAGCAGCTCGTAGCGCAGTTTCACCACGGCGCCGCGGCGGAAGACCGACGCGATCAGCTCCAGCGGCACGGCGACCACGAGCGCGGGGATCGCGGCGAGGACGCTGATCAGCGCGTCGAGGCGCCGCTGCCAGGGCCGGCGGGCAGGCACGGCGGTGCCGCGGCCAAAGGCCCCAAGCGCGACGTTGCGGCCGAAGGTGAGGCCGTTGAGCAGGGTCTGCCACATCGAGGCGATGCCGGCGCCCGGCATCCAGCGGGCGGCGACGACAACCTGGTCGCGGTTGGCGACAAGGCGCCGTACCGCCTCGGGTGTGAACAGGTAGTGGCTTTCCGGCTCGAGGCCGGCCCAGCCGGCGCTGCCGATCCAGGCGGCGAAGCTCGCCCGGCTGACGATCCGGATCGCGTCGTCGTGGTCGAGCCGGTCGAGGGTCGTGAGTGCATCGGCGCTGCCGTCCGCGGCCCCGACGACGCCGAGGCCACAACTCTCGCAGCGCTTCACTGGCCCGTGCAGGCCGGGCCTGGCGTCGAGCCAGCCGAAGAGCGGCTCACCGCAGGCCGGACAGGGCGGATTGTCCGGGCCCGCCCCCGCCTCGAGCGGAACGACGGGTGTGCGCTCACTGGCTCGCGTCGAACTCATCGCAGGTAGCGTACGCCCCGTGAACCGGAGAAACGTCTTGGCCTGGGAGGAGCGCTGGGCAACCCCAACCGCCCTCGCTGCCTTTGCCGCGGTCCTCTTCGTCATTGCGGCGATCGTCGTCGCCACCCAGGGCGTCGGCAGTGCCGGCGGTGACTCGGAGCTGCTGCGCAACGTCGACGCCCACCGCACGGCCCAGCTGATCTCCAGCATCCTGCAGGCGATCGGGATCAGCCTGCTCGCCCTGCCGCTCTACTACCTCTTTCGCAGCGCCAAGGCCCGCAGCGATCGCATGCGCGGCCAGCTCGTCGGCGTGGTCATTGCCGCGCCGCTGTTCCTCGCCGCCCTGGCGATCCTCGGCGGCGTCTCGACCCTGCACGCCGCCTCGGACTTCGTCAGCAACGAAGTGCCGCACCTGCTCGCCAAGGGCGTGAAGCTGAACAGCGATCACGCCAACGAAATCGCCACCGAAACGATCAGCGAAGCGCCCCTGCGCCCCCTTGCCGCCGGCTTCGGCCTCGGCGGCCAGATCGGCTTCGTCGTCGCGATGGTCTACACCTGCCTCTACGCGATGCGGGTCGGCCTCCTGACCCGCTTCTGGGGCTCCCTCGGCATGGCCCTCGGCGCCGTCTCCTTCCTCTTCTTCCAGTTCGCCCTGCTCTGGTTCATCTACCTGGGCATCCTGCTTCTTCGCAAAGACAGCCAGCCCCCTGCCTGGGCAGCGGGTGAACCGATCCCATGGCCTACGCCGGGCGACAAAGCGGCGGCCGCAATGGAGTCTTCGCCAGACGACAACGGCACTCTCCCTCCACAGTTGGAGCAGCCCGAGGATCTCCCTGAACTGGAGGAGCCCGAGGATCCGACGGGAGCGGGCCGGTCTCAGTAGGCCGGAACGTCTTGCACTTTTTGGCAAGTAGGTAGCCGCGACACGTACCTTTCCGGGCCGCTTCCGGCCTAGCCTTTCGGCGTCATTCAAATCAACGGCCCCGCGCTGGTGGAACAGCCGGGGGGTCAGGGACGGAACAGCCAAGCCGGAAGCCCGAGAACCCCCACGGCCAGCAACGCGCCGATCAGCCCGGGGAATAGCTGTGCGATGCTGAGCGCGAGACCGACCTTGATCCAAAAGGCAGGAGTCGGCTTGGAGCGGTGCCGTCGCTTTCGATTCGTTCGTTTCATCCCCCTTTTACCTGAGGGGGGAAACTTGCTTTAAAGGGCTGCCTGAGCGTGTCTCCACGCTTGTATGTATGCGGGAGCGGCTCCCGCATCAAGAGGCAAGCCGAAATCTTTACGTGCTCTGGCTACCTACTTGCCCACTTTTTCGTCGTGAGCTAGAGGCGCCAGCTCACCCACTCTCCACCGAAAAAGTTAAGTGAGGCCTACTGAGACCGGCCCGTAGCCGCCTGCTTCCGATGGGTCCGAATCTCGCTCATGATCCGCTCTAGGCGGGGCTCCTGGGAGTTGTCGACGAAGTTCATCGCTGCCGCGATGCCGGGGTGAATCGCCGCGATGCGCTCATGCATGGCCTGGGCGACGGCGCGGTAGGTGGGATGGCCCTCGCGGCCTGAGCGAAGCTCGATCAGGTGCATCGCCTCGCGGGCGTTGAGGTCAAGGGTGTAACGGATTCGGTAGGCGAGGCTGAGGGCGTAAGGGGCCTGCTCGTGGAGCCCGCCATCGACCAGCCGCTCGTACTCGGCTCGGGATATCTCCAGGGCTCGCTCGAACTCGTCGCCGGCGCCCGCTTCGCGCACCTCCTCGGGGATGCCGGCTCCCAGGTCCGGCCCGAGGCGCTGCCACTGGACGGTCAGCATGCGGTGGCGCTGCAGGTCGCGGAAGGCGCCGTAGTCGGAGACGATCTCGAAGCGGTAGCGCAGCGCCTCGAAGCCGCGGCCGGGGCGGTGGCGGCGGTTGGCTCGCTCGCCGACCATCGCGGCAAGCAGCCCGGCGCGCTCGTCGGGATCGAGCACGTCGAGGCGAGCAAGGACCTCGGTCTCGGGCACCGAGGCCGACTCGAGCAGGCAGGCGGCGAGCAGGCTCTCTTCGCTGCCGTCGACGTGGACCAGCTCGACTGACGGACTCGCCTCGTCGTCGCCGCGCCGGTCGAGGCCGAGGCGGGAGACCCACCGCTCGGTCTGCTCGCGGCGCTGCTGCAGGTAGGCGACCCACTCGCCGCCACGGTCCGGTCGCTCGACCCTCGAGACGAAGCTCGGCATCACCTGCTTCAGCTCGCTGAGAATCATGCCGCCGTACTCGCGTGCCTCCGGTAGCGGCGAGGCCATCAGCCGCAGCAGCATCTGCTCGTAGGCCTGGCCGGAGGCGTAGATGCCGACGTGGCTCAGGGTCGCGGCCGGCAGCAGCCCGCGCAGCAGGTCGAGCGCCTTGGCGCGGATCGAGCGCTGCCACGGCCCCTCCGGTTCGTCGTCGCCGCGCGGCCAGCGCTCCGCCGCCCACTGCTCCACTTGCCGCAGCGAGCGCGAGTAGATCGAGAAGATCTCGTCCATCGCCGTGCCGAACTCCGGGCCGAGATCCTCGCCGCGGTAGTAGCGGTAGCCGCCGCCGTCGGGCATCGGCTTGTCGTAGGGGATGTAGCGGGTCGACTGCTCCAGGTAGGCGGCGAGCCGGCCGCGTTGCAGGACCTTGGTGAGCACGTTGGAGACCCACTCGCAGGCGACGTGGGCGCCGCCGACCTGGGCGATCGAGTCATCGCCGTAGCCGAGGAAGACGCGTTCGTAGAGGCCTGCCGCGCGCTCGCCCTCGGCGCCGTCGAAGGGCCGTGATCCCGACTCACCGTCGGCGGCAAACTCCTCGAGGTAGAGCCTGCGCACGGTCCCGGAATAGCGTGAGTAGCGGGCAAAAAGCGCCCCCTTTACCGTCTCCGGCAGGTTGACCAGGGCGAAGACGGGCCGGTCGAGGTTGGTGAAATGGGGGGCAAGCAGGGCTCGCTCCTCGGCGCTGAATTGCTCGACTGGGTAACGCACCGGGGCATCGTAGCCGCGTCCCCGGCTGGGCTTCCATCCACCTGATTTGAGGATTTTGCGGGCTCCAGCCGGGCGCTAGTTCAGCGACCGCTCGCCGGCGCCGCGGCCATCAGCTCGACCCGGTGTCCGCCGGGAGCGATGACCCGCGCTCGGGGAACGCCCCAGTGTTCGCGGCGGTGCTCGACCTCGAAGCCGTGCGCGGCCAGCGCCGCGAAGGCGTCCTCGAAGTCGGCGACCACGATCGCGGTGTGGCCGCGCGGCGGAACCGTCGGCGACTCGGTCGGCATCAGGTGGACCTGGGTTCCATTCCTTTCGAGCCAGGTGAACTCGCTCAGCGTCGCGGGCGGCTCGACCAGGCCGAAGCCGAGCAGTTGCCAGAGCTCGACCGTGCGCTCGATCTCAGCTGGCGTGACCTCGATCCCGACGTGGTGCAGCACTAGAACAAGAGGGATAGCAGGGCGGCGGCGACGACGATCGCGGTCGACCAGACGACGGCCTCGGCGGTGATCTCCATGTCGAGCCCATAGGCGTGGGCGACCACAAGCGAGTTGAGACCCGATGGCATCGCCGAGAGCAGGCGATAGGCAGCGGGCAGGTCGATCAGCGGCGCCGCCAACAGCATCAGCAGGCCGGGGACGATTGCGAGCCGGGTGCCGATAGTCAGTGCCACCGGCCGGGTCATCGGCGGCGGAATCGGCAGCTGCCCGTGCTCGGCGTTCTCGGCCAGGGTGGCGCCGACGGCGAAGAAGCCGATCGGCAGGATCGCGACGATCAGCGCCTGCGAGATGTCGACCAGCTCAGTTGGCGCCAGGGACCTGGGGGCGAGGAGGCCGGCGATCGCGGCGTAGAGCGCTGGGTTGCGGGTGAAGAAGGCGCGCACTCGCTGGCGCGGCGTTTCGCCCGCCTTGGTGCCGAAGGCGGCGCCGACGGCGAAGGCGCCGAGCAGCAGGCAGGGCCCGGTGACGAGCACGTCGTAGAGGACCGCGGTCGAGAGCTGGTCGCGGCCGAGCAGGGCCACGGTCAGCGGGTAGCCGAGGTAGCCGGTATTGACGCTGAGCACGGTGACGACGACGGCGCCGGTCTGGAAGCGCGGCAGCTTCAGCCCGCGGTCGGCGACGAGGAAGGCGAGCAGGGCGCCGAGCGAGGAGGCGACGATGCCGAGGATCAGACCAACGCCGTGGCTGAGGTCGATGTTGGCCTTGGCGATGTTGAAGAAGATCACCGGCGGCAGGAAGACGTAGAGCAGCAGCGTCAGCGCCCGCCGCGAGGCCATCGCCGCTCCAGTCGGCCAGCGGTGCTCGGAAGCGACCCCGATCCCGACCGAGATCACGATCGCCGCGGTTGTGAGTAGAACGCCGATCGGCGGACCCTTTCAGGTCAACGTGCAGCGAGCTTCTCGACACCGACTACGCGTAGAGCGCTTCGATCTCCGCTTCGTACTTGCGCTCGATTGGGCGCCGCTTCAGCTTCATCGTCGGCGTCAGCTCCTCGCCGCCGGGCAGCCACTCGCCCTCGAGCGCCTTGAAGCGCTTGATCTGTTCGACCCGGGAGAGGCGCTCGTTGGCCTCTGCGACAGCGCGCTCGAGCTCCTCCGTGACGGCTGGGTCGGAAGCGGTCAGGCCGCGCGCGGCCAAGCTTTCCGCGTCGAGCGCGATCAGCGCCACGGTGTAGGGGCGGTTGTCGCCGATCGCCACCGCCTGGGCGATCAGCGGCGTCGCCGCCTTCAGCTTCGCCTCGATGTTGGCCGGCGACATGTTCTTGCCGGCCGCGTTGATGATCAGCTCCTTCTTGCGGTCGATGATCCGCAGGTAGCCGGCCTCGTCGAACTCGCCGACGTCGCCGGTCAGCAGCCAGCCATCCTCGCTCAGCGCCTCGGCGGTCTTCTCGGGCAGGTTGCGGTACCCCTTCATCACCTGCGGGCCGCGCACCATCACCTCGCCGTCCTCGGCCAGCTTCACCTCGGTGTTGGGGATCGGCGGGCCGACGGTGCCGACCCGCACGCCACCGGGTGGGTTCAGCGTCGTGATCGCGGTCGTCTCCGACATTCCCCAGGTCTCGCGGATCTCGATCCCGAGCGCGAGGAAGAACTCGAGCACCTCCGGCGGGGTCGGCGCCGCGCCGACGACGAACGACTCGACCTGGTCGAGGCCGAGCATCGCGCGGATCGTCGAGAGCACCTGTTCGTCGGCCCGCTGCCACTCGGCCTCGAGCTCGGCGGGCGCGCCTCCGTCCATCATCGCCCGAGCGCGCCGGCGGCCAAGCTCGATCGCCGCCACCGTCGCATCGCGTTTCGCCTCGTCGGCCTCGGCGGTGATGCCGATCTCGATCGCCGTCTTCAGCTTTTCCCAGATCCGCGGCACGCCGCCCCAGACCGTCGGTTTGACCTCGATCGAGTAGGCGACCATCTGCCGCGGGTCGGGGCAGCAGTAGACGCAACTGCCGTAGATCATCTGCGCGTAGATCCCCGCCCAGCGGTCGGCGATGTGGGCGCTGGGAAGGTAGGAGATCATCCGCCCGCCGGGAGTGGTCTGCTGGACCTCGTCGCAGGCTTGCCAGACAGCGACCATGTTGTGGTGGGTCAGCTGCACACCCTTGGGCGGCCCGGTCGTGCCCGAGGTGTAGATCAGGCAGAGCACGTCCTCCGGCTCCACTGCCCGCCAAGCGGCCTCGAAGTCGAAGTCCGGCTCACCCATCTGCTCGAGCTCGCCAATCGCGATCGTCCCCGCGGGGGCCTCGCCGTCGACCACGACGACGTGCTCCAGTGTGTCGACCAGCTCACGCGCCGCCAGCACGGTGTCGAGGAACTCCTGCTCGGTAACGATCACCCGGTTCTCCGCGTCGCGCACCAAGTACTCGACCTGCTCCGGCGACGACGTGTTGTACACAGAGAAACAGGTAGCCCCCAGGTGCATTGCCGCCGCATCGGTCAGGTGCAGCGCCGGCCGATTGACCAGCATGAACCCAACCGTGTCGCCCCGCTTCACCCCAAGCTTCGCCAGGCCAGCAGCCCGCTTCCGCACGGCTTCCGCGTAGTCCTGCCACGACGCTTCGTAGTCCGAGTCCTTCAGCCGCAGCGCCGGAGACCCAGCCCACTTTTCAGCGGTGATCTGAAACGCCTCGCACATCGTCGAGGCCGACAGTGCTGCCGGTCGATCTCCCATGCGATGACCTTATCGCTGACTTGCACTTAGTACTCCGTGTGCCCCAAAAGGGCGAAGTCGGCAGCGGGGGTTCAGCAGAGGAGGGTAATGCTGAAGCCGTCCGAGCCACCGCCGCTGGCGAGCACAGCGGGTGTTCCAGACAGGTTGCGGAAGAGCCCGATGAGCTTATCGTCGGGAAACCCAGGGGCCCGCATGAAGGTCAGTATGCCCGACACCGAGCCGGCGGCATCAGAGGTGCCGAGGCTCGCGATCGGCACGCAGTTTTCGACCGTTCCGCCAGGGAGAAGACTGGTATCGAAAGTGATCTCGTACTGGCCCGTGGAGTCGATTTTCGTCGCTGTCACACCGTGGCCGTTCATGATCTGTGGTGGGTCGATCGCTCCGCCCACTTTTCCAGTGCGGATGAAGGCGTAGGCCCTGACCGACGGCGTTCCGGGCGCGCCAGCGGGTCCCATCGGCCCCTGCTGCCCCGGCTCGCCCTTCGGGCCGACCGCACCGGCGGGGAGCGTGCCTTTGGCGAAGTCGTTCGCCTGCAGCGAGAAGTCCTTGACCTCGGCCGAGCGCACGGCCCCGGTCTTGATCTGCCGGGCCCCGACGCTGTCCTTGGGGAGCTGGGTGACCGCGATCGCGCTGCCGCCCAGGGCGATGAAGACCGCAGTCACCGACATCACGTTGGCGAACGTCAGCTTCTTGGTCAGCCGCTTCATCCCGGCCATCCTAAGGGCCGGCCGGGCGGCATTGGACAAGTAGACCTGCCTTCTAGAAAAGCGAGGCGCCGGCGTGTTCGGCGAACTTCACCAGCGGCTCCGGGATGACTCCGAAGAAGACGACCGCGGCGGCGGCGAGCAGGGCCGGGGCGACTAGGTAGATGCGGCGACCGGCCTCGGGGTCAATCGGATCCGCTTCAGGGGAGGCGCCGGCGATCGCGGGCGTCGCGGCAGTGCCGCCCTCGGGTCGCATCCACATCGCCGCCACCACCCGCAGGTAGTAGGCAAGCGAGATCATCGTGCCGACGGCGATGAAGACGGCGAGCCAGGTGTAGTCGCCTTCAACCAGGGCCTCGATCAGGTAGAGCTTGCCGATGAAGCCCGCGGTGGCGGGCAGGCCGGCGAGGCCGAGCATCGAGATCGTCAGCGGCCAGGCGAGCTGGGGCCGCTCGGCGCCGAGGCCGCGCACCGCGGCGATGTCGTCGCCGTAGGGAGTCTCGCGCTCGCGGGCGATGACGACGGCGAAGGCGGCGAGGTTCATGAAGGCGTAGGCGGCGAGGTAGAAGACGATCGCGTTGATCCCCGCCTCGCTGGCGACGACGAGGCCGCCGAGGATGTAGCCGGCCTGGGCGATGCCGGAGTAGCCGAGCAGTCGCTTGAGCGAGTTCTGGCCGAGCGCACCGACGTTGCCGACGACGATCGAGATCGCCGCGAGCACGGCCAGCGCCGGCTGCCACTCGCTCGCCTGCGGCGCCAGGGCGACGTCGAAGAAGCGGATGAAGACGGCGAAGGCGGCGGCCTTGGTTGCCACTGCCATAAAGCTGGTGATCGGCGAGGGCGCGCCCTCGTAGACGTCGGGCGTCCACTGGTGGAAGGGCGCGATCGAGGTCTTGAAGGCGAGCCCGACCGCGGCCATGCCGATCCCGATCAGGATCAGCGGGTCGCCGAGCACGCCCTTCTGGGCGATGCCGTGGGCGATCCCAGTGAAGTCGGTCGAGCCAGTGCCGCCGTAGAGGAAGGCCATCCCGTAGAGCAGCGTTGCCGAGCCGAGCGAGCCGACGATCAGGTACTTGAGCCCCGACTCGAGCGACTTCTCGCGCCGCATGTTGGTCGCGCAGAGGATGTAGAGCGGGATCGAGAGAGTCTCCAGGGCGACGAAGAAGGTGACCAGGTTCTGCGCCTGGGCGAGCAGGACCATGCCCAGCACCGAGCCGAGCAGCAGCGCGTGGTACTCGCCCTTGCCGGCCTGCTCGGCGGCGGGCTCGCGGATCGAGAAGAGCACGGCGAAGGCGGCGGTGAGGAGCGCGATCAGCGAGATCGAGATCGCCAGGTCGTCGATCCTCAGCGCGCCCGAGACCAGATCGGTTGGGTGGTTCCACTGGATGACCAGGCGCGTTGCTGTCACTGCCAGGACCGCCAGGGTCAGCCAGGGTGCCGTCTGTCGTGTGGGCCTGAACACCCCGCTGAGCAGGACGACGCAGAGGCCGGCGGTCAGCGCCAGGACGGGCGAGAGCGCGCCGTAGTCGATGTGGGGGGCGTGGAAGTTCACTGGCTTGCCTTGGTGGGGTTGGGGGCCGTCAGGGGGGTCTCCCAAAACGCGACTCCGCGGAGCTGCGTGGGTTGCTCTCCGGGACTTGGCGGCCGCTTCGCGCTAAGTGTTTTGGGAGACCCCCCTGACGGCCCTTCGGTCGCCGCCACGGATGCCGCCACTGAAGTGTCCGTGCGCTTCAGGATCAGCTGGGGATAGAGCGCCAGGCCCAGGATGCAGAGCACTAGGGGGACGAGTACGACGCCATCGCGCCAGTTGATCTCACGCGATTCGAGACCCTCGGGCCGGCGGTTGTGCATCGTGCGTTGGTAGAGCCTGAGTGCGTAATAAGCGCTCATTGCCACACCGGAGATGGCTACAAACGCAAAGACGATCTTCGAGTCGAAGAGGCCGTTGAGGATGTAGAACTCGCCGACGAAGTTGGCCGAGCCGGGCATCGCCAGGGTCGCCAGGGTGACGATCAGGAAGAGCGCCGCCAGCATCGGCGCCTTCATCGCCATGCCGCCCATCTCGCGCAGGTCCTCGCTGCCGGAGCGCTCGGCGAGGATCGCGACGATGACGAAGAGCGGCGCGACGACGAGGCCGTGGTTGACCATCTGCAGGATCGCCCCGTCGGAGCCATCGGCGGAGAGGGCGAAGATCCCCGCCGTGATGAAGCCGAGCTGTGCGACTGAGGAGTAGCCGGCGATCAGCCGCACGTTGGTCTGGGTGAAGGCCATCACCGAGCCGTAGAGGATCGAGGCCAGGGCGATGACCAGGATCACCTCCTGGAATTCGATCGTCGCCGCCGGGAAGAGCGGCAGCACGACGCGCAGGAAGCCATAGGCGCCGACCTTGGCCAGCACGCCGGAGAAGACCGCCAGGGCCGGCAGCGGCGCCGCCCGGTAGGCGTCTGGCATCCAGCCGTGCAGGAGGAAGGCCGGCATCTTGACCAGGAAGGCCGCGGCGAAGAACCAGAAGATCCAGCGCTGGCTGCCTTCGCCGATCGGGTGCTTGGCCAGTTCAGCGATCGAGAAGGTGATCTGACCACCATGTTGCCCGGCGATGATCGCCGTGGCGATCGCTCCGACCAGCATCAGCAGCGAGCCGATCAGCGTGTAGACGATCATCTTCAGCGTCGCCGCTGAGGCGCTCGGGCCGCCCTCACGGTCGCTGCCCCAGGCGCCGAAGAGGAAGTAGAACGGCACCAGCATCAGGTCGAAGAAGAGGACGAAGAGCAGCAGGTCCTGGGCCAGAAACGAGCCCAGGGTCGCGGTCTCGCCGATCAGCATCATCAGGAAGAAGAGGTGGGGGCGATCCTGCTCGCGGAAGGCGGCGAAGGCGGTGCCGGCCGTCCACAGCACCGTGGTCAGCAGGATCAGGAAGACGTTGAGGCCGTCGATCCCGAGGCTGTAGTCGACGCCGAGGCCGGGGATCCAATTGACGTCGACGGTGTCCTGCAGGCCGGCGGCGCCGGAGTCGAAGCCGGCGACAAGCGAGATCGCGATGCCCAGCGTCGCCACCGCGCCCAGCGTCGCCCACCAACCGGCCAGTCGCCTGGGCAGGAAGAGGCCAATCAGGCCAAAGGCGAGCGGTGTCCAGAGCAGCGAGTTGGTCATGAGCTGGAGAGCAGGAAGTAGAGGGCGAGGCCGGCGAAGCCGAGCAGCAGCAGCAGCGCGTAGCTGCGCACGAAGCCGCTCTGCACGACGCGGACGATGCGACCGCTGCCGCCGACGATGTCCTCGGTGCCGCTGACCAGGCCGTCGACGACGAGGCGCTCGAAGGTGCGGTTGGCGAAGCGGCCGATCGCCAGCGCCGGGCGCACGATCAGGAAGTCGATCGCCTCGTCGAAGTACCACTTGTTGACGAGGAAGGTGTGCAGCGGGCGCAGGCGCTGGATCAGTAGCGCGGGGGTCTCGGGGCGGGCGATGTAGAGCCAGTAGGCGATGCCGATGCCGACGATCGAGATCGTCGCGCCAATCGCCAGGCCGGCCCAGGAGGCGCCGACCGAGGGCACGATCCGCGCCAGCGGCGAGTCGGCGAAGACCGGGTCGAGGAACTTGGTGATCGTCTCGTCCACGCCCGGCACCTGGACCAGGCCGGCGAACAGCGCCAGGAAGGCGAGCACGCCCATCGCCACCCGCATCGGCCAGGACTGCTCGGCGATGTGGTGATCGGCGCCGGGGAAGCCGACCCCGGTGTCCTCCTCTTCGCCCGTGGCCGGGTTGAAGGGGTGGGCGTGGTGGACGTGGCCCGTGTCGATCAGCTCCTGCGCCTCGGCGCAAGGTTTGCCCGGCAACACCCGGAAGATCAGGCGGAAGGTGTAGATCGCGGTCAGCAGGGCGCCGAAGTAGCCGAGCACGGTGAAGATCTCGTACATGCCACCGCGCGCGGTCGCGTAGGCGAGGATCTCGTCCTTGGAGAAGAAGCCCGAGGTACCGGGGAAGGCGGCCAGCGCCAGGCCGCCGCAGAGCATCGTGATCGAGGTGAAGCGCATCGCCTTGCCGAAGCCCTTCATGTCATCGATGTTCTGGTTGTTGGCCATCGCGGCGATGATCGAGCCGGCGGCCATGAAGAGCAGCGCCTTGAAGAAGGCGTGGGTCATCAGGTGGAACATGCCGGCGCTGTAGGCGCCGATCGAGACGCCCATGATCATGTAGCCGATCTGGCTCATCGTTGAATAAGCGATCGCCCGCTTCAGGTCGGTCATCACCAGGGCGATCGTGCCGGCGACCAGCAGCGTCGCCAGGCCGACGAAGGCGGCGATGTCGGCGGCGGTGGGGGCGAGGACGAAGAGGACGTGCGTGCGGGCGATCAGGTAGACGCCGGCGGTGACCATGGTCGCGGCGTGGATCAGCGAGGAGACCGGGGTCGGGCCCTCCATCGCGTCGGGCAGCCAGGTGTGGAAGGGCAGCTGCGCCGACTTGGCGAAGGCGCCGACGAGGAGCAGCAGGCAGATCGCCGTCACCGTCCACTCGTTGGTGTGGAAGACGTGCGGCGCCTTGGCGAAGACCTCGCTGTATTCGAAGGTCCCCAGTTCGCGGAAGATCAGGAAGGCGGCGAGCACGAGTCCTATATCCCCGACGACGTTGATCACGAAGGCCTTCATCCCGGCCCGCGTCGCGGTGGTGCGCCGGTACCAGAAGCTGATCAACGCGTAGGAGGCGAAGCCGACGAAGGCCCAGCCGACGATCAGCAGCACGAAGTTGCCGGCAAGGACGAGCAGCAGCATCGAGAAGACGAAGAAGTTGAGGTAGCTGAAGAAGCGGTGGTAACCCTGGTCGGACTGCATGTAGCCGAACGAGTAGAGGTGGATCAGGGTCGAGACGCCGGTGACGATCAGGACCATGAAGACCGAGAGCGGGTCGACGAAGATGCCGAGCTTGATGTCGAGCCCGGCGACGCTGGCGTAGTCCCAGAGCGAGGAGGCGTGGTGGCGGGCGTCAGGCGATTCGCCGAGCAGGCAGAGCAGGGCGCCGATGCCGCAGACGAATGCGAGGCCGATGGCAAGCGTGCCGATCGCGCCAGCGGCCTTTGACGGCAGCACCTTGAAGCCAAGCGCGATCGCGATCGAGCCGAGCAGCGGGAAGAGCAGGACCAGCCAGGCCCAGGACGTGGCGCTCATCAACCTCTCAGCTCCCTGAGCGAGTCAACATCCAGCGGCAGCTTGCGCCTGAAGATCGCCACGATCAGCCCAAGACCGACGACCACCTCGCACGCTGCGACGACCATCACAACGATCGCGAAGATCTGACCCTGCTGGTTCCCGACCATCCTGCTGAACGCCACCAACGCCAGGTTCCCCGCGTTCAGCATCAGCTCGAGACACAGCAGGATGACCACGGGACTCCTGCGGATCAGGATGCCGATAGCTCCCACCGCGAACAGCAGACCCGAGAGCACCACGTACCACTCGATGTTCATGACGGGACACCGCCGGCGTGAGAGGGGGCCGCGACGGGGTCCTCAGAACACTCAAGCGAGGCTCCTGCCGAGCGTTCTGAGGTCCCCGTCGCGGCCCCCTCTGAGGACTTGCTGCGCCCCGCGAGAACCACCGCGCCGACGGCTGCGAGTAGGAGCAGAATCGAAGAGGCCTCGAAGGGGATCAGGAACCGTTCGAGCAGCAGGCGGCCGATTGCGGCTGGGTCGCCGAAGCCCGGGTTGACATCAGGTCCGTGGGTTCCGAGGGCGAGTAGGGATGAAGCGAGGACGGCTACGGAGAGCTCGATGAAGAGGGCGGCTCCGAGCAGAGGCGCTAGGAAGCGTTGGCCGGGGATTGGCTCCCAGGCGGACTCGGTGTCGCCGCCTACGTAGGCGACTACGAAGACGTAGAGGACCATTACGGCGCCGGCGTAGACGACTACCTGGGCGGCGGCTACGAAGGCGGAGGTGAGCAGGAGGAAGAGGACCGCCAGCGAGAAGAGGTGGACGATCAGGGCGAGGACGCCGTAGAAGGGGTTGCGCATGGCGACGACGCCGACCGCGCCGCCGAGGGCGCCAATTGCCGCCAGGAAGAAGAGAACGGCTTCCACTTACTCGCCCTCTGCCCGCAGCGGAGTGCGCTCGATCGGCTCGGCGAGCAGCATCTCCTTGGTGAAGATCAGGTCGGTGCGGTCGTAGTCGGACATCTCGTAGTCGTGGCCCATCGTGATCGCGTCGAAGGGACAGGCGATCTCGCAGTAGCCGCAGAAGATGCAGCGCGAGAGGTTGATCTCGTAGATCGCGGCGAAGCGCTCGCCGGCCGAGACCCGTTCGCCGGGGATGTTCTCGGCGGCGACGACGCGGATGCAGTCGGCTGGGCAGGCGGCGGCGCAGAGCGAGCAGCCGACGCACTTCTCCAGGTCGGTGTCCTCGAACTTATGCAGCTTGTGGCGGCCGCGGAAGCGCGGGTAGACGGGCGTCTTCTCCTCGGGGTACTCGATCGTCATCGGCCCCTCGATCAGCCGCGCCATCGTCGTCTTCAGCCCGCGCAGCGTCTCGCCGAAGGCGCGGTAAGCACCGCCGACACCGCCCGGCTCGGGCCCGCGCTGGACCTCGACCACGCTGTCGTCTTTGAGGTAGGGGAACTCGCCGCTCATGTGGTCACCACCAGGACAGCGGTGACCAGCACGTTGAGTGTCGCCAGCGGCAGCAGCACCTTCCAGCCGAGGCTCATCAGCTGGTCGTAGCGCAGGCGGGGGAGAGTCGCCCGAACCCAGATAAAGATGAGAACCAGGCCGAGCATCTTGGCCAGCATCCAGATCGGGTCGAGCCAGCCGGGGCCGGGGCCCATCCAGCCGCCGAGGAACATCGCCGCGGCGACCCCGGAGACGACGAGGATCTCCATGTATTCGACCAAGAGGAAGCTGCCGAAGCGCATGCCGCCGTACTCGGTCATGAAGCCCTGGACGAGTTCGGCGTCGGCCTCGGGCATGTCGAACGGGGTGCGGTTGGTCTCGGCGAAGCCGGCCAGCATGAAGATCAGGAAGCCGACGAACTGGGGAATGATGAACCAGATCGTGCCCTGGGCTTCGACGATGTCGACTAGCGAGAGCGAGCCGCCCATCATGATCACGCCGAGCAGGGCCAGGCCCATCGAGACCTCGTAGGAGATCAGCTGGGCGGCGCCGCGCATCGCGCCGAGCAGGCTGTACTTGGAGCCCGAGGACCAGCCGCCGAGCAGCAGGCCGTAGAAGGCGATCGAGCCGACGGCGAAGAAGTAGAGGATGCCGATCGGTACGTCGATCCCGTAGAGGCCGACACCGTCCTGGACGTTGCCCCAGGGAAGGATTGCCAGGGCGAGGACGCCGGAGAGGACGGGCAACAGCGGGCCGAGGATGAACAGCGTGCCGATCGCGTTGGCCGGGCGGAAGGCCTCCTTGGAGAGCAGCTTGCCGACGTCGGCGAGCGGCTGCATCAGGCCGAAGGGGCCGACCCGGTTGGGGCCGTAGCGGTGCTGGAAGCGGCCGATCAGCTTGCGCTCGAGCACTGTCATCAGCGGCAGGATGCCGAAGATGACGCCGAAGATGACCAGGCTCTTGACCACCATGATCCAGGTGGCTTCGACGAACTGGGTGTCGGCGAGGGTGATCACTCGGCGGTGATCTTCTCGATTTGGACGGAGACGGGGCTACCGTTGAGCAGGGCGTTGGCGTTGCCGTCGGCGACGCCCTCGATCAGCAGGCAGGTGCCCTCGGGGACGCGCTCCCTGATCGTGACCTTGGCGCGGATGCTGGTGCCGTTCTGGGCGACGGAGACCTCGTCGTTGACCTGCAGTCCTAGGCGGTCTGCGTCGGCGATGGAGAGTTCGACGCGCTGCTGCGGGGCCAGGAAGCGGAGGGGCGGGTTCAGCTCGGTGATCGGGCCGGCCCAGAGGTCGCGGTAGGTGCTGAGGGCTAGGGCGCCCGGGGCCGGGTCCCCAAAACGCTCGGCAGGAGCCTCGCTTGAGTGTTTTGGGGACCCGGCCCCGGGCGCCTCAGTCGGCTCAGGCACGTTTGCGCGAGCTGAGGTGTCCTGCCAGCGGATGCCGCGGCCGCCGATGTCCGAGTCCGAGATGCCAGCGTAGAAGGGGACGGCTTCGGCGAGGGCGGCGAAGGCCGAGGGTTGGGATGAGATCCCGGTGTCGTGCCCCAGAGTCAGTGAAAGCTCTGCGAGGACGCCCCAGTTGGGTCGGATGTCTCCGGGGCGCGAGGCGCTGGGGCGGACACGTTGGAGACGGCCGTCAGGGTGGCTGACGGTGCCGTCTTTCTCAGCGTGGGTCTCCAATGGGAAGACCACATCCGCCATAGCCGTGGTTGCGGTCTCGAAGGTGGAGAAGGCAATGACGTGATCGGCCTTGGCCAGAGCGTTTTTCCAGGCCGTCGTGTCAGGAAAGTCGCGCAGCGGGTCGACGCCGAAGAGGAGGACGGTCTTCAGCTCCCCCGACTCCAGTCCGGCACGGATCTCCTCGGTGGCCTTGCCGACGCGCCCCCCATTTTCCGTCCCTGAGACGGAATTTGGGGGTGTGGTGGACAGGCCGGGGCCGGCGTCGGGGAGGCAGCCGGCCTCGCGTAGGCCGCGGGCGTTGGTGAAGTCGGGGACTTCCAGGAGGCCCGAGCCGTCGCTGCTTGCGAGGTTCAGGGCCGACGCCACGTCGAGCAGGGCCGCGACGGCGCCGTCTCCCTCGCGGCCGATGCGGTCGCCCCAGATGACCACGACGGACCCGGCGCCGCGGAGCGTCTCGGCGATCTCCTCCGGTCGACGGGACTCAGAGCGATCTATATCTCCATTTTGAGTCCCGTCGGCGTCGAGGGCGCTCGCTAGCTCGGTGAGGAAGGCGCGGGCGCCGCCGGGGGCGTAGCGGGCGACCGCTACCGCCCCCCCGTCCAGCGTCGTCGGTGCTTCGGTCGCCACCGCCAGCTTGGCGCCGTTGCGGCGGATCGCCTTGCGGATGCGCAGGTCGAGGATCGGGCTGCTGTGCAGGGGGTCGGTGCCGATGACGAGGATCGCGCCGGCGTTGTCGATGTCCCGGACCTGGGCGGAGATCTTGGGCTGGGCCAGCCGCACCAGCGCCTCGTGGCCCGGGCCGCGCGAGGGGCGTGAGTCGATGTGCGGAGAGCCCAGGGCCTCGCGCATGATGCGCTGGACCAGGTAGCCCTCCTCGTTGGAGGCGTCACCGATGATCGCCGCGCTCGCCGCGCCGCCATGCTTCAGCGCCGCCGCGGCCTTGGCGATCGCGTCCTCCCAGCTCGCCTCGGCACCGCCGCGAAGCCGCGGCCCGCGAACCCGCTCTTCGGCGTTGAACATCTCGAAGCCGTAGCGGCCGCGGTCGCAGAGCCAGCCGTCGTCGACGTCGGGGTTGTCGCGGGCGATCACCCGCTTCACCTGCTCGTCGCGGACGGTGAAGCTGACGTTGCACTGGCTCGGGCAGAGCGTGCAGACCGAGCCGGCCTGCTCGATGTCCCAGGGCCGGGCGCGGAAGCGGTAGGTGTAGTTGGTCAGCGCCCCGACCGGGCAGAGGTCGGTGATGTTGCCGTGGAAGGGCGCCACGTAGGGCCGGTCGTCAAAGGTGCCGACGAAGGTGCGGTCGCCGCGCTCGAGCAGCTGCAGCTGCTCGTCCTCGGCCACCTCCTGGCTGAAGCGCACGCAGCGGTAACAGAGGATGCAGCGCTCGCGGTCGATCGCGACCAGCGGCGAGAGCTCGATCGGCTTCTCGAAGTGGCGCTTCTGGTCGGTCATCCGGCTCTTGCCCGGGCCCCAGCCCATCGAGATGTCCTGCAGCGGGCACTCGCCGCCCTTGTCGCAGACCGGGCAGTCGAGCGGGTGGTTGACGAGCAGGAACTCGACCACGGCGCTCTGCGCGTGCTTGACCTGGTCGGTCCGCGTGTGGACGACCATGCCGTCGCGCACCGGGGTCGAGCAGGAGGTCTGCAGCTTCGGGATCCCCTCGATCTCAACCAGGCACATGCGGCAGGCGCCGACCGGCTCGCCCAGCTTCGGCTCGTAACAGAAGACCGGGATCTCGACGTCGCCCCGCTTGGCGGCGTCGTGGAGCATCTCGCCCTCGGTCGCGGTCACCTCGCGCCCGTCGATGATCAGGTTGATCTCTTTGCCGCTAGGACTCACGAGGCGGCTCCCGCTGATATGGCTCCCGCCGCCCCCGGACGCGGGAGCTCAGGCGAATCCATATCTGACTCCTTCGCCTGAGTGGGAGCAGAGGAGGCGGCGGCGGTTATGACGTCTTCGAACTCGTCGCGGAACTTGCGCACCATCGCCCCGACCGGCATCGCCATCGAGTCGCCGAGCACGCAGAGGCAGTGGCCGATGATGTTCTCCTGCACCGAGGCGACGATGTCGAGGTCCATCGGCGTCGCCTCGCCGCGCACCACCCGTTCCAGCATCTTCACCGTCCAGTTGGTGCCCTCGCGGCAGGGGGTGCACTTGCCGCAGGACTCGTGGTGGTAGAAGCGCGCCGTGCGCAGTGCCATGTGCGGAATCGAGACCCGGTCGTCGGCGACGATGATCGAGCCCGAGCCAAGCATCGAGCCGGCCTCGGCCATCGCCTCGAAGGAGTAGGGGAGGTCGATCCCTTCCTCGGCCTTGAGCACGGGGGAGGAGGAGCCGCCGGGGTAGAAGGCCTTGATCTCGCGCCCTTCTCGGGGGCCGCCGGCGAGGTCCATGATCAGCTCGCGGGTCGGGATCCCCAGCTCGACCTCGTAGTTGCCGGGCCGCCGCACGCAGCCGGAGATCGAGACGACCTTGGTCCCGGGCGACTGCTCGGTGCCGAAGCCCTTGAACCACTCGGCCCCGTTCTTGACGATGTGGGGCACGTTGGAGAGCGTCTCGACGTTGTTGATCAGGGTCGGCCCGCCGTAGAGGCCCTGCACGGCCGGGAACGGCGGCTTCAGCCGCGGGTTGCCGCGCTTGCCCTCGAGCGCGTCGAGCAGCGCCGTCTCCTCGCCGCAGATGTAGGCGCCGGCGCCGCGGTGGACGACCAGCTCGAGGTCGTGATGGGAGCCGAGGATGTCCACGCCGAGGTAGCCGGCCTCGTAAGCCTCGGCGACGGCGGCGTCGAGGATGTCGGCCTGCGAGTCGTACTCGCCACGGATGAAGATGAAGGCGTGGCCGGCGCCGGCGGCGAGGGCGGCGATCGCGATCCCCTCGATCAGCTGGTGCGGGTTGCGCTGCATCAGCTCGCGGTCCTTGAAGGCGCCCGGCTCGGACTCGTCGGCGTTGCAGCAGAGGTACTTGCTCATCTCGCCGCGGGGCAGGAAGGAGGCCTTCTTGCCCATCGAGAAGCCGGCGCCGCCGCGCCCGCGCAGGCCCGAGTCTTCGAGCTCTTTGAGCACCTGCTCGGCCTCCATCTCCTTGTAGGCCTGCTCCAGCGAGGCGTAGCCGCCGTAGCCCTTGTAGCCGGCGATCGTGCGCAGTGCCGGGTCTTCGGCGTTCTTCAGCAGCATCCGCGTCTCAGGCATCGGGTCCTCCCGGCAGCGGGCGCCTCTCCAGCGCCTTCTCGGGCAGCACCGCGGAGCCGTCGCGCAGCTGCTCGATCGCGGTCTGCGCCTCGGCCGCCTCGAGCGGGCCGAAGTAGCGCTCGTCGATCGAGGCCATCGGCGCGATGTCGCAGGCGCCCAGGCACTCGAAGCCGGTGACGAAGAAGCGCTCGTCGTCCTCGCCGGCCGCGGCCTTGAAGGCCTCGAGCAGCTCGTCGCCGCCGCGCATCCAGCAGCTGATGTTGGTGCAGACCGCGATCTTGTGGCTGCCGACCGGATCGGTGTGCAGGAGGTCGTAGAAGCTCGCCACCGACTCGAGGTAGGCGGGCGTCACCCGCATCACCGCGGCCGCCTGGCGGATCCCCTCGGGCGTGCACCAGCCGTAGAGCCGCTGCACTGCCCAGAGCGCCGGGATCGAGGCCGATTTGCGGTCCGGGTAGCGGCTCATCAACTCTTCGATCCGCCCTTGCAGGTCGGCCGGGCAGTCGACCTCGTGCAGCTCGGGGATCCGCTCGGGCGTGCGGTCCGGGACGCGGCCCTCGCTGACGGCGCGATCGACCGGCAGGTTGGGATTGCTGATTCCGAAGCCGTCGACGGGACTCACCGGTCAACCCCCCCGAGGATCGGGTCGAGCATGCCGAGGCTGCAGATCATGTCGGCGATGTAGCTGCCGATCGACATGTCCTTGAAGGCCTGCAGGTTGACGAAGGAGGGGTCGCGGAAGTGGACCCGCGCCGGCTTCGCCGAGCCGTCGGCGAGGACGAAGCAGCCGAGCTCGCCGCGCGGGCTCTCGATCGCGTAGTACATCTCGCCTGGCTCGACCCGGTAGCCCTCGGTGACGAGCTTGAAGTGGTGGATCAGCGACTCCATCGAGGTCGAGAGCTCCGAGCGCGGCGGCAGCACGTACTTGCGGTCGTCGGCGATGAACGGCCCCTCGGGCAGGCCGTCGAGCGCCTGCTCGATGATCCGCACCGACTCGAACATCTCGGCGACGCGCACGCGGTAGCGGTCGTAGTTGTCGCCGACCGTGCCGACCGGCACCTTGAAGTCGAACTTGGGGTAGGCGAGGTAGTCGAAGGCCTTGCGCAGGTCCCAGGGCTCGCCGCTGGCGCGCAGCAGCGGCCCGGTCACGCCCAGCTCCAGCAGGCGCTTGCGCGAGACGATGCCGGTGTTCTTGGTCCGCTGCAGGAAGACCTCGTTGCGGTCGAGCAGCGCCTGGTACTGCTCGATCCGCACCGGCATCTCGGTGAGGAACTCGCGCAGCTTCTTCTCGAAGCCGACGGGGATGTCCTCGATCACGCCGCCGACCTGGAAGTAGCGCGTGTGCATGCGCTGGCCGGTTGCCATCTCGAAGAGGTCGAGGATGCGGTCGCGCTCGCGGAAGCAGTACCAGAGCATCGAGATCGCGCCGAGGTCGAGCGCCGTCGTGCCCAGCCAGACCAGGTGGGAGTGGATGCGGTTGAGCTCGAGGAAGATCACCCGCAGGTGCTTGGCCCGCTCGGGGATCTCCAGCCCGACCAGCCGCTCGACCGCGCCGCAGTAGGCCTCCATCTGGAAGAAGAAGGAGACGTAGTCCATCCGCTCGACGAAGGGGATGACCTTCCAGTAGCTCTTGTCCTCGCAGGACTTTTCGATCCCGGTGTGGACGTAGCCGATCACCGGTTTGAGGTCGCGTACGACCTCGCCTTCGAGGTCGACGACCAGCCGCAGCACGCCGTGTGTGGCGGGGTGGTGCGGCCCCATGTTGACCGTCATCACCTCGGAGGTGCGGTCCTCGCTCAAGAGCTGCTCAGCCATAGTTTTTTTCGTTGTAGGTGAAGGTGACGGGCTCGCCGCCAACCGGGAAGTCGCGCCGTTGCGGCCAGCCGACGTAGTCGTCGGGGAGCAGAATCCGCCGCAGGTCGGGGTGGCCCTTGAAGACGATCCCGAAGAAGTCGAAGACCTCGCGCTCCTGGAACTCGGCGGTGGGGAACATCTCCACGCAGGAGTCGATTTCGGGCAGTTGCTGCTCGCTGCCGTTGCTCTGCGCGCCCGCGGCCGGGTCCGCCAGCAGCGCCTTGACCCGGATCCGCTCGACCCGGTCGCGGTTCAGCAGCTCGTAGTGGACCGCGAAGCGCGGCTCCGCCGGCAGGTAGTCGGCGGCGTGAAGGCTGGAGAGGAAGCGGTATTCCTGGCCCGCCGACTCGCCCAGCCAGGTCAGCACCGCGAGCAGGTGCTCAGGGGCGATCGCCAGGCTGGCGCGACCGTGCTCGAAGCCGGTGTCGAGGACGGCGCCGGGCTGCGCGTCCTCGATCTCGCCGCGGATCAACTCGAGTCCGGGCGCGTCAGGCACGGAGCAGCTCCCTGGCGGCGAGGTAGGCCTCGGCTGACTCCGCGCTCGGTTCGCTGCGCGGACCACCGCGGGCCCACTCCTCGGTGCCCTCGGCGTTGTAGCGAGCGCGCCAACCCTGATCGGCGTTGCCCATGATCTTCTCCTGCAGCTTGGTGAAGCCGTAAAGGACCGCCTCGGGCCGTGGCGGGCAGCCAGGGATGTGGACGTCGATCGGCATGAACTTGTCGGCGCCCTGGACCACGGCGTAGTTGGAGAACATGCCGCCGCTGGAGGAGCACGCCCCCATCGAGATCGCCCACTTCGGCTCCAGCATCTGGTCGTAGAGGCGGCGGACGATCGGCGCCATCTTGATCGAGACCCTGCCCGAGAGGACGATGAAGTCGGCCTGGCGCGGGGAGGCGCGTCCGGCCTCGGCGCCGAAGCGAGCGATGTCGTAGCGCGCCGTGACCGCGGACATCGGTATTCCCTCGATCGCGCAGCAGGCGAGGCCGAAGGAGAGCGGGAACAGCGAGTTGGCCCGCGACCAGTTGAGCATCTCCTCGAGGCGGGTCATCACGACCCTCTCCTCGACGTAGCGTTCCAGCTCCTCGCCCTCGAGGTCGCCGCGCAGCATGTCGCGGGCGCTCAGCTGGCGCTCGCGCATCGTCTGTCGCTCTATTTCCAATCCAGTGCCCCCTTGCGCCAGACGTAGACAAAGGCGACCAGCAGCAGGGCGATGAAAGTGACCAGCTCGCCCAGGACGAAGACGCTGTCGGCGGGCTTGAGGATGACCCCGATCGGATAGAGGAAGACGACCTCGATGTCGAAGAGGATGAAAAGCATCGCGATCAGGTAGAAGCTGACCCCGAAGCGCAGGCCGTGCGAGGCCTCGACCGGAATCCCGGACTCATACGGCTCGGACTGGCGCAGGCTCGCCGCCGTCGGCCGCTTCGGCCGCTTCGGGCCGATCACGTGGTTGAGCATCGCGAAAGCCCCCCCAACGGTGACGCCGAGGAAGGCAAAGACGAGAATCGGCAGGTAGCTCTTCAGCACTGGTAGATCGGAATTGTGCGGGCCGTCTGCGGGGCGCGGGTCGCCGCCGCCTCACCGCCTGCACGACGAGTTATATACCGACCTTGTAACACATTGCTACATAGTGCTTTTCCGCATCAGCAAGCCGAATCCCGACCCTCTTGGGAGGAAATAGATCCGTGGTGGTCGTTCACCTCATAGTCGGTTGCGCCGTCATCCTGCTCAACCTCGTCGCCTTCGCCCTCGGCGGCATCGCTTGGCTGCGCGATCGCTCCTCGGTTCCTTTCTGGCTGCTGCTGCGCGCCGCCCAGGTCTCGGTCTTCATCCAGGTGATGCTGGGCGGCCTGCTCGTCTTCACCAACCACAAACCCGATGACAGCCTCCACTACCTCTACGGGATCCTTCCCCTCCTCGTCTCCCTGATCGCCGAGGCCGCCCGCACCGGCGCCGCCGAGCGCGAGCTGGGCGACGTCGACTTCGAGGCCCTCCCCGCCGACGCCCAGCAGGAGCTGGCGCTGGCGATCGTGCGCCGCGAGATGGGGATCATGGCCGTCAGTTGCGGCGTGATCCTCTTCCTGGCGCTGCGGGCGGCAGGTACAAGCGGCGCGTTTTGACGCTCATCCCAGGGCATGAGAGCGCCGGCAACCCCTCCCAAAACGCTCGGCAGGAGCCTCGCTTGAGTGTTTTGGGAGGGGTTGCCGGCGCTCTTTCCGAGGGACCAGCTTCAAGCGCGCTAGCTCGGACGAGCTAGCGGCGATCCAGGCCGAGCTGGATCGCAGCGACGGCGCCGAAGAGAGCGCCGGTAGTTAGGTGGAGGATCGCGTCGGCGTCGTTGTTGGGGAAGGTGAAGATGCCGGCGGGGCTGGTTGACCAGATTGCCCAGAGGCCGGTGGCGATCAGGGCGATGGCTACATAGATCGCGTAGAGGAGTGCCCAGCGCGGTTTTAGGGCGAAGAAGAAAGCCGGGCCAAAGAGCAGGAGGCCGGAGAGGGCGTGGACGCCGTTGAAGTCGACTCCGAGTACCCGCTGTGTCGGCGCTCCGTCGCCGAAGTGGAAGCTCGGTTCGGCGATCAGGCCCGCCACGGCCCAGGTCAGCTGCACGACCGCGAGCACGACGATGCCCCACTGGGCGAACGTCCACTGCGAGCGTGGCTCGGTTGCCGCCTCCATCGCGGCAAGCCTACTCTCAGATGACGGGGTATATGTGATGCAAGGAGGCGCAATGCCGGTTCCGAGAATGCACCCGGTTGAGTCCAGTGCGGTGGCGAGGATCGGCTACGACGCCGAGGTCGAAGAGGCCTATGTCGAGTACCTCGGCGGTGGCCTCTACGCCTACGAAGGCGTGCCGGCAGGCGTATTTGAAGAACTGGCCAGCGCGGAGTCGAAAGGCACCTTCGTCAACGCGGTGATCAAGGAGTATCCGGTCCGCGAGGTCTAGCTCGAGATGCGAAAAACCGGGTGGTCCGGGGCGATCCGCTGCAGCTCGGAGTCGGGTGCGTCCGCTCCGACTCCGTCGAAGAAGGCGCCGACCTCCCATTTCCACTTCTTCAGGTAGGCGCGCAGTAGGGCGGGCTTCTCCTCGTCGGCCAGCTCGGTCGCTGTGAAGTTCTCGGTGCCCCGGCCGACCAAGCGGCCCTCGCCGCTGACCCGCAGGTTGCGGACCCACTGGGTGTGCCCGCGCGGCGCCACCAGGTATGTGCTGCCCTCGAAGGGCAGCGGGTTGACCGGGGTCTGGCGCCACTCACCACTCTTGCGGCCTTTGACTTCGAGCACGCGCGAGCCGGCAAGGCTGAGTCCGATCCTGCTCAGTCCGGCGACCAAGGGATTGAAGGCATGCTTCGTGAACCAGCCGGGTTCTTGGAATCGCTGGGCGATCGCTCAATTGTGCCAGCGAGACCACAGCGCGGAAGGTTGAGTTTGGTGGCGCCTTGGTCGCACATATTGCGACCAAGGCGCCAATCAGCCCAGCGGCCGGTACTCGCCACCGTGAAAGACCAGCGGCTTGCCCTCGCCAGTCGTCAAGTCGCGGACCTCGCCGGTGACGATCACGTGGTCTCCGGCGGCGACCACGTCGCGTAGCTCGCAGGCGATCCAGGCGAGGGAGCCGTCGATCGCCGGGATGCCGCCGCGCTCGCTCCAGGCGACGCCGTCCCACTTCTCCGCTACCGGGGCCTTGGTGGCAAAGGCGCGGGCGATCGGCTCCTGGCCGTCGTGCAGGACGCTGATGCCGAAGTGGTTGGCGGCTTGGACCGCGAGCAGCGTGCGCGAGCCGCGGTCGAGGCAGGCCAGCATCAGCATCGGCTCGATCGAGAGCGAGCAGACCGCGTTGGCGGTCGCACCGGCCGGTCCTTCGGGCCCGGCAGCGCTGACGATGGTGACGCCGGTCGGCAGCATTGCCATGGCGGCGCGGAAGCGGGCTGGATCAGGCGTTGGCATGGTCGAAGAGCGTGATCGGGTCAAGACAATATGATGCGCGCCGCGTGCGTCCGGCACTGATTACAGCCATGGCCATCCTCGCCGCCTTCGGGCTAGCCGCCTGCGGCTTCGGCGAAGAAGGCGTCTCAGTCTCCAAGAGCGACCCCAACCATGAAGGGGCCGTACTCTTCGCCACGCACTGCTCCGGTTGCCACACGCTCAGCGCCGCCGGCACCCAGGGCAGCGGTAACCGCGGCCTGCGCACGCAGGGTCCGAACCTCAATCAGCGAACCGAGACATATGAAGACGCTCTTTTCGCGATCCAGAACGGCGGCTTCTCCGGCGCGATCATGCCGCAGAACATCGTCGTCGGCAAAGAAGCGGAAGCCGTCGCGCACTTCGTCGCCAAGTACGCCGGCGAAGAAGCGGTCGAATCCCCTCGCCCCGGCGAGACCTCGCCCTAATCTTCACGGGCAATGCTTGACCTGAAGCTGATCCGCTCCGACCCTGAGCGGGTCAAGGCGGCGCTCGCGCGCCGCGGCGCGGCCGCGCAGGTCGACGAGCTGCTCGCGCTCGACGCCCGCCGCCGCGAGCTGCTGCCGCGGATCGAGGGGGCCCAGGCCGAGCGCAAGACGATCTCCAAGCAGATCGGCGAGGCCAAGCAGCGTGGGGAGGAGGCGAGCGAGCAGATGGCGGCGGTGGCTGAGCTGAAGCAGGCGATCGACTCGGGCAAGGCAGAGCTCGAGCAGGTCGACGCCGATCTGCAGCGGGTAGCGACGGCTCTGCCCAACCTGCCCGACCCCGACGCCCCCGAAGGTATGACCGAGGAGGACGCGGTCGTGCTGCGCGAGGAGGGCGAGCGGCCGAGCTTCGACTTCGAGCCGCGCGACCACCTTGAGATCGGCTCTGAGCTCGACCTGATCGACATGGAGGCCGGCGCCCGGGTCTCGGGCTCGCGCTTCGCCTACCTCAAGGGCGACCTCGTTCTGCTCGAGCTGGCCCTGGTCCGCTTCGCCCTCGACTTGGTCCGCGAGGAGGGCCACGAACCCGTCGTCCCCCCGGTCTTGGTCCGCGAGGAGGCGCTGGTCGGCACCGGCTTCCTGCCCGGCGATCGCGACCAGATCTACGAGGTGCCCAAGGACGAGCTCTTCCTCGTCGGCACCTCGGAGGTGCCTCTGGCCGCCCTGCACGCCGACGAGATCCTCTCGGCCGACCAGCTGCCGATCCGCTACGCGGGTTTCTCACCCTGCTTCCGCCGCGAGGCCGGCGCCGGCGGCCGCGACACCCGCGGCATCTTCCGCGTCCACCAGTTCGACAAGGTCGAGATGTTCTCGTTCGTCGAGCCCTCGAAGTCTGCGGAAGAGCACGAGCGCCTGCTGGCGATCGAGGAGCGCATCCTCGCCGAGCTGGAGATTCCCTATCGCGTCGTCAACGTCGCCGCCGGTGACCTCGGCGCCCCGGCGGCCAAGAAGTACGACTGCGAGGCCTGGATCCCCAGCCAGGGCCGCTACCGCGAGCTGACCTCTTGCTCGAATACGACCGACTATCAGGCTCGGCGACTTGCCTGCCGATACCGGCCGCATGAAGACGAGGCCCCAGAGGTCGTGCACACGCTCAACGGCACCGCGGTCGCGGTGGGACGCACGATGATCGCCCTGATCGAGAACCGGCAGGAGCGGGATGGCGGATTCACGCTACCCACTATTCTGCATTCTTATGGTGCGCCTGCGAGGATTGGACCGGCATGAGCACCGGTGTACGGGACGCTAAGCGCGTCGTCCTTTGTGACGACCATGAGATCGTCCGCGAGGCGATCAAGTCCCGCATGGCCAATTCGAGCATTGTCGAGATCGTCGGCGAGGCCGGAAACGGCCGCGACGTGGTCGATGTCGTCAAGGAGCTCGAGCCCGACGTCCTGATCATCGACGTCGAGCTGCCCAAGCGCGACGGGATCGAGGCGACCAAGGAGGTCCTCAAGGTCCGGCCGCGGACCAAAGTGATCATCTTCACCGCCCACGCCCAACCCGACCTCTTGGCACTTGCCCTGCGGGCGGGCGCCTCGGGCTACGTGCTCAAGTCGGCTCCGGCCGAGGACATCGCCCGCGCGGTCAAAGCGGTGACCGGCGGCGGCACCTTCCTCGGCGGCGATTTCGCCGGTGGCAAGCCCTCCGAGGTCGAGAAGCTGCTCGAGCTCTCGCCGCGCGAGCGCCAGATCCTCGAGCTGCTGGCCGAGGGCCTGCGGGTCAAAGAGATCGCCGAGCGGCTGCAGCTCAGCCCGGCGACCGTGCACACCCACGTGCGCAACGCGATCGCCAAGCTCGAGGTCGACACCCGCACCGAGGCGGTCGCCCTCGCGGTGAAGTTCAGCTACCTCGGTGCCGGCGGCAAGGCCTAGTCGGCCTTCGCGGCCGGCTTGAGCTCCAGCGCGCAGCCGTTGATGCAGTAGCGCTGCCCGCCTTTGTCGGCGGGACCGTCGTCGAAGACGTGGCCGAGGTGGGCGTCGCAGTGCTTGCAGACGACCTCGGTGCGGCGCATGAAGAGGCTGTTGTCGGGACGCAGCTCGACGTGCTCGAGGTTGGCCGGCTCGGTGAAGCTGGGCCAGCCGGTGCCGGAGTCGAACTTGGTGTCGGAGGAGAAGAGCTCGGTGCCGCAGCCGACGCAGTGGTACATGCCGGCGGTTTTCTCGTCGACGTAGGGACCGGTGAAGGCTCGCTCGGTGCCTCCCTTGCGGGTCACCTCGTATTGCTCGGGGGTCAGCTGCTCGCGCCACTCGGCGTCTGACTTATTGATCTTGGTCGTCATCTGGCTCCTTTCGGTCTGTATCCAGAGTACGAGGGAGGTCTTACGGGGAGGTGACGGGCACCATCTCGCCACTCCCCAAATCCCGCCTTCGGCGGGATTGACAAGGAGCCGCTTCGCGGCCTAGAACAACCCTGCGGTGCTGGGGAAGGGAGTGTCGAGACGGTGCCCGTCACCTCCTCATAGGATCAACCCGCGATGGCTGACGCGTTCTATGAGCGAGATGGCGGGGAGGGCCAGTACGTCGCCACCGAGCTCACTAGAGGTCCCTGGGATCCGGGGTCCCAGCACGCGGGGCCACCGTCCGCGTTGCTCGGGCGGGAGATCGAGGGGATGGAGGGATCTGACGACTTCCAGGTCGGGCGGATCGTCTTCGAGATCCTGCGGCCGGTGCCGATTGGGCCGGTTATGGTCGAGACGCGGGTGCTGCGGCCCGGCAGGAAGGTGCGGATGGTCGAGGCCTCGCTTTCTGGCGAGGCTGGGGAGCTGATGCGGGCCACCGCCTGGCAGCTGCGCACCACCGAGCTGGAGTTGCCGGAAGGCGCGGTTGACGATGCCCCAGCGCCGCCGGGACCGGAGGAAGGTTGGGTGCCGGAGTTCTTTCCGACTGGGCAGGACGTCGGCTACCACACGGGGATGGAGCTGAAGGCGGTGGCCGGGGCCTTTCTCGAGCTCGGCCCGGCGACCTTCTGGCTGCGGATGCGCCAGCCGCTGGTTGCCGGTGAGGAGCCGACGCCGCTGCAGCGCGCCCTGATCGCCGCCGACGTCGGCAACGGGATCAGTGCCGTGCTCGATTACCACTCCTACGTCTTCATCAACGTCGATCTCACCGTCCACTTCGAGCGCATGCCCCAAGGCGAGTGGGTCTGCGTCGACGCCGTCACTCGTCCCCAGCCAACCGGCATCGGCACCGCCGAGTCGGTCCTCTCCGACCAGCGCGGCCGTATCGGCCGCGCCGCCCAGTCGCTGCTGATCGAAGCCCGGTCTGGAGGCGCTAGCGGGTGACGAGGGCGGCTCGGGCCGCGGGGGCGACCGCCAGGGCGATCATTGCGGCCGAGCCCAGCGCGATCGTGGCCGAGAGGAAGAAGGCACCCTCGTAGCTGGTCAGGGCTGCCATCGCGCCAGCCAGCGGGGCGCCGAAGCCGACGCCGGCGTCGAAGAAGGCGGTGAAGGTGCCGAGGGCAGCACCGCGTCGGCGGTCGGAGATGTTGCTGACGACGATCAGCGAGAGCGAGGGATAGAGCAGGGAGAAGGCGGCGCCCATCGCCAGCGCGCCGGCGAGTGCAACGGGCAGGCTCTGGGCGACGGCGATCGCGGAGAGTCCCAGCGCCTCAACGCAGGCAGCGGCGATCGCGACGCGGGCCGGGCCGATGCGGTCCGGCAGGTCACCGCCGACGAGGCGGGTCAGCACGACCATCGTCGCGAAGGCGCCGAACACGGTCGCCCCGTGGCCGACCCCGCGCGCTTCCAGCAGCAGGACGACAAAGGCGGCGATCGTGCCGTAGCCGATCGAGCCGAGGGCGAGCGCGGCTCCCGGCCGCACCGCCTCCTTGGCGATCAGCGGGTGATGCTCCTGCTCGAGCAGCGGTGAGGGCTCGAAGGGATCGGGCACGCGAGTGGCGATTGCCGCCCCGACGAGAGGGAGCGCTCCGGCCAGCAGCCAGACCGCCGTGTAGCCGAGCGCGTGCTGGGTCAGCTCGCCGATCAGCGGCCCGATGCTCAGCCCCGACCAGACGGCGAGGCCGTAGAGGCCGATGACGCGGCCGCGTCGCTCGATCGGCGCCAGGTCGATGATCCAGGCCGAGCCGGCGGTGAAGACCGCGCCCTCGCCCGCGCCGAGCACGAGGCGGGCGCCGATCAGTCCCGCCACGCCGAGCGGCACCAGGTACAGAAAACCCGCTGCGGCGACCAAGACCGAGCCGACCAGGACCGTGGGCTTGCGGCCCCGGTGGTCGGCGAAGCGCCCGGCGAAGGGACGCAGCAGTAGCCCCGTGATCGCGTAACAGCCGACCACGACGCCGACCGCGAGATCGCCGGCACCGAGCGAGTCGTGCACGTAGCGCGGCAGGACCGGCAGCACCGCGCCGACCGCGAGCAGGCAGCAGAAGGTGACCCCGAAGACGCCGGCAAAGGCGACGCCGGGCCGGTGGATCGACGCCTCGGGCTCCTCGCTCACGTCGGCACTCAGCGCAGCAGCGCAGCGAGGTCGTCGAGAACCAGGTCCGGCGGCGGGTCAGCGGCCGTTGCTTCCTCTCGCGAACAAGCACCGCTGAGGACGAGAATCGTCGTCAGGCCGGCTCGCTGACCGCCCTCGATGTCAGAGGCAATTCGGTCGCCGACCATCGCCACTCGCTCAGCGTCGACAATCAGGGCTCGCGCCTGGTCGAAGAGGTGTCGCTCCGGCTTGCCGCCGATCTCGGCCTTCTTTCCCGACGCGGTCTCGACCGCGGCCAGGGTCGCGCCGGTTCCAGGCCAGGCGCCCCCGGGCATCGGCAAGGTGGGATCGCGGCTTGTCGCGAAGAGAGACGCGCCGGCCCGCAGGGCAAAGGTCGCCGTCAGCAGCTCCGCGTAGTCGAACTCGCGATGGCCCGAGACGACCACCGCGTCGGCACTCCTTGCGGTCTCTCCGTCAAGCAGGGTGAGCCCGGTGGCGGCGACCGTCTGCTTGAAGCCGGGCGCCCCGATCACGAAGGCGGTGCCTGCGGTCCCGACCTGCTCCGCGGCCAACTTGGCGGTTGCCGCACCCGCGGTCACGACCCGGTCGCCGGCGATCTCGACCCCGGCCTCGCGCAACCGCACCGCGTAGGCGTCGGGCTGCTTCACCGAGTTGTTGGTGACGAAGACGATCTCCTTGCCGGACTCGATCAGCGCCCGCAGAGCCTCGACCGAGCCCGGCACCAGCTCGCGCCCCACCCAGACGACCCCATCGAGGTCGACCAGGAAGCCGTCGAATTCGTCCGCCGCCGCCACTCATCGCAGGCTATCTGTCGTCGGTCGAGGGAGATTGGGTATAGAGATCGATACGGTGAGGCCGATGAGCGTCAACGGTCAGGTCGTCGAAGCCAACGACGTGTCCCGTCGCTACGGCGAGGGCGCAGCGGCTGTTGATGCCCTGGTCGAGGTCAGCACCGCATTTGAGCGTGGCCGCTTCACCGCGATCATGGGCCCCTCCGGCTCCGGCAAGTCGACGCTGATGCACATCCTCGCCGGCCTCGACAAGCCGACGGGAGGCACCGTCCTGCTCGACGGCCAGGAGATCACCGGCCTCGACGACGGCGAGCTGACCAAGCTGCGCCGCGAGAAGCTCGGCTTCGTCTTCCAGTTCTTCAACCTGCTGCCGGTCCTCACCGCCGAGGAGAACCTGGTGCTGCCGCTCTCGATTGCCGGCAGCAAGCCCGACAGCCAGTGGGTCGACCAACTGGTCCGCACGGTCGGCCTCGAGGATCGCCGCACCCACCGGCCGGCGGAGCTCTCCGGCGGCCAGCAGCAGCGGGTCGCGGTGGCCCGCGCCCTGGTCTCCAAACCGGCCGTCGTCTTTGCCGACGAGCCGACCGGCAACCTCGACTCGAAAGCGAGCGAGGACGTTCTTCAGCTGCTGCGCCAAGCGGTCGACGAGTTCGGCCAGACGGTGATCATGGTCACCCACGACCCGGCCGCCGCTGCCCATGCCGACCGGCTGATCACCCTCCGCGACGGCAGGATCGTCCACGACGACGTTCCCGGTTCCGCGGACGAGGTGATCGAGCTGATGAAGCAGGTTGACTAGCCTCGCCCTCAAGAGCCTCTGGGCGCGCAAGGTACGCGCGCTCGCCACCACCCTCGCGGTGGTCATCGGGGTCGCCTTCGTCGCCGGCTCCTACGTTCTCACCGACACGATCTTCGCCGCCTTCGACGAAATCTTCGGCGAGTCGCTGAAGGGGACCGCCGTCGTCGTCACCGCCGAAAACCCGGTCAAACAGGAAAACGGCGAAACCCCGACGATCAGCGCCTCGCTGCTGCCGCGGGTGCAGCAGACGCCGGGAGTGCGCCTGGCCGCCGGCGCGATCTTCACCCCCGGTGGTTTCTTCGATGCCAAGGGGGAAAAGATCGGCACCAAATTCGCCCCCAAATTCATCTCCTCGACGCTTCCCGGTGGGCTCGAGTCGCTCACCTATGTGGACGGGCATCGACCGCGGGGTCCCACCGAAGCCTCGCTCACGGAAGCGGCGGCCAGCGAAGCCGGACTCTCGCTGGGCGACACGCTGAAAATCGTTGGCCAGGGCCGCGTGCACTCCTTCCGCCTCGTTGGCTTCACCCGCCTCGGTGGCGCCTCCTTCGGCGGCGCCAGCATCGCGCAGGTGACGCTGCCCGTGGCGCAGCGCCTTGCCCACAAGCTCGGCCGCTTCGACCAGATCTCGGTGGCATCCAAATCTGGCGCCTCGGCGACGGTGTTGAAGAAACGCATCGCCACCGAGATGCCGGCCGGCGTGCGGGTCGAGACCGCCAAGGAAAACGCCGACCGCGGCTCCGAAGAAATCCGCGAAAGCCTCAACTTCCTGCAGATCTTCCTGCTCGTCTTCGCCTTCATCGCGATCCTCGTCGGCTCCTTCCTGATCTTCAACACCTTCTCGATCACGGTCGCCCAGCGGGTCACCGAGTTCGGCATGCTGCGCACGCTCGGCGCCTCGCGCCGTCAGATCCTCACCACGGTGGTGGTCGAGGCATTGGCGATCGGCCTGCTCGGCGCGATCGTCGGCATCGGCGGCGGCTTCGTCATCGCCAAGCTGCTCAACCTCCTGCTCGAAACCTTCGAAATCGACCTGCCGACCACCGGCCTGGTGATGGAGTCGCGCACGGTGATCGTCTCGCTGTTGATCGGCATCTTCGTCACCCTGTTCTCCTCGCTGGTGCCGGCGCTGCGCTCCACCAGGGTGCCCCCGATTGCCGCCCTGCGCGCGACGATTCCGACGCCCACCCGGCGCCGGCGCCTGCTCGGCGTCGCGATCTCCCTGCTGCTCGGCATCGTCGGCCTGGCGATGGTCCTGATCGGGCTCTTCGGCAGCGCCAGCGGTGGGACCGCGGCGGGCCTGATCGGCGGCGGCGCGGTCGTGATCGTCTTCGCCGTCTCGCTCTTCAGCCCGCGTCTGGTGCCGCCGCTGGCAAGGATCGCCGGTTGGCCGCTGGAGCGCCGGCGCAAGCTGCTCGGCCGGCTCTCGCGTGAGAACGCCCAGCGCAACCCGAGTCGCACCGCGGTGACCGCGGCGTCCCTGATGATCGGCCTGATGGTGGTCACCTTCGTCACCGTCTTCGCCGCCGGCCTCAAGGGCTCGGTCGCCCAGGTGGTCGACGAAAACTTCGCCGGTGGCCTGGTGATCCAGAACAGCGATGGCTTCTCGCCGATCCCCAACGGTGCCGCGATCGCCGCGCGCCAGGTGCCGGGGGTGGGGACCGTCGCCTCGATCCGCTCGGAGCAGGCGAAGCTGCTGCCGTCGGGAGCTGGCGCTCGGGTCTCCGCCCCGAGCCCCGGCGTCGAAAAGACGGTCGACGTCGAATGGAAGAAAGGCGGCCCAGCCACGCTGCGACGCCTGCGCGACGGGCAGGCGATCCTCGCCGACTCCTTCGCCTCCGAAAACGGGCTCGAAGTCGGCGACAGCTTCCGCCTGCTCAGCCAGACCCGCCGCCAACCCAGCTTCGAAGTCGTCGGCGAGTTCGACTCCAAGCTCGGCGTCTTCGGCAGCGTCCTGGTCACGCAGGCGGTGATGGCCCGCGAGTTCGGCCAGACCCAGGACACGATCGACTTCATCGAAACCGCGCCCGGGGCGAACGCGGCCCGCACCCAAGCGCTGCTCACCGGCCTGGTCGAAAGGGCCTTTCCGGTCGCCGAAGTGCTGAACCAGCAGGAACTGAAGGAAAGCCGCGAAGAGCAGGTCGACCAGCTGGTCAACCTCGTCTACGCGCTGCTCTTCCTCGCGATCGTGATCTCCCTCTTCGGCATCGCCAACACGCTGGCGCTCTCGATCCACGAACGCACCCGCGAGCTCGGCATGCTGCGGGCGATCGGCATGTCGCGGAGCCAGGTGCGGACGATGATTCGCTATGAGGCGGTGATCACGGCCCTGATCGGCGCGATCCTGGGGATGGTGCTGGGCCTGATCTTCGCGGCGCTGATCGCGCAACCGCTGAAGGACGAAGGCTTCACCCTCTCCTATCCGATCGGATCATTGGTGGGCCTGCTGGTCTTCGCTGCCGTCCTCGGCGTGCTCGCGGCGATCGCGCCGGCCCGGCGCGCCTCGCGCCTAGACGTCCTGGAGTCGCTGCAGTACGAGTAGCGCCTCAGCGCTTGACGAGACGCCGGACCGCGGCCATCAGCTCGTCGGTCATCTCCTGCTGGTCGCCCCCCTTGGCGCCGGCGACGCAGTGAGCGGCGTGGTCTGAGAGCAGCTCGAGGGCGACCTTGTCGAGCGCGGCCTGGATCGCGGTCACCTGGGTGACGACGTTGATGCAGTAGCGATTCTCCTCGACCATCCGCTCGACGCCCCGCACCTGACCCTCGATCCGGCGCAGGCGCTTGAGCACCGCCTCGCGGTTCTCGGTATAGCCGTGGACGGTTTCGGGCTTGCTTGCCACGCGGTCGAGTATGTCATACCCCCTAGGGGTATCAGGCCGGAACGGGGGCCGGCGCGGCCGCGGCAAGGCCGAGGCCCATGCGCAGGGCGCCCGCAACCTCGAGCATCGCGGTGCGGGCGCTGGGGCAGATCGCGGTCAGGTTGGCGAAGCCGTGGATTTGGTCGCGGTGGCGCTGCAGGACCACCTGCACGCCGGCCTCGCGCATCCTTGCCGCGTAGATCTCACCCTCGTCGCGCAGCGGGTCGAAGCCCGAGGTGGCGACGTAGGCGGGGGGCAGGCCGGAGACGTCCTCCGCCCGCATCATCGAGGCGCGGGGGTCGGCTTCGTCGATGCCGTCGGGGATGTAGTGGTTCTCGAACCACTCCATGTCCTCGCGGGTGAGCAGGAAGCCTTCGGCGAAGGTGTCGCGCGAGGTCTGGCCGCCGACCGCGTCGGTGACGGGATAGAGCAGCAGTTGCATCGCCGGCTGTGGGTTGCCGGCGTCGCGGTTCTGGATGCAGAGGGCGGTCGAGAGGTTGCCGCCGGCGCTGTCGCCGCCGACCGCCATCCGCGCGGGATCGGCGCCCAGCTCGGCGGCGTGCTCGTGGGCCCAGGCAAAGGCGGCGACAGCGTCTTCCACCGGGATCGGGAACGGGTGCTCCGGAGCCAACCGGTAGTCGACCGAGAGCACGCGGCAGCCGCTGTGCTCGGCGAGGAAGCGGCAGGCGCTGTCATGGGTGTCGAGGTCGCCGATCACCCAGCCACCGCCGTGGTAGTAGACGAGCATTGGCTGCGGGGGCTGCGGCGCCCCCAAGGCGACGTAGAGGCGGGCCGGCATCTCGCCGCCGGGGCCCTGGATCGTCAGCTCGTCGACCCGCGCCATCGGTCGCGGCGGTCCACACACGACCGGGACCTCGGCGCGGTTCTCCGCTCGCGCCTGCTCGACCGTGCGGCCCTCGACCAGCGACGTCTCGCCGTTCAACCTGGCCAGCGCCAGCAGCATCTGGATGTCGGGCGCCAGCTCCTGGCCGTCGAGGCGGGGAGGAGGGCCGATCATGCGCCGGATAAGCCGGGGCGGCAGGCCGCACGCCCGCTTGACGATCCGGTGCTCGATCTGGGGAGAAAGCCGCGGTAGAGCCATTGCGAGGCAGGCTACTGCCTCCGTGACGAAGCTAACGGGAACTTCATCTCGGGATCGTTAGCCTCGCCGGTAGGGACGATGGAGGCAGCGACGACAAGCGCTCCGCGACCGGCCAGCCGGTTGCCCGAGCGACGCTCGCCGCCCAGCCCGCCGCTGCCGCGGGCAATCCAGACCGCGATCTGGTCACGCCAGGCGCGCCGATTGCTCTATGCCTGCCAGGACCGCTACGGCGACATGTTCAGGCTGCACATCGCCTACGAAGGGACATGGGTGATGCTGGCCGACCCGGCGGCGGTCAAGCAGGTCTTCACCGGCGATCCCAAGGTCTTCCACGCGGGGGAGGGCAATCAGATCCTCGCCCCGATCCTCGGCAAGAACTCGGTCCTCGTCCTCGACGAGAAGCCGCACATGAGCCAGCGCAAGCTGCTGTTGCCGCCCTTCCACGGCACCCGGATGCAGGGCTACGAGCAGACGATGAGCGAGATCGCCGAGCGCGAGATCGCCGATTGGCCCACTGGCATCCCGCATCAGCTGCGGCCGCGGATGCAGGCGATGACCCTCGAGATCATCCTGCAGACCGTCTTCGGCGTCCGCGAGGGCGAGCGGATGGGCGAGCTGCGGGCGGCGCTGCGTGACTTCCTCGACCTCACCACCGATCCCAAGGTTCTCCTCCCCGTGCTGATGATCGGTCCCAACCGGATCCGCAAGTTCGGCCCCTTCCGCCGCCGCGTCGATCGGGTCGACGAGCTGATCTACCGCGAGATCGCCGAGCGCCGTGCCGCCGGCGACGTCGAGCAGCGCGACGACGTGCTCTCGATGCTGGTCGCGGCCCGCCACGAGGACGGCAGCCCGATGCGCGACCAGGAGATGCGCGACGAGCTGCTCACCTTGCTGGTTGCCGGCCACGAGACGACGGCGACCTCGCTCTCCTGGGCGATCGAGCGCCTCAGCCGCAACCCCGACAAGCTCGAGCGCCTGCGCGCCGAGGTGCTCGAGGGCCGCGAGGAGTACCTGACCGCGACGATCCAGGAGACCCTGCGCCTGCGCCCGGTGATCTCGATCGTCCTGCGCAAGCTCACCGAGTCAGTTGAGATCGGCGGCTACCAGCTGCCCGCCGGGATCTCGGTCGCCCCCTGCGTCTACCTCGTCCACCGCAACCCCGAGGTCTACCCCGAGCCGCAGCGCTTCCTGCCCGAGCGCTTCCTCGACAACCCGCCCGGCACCTACACCTGGATCCCCTTCGGCGGTGGCGTGCGCCGTTGCCTCGGTGCCTCCTTCGCCCAGTTCGAGATGGCCGTCGTGCTCAAGGAGCTGGTCAAGCGCCACCAGATCCGTCCCGCCAACCCCAAGCCCGAACGGGTTTTTCGCCGCGCCATCACCGAGACCCCGCGCCACAACGCCGAGGTCATTCTCGGCTGAAGACAGGCTTGCCCGTGGGTGTCGTTGTACCGTGATGGCATGAAGTCGCCGAAGCGCAGCGGGAACTGGACACCCGACGGAGCGGCTGAGCGCGCCGCCCTCCGCCGTGAATACTTGGAGTTGACGCCGGCTGAGCGAGTTGAACAGGTCTCTGAGCTCTCGCGGGTCATGACCCAGCTAGCCGAAGCCGGACGCCGCCAGCGCAGTGCCTGAGCTCGATATTCAGGGCATATTCGAGGCACTCGACCGCGAAGACGTTGAGTTCCTTGTCATCGGTGGCGTCTCGCTGGAATGCTTGCGGCGCTCGATACGCAAATCGAAGGGGCAGAGGAGTTCAAGGGGGAGGAGCTTCCCGATCCGCTTGACCCCGAGGCGCTCGCCCTGGGCGGCAACTGGGTTCTGCGTACTCGGCTTGGTCGCTTCGACATCATGCAGTGGATTGGCGATGACCCCCTGTGGGAGAAGCTCTCGCCAACGGCAATCGAGGCCGAGATCGGTGGTCTACTCGTCAAGTTCGCAAGCTACGAGAGTCTTGTCGCTCTCAAGCAGCAAGCGGGACGCCCACAAGACTTGATCGACCTACAGCGTCTACGGGAGGCTCGCGGCGAGGAGTGAGCCACAACGCCGAGCTCATCCTCGGTTAGGCCCCTTCGGTTTCCTCCCAGCGCAGGCACGGTGGCAGCAGCGCGCCGAGGAGGTAGAGGACGGCGAGGGTCGCGTACACCTTGGGCCCGATGTCGGTGCCAGAGATCGCGATGATCGACAGCACCACCAGCAGCGCCAGCACGATCAGGCTCCCGGCCAGCACCGCGTTGACCAGCGGGCTGTCCTCGTCGCGCCTGAAGGCGAGCAGCATTGACGCCTGGCCGACGACGAAGGCGATGATCACCAGTATCCATACGGATTTTCCTCCCGGAAACGGACCATGGGAGAAGAAGCTGTCGAGGGCGACGAAGTAGGCCGCGGCGGAGAACCCGATCGTCAGCGCGCCAAGGAGGGTCAGCTCGGGCCGGCGCTCGATCAGGAGGCAGCCGGAGAGGGAGTTGAGGCTGAAGAGCACGAAGAGCAGGGCTGCCGCACCCACCTTGCCCTGCAGGTCCTCAGAGCCGCCCAGGATCAGGGCGATGAGGACGACTGCGCCGAGGCTGAGCCCCCAGACCGCAATCCGCGCAAGCGGAATCATTGCCCGGCCGGGCTCAGCCGCAGCCGGTGTTGTTGCCACACGAGCTGCACGTGTAGCAAGAGCCCGTGCGCTGCATCATGCCGCCGCACTGCTCGCAGGCGGGGCCGAGGTCGAGGCCGGACATCTTGGCCGGGACCACTGGCGGCGTTTCGGTGAAGGCGGCGGAGGCCGGCTTGGACTGGCCGTTCCCGTTGCCGTTGGCCGGGCCCGCGGTGCCGCCGCTGGTGTCGATGCCGAGGCCGAGCTGGGTGGTCTCGGCATCCTGCTTGGCGCGGACCTCCTGGGTCATGATGCCGAGGTCCTCGAGCACGTCGATGTCGTCGATGAAGCGGCTGCCGAGCCAGCGCATGATGTAGTCGGGCATCGACTTGGCAAAGGGGATCTCCGGGTTGCCGGTGATGCCCTCCGGCTCAAAGCGCATGTAGCTGAACTTGCGCACGAAGGTTTCCAGCGGCACGCCGTACTGGAGGCCGATCGAGATCGCCGTGGCGAAGGCGTTGAGCAGCCCACGCATCGTCGAGCCCTCCTTGCCGATGTCGGTGAGGAAGATCTCGCCGACGTTGCCGTCCTCGTACTTGCCGGCGGTGATGTAGCCCTCGTGGCCGGCGATCGAGAACTTGTGGGTGATCGACTCGCGCTCGCGCGGCATCTTCTTGCGCACCGGGGCGGCGATGGCCTCGGCCTCGGCGCCCTTTTCCTCCTGGGCGTCGGTGCGCAGCGCCTGCGCCGTCTTCGAGCCGTCGCGGTAGATCGCGAGCGCCTTGAGCCCGCCCTTCCAGCCGCGCGTGTAGGCGTCGGCGATGTCATCGATCGTCGCCGTCTGCGGCAGGTTGACCGTCTTTGAGATCGCGCCCGAGATGAAGGGCTGGGTCGCGGCCATCATGTCGATGTGGCCGGTGTGGGAGATCGCCCGCTCACCGACCGCGACGTCGAAGACCGGCAGGTGCTCGTCCTTGAGGTCAGGGGCGCCGACGATCGTGCTGTTCTCGGTGATGTGGGCGGTGATCTGCTCGACCTGCGGCTCGGCATAGCCGAGCGTGCGCAGCGCCAGCGGCACCGAGCGGTTGGTGATCGTCATCTGGCCACCGCCGACCAGCTCCTTGAACTTGACCAGTGAGAAGTCGGGCTCGATCCCGGTCGTGTCGCAGTCCATCAGGAAGCTGATCGTGCCGGTTGGCGCCAGCACCGTCGCCTGCGCGTTGCGGTAGCCGTGCTCCTCGCCGAGCTCGACCGCCTCGTCCCAGGAGCGCTGGGCGGCCTCGAGCAGGTCGCCCTTGATCCCGGTCGGGTCGACGTCGTAGGAGGCGTCGCGGTGCATTCGCATCACGCCGTTGTGCGCATCACGGTTCTTCTCGTACTCCTCGTAAGTCCCTGTCGCACCGGCGGCGATCAACGCCGACTGGCGGTAGGCACGGCCGGTCATCAGCGCCGTGATCGCGGCGGCGACGTTGCGGCCCGCGGTCGAGTCGTAGGGGAGACCGTCCGACATCAGCAGGGCGCCGAGGTTGGCGTAGCCGAGGCCGAGCTGGCGGAACTTGTTGGCGTTCTCGGTGATCTCCTCGGTCGGGTAGCTGGAGAAGCCGACGACGATCTCCTGGGCGAGGAAGACGATGTCGACCGCGTGCTCGAAGTCATCGACGTCGAAGCTGCCGTCGGGGCGGCGGAATTTCATCAAGTTGAGCGAGGCGAGGTTGCAGGCCGAGTCGTCGACGTGCATGTACTCGCTGCAGGGGTTGGAGGCGTTGATCCGGCCCGACTCCGGGCAGGTGTGCCAGCGGTTGATGATCGTGTCGTACTGGACGCCCGGATCGGCGCAGCGCCAGGCCGCGTCGGCGATCTGGTTCATCAGCTCGCGCGCGTCGAGAGTCTTCACCGTTTCGCCGCCGTTGCGGGCGGTCAGGTGCCAGTCTTCGCCGGCCTCGACCGCCTCCATGAAGTCGTCGGTAACGCGCACCGAGTTGTTGGCGTTCTGGTACTGGATCGAGGTGAAGCCCTCGCCGTCGATCGACATATCGAAGCCGGCGTCGCGCAGCGCCTCGGCCTTCTTCTCCTCGTCGGCCTTGCACCAGATAAAGTGCTCGATGTCCGGGTGGTCGACATTGAGCACGACCATCTTCGCCGCCCGCCGCGTCTTGCCACCCGACTTGATCGTGCCGGCCCAGGAGTCGGCGCCGCGCATGAAGCTGACCGGCCCGCTGGCGGTGCCCCCCTTGGCCAGCTGCTCCATCGAGCCGCGGATGTTGGAGAGATTGATCCCCGAGCCGGAGCCGCCGCGGAAGATCTTGCCCTCCTTGGTGTTCCAACCCAGGATCGAGTCCATGTTGTCTTCGACGCTGAGGATGAAGCAGGCCGAGCACTGTGGCGTCTCCTCGAAGCCGACGTTGAACCAGACCGGCGAGTTGAAGGCCGCCTTCTGGTTGAGCAGGATCGAGGTCAGCTCGGCTTCGAAGGCTTCGGCATCCTCGGCCGAGGCGAAGTAACCGCCCGTGCGCCCCCACTCGGAGATCGTGCCGGCGACGCGGCCGATCATCTGTTTGACCGAGGACTCCCTTTTCTCAGTGCCGAGCTGGCCGCGGAAGTACTTCTGGGCGACGATGTTGGTCGCGTTTTGCGACCAACTCTTGGGGAACTCGACCCCGCGCTGCTCGAAGGCCGGGCTCTCGGGGTTGCCGATCACCGCATCGCGCACTTCCCACTCGATCTCGTCGAAGGGATGCGTCCCTGGAGAGGAAAAACGGCGTTCGATCGCGAGGCCCTTTAGACCGTTCTTCGGGGCACTGGTGGCGGTCTGGGACATCAAACTTCTCCTCTCGCAGCGACTTTCAGGGGTAACACAGCAGGATCGTCCTTGAGTCGGACGTACTTTGTTGCGCCCAACACCGCAAATCCCGCAGATTTCGCTTGCTACCTATGTATGGTGACAAGCGTGGCGGGTGGGCGAAAAGTTGCTGCTCGGGAAGCGATGGCGGCCGTCAAGCCGAAGCTGCGCGGCGTCTCGCACGAGTGGGCCTTCTTCATCTCGCTCTTCCTCGGCGCAGGCCTGATCATTGCCGCCAAGACGCCGAAAGCGACGCTGGCGGTGGCGATCTACGCGGTCAGCCTCTCAGCCCTGCTTGGCACCAGCGCCCTCTATCACCGCGTTAACTGGACCCGGCCCAACGTGCGCCGTTGGATGCGCCGGCTCGATCACTCGATGATCTTCTTCCTCATCGCGGGCACCTATACGCCCTTCGCTCTGCTCGTCCTCAACGGCCCGCTCGCCGACGCGATCCTGGTCGTCGTCTGGATCGGCGCGATCGCCGGCGCGATCGTCGAGATGGTCTGGATCGAACACCCGAAGTGGGTCGCGGCGCTGATCTACATGTCCTTGGGCTGGGTTGCCGTCATCTCCTTCCCCGAGCTCTGGAGCTCGATGGGGACGACCGGGACCCTGCTCGTAGCTGTCGGCGGCCTCCTCTACACGGCGGGGGCCGTCGTCTACGCGACCCAGCGCCCCAACCCAAACCCCCGCGTCTTCGGCTACCACGAGGTCTTCCACCTCTTCGTCATCCTCGCCGCGGCAGCACATTTCGCGGCGATTGCGTTCTTCGCGTTGCCGGCTGCCTGAGAGCCGATCCCGGTAGGGGTTCCACTTAACTTTTTCGGTGGAGAGGGTGGGGCTGGCGCCTCAAGCTCACGACGAAAAAGTGCAAGACGTTCCACCCCTACCGGGATCGGCTCTAAGCCGCAACGGCGAGTTCGGACTCGAGCTCGGCCTCGGAGATGAGTTCGGCGAGGATGCTCTCGAGTTGGGCAGCTTGCTCGGGATGGAGCTCAAGGTTGTCTCCATGGAGTTGCTCTTTTGCGTGGCCGACCGGTAGCTCGGCCTCAATGACCCGGCCACCGAGGGCGCCGAGAACCTTGCGCAGCTCAGCTTGCGCCCAGACGGCGCCGAACATGCCGGTCGAGGCGCCGATCGCCGCCGCCGGCTTGCCGTTGAGAGCGCTCTTGCCGGCCGGGCGCGAGACCCAGTCGAGCGCGTTCTTGAGCTGGCCCGGGATCGAGTGGTTGTACTCGGGGGTCGCGATCAGAACCGCGTCGGCATCGCGCACCGCCTGGCGCAGCTCCTCGACCACGGCCGGGGTCGCCTCCAGTTCGACGTCCTCGTCGTAGGGCGGGACATCGCGCAGGCGCTCGAACTCGACCAGCTCCGCCCCGGCGGGCAGCCGCTCGGCGGCCGCCCGCAACAGGGCACTGTTGAGCGAGCCGCTCCGCAGGCTGCCGGAGATGCCCAGCACCCGCATCGTTACTCAGCCTCCTCGACCAGCTCCAGCTCGACCGCGATCGCTACCTCGTAGTCGAGCACCTCGCCGCCGCTGGGCAGCTCGGCGTTCCAGTCGAGACCGAAGTTGCGGCGGTCGACCGTGGCCGCGATCGAGAGGCCGACGCGGGCGTTGCTGGCGAGATCGGCGCCGAGCTGGCCGAACTTGCCGCTGGCCTCGACCTCGCGCCTCTCACCGCGGATCTCGAGCTCGCCGCGCAAGGTCACGGCGCCATCCTCGGCGACGCTGAGCTCGCTTGAGCTGAAGCGCAGCTGCGGGTAACGGCTGGCGTCGAAGAAGTCGGGGGAGAGCAGGTGGCCCTTGAGCTGCTCCTCGTCGATCTTGATGCTGGCGACGTCGACCGTGCCCTCGAGCTTGGCTGTCTCGCCGCCGCTCAGCCGCGCCTCGTAAGCGTCGAAGCCGCTGCGGAAGGTCGCCACGCCGTTGTGGGTGATCGCGAAGTTGATCGAGGAGTGGACCGGGTCTACTACGTACGTGCCTGTCGGAACCTGCTGGGCGACTGTCTGGGTGCTCATCTCTGCCTCCAACTCAATAGTTGCTTGCTAAATGATTGACGCAGAAACAATCATAGCAGAAAGCTTGTAGATACAACTATTGCTGAGACAACATTTATCTGCGATCATGCAATAGATGGAGCAGGCAACCGCAGATAGAGCCGCGACCGGAGCGACTTCCGCTCCTGAGCAGAACCCCCACGGCGATGCCTGGGGAGCGCTGACCCGCACCCACGCGGCGATCGTCCAGCGCCTGCAGGAAATGCTCTCCTCCGCCGACTTCCCGCCGCTGCCCTGGTACGAGGTGTTGGCCGCCGTCTCCGAGGCTCCCGATGAGCGGATGAAGATGGGGGACCTGGCCGAGGCCCTGGTGATCACCCGCGGCGGCTTGACCAAGCTGGTCGACCGCCTGGTCAAGGGCGGCCTGCTGGAGCGGACCTTCTGTGAGACCGATCGCCGGGTCAGCTACGCGACGCTGACGCCGGCCGGCCGCGACCTGCTCGCCGAGATGCGGCCGGCCGTGATCGCCGAGCTCGAGGTCGCCTTCTCGGCCAACCTCAGCGTCGCCCAGGCCAACGAGCTGCGCAAGACGCTCGAACAGCGTCCGCGGCTCAGCCTGCGGCAGCTAGGCCAGAGCCGCGGCCGCGCGCTCTTTGGCGGCCTCGATCAGGGCGATCAGCTCGATCTCGCGGTCGCCCTTGATCAAGTCGATCGGGTCGGGCTCGCCGTTGACGATGCCCTCGAAGAACTCCTTGCGATCCTGGTAGGTCGGCAGCGTCCCCTTGGCCCAGCCGCGGGCGTCGTTGAGGATCACGGCAAGCCGTGCGTACTCCTCGCCGAAGAGCTCGGAGATCTCGCGCTTCATCCGCTTCGCCAGGGCGGGGGAGGCGCCGGCGGTGGAGATCGCGATCGCCAGCGGGCCGGTGCGCACGATCGCCGGCAGGATGAAGTTGCAGAGCGGCGGCACGTCGACGATGTTGACCAGCATCGCTCGCTGCTCTGCGTCGTCGTAGACCTTGATGTTGACCTCGGTGTCGTCGGTCGAGGCGATCACCATGAAGACGCCCTCGAGGTCGGCGGCACCCGCGTAGGCGCGCTTCTCCCACTCGATCGAGCCCTCCGCCGCCAGTTCCTCCAGCTCGGGATGAGCGACCGGCGCGATCAGGGTCACGTCGGCGTCGCAGGCGAGCAGCCCCTCGACCTTCTCGAGGCCGATGTCGCCGCCGCCAACGACCAGGCAGCGCCGCCCCTTCAGCTTCAGGCAGGCGATGTAGAACGGCGTCTCCAGCATGTCGCGCACGCAGGACTGATCGCAGATCCCCTTGCGCAATTGGCAGACGCACTCCTTGCCGGCGTAGGCCTGGGCGGGCATGTCCCAAAGCCTAGTGATGTGCCGGCTTTCCCCAGGTGCAACGTTTTACGGCCCCACCAGGGGGACAAAGCGTTGCACCTCTCTGGGCGGCGCTCGGGTCAGTCTCGGCGGGCGCTCAGATCGAGTCCAGCGTGACCCTCAGGCCCTCGCTGAGGTCCATCTCCGCCCGCCAGCCCAACTCGCTAGCGGCGCGGGCGGGGTCGATCGAGATGCGCTGCACCTCGCCGGTGCGCGGCGGCGCGAACTCCGGCTCGAAGTTGCCGTTGCCACCGAGCTCGCCGAGGGCGCTGACCAGCTCCAGCACGTCGGTCTCGATCCCGGTGCCGATGTTGATCGGGCCGCTGGTCTCGGCCTCGGCCGCGGCGAGCATGGCGGAGACCACGTCGCCCACATATATGTAGTCGCGGGTCTGCTTGCCGTCACCAAAGACGGTCGGCTGCTTACCCTCGCGCAGGCGGCCGCAGAAGATCGCGACCACGCCGGCCTCGCCAAGCGGGTCCTGGCGCGGGCCGTAGACGTTGCCGAGCCGCAGCGGCACGCTGGAAAGTCCGTAGAGGCGCTCGTAGAGGGAGAGGTAGCCCTCGCCGGCGAACTTGCTCTGGCCGTAGGGGGCCTCCGGCGCCAGTGGCGCGTTCTCGCCGAGCGGCAGCTCCTGCCCGTCGCCCTCACCGTAGATCGCGCCGCCGGTGGAGCTGAAGACGACGCGGCGCACCTCGGCGGCGCGGGCGGCCTCGAGCACGTTGGCGGTGCCGCCGACGTTGATCGAGGCGTCGAAGGCCGGGTCGGCGATCGACTTGCGAACGTCGATCTGGGCGGCCAGGTGGAAGATCACCTCGGGGCGCTCGCGGCCGGCGATCTCCTCGATCGCGGCGCGGTCGCGGATGTCGGCCTCGACCAGGGTCGCCCCGTTGGCCAACGCCTGCTCGATGTTCTCGCGGCGGCCGGTGGAGAGGTCGTCGACGACGATCGCCTCGTCGCCGCGCGCCAGCAGCGCGTCGGTCAGATTCGAGCCGATGAAGCCGGCTCCGCCTGTCACCAAAGCCCTCATGAGGTTCGCGATCCTACGTCCATTGCACCCCTGATCGGCAGCCGGCGGATAAATATGAAGAGCCGCAGCCGAGCTTTCGCCTCGGCGCTGTGCCGGGCAGCGTCGCCGAGCGCCCCTGCTACCCTCGCCGCCCGATGCGTCTAATCGTCACCGAGAAGAACAACAGCGCCGAGAAGATCGCGACCTTCCTCAGCAAAGGTTCCGCGACCAGCGACAAAACCTTCAAAGTCCCGTACTACACGTGGACTGACGCCGACGGCGACCACCGCACGATCGGCCTGAAGGGCCACGTGCTCGGTCCGGCCTTCCCCGAGGGCTACTCGAACTGGCAGAAAACCGACCTGCACGACCTGATCGACGCCGAGCTGATCAAGGAGCCGACCGACAAGAACGTCGTCAAGGCGATCCGCAAGGTCGCCCAGGAGGCCGACGAGCTGGTGATCGCGACCGACTTCGACCGCGAGGGCGAGCTGATCGGGCTCGAGGCGCTGGAGGAGATGCTCGACGCCAACCCGACCCTTGGCAACCGCGAGGAAACCAAGGCCGGCACGCTGCGGATCCTGCGCGCCCGCTACTCGGCGCTGACCAAAGAAGAGATCGAGCGCGCCTTCAACGAGCTCGACGAGCTCTCCTATCCGCTGGCCAACGCCGGTGCCGCCCGCCAGGACATCGACCTGCTCTGGGGCGCGACCCTGACCCGCGCGGTCTCGCTCTCGACCCGTCGCTTCGGCTCCAACTTCCTCTCGGTCGGACGCGTACAGAGCCCGACCTTGGGCTTGATCGTCGAGCGCGAGATGGAGCGCCGCGCCCACGTCGCCAAACCCTTCTGGGAACTCTTCGCCAAGTTCGAGCACGCCGACGGCAGCTTCGAGACCCACCACGAGACCGACAAGTTCTGGGAGAAGGCCGAGGCCGACGCGGCCTTCGCCGGCACCTCCGGCCCGGGCACGGTGAAGTCGGTGACGGCGCGCAAGAACACGCGCAAGCCGCCGACGCCGTACAACACGACCGCCTTCACCACCGACGCCTCCAGCCGCCTCGGCATCACCCCGGCCGCCGCGATGCGCCTCGCCGAGGACCTCTACATGGACGGCTTCATCTCCTACCCGCGTACCGACAACACGGTCTACCCGGTCTCGCTGCCGCTGCGCGAGCTGGTCACCTCGCTGGTCAAGGTCAAGGAGTTCTCCGCCGCCTCGGGCCTGCTCGACGGCGAGCTGAAGCCGACCCGCGGCAAAAAAGAGACGACCGACCACCCGCCGATCTACCCGACCCAGGCGATCCACCCCGGCGCCCTCGGCGACGGTCCCAAGAAGCGCGTCTACGAACTGGTCGTGCGCCGCTTCCTCGCCACCTTCAGCCCGCCAATGATCACCGAGTCGACCCGAGCCGACATCACCGCCGGCTCGCAGACCTACTTTGTGCGCGGCTCGGTCGTCGTCGACCCCGGCTACGCCGGCATCTACACCTACGCCCGCTCCGCCGACGAGGAGATCCCGGCGCTCAAGGAGGGCCAGACGCTGCAGCTCGACGGCGAGCCCTGGATCGTCGACAAGGAGACCCAGCCGCCCGGCCGCATCTCGCAGGCGAAGCTGGTCGAGATGATGGAGGAGCGCGGCCTCGGCACCAAGGCGACCCGCGCCGACATCATCAAGAAGCTCTTCGACCGCGGCTACGTCTACAGCAACCCGCCGATCCCGACCGAGACCGGGATCGCGATGTACGAAGCGTTCAAAAAATACGTGCCGGCGATGGCGACGCCGGAGATGACCGCCCAGCTCGAGTCCGAGATGGACCAGATCGCAGCCGGCGCGATGAGCAAGGACGGCGTCGTCGGCGACAGCCGCGAACTGCTGCACAAGACCTGGACCGAAATCGACGCCAGCCGCGAAGACCTGGCCAAAGTCGTCTGGAAGGGCATGGACGAGGACCGCATTCTCGGCCCCTGCAAGGTCTGCGAAGAAGCCGGCCGCAAGAAGGAGGACGGCTCGCCCCACATGCTGCGGGTGATCCGCGCCAAGAAGTCGGGCAAGCGCTTCGTCGGCTGCAGCGGCTGGACCCTCGACGATCCCGAGTCCTGCGACCAGACCTTCCCGCTGCCCCAGCGCGGCGACGTCTTCAAACTCGAAGAACGCTGCTCGGTCTGCGGCGAGACGCCGCGGCTGAAAGTGCAGCCGTTCCGCGGTCGCCCCTGGAACCTTTGCCTCAACGACGACTGCGAGTCGATGCAGGAGATGAAGAAACGTCGTGCCGAACGCGAGGCGGCAAAAGCGGCCAAAGAAGCGATGGCGGAGAAGCCATTGCCCGCCGGCGACGAGGACAAGGCCCCGGCCAAAGCCAAAAAAGCCAAGGTCGCAAGCAAAGCTGACACCGCTACCCGCGGTCGCAAACGGGCCAAGGCCGCGGCCAAATAGAGCTTGTTCGTTTCGCTGGAGGGCATCGACGGTTCCGGCAAGTCGACCCAGGCGAAGCTGCTGGCCAAAGCGCTTGGTCCTGAGACGCTGCTGATCCGCGAGCCGGGAGGGACCGAGGCGGCGGAGAAGATCCGCGGCCTGTTGGCCGATCCCGAGCTGGAGCTCGATCCGTTCGCCGAGCTGCTGCTCTTCCTCGCCGCTCGTGCCGACCTCACGGCGCGGGTGATCCGACCGGCGATGGAGGCTGGCGTCGATGTCGTCGCCGACCGCTTCGCCGATTCCAGCGTCGCCTACCAGGGCGCCGGACGCGGGCTCGGCGCCTCCGAGGTGATCACGCTTACCGACAACGCCAGCGACGGCCTCTGGCCCGACGTCACCGTGCTGTTGCGGGTCGACCCCGAGACCGGGCTCGGCCGCGCCGAGGGCAATGACCGCTTCGAGTCCGAGGGCCTCGAGCTGCAGCGTGCCGTCGCCGAGGCCTACGAGGAAATCGCCAAGATCGCCTCCGACCGCGTCGTCGTCGTCGACGGCGAAGGCAGCGTCGAGGAGGTCCACGAGCGGGTGATGGAGGCCGTCCGTGTCGGAACTGCTGACTGAGGCCAGCGAGCACCAGGCGCGGGCGCGGGTGTCGCTCACGGCCGCCCTCGCGACAGGACCCAGCCACGCTTATCTATTTAGGGGACCTCGTGGGGCAGGAAAGGCAGCGGTTGCGCGCGCCTTCGCTGCGGAGATCCTCGCCGCTGAGGCGACCGACCCTGACGACGCCCGCCGCCGCGCCCTGATCGACCCTTCGCCGCATCCCGATCTCGTCTGGCTGCGACCGCGCGGCGCCCAGCACATGGTCGAGGAGGTCCGCGAGCGCGTCATCCGCGCCTCCTCCTACCGACCCTTCGAATCCGAGAAGCGGGTCTTCGTGATCGAGGCCGCGGAGCAGATGCGCGACGAGAGTCAGAACGCGCTCTTGAAGACGCTCGAGGAGCCCCCCGACTTCGTCCACCTGATCCTGCTCACCGCCGAACCGTCGATGCTCCTGGAGACGATCGCCTCCCGCTGTCAGCCGATCGATTTCGCTCCGCTGCCGCCGGAAGTCGTCGAAGCTCGACTTTCAGGCGCCGGCTCTGCGGAGGAGGTTGCAGCGGCCGCTCGTCTTTCCGCAGGCGATGTGGCTCGTGCCCAGTTTCTCCTTTCCGCCTCCGGCCGCGAGCTCCGCGCCGCGGCTCTGGAGCTGGAGAGCGACTGGCAGAGGGTGCTGAAGACCGCCGAGACCGTCGGTGAAGAGGCGGAAGCGACCACTCGCGACCTGCTCGACGAAGAAACCGAAGCGGGGGTCAAACGCAGCGCCCGCGACATCGGCGACGAAGCCAAACGGGCCGGTCGCCGCCGCCGCACTGAGACCCTCGACCTCGCCCTTGAGCTGAACGCGAGCTGGTTCCGCGATCTCGCCGCCACCGCCTCGGGCGCGACCGAGGTGGTCTTCAACCGCGACCACCTTGGCGACCTGCAATCCCGCGCCGCAGCGCTCGACCCCGCCCGCCCCCGCCGCGCCGCCGAGCTGGTCCAAGACACCCGCCGCCGCCTCGACCTCAACGTCTCCGAGGAGCTGGCCCTCGAGGCGCTCGCCTTCCGCCTTCAGCGCATCTTCCCCTAAGCGGACGGCCCCAGCGGCCGTTATGCGGCGTCCTCAGTCGCCCGAATAGCGCTGCTATTCGGGCTCCCTGCGTCCTTGCCTAACGGCCGCTGGACCTCGTCATGTCGTGGGACTTGCCGTTGTTTGCCTGCGCGTTCGCTTTCTCCAGCGCCCGCTCCTGAGCGAGGCGGGTGATCTGCGCCGCCTGGCGCGACATCGTCACGCTGAAGTTGAGCGCCAGGCCGAGCAGGAAGAGCAGCACGATCGAGAACAGGGCCACGTTCGTATCGCGCACGCCCATCGCGTCGGCGACCAGGGTCAGCAGGCCAGGGAAGGCGGCGCCGACCAGCATTCCCAGGCCGGCGACGAACCAGACGACGCTGAAGCGCTCCTGCAGTTTGTCGCGGCGGATCAGCTCCAGCACCAGGCCCATGAAGGCAAGGGCCAGGACCGCGGCGATGATCCGGGTCTGCGAGGTGAGGTGGACCTTGGGGCTCTCGCTTGCCACGAGGAGCAGCGCGTTCATCGCTCGCTCGCCTCGGCGTGGCGGGGGCGGAACTGGCCGACCAGCAGCACGATCATCCCCTTGAAGATGAAGAAGGCCGAGCGCAGCGGCGTCAGGAAGGAGCTGCCGCCGGCGCGCTCGAGCATCCGCACCGGTAGCTCCTCGACCCGAAGGCCCTCGCGCACGGCGAGCTGCAGCGACTCGATCTCGGCGAAGTCGGGCGAGTAGTGCTCGCTGAAGAGCGCCATCACCCTGCGGTTGGCGGCGCGCATGCCGCTGGTCGTGTCGGTGAAGCGCTGGCGCGTCGCCAGGGTGAGGAAGAAGCGAAAGACGCCGGTGCCGATCCGCCGCGAGAGCGTCGGCTTGTAGTCGTCGCTCTCGGCTTTGCCGGGGTCGCGGTAGCGCGAGCCGATCACCAGGTCGGCGCGGTCGCCGTGGATCTCCTCGAGCAGTCGCGCTACCTCGCGCGGTGGGTGTTGACCATCGGCGTCGAGGTGGGCGCAGGCCTCATAGCCCTCGCGCAGCGCGTAGAGGTAGCCGGTCTGCAGCGCCGCGCCGAGCCCCTGGTTGAAGGGCAGCGAGGCGACCAAGGCGCCAGCGTCGCGGGACCGCGCCACGGTGGCGTCGGTCGAGCCGTCGTCGATCACGAGCAGGTCGGCCTCGGGCAGGCACTCGCGCACGTCGGCGATCACGCTCGCGACCGAGTCCTGCTCGTTCCAGGCGGGGATGAAGACCAGAGTCCGCACCGACTGATTCTCCCATGCGGCTCAGATTCGTTTTGTGTTAGTAACTCTTCATGAGATGGATAGGCATGCGGTTGTGGCTGGCCGGGGCGTTTGCCGCCGTCTCGTTGATCACCGCCTTTGCGGTCTACCTCTTCGGCGACAACAAGCAGGCGCTGGTCGTCGCCGTGCTGATCGGCGTGCTCGCCGGCTTCCTGATCGCGGTCGCGATTACCCACCGCGTCTCGGGGCTTGCCCAGGCCGCCAACGAAATGGCCTCGGGCTCCTTCGACGCGCCGCTGCGGGTCGGCGCCCGCGATGAGATCGGCGAACTCGCCCGCGCGTTGGACTCGATGCGCGCCTCGCTGAAGGAGAGCTTCGGCGTGCTCACCGCTGACCGCAACAAGCTCGAGGCGATCTTCGACGGCCTCACCGACGCGGTGATGGTGGTCGATGACGAAGGGCCGGTGCGCTTCTCCAACAGCGCCGCCGCCGACCTGCTCGAGGGCGGTCGCCCGCCTGAGGTGCTGCTGGTGCACTTGCACCGCGCCGCCGAGGTCGGCTTCGCCGCCCACCCAGCCCTGCGCATCGGCGACCGCGCCTACGCGATGCAGGCCCGCGCCCTGCCCGACGAGCGCGCCGTGCTCGCCGTCGTCCGCGACCGCACCGAAGAGATGCGCCGCGAGTTCGCCGAAGCCGACTTCGTCTCCAACGCCGCCCACGAGCTGCGCAACCCGCTGGCCGGCATCTCCGGTGCGATCGAGGTGCTGCAGAGCGGCGCCAAAGACGACCCGCAGGCGCGCGACCACTTCCTCAACCGCCTCGCCGAGGACGCCGACCGGATGAGCCGCCTCACCCAGGCCCTGCTCACCCTGGCCCGGGTCGAGTCGCTGGGGGCGGGGGAGACCGAGGTGGTCGACGTGCCGATCGCGATCCGCGACGTCGTCGCCGCGGTCGAGCCGCGCAAACACGTCGATCTCTACGTCGAAGTCGAGCCCGATCTTGCCGCCAAGGCGGACCCCACTCTGCTACGTCAGGTGATGATTGGCTTGCTGACCAACGCCTTCAAGAACACGCCACCCCCCGGCGCCGTTACCGTTCGCGGCCGCCGCGATGGCGAGAGGGACGTGATCATGGAGGTAATCGACACTGGAACAGGAATCCCCGCGGCGGAGATCGAGCGCGTATTCGAGCGCTTCTACCGTCGTAGCGAGACGCGCAAGCAGGAGGGCTTCGGCCTTGGCCTGGCGATCGCCCGCCGCATGGTCGACGTGATGGGCGGCGAGATGGGCGCCACCTCCGAGCAGGGCAAAGGCAGCACCTTCTGGGTCCGCCTGCCGATCTCGCAACCGAGCCCGACCCCGGTGGCCTGATGAAGACGAGCGGGGGAGCGCGACGATGAGCAGCGGACGCATCCTGGTCGCCGACGACGAGCCCTCGGTCCGCGAGTCGGTCGGCTACGCCCTTGCCCAGGAGGGCTTCGACGTCGACGTCGCGGTCGACGGCAACGACGCGACGGCGAAACTCAGCGGCGAGGGCATCTACTTCGACCTGCTGATCCTCGACATCATGATGCCGGGCCCCAGCGGCCTCGACATCTGCCGCGACGTGCGCGCCCGCAGCGCCGTGCCGATCATCGTCCTCACCGCCAAGGACGCCGAGGTCGACAAGGTGGTGGGGCTCGAGGTCGGCGCCGATGACTACGTCACCAAGCCCTTCTCGGTGCGCGAGCTGCTCGGCCGCGTGCGCGCCCAGCTGCGCCGCCGCGAGCTCGACCGCGGCCCGCTCAACCAGGCGGTCAAGATCGAAGCCGGCCCGGTCGCGATCGACCTCGTCCGCCACGTCGCCACCGTCCACGGCGAGCCGGTCAACCTGACCCGCTCCGAGTTCCAGCTGCTGCGGCTGCTGGTCGGCCGCCCCGGCGAGGTCTTCCCCCGCCGCCAGATCATGGAGGAGCTCTGGCAGACCGAGTTCGACGGCGACGAGCGCGCCTGCGACGTCCACATCTCCAACCTGCGCCAGAAGGTCGAGCGCGATCCGCAGCGCCCCGAGCTGGTCGTCACCGTGCGCGGCGTCGGCTACAAGTTCGAAGGCGGGAACCGCTGAGGCGTCATCCCTCGTATTTCCAGGTCGCGGGGATCGACCTTCGTGAAGAGATGACGCGGCTGCGGGCGATGCCGGTCTTCGCCGCCGGACCGCTGGCCGCGCGCGAGCCCGAGCTAAAGGTGCGGCGCGCCCGCCGCCGCCCCAACCGGCTCGGCTTCGCGGTGCCCGCCCAGTTCCGCCTCTCGGTCACCGCCTACCCGGAGATCCGCGCCGGCGACGTGCTGGAGACGCTGCTCCACGAGCTCACCCACCTGCACGTCGGGCGCGCGGCGGAGGCGCATGCCTGGCACGGCAAGACCTTCAAGGGCACGCTGGCGCGGGCGATGGTCGAGGGCTACGGGATCGTCGCCCCGAAGCCGCGGGCCACGACCCACGGCGCCTACGCCGAGGCGATCGAGTCGAGGTTGCTGACCGCCGACGCTCAGGCCGGCGAGCCAGCACCGCCACTCTCTAGGCTGATGGCCATGAGCGACTACGCGATCAAGAACCTGATGGAGATAGAGGACGGGACCGGCGTCGAGGGAATCGAAGGGCGCTTCTCGCGCAAATTCCTCGACTCCGAGCAACTTGGAATCAGCCACTTCCGCTACGCGCCTGAGCGTCGTGTCACCCATGGGCACCGCCACGAGGTGCAAGAGGAGGCCTATGTGGTGGTCGGTGGTTCGGGGTGGATCAAGCTCGACGACGAGACGATTGAGCTGCGCCAGTGGGACGTCGTGCGCGTCGCCCCGCACGTCGTGCGCGGATTCGAGACCGGTCCCGATGGGCTGGAGGTCATCGCCGTCGGCGGCACCAAGCCCGAGGGCGGCGACGGCGAGCTGGTCGCGGATCGCTGGCCGGACGCCGATGGCTGAGCTGTCGAAGCGCCGCCTCGGTGACTCCGAGCTCGAGGTCTCGGTGGTCGGCCTCGGCTGCAACAACTTCGGCAAACGGCTCGACCTCGATGCCACCGCCGCGGTCCTCGACGCCGCCCTGGAGGCCGGCATCACCCTCTTCGACACCGCCGACATCTACGGCGGCGGCGACAGCGAGCGCCTGATGGGGGAGGCACTGGAGGGGCGCCGCGACGAGTACGTGTTGGCGACCAAGTTCGGCTGGGATACCAGCGGCGAGGACGCTCCCGATGCCCCCGGTGGTTCGCGCGAGCACATCCGCTGGGCGATCGAGGGCTCGCTGAAGCGGCTGCGGGTCGAGAAGATCGACCTCTACCAGTACCACAAGCCCGATGGGGTGACGCCGATCGAGGAGACCCTCGCCGCGCTTGACGAGCTGGTCCGCGAAGGCCTGGTCGGCGCGATCGGCTGCTCCAACTTCAGCGCCGCCGAACTAGAGGAAGCCGAGCGGATCGCCCGCGAGCGCGGCCAGGCCCGCTTCGTCACCCTGCAGAACCAGTACAGCCTGCTCGAGCGCGAGATCGAGGCCGAGGTGGCGCCGGCCTGTGAGCGCCTCGGTGTCTCGATCCTGCCCTTCTTCCCGCTCTCCAGCGGCCTGCTCACCGGCAAGTACCATCGCGACGCCCCCGGCCCCGAGGGCAGCCGTCTCTCCGAGCGTGAGCAGGCCGGCAGCGACGAGCAGTTCGACGTCGTCGAGTCGCTGGAAGCCTTCGCCGAGGCCCGCGGAATCGGCATCCTCGACGTCGCGATCGCCGGCCTCGCCGCCCAGCCCGCCGTTGCTTCGGTAATTGCCGGCGCGACCAAGCCCGAGCAGATCGCCGCCAACGTCGCCGCGCTCGAGTGGCAGCCGAGCGATGCCGACCTGGCTGAGCTCGACCGCATCGCTCCGACGCGCCGAGCCTAGGCGCCTTGAAGATCCGTATTCGCGAAGATCTCGGCAAGGTCCATCACGGCGACGATGTAGGGAATCCTCTTGCCCGCCCTAAAGCCTTGCCAGGCGACGGGTCCCTCGACCGAGTCGCTTGATGCCTCGCCCGGGAGGCGGCGCAGCCCCAGGGTCACGCTCGAGTCATTTCCCTCGAAGGACTCGCCGTGGGCGGCGTGCTCGCCGCGTTCGGCAAGTAGGCGAAGACCAAGCGACACGAGTCGCTGTTCGGGGGGGAAGTAGGCGTGGACGGCTCCAGCCGTGGCGATGACCCGGAAGGCGCGCTCCCGTGGCCGCAGCCGGTGCCCGCAATGGCGGGCGAGCAAGAGGAAGCTGCTGCTTTCTTCGAGCCGCTCCCCGATCGCGAAGAGCATCGGCCGCACGTTGACCCTGAACCGGCCGCAGAGCCGGACCAGATCGGCGGGGGTGGGCGGGAGCCCGTATTCGTCGAGCGCCACGTCGAGCTGCCTCGGCGGGATCAGGATGGCACTTGCGAAGGCATCACACAGCTTCTCCTGAATCAACGGGTGCAGGCGCCGCTTTGGGCCTGAGTCCAGCAGCAGCAGATGACCGATCTCATGCGCAACCGTGAACCGCTGGAGCTCATAGCCATCCTCGCGGTTCACGTAAATCGTTCGGGCATGCCCGGCGGTTGAGCAGCTACCCCGTCCAGTCATCGCCACCGCCCTCACCTCGACACCCAGCGGGCCCCATTCCCGATCAAGCGGCCTCTCCCCGGTGAGGTGGGGGCTAAGCGCCCCAGCAGCTCGCAGCAACTCGGCTCGGACCAACTCCGGCTGCTCCCCATCGCGCCAGATCGATGACCGCAGCGCCGCCCATTCGTCGTCGCTGACCGCCGCAGGGAGCCCGGTCTCTGTCTTAGCTCCTGCTTTCTGCCTCGAGCTCACGGGCCAGAGTTTCCAGCCTCGCCGTCAGGAGATCCTGGGGAGTAGCCAAATCCAAGTGGCTCGCCTGGGCTCTGAGGCTGATCGACAACTCAAGTGCTCCTAAGTCTCCCGCAGCGGCCATGTCGACCGCCTGCTTGAGCGCATCGGATGATATTTCCGCGGCGCTCGCTCCCTGTCGGATTTCGAAGGCGGACGCGTGCAGCATCCGCAGGAAGGCGATTTCGTCTTCGACCGGGACCCCGTCCTCGATCAAGCCGGAACAGGAGACGTTGAGGATCTCCTGCACCTGGCGTGGTCGCCGCGATGCGCAGAATGGAGGCGGTCCGACCACCACGCCCTCCACCGTCGGCGGTGTGCTCAGGGCCGCGCGCAAGGCGGCGTTGTTGGCCTCGTCGGTGAAATACTCGCTCAGGGGCACCGCCAGCGAGGGCGGGATTTCGTACGTCATCACCCCGGTGATCAAGCCGGGATCACCGGTCGGCCGGTTTCGGATCGCGGTTGCCACGCACCCTGGATCGAAGCCCAGGCGCTTCATTCCCATCGCCAGGTGGATGGCCCAACCGGCGTGCTTGTCGGACTCTGCCAGGGCCTGGACCATGCGCTCGCAGTTGGCGGCGATCTCCGGCTGCAGGGTCTTCGTCTCGCTGCTGAGGATGCGATGGACCAGGTAGGCGTGGGCCGGCTCCATGTCGCGCCGATATAGCAGCGCCCGGGCACGGCTCTGGTGGACGAAGTGCCAGCGCACCATGAACGCTGCCGCCGCCGCCTCGGGCCCGGTCAGCTGGCCGTTGCGCGGCACCGCGTGTGACCCCTTGATCCCGTAGCTGCGCAGGACGGCGGAGCCGTCGGGGTGGTAGAAGCTCGAGAACTGCATCGTCGTCGCCAGCGGGCTGCATTCGTCTGCGGCCACCACCAGCGGGTCGAGCCATCGGTGCAGCTCGTGTGGCTCGAGACGGGGTGGGCACCAGGTGAAGGCGTCGTAGAGCAGTGCCAACTCCTCGATGTGATCGTGTGGCGCGCGCAGCAACTTGTGCCGCGAAGCGGCAAGCTTGTCCCATACCTCGGCGTATGCCGACAGTTCCCAGGAGTCGGGATAGGTTGCCGCCTGAACGTAGAGCATGCCCTCGAGGACGAGGTAGCGACCGCGGATGTCGTCCCGCTCCAGGATCTCGTCGAGAAATTCCTCGGCGACTTTCTCGCGACCGAGCAGCGGCCAGAACCTGATCGTCTCGAAGACGAGCTCGCGTATTGACCAGAAGCCCTGCTTGTCTTTTCGCAGCGTTTCCAGAGTTTTGAGGACGAGGTTGATCGCCTCCGTCCTTGGTCCCGTGCGAGCAGCTTCTCCAATGAACATTGGCCCCCAGTCGAGCCGCACGGGCTTTGCCAGCGCTTCGAGCTCGTCCGTCTCGCCCTCACGCAGGGCCCTGACCGCGCTCCAGAGCTTGCACGCGCCACCCGCCGGACCGCAGCTTTTCTCTACTTCCGCTAGACGCGGCTCCAACTCTGCCTGTCGTTCCGCAAAGAACCGGTCAATCGCCTCGCGGTCGGCGGAGTGGGCTGGGACCACGTAGGTGTGCTCGTCGAGCTTCCGCTTGCGCAACATCAGCGCCGCCTTGGCAAAAGCGTCGTCGACGCCAAGGGCATCATGCAGTGGGATGTCAGCCACGCCGTTTGGCCATAGTTCCTGCAGGCGGGCAAGGACGACGTACCAGGCGGCCTCGTCGTCCAGCGCGTGCAGGAGCGCCACCTTCTCCTCGATCATCTCTTTGCGCTGGCCGCTCGTGTCCGAGAGGGCTTCCTGCACGGCTGCGGGTGTCGCGAGCTCACGCTTGTGGATCTCCCGTCGAATCACCGGGCTGTTTTCGACCTTCGACTGCAGATACGCGGCAAGCTCGGCGTCGGCGTACCAATCCGTGGCGGAGATGGATCGGACCGCCTCCGACCCCGCGATCTCGCTGTTCTCAACACCCTTTTGCCAGTTGCTCGCCCGGGTGGTGACGATCACCCGGGTCTTGGTCTTGGCGCGCCCGGGCGTTTTGGGTCGAAGCTTCAGGTAGCGGGCGAATCGCGCGACGAAATCCTTGTTTTCTTTGAAGTCGGCCGTCTTCCCAAATGGATCGTCGAGGACGAGCACACGATTGGGGTCGTCGGTGCGCTTTGCCTCCAGGAAACGTCGCAGGGCGTCGGCGCAGGGCTTGGGGCCGGAGTGCCAGGTGATCGTCGGCTTGGGTTCGTCGCAGAGGTCGTAGAGGTGGCCGAGCAGAAGTGCGGCACTGCTCTTGCCGATCCGCGCGTCCCCTTCGATCACCAGCGCGTGCTGATCGCAGGGGCCCGGGTGATAGCCGAGCGCGGCAGGCGTTGGTATCGCCAGCCCCTCCAGGCTGGGAATGATTTGTGGACGGCCCTGTATCGACCCCCCGAGCTCGGTGCCTTTGAGTCTGGTGGCGATGTCGAGCAGCAGCCGATCGAAGTCGACCGTGGGATCCCCACGGAAGTTGGGCACGGACTTTCTGCTGAACAGGACGTTCTGCACCAGGCCATCGCTCGGGGCTCCTTTGCGCTCGGCCTGGCGGGAGAAGATGTAGAAGGGGCTGAGCTGGCGGGGCAGGCCGGGAGAGCCTTCGGCGAGGGTCCGCAGCAGATCGATGACGTCGTAGTCGCCCGCAAGAGAAGCGCCTACGACGACGGTGGGGTGATCGAAATAGTGCTTTTCGATCACGTCTTTGACCTCAGAGGAGAACTCCAGGGTCTCGTAGATCCCGAAGCGAATCCCCGATTCGGGATTGTCGAGGCGGCCGTGCACGTGGAAGCTGAAGATGCCCGGCTCGCCTTTTTCCAGGCCCACCAAGGTGCGTTTGCTGGCGATCAGCTGACCCGTCGTCTGGGAGCTGACGGTGAGCAGGTGGTGGGGGACCCCCAATCCATTGCAGGCCTGTTCCAGGGCGTCGTCCCAGTTGAGATTGAGCACCAAAACCTGCCGATGCCGTCCCAGCGCCGCCAGGCATTGGTAGCCGAGAAAGGGGCGGACCTTGGAAAACAGTTCCCTGATCGGGTTGATCTTCTGCGCATCGCCGAGCTCGGCGATGCCTTTGAGCAGGCTCTCGCGATCTTTGAAGAGGTGGCTGTCGAGCCAGCGCAACTCGACGGCTTCGGTCGAGGGTGCATTCGAGGATATGGAGGCTCCCGCACCGATCACAAAGGTCATCGGGCCGCCGGGTTCGAGCGTCCCCGTGAAGCTCTCGACCAACGCCAACCACTCCCGCGAGCGCTCCACCGGAAGCCCGAAGCCATTCATGAGTTTCCCCTTGGACCAATCAAAGTTCCGGCACTATACGTACTGCACAAGTTCCTGGGGGAAACTCTGTCAGTTTTTGTGCCCAGACCCTCGGAAGTTGCGGGTTTGGGGAGAGTTCCCGCCACCCATGCTTCCCGGCGCTACGCACGCCGTTCGGTATTCGGTGTCGAGCGGGCAGATCAACCCTCGGCACGCCGGTCAGCGACGACTACGCTTCGGCCGGCAGCCCGCCAGTAGCGAGGTCTACCCTCTTCGGGTGGCAGCAAAGGAGACGCCGACGATCATTGAGTGGGGCGGTGGGAGCGAGGCTTTCGCTCGCTGGTTGAACCACTTCTACGACCTAGTTGAAGAGGAGGGAACGCTGGCGCCCCTCTTCGGCGGCATCGTCAGCGAACAGCACCGCACCCACGTCCTTGTCTGGTGGATCGAGGTGATGGGCGGGCCGGCTGATTACACCGCGAGCCATGGTGGCTACCCGGCGATGCTGGCCCATCACCGCGGACTCGCGATCACCTCGGAGCAGCGGCGCCTCTTTGTCACCCTCCTCAGCCAGGCGGCCGACGAGGCCGAATTGCCGGCAGATCCTGAGTTCCGGGCCGCGATCATGGGCTACGCAGAGTGGGGCTCGCGCCTCGCCGTCCATAACTCCGACCCCGCCGCCGAGGACGTCGCCGCCGCGGCGTCGGTGCCCCGTTGGGGCTGGGGCGTCGCTCCGCCCTTCGAGGGCTAGGTCAGTCCGCGTAGCGACTGGTAAGTCGACGCCCGGATTTGAACCGGGGACCCCTTCATTACGAGTGGAATCTGTGCGGCAACTAGGACCAGCAGAAGACAATGCTTGGTCTATTCGTCGATCTGCGACGGACCCTCGGCTGCTTGCCTTAACTGCGTAGCGAGAGTGCCTCGTCGAGGTGCTCTAGCAGGAGGTCGACTATCTGAGGGTCAAATTGATGCCCCCTGCCCTCCTTGATGATCTTGACGGTCTCGTCTACGGTGAGCGCCGGCCGGTAGTGGCGGTCGCTGAGCAATGCATCGAAGACATCGGCCAGTGCGGTGATCCTGCCCTCGAGTGGGATCTCCTCTCCGACGAGTCCTTGGGGGTATCCGCTGCCGTCGTAGCGCTCGTGGTGGGTCAGCGCGATCGTTGCCGCGAGGCCGAGCAGCTCGCTCTCGGAATTGACGAGGATCTCGTGGCCGATCGTGGTGTGGCGCTTCATCTCCTCGCGCTCCTCGGGCGTGAGGGGGCCGGGCTTGCGAAGGATCTCGCTTGGGGTGGCGATCTTTCCGACGTCATGCATTGGAGCTGCCAATTGCAATAGATGGACCCGCTCGGGGTCGAGACCAAGATGAGCGCCCAGGAAGGATGCGACCTTGGCCATTCGGTCGACGTGCTTCCCGGTGGAGAAGTCATGAAGCTCGATCGCCTTGGTGAGCCGTTCGATCGTCTCCTGGCGCGAGAGACGCAGCTCGTCGATCGCCTGCTGCTGAGCAGCCGCCAGCTCGTCACGTAGCCGCAGCGCCTCCATTTGAGCGGTGACATCGGTAGAGATTCCGCAGACCGCAGTGGCTTTGCCGTCCTCATCGACGAGGGGAAACTTGACGGTCTGGAAGGTTCGCTCAACACCGCCAATCTCAAGCGTTTCCTCTGCCTCGTGCGTCGTGCCTTTCTTGAGGATCTGCCGATCTACGGTGCGGGTGAGGGCCAGGGCATCGGCGCTCATGATCGCCTCGTCGGTTTGGCCCAGCAGCTTGCCTCTCTCCAGCCCGGCCAGGTCGTCCGCCTGCGCGTTTGCGAAGACATAGCGGAGGTCCTCATCCTTTACATAGACGGGCATCGGCGCCATGTCGATGATCGTTTGCCGACGCTCTTCGAGGTTGAGCCTGTGTGCGCTCTCGAAGTTTTCGAGTTCGCGCCGTCGCAGCGCATTCATAACGGTGATCAGCAGCTGCCCCGGCCAAAACGGCTTCACCAGGTAGCCGTGGACACCGTGACCACCGAAGCCGAACGCCCTTGCTGCCACCTCGGGGTCGTCTTTCCCGGTGATGAGGACTACGGCGGTCTCGGGGTGTTCTTCGGTGATTTCTTCGGCCAGGACCAGCCCCGAGCCGTCCAGCATCTGAAGATCGCAGAGGGCGAGGTGAAAGCGATCGGACGCAAGCTTCTTGTGGGCCTGGGCAACGCTGCCTGCGAATTCGCATCGGTAATGCTCTCCCAGCGCCCGATCGACCAGCCGCAGCATCTCGGGCTGGTCGTCAGTCACCAGGATGCGCGCCAGCCCGGGCTGTGTCTTTACGGGCTGGGGCGGTGGACTCGAGTTCGTCGGGTGAGGACTCACCGACCGTCTCTTTTCCCCGAACGCTCAGTCTCGAAGATCGTCTCTGAGGCTATCCCGAACCGCTCGTGTGTCGAGCCGTTCGTACCAGATCTGGTTGCGCCTCCCGAAGAATTCACCGGCAGCTCTTCTGGCCGGTTGAGTTGGCCTAGTCAGATGCTCACAGACTTTGACTAGTCGAATAGAGCCTAGGCGCTCGGGAGTTCGAATGCAACTTAAAGGTTGACATTACTTACGTAATCGGCTCACCCGTTTTAGATGAATTCCTTGAACTGTAAATTTATCTACGTACTGTTATCGACGTACCCTAATGTGACTGTGAGCGTACCCGCGAGGCTACGAAACGATCTACCTCGGGGCGGCCTGAGCCGTGGAGCGAAGGCTAACTCGAAGCCTTGGAGGGTCCGCACTCAGGCACGACCGCGCCCTTGTCGATGACCGGGTACATCGGGCTGAGCCGGTTCTTTGAGTGCTCCAGCCCGAGCCAGTGTCCGTACTCGTGAACCACGGTCATGCAGCGGAGCCGCCTCGAGAGGCCGAGTTCGATGGTCATTTCGCACGGTCCACTTTCAACGGGGTCCGGGATCGTCGCCTGGCCGAGTACGCGGTTTGGCAGCTTGCCGTAGCCGACGGCCTCGGTCGCGCAGCGCGCCGGCACGCTCTGGTGCCAGTAGGTGGCCGCAGCTTCGAGGTCACCGGACAGGGTGGCAGGCGCGGGAGTGGCAAGCGAAAGGGCTGCACTGGCGATCGCGGCGGCGACGATCATTGGGGAGTTCCTGCCAAGTCCATGGGTCAGTGGAGCACAGGTGTTCGAATACTCCCGCTCATAGATTCGTCCAGAGCGACCTTGCGGGCTCAAGTTCGCGGCCGCTAATGCCGACGCGGAGCGGCTTGGGCAGCTCCTGACAACGAACGTCGAGCGGCGCCGGCAATACTCAAGCCGCCCCAACCGGTGGGCGATGGCCTAGGCACACCAGGGCAAATCCCTTTCGACACAGGCACCCTCGTCGCGAGACGAATCCGCAAAGCCACGGAGCTCCGCCGGAGCGAGCCGGGCTACCAAAGACCTCATGACCCGAGCCGCCCCCGAGGCGGGAAGCGGCTGGGATCAGGACCGTCGTCAGGACCGCTCGACATATAGGGAGGACATCCATGTCCAACCGATTCGATCTCAGGCGCGCCCGGCTTGCCGGCATCGCCCTCGCGATACTCGCCGTCTTCGCGCTACCCACCGCGGCCCAGGCCGCGCCCGTGGGCCTCGGCACCGTCGACCCCTTCGTGGTCCTCGGCGGCACTAAGGTCACCAACGTCGGGCCCTCTGTGCTCAACGGCAACCTCGGCATTTCGCCGGGGACCGAACTCGAAGGCTTCGGCCTGCCCGCCGTCATCAACGGCTCCACGCACGCGACCGACCAGGTCGCCGCCAAGGCGCAGCTCGATCTCACCACCGCCTACGACACGGCGGCGGGGCAGCCGGTGCTGCCGGCGAATGACCTCTCCGGCACCGACCTGGGCGGACTGAAACTCGCTCCGGGCACCTATCGCTACAACGCGGCAGCCCTGATGACCGGACCCCTGACCCTCGACGCCGAAGGCGATCCCAACGCCGAATTCGTCTTCCAGATCGGCTCCCAGCTGACCACCGAATCGGCCAGCTCGGTCCTGCTCGTCAACGGTGCGTCGCCGTGCAACGTCTACTGGCAGGTCGGCAGCTCCGCCGTACTCGGCACCACCACTTCCTTCCAGGGAACCCTGATGGCGCTGACCTCGATCTCGCTCAATAGCAAAGCGACTGTGGTGGGCAGGATGCTGGCCCGCAACGGCCAGGTCAGCCTGATCGAAAACACCCTGACCCGGCCGCTGTGCGCGACTGGGCCGACCAACCCGCCCCCCGGTGAAACGCCGGGTGGTCCTGGAACCGTGCCGCCCACCATGCCCGGAACGTCGCCAACCACGCCCGCAACTACCGGCTCGCCGGCAGCGCCGAACAGCGGCTCCCGGATTGCCTCCGGTCGCGGGGCGAAGGGTTCCAAGTCGTCTAAGAACGGCCGGGCGACGGTGCGATCTGCACCGCGCGAAGCCTGTACCGAAGGATTCCGCGCCACTGTCAACGGCAAGATGATCAAGCGGGTGGCCTTCAGCCTCGACGGCAAATCGATCGGCAGCCGGACCAACTCGCCGTTCGCGATGTCGGTGCGAGCCACTCCCGGCGCGCATCAGGTCAGCGTCCGCGTCACCTTCACGGACGCCACCCCGGCTAAGACCACGACGCTCCCCTATCGCGCCTGTGCCGCAGCGCTGCTGCAGCCGCGCCGCGGTCCGTCCCAGTTCACGGGATGACCCACAGGGCTGACAACGACCGAACCTCCTCCGGCGCTCGCCGGGGGGGTTCGGGGTTGGCCTCGGCGCTGGCCACGGCAGCGATCGCCTGCGCCTTCGTGGCTCCAGCCGCCGCCGCCCCCACGCCCACGAGTCAGCCGCTTGTCGTGCTCCTGCACGATCACGTCGCCCGGACTGGGCCGAGCGCGCAAGCGGGACGGATCGAATCGGTTGCTTCCCGCCGGCCGCTTACTGGAGCTCGAACTGTCCTCCCAATTCTCGGCCGTGCAAACAGCCGCAAGAGAGGTTCGTGGCTGCACGTCCGGCTTCCCGGGCGACCCAACAGCCACAGGGGCTGGATCTCCACCAACCGAACGCGGCTCACCTCCACCGGCTGGCGCATCCTGGTCGACCTCTCGACCCGGCGCCTCACCGTCTACAACGGCGATCGCGCCCGCCGCCGCTTCCGCGCGATAGTTGGCAAGCCTTCGACGCCCACCCCGCGAGGGTCGTTCTTCATCGAAGAGGCGCTCGCTCTCTCCTCCTACGAAAGCGGCGGACCGTTCGCGCTGGCCACCAGTGCCAGGTCGAACGTCTTCCAGGAATTCGAGGGAGGACCGGGACAGATCGGCATTCACGGGACAAACAACCTCACGGGCGCACTCGGGACGGCAGCCTCGCACGGCTGCATCCGGCTCAGCACCCGTGCAATCACTTGGCTGGCGAGACGTATCGGCGCCGGCACTCCACTGACTATCGCGCGATGAGGTTTAGTTATGTACACCCGCTGCCGATACTTAAAAGACGGTCGCCTTCCCGCTGATTCCAGCCTCCCCAGGTTGACCAAGCCGGCACTTGACCGTCACACCTCATCCACCCGGTGGATTCGAGGCCCGGGACACTCCCGGCACTGAGGTCAAGAAAGCTGGTAATTCATGTGCAGTCGGCGGTATCGGAGCATCCTGCTCTCTCTAATAGGCGCGATTGCCGTTCTGTGTCCGGCCGCGATCGCTGCGGCGGCGTGTCCCCTGCACCCTCTTCCGCCCTGTGGCACAGCAGGGTTCACCGGCAGGGTTGGAACCTCCGCACGCTGTGGACACCGGCCATCACCGGCATGCCACTCGCATCGAGGCCCACGAGGGGAACAGGGAACCGTCGGCGAGACCGGCGCCGCGGGTAAACCCGGCGCGACGGGCGCGAATGGTGCTCCCGGCCCCCGGGGACCGGAAGGGACTCCCGGCAGTCCCGGCAGTGACGGAGCTGCGGACGCCACCGGGCCGGCGGGCCCTGCAGGCCTGCAGGGCGTCCAGGGCGAAACCGGTGCCCCTGGTGCCCCTGGACCGGCCGGGACAACGGGCGCAACCGGTGCCGCGGGGTCGACTGGAGCAACGGGGCCTCAGGGTGAAATCGGAGCCACCGGTGCCGCTGGTTCTCAAGGACTGCAGGGAGTCCAGGGCGAAGTCGGCCCGTCGGGAGAAGTCGGAGCCCTTGGCCCAGAAGGACCCGCCGGGCCTGCCGGACCGTCCGGCGAAGCCGGCCAGCAGGGAGTCCCGGGCGATGAAGGCCCTGAAGGTCTGCCCGGCACGCCAGGAGCCACCGGGGCGACTGGCCCCGCTGGCTCGAGCGGGCTCTCGCAATACGCGTACATCTACAACCTGGGCGGAGAGACCGTGCCGCTCGAGGCCGACGTCACTTTCGATTCCAACGGCGTTCTGACGCCTGGCATCACCCACGCGCCCGGTGCTGCCGGGATCACGCTTACGACCGCCGGTACCTACGCGGTCACCTTCTCGGTGTCTGGTACCGAGCCCAGTCAGATAGCGCTTTTCGTCAACAGCACTCTGGTTCCGGGAACGGTCTACGGCTCGGGCGCCGGCACCCAGCAGAACACGGGGCAGGCGATATTCGTCGCTCCCGCTGGCGCCGTGCTCACGGTCAGGAACCACACTTCGAGCGCCGCAGTCGGCCTCGCAACGCCAATCGGAGGAACGCAGCCGAGCTCGAATGCGTCCGTCGTCATCGAGAAGGTCGCCTGATGCCCCGGTTTGGGCGGCATCTCTGGACCTTGGTTTTGGCCTTCGCCGTAGGGTCCAGCTTGGTACTCGGGGCGTGCGGTTCCTCGGAGTCGACCACCACCCTCAACACGAAGAAGATCGAGCGGGCGATTGCGCAGAGCAGCTTGGCTCAGCGCGGGCAGCGTGCCCGCGTGAGCTGCCCATCGGTGGTTCCGCAGACGGAGGGGCTGAAGTTCTCCTGCAAGGCCGTCGTCGGATCGGTCGGCACGCGATTCATCGTCGAAGAGCAAGATGGGTCCGGGCACGTCCACTACGAAGCGCCGTGAGCTGACCTGCACCGCTTGGATTGGGAAGCCGACGCCCGGATTTGAACCGGGGACCCCTTCATCACGAGTGAAGTGGTCGGGAGCCAGGCAAGCGGAGGGGAATTGCTGCCTAGATGTAGTTCCCAACCAGGTTGTTCCCTAGCAGCTCGTTGAGGCGGGCTGCTGGCGGGCGATGGCCGAGGGAGCCATGCTTTCTGCGGTAGTTGTAGCGCTCAAGCCAGCCACCTAGCGCCAGGCGGCGTTCGGCCGAGCTGCCGTAGGCGCGCCCATAGGCCCACTCGCGCAGCATCGTCTGGATGAAGCGCTCTGCCTTGCCATTTGTCTGGGGTCGGTAGGGACGAGTGCGCAGGTGGCGGATTCCCAGCTCACGGCAGGCGGTGGCGTGGATCACCGAGCGATAAGGGGAGCCGTTGTCAGTCATCACCCGCTCGACCGTTACTCCACGCTCGGCAAACCAGGCGACCGCTCTCCGCAGGAAGCCCGCCGAGGTCTCACCACGCTCGTTGGCCAGCACCTCCACATAGGCGAGTCTCGTCGCGTCGTCGATGCAGACGTGGCAGTGCTCCCAGCCGTAGCCGCGGCTGGGCTGGCGCTTGCCGATTACTCGTTTGCCCGCCGCGCCGAAGCGGCCCAGCTTCTTGATGTCGATGTGGATCAGCTCTCCGGGCCGTGAGCGCTCGTAGCGGTTGGGTGGCTCGGGCGGCTCCAGGCGGCTGCGCTTGCCCAAGCCGATCCGCTTCAGCCACCCAGAGACCGTCGAGAGGGCCAAGCCGAGGATCTCGGCGATCTCAGCTGCGGTCATCCGCAGTCGGCGCAGTGCGCCGATCGCCTCGACCGTCGAGGCTGGCGTGCGGTGCGGAATCCGCTTTGGCGCTGAGGAGCGATCCACTAGCCCGGCGTCTCCTTCGGCTCTCCAACGGCCCAGCCACTTGCGAGCGCTCCGCTCGCTGATGCCGGCGGCCTCGGCCGCCACCATCAGCGACCAGTCCTCCTCTTCGATGCGCTTGACCAACAAGCTTGCGGCTGTTCGGGCAGGTGCGGGCGTTAGCGTGGATCCTCATCCGGTGTCCTCCTTGTTGGGTGGTGGCTTCGACACCCCCAGCCTTCAAGGAGGCCCGGATGAACAACGTTGTTAGGAACTACATCTAGACGCCGGGTACGATTTGGCCATGACCAAGGCTGAGCTGCACGAGCAGATCGAGTCCATGACGGAGGAGGAAGCGGCGGAGGTGAAGCTCATCTTCGCGCCGGAGTGGCCCTCTAAAGCAACCTCCATCGAGGAGATTCGCAAGCGGACCGGTACCACGCCTATGGGCCGCAAGAATTTCGACCGGCACTTCGGATCGCTGCCCACAGACGGCGAGGGATAGGCGGTGAGCGCGGGCGCGGGTCCGCGTTGAGGTTCGGGTCATCGATGTGGAACCCGCCTCGGGGGCTGCGTGAAGTGCCGCCTCCCTCAGCCGGATGGTCAGTGGGGTGCGGTGCTGGCCGCTGACGAAGAAGCCTCGAAGCCCGCTCTCGTGTTGCTGGCTGTGGGCGAGCGCCATCCTGCGCAGGCTTGGCGGCCGAGCGTTTACGAGATCGCGCACCGCCGCCTCAGCAGGTGAAGCCGGCGACTCTTGGACGGGAGCGCGCCGAGAACCTGGCCCGAACTTCGGAAGCCGACGCCCGGATTTGAACCGGGGACCCCTTCATTACGAGTGAAGTGCTCTACCAGCTGAGCTACGTCGGCGAAATGAGCCGAAAACCGCTTGCTGGTGCGGAATTCGGAGCTATTTCGCAGTCGATTCTATAGGAGGCGCCGATAGCTGGTCATCGCTCGGCTCCCTGTCCGCATGCTTTCCACGTCCAAAGATGGCGACCAAGGCTGGGACCAGCAAGGTGCGTGCGATCAGGGTGTCGAGCAGTAGGCCGACACAGAGGGCGAAGGCGATCTCGCGGAATCCTTGGATCGGGATCAGGGCCACGGCGGCGAAGGAGAGGGCGAGGATGAAGCCGGCCACGGTGATCGCGCGGCCGGCGCGGATGCCGGCGGTTCGGATCGCCGGGCGCAGCTCTTGGTCCTCTGCCTCCTGCCAGATGCGGCTGATTAGGAAGACGTTGTAGTCGGCGCCCAAGGCCAGAAGGAGGATCGCGCTCGCGACCGGGACGAAGAAGGCCAGCTCGCCGTAGCCGAGCAGATCCTGGAAGACGTAGACCGTGATGCCGAGCGCGGCGGCCACGACCAGCAGGCTGCTGCCGACCAGGTAGAGCGGCGCGGCCCAGCTCCGCAGCAGAAACCAGAGCAGGATCAGCAGGACCAGGAGGGCGGCCGGCGCGACCCGCTCGAAGGCGGTAGTCGTGTCTTCGCTCAATTCGGCGGCGATCGTGGTGTCACCGGTGACCCCGGTGCGGACGCCCCGCAGGCCGCTGCGCTCGAGCATGGCCGGCAGCTCGTCTTCGAGTTCGCTGAGCGACTGGGTGGCGGCTGCCCCATCGGGATCACCGTCAAGGGCCAGGACGTAGCGGGCGGCGTTGCCGTTCGGCGCGAGCATCACCCCGGCGCGCGATGGAAGTGGCTGGTCGGCGGGCCCGAGGACGCCGACGATCTGGGGGTTGCCTTCGAGGTTGGTCTGGAAGCTCGCCAACTCGGCCCCGCGCTTGGCGATCCCCGGTCCTTCGAGCACGAGCATCGTCGGGCCGAGAACGCCGGGGCCGATCCCTGCTGCCGCGGCGTCGTAGCCCTGCCGCGGTTCGCTTGCTTCTGGCAGGCCGCGCATCACCGGGTTTCCCAGCTCCAAGTGGCGCAAGCCGCTGGCCGCCGCGAGCAGGGCGACGACGCAAATCACCGCGGTCAGCAGCGGCAGCTTGACGGCGACGCCAAGCAGGCGTCCGCGGGCTCCGCCCCCCTCGACCCCAGCGCCTCGCTCGCCATCCGCGTCATCGGAGGACTGCTCCCCGACGCCGCGCGGCCACAGCAGCGCTCGTCCGAAGATCGCCAGCGCCGCCGGCACCAGCGTCATCGCGACCAGGGCCGAAACGATCACTGCGACCGCCATGCTCGGACCGAAGGCGCTGAGGAAGCTGACGCCGGAGAGCAGCAGGGTCAGCGTCGCCCCGGCGATCATCAGCGCCGCCGTCAGGATCACCGGCAGCAGCTCCCCGGTCGTCTCGCTCACCGCCTCGGTCGTTCGCTCGCCTCGGCTCAGCCGCTGGCGGTAGCCGGAGACGAAGAAGACGAGGTAGTCGGTGAGCACGCCGAAGATCAGGGCGACGATCACCGGCTCGGCCTCGCGCGGAATCGAGAGCCCATAGCGCTCGGCGATCCAGCCGAGGGCGCGGTCGGCGCAGAGGTAGGCGATCGCCACGGTCGAGAGGCCAAGCAGCGGCACGCCGAGCGAGCGGAAGTAGAGGGCGAGGATCGCTACGACCAGGAAGGCGGTCGCCAGCTCGACCCAGATCAGGTGGCTTTCGGCGATCTCGGTTTCGGACCGGGTCGCGGGTAGCGCCCCAGTTACCTTCACCACCGGGGCCGAAGTGGTGCGCTCGAGGCCTGCCGCGAAGCGCTCGGCGCTTTCCTGGGATTCGTTTTCGCTCAGGGCCGGATCGAGGTACAGGTAGGCGACGATCGTGGTCGGGGCTCCGCCGTCGCCGAGCATGCCGGGCGCGTCGGTGAGCGGCACCGCCTTGACCGCGTTCGGCCCTTCGCTGCGGTCTGCCGCGGCGATGTAGTCGGCGGCTGCGGAAGCCTGGGCGGTGGAGAAGCCACCGGGCTCGCGGGCGACGACCATGGTCCGGCTCAGCAGCGGCAGCCCGAACGTCTTCAGCGCCTTACGTTCCACTTCCAGAGCGCTGGAGGAGTGGGGGAGAAGGCTGTCCAGCTCGCTGGCTTCCGCTTCGAACGCTGAGGGCAGGTTGGCCACCGCCATCACGGTCGCGGCGATCCACGCTGGCACGATCAGGAAACGCAGCCAGACGACCGCGCGTCCACTGCGATTCCAGGCCAGCCCGCTGCTCGAAGGACGAGAATTCTTGCGCGGCACCGTCATCGCCTACCCGGCCGAGGCCCGACACAAGCGGCTGTTTTGCCTCACCGGCCCGGGGTACTTAACGGCAGCGGCCGTCAGCCCGGATCTCAGCGGCTTTTACCGGCGCTGGGCCCGGTTCCCGCTTGAGTGAGAAGACCAACCGCCGCGAGGCGGAGAGGCGTCCGGGCTGGCGGCGACGCAATTCAGACCGATGCGAAGGAGCTTCAGATGTCAGACCAGTTGCAGGGCAAGAGAATCGCCATCCTCGTTGCCAACGAGGGGGTTGAGGAAGTCGAGCTGACCAGTCCGCGCGAGGCGCTGCGCGAGGCGGGCGCGGAGATCGACCTGCTCGCCCCGGAAACGGACGAGATCCAGGCCTTCAACCACCTCGACAAGGGCGAGACCTTCAGCCCGGACAAGGCCGTGGGCGAGGCGGATCCCGACGACTACGACGCCCTAGTGCTGCCGGGCGGGGTCGCCAACCCTGACCAGCTGCGCACCGACACCGACGCGGTCCAGTTCGTGCGCTCCTTCTTCGAGGCCGGCAAGCCGGTCGGGGCGATCTGCCACGCGCCTTGGACCCTGATCAACGCCGATGTCGTCGACGGCCGCACGCTCACCTCGTGGCCGAGCCTGCAGACCGACCTGCGCAACGCCGGCGCCGAGTGGGTCGACGAGGAAGTCCACGTCGACCGGGGCCTGGTCAGCAGTCGCAAGCCCGACGACCTCGACGCCTTCAACGCCAAGATCGTCGAGGAGTTCGCCGTGTTGGTCAATAGTTGACGAAAGGAGCTGACCATGCCACCACGCGGAGTGAAAAAAGGCACCAAACGAGCACGCCAGTACGAGCACATCAAGAAGAGCGAGAAGCAGGCCGGGCGCTCGGAGAAACGCGCCGAGCAAATTGCTTCCCGCGCCGTCAACAAGGAAAAGGCCCGCTCCGGGGAGTCGAAAACCTCCTCGCGCAGCTCGACTCGCGGCAGTTCGGCCAGCAGCCGCGGCGGCAAGCGCTCGGGCAGCGGACCGGGCGGGCGCACCCGCGAACAGCTCTACAACGACGCCAAGAAGCTCGGCATCGAAGGCCGCTCGAAGATGAGCAAGTCCCAGCTGCAGCGCGCCGTTGCAGGTGCTGAATAGCTGACGGCTATTCGTCGTACCGGTGACCTAGGCGGATTACCGGTCGCGCGAGACCTCGATCACCAGCTTGCGATGGGGGCTCTTGCGTCGCCAGGCGTCCTTGATCTCGCGCAGGGGGACGCCCTCCGTCTCGACCTTCAGCTCGCCGGCCAGGGCGTGCTCGCACATCGCCGTGAAGGCCTCGCGTTTGAGCTCGCGCGAGGCCTTGAAGTTGGTGTGCCCGATGATGCGGCCGAGCTGGTTGCGAAAACCGCGGGTGGGCAGGTCGATCGACTCGCCGGCCGAGTTGCCGATCTGGATCAGCCTGCCCTCGACGTTGAGCGCCGCCAGCGCCGCGATCGCCGGCTCGCCCCAGAGTGGGTCGACGACTACGTTGAAGCCACCGCCCGCCGCCTCCTTGAAGCGCTCCGTGAGGTCTCCCTCGCCGGCCAGCTCGACGACCGCGTCGGCGCCGAGCTCGTGGCGAGCGCGCTCGAGGCTCTCGTTGTCGCGGGCTGCGGCAACGACCCGGCTGGCCCCGAGCAGGCGGGCGCCTTGCACCGCGATCTGCCCGAGCACACCGCTTGCGCCGAGGACCAGCACCGACTCGCCCTCGCGCAGCTCCGCCCGCCAGGTCAGCGCCAGCCAGGCGGCAAGGCCGGAGATGCCGAAGCTGACGGCGAGGCCGTCCTCGACGCCCTCCGGGACGTCGATCAGCTCATCAGGCTCGACCAGGGTGCGCTCACCCAGTGAGCCGAAGGGCGCCACGGGGCTGTCGAAGTAGACGCGCCGGCCACCAGCGGTGCCGACGCCCTCCAGCCCCGGCACCGAGGGCAGGGGCGGCTCGCGGCCGGGGAACTTGCCCGCGGCGATCGTATGGTCGACCGGGTTGAGGCCGGCGACCTCGACCTCGACCACCGTCTTGCCGTCGGCGCTCGGCTCTTCGAACTCGCCGAACTCCGGATCGGCTCCGTAGTCCTTCAACACCGCTGCTTCCATCGTCTCTCCTTCGTCTCGGCTCAGGCGGGCGCCGGCGATTGACTCAGCTTCGGCAGGACCTCGCGGCCGTAGAGCTCGATCGCCCCGTGCGGGTCGGCGCCGGAGTTGTTCATCAGCGCCACGGTCGTCGCTCCCAGCTCCTCGACCTGGCGGATCCGTTCGACGTGCTCGCCCGGGTCAGCGGAGATGATCATCGCTTCGCGCAGTTCGGCGTCGCTCATCTGCTCCTCGCCGTGCTCGTACATCGCCTTCGGGTCGTGCCAGTCCTCCTTGTAGAACTCCTTCGGCTGGGCGCCCTTCCAGACTCGGGCGCCCTCCAGCGCCGTGTCGTCGTCCGGAGCCCAGGAAAAGGCAGCCTGCAGGACGATCTCGCCCGGCTGGCGGCCGGCGTCATCGGCGGCGGAGCGGTAGGCGTCGAGTATCTCCGGCACCGCTTCGGGATCGGCCAGGGTCCAGAGCCCGTCGCCCTGGCGCCCGGCCACCGCGGCGGCCTTGGGGCCGAAGGCGGAGACGTAGATCGGCGGTCGTCGGTCCTCGGGCAAGGTGTGGATGAAGGCGCCGTCGGCGGCGAAGTGATCGCCCTTGCCGCTCAGCTTCTTGCCGTCCCAGAGCGCGCGGATCATCTCCAGCGCCTCCTCCATGCGCTCGATCTGCTCGCCGACCGGGGGCCAGCCGTGACCGAGCGGCGCCTCGTTCAGCGCCTCGCCGGAGCCGAAGCCGAGGTAGGGCCGGCCCGGGTACATCACCTCTAGCGTCGCCCAGGCCTGGGCGATCAGCGCCGGGTGGTAGCGGGGGCCAGGGGGAGTGACTCCGGTCCCGACGAGGACCCGCTCGGTCGCTTGCGCGGCGGCGCCGAGCCAGACCCAGGCGTTGCCGGACTCACCGCCCTCCCACCAGGGCTGGAGGTGATCGCTGCAGCCGATCCCGTCGAAGCCGGCTCGCTCAGCCTCGACCGCCTGACGCAGCAGGTCGTCGGGCGGGAACTGCTCATGGGCGCAGAAGTGGAAGTAGCGCATGCGGCTCTGTTACCCGGTTGGGAAGCAGGCAAGCGCGGGTATCACCACGCCGTGCCCTCCGAGAAGCCGACCACCGTCGTCCTCGACATCGACGGCACCCTCGTCGACACCAACTACCAGCACGCGATCGCCTGGCACCGGGCGCTGCGCGCTCACGACTACGCCGTGCAGCTCTGGCAGATCCACCGCCACATCGGCATGGGCGGCGACCAGATCGTCGCGGCCCTGATCGGTGAGGAGGCCGAGGACAGCGACGGCGACGCGATCCGGGCGGAGGAGGGCGAGGCCTACGGCGAGCTGATCGGCGAAGTGCAGGCGATGAAGGGCGCCACCGAGCTGCTGCGGGAGTTGCGCGAGGACGGCGCCAAGACGATCCTCGCCAGCTCGGCGAAGGCCGAGGAGGTCGAGCACTACCTCGACCTGCTCGACGCCCGTGACCTGGTCGAGGGCTGGACCACCTCCGCCGACGTCGAGCGCACCAAGCCCGATCCCGACCTGGTCCACGCGGCCCTGGAGAAGGCCGGCCGCGAGACCCCGGCGGTGATGGTCGGCGACTCGACCTGGGACGTGAAGGCCGCCGAGGCAGCGGGCATCCCGACCCTTGCCGTGCTCACCGGCGGCTTCTCGGAGGAAGAGCTGCGCGAGGCCGGGGCGGCCGAGGTCTTCGAGTCGATCGGCGAGCTGCGCAAGGACCGCGGGGCACTCTCGCGCCTCGCGGTGAGCGTGGACTGAGCTCGGTCAGCTCAGGAGCAGGATGAGGTTGATCAGCACCGCCAAAGGGGTGCCGATCAGCGAGAGGTAGCGGAAGAGCTTGGCGAAGCCGCCGCGATAGCGGACGCTCTCCATCAGGGTGAGGCCGACGACGTGCGCCATGTTGACGAGGGCGATCGCGATCGCGATCCCGATCGCGAGGGCGGCTCGGCCGGTCACTTCGCCCTTGTCGGCCGCCACCGCGGCAGCGAGGACGGCGACGATGATGGTGCCGAAGACGCCGGCGACCATGCCGGCGAAATCGGCGCGCGAGAGGCCCGGGAGGTAGGCGGTGCCGACTTCGTGGCCCTCGGCCGGATCATGGGTTCCTTGACCGGCGGTCTCGACGTCGACGACGTGCTCTGCGCCGTCCCGGTCGCTGTGCAGGACGACCATCCTCAGCGGCGGCTCGAGCCCCGCTTCCGCCTTTTCCAGCAGGCCTTCTTCGAACCAGCGCGCCTGCGCCTGCTCGTGCTCGAAGATCACGATCTCGTCCGCGGGTGCCTTCAGCAGCGCGTCTTGCGCGGCCTGGATCGGGTCGGGATCGCCCACCTCGCCGCCGGCCTCGATCCCGTTCTCGCGCAGCTCTCCGAGTACCCGCCCGAGCCGGGCCTCGGCTTCCTGCCTGGGCTCGTCGATGTCGCCGAGCGTGTGTCGCAGCGGGTTCGCCTCGACCGCCGGGACCACCACTCGCAGATCGGTTCCCTCGCTGCCGTTACCGGCGCGGATCTCGCGCAGGGAATCGGGCCCAAGCGGGTCACTGGTGACTATTGCCAGCAAGCGGTGCGCCATCGTCCCTGCGTCACTCGTCCTCGAGGATCGCCTCATCGGCCTCCCCGTAAACGGCGCCACTCTGCTCCTCCGGAGGGGGCGGCACGTTGTCGGGGAAGCGATGCTGATCGCCATGACTGGCGATGTCCTCCAGGTCGCGCTCGGCGAGCTCGAAGCCCTCGGCCTCACCCTCGCCGGCCTCGATCAGGGGTTGCTCGGCCGGGTCCTCCGAATCCTTGGCCACCTCCCCGCCGATGCTCCCGGCTTCCGCCGCCGCGGCCTCAGCTTCCTCCGCGGCAAGCCCTGCTTTCTCGCGCTCCTCTTGATTGGAATTCATGGCCACCGCATACCCGCGGCGACCAGGCGGAAACGCTGGCTAGAACCAGACGTGCTCGAAAACCAGCCCGGTCTCGCGGGCGCTCAGCAGCCCCATCGAAGCCCGCGGCGCGCGTCGCCGCTCGGTCGGACTGCCGGGGTTGAAGATCTGAAAGCCGCCCTCGCTCTCGTGCAGGGGAAGGTGGCTGTGGCCGAAGACGACGGCGTCGGCCGTCGGAAAGCGCTGGCGCATCCGCGCCAGACGACCCTTGGCCGGGCCGGCGTCGTGAACTATCGCGACGCTGCGGCGCTCGATCTCGACTTCCAGCTCGGCCGGCAGGGCGCGCCGCAACGACTCCTCGTCGACGTTGCCGTGCACGGCATGGACGACCGGGCAGAGCCCTCGCAGCTCCTCCAGCACCGAAGCGGCGAAGAAGTCGCCGGCGTGGATCACCGCCTCGGCCTCGGCGATCAACTCCACACAGCGCTCGGGCAATCGGCGGGCGCCCCGTGGCATGTGGGTGTCGGCGAGGACGGCGATCAAGCGAGCGGATTGGCGAGGCGGTGGCCGGGTAGCGACGCTGAGTGGGGAACCTACTTGCGATCTACCTCAATGACCACCTCGCCGGCGCGACGGCGGGGGTTGAGTTGGCGCGGCGCTTGCGCGCCAGCAACGAGGGCGATAGTTCGTTTGGGCCGGAGCTGGCCGAGATCTGCACCGAGATCGAGGCCGACCGCGAGACGCTCGGGGAGATCATGGACCGCCTCGACGTGGGTCCGAGCAGGCTCAAACCGCTCGCCGCCGTGCTCGCTGAGCGGCTGGGCCGGCTGAAGCTGAACGGGCGCCTCTGGGGCTACTCGCCGCTGAGCCGCCTCGACGAGCTGGAGCTCCTGCAACTGGGGGTCACCGGCAAGCGACGGCTGTGGCGGGCACTTGAGCACACCCACTCGGGTGAGCTTTCGGGCTTCGACCTCAGTGCCCTGGCGGAACGGGCGACCGGCCAGCTGAGGCGGCTCGAGGCACTGCACCTCAAGGCCGCCGCGCTCGCCCTCTAGAGCCGCGCGTTTCCCTTCGAGGTCCGCGGGGGTACACGGACTGGGATGAGCGACCCCGCGCCCGGAATCAAGATCACCCCATACCGCGACGGCCCCTACCTCGTGCGCGGCCCCTTCACCCTGGTCGACCAGGACGGCAGCGAGATCGAGGTGAAACGCCGGGTCGTGGCCCTCTGCCGCTGCGGTCGCTCTCAGATCCGCCCATTCTGCGACGGCACCCATAAGGCGATTGGCTTTCAGGCCCCGAGCGGTGCCCCGGCCTCGGCCGTCGCGGGCTCGCGCGACTCGGATTCGTAGCTGCGGCGCAGGCGACGCATCGAGCTGGCCGAGTGGGGGAGCCGCCGGTCGCCATAAGGGACCCCGCCGCGCAGCTTCGATCCGAGGGCCAACCAAGAGCAGATCGAGCGCTCGCCGACCCAGGCCGGTGCCAGCAGTGCTCCGCTCAGGGGAAAGCGCTCAGCTCCGTTCGCGCGCCGGCGCCCGAGCTCGGCCAGGCCGATGGTCGCAAGTGCGGCGAGCGCCAGATGCCGTCCTCTGCCTCGGCGCGCCAGCTCGATCGCCCCCGGTCCGATCGCGAGGAAGGCGCCGAGCCGGGCCGGAATCGCGAAGTCGTCGTAGGCCTGGCGCACTCGCTGGGAGAGGAAGTGGGCGGTGCCGGGAGCCCGCCTCGCCACGTATAGATCGAGCGGGGTGATCACGGTCCCGCCGGTCGCCACGATCGTCCGCATCAGCTCCAGGTTCTCGAACAGCGCCCGGCCGTCGTAGGCGCCGCTGCGCAGGAAGGAGCTGCGGCGCACGGCAAGGGTGCCGGGGAAGTCGCCGAGCGGAAAGTCAGGGTCGCCGGTGAAGACCCTGTTCAGCAGGGAGCGGGCCGTGTCCCAGCGGGCGTGCCAGGGAAGCTCGGAGAAGTAGTTCTGCGGGCGGACCAGGTCCGCCTCGGCGAGCAGGGCGAGGGTCCGCGCCAGCGCCGCCGGCTCATAGCGGACGTCGTCGTCGGCGATCACCACCCGCTCGCACGAGCACTCGCGGACGCCCGTGATCACGCCGTTCACCTTCCCCATCGGGTAGGTGAGGTCGCCGTGCGGGGCGAGATGGGTGGCGATGCCGCGGAGCGCCTCGGCGTGTGACTCGAAGAGCGGCGGCGGCGAGCCGTCGATGACGAGAACCTCCGTCACCAGTCCGCCCTCACCCAGCGCGCGTAGATAGGCGACCAGCTCCCCGATCGGGCCGGCCTCGCTCCAGCGCAGCGGCAGCACGTAGGCGGCCTCACCGCTCCTCTCGCCCGCGGCGCCGTCGCTCACAGCGGCCGGCGCAGCGAGGAGCTTTCGGCCTCCCAGCTCGCCAAGATTGCTCGCCCGAGGCGGTCTTCGAGGTAAAGGAGGGCGCGGGCGCCGAAGAGGATGTCATCGGCCAGCTCCGGTTCTTGGCGAGCCAGCCCGCCCGCCAGGTCGTGGGCGGCGATGTTCTCGTGCACGGCGTCGGCCTCGACGTGCTCGTCGTAGAAATCGGTGGCCTCATCGCCGAAGCCAAGGCGGCGCAGGGCGTTGCCGTAGCGGCGGTTGGGCAGGGAGGAGGTCATCTCGAACATCGCCAGGTGCCCGACGATCGCGCCGCGCCGCTCGCGCCGCAGGCCGAGTGCCGACATCAGGTTGACGGTCGCGAGCGTCTCTCCCGGCACCCGGTCCAGGTAAGCGTTCTCGCGGGCGTCGAGGCCGAGCGCCCGCATCGTCTTGGCGAATAGGAGCGAGTGCATGCGCTCGGGCCGGCCGCCGCCGTACTCGTCGCTCTGCACCTCCAACAGGGCCGTCTTCGCCGGACCGGTCAGGCGCGGGATCGCCCAGCTGTGGGGATCGGACTCCTTCAGCTGGTAGAGCGAGCGGTGGACGACGAACTCGCGGAATTCCTCCAGCCCGGCCTTGGTCTCGAGGTGCCGCGACAGCGAGACGCCCTCGTCGGCTGCCTCCAGGCGGAAGAGCTCCTCGGCGAGCCGCGACGGGTCGACTGGCTCGACCGGCGGCAGGCTCACTTCCAGCGAGCCGAGGAAAGCCCGCTCCAGCGCGGCTCTGATCGTCAGCAGCCCCGGCTCCCACTCCCAGGCGGGGTCGACGCCGTCGAACCCTCGGTAGTGCAGCTCGAAGCAGATATAGAGAGCTAGCTGCAGGTCGTCGTCGCCGATCGGATCCTCGACCGCGGCGAGTAGAGGGGTGAGCACTTCGACCGAGTCCACGGCGTCAACTGCCCCCGCGGGCGCGCGCAGAAGCTCCGCGACCAGCTCCGAGATCGGCCCCGATACAGGGAGCTGCTTATCCACCAGGACGCTTCTCAATTATTCCCTCTCTTTTATCTGCGGTCGGCGCTTGGCCGAGCTACCCCGCTGCCCCTGGCGCAAACGACTGCTCGTCTCGGGCACCGATGCCAGTCGGGTGTGACTCTTCTTTCTCCTTCGCGTTGCAAGCGGATCATTCGTTCGCACATGGCTCCGTCCGGCGGGCGCGCAACCATCGAGATATGTGGCAAGTAGCTGTCTTCTGCTCCGGCTGCGCTGGGGAGACCGAGGTAGTGGTCGCGGATCTCAACGATGTCGAGCGCGATGTCTGCCCCTGCGGCTGCGGCTACGTGGTGCTCTCGGTGGCGAGCTTTGAGCCTGTATACGCCGAAGAGGGTGAGCTCATCGTGCTTGCGCCGCGAGAAGACCTCTCGCTGGCTGCCTAGCGCTTTTTTGCGCGGAACCGCTTCGGGCGGGTAAGGGATGCGCTGTGACGAGCAAGGGCGATGAGGCGCGGCTGAGCATCGACGGAGCAATCGAGTGGCGCGACGAGGATGGTGAGCTGCACCGGGTAGACGGCCCGGCGCGGGTACTCCCCAGCGGTCGCGAGGAATGGTTCCGCCACGGCCGCCTTCACCGCACTGACGGTCCGGCCGTGATCCACGCCAACGGCTCGGTCAAGTACTACGTGGACGGCGTCCGCCACCGCGAGGGCGGGCCGGCTTGCGTCTACGTCAACGGGACCGAGAAGTGGTATCGCGAAGGCAAGCGCCACCGCGACGACGGCCCGGCGGCGATCTACCCCGACGGCCGCCACGTCTGGTTCATCGAAGGCGAGAAGGTGCGCGAAGAGCGGAGCGCCTCCCAGCCTTCGCCGGTCAGGAGGAGGTAGATCCGGCCGTCGGGCCTGCGCCGCTCCGCCCTGACGCCCAGACGGTTTCGCAGGGGCCGCGATGGGTAGACAGGCCCAGAGGCCAAGGGGAGCAGTCCCGCTCACTCCTCGCATTCCGATCCCCAAGATTCAACGGGAAAGCGAGACAAGATGAAGGTAGTCGTCACTGGCGCGACGGGCAACGTCGGCACCAGCACGATCGAGGCTCTGAGCGAGGCCACCGAGATCGATGAGATCGTCGGCCTTGCGCGGCGCGAACCGACTTGGACCCCGCCGAAGACCAGCTGGGTCGAGGCCAACATCCTCAACGCCGACCTGGCGAAGATCTTCGCCGGCGCCGATGCGGTCATCCATCTCGCCTGGGCGATCCAACCCTCGCGGGATGCAACCACCTTGGAGCGGATCAACGTCGAGGGCAGCCGGCGCGTCTTCGAGGCGGTCGCCTCGGCCGGCGTCCCGAAGCTCGTCCACGCCTCCTCGGTCGGCGCCTACTCGCCCGGCCCCAAGGACCGCAAGGTCGATGAGAGCTGGCCGACCGAGGGCACGCGCACCTCGTTCTACTCGCGCCACAAGGTCGCGGTCGAGCGCCAGCTGGACCGCTTCGAGGCCGACAACCCCGAGACGCGGGTCGTGCGGCTTCGCCCGGGCCTGATCTTCAAGGACGAGGCCGCGACCGAGATCCGGCGCCTCTTCGTCGGTCCGTTCCTGCCCAACTTTCTCGTCCGCCGCGGGCTCCTCCTCGCCCTTCCTCGAATCGGGCGTCTGCGTTTTCAGGCCGTGCATTCGGAGGACGTCGGGCGCGCTTACCTGCGAGCCGTTCTGGCAGATGTCGATGGCGCCTTCAACATCGCCGCCGAGCCGCCGCTGAGTCCAGAGGAGATCGCCGAGCGGATCGGCGTGCGTACCTTTCCGGTGCCCAGCAGCGTCGTCCGCGGTCTCGCCGACTTGAGTTGGCGGCTGCGCCTGCAGCCGACCCCGCCGGGTTGGCTCGACATGGCGCTGAACGTGCCGCTGATGTCCTCCAAGCGGGCGCGCGAGGAGCTCGGCTGGGAGCCGCGCCACAGTGGGGTGGAGGCGCTGGAAGATCTGCTGGGGGGTTTGCGCGAGGGCCACGGCGCTGAGACCCCGCCGCTCGAAGCTGACAGCGTCGGTGGCCGGATCGACGATCTGAAGACCGGCGTTGGCGCCCGCCAGTGGAATCGCGACCGTGACGAGCAGCTCGTCAAGTACCTCGCCGACGTGCACTCGATCGAGCTGCAGGCGCTGGCCCAGCTTCGCGCCGCGCCGAAGATCGCCGGCGACGAGCGCCTCTGTCAGGCGTTCGAACAGCACCTGGTCGAGACCGAAGACCAAGAGCGGCGGGTGCGCGAGCGCCTGGAAGCGCTGGGCGGCAAGCCCTCGAAGCTGAAGGACGCCGCCGGAACTGCGGGTGGTTGGGGAATGGTCGCCTTCGCGGCCTCCCAGCCCGACACGCCGGGCAAGCTGACGATGCACGCCTACTCCTACGAGCACATGGAGCTGGCTGCCTACGAACTGCTGCAGCGACTGGCCGAGCGCGCCGGCGACGAGGAGACGGCGCGGATGGCAGAGGCCATCGCCGCGGAGGAGGGAAGGATGGCCGAGCGTCTGGAGCAGTCCTTCGACGCCGCGGTCGAGGTCTCGCTGGGGGCAGTCGAGGCGGATCAACTCGATTCAGCGTTGCTGGCCTACCTGCGTGACGCCCACGCCCTCGAGGGGCAGGCCGAGGAACTGCTGGAGGCGGGCGCCGAGCGGGTCGACGACGAGCAGCTGGAGGCTGCCTTTCGTGATCACCTCGAGGAGACCCAGCACCACCGGGAGCGGATCGCTGGCCTGCTCGACGAGCGTGGCGCCAGACCCTCGCTGGTCAAGGACACGATGCTCGAGGCGGGCGGACTCAACCTCTCGGCCTTCTTCGGCGCCCAGCCGGACTCGACCACCAAGCTCGCCGGCTTCGCCTACGCCTTCGAGCATCTCGAGATCGCCGCCTACGAACTTCTGCAGCGGGTCGCGGCCCGGGCGGGCGACGAGGGCGTGGTCGCGGCGGCCGAGGAGATCCTCGCCGAGGAGCGCCGCGCCGCCGAGCGGGTCGCCGAGAGCTGGGACCGCCCCGAGGTGCCGCTGGGAGCGGCGTCGTGAATCAACGAGAGAAAGAGGACCGATGAAGGCGCTCACCTTCCACGGCAAACGCGACGTTCGCGTCGACGAGGTGCCCGACCCCTCGATCCAAGATCCCACCGACGCGATCGTGCGGATCACCTCGACCGCGATCTGCGGCTCCGACCTTCACCTCTACGAGGTGCTGGGGATGTTCATCGACGAGGGCGACATCCTCGGCCACGAGCCGATGGGGATTGTCGAGGAGGTCGGGTCGGAGGTGACGCAGATCAAAGCCGGTGACCGGGTGGTGATCCCCTTCAACATCTCCTGCGGTCACTGCTGGATGTGCGAGCGCCAGTTCTTCGCCCAGTGCGAGACGACCCAGAACTACGAGCAGGAAAAGGGCGCCTCGCTCTTCGGCTACACCAAGCTCTACGGCCAGGTCCCGGGCGGCCAAGCCGAGTTCCTGCGGGTGCCGCAGGCCCAGTTCGGCCCGATCAAGGTGCCGGAGAGCGGCGCCGACGAGCGCTACCTGTTCCTCTCCGACGTGCTGCCGACCGCTTGGCAGGCGGTCGATTACGCGGCGATCCCCGAGGGCGGCTCGGTCGCGGTCTTCGGGCTCGGGCCAATCGGGCAGATGAGCGCCCGCATTGCCCGCCACCGCGGCGCCGAGAAGGTCTTCGGCGTCGACAACGTGCCGGAGCGGCTGGAGATGGCGCGCCGCAACGGGGTCGAGGCGATCAACGGCGACGAGCACGAGGACATCGCGGCGGCGCTGCGCGAGCTGACCGAGGGGCGAGGCCCCGACAGCACGATCGATGCGGTCGGCATGGAGGCGCATGGAGCGCCTGGAGCGAAGATGGCGCAGACGATCACCGGTCTGCTGCCGGATGCGGTGGCGGCGAAGATGACCGAAAAGGCAGCGGTCGATCGACTCTCCGCCCTGCTCGCCGCAATCGACAGCGTCCGCCGCGGCGGCACCGTCTCGATCTCGGGGGTCTACGGCGGTCAGCTCGATCCCTTGCCGATGATGAAAATCTTCGACAAGGGTTTGCAACTGCGAATGGGCCAGGCCCACGTGCGCCAGTGGACCGACGAGATCCTGCCGCTGCTAGAAGGCGATGATGACCCGCTCGGCGTTGATGACCTGACCACCCACCAGCTGCCGCTGGCCGAGGCGCCGAGCGCCTACGAGATGTTCCAGAAGAAGCAAGACGGGGCGATCAAGGTGGTACTGAAGCCCTGAGATGCGACGGGGTTCCGTCGCATCCGGCCTCGATGATGGGGGCGTGTCACGTGTGGATACGGCCAAGCAGCGGGCGGAGAACGAGATCGAGTTCTCGCGCATCGTCGCCTTCAGCGACGGCGTCTTCGCGATCGCGATCACGCTGCTGGTCCTGCAGTTGGGGGTGGAGCCCGGGGTCCACAACGACGAGCTCGGCAAAGCGCTGCTGAACGAGCGGGGGGATCTCTTCGCTTACGCGATCAGCTTCGCCGTGATCGGCCGCTTCTGGCTCGTCCACCACCGCTTCTTCGGCGAAGTCACCGGCTTCGACGGGCGCCTGATCGTGCTCAACCTCTTCTACCTCGCCTGGATCGTGCTGATCCCCTTCAGCAGCCAGATCCTCGGTGACCACGGTGGCGCCGAGGCCGCGGTGATCCTCTACGCGGCCAACCTGGTCGGCGTGATCGTCGCCGGCGTCCTGCTCTTCGCTGACGCCAGGCGCGCCGGCTTGAGTCGGGTCTCGGCCGAGGAAGCGAGGTCGGGGGAGCGCTCGGCGCTGGCGATCGCCGGGATCTTCCTGCTCTCGATCGTCGTCGCCCTCTTCAGCCCCGAACTCGCTACCTACTGCTGGCTGGCGCTCTTCTTCGTCCCGATTGCCGGCCGGGCTCTCGGCAAAGCCCGCTAGCCCGACGCCGTTTCGCGAAGCTCCTGGTCGGAGGAGGGTTGCATCCCGCTGCAGACCGGGCAGCTCTCCTCGGGCACGACCGGCTCCCGATCGACCGCCATTGTGCGCAGGTCATACATATGCCCGACGCCCAGGGTCGAGGGCCTGGCGAGGCCGGTGAGGTAGTGCATGATGTCGAGCCCGACCTGGCCGCCGATCATGCTGCAGGCCGGGCCGAGCGTGGCGGCTGGGGAGCCTTTGCCGCGCTGCTGGTCGACGGCGATGTCGTAGAGCGGGAAGGTGCGCCGGTAGGCGATCTCCTGGCAGGCGAAGCAGCCAGTCACGCCCGGCACGTAGAGAGGCCCGACCCGCGCCACCGGCGGGAAGTGGCTCATCGCGATGAAAGGGATGCGAGCGGCAAAACAGGCCGCGTTGATCCAGCGCTCGATGTCGTGCGCCGGCCAGTCGCAGGCATCGATCACCAGGTCATAGCCGGCGATCGTCTCGGCGATCGCCGCTTCGCTGTCGAGTCGCTGCACGCGGGGCTCGAGCTTGATCATCGAGTTGAAGCCGGCCAGCCGCTCTGCCGCCGCCTCGGCCTTGAAGCGACCGATGTCGGCCTCGGAGTAGAGGACCTGGCGGTTGAGGTTGCTCAACTCGACCCGGTCGAAATCGAGCAACAGCATCTCGCCGATCCCGCAGCAGGCCAGGTTCAGCGCCACCCAGCCGCCGAGCCCGCCGACGCCAAGTACGGCGATGCGGGCGCTGGCGAGCCGTTCCTGGCACTCGGCCGCCGTCGGCCCGGTGGTGATGTCGCTGAAGTAGCGAAGCTGGCGATCGAGGCGCTCGACCACGGCCTCGGGGATCCCGTCGTCGTCTGCGGCATCCTCGACCACCCCCAGCTCCTCGAACTGGGCGAGCAGGTCGCCGACCTCGTCGGCGCCGAACTCCTCGATCAACTCCTCTTCGGTCCAGGTCCCGTTGAGAGCGGCAAGCAGGCGCCGGCCCTCCCGGTCGGGATCCTCGATGTGGATGTCCGCACCAGCGCTTGGCCGGAGCAGGTAAACGTCGCCGTTGGGCGCTTCCATTCGCTGCGTGGTGCGCTTGAGCCGGGGTCGTTGCATGAGTGCCCACCTCCTATGGGTACGCTTGAGACCGCCCTATTGCTCAAATTAGTTTCAAATAATGCCTAAATCTCTGTATCGAGACGAGGTTTTGCCGGAGGGGAGCGATCTATCTTGGTTGTCGTCCAAACCGTCAGAGGGGGTCGCGATGGCAGGCAAGTCGATGCAGGAATTGTGCGAATGGGACGAGTTGAAGACGTTCTTCGATCGGCGGCTGGTCCAAGCGCTGGGCCATCCCGTTAGGGAGCACATCCTCGCCGTGCTCAACGAGCGGATCGCCAGCGCCCGTGAAATCAGCGAGGAAGTCGGAGCTGACGTCAGCTCCTTCTACCACCACGTCGAGGAACTCGAGAAACTCGAATGCATCGAGCGCGTCGCGACCAAGCGGAGGCGCGGAGCGAGCGAGCACTTCTTTCAGGCGAGGAGAACCGTCTTCTTTGATGACTCGGCGTGGCGGCAGATTCCGGCGACCATGCGGGCAGACTTGGCGACCAGGTTCATCCAAGCGATCATTGATGACGCGACTATCGCTTTGCAAAGCGGCACCTTCACCCGAAGGGGCGACGAGCACTTGAGCTGGACGCCAGGAGACTTCGACGAGGTCGGCTGGAAAAAGGCGACCGAGCTGATGGCGCAAACCTTGGAGCGCCTAACCGCCATTCAGAGGGAAAGCGCGGACCGTTTGGCAGAGAGCGGCGGTGAATGCGTGTCTGGCACCGTAGGGATTCTCGCCTTTGAGACGCCGCGCTCTTCTCGCCGGAAGCCCTAACGGGAGAGAGCCCGGGCCCGGGCGAATATCGCGTCAAGCATCGGCTCTGTGAGCCGCCCGGTGAAGGTGTTCTGCTGGCTGGGGTGATAGCAGCCAAGCAGCGTCCAATCACTCACCACAGCCTCAGCGCCATGGCCGAATCGAGGCTTCGGGCGCGGCACCTTGTTTCCAAGCGCTTTAAGCGCACGCAGGGCTCCATCCCAGGCAAAACCGCCCAAGGCGACGATCGTCTGGCAGTCCTTCAGTAGCGCCAGCTCCCGCTCGAGATATGGAAGGCATCGGTCTCGCTCGTTCGGAGTCGGACGGTTTGCCGGCGGCGCGCAGCGGACCACGGCGGTCACGTAGACACCTTGCAATTGAAGCCCGTCGCCCCGATGGGTGCTTGTAGGCTGGTTAGCGAAGCCAGCGCGATGAAGGGCGGCGTAGAGCCAGTCGCCGGAGCGATCGCCGGTGAATATGCGCCCCGTGCGATTGGCCCCGTGAGCAGCCGGCGCGAGACCAACGATTGCCACCCTTGCGTCTGGGTCGCCAAAGCCGTCCAGTGGTCGACCCCAGTAGTTCTCGCCTCGATAGCGAGGCGGAGGATCGGCGGCGCGCTCCTCGCGCCACTCAACCAAGCGCGGACAGAGCCTGCAGTTGTGAATCTCCGCTGCGAGATCGCGGAGCTTCGGCGAGTGCGAGGCATCCGAAGAATGTTGGCCTGTTTCCATGCGTGGCTGAATCATGCCCAGCCACGAAAAGACAGGCGCAATGGACCGATCCTGGAAACAGGATCGGTCCATTGACCGTGCCCCGCGGCTAGCGCGTCTTGTTCGTCGAAAGCAACGGCACAACGACGTCCGTTTTGGAAATCTTCACCCTGCCTCACCCCTTTCGCAATCGTCAGCTCTTGCGGTTGGGGGTCGCGACCCATCCGATACGACGCTTTAGACCGGTCGAATGCTGGAAAAAGTTCCAGTAATAAATTCGGGGCCTGCAAAATACCTATTTCTTTGTTGTCATTTCAGCTTTGCGTCCAATATGATCGAGTGGTACAAGCTTGCGAAAACGAAATGAGGAGTCACTTTGGCCGCAAAGACCAAGACCAAGAAAAAGAAGGGAAATGGAGTCGATCAGCGCTTGGTAAAGGCGCTAGCGCATCCGCTGCGCGTCGAAATCCTGACCATTCTCAACGAGCGCATGGCGAGTCCCAACGAACTCTCGAAGGAGCTCGAAGAGGGTCTCAGCCAGGTCAGCTACCACGTCAAAGTACTCAAGGACTTCGAGTGCATCGAAATGGTCAAGACCGAGCCGCGCCGCGGAGCTGTCGAGCACTACTACCGCGCGACCTCAAGGGCATTCCTGACGGACAGCGATTGGCAGTCGCTTCCGGAGTCGGTCAAGCCGGGCGTGAGCGCTTCGAGCATCCAGATGATCATCGACGACGTCGTCGGTGCTCTCACGGGCGGCACGTTCGATGCACGCGATGATCGGCACCTGAGTTGGACGCCCGGTGTCGTCGATGAGCAGGGATGGGAGGAGGCTGTCGACCTCGCCAATGAGACGCTTGATCGCGTTCTTGCCATCCAGGCCGGTAGCGCAAAGCGCCTTGCCAAGTCTGGCGACGAGGGCATTCCGGCCACAATGGTCGTCATGAACTTCCAGGGTCTGTCCGCCGAGGCGAAGTCGGCAAAGGGCCTTAAAAAGCCCCGAACTCGCAAGGCGGTCAAGTAGGTCTAGCTTTTTCGAGCAAAAGCGGCTAGAACTCCTCTTATGCTTCGCGCCCGGATATGGGTTCGAAGCGAGTATTTGCCATCAGCAGTCAGCGGCGCGGCTTCGGTCGCGTCGCTGTCTTTCTGTTCGCCCTGGCGATCGTGGTCTGCGGCTGCGGTCGCAGCGGGCACGGGGCGGCGACCGACAGCGACAAGGCTGCCGACGTCGAAGTCCTCAACACGGTCCTCTCGCAGGAACTGACGACCGTGGCTGCCTATGAACAGGCGCTGGTGCTGCTCCGCGGCGGCACCCTCGCCGTAGCCGGGCAGCTGCGTGGTCAGGACCAAGCTCACCTCGACGCGATCACCAAGGCGATCCGCGGTGTCGGCGGTGAAACCGAAGCCGAAGCGGGCGAACTCGAATCTCCTGGCCCGAAGGGCCGCGAAGAAGCTCTGCTGCTCGCCTATGAAGAGGAGAACGCGGCGCTCGGTCAGGCGATCGACGCGGCGCCACACTTGAACACGCCGGCGCCGCGCATGCTCGCCGCCTCGCTGGCCGCGAGCCACGCCCAGCATCTCACCGCCCTGCGCCAGTTGCTTGGGGCCAATCTCGCCGCCTCGGTCCCGGACGCTTTCGAGACCGGTGACGTGCCGGCGCCCGTGCCGTCTGACAAAAAGGGATGATGCGCGCGTGACCGGCCCCCTCTACGCGATTGGCCGCTTCTGCTCGCGGCATCACTGGCCGACAATCGGGATTTGGATCGTCGCTGCGGTCGCGCTCATCCTCGCCGGGCAGGCGGGAGAGAGCAAGACCAATGACAACCTGACCCTGCCGGGCACCGGCTCGACCCTGGCGACGGAACTGCTCGAAGACAACCTGCCCGAACAGGCCTTCGGCAGCAACCCGCTCGTCTTCCAGGCCAAGGCCGGGGAAGTGCTGACCGCGCCCAAGTACAAGAGCGCGATCGACGAATCGGTCAAGCGGCTGAACGCCCTGCACGACGTCAACTCCGCCATCAACCCGCTCACACCGCAGGGTGCCGCCTTCCTCAGCAAAGACCGCTCGGTCGCCTACTCGCCGGTCGTCCTCGGCGTCGGCCCCAGCGAACTGACCGAAGCGCAGGCGCAGGCGGTGCTCGACGCGGGCAAGCCCGCGGAAGCGGCCGGGCTCAACGTCTCGATCGGCGCCTACGTCGGCTCGCAGCTCTCCAAGCCGGACACCGGCGCCAGCGACGCGATCGGCATCGCCGCCGCGATCGTCATCCTGCTCTTCGCCTTCGGCACCGCGACGGCGATGGTGCTGCCGATCGCGTCGGCGATCCTCGGCCTCGCCTGCTCACTCTCGATCATCCGCCTGCTCGAGCACGTGGTTCAGGTGCCGAGCGTCGCCGCGACCCTGGCGACGATGATCGGGCTCGGGGTCGGCATCGACTATGCCCTCTTCATCGTCACCCGCCACAAGCTGCAGCTCGCCGACGGGATGGAGATCCAGGAGTCGGTCGCCCGCGCCACGGCGACCGCCGGCGGCGCCGTCGTCTTCGCCGGCTTCACCGTCGTGATCGCGCTTTGTTCGCTCGCCGCTGCCGGCATTCCGCTGGTCACCACGCTCGGCTTCACCGCCGGGATCGCGGTGGTGATCGCGGTCCTCGCCGCGGCGACGCTGCTGCCCGCCATGTTGGGCGCGCTCGGCCCGCACATCAACTCGCTGCGCGTGCCGTTCGGCAAAACGGACTCCGACGACGCCGAGCCGCACGGCTGGCGGCGCTGGGCCCGCGGCGTCGCCAACCGCCCTTGGCGCTCCGCGCTCGCCGCCCTCGCGGTGCTGATCGTGCTGGCGATCCCGCTGCTGCAGCTGGAGCTCGGCCAGAACGACATCAGCGCCCTGCCCAAGTCGACCACCGCGCGCCAGGCCTACGACGGCCTCACCCAGGGCTTCGGCCCCGGCGTCAACGGCCCGCTGCTGATCGCCTCTGAATTCGAAAGCCCGGCCGAAGCGAAGCAGGTGCTGCCGATCTTGGAGAAGAAAATCGACGCTGCGCACGACGTCGCCGGCGTCTCCGAACCGAGCTTCGACAAGACCGGCACGGTGACCGTCTTCACGGTCATCTCCAAATCGGCGCCCTGGGCGGATGAGACCGTCAGCCTGGTCGAAGACCTGCGCGACGAAACGATCCCGGCGGCGCTGCAGGGAACCAAAGCGCAGTCTTACGTCGGCGGCCAGACCGCCGGTTACATCGACCTCGCCACCCAGATCAGCGAAAAGCTGCCGCTGATGATCGGCATCGTCGTCGCGCTCAGCTTCTTCGTCCTGCTGCTCGCCTTCCGCTCGCTGCTGGTGCCGATCAAGGCGGCGGCGATGAATCTGATCTCGGTGGCGGCAGCCTACGGCGTGGTCACCGCCGTCTTCCAGCTTGGCTGGGGCTCCTCGCTGATCGGCCTCGACCACCCAATCCCGATCGTCAGCTTCGTGCCGCTGCTGATGTTCGCGATCCTCTTCGGCCTCTCGATGGACTACGAGGTCTTCCTGCTCACCCAGATGCGCGAGCACTATCGCCAGACCGGTGACGAGAAGGAGGCGGTGATCGAAGGCCTCGCCAACACCGGCCGCGTGATCACCTCGGCGGCGGCGATCATGGTCTGCGTCTTCACCAGCTTCGTCCTCAACGGCAACCCGATCGTCAAGGAGTTCGGCGTCGGCCTCGCCGTCGCGATCGCGATCGACTCGACCCTGGTTCGCTGCCTGCTGGTGCCGGCGATCATGGTTCTGCTCGGCAGGTGGGCCTGGTGGATGCCGGGCTGGCTCGGTCGCCTCGTTCCCCACATCAGCATCGAGGGCGAGGAGTACTTCGCCAAGCGCGACGCGGAGCTCGCTGCTGCCGCGAAGGTGTCGACGGAGAGCGCCTGAGCGGGATGTTCCCGCTCAACCTTCCCAACGCCCTCACCCTGCTGCGCATCCTCGCGGTGCCAGTCGTTGTCGTCGCCCTGCTCGGCGAGACCCCCAACGGCGACGCCCTCGCCGCCGCCGTCTTCGCCCTCGCCGCTCTCACCGACGGCCTCGACGGCTACTTCGCCCGCTCGCGCGACGCGGTCACCACCTTCGGCAAGCTGATGGACCCGATCGCCGACAAGCTGCTGATCGTCGCCGCGCTGGTCTCGCTGGTCTCGCTCGACCGGCTCGAAGCCTGGGTGGCGATGGTGATCATCGCCCGCGAGTTCGCCGTCACCGTGATGCGGGCGATCGCCGCCGAGCGCGGCATCGTGATCGCCGCCAGCTGGCTGGGCAAGGTCAAGACCGTGCTGCAGGTTGCCGCCGTGATCGCCCTGATCGCCGCCAACCCGGCCCCGGCTTGGGTCAACGCCCTCGTCTACCTCGCCGTCGCCGCCACCCTGATCAGCGGCGCCGACTACTTCTTCGGCCTGCGCCGCCGCATCGAGGCCGAGCGCGAAGCGCGAGCGGTGGGCAAGCGGACCAAGCCGAGCTAGGCGCCGAGCGACGCGCCTCAAGGCGCGGAGCGTCTCGAGGCGCATAGCCGCGCACGAGTCGTCACACCGAGCGCGCCACCCGCGCGTTCGTCCTTGCGAGGGTCTCGCCATGGCTCGCCACCCCCGCCCCAGGGTGCAACGTTCTGTCCATCCATCGCCCGGAAAACGCGGTGCCCCCGGCCAAGACGACCACCTCGAGGCCTCGGTGCAACGCGTTGTCCGGGCATCCGATGTAGAAGGCGCTACGCCTACCCTCGAAGCGACGGCCTTGGTGCGGAAACTTGCCGAGGTACAGCACGGCGTCGTTGCCTGGCGGCAACTGCTCTCCCTGGGTTTGGGACGGGGGCAGATAGAAGCTCGGGTGCGCAGCGGCAAGCTGCTGCCCCTGCATCGCGGCGTCTTCGCACTCGGGCATCGGCGGATCGACATCCGCGGCAGGTGGCTCGCAGCCGTGTTGGCATGTGGTCCCAACGCGGTGCTCTCGTACGGAAGCGCCGCCCAACTCTGGGGCATTCGTGGCTCGCGAGGGCTTATTGAGGTCACCCGGCGCTCGGGGCATCGCCGGCCGCATGGAGTTCGCCTGCACCAAACCCGCTCGCTGCCCCCCGAGCACATGACGATCGAGGCCGCGATCCCCGTCACCACGCCCGAGCGCACCTTGCTCGACCTCGCGACCCGTCTCGATCGCGTCCAGATGGAGCGCGCTTTGGTCGCCGCCGACAGAGCAAAGCGCATTCGCTGGCCCGAGTTGCTTCAAGTGGTTGAGGAAGGCCGTGGCCGCAAGGGGCGCAGCATGCTCCGCCGACTATGCGCAGACGTAGATCCCGGTGCCGTAGAGACGCGCTCCAATCCGGAGATCGACTTTTTCGCCCTTTGCCGTGAGGCGGGACTCCCGATCCCCCAATCCAACGTCCTGGCCGAGGAGAGGCTTGTCGACTTCCTCTGGCCAAGAGAGCGACTCGTGGTCGAGATCGACAGCTATCGCTACCACTCCGATCGCCCTGCCCATGAGCGGGACGGCGAGTCGACGATTGCCTTGATGAACGCGGGTTACAAGGTCCTTCGCCCGACGGATCGCATGCTCGAAGAGAACCCCGACCCAGTCATGCGCCTCGTCCGCCGCTCGCTCCTCGAGGCGTAACGTCTTATCCGTGCCACCCACTGAGACCGCGTTACGCACCGCCGTGCAGGGCTCAACTGCCGCCGGGTGCAACGCCCTTTTCAGTCATGTCACGGATAAAACGTTGCACCCTGGTCGAGCGCGAGGGACGCTGGGAGCGCAGTTCGCGGTGAAGGATCGCTAACTGCCGGGACTCAGGCGCCCGGGGACTCGAGCCAGTCGCGCATCGTCACGTGGCGCTCGCTGGGCTCGCCGGTGGCGAGCTCCTCGCGCAGGTCGCCGAGGGTGCCGTAGCGCTCGGCGACGACGTTGTGGCGGTGGATCGTCTCCAGGTTCTCCTGGCGGGCCATGACGAAGGCCTCGGCCGGCAGGTCGGGGTAGCCCTCGACCACGGCACGGATCATCTCGCGCACGCAGTCCTCGACGAAGCGCGGGTTGGCGTGGGCTTTGGCGACGACGGCGAGCTCGTCGGGGCGCTTCATCAACTCGTAGATCTCCGAGCTCATTGAGCTCTCGACGATGCGCAGCAGCTCCGGGGCGTCGATCCAGGCCTGGCCGCCCTCGGGGCAGCCGATGTAGAGGGTGCCGATGCCGCGCTGGTTGTGGGTGGCGACGGGGACGGCCTCGATCGCGCGCTCGACCTGCTCGGCGTCGAAGCCGGCGGCGGCGAGCTGTTCGCGGCCGAGCTCGGCGACCATCTCCTGGGCGCAGGGGCAGGCGGTCATGCCCTGGGCCTGGACGCCGGTGAGGGTGCGGGTGCCGCGCTCGGAGGCGACGGCGGTGCCGAAGAGGCCGTAGATCTCCTGGGTCGTGTGGCCGGTTGCCGGCGTCTCCACCGTCTCCGGGTAGCGCGCCTCGACCGAGACCTCGGCGCGGCGGCCATGCTGGGTCTCGCGCACGCGCTGGGCGATGTGGGCGGCGAGGACCTCGGCCTGGAAGGCCTCGCCGAGCACGACCGCGTCGATCGCCTCACCGACGTTCTCCTCGAAGCGCGACATGTGGACGCCGGCCTGGCGCGGCTCGAGGTCGACGAAGCACTCGAAGTTGGCGTGGTAGAGGTTCTCGGCGCCGTCGGCCTTGACCCGGATCACCTTCTCGACACCGGTGACGCCAACCCTCGAGAGGCTGACCTGGGTGGCCGGCACGGATGCCTGCACGTCGGGCGCGGAGCGGGCGGGTGTGATCGTCGTGCGGCTGGCCACGGCTTATGAAGCGTAAGCGACCGGGCGCCTCGGCTGGGGTCCGGCGAGCCTGACCGAACCGATTCTTCTGCCTATACTTGGCTGCGGCCGGAGCGTTGGGGTCGGCCTCCCCTGCCAGGGGGACAGGGCTGCACCGGGAGGCAGCGAGATCGAACCGTTGGAGACGGTCCCTGTGGGACTGGATCAGGACTCGGACGCACAACCGTTTGCGGAGCCGGAGGAGCTGCGCGGACTGATCGCGCTGGGTCGCGAGCGCGGCTACTTGACCTTCGAGCAGATCGCCAACACGCTCGAGGAGGTCGAGGTCACCAAGGAGCAGATCGCCGGCCTGCACGCCCACCTGGTCGAGCAGGGCGTCGAAGTGCTGGCCGAGGAGGGCGTCGACGCTTACAAGGAAGCGCGGGCCGAAGAGAGCAACGGCGCGGCGGCGAAAAAAGAGGCCGAGCTCGACCTCACGGTCGAACCGAGCCTCGACTCGCTGCGCCTCTACCTGCGCTCGATCGGCCAGGTCGATCTGCTCACCGCGGCGCAGGAGGTTGAACTGGCGAAGCGGATCGAGCGCGGCGACATGGTCGCCAAGCGGCAGATGGTCGAGGCCAATCTGCGGCTCGTCGTCTCGATCGCCAAGGGCTACCTGGGGCGGGGGCTGAGCTTCCTCGACCTGATCCAGGAGGGCTCGCTGGGGCTGATCCGGGCGGTCGAGAAGTTCGACTACCGCCGCGGCTACAAGTTCTCCACTTACGCGACCTGGTGGATCCGCCAGGCGGTGACGCGGGCGATCGCCGACAAGGCACGGACGATCCGCATCCCGGTCCACATGGTCGAGAAGCTGAACCGGGTGACCCACGTCGAGCGCCAGCTGGTGCAGTCGCTGGGGCGCGAGCCCGAGCCGTACGAGATCGCCGCCGAGCTGCGCTGGCCGCTCGACGAAGTGCGCGACATCCTCCGCGTCTCCCAGCTGCCGGTCTCGTTGGAGAAGCCGGTCGGGGACGAGGACGAATCGGAGCTCGGCGATTTCGTCGCCGACGAAGAAGTGGCGCAGCCCTTCGAGGAGGCGAGCGAGCACCTGCAGCGTGAGGGTGTGCGGCGGGCGCTCGACGCACTGCCCGAGCGCGAGCGCCAGGTGATCGAGCTGCGCTACGGGCTCTCCGGCCTGGAGCCGCTGACGCTGGAGGAGGTGGGGAAGACGTTCGGCGTCACCCGCGAGCGGATCCGCCAGATCGAGACCAACACGCTGAAGAAGCTGCGCGCGCTGCCCGAGGCGCAGATGCTGCGCGAGGCCTCCTGACGACCACTCGGCCCGTCAGGAACTTGCTGGTTCCAGGACGATGACCGAGGCTTCGCGGTCCAACTTCTCCTGGTAATCGTCGAAGCCCGCGTACTGCTCGTTGTGCTCGCGCCAAAGCCGCTCGCGCTCCTCGCCCGCGGCGATCCGGGCGCGGACCGGGTAGCGCTTGCGCCCGACCTCGACTTCGCCCTCCGGCTTGGCCTTCAGGTTGAGCGACCAGGCCGGGACCTTGGCGTTGCCGGCGTTGGTGTTGATCACGACCACGTTCTCGCCGTCGGCGAGGTAGACGACCGGCGCGGTCCGCTGCTGGCCGCTCTTGCGCCCGGTGGTGGTGAGCAGGAGGACCGGCGCCTTGCCGACCTTGCCGCCGATGCGCCCGCCGCTGAGCCGGTAGAGCGGAGTGTTGAGCTTGCCGGTCCAGCGCAGCCCGGTGGCTCCGAGCGAGTTGGAGATCTTCGCGAGGGTGTGGTCGCTTGGCACGGGGCGTAAGGTACACCGCGATGGCCGAGCCACACCCCTTCCGCCGCGCCGCCGAAGCCAAGGACCTCGACCTGCTGACCGAGACGCTGCGCGAGGACGTCGTGCTGCACAGCCCGATCCTCTTCCGCGGCTTCGAGGGTCGCGAGATGGTCAGCGCCGTCCTCACCCACGTCGCCGCCACGCTCGAAGACCTCACTTATATAGACGAGCTGCACGAAGGCAGCTCGGTCGCCCTGCGCTTCAAGGCCAACGTCGGCGACCGCGAGCTGGAGGGCATCGACTTCCTCGAGCTCGACGAGGACGGCCGCGTCGCCGAGCTCACCGTTTTCATGCGCCCGATGTCCGCCCTCACTGCTTTCAACGAGCAGATGAAGGAGCGGCTGGGCGTAGCTTAGGCGTTTGCAACTTTCTGTCTGCAGCCAGTCGTATTCTTTCGCTGGTGGAGCGGAGGATCAATCGAGGACAGCAGGGAGATCTTGGTGAGGCCTCTGCAATCGAGTGGCTGACATCCGTTGGCGCGACGATCTTCACGCCGCTCGGCCGCAGTCCCGATGTCGACCTTGTGGCCTGTGCGTATGGTCGGCTCCTGAGAATTCAGGTAAAGACTTCCACCCAGCGCGTCACGACTCCCAACCGGCACGAACGGTGCGCGGTTTCAATCGTCACCCGCGGCGGGAACCGGAGCTGGAGTGGCGCCGTCAAGAGCTTGGACCCGGCGCTCGTTGACTATCTCTTTGCCCATACAGGTAACGGCCGCAGATGGTTCATTCCCTCGACGGTGTTGGAGGCGTCCACCTCAATCACTCTCGGTGGTCCCAAGTACGCGCAGTTCGAGATCGAGCCCGGTCGGCCGATTGATCAGCTCGTCTATGGCGAGGATCGCTCTATAGAATCGCCGCCGCCGGGGGAGTATCCAAGCGGTCAACGGATGGCGCCTGTAAAGCGTCCGGCTCAGCCTTCGCAGGTTCGAATCCTGCCTCCCCCATTTCGGCCTCGGCCGGGCTTTCGGCGCTCTCGATATGAGCGCTCACGAGGTCGAGCCGGACAATGCCTCATTAACCAAAAGCGGCGGGTTACGTTGCCGCAGCAAGCTTGCATCGAAGCGGGATTGCAAAACGATGATCGGCTCCTTGTCAGAACCGAGGGGGATGGTCGGATTGTTCTTGAACGTATCGAGCCCCCTCCCAGCGCTGTAGTTTCCGAGGGGTGAGCGAACTTGACGGCCGAGTAATCGCAATCGCCGGGGTTGCCGGCGGCCTTGGGCCGGTGGTGGCGGAGCGGCTCGCGTCGGCTGGGGCGACGATTGCCGGGACCGATATGGATCAGGGCCGGATCGACGAGGTCGCCGCGGCTCTCGACCTGCCCGCCGAGCGCTGGGACGGTCGCGCCGTCGACCTGCTCGACGAGGAGGCGACGCGCGCCTGGTGCGCGGCGCTGGTCGAGCGCTTCGGGCGGGTCGACGCGCTGCTGCACCTGGTCGGCGGCTGGCGCGGGGGAGAGCCCCTGCACGAGGCCTCGCTCGAAGACTGGGAGGTCCTTCACAACTCGCTGGTGCGCACGGTCCAGCACACCACGCGCGCCTTCCATGACGCGCTGCTCGCCGGCGAGCACGGGCGCTTCGTCCTCGTCTCCTCCAAGCAGGCGCAGGCGCCGACCAACACCAACGCGGCCTACGCCTCGGCGAAGGCCGCCGCCGAGGCCTGGACCCTCGCCTACGCCGACGGCTTCGAAGGCACGACGGCGACTGCCAACATCATCGTCGTCGATGCGATCCTCACGCCGCGCATGCGCGAGGAGAGCCCCGAAGAGGACTTCCCCACCTTCACCCCGGCCGAGGACCTAGCCGAGGCGATTGCCTTCATCTGCTCGGACCCATCGAAAAAGATGAACGGGCAGCGATTCCCGCTTACGATGAGGGGATGAGCAAGCCCACCAGGGATGGGAGCAAACCCTCCGAAGGTGAGATGACGATCGGCGAGCTGGCCGAGCGCACCGGGATGACGGTGCGCAACATTCGCGCCCACCAGACTCGTGGCCTGCTGCCGCCGCCTGTGGTGCACGGGCGCACCGGCTACTACAACGAGGACCACGTCGCCCGGGTCGAACTGACTCGCGAGCTGCAGGAGGAGGGCCTCAACCTGGAGGCGATCCGCCGCATGCTGGAGGGCGCCGACGGCGCCGCGACCGAGATCGTCGACCTCACCCGCACCCTCCGTGCGCCCTTCGAAGAGGAGGCGCCGGAAATCGTCGACCTGGTCGAGCTGGCGGAGCTATGGAAAAAAGAGGTCGAAGAAGGGCGCGGCTTCGAGATGCTCGAACGGGGCGAAAAGCTCGGCACGATCCGCTCTCTGCCGGATGGCAAGGTCGAGGTGATCAGCCCGCGGATGATGAAGGCCGCGGCGGCCCTGGCCGAAGTCGGGATGAGTCCCGACGCCGTGTTCGCCGTCGCCGAGAAGCTGCGCCGCAAGGTCGACGACATCGCCCAGCTCTTCACCGACCTCTTCCTCGAACAGGTCTGGGAGCCCTTCGACCAGGCCGGCCGCCCCGAGGGGGACTGGCCGAAAGTGCGCGAAACACTCGACCGCACCCGACCGCTCGGCGCCGACGTCCTGATGGGCGTCTTCCAGATCGCGCTGGCCGAGGCGACCGACAAGGCGATGGGCAAGACCATCCGCAGCGTCGCCCGCAGTGAGACGAAAAAGGCGGCAAACAAGCCGCCCCGCAAGCGCACAAGCAGCACCCGCTAGAGAAACCCCGCGCTTCCCCTTCGTCGCTCTCCGCTCTGGAGAGCCGAATCCCTATGGGAACGCACGTGACCTTGACATTCGCAAACAACTTTGTTCTCATACTGCCCTGCTTCATGTACGAAGTAGTTCAGTTCGCAAAGGGATGCGAACGGAACTGACCACAGGGACATAACCGAGCCTCGAGGAAGCCGCTAAGGGAAGCGGCGGGCAGAGGGGCTCACGGGACAAGGAGAGAGATTTCAGATGTTCTCGACGCTACGCACCCGCTTTGGTATCCCGGGAGTAATCTCGGTTATCGCTCTGGTCTTCGCCATGTTCGGCGGCGCCTACGCCGCCTCCAACTCAGCTTCAGGCACCAAGGCGACCGCCTCCGCCAAGGCCAAGAAGGGGCCGAGGGGTCCCAAGGGCGCCAAGGGTGACACCGGGCCGCAGGGGCCGGCGGGCCCGCAGGGCGCCAAGGGCGACGCGGGCGCCAACGGCAGCCCCGGCGCAGCCGGTCAGGGTGCCGAAACCGCCCCCTTCGCCGGCGAAGCTCACGGTTGTAAAGAAGGCGGCGTCGAAGTCAAATCAGCCTCCCCGGTCGCCTTCGTCTGTAACGGAGTGAAAGGAACCAACGGGACGACTGGGTTCACGAGCACGCTGCCGAGCGGGAAAACGGAGACGGGCGTGTGGTCGATCCACAGCTCCTCCCTGCCAGAAGGCGCAACCGAAACCTGGGTACCGATCTCCTTCTCAATCCCCCTCGCTTCCGATGTAGCCGTTCACTACATGCCCTACGAAAGCGCGCCCACCACCGAATGCCCCGGTAGCGCCGAAGAACCGGTAGCCGCCAAAGGCAATCTCTGCATATACGACCTCCCGGTCTTCATCGAACATCACATGGAACTTGTGGTCAATCCGGAAACCGGTTCCGGAGGAATGGAAAGCGGCAAGACCGGCGCGCTGCTCTATTTCACCTTCGAAGAAAGCTTCGGAAACCTCCGCGGCCCCTGGGCTGTGACGGCGCCCTAAATCAGCCGACCATTCGCCAGGACGCGATAGCGACCGCCGAGGAGACAGAATGCGCCACCCGAGAATCACACGGCCCAGGTACCTGACCGCCTACATCGCGACCCTGACGGCACTGCTCGTCTGTGCGGCAGTCGCGCCTTCTGCGCTCGCCGCCCGCGGCGCGGTCAGCTTCTTCGGCAACAGAGGAACTGAAGGTGGTCAGTTCCCAGGTGGCGTGGGGGGCGTAGACATAAATCAAGCAGGAACAGGAGGGGCTGCGGCTGGGGATGTCTACGTTGCCGACACTTCCGGCTTTCGAATACAGCAATTCTCTGCCTCGGGCGAATTTATACGCGCCTTTGGAAAGGACGTGGGCGGCGCGGGGGTCGACATATGCCCAACGGCTTCTGCCTGCGTCGTCGGAGACGACTCAGGGACTGCTGGAGCGGTCTTCCCGGAAGGGCTTGCGATAGATCAGTCCACCGGGAACGTGTACGTTTCCGACCCGACAACCGAGCGGATAAGTGTGTTTTCTGCCATGGGTTCATTCGAGGGAGCCTTCGGATGGAACGTGAAAGCAGTGGGTGGGGCGGAAGAACTTCAGTTTTGCACTGCATTGACCGGCTGCAAGGCCGGCAGCCGCGGCAGCGGCGCCGGTCAATTCGCGATCAAAGCAGAAGGACTCCTTCATCTGAGCCTCGCCGTTCGACCCGGGACAGGCGACGTCATCGTTGGGGACGGCATAAACCGGCGGGTGAGCGAATTCGCCGTTGCGAAATCCGGCGGGAAAGTGACCGGTGTCACCTTCACTCGCGGTTACGGTTGGGGTGCAGTTAACGGTCAATCCGAATTTCAAATTTGTACCGTCCTTTGTCATGCGCCCGCACCAACTGAAATAGGTGCGGAACCTGGTCAGTTCGGCAGCCAAGCGCCTTACGGAGTTGCGGTAGACGCCTCTGGGCAGGTCTATACGACGGAAGACCAATCTGGTTTTTCCGGCGAACGTCTTGGAAAAGCACGAGTCCAAGTATTTAGTGTGGCTGGAAGTCCGCTCGGGGACCTTCCTATTGGTCTTGCAACTATCCATCCCAATGGAGGGCTGGCGATCAATCGTTCCGGTGAAACGATCGCCTTTCTCGATTCCTCCATCGGCGGAATCGATGAATTTGATCTATCGGGAACTCTTAAAGGTGAATTTCTGAAGAAAGTGGTTCCGTTGGAAGCGGGGTTCGCCTACAACGAAAGCGACGGAAGTCTGTACGTTACCTTTGGAAACTCCAAACCAAATGGCGTATTGATTATCGGGGAAGCTGTCCCCCCGGAGGTTTCCGTCGGGGCAGCAACTGACGTTGGTGGTACCACCGCGACATTCCACGGCGAAGTGAACCCCACTGGTCTGTCGAGTAACTATCACTTCGAATATTCCGTGGACGGCGCTGAATGGACCAGCACACAATCGGCGGCCCTGCCCGGAGATAAAGCGACGCACGTCGTGGAACAGCAGGGGACTGATCTAGAGGCATTCACCAAATATCATCTTCGGCTGGTCGCAAAAAAGAGCTTCGACGGGGGCCAGGCATCTGCCGAAACGAGTTTCGAAACTCTAGCCGCGCCTCCAGTTGCCGGCGCCGTCTCGGCCAAAGCAATCACGGACACCCGAGCAACGCTCGTAGGGAAGGTCAACCCCGAGCGCCAGGTGACCACCTACAAGTTCGAATGCGTTAGCGAAGCGAAGTTCAAAGAAGGCGGCTACGCCGAAGCAACCGACATCCCCAGCGGCGGCGCTACGCTCGAAGCGGCGGGTAAAGAACTCGAAGTAAGCCAGCAAGTCACCGGGCTCGATTCCTCGACTACCTATCGCTGCCGCTTGGCGGCCAGTAATCCTACTGGAAGCGTTACAGGACCCGAAACAACCTTCACTACCTACGCCGCCCAGCCGTTTGGCCTACCCGACAATCGCGCCTATGAGCAGGCGACGCCGGTCGACAAGAATGGCAACAACGTTGGCGGGGGCCTTTACCTGATGAAGGCCGCTGCTGACGGAAACGCCAGCGCGTACTACATCACCTCGGGGGGTAGCACCGAAGGCGGAGGCCAGCTCTTTCCCAGCTACTCGGCGCTTCGCGATGGCGGCAGCTGGGTCACCAGTTCTTTCTTGCCGAGTAACACCTTTGGCAACCGGGCGAGGATTCTGGGTTGGAGCGAAGACCTGCGTCGGGATTACGTCTTGGTCTGGGAATCGGGCCAGGAAGCGACCCTCTATGAACACGATCTCGAAAACGGAGCGATGCAGACGATCTCGGGCGGATTTCACCGCCCGGGGGGCGGCTTCTACCTCGGCGAAGGCACCGCATTCGCAGGCGAATCCGCAGATGGCACGGCGATGCTGTTCGAAAGCAACGTTGCGCTGACACCCGAAGCTGCCGAAGGCGACCAGAACCTCTATCTCTGGGACCGCAATAGTGAGTCACTGGTCTTGGTCGACCTCCTGCCTGACGACTCGCCACCACACGGGGGTGCTTTTGCCGGCCCGTGGGCCTGGATCTCCGGCAATGCCAAATCAGGGGGATCTGCTGCGCGCTCCTACACCCAGGACTTGCACGCCCTTTCGGCTGACGGCTCGACGGCCTTCTTCACCTCCTACAACGTCAACCAGCTCTACGCTCGCATCGGTCTCGGCACGCCCGGCGCGCAGACCGTGCAGGTTTCTGCCTCGCGGAAGACCAACGGCAGCGGCAGCGGCGGCAAAGACCCGAAAGGACCGCAGAAGGCGACTTTCATGGAAGCGACTTCCGACGGGCACTACGTCTTCTTCACCAGCCCGGAGAAGCTGACCAACGACGCGACAACCGGTCCGGCCGATCAAGGCAACGACCTCTACCGCTACGACACCGGAAGCGGAGAGCTGATCGACATTGCTCCCGACGAGGATGACCCAAACGGCGCCGAAGTGAGGGCGACGCTGGGCGCCAGCACCGATGGCTCCTACGTCTATTTCGCCGCCAACGGCGTTCTTGCCGACGGGGCCAGTGCGGGCGGCTGCAACGCTTCACCGCTGTCTGGTAACTGGTCGGGTGGAGGGACCTGCAACCTCTACGTCTGGCATGACGGAGAGGTCACTTTCGTCTCGCCAACCAACGCGAGCAGCGGCGGCGACGCTCTTAATTGGACTGCTGGCAACTACTCCGGCAACACACTGGGCATGAGGACGTCTCGGGTTAGTTCGGGCGGCACCTTGCTCTTCTCCTCGGTCATGCCCCTTACCGCCTACGACAGCAAAGGCAAGTCAGAGCTCTATCGCTACGAACCCGGGGCAGGACTGCAGTGCGTCTCCTGCAACCCGACCGGCGCGCCGGCGGACGGTGGTGAGGCGTCAGTCCAAAGTTTGATCCCACCCACTCTCCACAGTCTCGAAACCACCGCCTTCTGGGTGCGAAATCTTTCGGCCGACGGCAGGCGGGTCTTTTTCGACACCAAGGAACAGCTAGTGGCGAGTGACGCCAACGGCGTAAACGACGTCTATGAGTGGGAGGCCAAGGGAGCGGGCTCCTGTCAAAGCGAAGCCCAGGACGGCGGCTGCCTGTATCTGATCTCAAGCGGGGAAAGCGACGCTTCGTCCTACTTCTCAGACGCGAGCGCAGACGGCAACGACGTCTTCTTCTTGACCAGCCAGTCGCTGGTGAGGCAAGACACCGACCAGCTCTATGACGTCTACGACGCGCGCGTGGACGGTGGCATCCCGGCGCAAAACCAGGCACCGCCGACGCCTTGCGAAGGGGAAGCCTGCCGGGCACCCGGAAGCGCCACGTCCCAAACGCAGTCGGCCGCAAGCGCAACCTTCTCGGGCCCGGGCAACCCTCACCCCAACCGCAAGCACAAGAAGAAGCGCCACGCCAAGAAGCACCGAAAGACCCATCACAAGGGCGGGGCGGCAAGTCGCCACGCCAAGCACGCGAACAGGGCCCGGGCAGGGCGATGAGGGAGGCAACGCAGGTGATGAACGACACGGAGCAGCGGTCCCCTTGGCGTGGTGGTGTTCTGGCAGCGCTATTGCTGGCGCTCGGCACCCTTGTCTTTGGCGCGAGCGCCGCCGCGGCGGATGTGACTTCGGCCCCGGGGTGGCAGCTTGCGATCGTCCCCTACCCGACTAACCTCGCTCCCGGCATGACCAGCCCCGACCCAAGCCGTGGGCCCGGCATCGGGCTGGTTGCGACCAATGTGGGAGGCGAAAAGACTAGTGGGCAGTTCACGATCTCGGTCACCCTGCCGACAGGGCTTTCGCCCACGCCGACGGTGCCTCCGTTTGGGAAATACGGCGTTGAAAGCGGACCGGGATCCCACGATCTCTCTTGCTCAAGCTCGGGTCAGACAGTTACCTGTAGCGGCAGCGCGCCCCTTTACCCGGGCGTTGAGGCACAGGCCTTCATCCCCCTGGAAGTCACGGGGCCGGAGTCGAGCACGGTGCTCACCGAAGCCTCGATCGAAGGCGGTGGAGCATCGCCCGCGGGTGCCTCGTTGCCGGTAACGATCAGCGCTTCGCCAGCGCCGCTGGGCTTCCTTGCCGAAGAGGCCGGCGCTTATGGCAGCGCCACCGACGCGGACGGTTCGACCGCCACTTTGGCGGGCTCCCATCCCTACCAGGTGTTGGTGGGAATGAGTTACAGCAACAATTCCTTGGGAGCGGATTCGGCCGGGTTGCCCCAGGTGGCCGGTGGAGGCATCCGCGACATCAGTGGCGAACTGCCGCGGGGCCTCGTGGTCAATCCCCGCGCCATGCCTAAGTGCGCCGAGGCCCAGCTTGAGGGAGTTGGATGTCCGGACTCCACCCAGATCGGCACGATCATGGTGCTGATCTCCTTCCAGGCCGAAAGGCCGAACTTCTCGCTTCACCCCCTTTACAACATGGAGGCAACCCCCGGCACCCCTGCTGTGCTCGGCTTCGAAGTGATCGAAGGCATCTATGTCCACCTAAATGGCCGGGTGCGCAGCGATGGGGACTACGGTCTCTCGGCAGACGTGCGGAACATCCCGGCTCAGGTGGGAGTCCTGGGCTCGGCGGTGAGTCTCTGGGGGAATCCAAGCGACCCAAGTCATGATCACGCCCGCGGACCGTGCTTGCTCCAAGGCGAAGTTCAGGTCAAAAACGAAAAAGGTGAAGACGAACTGCGCCCTTGCGAAATCGAGCGCCCCGACACCGCCTTCCTCGCGATGCCGAGCCAGTGCACCGAAACCCCGACCGAAACCTTCCTCCACATCTCCAACTGGATCGGCCAGGAAGACGAAACGAGCTATCCCTCCACTGACCTAAACGGCACCCCCGTGGGCGTCGACGGCTGCAACCAGCTCGAATTCGAACCGACGATCGAATCGCGGCCGACCACCAACCTGGCTGACAGCCCCTCGGGCCTCGAATTCAACCTGCACCAGCGCCAGGAACTGAAAGCGGATGGCCGCTCCACCGCCAACCTCAAGGACACCACGGTCACCCTGCCGGCGGGCATGGCCCTCAACCCCTCCGCCGGCAACGGCCTCGCCGCCTGCTCTGAGGCCCAGCTGGGTTCAAATGGCGCCGAACCGGCAAAATGTCCCGACGCCTCCAAGATCGGCTCGGTGGAGGTAACGACGCCGCTGCTTGAAAACCCACTCGAGGGAGCCGTCTACCTGGCGACTCCCTTCCAGAACCCCTTCAACTCCCAATACGCCATCTACATCGCGGTCGAAGACCCGCTGACGGGAGTGGTCGCCAAGCTTCCCGGCAAGGTCACCGCGGACCCGTCAACCGGGCAGCTCACCACCAGGGTTGAGGAAAGCCCCGAGCTTCCGCTCGAAGACGTGGCGATCAAGTTCTTCGGCGGCCCCAAGGCTGCGCTCTCGACCCCGCCTGTTTGCGGCACCTACACCACGACCTCCGACCTCACCCCCTGGAGCACCCCCGAAGGAGCCGACGCCCACCCTGTCGACTCTTTCCAGACCTCGGTCTCCCCGACGGGGGGCAACTGCCCGACCTCCGAAGCGCAGATGTCAAACCATCCGAGCTTCACCGCGGGCACCGTCGGCCCCCAAGCCGGCGCCTACAGCCCCTTCGTCTTGAAGGTGACGCGCGAAGACGGCACCCAGCGTCTGAGCAAGATCGACACCACCCTGCCCAAGGGCCTGACCGGCAAGCTCGCCGGCATCCCCTACTGCCCGGAGGGAGCGATCGCCCAGACAAAGGCACGCGAAGCCCCCAACCAGGGAGCGGCGGAGCAGCAGAGTCCCTCCTGCCCCAAGGCATCTGAAGTGGGAACGGTCGACGTCGCGGCGGGCTCGGGCATCACCCCCTTCCACGTCCAAGGCCATGCCTACCTGGCCGGTCCCTCCAAGGGCGCTCCCCTCTCCCTGGTGATCATCACCCCGGCTGTTGCCGGTCCCTTCGACCTGGGAGCGGTGGTAGTGAGAACAGCCCTCAACGTCGATCCCGAAACGGCCCAGATCCACGCCGTCTCTGACCCTCTGCCCCAGATCATCGACGGCATCCCCCTCGACGTCCGGTCGGTGGCGATCGAACTGGGACGCCCGCAGTTCTCCTTGAATCCGACCTCCTGCGACCCAAGCGCCGTCTTGGGCCAGATCGCCTCCCCCCTGGGGAGCGCCGCCGTCTCCTCCCCCTTCCAGGTCGGAGGCTGCTCGGCCCTTCCCTTCAAGCCGAAGCTCTCGGTCATCCTCAAGGGCGGCACCAAGCGCGGCGACTTTCCGGCCCTGACGGCAACCGCCACGGCCAAACCGGGCGAAGCAAACATCGGCCGTGTCTCAGTCGAGCTGCCCCACTCGGCCTTCCTCGAACAGAGCCACATCGGCACCGTCTGCACCAGGGTGCAGTTCGCCCAAGGCTCCATCCCCGGAGAAAAGTGCCCGGCAAGGTCGATCTACGGCAAAGCGACATTGAAGACGCCCCTGCTCGACCAGCCGCTGGCGGGACCTGTCTTCCTCAGATCCTCGAGCCACCAGCTCCCCGATCTAGTCGTCGCCCTGCACGGCCAGGTAGACGTGGTCGTGGCGGGCAAAGTCGACTCGGTCAAAGGCGCTCTAAGGAACACCTTCGAAGCCGTCCCCGATGCCCCCTTCTCCAAGTTCACCTTGCAGATGCAGGGCGGCAAAAAGGGCCTGATCGTCAACAGCAGAAACCTCTGCGCCGCGACCAACAAAGCGACGGTGCAGATGGATGGACAGAACGGCAAGGCCTTTGACTCGACGCCGGTGGTGAAGGCGAAGTGCTCCGGGAAGGCCCGCAAGGGGAGCAAGCACAAAAAGCATCAAAAGCGCTAGGGCTCGAATTGCGCCCACGCCCTCTCTTCGTACTCGCCTTGGCGGTGAGTTTCCTTGCCCACGCCGGGACCGCCTCGGCGGCCACGCCGATTATCCAGGCCACCTGGGTCACCGACGTCAACTCGACCGCGACCACCCTCCGCGCGGAAATCAATCCCAACGGCCTTTCCAGCAGCTACCGCTTCGAATACATCGCTCAGGCTGCCTATGAAGCCAACCTGAGCGCGGTTCCCCCACGCGAAGGCTTCTTCGGTGCGCTCAAAGCGCCGGCTTCGGGGTCGGCGCCGCTGGGCGCAGGATCGATCGTGGTCGCGGTCAACCAGCACCTCGGCGGCCTCAGCCCTCTCACCACCTACCACTACCGCGTCACCGCCAACAACTCCGGTGGTCCCGCGGTCGGGTCCGAGCACTCCTTCACCACGCAGGAATCGGCCCCCGTCTTCCACCTTCCCGACGCCAGGGCCTGGGAGATGGTCTCGCCGCTGGACAAAGACGGCGGCGCGATCCAGGCGCCGGGCACCCTCTTCGGCGGCGCCGACTTCCAGGCGGCGGCGAGCGGCTCGGGCTTCGCCTACTCCTCGGCAACCGCCTTCGCCGATGCGAAAAGCGCTCCGCCGGCGAGTCAGTACCTCTCCACTCGCGGCGGCTCAGGCTGGGTCACGCAGAACGTCTCGCCGCCGATCGACTCCGCCGCCTTCGGCGATCGGCCCAACGGCGTCCCCTACCGCCTCTTCTCAGAAGCAGGGCTCACAAGCGCCGTCCTCTTCGGCGGCGATCCCTGTCGCGGAGTCGTCGGCTGCCCCGAACCATCGGCTCCCCTGGCCGGTTCGAGCGCTCCCGCCGGCTACCCCAAGCTCTACCTGCGCCAGAGCGCGACCGGCACCTACCAGGCGCTGATCACCCAGGCGGATCTCAACCACACCTTGGTTAGTGCCGAACACTTCGAAGCGACCCTGGTGGCTGCGACGCCCGACCTCTCCCACCTGGTGATCTCCAGCTGCGCGGCGCTCGCTGCCAACGCGACCGAAGTCATCACCGGGCCCGGCCGATGCGACGCCGAAGCCCAGAACCTCTATGAGTGGAGCGGGGGAGGGCTCACCCTGATCAACCTGTTCCCCAGCGAGGCCACGGGAACCCCCGGTGCGGAGATCGGCGCCTCGCTCGGCGCGATCTCAAGCGACGGCTCGCGCCTTTACTTCGCCGACGAAGGCGCCCTCTACCTGCGCGAAGGCGCCCAGAGCAAGCTCTTGCCGGAAACGAGCGGGGGAGGGGCGACCTTCCAGGCAGGGAGCTCGAGCGGCCAGGTGGCCTACTTCACCAAGGGCGTCCATCTATACCGCTACGACGCCGCGACGGAAGCAACCACGGACCTCACACCCTCGGCTGGAGTCGCCGGCGTCCTCGGGGCCTCCGCCGACGGCTCCACTGTCTACTTCCAGGACGCCGCGGGCCTCGAGCGCTGGCAGGGCGGAACGACCACGCTGGTGGCGGCGGGGGCGAACGCGTCTACCGCAGCCAACCGCCCGCCCGCCACCGGGGCGGCGAGGGTCAGCGCCGACGGCGCCCATCTCGCCTTCCTCTCGACCGCCGAGCTGACCGACTACGACAACGCCGGCGCGACCGAGCTCTACCTCTACGGCCCGCCGCTCGGCGGTGGCACGTCCCAGTTGATCTGCGCCTCCTGCAACCCGACCGGCGAACGCCCGGAAGGCCCGACCTCCCTGCCGGGGGCGCCACCCAATGGCTCCTCGCCGCTTCCCTATAAGCCCCGCGCTCTCTCCACCGACGGCAGCCGGCTCTTCTTCGAATCGAGCGATGACCTCAACCTGCAGGACACCAACAAACGCCCCGACGTCTATCAGTGGGAGGCCAATGGGGAGGGGGACTGCACCCGCGCGCCGGGCTGCGTCAACCTGATCTCCAGCGGCCGCAGCCCCGAAGGTGCCAGCTTCCTCGACGCCTCTGCCGACGGCACCGACGCCTACTTCCTCACCGACGGCGCGCTCGCCTCGTCCGACCCGGGCTCGATCGATGTCTATGACGCCAAGGTCGGCGGCGGCTTTCCCGAAGGGATCAAGCCGATTCCCTGTGAGGCCGACGCTTGCCAGGCGCTGCCGCCAACGCCCGAAGATCCGACTCCGGGAACGCTCTTGAAGGGACCGGAAAACCCGCCGCTCCGCTTCAGCAAGGAAGCGAAACAGAAAAAACAGCACAAGAAGAAGACCAAGCACGGCAAGTCAAAGCACCACGGAAAAAGGAAGGGCAAGTGAGGCGACTGCGGTTGTTCTCGGCGGCGGCGCTCTGCTCGCTCGGACTGCTCGGCGCCGGCGCCGGCGGCGCCTCTGCCTCCTTCGGCTTCCTGCCTGGTAGCGAAGGCTTCCAGGCGGCACCCCTTGCCGAAGGCGACGCCCCCGCCGTCACCGCGGGCTCCCACCCGACCGCGCTGCGGATGAGCGTTGGCTTCAAAGCGGGACCGAACTTCACCGAAGGCGACCTCCGCGACCTCTCGCTCGAACTGCCGCCGGGCCTGATCGAAAACCCCAGCGCCGTTGCCGTCTGCTCCCAGGCCACCTTTCACACCCAGCGCAACTCGCCCTTCGAAAAATCGCGATCCGGGGAGGACTGCCCCGACCGCTCCCAGGTCGGCATCGCCACGATCACTTCCTCCCAAGGCGGCGGGGAAACCCGCAGCTTTGGGATCTTCAACGTCGAACCGCCCCCCGGCGCTCCCTCGGAGCTCGGCCTCTCCCCCTACGGAGCGCCGGTCACCTTCATCCCCGCGGTGCGCCAGGCCCAGGGCGAATACGGGCTCACCCTGCAGTCGAAGAACATCACCCAGCTCTTCGACACCAAGCGCCTCGAGTTGACGATCTGGGGGACACCCTGGTCGGTGCTGCACGACGCCCAGCGCGGCGACTGCCTGAAGGAGGAAGAGCCCGCCTTCGGCTGGTCCAAATGCTCGATCGGCCCGCCGAAGGCCAACCCGGCGACGGCCTACCTGACCCTGCCGACCTCCTGTGAAGGACCACTGAGCTTCAGCGCGAGCGCCTCCTCCTGGCAGGGAGGGCCCACGGTCTCCCAGAGCGCCGGCGCACCGGCGCTGGAAGGCTGCAACTCCCTCGCCTTCAACCCGAAACCGGCGGGCCGCCTGACCGACCCCCGTGCCTCCTCGCCCTCGGGCTATGACTTCGAAATCGCCCAGGACACCTCGGGCATCCTCGACCCGACCCGCCTTGCCCCCTCAGCGGTGCGCAAAGCGGTTGTGCAGCTGCCCGCAGGGGTGACGATCAACCCCTCGGTCGGCGCCGGGCTCGGCGTCTGTACCCCGGCCCAATTCGGAGTCGAGACGCCCAGCTCGCCACCGGGAGCGGGCTGCCCAAACGAATCGAAGATCGGCGACTTCCGGGTCAAGAGCCCGCTCTTCAGCGAAACGGTCGAAGGCTCACTCTTCCTCGCCGCTCCCTTCCAAAACCCCTTCAGCTCGCTGATCGCGGTCTACCTGGTCGCCAAGGCACCCGAACGCGGAATCTTGGTCAAGGTCCCCGGCAACTTGGCGGCCGACCCCGCCACCGGCCGCATCACCGCCAGCTTCGATCGGCTGCCCCAGCTGCCCTACTCGAGCCTCATCGTCCACTTCCGCGAAGGCCAGCGCAGTCCGCTGGCCTCGCCGGGGGCCTGCGGGACCTTCTCGACCGGGGTCGACCTGACCGCCTGGCGCGACGCCACCCTCACCCGCCACACCGACTCGCCGGCCCAGGTCACCGCCGGCGTCGGCGGCGGTCCCTGCCCGCAGGGCACCCCGCCGTTCGCCCCCACCGCCCTTGCCGGCTCGATCAACTCCAACGCCGGCTCCTACTCGCCCTTCTACCTGCGCCTGGCGCGCACCGACGTCGAGCAAGAGATCACCCACTACTCCGCCCAGCTGCCGCCGGGCCTCTTGGGCAAGATCGCCGACATCCCCTACTGCCCCGACGCCGCGATCGAGGCGGCAAAGGGACGCTCGGGAGTGGACGAGCTCCAACACCCCGACTGCCCGGCCGCCTCGCTGATCGGCCACACCTACTCGGGCTACGGCCTCGGCTCGGTGCTCTCCTACGCCCCGGGCAACCTCTACCTCGCCGGCCCGTACAACGGCTCGCCCTTCTCGGTGGTGGCGGTGGACTCGGCCTTGGTCGGTCCCTTTGACCTCGGGGTGATCGTCGTGCGCTCAGCGGTCAAGGTCGACGCCCAGACCGCCCAGGTCTCGATCGACTCGGCGGGCTCGGACCCGATCCCCCACATCATCGACGGCATCCCGATCCACCTGCGCGACGTCCGCGTCTACATCGACCGCCCGGGCTTCGCGCTCAACCCGACCAGCTGTGACCGCTTCAGCGTCGCCTCGACCCTGAATGGCTCCGGCGCGGTCTTCTCCGACCCCGCCGATGACTCCACCGCCAACGCGATCTACAACTACCAGGCCTTCAACTGCTCCTCGCTCGCCTTCAAACCGCGCATGGCGCTGCGGCTGAAGGGCGGCACCAAGCGCGGCGACAAGCCCAAGCTACGCGTCACCTACACGCCCCGGGCGGGCGACGCCAACCTCGCCTCGGCCCAGGTCACCCTGCCGCCGAGCCTGTTCCTGGCCCAAAACCACATCAAAACCGTCTGCACCAAACAGCAGTTCTCCCGCGAAGCCTGCCCGGCGGGCTCGGTCTACGGCAAGGCCACCGCTTACACCCCGCTACTGGAAGCGCCGCTGAGCGGGCCGGTCTATCTGCGCTCCTCCAACAACCTGCTCCCCGACCTGGTCTTCGCCCTGCGTGGCCGCGGCCTGCACGTCGACCTGGCCGGCAAGATCGACTCAGTCAAGGGCGGCCTACGCGGCAGCTTCGAAGGGTTGCCCGACGCCCCCGTCTCCAAGTTCGTGCTGGTGATGAACGGCGGCAAGCGCAGCATCATCGAAATCGCCGCCAACCTCTGCAAGGAAAAGCAGCTGGCGACGACGCGCCTGGTCGGGCAGTCCAATCAGGGACTGAAGGGTCACCCCGAAGTCGAGACCCAGTGCGGCGCCAAGAAGAAAGCCAAAGGCAAGAAGAAGGGAAGGGCGGATCGATGAGGCACGGCTTGCGAGCGTCTTTGGGATTGGCCCTACTGGGACTTCTGCTCCTCACGCCCGCCGCGCAGGCAAATCGGGGACTGCTGAGCGAAAAAGCGGTGAGAACCGAAGAAGCCCCGGGTGGGGCGCTTGAAGGACCCTGCGGCATTGCAATCGCCCCCGGCGGCGAAATCTACGTTTCTGCCTACTACGCCCGCGCTGTTGAGCGCTTCTCCTCCGCGGGCAAATTCGAATCGTCGCTCGGCGCCGGCAGCTCCCCCGAAGGCCCCTGCCAACTCGCTGTCTCCGGCGGCGTTCTATACGCCAACCGCTGGCACGAGGGCGTCAGCCGCCTGCAGCCAAGCTCACTCGTCTTCGACGAAGCCGAATCGACCGGGGTTGCCGTCGATGGCGCCGGCAACGTCTATGTCGACGATCGCACCCACGTTGCCGTCTACGAACCTTCCGGGGCCCTGCTGCGCCAGATCGCCACCGACCCCAGTGCCGACTACTACGGCCTCGCGGTCTCCGGCGAAAAGGTCTACGTCGCCGACGCCGCCACCGGCACCGTCAAGGTCTTCGAAGCCGACGGCACTCCGGCTGGCCCGGTCGCTGAAATCGACGGCTCGTCCACCCCCCAGGGCAAATTCGTCTCCCTCGTCGACGCCGCCTTGACGATCGACCCCACCAACGGCCACCTCTTGGTGATGGACAACCTGCAGCCGGGCTTCACCCATCCCAAAGGGGCGATCGAGGAGTTCAGCTCCACCGGCACCTTCCTCGGCCAGCTCCCCGGCAGCCTGATCGACGGCGGCCCCTCGGGAATGGCCGTCAACGGCTCGGGCATCCTCTTCGTCACCTCGGGCAACTCCGAAGAAGGCACGGTCTTCACCTACGGGGCCTACGCGGAAGGCGGGCCGCTGAGCGCTCCGCTGGACGCAGGTGGCTCCGGCTCGCCCGCGAGCGCCGCCGCGCAGGGAGGGCCCTCGACCTTGGCCTCGACGGCAAGCTCCGTGGCACGAAAGGCCCCCACCGCCTCGGCCTCGGAGACGATCCAGCGCGACAAAGTGCGCGTCGGCGTCGATGCCTCCCTGGCTCCCAAGAAGCTGCCCCGCAAGGGAACCGCCCCCGTCAGCTTCTCGCTCGAAGCCAAGATCAGCGCCGCCAAGGGATCGGCGCCGCCGCAGCTGCGTACGATCGAGATCGAGATCAACCGCTTCGGCCACATCGAACCGAAGGGCATACCGGTCTGCCAGGTCGACCAGATCCAGCCGGCAACGACCGAAGCAGCGCTCGAAGCCTGCCGCTCCTCTTTGGTCGGCACCGGTGCCTTTCAGGCCAAGGTCTTGATCTCTCAGCAGGCGCCCTTCCCCTCCAACGGCAAGGTCTACGCCTTCAACGGCACCTGGAAGGGCCGGCCGGCGATCCTCGCCCACGTCTACGGCACCCAACCGATCCCGACCTCGGCCACGATCCCCTTTGTGATCGGCAAGGCGAAGGGTTCTACCTATGGCACCAAGCTCATCGCCTCGCTTCCCCAGGTCACCTCCAAGTGGGGCTACGTCACCAGGATCTCGATGAAGCTCGGCAGGAGCTTTTCCTCCCACGGCAAGCGCCGCAGCTACCTGAGCGCCGGCTGCCCCGCGCCGAAGGGTCTCCCCGGCGCCACTTTCCCGCTCTCGCGCACGAGCTTTGCCTTCGAAGGAGGGAAGACGTTGAGCTCAGTCTTGAGCAGGAGCTGCACGGCGGGGTAGGGGGAGGCGCCGGCCCTAGCTCACTACGAGGGCCAGTTCCTCGCTCGCCACCTTGTGCCCCTCATAAGGCAGCACCGCGAAGTACATCAGCGACGGAAGCAGTGACTGCACGTCATCGGCTTCACCCCGATTGAGCCGTGCGTAGAGCAGGGCCTCGATGCCGCCGATGATGCCGGCGGCGGCGATCGCCGAGGGGGCGTGCGCCGGGTCGGCCTCGGCGCGGACCATCGAGTCGAGGCAGGAGGCGAAGTGGTCGAGGAGAGCGTCGCGGCGTTCGAGGGCGGGGGGGCAGGCGGCGCGCGCGTCGACGATCAGCGACATCGCCGCGTCGGGATCCTCGGCGACAAAGCGGAGCAGCTCCTCGAGGCTGAGGCGGAAGCGCTGGCGCCAGCCTTCGCCGTCCTCAGCCGCCAGCTCGAGGCGTTTGCGCAGCCGCGCGGCTGCGCAGTCGAAGGCGGCGAGGAAGCATGCTTCCTTGTTCCCGAAGTGCTCGTAGAAGGTTGGGCGGGAGACGCCGGCGCGCTCGAGCACGTCCTGCACGCTCACCTCGCGGTAGCCAAGCTCCGCTGTGGCGCGTAGCATTGCTGCCAGCAGACGCTCGCGCTGGACGGCGCTGACCAAGTCGGAGGGGAGCGAGCGGATGCCCGAAGGGAACTGGCCTTCACCGCCCGAGAGCAACTCCGCCGCGGCACCGACGTCGGCGGGGGACCAGCTCTCGCCGAGCGCGGCGAGCAGCATCTCTTGGCTCAGTTCTACCCTGTCTGGTGGCATTGAGAAACTCGATCGTTTCTGTTATAAACCCATCGAGTTCTCCAACGGTACCATTTAAGTCGTCGGCCTGCAAGGAGAATGCTGTCCTCACAGGTATCCTTGCCCAATGCCGCCGCGCGCAAAGGCGAGATCCGGGGCCAAGGCCGACGCCATACCGGTCCGCCCCGCACTCTCCCGGGAGTTCGTCGCCGGCCACAAGCGGCGCCGGATCATGGACGCGATCGCCGAGCTGACCGCCGAGCAGGGCTACGACGCAACCAAAATCGGCGACATCGTGCGCCGCGCTGGGGTCGCCCGCAAGACGCTGTACGACAACTTCGAGGGCAAGGAGGAAGTCTTCCTCAGCGCCTTCGACACGGCGGTCGACGAGGCCCTCGCGCGGATCGAAGCCGAGTGCGCCGCGGCCGACGGCGGCTGGGAGGAGCGCGTCCAGGCCGGGCTCGCCGCCTTCCTGCGTTACGTCGCCGAAAACCCCGCCCTGGCGCGGATGTGCATGATCGAGGCCCTTTCCGCCACGCAGATCGCGACCGAACGCTATGAGGCCGCGATGCAGCGCTTCGTCGACCTGACCAAGCAAACCGTCCCCCAGGACGACCAGTTGCCGGAGACGATTGAAGAAACCCTGGTCGGCGGCGTCGCCTGGATCGTCTACCAGCAGATTCGCCGCCAGGAAGCCGAGCAGGCCGAGGATCTGCTGCCCGAGCTCTCCGAATTCATGCTCGCGCCGTTCCACGGTGCGGCGGAGGCAAAGAAGCGGGCAAACGCCTAGCCGGGCGCGCTGGCAGACTCCAGCGCCGTGGAACGTCTGCCCCGCGGCCGTCACGGCCTGCCCCGCGAGTTCATTGCGCAAAATCAGCGTGAGCGGTTGCTGGCCGCATTGGCCGAGTGCCTGGAGGAAAAAGGCTACGAACGGACCACGGTTTCGGCGATCGGCAAACGCGCCGGGGTCTCGAAGTCCGACTTCTACAAACAGTTCGAGAGCAAGGACGCCTGTTTCGTCGCTGCCTATGACGATGCGGTCGAGCGGATACGGGCCGTCGTTCTCGCCGCCTGCGCCGAGCGCGAGGACTGGGCCAGCGGAGTGCTTGCGGCGCTCACCGCGCTGCTTGAGCTGTTCGCCGCCGAGACGGCGCAGACGCAGCTGGTGCTGGTCGAGGGGCTGCGCGCCGGGCGCGGCGTCTACGACCGCTACCAGGTCGCCCTGCAGAGCTTCGTGCCATATCTGACGGACGGGGCGCCGGCGCCGGCGGGAGGTTCACGGCCGCCGCAAGCCACCGACGAGGCCGTGGTCGGCGGCATCGCCTCGCTGCTCGCCCGACGCGTCCTCGCCGGCGAGACGAAGACGATGCCGGGGTTACTGCCGGAGATTGCGGAGTTTGCGCTGACGCCCTACCTCGGAACTGCCGAGGCGCGCCGCATAATCTCGGGATGATGAGCGACGCGTCGGCAGCGGCGGCGAACGCGCCTGAGGGGGGGACCGCCGCGGCGGTCGACGGCGTGCTGCCCTCGCAGGCCCTGAGCGAGGCGATCGCCGCCGAGTGGGTCAGCTCCGGCGACTACCGGATCCGCCCCGAGGCGATCCAGCCGGCCAGCATCGATCTGCGCCTCGGTGACCACGCCTGGGCCCTGCGCTGCTCCTTCCTGCCCGATGTCGACTCGACCGTAGAGGAGAAGATCGAGGGGCTGGCCTTCCAGCGGATCGACCTGCGCGACGGGGCCGTGCTCGAGCGCGACCGTCCCTACTTGGTGCCGCTGATCGAGGAGCTGGCCCTGCCCGAGGACGTTCGCGCCAAGGCGAACCCGAAGAGCTCGACCGGTCGGCTCGACGTCTTCACCCGCGTGCTCACCGACCGCCACCACCGCTTCGACGAGATCCGCGCCGGCTACCGCGGCAAGCTCTACCTCGAGATCGTGCCGCGCTCCTTCGCGATCCAGGTCAAGACCGGCCTCTCGCTCAACCAGTTGCGTCTGGCCCGCGGCGACGTGCGGCTCAGCGACGCCGAGATCCGCTCCCTGCAGGACGAGTTCCCGCTGCTCTACCTCGACTCACACGCGCTGCGCGAGTCCGAGCTGGCGCTGGCTGACGGTCTCTTCCTCAGCGTCGACCTCTCCGGGCCGAGCGATCGCATCGTCGGTTACCGGGCGAAGAAGAACAGCCTGCCGATCGACCTCTCGCGGATCCGCGCCTACCGCTGGACCGACTACTGGGACCCGGTCTTCCCCGAGGCTGGCTCGAAGATCGTGCTCGAGCCGGAGATCTTCTACCTGCTGCTCTCGGCCGAGGGCGTCTGCATCCCGCCGCAGATCGCCGCCGAGATGATGGCCTACGACCCGACCGCCGGCGAGCTGCGCACCCACTACGCCGGCTTCTTCGACCCCGGCTTCGGCTACGACCCGGCCGGCGACCGCCACGGCAGCCGCGCCGCCTTGGAGGTGCGAGCGCGTGATGTCTCTTTCATGGTCGAGCACCGCCAACCGGTCTGCAAGCTAGCCCTCGAGCGCACCAGCGCTCCCGCCGAGCGCTTGTACGGCCAGGACCTTGGCTCGAATTATCAGGGCCAAGTGACCATGCTTTCCAAGCACTTCGAGGAGCAAGGGGCGGGGGGAGGGTCGTAACGCCTTTCAGAAACGCTCGGCGGGAGCCTCGCTTGAGTGTTTCTGAAAGGCGTTACGACCCTCCTCTGCCGTCCCATCCGCCTCTGGAGCCAGGGAGAGCGTCGGTGGCTCCTCCCAAAACACTCCAGCGAGGCTCCCGCCGAGCGTTTTGGGAGGAGTCACCGACGCTCTTGTCGGCTTGAGCTAAGGGTGAGCTCGCGTAGGCGTGCTTGGACTCGCTTGCGCTTTGAGAGCAGCTCTGATTCGAGTGTCGCGATCTCGTCTCTGCGACGGCGCACCAGGTCCAGCTGGCGGCCGATGTGGCCCAGGGACTCGTCAAGGATTTGACGACGGCGCACCGGGTCCTCGACGCCGGTCTCCCACTCGCGGCGCAGCGAGGCGCGGGCGTCCTCGGCCTCGACCAGCGCCTTCAGCTCCTCGAGCGAGAGGCCGAGCAGGTCCTTGAGGCGCAGCAGGTCGGCGAGGCGCTCGACGTCCTCCTCGGCGTAGGTGCGGTGGGCACCGCGCTCGCGGGCGCTGGAGGCGGGGAGGAGGCCGATCTCCTCGTAGTAGCGGATCGTCCGCGGCGTCGTCCCGGCCAGCTTGGCGACGTCGCCGATCCTCAGCTCACTCCCCGATGAGCCGGGTGCACTCACGGCGTCGCCTCGATCTCCTCGCGGATCGCCTCCAGCGTCGCGGGTGCAACGTTTTGTCCCCTCATATCGGGGTCAACGCGTTGCACCTCGGCCGGGGCGCCCTCATGAAGCGGGCGCAGCAGCGAGACGCCGGCGCCGATCACTGAGGTCGCGGCCAGCACCCAGAGCGCCGTGTGCATGTTGTGGATGAAGGGATCGAGCTGGGCGCTGCTCAGCCCGGAGGCGACGCCCGAGAAGATCGCGAAGAGGACTTCCTTGGGGATCGCGTTGGTGATGATCGCCAGCACGAAGGCGATCGAGATCACGGCGCCGGTGTTTTGCAGCATCGTGCGGGCGCCGGCGGCGATCCCGCGCCGCTCGGTTGGCACCGTGCCCATCATCGCCGCCGTGTTGGGCGAGTTGAACATCCCCGAGCCGATCCCGACCAGGGCCAGCCAGACCATCCCCTGCCAGTAGGGCGAGTCGGCCTGCAGGGTCGTCATCAGGGCAAGGCCGGCGGCGGTGACCAGCATCCCCAGCGCCGCCAGGGTGCGGGAGCCGTGGCGGTCGGCCCAGATCCCGGCAAGAGGGGAGGAGACCAGCATCCCGATCGCCATCGGCGCCAGCTTGATCCCGGCCGTGATCGGGTCGTCTCCCTGCGCCCCCTGGTAGTAGAAGACGAAGATGAACATCAGGGCGAAGCGCGAGAGCCCGTTGATGAAGGCGGCGGCCGTGGCGGCTGCAAAGAGCCGGTTGCGGAAGATGTCGAGGTCGAGCATCGGTGCCTTGCCGCGGTGCTCGATCAGCACGAACAGCGGCAGCAGCACCGCGGCGACGGCGAGGCTGGCGATCACCAGCGTGTCGTTCCAGCCGGAGATGCCACCGCGCGAGATCCCGTAGACGAGCCCGGTCAGGCCGACGACGAAGGTGAGGGTGCCACCGAGGTCGAGGCCGCGGACCGTGTCGCGGCGCGAGAGCTCGCGCAGGATCAGTGCCGCCCAGGCGGCCCCGGCGAGCGCCAGCGGCACGTTGAACCAGAAGACCCAGTGCCAGGAGATCGCCACCAGGGCGCCGCCGAGCACCGGCCCGAGCACGAGGCCGATCGCGGCGACCATCGTGTTGGTGCCCATCGCCAAGCCGAGCTGCTCGCGCGGGAAGGCGTCGGTGACCAGGGCGGGGCCATTGGCGAAGATGAAGGCGCCGCCGACTCCCTGCAGGATCCGCCAGAGGATCAGCTGCGTGCCATCGGCGGCGAAGCCGGCGCCGAGCGAGGCGGCGGCAAAGACGAGGAAGGCGCCGACGAAGGCGTTCTTGCGGCCGAAGAGGTCCGAGAGCCGGCCGGCGGTGAGAACCAGCACGGTCGAGGAGATCATGTAGGCGAGGATCACCCAGACCAGTTCCAGCAGGCTGGTGCCGAGCGCCCGCTCGAGGTCCGGCAGGGCGATGATCAGCGTCCCCGAGTTGGTCGCGACCAGCAGCATCCCGAGGCTGGTGCAGGAGAGGGCCCACCACTTGTAGTGCTCGTGGTCGGCGTCGACCCCCGCCCCGGCAAATCTTTTTCTTACGTTCACGTCAAATAGTGTAGCGCGCTAGGATTGCCGCCATGGCCGAGCGGACCTGGAACGTCTATCTCTCAGGGGAGATTCACTCGGACTGGCGGGAGCGGATCGAAGCTGGAGCGCGTGAGGCCGGATTGCCGGTGGAGTTCTCGGCGCCGGTCACCGACCACGCCGCTTCTGACGACGCCGGCATCGGGACGTTGGGCGAGGAGGGCACGCCGTTCTGGCGCGACCACATGGGGGCGGGGGTCAACGCGATCCGCACGCAGACCCTGATTCGAGCCGCCGACGTGGTCGTGGTTCGCTTCGGCGACAAATATCGCCAGTGGAACGCTGCCTTCGACGCCGGCTTTGCCGCCGCGCTCGGCAAGCCGATCGTCACCCTGCACGATGGCGAGCTCGACCACGCGCTGAAGGAGGTCGACCGCGCCGCGCAGGCGACCGCGCGCACGGCTGAGCAGGTCATCGACGTGCTGCGCTACGCGATCGCCGGCAAGCTGCCTTAACTTCAGCTCCCACCGGCTGTGCGCCCCCTGCGGATAGGGTCCGCCCGTGGGAGCTGACGCGAACAAAGAGCTGATCGAGCGCTTCTACGCGGCATTCGGCCGTTGCGACGGCGCCGCGATGACCGCCTGTTACGCCCCCGACGCGCACTTCCGCGATCCGGCTTTCGGCGATCTCGAGGGCGATGAGATCGGTGCGATGTGGCGGATGCTGACCGGCCGCGCGACCGATCTGGAGATCGAGCTGCACGAGCACGAGGCCGGCGAGGACTCCGGTTCGGCCCACTGGATCGCCCGCTACACGTTCTCCACCGGCCGCCCGGTGGTCAACGACATCCGGGCCAGCTTCCGCTTCGCCGACGGCCTGATTGCCGATCACGTTGACGACTTCGACTTCCGCAACTGGGCCAAGCAGGCGCTGGGCCCGACGGGGAATCTGGTTGCGGTGCTGCCGCCCTTGCGCAAGAAGGCGCACGCCCAGGCCCGCGGCCAGCTCGACGAGTTCATCGCGACCGAGAAGGACAAGGGCTCGGCCTAAGCTCGGTTCCGCCGCAGCTCATGCGAACGTATGTTCGTGCGCTGGGACGAACAACGAGTCGAGAACGACCTTCGCCTACCGGGAGTTGGCGACGGCACAACGGTGCGAACCTTCGACGCGCCGGAGGCCATGGGAGTCAACTTCCACGAGGTTCGCGCCCGCTCTGCGCTGAACCACGTGCCCGGGGGGCGCTACGGGTTCAACTGGACGATCAACCCCTATCGGGGGTGCACGCATGCCTGCGTGTTCTGTTTCGCCCGGCGCACACATACTTACCTCGACCTCAACGCCGGCCGCGATTTCGAGCGTGAGATCGTGGTCAAGGTCAACGTCCCGGAGCTGCTTCGCAACGAGCTCGGGCGCGACAGCTGGAAGCGCGACCTGGTGGCGCTGGGGACGAACACTGACCCCTACCAGTGGGTCGAGAGTCGCTACCGGATGATGCCGCCGATCCTCGCCGCGCTCGAGCAGGCCCAGACGCCGGTCTCGGTGCTGACCAAGTCGCCGCTGGTGATGCGCGACGTCGAGATCTTCGCCCGCATGGCGAAGAAGCTGCCGGTCTCGGTCAACCTCTCGGTGCCGACCCTCGACGAGGAGGCCTGGCGCGCCACCGAGCCGCACACGCCGAGCCCCTTAGCCCGCCTCGACGCGGTCGCCGAGCTGCGCCGCCGCGGCATCGACTCCGGCGTCTTGATCGCCCCGCTGATGCCCGGCATCAACGACAGCCCCGAGCAAGTGCAGCCGATCGTCGATCGGGCGAGGGAGGCCGGCGCCAGCTTCCTCGGCGGCGTCGCCCTCCACCTGCGCGACGAGGTAAAGGACGTCTTCTTCGCCTGGCTGGAAGAGAAACGCCCGGACCTTCTTCCTCGCTACACGGCGCTCTACAAGGGCCGTTCCTACATGCAGCCCTCAGATCGCCAAAAGCTCACCCGCCGCGTCCGCGGCTGGGGCCGGAGCAACCGCCGGAGCCGTGGCCACGAAGAGGAGCGTCCGGTTCGATTGAAGGGCGAGGTCGACCCTCCCCAGCCGCGCCTCTTCTGAGTTCCCAGCGCGCCTCTCGGCACACCTCGCGCACCACACGTGTGGCCGACTCTTTCACGGTTCGGCAATGCCACTTCATCTCTTTGCCAGCGCAGGTCCGCTGACCGGAGCGTTTGAGGAGCTGGCGACGTCAATCGGAGCCGGCGCTGTAGTTGGAAGCTTCGTCGCTGGAATCGGGGCCTTCGCGTCCAAACGCTCGCGAGAGCGGCTGGAGCGATGGCCGGTGGCGGGCGGATATGTCGGTGGTGTATTGGCGCTGCTCCTGCTCGCCGTTGATATCCTGAAGGAACATTTTGTCTGAGGAGATGAGAGAGTTCTTCAAGAATGCCAACGTCGGCATTGCCGTAGCGGCTGTCGTGCTCGCGGTTGGTTTCTGGCCGACCCATCGCAGCGAAACCGCGTTCACCGTGCTCGGCTTCGCCGCATTCGCGGTGGGAATGGGCGTATTCATTACGCTCAACCTCCGCTACGAACGGGCCCAAGACAAGGCTCGCCCGCCTCGTTCCCCCTAGCCCTCGTCTAGGTCCGAGAACAGGCACTCCTCCGGCGCTTTGTCGTCCCGGAAGCGATGGAACCTCCCGCCGTGGCGGATCCGCCCGCCCGCCGCGTGGTCGTAGCCGATCTCAATCACCAGCTCTGGGCGCAGGGCTACCCACTCGAGGTCGCGGCCGCCGGTCCAGCGGCTCGGCTCGGCGGTGCCGGCCTCGCCCGTCTCCAGCGGTTCGAGCAGAGTGCGCAGGCTGCGTTTGGTCTCGTGGCTGAAGCCGGAGATGTGGCCGACCGAGCGCAGCTCGCCGTCGTCGTAGAGGCCGAGAATCAGCGAGCCGACGGTGCCCTCCTCCTTGCCGGGTCGCCAACCCATCACCACGCAGTCGATCGTGCGCTCGCGCTTCACCTTTGCCATCCCTTTGCGCTTGCCGGGGATGTAGGTGGCGTCGAGCTGCTTGGCCATCGTGCCCTCGGTGCGGCGCAGCCATTCCTCGGCGCGCTCAGTGTCGCGAGTCAGCTCGCTCGTCTCGATCGGGGTGTCGCCGAGCAATCCCTCCAGCCGCTCGCGGCGCTCGCCAAACGGCGTCTCGAGCAGCGAATCGTCGCCCTCGGCGAGCAGGTCGAAGGCGACCAGGCCGGCCGGGATCTCCTTCGAGAGCAGCGTGATCCGCGACTCGGCCGGGTGGATGCGGCTCTGCAGGGCGTCGAACTCGATGTTGCCCTCGGCATCGCGGATCACCAGCTCGCCGTCGAGCACGTAGCGCCCCGAGGGGAAGCTCAGCTCCGGGAAGTAGCGGGCCAGTTCTTTGCCGCCGCGCGACTGGATGTAGGACTCCTCGCCGTCGACGAAGACGATCGCGCGGAAACCGTCGAGCTTCTGCTCATATGCCCACTCCTCGCCCAGGGGCAGCTCTTTGCGGGTCAGCGCGAGCTGGGGCTTGATCGGTGGGGCGAGGGGCAGATTCACTGAGGGACAGTTTGCCGGGCGAGCCTTCGAATCGGCTGCCGCCCCGCGCTCAGGCCGTGCCGAGCGCCTCGCGACGCGCCCGCGCCTCACGCGGGTCGGGGATCGGTACGGCCGCCAGCAACTGCTTCGTGTAAGCGTCCTGGGGCCGCTCGCAGACCGCGTCGGCTGGGCCCTGCTCGACGATCTTGCCCTGGTACATCACCGCGATCCGGTCGGAGACGTGGCGGACGACGCCGATGTCGTGGGCGACGAAGATGTAGGTGAGGCCGAACTCGGCCTGCAGCTCGGAGAGCAGGTCGAGGATCTGGGCGCGGATCGAGACGTCGAGGGCGGAGACCGGCTCGTCGGCGACGATCAGCTTCGGCCGCAGCGCCAGTGCCCGGGCAATGCCGATCCGCTGGCGTTGGCCGCCGGAGAACTCGTGCGGGAAGCGGTCGTAGTGCTCGGCGGAGAGTCCGACTCGGTCGAGCAGCTCCTGCACTTCGCGGCGCAGCTCCGCGCCGCTCGCCTCGCCCTGCACGCGCAGCGGCTCGCCGACGATCTGGCCGATCCGCTTGCGCGGGTTGAGCGAAGCGTAGGGGTCCTGGAAGACCATCTGGATCTGCCGCCGCAGCGGGCGCATCGCGCGCCGCGAGAGCCCGGCGATCTCCTGGCCCTCGAAGCGCACCGAGCCCGAAGTCGGCGCCAGCAGCTGCAGGATCGTGCGCGAGAGCGTCGACTTGCCGCTGCCCGACTCACCGACGAGGCCGAGTGTTTCCCCCTTGCGCACGCTGAGGCTGACGCCGTCGACCGCCCGCACCTGGTCGACCTCGCGATTGAGGAGTCCGCGCTTGACCGGGAAGTGCTTGACCAGGTCGGTGACCTCGAGCACCGGCTCGCCCTCGCGCCCCGGGCGCAGCGGTGGCGCCGCGTCGAGTCGCACGACAGCGTCGAGCAGCTTGCGCGTGTAGGGATCGACCGGGGAGTAGAAGATCTGGTCGAGCTCGCCACGCTCGACGATCAGGCCGTTGTGCATGACCAGCACCCGGTCGGCGACCTCAGCGACGACGCCGAGGTCATGGGTGATCAGGATCGTCGCCAGGCCGCGCTCGCGGTTGAGTCGCTCGAGCAGGGCGAGAATCTGGGCCTGCACGGTGACGTCGAGCGCCGTCGTCGGCTCGTCGGCAATCAGGATCTCGGGCTCGAGCGCCAGCGCCATCGCGATCATCGCTCGCTGGCGCATCCCGCCCGAGAACTGGTGCGGGTAGTCGTCGACGCGCTGGGCGGCATCGGGGATGCCGACCGAGTCGAGCAGCTCGATGGCGCGCTTGCGCGCCGTGGACTTGCTCGCCTCGCCGTCGTGCGCCCGGATCGCCTCGGTGATCTGCCAGCCGATCTTGTAGACGGGGTTGAAGGAGGTCATCGGATCCTGGAAGACCATCGCCACGCGCGCTCCCCGCACGCCCCGCAACTCGCTCTCGCTCGCCCTCAACAGCTCCTGCTCGCCGAGCCGCGCCGAACCGGAGATCTCGGCGTTGGGCGAGCGGGTGAGGCCGAGGATTGTCTGCGCGGTGACGCTCTTGCCCGAGCCCGACTCGCCGACGATCGCCAGCACCTCACCGGGCGCGAGCTCGAAGGAGACGCCGTCGACCGCCCGCACCCGGCCACTCTGGGTGTTGAAGGAGACCCGCAGGTCCTCGACCGTGAGCAGCGCCTGGCTCATTCGGCCGAGGTCCCCAGCCGGATCCGCGGGTCGAGCCAGGCGTAGGCGATGTCGACCAGGGCGTTGAAGAGGACGACGAAGAAGGCGCCGAAGAGGACGATCGCCATCACCGGCGGCAGGTCAAAGTTTTTCAGCGATTCGAAGGCGTAGAGCCCGATCCCGTTGATGTTGAAGATGCCTTCGACCAGGATCGCGCCGCCGAGCAGGGCGCCGAAGTCGAGCCCGAAGAGGGTGACGATCGGGATCAACGAGTTGCGCAGCACGTGGCGGGTCATCACCCGCCGATCGCTGAGCCCCTTGGCTCGCGCCGTGCGCACGTAGTCCTCGTTCATCGCGTCGAGCATGTTCGAGCGCAGAACACGGCTGTAGAGGCCGACGTAGGTGATCGCCAGCGTGACCCAGGGCAAAATCAGGTGTTCGGCCCATTCCAGCGGGTTGCTGGCGAATTCGACGTATTCCCCCGAGGGAAAGATTTCGGTCTTGTAGGTGAGGTAGATGAGGAAGATGGCGGCGAGCCCGAAGACGGGTATCGAGATCCCGGCGACCGCGATCACGGTCAGCGCCCGGTCGAGCAGGCTCCCCGCACGAGTCGCTGAGAGGTAGCCGAAGAGGATCCCGAAGAACATCCAGATCACCGCCGCGCCGATGCAGAGCGAGAAGGTCGCCGGGATCCCTTCGACGATCCGTTCGTCGACGTTTTCCCGGCCGAAATACGATTCGAGGTCGCCGCTGAAGACCTTCTTCATCATCGTCACGTACTGCTGCGGCAGCGAGTCGTTGAAGCCCCATTCCTCGTTGATGCTGGCAATCAGGTTCGGGGTCGCCGCCTTGCCGGCGATCCGGTGCGCCGGGTCGGAGCTCGGGATCACGTTGAAGATCAGGAAGGTCAGCACCGAGACGGCGAAGAGGACCGCGACCATCCCGAGCAGGCGCCGCAGCGCGAAGCGAGCCATCTAGACCGCCGTTCCCTCCGGCTCCGAGATGCCCGCGTGCGCCGCCAGCCGCAGCTTCGAGTTCGGGTCGAGCGCGTCGCGCAGGCCGTCGCCGAAGACGTTGACCGAGAGCACGGTGAGCAGGATCATCACGCTGGGAATAACGGTCAGCAACGGCGCGCTGGTGAGCAGGTCGAAGCCGCCGGCGATCATCGTGCCCCACGAGGTGTTCGGAGGCTGTACGCCAACGCCGAGGAACGAGAGCGCCGCCTCGAGCAGCATGTTGTTGGCGATGGTCAGGGTGAAGAGGACGATGATCGTCGAGGAGAGGTTCGGCAGCAGCTCGCCGAACATCACCCGCAGCGGGCCCGCGCCCTGGGCCACGGACGCCTCGACGAACTCTTTCTCGCGCAGGGAGAGCACCTGTCCCCGCAGCGGCCGGGCGACGTAGGGGACCGAGACTCCGGCGATGATCAGGATCGGGATCCAGATCGAGTCACCCGAGACGTGGAGCGGGCCGATCTGCAGCCCACCGAGTGCGAGCGAGACACCGAGCGCGATCGAGAGCAGCATCACCGGAAAGGCCCAGACCACGTCCAGCACCCGTGAGATCAGGGTGTCGGTCCAACCCCGGTAATAGCCGGCGATCAGGCCGAGGATCGTCGCCAGCACCGTCGTCAGCAGGGCCGAGACGATGCCGATGAAGAGCGAGGCGCGTCCGCCGTACATCAGCCGCACCATCTCGTCGCGGCCGAGGCGGCCGTCGGCGCCGAGGAAGAACTTGCCTCCCGCTTCGAACCACTGCGGCCCGATCGGCTTGCCTTCGCGGTTGACCACCTCGCGCTTTTCGCCTTCGACTTCGATCTTCTCCAGCGTGTGGGTCTTGTTGGGCCCGGTGTGGGCGACGTTGTCCGCCCACAGTGGCGCGGCCCCGACGAAGACGACGATCAGCAGGAAGAGCCCGAGGAACGCCAGCGCCACCCGGTTGCGGCGCAGCCGCCGCCAGGCGAGGCGCCAGGGGTTGCCTGCGGCCCCCGGCGCGGCCTCGACGTTGGGCTCAGCGCTCACCCCGTCAGTGTGAAGCAGCGAGGGGCGGCTACTTGAACTGGAAGCTGGTCAGGTCCTGGCCGAAGGTGGGGTTGAAGATCACCTTGTCCAGGTCGATTTCTTTGCTGACGAAGGTCGAGACGGTGTTGGTCCCGTACGGCGCCATCGGCGCCAGTTCCATGAATTCCTTGTCCAGTTCCGCGTATTCGGCTTCCTGCTGAGGCCCGAGTGGCTGTTCCGCCAGCTTGGCGATTTTCGCGTTCAGCTTCGGGTCGTCCATGCGCGAGAGGTTCGTGTTGTAAGTGGGAGCGATGCTTTCGCCATCGAGCATCGGCTGGAAGAAGTCGTTCGGGTGCGGATAGTCCTCGTAGAAGGCAAGCCAACCGGTGTCGAGGTCGGGCGTCGTTTCGTTGCCGATGATCGCGTAGTAGTTGTCGGCGTTGATCGTCTTCAGCTTGGCGTTGAAGCCGAGTTCGTTGAGCACGCCTTCGTAATATTCGCCCGCTTCGTTGTTGGGACTTTCGTTGTCGGTCCAAACGGTGATATTGCGGTCCGAGGGGTTGGCTTCCGCGAGCAGTTCCTTCGCCTTGGCCATGTCGTGCGGGTAGAGATCAAACGGCTTGTGGCCGGGCATTCCTTCGGGCAGGATCTGATGCGTCGCGGCGAGCGAGCCCGCGTAGATCCGTTCCAGCGCCGCGGGGTTGATCGCGTAGTTGACTGCCTGGCGGACCTTGACGTCGTCGAAGGGCGCCTTTTCCGTGTTCATCCAGAAGAGGTAGAGGTTGATCGGATGCTCGACCCGGAACTGGGTCCCTTCGTATTTATCCTTGACTTTGTTGTAGAGGTCAGAGGAGATCGGGGTCTGCATCCAGTTGGCCTTGCCCCGTTCGATTTCGTTGACCTGGGTCGAGTCGTTGCGGATCACCCTGATGTCGATCTTGTCGACGTGGCCTGCGGGCACCTCGCTGATCTGCGGGCCGTTGGCCTTGGCCCAGTAGGGATTGCGCGCGTAGGACCAACCGCGGCCCGGTTCGGACTTGGTGATCATGTAGGGGCCGGTGGCCGGCGGTGGGTCGGCGGTGAGGTTCTTGGCCGGGGTGCCGGAGGGGAGCACCGCCGCGAACAGCATCCCCAGCTCGTTGGTGAACGTGCCGCGGGGGTTGGTCAGGTCGATCACGATCTTGCCGCTGCGGTCGTCGGTCTTGATCCCCGGAATGCGGCCACTCTTCGTCTTGGCGAATTTTTCCGCTCCGACGATCTGTTCGTAGAAGCCGGAGCCGGGCGAGCTCATCTTGAAGAGGCGTTCGATCGAGCTGGCGAAGTCAGACGCCACGACGGGAGCCCCGTTGGAGTACTTGAGGCCTTTGCGCAGGGTCAGCGTGTAGGTCTTGCCGCCGTTGCTGATCTTCGGCAGGCTCTCGGCGAGGGCCGGAACCACCTTGCTGCCGGCCGCACCGTCGGCGTGGGCATAGGTGAGCAGCGGCAGGTAGGTGTCGTACATCGCCGTCCAGCCTTCGACTTCATAGGAGAGCGCCGGGTCGAGGTAGCTCGGAAAAGAGGCGTAGGTGCCGGTCAGCGTGCCGCCTTCCTTGCCGCCCGAGCTGCCGCAAGCGGCGAGACCAAGGGCCGAGCTCGCGGCGAGGACGAGCACCAGCGCAAAGGGACCAAACTTTCTCAACTGACGACCTCCGAATTGGATCGGGCAGGGGCTGGACGCTCACCCACTGGAATCAACTCCACCATAAGCTCATCTTCGGCGTCAAGGGCCTCTGGACCTGTTTCCTCCCTGCGCAGGGGCCATTTCGTTCCCATCAGCGGTGCCGCCAGGGCGACGATCGCGAAAACCCCGATGCCGGCGACGAGGAAAGTGGCGCGAGGGGAGACGGCACTGGCGATCAGGCCGCCGAGCAGGTAGCCGAGGCCGGGCATCGCCGCCCCGATCGACTCGAGCACGCTCATTACCCGGGCCTGCATGCCCGGGACCGTCAGCTCCTGCACGGCGCTGATCGCGCTCACCCACTGCACGCCGTTGCCGGCTCCGCCGATGACCGAGGCGCCGCAGGCGAACGCCAGCGTCGGCGCCGCGGCGAGACCGAGGTAGCCGACGCCGACAGCCAGGGTGCTGAAGAAGAGCAGTGTCGGCAGCGGCGTCCGCCGCACACGGGCGAAGACGACGCTGCCGAAGACCATGCCGACCCCCCAGCTGGCCAGCAGCAGGCCGTAGCCCGTATCGCCGGCGCCGAGGGTCTGCTTTGAGTAGATCACCTCGATCGGGATCACGGCGGCGAAGAAGACGAAGGCCGCCCCCTGGGCGATCAGCAGGCGCCGCAGCGTTGTCATTTCGCGGATGTAGGCGATACCGGCGCGGACACGGTCGCGAACCAGGCCCGGGTCAGGCTCGGCCTGGGGCAGAGGGCCGGCGGTGAGGAGGATCCAGGCGATCGCGTAAAAGGAAGCCGCGTCGAGCAGCAGCGCCGACTGCACACCGAAGCCGGCGACGACGAGCCCAGCGATCGCGGGGCCGATCGCGGCGCTGGCGGTGAAGGCGATGTTGAGCACGGCGTTGCCGGCGCGCAGTTCTCCGCTCGGCTCGAGTAAGGCCGCGACGACGGCGCGGGTGAGCGCTCGCCCGGCCAGGGCGAGGGCACCGTCCACGGTCGCCAGCACGACCACTCCGACGATCAGGAAGTTGTCGCCGGCGAACAGCGCCAGCGCCCCGAAGGCGGCCGCCTCGCCGCAATAGATCACCGGCAGGGCGAAGCGCGGCGGCGGCTGCTCGACCCGCGCGACCAGGATCGGAGCGATCAGCGCCGGCAGGAATCGGGTGCCGAGAAAGAGCGCCGCGGTCGCCATCGCGCTTCCCGTGCGGTCGAAGACCAGCACCGAGAGGGCGACGATCCCCATCCAGTCGCCCATCTCGTTGACCCCGTAACTGGCGGCCAGGCGCCGAAATTGCGGCTTTCTCAGGGGGTCTGTAAGTCGTGCTTTAGGCATGGCTGGGCGCACGACCTACTGCATTTATGCACAAGTTTTGCTGCAGATGCACAAGTTTCCGCTCAGTTGTGCTACAAAGTTGCCAGGCAATTGACGAGTTTCAGATCGCACTGCGCAATCTGAGGGTTTCAACGATCGAAGGGAAGAGCACATGGGCTTTCATCACTAGATCTTTCAAAGCGAGCGGGACTTACTCCGTTCGCACCAGTCTTTTCAGTATTTGAAGGGCGTCCTCCGGGGCGCCCTTCGCTTTTTTCGGGGTCGATGGGGTTTGGCCTTTGCCGCGAAATGGGCAATTCCGCCCTTTTGGGCGACTCCTCGCAATGCGGCCAAGCTCCTTGCGGGCCCCTGCCTGGGCCAGTACCTTGGATTGCCCAAGTTGCGGTCGGTGCAAGCTGTCATGACTGACGCAGGGAAAGGCCTTCCGTCCATGAACCTTGTAGGCCACGGGAAGAATCCCACGCCCAGGAACCACCCCCCAGAGCGCAATGGCTGACAAGCGTCCCACCCGTTTCGCAATCGGCGTCATGATCGCCGCGCTCCTCGCTACCGTCGCGCTCGGTATCTGGGACGCCTCGGAGTCCAACTGGGACCTCGCCCTCTTCGCCGTCCTGCTCTCCTTCTCCGTCTTCAGCTACCTGACCGCGGTCTCGACCGAATCCAAGGTCAAGGTCTCGGGCACCTTCCTCGCCCTGGTCCTGGCGATGGTCTTCCTCGGCGGCACGCCGGCGGCACTGATCGGGGTCTCCGCGATGCTCGTCGGCTGGCTCGTTCGCTGGCACGACGAAGGCCACTACCTGCTCAACAACCTGCTCACCTACGCGGTCTTCCCGCTGCTCGGTGGCATCGCCTTTCACCAGGGCGTGGAGGCGATCGGCCTGACCGCGTCCGACCCGTCCTTCTACCTGCTGGTCTTCGCCCTCTTCCAGTTCGCCCTGCTGATCAACTTCGTGATGATCGCCGGCTACGGCTGCTACGTCGAGCGCGTTCCCTTCCGCAGCAAGCTGAAGGTGCTGCCCCCGGTGCTGCCCTCCGAGTTCGCCAGCGCGATGCTCGCGGTCGCGGTCGCCTTCATCTTCCACATCATCGGGATCGCGGCGATCGCGCTCTTCGGCGTCGTCCTGATCACCTTCCAGTACCTGCTCGGTCAGCTGCTGCTCTCCCAGCAGCGTGCCGACGAGCTGGAGAAACGCAGCAAGCAGCTGGCCAGCTTCCAGGTCGGGATGTTGAGCGCGATGCTGCGCACGCTCGACCTGCGGGACCAGATGACGGCCCGGCACTCCGCTGCGGTGGCTCGCTACTCGCGGGCGATCGCCCAGCGGGCCGGCTTCTCGCGCCAGGAGGAGGAGCTCGTCCACATCGCGGCGCTGCTGCACGACATCGGCAAGTTCATCCTTCCCGACCGCATCCTCAAGGCCAACGTGCCGCTCACCGACGAGGACTGGATGCTGATCAAGCGCCACCCTCAGCAGGGCGCCCGGGTCGTCTCCTCGCTCGATGGCTACGGCCCGGTGGCGGACATCATCCTCGCCCACCACGAGCGGATCGACGGCAAGGGCTACCCACGCGGCTTGGCCGGCGACGACATCCCCGAACTGGCGCGGATCATCTCCGTCGCCGACACCTACGACGTGATGACGGCGCGCGACTCCTACCGCACGCCGATGTCGAGCTACGACGCGATCGTCGAGCTGCGGCGGGTCGCCGGCAAACAGCTTGACCCGCGCTTCGTCGAGGTCTTCATCGAGCTGCTCGAGGGCAAGGACGTCTCCTTCGCCCACGGCGAGGCCGCCGACTTCGAGAAGGAGCTGGCGCTCGAGTCGCGGATCGAAGAGACCGCGGACCCGGCGGGCAACGCCAACCGCTTCGGCGTTCCCGGCGTCACCGTCGGCTAGCACCACCCGCCGACGGGACTCAAAACAGAGGCATGGATCGTTTTGAGGCCCATCGGCTCCGTGGTCGGTACGGTTCTCGCCAATGCGCGCCGTCACCTTCCAGGCTCCCGGCGAGGTCCGGGTCGAGGAGAAGCCCGATCCTGTCCTCTCGGCCGGCGACGAGGCGCTGGTCCGGGTCGAGGCGAGCGGGATCTGCGGCTCCGACCTGCACATCTTCCACGGCCGGGTGCCGGTCGAGCAGGGGTTCACGATCGGCCACGAGTTCGTCGGCACCGTGCTCGCCGCCGGGCCCGACGTCGAGCGGGTCGCCGTCGGCGACCGCGTGCTCGGCTGCTTCCACACCGCCTGCGCGACCTGCACGCCCTGCCTGCGCGGCGACTACCACCGCTGCGACAACGGCCAGACCTTCGGTCACGGCTCCCACCTCGGCGACCTGCAGGGCGCCCAGGCCGAGCAGCTGCTGGTTCCGCGCGCCAACCTGACCCTGCGGCGGGTGCCGGAGGGGATGGCCGACGAGGTCGCCCTTTTCGCCGGCGATGTGATGGGCACCGGCTACCACGCCGTCGCCCACGCCGGCATGCGCTCGGGCGACACCGTCGCCGTGCTGGGCCTGGGGCCGATCGGCCTCTGTGCCGTGCAGGCAGCGCTGGCGGGCGGCGCGACCAAGGTCTTCGCGATCGACTCGGTCGAGCAGCGGCTGGCGATGGCCGGCGAGTTCGGCGCCACGCCGGTGCACCTGACCGAGGAGGAGCCGAAGAAGGTCGTTCGTGCCGCCACCGAGAAGCGCGGGGTGGACGTCGTCGTCGACGCGGTCGGCGACCCGGGCCCGCTGGCGATGGCGGTCAGCCTCGTCCGTGACGCCGGCACGGTCTCCGGGATCGGCGCCTACGCCGGCAAGGGCGAGGTGCCGCTCGGCCTGGCCTGGCTCAAGGGCCTGACCCTGCGGCTCGGCCTCGCCAACGTGATCGCCCACGTCGACCGGGTGCTGGCGCTGATCGAGGCCGGCAAGCTCGACCCGGCGCCGCTGGTCACCCATCACATGAAGCTCGACGAAGCGGCCGAGGCCTACGCGCTTTATGACCAGCGCGAAGCGCTGAAGATCGTCTTGACGCCCTAGATAGATTGGCTGGGTGCGGGGGCGGCGATTTGGCGTAGCGATGCTGGTTGGGATTTTTCTCCTGCCGGCCGGCGCGCAAGCCTGCTCATGCGCGCCGCAGCCACCGGCGGAGTCGCTGCGCGAAGCGGATGGCGCGGTCATTGGCCGGCTGGTCAAGGTGCTGCCGCACGGGGCGCTCCATGCGGTTTACCGCTACGAAGTACGGCATGTCTACAAAGGCGGGGACTCGATCGAGGCAGGGAAGATGCTCGACGTCCACGGTTCCCGCCGCGCCGCTGCCTGCGCCCTGCCGCGACGAACCGGGCGTAGCTACGGGCTCTTTCTCTCTCAGCGCCACGGGCGCTGGTTCGGCGGCATCTGTGGGGTGGTCGCGCCGCGGCGCTTGCGCCTGGCGGCGGCGAACCAGCCGCGGGTCTACCGGCGAGCGTCCGGGCAAGGCGCGCCCTGCGGCTCTACCTAGCCGCAGCCGGCCGCTCAGTGCTTGCGCTTGTAGAGCCGGTCCTTGGCGGCCAGCAGCCGCTCGTCGGCCATCGCGTGAAGAACGGCCGGGTCCTCGGCGCCTTCGGCGACGCCAAAGGAAGCTCCCAACGAGCCGTCCGACATGCCGATTTTGGTGATTTCCCGGCTCAGGCGGGTGGCCGCCAGTTCGGCGTCCTCGCGGCAGGTCTTCGGCATCAGCAGGGCGAACTCGTCGCCGCCGATGCGGAAGCTGTCATCGGCGAGGCGGGACTCGTCGAGCAGGGCGGCGACCTGTTGCAGGGCGCGGTCGCCGGAGGGATGGCCGAGCGTGTCGTTGATCTGCTTGAAGCCGTCGAGGTCGAGCAGGCAGAGCGATAGCGGCCAGGCGTAACGCGAGGCGCGGGCGATCTCGACCGGCAGCCGTTCCTCGTAGGCGCGGCGGTTGGGCAGGCCGGTGAGGGAGTCGTGGCGGCCACCGTGCACCTCGGCGGCGAAGAGTCTGGCGTGCGACATGTGGGCGGCGATCAGCTCGCTGAGCAGCTCCAGCGTCTCGACGTCGCCGTCGTCGAAGTTGTTGACTCGCGGCGCGAAGACCTTGAGCACGCCGACCGTCTCCTCCCGGTGGACCAACGGCACGCAGATCATCGAGTGGGCGTTGACCCGCTGGCAGGCCTCATTGTCGACCCGCGGGTCGGTCGCGGTGTCGTCGCAGCGCAGGACCTTGTCTTCCCGCACGCAGAGCCCGGAGAGGCTCGCGTCCATCTTCAGGCGCACGCCGAGGAAGGGAGTGGCCTCGCCGGTGGTGACGCGGTAGACCATCTCGTCGCCGTCGGCAATCTCGATCACGCCACCGCTTCCCCGGGTCAGGTCCTGGGCGCGCTGGGCGATCAGCTCCATCACCGCGTCGAGCTCGAGGTCGCTGGCCGCGATCTCGGTCTGGGTCTGGATTATCGCCCGCAGGCGGTTGCCGCTGCCGTCGGTCATGGGCGCCATATCGGCACGGCTATACCCAAAAATTAGGACTGAAACGCCGCTTTCAGCGTCTGTACGGGTGGGCGCTAGGCGGCGACCGCGACGCCGGCGGGCTGCCGGTGCTTGCGGAAGGTCTCTTCGATCCAGCGGTAGCCGGGGCGCTCTTCCAGCGGGGCGCGGAATCTCGCGATGCCTGCCGGCGGCGGTTCATCGGTCGGGACAGGGCCCTCGTCGGGCAGGACCAAGGGGAAGAAGAGGGCGGCGGCGGTGAGGTCGGCGACGCCGAAGGAGTCACCGACCAGGTACTCGTTCGAACCGAGCTCGGCCTCGAGGCGGTCGAGCGCGGCGAGGATCTTGGCGCGGGCTACCTCGGCCGCCCCCTCGTCGCGAACGCCGAAGCGCAGGCCGGTGTAGGTACGGGCGTAGGTGACCGCGCCGCTGCCCATACGCGCCACCGGCCCCGGCGTCGTCCGCGCGATCACAGCTTCGAAGCGCTCCGGGTCCTTGCTCAGCTCGTGGAAGGCGAGCAGGCGGATGTGCGGCCCCAGCTCCTCGTCGAAGAAGTCCTCGAGCTCGAGCGCGCGGCGGCGCTGCTCGGGATCGACGGGGTAGAGGGGCCGCTCGGGGTAGCGCTCCTCCAGTGCGGCGATGATCTCGCTCGAGTCGCCGATCGCGCGGCCATCGATCTCGAGTACCGGGAAGGTATGACTGGCGCCGCCGGTGAGCAGCATCGAGGCGGGGATGTGCAGGCCGGGAATTGAGACCGCTCGCCGGGTGTGCGGCAACCGCTTGTGATCGAGCGCCCAGCGCGCCTTCTCGCTGTAGTGCGAGACGCTGATGTGCCAGAGGGTGGGGCGGTCATCGCGGCCTTGCGGCATCGGTGCAGCATAGGTGCAGAGGCCGAACGGGAGTTGCTTGAATCGATCTGAGCGGATCGGATAGGTTCGCGCCGTGCCGATCCGCGGGAATTGCCGGTGATCTCGCTTCCCTCGCTGGGCAGAGACGAGGGGGAGCGTCCGCCCGCGAGAGATGACGGACTGCTGAGGAGAGCCCCCGCCGGGCCGCGTTGGCTTGCCGCGTCGGGCCGTCGCCGCAGGCGGCGGCGCTGGTTCCTCGACGGCAGCCGGCCCGAGCCCGTTCCGTCTCACGTCGGCCCGCTCGAGTCGCCGGAAAAGGACAAGCTGGGGATCTGCTGCTCGGGCGGCGGCATCCGCTCCGCGGCCTTCTCGCTCGGCGCCCTGCAGACGCTGCAGCGGCAGGGAAAACTGGAGGAGGCCGCATACCTGGCAGCCGTCTCCGGTGGTTCCTACATTGCCGCGGCGCTCTCGATGGTCGCCAAGACGGGGCCGGGAGGCTCCAACGCCGAGCTTCTGCACGAGGAGCCGCCTTTTGCGCCCAACTCGCCCGAGGAGCAGTACCTGCGCAATCGCTCCTCCTATATGGCGCCGACGCTGGCCAACAAGGTCTACCTCGGCTGGCGGGTCCTGCTCGGCCTGCTCTTCAACCTCTTCTTCATCGCCCTGCCGCTGGCCGGCACGGCGCTGATCGTCACCGGTCTCCTCTACGCCAAGGTCTTCCCGGACCTCGGCGGCCAGTGCACGGCGGCGACCTGCGCGGCGAACCCGCCGGTCTGGACCTGGGTCGCTCCCCTCGGCGTGCTCGCGCTCAGCGCGATCTTCGGGCTGGCGACCCTGGTGGTGCGCTGGGGCAGCGATCGTCGCCAGCGCTTCTTCACGATCTGGTCGGTGCGGCTACTCGCTGCCGCCGCCGTGCTGGCGCTAATCCTGGTCGGACTGCCGAGCCTGATCGATTGGTTCGACCGCCTCGGCGCAGGCGGCAGCTCGGTCAAGCCCTCGCTGCTCGACAGCCTGAGCTCGATCGGCGCCAGCTTCGCGGCGCTGCTGGCGGGGGTGATTGCCCAGATCGCGCACCTGTTGAAGTCCAAAGAAGCTGTTGAAGATCTGAGCAAGGCCCAGAAAGCGGCTGGCAAGCTCGGCTCCGGCGTGAGGTTGACCCTGGCCTACGCCGCCGGTGCTCTGTTCGGCCCGCTGGTGCTCCTCTTGCTCGTCGCGATCGTGGTTGCGGTGGGGATGAGTCAGGCTGGCAGCGATGGCGGATTCGACTGGGGCGTCGCAGTCGTCGGCGCCGTCACGCTGGTCGGCTTCGGGGTTCTCTATCGCCTGGCGGACCTCGCCACCTGGTCGCTTCACCCGTATTACAAGCGCCGCCTGAGCAGCGCCTTTGCGCTCAAGCGAGTGAAGGAAGAGGATCTGACCCCGGAGGAGAGGGAGCGGGTCGAGGCGCTCGCCGACTCCGGCGGCGATGGCGATGACGGCGAGTCGGAATACGAAGGGCTTGCGATCGAGCGCGACTTCGGTGAATTGGTCTCGCTCTCCGACACGGCACTGGACGAGGACAAGAGCCGCAAGTGGCCGACGCTGCTCGTTTGCGCCGCGGCCAACGTCTCCGATCCGGGGGCGACGCCTCCTGGGCGGCAGGTCACCAGCTTCACCTTCAGCGCCCACGCGGTTGGCGGGCCGCTGGTCGGCGCGGTTGCCACCAAGCAGATGGAGGGAGCTTTCGGCGACAGGCGGCGCAAGCGCGACCTGACATTGCCGGCGGCGGTGGCTATGTCCGGAGCGGCCGTCTCTCCCTCGATGGGCAAGATGACCAAGCGTCCCCTGACCTTCCTCATGGCCCTGGCCAACCTGCGGCTTGGCGTCTGGGTGCCGAATCCGCGCTGGGTTGCCGCCGGCCTCGACGACGATCACGGTCTCGAGCAGCATCGCTACGGTCGGCCGCGTCCCTGGTACCTGCTCTGCGAGCTGCTCGGGCGCAACCGAGTCGACGCCCGTTACCTCTACGTGACCGACGGCGGCCACTACGAGAACCTCGGGCTGGTCGAGCTGCTGCGCCGCGGCTGCACCAAGATCTACTGCCTCGATGCCAGCGGCGTCGGTCAGGGCCGGGCGGAATTCGACGCGCTCGGCGACGCGATCGCGCTGGCTCGCAGCGAGCTCGGGGTCGAGATCGATTTCAAGAGAGACGATCCGGGCGATCTGCAACCCGACTCCGACACGCACCTGGCGAAAAAGGATGTTGTGACGGGGAGGATTCGATACACGCATGGCCCCGAGGTCGTCGAGGGAACGCTGATCTACGTCCGCAACGCGATGACCGATCGGGCGACCTGGGACGCCCGCGCTCATCAGATGGAAGACCCGCGCTTTCCCCACAACTCGACCGTCGACCAGCTCTACACCGACAAGAAGTTCGAGTCCTACCGAGTGCTCGGCGCCCGTGCCGCAGAGCGGGCGACGAAGGCGATGAGGGCAGCGTGAGCCCCGCGCCGGGGCCAATCGCCGGGGCGTGTCAGCATGTGGGCGATGGCACTTCTAGGTGATGCGGAGATCAGCGAGAAGCTCGCCGGCCTGAGCGGCTGGGAGCAGAGCGGCGAGGCGATTCGCAAGAGCTTCGGCTGCGGCGATTTCGTCGGCTCGGTGAAGTTCGTCGAGAGCCTGGTCGGGCCGGCCGAGGAGATGGGTCACCACCCGGACCTGGAGATCTCCTGGGACACGGTGACGGTGACGATCTCCACCCACTCGGAGGGTGGCCTCACCGCCGCCGACTTCGAGCTGGCTGGGAAGGTCGATGCCCTATCGCCGACGAGCTGAGAATCGATTCGCGGCTCTCGATCCCGCTGGCCGAGGTCGAGCTGCGCGCCAGCCGCTCCTCGGGGCCGGGCGGCCAGCACGCCAACGTCACCGCCTCGCGGGTGGAAGCCGTCTTCGACGTCGAGGCCTCGCGGACGCTCGACCGGCGCCAGCGCGCGATGCTGCTCGACCGCGGTGGCTCGTTGATCACCGCCGTCGCCCAGGACGCCCGCGGCCAGGCGCGCAACCGCGAACTGGCGCTGCGGCGGCTGGCGGAGAAGATCGCCGCCGGGCTCGACGAGCCGGTGCGGCGGCGCCCGACCCGGCCGACGCGCGCTTCACGGATGAAGCGCCTGGAAGAGAAGCGGCGGGCGGGAGAACGCAAGCGCACCCGACGTCCTCCAAGCGGGGACTACTGATGGCGAAGGGGAAGAAGCGGCGGCCGCGGGAGAAGCCGGCGACGGTGGACTACGTCGACGCCGAGGGCAACACCCTGACCCTGCGTGAATCGCTCAGCGCCGGCACGATCGCCAAGCTGGCAGAGGGGCCGGCGACCGCGGCGACGAGCCAGGAGGATGCCTGGCACCGCCGCTCGGAGCTGCTCTTCGAGCGCCTCGCGGTGCGCTGGGAGATCGCCGACCTGCCGTTGACCGAGCAGAAGCTGCTGCTCGGTCGCTACCGGATGGCCGACTCGGCCACCCAACAGTGGGTGCGTGAGACGATCGCCGAGCACCTCGAGCGACATATCCCCGAGCTGGCCGGGTAGCGGTCAGGTAAGCAAGCGAAAGGACTGACCATGTTCGCGAACACCAAGGCGACCAACGGCTTCGCCGTCGACGATATCGAGGCGGCGAAGAAGTTCTACGGCGAGACGCTGGGACTGGGCTTCAAAGTGATGAGCGAGGAGTTCGGCGTTGCCTCGATCCAGCTCGCCGGCGGCCGCGACACGCTCGTCTACCGCAAGCCCGACTTCGTTCCCGCCACCTACACGATCCTCAACTTCGAGGTCGACGATGTTGACGCGGCGGTCGACGGGCTCGCTTCGAAAGGCGTTGAGTTCGAGCGCTACGAGGGCTTCGAGCAGGACGAGAAGGGGATCGCCCGCGGGCCGGGCCCCTCGATTGCCTGGTTCAAGGACCCGGCGGGCAACATCCTCTCCGTACTGCAGCAGCCCTCTTAGTCAGAGCGCCGCTCAGGCGTTGAGCAGCTTGGCCTTCTGGGCCGCGAACTCCTCCTCGGTGAGGATGCCCTGTTCCTTCAGCTCGCCGAGCTGCTTGAGCTGATCGATCGTCGATTGCCCGCCTGCGGCGGGGGCCGGCGGCGCGGCTTCGGGGGCGGGAGCCTGCTGCTGTTCTTCCTGCTGGGCCCAGCGCTGGCCCTGGCGGCGCGAGACGCGGTTGCTGACCGTGGTCGCGGTGCCGGCGATGACCGCCGTGCGTGCCACTCCTCGAAGTAGTCCTGGCATGGGTCTCCTCCTACTCGGAAGCCTCGACCGCGTCGAGCGCGGCGAGGACGTCTTGGACGGGGATGCGGCCGCTGGCGACCAGCTGGCCGCCGGAGCGGCGAACGGCGGCGGCGAACGGCGCCGCCCAGCTGTTCTCGAAGACGAGCAGGGCGGCCGAGGTGCCGGGCTCGAGCGCGTTGCCGGCCTCCGCGACGTCGTCGTCGCCGAGCAGGCCCGAGGAGGCGCCCTCGAAGGTGGCGAAGACGTCGATCTCGCCGCCGAGGTCGGCGAGCTCCAGTGTCGCGACGGAGCCGTCCTCCGCCTTGGCGATGAAGGCGAGGTCGAGGATGCGGATCAGGCCGCGGTCGACCAGGTCGACCAGGTGCGGCAGCGCCTCGCCGGTCGGCTGCCGTCCCGGCCACTCGACGATCAGGTAATCGATCGGCCCCATCTCGTTGATCTCGTCGCCGCTCAAATCCGACCCCTTTCGCTGTTTGGTTGCGCGCGGGTCAGACCCGGCAGGGGGACCATAGCGCCGCAAGGCCTTTGGTTGAGGACCCTGATCTAAACGCTAGGGCGCGGCGGGGACCACGGCGATCGGGCCGCCCTCGGTGGGCAGGTCGGCGGTGTCGAAGGAGGAGACCTCGAAGCGGGCGGTCTGCGGCATCTGGGCGACGAACTCCTCCTCGGTGTCGGGCAGGAAGTCGGCGCGCTCGTTGCGGTAGTGCATCGGCACCACCCAGCGGGCATCGAGGCGGGAGACGATCGCGCCGGCCTGGGCGGCGCCGATCGTCGGGCCGCCGCCGACCGGGAGGAAGAGCAGGTCGACGGCGCCGATCGCGGCCGCCTGCTCCTCACGCAGCTGGCGCTGGCCGAAGTCGCCGAAGTGGGCGACCCGCAGACCGTCGAGCTCGAAGACGAAGATCGTGTTGGGCCCGCGTTCGGTCCCGGCCACCTCGTCGTGCTCGGAGGCGACCCCGAGCACCTCGCCGACCGCCTCGGTGCCGTGCTTGCCGGCGGTCGCGCGCAGCGTCTGCGGCTCGCCGCCGATCACCTCGACGGCGTTGTGGTCGCGGTGCTCGTGGGTGACGAGCAGCAGGTCGACGCCATCGACCTCGATCGGCGGGTGCTCGAACTTGAGGCCCCGGTCAGCCAGCAGCGGCCCCATGTCGCCGAAGGGATCGATGAAGACCTTGGCCTCTGGGCCGGTCAGGGTGAAGGCGGATTGTCCGTGCCACTCAACGCGCATGTTGATCCTCCAGTTGCGGGACTTGGGGCCCTCCTTTTTCCGTCTCTGAGACGGAAAATGGGGGGCGCGGGCCGATCGGAGCCTGGGCCGGCTCCTCGGCGTGGTGGTACTGGCCGCCGCGCAAGAGCGAAGCAGCAGCGGCGACGAGGCAGGCGACGATCGCGAAGGTGAAGGCGGTGTCGAGGCCATCGCTGAAGGGGCCGGCGATCAGGTGTGGGAAGAAGGCCTGCCCGGTGAGCGCGGCGTGGGCGTGGGGCGGCAGGGCGGTGAGCGCGTGCGGGCCGACCAGGTGCTGGATCGGGTTGTAGCCGAGGAAGGCGGCGAAGAGGACCGAGATCGGCGGGGTCTGGCCGGCGTGGTGGGCGACCCCGTGGGAGACGCCGTGCGCTTCCAGGCCGCCGCTCAGCGCGCTCGGCAGGCTGGAGGAGAGGCCGATGATCAGCAGGGTGAAGAAGATCCCGACCGAGAGCACCTGGGCCGAGTTCTGGAAGGTCTGGTTCATGCCGCCGCCGGCACCGCGATCGGCGGCGGGCAGGCTGTTCATCACCGCGGCGCGGTTGGGCGAGGCGAACATCCCCATCGAGATGCCCTGCAGCAGCAGGATCGCGGCGAAGACGGGGTAGGCGAAGTCGATCGGCAGCGCCATCAGCAGGGCGAAGCTGATTGCCGCGGCGATCATGCCGCCGGTGGCGAAGGGGCGGGCGCCGAAGCGGTCGGAGAGGTAGCCCGAGGTCGGCCCGGCGAGCAGCAGGCCGATCGTCAGCGGCAGCATGTAGATGCCCGCCCAGAGCGGCGTTTCGGTGAAGCCGTAGCCGTGCAGCGGCAGCCAGATGCCCTGCAGCCAGATGATCAGCATGAACATCAGGCCGCCGCGCGAGACGGCGGCGAGGAAGGTCGAGAGGGTGCCGAAGGTGAAGGCGCGGATGCGGAAGAGGGGGAGGCGGAACATCGGCTCGGCGACGCGGCGCTCGATCACGGCGAAGGCGACCAGCGAGGTGATCGAACCGGCCATCAGGGCGAGTACGCGGGGGCTGCCCCAGCCGGTCGGGCTGCCGCCGTAGGGGCGGATGCCGTAAGTGACCGCGACCATCACCAGGACCAGGCCGAGGGCGAAGGTGATGTTGCCGCCCCAGTCGATCGAGGCGGGTCGCGGTTTGCTGCGCTCCTCCAGCTTGAGGTAGGCCCAGACGGTGCCGAAGAGGCCGACCGGGACCGAGATCAGGAAGACCAGGCGCCAGTCGATCGGCGCCAGCAGGCCGCCGAGGATGAGGCCGACGAACATGCCGCTGACGCCGACGATGTTGTTGATCCCGAGCGCCATGCCGCGCTGGTTGATCGGGAAGGCGTCGGTGATGATCGCCGCCGCGTTGGCCAGCAGGCAGGCGCCGCCGACGCCCTGGACGATGCGGAAGATGACCAGGTACATGGCGCCGGCCTGTCCCGTCATCCAGTCGATCGCCAGCAGCAACGAGGCGGCGGTGTAGATGACGAAGCCGAGGTTGTAGATCTTCACCCGGCCGTAGATGTCGCCGAGCCGGCCGAGGCTGACGATCAGCACGCTGGAGACGACCAGGTAGCCGAGGATCATCCAGAGCAGGTAGAAGCTGTTGCCGGGGACCAGCGGGTCGAGGTGGATGCCGCGGAAGATGTCGGGCATCGCGATCAGCGTGATCGAGGCGTCGAGCGTCGCCAGCAGGATCGCCAGAGTGGTGTTGGAGAGGGCGATCCACTTGTAGCGGTCGTTGGCCGGGGCGCCGTTGGCCTGCGCTGCGCTCGTCGCTGACACAGCTTCAATATACACAGGCAAACTGTGCAGTTTGCCTGTGTACTTTCGAGTATGATCGGCCCATGCCGACCCGCGTCGACAGCGGCCCGCTCGCCAGCGAGCTGCGCGTAGTGCTCGGCCACCTGATCCGCCGCCTGCGCAGCGAGCACCGCTTCTCGCTCTCCCAGGGCTCGGTCCTCGGCCGGCTCGACCGCGAAGGCCCGCAGAGCACGAGCAAGCTGGCGAGCGCCGAACGCGTGCGCCCGCAGTCGATGGGCCAGACCGTCGCCGAGCTCGAGGCCCAGCGCCTGATCGCACGGCGCCCCGACCCGAGCGACGGCCGCAGCGCCCTGCTCGAGCTAACCGACGCCGGCCGCACCGAGCTGCGCGAGGACCGCGGCCGCCGCGAGGGCTGGCTCGCCGAGGCGATCGAGGACAACTTCAGCGACGAGGAGCGCGAGACGCTCGACGAAGCAGTGCGCCTGCTTGCGCGGCTGGCCGAGCTTTAAAGAAATTGGACGTAAATACGTCTAGACGATTAGACGTTTAATCATCTAGTATGACCGGATGCTTTTTGCGACACCCCCCATAGCTCGAGAGCTAAAAGCAAAGCTCGACGAGCTCGATCGGCTTCGAAGCGAGCTCGGTTTAGAAGCCGGGCGGCGTTCGCCCTGGATCGGTGCGCTGCGGCGCCAGGTGCGGGCCAGCAGCGTCGAAGGCTCGACCTCGATCGAGGGGTTCAGCGTGGCTCCCGGGGAGGCCGTCGCGCTCGTCAATAGCGAGGAACCGGTCGACCCCGACGACGAGAACCGTATGGCGGTCGCCTGTTACGCGCGGGCTATGGACCACGTCGGGGTCATGGCCACCGATCCCACGTTCCGCTGGCTCGACAGAGTCATCCTCGACCTCCATTTCGACGCTTGCTCCTTCCAGCGAGAGGCGAAGCCCGGCCAGTGGCGTTCGGGCGCGGTTGGCATAACCGGGAGTGATGGCAGGCTCGTCTACCAGGCGCCCGATGCTGCCGAGGTCTCTGGACTCATGGCCGAGGTGGTCGAGTGGCTCGAGCATGGGGGTCCCGACCTCCACGTGGTCGTGCGTGCGGCAATGAGCCATCTCCATGTGGTGTCGATCCACCCATTTCACGACGGGAACGGCCGTATCTCTCGCATCATCCAGTCCTTGGTCCTTGCCCGGGATGGCCTGATGTCACCGGAGTTCGGCTCGATCGAGGAGTACCTCGGCGCGCACACAGCCGCCTATTACGATGCCCTCAATCAGGCCCACGGCCCGACCTACCAGCCCGATCGAGACGTCACCGATTGGATTGCCTTCTGCATCGACGCTCACCTTGCTCAAGCGCGTCAGCGCCTCGCCCAAATCAAGGATGCCGCGGCCCGCTGGGCCAACTTGGAACAGCTGGTCGAATCCCGCCATTGGCCCGATCGTCTGGTGATCGCCTTGGAGCAAGCCTTGATGGGAGGGACGGATCGAACCAGCTACGCGGCCGAGGCCGATGTCTCGCCGGCTACGGCCAGCACCGACTTTCGTCGCTTGGTCGATGCCGGTCTGGTCGATCAAGCGGGGCGCGGCCGCAGCGTCCGCTACGAACCGACCGAGAGTCTTCGCAGGCAGGCCGCCGGTCAGTAAAGGCCGAACTCGCTACGCGAACGAGCGGAGTTGACGCAGTTTCAGGTGTTTCCGCGCACCACGCGTCCTCAATACAGCTCTAGCGTCGGCACCGATGATTCACCGTGAGGATTTGATCCCGCGCTTCGAATGGCTCGCAGGCTCGAAGTACTACGACGAAGCGGTTGACGAGGCACTTATTGCCATTGCATTTGCCGCGCACGGACGCGGCCATGAGCTGCTCGAGTACGGAGCCGCGTGGATGATGGCCAATGGGATCGTCGAGGTATTCGGCTTGGAGGATCTCGTCGACAAAGCGCGCGGCGAACTCCTGCTCCCGCCGTAGGTCCTGCGGACTTGACTTGCGCTTTTCTCGATCTATCCTTTACAAATCTCCAAAAAAGTAAAGAACATGACTCGTGTCTCATCCAAGCATCAAGTGACGATCCCGGTTGACGCGCTTCGGGCCGCTGGGCTGGAACCTGGAGACACCTTGAAGGTCGAAGCTGTCAGCGCCGGCCGCGTCATCCTGACTCGGGTCGATGAACTGCTCGGCTCCTACTCCGGATGCCTGGACAGCGGGGGTGAGCTGCGGCGGCAAGTAGAAGGGCTGCGTGAGGAGTGGCGGTGATTCTCGACTCGGATGCGGTGATCGGGTTTCTCGATCGCGGCGATGCGCTCCACGCATCCGCCGATGCGGTTGTTCGCAAGTTCATCCTCGAGCAGCGCCTCCTCGTCTCCGTTGTGACGTATGCCGAGGTTCTTACCGGCGCGAGGTTGGGTCATCACGACGAAGGCAGCGTTCGCGGCTTTTTCGACGAGTTGATCTCCGGGGTTCTGCCCGTTGACCTCGAAGTGGCGGACAAGGCCACGGAGCTCCGTTCTCAGCGGGAAGCCCTGCGGATGCCGGATGCCCTGATTCTTGCCACTGCCGAGACCAACGAGGAAGTCGACCTCATCGTCACCGGCGACGTCGGCACGACTAAAGTTCCGGACCTTCAGTGTCGGGTCGAAATCCTGAGTTGAGATTGGGGACGATTGCGCGGACGAGCGACAAGTAGCCTTCGCGAGCGATGAACGACGACTGGCGCCTCGAGGTTGACTTCGACGATCCGAGGCACATCGGGCCCTTGGTCGAGCGACTCGAGGCCAGCGAGCTCGAACACGACCTGAGCGGCGCCTTCCACGATCGCGTTGCTGTCAGCCGTGAAGGTTCCACGGTCTTTCTCTACGCCGGCTCGAGGGAGCAGGACGAAGCAGCCCGCAACCACGTGCTCAGCCTTGCGCAGCAGCACGGTTGGAAGCTCGATGCCGAGCTGACGCACTGGCACCCGACGGCCGAGGAATGGGAGGACCCCGACCTCCCCCTTCCGAGTGGCGACGCAGCCAAGCACGCCGAGCACGAGGCCTTGATCGCGGCGGAGCGTCGTCAGGTCGAGGAAAGCGGGCACCCTGAATTCGAGGTTCGCGTCGACCTTCCCTCATTCCACGAGGCAAACCAGTTCGCCGACACGCTCCGTAGCGAGGGCCTCCCGGTGGTCCACCGCTGGAGGTACCTGCTGATCGGCGTCCCCGACGAGGACAGCGGCAAGGAACTCGTCGAAAAGATCCAGAGCCAGGCCCCACCCGGCAGCAAGGTCAGTTTCGAGGGGACCTGGGCCGCCGCCTACGCTGAGCGCCCACCGAACCCGTACGCGATCTTCGGTGGGCTGGGCGGCTAGCAGTCAGCCGATCGCATTAGCTGAGTGATCCAATTCAGTCCGCGGCGCGAATGGTTGCCCATGAGGAAAGTCCATGCCCTGGACTGGGAGGCTCTCGTCGCCCGCTCCCTTCATCCGACCAGGCTCTGGATCATCGAAGCAATGCTTCGCATAGGGCGGCCGCTGTCGGCGACGGAGCTGGAGGGGACCTTCGGCAAGGAGAATCTGGGCATCGCGTCCATCTCCTACCACCTCAAAATCCTCACCAAGCACGGCATCGTCGAGGAGGTCCGGGAACGTAAAGTGCGAGGTGCGACGGAGAGGTTCTACGCCTTCACCGCTGCGGTCTTGCAGTAGTCGGGACCCGATCGGTCTAGTCGCTGACCCGCACGACGAGCTTGCCGACGTTGGCGCCGTCGAAGAGCATGTTGATCGCGCTCGGCAGCTGCTCGAAGCCCTCGACGACGGTCTCCAGCGGCTCGAGGCTGCCGTCGGCGATCCACTCCGCAAGCTGTGCCGAGACCTCGGCCAGCTTGCCGAAGTGGTCGAGGATGATGAAGCCCTGCAGGGTGGCGCGCTTGACCAGCAGGTTGCCGAAGGTCTCGCGGGGTCCGCTCGCCGCGGCGCTGTCGTTGTAGCCGGAGATCAACCCGCAGAGGGCGATCCGGGCGTGGAGGTTGAGGCGGTTGAAGATCGCGTCCATGATCTCGCCGCCGACGTTCTCGAAGTCGACGTCGATGCCGTCCGGAGTCGCAGCCTTGAGCTGCTCGCGCCAGTCCTCGGCGCGATGGTCCACGGCCGCGTCGAAGCCGAGCTTCCCGGTCAGGATCGAACCCTTCTCGGCGCCGCCGGCGATGCCGACGACGCGGGCGCCGTCGCGCTTGGCGAGCTGGCCGGCCACCGAGCCGACCGCGCCGGCGGCTGCCGATACGACGACGGTCTCGCCCTCCTTGGGCTTGCCGATTTCCTTCATCCCGACCCAGGCCGTGAGGCCGGTCATGCCGAGGGCACCGAGGTAGAGGCTGGGTGAGACGCCCTCGATCTCGGGAACGCGCTGCAGCGGTGCGGCATCGGAGGCGATGAAGTTCTCGGTCCAGCCGGTCAACCCCTGGACCAGCTGCCCCTCCTCATAGTCGGGATGCTTGGACTCGACCACCCGACCGAGGCCGAGGCCGCGCATCGTCTCGCCGATCGCCACCGGTGGCAGGTAGCCGGGCTGATCGTTGATCCATCCCCGGTTGGTTGGATCAAGCGAGATCCACTCGGTGCGAACCAGCGCCTCGCCATCGCCGATCGCCGGCAACTCCTGCTCGAGCAGCTCGAAGGTCCCGTCGTCGATCCGCCCCTCGGGGCGCTGGCGCAATGCGAAGCGACGATTGGCCGGCACGGTGCGAGTCTACCTTTGGGATGGAGGTGGCCTAGTGGGCGCGGCGGCGGAGTTCAGAGCAGGGGGAAAGTTCCGAGGCTGCCGTCTTCCAGGGTCAGTTTCAGCCCCGATGGTGCTTTGCCTTCCTGGTAAAGAGCGTCGAGGCGGTCGAGGGCGGCGCCAATGACGATTTCGTTGACGTGGCCGGCGAAGGGGGAGACGTAGCCAGGCAGCAAGCCGAGCACGTCGCCGTCGAGGGTCAGGCCGGGCGGCGATTCGGGGGCTTTGAAGATCGACGTGGTGTAGTCGGTGGGGATGCCGGCCAGCGCCAGGGCGGCGACCATCTGGTCGCTCTGGTCGGAGGTGACCTCGCCGTCGAGGACGCCGTGGGAGACGACCACGCCTTTCAGGCCGGAGGCTTTCATCTGGCTGGAGCGCAGCGCTGGGCTGCGGTTGAGGTAGGTGGTGAGGTTGAGGATCGGCGAGCCCATCTCAGTTTCGATGTCGGCCTTGGCGTTGGCGCCCGTTGTCTGAATGCCGCCGAGGGGCAGCAGTGAGATCGCCGTGGCGTCGGCGTAAATCTCCGGCACGTCGGTGACCCCTGCGACGTCGAACCAGTAGTCGAACAGTGGGCTGCCACCGGCGCGGGTGGCGTGTTCGGAGACCGCGAGACCGGTCATGTTGCCGCCCATGCTGACGCCGAAGGCCGTGTTGACGAAGCGGGTGGGGTTGAGGCCTTGGCAGGTGCTGGTGAAGAGCTGCGCCGCGGCGATCGAGTCAGCTGCCCCCTCGCTTACTTTCCAGCCGCGCGAGGTGTTGCCGGTTGGCCCTTCGAGATCGACGGTGCCGTGGTAGTCCATCGCGATCACGATCGCGTCGTCGCGCTGGGCGATGCCGGGCATCAAGGACACCATCGAGTGGGCCGTGGTCGGGTAGCCGTGCCCGAGCACGACCACGCCCTTCGGAGTCGACGAAGGGAGCGCGTAGTAGCCATAGGTCGGGACCCCACCAACGGTGAGGTTGAGGGTCTGAATCGCCGCCGGTTCGCCCGTGCAGGCGGGCGGTTCGGCCTGCGCCGTTCCACTTAGGGCCGTCATCAAGGCGATGACCGGCACCAGCAATCCAATAACGCGCAAGCCCGAGCGACCCTTACCCAACCTCACCATGATCTCCCCAAGGAATTAGTTGACTACTAAAGATCCTCGTAGCCTACATCCGGATTCCTGATGACTGCAGGTTGAGTTCGACGGTTGCATCGCCGGCGGTGATGAGGAGGGCACGGGCGTTGGGGGGCGGGGCAGGCGCAAAGCCGCGGCTCGAGTGAGAGACGCGCACGCCACCTCCGCCACCACCGCCGCTTTCGAAGTACTCGCTGCCCAGGTCGTCTTCGACCTTAACCTCGGGATCTTTCTCGAGCGCGAGACATTGCTGGGCAGTCATCTCGGGATCGAAGCTCGGTGGCTCCGTGTCGTAGGTGAATTCGACGTAAAAGCCGTCCTCGAAGAGCTCGACCGCGAGGATCGGCACCGTGGCGCCCGGCTGCGAGGGTGCGGCGACGGATCGGACGAACCGAGCGGCGGTGAATCGCTGTCGACGTTCCTGCTCGGCTCTCCACTCCGCCTGCCGGCGTTCGAGGTCGGCCTGCTCCTCCGGACTCAACTTTCTCGGTTCGATCTGCTCAAAGGAGACGCCGCTTACGGTTCCGTCGTCGAAGAGGATGCCGTCGAGGCGGAGGCTCTCAACGACGGAGCTGGACTCGCCGAAGGGGGCGGACAGGGAGATGCGGTCGGGGCGAAGAGGGCTGGCCGTTACCGGCGGGCGCTCCGGGTCCGGTGAGGGTGCGCTGCCATTGAACTCGGCGGTCAGCGCCGCGGCCCGCTCGGCGAGCACCGCCTCCCCGCCGAAGTCCCCGCGCAGACGCGCTTCACCGAGCAGGGCGAGCGCTACCCGAAGTAGCAGGATGCTCGCCGCCTCCTGCGCCTCCTCATGCTCGTTTTCGAAAGGCGGCGGGTTCACGGCTAGCCGAGCTCGATCTCGACAGTAGTCGTCTCGAAGCCGATCCGGAGCTGGCGAGCATTCGTCGGGACTGCCGGTGCGAAGCTCACCCGTGCCCGAAGCGGCGAGCCGTTCGCGTCGACGTGGTCGATGTCGATGGTTTTGAAGTCGGTACCGAGCCCGTCCTCGATCTTCAGCCTCGGGAACATCGCTTCCGTCAGCGGTTCCGCGAAGGGGTCGTCGGGCTCGAGCTCCTCCGGAGAGGGTCGCGGCACCAGGTAGTTGACCATCAAACCCGTCTCGTAGAGGGTGATGTAGGCGACGACCGGACCGGCGGGGTCCTGGTCCGGCGGGGCGGCAACGGCACGAATCAGGTTCTCGGTGCGGAAGCGCGTCTGCTGTTCCTCGAGCCACTGCTCGTGCTCCGGCTCTCGTTCGGCCGCTTCCTGCTCGCGCAGCTCATGCGCCTCGCGATCGGCGAGAGCCCGCTCGGTCAACTCCGAGTCCGGGACACCGAAGCCGTCGATCGATTCGAATTCGCCGATTCGGCCGTCGGGATGGAGCACGATGGCCTCAGAGCCGAGGCCCCATGGATGTTCCTGGCGGACTCGCAGGGCACCGTCTCCCGCGGCCGAGAGCCAGTTCGTCCACTTGCCGTCGTAACGCGGCAGATCGTCCGGATCCTCGTACGCAAAGCGCTTCGGTTCGCTGGAGCGCCCCTCCGCGAGCCGACCGATGAGCGCCTCGATCCCTGCCTGGTCCTGGGGGAACCCAGCGGCGGCGCCGAGTGCGCCGAGCGGCCGCAGGGCCATCTCCAGTAGTTCGCGGCGATGGATAGACACAGGATTCATTCTGTTGCTGCATCGCGTAGCTAATCATCAGTAGGACTTGCATTCATGACGCCCGACCGCCCTCGCGATCGTGATGTTGTGATCATCGCCGGGTAGCGACGTAGTACTCCAGAGGCCAAAAATCGTGCCGGGGGAGGGTGATGCGTCGGATATTGATTCTGATTGGAGCGGCCGCGTTCGTTGCGTTTACGGGCCTTGGCCCTCTGGGCGATGGCGGTTCTTCGGTTGGCTCGTCTGAGTCTCCCGATCTTCGCCTGGCGAAGGGAATGGATCGTGCTCACCGACTGAGAGTGCGGAGAGCCGCCGAGCGCGACACTCGCGCTCGCCTTGAGGCCCTGCGGCTTCCACCGGGTGCAACGCGGGTCGCGAAAGCGCCACAGGGCCGCAGAGGCGAGTTGAAGGCTCCCTTCATCGCGCCGGAGATCGCGCCGGAGACGCCGAACCTGATCGACGATTCTGCGTTCTGGAGCGTGCCCGGTGACCCCACCGAAGTGCTGGCTTGGCTCAAAGTGCACCCACCGCGCAGCTCGAAATTGAAAATCGAAAGCTCCTCGAGCGATCGGGGCGTGACGACATCCTGGAGTCTCGGCTTCGAATTCCCGCCAATCGTGAACGTTGCTGATCAGCGAACCCTCTTGGTGACGGCGGTCGCTACAGCGGCGAATGAAACGACTCTGCGGGTCGATGCGCAATCGGTCTGGATCGAACCGCGGCCCTCGTGGGAGCGAATACCAGTTGCCTCCCAGTTCGTCGAACTCAGCATCGGTCGGGCCGGCGCTCCGCGTCGAGAGCTTTCGGTAGTCGACGCCGAAGCGGTGAGGCGGATCGCGGCCGCAATCAACGACTTGCCGGTGGTCCAGCCTGGTGTAACCAGCTGCCCCGCGGGGTCGCCGCGTCCGGCCCTCGTGCGGCTGGTTTTCCGATCCGCTCGTGGAGCGTCTGCCCTCGCGGAGGTCGAGCAGCAGATGCCCGCGGGGACGTGCGACCCAATGCGCCTCGACGTTCACGGCGAGCGGGGGCTTCCCTTGGCGGAAAGCTGGCGCGTGATGCGGCAATTGCGCCCACTGCTTGAAAGGGCCAGGTAGAAGCTTGACCCCGAAGGGGTCGCAGGTTGCAAGGCTCAGGTACCGAGCCAGCGCCGCGGCCCTAGCGCTGATCTCGATCCTGGCTATGCCTGCCTGCGGCGGCTCCGAGGTCGGTCACTTCCCCGAAACGGTCGCCACCGCAAGGAGAACGATCGAAGGCATGCGCTACGACATCGACGTTGATGAAGTTCCGAGTCAGGAAGGAGCCCTGATCGCGCAGCTGCATGGCAAGTTGGGCGAGACCGAACCCTTCTACGTCTTCGTTCACGGGTACTCACCGCTGAGGATCCCCGAGGTGGTTCGCGCGCTGGGCGCCGGCAACGCCCGGCAGATCGAAGGCGGCGAGCTCACGGAGCATTACGCGCTCTTCTCGCTCATCGGCCGCCATCGCGGCGAGAGCCGCAAGCAGAAGGCGGAGAGCTCAGCGGTGATCTTTGCCGCGGAAGACGCCCTCTGCGAGCAGGCGATCGGCGAAACCTGCGGGATCTAGCGTCAACGGCAGGCGAGCAACCACTGCCCGGGATACCCGCCGCCAAGGACCACGGCGTGCCCGTCGAGCTTGGTGATGGCGGCAGCTTCGTGCCTTCCGGGTAGCCCGGCACGACACTGGGCGTGTCTTCCGAAGCGACCGTCCAGCCTCCCGCCGGAGCGGAAGGCGATCGCGCCGAATTCTCGGTGTTCGTTGGAATTCCGGTCTTCAAATGAAGTCGCAACCGCGAGGACACCGCCTGGAAGCAGCGTCAGCCCTTCCGCGAGCGTCCAATCAATCCCGTTGCCGGCTATCGCCCAGCCATGGTCGCCGTAGGTGTGGTCCTGGCGACCGTCGGGACGCAATCGGATCGCGATCACCCGGCTCCGCCCCCCTTGCCCGCGATAGAGGAAGCCGCTTGCCGCCAGCAAGAGCCTGCCGCTCGGCAGCACGACGACGCCGGGAGCGTAGGAGAGTTCTTCGAGCCGACCGCCCACCTTTCGCCGCTCCCGCACCTCGACGAACCCGTTCTTGCCGAAGTGGCGGTCGATCGATCCGTCGCGGTTCAGCTCCCAGAGAAACGATTCGATTTCGTTGCCCCCCAGGATCACCACGCCGCCCGATGGGGTCGGGGCGATGTCGCGGACTTCGACTTCGCCTCCACCCGGAAGGATCCTCACGCCGTTTTCCCCAAACGCCCGATCTGGTGAACCGTCCGGCTTCAAGCGGGCGACCCCGAGCGAGTAGTCGCTTTCGCCCCGATCTTCCTCGTGGTTCACTCGGATACCGCCGACAAGGATGTCGCCGTTTGGTGCAAGCGCCGCCGTTTCCGCGTAGCCGTAGACCGCGCCGAAGTGAATGCCCGCGTGGCCGGCGACACCGAAGGAACGGTCGGGACGACCGTCGGGGAGCAGGCGCGTGATCCGCGCGGCACTCTCCTTGGCGGATTCGCCTGGATTGCTGGTCGTGCTGACCAGGATCTTCCCGCCCGAGGCGACGAGGGCGTCCTCGGCATCCATGGCAACCCTGCCCTTGCGGCCGAAGGAACGGTCGATGGATCCGTTCAGGTTGATCCGCGTGATGGCGCCGGGGCTTGAGGAGAAGGAGCGCTCCGCCACAAGCAGCCTGGAACTCCCATAAGCAATCAGGTGAGCTTCGGGTTCGACCCGCGCCTCCACCCGCACCGGCCTGGCCGATCGCCCGGAACCGACAGCGCTCTCCGCCGCGAACAGCGCCAAGACGACGACGGCAAACACCAGCCGCATTCCCCTGCTCCCCATGACCCTACGAACCACGCCGAGCGGCGAAGTAGCGGTTGACTCGCCACTGGGAACCGCACTGCGCTGGGCACTGGTGCAGCTACCATGCTCGCATGTCCGATCCGCAGACAAAAGATGTCGCTGCCATGACTGGCGAGCAGCCATCAGCGAGACCTCTGCCGGCGAAAGAGACCACCCTGGAGGCGATCCTCAAACGAACCGGCGGGAAGCGCATGTCGCCGGAGGAGTTCGACCGGCATTTCGCGACCTTCCCACCGATGGCGAGGGGTAGGCCGCTCTCTTTGTCATGATTTCCTCTGTGGAGCAGCCTCACGTCAAGCTCAGCGGCGACTACGAGGGTCCTTACGTTGTAGAGGAGGCCCGTTCAGACGGCCGTCTTCTCGTGGCCCCCGATACCTCCGCCCAGACGATCATGGACCGCCTGGGCCACGAGCCCGCAACGCTGGTCGAGTTCGAGGCTGCCTACGGGGCGGTAAAGCCCCCCGACGGCGAGCGCTGAGCCGTGGCCCTCAAGCGGGGCTTTGCGCCAGTGGCCTTTGACGAGTTGGCATGGCAGGACGATCTCCGCAAGGCGAGCAAGAGCGCTCGCCGCATCGGCGAAGAAACCCGCTCTCGCCTGGAGCGCGAGGGACAGGCCGTGGATGCCCTATTCGCCTGCGACGAGGATGCGAGGGACGGAACAAGCCTCCCCGGCTGCGTGAAGGTCTACATCCCGCCGCCCGGAGGTCCGCTTGGCCTCGTGTATCGCCTCGCCAAGAACAAAGATGGGCGCCTCTATCTCGATCATCTGGCCTTTGGTGTCCGGCACCACCCGCCGGGGTCCGCTGCCGACTCCGTCTACCTCATGGCTCATCGACGCCTGCACCCCACCGACTCCTAGGGGTTTCAGCGATTCAACCGATGGGCGCGGCTGGGCTCGAACCAGCGACCTCTCGCGTGTGAGGCGAGCGCTCTCCCACTGAGCTACGCGCCCGGGAGAGGGGCAATCATAGGGGGGATGCGGCTAGGCTCGTCAGTCATCCTCGTCGCGTTGCCCCCTCCCATTTCGGCTATCCATTGAGATGCACGCAGCGCCGGCTCCAGACAACTGGCGGGACCTGGTCAGGCTAGAGAAGGACTCGGGGCGGGCGGCTGGCGTCGGACGTGCGGAGCATGTTGGCGGGTTTTTTGCGGATCTCGCGGTCGCCTTGGAACCAGAGCGCGTGCTGGATCCGTTTGCTGCATCGCCGGCGGTCGCTGCCGCGGTATCGGAGGCCGTCTCCGCGAAGACGACGGCGATTGCTCCCTCGGTTTCCGTGCGGGACATCGGCGCATTCCTCGCCCCCGACATCGAGTGGCAGCTTGGCTTCCCGCCGACGTTGGTGTCCAGTCTGGAGGACGACTTCGACCTAATAGCCTGTTCACCCCCGATCGGGCTTCGCGCCGTGGGGGAGTGGGATGGCTTCGAGTCAGCGGTTCCCCCGGCGATCTACCGATCCGAGGTCGCGCACCTGATGCTCTGTCTGGCCGCGGAGAAGCTCTCGCCGGGTGGCAGGCTGGCGTTTCTCCTGGGCCAGGGTTCGCTGTTTCGGCGCGATGGCCTGGCGATGCGGGAGTACCTGGCCGAGATGGGGATTGGATTCGAGGCCTCGATCTCGCTGCGCGAGGGCCTTGCCCCCACCACTCACATAGAGACACACGTCGCCATCTACTCACGCGCCGAGGCACCGAAGCTGTTCGTCGCCCGAGTGGGCCCCAAGAGTCCGCGCATGACGATCGTGGGCAACCTCTTGACGGCCAAGGACGGGCCCGACATGGAGCTCGGTCTGCTTGTCGATCGCGACGGCTATCGGGGTTGGGAGCGGGCGCGGATGGAGCGGGAGCTGGAGAGCTTGCTCGGCGACGATTCCTCGCTGGTGACGCTTGGGTCCCTGGCGCAGGTCGATCGCCTGCGGGTGGAGAGGGGGGATCCAGACCCGGGCCTTGACAACGTCGTCTACCTCCCCGAGGCCGGTACCGGGCCGGCGCGGCTCGGGATCGACTGGACCGGCAAGGGCAAATCCCGCAGCCTGGTGGCACTCGCTCTCGATGCCGAGAGGGCGGAGGCGGCGTACGTGGCGCAATGGCTGAACGGTTCGACCGGCAAACTTGCCCGCGGACTCACCGTCGGAGGCAACGTGATCCCCCACGCCAGGATCGCGGACGTCGAGGCACTGCGAATCCCGCTGCCGCCGGTGGAGGAGCAGCGGCGGAGCGTCCGCCTGCGGCGCCAGGCTGCCGGCGCTCGAGCCGAGCTGGAGGTTTGGGCCGAGCGGGTTGCCTCCGACAGCTCGCAAGGAATGCTCGGCGCCGCCGAAGAGGAGTTGCAGAGGCTGCTCGGGAGCGGCGACGATCTCGACGCTTGGGCTCGTCGCCTGCCCTTCCCGGTGGCGTCGATCCTCGCCCAGTTCCTCGCGGTCGCCGACCCGGCGGAAAAGTTCGAAAAGCTGCTCTTCTTCTTTGAGGCCTTCGCCGCTCTGCTGGCCACCCTGCTCCTGAGCGCCGCCCGCTCGGGCGAGCTGGAGTGGGCGCCTCGAGGAGGAGTCGGATCTCTCCGCAGGGCTTCCTTTGGGAGCTGGGTCCGGATCGGCGTCATCTTTTCGAGATGCCTTCGCGACGTACTCGGCGATGGCCGCCGTGGACTGGACGCGGTCGGAGCAGAAGCTCGTACCGCGGTCCTCGGCGTGGCCGACCTCGAGTTCTGTACGAGCCTGATCGATGAGGAGGTCTGGAGTTTGCTGGACCAGGCGAAGACGGTTCGCAACCGCCAGAAGGGACACGGCGGGGCAATCTCCGACGCGCAGTGCGCGGCGCGGGTTCGCGAGCTCGAGCAGTTGCTCGGGGATCTGCACCAGCTGACCAGTCGTACCTTCGATCGGGTGATGCTGATCCAGCCGGGAGTCTCAGGGTACGACGGCGACTTCCATCGGTTTCCCCAAGCGAAGCGGCTGATCGGTCCCAGCAGCACCTTTATCGAGCGGCCAGTGACGACTGTGTTCCCGCTCAAGCAAGACGCCATCTTCCTGACCGACCGCAGGGAGCACGCCGAATCGGTGGTCGAGGTTCTGCCCCTGGTCCGCCTGCTGCCGAGCCCCGACACCGGAGAGAGTGTCTGTTACTTCTACACCGAGTTGGACGGAGGCAACCTGCGTTTCGTTTCCTACCACCTGCCCCGAACCGAGTCGATGCCGCTCGCCGGCTCGGGCATCGCCGATATGTTCGAAGCGCCCGAGTAAAATTGGCTACTTGCTGTTCTCTTCGCCAATCAGCTCGGAGAGCTGGTTGGGGTCGAGGCGCTGTGCCTGGCTGGCTCGCATGGCCTTGTCGAATTCGACACCCTCGCCGGTGAGGATCTCGACCGGGTCGCGGGGATCCTTAGGGTCGGGCCAACCGAAATCCTCGCTGATCGTGCCGTCACCGGAAAGCACTCGGTAGGCCTGGGTCAGCTCAGGGTCCTTGGCAACGTGGGTCGCGACCGGCTGGGCGGCCGTGCCGGCGAGGGATGCGAGATCGCCGTAGGAGGTCCAGCGTCCAGCCGGGATCGCCTGAACCGCGCTATCGATCCGGCTCCAGTCGAAGCCGGCCCCTGGGGTGACGATGCCGGGGAGGGGAGGGACCCAGAGCTCGATCGCAATTGCCGCCAGCCACTCGGCACGCTGCTGGATCTGCTGGCTCCCCCATTTCGAGATCTCCTTGAGCGGGTCGTTGAGGCGCAGCTCGCTGTTGCCGAGGATCTCCGCCTTGCGGTCGGGGAGATGGCGGGAAAGCTCCGAGTTCCAGGCGGTGAGGGTGAGGTTTCCAAGGGTATGCCCGAAGTCTTTGAAGAGCTCCTCGGGATCGTCTCCGCTGCTTTCGATGTGAGCGCGCCACTCCTCGGTCGGCGTTTGGGGCATGACGTGCTCTATCGAGACGCTGGCGCTGTCGAAGTCGACCGGGACCTCCGCCCGCAGCTGGCTCTCCAGCCTCTGTAGGACGAGCTTGCGCTGGTGACCGCGGCCGTGGGCGTAGAAAGGCACTTCGCGGACGCCCTTGGTGACGGCATCGTCGTCGGGCCAGCGGCCGTCTCGTGAGAGCTCACGCCAAAGCGCGTCCGCAGTCGGCTCATCCTGGGGCAGGGCATTAATCAGCTGAATGAAGAGGCGGTTGAGGACGTTCGTCGGCACCGCCACAAGGTGGCGTCTCACCAGGAACGACTCGACCATCGCCAGGCAGCGGGTGGTTTCCTCGCGTGAGACCCGGTCCTTGTCGACGAGGTCGTATAGATGCAGGAAGAACGGGTAAGTCGTGCTTGCGCCCCAGGCGCCCAGGAAGGCGAGGTGTGAGCGCTCGTCCTGCGTGAGGCCAAGCGCCGGGGCCGGCCCTGACTCGTCCTCCGGCCGCAGGAAGGCGCCGTAGTAGTGACCGCGCCGATGCAGCTTCTTGACCTCCGCTTCGAGGACGTCGGGATCCTCGGCGATCTTCTCCAGCCGCTCCCGATGAGTGCGGTAGACCTTCTTGACGTTGACGAACGCGCCTCGGGCCTGCAGATCGTCTCGTACCAAGCCCTCCAGGCTGTCGTTGCCAAGCATCTTCTCGAGCGGCCGCCAGTGGTTGTCGTAGACCATGTTCGACCGCTCTCCCAGCGCCATGAAGAGGTAGTTGCGCAGCAGGTCCGCCTGGGAGAGCTCCGTGCCGGTTGCGTTGATCGACTCGAAGATAGTGTGGGGCCGCTCGTCCTCCTCAACGGTGACGAAGACCAAAGACAGCCGGTCGCCGATCGTAGTCGCCAGCCGATTTGGCTCCAAGGAGCCAGCCTCGAGTAGAGCTGCGATTTTGCCGTGGAAGAAGCGGTAGGCGGCTCCTATCGCCGTGTGGCCGTCGGCATCCGCCGGATCGGTGATGACGGTGCGGTAGGCGTACCTGTCTTCGTCGCCGGGTACTAGTCGCTGCCAGAGGTCGGAGCCCGGCTCCTCGGTGCTGTTCACGAGGTACTTGGCATTGAACTTATTGCGCTGCGAAGGGTCCTCCGTTGAGGCCACGTCGCGCAGTGCCGCGAGCGCCACCGACAGCGTCGTGATCCGCTGCTGACCATCGACGACGCGGAAGTGGCGAAAGTCCTTAACCGGATCGGGCTCGAGTTCGACCGCGACGATGCTGCCGATGAAATGGCGTGCGGTCGCAGCGGAGCCACTCGAGCTTGCCTCGTATTGCCTGAGGATGTCGCTCCACAGGTCATTTTGCTGTTCGGTGTTCCAGCGATAGTGGCGCTGGTAGAGAGGCACCTGGAATTGGCGGTCTTGTGAGACAAGCTCGCGAAAGGTGCTCTCCCTGGCCTTCATCCGGGTCCAAACTACTCAAATAGATCTGGATGGATCCGGCTGGGCCGGAAAACCGGCGAGGGTTCAGGCTGGAGCTGGGGCCTCGACTGGATCGGGCAGGGGTGGCTCTTCGTCCTGCTCGGCCATTGCTCGTTTTTGCAGGGCCATGCCGATGAAGGGGAAGATCAGGGTGGAGAGCATGGCGGCGCCGACCAGGCCGGCCGCGGTCGAGGGGCGCATCTTTTCGGCGTCGATTGCGATCGTCGTGATTGCGACGACGAGGGGGAGCTCGGTGGCGCTGAAGAAGACGAGGGCGTGGCGCTCGGTGCGGCTCAGCACCTTGCGGTAGAGCAGCAGGGCGGGGGTGCCGCGAACGATGAGGAAGAGGGCGAGGAAGAGCAGCATCTTGGCGATTGCTTCCGCCGAGCCGAGGGCGGCGAGGTCGAACTCGAGGCCGCTGGTGATGAAGAAGAAGGGGACGAAGAAGCCGAAGCCGACCGCGGTCAGCTTCGACTCGAAGACCTGCAGCTCGTGGCCGCGCAAGGCCGCCCTGGTGATCATGCCGGCGACGAAGCCGCCGAGCAGGACATCGAGGCCGAGCTGGCTGGCTAGCAGCACCAGGCCGAAGACGAGGACGACGGTGATCCGCACCGCCAGCTGACTGCTCGCCTCGAAGGTTTTTTCGAAGGCCGGCCAGCCGCGCCAGGCCAGCCGCACCGAGGCGAGGGCGACGCCGAGGGCGAGAATGATGAAGCCGACGAGGATCGCCGCCTCGTGCACGGGGCTGGAGGTGGAGAGGACGAGCGTGACCAGCAGGATCGGGCCGAACTCGCCGGCGCCACCGGCCGCCATCAAGAAGGTGCCAAAGCGCGTTTTCAGGCTGCCGTTGTCCTTGAGGATCGGGATCAGCGTGCCGATCGCCGTCGTCGCCAGGGCGGAGCCGGTGTAGAGGAAGGAGACGACGATGCCGGCGGCGGCCAGCGCACCACCGATGCCGTAGGCGAGCAGGACCGATATCGCCCAGCCGATCGCGCCGAGCTTCATCGGGGTGCCCTTGATCCGTTCGAAGTCGATCTCGTAGCCGGCGAAGTAGAAGAGCATCCCCAGCCCGAGGTTGGAAAAGAATTCGATGAAGTCCGATGGGTGGGCGAGGCCGAGGACTTCCGGCCCGATCACGATCCCGAGCATCAGCTCGAGCACCACCACCGGAGGCGCCAGGCCTTTGGGCACGATCGCGACCGTCGTCGCGGCGATCGCCGCGACCAAGACGATGAAGAAGAAGGAGGAGCTGTCGACGTCGATCACGTGGCGCCGATCCTACGTTTGTCCACGGGCGGAGGGGTATCGATCTCATTGGGTACTCAAAACTTGGTAATCACCCACTGGGGGTGAATCAAGCTAATGAGGAGGACCCGATGCATTCGTCACTGTCCCGCCGTATCGCCTTTACGAGCGCGGCGGCAACCCTTGCCATCCTGGCGCTGGCGTTTGCAGCCGCAGCCGGTGCGGCGGTCAGTAAGTACCCACCGGCCGCCGCCTCCCGAGGCTTCAGCGGTAGCGCCGCCGGCTGGACCTCCTCCTCCGGTACCGAAGGCATCTGCCTGCCGCCGCTGATCTGCGCCAGCGTCGCCAACAGCTATCAGGACACGGGCGGCGCCGACGCTGGCGGCTTCATCCGCAGCGCCTTCACCGGCGTCGTCGGCGTGAGTGCGGTCGGTGGCACAACGAAGGGCGTCTGGGAAAGCCCCGGCTTCACCTACTCCGGCGCTGCCGGTGGGGAAGCGACCGCAATCGGCGTCAGCCTCGACCGCCGCGCCAGCGTCGACCAGCTGCTCGCGGTGGCCGGTAACTCAGCCGAATACAGCGTGCGCTTGATCGACGTCAGCGAAGGGGGAGAGGCATTGACCCTGATCGCGCCGACGACCCTTGCCGGCGCCAACTCTTGGACCGGTGTCTCGCGTGGCTCGATTGACCCCACGGGCCTCACCCCCGGTCACGAATACCGCATCCAGATCACCAGCAGCTACACGACGGGGACCGCTGTGCTGGTCACCGGCAACGCCGATTACGACAACGTCGTGCTCAGCGCCTCGGACGGGGGCAACGGTGGCAAAGGCAATGGCGGTGGCAGCAGCGGCAAAGGCAAAAAAGGCAAAGGCGGCAACTCCGGACCGCTGAGTGAACAGCGACTGCTGGAACTGCTGCGCCAGGCGACCCCTGGAAACGCCGTGGTGAGTGGCGGCGGCAAGCGGCTGCTCGTCCGGGTCGGCTGTCCGCGCAAGGTCGGACACGTTTGCCGGACCACGGCGCAGGGACTGCTCAACAAGCACCGGCCGGCGACGCTGAAGCAGACGGTGCGGCTGCGGCCCGGCAAGGCCAAGCTGGTCGTCCTGCGGGTGAAGCCGTCGGCGCGCAAAAAAGTCAGCGCGCGCAAGCGGCTGCTCGTGCGCCAGAAGGTCCACGCCGGCAAGACCACCGCGACCGTCTACAAGAGTCGCAAGCTGATCCGGCGCTAAGTGGATACGATGGCCATGGACCGTGCTAGGCGGGGAACCAGCGGTGCCCTGTAATCCGCAATCCGCTTTAGCGGGGCCGAATCCCGTTCCGAGGGGCTGGCCGTCGGGGTCAGTGCGTCGCGGAAGGTGTTGACGGCCGGGTCCTGCGCGACGTAGGCACGCGAACCAGGTCAGGTCCGGAAGGAAGCAGCCTTAAGCGGAAGCCGCGGGTGCCGCAGGTGAGCCCGGCTCGAGCCAACCACGACGGACACGCCCGGTGACTTCGTTTCGGAGGACGGGGCGCACGGTCCATTTTCTTCAAGCGAGAGTTGACCACACTCCAGGTGGGTCAACTCTCGCTTCATTCAATCGATCAGCCGGTTCTGCATGCGGTTGATCGCGATGCGCCAGGTCAGCAGGGCGAAGCCGACGAGGAAGGCGAAGCGGGCGATGTCCACCGCCTCGAAGCCGAAGGCGCCGCCGCGGACCAGTTCGACCAGCTGGTGCAGGGGGTTGAGCTGGGCGATGACCTGGAAGCCCTCGGGCAGGCCTTCGATCGGGAAGAAGGTGCCGGCGACGAGGAAGAGCGGGGTGATGCAGAGCGCGGTGACGTAGTTGAACTGGTCGATCTTGGCCACGGTCGCCGCCATCGCGATGCCGAAGCCGGCGAAGCCGAGCGCGGTGGCGAAGCAGAAGAACGGCACCAGCAGCATGCCCCAGGCCGGGTCGAGGCCGAAGCCGATCGTGACCAGCAGCGGCACGCAGCCGTAGGTGCCGGAGCGCAGGGCGATCCAGAGCATCTCGGCGGTGACCAGCTCCTCGACGTCGACCGGCGCGGCGAGGATCGCGTCGTAGGTGTTCTGGAAGCGGTGCTTGACGAAGGTGCCGAACATCGCCGGCAGGGCGCTGGAGAAGATCACCGCGGTGGCGACCATGCCGGTGCCGACGAATTGGATGTAGGGGACGCCGTTGACTTCGTCGACCAGCGTCGCGCTCAGCCCGAGGCCGAAGGCGAGCAGGTAGACGATCGGTTCGAGGATGCTGGAGAAGGTCGTCCCCTTCCAGTAGGTGCGGAAGTTGGCGACCTCGCGGCTCATGATCCCGGCGATCGCCGCCGGTTCCAGCCGCCGCAGCTTGGCGGTAGCGGTCCCGTTGCTCACAGCGAATTCCCCCTCTTTTTCAGCGTCGCACTCATTCCGCCTCCGATCCGGTCAGCAGCACGAAGACGTCCTCGAGCGAGGCGGCGCGGATCACCGCGTCCTCGGGCACGGCGCCGTCGGTCGCGCGCTCGGAGCCGACGATCGCGATCGCGGGACCGGCGGGCCGCACCGGCAGGCCCTGCTCCTCGGCGATCGCCCGCACTTCGGTCAGCCTTTCGGGCGGGCCGTAGACCTCGGCGGTATGAGTGCCCGCGTGCATCTCGATCAGCTCGGCCGGCGTCGCGCGGGCGATCACTTTCCCCTTGTTGACCACGGCGACCTCGTCGGCGAGGCGCTCGGCCTCCTCGATGTAGTGGGTCGACATCAGGATCGTCGTGCCGCGCGAGCGCAGGTTGTCGATCAAGGTCCAGAGCTCGGTGCGGATCTGCGGGTCGAGGCCTACCGTCGGCTCGTCGAGCAGGATCAGCTTCGGCTCGTGAACGAGGCCGCGGGCGAGCAGCAGGCGCCGGCGCATGCCGCCGGAGAGCTCGTCGACCGCGTCGCCGCGGCGCTCGCGCAGGCGCGCCAGGTCGAGCGCTTTGTCGACCGCGGCGCCGACGTCGGGCACCCGGTAGAGGCGGGCGAAGACGGCGAGGTTGTCTTCGACCGTGACGTCGACGTCGAGGTTGTCGAGCTGCGGCACCACACCCATCTCGGCCCGCGCCGCCTTGGCGTCGCCGGGCAACTCGTGGCCGAGCACGCGCAGCTCGCCCTCGTCGGCGATCGCCTGTCCGGTCAGCAGCCGCATCGTCGTCGACTTGCCGGCGCCGTTGGGCCCGAGCAGGCCGAGGCAGATGCCGGTGGGCACCTCGAGGTCGAGTCCATCAACTGCTGTGATCGGGCCGAAGCGCTTGACCACGCCGCGGAGCTCTATCGCCGCCATGCGTCGATTCTCAATGATCGGCGGCGCCGGCGGCGAGCTGGCGTTCCAGCTCGGCGGCGCGCTCGGAGTCGAAGAGGCTGAGCGCGACCGCGGTGGAGATCGAACGCAGGGTGGAGACGGCGAGCAGGCGGGGGTCGTTGGGCAGGCGCCGCGCCGACTCGGAGAGGAACATCTCGGCCAGCACCGGCAGGTCGCGGCCGCCGGCGGTGCGCAGGACGTGCAGGACCGAGAGCGTGGCGCTGGCGTCGGAGGCGCGCTGGTCCCAGCTCCCCGGGCTCGGGGTGACGATGACCATGTGCGGTCGCGACTCGATCAGGCTGCGCGGCAGGTGATCGGTTTCGGTCGTCCTCGCCTCGACGAAGTGGATCTTCACCCCAGAAGGTTCGGCGCTGCCGAGGTAGCGGTCGAAGGCCTCGCGCGGCGCGATCATCGTCACCGCAAATGTCTCCGGGCCGACTTCGGCGAGATCCTCCATCAGTGCCGGTGCGTTGATTCCGCAGCCGACGATCGTCAGCCGCAGCGGTCCCTCCGCCCTGACCGAGGCCTTCCAGGCGGCGTCGACGAGCCTGGTGAACGGCTCGACGGCGCCGTGCTCGGCGACCCAGCCGGGCAGCTTCTCGAGTGCCGGTGGCCGCGTGATCGCCAGCCGCAGCACGGCGGAGACGGTGCGGTCGCCGACCACCGCGTCCCACTCGGGCGGGAAGAGCTCCCAGCTGGCGTCGACGTTGCGGCCGCGGCGGAAGAGCAGGCGCACCAGCGGGCTCGCCTCCTGCTCCTTGAGGTAGTCGAGCAGGGCGAGGCCCGCCTGCGTCACCTCGACGTCCGCAGCCTCGGCGGCGATCGGCCCGCTGGTCGATGGCATCAGCAGGATCGCTCGCGCTCGCTCGGCCCCGGCCAGCTCGAAGCCCGAGTCGCCAGCGGTGTCGCCGAAGATCAGGTCGATCTTGAGGTCGCTGCCCGCGGCCTCTTCGAGGTCGTCGAGGATCTGTGCCCGCGAGTCGCGGGCGGACTCGGGCGCCAGCACGACGAGCCGGCTCAGCTCGGTCTCGAGCTGGGACTCGGAGGCGGCCGAGGCCGCCAGCGAGGCGAAGTCGACGCCGCCGATGACGAGCAGGTGGTCGCGGCAGCGGACCGGCCGGTCGGACTGGCCGAGCCGTTCCAGTGAGTTGGAGACCACCTCGGCGACGAAGGTGAAGAGCAGGCCGACGAGCAGGACCAAGCCGACGATCACCTGAAGCAGCCCGATCGTCCTTTCGGCGGCGTCGCTGTCGTCGTGCAGGCTGGACGGATCGAGCACGTGCAGGACTGCCGACCAGAGCGCCTCGCCAAAGTCGTCGAACTGGCCGAGCGCGTAGTGGGCGATCGCGGCGCTGCCCAATAGCACCAGCACCACCGCCGAGACCAGCAGGGCGACGCGCCTCGGCGTCGTCTCGGTGGCTCGTCTCAGCATTGCGCGTCTGAGCTTATGGGTCCGTATCGCGCCGCAAAGTCAGAGACCTGCCCGGATGGGAGACTGGCGGCGTGCTGGACGAGCGCTGGATCAAATCGCTGCATGTGGAGACGCTGCGCGAGGAGGAACTGCACGCCGGGCGGGAACCGCACGTGCTCTTCCAGGCCTCGACTATTGCGGCCCTACTCGAGGGCGCCTACGAGGGCGACCTCTCCTTCGCCGAGCTGGCCGAGCACGGCGACCTGGGGCTGGGGACGCTGGACGGGCTCGACGGCGAGATGATCGCCCTCGATGGCCGCTTCTATCGCGCCGATGTCGACGGGAACGTCGCCGCGGTCGCCGCCGAGACGAAGACGCCGTTCGCGGTTGTGACCAGCTTCACGCCCTCACTCGACACGGAGATCGAAGGCCCGCTGGAGCACGATGAGTTGCTCGCCGAGCTCGACCGATTGATCCCGGTCGACGCCGTCTCCTGCGCGATCCGCATCGACGGGCGCTTCGAGCTGGTCCGCGCCCGCTCGGTGCCGCGCCAGAGCCCGCCATACCGGCCGCTGACAGAGGTTGTCGCCGAACAGCACGTCTTCGAGCTCGCCGACGTCACCGGAACGATGCTCGGCTTCCGCTTTCCCGCCTACGCCGAGGGGATCGAGGTCAGCGGCTACCACCTCCACTTCATCAGTGAGGACCGCAGCCGCGGCGGCCACGTGCTCGGCTCACGCGGCGCCGGGCGCCTGCGTGTCCGCGTCGACCCCTCCAGTGACCTCCACGTCGAGCTGCCGGCTGGCATCGAACTCGCCGATCCCGAACTCGCCTCGGCGACCCACGCCGCGGTCGAAAGAGTCGAGCACGCGGGCTGAGGAGTCCGCTCAGGCGGCGTCGGCGAGGCGCTCGGCGAGCCAGAGGTCGCAGAGCCAGTCGGCCGGCTTGCCGCCCTTGCGGGCGACGGTGATCCCTGCCGGGCCACTCTCGACTTTCACTTGCTTGGAGCTTGCCGCGTACTCCCCGCAGATCTCCCGCACGCTCACCTCACTGGTTTTGTCGCCAAGCCAGACGGAGACTTGCCGCCCGTGCCGCTCGCCGCTCAGCACCAGGGCGCCGTGGATCTTCGGCCCAACTCGGCCCGTCGTCGCTTCGCGCGTCTCAATACTGACCTTGGGTCGCTCCGTAACCTCGAGGCCGAGCGGTGCCATCGCCAGCCCGACCTTGTCGTAGGCGCTGTCCATCTCGCCGCCGGGGGCGAGGGCGCGGAAGCTGCCGTAGAGCGCCGCGATCACGATCAGCGGCCCGCCGATCAGCAGCGGTAGGAAGCTTTCGAAGAGGTAGATCGAGGGGACTGTGAGGAAGATCAGCAGCGTCACGATCATCCCCAGCCGCAGGCTGCGGCGACCGGCGTCCCACATCTGCGCACGCGCCTTGATCGCCTCGTTGTCGATCGGTTTCACCGCCAGCCCCGCCCAGAGCTCCTGTTCGCCCATGGTCGTCGGGTTCTCAATCCGCCCGCCGCCTTCAGCGACGGCCCGCTGCGCCGCCTTGGCATCGCCTCCGGCGACCCGCTCGAGGTCTGATCGCTGCAGGACGAAGAGGATCACCACGAAGACGGCGATCACGCCGAAGATCAACGCCAGCGTTCCCTTCGGGTTCGCTTCGTTGCCGGCGGTCGAGGCGATCACGGCGACGGCGATCGCCACCACGACCACGCCGATCAGGCCGAAGAGCCCCGAACGCTTGAACCCGCCGGCCATTGCGGCGCCAGCCTACAGCGCTCAGCAGTGCTTATAGAGGACCCAGGAATCGTTGCTCGCGACCTTTTCGAAGCGGTGTGGCACCGTGAGCTTGAAGCGAGTCGGATCGTTGGGATCGAGGATGAAGTTGTGGATCACGAAGGGGCTGGCCGGCTTGAGGAAGTAGCCCCGGCCGGGCACCTGCTCCTCGCTGGCGCTGACGATCTGGGTCGGCTTGACGTCGAGGTTGAAGGCAAGCCGGGGGATCGCGCGGTGATTCGGCACCGCCACCTTTCCGCAGAGGGGCTCGGCGAAGGCGCCCGAATCGGCGAGGTCGCTGAGGTCGCGCTCGATCTTGCCTTGGTCGGCGAGGTCGCTGTGGACGGTCGAGTCGAGGTCCCACTGGTTGGGCAGCCAGAGCACGAACATCAGCACGACGAGGCCGGCGAAGATCTGCCAGCGACGGCGCCAAGGGTGGCCGGCGTCGAGCAAGCGCCAGCCGAGCAGGCCGACGGCGACGAAGATCGCCAGGATCGCGCCGCCGAGCATCGTGTAGCGGGCGATGATCGCCAGACCGGCGGCGGCGAGCAGGGCGAAGGCGGCGAGCGCGAGCACCACTGCGGCGATGCCCAGCGTCGAGCGGCGGCGCAAGAACGCGAAGCCGAGCACTATGCCGCCGGCAGCGCCGACCATGCCGGGCCACTGCATCACTTCGCCGAGAGCGCGAGGGCCCCAGAGGATGAGGTCGACCGGACCCGTATGGCGCTTCAGTGTGTCGACGGTTTCCTGGGTACCGGTCAGGGAGTAGAGGAAGTTGCCGGTGGTGATCCCGTCGAACAGCAGCCAGAGGATGGGCGCGGCCAGGGCGAGGGCAACCAGGCCCAGGCCGCGAGGGGAGACGAGGATGCCCCTCGCCCGTCCAAGTGCCGGCCTAATTAGGCCGGCACTTTGAGTATCCGCCCGTTCGAGGGGCATCCTCGTCTCCCCTTCGGGACCGTCCGGGAAGCGCTCGGGCCACAGCGCTAGATAGGCCAGATACGCGAGCGAGAACCCCCAGGCCTCAGGACGCAGCAGGCCCGCAAAGGCGAGCAGGGTCAGGACCGGCCAGCCGGCGCGGGGCTTCCTGCTCTCTATGACTAGTGCCCCCAGGACCAGGGCGATGTAGGGGACGTCGACGTAGGCGCGCAGGCCGTTGGAGAGGAAGGGAGCACGGGTTAGGACGATCAGCGCGGCGACGGCGCCGATCGGGCGGTCAAACCAGAGGGAGCCGAGGCGGTAGACGAGGTAGCCGACCAGGCCGAGTGAAAGGTAGGCGACGATCATCGTCACGGTGATCGCGCCGTCGCCAAGCGGCGTCGTCACGGCGCCGAGCAGGTCGGCGAGTGGGTGGGGCGTGGGGGGCAGGGCGGCGCCGTAGTCAGGGCTAACCCCGTGCGCCAGTTCGCGTCCCCAGACGAGTGCGTAGATCGTGTCGTAATTGGGGAAGCCCGTCGGGAAGAGGATCAGCAGGGCAGCGCCGACGGCACCAATCCAGGCGAGGGGAATCAGCCAGTTGCGGGCCCGCTGCGGCACCGGCGCACGGTATCGGTGCCCGCTCCACGGAGGTGCAACGCTTTGTTCCCCTCATAGGACCACAACGCGTTGCACCTATGGTCGGGCCGCCGATCGCTCGCGGATACACTGGCTGCGGTGCCGCCGTCCAGCGACTCGATCTCTCTTTATCGCCGCCACCGCCCCGGTTCGTTCGACGAGGTGGTGGGCCAGCAGCACGTCGTGCGCACCCTGCGCAACGCGGTCGAGCAGGGCAAGGTCCACCACGCCTACCTCTTCGTCGGCTCGCGCGGAACCGGCAAGACCTCGATGGCGAAGATCCTCGCCCGCTCGCTCAACTGCGAGCGCGGCGGTCCGACGGTGACGCCCTGTGGCGAATGCGAATCGTGCACGACGATCGCCGCCGGCTCCTCGATCGACGTGATCGAGATGGACGCCGCCTCCAACCGCTCGGTCGACGACGTGCGCGATCTGCGCGAGCGCGTCGCCTACGCGCCCACCGGCGGCCGCTGGAAGGTGTACATCCTCGACGAGGCGCACATGCTGACCAAGGAGGCCTGGAACGCCTTCCTCAAGACGCTCGAGGAGCCGCCGCCCAACACCGTCTTCGTCCTCGCCACCACCGAGGCGCACAAGGTGATGCCGACGATTGCCGACCGCTGCCAGCGCTTCGACTTCCAGCGCCCCTCGCTGGAGCAGATCTCCGAGGTGCTGAACCGCGTTGCCGCGGCCGAGCAGATCGAGGCCGAGGACGCCGCCGTGGCGATGATCGCCCGCTCCGCCTCGGGCAGCTTCCGCGACGCGCTCGGCACCCTCGACCAGCTGGTCGCCTTCGGCGGCAACCAGGTCATGCTCGAAGACGTGCTGGAGCTGCTCGGGGCCGCCGATGCCGAGCTGCTCTTCGACGCGGTCGACGCGGTGATCGCCGAGGACCCCAAGGGGGTCCTGCTCGGGGTCGAGAAGATGGCCCGCTCCGGCCGCGACCCCGCCCAGTTCGCCCGCGACCTGCTCGCCCACCTGCGCCACCTCCTGGTCACCCAGACGGTCGGCGAGGTGCCCAACACCTTTGTAGTGACGGCAACTGACGCCGAGCGATTGAGTGCCCAAGCCAACGCGATCGGCGCAGCCACCCTTGTTCGCACCATCGATGAGCTGGCGAACGCGCTGACCTCGGTGCGCGAGGGAGACGATGCGCGCATGGCCGTTGAGATCGCACTCTTGAAGGCAGCCCGACCAGATCTTGACCCCTCGATGGAGGGTCTACTGAGGCGTATAGAGAGACTCGAGCAAGGGACGATTACGCCTCGGGCCGCGGGTCCTGTCGCCGCAGGGGACCCACCGCCCCCTCCGGTCGCTAAAGCGTCCTCAGGGGCGGTACCCCCTACGACGCCACCCCCGGCAGAGACGCCACCTATTGACGAGCCCACGCCCGAGGCGTCAGCAGGTAGCTCCAACGAGCCCGAGGCGCCGACGATCAGCTCTGAAGAATCCGGGACTTCGACGAACACCTCCGAACCGGCCCAGCCCGAGTCCGCTGTCGAGAGCTCCGAGCAGCCCGACCCAGTGGAGAGATTCAGGGACGCCGAGACTGAGCCGTCTGACGAGGACGCGGCTCCTGCGGGTGGCGCGGTAGGGGGGACCACCCCTGAGGACGCTTTAGCGACCGGAAGGGGTGGGGGGTCCCCTGCCGTGACAGGACCCGCGGGCCAGTTGGACCTCGAGCAGATCGTCAACACCTGGCCTTCCGTCCTGGACAAGCTCCGCGAGACTAGTCCTGCTTTGGCCGCAACTTTCGACGGGGCCCGTCCCGTGTCGTTGGACGCCGAGGAGGGCCTCAAGGTCGGGTTCCCGGCCGAGCTGACGTTCAACAAGCGCAAGGCGGAGACGTCGGAGAAGCGGGAGTTGATGGCGGACGTAATCGAGGATGTGTTGGGGGAGAGGTTGCGTCCCACTTACGTACTGCTCGAGGACGAGCCGGCCGCGCCCGAGGAAGAGTCACAGGACTCCGACCGCGAGATCGATCACGATGCGCTGGTGGAGAAGCTGAAGAGCGAGTTCGACGCGGAGGAGGTCGGCTGATGGCTAGGGGTGGACCCGGTGGTGGCTTTGACGTAAATGCGCTGATGAAACAAGCGCAGAAGATGCAGGACGAGATGCTGCAGGCGCAGGAGTCGCTCAAGGACGAGGTGGTCGAGGCCAGCGCCGGGGGCGGCATGGTCAAAGTCAAGATGGGCGGCGACCTGACCCTGCGCGAGATCGTCATCGACCCGGAGGCGATCGACCCCGAGGACGCCGAGATGCTCGCCGAGATGGTGCAGGCGGCGGTCAATGAGGGCCTGCGCGCCGCGCAGCAGCTGGCCGAGTCGAAAATGGGCGGGATCACCGGAGGCCTTGGCGGCCTCCCCGGAATGTGAGCGCCGAGGGACCGGCGCCACTGGCGCGCCTCGTCGCCGAGCTCTCGCGACTGCCGGGGATCGGCCAGCGCACGGCGCAGCGGCTCGCCTTCCACATCCTCCGCGCTCCCGACGAAGAGGCCGCGGCGCTCTCGGCGGCGATCACCGAGGTGAAGGAGAAGGTCGGGCTCTGTGAGGAGTGCTTCAACCTCGCCGAGGGCCCCCGCTGCCGGATCTGCGCCGATCCCAATCGCGACCGGACGACGATCTGCGTGGTCGAGGAGCCCGCCGACGTGATCCCGATCGAGCGCACCCACGAGTACCGTGGCCTCTACCACGTGCTCGGCGGTGCCCTTTCCCCAATCGACGGGATCGACGCCGAGGACCTGAAGATCGCCGAGCTGCTGCGCCGGGTCGGCAACGGTGGGGTCCAGGAGGTCGTCCTCGCCACCAACCCGACGACCACCGGCGAGGCGACCGCGCTGCACATCGCCGAGCGCCTGCGCGACCAGGTCTCGGTCACTCGCCTCGCCAGCGGCCTGCCGGTTGGCGCCGACCTCGAGCACGCCGACGAGGTGACGCTGGGCAAGGCCTTCGCCGGCCGCCGCAGCCTCGACTAGACGGGGTTCAATTTTCGTCCATTGGGGCCGTGACAAAACATTGCGGTCGCGGACAAACTGACTAGACATCTGTCGGTGCGCAAATAGCGAGATTTCACGGTCCTGCCGTCCGTTGCTTTCGAGAAGGTCTTCTGGTGACGACTCAGGCTCCGACAAGGGACGCAGCAAGCGGGGATTCGCCGATTGGTCAAGTTGCCCGTGAGGCCTTTGTGGAAGCGGCGCAGAAACTGGCCGAGGAGTTTGGCTCGGTGACCGCGACGGCGGTTGCGGCTGTCCGCGAGGCCCAGCCGGTCGTACCCGCCCCCCGGCCACAGGCCGAGGTTCACGCGAGTCTCTTCCAGCCCGGCCACATGCGCCGCCGCCTCGATCAGCTGATCGAAGAGAACAAGCGCTACGAGCACCCCTTCAGCCTCGTCGTCTTCGACGTCGACGGCCCCGGCGCCCGTGAGAGCGACGACAAGGAGACAATTCTCGCCGTCGTCGGCGCTGGTCTGCGCGACAGCGTCCGCCTGGTCGATGAGGCCTTCCGGCTCGAGGAGAACGGACTCTGCGTGCTGGCCCCCAACCAGTCGACGGTCGGGGGGGTGCAGATGACCGAGCGCTTGCTGCGCATGCTCGACGAACTCGAGGCCGCGGGGGGGCTGAAGATCTCCATCTCCGCTGGCGTTGTCGCCTGCCCCGAGCACGGCAATGACGCCGAGGAACTGCTGCGCAAGGCCGACGAGGCGATGTGGCGAGCCCGTGCGGTGGGCCAGCCGGTAGGCGTCGGCGCCTTGCAAGATCGCTGACAGATTTCGCAAATCTGTCCATAACTTGCGTAAACCTGGATTTTCGGTGGGAGGATGCCGATACCCGGGGAATAGCCCCGAGGACCACCTAATGCCTGGAATACGAACAAACGCCGCCGCCGAAGTTCTCGGAGTCAGCCCCAATACCTTGCGTAGTTGGGAGCGCCGCTACGGCTTTCCCACGCCCAAGCGCACCGTGGGCAACCACCGCAACTACGAGCTGGTCGAGCTGCAGACCCTGCGCGACGCCCTCGCCCAGACCGGCAACATCTCTTCGGCGATCGAGTTGACACGCCAGCGCCAGTCCGCACCGGCCAGTGACGACAGCCTGCTCGCCGCCCTGCAGAGCTTTGACGAGGACGCCGCTGACCGCGCGGTCGAGGAGAGCCTGGCGCTGCGCCCGTTGGAGCGCACGGTCGAGGAGCTGCTGCTGCCCGCGATCGACCGCCTTGCCGTTGACCCCGATCGCGAGGCCGAGCTCGAGTTCGCCTCGCGCTGGGCGACCGGTTGGCTGCACGGCGCCCGCCGCCTCGCCTCAGCCGCCTCGCGCCCGGCCGGCATCCTGCTACTTGATTCCAGCCGCGGCTCCGATGCCGAGGCGGTCCACGCCCAGGCGCTCGACCTGACCCTGCGCCGCGCCGGCTTCCGCGTCCTGATGCTCTCCAACGAGCTCGGCGACGAGCGGCTGGAGCGCGCCCTGCGCGCCCTCGACGCGACCGCGATCGTGCTCTGCGGCCCCCGTGCCGACACTGCTGGCGCGGTCAAGCTGGTCCGCCAGATTCGCGATCTCGGCGTCGATGCTCCGCTTTTTGGCTTCCGCGCCAGCGGCCTGATCGGCGATGCGATCCCCTCCGCCGGCGACAGCCCGAGCGAGGTCACGGGGATGCTCAACGCCGACCTCCGCCGCCGCGCCGCCCAGGCCTTCGCCTAGCTAGGGCACAAAAAAACCGGCACAGGGCCCGTAGGCCCCATGCCGGTTGGTTGCCGCGGCGCCTCCGCCGCTGCAGGTGTTTCTAGAGTGACGCGATCGATGCTTTCGCGGCCGAGATGACCACCTTCGGCATCGGCGCAAAGTCGAGCGCCGGGCCGTATTTCTTGCCGACGGTGATCGCGTAGTTGATGAATTGAGCGACCAATTCCTTCTGCGGACCGTTATGCGGAACGATCGCGTAGGTGAAGGTCGAGATCGGGTAGGCCTTGCTGAACTTCTTCGGGGGATTGACAATGTGAAGTTCGTTGCTGGGCGGAACCTTCTTCACCATTTCAGCAGCGTTTTCGATGTTCTTCAGGTTCGGGTACTCGTAGTTGCCGGCTTCGTTCTTGACCGCGACCACGGGAAGTCCCGCTGCGATCAGGTAGGACGCCGAGATGTAGCCGATTGCCCCGGGCGTGGTGGAGACCACGTTGGTGATGCCCGAGTTGCCTTTGGCGCCGACGCCGTGGGTGAATCCAACCGAGGTCGAGTAGCCGACTTCGTTCTTCCAGGACTTGCTGACCTTGGAGAGGTAGTTGGTGAAGGCGTAGGTGTCACCCGAGCCATCGCTGCGGTACACCGGCGTGATTGCCAGGTTGGGCAGTTTGGCTTTCGGGTTGATTTTCTTGATCTTCGGGTCGTTCCAGTTGGTGATCTTGCCGAAGTAGATGCCGGCGAGGATCGAACCCGTCAGGTTCAGTTTCTTCACTCCCGGAATGCTGAAGCCGAGGCCCGTGGCGCTGAGGGCCCAGGGGATCTGCACACAGCCGTTGCAGGCAGCGGCCTGTTCGGGCGTGAGCGGGGCGTCGGAGGCGCCGAAGTCGACGGTCCGAGCGGTGATCTGGGCGATACCTGCACCCGAGCCGACCGCGCCGTAGGTGACTTTGACATTGCCGTGGCCGGCGGCTTCGAAGCCGTTGGCCCAGTTGGCCTCTAGCGGAGCGACCAGCGTGGAACCGGCGCCGGTGAGGTTTGCGGAGGCGGCGGCGGTCGAGATGGTCGTCATGCATCCGACCGCCCCGACTGTCGCGATGAGGAAACCAAACAACCTGTTGCGAATCAAAGGGAATCCTTTCGGCTTGTGATCGTTTAAGTCGCTTGCCACAGGCCGTAGAACGTCCCCTGGCGAATCGCAGGATGGTCCCACCGGAAAGCACATATGTTTCAATCGTGTGAAAAGAACTGTGTTTAAAAGTTGTAACAGACGCCATGTTGTTGAAATGTGGTTAACGCAGGCACATCTTCGAGATTTCGAGTTGTGTCAATTCTGTGAAAATTTGACCGAGCCGGGTGGGCAGCGGATTTAAACTGCTTTACCCTGCGCGCGATGAGCGCCGCCACCAGTGCGACAGGGCCCCCGCAGGTCACCGGCCGGGCTCGTCCCGGGCAGCGCCGCAAGCAGTTCGACCGGGTCGCCGATGGTCTGCTCTTCGGCGTCTGCGCCTTCGCGGCGCTGCTTGGTGTGGTGCTGATTCTGGCAATCGCGTACCAGGTGGTCGTCGGTGCAGAGCCGGCGATCTCGGCCTTCGGCCTCGGTTTCCTCGTCGAAACGACTTGGCAGCCCAACTTCGGCGTCTTCGGCGCCGGCTCGCTGCTCTTCGGGACGATTGTCAGCTCCTTCGTCGCGCTTGCGATGGGTGCGCCGATCGCGATCTCGATCGGCCTCTACCTGAGCCTGCTGGCACCGGCCGGGGTGAGAGGAGTAATTGGCCCCCTAGTCGAGATGTTGGCCGCGATCCCCAGCGTCATCCTCGGCTTCTGGGGCATCCTGATTCTGGCCCCCTTCGTACAGGGCACTTTGGAGCCCTGGCTGCACGACACGCTCGGCTTCATTCCGATTTTTGGCGCGCCGGAAACCACGGGCGCCAGCGTTTTCACCGCCAGCCTGATCCTGACGATCATGATCGTGCCGATCATCGCCTCGATCTCGCGCGACCTCTTTCTCGCGGTCCCGCGGGACGTCCAGGATGGGGCTAGCGCGCTGGGGGCAACGCGCTGGGAGGTGGTGCGCGGGGTGGTCCTGCCTTCGACCGGCTCGGGCGTCGTCGCGGCTTCGCTGCTCGGCCTCGGCCGGGCGCTCGGTGAGGCTATTGCGGTCACCCAGGTCATTGGCGCTGGCGCCGCGATTAATGCCTCGCTGTTCAAGACCGGGGACACGCTCGCCTCGCGGATCGCGAGCCAACTTCCCGGCGCGATAACGGAAATGCACAAAGCCGCGCTGCTCTACCTCGGGGTGATCCTGCTCGTGATCGGGCTGATCTCCAACCTGTTCGCGCAATGGATCGGTCGTCGCTTCGATTATCGGCGGATGGCGACGAAATGACCGAGGCCTTTGATCCCACCGCACCGCTCACCGCTACTGGCAACCTGCGCCGACGTCGGGCATTCAGCCGGCTGACTGAGTTCGGCGCGACCGCGGCCGCCCTATTCGCCGTCGGCGTGCTGGCAATAGTCATCTACACCGTGGTGGTCCGTGGTGCCGATGCACTCAGCTTCGAATTCCTCGTCACTGGGGCACCGACCGGGATTGCGCCGGAGCTCGTCGGCACTGCACTGATCGTCGCCGTAGCGACTGTAATCGCGATGCCCTTGGGAGTGCTAGCAGCGCTCTTCCTAACCGAGTTCGCGGGCGAGCGCATGATCCGCCTCAGCAAGCTGACCCTGGACCTGATCAACGGTCTGCCCTCGATCATCATCGGTGTCTTCGTCTTCGTCCTGCTGGTCGAACATCGCAAGCAGTCGGGCTTCGCTGGCTCGGTGGCGCTGGCGATCATCATGCTGCCATTGGTCGCCCGTGGCGCCCAGGAGGTTCTGCTGCTCGTTCCGGGCAATTTGCGCGAAGGTGCGGATGCGCTTGGCGTCAGTCGCTGGCGCACAGTGCTGACCGTCATCCTGCCCAGCGCTCTCGGCGGGATCCTCACTGCAACTGTGCTCGCCGTGGCCCGCGCCGCCGGCGAGACCGCTCCGCTGATCCTGGCCTCCTCAGTGTTCGACGGCAAAGAAGTGATCTTCAACATGGCCGAAGCGATGCCCAACGTGCCGGTGAGGATCTTCGCGCTGTCGGAGGAAGGCAACCCCGAAGGCATCACCCAGGCGTGGGGGATGTCGCTGGTACTGATCACCCTCATCCTCCTTGCAAGCCTCGGAGCCCGGGCGATGCACGCCCGCAGCCTCAGAAAGATGAACTCATGAACAGCTCTGAACGGACCCTGCTCGCCGAACAATCTCGCCCAACCGACCCGAATGCACCGTTGCCGCCTGTACCGTCGCGGGTTCGCATCCAGTCCGAGCCCGACGCTGTGGGGCGGATCAACGGTTACCGCCCGAAGGTGGCCGTCGAGTCCGTCTTCGAGGTCAGCGATGTCTCCGTCTTCTACGGCGCCAAGAAGGCCCTCGCCGGTGTCAGCATGCGGATCCCCCGCAGCAGGATCACCGCTCTGATCGGGCCGTCCGGCTGCGGTAAGTCAACCTTCATCCGCAGCCTCAACCGAATGAACGACTCCGTGCCCGCCTTCCGGCTCGAGGGCCAGGTCCTCTACCACGGGCATGACCTCTACGCGAGCAACGTTGACCAGGTCGAGGTGCGGCGGCGGATCGGAATGGTCTTCCAGAAGCCCAACCCGTTCCCGAAGTCGATCTACGACAACATCGCCTGGGCCCCGCGCAACCTTGGCCTGCGCCACGACCTCGACGAGCGGGTCGAGAAAGCGCTGCGCGGCGCGGCGCTCTGGGACGAGGTTAAGGACCGGCTCAAGGACAGCGCCCTGGGCCTTTCCGGCGGCCAGCAGCAGCGGCTCTGCATCGCCCGTGCGATTGCGATCGAGCCCGACGTGCTGCTGCTCGACGAGCCGGCCTCGGCGCTCGATCCGATCGCCACGGCCTCGATCGAGGACCTGATGCACAGCCTCAAGGGCCGCTTCACGATCGTGATCGTCACCCACAACATGCAGCAGGCTGCGCGCGTTGCCGATGAGACCGCCTTCTTCGGCCTCGACGCGAGCACCGGCGAGCCGGCCGGGACGCTGATCGAGTTCGCCGAGACCGAGGCGATCTTCAACCACCCGGCGGATCCGCGCACGCGCGACTACGTCACCGGCCGCTTCGGCTAGGTCGGCTGACGCCCGCAGCTAGCGGCGCAGGATCGCGTCGCTGGGGACCTGCTGGAGCAGCGGTTGCCCGCACTGCCAGCAGAAGGTGGCGCCGGTGCTGTGGGGAGCGCCGCAGGCTGTGCAGGAGCCGGCGGTGCCGGTCTGCTCCATGCGCACGATCCGTTCGACCTCGCTCAGTTCGGCATCGGCGTCCTGTAGGGCGACGGCGCGTTTGACCAGCACCTCGACCTCGATCTGGTTGCGCACCGCCATTTCGTAGACCAGCCCACCAAGGTCCCACTGCAACTCGGCGACGCGGGCGACGAGCTGGTCGCGGCGCCGTTCGAGGTCGATGGTGAGCTCGTGCTCGGTCGTCGCAGGGGCCGTCGGCGTGGCACTCCGGGTTGGAGCACTGCCGTTCTGGCGTTTTAGGTTGAGCTTGCCTGGAAGTTTCATTCGCCGAAGAATTCCCCCGTGAATTCGCCGCCCTTGCAGCCGGCGGCGCCGCTTTCGCACTTGCTGCCCGGTTGGGCGGTTGCCGGCGGCAGCTTCACCCCGGCGCTTGGCTTCAGCACTTCTTCCGCCCCCTGTCCTGTTTCTGCCTTCTTCTTGGCGCTTGCATTGGCTTTCTTGCCGCCTTTACTGCTTTTGCCACTCGTGCTCGCCTGTTTGCCGGCACTGCTCGCTTCGGCTTCGCCGCCGCCGTGAACGGTGATCACCTGAGCCGGGGCCGCGGCATTGGTCGCGACGGTCTGATTTCCGGAATGCCCGATCAACACGCCGACGCCCATCGCCAGCAGCAGGGTGCCGACGCCGGCGATCAGGGCCGCGTTGGGCGAGATCCGCCGCCGGCGCGGTTGCGGTGGGGTGGGGGCGGCCAGCGCTTCAGAGGGAGTCCGCATCGCGTCCATGAAGGTGACCGCGTTCATGAAGGGCAGGCGCGGCTCGCCACAGCGCTGCCCGCAATGCAGGCAGTAGCGCTGGTCGGCGGCGACAGTCATTCCGCAGGAAGGGCACTGCTCGCCGCCCGCACTGACCATTGAGTGATCCACGGTCGCATCGTCTTCGTGATGGCACCGTGAAATGTTTCGGTGTTGTGAAAAAAGCGTGAGCCGTGGTCGGTGTTTACATCTGGGTGACAACTTGACTGTGTGCCCCGGAGAGACTCCCAACGGTGGTGAACTCCGCCGATGACGAGGGCCGCGGGCACACCCCTAGCTGCAGCAGCTGCGGTGCCCGCCTCGAGCTAGATCAGCGCTACTGCCTCGAGTGTGGTGAGCGGCGCGGGACGATTCCGGCAGGGATCGCCAAATGGCTCTCGATAGTTGAGCCGGCGGCCGAGAGCGAGCCTGAGCAGGCCGCAGCGGTTCCTCCGCAGGAGGCGGAAGAGGAGGCAGTCCGGTCGAGCTACATGCCGGCGCCGCGCAGCGCCGCGATCGCGGTGCTGACCGTGCTGGGCTTCGGCGTCTTGCTCGGGGGCCTGACCGGCCCGGCCGCGCAGAGCGCCGGCATCGCCCCGATCGTTCTCTACACCGAAGCCGAACCGCCGCCGCCCGCGGAACCGGCGCCAGAACCGGCAGCGGAAGCAACTGAACCGGTTGCCGTGGCCGAAGCGCCTCCTGCGGCCGCCGAAGTTCTCCCGGAAGCCGAAGCGCCCGAAGAAACGGCCGCCGCTCCGCCGAAGAAAAAACTCCCTCCCGAACTGCCCGAAGAACCCGGCCTACCCCCAGTCCAGCACGTCTTTGTGATCGTGCTCGCCGACCACGGCTTCGAAGAAACCTACGGCCCGAGCTCGACCGCGACCTACATCTCGAAAACCCTGCCGGAAAAAGGCGAGCTGCTCTCCAACTACTACGCGGTGACGAGCGGCGATCTGGCCAACGAGATCGCCCTCCTCAGCGGTCAGGGTCCCAACCCGGCCACGGCGGCGAACTGTCCGGAATACAAGGAGTTCGCCGTCCCGACGCTGAGCGCGACGACGGGTCAGGCCGAGGGCGAAGGTTGCATCTATCCCGCCGAAACCGAAACGCTGCCGGGACAGCTGGTGGCGGCGAAAAAGAGCTGGAAGGCCTACGTCGAGGGAATCGGCAACGGTCAGGCGGGGGAGCCGACCAGCTGCCGGCATCCCGGGCTGGGCGAAGTCGACCCGGCGCAGGCGCCGCGGCCAGGCGATCCCTACGAGACCTGGCGCAACCCCTTCGTCTACTTCCACTCGATCATCGACAGCCCCGAATGCGCCGAACGAAATGTCGGCCTCGAACAGCTCAGCGCCGATCTGAAGAAGGAAACCCGCACACCGTCCTTCTCATACATCGTGCCCAGCGCCTGTCACGACGGCAGCGAAACTCCGTGTGAACCCGGCGCTCCCGCCGGCCTGGCCGCGACCCAGCCCTGGCTCGAAACGGTGATCGGGGAAATCGAAGCCTCGCCCGCCTACAAAACATCAGGCCTGATCGCGATCACCTCGGCCCAGGCGCGCCAGGATCTGCCCGAACCCGACACCAGCGCCTGCTGCGGCACCCCCGAATACCCGAACCTGCCCGCTCCGGAAGCGGCGCCGGTCTCCACCGGCCCGGTGAAAGAAAATGGTGGCGGAGGTCGGGTGGGAATGCTGCTGCTCTCGCCCTTCGTCGCCCCCGGCAGCGTCAACGAAACCGCCTACTACAACCACTTCTCCTTCCTGCTCAGCGTCGGCGAACTGCTCGAAGTCACGCCACCGCCGGGCTACGCCGCCGAACCGGTGCTGACCGCTTTCGACAGCACCATCTTCAACTCAGAAGAAGCGCCAACTGACGCGACTGCGCCAGCAAGTTCCCGTCCTGGCTCCAAAGCTCCCCGTCTTCCTCAAAGAAGCCCCCGCGAGCGAGGCCGGAGCGGAAGATAGCCAGGTAGGGGTCCTCGGCCGAAGCGCCGGGCTCGGGCAGGGGGGCGCGGAAGTGCACGGTGTAGTCGATTGTCGGCGCCGGCACCGGCCGCTCGAGTCGGATGAACGGCGCCGGGAACCAAGCGTCAAGGATCGCCGCGGCCAGCGGTGCATCGAGCAGGCGGGGCTCGCGGGCACGGATCCAGAGGCCGCTGTAGGGGGCGCCACCGGAGAAGGCCTCCTCGCCCAGGGCCGGCCGCACGCTGTAGTTCTGGAACATCGTCGGCATGCCCGAGACTCGTGCCGGATCGGGTGAGTACAGCTCCTCTGGAGGCTTGACATCGGGCATTTGCAGCTCCGCGAAACCGCTTGCGTCGAGGTCGTCGGCGAGCACCGCCAGCGCTGTCGCCTGCAGCTTGCCCTGCTGCTCCATCCGCGCCGAGAGGAAGCTGACGGTGCGGCCCTCGCGCTCGGTTCTCACCGTGATCTCCACCGGGCCGGCGAGCGGCGCACGGGGGAACTGAACCGTGAGCGAGCGCGGCGCCCGCTCGAGCGCCGCCGCGGCCTGGATCGCCCGCAGGATGACCGCCGCCACGTAGCCGCCGTTGGGGCCGCGCTCGACCCACCAGCGCTCGCTCATCTCGGCCCCGAAGCGACCGTCGCCGAGGTCCTGGATTGCGGTGTCGAGGTCGAACGGGTGCACGGCGACCCGCGCATCCTTGCCGATTGGCTCAAACACCGGGCCTAGGCCTTACCCGGCTCCGGCTCGTTCAGGCCGGACTCGCTGATCCCGAACCGTTCGTGCAGGCGGCGCAGCGGTTTCGGTGCCCACCAGTTCCATTTGCCGAGCAGCTCCATCAGCGAGGGCACGAGCAGGGCGCGGACGATGCTGGCGTCGATCAGGACGGCGAGGGCGGTGCCGACGCCGTTCTCCTTGATGAAGATGATCTGCGAGGTGGCGAAGGCGAACATCGCGACGGCGAAGAGCAGTGCCGCAGCGGTGACGATGCGCCCGGTGCGCTCGAGCCCGATCGCGACGCACTCGGAGTCCGAGGCGCCGTTGTCACGCGCCTCCTTGATCCGCGAGAGCAGGAAGACGGCGTAGTCGGTGGAGAGGCCGAAGGCGACGGCGAAGAGCAGGATCGGCATCGTCTGCTCGATCGCGCCCGGGCTCGAGTAGTTGAGGAAACCCTCGAAGCGGCCGTCCTGGAAGATCAGCACCAGCAGGCCGAAGACGGCGCTGAGGTTGAGGAAGTTCATCAGCAGCGACTTGATCGGCAGGATCACCGAGCCGGTCATCAGGAAGAGGATCGTCAGCGTCGCCGCGATGATGATCCCGAGCACGATCGGCAGGTGGCTGGCGAGGCTCGACTGCAGGTCGACGAAGTCGGCGGTCGCGCCGCCGACCAGCGCCGTCGTCCCCGGCGGTGGCTGCAGGTCGCGGATCTGTTTCACCGTCGTCTGGCTGGCCTCGGATACAAAGGGATGGCTCGAGACCACCTGCAGGCCCGTCACGCCCCCTTTGAGCCGCAGCGGCGGGTTGACTTCGGCGACGCCCGGCACCCGGCGGACCTGGGCGGCGAACCGCACCGCCGCTTGTGGCCCGCCGCCTTCGACGTCGACCCAGATTGGCGTTTCGCGGTAGGGCGGGAATTCGCTGCTGACCGCGTCGTAGGCCTGGCGGGCGCTGGCCGAGGTTGGCAGCACGGTCGGGTCGACGGTGTCGAACTTGATGTTGAAGAAGGGGATGCCCATGACGATCAGCAGGGCGGCGCTGAGCGTCGCCACCGGCACCGGGCGGCGCATGACGAAGCGCGAGAGGCGATACCAGAAGCCACTCTCATCGGGTCGCGTGTCGGCCTCGGCGCGGCGCTGCAGGAAGCGTGGTGAGAGCGCGTTGACCCGGTTGCCGAGCAGGGTCAACACCGCCGGCAGCACGGTGAGCGAGATCAGCGCCGCGAAGAGGGTCACGAGGGCGCCGCCCAGGCCCATCGAGTAGAGGAAGCGCTGGGGGAAGACGAGCAGCGAGGCGAGCGCGGCGGCGACGGTCAGCGAAGAGAAGAAGACCGTGCGGCCGGCCGTAGCCAGGACGCGGCGCATCGCCGCCAGCCCAGGTCCGTCCTTGGCGATCTCCTCGCGGTAGCGGGAGACGATGAAGAGGCTGTAGTCGATTGCCAGCCCCAGCCCCAGCGCCGTGGTCAGGTTGAGGGCGAAGATCGAGATCGAGCCGAACTCGCTGGCGATGCGCAGGATGAGGAAGGTGCCGACGATCGCCAGGCCGCCGATCATCAGCGGCAGCGCCGAGGCGACGAGGCTGCGGAAGAAGAGGAAGGAGAGCAGGAAGAGCAGCGGGAAGGCGAGCATCTCGGCCATCCGCAGGTCTTTCTCGACCTGCTTGTTGACCTGCTCCTGGGCGACCGCGGCGCCGCCGACGAGCACCCCGGGCTTTTGGGAGAGCTGGTCGGCGATGTCAGCGCCCGTTTCCTGCCACTTCTTGTCGTCGAAGGTCTTCAGCGTGACCGTGAAGTAGGAGGAGCGGCGATCGTGCGAGACGAAGACGGGGGAGTGGGTGTCGTAGTAGCCGGTGACCGAGCTGACGTCGGGGCGGTGGCGCAGGCTGCGCTCGAGCGCCTCGACCCGGGCCCGCGAGGAGGGAGCCGCGACCGGGGCGTTCCTGACAATCGCGAACACGGCCGGGATCTTCAGCCCGGCATCGTGCAGCCGTTCCCGCGCTTCGACCGTCTCGGTGGCGGGGTCGTCGGCGCCGTAGGGGTCGAGGCGGCTGGCGACGCCGCCGCCGATCGCGGCGGCGAGGACGAAGAAAACGATCGCGAAGAGACCGACACGGCGGGCCTTGCCGTCGGCGAGGCGGGCGAGGGCGTCAAACATCAGCTGCTCCTTTCGGCCTGGGCGGCGGCGTGGAGGCGTTCCTCCATGCGCTCGCACCAGTCTGCGAACCACTCGTTGAACTCGATTCCCCCCTGCAGCACCATCAGCGAGAAGGGGTCCTTCTCCAAGGTCTTCGGTTCCATGCCGCGCAGCCGCGCCGCCAGTTCGCGGCGGTGCCCGCGCATCGCCCGCAGGGTCGCCAGCGCGTCCTCCCGCGGCAGGACATCGGCGAAGAAGAGCTTCAGCAGGCCTTCTTCGCGCATCTCAGAAGTCTGCGGCGGCTGGCGCAGCCAATCCGTGAGCGCCACCATGCCCGCGTCCGTGATCGCGTAAACCGTGCGCTTGCGCTCACCGCGAGGCGCATCGACTCCCTCGACCAAACCGGCCTCCGAGAGCCGCTTCAGCTCGGGGTAGATCTGCCCGTAGCTGGCCGCCCAGAAGAAGCGGGTGGAGCCGTCGACCGCGGCCTTGATCTCGTAGCCCGACCGCGCCTCGCGGCTGACCATGCCGAGGATGACGTAAGCGGTGGGGCTGAGGTCCACAGGTCAAGATATATCACGCCGATATATCTTGAAAAGTGATTGGCGTCACGTTTCATTCAGAGTGAGCCGGCCTGCTGCGCGCCTGTAGTCTCCTAGACCCATGCCGATCGACCAGAGCAAGATGGGTCAGGTAGTGACCGCCCAGATGGAGGCGCTGGAAGCCGACTACGGCGAGGACTGCCAGATCGGCGACGTCTGCACGATCGTCGAGGTGATCGGCCCGCACGGCTCGCACGTCCGCGTTCGCACCAGCGACATGCGGCCGCACATGGCGCTGGGGCTGATCCGCATGGCCGAGCACGCGATGCTCGGCAATCTCGGCGGCGCCGGCGGCGAGTAGCGCAGTCGGGAGGGTTCGCTAGGCCACGTGCTCGTGGCCCAGCGGTGGCGTGGGCGCGAGCTGAAGCTGGGGCCCCTGCTCGGCCTCGTCTGCGAGCGCTTCGCTTCGCTTATGAAGCGTCGCCGCCCGGACGAACAGTAGGCCGGCGGCAATCGAGAGGGCGAGCCAGAAGATTGCGATTGCGAGGATGATCGTGACCACGGTTAGTCTCTTTCTAAGTTGATCAACTAACTCAAGATATCAGTCGGGGCCCCGGTCGAGCTCGTCGATCAGGGCGCTGACCACGGCTGCATCGAACTGCGTGCCGGCTCCGGCGAGCAACTCTGCGACCGCTCCGTCCTGCGGCATCGCCTGCCGGTAGGAGCGGTCAGAGGTCATCGCGTGGTAGGCGTCGCAGGTGGCGATGATCATCGCCCCGCGGGGAATCTGCTCGCCGACGAGCCCATCGGGATAGCCGCCGCCGTCGACCCGCTCGTGGGCGGAGCGGACCAGTGGCGCGACCGGGGCGAGGAAGGGGATGCGCTCGAGCATGCGGGCGCCGATCGCGGTGTGGGTGTCCATCTGCTCACGCTCTGCGGCGCTCAGCGGCCCGGCCTTGCGCAGCAGCTCGCCCGGCACGCCGATCTTGCCGACGTCGTGCAGCAGTGCCCCGTAGCGCAGGCGCTCGAGCTCCGGGCCGGCGATGCCCATGCGCTTGCCCACCTGCACGGCCAGATCGGCGACCTCGTTGGCGTGGTCGGCGGTGTAGGCGTCCTGCAGCTCGACCGCGTCGGCGAGCACGCCGAGCGTGGTCAGGAAGGCGCCCTCGAGCTCGTCGACCAGCTGGCAGCGGTAGATCGCCGAGCCGAGCTGGCCGGCGACGATGTGGCCGAGCAGCAGGTCGTTGCCGGTGAAGGCACCCGGTTCCTCCTGCTCGAGGTTGAGCACGCCCCAGACCGTGCCGGCGACGCGAATCGGCAGCGAGAGCTCCGAGCCGGGGTCGGTGCGGGGATTGCGGTGTAGATAGTCGGAGTCGAGCCGGGTGTCGTTGACCATCGCCGGCTCACCGCTGCGGGCAACGCGCCCGTTGACGCCGATCTCGACCGGCTGCTCGACGGCGAGGAAGTCCTCGACCTCCTCGGCCAGCGGTCCTGCCCCGGCGACGACCCGCAGCGAGCCATCGCCGTCGAGGCGCTGGACGACGGCGAGGTAGTAGTCGAAGGACTCGTGCAGCTCGCGCACGGCGATCGTGGCGACGTCGGCGACGCTGTGCGCGCGGGCGAGCAAGGAGGAGATGCGGCTGGCGACGACGAGGCGTTCGTCGCGGCTGGCGCCCTCGCCAGCGGGCAGCAGCATCGGCATTTCGGTCGTGCTTGGCTCCACGTTGGGGAATCCATCGGTTTTGAGGACGCCTGGCTTTAGGACCACCTATCCTCAGCTTTCTATGCCCGAAGGCAACTCGAAAACGGTGGTGATGAAGTTCGGCGGCAGCTCGGTGGCCGGCGCCGAGCAGATCAAGCGCGCCGCCCGCCGCATCGTCGCCGCCCGTGAGGCCGGCAACCGCGCGGTTGCCGTGCTCTCTGCACGGGGCAAGACGACCGACGAGCTGGTCGCCCAGGCGCTGGAGATCTCGGCGCGTCCGGAGCCGCGCGAGATGGACATGCTGCTCTCCACCGGCGAGCGCATCTCCTGCGCGCTCTGCGCGATGGCGATCCACGACATGGGCCACAAGGCGATCTCGCTGACCGGCTCGCAGGCTGGCATCGTCACCGATTCCTCGCACACCAGGGCGCGGATCATCGACGTTCGTGCAGATCGCATTCAGGAAGCGCTGGAGGAGGACCAGATCGTCCTCGTCGCCGGCTTCCAAGGGGTTTCGACCACGAACCATGACGTCACCACGCTGGGCCGGGGCGGCTCCGACACCACCGCGGTTGCCCTGGCGGCGGCGCTCGATGCCGACGTCTGCGAGATCTACACCGACGTCGCCGGCGTCTTCAGCGCCGACCCGCGGATCGTCCCCGACGCCCGCAAGATCCCGGTTGCGACCTTCGAGGAGACACTGGAGATGGCAGCCTCGGGCGCTCGCGTGCTGCAGTTGCGCTCGGTCGAGTACGCCCGCAACCACGGCGTGCGGATCCACTGCCGCAGCAGCTTCGAGGACGGTCCCGGTACCCTCGTCGTCAGCGAGGACGAGACCGAGCAGGAGACCATGGAGCAGCCTTTCGTCACAGCCATCACCCACTCCGTCGACGAGGCGCGGGTCACCCTGGTCGGGATCCGCGACGAGCCCGGCGTTGCCGGCGAAATCTTCAACGCCCTGGCCGAGGCGGGGATCAACGTCGACGTGATCATCCAGAACGAGCCGGTTGGCGATGACGAGCTCGCCGACCTCTCCTTCACGATCGATCGCGCCGAGCTGACCACCGCCACCGACACGCTGGCGGCGCTCGGTGATGTCAGCGAGGGGATCCGCACCGACGATCAGATCGGCAAGGTCTCGATCATCGGCGCCGGCATGCGCTCGCACCCCGGCGTCGCCGCCAAGGTCTTCGAGGTGCTCGGTCGCGAGGAGATCAACATCGAGATGATCTCCACCTCGCCGATCAAGATCTCGTGCGTGATCTCCGCCGGGCAGGTGCCCGAGGCGGTGCGCGCCCTGCACCAGGCCTTCGAGCTCGGTGCGGACGCGGTGCGGGCGGAAGACCCCGAAGGCGCCGAGCACCGTCCCACGGTCGGTACCTGAAGCGGCCGGTCAGATGAGATGACGGGCGACGGTTACAGAGTCGGGGTCTTGGGCGCGACCGGCGCGGTCGGCTCGACCATCCTCGAGATCCTCGCCGAACGCGATTTCCCCGCCGCCGAGGTGGTCCCCTTCGCTTCCCAGCGCTCCGCCGGCCGCGAGATCGAGTGGGGCGACAAGCTGCTGCATTGCCAGACGCTGAGCCCGGAGACGATCCAGGGCCTCGACGTCGTCCTCTCCTCCGCCGGCGGCTCGGTCAGCGCCGAGTGGGCGCCGCAGTTGGTCGAGGCCGGGGCGGTCGTCGTCGACAACACCAGCTACTGGCGCATGTATGACGAGGTGCCGCTGGTCGTCGCCGGGGTCAATCCCGACGCCGCGGCAGGTCACAAAGGGATCGTCGCCAACCCGAACTGCACGACGATGGTGATGATGATGGCGCTGGCGCCGATCCACCGCGCGGTCGGCCTCGAGCGCCTCGTCGTCTCCAGTTACCAGGCGGTCTCCGGCACCGGTCAGCGGGCGATCGAGGAGCTGCTCGCCCAGTCGCGGGCCTCGCTGGCGGGCGAAGCGGTGCCGCCGCCGCAGATCTACCCGCACCAGATCGCCTTCAACGTGCTGCCCCAGGTCGAGGTCTTCAAGGACGGCGACGACTACACCACCGAGGAGCGCAAGGTGATGGCCGAGACCCGCAAGATCCTCGGCTTCGGCGATGAGGTGGCGATCTCCGCCACCTGCGCCCGCGTGCCGGTGATCAGCGGCCACTCGGAGTCGATCAACGTGCGCACCCGTGAGGACCTCTCGCCCGACGACTGCCGCGCCCTGCTCGCCGAGGCGCCCGGCGTGATCGTCGTCGACGACCCCGCCAACGGCAAGTACCCGATGGCGCTCGACGCCGCCGGCCGCGACGACGTCCTCGTCGGCCGCATCCGCCGCGATCCCGACCAGGAGCGCACCCTCAACCTCTGGCTCGCCGGCGACAACCTGCGCAAGGGAGCCGCCACCAACGCGGTACAGGTGGCAGAGCTGCTGATCGAGCGGAACCTGCTGAACAGCGGCGAATAGTCCCTGATGGGCATCAGCTTCGGCGACGGAGTGCTGATCTTCGGTGGGCTGCTGACCCTGGTCGCGGCGCTCTCGGGAGTGATGAAGGGGACCGTGCTCTCGGCCTCAGTGCTCTCGGTGGCGCTGGGGGTGCTACTCGCGGCGCTCGGCGTCGTCGATATCGACCCGAAATCGGAGTCGATCGTGCAGCTGGTCGAGCTGGCGCTGATCCTCACCCTCTTCTCCGACGGGATGTTCGTCGAGCGCGAGCTGCTGCAGCGGCATTGGAGCCCGGTGGCGCGGGCGCTGGCGATCGCGATGCCGATCACGATGGCGCTGCTGGGGCTGGTGGCGAAGGCGCTTTTCCCCGACCTGAGCTGGGCCGAGGCGCTGCTGCTGGCAGCCGTGCTCTCGCCAACCGATCCGGTCGTCACCTCGGCCGTGGTCACCTCGCGGATCGTGCCGGCTTCGGTCCGCCACACGCTCAACCTCGAGTCCGGCCTCAACGACGGCCTCGCCCTGCCCTTCGTCCTCTTCTTCCTCGTCCTCGCCGGCCCCGGCGGCGATCCGGGCGGCGAAGCGGCGAAGCTGGTCGGCGAGGCGCTCTTCGGTGCCGCCGTCGGCGTCGGCCTCGGCACCCTCGGCGGCCGCCTCCACCACCACCTTCCCGGCGGCGGCATGACCGCGCGCTACGAGGGGATCTACGCGGTCGGTATCGCCCTCTTTGCCTTCGGCCTCGCTGAAGTGACGATCGGCAACGGGTTGATCGCGGCCTTCGTCTGCGGCATCGCGATGGCGGCAACTGAGCGCGACGTGCCCGAGGGCTTCGTCGAGTTCGCCGAGAATGCCAGCGCGATCCTGCAGGTACTGACCTTCTTCGTCTTCGGCGCCCTGATCGTCGCCACCGGCTTCCACCACAGCATCCCGCCACTGATCCTCTTCGTCGTCTTCGCCCTGATCGTGGCGAGGCCGCTGGCGGTGCTGATCTCCTTCGTCAAAACCGGCATCCCGCGCCCGCAGAAGCTCTTCATGGCCTGGTTCGGCCCCAAGGGCGTCGCCTCGATGCTCTTCGCCCTCTTCGTGCTCAAGTCCGACGTCACCGACAGCAACCTGATCTTCGACATCGCCGCAATCGCGATCATCTGCTCGATCGTCGCCCACGGCCTCACCGACACCGTTGGCGCCAAATGGCTGGCCCGCCGCGTCGGCCTCGACCGTCCCGGCTAGACCATTTGTCCAGCACACTTCCGCGCGCCACACGTAACATTTTGTCCGCTAGCCTCTCTGCAATGGAGCAGGCAAGAGCCAACTGGAACGACGACCGCCTCGACCACCTCTCGGCCAAGGTTGATGCGCTGCAACATCGCATGGACGACCGCTTCGACCGACTCCAGAACGCGATGATCATCACGCTCGCGAGCATCCTGGCCGCGTTCGGCGGCGCGATCATCGCGATTCGATTCTGAAACCAGCCGGCACCCGCCTCCGGGATGCAATCTTTTGTCTGCTAGATTGAGCAGGACATGGAGGCCTGGGAGGAAGCCAGAATCAACCGCCTCGAGGACCGCATCGATCGGATCGAGCGCAAGGAATGGGAACGCCGCGACTTCATCCTGCGCCTGATCATGCACGGCCTCTCTGCCGCCACGGTCGCAGTGAGCATCGCCTCAATCGTCCTCAGCATCCTCCGCGCCACCCACTGACTCGCCGGGCAGCGAGGCGTCGGCGCAACTTCATAGATTTTCCCTGATTGATAAGGAACTCGCCCCGGCAGGGGCGACAATCGCGCGGCGACTGGCCGCGCTTTCTACAAAGGGAGAACCATGATTCGCTTAACCAAGAGGCGGGCCAGTCTGGTCCGCTGGCGCGGCGCTTATGTGGCCTGCGCTCTTTTCGCCGTTGCTTTTGGCGCCATCAATGTGTCCAGCGCCGCGGCGCTCGGCGAACAGTGCTCGGGCACCAAAGCCACGGGTCTCGGCGCCTTTCTCCAGACTCGCGCCCAAGCGGTGTGGGACTCGGACGGCAAAGTCGGGTTCAACAGCTCCTCGGACCCGCTTGCCTGTAATGGCAGCCAGGGCAGCGGCGGCACCCCTGGGGTGTCCTACGTTCCGCTCAGCAGCCCAGCCGCCCTGCGTACCTGGGGTGCTGAAGACGGGGTTTTGCACGAAAAAGAATTTGGCTTCCCCTTCCGCTTTCTCGCTACGGACATTGCCCCTTCCGGCCCCGTCGGCGAAACGGGGACGATGCTGGCAAAGATGAAAGCCGCGCTGGCAAGCGACGTCGCCGTCGTCCCGGTAACCCAGACCGCGATCGCGATCGCCGCCCACCCACCTGCGCTTCCCGCCCACCCGCCGTGCACGGTGCCGCGAATCACCGCCAACCAGCTGCAGCGGGTGTTCAGCGGCGAAATCGCCAATTGGCGCCAGATTGCCACCGCCTCTGACTCGAGTCTCGGTGGCGACTGCGATCAGGCGATCACGCGGATCGTCCGCGACGAAAGCGCCGGCACCACCTATCAGTTCAAGCATTTCCTCAACCAGATCAACCCTTCGCCGCTGTCGTGCACCGGCAAAGAAAAACGCACCTGGGCGCAGCTGCAGGCACCGTTCGGCGGCGAAAGCCCACCGAACGTCCAATGGCCCAGCAACGCGCAGTGCCTAGCCGGGGAAGGTCACGTGACGACTGTCTCCGGGCCAGGCTCCGAAGGCGAGTTCGGGCCGCTCCACTACGTCGCCGAAGCGGCGGGGACGATCACCTACGGCAGCTTGCCGGAAGCCCAGCTCTGGGCACCGAAACAGATCATCAACGTCAACAACGGCGTCAAATACTCCAGTCCGGAAACCGGCGAAGGTGACGCCAATTGCGGCGCCGCCAAATACACCCGGCCGACGGGCTGGGAAAGCGGGGTCGACGTCGACTGGTCGCAGGTCTACGGATCTGATCCCTTGATCGGCGAAACAGCAAAAAACGCTTACCCGATCTGCACCCTCACCTGGGACATCGCGGCCACCAATCGCTTCAGCGAAGCGGCTGCAACGACCGTCCACGACTACCTCGCGTTCGTTACCGGCGAAGGCGGTCAGGCCGCGGTCAGGCATATCGGCTACAGGGATCTGCCTGTCCCTATCGCCAAAGCCGCGGCGGCGGCGATTGCCCACATCAACGGAAGTGAAGAAGGCGAAGAAGAAGAAAAAGAAGGCGAAGAAGAAGAAGGCGGAGGTACCGGCACGGTGCTTTGCACGGAAGCTCCGGAACCGAACAAAAAAGGCGTCCTCAGGTGCCCTCCCGGCGCCCACTACACCGGCAGCAAAGTCATCGGCAAAATTCTGCCGAAAACCGTCGCCACGTTCGCCTCGTTTTCGGAACCGAAACTCAAAATCGAATGCCCTGAAGGCCGATTCTCCGGACTCTTCAAAGAAGACGGCCACAGTGAAGGCGGCGGTCTCTTCGAACTCCAGTTCTTCGGCTGCTCGGCCAATCTGCCAGAAGAAGAAGTGCCGGCCACCGTCGGGCTGGAAAACCCACCGTTCGACACCTCTGTCTTCGAATACCACCAAGCTGAAGCACCGCAGGGCAGCTTTCTCGTAGGGAAGTCGGAAGGGGCACCACTGTTGCGGGTCCAGATTGGGTCTGAAGGTGGAACCGTATGCGTCTACGTGGGCTTCGTCGAAGGCGCCGTCTTCAACGGCACCCCGACGGTGCTGGCGACGAAAGGGGGCTGGAAACTCGTCGAAGGGCCAGAAGGATCCTGCCCGATCGTTCTCGGCGAGAGCGCCGAAATGACGATTGGCGCGAGGGGGGCGGAAGAACCGCTCTACATCGCCGGCGAATAACGCATTGGCTGGCGCCGGCGTCGCGGCTCAGGCCGCGACGCCGGCGGTAAGCCGCTCTTCGACCCACTTGGTCGAAGCGATGTGCTTGCTCATGCCCAGTTCCTTCGGCGAAGCGCCGAGGGCCAGCGAGACGAGCTGGGGGAGATGCAAGACCGCCAGGCCCAGGTCCCTGTTGACCACCTTGGCCGCCTCGGGCTGCTGCATGTCGAGGTTGAGGTGGCAGAGGGGGCAGGGGGTGACCAGGCAGTCGGCGCCGGCATCGAGCGCGTCGCCGACGTGGGTGCCGGCCTGGCGCAGCGAGGTGTCGCGGTTCATCGTGATCACCGGGAAGCCGCAGCACTTGCGGGCGCCGTCGTACTCGACGACCTCGCCGCCGAGCGCCTCGATCACCTTCTCCAGGTAAATGTCGCGGTCGGGGAACTCGTCGTAGCCGAGCCGCTCCTTGGGACGGACCACGTAGCAGCCGTAGAAGGGGCCGACGCGCAGGCCGCTGAGCGGGCGCGTCACCTTCTCGGCGAGGCGGTCGAGGCCGTAGTCCTCGACCAGCAGCCAGAGGAAGTTCTTGTTGGTGAAGCCGTCCTTGCCCTTCTCGTAGGCGAGGCCCTGGCCGCTCAGCACCTCGTTGATGTGGGAGCGGTAGGAGGAGTCGGCGTCGAGGCGCTGCTGGCACTCGGATTGCGCGCCCTGGCAGGTCGAGCAGATGTTCATCATCGAGAGCCCGGTCTGCTGGGCGAGGGCGAAGGTGCGGGCGTTGAGCGTGTCGGCAAGCTCCTGGTTGTGCTCGGCGATGACGCCGGCGCCGCAGCAGTTGGCGCGGTCGAGTTCGACCAGCTCGATGCCGAGCTTCTGGGCGGCGATCGCCATCGAGCCGTGCAGCTCGGTGGTGAAGCCGCGCGAGACGCAGCCGGGCCAGTAGGCGACCTTGATCTGCTCGCTCACGACTCCTCGCTTTCCGCGGCCGCGGCCGCCTCTGCCGTGAGGGTCTCCTCGGTCGGCTCATCGGGCTCCGGTTCGACGAAGTCCTCGTCTTCTCCGGCGATGTAGATGTTGAATTCCTCGCGGTGCTCCTCGGCGTGCTTGTAGATCGCCTTGACCTCGTCCTGGGCGCCACCGGGCAGCTTCGGGTGGAGGCCGGGGATCACCTTGTGGGCTGAGCGGGCCTTGCCGGTCTTGATCGCGCGCAGCACCGTCGGCAGCGACTCGATCAGGCCCTTGATCGCGCCCATCGAGGGTTTGAGCTTGCCCTTGACGCCGGGCGCGTAGGACTCCTGGACCAGCAGCGCCTCGTCGAGCGTGCCCTTCTTCTCGATGATCTTGACGAACGCCTCCTCGTGGCTGTGGCCGTTGTTGGGGTCGTCGTCGATTCCCTCTTCGCCGGCTTTGCGGCGCAGGCGCATGATCTGGTCCATCGGCGCCACGCCCTTGGGGCAGGCGTCGATGCAGCTGAAGCAGTGGGTGCAGTCGTAGATCCCGTGCGGGTCGTGGGCGAGGTCGTGGAGGCGCTCCTTGGTCTCGGCGTCGCGCGGGTCACCGACGAAGCGGTAGGCCTTGGCCAGCGCCGCTGGGCCGATGAACTCGGGGTCGGCTTCCATCGAGAGGCAGGAGGAGACGCAGGCACCGCACTGGATGCAGGCCATCGACTGGGTGATGTCGATCATCGACTCGGGCTCGACCACGTACTCGCGCTCGGGCGCCTCGCCGTGGGGGAGGAGCCAGGGGGTGACGCGGCGGATCTTGGTCCAGTGGGTCGACTCCATGTCGGTGATCAGGTCCTTGATCACGGGCATGTTGCCCATCGGCTCGATCACGATCGGCGGCGTGCCACCGTCGGCGCTGGGGCTGACGCTGGCTTTGCGCTCGGCCATCTCCAGGGCCTCGCCGACCTGGGTCTTGCAGCCGAGGGTGGACTGGCCATTGACCTTCATCCCGCAGGAGCCGCAGATCGCGGCACGGCAGGAGCAGCGCACCGAGAGCGAGCCGTCGTCGCGATCCTTGGCCTGCAGCAGGCCGTCGAGGACGGAGAGCGAGGGATCGAGCTCGACCTTGAACTCCTCCCAGTAGGCGCCTTCGCCAGACTCGGGTAGGTAGCGGCGGACTTTGAGCGTGTACTCAGCCATCTAGTAAGTCCTCTCTTGCGGTTCCCACTGGGTGATCGTCACCTCGGAGTAGGAGATCTCGGGACCGTCGTCGTTGAGCTGCAAGTCGATGTGCTTGAGCCACTCCTCATCATTGCGCTCCGGGAAGTCCGTCCTGTACTGGGCGCCGCGGCTCTCCTTGCGCTCCAGCGCGGCGACGCAGGTGCACTCGGCGTTGTCGAGCATGTAGCCGAGCTCGATCGCGCCCAGCAGGTCCTGGTTGAAGACTGAGCCCTTGTCGTCGATGTAGGCGGTCTTTGCCTCCTCCTTGAGCTGGCGCACCTTCTCCAGCGCCTCGGTGATGCCGGCCTCGTCGCGGAAAACGGCGACCTTGGCGTCCATCACCGTGCCGAGGTCGAACTTGATCTCCGAGACGCGGCGACCGGAGCCCCTCTCGCGGGCGGAGATCGCGTCGATCGTCGCCTGCTCTGCCTCGAGCACCGCTTTCGAGGGCCGTGAGCCCTCGGTGCGCTTGGCGCGGGCGGCGGCGTCGGCGCCGGAGCGGCGGCCGAAGATCAGCGTGTCGAGCAGCGAGTTGGCGCCGAGCCGGTTGCCGCCGTGGACCGAGACGCAGGCGACCTCGCCGGCGGCGTAGAGGCCGGGGATATCGGTGCGGCCGTCGACGTCGGTCTTGACTCCGCCCATCGTGTAGTGGTTGCCCGGCTTGATGTGGATCGGTTCCTTGGTGATGTCAACCCCGGCGAAGTCCTTGCCGACGAGGACGATCTCGCGCAGCGCCTCGTGCACGCGCTTCTTCGGTACCACGGTGATGTCGAGGGCGACGGTTCCGTCGTCGAAGCCGCGGCCCTCGTTGATCTCGGTCTGCTCGGCGCGGGAGACGACGTCGCGCGAGGCCAGCTCCATCTTGTTCGGCGCGTAGCGCTCCATGAAGCGTTCGCCGTTCTTGTTGAGCAGGTGGGCGCCCTCGCCGCGGGCGCCCTCGGTGATCAGAAAGCCCTTGCCCGCCAGCGTCGTCGGGTGGTACTGGATCATCTCCATGTCCATCAGCTTCGCCCCGGCGCGGTAAGCCTGCGCGATGCCGTCGCCGGTGCAGATCAGGGCGTTGGTGGTCGGCTTCCAGACCTGGCCGTTGCCGCCGTTGGCGAGGATCACCGACTTCGCTTGGAAGAGCTCCATCGAGCCGTCGGCGATGTTGCGGGTGACGACGCCGCAGCACTCACCGTCGTCGTCAAGCGCCAGCGCCGTGCAGAACCACTCCTCGTAGCGGGCAACCTGCTCGGAGTGCTTCATCAGCTGCTCGTAGAGCACGTGCATGATCGCCTGGCCGGTGATGTCGGCGACGTAATAAGTGCGGGCGGCGGAGGCGCCACCGAAGGCGCGGGTGCCGAGCTTGCCTTCCTCGTTGCGGTGGAAGGTGACGCCGAGGTGCTCGAGGTGGAGGATCTCCTCCGGCGCCTCGCGGCACATGATCTCGACCGCGTCCTGGTCGCTGAGGTAATCGGAGCCCTTGATCGTGTCGAAGGCGTGCGACTCCCAGGAGTCACCGGGGTTGAGCGCCGCGTTGATCCCACCCTGGGCCGCGTTGGAGTGCGAGCGGACCGGGTGGACCTTGCTGACGATGCCGACCGAGACACCCTCCTCGGCCGCCGCCAGTGCTGCTCTTTGTCCGGCCAGGCCGGCGCCGATCACGAGTACGTCATGCGTAGGCACGAGGCCGGACTCTATAGAGCCGAAATCCGACGCCGCAGTCGGATTTCGT
>CAVSYR010000004.1:0-155653 GCA_963732225.1 uncultured Solirubrobacterales bacterium
TCGCGCTGCGCTTCAGGCCGGCCGGTTAGGTGCGGTCGAGCAGTCGCGCCGCCCGATCGGCTGCGCGCAGCGCCTCGGGCTTGCCGAGCAGTGGCAGCAGGACGAGGAATACGAAACTCGGCAGCCGCTGTGGAAGCCGCGCACTCTGACCCGAGAGGATGTCGCTGCGGACGACGAACTCCGCTCCTTCGAGCGCCCCTTGCAGGGCGAGAGGCTCAACTGGCTCTCCCGGTTGCAGCCCCGCCAGCCTTGCGAGGCCTGCTCTCAGCTCGGTCACGAGTTGCTCGTCCTGATCGAGCCGCGAGTCCGAAGCGAGCGTCTCCGCCTGCCGGTGCTGAGCGGGCGCCTCAGTGCAGCCCTCGTTGGAGAGATCGCTGAGGACTTGGATCAAGCGCCGGCGCTCAAGGCCCTCGGCGGGTCGATCAGCCACTGCCACAGTCTCGTCCACGTTGTTCCCCGTTTCCCTGAACTGCTTTTCCCTGAACTGCTGCCGCTACACTGTAGCACTTCGCTTTACAGGCGGTTAGCGGTCCTCAGTCAGTGCACCGACAGGCGGCCGCGCCAAACCGAGTGGAGAGGTGAGTAGATTTCAGACGTGAGGGAGAAATCGCCCCCGGGGCGGCAGGGAAACGGCCGGTCCGCGACGGCGGCAGCGGACGGCTCGCGCGGTCGAGGGTCGCGACCCTCGAAAGGGCGCGGCGGGCTGAGGGCCGAGGCGATCGTCGAAGCGGCGATTCGGATCGCGGACTCCGAAGGCCTGCCGGCGGGTCTCATTCGCCGCGTCGCCGCGGAGCTCGATGCTAGGGCGATGAGCCTCTACGACCACTTCGAGAACAAGGACGACCTGCTGGCGGCGATGGCCGAGAAGGTCTCGGGGGAGAGCTTGATCGAGGGGCCGATGCCGGGCGAGTGGCGCGAGGCGTTGACCCTCCTGTCAAGACGGGTGTACGTCATGTTGGTGGCGCATCCGTGGCTGGTGGCGATCGCCCCTATCCAGTACCGACGCCTTGGGCCAAACGCCGTCAGATCAGCCAAGCAGTACGTCGAAGCCCTCGAGCCTCTCGGCCTGGAACCCAGCGAGTTGTGGTTCGTCGCAGGGACGGTCAATGACTACCTGGTCGGCAACGCACACCGCACGGCAAATCGCCCTCCTGGAGGGGAGCTGCAGGACTCGATTCCGCAGAGCGAGTTACAAGAGACCCCGGAGCTCTCCTCGCTGCCGGACTACTTTCGCTCGCGGGCCTCGATTGAGCGCTTCAAAAGGGGCCTGCAGCTCGTGTTGAAGGGAATCGAAGCGGAACTGGAAATTAGAAAAGACCAACGGGGCTGAAGGTTAGAACGGGACCCGAACCGCTCAGACCCAGCGGCGGTCTGCGACGGCGGATACGGTTTCGGAATGCGCCCGACGAGAATCGAACTCGCGACCTTCGGCTTGAAAGGCCAGGGGACATTTGGAGCGAATTTGGCTCTGGACATCGAGATTCTCACGGTTTCCGGCTGGGCGATGTAGCCGAAATGTAGCCAGCGCCTCGAGTGACTCGTGGTGGAAAACAGCGCGCTGGTGAGGATGTCAGTTATGAGATCGGTACTCCGGCACTCGGTCGGACGACAAGAAGTCGAGGGGTTCCCTCCACGGTGATCGCCGGAGCCCACCGGGTACCCCGGCTTGAGAGGCTCGGTTTCCTCGCTGAGAATTGCTTGTGCGCAATCCGGTAGGAGGGCCTCAGCCGATCACCTGGCGAATCGCGTCGTGGCTGCGCTGCGAGGGGGTGGGTGTAGACGGAGATCATCGTCTCGACCGTGTGGCCGGCGACCAGGGCGAGGTCGGCGTCGTCGATGCCGGCGGCGCGCAGGTGGGTGACGTAGGAGTGGCGGAACTCGTGCGGGGTCGGGTCGAGGCCGGTGGCGATCTGGGCCGGCACCCAGACGTCGCGGTAGAAGTTGCGCTCGCGCCAGAGCTTGCCGCGTCGGCGTCGGGAAGAGCAGGTCGGTGTCGATCCGGGTCGGGCGTCGATTCGATCAGCGCGGCGAGGGTCGGCGGCACCGGCACGGTGCGCTCGTGGTTCTTCTGCTCGCTGGATTCGACCAGCTCGCCTTCGTGGGCGGAGAAGCGGAAGCTGAGCGAGCGAGCCGTCGAAGTCGGAGCGGTGCAGGGCGAGGAACTCGCCGAGCCGCAGACCGGTCAGGCCCGGTGTGAGCAGCAGCGCCTCGTAGTCGTGGGCGGAATAGAAGCGGCGCTTGCGCTTCCCTTTGGGCCGCTTGGCGCGCGGGTCGGGCGGGCGCTCGGTTCGCGGCCCTGACCTCGGGACGGCCACCGGTGGCGAACTCGCGCATCTGCTCGAAGCTCCAGACGCGGACCTTGCGGGGCGGCTTTTTGATCCGCGGGTCGCTGCGGCGCAGGCGCAGGCCCGATGAAGGCGTTGGCCTCGGCGACGTCGTCGCCGATCGCGTCCTCGGCCATCGCCGAGAGCGCGCTGAGGATGTCCGCGCGCGCCCTGGGCCGCGCGACCTTCGACGCGCAGCATGTGGTCGACCAGAGCAAGCGCCTGGCGGCGGCGCAGTTCGTCGAACTCCCAATCGCGCAGCGGCCGACCTTCGATCTCGACGTCGAGCACGTAGCCGATGCGATCGCGGTTGGTCTTGTTGGTGCGCTCGGAGCGCGGGTGGCGCTGCAGCCAGCGGTCGAAGTAGGCGCCGATCTGCTCGGGGCGACGACGACCGCTGTCGTGGAGGCGCTCGAGCGCCTCGTCGATCGCCGCCTGCGCGTCGCCTTTGCGCGCGAAGGTCGAGCTTGCCGCCGTTCCAGCGCGGCTTCGCGTAGCGGCCGTGCGACCGTCGAGGTCGCGGTAGCGGGCGATCCAGACGACGCGGCCGTCCGGGTAGGTGCGCTTGTAGGGAGCCTGGCGCGGGCGGCCGACCGCGCGGCGCGGCGCGGCTCATGCGACGGCCACCTGGCGCTCGTCGCGGAACTGGGCGACGAAGGCAGTCGACGTCGGTCGGGTCAAAGCGCCGGCAGCCGTCGAGCTTGTAGGAGCGCAGCCGGCCTTCGGCGACCCATTTGCGGATCATGCGATCGGAGACCTGCAGGTAGGAGGCGAGCGAGTCCGGGGTGAACCAGGCGACCCGCTCGGTCTCGATCGATAGCTCGGTCATGCGCCAGCAAGACGTTTCAAGCGCTTCGGATGTCCGGTAGCGTGTGCAGTTCATATGCGCTCCCATCGCTCGCTAAGACGCGAACTGCGAGCGTCTTCGGCGCCGCTGAGGCGCCGGATGTGCGATGCTAGACCGGCCGGACCCATCGGGCAAGTCGCCGAGGTATCCGCGCCTGGCGCCGGTAGTCGGCTGACCAGGACGGCCAGCTCGGCCCGCGACTCGAAGCCGGCCTCGACGAAGTAGGCGCGGCCGGGTCGTCGACGGCGAAGTCGTAGACGTGGACGACGCCGTCGATCCGGCGGCCGACCAGGGCCCGGGTGCCGGTCGGCGGTCTCGTAGCGGCCGAGCTCGACCTGCTGGCCTGGCTTGCATGGCGGTGGCGCTCATCGCGGACCTCCTCGCTCGTGGACGGATTCGCCGATCCGCAGGGCAGGGCTGAGGCGGAGCGGAACCCGAGCGCAGCGAGGGCGCGGAGCGAGTCCCGCTTGCGGGACTTGAAGCGAGGCCGGGCCTGCCAGGATCGGGCGAATTCGGTCACGGGCGAGTGCGAATCGTCGTGCTAAGGCCCAAGCGGAAAGACCCGTACCCAGCGCGGCGGCGGGCAGAGTTCCGAGCATCCGAAGCTCGAGCTCTGCCAGGAGATGTGCAGGTGCGCGTTACTCCCGGCGTGGGCCGGATCGCCGTGCTCGGGATAGCCGTTGTAGCCGATGAACTGGATCGCCGGGACCAGCGGGCAGACCGGAGCCGTGCCCGAGGCGCCGCAGACGTTCGCGCCAGCCGAGCGTTTCGGCGGCCGCCGGGCGGTCTCATCCCAACCCTGGCCGGTGGCCGGAACCAGGTCGACGGCGGTGCCGTCGCCGTGGGTTTGGTGGCCGGTCTCCCGCGCCGCGATGACGCGCAGGTCGAAGGTCTGCAGCACCCAGATCAGGTCGGGCCAGAGGCGCGAGTCGACGACCTCGGGGGCACCGCCGCCGACCCAGTAGCGGGTGGGAATCGGCTTGAAGGCGCGCGGCGCGTAGAGCGTCTCGACCTCGCGCAGGTCGGCGTGGCCGCCGGGAGCGCCATATGGGCCGCCGTGCAGACCACCTCGGCCACCGATCTTCGCCGCTTTCGCTTCGACCTCTTCGACGTACCACTGGGCGTGGTTGTAGGCGAAGATCGCCGCGGCCAGTCCCCCGGCGCACCGGAGGCGTGCAGGTAGTTGGCGGTGCCGAAGACCGAGTCGGGGACGCTGTAGGGGTCCGCGTCCGTCGCCGTCGGCATCGACGCCGTAGGTCGCCCAGGTCGGGACGAGGAACTGGCCGGGGCCCTCGGCGCCGGCCGAGTTGGTGCCCGAGTGGACGCCGGGCAGGGTCGAGCGGCCGAAGTCCGACTCGACGTAGTGGATCGCGGCGACGATCGAGAAGCCGCGCGGGCCGAGCTCGTAGCGGGTCAGCGGGCCGAAGCACGGCAGGTATGCCGGCCCGCCCGGAGCCGGGCCAGCGTGCACTCCTGGCCCGAGTCCGGCGCCGAGGCGACGAAGAGGCCCGACGAAGAGCAGGCCGAGCAGCGGGAGGCGCCGAGCGGGCGAGGGCCAGGACGAGTTGCGGCGCCACCGACCGGCGGCGCGCGCGCCGGGTCGCCCGACGGCCGAAGCGGTGCGAGAACGCCCGCCGCCGCGCACGAGAGAGGCGACAGCGCCCGCGGCGGGCGGCGGGCGAGGAGATCGCGAGGCGCTCGGCGGGCCTGACCGCTTCGGGAGGCGGCTGAGCTTCGCGCGGCGCTGGCGCGGCCGGGTGGCCGTGCAGGCGACTCAGGTGGCCGACTCGTGAGCAGGAGGCCGAAGCCAGGGCGAGGTCCGGCCTCGCTGGGCGAGGAGCGGTGGGCGCGCGCCGCGCGTCTCGGCCACGTGGCGGGGCCGTCACAGGTGCTTCGAGGGCGGCGAGAAGGCGCCGCCGCTGCAGAGGATCGCCGAGGCGCAGGCGGCGAGAGCAGCGCCAGCTCGTTGGCGCGGCGCGTCAGCGCCCCGGCTGAGGGAGTCGGCGCGAGCGGGCGCTCGGCGACGCGCAGGCGTCGCGGCGCGCCGCCGCCTCGCGGCGCTGGCGCAGCCGCTCGGCGGCGAGCGCGGGCGCGGCCGACGATGCGGCCGGGCGGCTCGGCGGTGACCGCGAGCCGCTTCAGGTCGCGACGGCGGGCCTTCTCGATCTCGGCCTCGGCGCGCTCGCGCTCGGGGCCGCGCAGGCTCTCGAACTGCGCCCGCTCATAGCCGGCGCGGTGGGCGTGATCGGCGGGATCGCGGGAGCGCTCGAAGCAGCTCGCGGTCCTCGGCCGCGAAGCGCTCGAGGTCTCGCTCGCTCCAGCGCACGCCGATCGGCGCTGCTGGTTGCGCTCGGCGCCGCTCGAGCAGCCGCTTTGCGGCGCGCGTAGCGCTCCTCGGCGTGGGAGCCGCGGGCGCCGGCGACGTCGGGCATCGCGCTCGTTCTTCGACGATGGGTCGCGAACTCGGTCCGCAGGTCTCGGCGCTCGCCCGGGGCGCTGCGAAACGTCGGTGCGCGTAGCGACGCCGGCCTCGTGGGCGGCGACGGTCTCGCGGGCCTCGCGGTAGCGCTGGTCGGCGAGCGCGCGGGCGCCCTCGTGCAGCGAGCCCTTGGCGGTCTCGCGGGTCGCCTCGGCGCCGAGCGTCCGGCGCTCGCGGCGCCAGCTGCGCGCCGCGGCGGGCGAGGCCGCGGACGCCGTCGCCGGCGCTGCGCGAGACCGCCTGCGCGACGCCGAAGGCGGCGAGAGCCGCCGAGGCCGACGGTGCCTGCGGCGCTCGTGCTCGCCGATCGAGAGCAGCCGATCAGCTCGGCGCGCTTGAGGAAGACCGCCCAGGTGAAGGCGCAGGAGAGCAGGAAGCCGGTGGCGCTGCCGCCCGGGCCGTCGACGCGGCCGAGGATCGCGATGCCGAGCAGGACGATCGAGAGGAAGGCGGCGTAGATCACCTTGGCGAGGACCGCGCCGAGCAGGGTCAGCCCCCAGGTCTTGAAGGCGCGCCGGCCCGAGTCGCCGAGCAGCGGGAAGAAGAGGGCGAAGGGCGCGGCGAGCAGGAGGACGAAGGCGATCGCCGCCTGGGTGAAGAGGCGGATCGCGAGCCAGGCCAAGCAGCAGGATCGCGCCGAGCAGGCCGATCGCGAAGAGGGCCAGCATCGAGAGCCGGGTGAGGGCGCCGTCGCCGCCCTGGGCGGCGACCTTGGCCTTGTAGTTCGTCGTCGCCGTCGAAGTAGTCCCAGAGCGCTTCGCGGGCCGGGCTGCCCGGGCGAGGAGCGCAGGTAGAGGTCGATCACCCGGCGCGGCTTGCCGTAGCGCTTGCGGGCGAAGGCGGCGCACTTGCTTGGGCCTCGGCGCTGCCGAGCTGTGCGTAGGCGGCGATCAGGGCGAGGGCGCCGACGTCGTCGCAGAACTAGTCGTCGGCGCGTTTCGACCGCTTCGGGCGGCGGCGGCGCAGAGCGCCCAGCTGACGTCGGAGAAGTCGAGGCCGGCGAAGGGCACCTCGACCAGGCGCGACCCAGGTCCGCGACATCGCTTCGGCGTAGCTGCCGACCGGGCGGTCGAGCGAGCCCGACTGCGGGGCGCTGATCGTCGCCGAGCGCGACTTCGTCGGAGAGGCTCGGCGAGGCGGCCGACCGATTCGCGCGGCTGGTGGACGACCCAGAGGCCGAGGACGAGCATCGCGATCGCCGCCAGCGTCCCGCCGACCCCGCCGGCGAGGTCGCGGCGCGATCAGGCCGCGGTAGGCGAACCAGATCCCGCCGCAGACGATCAGGGTCGCGAGCCAGGGGTCGGTGATCTCGGTTGTAGAGGCGACCGACCGCGGCGCGAGATCTGGCTCATCGTCTGCGCCGTCGCCGAAGGGGTTGAGGCCGAAGGCGAGACCGAGCAGCTCGAGGATCAGCTTGAGGACGAAGATCAGCCCGAGCCAGATCCCGTTGAGGATCGTCACGAAGGCCGCGGTGAAGTCGCCGATCGGGTGGGTGACCCCGGTCGAGATGAAGATGTCGAAGCCGTAGTTGGAGGTCGGGTAGTTGCGACTCCGGGGCTGCCGTTGGCTTCGCAGCTGAGGCGGGTGGCGCGGTCGCGGATCTGGCCGAGCTGGTCGCAGACCGGGTTGCGGATGCCGAGGCCCGGCGAGCGGGTCGACCTGGCCCGGAGCGCCGAGTTCCTTGGCGAGGTTGCAGGCGCTGACCTGATTCGGGGTCGGTCAGCTGCGGCGGTTCGGCTCGGCGGCTGGCGCGTCGGGCGCCCTTGGTGATGTCGCCTGTGGCGGCCGGGGCGGCCTGGCCGCCGCCGCGCGGCGGCGGCGAGCGCCGCCGCGGGCGCCGGCGCAGGCGCCAGCAGCGGCGAGCGGCGACGATGCGAGGACGCGAGCTGCGGCGAGCGCTCACGCCGGCGCACCGTGCGGCTGCCTCCGTCTCGGCGCCGGCGTCGTGTCGAGCTCGCCGAGCAGCCAGGCCGGCGGCTCGATCTGGATCGGCGCCACCTGGCCGGCGAAGTCGCGCAGGTAGCAGCGGCCCGGCGCGGTAGCCGAGCAGGCGCTGGATCGCGGCCTCGTCGTCGGGGTCGAGGCGCAGCAGCTCCAGCGCCCTGCGCGCCTCGACCTCGGTCTCGACGCCGAAGGCGAAGAGGGCGCCGACCAGCGGCTCGAGCTCGGCGGCGTCGCCGAGCATCTGGGTGGCGAGGATCGGGGTGATGTTCTGCGAGCGGCCGAGGCGGCTGATCCGCTCCAGCAGCGCCCGGCCCTGGGTGTCGGAGGTCAGCGCCCAGGCCTCGTCCATCGCCAGCACCGAGTGGCGGTCGGTGTCGGAGGCGCAGAGGCGCAGCGCGTAGGCGGCGAGCAGGCGCAGGACGGCGAGGCTGGTCCGCTCCTCCTCGAGCCAGCTCGGAGCGCGGCGGTGCCGGCCAGCGGCAGGGTGAGGTTGCGGATCCGCAGCGAGACGACCTGGGCGTCGCCGACGCTCGGGCAGCTCGCGCCTCGCGCGCCGCCGAGGCCGAGCTTGGCGAGGCCGGCCTGGCCGTGGACCTCGATCGCCCGGCCGACCTCGACCGCCTCGGCGTTGGCCGAGGCGGCGAGGCGGGCGCAGGACCTCGCGCGCAGCTGCGCGGCGCCGGCCGCGGCGGCCTCGGAGATCGCCAGGCGCAGCTGGGTCTGCCACTCGGGCTTGACCGGCGCCGGCAGGATCGAGACGAGGAAGTTGTAGGTGAGGTCCTCGCGGGTCTCCTCGGTGCCGATCCGCATCGGGTCGAGCAGGCCGCGGTAGCGCTCCTCGCCGGAGAGCTCGATCGTCTCGAGCGACTCGGCGACGCCGGGCAGGCGCGTCGAGGCGGTGATCGCCCTTGGGGTCGATGTCGACGATCGGCCCCGAGCCCTGCAGGAAGGCCTGCCAGACGGCGAGCTCGAGGCAGATCGTCTTGCCCGAGCCGAGGCTGCCGGCGAGCAGGCAGGTCGGCGGGCGGTTGCGCTGGCAGGCCTCGGCGAGGTCGAACTGGACCGGCGAGCGCGAGCCGCTCAGCGTGTGGCCGATGTAGGGGCCGATCTGCGAGCCGACCTGGCTGATCGCGTGCGGCACCATCGCCCCGACCTGGTCGGGCAGCAGGTGCTCCTTGTACTCGGGCAGCGGGAAGGTCGCGGCCGGCAGCGAGGCGAGGAAGAGGCGGTGCTGCTCGCCGCCGGGGCGGTGCAGCTGCACCCGGCCGTAGGACTCGCGCAGGCGCTCGACCCGCTCCTCGAGCTCGCGCTCGTCGCGGCCGGCGACCGAGAGCAGCAGCGCCGAGCGCAGGAGCGGCGGGCGGTCGCCGCCGCCGAGCACGCGCCTCCAGCTCGCGGGCGAGATGCGGGGCGCTCGGCGGCCTCGACCGAGGGGCCGTGCTCGCCGGCTTCCTCCTCGCGGGCGATCTGGTCGGCGTCGACCTTGCGCTTGGCGAGCAGGCGGCGCGCCTCGCGGTTGGCGAGGAACTCGACCGAGAGGGTGGCGTCGACGCCGAAGCCGAGCTCCAGCGGCGCGAACATCAGCTCGGCCGCCGGGCCGGGGACCGACCGCCTCCTCGGGCATCGCGCCGAGGACGAGCTGGGCCTGGTGGGCGCGGCCGCGCTCGGAGTCGATCGACCAGCGAGCGCCGCTCGACGGTGACCCGGCTCTCGTGCAGGCGCAGCAGGTCGTAGCCGTAGGGCTCGAAGCGCTCCTCGCCGCCGGGGTCGAGGAAGCTGAGCGCCTGCGGCGCGAAGCCCTCGTCGACGTCGGGCTCGCCGAGGCCGCGGGTGTAGGCGCGGCGGATCAGGCCGGCGAGGCGCTGCGGGCCGACGCGCCGGCAGTCGAGGTAGCCGAGCACGCGCTCGAAGGCCGCCTCCTCGGCCTGGCGCAGAGCGGCGAGCTGGCGAGCGCGAGATGCCGCGCGGCTCCTCGACGCCGAGCCGCGCGGCGAAGGCGCGCCAGGCCGCGGCGGCGCCGTCGAGGAGGCCGCCGAGGGGCCGCGCGCGGCGGCGGGCCGAGGCGGACGGCGAGGTAGATCTCCGGGCGCAGCGCGCCGCGGCGCTCGAACTCGGCGCGGTGTTCGGCGAGGTGGGCGTGCGAAGCGCTCGCGGTGCGCCGTGGCGGGGGTCGAGGGTCGAGAGGGCGCGGCGGACGTAGGCCTCGGCGTCGAAGGCGCGGGCGACGCGGAGGATCTGGAAGTCGGCCTCGAGCGTGTAGGCGAGCGCCTCGAGGCGCTCGCCGACCTCGATCTTGCGCGACTCGGAGAGGCCCGGGTAGCTCTGGCCCTCGAGCTCGTAGACCGCCCAGGCGTCGGTCGGGGTGCGCAGGACCAGGTTGGCCCAGAAGAAGTAGTGCGGCTGCCTCACCGCTCCCGCCCTCGAAGACGACGGCGCGCGCCGGCGGGAACCTCGAGCGTCTTGCCGTTGTGCAGCGGCGGACGCGCGAGCTGGCGGAGCGCCAGCTGCGGGCCGCGGCGCGCGCGGCGCGCGCCGCCGAGCGCGGCACCTGCTCGGCGACCGTGACCGGGTAGCGGAGCAGCAGCCGGGCCGGGCCGCGAGGCGCCCGCGCGGGTAGCGCGACGCGGCGAGGTCGGGAGCGAGCGCGAGCTCGCCGAGCGGGGCCAGCTCGGCTGCCCGGCGCGGGACAGCGGCGCAGGCGCGGCGAGGACGCGCGGGCGCAGGCGCCAGGCGAGCAGGCCGACCAGCGCGCGGTGCGGCGGGCGGCCGTCGATCTCCCAGCGCGAGAGCACCCAGGCGGCGGCGATCGGCAGGGCGAGCAGGCGCAGCGAGGTCGGCGCGGCCGAGACCAGCAGCGCCGAGCAGCGGCAGGCGGCCGAGCAGCGCGATCGCGGCCAGGCAGGCGAGCCAGTAGCCGAGCAGGCGCAGCTCGAGGCCGCCGGGCAGCGGGATGCGCCAGCCCTGGATCCGGAAGATGCGCCAGCGGCGGCGGAAGACGAGGCGGTAGGAGCGGACCACCTTGTCGGGGCTCTCGGCGTCGGGCATCGGCTCAGAAGACCGTCGTTGGCGATGCCCTTGGCGAAGGACTCGATCGACTGCGGGGCGAGCAGGAAGATCAGGCCGATCAGGGTGATGACGACGATGCCGACGCTGGTGCCGATGTTGCGCGAGGCGAGGGCGCCGACCAAGAGGCAGCCGGCGAGGGCGGTGAGGACCGGGACGGCCGAGCCGCTGAGCAGGTTGCCGAGGCGGTTGCCGGCGCCGCTGACGTTGCCGCCGCCGCCCCCGGCCGCCGGAAAAGCGACTTGGTGACGGCGGCCTCGGCGGCGGCGGTCGGCGAGCGATCGTCGAGCGGGGCGAGGACGCCGGCGCCGCAGCAGCAGGGCGGCTGATCGAAGAGGCAGGTGGCGATTCGGCGTTTCATCTGGCTCTCCGTTTCGGGTCGTGGTCAGCTCGCGGTCGGGACGACCTCGATGAAGTCGACGTAGGGGCGCTCGCGGTAGGCGATGCCGAGTTCGTAGGTGAGGGTGTAGGTGGCGCCGCTGGGCGTCGGTGGCGGTGACGGTCGCGAGGACGGCGCCCGAGCCCGGCCCGCCGAGCCAGACGAGCTCGCTCGACTTCGTCGAGCCGCAGGCGCCGGGTCGGCAGGGTGACCTCGGCGTCGGCGGCTGAGGTCGGCGCGCAGGTCGCGGGCGGCGCCGGCGAGGTAGTTGCGCAGGACCCGGTCGACGACCTCGGTCAGCCGCGGGTCCTGAGACACGCTTCGCGCTGCGGCGGCGTGGCGCGGGTGCCGTCGCAGGGGCGCCGACCAGCGACGGGTAGCCGACCAGCTCCAGCGGCCGGCCGCGGAGCGTGGCGCGACGGTGACCGCCAGGTAGAGCGGCAGGCGCTGGGTCGAGACCGAGGCGGCGACGGTGATCACCCGGCCGCCGGCGAGGGCGGGCTGGTCGGAGGCGACCTCGAGCCCAGCGGACCCGCTGCGTGCCGCAGCGGCGCTTCGAAGCCGGCACCGGGGCCGAGAGCGGCGCCTAGGTACGGGGCGAGGGCGCGGTCGCGGCGGCCCGGGTGGGCGGCGTCGTAGGTGAGGTAGGCGCGGGCGAACTGCAGGGCGAAGTCCTCGCTCGGCGCGTCGGCTTCGGCCCTGACCTGTGGGGCAGACGGCTCGGCTTGGCCGGAAAAAACGTCGCGCGGATGCCGAGGGCGACAGCAAGGCCAGGGCGAGGATCGCCAGGTAGCGCGGCGGGCGACCGAGTGGCGGGCGCGGCGCAGCGATCGCCAGCCGGCCTCGACGCGAGTGGCGTGTGCGGGGACCGCCATCAGCGCTCGAAGCCGAATTGCTCGACACCGCCCGAGCCCTCGCCGCCGATTCGGCGGCGAGGGACTCGGCGGCGGCGGGGCCGGAGCGGGATCGCTCGGCGCGGACCGGGACCGGCGGCGAGCTGACAGGCGCCTCTGTGGGGATGGGTTCGCGCTCAGCCCCGCCCTGCCGGCCGGCCGACTCGTTGGCGATCGCCTCCCGGCTGGTGGTCGCGGACGCGGGAGGAAGGCGGTGCCGCCGGGGCAGGCGGGACCGCGGCACGCGGGGCCGGTCGCTGGACCGGGGCCGCGGGCGCCGACGTCTCGAGGCGCTGCGGGCGGCCTGCCCTGCCGGTGGAGGAGAGCTCCAGCAGGGCGAGCGCGGCGGCCGGGACGGCGGCGATGCCGATCACCGCCAGCCACCGCTGGGCGGCGTGCGCCCGGACCCTCGAGGCACGGGAGCACATCGCTCTCGAGCTCCTGAGGGTCCTCGGGCACAACGCAATCCCTCGCGGGCAGCGTCGCCGTCTCGGCGAGGGCCTCCTCGCCGATCACGAAGACGTCGTGTTTGTTTCTTCTTCCCATCGTTCCGCTTCCCCACCAAGACGACGAGCGAGCGCGAATCGGTCCGAAAGAAAGTGCAAAGACGAAGGCGACAGGTGAAACCGGTGTGTGTGTGTGTGTGTGTCGTGCGGCGCTGGTCGCGGTGGAACCAGGCGCTCAGCCGCTGAAGCCGAAGGACTCGCCGCCGGTAGATCCGGCGCTCGCCGCACCGCCGCCACTACCGGCGCTGCTCGGTGCGGGGGGCGAGGATTCTGGGGCCGGAGCGGGTTCAGGTTCAGGTTCAGGCGCAGCGCTCTCAAAGCCGAATTCTTCGGAGGCTTCCTGGGAGGGACTCGGCTGCGGTTCGGGTGGCGGCTGCTGAGGCGTTGCGGGCTGCTGGGGCGCGGCGGATGCGGTTTCCGGCGCAGCCACCGGTTCGGGGGCCGGAGCCGGGGGTGCTTCTTCTTCGGGGGCTTCATCGATCGTGCGGACGAGCGGCGTCGGCCCGTGGTGCGGGTGGGCGTGCCCTGGGGCCGCGGCGCCGAGGCCCACCCCGGGACCGACGATGCCGGTCGCCAGGCAGGTCGCTGTGGTCGCGGTCGCCGCGCCGCAGACCGCCGCGACCTTCTGCGCGGTGCCGGCCAGGGCGCCGGCGCCGCCGGCATCGCCGGGCAGGGCGCCGCTCGCCTTGCAGCGCGCGTAGCGGGTACGGCCCGCCGCAGCATGGGCGCCTTCGCCCGCCTGGGCCAGCCATTCACCGATGCGGCCGAGGACGCCGCTGCGCTCGGCGCCGCCGAGCAGCAGCGCGGAGGAGCCGAGCTCGTGCAGCTCGCCGCGCAGGCCGGCGAGGAAGGAGCGGCAGGAGCCGCAGTGGGCGAGGTGGGCGTCGAGCATGCCGCCGGTCCTCCTCCTCGGCGAGCCCCGCGAGCTGCTTGTCGAGGATGCGCCTGGTCGAGTCGCGCATCTCCGGGCAGAAGATCTCGCCTTCGATCGCTTCCAGGCGCTGGCGCGCCTGCTTGGTGGCGCGCACACGAGCTTCTTCGCCGCCGGCAGGCTGATCTGCCAGGTGCTCGGCGATCTCGGGCACGGTCAGTACCGACGCCGAAGCGCAGCACGATCACCTCGCGGTAGTTGCCGCGCATCCGGGCCAGCGCCTCGTGCAGCCGGGCAGCCGCCTCGTCGCGCTCGGCCACCTCCTCGGGCGCCGGGTCTGCGAGCGGCACCTCGGCCGCCGCCTCGATCGCGACCGTCGGCCGTCGCGCCCGCGAGCTCGCAGCTGGTCGATCGCCGCGTTGCGGACGCTCCTCAAGAAGGCGGCACGCAGGCAATCGGGCGGCCTGCCCGCCTCGATCTGGCGGTGCAGGCGGATGACGACGTTGGCGACGGCGTCCTCGGCGTCGGCGTGATCGAGGCTGCTCGCCGAAGCGGCGCAGGAAGTAGGCGATCCCGAAGGGACGCAGCTCCTCGAGCTGCTGGGCTCGGGCCCGGCGGGGCCGCGACGGCGCAGCTGGAGGCCGGCCTGATTCACCGCTCGGCCTCGGGGTCGCGCAGGGTCGACAGTCTCGGACTGGGCAAAGCGTCGCGGGCATCGGAAGCAAGACGAACGGCGAGCTCGATTTCGGTCCGCTTTGGCGCTCGGTGCCGTGCCCATCGTGCCGTCCTCCTGATGGGCGAATAACCGCCTGATTGACAGGTCAAACCGGTCCGAAGATGTCCCGATCAGGCGCCGCTCGGCACCGGTCGATCGGCCTCGCCGGCCTTCTGCGTGGCCGGGAGCGAGGAAGTCGACTCGGTCGGCGGCGATCGAGTGCTCGCGAGCGCTTCGCTCCGTCGCGCCCCTCCCACTCGCGGAAGCGCAGCCGGCCGCTGACCGCGACCGCGCGGCCCTTGGCCAGGTAGCGGGCGCAGCTCTCGGCCTGGCGGCCGAAGGCGGCGACGTTGATGTAGAGCGGCTCGTCCTTGGCCGGCGCCGTTGACGGCGAGGCGCAGCTGGCAGACCGGGTCTCGCCCTCGCCTCTCATCTCGGGATCCTTGGTCAGGTTCCCGATCAGGGTGACTGCGTTCATCTGGGCTGTCTCCTTGGGCTGGGCGCCGTCGGCGCCGGTTGGCGATTGGAAGGCTGGGTCGGCTCCGGGTGGCCCGGCTCGACGAGGCCGGCGAGGCGCGCTGCCAGGGCGGCACGACCCGGACGCGCCGGGCGCGGGTCGCGCCGTCGCGGTCGAGGCGGGCGACGTAGGCCTCGCCGGGGTCGAGGCGCTGCAGCTCGGAGGGATTGACCTCGAAGCGGTAGCCGCGGGTGCGGGTGCCCTCGGCGGTGCGGCAGCGCCCAGGCCGTCGGTGCGGATCGTCGTCTGCCAGGTCGGCACCGCGCCGATCAGCTGCGCGACCCACTCGGCGTCGGCCTGCTCGCCGATCCGGTGGCAGACGATCGCCGAGACGGTCGCGCCGATCCGCTCGCGCACGGCGGGCCCGGCGGCCCGCAGGTCGGCGAGGGTCTGGGTGCCGACGGCGACGCTGAAGCCGGCGGCGCGGCCGCGGGCGAAGAGGCGCTCGAGGGCCGGCGCCTCGAGCGCGCCGAACTCGTCGATCGCGACGAAGGTGCCGACGCCCTCGCCCATCAGGGCGCTGGCGGCGGCGCCGAGGTCGAGCAGCGCCATCTGGGCGATCGCGCGGCCGACGTTGCCGGTGCGGTCGGTGTCGAAGCGGAAGTAGGCGACCTCGCGGCGGGCGATCACCTCGCGCAGGTCGAAGCCTCGGCCGCGGGCCGCTCGGGTCGAGCCAGGCGCGGGCGAACTCCGAGGAGGCGAGGTTCTGCAGCCGGGCGCGGAGGCCGGCGATCGCCCGCTGCTGATCGGCGCCGCAGGCCGTCGAGCGGCGAGCGCTCACCTCGGCGTCAGCTCGGCGATCGTCGCTCGATCCGCGGCGGCGAGGTTCTGCGAGCTCGTCGGGCTCGCAGTGCGTCGGCGACCGCGGCCAGGGTCGCGCGGCTCGGGCTGCGGTCGAGGGCGCGGAGCACCAGGCGCAGGAAGGGCGAGGCGGCCTGGCGGTAGAAGTCGGCGTCGGCCGAGCCCCAGTCCTCGACCGCGATCAGGCGCTCGGAGCGCTCGTCGACCGAGCCGTGGGCGAGCGGGTCATAGATCGCCGGGCCCTCGCGGCGAGAGCAGGTGGAAGGCGCAGCCGCGGGCGGCGGCGGCCGCTTCGGCGGAGCTCGAGCAGGGCGCGGTCGTTCTTCGCCTCGAGGACGACGGCGCCGAAGCCGGAGCGGAGCGACGTAGTCGACCAGCAGCGCGGCGAGCGAGGTCGTCTTGCCGGCGCCGGTGGCGCCGGGGATCAGGACGTGGCGGCCCGAATCCGGCGTGCCGCGGCCGACGCCGGCCAGCTCGCCGCGCCGGGTGCGGCCGACCGGCAGGCGCCTCGCGGAGCGCGGCGGCGCCCGTCGCCGGGCGCTCGGCGCGGCGGCGGCGGGCCGCGTCGAGCAGCCCACGGCGGCGCTTGGCGGCGGCCTCGCGGTCGCCGCCGGCGCGGCAGATCCTCGAGCCGCTCGCGCAGGCCCCAGCCGATCGCCCCCAGGCTCAGCGCCAGAGCTGCGGCGAGGGTCAGGACCGCGGCCGCCGTGCCGAGAAGACCGGCGAGGACGGCGATTGCCCAGACCGGCAGGGCCGCCAGCGTGCAGAGCGCCCAGGTCCAGGCGAGCTGGCGGCGGCGCAGCTCAATCGCCACGAGGACGCCGGCGGCGAGCGAGAGGGTGAAGAGGGCGAAGCCGAGCACCGCGTCGTTGGCAAGGGCGGCGGTGCTCTTGAGCGCGGGCCCGCTGCTCGGTGGTGGGCGCTTCATCACAGCCAAGACGCCGCGGCGGCGGCGAGCGTCCCACCTGCGGCTCAGCGCCAGTGGGCGCTCGAGCCGTAGCCGCCGATCTCGGAGTCGCGCACCCGGGCGGCGTCGCCGAGCTCGGCGATCTCGCGGCTGACCGCGAGCCGCTCGAAGCGGCGCTCGACCGTGGTGTCGGGGCGCCGGGACTTGAGGCGCTCGATCTCGGCCGAGGCCTGCGGCGGCGCTCTGCGGGTAGGCGAAGGACTCGCCGCGGGTCTCGGCCAGGTTGCGCAGGTAGCGCAGCTGCTTGGCGCTCGGTGGGTTGGTCTTCTCGGTCATCGCTGCTCCCTTCTCTCGGGCTTTGCTAACGAAGCGAGGAGGCCCGCGAAGGCCGGCGGCGCACCGCAGGGGAAGGGAGCGCAGCGACCTTGCGCCGGGGACGGCTGCGGGCACGATGGAGCGAGGTGGCGAGGGCCGAGAGGGTCAGAGCAGCTCGACCGAGATCAACTCGCGGTCCTGGTGCGCTCGACCGCCCGCTCGACGTAGCGCAGGGTGCGCGGCGCGCAGCGGTAGACGACGCGCGTCGACCCGGCGCTCGAGCACCGCGCGGCGCCAGGCGCGCAGCAGCTCGTCGAGGCGGGCGGCGCCCTTGGTGCTGAGCTCGACCTCGATCGCCTCGCCCGGCTCCCCCGCCCGGCGTCGAGGCGAATCAGGTCGGCGCGGTGAAAGCGCCCGCCCTGCAGCGAGGCCGAGAGCAGCCGCGCGCCCTCGGCCCGCTCGGTGGCGAGGATCTCGCGCTCGGAGAGCAGGCGCTCTCCGCTGCGCTCGAGGCCGGCGGCGAGCTCGGCGACGAGCGGTGTCGTGGCTGATCGCGGCGCCGCTGAGAGCCGGGCCGTGCTCAGTTCGCCGCGGCCGGCAGGCGCGCAGGCCGGACTTGGTGGCGAGGGCGAGCGGCCGGCTCGCCGTAAGCGCGGACGACGCGGATCAGGCCGGCCTTGCGCAGGCGCGTCTCGCGGGCGATCGTCACGCGTGCGTGCCGGTGCCGGCCCAGGTCGCGACGGCGGCGCGGGGGACGACTCCGAAGCGGGCGATGAACTCGAGCACCTCGAGGTCGCGGGCGCTGATCTGGTCGCTTCGCTTGCCGCCGGGCATATCTCGCAGACGCCACCGGGCAGCGCCGAGGGGACACCAAAGAAAAAGCCCGGCGCCTTGCGGCGCCGGGCTTTGGTGATCTATCTCTGCACTGGCCGCTAGGCGGCGAACCAGCTCGCGGACGATCACCGAGTGCTTGGAGCGCTTCTGGCGCCTCGCTCGGAACCCTTCGGCGGTCCACTCCGAGTAGCGCAGCGACCCCTTGACCTCGACCTGGACGCCCTTCTTCAGCTCCGCGCTCGACTCGGCCTGCTCGCCGAAGGCGACGACGTCGATGAAGAGCGGCGGCGTGTTGCCGGGGCCGTTGACCGCGATCCGCATGTCGCAGACCTTCTTCTCGGAGCGCTCGTTGAGCTCGGCGTCCCGGGTGAGGCGGCCGACCAGCTTTACCTTGTTCATCTCGTTCCTTCCGTTTGCCCGGTGGGGCGGTGTTTGCTTGCGAAACGACCAAGCCCCGGAAAGGCGAGCCGCGCACCGAGCGCAGCGAGGGGAAGGGAGCGCAGCGACCTTGCGCGGGGAGCCGACGGGGCAAAATGGAGTGCAGCTGCAAACAGCGCCGCCGGGCTGGAAGGGGCGATGAACGTGGTCGGCCGACCGCTTCACTTCCCAGCGGCGACCAAGAAAGCGGAGCCGCCCGCAGGGATCGCCGTCGTCGTCTCGGCCCAGCCGCACCTGTCCCCGTCACTTACTTCGGCGCGCCCTGACCCTGCCTCCGAATGACTAGGCGGCCGGATCAACGACAGACCTTGTCGCCAGGACCTCGGTGGTGCAAATGATCTCTAGCTCGCAACTTGCCGGCGCCGAGCAATTCCCGCGCGGGACCATCGAAGTTAACGTCGTCTTTTAACCTACCCACTCCGACCCTTCCGGCCGACGGGGCACCCCCTACACCCCAGTCGCGACCACCCAGCTTTCGAACCACGCCTTTGCGATTCCAGATCTATCCAACCATCCATCCCGGTACTCCCTCCTGGGACTTGATCTCCTCTGTAACCCCCACCTCGCAGTAGCAACCAGACCCGAAGCGCTGACCTGACCCCGGCACCTCACAATCGTGTGGGGGTGGGGTCAGGTCAGCGCGAAGGGTCGAAACCCGGTGGTCAGGCGAGGTGGCTGTGGACGGCCGATCCAGGCATTCGTCCACAGCCCCGTCCACCCCGGGGTGTCTCCTTCTACCCTTGCGGTACGTCTTGGTTCTAAAACCTGCGTCCGTGGGTAGCTGCTCACGGTCGCGACGAGAACCGTTGGAGGCCGTGATGAGCAGTAGATGGAAGGGTCAAATCGCCTTCGTCTTGGCCGTGGTGGCGCTAGCGATGGCGGCGCTGCCACGCGCCGCCGATGCGGCGCCGGCGCGCTATGTCTTTGAGATCTGCGACTCGGTGCTGCCCGGGGGTGGCAGCACCGGCGTGGTGCTCAGCCAGCACCCGAGCCTGCCCTTCACCTCGGAAGACACCTGCGCCGCGCCGGGGGGCGCGATAATCATGCGACAGGGCGAGACATCGCCGGGGGGGTCGATCGACACGCCGATTCCGATCGCGCCGCCGCCGGGCGGGGCACTCGAATCGATCACGATCACCGCGGCCTCATGCGGGGGGCCGCCGTTCAGCGGCCGCGTCTTTGCCGACGGCTGGCCGACGCCGGGCTGCTTCGCCGACGTCAGGTCGTTTCGCCTCAGCGACTACCCCTACAAAGCGGTTTTCATGGAAATCAGGTGCATCGGCGAATGCCACGCCGGCCCCTGGGTCCTGGCCCACTACTTCGCCCTCACGGTCAGCGACCCGCAGGCTCCCACCCTGACCGGACTGCAGGGGTCACTTATCGAAGTGGGCGTGAAGCGCGGGCGCCAGAGCCTCGAGGTCGAAGCCCACGACGTCGGCGGCGGTCTGACCAGCATTTTCCTCTCGGTCAACGGGCTCCCCGCTGCCCAGCCAAGACAGCCCAACTGCAACGTCGCCTACACCGAGAACCCGAGCGTCGCCGGGATCGTCGCCGCGCAGGTGACGCCCTGCCCGGGCGAGGCGAGCGCCGCCTGGACGCTCGACACCGGCGCCTACCCGTTCCGCAATGGCGCCAACAGGGTCCAGGTCTGCGCCTCTGACTTCGCCACGCTCAGCGACCCGAACACGACCTGCACGCCGACTCAGAGCGTCGAAGTCGACAACTCCTGCGGCGAGTCCGCGGTCGCCGGCGGCGAAGTGCTCAGCGCCCAGTTCTCGAGTTCACACAGCGACACGATGACCGGCCGCTATGGCAAGGCGGCCGAGATCGAGGGGCGGCTGACGACCGATGCCGGCGACCCGGTGCGGGGCGCGACTCTCTGTGTCAAGTCGGAGACGATTGCCGTCGATCAACAGCCGACCAGCGTCGGCTCGGTCATCACCGACGCCGAAGGCGAGTATCGCTACGAGCTGGCACCGGGGCCCAATCGCCAGGTCGTGATCGGCTACCGCCACGACTCCCGCCAGGTAGCTCGCGACGTCCGCTACTACGCCCGCGTGCGACCGAGCTTGAAGCTGACGCCGTCGTCGCTTCGAAACGGCGAGAGCGTTCATCTCTGGGGCAAGCTGCCCGGTCCCGGCGCCGGCCGGCGGGTCGTCGTCCTGCAGGCGAACACACCCGGGTCGAAGCGCTGGATCACGTTCCGGCGGGCGACGACGAACTCGCAGGGCGGCTACCGCACCGCCTACCGCTTCAGCACCACCACGCGCAAGACTCGCTACCGCTTCCGCGCCGTGGTTCCCCGTCAGGCGGGCTACCCCTGGGTCGAAGGGCACAGCAGGCCGGCGGCGGTCCTGGTGCGGGGCTGAGCAGGCACGAGGAGCGCTACTTAAGGCAGATCGCCTGGACTTCGGCGGTCGCGGTGCCGCCGGAGTCGCTGGTGATTTGGCCGGCCCAGCCGTTGGCGCCCGGGTTCTCCACCGGCAGTGAGGTGACGATCCCGACCCGGCGGTTGCCGAGGCCGGTGAAGACGATGCCGCCGCTGAGCAGCCGCTCCCCCGGCCCGCACTGGGCGATCTCGGTGTCGGAGCTGGTCCAGGTGCTGATTTCCGGGGGTACGTCGAGGTCGGCGATTGGGGCGCTGTGGACGACGACCGGTCCGAGCGCGGCGCCGTAGACGGATCCCGGGGCGATCGCCGGCGCCGTGACTGCGTTGTGGCCGAGCGCATCGGCCCCCACAGATCCGCTGGCCAGGGCAGCGGCTGTCACCGAGCTGGGCTTGATGGCCTTCGCCGTCACTGCCCCCGTGGCCAGCGCCTTTGCATGCACAGCACCGGGAGCGAGGGCCTTGGCGGTGACCGCGCCCTTGGCGATGTCGCCCTTGCGGACGATGAGATGAGTGGAGCCTGCGTTGGCGTTTCCGGCGAGGGCGACGATGAGAGCCAGGAAGCCCATTGCGGCACCGGGCGAGGGTCGCTTGAATCGCGGTCTGCTCATCATTGCTCCTTGTGGCGTGAGTGGGTACCGATTCCGGTGTAGGAGCATTACCCGCTCTGAGACCCCCGTCAACCCCTCCCCGACGCGATGAGGTTTTACCGGCTGGGGCGGTGTCCTGCGGCGTAGGCCTCTGCCTCGGCGACGGTGACCAAGGCTGAGTCAAGATCGAATCTGGCTCCACAATTCCCGCACTCCATATGTCTGCCGCGATCGATCGGAGCGGCCTCGGGGCTGCAACAGTCAGGGCAGCGGAGTTCCATCCATCCGTGTCTATTCCGGAGCCATGAAGCGGCCCGAGCCCTTGACCGTTCCATTCGGGCCGAGCATCCTGTCGAGGACATCCTGGCCATCGCGGACCAGGCTGGCGCCTTCCGTCAGCAGGTTGTTGGGGCCGGACGAGACCCGCGAGTTCACAGGACCGGGAACTGCCCCCAGCTTGCGGCCGAGGCCCGCCGCCAGCTCGGCGGTGATCAAGGGGCCGGAGCCTTCCGCCGCCTCGACCACCACGGTCATTCCGGCGAGGGCGGCGATGATCCGGTTGCGGGCCGGGAAGGTCCAACGCCAAGCACCGGTCCCCGGTGGCAGCTCGGAGAGGACGAGGCCGTTCTCGCAGATGCGCCGGTGCAGCGAACGGTGCGAGGCCGGATAGGGAACGTCGGGCCCGCAGCCCATCACCGCCACGGTGCAGCCTGTTTCCAACGCCCCTCGATGGGCACAGGCATCGACGCCGAAGGCGAGCCCGCTGACGACGACCATCGCCGCCGAGGCCAGCTCGCGCCCGAGTTGCCGCCCCACCTCGCGCCCGTAGGAGCTCGCGCGGCGGGCGCCGACCACCGACACGCAGGCGGAGGGGAGCAGATCGTGCAGATGCGCGCAGTCGCCGATCCCGTAGATCGCTCCGATATGTGGGAGCTCGTCCAGCCCCTCGGGCCAGGCGCCGCCGTAGTGGGTACAAATCGACCAGCAGCCGGCGGCCTCGACGTTGCGGCGGTGCGCGTCGAGGTTCATGCCCTCGACCACTTTGGTGATTCGCTCCGCCGACCGACCGGCGACGGCCTGAGCGAGGTCGTTGTCGGCCATGCTCAGAAGGTCGGCGACGTTCGCCGCGGCAGTCCTCTCGATGTAGGGGGCGAGGTGGGCGAGCAGCGCGGCGCGCATCAGGCACTGCCCGCAGGCGCTCGGTTGGTTGTCGGTTGTCGATCGATTTGGAGTCATCGAACTTCCTTTTCTTCTATCTCGGAGACGAGGTCAGTCGAGGTCGGCGAGCCCGAGCGCGATCCACTCGAGCTCGCCGTTGACCAGCGGAACCTCGTCGGGGTAGGTGGCGACCCAGAGCGCCCTTTGAGCGCGGTTGAAGACGCCGCGACGGACGGCCCCGAGCCGCTGCTTCGGGGTCATTTCGGCGAGGCGGGCGAGGAAGGCCGTGCGGCCCTCCTCCCCGTCACTCGTCGTCGGCAGCGCGGTTGGGCTGGCTGTCGGTGGGTGCATCGTGATCACCGTCCGCGTGGCCGCGGCTACTTGCGCCGCCGGCCGGGCCGCACCGACTTGACGTCGGGCGCCAGCAGCTTTGCGATCCGACTTTCGACCGCGGACCACCAGTGGACGCGCCGCGACTGCGCCAACTCGCGCTCGTCGGCATTCAGCGCCGCGATCACGGCGTCGGCGAGCAGCTCGAGAATCTCGTTCGCCGTCTTTGCTTCGGAGATCCGCTTGCGCAGGTAGTCCTCGCACTCGCCGGCGTCCCGGTAGGAGACCGTCTCGCGGTTCTCACCCGACTTCAGCGTCTTCGTCTCGACCTCCTGCAGCTGCGGCAGGATGAGGCGCAGGCCGCGGGCGGCGAGGTTGGGGTTGTCGGCGAGGACGACCTCGGCCAGCGCCCTGGCGCGGGCGAGGCTGTGCTCCTTGCGGCTGGCGGCACCACGGCGGGCGAGCAGCTTGCGGCCCAGATCGAGGTTGAAGCTGCGGGCCTTCGTCGCGTCCTTCTTCGCCTGCTCGCGCCCCTCGCGGCGTTCCTCGGAGACGCGCTCCTGCACCTGCTCGGGACTCTCGACCTCGCCGTTTGACTGCGCCCCACAGGAGAGCTCCTTCGCCTGCTTGGCGGCCTCCTTCTCGAGGCGCTCGACGGTGCGGAGCGCCAGGTCGGCGGCCAGCTCGGCATCGCAGAGATAGGCGACCGAGGAGGTCCAGCCGCCGTGGTCGACCTCGTACTCGAGCAGGCGCCCGGCGGCGCGGGCGGCGTCGACCTCGGCTTCGGCCAGCTGCAGGTAGGGGTCCCCTTCGGCCCGGTAGGGCGAGGTTGCGGCGATCCGCTCGGCCAGCGACTTGTGCTGCTCGGGGTCGGAGACGAGCTGGCTCAGCATCGCGCCGCGGCTGACCTCGACCATCGGCGGCCGCTGGCGCAGGTCTGACTCGGCGACCGCGTGCAGGACCTCGTCGAAGCGCTCGAGCAGGTCGCGGCCCTCGATCTCGCCCCGGGCGACCAGCTTGCAGGCACACTCGGCGATCGCCGCTGAGACCTTTGCCGCCTTGCGCAGCTCGCGCTCGGCGGCGACCGGGACCCTGCCGGCGGCGACCTGAACCTGGACGGCCTCGGGAAGGGCGAGCAGGCGCAGGCGCTCTGAGACGTAGGCGCTCGACTTGCCGACCCGCTCGGCGAGCTGCTTGTTGGTGGCGAGCTTCTCGGCCTCGGCGAGGCGGGCGAGGGCATTCGCCTCCTCGATCGGGTCGAGGTCGGCACGGATCAGGTTCTCGGCCACCGCGGCGGCGAGCGCGTCTGATCCCTCGCGGACCAGGACCGGGACCGCCTTGAGGCCGGCGCGCTTGGCGGCGATCAGCCGCCGCTGGCCGGCGATCAGAACGTAGCCCTCGCCGTTGGGGCGCACGGTCAGCGCTGTGACCAGGCCGGTCTGGCGGATGCTCGCCTCGAGCTCGGAGAGCGAGCCCTCGTCGAAGTCGGTGCGCGGGTTGAAGCCGTCCTCGACCCGGATCCTGTCTATCTCGACCGTCTGCGTTTTCGCCTCGTCCATGACTTTGCTCCTCGGTTCGTGGCCCCGCCTGGCGCGGGAGCCGGTGCCCCCGACCCGCACGCGCAGCGTGCGAAAATGGAGGGGGTCCGGCGATCCGCGACAGGGCGGAGGCGCAGCTGTGGAGGGTCAAGGGATGCGGGCGCGGGACTCGCCCCCCGACTGGCGGCGAGGCGTCAGCCGCGCAGGATTTGGGAGACGCGCTGCTGGCTCAGCTTCATCACCCTGGCAATTGCATCCTCGGGCAGGCCGCCGCTGTGTGCGGCCTGGATCTCACGGTCGCGCTTGGCACGTAGGTTCTCGCTGGCCTTGGCCAGCTCCTCCTCGCGCTTTGCGAAGTGCTTCGCGACGCCGTCAAGCGCGCCTCGGCACGGGTGCTTTGCGCTCGGGGCGGGCGATCCGTCAATTGGCGTAACGCATTTTGGCTAGTTGATTAGCAGGAACTGTCTGGAGCAGGTTGAAGGAGGCCGGCGATGGTGCTCGACGGCTACATCCGCGTCTCGCAGGTCGGCGATCGCGAGGGCGAGAGCTTCATCTCTCCCACGGTGCAGCGGGAGCAGATCAAGGGCTGGATCAAGCATCACGCTGAGATCGAACTGGGCGAGGTCTTCGAAGAGTTGAACGAGAGCGGCGGGCGCAGCGACCGGCCCGACCTGCTGCGGGTGCTGGAGCGAGTCGAAGGCGGTGAGTCCCAGGGAGTCATCGTCGCCAAAATCGACCGCTTCGGTCGCCGCGTCGTCGATGGCCTGCGGGCGATCAAACGGATCGAGGAGGCGGGCGGAACCTTCGTCAGCGTTCAGGACGGTCTCGACCTGGGCGTGCCGACCGGCAGGTTCGTAATGCAGCTCCTCTTCTCGATCGGCGAGTGGGAGTTGGAGCGGGTGCGGATCAGCTGGGATGAGGCCAACCGGCGGGCGGTCGGGCGGGGCGTCTACGTCGCCCAAGCGCCCTTCGGTTACCTGCGCGGCGAGGACGGGCGGCTGCGCATTGACCCCGGGCGGGCGCCGGTGGTGCGGGAGATCTTTGCCCGCCGGGCCGAGAAGCAATCGAGCAAGGAGATCGCCGCGGCGCTGAACGCGGCCGGGGCGCGCAGCGCCAGGGGCGGGGACTTCACCGCCAACACGATCCAGCGGATGATCGCCAACTCCGCCTACTACGGCGAGGCCCATCATGGTGCCCACCGCAACCCGAAGGCGCACGAGCCACTCATCGACGAGGGCACTTGGCACTGGTGTCAGGAAAAGCGCCGCCCGCGCGGGCACGCCGTGGCCGCGCTGCTCGGCGGCCTGGTGCGCTGCGCGACCTGCGGCTACACGATGACCGCGGCCGAGGCCAACGGGCCCGGCTCGCGCCTGCACGCCTACCGCTGCGGCAACCGGGCGAAGGCCTGCCCGCGGCCTGCCTACGTGCGCGGCAACGAGCTCGACCCACTGGTCGAGGAGTTCGTCTTTCGCAAGTGCAGGGAGCCGTTCTCAGACGGCGCCCAGCGCGAGATCGAGTCCCGCGAGGCGATAATTGAGCAGGCGCGCGAGGCGCTCGCTGTCTTCCGCGACAACAGTGAGATCGTCGCGGCGCTCAGCGTCGAGAACTTCGCCGACGGCCTCAGCGCCCGGCAGCAGATACTCGACCAGCACCTGATTGAACTCGGCCGGGCGAGGCGCCGGGGAGGAATCGCGGGTAGGGATCTCGACGAGCTGGAAAGAGTTTGGCCCAAGCTCGACTGGCAGGTGCGCCGTGAGGAGATCGGCTGGTTCGTCGACTGCGTCGTCGTCGCGCCCGGCGCGGCACCGGTCCGCGAGCGCGCCCGGGTCTTTCGCAGCGGTCGCGGGCCCGTGCAGAGAAGGGGACATCTGCAAATCGACAGGCGCGCCCTGAGCGAGGATGGCGAGCTGCTTCCCCGCCACAAGCGCTGGCCGCGGGAGCGGATCGAGGAGCGGCTGGCGGTGTTCTTGGCGGGGCGGAAGGAGTGGCCGTCCTACCGCGAGTTCGCCGCCGCCGGCGAGGCCCGCCTCCATGCGCAGGCGATGCGCTGGGACGGCTTTCACAACTGGGCCCGGCGCTTCGGATTCACGATTCCCGAAAAGGAGGTGCGCTGGAGCGCCGAAGTGATCGGCGACGCGCTCGGGGCTTTCCTCGAGGGACGCTCGTGCTGGCCGCGCCCACAGGAGTTCGAGGACGCCGGCCTGACGGCGCTCTATGAAGCGATCCGCTACCAGGGCGTGCGCCGCTGGGCGCTGCGCTGCCGGATGGAATACGGGCAGCGGCGGATCGAGTGGACCGAGAAGCGGGTCGAGAAGGCGCTGAGGGAATTCACCAAGGGCCGCAAGGACTTCCCGACCAAAGAAGAGTTCTTCGCGGCGGAGCTGCGGACTCTGTATGACGCGGCCTGCAGGACCGGCGGCATCGCCAGCTGGTGCGCCCGCCTTGACCTGCGGCCAGCGCCGCGCCCCTATGTGCTGGCCGCCAAGGCTCGCCGCGAAGCGGGCAAGCTGCGGGAGCGGGGTGCGGCCGTCAGGCGCTCAGTGTAAGCACCCCAGCCCCAGGGTGCTGAGATCTGCAGCTTCCAGGCGTCTTCGATGCGACGCAGGACGGCGGTCGAGTCCGAGGTCTGGGCGAAGGGCGTGGGCTCGTGAGCGTTGAGGCGGATCGTCCAGGTCTCGGTGCCGAGGGCGACGCCGCCGGCGATCAGCATGCCGCGCTGCTCGACCTCCACGATCGGGCGCATCGCGATCAGCTGGAAGAGGATCGCTCGGATCTGGTCGCGACCGTGAATCGTCGTCGCGTCGGGGGTGATCAGGCAGGCGTCGCGGGCAAAGCAGGCCGCGGCCGACTCCAGGTCGCCGGCCGAGAGGGCGACGGCGAGCGCCGGTGAGATCCGCTTGGCGCTTGAACGCGCGGTAGACGGGTCGGCGGCCGGGCTGCTCGCGGCCGGCTCAGCGGCGTGCATAGACGCAGATGTAGCGGTAGAACGCGAGCGGCTCGCCGGTCGCCAGGTCTTCGTCGATCACGCTGCGGCGGCCGGTGGCGTCGAGCACCGTGGTCAGCGCCGTGCGGCCATCATCGACGATCCGGTAAGAGTCGCTGAAGAGGCCGCGGGGCTCCCCGCCGAGGCCCAGCGCACCGCGGGCGCGAGCAAGCTCGCCGGGGTCGGGCAGGTAGCCGCCAGCGGCGGCACAGGAATCGGCGGCGGCCTTGACGCCGCGCACCGGGCCCGAGGGGACACGGTCGAAGCAGAGGCCGGCGACGGCGTGCGTGGGCGGCGGGCAGGCTCGGTCGGCAGCGCCAGGCTCGCCGTCGACCGACGCGATCGTTGTGCCGCTGAGGGCAAGAGCCAGGGCGATGAGGGCGACGACGGTCGCCGGCTGCGGACGGCGCGGCCTCATCGCCGGCGTCGAAAGCGCCGGCTGTCGGCAGGCGGCTTGGTTGGCATCTCGCTCACCGCACCGTGCAGGGGCGCAGGAAGGTGCCGGAGAGGTAGGTGCCGTCGTCGAAGCTGAATTCGCCGCGGGCCTGCAGGCGGCCGGTTTCGCAGCGGGCGTTGATGTAGGAGTGCTTGATGCCCTTGACGGTCCAGCGGCGGCCGATCTTCAGCCAGCCGGCGAGCGGGATGCCGGCGCCGCCGGCGATCGGCGGGATCTTCGCTTCCGTGCGGTAGCCGTAGAGGCCCTTGTGGATCGTTTCGATCTCGATCGGGATCACGAAGGCGGTCGGGGCCGGGACCGTCGTGTAGAAGTGGGCGAGGACCGAGGGGTTGCCGTGCAGGCGCGGGGCCGTTGAAGATCGTGATCGGCGAGTCGGCCGGGATCGGCGCCTGTTCGGGGAAGACCACGACGCCGCGGCCGTGGCCCTTGCCGACGATCGCGCCGGGGCAGCGGTGGCGGGCGGCGGCGACGGTCGAGGCGACCAGTTTGGCCTTGGTGCAGACCGCGAGGCCGGTTGTCTCGACGTGGCCGTGGCGGTCGTATTCGAGCGTGATCGTCTTGATCACCGGCGGGAAGTCGCCGGATACGGTCGAGATCTTGCCGCCGCCGTGGATCGTGATCGGCGCGTCGACGTGGCGGGGCAACGCCGTCGGCGTGAAGCCGCCGTCGGCGTTGATCAGGATGTTGCCGGCGCGCAGCTGCAGGGCGGAGGCACCCGACGTGACGAGGACGGCCATGACAGCGGTGAGCCCCAGGACGAGGCCGCCGCGGCCGAGGGTCGCCGAGCGGCGCAGCTGCCCGGCGTCGGCTTCGCCCCGCCGAAGCAAGGTCGAGCCCGGAGGGGCTGAGATGCCGGTAATCGGCTTCGGCTGAGGACGGGCGGCGAGACTCTCGTGGATGCCGCAGTCGCGCTCGCAGCGGCGGGTGCCTGCCTGGTCCCAGCCGCTCCAGCGATGGCCGCAAATCCGGCAGAGGGCGCTGCGCCCGGAGCGCGAAGCTCGCCACGAGCGGCTGAGGGCCCACCCCCTCCGATCAGCGGCTCCGAATACTCAACTACCGCCGGCCTCCGCCTGACGTGTTGCCGGATTAGAAGATGCAGGGCACCCGGGCGCCGGGGATCGGGATGAACCCCCTGATGGCGCCCGGGTGGACCTGCGCCCTCGGCGACCGGGCGGGCAGGAGAGAGCCGACCGACCCGGGCCGCTTCGGGTACCGCTCTGGCGCCTCCCGGAAACGGGAAAGAAACCGGGGGCCCCCTTTGCCGCCGCCCCACAGGGAAGGAGGGCGGACGGCCACTTGCTCGGGCCGCTGTGCCCGAGAGAAGGTCTCGCGGTCGACGGCGGCGCCGGCGGGAGCGTCGGGGCGGGCGCGGGCCTCCCAACCCGCGCCCGCCCGCTGCCCCGTGACGCACCCACGTTCATCGCTCCGTGCCGGCTCTCGCCTAGCCCTTCGGCGTGCAGGCGCGGACGATCTGTGCCGGGCCGAGCTTGGTCGCCGTTGGCGAAGACCGCTTCGGCCTGGGCGAGGAACGTGCCGTTGGCGCATTTGGCCAGCAGGTAGCCGTGCTTTTGGCCCTTGTAGGTGAAGAGCTTCTTCGGGAAGGTGAGGCTGAAGGCCGTCACCGAGCCGGCGCCGCCGGCGATTTTCGGCACCGAGGCGACCGAGCGGGTCCCGTAGGGGCCCTTGTGCTCCTTGGTGATCTTCACCGTGGTCACGACCGCCGCGGTGACCGGGCTGGTCAGGAAGGCGTGGATGTAGAGCGTCGTCACGCCGCCCTTGGTGCCGCCGTTGAAGGCGATCAGCTTGCTGTGGATCGGAATCGGCTTCGATTCCGGGAACAGCGACTTCGATGTCGGTGGTGCCGGTGCCGAGGATCGCCGGCTTGCAGGCCTTTTCGGCCTCGCTCGCTGGTCGTCGCTTCGAGCTGGCCGACTTTGCAGGTCGGCACACCGCGGACGTCGATCGTGCCGTTCTTGTCGGTGTCGATCACGCACTTCCTTCAGCGCCGGCGGCTGCGTGCCGTCGGCGGTCGCGATCTTGCCCGAGACGTTGAGCGTGATCGGCACCATTTCGTTCTTCGGCAGCGCCTTCGGCGTGACGCCGCCGTTGAAGGTCAGGACCAGGTTGCCGGCCTTGACCGTGGTCGGCTTCTCGGCGGCGGCGAGCGCCGGCGCCCGCCAGGGCCATCACGGCGCAGAGCGCCAGGCTGATGCTCAACTTCTTCAAGATTTCCTCCCTTGTCATGCGGTCGCCCTACGCGGCCGCTGCGATCGTTTTTGCTTCCTCTTCGCCCAGGTAGGGCGCGAGGATCAGGCGGATAAGTTCTTCGCGCAGCTCGGGCCCGAACTCGGTTTCGCCGGCGAGCAGCTTCGCCCCGATCACCGCCGCGGTGCCGCCGATCGCCGCCTGCTCGCGCAGCGTCAGCTCGGAGGAGTCCTGCTCGCTGCGAGCTGCTGCGCATCGCCGCCTCCAGCTCCCCCAGCGCGGCCCGGCCGCGGGCCGCGAGCTCCGGCTCGCCGCCCCGGCGGTCGAGATCCAGCAGCAGGTTGGCCTCCTCCGGCGCCGCGGCGGCGAAGCCCAGCACCGCAACCAGGGCGGCGGCGACGCCCTCACCCCAGCTCGGCTCGGCCTCATAGGCGCGGGCGATCAGCTCCCGCAGGCGGCCGATGGCGGCGCGCTGGGCGGCGAGCACGCAGTCGAGTTTGTTGTCGAAGAGTTCGTAGAAGGTCAGCCGCGAGACCCGGGCGCGGGCGGTGATGTCGGCGACCGAGATCGCGGAGTAGCCGCGCTCGTCGATCTCCAGCGCCGTCGCCCAGAGCAGGCGGGCGAGCTGGTTGGCGACGACGACCTCGCGCGGCAGTTTGTGCTGGCCCCGCGGAAGCGGCCTTTGCAGCTCGGCCGGGTCGAAGCCGGTGGCGGCCTCGCCGCTCACCATCGCGGTTCGGTCCCGGCGACGCATCGAGACCCGAGGGAGCAGAGAGAGAGCCCCCCCGGGCCCGCGATCGCGTCTACAACCAAGCCGCTTATGGGCGCCGGGAAAGCGCGAAGCGACCCATTTATGGCATGCCAGTTGCGAGCAAACGTGGATTGCGCCTCTCGCATCGTCTAAGCAGAACAGATATGTACCGCAAAGTCAAGAAAGTTCCCCGTTTTGTGCCTTTAGACGCGATGGAAAGAGAACGGCGACATACCGATAGCTCAGGCCTGCGTTGAGACCGAGGCGGCCCAGCGCCGTGAGCCGGCGAGGCCCGCGTAGGGCATCAGCGCCATGTAGACCAGCTCCGGGGCGATCTGCGGCAGCAGCGCGGCGCTGCCCGCGCGCAGGTGGCCGCGGATCACCGTCGCGATCGCCTTGACCACCCCGGCGTCGGTGGAGACCTCGGTGCGGGCGCTCGGGGTGACCTGCTCGAGCAGCTCGACGAAGTAGGCGATCACCTCGTCTTGGCGATCGCCCTCGCCCGCTCCGTCGCGCTGCGCCCGCACGGTCAGGGTCAGCGCCGCCTCGGGATCGGCGGCGGCGAACTCGAGTACGGCGACGATCCCGGCCGCGACCTTCGCCTCCCACTCGCTGGGGGTCGCGCAGGAGACGCGCACCGACTCCTGCAGGGCGGCGAAGCTGGGCAGGAACTTGGCCCGGCCGCGGCGCGCGTGGGCCGCCTCGGTGACGCCGCCCGAGCGGCGGATCCTGCCGCCGCCCGGCCCTATGCCGCCGCCTGCCTTCATCCGCCGCTCCCTTGCCTCCGTAAGGGTCCCCGCTGGCCGTCTGCCCGGCCGGCGGGGCGGCGCTCGCGCGCCGGACTATTGGAACGGATATATACCTCAGTTCTGGCTGCCTGTCGCGCGATAGCTAATTAAGCATACTGGCGTACCAGGGAACTGCAAGCGGTGATTTGGCTCTGGAGCTTAGAAACAGCGCTGTTTTCGAGCCTATATGTACATGAGCGGCTATTGATCCTGTAACGTACCGCAACTATGACGGGTGAGCAAAGGACAGGTGGGGCGATTGTCGGTCTTCCTCGCCCTGGTGCTTGTCCTCGGCCTCGCCGCGACGGCCAGGGGCGCGGCCTGGACCCGGCTCGAGCGGGGGCGCTCGGGCGCCCACGCCTTCGTCGTCGAGGCGAGGCGCGGCGCCGACACCGGACTCTGCCTGCGGGTCTCGGTCCTCGATCGCCACGGGCCCTTCAGCTTCGATCGCAGCCGCTTTCGCAGCTGCGCGGCGCCGGGGGCCGAGCTGGGCGCCCGGAGGGCTCCCCTCTTTGCCGGCGGCGCCCAACTCGGCCGCGGCGCGGGCTCGGGGCTGAGCGTCTTCGCGGCGCTCTTCGCACCGGGAGTGCGCAGCGCCTGGCTCGGGCTCGAGGCGGGCGGGGTCGCGGTCGCGGTGCGAGGCCTCGATCCTGGCGAGGCGGCGGCGCTCGGTCTGGGCCGAGCCGGGCTCGGCGTGGTCGTCGTCGAGGGTGGCGCGCTGCGCGACGCGGGCGATCAGCCACGGCGCCAGCGGCGTGGCGCTCTGGGACAGCGGCGGCGGGCTCGGTTGCGGGGAGTTTGAGGCGGCACTGGCGCGATAGCCGCGTTGCGACCGTCGGCGGAGGGTCGGCATGGGACCTCGCTGCGCAGGCTTACTGGAACCGCTAGCACTCGGGCAGGGCAAGCAGGTTGTTCTGCGTGGCGCCGTCGGATTCGGTGGTCAGGTAGGGGCTGCCTTCGTAATGGCCGATCGTCAGGTAGACGGTGCCATCGGCGGTGGAGACGAAATATGAGCGGGGGTCGGCTTTGACGGCATCGATGCCTACCCGGTGGCTTACGCGCCAGCCGGGACCGCCGATGTGGTTGATCCGTTCGTGTGGGTCGTAGTGGTTGCCGCGCATGTTGATGCAGGTCACCTGCTGGGACATGGCTGGGCCTCCCCGGGTAGTCGGTCCGCTCTTTGGCTTTCTCGCGGGCCCAAGCTTTGCTCAGTTCCGGATCACTCGGATCGAGTGGTGGCAGTTGGGGCCGCTGGGGACGGAGAAGATGCCGCGGTCGCCGGGCGGCGGGAAGTAGCGGGCGCGGTGGCCGTCGATCACGGCCTGGAGCGGGAACTGCTGGCCCTCCCAGGCGGAGCACTCGCTCCGCGGCTGGTAGGCGGGGTCGGCACGGTAGACCTCGCAGTGCGTCTCGCCGCGGGCCCCCAGGGCGGTGGCGAGGCCGCGGATGTAGGCGATGTTGAACTCACCGAAGCTGAGCTTGCGGATCGCGTCGGGCTTGTCGTAGTCGACCAGTTTTTCGCCACTCTTGGTGTTGCGTACCAGGTGGGTGTCCCAGTACTTGAGATTCGACAGCTGGGCTCGCAGCCACTCGTCGTCGCGCTCGGCGAGGGCCTCGCGCATCGCGTGGGGAAAGGCATCCCAGCCGGCGTCGGTGAGCTGCTTGCCGTAGCAGGTGCCGCGCGGCCAATTGGCCTCGAGCTCCGCCCACTCCTCGTCCCAGCGCCCGACGATCGCGGCGCGCACGTCGGGCTCGTCGAGGTGGTGGTAGGTGAGGCCCATCGTCAGGGTTGGTGTTCAGCGCTGCGCCGCGAGAGGTGTTGGTGAAGGGCTACGGCAGCCGCCTGCGGGGGACAGAAGGGTCGGAATGAAAGGAACTGCGTGGTCTCAGCCCAAGTCGCCGCGACTGACCACGATGCCGACTGGTGGGCGCCGTGCCGCAAGAGCGGGCGACTGTGAGAATTAGTACCACAATGGGTAGTTTAACGGAACTTTTTAGCCAATGTGGGGTGCCGGTGAAGAGTGGGACTCCTCCGGGAGGTCCTAAATTTAGAGGAGATTCCACGACTGGTCTCTGCAGAGAGAATGAGAACTTAGACGTTTCGTAAGCTCTCGGGCAGAATGGGTGACCGAGCGGAAGCTGGAGATGGGCCGCCGGCCTGGGGCGGATGACGGCGTTGGCGCAAAATTTGATCGACGCGCTCGCGCTGGGCAGCCTCTACGCGTTGATCGCGCTCGGCGTCGCGGTGATCTACACGGTGATGGGGCTGCTGAACTTCGCCCAGGGCGAGTTCATCATGGTGCCGGCCTACGCGCTCTATGTGTTGGCCGGCGTTCCTTTCGGCTTGGCGGTCGGCGGAGCGCTCGTGACGGGCGTCGGGTTGGCGGTCCTGGCCGAGCGGGTGGCCTTCCGGCCGGTGCGAGGCGCAGATCCCTCGGCCCAGCTGGTCACCTCGCTGGCGGTCGCGGCGATCCTTCAGAACTTTGTCAGCGTCGCGGTCGACGCGCGGGCGCAATCGGTGGCGACACCGAGATTCCTCGGCGAATCGATCACGATCGGCGCCCTCACCGTGCCGAATCTAGAGTTGATCACGATCGGGCTGACGCTGCTGGTACTCGTCGGGCTCGGCTGGCTGCTCTACAAAACCGAGATCGGGCTGGCGATGCGAGCGGCGGCAGAGAACTTCGAGATGGCGCGGCTACTCGGGGTTCGGGCAGATCGGGTCATCGCGGTCTCGTTCGCGATCAGCGGCGCGCTCGCTGCGCTGGTCGCCCTGCTCTTGGTCGCGCAGACCGGCCAGATCTCACCAACGATGGGACTGACTCCGATCCTGGTCGGTTTCGTCGCGGTCGTGATCGGCGGCTTCGGGCGGATTTTCGGAGCTGTTCTCGGCGGCCTCGTGCTCGGAGCACTCTCGGCGCTGCTCGGGGCCTATCTGCCGGAGGGGCTGGTCCCGTTTCGCGATGCGATCGTCTTCAGCTTTCCGGTGGTGATTCTGATCGTGCGACCCAACGGCCTGCTCGGCGGCGAGCTTGGCAAGGTGCGGGTGTGAGGGGCGTGCGGTTCCGCTCGCGGAAATCCACCGGACTCTCGCTGCTGGCGCCGCTCGCGCTGGTGGCACTGGTTGTGGCGGTCGGCGTCGGTGGCACGCCGTCATTTCAGGGCACGGTGACGCTGATCCTCTGCAACCTGATCGTCGTCCTCGGCCTGCAGGTCTTCATCGGCAACAGCGGCGTCTACTCCTTCGGCCAGCTCGCCTTCACCGCCGTCGGGGCCTACCTGGCGGCGCTGCTCACTCTGCCGGCGGCGATCACCCTGCTGCAGACTCCTGGGTTGCCGTCGCTGCTCGCCGACGCCGATCCGGGCGCCATGGTGGCGACCCTGATCGCGGCCGGAGCCTGCGGGGTGCTCGCGATGATCGTCGGCCTGCCGCTGATGCGAACCTCGACGCTGGCGATCCCGATCTCGACCTTCGCCTTTCTGATCGTCGCCTACAACGTCCTCGCCAACTGGGAAGCAATGACCGGCGGCAGTGGCGGGCTGGTCAGCATTCCGACCACGACAAGCGTCTCGTCGGCAGGTATCTGGGCCGGCGTAGCGGTGATCGTCAGCCTCGCCTTCAAGTGGTCTGCGAGCGGTTACCGGCTACAGGCAACGCGGGAGGACGAGATCGCCGCCCGCTCGCTCGGGATTGGGGTGATGCGCGAGCGAATGCTCGCCTTCACGCTGAGTGGCGCCCTGTGTGGGGTCGGTGGCGCTCTGGCCGTCCACCAATCGGGTGTGCTCAGTCCGGGAACCTTCTACTTCGGTGCGACGGTGACGACGGTGACGATGCTTGTCGTCGGCGGGACTCGCAGCGTCTTCGGCGCGGTCGTCGGAGCTCTCGCGATTGCCAGCGTCAACGAGGTGCTGCGCGGCCTCGAGGACGGGGCCAACGTCCTCGGACTGGTCTCGATCGGCGAAGCGCCGGGTCTTGCCGCAATCGGTCTCGGCCTGATCCTCCTGGTCACGATGATCGCGATGCCCAACGGGCTCACCGGCGGCCGCGAGGCGGGTGAGCTGAGTGCGATAGGGCGGCGGCAGGGTGCGCTGGGGCTGCGGGTTTCGCAGCGAAGCGGAGTCACTGAGAGGCCGGTGGACAGCGGGCAGGCGCTCCGTGCCGGGGGTATCTCGCTCTCCTTCGCTGGTCTGCACGTTCTGCGAGAGGTCGACCTGGAGCTGAGCCGAGGCGAGGTATTGGGGTTGATCGGGCCAAACGGCGCCGGTAAGACGACCCTGGTCAACGTGCTCAGCGGCTTTCAGCGCCCCGACGCCGGAACGGTGTGGCTCGATGGCGTCGAGGTCAGCCGCCACTCGCCCTCTCGACTGGCCCACGCCGGGCTGGCTCGCAGCTTCCAATCGACACTGTCTTTCTCGCAGATGAACGGCCTCGAGAGCGTGGCTGTCGGAGCATTGGGGATCGGTGCCGGCCGCCGCCGAGCAGCGGCGATCGCCGCGGAGGTCCTCGAGCGGCTGGGTCTTGTCGAGCTGGCCCAGCGGCAGACGGGCTCGCTGCCCCCTCGCGAGCAGCGACTCCTCGGCATCGGCCGCGCCCTCGCCACCGGGCCGCGCTATCTCCTTCTCGACGAGCCGGCCGCCGGCCTCAACGAGGTCGAGCGCGAGAACTTGGTCGCGCTGCTGCGTGCCGTCCTCGCCGATTTCGGCTGTGGGATGCTGCTGATCGAGCACGATATGAACGTGGTCGCCGACCTCTGCCCGCGGGTTCAAGTGCTCGACGATGGCAGGACGGTGGCGGTGGGGACTGCCGCGGAAGTGCAGGGCGATCCGGCCGTGATCGAGTCTTATCTCGGTGCCTCCTATGCCGGGATCACCCGTGCTTGAGTTGCGTGGGCTGCGAGTCGCCTATGGCGGGGCCGAGGTCGTCGCCGGCGTCGATCTCGGCGTCGGCAAGGGAGAGGTGCTCGGCATGATCGGTCCCAACGGCGCCGGCAAGAGCTCGATCCTGCGGGCGATCTTCGGTCTGCTGCGACCAAGCGGCGGCGTGGTGCGCTTCGAGGAGCACGAGCTGGCCGGCAGACCTCCCGAGTGGATCGCGCGCCTCGGACTTGCACTGGTCCCCGAGGGGCGGCAGGTCTTTAAGTCACTGACCGTTGCAGAGAATCTGGGCCTCGGCAGGGCGGGCGGCGAGGCTGGGGTCGAGCGCCGCGAGCGTACATTGGAGCGTTTCCCGATCCTCCGCGAGCGCGGCGGGCAGCGCGCCGATCGCCTCTCTGGCGGCGAGCAGCAGCAGCTGGCGATCGCCCGTGCTCTGGTCGGCGCCCCGAAGCTGCTGGTCCTCGACGAGCCCTCGCTCGGCTTGGCGCCGAAGACGATCGACATCCTCTATGAGCTGCTCGCCGAACTGCGCCAGGAGGGAATGACGATGCTGCTGGTTGAGCAAAACGCCTCCAGAACGATCGAGTTCTGCGACCGCACCCTGGTGCTGGCCGGTGGCCGGATCCGCGCCCAGGGGTCCCGGGAGGAGCTGCGCGGAGATCCCGACCTGCTGCACGCCTACCTGGGCCGGCAGCCTTGATCTTGTGACGAAAGGAAGGAGATGACGATGTCAGAGCAGATCCCGCCCCAGGTGCCGGGCAACGAGGAGGTCGGCCTGGCGCTGCGCCGCTGCTGGCAACCGGTGGCGCGAGTGCAGGAGCTTGCCGACGGACCGCAGCGAGCGATCCTGCTCGGCGAGCCGCTCGCCGTCTTTCTGACCGAGGGTGGTGATCCGGCGGTGGTCGCCGATCGCTGCCCGCACCGCGGCGCCTCGCTGGCGCTGGGCGCGGTGGTGGGTGAGAACGTCCAGTGCCCGTACCACGGCTGGCAGTGGGCAGGACGTGACGGTCGCTGCCAGCGGATCCCCTCGCTCGCCGACCAGGGCCAGATTCCTCCTGGCGCCCAGGTCCGGGCTTTCCCGGCGCGCGAGCAGTGGGGACTGGTTTGGACGGTGCTCGAGGAGCCGCTTGGCGAGCCGCCGGTTCTGCCTTGGTTCACGCCAGAGAGCTGGCGCTGGGCCCACGGCGCGCAGTTCGAGCTGCCGGTCGGGTTTGGGCTGATGATCGAGAACTTCCGCGACGTCGCCCATTTCGCCTTCGTTCACAGGGCCACCCTCGGTGCGATGCCCGAGGTGGTCGAGCCGCTCGAGGTGGAGCGCGACGGGCTGGAGGTGAGAATGCGCAGGGATATGCGGGCCGGAGTGGACGCCGAGGAGATCTGGGGGTCACTGCGTGAGATCACCTACCAGACGATCGCTCCCAATCTGACCACGGCTCGACTGCACTTCCTCGACGGCAGCGAGCGCTGCCTGCTGCACGCCGCGCGGGCGATCAGCGCCTCGCAATCGATCCATTACTGGATCGTGGGCCTGAGCCAGGACTACGACGAGTACACCCTGGAGGAGGTAATCGCCGCCGAGGAGCGGCTCTATCTCGAGGACCGCGAGATCACCTCCTCGGTCACCCCGCCCGAGCTGCCGCTCGATCCGAGCGCCGACCTCAGCACCCTCGCCGATCGCTTTACGCTCTCCTACCGGGTGGCGTTTGCGGAGTTCGTGCGCCGGGCCCGCGCCGGGCGCCCGGCTCATTCGGGGTCGAAGATCAGCTGAACTCGGTTGACGCGGAAGACGATCCGGGCGAACTCAAGCGCCAGCTGCTGCTCGCTGCCCGGCGGGCGGCCGTACTGGATTCGACGCCCGACGAGCGCGACGTCGCCGGGATCTGCTTCGAGCAGCGACGCTCCCCAATGGCCAAAGCCAGAACCCTCGATCACCGTTTGTGCTCCGCAGAGCTCGAGTGGGCCGAGCTGTTCGGGCCACGTGCCTGCCGAGCTCAGCACCTCCGCCGCGCGCAGGATCCAGGGCACGTGGGCGATCGCGGCATAGGAGTCGATGAAGCAGGCAGGTCGATCATCGACCTGCAGGATCGCGGAAACCTGGGCGAGCCCCGCAGGTTCCGAGCCCATGTCGAGCTGTCGGGCGATGACTTGATCCGGTGGCTGCCGGCGGGCGCTGAGGATCTTGATCGCCAGCCGATCGGGGCGCTCGAGCAATGCCTTCACCAACCCCGTGACCGGGATCGTCAGCTTCGGCGGAGCGACGAATGTGCCTGAACCCTGCTTGCGGGTGATCGCTCCGTCGGCAGCGAGGAGATTGAAGGCCCCTCTGACCACGCTGCGAGAGACGTCGAAGTGTTCTTCGATCTCCCGCTCGGTGGGGAAGGCCGCGCCGGCGCGCCAGTTGCCCGACTCGAGGCGCTCCTTGAGAATCTCGCCGAGCTGCGAGTAGAGCGGCACGGTGCTGCGATGATCGAGGGGGCGGACGCCGGCGAGCGGCACCTCCGAGGTTCGCTTCGGACGGCCGGCACGCTTCCTTCCGTCACGCTTATCGCTGGTCACCGAGGCCTGCCCTCAGCCGCGGAGGGCTAGCCTTCGTATTTGGGGAAGAACCGCGGTGCGACCTTGGTGACGATGCTCGGTTTGCGCTTTGCGTAGTCGTAGATCCACCAGGGGCCGTCTGGAATGTGGCTGTCTGGCGTATAGGCGAGCTTGCCCATGATCGTCTGATGGGGCTTGGCCTCCAGCCAGTCGGCGAGAGCGTTGCCGTCCACGCTTTCGGTTGCGCTGATCGCATCGAGCATCAGCTGGCCGGCCGCATAGGAGGCCAGCAAGGCGCCCGATACGTCGGTGTCGACGCCGTTTCGTTTCAGCTCTTCATAGAAGTTCGCGGTGCGCGCATCGGTCGGGTCGTAGGCAGAGCCGTTGAGGGTGACGTAGATGTTTTCGGTGTTCGGCACTCCCTTGAGCCAGAAGACGCCGTCGAAGGCGCTGGTCGCCGTGATCGGGACGTCGATGCCGGCGGCGCGGATCTGCTTGATCGCGGCGGCGCCTCCGGGCGGGTAGGAGCTGATGTTGATCGCATCGGCGCCGGAACTCTTGATCTCGTTGATCTGAGTCGCGATCGACTCGTCGGAGTTCTTGAAGTCGGCGGAGCCCGCAAGCTTGCCGCCGAGCTCTTCCCAGGTCTTCTGGAAGCCGAACTGATCGACCTTGCCGAGGACGATCGAGGTGTCACGCAGCTCGAACGGGTGCTTGATGCCTTTTTCGTGGAGGAAGGTGGCGCGGGACGCGGCCTCGCTGATCAGGCTGCGGTTGGCGCTGAAGGAGAGCCGGCCCGTGTAGGGCGGTGTGTAACCGGGTTCGCTCGAGCAGAGCGTGAAGTTCAAGAGGTCGTTTTCTTCGGCGACAGGCGCCCCGGCGGCCGCGACCAGCGCTTCGCAGCTGAAGAGGAGGACGTCGGCTCCCTTTTCGACGACCTCCTGGGTGGCGACCGCGGCCTGCTGTGGGTCGGAGCGGTTGTCGACTTCGACAATCCGCAGCTTGTGGCCGTGGATACCGCCCGCCGCGTTGGTTTCATCGATCAGCTGCTTGATCGCGGCGATGTTGCTGTCGTATGGCACCAGGTAGCCGGTCTTGGCGATCGGCGCGCCGATCACAATTTCCTTGGGCAGACCCGAAGTGGAACTGGCGGTTGACTGGTTGCTGCCCCCGCAGCCGGCGAGCAGGGCAAGGGTGAGCGGGATCGCGGCGACAAACGCGGCTGCTCTGGGTGATCTGATTTTCACCACGCTGCTGGGCCGCCGTCGACTCGGCGCTGTGCGCCGGTAGGCGCCGGATGAGAAGTGGGAGTCATGCTGGGGTAGGGAATTGCGGTGAATCGGCTGGAGTCGGATCGCAGGGGTGGGCGACGTGTGGGTTGCCTAGCCCCTGCGACCTGAGGGCGCTGCCCGGGTTGGAGCCATATTAGTACCGGAATCTACCGTAGAGAGCAACCTGAGAAAGACACTCGGCTTGGACGTAACAGATTGGAAGTATCGAGACGTACCGCAAGGAGCCGGGCATGAGCGCCGGAGCGCAAGCAAGGGTCTGCTCTCCCCGTGCCGGCGCCATCGACGCGGAGGAGATCATCGGCGCGCGAGGAGGGATGTGAGGCTAAGCCTCAGTGGAGGAAGGGAGGACGCCAGGTTGTTGTAATCCCAGGATTACTTTGTTGTGGCCCTTGAGGGTGTGTGGCACGGTGGCGCGCGATGGTTCGTTCCCATCCTGCCAGTCGGATAGGTGGCGCCGGACTTGGCCCGCATTCGGGGTCGGGGTCGGCGCCACCTGCTGATTTGGCGAGCGTCGGGCGAGTTGGGCTTGAGTAGCGGGTTGCGGTGAGCGGCGAGCGGATTCGCGGTCGAGGTGGGGCCCTGCGGGCGCTGCTCCGTGCGATCTTCTCCGCGCAGGCGGGTGCCGGGCCGGGCGACGGTCTGCGACGCCCGGGTCGCCCGCGGGGTGGGTCGAGTTCGAGCCGTACGGGCGAAGGGCGACGATGGCGAGGCGGCTGATCCGCACGATCGCGCGCGAGCGCTTCTGGGTCAACGAGCTCGCCGACGGGACCCTGGTCTCGAAGCACCTCGACAAGCAGAAGGCGATCCGCGCCGGCCGCGAGGCCTGCGAAAGGCGCCGTGCCGAGCACGTGATCCACAACGAGGACGGCACGGTCGCGGGTCGCAACGACTATGCGGCCCGCCGGAGGGCAGTCGATGGCTGAGCGGCCGGCCCCCACGGCGAACACCCGCGGGCCGATCAGTGCGCGGATCCTGGCGACCGACGATCGGCCCGAGGTGCTGCGCCTGATCGACCGCACGCTGGGCGAGCGCTACAGCTGCGACTTTGCCGCCAGCATCGAGGAGGCTCGCGAGAGGCTCGCCGCCGCCAGCTATGACCTCGCCCTCTGCGACATCCAGAAGCCGGGCGAGCCGGGGCTGGTCCTTGCCGAGGAGATCGTCCGCGGCGAGACCGACACCGCGGTCGTCCTCGTCACCGGCGAGGACGACCCGCGGATGGCGGAGCGGGCCTTCGACATCCAGGCTCATGGATATCTGGTCAAGCCGTTTTGGCCAGGGCAGCTGCTGATCACGGTGATGAACGCGCTGCGGCGCCTCGAGCTCGAGGTCGCCCAGCGGGCCCACACGCGGACCCTCGAGCAGCGGCTGCAGATGATCATGGACCGGGCTCCGGTGCCGATCTACGTCAAGGACCGCGAGCGGCGCTACGTGATCGCCAACCGGGTGGCGCACGAGGTCGCCGGGATGGCTCCGAACGAGCTGATCGGCCTCACCGACGAGGCGATCATGTCGGCGCAGGGCGAGCGCACGACTGGGCAGAGCGACCGCCAGATCCTCGAGCAGGGCGGCAGCTACACGGCCGAGGAGACGATCGAGGTCGGCGCGGAGCAGCGAACCTTCCTGACGGTCAAGTTTCCCTTCATCGACGACAGCGGGTCGATCAGCGGGGTCGCTGGTATCTCTACCGACGTCACCGCGAAAAAGCAGGCCGAGGAGCTGCGCGAGGAGCTATCGAGGGAGCAGGCACGGGCAATCGAGGATCTGCGCGCCTCGCGCCAGGAAACGGTCGAGCGGCTGGTCAGGGCGATCGAGCTGCACGACCCCTCGACCGGAGAGCACGTCAGCCGCATGGCCAGCGTCGCCGCCTTCCTCGGGCGCCAGCTGGGCCTCAGCCCAGAGCGGGTCGAGCTCTTGCGGGTGGCCGCGCCGATGCACGACGTCGGCAAGATCGCCACCTCCGATGAGATCCTCTGCAAGCCCGGCGGCCTCACCGTCCAGGAGCGGCGGGAGATGGAGCGCCACACCATGGTCGGCTACGAGATCCTCGCCGGCGCCGACGGTGAGCTGCTGCAGCTCGCGGCGACAATCGCCCTCACCCACCACGAGCGCTTTGACGGGGCGGGCTATCCGCAGCAGCTGAAGGGCACCGAGATTCCGCTCGAGGGAAGGATCACCGCGCTCGCCGACGTGCTCGACGCGCTGCTCAGCGACCGCGCCTACCGGCCGGCGCTGGCGGTCGAGGAGGCGATCGCGGTGATCAGGGAAGGCCGCCGGACCCATTTCGATCCCGAGGTCCTCGACGCCCTGCTTGACAACCTCGACGAGGCGCTCGCGCTCCGCGGCTGAGCGAGGCCGAGCTCTATCGGCGCCCTGGGGCGGCCCAGGGTCAGCCGCAGATCACCCATCTCTTGCTGCGGCCTTCCCTCTTCAGGGCGCCCTCGCGTTTGAGGCGCAAGGAGGTTGGATACCTGGTTGGTGGAGATGCCGATGGCAGCGGCGATCTCGGCGGTGCGGATCGAAGGGCTGGCCTCGACCTGGGCAAGGACTTCCTGCTTGCGGGTTGGGCCGCGGCCAGAACCTGCCGAGCGCGGCCCGTCGGTGCGCCCGGAGGAGCCAAGCACGGCAAGCGTCCGCGCGAGCTTCAGGCGCTCGTCGCCGAGCTCGGCGAGGCGCCGGCGGATCAGGGCGGCGGCGTCATCGGTCACGGACATCGGGGTCCTTTCGTTGCGGACTGGGCATCGAGAGCGGGTCGTGCGAGCGGAATGGGTTGGATCTGAGTGCAGGGGTCAGGAGCGAAACGCCTCGACCTGATCAAGGCGCAGGGCGGTTTCGATCTCGGCGCTGGCGGCGTCGAGGGGGCGGCCGAGGGACTCCTCGATCGCGGCGATGCGGCTGGCGACGGTGCGGCGGTTGACGCCGAGCGCGGCGGCGGCCGAGGAGGCGTTGCCGGCGGCCGCGAAGTAGGCGCGCAGCGTCTCCTTGGCGACCGCGCCCTGGTCCCGGTCGCCCGAGAGCGGCGCGATGTAGAGCTGATCGAGCGAGGCGAGCAGCAGGTCGTCCTGCAGGGCCGAGGCGAGCAGGGCGACGTCGGGGTAGTGGACGAGCCGCTCGGGGACGCGCTCGGCGACCGAGAGCGCGGCGCCGGCCTGGCGGTGGCTGAGCCGCCAGCCGCCCAGCCCGTGGCCGGAGAGCCCGCAGCCGACGCTGACCCGCTCGGGCCAGTCGACCGAGATCAGGAAGTCGATGTCTCGCTCGTCGAAGGGGCGCCTGCCGCCGAGCCAGGCCCAGGCGCTCTGCTCGTCGGGCTCGGCGAGCAGCAGGCGGCGGTCGAAGTGCTCGCCCAGCGGCGCCAGCGCCGCCGCGGCGCCGGCGCCCGAGGCGACCAGGGCGAGGTGTTGGGCGTCGAACTCGTAGCCGAGGTCGGCGACGTCGGGGCGCTCGCCGCCGAGCAGGCGGCGCAGCAGCGCGTAGCGGCGGCGCTCTGCGGTGCAGGGCTCGGCCTCGCTTGCGCGCGCGTGCTCGTACTCCTCGCTGACCGCGACGACGACCCTGTCATAGCGCGCCGCCAGGGTGCCGAGCGCGGACTTCAGCTCGGCGGTGCCGATCCCGGCGGCGGCGGCCTCGTCGAGCAGGGCGTCGGCGAGCAGGCTGTGGCCGGCGGCGTAGCGGCGCAGGACGGCCTCGAGGCCGACCCCGTTGCGGGCGGCTAGGCGGGCCTGGCCGAGCAGCTGCACCGGCACCGGCCCGGGTTCGCGCTCGGGGGCGGTGATCGCCGCCAGGCCGTAGTCGAGGGCGGCGGTGAGGGCGGCGCGCAGGCCGGCGAGGTAGGCGGGGTCGGGGGCGCTGGCCGGGCCGGCGATCGCCTCGATTCGGGCCAGGGTGGCCTGCTCGAGCTCGGGGCGGCGGGCGCGCAGCCGGCCCTCGAGCGGCGAGCGGTCGTGGCTGGAGGAGGGACGGGGCATCGCTTGCGAAGACGGCGGGCTAGCGCCCGGTCTGCCTTCCGGCTGAGCCCTTGCCGGGCCCCTCCCCACGCCCGCCGGCAGGGCGTCCGCCCCACCTCTGCCAGTGCCACGTCAAGCGCAAACCGCTGCTCCCGCTGGTCGCTTTGCGAAAGTTAGGATAACAAGAACACCAGCGCACCATAGCAGCGCCTGGACGGGTGGATGAAATCCTTTGCTGGCCGTGGAGAATCGATACTGCAACGTACCCGCTCCGCGATCAGGATAGAAGCAACGGGAATTGGCATCGCAGTTTATGCTAACTGATTAGCAGGAATTGGGCAGACGATTGACCTATCGCCCGCCCCAGACGCCAAGCGCCCGATGCCCAGACGCAGTTGGCAGCCTTCGCCAAGGATTACGGCAAGCGCCTCGCCGCCTGGGAAGCGGCCGGCGAGCCGCTGCGCGCCGAGCGCGACAGGGCGATCCGCGCCGCCTACCGCCGCGGCCTGCCGATGGCGGCGATCGCGCGGGTGATGGGGATCAGCCACCAGCGGGTCTCGCAGATCGTCAGGAGTTAGGCGGTGCTCAGCTAATCCAAGTTACGAAGGAGATGTTGGCCGAGCGGATGAGCTGCATATGACCCAGGGCTGGGCGGGATTGGATCGCGGAGTGGCCGATCCAAGCTACTCGACCTGCTGAAGCTGGCCGAGCTCGGGGTCGGCTTCGGCGCTGGCCGCACTGGCGGAGGAGCTGCGGGCTAGGCAGTGACGCAGCTTTGGGGCCGCTGCCGCTGGCTGGTGCGAGCGCAGGTCCGCGCGAGTGTCGGTTGACTCGGGGAATTCTGTAGTAACCAAATTGTTTTGGATTCTCGGTAGAGCGGCGGGGTGCCCAAGCCGCTGCTGCTCATCTAGGGAGCGGTGCGCAAACCATTGATCATGGAGTGTGCTTCGGTGACACCGCCGCCGCGGGACCAGCGGGTCAGCACTTCGGCGATGACGTCATTGATCTCGTTCCAGGGGATCAGGTCAGCAATCACCGCCCGTATCCACGGTGCCTTGTTGTTGAGAAGCCAGACCCCGCAGGGCATCGGCATCGGTCGGGGTGCCGTGTCTTGAGTGCCGCGACGATGGCTTCGCGGGTGAAGGTTGAGGTGCCAGCGACGATCGATCCCTCGAGCTCCCCGAGCAACAGGCAAAAGCGCAGGCCTTGTTTGCGGGCAAACGCGTTGACCTCGATCGTGGCTTTGGCGAGGTCGGCGGCGGGGGCCGATTCGGGCGAAGAGATGGCGCTGGGCCTGGATCGCATTTCTGGCATCGAGCGGAACCGGGACGCTGGCAGCCGAGCATGCTTCGCGCAGTTGCTGGGCGGCGTCGTCATCGGCGACCGAGAGCCAGAAGATGGGCCGGTTGTTTGCCTCCCCGTAGCTGCGCAACAACCGCAGCCAAGGTCCGAATGAGGTCTTGCCGCCGACGGGCAGGACGTAGAGGCCATCGAGCTCAGGGCTCTCGCCGTCGATCGCAAGCCGGCGCCGCATGCGCTCGAAGAAGAGTCGATCGCCCTCGCCCTCTACCAGGAGCAGGGAAGTGGCGAAGGCCATCTCAGCTCCGTGGCCGGTGAGCAGGGCGGTGTTGATCTGGCGCCTCGATGTCTCTTGGACCGGACGCGGCTCGAAAAAGTGGTGCTTGCGGACGAGGACAACCTCTCCATAGCTGGCCTCGTCGACGAGCACCGGACTGTGGGTCGAGACCAGAAGCCGATCAGAGGTCGAACGCAGAAGGCGGGCGAGGGTGCGCTGGGCGGATGGGTGCAAAAAGGCCTCGGGCTCCTCGATCGCCAGGATCCATTCGACGTCGGGAGAGGAGCCCCCAGCGCGGTTGATGGCAACCTCGAGCAGGGACTGCAATCCGGAGCCGACGTCGATCGCATCGACACCGTCTTTGTCGTGATCACCGGTGACGAGTCGGATCGCTGTGTTGTCGGCGACCCACTCGATAAGGGAGCGGGCGTCGATCTCCGGGCCGAGGTTGGCCTTAAGGGCGAGGCCCGGGGGTATCGCGCCGTCCATCTCTTCCCAGAGCGGCCCCACGAGTTCGTCGGAGACGCGCTTGATGTCAGCCAGCGCTTTCTTGATTGCAGTCGACTGGGCCGGTGCCTTGCCGCGCCGAGTGTGCAGGGCGCGGCTCTCGAGCCTGGCGATCGCGGCCGCGCGGAGAGCACCGCGAAAGGTCTCGGAGGTAGCGTCGCGGGAAGCCGGGATCAAGGTGAACGCAGTGGCGGTTCTGAGCTCCTCGAAGAGGCCCAGGCCGAGCTGGCGATTGCGCTCGTCTTTGGCCTCGCCTTGGCGCGGCGGCCCGACGTTCAGCCTCACCTCTCCCGAGGCTTTGATGGTCATGCGCAGATCGACGACTTCGCCCTCTCCTGGATACGGGCGGCGAGTGCGCCCATCGGCGATTGCGACGCCGACCGTGAGGCGCCGGGCGCGCTTGCCGACTGAGCGTGCGGGGAGCAGGAGCTCGGTCTCGGTAGGGCTGAGATCGACTCGACCCGAGAGTGTTTTCGGGTCCGCCTCGTTTAAAAACCAATCAAGGATGCGGAGGATCGAGGTCTTGCCGGCGTTGTTTGGCCCGACCAAGAGCGTCAGGCCATCACCCAGCCGCAGGCTCGTTTCCTCGAAGCCACGCAAACTTGCGATCGCAACGTGGGTCAAGCGGTATTTGGGCGCGCTCATTCTCTACCTGGATTCACCGTTATGGGATTTACGCATGCCATCGAGTAGCGGCTGGAAATCGAAGTCGAGCGGCCTGTGATCGGCGCCGCGAACGATCGCGATCAATCTCTCGGGTGGCTGGGCGCGCAACCAGTGCTCGATTTTCGTCGTCTCGCTTGCCTCGGCGGAGGAGAGAAAGGCACGTGACAGGCGGGAGGCGTCGGTGCGCTCAAAGTTCTGGCGGGTGAGGTTGAGGGCGGCGAGGTCGGGAACCCCAGCGTCGACGAGGTAGGCGAGCGTGTTGATCTCGTTGCCGTAATCGATGTCGCGCTTCTCGGCCTCCTCGACCACAAAGCGGTCCATGGCGTAGAGACCCCAGGGAAGGATGTATTGGATGCGCGAGTACAGCAGCCTGATCAGCTTCTCGAGGGTGTCCTCGCGCTCGGTGCGACCCAGATCGGTGAACGGCTTACCCCGACACCATTCCTCGACCAGGTCAGAGTAGATGCCGCTCAACCGTTCACCCTCGAGCTCGGACATGCGGGCCAGCACGGGGCCGAGGATGAACTTGAGTTGCTTGAAGTTGATCTGCGGGCCGTGCAGAACTTCGTTGAATCGCTTGAGTTTCCAGCTCTCCAGCTCCCGTACGTAGCGCCGAAGCTTGGAGAGCGTCGAGATCGAGAGACCAAGTTCGGCGACGAGCTCGACGGAGGCGGAGTCGGGCTCGGCGAGGTAGGTTTCGAGCACCTCGTGCTGCTGTCGCATCAGGCGGCGACCGAATTCGCGATCGGACTCGGCCATCTGGGTGGCGGCGAAGGTGGAGTCGAAGTAGTCGGCGGAGTTCACCTCGATCTGGGTCGCTTTGGCGTGGGCAAGACCGACCCGCAGCAAGTTGACGATCCCCTGGGTGCGGCGCGGGAGCTCCTCGGTGCCCTCGGTGCTGGCCAGCATCTCGAGGCTGAGGTCGCCAGCCTCCATCTCCTCGCGGATCGCCACGATGCCGCTTGCCAGAGCACTACGAACCGGCGGAATCGCTTTGATCTCGGGGTTCGTATAGGGGGCGAGATCGCCACCGGCATGCTCGAGGCGGAGGCCCTGGTCGAAGAGAATCACCTGACCCTCGTGGTCGTAGCCCGGACGGCCGGCCCGGCCGGCGATGTTCCAGAACGCCCGAGGAGTCACGGGTCGGAAGGTGGAGCGGACACCGGCTTCGAAACTCGGGCTGCGGATCGCGAGGGTTTCGACAATCACGGTCGAGAAGGGGAAGTTGACGCCTTCGGCCAAGGTCGTCGTCGCAACGACGTAGCGGATCACGTTGGCCTTGATCGCCTGCTCCACCGCTTCCCTCACGCGCGGCGGCAGGCCGGCGTGGTGGTAGGCGACGCGGTCGCGGAGCATCTCGCGGAGAGGGACCTCCGGGTACATCTCTCGCTCGAGCCGGGAGTCGAGGCGCTTCGTCACGGATAGGGCGAGCTCCTCCTCGCCGAGAGGCCGGTGCTCCTGGGAGTCGTGGAGGTGCTCTTGCAAGGCGGCGGCGACCGACTCGGCAGTGCCCGGGCCCTCAGCGATGATCAAGAGCGGCCCTGCGGCGGATACCTTGCCCGCCAGCTGGACCAGACGCTTGCGGCCGCTGCTCTCGATTCCGCGCTCGAAGAGCCTGATCGAGGTTCCGTCCATGTATTCGATCAAGCCCCTGTTGCGGTTGCCCTCCTTTCGCACCCGGTAGACGCCGACTTTCATCCTCGTCGAGCGGTCCTCGAGAAGCGCCGATCCCGGCCGCGAGCCGATCCAGTCGGTGATGTCCTCGATGTTGGGCGCGACCGCAGAGAGCAGCACGTAGCGAGCGCCCTCGGGGAGAGCGTGGCGCAGGCGCGCCAGGTAGAGCTCGAGGAGGGCGCCCCGCGTGCCTTCCTCGAGGTGGTGGGCCTCGTCGACGATGACCAAGGAAACTTCGCCCAGAAAAGAGGCACCAATTCGCAGCAGCATGTCGGCCTTCTCAGGGGTGAGGACAAGGACCTGGGAGCCGGCTATCGCCCCCTCCTCGCCCGCGTCCAGGGCAGCGAGCTGCGGCGTCACCGAAGTCACCTCGATCCCCAGCTCTTCAAAGGTGTCTGCGAGATCGGAGGAAACCTGAGAGACGAGGGCGCGGGTGGGAACCAGGTAGAGGACCCTGCCGCCGGGGTTTTCGCTCAGGGCGTTGAGGATGACGAGGCGCGAGAGGAAGGTCTTGCCCGTGCCGGTCGGCGCCGCGAGTCCCCAAGCGTCGTTTGCGGGGTCGAGGATTCCACCTTTCACCGCTGCGGCCTGGGCGCCCCAGAGCTCTGGGGGGAAACCGATATGTCGCAGCGGTCCGGCGACGGCGCTCGGAGCATGGCGGCGAGTGGCGAGGTCCGAGCGCCGGCCGACGATTTTGGAGAAGGCCCTGACCTCGCTGAGGTTCATCCCCGCGTTGAGGCGGGAGGCAGCTTGCGCCAGCGCCTTTTCGTGAGTGGGGAGATCGTCGGAGACGGAGTGCTCGTAGCGAGCGAGACCGAGGGCGTCCTCGGCAGCCGCGTGGGGCAAGAGTGCCGCGAACTCAGGGTCGGTCCCATTGGTGGTGACGATGTCGGAAGCGAGGGAACTGAAGGGTCCTTCGCGGCGGAAGAACTGGCCGAGGAACTCCGGCCCCTCGCCGGTTGAGTAGACGGCCGCTGCCATCATCGGCTGATCAGCGAGCTCGTAGAGGAGTGCGGCTCGCAAGCGCTCATGCGACGCGCTTTCTGCGAGGTCTCCCAGGGTGAGCAGCTCCGCGACCTCGGCGGCGCGCAGGACGACGTCGGTCCCGTCGCCTCGCTCCCACGCGGGGGCGCTGGCAAGAACCGCCTCGACCAACTGCTCGAGGCGATCCGCTCGCTGCGGATCGAGGATCGCCTCCTGATCAAGGCGATAGGTCGCCAGCGAGCGGCGAACTTCGGTCAGGTCCTCGTGGAGGCTGGGCTCAGCCAGCGATTCGCGAATTTGCTCGGCTGAGAACATCAGGGCGTCTCCGTCTCCAGCAGCCCGAACGTCGCCGTGACCACCTCGGGCAGCTCGGCCACGCAAAGGACGTCGACGTCGAAGGACTTTTTGTTCTTGCGGGTCGCGAGAACCCCTACCTCATCATCATCGCTGGTCGAGCGGTCGATCACGCAGAAGCCGGCGTACTGGATCTTGCGGGCAGCGTGAGGGCGCAGGGAGCGCCGGATCACCTCCGCCTCGGCAGCGTCGACGACGTCCATGCGCTCCTCGATCAGCGCCAGATCGAATTCGAGGTCACGGCGCCGGTACTTGTTGAGCGAGTCGAAGAGCTTGGCGAAGCAAACCGTGTCGTGGCCGGCCGGCAGCCCGTCGGCTTCGGTCTTCATGCTCGATTTCACCTCGGCGAAGACGAACTCGGTGGGGTCCGTGCCCGGCCTGAAGAAGAGTAGGTCCATCTTGTTGGCGTTGGCGTTCTCGGTGGTCAGCATTCTTAGCTTGCTGTAGAGCAGCTGCAGGCCGAGGATTTCCTCGCCGTAAACGCCTGCGATGATCTCGCCGAAATGCGACTCGCGGAAACTCTCGGCGAGAGGCAGTTTCAGCAGCACTTTGCCGACCGCATCCAAAAAGAAACCGCCTTTGAAGAGCTCGGCGATCTCGGCGGGACTCTTATAGAAGTAGGGGAGACGATCGGCCATGTAGGCCTCAAGGGTCGATGCCTCGCTCTCGCGAAGCAGTTCGGCGCGGTACACCGAACGCTGAACCTCCTGTCCATCGAAGCCAAGCTGCAAGCGGCCAGCGTGGAGGAATTGCCCGAGTCCACTTTCGCCACTGTGCGTCATAGGCCGCGGATCACCGGTCCCGCGCCAGTATGCGTCCTGAGCTTAGGCACCATGCCCTAGGCCAAATACTTTCAGGTCTCGGCGCAGGCGGCCTTGAGTACGCGTTCGCGGCTGGTCGCGTTACGGTTAGTCATAGTTTCAATTTTCCATGTTATGCAATTTCGTCGGCTACTTCTCAACTTGTGCCTGAAATCGTTAGGATAGTTGGCAAGTTGGCAGGGCGCTCTCTAGAGTAGAGGCCGCCTAACGGGCAAAATACGGTAGGTGTGCGTTCTTTTTTCTCGACGGAACTCGGGTCGATGGACGCCACCGCCCCGATTCAAGAACTCAGCGAGGAAACGAAAGGAGCAGAGATGGGAGAAGGCAACGATTCAGACCGACACGTGGTTCCGAACAAGGAGCGAGGGGGCTGGGATGTCGTCAAAGAGAGGCATGGGCGCTCGAGTGCCCATACATCGCGCAAGGACGAAGCCGTCGACCGGGCTCGGGAGATCATCGGGAACCTGGGCGGAGGCGAGATCCGGATCCACGACAAGGGCGGCAAGTTCATCGATTCCGACACGGTCAAGGGGCCGAAGCGGGGCGAGTCGCCGGCACGCGACAGGAAGTAGCGGGGCGATGCCTCCGCAACGAGAGCCAACCGAGGCATCTCGCCTAATCGCCCACGTGCTCGTCGGTGCGGCCGGGGCTTATGCGTTCAGGCGGACGGGGGCGACCGGAGGCATCGTTGGCGCGATCCTCGGCATCCTCGTCCACGAGGCGTTTGATGCGCCTGTGGCGCGGGCGCTATCCGAACTTGGTGCGTGAGCGATGCGCAAGGAGAGCGCAGCTATCGGGAGTCGGAGCTAACCAATCTCATGCTGTCGGTCCTTGATGGCCCGAGCGAAATCGCTCGCGTCTTTTTCGGACTCGATGCGCGGCGGATCGTGGCTAGTTGCTTTGAGACCTCGCCGATCAACGCATCGGCGTTGTCGGGAGCCTCTGCGCGCTTCCTCAGCGAGTCACGTCGGCTGCGGGCAGGGCGACATCTCGGCTATCGAGCGCGGTCAGGGTCTCTCTACGCCACTCTCCGACGCCCAGCTGAAGAAGCTCTTCAAAGCCCTGGACCTGAAGGACGAGACGCAGTTGCGAGCATTCCTCGGCTGGTGGCAGAGCAGTGCTTGAGTACACAGCCCCAGTCACCAGGCTAGGCGAAGCTCAGTCGCCTTCCAAGTGCCCACACTCGTGCAGGAGGGCGCATGGGACGGATACCGAGGAGGCTCGTGAGGTCGCCTCGTTTGGTCGCGGTTGCCGCAGCCTCCAGTAGCTCACTTGCGAATTCTTCCAATGCGCCTCGGTGACTGCCTCCAATAGCTTCCGCAAGCTGTTCGAATCGACTTTCCAGCGCCGTTACAAGCTGCGTCCGTTCGTGCGGCAGGAGAGGCTCGGATGGTTTCACCGATGGCTGCATTCAGCTGTTCAATGCGCTCGTAGGTCTCGGAGGTGACTACCTCCCTCGTCATCGGGAAGAAGTAGATGCTTCTCTCCCCGGTGCCGACGAGCTCAGAGGTCAGACGGCCGTCCCGTTCAAGCCGTTTGCAGCGCTTATAGACGGTGTCGCGACTTGCATTTATCCTGTTGGCCAGTTGGCGCGTTGTTAATCCTCCCACCGCTTCAATGGCTTTTACGATCTGCGCGTCCACGGTTCGAGGGTAGGCGCCTATCCGGACACACCAGTCCTTCTTGACTATGGGTGGGTTCCGGTTGCATTGTTGGTACGACAACTACTGCTGTTGGTATGACAACAACTGCAACTGTGTGCTCTTTGAGTATTCGGTATTGACGCTGCCCAAACTGGGCATAGCCTCTGCCTCCGCTGAGTTCTCAGCAATCAAGCGACGAGACGAGGAAGACACCGATGGCAAGAGGTTGGGTACACACGGTTCACAAGCAAGACGCCTGGGTAGTTGAGGTCGAGAGTGAGGGTGAGCTCTCTCGGCACGAGACCAAAGAGGAAGCGGATCGAGGCCTGGTGAGGCGGCGAGGCCCCCACGACGCACCAAGCACGTGATCCATCACATCGACGGCACGATTGCGGAACGAAACAGCTACGGCAACCACCCCCATCCGCTAGTGGGGTGAGGTGGCGGAAGGCGACTCGGGGCCGGTTCCAACGCGGGTGGTCGTGACGTCGGCGTGCCTGAATGAGGAGCTAGCGACCGATGGTCTACACCGAAGAAGTCACATGAGCGGCGGCAAGGTTCACCAGCACAACCTGATACTACAACCTGCTGGCGCTGCCGAGCTTCTACGGGTGAGGACAGGGCAGCACTATGAGGGAGACATGCAAGCGTGTCGGACCATAGCCCGACTTTGAAACCACCGCGCCACGCGGACCAGGTCCTCGCCACGCTGGGCGCCCAGATCGGCGCGGTGTTGGTCGTCGCGGTGGTCGTCGGCGCGCTTCAGCGTGAGCCGGCTGATCACGCTTCCTTCTACACCGTTCCGTTGGCGGCCGGCGTGATCACTTTTCTCATCGTTCACTACGTTCGTACGATCTTGCTGCTGCCACCTCGCGATGAAGAAATTGGTCAGCCCGACTCAGCTCAGCTGACCAGCTCGATCACCTCAGCCGTGGCGCTCGACCTAGGCGATCAGCTCGAACTGGCTCTCGCTGTGGAAAACCGCAAACTTCCGCTACTACCTACATCTCGACGCATCGGCGTCGCTGATCGCCTACTCTGATCGCCGCAACTCCTACCTCCTGCGTCTCTCACGAAACGAGGATGATCTCGAAAAGTTCTGGAACGAAGGCCTGCAGCTTTTGGACGAGATAGCCAGAGGGAACGTCCCAGTGCACAAGCATAGGCTTCGGCTCTTGATCTACCCGCAGTGGGTCTACGACACTTACCGTAGTGAAGTCGAACAGCTGATTCGCTCTCATACGGCGGCTCGCATAACCTGCGTTCCGCTGGTTGCCGACGAGTTGTTCCCCCTACTTGGGGACGATGAGCGCAAGAGAGTCGCAGCCTTGGCCGGCAGCTTCGACCAGACGGCGCTGGAGAAGGGTCCGCCTCGCCCCGCTGTGCTCAGATGGTACGTCGCACGCCGGATCAGACGAAACAAGCGGGTTCGCCCGACTTGGAGAATCGTCTTCCCGGACATGCTCTTGGTCGATGCCGGAGTCGCGCATGACACCGCCGCTGTGTGGTGGTACACCAGCAGCGGCCAGATTCAGCGGCGGGCCCATGACGACAGCTCCGGTGAGTACGCGAGTGCCACGGAGGTGTTTCGAGTCATCTGCAGTCACGCCCGGCCCTCTCTTTGGGATGGCTACGCGCCCGGCACTTTGGGCGGAGTCGCAATTGCCGCCTCAGCCGGCCGCCCCGAGTCGGAGATCTTCTTCGCCAGGGAGTACTACGGCAAGTGGTTGGAGTGGATCGAGCGTGAAAGTGCGAAGGGCGACCATCGCGCCGCAGAACTGGCTCGATGGATGCGAAGCGAGCGCAGTCTTCTGTCGCGGTTCGTCAATGAGACAGCCGAGCAGCCCCACTCGGTCGGGCCGGATCAGACGTCGAGCAACTGCCGGCTGCTCGACGTCGGCTGCGGCTTTGGGCGTGACATTGTCGATTTGCTGAGCGAGAACGGGCGCCTTCAAGCGGTAGGAATAGATGTGATCGAACGCAACATCAGCGACGCCTGGCAGCGAGTCCATGAGGCGAAGCTCGGCGATCGCGCAGCGTTGTTTGTGAGCGACGCCGAAGCCTTGAGCGATTTCGCCGGCTCTGAGGCCGAGCGATTCGACATCGCGATTTGCATGACGAACACCTTGGGCAATCTCGCCCCCGAAAAGCAGGAGCGCTGCATCCGGGGAATATGCACGGTGCTAAAGCCCGGGGAAGAGCCTTGATCTCCGTGTACTCAGAGGATTCCGTAGAGGCACCTCGACTCGAGTCCTACCGAGCGATCGGCTTGCGAGTCGAGAGACGCAATGGCTACATCGAGGCCGCCCAAGGCCTGCGCTCGCAGCATTTCAGCGCGATCAGCCTGAGGACGCTGCTCGAAGAAAACGGGCTGAACGTCGTCGGCTCCGTGAAAGAGGTCACGAAGCTCGGTTGGGCGGCGATCGTGGAGCCTCTGGCCCGAGAGTAGTGGTAGCTCCTCCTAGGCGCCCGACCGACAGCCGCCAAACCACGCTCAGCCACCTTCAGGGCGTATCCCTTGCCTTTCTTCACGACCCCCTTCTCGGCGCGAGCCTTGTCGATTAGGGAATGGAGGTGGGTAATATCCCCGGCTTTTGCGGCCGGGAGCGGCCACCGCGGCGCCGAGGACCGCAGGGGGCGCGGCAGTGAGGGCGTCGGGTCGATTCGAGGTCTGCTCGATCGATTGGGCGTCTCCGTTGGAAGGGGAAGCGGCCAGGCGCTCAGTCGTCGCCAGCGGCGAGCTTGCGACGACGCTCCTCGGCCATGTCTATGCGCCAGCCGGTCGCCAGCTCGCCTTCGGTGAACCAGATCAGCGGGCGCGCGCAATCGGGGCAATCGCGGTTGGAATGCGGGACTTGGTGCAGCATCCCGTGTGCGCCGCCGGGTGCTGGAACGGCCGCCTCGCGGCTTGGACAGGATTCGGAGGCCATAGGCTGAGACTAGCGCGGGTCATCCGCCTTGTGCTCTCTATAGACAGGCCGGTTTGAGGGCCGGCTCCCCCCTCCCCCCGCGGTCTGGTGCCTAACTCGGACATAGGATCGGGAGTCGTCGACCTTGTCGTTTCTCCAGGCCGGAGAAGGAGGGAAACGAATGGACGGTCAGGTGGCGATCAGTGTGGTGTGGGGTCCAAAGCGATCGGGGCCGGCGAGCTGCGCGTAGAGCTCGTTCATCCGCTCGGCCAAGCCCCTGGCTTCGACCTCGAATAGCTGTGCGAGGTCGCTAGCGGCGGGCGGGTTGCGAAAATGCGCGCAGGCGGCGCGCACAGGCGCCCTCCCCGAGCGACGCGCAGAAGCTGCGCTCGCCATGTTCGGAGGAGAAGCAGAGGGCGGCGATTAGCTCGGCCTCGGCCAGGGATAAGGTCAGATGCGGACCCTCGCCGAAATGGGACATCGCCGCGAGGAGGTCGCGATCGCGGCTCTCGCGGGCGACCCCGGCGAGCACACCCCCCTTTCCGAGCTTCTCCTCGGCCGCCGCCGCGACGCCATCCTTGAGCGCTCGCGCCGCTATCCGCGCGGACTCGGTGAGCAAGTGTCCCTCCTCCTCATCCCGAGAGAACTCGGCGCCCCGTCGGCAAGTCGCCGACTGAAATCCTCGCTGAGCAGCTCGGGATTGCGTTCCAAGATCCGGATGCTCTGGAACCAGTTGTCGTCCTCGAGGAAGGAGCGCTCGAGTCGCGAGAAGGGATCTGAACTCATCGGCGCAATCTAGACGTCGGGCGAAGGGTGGAGGGCTCGCGATTGGTCACAAATAGGCCGAAGCCTGCCGAGACCCGGAGTCAACCCTCAGAGGAGGACGAGTTGGTCGACACACTACCGCCGGGTGCGGGTTAGGTGTAGATCGACGCACCGGGGCAGGTGTTACTTATGATCACCAGTAAGTGTGTGTTGCCGTAAGTCTCAATAGTGCGTATGCGCTTGGGTTTTTCCGGTTAGGGCTGGCTCATCGTTCGAAGGCCAGGGGGAGCACGATGGACAAGCCGAGGTCGGCAAGGCGCCCCAGTGCTGTCGAACGGGCCCATTGAGCACCCCACGCCAGAATCTGCTGAGGCTTGCGCCGCCCCTGAGCGCATCAGAGCCCGAGTAGCCATGAACTCACTGGCCAGCAGAAGTGCGTGATCCGCGCCGGCAGCGCGGAGCGCTCGATCCGGTCTTAGTCTGCTCTCCGAGCCTCTCCGGTCGTGTTACGCGCGCACCGTGACTCCGATTTCTTGTTATCCCAGGAATGCCTCGCCGAGCGCTCTCAAGGCGAGAATATGCGTATTCTGACGTACCGTAAGAGGGGACAGTTCGGTAGGCAGGTTGCGAAGGTGCAGGCTATTCCGTGGTCGGCTAGAGCGGGCTTTGCGGCGGGTCAGGCGCCGAGCCAACCCAGGCTTCCTCGACCGCCAATCACATAGGAGGAGCCATGCACCCCGATCACGACGTTTTCATAGCAGCGCTCGAGGGAAGCGAACGAGTGACGCTGACCTTCGCCAGCAAGGACGACGGAGGCGCGGAATTGGTGCGTAGCTGCGCGCCGATGGACTTCGGGCCGAGCCGGCGAACGAAAGACCAGTCAGATCGTTACCACTTCTGGGACTTCGACAGCGACAGCTTGGGCGGGCCGCATGTGCTCAGCCTCTTGCCTGAGCAGGTGGTCTCGATCGAGGCCGGCGAGGAGTCCTTTGAGCCGGGCGAGTTCGTCACCTGGAAAGAGATCGACTGGATCTACCCGCGGGACTGGGGGCAGTTCGGCTGAGATGGTTGTCTCAACATGAAGATCTCCTCGGTCCAAATACAGGGGTACCGATGCATCGCTGAGCTTGAGATTGACTTCGACGACCTGACCGCGTTCGTCGGCAGCGGCGGAGTGGGCAAGTCGACGATTCTCAATGCTCTCGACTGGTTTTTTCACGGTGGCGACCTGGAGGACCGAGACCGCCACCGTGGCCCCGAGGCCGAGGAGCCAGTGAGCGAAGTAATGGTCGCCGTGACTTTTGGTGATCTGAACGGAGCTGACCGCGAGGTGCTGGGCGCCTACGTCGAGGGTGCCAGCACGACCTTGACCCGAAGCTGGACGAAGGAGGACGGCCAGAAGCTCTCCGGCAACGCGCTGGTGCTGCCGGAGTTCAAGCAGGTTCGCGCAGCCGACGGCGCACTCGAGTTGCGCAAGCGCTATCGCGAGTTGCACGACGAGAAGGGCAACGAGCTCGGCCTTCCTGAGCCGGCTGCAAACGCCGACGCGGTGAAGAAGAACATGGAGGTCTGGGAGCGGGAGAACCCCGTCAAGTGCAAGTCTGAACCCAGCGACGCCCGTCATCTTGGCGGTTTCACCGGTACCCCGCTGCTGGCGAGCCGCTTCGACTACGTTCTTGTCAGCGCCACGGCGAACGCCGCGGAGGCGATGGGAAGTGGGAGGGGAAGCGTTCTCGAGCGGCTGCTCTCCGTGATGGAGGAACTAAGCGCCGAATCACAGGAGCGCATCGAGAAGCTCCAACGCGAGGCGCAGGAGGAGATCGAGAAGGTGGTCGTCGCGGCGCGAGGCGGAGAACTGGTTTCGATTGGCTCCGGGTTGACCAAGCGAGTGCGTGACTACTTCCCGGGCGCGGCCGTGAAGCTCTCTGATGAGGTGGCACCCCCACGTCCGCCGCAGATCTCGGTGCGGGCGCAGGTCAGCGATCGTGGCGGGCACGCGATCGACCCCGAGCTACAGGGACATGGGCTGCAGCGGGCGCTCGTAATAGCGCTCCTCCATGAGCTCGCCGAGAGTGAGATATCGGCAGCCGGCGATGGAGACGGCGGCGAGCCGCGAGCGCTGATGCTTGCAGTCGAGGAGCCGGAGCTCTACCAGCACCCGCTACAGGCAAGGGCTCTGGCCAAGTCGCTGGCGGAGCTTGCGAAAAAGGATGGGGCGAGGCCGATGCAGGTCGCCTACAGCACCCACTCCCCCTATTTCTCAGAGCCGGCGATGTTCGCCGACCTCAGACTCTGCCGACGCGACGCGGCAGGGGCAAACAGCTGTGTGGCCGCCGACGAGGCGGAGATCAAGGGTGCGGTTGCCGACGCCGGCTACGGCGGCGAGACGGGGGTGCGGATCGAGGCGGCGATGGCCACCAGCCTGCGTGAGGCGATCTTCGCCGCCGCGGTACTGCTCTGCGAGGGCCCCAGCGACGCCGCCTTGATGGAAGGGGTCGCGGCGTTGCAGGGCGGCCTCGACCGCGATGGGGTCGCGGTCGCCGAGTGCGCCAACAAGTCCTCGCTGGGGATCGCAATCGCGATCCTGCGACAGTTGGGGATCCCGTGCTTCGCCCTCTTCGACGCCGACGCGGTCAATGCCAAGGAGGATGAGGCTGCCCTCAACCAGCGGCTCCTTACCCTGTGTGAGGAAGAGCCTGAGGAGTGGCCGGCGCGGGAGGTGCGGCAGCGCTCGGCGAACTTCGCGGACACGATGGAGAGCGACCTGGCGACGATCTGGACTGGCTTCGAGGAGATCCTTGAGCAGGTCGCCGAGGAGCTCGGGGTCAAGGGCGACAAGAAAGTCCGCGCCTACGGCGAGGCGGTCGCCCGGGCCGGGGAGCCGCCTGGGTTCCTCACCGAAGTGTTGGACGCGGCGCGGGCGCTGGGCTGACGTTTATGGGTCCGGAGATCTCGTCTCCGCAACGCGCGACCCGGCACTCAGATTGGGGCTGATCGTGTCGAGAGTCGGTAGCTCAACGTCGCCCAGTGCTTGCAGCGCTTCGAGCTGGCGACGTCCGCGCGGATCGTCGAGGTCGGCTGGATCGAGTGAGGCAAGTGCGGTGGCGAACTCGGTTGCCGACCCCCCCAGAACGGATTCGAGTTTGGGTAAGGCCACTGCCTGCAGCTGAAGTGAGAGGGCGGCGCAGTCGAGCGCCAGTCGCTCGAGCTTTTCGAGGGCCGCGTCTACTGGCTCTTTCTTGGTGATCGCCCGCACGAGCTCGGGTTCCTCCATCAGCTGATGGACGAGCCGGTTGCGACGGCCGATCGCGTCGCCGAGGCGCGCGTCGAGCTCCGTCGAGAGGTCGAGGCTGCGGAGCTCGCTGAGTAGCTGTCCCCCCGTCAATGCCTCGGTGCGTTGGGCTTCGGCTGCGAGCCTCTCGGTGATCTGGCCGTGCTCGGAGACTTCGCGCTCACAAATCTGGCGGAGGAGATCGAGTCGCAAGTTGTTCTCGAGGCCGGCGGCAGCGAAGACGACCCGGCCGATCGCGAGCAGCAAGGGCGTCGCGTGCTCGTCAGGTTCGACGAAATACGCCGTGATGTCGGGGTGCTGATCGGGCATGGAGTTGGGCTCCGCAGTGCAAGCGCGCCGACAGATGCCGCTGAGCCTGAGGGCCAGCAGTGCCGGATTGATCCCGGCGGCGCCTACATGGAGATGGCTAGTTCTTTTTTGGTGGCTTGGCGGCGCTCTGCGCATCAGCCGGCTTCGGCGGGGCCGCCGGCGGTTTCGACCCAGCGGTGGGCCGCATCGACTTGGAGCCAGGGCGCCAGCCCTCTTGCAGGCGGCGATCGCCTCGGTTCTCGCTCATCTCTGTCCTTTCGGTTGCGAAGCGGGGCCGGCGTCGCCCGGCTTTGGTGGCGGCGCCGGTGGGGTCGGTACTTCGTTGGTCGGCCGCAGACCAGCCTGGGCGGGCCCGACCCCCTCCGGACGGCGATTCGGCGCAGGACGATTCGGGGGATTGCCCGTCATCGGTTCCGCGCTCCGTCGTCGCGAGGTGCCCGCGGCTGGGCTGCTCGCCCGGAGTCGGCGGGCTTCGGCGGTTTTTGCGCGGGCCGGCGATCGGCATTGTCGGCGGGCGAGTAGCCACCCTTCTTCGGTGTCGCTGAGCCGTATCCGCGTCCCATCATCGAAACCATAGCTTTCTCCAAGGCCAACCTCCTCGTTTTGATTGTTCAGCGGCCCGTGCCGTCGCGGCGGCGGGGTCCTCAATGTCGTAAATCTCCAGCGAGACGATGCTCTCCTTCGGAAGCCAGATCCCAAGCGAGCGTCCCGCCGGCTGTACGAACCAGCCCTCGTCGTCCAGCTCCCAGCGCTCGTTGACGTAGATGTCCTGGGTCTGCTCGGTGTAGCCGGCGAGGCTGGGCTGGTCATAGAAGCCACCGACGACGCGGCCGTCGCTGAGGGTCGCCCGGATCAGGCTGGCCCCCTGTTTGCTGAAGAGCTCGTTCCAGCCCGAAGTGATGCTGTGCGCCTCGGAGCTGCCGAGCAGCTTCAGCAGCCGCGGGCGCACCCACTTCGAAGAGGTCCAGAGCGAGCCGATGATCGCGATCGCTCCGGGCAGGACGAGGAAGACGCCGAAGGCAGTGAGCAGGTCGTCGCCGAGCGGCTTTTCGCCATCGTGGAATTCGACGAGATCATCCTTCTGCAAGCCGCAATGGTGGGCGACTAATAGCAGAGCACCGTAGATCAGGGCGCTGTAGAAGAGCGCTGAGAGCAGGCGCTCGAAGGGCGTTTCTTGACCACGGACGACGTAGAGGCGCTCGCGGAAGATCAGGGTGATAAACCCCGGCAGGACGAACACACCGAGGATCAGGATCACCGTACCGGTGTCAACGACCACGTAGGTCCTTGCGCTCACACATCATCGCGTCACGCACGGGGCTAGCGCTTGTGTTTGGTTGCATCGACGAGCCGAAAGGTCTCGCCCTTGTCGGACGGCGGCAGCGGCTTGCCCTTGGTCGAGGTCACCTCGCGTTTGGTTTTGCCGCCCCGGGGCCCTACCCGTTCGTACTGGCCGCTCTTTGGCGCCCGCTGGCCGGAATGGAGCCCGCTTGTCTTCTGTCTTTTCGCCAATGGTCTGTCCTCTCTTGTCTATCGCCAGAAGTATTCGAAGCCGGGCGGAGCCGGGGGCTTGGGTGGACGTGACGGGCGTGGCATGCGAGGGGGTCGGGGCGCCCTCGGTGCTCGCGGGGCGAGCGGCAGCAAGCGCCGTGCTCTGCGGAGATGCCAGGCCAGGCCATCGCCTAGACCCGAACCTGCTTGTCGTCAACGGTCCCGCCGACCTCGCCGGTCTCGTCATAGACCAGGGCCGAGGCGGCCTCGTCCTTGATCACTCTGATCGCGTGCTTGGCCGACTGCTTGCTCTCATAGAGCTCTGAGCTGCAGAGGGTGCGGTGGTTCTTGCCCTTGGCGACGAACCAGTATTCCCCGGTCTTGCTGCTCTTCTTGATGTCGAAATACACTTGCGGAGGCTCCTTCCCGTGGGTTTTGAGGGCGGCGAATGCAATTTCGTTGTGGCGAACTATAGCGATCTGCCGGATGCTTTGCGAAGATGGCGTATCGCAATTCGTGATCACGAACAGCTCTCGCTCTTCGAGGAAGCACGGAACGCGGCGCCCGATCTCTCCGACGAAGCCCTGATGCGGGTCCTCTGCGAGCAGCTGCTCGACGAAGGTGAAGTCGAGGGGCCACCGACACCGGTGCAGATGCTTGCCTCGATCCGGGGAATAACGGACATCAAGGTCGTCGACCAGCCCTTTGCCGGGGTTCTGGCCCCTGGCGAGAGCGGGCTCGCGGTGAGAGTCCGGCGGGGCGACGGTCGTGAGCGCCAGCGGTTCACGATATGTCACGAGGCCGGCCACACCCTGCTGCCGGGTTTCCGCCAAAAACGCCAGTACCGCTGCAACGGCGAGCGAACCTGGCTCGAGCGGATGTGCGACGTGGCCGGTGCCGAGCTGCTGCTGCCGAAGCGCTTCTTCGAGCCGCGGATGGCGGCAGGAGACTTCGACTTGAAGACCGTCGAGGAGCTTGCCTGGGTCTTCGACGCGAGCATCGAGGCGAGCGCGCGGCGAGCCGTCAACCTGCACAGTGAGCCGGCCCTGCTCTTGGTGCTGAGCGACCGCCATAAGCCTGCCGAGAACGGGCGGGAGGGCGAATGCTCGACGAAGCTGCGTCTCGACTACAGCGTCCGCCAGGGAGAGTGGCCGCATCTGATGCGCCACAAATCGGCGAGCGAGGCCAGGCTCGGCCGGACCTTGGAGGAGGAGATACTGAGCGAGACGGGAAACATCGACGAGCTGAGCGTCGAGGAGATTGGGCCGGTGCAGGTCAGTGCCAAGCGCTACGGAAAACAGGGAAGAGTGCTCGCGCTCGTGCGCCGCACGAGCTGAGTGGCAAGGAGGAGGAACGATGGCCAAACGGGAAACGATCGGCGCCAAGATCAAGCGCTACCGGGAGGAACGGGGGATGAGCGCGACGCAGCTCTCAGAGAGGTCTGGGGTCTCCAAGAGCTATATCTCGGAGCTCGAAAATCCGAAGGACGGGACCAAGAACCCCTCGGCGGAAGTTCTCTATGAGATCGCCCGGGCCCTCGGGGTGGCGATGTCGGATCTGATGGGACGGCCGATCATCATCGCGCCACCTACAGAGCCCCCGGACTCCTTGCAGGCGTTCATCAAGGCGCATCGCGATGTACCGGAGGCGGACATCGAAATGCTCAGCCAAATTCAGTTTCGGGGTGAGCCGCCCAAGAGCATCGAGCGCTGGGAGTTCATTTACCAGGCGATCAAGAACAGTCAGTCGATGGACAGCTAGTAGCGGCCTTCGGCCTCAGGCTGGGGCGCCAGCACGGTGTCGGGTGTGGGCGTAGAGGGTCTCGGGCGCGATATCGGCTTCGTTTGGCCAGATGATCGTCGCGCCCTCGTCATCGACGCGGAGACGAGCAAAGAAGTCACGCTCGCGCAGCGGCTCGAAGACCCCGCCGAGGTGGGCGAGATAGCCGAGGTCCACCTCGGACTCGGTCCCGTCCTCGAAACGGACCTGGACCAAGTAGCCGTTGGTGGGGGTCGCCTCGATCAGCTGTGGAGTGGAGCGCATACCCTTCATGGTAGGGGGTCGATCCGCCGCAGGGCCTCGTGTTTGCGGGCGCGGGCCCAGTTCGCCTGCAGCTCGGCTTGGTGCGCTTCTGCCCACTCAAAAACGAGGCGGCGAGCGCGGGCCGGCAGCTGTCCTGCAATCAGCTCCAGGGTCTCGATCTCGATTGAGGCCTCGTACTCGCCGTAGGCTGCGTGAAAGTGAGCGACCCGATGGTGGCTCTCATCGTGATACATCGTGATCACGATGCCGTAGAAGGCGCTGATCCGAGGCATCGGCTCAATCTCCCAGCCTGTCGAGCATGTCGGCCATCACTCCGCTGGTGGCCGAAACGAGCAGACAGGTTGGCGGGGTCGACCGACCGGAAGGGCTTTCGGCGGCGGAGGACTTGCCGTGCGGCCAGCTACAGCCTTGCGTCGGGCGCAGCAGAGTCGTACCGTCGTCGGCGCGGATGTGCGATGCGGAAGTCATCTCGCTTCATCCAGGGGATCAGGGACTGGTCTCGCCCCCCCTTCGGGCGAAACGCTCTTCACTGCCTCGTCTAGCGAGCGCCGCCTCGCGTTCGAGCTCTGCCGGATCGATTGGGCATCTCTCTTGGAAAGGGGAAGGCGATTGAGGACCCTCGCGGCTTTGGGCGTGGCAGGCCGAGTAGGGGCTCCAACCGAGCGACGGGGCCGGAGGAGTCGTGGCGCCCGGGAGCGAGCCGGCCTCTCACCCCTGTGGGAGGCCGGTGAGCGGACGGGTGCTCGCCGTGGGCCGCGAGTGGCGAGGGCGAGCGCGAGGCCGGGAGCGAGGGGGCTGCCTGCACGGTCGAGCCGGCGTCGGCGCGGATGTTGCGGTGCGCAAGTCATTGAGTCCTCCAGGGAATGGAGAGCAAATCTCGCCCCCTCGCGGGCCTGGGTAGGCGCTTCTCGTCGGCCAAGACGCCGCGGCCGCCAGGCCGCGGCGTCTTGGCTGGACTGAAGAGGGCTCTCTTCGACGTCTTCGAGGGGGACGGCAGTCGCGCTCTTTCGTGGACTGAGAAGGGGAAGGCGATTCTCAGCGGGTGCGGCAGGCTCGTACTGCTCCAATCCGCAATCGAGGCCCATCGGCGAAGGTGTAGGTCGCCTTGGCGATCGTGAGGAAACCGCCGGTGAAGCCGGAGGGGGCGGGGCAGGAGGCGCTCAGGTAGGAGTGGCTCTGACCCGCGTAGCGGTAGCGGCTGGGGAGCCGGCGCCGGTCAGTAAGCACCGAGTCCTTGAATTCTTCACAGCCTTCAACAAAGCCGTGAATCTTGTAAACACCACGTCGTGGGTTCTTAGCAAATATCGTGACCTGGACGCCTATTGATCTATGGCGCTAGCCGCTGGCCGGACAAGGCGCTCGTTCGCGTCGAGCGAAAAGCCCGGGAGTGAGAAGTGCGTGGCAAGCAACTCCGGTATGGCCTCTCGCTTGAGCGGGATCACCCTCGCGCCTGCGGGTGTTTCCTCACTGAGCGATAGTTCGCTCCAGTCGCACAGCAATGTGCCCGTGCCGTCGTCGCTGCGAACGCCGACGATCAGACCGGTGACGAAAAGTGAGCGCGGATGTGTGGAGGTCCACCAGTTACTGGTCTCGACATCGATGAACGGAACCGGCTGGGGGAGAAAGCCGTAGAGGTCGACCCAGGAGTCCCCCGCCAGCTTCTGGAGAACGAGCTCCGGGCCATCCTCGATGATGCGAAAGCTCCAGCCTGACTGCTCCCGCGCGGGGCCCGGCCCGAATGGGATCGGCTCGAGGATGCCGCGGGTAAACCCGACGTCGGCGTGCCGGCTCGCGCCGTTCTCTCTGACGCGTAGGACAAGGTGGCTGCGAGGCCGCACCACGCGCTCGCTGGGCCTCCAGCGAAGCAGTCTGGGTCGGGCAGCGAAGTGCGAGGCGGGGCGCGAGGAAAGGAAAGGACGAGGGACAGAGGTTGAGGCGTAGGGAGGGTCGCCGAGCGCGGCCGGACCGTCGCGGTCAGGGAGATTTGGAGGCGACGCCAAAATCTGGTCGGACGATGAAGGACAGGACGATGGCCAGCGCCGAGGAACTTGCGCGGCGTATCCATCGAGCTTGTTCCTGCCCAGCCGCCAAGTCGGCGACTGCAGAAAATCCAATCGAATCAATCTAACCGATTGCTCGGCCCATTCGGCCTGTCTCGTGGAGCCGTCGCCCACCTTACGGTGAGCGCTCTGCAAAGTTCGATACTACATTTCCACTGATGTGGCTCCCTACCGCTGTGCAGGAAGAAAGGCAGGAGACTCCGAGTAATTGGTGTCCGGAAAAGCCAGACTCATTTGAGGGGGCCTGACTTAACCACTGCGACCCGTTCCACTTTGCGGCGAAGGTGACGGTTTCCGATGCGCCAGCCAGGCTGCCGACCGCCGTGCAGGAAGTAGCCGAGCTGCACGAGATTCCGTTGAACCGGGTTGCGGTGTTGCCCGGGACCGCCGGCGTGAGCTGCCAACTGGTCCCATTCCAAGTCTCGCCGTAGGTGAAGCTGACGCCGCCGAAGGTGACGATCGCCGACGCGACGCAGGCTGTCGCGGAGGTGCAAGAGATCCCTGTCAGTTCGTTTTTAGGCGAGCTCCCTGGCCAGTTGGGGGTTGGCTGGATCGTCCACTGCGACCCGTTCCACTTTGCGGCGAAGGTGACGGTTTCCGATGCGCCAGCCAGGCTGCCGACCGCCGTGCAGGAAGTAGCCGAGCTGCACGAGATTCCGTTGAACCGGGTTGCGGTGTTGCCCGGGACCGCCGGCGTGAGCTGCCAACTGGTCCCATTCCAAGTCTCGCCGTAGGTGAAGCTGACGCCGCCGAAGGTGACGATCGCCGACGCGACGCAGGCTGTCGCGGAGGTGCAAGAGATCCCTGTCAGTTCGTTTTTAGGCGAGCTCCCTGGCCAGTTGGGGGTTGGCTGGATCGTCCACTGCGACCCGTTCCACTTTGCGGCGAAGGTGACGGTTTCCGATGAGCCAGCCAGGCTGCCGACCGCCGTGCAGGAAGTAGCCGAGCTGCACGAGATTCCGTTGAACCGGGTTGCGGTGTTGCCCGGGACCGCCGGCGTGAGCTGCCAACTGGTCCCATTCCAAGTCTCGCCGTAGGTGAAGCTGACGCCGCCGAAGGTGACGATCGCCGACGCGACGCAGGCTGTCGCGGAGGTGCAAGAGATCCCTGTCAGTTCGTTTTTAGGCGAGCTCCCTGGCCAGTTGGGGGTTGGCTGGATCGTCCAGTCGCCGAGCGTCATCAGCGTTTTGTCTTCCCCGCTCACCGTGCCTTCCTGGTTGGTCGCAAGCACACGGTAGTGATAGATCGTGCCGGCCTGCAGGCCGCTGATCGGCTCATTCGTGGCGACGTTTGAGGCTCCGGAGCCAATTACTTTGGGTGTGGACGGTATTTTGCTGCCGTAGGAGGTCGTTTTGCCGTATTCGAATTGGTAGGTGGTTTCGCTGCCTTCGGGGTTGATGGCGGCATTAAGCGTGGCGGAAGCTGCTTTGACTTCGGTCGCTGCTTCGGTGGTCGCTTTGGGTACTTCGGAGGCCACCAAACCCGGCAAGGTCTCCGAATGCCATTCGCTGCCAGCCTGGTACCAGTTGTGGCCGAGATGCCCGCTCGGCGTGCGGTAGAAGAGGTCGATCGTGCCGTTGGGCTGGGCGACCGCGTGGGGGACGGAGCCTGGGGCCACCGATCCGGGCAGGTTGGCGACGTGCCAACCGTTTTGATCGTCCCAGGCGTGGCCGAGTTCGCCGCTTGTGGTGCGCCAGAAGACATCGACGGTGCCGCTGACCTGGGTCACGGCGTAGGGGTCGCCGGCCACCGAACTGGTCAGCATGTTGCCGGTCCACTGATTACCGGGTTGATACCAATCGTGGCCGAGTTCGCCGTAACCGTTGCGCCAGAAGACGTCGATCGTACCGCCGGGCTGGGCGACCGCATTTGGTTCTGAGACCACCCATCCCGCCAACGTGTCGGTGTGCCAGCCACCTGCGTCGTCCCAGGCATGGCCCATGCCGCCGCTTGAGGTGCGCCAGAAGACGTCGACGGTGCCGCTTGTCTGGGTCACCGGGTGAGGGGCCGCAGTAGCGGCAAGGGAAGCGGGAAGGTCTTCCTCGCTCCAGGTGCCGCCCTGGGTCCAGGCGTGACCGAGGGTCCCGCTGGGAGTGCGCCAGAAAGCGTCGACGGTGCTGCCGGAATGGGCGACCAGGTAGGGGTCAGAAGCCACCGACCCCGGCAGCGTGTTGGAGTGCCATTCGCCGCCAGGCTGGTACCAGTTGTGCCCCAGGCCTCCGCTTGGAGTGCGGTAGAGGACATCGATCGTGCCGCCCGGCTGCTCGGCTGCGTGAGGATTTGATGCCACCGACCCCGGCAAGGTCTCGGTGTGCCAACCACCCGGGTCATCCCAGGCGTGGCCGAGTCCTCCGGTTGGGGTGCGCCAGAATACGTCGACGGTGCCGTCTGACCGCACTACCGCGTGGGGGACCGTGCCGGCGCTCAGCGATATTCCGGCGAAGGCTTCTTCGCTCCAATCCCCGCCCTGAGACCAGGCGTGGCCCAGGCCACCGCCCACGGCACGGTAGAAGACATCAACCGCGCCGTTGGCTGCGCCCGTGGCGTGTGGAGCGGGAAAGTCGTCGTCTTCGCCAAGGATGGGAGGGTCCATCGTTGGGGCCGGGACCGGCGCGATATGCACACCGAGAGCGGCGGTCGCTTCGGTTATCTCCGCATAGTAGGTGCGATTGACACAACCGCCGAATACAGCGTTGCTGCCAAGGTGTATGCCGTAAGCGATATTCGATGCGAACCACGGTCCTCCGCTGTCGCCGCCACCGTTGCAGGCTCCGATGACTTCGGTGAGACCATAGGTTTTTGGCCCTCCTTTTACGCCAAAGTCAGTAGTCACGTGAACATTCGCCACCTGGCCACAGGAGCCACCGCTTGCTATTCCTGAATGACAAACCCCCATGCCCACATAACTTGCGGCTTCGCCGTTGATTGGATATTCCTCAGCAATCGCCGGCGGCGCAAGGGATTGTCCCCAGTAGGCAACTTGGACTGGCGCTGGCGCGGTATCCCACCAACTTCCGGTCACGTTGATTTTCATCCAGTCGTGTTCAGGAAATGCGTATTGCTCAAGCTGGCCCATATAGTGCGCTTCGCCACGAAACGGAAGGTTCTGCTGATCCCACGCATCCCAATAGGTAATCGGATTACTAGGATTTAGCTCTGCTGCGCAATGACCCGCCGAGATTAGGTACCTTTGACCGTTGGCGTTCCCAACCGCTCGGAATCCCGCCGTGCAGTTGCCGTATGCGGCATTGTGAGGTCCAATTTCGACGCCACCACGAAGTGGGCGGCTGCAGTTCGGCGCTATGTTGCTGCTACTGCAGGACGTTGGCTGAACATGGAATAGATCGGCGTTGCCATCTCTCATTTCCGCCGAGACCCTCGCATGTTTCACCAGGCCCATGAGAGCGGAACGGTTTTCCATGTTCACATCAGATGCGACATGGACCACGACCGCATTGGTGCGAGGGTCAAGTGAGGTCTGAACCAGCTGCGATTCAAAATACGATCGCAGGGTGCTGTCGAGTTGCGCTTGGGCCGCTTCCAAGCTTGTCCAGGAGTTTTGAACAACACGCACGTGATATGCGTCGCCAAGATGCAACTTGGAGAGCGTTCTGTCGACGGCCCCGCGAGCTGTCTCGGATGAAGAGGCTATTGGCACGATGAATTCCCCCAATTCGTCGTCGAACCAGACGCCTGCGTACCTGCTGCCCAGGGTATCTTCAAGTTTCTCGACGACATTCAGTCCATCCTGCTGCAATTCCAGGTCAGCTTCCGCAGCTGCGGTGGAGACTCCTGAGTCTTTCCGATATTCCTGAACTTCAAATGGGTGGATTTCGGCCAATGCGGGCGTTGCAGCGATCAAGGTAATGATGAGAAGTGCCAATGACAGACCGAAGCCGATCCGGAAGACACTTTCGGGGGTGGGCCGCCGGTGCGGCAATGGGGAACCGGTCGACTGGACATCTTGTGACAACCAAGACAGATGACTCGCCATGCGATCGACCGCTATCAACTTGTTTTCCCCTACCTGATTGACTGGTTCCCCGGCGAAGCGGGAGTTCGCCTCTAAGCCTCCCTGATGGGAGTTGGCGATTTCCTAGCCAATGTGTCAGTTGAGCCCTGCGAAATCCGGCCAACGCGGGGTGCACGTGCTTAACTCTGGGTAGAGATGCAGTTCCTGTTTGTAGAAGCGGGGATGGGCAGGCGATTTGCGCTTCGATCAAGCCGCAGTAAGACCCAGCATGGTGTGTCGGTTCAATTTGGCCTGAATTCGACTTAGATGTGCGCGCCGCAGGCGCGGTGGGTGGAGAGGGACCGACAAGGTGTAATTCTCATCCGACCCAGCATCAGGTTGAGATGAATGGGTCCAACGAAGAGGGGAAGCCATGGCGGAGACTCGGGCCGAATGTGAATCTCGACTCAGCGGTGACGCGCCCAGCGGCATGGTAGCTCGCCGTGGCGAGGGCGTCGAAGCTGGTTTTCGTGTAGCGGGCGAATCGCGAATTGTAGTAGCTGCGTGGCTTAGGGCGGTAGTGGTGGCGCCCGAGTGCGAGCCCGAAACCTGCCTGGTAGGCGGTACCTAGCGAAAGCGGCAGGGGCGGGCGAATAGCGTGCGTGTAGCCGGTGGCTGTGGGGCTTTGGGGGCGCGCCAGCTCGGATTCGAGGTCCGCTCGATCGATAGCTCGCCTGTGAAAAAGGGAAAGGAGATTCTCAGCGGGTGCGGCAGCCTCGTACGGCACCAATCCGGAGGCGACGCCCGTCAGCGAAAGAGTAGGTCGCCCTCGCGATGGTCAGGAATCCCCCTGTAAATCCGCTTGGCGCCGGACAGGAGGCGCTCAGGTAGGAGCGGCTTTGGCCCGCGTAGCGGTAGCGGCGGTAGAGGCGCAGATGAAAGCCGCTCAGGTGGGGCAGGTTGCCGAGGGCGGGTGGCACCCTTGCGCTCAAGACGGTGCCTACACGCTGGCCGTGGCGCGCGACAGTGAACGGTAGGACAATCGCCAGCGGCGGGTTTGCGGAGAAGGCGTGGACCCAGACCGCCGGGCGGCCGTGGCACGGTGCATCTCTGTGTCCTCGGTCGGCCGCCTGCGGGTCACGCACTGGTGTGCGCTCCCCTTGTCGACCTTCCTGCGTCCTTGAGCTGCTTGGCCACAGCCGCCCGGGTTTTAATGAGGAGCGGCGAGGCACGCGGCCTGAGATTTGGGAGTGGCCCGAGCGTGGGCAATCGGTGACGCCGTTGAAGGCGAGCAGGTTCGCGTGGATCGGGAATGGCTTCTGGTTGGCGATGAAGGCGTCGGCTTCAAGGCTGCCGCGGCCGACGAGGGCGCCGCGGCAGCGGCGCATCGCCAGCGCGGTCGAGGCGTTTCGCAGCCGCGCGCGCGGGCAGACCGGCAGGCCGGTGGTATCGAGAACCCCGCGCCCGGCGATCGCCAGCCGGACCCGGGTCATCCGCGGCAGCGGCGAGCCGTCTTCGGTTTCGACGCGTCCGCCGATCCGCAGGGCGACCGGCGCGGCGTGGTCGCGGGGAAGCTGGAGCGGTGTGACGCCGCCATTGACGGCGACGATCAGGCGGCCGCGCTGGCTGCGCTCGGCGGCGGCGGGCAGGACGAGGGTGAGGGCGGCGAGCAGCGCGGCGGCGAGCGCCAGGGAGTGGCGGGTCGGTCGGCCTAGCGCTGGCATCTAAGCGTTGCGCGTGCTCGGCTCCGGCGGCGCTTGGAGTTGTGGCCGACGAAGGAGGCGCGGACGAGGGGCGGGCGGCGCGAGCAGAGGCCGTCGCTATTGACAAGCAGGCCTCGGAATCCGCCTTTCAAGACCAGGTGGAGGTGGGAAAGGGGGATGTCGGGGAGGGAGTCAAAGGAGGCGCGGATGCGGGTGTAGCGAGCGTCGAGGTGGCCGCGGAGGTCGAGGGGGACATCGCCGCCGAGCGAGGCGGCGATGTCGGGAAGCCGACCGGGTCCTTCGACCATGAAGAGGCGACCACGGTCGGGGTCGGGCAGGAGCGGGCTTGTTACCTGAGCCCAGCCGAGCCTTGCGCTCGGCGGGCAGCTGTGCTCGGTGAATAGCCGTAGGGGGCAGGCGGAGCGCAGGCGGGCGGGGTCGATGAAGAGGCCGTAGGGGAGGCTGAGCGAGGCGGTGCGCAGGTTGGCGTCGCCGGGACGCGGGTCAACATCGAAGGTGGCGGTCGGGTGGGCATTGCGGCCGAGGCCGCCGGAGAGGCGCAGGTGGAGACGGGGCTTGAGGGCGAGCTCCGAGCAGGAGCCGACCTGGAAACGGTCGGTGATCGGTGCGGTCGTGCCCTGCTCGGAGGTGGCAATGCCGGAGAGCGAGGTTTCCTTGCAGCTGGTCGGATTGCGGATCAAGCCAGGACGATCGAGCTCGAGGCGGATGGCGCGCAGATCGATCGGGATCCCGGCGAGGATTGTCGGCAAGGGGTCGCTGGCGAGACGGAGCTGGGCGGAGCTAGAGTCGACGTCGACGGCGATGCGGGAGGTCAGGGTGCCGAGATCGAAGGGCCCGGCGAGAGCGGGGACGACGACTACGAGGGAGAAGGGGGCGCCGCGGTAGGGACCAGCGAGATAGATGGCGCCGCTCAGGTAGAGCGGTTCGGGCCCGGCGCCGGCGGCGATCGTCGCCGAACCGAGGCGGCTGGCGGCGGGACAGCTCGGCTCGGCGAGCTGGCGGTGGGCCGAGCCCTCGCCGCTCGGGATCGCGGCGATCGCCTCCTCGGGGCAGATCGGGATCGCGGTGGTGTCGGCGAGCAGGCCTGGAGGCAGGGTGGCGGCAACCTTGCCGAGCGGCTGTTCGGCATCGCCGCGGGTGAGCTTGAAGACGAAGGGGGTGCGGGCGGCGGCGCTCGGGTTGATCGTGCCGGCGCTCAGCTGGGGCGCGAAGGGGCGATTGGCGGCGGGTGCGCAGGGGGCGCCAGTCGGGCCTTCGTTGATCGCGTGGGAGTCGGCGAGCGAAACGGGGTCGGCGGGCCGGGCCCAGGAGGAGACGCTGGCGACGATCGTCTGCGGGCCACAGGCCGGGCCGGAGAGCAGCGGCGCGCGAGTGCCACTGCGAAACGAAAGGTCGAGCTGGTCGAAGGGGAGCTGGGGTAGGTTCTCGAAGGAGGCGGAGATCTGGCCGCTGACGGGGTCGAGGTCGAGGCGGCCCGGGAGCTTGAGCAGGACACCGCGATCTTCTGTGTCGGCGACGACGAGGTAGAGGGCGAAGAGGCTATTGGTGGGATTGTCGTGGGGGGAGGCGAGATAGATGAAGCCCTGCAGCGGCTCGGGCAGCAGCGGGGTGGTGATCGTGGCGGCGCCGACGCGCGAGGCGTCGGGGCAGGCGACGGGGTCGTTGGTGCCGAGGGCGATCCCGGCGGGGGTGCAGGAGGCGAGGCCGTCGGCGGCGGCGGGCGAGATCCGCATGCCGGCGGGCAGGGTGAGGTGGAAGTCGCGCAGCGGCGGGGTGGCGAGGGCGTTCGGGTTTTCGTTCTGGGGGACGTTGATCTTGATTTGGAGGCCGGTGATTTGGAGGCCGGTGGGTGAGTCGGCCTGGGTGACCGTCGGAGTGGCGCTGAGGGTGGGTTCGAAGCGGGGTTTGTCGCAGTCGGTGGTTAGGCCGGGAAGCGGGTAGGGAATCGCGGGGGCGAAGAGGCCGGGGTGCTGCCAGGAGTCGACGCCGCTCAGGGTGATGGTTTGGTCGGTGCCGCACTGCGATGGGACGGTGAGGAAGGGCTTTGGTTCGACGTCGGTCGGGCAATCGGCACTGGTGTCGATGCCGCCGAGGCCGGCGCCGCCGCAGCGCTCGGAGTCGTGGGAGTGGTCGGCGGGAACGCCCCAGAGGGTCATTTTGAGGTCGAGGAGGGATTCGGTCTCGTTGACGTCGGCGGCGCTGGCGAGGATCGCGTAGCCGTTGGCCGAGTCGAGGGAGAATTTGATGTGGACCGGGTTGCCGGAGATCGCGAAGGCGAGGTCGGCGAGGACGCCGTGCGGGCTCTGCATGTTGAAGACCGGCTCTGAATAAGTTTTTGGGAGCTCACCAGAAGCGAAGGGGCCGGTGCCGAGCTCGATCCGGCCGACCTGGGCCGAGCGCGGGCAGGCGCCGACGGTGAGCTCGGCCGGCGTGCACTCGCCGGGCGCGGTCGGGTTGCCGAGGAAGCCGGGCGGCAGGGCGAGCTGGAAGTGGCGGATGCTGCCGACGGCGGTGATCTGGGTCGGCGAAGCGGGCGGGGTGGCGAACGTGTTGAGGTCGAGGCCGACGATCACCTGGGCGGGATGGGCGCCGGCGGCACGGATCGGGGTGAGGCCGTCGGGCGCGAAGGAGTCGGCGAGGAAGCTATTTGGAAGCGGGCCGAAGGTTGCTGGTTCGGCGCTGATCGGGGTCGGCTCGACCGCGGTGGCCGGGTTGGCGGCGGCGCCACCTTCGAGTTTGGCCGAGGCGAAGCGCTCGCCCGTGGCGGCCGGGGCAACGGCGGCGCTGAGGATTAGGTTGCGGACGACGCTATGGCGAGGGATCGGGCCGCTGGTCGTGCAGATCATCGTCTTGTCGCCGGGCGATCCGGGACAGCTCCAGGTCGGCGGGCCGCTCTGGGCGATCGAGTCACGGCCAAGGCCGTTGGGCAGGACGAGGCGGAGGCTGAGCGGGCCGGAGCTGGCGGTGTCGCCGAGGTTGGCGATCTCGACCTCGTAGTCGCCGCTGGCGCCCGGGGCGAAGTTGGTCGGGTTGTGGTGGAGGTCGATGCGGAAGAGCGGAGGGGCGGATGCTGAGGCGGCCGGCGTGGCTAGGGCAACGGTGGTGAAGATGGCGAGCGAAATGCAGCGGCAGAGGTGAGCTGAATTGGAACCTCGGACTGTCCGCAAGCGGCGCTTTCGGGCGCGGGAAACAAAGGTGGCAAAATGCCGCTCGGCGTCGGCCGCGAAGCTCTTTCTCATCCCCATATCCCGGTAGACCGGGCCGGGCGCCCTCTGATCCACAGCCCTGCCCACCGCCCCGCCTACAGACGGCAAGCCTACCGTAAGGCCGTAATGGCGTCTACAGCGTAGGGCGGGATCGAGGGCGCCGGCGTGGGCGTGACCACGTGTCAGCCCTCGCCGGCTAGACCTCGGGAACCTGGGCAACGGCGACCTTGAAGCCAAAGGCGCGAAGCGTGCGTACCGTCGCCGAGAGGTTGACGAGGCTGAAGAAGGGCAGGGTGTACGGATTTTGGTTTTGTGGCGTGGCGCGTGTGATCACCACGTAGCCGATCTCGTAGTCCTCGGGGCGCGGTCGGACGTCGGGGAGCAGCGACGTGAAGCTCGCGTCGATGCCGTCGAGCAGCTCGCGTGAGGCGGTACGGAAGGGTTGGTCGGCGAGCAGCAGCGGGGCCGAGACGCTGCCCTGAGCAAAGAGGTGGCTGAGGGTCGATGAGTAGCCGCGGCGCTTGACGTGGATCAGCTGTCGGTTGCGCGAGAGCAGGTCGCAGAGCTCGATGCCGCTGCGGCCGCTGACGCGGACGAGCTCGCGGTCGAGGTTGAGGCAGTCGCAGGCTTCGGCGGCGAGCTGATTGTAGTCCTTCTCTTCTATCCCGGTCGGCGCCTCGGGCAGCTCGAGGTCGAGCGACGGCAGCAACTCGACGTCGTCGATCGTCTCTTGTTGAAAGTCGGCGCTGACCTGGAACCAGTCGCCGGCGCTGAGCACGTACAGGGCGCCCTCGCGCTCGGTCTCATAGACGAGGCACTTGTAGACCGACCAGGAATCGAGCATTTGCTCCCCCTCGGCCTCGAAGGCGATCACCCGGTCGCGCTTCAGGCGCTCGACGCTGAGCTGCTCGGGTTTGCGCAGGGTTTCGAGGTAGACGCTGATCCGTGGATCCGGTTCGAGGTCTCCCTCGCGGCGGGTCGAGTAGTCAAAGCCGGCGAGGCGCAGGGGATCGACCGCCTCGGGTGCGGCCAGATGGAGGTTGTCGAGACGGCGCTCGTGCAGGTCGTCGAGCAGCTGCTCGTCCAGTTCGAGGGCGAGTGCGGCGTTCTTGACCGGGCGCAGTTTGTCGACCCAGGGATAGCGCTCCCGGTAATCCTCCGATTCGTAGGCGGCGATCAGTCGCTCGCCGAGCCGCGGCAGCTCGTCGAGCTGGGCCCGGGTTGAGATCGCCAGGCGGTCGGCGCCGGCAAGGCCGCGGGCGAGAGTCTCGTCGCGGGGCGGGCCGGCGACGGCGCGGACAAGGTCGCGGGCGACGTCGAGGCCGAAGTCCTCGAAGTCGGACTCGCGCGAGGCGCTGCGGCGGGTGTGCATCGTCAGCTCGTCGATCGAGCGGGCATCGACGCTGCGGATGCGATCGGCGTCGACACTGTTGAGGACGACGCGCAGGCCGAAGTCGTGCTCGAAGGCTTCCGGCTCGAGTAGGTGGCGACCCTGGCCGACGCTGAGCGCGAAGCGGCGCTTGCCGCTCCCGAAAAAGAAGAGGGCGCCGGTCGAGGCGTTGATGAGCGAGTCGAGCTGGCCCGGGTTGACGACGTGGGGCGCGACATAGTCACGCCACCAGGGGACCTTGCGTGTGCTCGGGCTGACTACAAGGAGGCCCTCGACTCCGCTCGACTCGCGCGTCTCGTGCTGGCGCAACCCCTCGCGCTCTCGCAGGGCTTCCTCCCAGCTCTCGATCTCCTCTCGCAGCAGGAAGATCGAGAGCGCGCGGATGTCCTTCGAAGGGAGGTGAGCTTAGGGGAGCTCGTTCAGGTAGTCGACGAACTTTCGGACCGAGAGCCGCTTGGCATTGGGCTCGTGGGTGCTGCCGGGAGCCCAGCGCACGGTGGCCTGGCCGATCCAGAGCCGGCCGAGGTTCTTGCCCTCCTCGTCACGGATGCGGATCAGAACTCCTTTGTTGCCGACATCTACTGCGGGGACGTTCTCTACGGTTACCTGCATAGGGACCATTCACCTCTCGACTGGTTGTTGCTGGGTCTAGGACAAAGGGTTGGGAGTGACCGAGATCAGCCTCCAGGCGCCGCCTTCCTGGGTGAGGGCGGTAGCGAAGATGCCGTCAGGGCGGCGGTAGATCAGAAAGGTGTACTTGTCGCCAACCCTGAAGCTGAGCACTTCAATATTGGCTTCTTCGCGGAGGATGGCGGGCGAAGCGTCGGCGGCGAAGGAGGCCATCGCCTTCGCGCACCCGGCGCCGGCGCCGAACTGTTCCTGTTCTTGGCGCGCTTTGGCGGCGAGCAGTCGGCAGACCGTGCTCCAGTTGTCGGCAGCGCGGGCGTCGAGGTAGCGCTGGACGGTCGTGGTGGCTTCTTCGCGCTCGGCGTCGGAGGCCTCCAGGCCCCAGGTCTGGATCGAGTTGTCGCCTTGCTTGGAAGTCGGTACGCCGGGGGCGGCGGCCTTCGAGCCCGGCGCCGGCGGCGGCAGGTCGGGCGGCGCCTCTCGCTGCTCGACCTGCTTGCCCGTAGAGGGATTCGGCGAGCCGGCTTCGCCTGCTTTCTTGGTCGTGGCGGGCTGGGTGGAGGAAGACGGAGCGCTCGAGGTGTCGCCTGTCCCCTCCCCCCCGCCGCCGCAGCCGGCGAGGAGAGCTGTGGAGAGGATGAGCGTGGCCGCGCAGGCGAGTCGTGCGCAGGCGCCTGAAGGGGGAAGGCGCATGCGACTAGGTGTACTTGGTCGGGTCGATCTTGCAGTAGTTGAACTGGAAGGCGATCACCAGGTTGTTGGCCTTGGTCGCGTTCTGCTGCAGCTTCACTGCCAGCGAACTCGCCGGGCCCTTCTTGCCCTGCCTGAACTTGGTGGCGATCGTCCGCATCAGCGCCACCTCGGACTTGATTTCGGTCAGCCACTTGCCGAGCTTGGCCGCGTCGCTCGGCGGCTGCGGGACGGCTGCCAGTTTCTTCTGCGTTTTTTCGAGTTCGATCGCGGCCTTCGAGAAGGCCGTCGCGGCCTGCTTTAGCTTGTCTTGTGTGACCAAGCCTTTGACCGGACCGAGCAGTCGATCAGCCGCCGCCTTGTTGCTCTTGCAGATCGGTTCGACCGCGGCGACATAGCCTTCGTGGGTCGGTTCGGCGGCGGCAGACGCGGCGAACATGACGAGAGCGGTGAAGGCGATCGTGAAGATGGGTTTCAACGGTGGTATCTGCTTCGGTCGGGCGTTTTGGTGGTGGATGGCGGCGCTTGCGCGGACCGTGCTCAGCGCACCTTGCAACTACGGGTCAAGGACGAATGCAGGGTGCGGCCGTCGTCGAAGCCGAAGCTGGCGCGGGCGAAGGGGTAGTTAGCGACGTTGATGCCCTGCGGGGCTGGACAGCCGGCGGAGATGTAGCTGCGCGGCCGGCCTTTGTAGCGATAGGTGCGCTTCAGCGTGAGGCTGAGGCCGGAGACGTAGCCCCAGGCGGCGGCGACCTGCGGCAGTTGGGCGACGAGGACGACGCGGTAGGTGCCCTTGATGCGGCGGATGCGGAACGGGATCAGTTGCGAGATCGGCACCGGCTCGGTGCCGTAGATGTGGGCATAGATCACCGGCTTGCCGTGCAGGACACCGTTGAAGGCGAGGACGCGGCCGTTGGAGGGGAAGGGCGATTGGTCGGGCAGGGCGACGTTGGCGCGGAAGCTGCCGGTGCCGACCAGGGAGTCGGCGCAGGCGGCGCGGGCTTCGCCGGTCGAGGCGGGCTGAATCTGGTGGTAGTGGCAACGCGGCAGGCCGGTCGGGTTTAGGCGGCCATGGCGGTTGATCGCCATCGTGATGGTCTGCAGCTGGGGCGGGGTCGAGTGGTCGGTGGTCGAGATGTCGCCCGAGAGCGAGACGGCGACCGGGGCGAGGCCGGTGCGCGGCAGGCGATCGGGGCTGAGCTTGCCGCCGAAGGTAACGCGCAGGGTGCCCTGCTGGGTGGTGTCGGCGTTGGTGGTTGCCGCCAACAGGGCGACGGCAAGGGCGGTTGCGGCCAGGGCCGTGGCGAGGCGGGCACGCTTAGGCAGGGTCATCGGCGGGCCTCTCCCCCGCGCCTGCGGGCGCTCATTGGGGGCGGAGCCGAATTGGAACGTGGGCCTTCCATATTTACGCGATTCACTCCTCTGCCCCTCCCAGGTCGCAGGTCGCCGCTGGCGCGCCCAATGCGCTTGCCAGCAGGGATAGCATAGAGGTACCGGGCGCTGGGCGCTCGAATTACCTTTGGTACGACCACAATCCATAGTGGCGGGATAATGGCGACTCCATACGATGAAAAGATGCCGGGCGAAGCACTTACAGCGCTGACGATCTTGGCGAGAGAGCTGCAAGCCGGAGGATGATTCCCCAGCGGACGCGGGCATTTTCCGCCGGCCAATCTCGAGGCGAGTTCGTCACCCCGGTTTCTAGGGCGGGCGGAGAGGCCAACGGCTCGCATCCGCCGCGTAGAGAGCAGCCGCCGCAAAAACGCAAGAGCCGCTCCTGAGGCTGGATGCATGCAACGGCATGGGGTTCGGCAAGTGTTTCTGCCATGTCGGTGAGTGAAATCGCGACCGTGGTGGCCGCTGTGTCGGCAATCGCAGCGTCGGCCAGCGCCCTTGCATCATGGCGTTCGGCCATCGCCAGCCGTGAGGCGCTGGAGAGGACACATCGACCCTTTGTGATGCCTTCGTATTTGGTTAGATCGGCGTCAAAAAGGGACGCGATTGTCTTCGATGTGACCCTGCATAACGAGGGGGCGACGGTGGCTCTCGATACCTCGTGGGCAGTGGTGCTGAGCAATCCGCTGGGATCGCACCCTGGGGTGTTTAGCCGGCAGTACCTGTCAAGCAGCCCGACGATTCCCCAGCGGGCAATCCGGCCGGGGGAGAGCGTCTCTTCCTCTTTGAATCGTCAGCCTGACGAGCCGATGCGGCGCAGCGATATCAGCGGTCCGCGGGTCGTGAAAGGAGACATCCTCGAGGCAGGTTGGAGGATCGTGATTCGGTACACGGACGTAGCCGGCCGTCGATGGGAGTATGTCGAGCCGATGGCCTCTGAGGATCTAGCGCCCAGAGCCCGCTTTGTCGACAACCCGGACTGGTAATTGGCCTAGGAGGGCGGCAGGGCAGACAGGTAAGCGGTCGCTGCAGGGTGGGTTTCAGGTGCACAGAGGAGGGGCGGGTGTTGGTAGGGAGGCAAAGGCGCTCCATCCGCGCCCTCGCCGCCTTGGGCACGGCAGGCCGAGTAGGAGACTTGAGCCGAGCGGCGCCGCTCGAGCCCGGAAGCGAGCCGGCGTCTCCCTCCCGTGGGAGGCCGTGAGCGGGCGGGCGGCGGTGGAGCTGGCCGGCGAGGCGGGGCCGGGAGCGAGGGTCGCAGCCAGCGTCAGCGGGTGAGGGCGGCGCGCAGGCGCTCGAAGTGCTGGGCGGGACCGATGGCATCGTTCCTTCTCTAGTGCTGGCGGGCCGGGGCTCGCCCCCTTTGGAGTTAGCCAGCCGGCCTAGAGGGGAAACGGCCGCGTCGGCGTCGGCGCCGGCCTCCGAAGTCAGGGCCTATTTAAGAGGGGGAAACGGAGGACGCTTGCTACAACGCAATGGGGCCGCCCAGAGGCGGCCCCATTGCATCTAAACGGCCGGGTCAGGCCAGACTTCCTCGGGGTCAGCTACCGCGAAGTGTGGCGGCGCCGATCGTGAGTTTTCCGTCGGTGTGTTCTTTGCCAAGCAGTTCACACGGGAATTTTTCGAACGTGTAGCTCAGTTTTTCGACCGAACTACTATTCACCAGGATTGACCTAGTCCGCCCCGATCCCTGATTTTCATATGAGGCGGTCGACGTCGCAGGACTCTGTGCGGGGATTTTGGCGGTGCATCCCGCGGATTTGAGTTCGATTGAATCGCCAGGGGAGGTGCAGCCAATTCCCAAGGTGCCTTTATAGGGGCTGCTGATGTTGGATACACCATATTTGAACGTGCAACTGTGCATCGCTACACTCACCGCTTCATTTTCGAAAGCAATACAGTTTGTCAGCCCCGCGGTAAGCGGCAGGACGGCGCTTGCTGCCGTCAGTGCTGAGCTGAATGATGCGGCGCTGCAAGTGACGGGCCAATTACCGGACCCCAGATTAAATTTGACCGCGCTGCCAGAGTTGAGTGAGCCGGTCACTGGATTGGGGTAGGTTTCGGAAGTGAACTTGGGCTGTTCGGCTTCTGTTTCTGATTTTTTGCCGGCGATGTAGAGACCGTCGAAGCCGTCGGTGCTGCGGATATTGTCTAGCATCGCTCCGTCGTAACCGTTGAAGGTCCAATTTCCGTTGAATCCGACGATACCACCCGCAGCGCAATTCCCAGTGCCCGTGAATTTCAGATAGGCGCTTATAAGCCGGACTTTGACTGCTTCAGCACCTAGTGCGATGACGTTTTCATAAGTGGCGGGAACTCCGGTTTGAGCAGGTATCGAGATTGGCGAGGTACATGCTTCGACCTTGAGTTCGGTGATTGGGCCACATCCGGGGGGTCCGACATTGGCAGAGTTCTCCGAACCGGGGCGGAGTTCGAACGAGCAACCGTTCATTTTCAATTCTTTTTCGCTCCCACCCACTTCGTGACATGAGAGCCCGGTAATACCGCCCATGGTTGCTGAGGGGCCGGCGATTTCGCCACCGCCAATCAACGTTTTACCGCAATAGCTGGGATTGGCCTCGCCTTCGACGCCGAACCATACACTGTTCGGTTCTTCAGCGGTGATACGAAAATGAAGCGGGTATTTATCGGCTTCAACGCCGCCCGAGGCAGATGCGATACCGGGAAGGATTAGGAGCGCCAGCGGCAGCAGCGCCGCCAAGCCCAATCGTCGTATGCGTTTCATTGTTCCTCCATGAGAGTTGGTCAGTGCTGAGCGAGATCAGGACTTGGAGGTTCGCCGAGGTTCGGCTGCTCGCGCGCGGCCAATATGGTGAGCTTTGCAGGCCTACGCTGAGCAGATTGCGAGGCTAGGAAGGGGTTGCTTGGCCGGGACCCGGGCGCAAAACGCGGACGGAGACATCCGTCAGCGCGGTCCAGAAAACGGTGGCAACTCTCAGCCGCAGGAAGTATCAGAAAGGGTGGCATCTTGCCGCTGGCCAGAACGCGGGCGATGGTCGGCCAAGGGAAAGTGGGCGCAGTCCCTGTCGGTGCCGAGCAGGCACCGGCGGCGGTGGCGTGCTTCGCCGGTCGAGGCCGATTGGATCTGGTGGTGGTGACGGCGCGCGGCCGGTCGGGTTGAGGTCGTAGCCGCGGCGGCTGAGCGCTATCGGAATCGTCGACAACTGCGGCGTCGCGAGTTGTGGGTGGTCGAGATGTCGCCACCCGAGAGCGAGATTGCGACGGGCGAGGCCGGTGGGCGAGAGGCGGTTGGGGGCTTCGCTTTCGCCGAAGTGACGCGCGCCCTGCCGGTTGCCTCGCCGGCAACCGGTGGTGGGTGGGGATCGTCGGCCGGGGGGGTCCGCGGTGATGAAGCGCCTAGTGACGCCGATCAGGGTGCCCCTTGGGGGGCCCGCTTGGATTTGACCTTGCTCTTTGCTCGTCCCTTGCAGGAGGTCTGCATGAGCGGGCGGAGGCGGAGGAACCTGTTGGACTGGGAGGTGAATTTGACGTCGGCGCGGGCGGGCGCCTTGCAGAGGTTGCGGGAGTTGACGAGCAGTCCCTTGTCGCCGCCGAGCATGGTCAGGGTGAATTCGGTGATCGGGACGTCGGGGACGGTTTCGAAGGAGGAGCGGATGCCGCCGTTGACCGAGTCGATGCGGCCGACGAGGTTGGCGGAGATCTGGCCGCGGAGGCGAGCGACGAGGTCAGGCAACGGGTGGTCTGAGGAGCGGAGGATGAGGTCGCCTTCGACCGGGTCGTCGAGCAGCGGCGTTACCGCTTTCGCATGGCCGTAGATCGAGGCGGCCGGGCACTGATCGGCGCGGAACTGGACTCTGGTACAGACGGTTCCAATATGGGCGTTCTCGAGGAACTCCGACTTCGGCAAGGCAACGATCGCCTTGCCGAAGTTGGCGTCTCCGACGCGGGCGAGCACCCGCGAGAAGAAGGCCGGGTGATCACCGCGATGGGTGCCGCCCTTGAGCTTGAAGAAGATCTGGGGCTGGAAGCCGAGGCGGCCGCAGTCGCCGACCTGGAAGCGGTCGCTCGCGTTGAACAACGAGTCGTCTGCGGTGGAGAGCAGGTCGCCGCCGACGCCGGTTATGGCAGCGTCCAGGCTGGTGGGCGAGCAGTTGGTCGGGTTGAGCGTCGTTTCCGGGCGGTCGAGGCGGAGGCGGACGTCGCGGACGCGAAGGATGACGCCGTGGAGGATGGTGGGGAAGGGGTCGGAGACGGCGGTGACGCGGCTGGTTTCGGCGTCGACGCGGAGGGCGACGCGGACCGCGACGTTGCCGAGGTCAAAGGGGCCGGCGAGGCCGGGGGCGACGATCGCGAGAGAGAGCGGGGCGCCCTTGTAGGGGCCGGCGAGGTAGACGCGGCCGGGGAAGTAGTTGGGGCCCGGGCCGGCGCCGAGGCCGGCGGAGACGGTGCCGATCTGAGAGGCCGGCGGGCAGGCGGGTGAGGCCTGCTCGGAGGCGCCGGCACCGAGCTCGGTCGAGATCGAGGCGAGGGCGGCGTCGGGGCAGAAGGGAATGCCGGCGATCTTGGCGAGGAGGCCGGGTGGGAGGACGGTGGTGACCTGGCTCAGTTCCTGCTCGGAGTCCTCGCGGCTGAGGCGGAAGAGGAAGGGCGAGTAGGCGCCGGCGAGGGGGTTGAGGGTGCCGCCGGAGAAGTGCGGGGCGAAGGGGCGATGGGCGGAGTCGGGCGGGCAGGGGGTGCCGCCGGGACCTTCGTTAACCGTGTAGCTGTTGGTCAGGTCGAGCACTTCCTGGGGCCGGGCGTAGGAGGAGATTTCGACGCCGATCGAGTGGGCGCCGCAGCTGGGCGGGCTGACCAGAGGGGCGCGCGAGCCGCTGCGGAACTTGAGGGTGAGCTCGGAGAACGGGAACTGCGGCGTGTCGTCGAAGAGGGTGCTGATCTGCCCGGTCTGCGGGTCGACATCGATGCGGCCGGGGATCTTGATCAGGATGCCGCGTTCTTCGGTGTCATGGAGGACGAGGTAGACGGCGAAAAGGGAGCCGAAGGGGTTGTCGCCCTGCGCGGCGAGGAACATCGAGCCCTCGGCGGCCTTCGGCAAAAGCGGCGTGGAGAGGGTCACTTCGCCGATCCGCGAGGCATCCGGGCATTGCACGGGGTCATTGGTGCCGAGCCCGATCTGCTGGGAGCTGCAGCTGCGCAGGCCGTCGGCGAAGGAGGGCGAGAAGCTCATCCCCTGGGGCAGGGTGACGTTGACGCGCTTGACCGGCGGGGTCGAGAGCGCGTCGGGATCTTCGTTTTGGGCGACGCGGAGGTGGACGTCGAGGCCGGTGGGGGTGTTGGCCTGATGGCCGGTCGGTTCGACTTCGATGTCGGGTTCGAAGCGGGGGCGCTCGCAGTCGGTCGTCTGCCCCGGAAGCGTGTAGGCGACATCGGGCCCGTAGAGCCCCGGGTGCTGCCATGAATCGTAGTTGCGGAAGCGGAGCTGGTGGTCAACACCGCACTGGGACGGGAGGGTGAGGAACGGCTTGCGGGCCGCGTCGGTCGCGCATTCTTCGTCGGTGAGGGCGTTTTCGCCGAAGGTGAAATAGTTGAATCGGAAGCAGCGCTCGGAGTCGTGTGAGTGCTCGGCCGGGACCCCCCAGATCGTCAACCTCTGATTGAAGACCGGGGCGGACTCGTTGATGTCGGAGACCTTGGTGGTGATGCCGTAGTTGCTGGCTGGGTCGAGGAAGGCTTTGATGTGGACGGGGTTGCCGGCCAAGGCGAAGCCGAGGTCGGTGACCACCCCGCGGGGGTGGCTGAGGTTGAAGACGCCGGTTGAAAAGCCCAGTTTGTTGCCTGCGGCGAGAGCAATATTGAGGTCGATGCGCCCGACCTGGGAGGAAGGGGGGCAGAGGTTGAGCGTGAAGGCGGCCTGGCCGCACTCGCCGACCGCGGTCGGGGCGCCGATGAAGCCCTGGGGAAGATCGACCTGGAGATCGCGGATGTGCTCGACGGGAGTCTCGGTGAGGACCGTGCCTGCTTGCGTCAGACTCTCAGTTCCCAACGGTTCGGAGGTGAGATCGAAGGGGACGGTGAGCAGGTCGGGGTGGGAGCCCGATTCGCGAACGGCGGTGACACCGTCTTCTTCAAAGAAATCGGGGACGAAGCTTTCGGGGAGGATGCCAAACACAGTGGGCGCGAGGCTGGTTTCGGTGGACTCAGTGGTGCAGGCTGCGGCCCCGGGGGCGCAGCCCTCTGAGGCAGGGGCTTCGCGGGCGCCGCCGCCGATCAGTTCGGCAGTGGTGGTGCGGATCGCGAATTTCGGCGTCGCGGCTGCTTTGACGGTGAACTCGATGAGGCGATTGACGACGTGGCGTTTGAGCGGGTTGGTCGTCGTGCAGACGAGGATTGAGTCGCCCACCGAGCCGGGGCAGGACCATTTGACGTTATGTTCGTAATTGGTCATGTCGGCGTAAAATTCGACGCTTTCGCGGGTCAAGCCAGGCGGAAGGCTGATCTTCAGGGTGAGCGGAGCCGATGTGGGTTCGCCGCTGAGATTGGAGACGTCGAACCAGTACTGACCGAGACCGCCGGGCTGGATGGTGGTGGGGTGGTGATGAATGTCGACCGTGAGCAGGGGCGCGGCGCTGGCCGAGGCGACCCCGAGCCAGAGGAGGAGCGGGCAGGTGAAGAGGAGGGCGAGGCGCCTCAGGCTTCGAACGTTGGCGCAAGCGGGCGAAGTGGTTGACATCTGAGCGGTCTCCAGATCTTTGGTCGGCGGTGCGGGGCGGGCGGCGTTCATCGATGCCCTGCCCGGTGATGGCCGCGCTTGCCGCAACGGCGGTGGTGCCTACCCCTGCGCTTGCATCTTTTCGGCGTGATGGCCGGCGGATTGCCCGGCCCGCGGAAGGTGGAGGTCCCCGGGGGCGCTTCCTCGGGGGTGCCGTTCGGGGTTCCCTGGCAGACCTCGAGCGGACACGGCTTGGGCTTGGGCGGGAAAGCGATGCCGCCGCCGATGCGCGCATCATAGAGGCGGGCGTAGGCGTCGGGGGCGTCTTCGGTGTACTGGGCGGGGGCGCTGAAGAAGAGGTCGCGGCCCGAGGGGCTGATGCCGGCGACCTCGGGGGCGCCAGCGCCATTGGAGAAGGCGGTCCATTGGGTGAGGCCGTCGGTGACGAGGAGCAACCGCCCATCACGCCACTCGTAGACATCGGTGCCGGCGAGTGGGTCCTTGCCAGGCCCGGGCGTGTTCTGGTCGGCGGGAAGCAGCGGGGTAGGCGTCGTAAAGGCAACATCACCCTGATCGGTGATTACAGTGATGTTGCGAGCGCCACGATTTGTGCTGCCGGGGAACGTGGCACGCGGCGTAGTGCCAGGCTCGGGGCAAGAGATGCAGACCAGGGAGCGATGGCGGTCGTCATAGCGGTAGGACTGTGTGGCGCCGCCGTTTACCTTGCCGCCCTGCGGATTGAGGAGCGGACTGGCGGAGCGGAAGGTGAGGACAGCGCCGTCGGGGGTCAGATCGGCGGGTTCACCCAGGCTCCCGATAGCGAAACCCGATCCGACGTAGGCGAGGGCGCTGGTGGCGACATCCACCCGGTAGATACCCCTGGTCGCTGCACCCGGGAGCAGCGGCTTGGCACTTTCGAAATAGACGCGGGAACCGTCATCTGAGACACGGATTTCGAGATTCGGTTCTTGGGTGACCACCACGTCGACGTCGAATCCCGAAAGCACGCAGGTCACGCATTCGAGGGTTTGGTCGGAGGTGTCATAACGATAGACGTCTCCGTCGGGACCATTTCCGGTTCCCGAGCTGCAAGCAGCAGGATTTCGGTCGGCGGGATCGAGACGGGTCTGCGTCCAGAAAAAGGCGGCGCCGGGGGTTGACTTGATGAAGCCGGCGCTGCACTGGGGCCCGGAGATCGGCGGCCCTGAGATGAGCTTCGATTCTTCGGCCTCGAGGTCACGCGCGTAGAGCCCGGTGGGCCCGGTGCAGTTGTTCGCGCGACTGTTGAAGTAGAGAAACTTCCCGTCGGCCGACAGGGAGTGGGCCTGGGCCCTCTCAGCGAAGGCCTCGTAATCCCCTCCGCCGTGTCGAACCTTCACCCCGCAACTCGCCGGTTCGCCGCCGGGAAGGAGGCTGAGGAGATGGGGTGGTGAGGCGCTGATGTCATAGAGGTTTGGGAGGCTCGCGGCGGTGGGATAGGCAGGATCGACGACCCCGTTATCCTCGAATCCACCGATCACCGTTCGCGCGTCATCAGAGGCAAGCAGGGCGGGTTGGGAGGGGTCCAAGTTAAGTGCCGCGGCACTCCCCATAGGGAACTGCGCGAGCGGCGTAGGCGTGCGGCCGGGCCCAAGGCGCCAGATGGTCCCTTTCGTGTTGCCATCGAGTTGGTCGCCGTTAAAGGCGAGGACCGTCGAAAGCGAGGGATCCGAGAGGGGCGTCAGCCAGGTAAGCCCGGTCAACTGGTCACGCACCGGAGTGATGAGTTCGGTCTGCCAACCAGATTCGGGGTGCTCGCCGGGGGGCCGCTGGGCGAAGTAGAGGCCCCAGAAATTCCCGGCGTTGGAGAGGGGGGTGCCGCCGGAGACGCGATAGATGGCTCGGTCGCCGTCGTCGGAGAGGCCGAGGGTGCCGCCGACGAGGATGGGATTGCCGCCGGATTCGCCGAGGCTGACCTGCTCGTAGGCGCGGTCGGAGCCAGGCGGCCCCGAAAACCGCCCATGGCTGAGGGGGGCGTCGGAGGCTCGCGTCGTGAAGGTGACGTCGTTGCCGAGCGCGGCGCCGGCGACGTTGCCGTTGTCGGCGACGATGCGGTAGTGATAGGTGGTGCCAGGCGCCAGGCCGGTGAGCTTGCGGGCGACAAGAACAGTGTGGCTGAGGTCGCCGCCCTGCCTCTGGGTCGTCACTTTGAAGTTGGTCGGTAACCCCACATTATTTTTAGGTGGCGTCGCCCCGTCGCCAACGTCGAGCTGGGGCACGTCGGTACCGGCAAGGCTCCCCACGAAGGTGACTTGGTAGGCACCCGGCTCGCCGCTGACCTGGACGTTTCCGGAGCCGATCGAAGGGAGGGCTTCGAGGGCCTGCGCCAGTTTTGCGGCGGACTCGTCGAAGGACAGGTCGGGAGTGGTCTGGGCGCCAAAGGAGACCCTGAACTGGCCGCTGGCCGCATCGAAGGCGATCAACTGCAGCTCATTGGTGTCTATCTGGGTGGGGGAAGTGGCGGTGGCGGTGGCAAAGCCGCTGGCTTCGTATGCGGCAACGGTGACGTATTCGAAGTGGTAGCTCGTCGGCTGGCCCTGAGGATCGACGCGACCGTTCAACCAGGCGGTGGTCGCGGTCCTTTCGGGGGCGCCGACGGTCTCGACTTCGGCCGGGCCGGTCGTCCTGATCGAGGCCTGGCGCGACACCGTGCCTTCGAGGTTCGCCGCGGTGAGCAAGTAGCGATAGGTCGTATTGGGAGTCAGGCCATTCAGAACGATGCTGACAGCATGCGGCGATTCGTCGGTGGGGATCTGGTCAAAGCTCGGATCGCAGGAGACGGTGCCGCCTGAGGACAAATCGGAAAACCCTGCAATCTGGAACGCCCGCTCGGTCACGTACTGAAGGTGACAGGCGGTAAGGGTCGAGCCTTTCGGATTGACGGACGCATGCACCGTCGCAGTGTCGTTGCCGACGGCGGTGGGCGGCGAGAGGGCTACCCTGGGCGGCGGCGGCGGGCCCCCGGCGAAGACCCTGACCTGCTTGGTTGTGTCATCGAGCACATAGATGTAGTGGTTCGTGGCGTCGACGGCGATGCCGAGGAATTTGGCTGTAGGGAATCCGGTGGCGAATTCGTCGACCAGTTCGCCGCTCAGTTCATATTCGCTGATCTTGCTCTGCCCGCTGCTCCCAGTAACTACGAATGCGCGATCGGTGGAGGGGTCGATAGTCAGGCTTGCTCCGAAACCAGGCGCTGGATCCTGGGCGATCATCGAACCCGATTGGTATTCGCTGTCCTTGGTAAAAGACCACAGCTGGTTTGGCCCGCTGAGATAGAGATTGTCTTCGCTGTCGAATGCGATCTGATTCACCGGATTGGGAAACGGCGCCACGACGCCCTTGATGATCGTTGCCGTGCCGGGATCGATCTCGATGAGGTCTGGGGAGCTTCCCGGCGTCAGCCGCGTCGCGAGCCACAGCATCCCCTGGGAGTCGACCGCCATGGACCCAACGGAGAGTTCGGTCGCCACCGGGAACCCGGGAAGTTCGGCCCCTGTGGGCGCGAAGCCCCGAATGGAAGGTACAGAGTAGGTCGACTCGTAGACGTTGCCTGCAGTGCTTTGGCCCGTGCCATCGACAGCGAAGGCTTCGGCGAACAGATACGGAACACTGAGAGGATTGAAACCGGAAAGGACAGGAAAGGCCGGCGGCACCGCGATTTCGTTGCCGTACACGCCGCGGACACCGGAGTGCTCGGCCCTCCCTGCGACAAAGAGACGGCGCCGGCTCTGGTCGATTCCGATCCCTCCATGGTCGCCGCCGGCGGTCAATTCCGGATACTGGCTGGCGGCAGTTCCGTCGGGCCCGAAAACAGCCACCGCTCCGTGGTAGGTGATGAAGCCCTGATCGGCGCCGAGGATCGTACCGCTGGAGGTGGTCTGGGCGACGAGGCGGAAGTGATATTCCTTGCCAGCGATGAGGCCGGTGAGATGGGCGCTGAGGTCGGCGGGAGAGGTGAAGGCGTTGCCCTCGGCGCAGGCGACTTCGCTGCCGTAGGCGAGGGTTTCGCCCCATTCGAATTTGCAGTTGACGATGCCGGGGTCGGCTTCGGGGTCGAGGTGGCCGTTGAGGGTGGCGCTGGAGCTGCGGACCTTGGTCGCCAGCTGGGTGGAAGCGGTGGAGGCAAGCGCGGCGCCGGGGACAAGCGCCGCGCTTGCGAGGAGCAGCGCGAGGGCGGCGAGGGCGAGCGAGCGGGCAGGGGTGCTCATGCCCAAACGGCGGTGGGGGGCCGGTGACCCGTCGTGGATCGCTCTATCTGTCTGCGCCTCTCGCTTCACTTAGATTCTCCTCGCCTGACTTGTCTCTTCTGGTTGGTGGGGGGCCCGAGCGTCGAAATGCGACTGGACGCTGCGCTCGAGCCCCAATCAGAGTCGCGCTAGCCGGTCACCGCCCAGGTTCCGCTGCCGACATGGAAGCCCCCTTCGGCTTCTGAAACCAGGAGGATGGCGCCGGAGACGCTCGCCCCGAGTCCGAAAGTGGCCGGGTCCTGGACCTGGACGAGGGTCGCGCCGGCAAGGGCCCCCGCGTAGACGCAGAGGTAGCCGGGATCGGCCTCGGGGTTGGCGGCACCCGCAGTCCCGGCGTGTTCTTCATTTTCGCAGTGTTCGTTGGTGGGGTCGTTGATGATCGTGTGACTTGCTTCGGTGATCGGAGCGGCAAGCGGGATGTCGAAGGAGAGCGGAAGACCCGCCGTCACCCCACCGTTGTAGCGCCAGACGCCGGTCTCGGTCGCCTTCGAGGGAAGGGTGCCTCCCGCGGTCCAAGGTTCGCCTTCGGGACCCGGGGTGCCAGCTTCACCGTTGCAGACGTATTTCTTGGTGGCCGGTTCGCCGGCGACTTCGACGCTGGAGCCGCCTTCGCCACAGTTGGCGCCAGGTTCCTCGTTAGCCACCACCACCGACTTGCCGTTGGTGCCGGGGCTGCCGTTTGCACCGGGTGCCCCGTCTTTGCCGTTGGTGCCGTTAGTACCGGGTCACCAGCAGCCCCAGCCGGCCCAGTCCCCTGGAAGCTCTTCGCGATCGCCTTGACTTCCTTCTTCTGCTTGCCGTTGAGGCCGGAGGCCGCGATGGCGCTTCCCCCTACGGCGAGGACGATGGCAATAACTCCAAGCACCAAGCCTGCGGTGCCGAAACGGTCTTTAAAGCGGCGGTAGAGAGACATCAGTGCTTTTCCTCCTGTGTGTGGGTTACGTCTTCCCCTCCCACGGGGAGGAGAGCTGCGTGGCCCTCGCGCCGCGCGAGGCGGCTCGAGGGGGACGTGAGTCGAAGGTCTGCGGCGGCGGCGCTCACCCGGAGGAGGAGCACGGCGCCGGGGTCGAGGTCGGGATGCGGCGGGGCGAGCTCGGGGAGGCGAGAATCGCGAGCTGGCGGCTTGGGGAGGTGTGATGCGAATGCTTCAGAGCCGAGGACGTCGACGCGGCCGGCGAGTTCAGCTCCCCGCCGCTCGCTGCTCTCGATGACACGCGGGCCGACAAGCCGAACGGCGCCAGCGAACGCAGACGGGGCGAAGCCGGTGAGGCCTGTGCCTGCTGCGCTTTCACTGCGATCGGTCCTCCCTGGTCCGGTGCCGCTTCGCCGCTGTCCCGATTCGCATCTGCTGCGAATCCCCTGACCGCGGCGGGTTGGCCGTTTTCTTTCCTCCGTCCGGGGAGCCGATCCGCGTTGCCCTTCCGGGGCGCTGCGGTTGTCCTCCCTGGACGCTGGTAATGAGAACAGATGTCTACCAGAATGTCAAGGATCAATTTGTTGGGGCGATTTGGCCTAGCCGGAGGAGTTGGCTTGTTTAGGCCTTTAGCGGCCTCAAATCCGTGTGCTGCACGGCTATCTATAAGAACGACAGCGAGCCATAACGGTGCCCATTGCCTTCGACCGCGGGACGGTGAGCGCTCGCCCAGAGCGGTTTGGAGGCTGCTGCGGCGTCCAGGCCACAGTTGCTGTGGATGTTCGCTATCCGAGAGGGTTTCGGGTCAAAGCACAACCCCGGCAGGCGCAGTTGCGCAGAGCCGCAAGCTCCTGGTCTAGCTCGTCACCTACGCAGACACTGCCCACCGATGCGGCGGCCGGATCGGGCAGGGTCGAAGCGATGATGCAATGGCGCCCGATCGGCTACTGGATCTGAGCGCTGAAAGCGAGAGTGCCGAGAGAATCGCCGGCGTGGAAAGACGTCTTTGCCTGCGGCGAAGGGCTGGTTGGAGTAAGTGGCGGTGCCGGTGGTCAAGGTCAGCGGCGCGGCGAGATCGCGATCGTGCGGGCGAGCGGGTCGGAGGCCGAGCCGGCGGAGCTAAGGTCGAGGATCGGCACTTGGCCGAGCTTTTGGGCGGTGGATCGGGGTTCGATCAGCCAATCCAGACCCCCTTTCGCGGCTGCAAGCACGGCACCTGGCGGCGTCCTCGGTCGCCCCAATAGCCGTTGCTATGGGGCTTCCTGCGTCGCGTTGCCAGGCTTGGCTTTCGCTCGCGAGAACCGGGCCTGTCTAACGGGCCGAACCCCTCCCCCCGCTTAAGCTTAGGATTGATCACTGCGCCTGCGCAACAAAGGTCGCGGCACCGAAAATCTCGCCCGGATGAAAGGTGTCTTTACCGCCAGCAAAGGCCTGGTTGAAATAGGCAGCGGTGGCCTCAGTCAAGCTGAGGGGAGCCCCTGCAACGGCGATCGTGCGCGCCACCGGGTCACTGCTAACGGCTCCGGCGCCTAAGGCAAGGACTGGAACCTGTCCCAGCTTTCCAGGGAAGGTCGGTGCCGGCTCCTCATCAATTCCGCCCATCTGCTCTGCTCCCGCTCGGGCGGAATCATCACAACCAGAGATCTTCCGCCCGAGCTCCCGCGTCCGCGATGGGCGGGTTTGGTGGGACCTGCTCAGGTTCTGTGACTCAAGCGCTGGGGGCGGAAGTTGGCGGCGACATACGGTCATTGTGTTTGGGCCGTGAAGGAGATGGTCCCAAGTGATTCACCGGCACGAAACACGTCGGCTTTGCCTTGAGGTTTGGCAAAAGCTTCGTTGAAGGTTTCGGCCGTCTGTGGCGAGAGGGTAAGAGCGGCTCCGCCGACGCTTACTGTGCGCGCCTTCGGGTCCGAATTGATCGTCGCAGGGGCCAAGTCGATCCCAGCGATCGATATCTGGCCTAGTTTCCCCGGGAAGGTGGGAGTGGGCTCAACGTCGACTTCGACGAGAGTCGTTGTGGCGGCAGGTTCGAGCCATGGTTCATGCCAAAACACCTGTCCAGCGCCCAGTTGCAGGTATTCGATGCCACCGCCCAACCGGATTTGGCCGCTGCGACCGTCGGGGGCGATTACGCCCGAGCCGACGAAGGGAAATGTGAAGAGAGGGCCCGGCTGCCGTTCGCCTGGAGATATTGGATTGAGAGAAACGAAGAGACTGTCGAGCTTGACGATGAAGGCGGGGTCGGGCGTCAGGGTGGCGCGACCGACGGGCAGGATCGCGACGGTGGCGGGCTGGGCGGTGGAGCGCAGGGCGCCGAGCCGCTGGCCGGCTTCGAAGACGCCGTGCAGGCGCAGCTTCTTGGCGAGGCGGGTGGCGAGCTTCGCCGAGAGGCGTAGGTCGCTGGCGGTGAAGCTCGAGCCGAAGCCGGCCCGGGAAAAGCTGCGCTTCTTGGCGGCGGCCAGTTTGAGCTGACCGCCGCCGACCTTGGCGATCAGCGGTTCCGGCTTTGTTTTGACGACGATCTCGCGCAGCGGGACGCGGTGGGCGCCGCGCTCGAAGACGAGGGCGCCTTCCTGGTCGATCTCGCCCTTTTGCTCGGCGGGGTCGAGGGCGCCGCCGGAGACCGGCATCGTGTAGACGTGGCCGCTGCGCTTGGCGGGCGCCGTGGCCGTGAGCTCGACGCCGTGGGCGGCGAGCAGCCGGACGAAGCCCTTGTCGAGGGTCAGCTTCGTGATGCCACCACCTAGAGGGTCGTAGGTGGCGTTCGCTGAGGGGGCGAACGTGAGGAGCGCTGTGGCGAGAACGCCACCTAGGAGGGCGGCGAATCGGCCGTGGCGGCGATTCGACCGGACGATGATTGGGGACGGCGGACCTTGGGCGTGGTTGGCAGGGCCCTCTGGCAATCCCGGGGATGAGTCAGATTGCGACCCGGGATTGCCGGAGGGCTGGTTTTGAATAAATGCCGCATGTCCTCCGCTCCCGCTCGCTGACGCTCGCTCCCGCGTCCGGGCATGCGGCTGCCCGTCAACCCTGTGAGGTTCACGCTGTGCAACCCGGGTCAGGTTTGCGGCTGGCGGGTTCATTCCTTGACCCCGCAGCTCTTGTCGACCTGGGCGCCGATGTTGCGGTTGGCGAAGGAGAAGGTCGCGTAGGCGAGGCGGACGGAAGTGCGGGAGGCGCCGGCGACGGCGGGACAGCCGGCGTTGAAGTAGCTCAGTTCGCGACCCTTGAAGCGGTATTTGCGCTTCAGGGTGAGCTTGATCCGATCAACGTAGCCCCAGCTGCCGAGCGCCTCGGGCAGCGAGGCGGAGAGCTCGGTGCCGTAGTAGCCGCTGTCGATGTGGCGGATCGAGAACGGGATCACGAAGCTGGTTGCGAAGGGGTGGGCGGTGAAGATATGGGCAAGGACGATCGGCTTGCCGTGGCGGCGGCCATTGAAGACGAGCAGGCGGCCCTGGGTCGGATAGGCGCCCTGGTCGGGCAAGACGATGTGGGCCCAGAACTGGCCCGAGCCGATCAGCGCGTCGCCGCAGTCATCGAGGGCGCGGGCGGTGGTCGCGGGCTGGATTTGGGCGATCCGGCAGGACGGCAGGCCCCGCGACTGCAGCAGCGCATGGCGGTTGACCCTGACCCGGAGCCCCTCGAGCTGGTCGGGAACGTCGCCGGATACCGGGGCGACATGGCCGGAGACGAGGATCGCGATCGGCGCTGTGCCGGTGCGGGGCAGCTTGTAGGGCTGAACCTGGGAGAGAAGGGTGATGCGGACGCTCCCCTGCTGCACCACCGCCGCTGAGGCAAAGCTGATCGCTGCAATCGAGACGATCAGCGCGCCGAGGGCGATCCACGATCGCCTCAGCCGGAGGACGCCGGCGGATTTCCCCCACCACGGGCGCCGGAGAGGCAATAGAGCCGCTGACGCTGCGGGCAATCTCAATGCGGGTCCCTACCTTCGTCGGATCGTTGTCGGAGTTTTGCCCAAACAAGGTGACCTCAGAGGAGCACCGGGCCGAACCCCCCGGACCATCCGCAGGACTCGTTTGCGAATGAGAACGGAAGCCTACCGCTAAGGGCAAGCTAGGCGTGGGGCCGGAGGGCAAAGGGCGGGTCTCTTTGGCTTGGTCGTCAGATGGCCAGGCAATGCAAATTAGTGTTAATTGGATCGCGAACGTACCGGCCGGGTTGGGATCTCTGACTCGGTGGACAGGCCTCTGTAGAGAGGATGGCTCACCAGTTGTCGACGAGTCTCGACGCCTGGGCGTCCACCGTGGCCACGACCTCTCGATCACTCGTGGCTGCAGCAGCGTGTGGTGGCTAATCTTGACCTCGGGCGCCTCCAGCTGATCAGCCACACGCCGGCGAGGGAGGTCGGGAAAGGCCGGATCGCGGATCTGAGCCGGCCCGCAGGAGATCGGAGGACGAAACCAGGTGGCAACACTCCCACCCGCCCTCAAGAGCCCGCCGCCCCCCACCGCGACCTATTCGCGGTGGGGGGCGACGGAGCTGGAATGGAACCGGTGCTTGGGGCTAGATTTTTTCCCCGTTGATGAACATCCCCACCTGTTTCAAGGAGCCGTCGAACGCGCGCAGGGACAGATTCGCGACGTATTCGCCGTCGGTGTAGGTTTTCGTACCGACTTCTTTCGTGCAGACCAGTTTATTGTTGCTGGTCATCGTGTATTCGATGCCGGCCAGCCCGATCTGGGCCTGCGCCGCGCGCAGAGCGCCTACGCCGGTAGTCTGCAGCGCAACGCTCTGCAGTGCCTGCTGGGCACCGATTTTGATGACGCAAAGCGATGAGGAGACAGTGAGTTCGATGGCTTCGCCCGTTTTGTTGCAGGCAATGTCGAGCTTGCCGGTGTAGGCAGGGTCGGTGTTGTTTGCATTCAGCACATAGTGACATCCGTTCATCTGCACACTGGTGGCAAGCGTCCCCCCGGCCTTGCAGGTACCGGCATATCCAGCTGCCAGTGAAAGCGATGCCGTCGGCGCCGCCAATACCCCAGCGAAGGTCGCTTTGGTGCATTCGACATTGCGGCTGAGGGCCGGAATTTTGAAGTATTCCTGAGCGCCGCCGATCGTCTGTTCGGTGTTCGCCAGCACCGAGGATGGGTATGTTTCCGCTCCGAACTGGGGGACGTGTGCCGACGAGGTGGTGAAGGTTCTGTCTCCACCGTAGAAGACGCCCGTCGCCGTGATGAACGCGCCAATCCGGAAATGGTAGGTCGTGCTTGGTTTGAGATTGTCGACGTCTATGCTGACCGGGACGGGGGCTTTCGCTCCGGGGGGGATCGTGTAGCTTTCGGTTTCCGATCCGTAGGCTTCCGTCGTCCCATACTGGAACACATAGAAGGTTTCGTGGCCTCCGGTGTCGATCACTCCGTTGAGCGTTGCTCTCTTAGCGGTAGTCGCGCCGACGTTGGTCGCCGGTTCGGTGGTCGCCGGCGATTCGACGGCCTGGCTGAGAGTTGGAGTAAGCGCGAGCAGAAGCGCTACAGCCAAGACCAGCATTGTGGCCGCCAGATAGGCTGGAAGCTTGCTCCTCGTTTGAGTTCTCGACATCAATTTCCCCTTCCTCGACGGTATGCCCGCCCAAGGGTAAAACTGCATGGACTGCACTAGGCTGACCAACTCTTAGGTCCGGCGCGGTGGCAATCTGTCTACTACTCTGGGCAGGACGTGCCAATATGCGCAAAGTGGCCTACGAATAGATGCGAAGTCGGGAAAATCGGGCGATTTGTGTTCCAAGTCACCCGTCGAAGTAGTGCGGACTGACACCGAAGGAAGGTACGCGGCCGGGAGGTGATTGCAGTTGTTGTCAGATAGGTCAGTCGCGTCTGCACAGCGCCAGGTGGGACGGGTGGCCTGCGGTGCGTGAATCGTCCGGGTTGGACCGGAGCAGCGGCGCCCTCTGCTTGTCGAGATCCCCCGTATGGATACCTGCAGTAGGTGAGGTGAAGTGTGGAGAGAGTTGCGGAGCTGATGGTGGGAATCGGCCACGCCGGCCGAGCGAACCGGAGGTCTTGCGATTCCCACTCGCTCTGGCCGCGTTTGAACGCCGATGCGGCGTGCCCGCCGCATTCTTCCGCATCAGGTCGAGTACGTTGAGACGCTAAGTCGCCTCGGAGTCGAAGGGGCTGCGGCGGTGTGGTTCGCTGGCGCCGGACAGGGTGCTGGGTGAGGTGCGCCGGGCGCCGCCGTGACGATGCGGTCCTCCGAAGAGGCTGAAACTCGTATGGGGCGAGTGGGTCAGTCGCCGAGCGCGCATGGAGCGGCGCGATCAGCGCGGTGGGCAGAGTTGGGGCGCTGGGATAGGAGGCGAGCCCCGCTGTCGCGTGCTCTGTGTTTCAGGGTCGTGCCGTACGGTCCTGGCGGCGCTTGTGCTTGCAGCCCGTCGGCTTCAGTGGCGCCCGATAGTTCGAGACCTTGCCGTTGTGGCCTTTGAGCTTGACCGTGGCGAGGTGCTTGCCCTTGCAGATGTTGGTGCGAGTTTTCGAGCAGGCCCTTCGCGGCTCCGTCGAAGACGAAATCGGCGGAGGTGACCGGGGCGTCGGGGACGACTTCGAAGGTGTTGCGGATGCCGCCGCCCTTGACCGAGTCGACGCGGCCGACGAGGGCGACGTTGATCTCTTGGTGGTGGAGGGCGGCGACCAGGTCGGGGAGCTTGTGTTCGGAGGAGCGCAGGTAGATCGGGCCTTCGAGCGGCCCTTCGAGGATCGGCGTGGTGGCCGAGACGTGGCCGTAGACCGAGGCGGCCGGGCACTTTTCGCCGGGGACCGCGCCTTCGCGGAACTGCACCCGGGTGCAGACGGTGCCGATGTGGGCGTTGTCGAGGAACTCGGAGCGAGGGCAGGGCGACCTGGGCGAAGGCGACGCCGGCTTCGCCGAAGCCATTCATCGCCAGATGGGCGCTGAGGCTCGGGTTGCCGCCGCGCTTGGTCGAGCCCTTGAGGCGTCAAGGTGAGCTTGGGCTTGAAGGGCAGGGCGGCGCAGTCGGCGGCCTGGAAGCGGGTCGAGACGACGAGCGGGTTGTCGTCGGCGCCGAGACGAAGTCAAGGCCCGAGCCGAGCACCGTGGAGGCGGTCGAGGTCGGTTCGCAGCTGGTCGGGTTGAAGGTGAATTCGGGGCGGTCGGTGTAGGCGCGGATGTCGCGCAGGTGGATCGGGATGCCCTTGATGATGTGGGGGATCGGGTCCGAGCCGGTCGAGTCGAGGAAGACTTCGCCGGTTTCGGGGTTGACGTCGATCGCCAAGCGGACGACGACGGTGCCGATGTCGAAGGGGCCGACCACGCCGGCGGTGATCGCGACGAGGCGAGACCGGGTGACCGTGGTAGGGGCCGGCGAGGTAGATCTTGCCGGGGGCGTAGGCGAGCGATGGCCCGACGCCGGCGCCGACGAGGGTGCGGCCGACCTGGGAGGCCGCCGGGCAGCTGGGGCTGTCGAGCTCTTCCTGGCCGCCGTGCGGTCCGGTCCTCGCCGTTGGCCGGCGGCGATCGCCGCATCGGAGCAGAAGGGGATGCCGGCGAGCTTGCCGAGCAGGCCCGGGGGCAGCTTGATCGAGAAGTGGGTGATCTCCTGTTCGGAGTCGGTGCGGGTGAGGCGGACGTTGAAGGGGCGAGAAGCGCCCGGCGGCGTTTGTTGAGGGTGCCGGCGTCGAGGTGCGGGTGGAAGGGCGGCAGGCCGCCGCTCGGGCAGGGGCCGGCGTCGGGGCCGGAGATGATCTGGAAGGCGGAGGTGGTGGTGATCGGCGGGCCGCCCGACCACGGGGTGAGCTCGGCGCTGGCGGTGTAGGTGCCGCAGCCGGGCGGGCTGCCAGCGGTGATCGGGCGCCCTCGCGGAAGTGGAGGCGGAAGTGGCAGAAGGGGAGCTGCGGCAGGTCGTCGGCGATGGTGGTGAGCTGGCCGGTCACCGGGTCGGGTTCGACCTTGAGCGCCTGCTTGATGACGATGCCCAGGGTCGGGTTCTTGATCACGACGTAGAGGGCGAGGAGGCTGTCCGAGTTGGTTTTCGTAGGGCTTGGCGATGAAGAGCGAGCCGTCGACGTTTTCTTCGAGCAGCGGGGTTTCGACTTCGACGGTGCCGATCTTGGAGGCGTCGGGGCAGCCGGCGCCGGGGGCCGAGAAGGCGCTCTCGCGGGCGAGGTCGGCTTCGCTGCAGACCTCGAGGCCTTCGGCCAGGGAGGGGTTGGTGGAGAAGCCCTCGGGCAGGGTGACGACGGCCTTCTTGATGTCGGAGTCGGCGATCCCGGTGGGGTTGGTGAGGCCCTCGTCGTCGACGTCGAGGGAGAAGTCGAGGCCGGTGGGGCTGTTGGCGGCCTTGGTGGTGGGTTGGGCGGAGATCGTCGGCCCGAAGCCGAGTTTGGCGCAACCGCTGAAGCCGAGCGGGGTGACGGCGACCCCGGACGCTTCGGCGCCGGTGTTCCAGGCGCGGGCGGCAAATTCGCTGGTCAGGGCGCCGGTGCAGCTGCGGGGCGCGGTGAGGAACGGCTGTTTGAGCTGCTGCACGGGGCAGGTTGAGCCGTGCAGTTCCGCGCAGAGGCCGCGCTCGGCGTCGTGGGCGGGGTCGGAGGGATTGCCCCAAATCGTGATTCGGGAGCCGAAGAACTGGGTGATCTGAGAGGTGGCGTCGACGCTGGCGAGGAGCCGATATGGCGGATCGGGGCTGACGCGTACGTCGATGATGACCGGGACGGCGACGACGAAGAAGCCGAGTCGGGCGGCGACCCCGGGAGGCGGGGGGAGGTTGTAGACGGCGGAGGTGTTGGCGTATCCCAGCGTGGGAGGCTCGGGTACGAAGTTGAGGTCGACGGCGGCGATGCCAACCGCGGTGGGGTCGGGGCAAGACCTTTCTCTTTCCTGGGATACCGTGGCGATGAAGGTAGCGGTAGGGCAGCGCGGAACCGCCGTCGGATCGCCGACCAAGCCCGGTGGCGAGGTTGCGGTGAGGTCCCTGAGTTCGCCTTCGGGAAGGAAATTGCCCGGTTTGGCTTCGAAGGTATTGAAGTTCACCGTGGTGGCGAAGCCGAAGGGATGGGAGCCGGCTTGCATGAGGGGATTGCCGTCGGGGCCCGGGAAGCTGACTTCGAGGCTCTTGAAGCCGAAGCTGGCCTGCGCCGCGCCCGAAAAACAGGTGGCGCCGGCCAGCGCGAGGAGAATTATCATGGTCAAAGCTGAGATGAATCGCCTCATCGGGCGGCCCTCCGCTTGTCGTTTGCTCGCCGATGGCGATTGTGGGCGGCTCGCCGGTGCCGCTTGGCGACGCAGCGGCTCTTGCGGCGGACCTTGCCTTTGGGGCAGCTGGTCCTGGGGCCTTCGAGGACGTTGCCGGCCCCTTCGAAGCTGGCCGAGGCCGGGGTGGGGTCGTTGGGTGGGGCGGGGACGCCCTGGCAGGCTTCGCCTTCGCAGGCCGCGGGCGGGCTGGGTTCGGGTGGGAAGCCGCCGTCGATGCGGGCGTCGTAGATGTCGATCAGGCCGTCGTCTTGGGGCAGGAGGCTCGACTGGGTCTTGAAGAAGACGTCTGAGCCGTCGGTGGAGGCGTCGACGAAGGTGGAGTCGGCGGGGCTGCGGCCGGAGGAGATCAGGCTGAGGCAGCCGGCGGCGGCAGGGCTGTAGAGGTCCGCGCCCTTTTCGTGGCACTGCGCGGCGCCCGCGGCGCGCTGCCACTCGTAAACGTCGAGGGCGCCGTTGGTGTCGCGGAGGATCAGCGGGTCGGCGCTTTCGAAGAAGAGGCGGCGACCGTCGGTCGAGAGGACACTGGTGGGGTGGGTGCCGTTGAGCCAGCCGGGGATGGTGGCGGCGGTCCAATCAGTGACACTGCACGCTTTAGATGAGCAGAAGTTCTGCCCCATCGGGCGGGCGCCGTTGGGGTTACATGAAAGGCAGCGCAGCTTCGCTTCGCCGGCGTCATAGAGGTAGAGCTCGGTGTCGGGTTGGCCGCTGGCGGCGTCGTGGTTATCGTATTCGGTGAGCTGGGCGCGGGAGGCGAAGGCGAGGTCGGCGCCGCCGGGGCTGACGCGAGCGGAGAGGTGGCTCGGCGACTGATAGTTGATCAGGTCGTCGGGGGCCGTGGTGGCGATGAAGGCAAGGCCGCCACCCGGGCCGGCCTGGTGGAGGTAGAGGTTGGGCCGGCCGGCGACCGGAGAGCGGTGTTCGGCATTTTCGCCGGTGAGAGCTTCCGTGGAGAGGAAGTAGACGCGGGTGGTGTCCTCGGAGGCGCCGAGCAGGTTGAGCGCCTTGGGGGCGATCAGGGTGCTGGCGCCGGCTTCGCCGGCGAGGGCTCTGGCGAGGTCGAATTCGTAGAGGGCTTCCGTTCCGGCGCCTTCGGAGGCGGTGTAGATCGCGGTCGAGCCGTCGGGGGCGGCGGTGCGGAAGTGGGCGGCTGCCGATACCGCGAGGGTGCAGGCGCGGGCCGCTTCGGTGCATTTGCCGGCGAGGACTTTGCTCTGCCCCTGGCCGGCGTTGACGCGAACGTAGAGGATGCCGGAGCCGGAGCCGTTGGCCCCTTCGGTCGGCCCTTCGGTCCAGTAGACGCGGGAGCCATCGGTGGAGAGGGCGTGGTAGACGGTATCTGCGCGTTGAGAGGCGGATTGCGTGCCCTGGGTGACACCCTCCCAGCATTTACTGACGCTCGGGGTGCCGTCGGGGAGGATGCAGAGGAGGCGGAGTTTGCCGCCGTTGGAGAGGTAGAGCTGTCTGGTGCAGCCTTCCTGCCCCTGTTCCACTTTGGTGCAGGGCACCGCGTCGGGGGTGAGGGCGCCGTTGGCGTAGAAGACGGCGTGGGTGCCATCGGGGGTGAGGTCCTGGGGGATCGGGAAGAACCATTCGGGATCGACTTTTTTGGGGACGGCGGTGGTGATCGCTTCATAGCTGCCCGCATCGGGGCCGCAGTTGTCGCGCCGGTAGATGTTGGGGTAGCCGGGAAGCGCTTTGGGGGCGAGCAGCGGTTCGGTCTCGGTCAGGACCAGGGCCGAGCAGAGGTCGCTGGAGAAGCGCCTGTACTGATCTTCGACCGCATAGTGGACGTTGTAGAAGGTGGGGCCTTCGCGGGGGGTGGAGATCGATTCGCTCTGCCAGCCCGCCGCGGCGCGGTGGGCGAGGTACTGGGCGGTGAAGGGAGCCGATTCGGGATCGGCGAAGGCGCGGTAGGAGGAGTAGGTGAGGCTCTGCCCGTCGGCAGCCGCCTGCTCGAGGCCGGTGCTGTCGGACAGGACGGAGATGATGTCGCCGCCGCCCTTCTGGACCGGGGAGACCATCTCGTAGGCACGGCAGTCGGGCAGGGCGGCGGAGGCGGCGGTGCGGAGGGCCTGGTTGGGGCAGGCGGTGAAGGCTTCGGCGGGGGGCGAGTAGGTGGAGATCGTGTGCTCGGAGCTGAATTTCGTGACGAAAGGGTCGGAGGCGAGGAGGCGGTAGTGGTAGGTGGTGCCCGGGGATAGGGAGCTGAGCTGGGCGGCGGCGGCGCTGGGGGCTTCGCCGGAGCCGAAGTCGATCGGTTCCGCAGGGGCGGGAATGTCGCCGGCGTGGTCGAAGCCATGGCCGGGGCCGGAGGCCTGCAGGTCTGCCTGGTAGGTCGCGTCGTCGACGTATTGGAAGTAGCCGGTGGCGGGGATCGTCAGCGGGTTCACTTCGGCGTGGAGAGTGGCGCTGTCGGTGTTGACCGCGGTGGCGAAGGTTGCGTCGATTTCAAGCGGCGCCTTGGTCGTGAAGGGAGCTCCCTCGGGGCCGGTGGAGATATGGCCTTCGGAGTCTTCGGCGATGGCGCGGTAGTGGTAGGCGGTTTCGGGTGCGAGGCATTCGTTGCCCGGTTCTTTCAGTTCGGTGGCGGGGAGGGGGCAGCCGATCAGGTTGCTGAGAGCGTGGGTTTCGAAGTCCGAGCCCGCCGCGGCGCCGGTGGTTTCGCGGGTCGCGGGGCTGGAGAAGCCCTCGCCGTTGTGTTCGAAGTCGGCCGCGTCGACGTACTGAAAGCGGTAGACGGTGGCCTTGCCCTCTGGGTTGACCTGGGTGTTGACGGTGGCCTTGGTGTTGCCGAGCGCGGTGGCCTTGGTGATGCCGGGATAGCCGAGGACAAGGGGGCCTGGCGGGGGGATCGGGATATGGAGGATGGAGCCGAGCTTGCTTCCGTCGGTGCTCTCGTAGCTTTCAAGCGCAAAGACGTCGCCGCCGGGATCGGAGTAGGGGGCGAGGGAGCGGCGGAGATCGCGGGGGGAGGCGGGGTAGAAGACGCGCAGCTCGGTGCCGCTGGAGTCGTACTCGGCGATTCCCCGGAAGCCACCGAAGAAGTCGACGACGAAGAGGTGGTCGGCAGAATCGGTGGCGATCGCCGCGAGGTTCGAAGAGGGGTTGAGGGTGTTGAGCAGGGTGCCGCTCGGGCCATACTTGCGGATGGCGCCGGTCGAGTCGTCGGTGGCGACGTAGGTGTCGCCGAGGGAGTCGACGGCGATCCCGCTTGGCGAGCCACGGTTGCCGAGGCTCTCTTCGAACTGGCCAATCAGAGCGCCGGCGGGGGTGAACTTCTGGACCCGGTTTTCGGTGATCTCGGACGTGTCGTAGCCGACGAGGTGGCTGTCGGCCACGTAGACGACACCGGCGGGACCGATCGCGAGTCGCGAGTGTTCGTCGAACTGCCCGGCGGCGAAGCCTCGGCTGCCCGCCCGGCAAACGTCGCTGGGCGGCCCGGTACCGGTGCAGACGTTCGGGTTGCCCGAGGTCCCGGTGTTGACTCCCTTGCCGAAGGCGAGCAGGAAGGCGCCGGCGGGGGTGAACTTCTGCACCCGGCTATTGGCTTCTTCGAGGATGTAGACATCGTGGAAGGAGGGGCTGGCGGGGTCGTTGTCGACGGCGACATCCTGGGGTTCCTTCAGCTGGCCGGCGCCGGCGCCCGGAAGGCCCTGGAAGCAGGTCGCGGTGCAGGTCTGCAGGGCGGCGGTGGTGCCGTCAGCGACGCCCCAGCCGAAGGCGCGCAGGAAGGTGCCGTCGGCGGCGAAGACGTCGACCCTGTTATTGGCGGTGTCGGCGACGTAGAGGCTGCCGTCGGAGCGATCGACGGCGATCGCGTGGGGTTCATGGGTCTGGCCAGCGCCGGCGCCGGGGGTGGTGGGAAAGAGGAGGTCGGCGTGGGCGCGCGGCGCAGTGGCGAGCAGGGCGAGCGCGGCGAGCGCGAGGAGGACCCAGCGGGAGCGGGCGTGACCGGCGCGCGTGGGTACGTCCATCCTCTGTGTCACTCGATCGCTCTCCTCGGTTCGATGCAGATGTGGAACGGCTAGTGGGATCGTCTGCTCGGCAGCCGGTTGAACCTGGGCGCCATTGCCGCCCAGGTTCAGTCCGGTCCGGCGGTGAGGTCTAACCGGTCACCGCCCAGGTGCCCTTGAGAGTCGCTTCCGGGAGGGCGAGGATGTAGAGGACCGCGCCGGCGGTGGAGGCACCGGCGTCATTGGCGGCCGTTCCGGCCTTGAAAACACTGTTGACTTCGCCCCCTGCTCCCCCCCCGCTGATCGCGGCGGCATAGATGCAGAGGTGGCCGGATTTGGCTTTCGGATTCGTCGACTTGCCGGGACAGTCGGATCCCGCAGCGCCTTCGTAGTCGACCGGGTTGACGTGGACATTGGCCGCGGGAATGTCCGCCGCCAGCGCAATCGGGAAGGAGATCGGCAGGTAGAATTCAAAAGCGGGTGCTTCCACGGCCGGTCCGAGCGCCCAGGCCCCGGTCTCGGTCGAACCCGAGGGAAGGGTGCCCCCGGCGGCCCAAGGCGAGCCGGCTTCGCCGTTGCAGACTTCGACGCCGGAGCCGGCGTCTTCGACCTTGACTTCGGCGCCGCCACGCTGTTCGCATTCGGGTTCGCCGGTTTCGATTTCTTCCACCGCGACCGATTTGCCGTCGGCGCCGTCGTCACCCTTTTGACCGGGCAGGCCCTGGGCTCCGTCCTTGCCGTTGGTACCGTTCGTGCCGTTGGTGCCAGCGGCGCCGGGCGCACCGGGCTTGCCGGCAAAGCTCTTGGCGATCGCCTTGACTTCCTTCTTCTGGGTGCCGTTGAGCTTCGCACCGGCAGCAAAGGCAGTCCCTCCCAGCGCTGCAATCAGTGCGATCACCCCCAGGACGACACCTGCGGTACCAAAGCGCTCGTGGAATCGTTTGTACATCAGTAGCTCACTCCTCGTGGGTTGAGTTGCGTTTTCCCCTCTCCCACGGGGAGAGGTGTTCCTGCGATACCAATCCGCTCGCCTTGCCCCGCTCGCAAGGAGAAGGGGTCGAGCGCCTGGGTGAGACGAAGGTCTGAACTACTGGGCAAATGGGGCCCTAGCGGGGACGAAAGCGGCGGGGCGGGGGGACACGGGGAGAGCGCCACCAGCACGGCAGCCGGTGGACCGAGATGATTCGGATCGGTGGGCGCCCGAGGTCCCGTTGCCATAGGCTCGGGGTCGGTCTCGATTCTGATCTGATTGGCCGAGCGGTCGGCCGCGCTGCGGTGCCTCACTTGTGACTCCTGTCGATGGTGGACGGTGCTTGGCGCTCGTGGTCTCCGCCGTTGCGGAGAAGTGACGTCCGAGGCGCCCCTGCAACCCTTCTCCAACCCTGGTCGCGTCAGAAGTTCGGCGAGGCCGTGGCCAGTTGTGATCATGTGCTGGGTACCGGCTCTCTGCCGGCATCGTGGGTCTAGTCGATGGCTTTGGCTTTCCTCGTGTGTAGTTGTGCGTCTTCCCCCTCTCGCCCGGCGATGGCGTCACGTGGGGCGGTCGGCCGAAGATCTGAAGTCGGAAGCGGGGGGCGAGAATGGGGCGCTGGATTCTTAGGTGCGTTGGCTGCCGTTGTTGCCGTGGATGCCGGTGTTGCCTTTGGCACCATTGCCTCTCCAGGAGAGGGTGCTGCTTGTAGTTGCGTCTTCCCCTTCTCAGCGCGCGATGCGCTCGAGAAGGCCGTAGGTCGAAGGTCTGAGGGCGACTGAGCGGCGCCCAGCGGGGGCAACCCCGACGTCAAGTTGACGGTCCTGCCCGCCGGCATGGACGCCGACGACGCGAAGCGCCTGGCGGCCTTGCCGTCGAGCGGGGCAAGTGGATGGGTGAGGTCCTCGCGAACTGGTCCGCAACGCTGAGGGTGCCCGCTATCCTCTCCCCCGCGCACCGCTGGCGGCGGCGGGCACACTGCGCGCCACGGCGTCCTCGGTCGACCGTGTAGCGCTGCTACTACGGTCTCCCTGCGTCCTTGCGGCGCTTGGCCCGGCGCTCGCCAGCGGCACACGCGGGCTCGGGTCGAGGGCACTAACTGCAACTGCAAGATTTGGATTAGGGTGCAGCGACGGGGTGTGGACGGTGGCCCCCGGGGCGGTGTCGGAGCTCGGGGCGCCAGCTGCCACTGCGGCGGTTAGGTAGACCGACCCGGGGGGGCGAGAATCGCTCGCCGAACCCTTAGACGTGTTGGCTGCCGGTGATGCCGTGAATGTCGTGGTTGCCGTTGGGCCCAACTCCTGCCTTCTCGTCCTGAGAAGCGGTCGGCGTCGATTCGAAGGTCTGAGGCCAGGGCCGCGGAGCGAGCGACAGAGAGCGCTGCAGCCCCTAGCCGCAGCAGGCCCTCGCGATGGGCTGAGGGGTCTTGGGCGACCTGCTCTTGGCCGGATTGCCCGATCTGGTCGAGGCGAAGCTGGCTGCCGCCGGCGCCTACCCGCAGCAGCAGCGCGGCGCTCGGGTCGAGGTCGGGATCAGCGGCGAACTCGGCGGGGGGCGAGAATCGTCAGCTGCGCCCTTGGACAGTTGTGATGAGAAGGCTTCAACACCAACACCCTCGAGGGCGCCGGCGAGTTCAGCTCCCCCCCACTCCGCCGCGCCAAAGACAGCGGCGGGCCCGGGAAGTCGAAGGGAGCCAACGGCGGGTGTCCGATCGGCACGCCAAGGCGAAGCGAAGCCGGTGCGGCTTTGGCCTGCTGCCCTTTCACTGCGATCGGTCCTCCCTGGTCCTGGCCGCTTCGCCGCTGTCCCGATTCGCACCAGTTGCGAATCCCCTGACCGCGGCGGGTTGGCCGTTTTCATCTCCTCAGTCCGGGGAGCCGATCCGCGTTGCCCTTCCGGGGCGCTGCGGTTGTCCTCCCTGGACCGGATTTAATGAGAACAGATACCTACCAGAATGTCAAGAGCAAGTTGCGAGGACGGCTGGGCGATGGCGGGAATATTCGGCTTACAGACGGGGTTTGCGGATTGAATGGATCTTGGTCAAGAAAGGTCTGGCACGTACCGCAGAGGGCCTGACCGCATACGAAGGGCAACGCACCCGGCTGCCGGGGCACCGGGTTTGACGATGTCGGCGAGAGACGCAAGGGACGCACCGCAGTCACCCGCCAGGGCCGCTGCAGGCCGAGGCCGAGCGCAGCGCAGGCCCCGAGGCAGGCGACCCTTAGCTTGCGCTCTCCACTTTCCCCACCGCAATGGCGCTGCGCGCGAGGCGCCTCCGGCGGCGGGGGCGAGGATCGGCCGCCCGGGTAATTGGAGAGGGAGTGATCCGACTCCGACTCGACTCTCGCGCCACGAATGGCGCCGGCGCCCTTCGGTTAGATCGCAAAAACCTCGAGGCCCGGCACCCGTTCGAACTCGGCAGCGTTGGCGGTGGCGAGCGCCAATCCCGTCGCCAGCGCGGTGGCCGCGATCCAGAGGTCGTGGGCGCCGATCACCCTGCCTTCGACCTCGAGGGCGGCCCAGATGCGAGCGTGGGTGCGGGCGACGGCGGCGGTTATCGGCAGCGCCTCAATCGCGCCGAGCAGGTGCTCGACGAAGGCCTGGCGACGGATGCGGACCGACTCCGGCGCCGCGCGGTGGACACCGTGCAGGAGCTCGGAGACTGTGATCGCGCTGATCGCCCGCTGCTGCTCGCCGATCAGGCGCTCGAGCCCCGGCCCGCGGCGCTCGGCGTTGACCAGGACCGAGGTATCGATCAGGACGGCCACGCGCCGTCCGGGGCCGGGATCCCGCGGCGAGCGCTTTCCAGCTCGCGCTCGAAGTCCTCGTCGACCGCCGGCGCGCTCGCCATCAACTCCCCCCAACGCGAAGCGCTGAGCAGGGCGCCGGGGCGAGCGGGCCGCAGCTCGGCGACCGCCACCCCGTTGCGGACCACCTCCACCTCCTCGCCGCGGCCGACCCTGTTGAGCACGGCGGAGAAGCTGCGCGAGACCTCGGTGGCGGAGAGGCGGACCATGCGCAAAGGATATCAGATAAATCTGATTTCGCCGAGGGTGAGCAGGGCACCCCCGTCCCTCGCAACGTCGGCGAGAGACGCAATGGGGCCGCGCCGCAGTCACCCGCCAGGGCGGCCGCAGGCCGAGGCCGAGCGCAGCGAGCGCCTTGACGGCGGCGCGGCCGAGAATGTCGGGCGGTCCGCAGTGGCGGGCGCAGCCCGGCCTGCGGACCTACCCGCAGCCATAGGCGACGGCGCTGCGCGGCGTCGGCGAGAGACGCTGCGGCCGGCCTGGCGGCGCCAGGGCGCTTCGGAGCCCTCCGAGCGCTCAGCTGAAGAGGGCAGCGCAGATCAGCCAGGCCGAGCGCGGCGCAGGCCGCGACGCAGCCGAGCCCGATCGCCGCGCCGATCAGGCTGAGGCGCCGGCGCTCGGAGCGGCTCATCGAGCTCTCGGCGACGCGGCAGCGCCGCGCGGTCGTAGGTCGGGCACCACAGATGCCCTGATGCTGTGCTCGGTCTCGCCCATCGGTACCCCTCCTCCCCACCGGCCTCCCAGTCGGTGGTCTTGGAAACCTGCTTGTTCCTTTGGAACCCCGGCGCGTCCCTAGATCGGGAAAGGCGTTCCCAGGGCTGGCGACTATCAGAACCGCAACGCTCCCTAAAGTCAAGGGCAGTCTGGGAAGCGCCGGCGATGCGGCCCGCTTGCCAAAGGCTCTAACATGCCCAGTGGGGCGCCTCTACCAAGGAGGCCACAGGGATGAATAAAGGAAACGGGACGGATCGTAGGGATTCGGCTCTGCAATGGGGCTGAAAGCACAATGCGTACCGGGTTATGGTGGTCGCGCATGGGCGGGCGAAGCGGCGGCGCGAAGAACGGCAAGGGTGTGCGCACACCCTGGGGAAACGCGGCCGAGTTGCGCTCGATGAAAATGTCGCCGGGGCGCGGCAACGCGCCCGAGGAGTCCGATCGCAGCCAGCGCGAGCGGCTCTTCGGGGCGATCGTCGCGCTCAGCGCCGAGCAGGGCTATGAGGCGACCAAGATCGCCGACCTGGTCGCGCTGGCGGGCGTTTCGCGGGCCGCCTTCTACGAGCACTTCCGCGACAAGCAGGAGTGCCTGCTGGCCGCCGTCGACGCCCTGGTCGAGCCGACGATCGCGCTGATCGAAGCGCGCCGAGGACGCGCCGAGCGGCGAGGCGCGGGTGCGCCAGGCGGTCGAAGCCTTCCTCGGCCTGGTCGCCCGCCAGCCGGCGGCCTCGAAAGTGGTCTTCGTCGAGGTCTACGCGGCCGGGCGCGAGGGCGAGGCCGAGGTCGAGCGCATCCTCGACACCTTCGAGCGCTTCGGGGTCGCCCAGCTCAACGAGATCAAGGGCCGCAAGGGCACGCCGCCGCAGATGGTGCGGGCGATGCTCGGCGGCTTTCAGAAGGTGATCCAGAAGCGCCTCTACTCGCGACGAAGCCGAGCAGCTGCCGCGCCTGGCCGAGGACATCGCCACCTGGGGGCTCTCCTACCCGGCGCCGCCCGGCCCGCTCGAGGCGCCCAAGCGGCGCGGGCGCAAGGCGAAGTCCTTCGCCGAGCGCCAGGCCGTCGCCCACCCGCCCGAGCGGGTGCTGCGGGCGCTGGCGGCGATCGTCGCCGAGAAGGGCTACGCGGCGACCACGGGTGGCCGAGGTGGTCGAGCGCGCCGGAACCTCGCAGCGGGTCTTCTACGGGCACTTCGAGAACAAGGAAGACGCCTTCCTCGCCGCCCTCGACTCGGGCTCAGCGCAGATGCTCGGCACCGTCCTGCCCGCCTTCCGGCGCGCCAAGAGCTGGCAGGAGTCGGTGCGCGCCGCCTACGAGGCGATGTTCAGCTTCGGCATCGAAGAGCCCGAGTACACGACGCTCGGCGCGGTCGAGATGTACACGGTCGGCCGCCGGGCGCTGGCGACCCGCGACAGCGTCATGGAAGGCCTCGAGGCGCTCCTGGTGCCCGGCTACGAGCTGAAACCCGACACGCCGCCGATCGCCGCCGAGGCGATCGGCGGCGCGATCTACGCGCTGATCCACGACCAGGTCAAGACGCAAGGGCCCGAGAGTCGATGCCGGAGCTCGCGCCGATGGCGACCTACATGACCCTGGCGCCGTTCGTCGGCGCCGAGGAGGCCTACGAGCGGGCGATCGAGGAGAGCGACAAATGGTGACACCAAATGGTGTCACCATTTAAATAGTAACACCTAGGGTGCGAGATTTTCTTCTTAGCAGGGAGGATTCTTACAGTGGGGTTTGGAGTTTCATACAGCGGCTGGGGGTCGCGAAGGCGCCTGAGCTGAGCGGCTCTGCCGGGGGCGGCGCCCCGGCAGAGCCGGCGCATTCCTGCCATAGCCACAAGCGCTCAAGCTTTTGAGCCGTCATGCGGATCTTGCGCTGATCGTCTCCGCACCAACAAAGATCACCGTAGATCTCGGCCATCGCTCAGCAGTGGAGCGGCCAGAGCGCCTTCCGGAGATCCGCGCCCTCAGTAAAGATCAGACCGGCAGGCGAGAACATGCGCCCCTGCGACTGGAAAGAGGCGATCCTCCACTTCCCGCCGACCTTGACGAAGGATGCCTTGCCGCTCTTCTTCGAACTTTTGCTCGACGCTCGAATGACGAGTGAGCCCGCATTGCCCTTGACCTTCACCTTCGTAACCAGTTCAGCAGAGTCTCGCCAACTTGACTGATTGCCAGGAGAGGCAGGGCAATACAGGATTTCGTTATAGGTCGGTAGCTGGTCGCAAGGGACTCCACCCACATTTTCTTCCACTTGCAGTCGGCAAGCCTTCGGGGCGTTGCCATTATTTGTGAAGAGAGCCCAGGACACTCCGACACGCTTAAGCGCGGCTACTCGGCCATTCGCCGGAGTGGCGGAAGTCGCCCCCGCCCCGGTAGCACCCGCCAGGGAGAGCAATAGCAGCGCTCCGAATGTCGAAAGTGTCCTGAGTCTCATCGTTTAGCCTCCTATTGGCAGTGGTCGTACCACATGTCGTAATTCTGGTATAGAGACAGACCGCTCGGTTCAGCTAGAAGCAAACCACCAAGCGTCCCATTATTGGTCATCTTTATATCTGCGTGCCAGGTATAGAAACTGGCTTCCCCTATGTTGCGAACTTCGTTGTAGCTGTTCTGCCACTTGATGTTCCAAAACGTCTCGTGATTGAAGTTCAACAACGGGTAGTACCCAAATTCTGGTTCTTTTTTGCCGTTTCCGGGCCGCTCCGTGATCGACTCGGCTGACGAGCCGTCATAGTATTTAGGAGCTAGACCGGTGGCAATCGGCCACGTCACGCCGGTTGATTCGTTCGACAGGTAGAAATACGCTTTGTATTCGGCAAGGTTGTATCCGGTGTAGAACCCCATGTAGCTATTGGCTTCAAACGGAACTTTTTCCATGAAGTACTGCGGTTCTAGGCCTCCGCGTTTTCCGTTGCCTTCTTCCCAATACCCCTGCCACCAAATCGTATGTTGATTGTTGGTTGCCGTCCCTGTACCCGATTGAAGAAGCTTGCCGGAACCATTCCAACCGCCAAGCCCGAGCCAGTTCGATACAAGCGCTGTTGATTTACATGAGGCATAGGCGTTGCCGGAGGGCTCATAGAAATGCCCAAAGGTTGCAACCGACCGCTCCCCTTCATTACTGTGGACCATGTGCCCTGCCCAATGTTGGTTGTAGAGGGGGGAGTTCTGGACCGGTTCGCTATTGGTCGAGCCAGGATCAACCGGACCTTCACAGGTAATCGGCGGTCCGGCTTCCTTAAATCCTGATACCAGGCCTTCCCAGTCGGAAAGGCTTTGCTGAGTGACATCCTTACCTTCTGCGTCCCCAGGACGCGGCGGAAAGCTGTACCGAGCAACTTCCTCGTCACTAGCCTTCAACGGATCGAAGCCCTGCGGCGGCTGCCCAATTGTCTCGGTATTGCCTTCATCGCCATAGCTGAACGTGTAGGTGCTTCCGCCGTCCGGGTAGCGGGTGACCTTAGCCATGTCGCTGCTGTAGTCGGTCCGACCGACTTCGCACTTTTCGACATGCCCTGGTTCGTCTTGGCTGATATCAGCTGCCTGCGCTGAGGCTGCCGTGACAAGTACGCAGAGGACAAATAGGGCTAGAGCCCCTACCTTCTTCACTTGGCGTCTCCCTTGCAGTGTGGCTGGGCCTGATCACCCAACCCGGCGCGACGCTATCAGTTGCGGTCAGGGGTACAGCTTTTTATTGTGCTTACTTGTTATCCCAACTATTCACACATACTTGTCATGCCAATACTCTCAAAACAGTGTGTGTGTACCTGTCGTACGGGCGCTATGCGCACTGTGAGCCCGAGTCTGGCGCAGATTCGCCGCTATACCCGCTTCGGGATCAGAGATGTATTGCCCTCAGCCCGGGGCAGTGTTCGGCGAGGTGCTCGCAGACCAGGCGGCGGTGGCAGTGCTCGGCGCTCGCCTCGCTGCAGAGCAGCGCCGTCGGGGTCGCGAAGTCGGCGGGGTCGAGGGCGGACTCGATCCGGCGCTCGGCGAGCAGGGCCTCGAAGTCGCGCACGTATGCGGCCCACTCGCCGCCCTGCTTTTTGTAGGCGTCGAGGATCTCCTGGGTCGGGGCGAGCAGCGGCTCGTGCTCGTAGCGGGCGCCGAGCAGCTCGCGCAGGAAGTAGGGCAGGTCGCGGGCCTTGGCGAAGCCGGCCAGCTGCGAGCTGTTGTTGAGGCGGACATCGAGCAGGCGTCCGACGCCCACCTGCTTCAGGCGGCCGAAGAAATCCTCGGCCGTTGACTGCGTGAAACCGATTGTGTAGATCTCGAGCGGTCCTGCGGCTCGCGCGCTGATCGTCTCCATCGATGGACCAGCACCTGCAGCGGTGCTCACCCGAACCTCGAGAACTTGAAGCTGCAGTAGTCGAAGCCGAAGGCGAGGGTGACGTTGTTGGCGAGATTGCCGTTGTGGATGAAATGCGAGAGCGAGCGTTGCGCCTCGATGTTCTTGCCGGCGTGCAGCTGCAGCGCGATCTGCCTCAGGTAGTCCTCCTGGCGGTTCAGGTAGCCGAACCACTTGGCGAGCTTGGCCGCATCGGCGGGCGGGCGGGGAACCCTGGCGATCCGTTCGATCGTGCCCGCGAAGATCTTCGCGGCGCCTTCGAACTTGTCAGCCGCGAGCGCATTGCGGCCCTTGCGCACGTCGCGGCGGGCGCCGTTCATCGTCTGTTCGGTGGCCTGCTCGCGGGGCTTGCAGGTCCTCTCCAGCTCTTCGACGTATTCGGCGCGGGTCGGGCTCGCGGCCGAGAGCGCGCCCGGCGCCAGGCACAAGAGCGTCGAGATGACGATGAGGATCGCGGCGATGCTCCACCTGCCCATTTACTCGACCTGCTCCCTCTCCCTGGCCGCTCCCGCGCCACCGACTGCTCGGTCGGCGCCCGACTTACGGCGCATCATAGTTCCATTTCGCTCTGTCGGTGAAAGCCGCCGTCGACCACAGTCGTTAAGCGCCAAGCAGCGAATCGACCAGCTGTTCAACCACTCGCGGCTCGAGTCGCATAAGCGCACGGCATGTCGCGGATGACGACATTGGTCCAGCGCTGCTGCTCCTGCAGTCGCTCCATCGAGACGCGCGTTGGTCGTTGTGCAGAAGATGACAACGGCGTCATAGGCGTCGTTTTGAAGATCGATACGCGGCGCGAGGGTCCGGCGTTGCGTGCCGCGAGCCGGACGTTGAAGGCGTAGCACCTCCCTCGAATCTGACCTCGGCACCGGGCGACTTGCGGTTCGCCGTACTGTCGAGCCAAGAGCCGACGGGAAATCCAGTCGAGCCTCGGGTGTCCGGGCGGCTACGTAGAGGCGAAGCTCATTCAGAGCATGCCACCGCTTTATCGCACCACCAGGCGCCCGGAAAAGGCACAGGGAGGTCCGGCGAGTCGGTTGCCGACCATGGTGAGATTATCCATTCGGTTCCCCGACCAGACAAGGCTGACGCGCGACGTAGTTGGCATCGATCAGCTCCGCGATGATCTGCTCGGTCCTCTCCGGGGAAGCGCCTAGGAATCGGCCGAGCTGGTCTATGCGGATTGCCCCTTGTTCGGAGATCAGCCGCAAGATCGGCAGCTCCTCAGCAGTGGGCTGACGCTTCGCCTCGCGCCTCGGCCGCGCCTCGGGCTCGGAGAATGATCCCGGCGGTAGGTCGCGGACGATGAGGTTCGGCCAGGTCCCCTCCGCCTTGAGGCGACGGAGGAGGCGGCCGTCGCGGGCGCGCAGAAGTAGACGACGGCGTCATAGCGGTCGCAGTTGTCGGTGAGGAGCCGTCGGTAGTGGCGCTTGCTCTTGGCGCTGAGCTCGACCTCGATTGCGTGGCGCTCGCCATTCACCTCGAAGAGACCGTCCGGTATCTGCGCGCCGAGGGCTTGCTCCCCGAGCTGGGTCTCGCTGAGCCAGCGTCCCTGTGGTTCGCGCTCTTCGAGGTGAAGGCGGACCTGGTTGACGGCGCGTCGGTGTTTGAGAGTCATGTGGAAGGGCCCCCGGGCCTGGTGGCTGAGACCAGTACCGGCGACGGAGGCGCCCTCGCGGGTCAACCAAACCCAGGGCGCAGTCGTTGACGTAGAAGGCCCGGGCTTTGGCAAGCCGATCTTCTTCAACTGCTCGACGAGTTCTCGGCTTCGGATAGATCGGAACTCAAAAAGCGAGCCAGCTGGTCGAGCGGGAGCGCGCTCTGCTCAGAGATAGCCCGAAGCGCCGTGCGGCGCTGCGGCCTGCGGTGCGATCGGTTGTCGACGTCTGGGTCTGCATGCCCGAGCCAGGGCACGCTTCGCGTGCGAGGCTGCGAGTGGCTGCAGGCCAAGACGGTGTGAGCCAACGATGGGAGATCGAGGCGCGGCCGGTGCAGCCAATTCCTGGAGGTAGATGGGCCTGCTTGTCGGACGGTAGACCAGCAGGTCTGGCTCAATGGGAGTCTCATCCAGTGGGTCGAGACCGGCCTCAGTGCTGCACGCCGTCCTCGGCGGAGTGGAAGTCACCGCCGCAGCGACCCCAGGCGCCGCGGCCGGCGCGACGGGCTGAGCGCTGCGCGGCTTCGAAGCGCGGCAGGCCGTCGAAGCGCTGATCGTCGTAGCGGTAGACGTAGGCGAGGCCGCGACGCAGCTGGGCGATTTCGAGCTGGCGGCCGGCGATGAAGGCGTGGGCGAGGAGGCGGCCGTAGCGGTCTTCGGGGTCGGCGACCGAGTCGGGACGCAGGGTGACCGTCGGCGCCTTCGGGCGCGAGGCGTTCCATCGAGGCGGCGGCGGCCTGCGCGCCGCACTCGGTCGGGTAGCCGGGCCGGACGTCCTCGGGGGTGTCGATGCCGACCAGGCGCACGTAGGCGAGCTCGCCGGAGCGGCAGCGGACCCGCAGGGTGTCGCCGTCGACGGCGTAGGCGACCTTCGCTCGGATTGCGACGCGGGCGGCGTCAGGCGCCATCTCAGGCGCCGCGGCCGCCGTGCAGCCCATCGCACCCGCGGCGATGACAGCAGCAACGATGGCAGAGAGGGCCTTCATTGCTGAAGCAAATCGATCGTGATCAGTGTCATTTGCTACGCATCATTCCGCACGGTCTGAGAGGCCTCGCCTGACATGAGCAAGCAGCTCATCCGCCGAGCAGGGGCCGGAGAGCGACTCGAACCATCCCTGCCCCTCTGTGTCGGGGTAGACACCAACAAGGAACGGACCACCCTGCGCGCCTTCTGAGTCCGTGACCCACACCGTTCGGCCAGGAATCGTCGGCGAGGTCACCTCGGCGACCCAGATTCCGCCGCCGGTGTGGTGCAAACGCGCATCCATCCCGTTGGCTCTGAGGAGGCGGATCGCTCGCGCTTCAGCGGTTTCCAAGGTCAGCTCGATGTCGATTCCAGACCACCTCGGGATGAAATTGCGCCAACCACTCGATCGAGGGCGGCTGATTCTCGAACAATGCAGCCACCGCAGCCCTGACGCTGCCACCCTCCGCCTCGACGATCACGTCTCCCCTGGTGGAGTCCTCCAGGACTGCGCGAAGCTGAGCACGGATCATCAGAGGTCCTCCTCTTCCAGTTCGACCGGTGAGCCGTCATCGAGCGAGGCACGGGCTCGATCGGATTGGAAAGCTCGACCTCTTCGGTCACCTTTCTGCGATGCGCTGTGCCTGGGCACCGTCAGTCGCCTTGACGACCACGAAGGCGTGAAACTCGTAGATCGGGGTCACCTCTGGGCCCCCTTCCAGCCCCGACGGCAGCGCCGCTTCAAGGCGCCTGCGACGCGGTCGACAACGGCCGCGTATCGCACGGCGACAGCGCTCTCGACTGACCACTCGGCAGGGACTGCGATCGGCTCGCTGTTCCCGTGGAGCCGGCGAAGGCGCAAACGCAGGAGGCGACCGACCGCGCTACGACCTCGCTTCTCGCCATCGCAGAACTTGAGGCCGCGCCGACGCGGATCTTCGTCGATCAGAAGGTTGGCCAGCTCGTAGATCAGCCTGTCCGCGCGAGCGGCGGGGGGGAAATCGGGAGACGCATCGATCACGATCTCCCCCGTGCCCGGCTCGTGATAGCCGCGCACCGCTGCCGGCGATCGGTTCGAAGTTCACGGGAGAGCCGATTTCCGAGGCGAACTTGATCAGTTGGCCCGAGCACGCAGATCAACTTGTGGGCCTCGCTCGGCTCGGGTGCGCGGCTCTTCCTCAGCGGGCTCTGGAAGCTCGGGCAACGGACGCACTTGGTGCTGATCGAAGACCGGGACCAAGACGCAGCTCGCCTTCTGGCTTCTCCTCAGGCGGCGAGCCGGCCTCTTCCCAATCACCGACCGCGGACTTCGCAGCGGGAACGTGCGCCCATACGCGAATCGGCGTCTCATCGCTTCGCACCTCGTAGCCGAGCGTCAGCCATCCCCGGGCGCCGGCGACGCTCGCGGGCGCCCGGTCGCTGGTTGGCCACGAGCAGCGTGTTGTAGAGATTCAGGCCCGTGCTGCCCAGATGGCAGCGAACCTCGAGCCAGCGCTGCCAGCCCTCAGGAGTTCGAATCGCTTCCATTGCTTCCTGGGTCAGGCCGTCGGCAGCGGCTCTCTCGAGGAGCGCTCGCTGGTGCTTCGAGCGTTTCTCTTCGCTGCGCGAGGTCTCCGCAGTCGGGCCGCGCCGTCTGAACAGACTCGACGGCGCTCATGGGGAAGCCTCGGAGTCGTCGGTGTCCCTGAGCGGCAACTGAGTGAAATCCTGGAGCGGCAGCTCTCGCGCCTCGATAAGTGACTCGACGAAGTCGGTGACGTCGTCTGGGTCGGCGATTTCGTTTGGCACCCAGATCCGGCAGAAGGTGAAGCTGGTGTGGTCGGCTGGGTCAGCGCATGTGTGTTGCACGTGCCATGAGCTGCTCGTCCGAGCCACTTCATCGCGTTCGGTTCCGTCTCGGTATCCAATCGAAGCCCCCGACTCCTGACGCGCTGCCGTTGCCTGGAAAGAAGCTCAGCACCACTACCGGCCTAGCGTCGTATCGCTCCATGAGTGGACCACTTACGTTCAGCATCCTGCCCCCACGCTTCAGAGCGACACGCTCAGTCTCGATACCGATCCCGCGGTCGAACTTCAGCACGGACGATCCGATACCTGCACCTCGAAGAAGCCTTCGCCGCTCATGGAGTGACCTCGAAGCCGCGCGGCTGCTAGGACCGCCGGCACAGCGTAGAGGCGGCTGAAGGTCTCGAACAGCTCTGTCGGTGCATCGCCGGTGCTGAGTCCGCCGGTCAGGTAGACGGTTGCGCCGCGCAGCTCAACCAGGCGAGTCGCGGCTCTGTTGCAACTCCGCCTCCAGCTCGCCGAGCGAATCTCGCAACTCACCGCGGATTGCATCTAGACCAGCGTAGGTGTCGGTCGTGCTCCAGAACTCGTCGGGAATCTCGACATGGCCAGATTCACCGAGTCGATTTCCTTGCGGGCGGCGTCGAAGTCGGTGTTCTCCCGGACTCGATGACCAAGGCGGTGATGAGGAGGTCAGCGCCACTACCGATCGCCTCCCTTCGCTTCGTGGTGAATGATGCTGCGCAGTTGGCGAGGATCTGAAGGGGGTCTGCACAACCGAGGTGGTCGAGCCCGTGGAGGACGTTCGGTGACGGTGTCGATCGCAGCCCTGAGATCGCCGTCATCGGCGTCATCGTTTTGACCGCGGTCAGGCGTACCCGCATCGATGGCCGAAAGCCCGAGGATGGCCCAGCGCCTCCGCTCGGCGGAGCTGGACCCCTGCCGAGCGCGAACCGAGTTCTCTGCCGTTGTCTATGTGGCGATTACGGCTCATATCCGCACCTCCAGCTGCGAGGAGCGAAGCAAAAGCCGATCCTCGGAAAGGCCGTGGGCGTTCGCGTAGCCTCGACGGTTTGGATAGCCGGGCTGGCGGTAGGACAGGGCACGTCCAAGGGACCCGGATCGAGCAGGGCGGGCGCGTAGCGCCAGAGCAAGGCGCGACAGCACTCCCGACAGCAGCACTCGGGAATCGAGACTCCGGTCTGCTCGCAGAGGCAGGGATTGCTCATCGACCGCAAGACGGGCCGGGAGCTCATATCGACCCGCCCCCATCGCCACCTCGCAGAGGCGCTCGATACCGAAGCGCCACCGGCGGGTGCTGGCGCTTGCTGAAGATCCCGGCACCCGGCAGGTCCAACGCCTGCTCCTGGTCGCGCAGGTAGGAGGCGAGGTCCTCTGCCTGACCCAGAGACGCAGCGTAGGAATCGGCTGCATACTCACGCGCGCGCCAGTACGCGGCCCACGCCGGCGCCAGCAACCGCAGGGCGATGGTTCCTCCACTCAATCGAGCGATCAAGCGCATCAATGCCCACGGAATTGCGCCGTGCGGATCGGGGTTCCGCTCCACCTCGCTTCGCCGAGCGCTCTCGGTAGGTGAGAGCGCAAGGGGGTCATCCCACATTGAAAGCCGATTCAGCGCCTCGGTGATTCGGCCATCGAGGGTATTCGCGTGGCCGAGCTCATGGCCCATGACAGCGGCAAGCCCGTCGCATTCGACCATCGCCCGGCTGAAGATCACCACCCGGCCTCTGACCGCAGCAAAGGGCACCGGGTCGTCGAGCACCCGGTAGTCGGGTGCGCTCGGCAGCTGCGCTCGAGTGGCCCGCAGGAGGTCGAATGCGTCACCGAGTGCGGCGGCCTCTCGGCACTGGGGCGCCTGATGCCAAGGCGCCGCCCCCACACCCACCCTCGACCCGGAGGAAAAAGCCGAGGATCGACCACAGCACGGGTGCGAGGGCGGCGGCCCAGGCCCATCCCTCGGGGCTCAGCCCGAGAGGAAGCACGCTCCCCACGATCGCGGCTCCGAGATAGGTAAGGAGCCAGCGAGTGCTCACTCCAAGCAGCACCTCGACGACCAGCGTCAGCAGGTAGAGAACAAGGCCGCCGGCGGCGCTGGGAAAGGTGGCGCGGCTGCGGCGGTGTACCTGGGTGCTGTCCGTCTGGGTGTGCATGGGCGACCCAATGCACGCTCGCGTGCCACAAATGGGAGTCCTGTGCGCCCAGACGAGGGCTAGGTCCAGGGAATCGTGATGGCACGGCGGGCCGTGAGGTGGTTCTTCAACTCGGCCTCGTTTCTGTGGGCGTTGCCTTCCCCCGTCGATGCCGAGGGCTACGCACCCCGCCGGCAAGACCTGGCCACATAGAAAGCATTCGTCGAGGACGCTGACCGGCCCGGCCAGATTGCGAGCATCGGCTGGCCGAGATGGGAGACTTGGCGGCGTGAACGATCAGAAGGCAATCGAAGCGATGCTGGACCGTGCCGGCATCGTCTGGACCTTCGTCGAGGAGGTCGAGAGGGCTGAGGAGGCTGCGGTGGTGCTGGAGGTCGAAGCGAAGACCGGGCCGAAGAACCTTGGCTATGGCCGTTTCGTGTCCCGCCTGGGCTTTGACGAGGACGGCTGCCTTGTGAATTGGGGTTGCTGGGAGTAAGTCTTAGCGTGCTCGTCTTCGGCGGGACTCGGTCCACCTGAATTTGTTTTCCGCTTGTTCAAGCGGTTAGGCGCCGTTCACGGAGATCGCGCCAAACAAATGAAGCCAGACCAATCAATCGCCATCGTGCGGATCTCCGCGAAATGGCTTGCCTATGCGATGTCTGAGCTCTGCAAGACCGGTTCGATCGAAGTAGGCTTAGCTTCACGAAACTCGCCTAATTAGGCATAAAGAAAAACTTATAAGTTAGGCTGGGTGGACTGGGTTGATACACTAGATATGCATGGAGACACCCTCCAAGAACCCGACGCCCAAAGCCCTCCAGGCTGCCGAGAAGGCCTCCCGTGAACTGGAGCAGGTAAGCCGTACCGTCAGGCAGGTCGAAGGGCGGGTTACCGAGAATCTGGTGGCCGACGCCCTGAAGAGCGTCCGGTTCTGGAGTCAAAAGGTCGAACAGCCCGATTGGGTCAAGGTCGAGCAGTCCTACCTGAGGGAAGTCGAGCAGGCAGCCGACGCCCTGAAGAGGAGCCAGCGGCGCTGGTTCGCGAACGCCATCGACGATTGGAAGTCGCCCAAGTTCGAGATCGCTTGGCAGCCGAAGCCCGCGAACCTGAGCAAAGACTGGGCGGCCTCCTTCGAGAAGTTCAGCGCATGCAACCGCAGCTTTGAGGCAGTTGACCTCGGCCAGCACCTCGTCGCGCTTCATACGGCGGAGCTGAACGGCGCCAGGCGCAGCAAGCGCGTCCGTGAGAACGGGATGTCCGGGTGGTTTGAAGAGTTCCTCCGCACGCCATCAATTACTTCGTCTTCGTCGACCGCGACGCCGATGCCGAGAAGGCTGCGCAGGCCCTGCGCGTCGCCACCCTCCGTGGTGGCAAGCGGCACTCGAGGCCTCGCTCGCTGGTCTCGGTTTGTGTCGAAGAGCTCGGTCGCATGGTCGAGCGCCTCGCCGATATCGCCTTCCCGAACGCCCCCACCGGTGCCCGCCTGACATTGCGTTCTGCATCTCAAGGTGGGCAACCGGCCTTCAGTTTCTGAAAACCCAAGCCCGCCGTAGCCGAAAGGTAGGTGGGCTTCATGAAAGTCCTCTTTGAATGTTCCAACATCGAGTACATCGCGATCACCGACCAGGTCGTCGAATTCTGCGCCGACCTCTCCGACGAGGAATGGCTGAACCTGGACGTCCAGGCGAAGGTCCTCGCCTGGGCGATCGAATCGGATGCGCCCCTTGTCGTCAGCGTCTCCAAGGTCCCCGGCTCAGCCCGGCTCTCCGAAATGGAGATCACGCCGCCCGACGTGGACGGTCCGAAGGCGATCCTGCTCGTCGTCGTCGAGGAGCACCGGGTGCTCGTCGTCCACGGGGTCACGGTTTCCAATCCGCCGGTACCCCCGGCCGAGATCGAATTCGCCGAGACCGCCCTGACCGAGTTCGAAAGGGAGTCGGGAGGTGAGCCCCACTAAGCAGGCAGATCCGCGGGTCACTTACGAGCAGCGGCTGCTCTCGAAGCAAGTCGCACAGCTGATCGGCGGCTTGCTCGAGTCGAACGACATCAAGCGCAGCGAGTTGGCAGAGCGCCTGGGGGTGCCGGACTCTCGCGTGGCCCACGTCCTGCGCGGGACCGAGAACTTGACCTTGGAGACAGTCGCCTCCTTGGCCCACGCTGTCGGCATCCGCTTCGCCCTGGTGCCCGTCCCGCTCGCCGACCGCGACACGACCCCTGCGGCGGACGACCCCGCCCCTCCGCGCTGGATCGCCGGCGAGCGCCGCCGGGTGGCGAACATGACCGAGGCCGAGGGGCCGGCGACGCGACCGCTGGGCGCGGAAATGAGCGGGTCCGATGAGTGATGACGTGTGATCGTCGTCCTCGACACCAACTGCTTTCACAGCGAACTCGAGTTTCGGGGCCCAAATAGCTGCGGTCGCCACCTAGTTCCGATCGCCGACTAGGACGGGCCGGAAAGGCTTCTCGTAGGACAAGAACCAAGAGCAGCTCGTCATCGGAGTTCCTGCGCGAGCGATAGCCGTACACAGCGCCGCCGACCTTGCGGCCTTTGGCCCGCCGTCGCGCCATCCCGGCCTTTATCGCGGCACCCTTGCGGCGCGAGTCCTCCATGTTGCGCTCGCCCATGACGGTCGCGAGGATCAGGTTCTCGAAAGTCGAGGGGTCCTGGATGCAGTGGATCCGAACATCGGTGCGCCTCGCCCAGAGCGCGACCTCGACCAGGTGACGAGCCTGCAGGCCGTCCCCGCGGGCGAGGCGATCTGAATGCTGGGCGATAAGGATGCCGCCGATCCGCTCGACGTGCTCCAGAGCGGCGGCGAGTTCGGGGCCGCGGTTGCCCTTATAGGCGCTGACGTCGGCCTCGCTGTACTCGGCGACGACCTCGAGTCCTGCACTCTCGGCGAAGCGTCGGCCGTCCTCGAGCTGGCCAGGGATCGAGCCCCGAATGTCCTCGGTCGACTTGGCGGCGTAGAGGACCGCCTGTATTGTTTCCCGTTCTTCCATGCGGCTCAGCGAGCCCTTCCCGTTCCCCTATCCCAAGATCTTCGCGGCGCATTCTCGCCCCCAAGACACCGGGCAGAACACCCTGCATGTTCTTCGGCGGGGAGATAATCCGCCCTAAGGGTGGCGAACGAGTGGCGCGACATACGGGCGATGCGAGCCGAACCACCGGGTCTCGCGCTCAGAGACCCGCGGCGCCGCAGGGTCTTCACCGCCGCCCTCCAACAGGCCGAGGAGCTCCACCAGGCCGCGGAGGCGACCGGTTATGCGAGCCGCCCGCTGCCGCTCTTCTACGCCCTCAGCCAGGGCGGCCGGGCGATCGCCGCGGCTCGGGCCAGCGGTGCCTGGAAGATCAGGGGCCACGGGATGCGCTGCGAGTCGCGGCGGCGCTCGGTCCTCGACACGCGGCTGAGTGTGACCGCTTCGGGAGCCATCCCGATGGTGACTCGCGCCACCGGCTCTCCTTCCTACGAGACGCCGGTCAAGCTCGGGGCGCTGCTCGCCTCCCTCCCGGAGGTCTCCGCCCGGGCGAACTCGCTGGTCAAGGGCCCAGCGACGATCGCCCTGTACCCCGATGAGACGGCCGCACGCGATGAGCGCCACCGGCAGCTTTCTCCGCCGCTCGGCTTTTCGGGCGTCTACTTCGGGCCCGAGGGCTCGCTGCCACCCGCCGAGCAGCAGGAGGGCCTGCGCCGGGCGCTCCGCCCCTATCCCCGCGCCCAGGGCTGGCAGAGTCACAGCGCCTGGATCACCAGGGATGGGGTTCGCGGCATCGGGCTGAGCTGGCCGATCGCCGAGCAGGGAGTCCGGGGCTACCGGGCGCTGGAGGTGGTCGCGACCCGGGTCGGCGACCTCTATTACCTACGGCCCGGGCTCGGCAAGGACGGTGGCGAGATCAGCGTCCTGATGAGCTGGTGGGCGGTCCTGCTCGGCCTTTCGAGTCTGGCGCGATACGAGCCGGCCAGCTGGCGCGCCGGGCTCGACAGCGATTCCTCGCCGATCTCCTCGCTGCTCGAGGAAACCCTCGACCACGCCCAGGAGCGGGTCCCCCAGCTGATCCGCTGGGCCCTGGCGGAGGCCGCGTGAGCGAGCGGCATAGACGGTTGCGCACGGGCACCGAGCGCGGGGGTACCGATGCCCACCGGCCTGAGCGGCTCCGGAAGCCTCAAGCAGATCCGCAGCTGGGACGGCTCCCAGACGCGAGCCTTCGAGGAGCTCTGCTTCCAGCTGCGCGACCCGACGCCGCCGGGCGCCGAGCTGCGAAAGACCGGCGACCCCGACGCCGGGGTCGAGTGGTACTGGCTGCTCAACGACGGCGCCGAAGTCGCCTGGCAGGCCAAGTTCGTCTTCGACACCAGCGGACTGTTGAGCCAGATGCGGAAGTCCTTGAAAGCGACCGCCGGGAAGCGACCCGAGCCTGCAGCAAGATGAACTTCTGCATCCCCTACGACCTCGCCGATGACCCGAGCAGGGCCCGGGGCAAACAGGCCCGCGAGCGCTTCGAGGAGGCCAAGCAGGACTGGCTCGAGTTCGCGCCTGGGGTCGAGGTCGGGCTGCTCAGCGGCGGCGAATTGCTCGAGCGCCTCGCCCTCGAGCGTCACCGTGGCCGCGAGCACTTCTTCTTCGGTGAGCGCCTGCTCGGGAGCGAGTGGTGCGAGCACGAGCTGAAGGCGACGATCGAGGACGCTGGCGATCGCTACACACCCGAGCAAGACGTCGCGCTTCCAATCGACGAGATCCTTGAATCGGTCGCTCAGCCTCCATGGCTCGAGGCAGAGCTCCGCAAAAAGGTCGACGCGGCGCTACTCGCCGCCAAGGAGGTCCTGAGGCGCGGCGACCCGGAGCGTCCCTGGGCTGGCCTTCCTTGCGGAGATCCGAGACTCCCTCGGTCGGATCGAGGAGGCCGAGCCGATTGCCGAGCTGCCGCCGGCGCTCGAATCGAAGCTACTGCTCGAGGCGACCGGCGAAGCGCTTGAGGCGCTCGATCGCCTCTACGGCGAGATCTATCCCCGGATCCGCACCGCGGAAGAACGCCGGCCGGCCAGCGGGGAGGTGGACGAGGCAAAGAAGATCGCGCTGGCAAGCGAAAAGCGGCTTGCAGAAGCTGCCTCGTCGCTGGCGCCGAGGGCGCGCCATCTCGGCCAGACCCTGCGCGAGCTCGAAGACTTCCTGCGGGGTCCCGCCTGCCAAGGAGCCGAGCGTCGGGCACTGTTCGTCCACGGACCGGCTGGGCGGGGCAAGACTCATCTCTTCTGCGACGTCGGCGAGCGGCTCCTCGCCGAGGGCCACCCCGTGCTCGTCCTGCTCGGAGAACGCTTCCGCGAGGGCTCGGTCTGGCGCACCCTGGCCGCGGCCCTCGGCGAGCCTGGCCTGAGCGCCGACGAGGTTGCAGGCGTGCTCGCCGCCTCGGGCGAGGCGAGCGGCCGGCGGGCGGTGCTGCTGATCGACGCGATCAACGAGACCAAGCCCGACCCCGGAGTCTGGTCGGCCGAGCTCTCCGACGTCCGGCGCCGGCTCACCGAGAGCGGCTGGGTCGGCCTGGCGGTCAGCTGCCGCGACACCTACCTGGATTGGTCAGAGCCGGCCGGAGGACCCGACCAAGAGTTCGCGCGGGTAGAGCACCTCGGCTACCGCGGCCGCGAGCACGAGGCGGTCGAGCGGATCTTCGCGGTCCACGGCCTCGAGAGTCCCGCAGGTGCCACTCCTGCTTCCCGAGTTCAGCGACCCGCTCTTCCTAAAGCTCTACTGCGAGGGCCTCAAGGACAGCGGCCGGCCCGCGACCGGAAGTGAGCACCTCTCCGAGGTGTTCGAGAACTTCGTCCAGGCGCGCGGCGAGTCGGGTCGAAAGCACGCTGCGCCTCGATCGCAACCTCGGGCTCGGTGCGCCAGGCGATCAACGCCCTCGCCTCGAAGTTCGTCGAGTCGCGGCGGCGAGCGGATCCCCTACCCCGAGGCCGCCAAATTGATCAACGCCCTGGCACCCAACCTGAGCAGCTCACCGGAGACTCTGATCGAGCAGCTGATCAGCGAGGGCCTCGTCGCTCTCGACCGCGCCTGGCTTGGCGAGGAGCCGGGCTGGTCGAGGCCGTCGGCTTCCCCTATCAGCGCTTCTCCGATCACATGATCGTCGGCGCCTACCTCGACGCGCAACCTGGCCGGAGCCTCGCCGGAGGCGCTGACCGCCGCCTTCGGAGCCGGCGGACACTTGGAGCAGTGGCTCGGCGAAGCCCCGCTCGGGCAGGTCGAGGCTCTGGCCGTGACGCTTCCCGAGCGCTGGGGAGTCGAGCTTCCCGACCTCTACCCCGACGATGGCGAGGGCGCCGCCTGGATCGACGCCACTTCGCGCTCTCCTCGTTCCTCGCCAGCTTGTGATCCGCGATCGCGACGCCTTCGGGGCACGGGCGGCGCCGCTCCTGAACGAGTCGCTCGACCTGATGCCGGAGGACTCGCTCGATGCCCTCGTCAGCGTCAGCGCCGATCCCGCGCCATCCCTACAACGGCTCGCGGCTACACGCCTTTATCGAGGCGATGCCGATGGCAGATCGCGACGCCTACTGGGGGATCGCGACCTACGACTCCTTCGCCAACCCCGGTACAGCGCTCGACCGCCTGGTGCGCTGGGCTGCCCGGGGCCCCTACCGCACCTACACAGACGAGGTCGTCGAGCTCGCCACGCTACCGCTGGTCTGGCTGCTCGCGAGTCCCAACCGCTTCGCCCGCGACTACACCACCAAGGCCCTGGCCAGCGTCCTGATCGGTCGGCCGGAGCTCGCCGGCGCGCTGGTCGAGCGCTTTGCGGGCGTCGACGACCCCTACGTGGTCGAGCGGCTGGCGGCCGCGGTGGCTGGCTCGGTGATGCGCGCCGAGCGCAGCGATGCGACGGCGGTGCGGGGGCTGCTCGAGAAGCTTGTCACCAACTTGATCGAGGGTCGCGAGAAATCTCCTGATCTCCTGACCAGAGACCACATCGCCTCGCTCGCCCGCCTCCTGCGCGCGCCGCGGGCAGATCCCGCCCCGCTGGCATAAGCGGGCGTTGCCCCCTTATGAGAGTAAGCCCCCGAAGCGTCCGCGCAGCGCCAAGTACCTCGAGGAGACCTACCCGGCGGCAGAGGACGGAGCGGGTTTCGAGGAGCTGCAGCGATCGGCGCTCGCGGACTGGAGCGACTGGTCACGCTACGAGGTAAGTGGCCGGATCGACAACTTCCTGGCCACCAGGCTCGGTGAGCCCGTTCCGGAGCCCGAGCCGCCTGAACCTCTTGAAGATCTGAGGATCAGCAAACGTGGCTGGAAGGCGTTCGTGGCGTCTCTCGATGAGAGCCAGGGCGAGCTGATCGCCGGAGGGGAATTTTCGGCGGAGGAGCTCGTCGACTCCTTCAGCGACGAGCAGGCCCTCCTGCTGACCCGCGCCTACGTGCATAAACGGAGGAAGAAGGTCCCGCAGGCAGCGCGCCAGGCGATCCCCTTGGAGCGCGCCAGGCGACTGATCTTTCAGCGCTGCATCGAGCTCGGCTGGACCCCCGAGCGCTTTGGCCACTTCGACTTCAGGGTCGGGCGTCGCGGAGGGCTGCGGGAGTCCCACAAGGGCGAGCGCTTCGGCAAGAAGTACCAGTGGATAGCCCTCCACGAGCTGCTGGCGAGGCTGGCCGACAACTTCACCTTCAAGGAATGGGAGGAGGTCGAGCCCTACGAAGGCGCCTGGCAGATCTCGACCCGAGACATCGATCCGAGCCTCCCCCCGGAGCCGATCACGATTGGTGAGGACCAGGAACACCGCCGTGGCCCCGCCTTCTCCGTGGACCCCGTCGTGAGCTGGTGGACCACCGGTGCTCCAGACTTCGAGGCAGGCGAGCCCGGCGGCGAGCTCGAGTGGACCGAGGACGCCGAGGCGATGCCCGCCCCCGAGAAGCTGCTGCGGGCGAGGGACGACTCCGATCGGGCCTGGGTCGTGGCCGACGGCTTCTTCGGCTGGAGCCACGACTTCGACGACGTCCCGAGCGTCAGCCGCGAGCCGGAGGCACGCAGGGACCTCACGATCAGGGCGCTGGGGACTGTGATCCGCCACGAGTCACTCGCGAAGCTTCGGCGCTGGCTCGCCGAGGAGCCGGATCTGCTGCGGGCGATGCCCGACTGGCAATACCAGGCGATTCACAACGCCTTCTGGGTGGAGCTACCCGAGGAGGCAAGCACACGTGGCCGCCCCGCGGGATGGCGTCCGGCCCGCGGGGAGGGACGCCTGCCGATCCGGTCGGCTGCCGTGGCGCTCAGCTACTCGGCCGAAGCGAGCGGCGCCGACTGCTCTCTCAGCAGCGGACTCAACGTCGACCTCCCCTCGATGTTCATGGCGAAGCTGGGTGGCGCCCGCTGGAGCGAGGTCGCGCGGATGTGGGTGGACCGCGACGACAGGCCCTTCGCCCAGTTTCGCCAGACCGACGAGGGTTTTCGCCGCGATCACGCCCTCCTCCTCGCCGAGGATGCACTCGCGGAATTGCTGGCGAAAGAAGAGCTCGTGCTGGTGATCGGGCTCTTCAGCGAGCGCCGTGCCTTCGAGCACTCCGAGTACCGCGGCCGGTCAGAGATGATCGGTTGGACCGACTACGCCGGTCACCTGATCTTTGACGGTGAGAGTTGGAAATCGGGTCCGATGACCCCGGTTGAGCGTCACCACCGTAGGGTGTCCGCGGACGGCGATCGTCTCGACAATGGGGCCGCGGAATGACGTCGGTGAAAGCGACCTGAGTCAGTTCCGCGGCACCGCGACAGCGCGTGGGGAGCGGCGGGGCTCAGTCCCGCTTGAAGACCAGGGCGCTGGAGGTGAAGACCTCGGCGTACTCGGTTTCGCCGACCATCTCTAGCCCATCCCGCTCGGCGATCTCGAGCAGTCGATCGACGTCGAGGCCCCAGCCGGCGGCGATCGAGGAGAGGATCAGGTCACCGAGGTCGATCGCGACGTCGTTGGGGATCTCGACCAGTTCCCCAAGAACACCTCCGCTGCCGACCCTCGAGCCGACGATGGTGTCCTCGGCGGGGACGAACGTTGACTCGCCGCCCGCGTGAATTAGGTCTTCCTCCTCGACCTCGGGCCAGTAGACGATCCTGTCCTGCTCGGAGGACCACACCCTCAGCTGCTCTCGGTTTAGGGCATTGTCGAAGCCCCGGCAGATCGGCAGGCCAGAGACGTCAGCCCCGAATCCCGCCAGCATCGCCGCCATCGAAATCCCCTCGTCACCGTCGAGTCCCGAGTCGACCCAGAGCGCGGCCTGCTCGCCCGCCCACTCGGTCAACCGCTCGGGAGGTAGCAGCGCCCGGCCGGAGGCCCGGGCGAGGTTGGGGGTGTCGGCGAGCAGGACGCCGAGCATGCGTGATCCGGAACGTGCCGCCAGCCCTCCGATCGTGACCAGGGCAGGGGCGTGATCGCCATAGAAGAAGCCCGAGCTGATCGCCGCCGCGCGCCCCACCAACTCGCCCCCGGCGCCCCGCAGAGGGCGGATCCGATCGGTCTGAGCCCGGTTGGCACCGGCTCCGATCCGCGCGACTAGCTCCTCCGCGGGCAGCTCCCGCCAATCGTCCGCGTCGACCACGGGGATCTGCTGCTCGCCCAGCTCCAGGACTAGGTCGACGCCGATTGTCGGGCAGAGGCGACCGAGTACCACCGTCGGCTCGGATCGCAGCTGCCCCGCTTCTCTGTGGCCAGGACTCACCGGGACCTCGAAGCTGACCTCCGTGCCCGCTTCGGCGAGGCGCTCGGCGGCCTCGGCGCGGCGCAGGGTCGCCCTGCGGGAGAGTCCCTGGGGGAACTCCAGCACGTAGGTGTCGGCCGTGGCGCTGGTCGTGGAACCGCGAACGCACCCGCACCGGCCGGTCGAACATGAAGACTGAGAAGAACCCGATTCCGAAGCGGCCGATCGGTTCGAATTGCGTCGCGGCGAGGCCCGGGATCAGCTCGGGGAGCGAGGGATCGCGCCACAGCGAGCGGCCGAAGTCGAGCAGAGGGCCCGCGAGCATCTCGCGACCCATGCCGACCCCGTTGTCGGTGACCGTGAAGCTGAGCATCTCGCCATCGCCCTCCTCGATGCGCACCCGGATCTGACCGTGCCCCCACTCCGGCAGGAGGTCGCGACGGGCGTTGACGGCATCGATCGCATTCTGGATCGTCTCCCGTAGCGGGACCAGGGGCCTGTCGCCATAGAGGTGGGCGCCTCCCATCCGCCGCACCAGCGAGGTGACGTCGGAGATTCGCAACTGGGCATCGACCGGCTCCCAGCCCTCGACCCGAATCGACCCCCGGAGGGCGGCCGCGTCGTGGGCCTCCGCGACGCCCTTTATCGCGAAGGTCGGGCGCCGGAGATCCTGCAGGAGGGAGTCGACCGCACGCAGCTCGTCATCGGCGACTCCGAGCATGTCGTAGCCGAGCCACCAGGCACCGGCCTCGGCGCGCTCGAACGGACGGGTGGTCTGGTAGCGAAGCCGCGAGCCTGCCGTCGCCGGGCGGGCCAATCGCTCCTGCAGTTCCCAGTGGGTCATTCCCTCCCCGCGGGGTTCTTGGGCGAGGCGCAGGAGAGGAGGCGCTCGCCGAGCATCGAGGTGACAGACATCGGCAAGCCTCAGCAGCGCAGCGATCTTCAACGCGTCCACCGGCCACTCGGGGGGCATCTCGCCGACGATCAACTCGAGCGTCTCGAAGCGGCGCAGCTGGCCGACGCTCAACCAGTGGCTCGCCGCCAGCCGGCCCGAGAGGTCCCCGAAGGCACCGCGAAGCTCCTCCTCGTCGACGAGGTAGCGGCAACCCTGATCGGAGTTGAGCGCGACCCGCGCGATCGTCACTGCCTGCTCGGCATGTCGTTTGCGCAGGACGATGCGGTCGGCCTTAACCCGTTGCTCCTCGGTCGCCGCGTGCAGGTCGTTCTCTGTCGGCGCGCGCCCGTCCTCCTGGCGAAGCACGACCCCCAAGGAGTCGGACCACTCGGGAGTCTCGCGCAGCTCCTCGCGGCCTCCGGGGTAGGCGGCGACGGCGAGGCCGAGATCGTGAAGCAAGACGGCGACCCCGAAGACGAACCCCTCGGCGGGGTTGAAGGTGATCTCCTCCCCACCGATCTGCTCGGCTAGGGACCAGAGGGCGTCGAGGTGGGTCGCGTCGTGGACGGTGAAGTCGGGCAGGTCCTCGCTGATCTGCCCGGCGATCTCGGAGGCCAGCTCGCGGGAGCGCTCGAGCTGCGCCCGCAGGCGCCTGCGGGCGCCCAGGTCGACGCACTCCAGCTCGGGGCCCAGGCTTTCCTGCCAGAGTCTGGTGCGCTGGTACTCGGGTATGGCCTCTCCAGCCTCCACGGAGAGCAATCTAGATCGAATCCGCCTCACTTGACTGGACCGCTGAGCGCGGACCAGGGCGCCGGGCACCCGCGTAGCGTTGAGCCAATGCAGCATGGCGCGTCAAGGACGGAGGTGGTCTATGCGTGGCCGCGGCTCTCGAAGCCGCAGCCGCGGGTCCCGATCGCCTACCTGGACCTGAACCACTGGATCGGTCTCGCGAAAGCCGCCGTCGACCATCCAGACGGGCGCAAGAGCGCGCCCGCGCTAGAGGCCCTCCGAGAGCTGCGGGCCGCTGGGGAGGTCTGCCTGCCTCTCAGCTCGACCCACTACATGGAGATGACGCGGATCGGCAGCTCGCGCCAGCGCTTCGACGTCGGCGCGGTGATGGAGGAGCTCTCCGACTTCGCCTGCTTGATGAACCGCACGATCCTGATCCGCCTCGAATTGGACGCCGCGATCCGCGCCGTTCTCGGCAGTGAGGAATGGCTCTATGCCGGGCTCCCGCTAATCGGCAGGGGTGGCATGCAGGCGATGGGGATGCGAGGGGATCTGGTGGTCCGCGACGGAGACGGCAACGACGTCACCGCCCAGGCCAGGAGGGAGTTTCGCGATGGCCCGGCCGCCTTCGACCGCTGGCGCAGGGACGCCGAAGACCGGCTGAGCCGCTCCTTCCTTCGCGGCCCGAGCAACGAGGAAGAGCCGGCGTTGCGGGCGGAGGGCTGGGACCCCGAAAAGGCCACCGCGCTCGGACACAAGCGCGCCGAACAGGAGAACGAACATGCCGCAAGGCTCGCCGCCGACCCCCGCTGGCGGCGGGGAAGGCTGCGGGATGTGGTCGCGGGCCGCTACCTGGCGCTCGAGGTCTTCGACGACCTCAACGACTGCCTGGGCCGGTGGGGCGTCGATCTCTCGGAAATCTGCTCTGACCCAGAGTCGGCGAGGCGGTTCTCGGACTCGATGCCGGGAGCGGATGTCTGGATCACGATGCTGACGGCGATGCATCGCAACCCCCAGACCAGATGGAGTGCCAACGACATCTACGACGTGGACGCGCTCTGCGCCGCGGTCCCCTACTGCGACTTGGTGGCCACCGAGCGCCACGCCGCGCATCTGCTCCACGTCGCCGGTCTGCCCGAGCGCATCGGCACGACCGTGGTCGCGAGCTTGGACGAGGCTGTGGAGGAGATGGTCTCCCTGGTGCGTTTGAGATCCACCTCCGCAGCGGCCTAGGATCGATCCATGACCGATGGCGGCTCGCTTGATCAACACCGAGCGCTCGACGATCGGGGAGAGCAGCTGCCTGACGAAGGCGAGCGAGAGATCGGCTTCGGCTCCCAAAGCATGTAACTGGTCGTGCGCGAGTATTACCTGCCGGAATTGGCTCGGTAGAAGGGAATCGAGCCGGTTCTCGATCGCCTCAGTCCCGACGGGGATAGAGCATCGACCGCATCATGCCGCGGTCCTCAGCTTCCTCCGAGCTAGTGATCCACCGCCTGCGGGGCTCATCCATGCTGATGCCGCCGAACAAGTCCGCCCAGACCAAGCATTCGCCATTGTCCGGGTGGAGACGAGCGCAGCCGTTCTGGACCGGTTATGGCGTGAGGACTGAGCTAGCCCGCCGAGAAATGGGTGACCTAAACGATCTGCTGGGGCCGACACCGAGGCCGCCCTGCGATCGCCTTCAACTCGAAGGTGCCTCTAGCGACAAGAACTGAGCCGGGGAAGATGAAAGGCTTGGGCGATGGCAACTTTCACCAATTGGTACGTGACCGTGGTTCTCGAAGTGGCTGGAAAGCAGCAGACAATCCGGGGTCCCTCGCGTAGCAGCGAGGAGGACACCAAGGCCGATCTGAAAGAGCTCCAGGAGTTGCTTGGCAGCGGAGAGTGGATCAACCTCGACTGGATCTCAGCCAACCCCAAACACGTCGTCGCCGCCCACCTGGACAGCACCAGCATCGGAGTCTTCTAGTGCTGCTCCACGTGATGATCCGCCGCCTGGGCGAGGACGGCGGACGCACTTTTTCTTTCAACCGCAGCGCCGAGTGGGTCGGCGAGCGAATCGTCGAACCCTGGGAGCGTGGAAATGAGCTGGTCATAAATGGCGAGCACTGGGAGCCGCGCCGGATCCGGGTCGCCGTGCGGGAAACTGCAAACGAAGTCGTCGTCGGCGAGTCGGAGCTCTCAAGCTGGGCAGAGCTCGAGCCGAACTCGACCGAGCGCACCGATGAGTTGCTGGCACGTCCCGCGGGGTCGGCCGGCGAGGCCGACGAGATTCATCTCGCCGCCGACCGGCGCAAGGTGATGGTTGTCATGGGCCGCAACTCGGAGATCGGCGCGGCGATGTTCGAGTTCTTGCGCGCGATCGATTTACGCCCGCTGGAGTGGACGGCGCTCGTTGGTGCGGCCAATACCGGAGCCCCTTATATCGGTCAAGTGCTCGACGAGGCCTTCGCCCAGGCTCAGGCCGTAGTGGTTCTCTCGACCCCCGACGACATTGCTCACTTGCGCCCCGAATTGGTGCCCGAGGGTGACCCAGAGGGCGAGGCTGCGCCACGAGGCCAGGCGCGCCCGAATGTCTTCTATGAGGCGGGATTGGCGATTGGACGGTTTCCGAATAGGACGATCTTCGTGGAGGTCGGAACGATGCGTCCCGCGAGCGACCTCGGCGGGATTCACACGGTGCGGATGAACGAAGGTCCCGAGTGTCGCCGCGACCTCGCCCAACGGCTGGAGCGTGCACGCTGCGAAGTCGACATGGATGGCACCGACTGGCTTAGCGCGGGGACCTTCAGTGCACCCGGCGAGCCCCAGGCAACGCCGGCGGAGGAGAGCGGCGACGCTGCTCCGGACAGCGCGCTTGTGCGCCGCATCGATGCGTTCCTGGCGAGTCTCACCGGTAACGGTCAAGCGTCGACGATCCAGGCCCAGACTTTCAACCAACTGCTGGACGAATCAGGGATTGCAGGCATTCCCCGTGCTGTGTCGAGCATTTTTAGTGGCCGCTCGGAAATGACCCACGAGGACATGCGAATGCTCCTCAACCAGATGAGAGCGGGACTCTCGAGCTAGCGGCTGGGGATTCGGCGCCCCGGCTCCGCCGAAGCAACGGCGGCGTCTAGGTGGATGCGGCTTGACCAAGCCGAATATCGATCCCGCCAAACAAGTGGAGCCAGACCAAAGTGTCGATGTGACCAATAAGAGCCGCATCGAAAACCCGCACGATGTAGCCGTTATGTAGCCACGAGCAGCTGGCGAGGGTCGGAACCGCGCGGAGCGGCGCGGACCGGGTGTCCGAGGTTCGGTGGAGGATTCGGCTTTCCTGAGCCAAAAACCGGAATACTCCGGAATGAAGCGGAGCGCGCCCGACAGGATTCGAACCTGTGACCTTCGGTTTCGTAGACCGACGCTCTATCCAACTGAGCTACGGGCGCTTGTCCTGCAAATGAGGGGTTTTTAAGTTTCGCCCCTTAAGCAGATTTCTCTCGATCCTAGTGATCCGTGCCTGACGGGGGAAGGAAACCGACGCCAAAGGACAGCAAGAAGGCCGAGCACATCGTTCCATGTTGAGCTCAGCCCAGTTGGCCTTTGACGTGATCGATCAGCTCGTTGAGGCCGGTGGTCGGCGAGAACTCCACGTACTCGGAGTCCTCGAGCGCCATCGGCGCATGCCCCGGCGACCAGTAGAACGCCTGACCCGCCGCGTAGACCTCCTCGCCAGCCTCCGTCCTCAACCCGATCCGCCCACTTAACACGTATCCCCAGTGCGGACATTGGCAGAGGTCATCGGGCAGTCCCACCAGTAACGGGCCCAGATCCCATCCGGCCGGCACTCGAATGAACGCCACCGTCATCTCACCGCCGATCTCATGGGTTCTGAGCTCGACTCCCCCACCCTCTAACTGGATCTGTGCCTCGTCGCGGGCTATCGCCTTCAATCGATCCTCCTTTCGGCTAGTCGATTCGACCTACAGGAGAGACTCTTCCACACGCTGCCGTGGGAGACCGGGTGATTGACTGCTTGCGTGGAGATCTTCCTCCTCGCCCTCACCGCGGCCCTGAATCCATCGCTCCTTGCTGCGACCACAGTGATGCTGCTGCTGCCAACGCCGCGGAACCTGATGCTCGGCTATCTGCTCGGGGCGTTGCTCACCAGCATCTCGGTGGGGCTCCTGATCGTTTTCTACCTGCAGGATTCAGGCACGGTCACTGCCGCAAAACACACGCTGAGCCCGGCGACAGACTTCGTCCTCGGCTTCATCGCGCTGGCTGTCGCTCGGGCCCTAAACGCCGAACGGGACGTGCTCCTAAAGGAACGCCGGGAGCGCCACAAGGCGGCGAAGGGAAAGCCGGAGAAGGAGAAGGAGCCGCCGCGGTGGCAGCGGGCGATCAGCAGGGGCGGCGCGCGGACCACCTTCGTCGTGGGAGTGGTGCTCTCCCTTCCAGGCACTTCCTACCTCCTCGCCCTGGTCAGCGTGGCAAAGGATGATCTGGCCACCCTGCCGACCATCCTGATCGTCCTCGGTTTCAACCTGGTCATGTTGATGTTGCTCGAGATCCCGCTGCTCGCCTACTCGCTGGCACCGGAGACGACGCCCGAAAAGGTGGAGGGCTTCAAGGCCTGGCTTCGCCGCGACGGCCGGCTGATGGGGATCAGGGTCGCGACTGTCTTCGGAGTGCTGATGATCGTTCATGGGGTGCTGACAGCGATCCCCTGATCGAGGCTCATTTGCCTGACGGATCGGGCAGCACTTCGCCTCGACCCATCAAAAAACCCCCACTGAGGCGAAAGCGCACTAGGCTGGGACGGTGAGCGTGGGAGCTCCGCAACGGGATCACGCGACATCTGGAATTACCCGCTGCTGTTTGGGTGTCCGTAGCGGGCCATTTTTCCAACGGGCACCGAGCGGACAGAAACGATGATCGATCCGCTCGCAGCACTCCCGGTGGGGGCGCTCAGCGAGTCGCGGACGCTCTTCGAGCTCGGGCTGGTGGCGGTTCTGGCGGCGGCGGCGCCCCTGATCGCCCAGGTGCTGCGGCTCCCATCGATCCTGTTGCTGCTCGCGCTCGGGTTCGGCGCGGGCGCCAGCGGCGCTCTCGATCCCAACGCGCTGCTGGGCGAGAACCTGATCTCCACCGTGGTCTCGATCGCCGTCGGGATCATCCTCTTCGAGGCCGGGCTCGGCCTGAACTTCAACAAGCTGAGCGGCAGCGTCGCTCGCGTCTACCGCCGGCTGGTGAGCCTCGGGATTCTCATCACCTGGGCGATCGGGACGCTCGCGGCCTATCTGCTCTTCGATCTCTCCTGGGAGGTCGCGCTTGTGCTCGGGGCGGTCCTGGTCGTCTCCGGCCCGACGGTGGTCGGGCCGCTGCTCGACTTCATCCGCCCCTCCAAGACGGTCAACTCGGTCCTCAAGTGGGAGGGCACATTCGCCGACCCGATCGGCGCGACGCTCGGCGTCGTCGTGTTCAACGCGGTGATCGCCGGGCACGCGAAGGCCGGCGAGGAGATCGCCCAGTTCCTCCTCGCGATCGGGATCGGGGCCGGCTTCGGCCTCCTCGGAGGGGTCTTGGTCCTGGGCTGGCTGCAATGGTTTAAGCCGACCCAGTCCCAGGCGGTGACCGGGACCCTGATGTTCGTCGTCGCGATGGTCGTCTGCGCCGACCTGCTCCGCGATGACACAGGCCTGATCACCGGCCTCTGCATTGGCGCGATCCTCGTCAACAAACCACCCCGAAGAATCGAGCCCGCCGGCCTCGCGATACAGACGGCAAAGCTGACCCGTGCCTGGCGTGAACGGATCGCCACCCTCTCGACCTTTTTGATCGGGATCCTGTTCATCATCCTCTCGGCCCGGGTCTCCCCGCACCAGATCGGCGAAGTCGGCTGGGTGAGCCTCGCCTTCATCGCCGTGCTCGTGCTCATCGGCCGGCCGCTCGCGGTGTTGCTCTCTACCCTGGGCTCGACGCTTCCGGTGCGCGAGCGGGCCTTTATCGCCTGGATGGCGCCGCGCGGGATCGTCGCGGCTGCGACCTCCTCCACCTTCGCCCTCGGCCTCACCCAGGCCGGGATCGGCGGTGGCGCGCAGAACCTGATTCCGATCACCTTCATCGTGATCGTCGCCACCGGACTGATCTATGGCCTCAGCGGAGGTCCCGTGGCTCGCGCTCTCGGAGTCGCGAGCACGGGCCCGGGCGGCGTGCTGCTGATCGGCGCCACCCCGGTCGGGCGCGCCGTCGGGCGTGCCCTGGATGACCGCGGGCTGAACGTGCTCGTCTGGACCGGCAGCCAGGAATTGGCACAGGCGGCCGAGGCGGACGGGCTCAGCGTCTACCAGGGAAATCCCATCGAAGACGCCAGCGGGGATGCCCCGTCTGACCTCGACCAGCTCGACTACGCGCTCGTGGTCGGCGCCGATGAAGCCCTGAACGCGATGGTCGCCACCGACCTCTCCGAGTACTTCGGCCGCGACCGGGTCTTCCAGCTCCCCCCCACGGACGAACGGGCCGCAGCCTTCTACACTAGGGCGCGGGTGCTATTCGACGAGTCAGCCAGCCATGAGGAGCTCTTGTCCCGAATCAAAGCCGGCGCCGAGATCACCGTCACCGAAGCGCCCGGTGCCGACCGGACGGCTGAGCTGCCGATGTTCGTACACACGCCCGGGAAAGACCTGCGCGTCCTCACCGCTGGTGAGCGGCCCGATCTCCAGGCCGGGCAGGAGCTGATCGCGATGGTCGAGGGCGGAAAGCAGGAATCATGATCGCCGCCACCCTGCCGCTGGCGATCGCGATGGTCGCCGGTCCACAGATCATCAGCGCGTTCTTCTTCGCCACCTCGCCCAAGTGGAAATCCGATTCGGCCGCGTTCATCCTCGGGGCCGCAGCCGCGCTCTTTCTCGTCGTCACCGTCGCTTACCTAATCGCTCACCACATCGCGGGAGGCGGCTCCGAAGGCGGCACGAAGTCCCGGGGGCTCGAGATCGCGATCCTCGCCCTTCTCGTCTTCGCGATGGCCTACGTCTTCCATCGCCGCAAGCGGACCGACCCGCCTAAGTGGATGGGCAAGCTGCAGACGGCGACTCCCAAATTCACGTTAACGCTGGGGTTCATGCTTTTGGCCTTCTTCCCGACCGACATCGTCACCTCGGTAAGCGTCGCCGCCCACCTGGCAAACCACGGTCACCCGTGGTCGCATGCCCTTCCCTTCATCTTCTTCACACTTCTCCTGCTGGCGCTCCCGGCCCTGGCCATACTTGTCCTGGGCGAGCGCGCGAAGAAGGAGCTGCCGAAGATCCGCAACTGGATGGACACAAACTCGTGGATCGTGAGCGAGGTGGTGCTGGCCTTCTTCGTCCTCATCGTCCTGACCGGCTAGGCGAGCCCTGAATGGAGTGGTCGCTGGCGATCATCGCGCTCGCGGTCTTGGCGGTCGCGTCGGTCTCGGGTCGAATCGCCGGCACGCCCCTGACCCCGGCGATCCTCTTCGTCCTGATCGGCGTGCTCGTCGGCCCGAAGGTCCTCGACGAGGTCGACTTCTCGAGCTCCGGCTCGACGGTGCGAGCTCTGGCCGAGGCCACCCTGGCGCTGGTGCTGTTCACCGACGCGTCGCGGATCAACCTGAGGGGGCTGCGCCGCAACGCGAGCGTTCCCGTGCGGCTGCTCGGGATAGGACTGCCGCTGACGATCGCCCTCGGCGCCCTGGCGGCGGCTGCCGTCTTCGGTGAGCTCAGCATCGAGGAGGCCGTGATCATCGGTGTGGTGCTGGCGCCGACCGATGCCGCGCTCGGCCAGGCGGTCGTCACGAACCCGCGAGTGCCCGCGCCGATCCGCCAGGGCTTAAACGTGGAGAGCGGGCTCAACGACGGGATCTGCGTGCCGCTTCTTTTCATCGCGGTCGCGGCAGCCGACGTTCACTCCGAGCTGGCGGGCGGGCGCAGCGCGGCCACTCTCGTCTTCGACGAGATCGGCTACGGGATCCTCGGCGGCCTGGCCGCCGGCGCCCTGATCGCCGCGATCATCCGCTTCGCCGAGCCGCGAAGGCTGATCGCCAGCGCATGGCTGCCGGTGATCCCTGCCGCTGGGGCCGTACTCGCATACGGGATCGCGGCCGGGCTGGACGGATCTGGCTTCATCGCGGCTTTCGTCGCCGGAGGGGTCTTCGGCGGGATGCTCGGCCGCGACCCCGCCGAGGTGAATCGCCTGGTCGAGGAGGTGGGAGGCGTCCTGAACGGGGTCACCTTCCTGCTCTTCGGCGCCATCCTGCTGGGCCCGGCGCTCGCGCATGTGAGCTGGAGCCTCGCCCTCTACGCGGCCCTCAGCCTCACCGTCGTGCGGATGCTCCCGGTGGCGATCGCGATGCTCGGAAGCCGGGCTCGCCTGGCGACTCTCGCCTTCATGGGCTGGTTCGGACCTCGCGGCCTCGCCTCGATCGTCTTCGCCGTGATCGTGGTCGAGGAGTCCCAGCTCCCGCACCAGCAGACGATCCTGCTGGCGATCTACCTCACGGTCGGCCTCTCGATCCTCCTGCACGGGCTCACCGCGGCGCCGCTGGCCGACCGCTACGGGCGCTGGTATGAGGCCCACCCTCGAGAGGCCCGGCCCCCGATGGAGGGAGCGCCGGCGACGGTGACCCGGCGCGATAAGGATCAGCGCAGCCCGAGGCCAACCACCGCATCGCTCGCTTCGGCTATCCCGGCGACTGCGTCTTGGGCGGATCTTCCTTGTGGTGCCCGGCGTGGCTGGTCTTCTTTCTCTCCTCGCGCTCCTTCACGTAGCCGACGCCGATCTCACGCACCAACTCGACCAGGATCCCAATGCCGGTCAGCACGTAGAAGGCGGTGAAGACCTTCAACGAGTCATGCGTAAGCGTGAGGTTCGGGTCGGAGACGCTCGTCGTGGTCAGCGTGGAGACGGCGAAGTAGAACCCATCGACGACGCTCCAGCCCTCGCCAAGCGAGTAGACGGTGGTCCCGAGAACAATGAGGAAGACCGCGTCGAGGACGGCGGCGAAATTCTCTTCTTCCCTTGCGTACTTCATCGCCCGGAGCATGCGCCGGAACATGCCGGGGAGGGACACCGCGAGGAGCAGGTGCCGGAGCTTGTGAGGGGCCTTCTCCTGCGACATCGCCTCGCAGCTCCGGCCGACTGAGTGCTCAGTCTTGGCGATCGGGAGCGATGCTCGAGGGCTCGACCTCTCCTCGCTCGATTCTGCGGGACAGACGTTGGCGTGCGCTGAGGCTGCCGGGGTCGAGCAGTCCCGACCCCGCGGCTCGCGAGATCGAGGTGCCGCCGCGCCCGCGCAGCACCATGGCGCAGCCGACTGCGATCAGCGCTCCGGCGAGCGGGCCGACCAGATAGACCCAATAGCTGGTGAAGTCGCCGCTGACCAGCGCCGGACCGAAGGAACGTGCCGGGTTCATCGAGACGCCGCTGACCGGCGCCGCCCAGAGGCCCGCCAGGGCTATGTAGCCGCCGACGCCGAGCGCCGCGATCGCGCCCACGTTCTGCGCCGCCGAGGCGGTGCCGAGGATCACGCTGACCAGGCCGACCGTCAGCACCGTCTCCATCAGCAGGGCCTGCCAGTCGTGGTACCCCGCACCCGGCAGGGTCGCTCCGAGGTGCTCGACGTTGCCGAAGACCGCGAGCAGGAAGAGGCAGGCGAGCGTCGCCCCGATCAGCTGGACGATGATGTAGCCGGGCAGGCGTTTCCACGGGAAGTCGCCCCGCAGGGCGAAGGCGAGGGAGACGGCGGGATTCAGATGTGCGCCGGACACGGCGCCCATGAAGAGGATGATCGCCATGACCATCAGCCCGGGCGCGACGACGGCCGCCGCCAGGCTGATCTGGCCTTTGGCGTGGAGCAGCCCACCGCCGGCGGCGACCAAGACCAGGAAGAACGTCCCCAGCAGCTCGGAGAACAGCCGCCGCCACTCGAGCCTCGGGTCGTCGAAGTCCCTGCGATCCCCGAACTCGAGCGCCAGCAGGTGGCGGGTGCGGGGCCCGAGCGGTATGCCTGCGAGCTCGGACTCGGTCCCCTCGATCTCGCGCTTGTCCTCCGTGTGGTCGCTATCGGCCATCCGACCCCCCGCGGACGTCGGCCTGCAGCCGCTCCAGCTCAAGGCGCAGCTCGGGCAGGAAGGCCGAGCCGGGCCTTACCGATTCGATCATCTCCACCGACTCGCCGTAGTGGGCGCTCATGCTCGCGACGCTGGTGCCGATGCGCTCCTCGAGCCCCTCGCCGGCCGTCTCGATACCCCGGCGCAGCCCGAGGATGTCGGAGAGCTTGTCGGCGGCATAGACCGTCACCGCCCATCCTCCCGCTGCCGCGACCTGGTCTCGCAAAGCTGCCTTTCGCTGATCGAAGGACTCGATTCCGGGGTCCTCGCTGAGGATGAGCACGAGCGAGCTGATGCTCTCTCCCATCTCATCTCGCAGCTCCTCCTCGCTGAGCGTCCCCCGCTCGACGGCGTCGTGCAACAGGCCGACCGCCACGAGTTCGTCCGCGAATCCCGCCCGATGAAGAGTCCGCGCGACCTCGAGGACGTGATCGAGGAAGTAGCGCCCATCGCTGGGCCGCCGGGTCGAGCCGTGGGCGAGTCCGAGCGAGCGAGTAGGCCTTTGCCAGGAGAGGGGAGTCGGCAACCCACTCCGGCGGATCGGATCCCGAGCGGCCCGCAATGGAAGTCGTGCTAGTGCGTTCACTACTAGCCACCCCTCGAGTATCCACGATTTCCCTGCTTTCGTCAGGTTTATCTTCGCGGTTCGGGGACGGCGCTGAGCAGCGGACGACATTTGGCCTCGACTTTGAACCCATGAGGTGGCAAGATCGACGGACGGGGAGAATCAACTCCTCGCGACGGAAAGTGGTCATGCCTCCAGCGCAAACCACGATCCAAATCCCCTGATACCGATGCAGCGGCCGTCGAGAGCGCGGCCGCCGGCAAGGCGGCGCGGGAGAAGGCGCCTCGCTCCAGCCACGGAGAGTGGGAGCCGGCGAAGGGCCGGAAAGACCCGGTCAAAGTGCTCGAGAGCCAGGCCGAGAGCCGCGTGCCCGAGCTCGTGCCGATCCGCTACGGGCGGATGCTGGCCTCGCCCTTCACCTTCTTTCGCGGCGCCGCGGCGATCATGGCGATGGACCTCGCGAAGACCCCCGAATCGGGGTTCCGGGTCCAGGCCTGCGGCGATGCCCACCTTTCCAACTTCGGCGTCTTCGCTGCCCCCGACCGGCAGCCTGGTCGTGGACGTCAACGACTTCGACGAGACCCTTCCCGGGCCCTGGGAGTGGGATCTGAAGCGCCTCGCGGCGAGCTTCGAGATCGCCGGGCGCGATCGCGAATTCACCGCCAAGCAGACCCGCGCCGCCGTCCTCAGCACCGTTCGGGAATACCGCGAGGCGATGCGGGAGTTCGCGGCGATGGGGAACCTCGACGTCTGGTACGCGCGACTCGACGTCGAGGCGGTGCTCGCGGAGTTGGCCAAGGTCGCCGACCGCAAGCAGATGAAGGCGGCGAAAAAGAACGTCGCGAAGGCCCACAAGAAGAACAGCCTCAGGGCCTTCGATCGGCTCGTCCACGAGGTTGACGGCGAGCCGCGGATCATCAGCGATCCGCCCCTGCTCGTCCCGGCCCGCGAGCTCGTCGCCGACGATCAACGCCACGAACTCGAAGGGCGGCTCCAGGAGATGCTCGGCCGCTACCGCGAGAGCCTCAAGGGGGACCGCCGCCACCTCTTCGACAGCTACCGGTTCGTCGACATGGCCCGCAAGGTGGTCGGGGTCGGCAGCGTCGGCACCCGCGCCTGGGTGGTCTTGATGATGGGCCGCGACGGACAGGACCCGCTCTTCCTGCAGGCCAAGGAAGCCGAGGCCTCGGTGCTCGAGCCCTACGCCGGAGCGAGCGAGTTCGGCAACCACGGCGAGCGGGTGGTCGAGGGCCAGTGGCTGATGCAGGCCGCCAGCGACATCCTCCTCGGCTGGCTTCCCGCCTTCGGCATGGACGACAAGGAACGGGACTTCTACGTGCGCCAGCTCTGGGACGGCAAGCGATCGGTCGAAATCGAGACCCTGCCGCCGAAGGGGCTGGAGGTCTACGGGCGGGTGTGCGGCTGGACGCTGGCCCGAGCCCATGCCCGCTCCGGCGATCGGATCGCGATCGCCGCCTACCTCGGCAAGGGCGAGAGCTTCGATCAGGCGATCGCCGACTTCTCCGAGCGCTACGCCGATCAGAACGAGCTCGACTACGCGGCGCTCGCCGACGCGGCCAAGTCCGGGCGGCATCGAAGTCGAGACGGACCTCGACTGACCGCCGGTCGGGTGGCAGTAGTCGAAGGCTCCTAGGCGGCTTGCCGCCTGACGCTGTGCATCCCAAAGCCGAGGATCGCCATGACGATGCCGTTGAAGATGAACCCGAGCCCGACCAGGAGGGCCAGGGTGCCGAAACCGATGTCCGGATTGGCGACGATCACGATGCCGGCGATCACCTCCACGACCCCCGCCAGAGCGTGCCATCCGCGGTTCTCGTATTCCTCGAACGCGGTCGCGAACCGAATCACGCCGATGGCGATCAGCCAGATCCCGATCAGCAGGGCCACGGCGGCAACTCCCCCGATCGGGTGACGGATCAGGAGGACCCCGACTATCGCGCTCAGGACTCCGATCAGGGCGACCAGGCCGCGGTTGGGGGTGCTCCGCATGAACGAGTCGGCCAGCTCGAGGATGCCGTCCAGCAAGAAGAAGATGCCGGCGATGACGGCAAGGGTCGCGAGGCTGTCGCTCGGCTTGAGCAGAATGATCACTCCCGCCACGACGCTGAGCACGCCGACCAGAAGCACCAACCACCATCCCCAGGTGACTTCCCGAGCACGACTGTCAATCGAGTCCGCCATTCAGCCATCTCCTTGTGTTGGTTGAGGCTATGCAACCACATAGGGCCAGATCGCACAGGATTTTGTCGGCCTGGCTGTCCCGTCCAGGAAGGGTCTTTACTAGTCCCAAACAGCCGACTAGAGTCTTCTTGGCGAGCAGCTCCAAGCTGCCGGCTCAGAATGGGATGGAGCCGCACCGCCTTCCAAAAGGAGATTCAAATGGAGGCTGGTCAGAGTTCACGGCCGCCCGCCGGGGGCCAAAATTCAACGTGGATCGGGTTCGCGGGGATAGTGATGGTGATCCTCGGCTGCCTCGATGCGTTCTGGGGGCTGGCGGCGATCCTCAACAACGAAGTGGTCGTGGTCGGCGGTCACGGCGCGCTGATCTTCGACCTCACGACCTGGGGCTGGGTCCAGCTGATCCTCGGCGCCCTCGTCGGACTTACGGGCGTCGGCCTGCTCGTCGGCAATGAGGTGGCTCGCGTCCTGGGAATTTCCCTCCTGGCGATCAACGCGATCCTGCAGGTCGTCTGGTTCTCGGCAGCGCCGCTGTGGGCGTTCCTGATGATCATCCTCGACGTCGTGATCATCTACCAGCTGATCGTCAACTGGACTGAGCAGGAGGCATGACCGTGCCGCTCGCGGACTTCAGCTTCGGCGAGGGCCTGCTCTTCATCTTCGAGTTCTTCCTGCTCTTCGCCTGGATCTGGATTCTGATCTCGATCATCGGCGACCTGTTCCGCGATCACGAGCTCTCGGGGGTGGCGAAGGCCGTTTGGGTCTTCTTCCTGATCTTCCTGCCGTTCCTCGGGGTGCTGCTCTATCTGATCGTTCGCGGCAATGGGATGCGCGACCGCACGATCAAAGCCCAGGCCGACACGAAAAAGGAGCTCGACAGCTACGTGCGCGAACAGGCGCAGGCAGCCAGCCCCGCCGAGGAACTGCACAAACTGAACGACCTGAAGGAAAAAGGAGCGCTCAGCTCCGAGGAGTTCGACCAGGCGAAGGCCAAACTGCTGGCCTAGCCGGCGCTGAAGCGGCGAGCGTGCCCGCGAAGCTCACCTTTGTCGGGCACGCGACCGTCGCGGTGGACCTCGACGGCACCAGGCTCGTCACCGACCCCTTCCTGCGGACCCGGCTCGGGCCGCTTCGCCGGCATGGCGCGCCGGTGGCACGCGCGGCCGTCCAGGACCTCGACGCGGTGCTGATCTCGCACCTGCACCGCGACCACGCCGACCTCGCCCTCTCTGCGCCGGCTGGGGGATGTGCCGTTGCTCGTCCCTCCGGGCGCCGCCGGCTTCTTCGAGCGTCGAGGTTTTCGGTCCGTATCCGAGCTGGCGGTCGGCCAGTCCGCTCAGGTCGGAGCGGTGACGGTCACGGCGGTCCAGGCCGTGCACGACGACGGTGGGACGGGCTCCCGCAACGCGCAGGCGATCGGCTTCCTCCTCTCCGGCCGACAGCGGATCTACTTCGCCGGAGACACCGATCTCTTCGACGGCATGGGCTCACTGCAGGACGTCGACCTGGCGCTGCTGCCGATCTGGGGCTGGGGCCCGAACGCTCGGGCCGGGTCACATGGATCCCGAGAAGGCGGCTCGCGCGGCGGCACTGATCGAACCGGGGATCGTCGTGCCGATCCACTGGGGGACGCTCTACCCGAGGTTCCTGCATCGCCTGCGTCCGAGCCCGCTGAGCACTCCGCCGCTCGAGCTCGCGAGGTGGATGAAGGAGCTGGCGCCTCAGTCGGAGCTGCGGGTGCTCGCCCCGGGTGAGTCGACCTCGGTCGAATAGGCGGCATGTCCGAGCCGTCCCAGCCAACCGCGGAACACCCGGTGGACCCGTTCGGCGCCGACCACCTCCTCGTCCGGCCAGTCGAGATCGGCCGGGTGCAGGACGAAGGGAAACGACTGGGTCCCCCCCAGCCCGCCGTGTGAGCCGACCAGCTCCTCGAAGGCCGAGACCTCGCCGGCCTCCCCGTCGAAGGCGCTGTTGATCATCAGGTCCGCGCAGTGGGGGAAGGCGTCGGTTCTGCGCACATGCTCGGCCGCGTTCGGTCCGAAGGGCGCGAGCGGGTCCTCGCCCTCGACGCGGTTGCCGTCCAGATGGTGGGTGCCGCGCGGTCCGAGCACGACGGCGCCCTCCTGCTCGGATCGCACGAGTACGAAACCGATGCCCGGATGGCGGCAGAGGGCCGGCAGCAGATCGGGATGGAGGGAGCGCAGTCGCTCCAGCGAGACCCGCCCGGGCTCGCGCGGGAAGCTGACGAGGCCGAGACATCCCGAGGCCATCACCGACAGATCCGGGATACCTCCGGCGTCGCTGGGCTCCCGATCGTGCGGCTCCTCCTGCCCAAGCGCCACAGCGCCGTCGGATCGCTGCCGCCTGGTCGCCATTCGGACCGTGCGGCCTCCCGCCGTATCGTCGCGCGCCATCTCGGTAAGACCGGTGTTGAGGAAGGCCAGGGCGTCGCCCTCGTCGCTTTCGTCGGCGGTGACGCTGCCGGCGCCGCAGGCCTCCCTGACCACCTGCTCGAGGGTCTCGCCGTAGCGGTCGCGAAAGGTTTCGCCCTGCGATTGCCCGTGGTCGGAGAGCACCACGAGCCGATACGGACGCGGGGCGTCGGCGACGGCCCGGGCGATCCTCGCGATCTGGCGATCGAGGTCGCGGAGCACGGCGAGGCTGTCGGGACGCTCGATCCCCGAATGGTGCGCGACCTCGTCGTAGGCGAGAAAGGTCGTGTAGATCGTCGGCCGCCCGGCGAGGATGTCGCCGACCACGGCGGCGACCTGTAGGTCGCGCTGGACGACGGTCGCCCAGGCGCGGATCAGGGCATAGGCGCGGGTGCGCCTGATCCTCGGCCTGACGTCGTCGCGCACCTGCGCGCGCGCGGCGCGGCGCTCTCGGATCACGTCGAGGAGGACGAGGACGATCGTCTTGGAGACGGCAGAGGGGCGTGCGAAATAGGCCGCATAGTCCCGGCCGATCGGCCGGCGCCGGTGCAGCGCGGTGCTCATCGTCAGCATCGAGTACACGGCGTCGCCGGAGAGGATGTTGGCGCGGCTGGCACCGTCCGCGTGCAGGAGGCCGCGACCGTCGGAGCGCCGCCGCTCGAGCTCTTCGGCATCGCGCGGGTGGTTGGTGACGATCGCCGCGCCTCGCTCCTTCTCCCACCAGCGGAAGGCCGGCATGTCCTCGTTTGAGCCATGAAGCAGCCCGGCCTGGCAGGCGCCGGTCTGCGAGGACCAGTCGGTCTCCCAGCGTTGCAGGCGGTGCGATCCGTCTCGCACCCACGCCGCCAGGTGCGGAGCGCCGTCCTCGGCGAGCGCCCGCTCGAGCACGTCGTGCGCGAGGCCGTCGATCTCGAGAAACGCCACGCCGGGGACGTCGGTTTCGATCGGATCCTCCCGCCGGCGAAGCTGGCGCTTCACCACCTGCCGGTACCAGGCGTCGTCTTCGTCGATCGCCAGGAGCGAGAAGACGCCGCTGGTCACGGCCGTCATCACGATCGTGACCACGACCCCCTGCCCCACTCCACCGATCTCCGCATTGGGAAGCAGGTCGATTGCGAAGGCGACGAGCAGGCCGTTCAGAACGAGCCCCGCCAGACCGAGCGTGAGCACCGTGAGCGGCAGCGCCAGGCGTGAGAGCGCCGGCCACACGAGGGCGTTGAAGAGCCCGATCATGATCGCGGCGGCGAGCGCGGATGCGGCTCCGTCCAAGACGAATCCGTCGATCAGAGCCGACAGCGCAAGCAGCGTCAGCGAGTCCAGAAGGAGGACGAGGGCGACTCGCCAGATCACCCTCAGGGCTCATGCCCGGGTGTTCTCCGATCGAGTCGCGGCAATGGCCGCCTCGATCGAGGGGTAGAAGTGATCTTTGTCGAGGGTGTCCATCAGCCCGTAGCGCAGGGTCAGCTGCTTGAGGCGATCGCGCAGCTCGACGAAGGCGAGGTGGATCCCCGCCGCGTTCAGCTCGCGATCGAGCTGCTCGAGCATCTCCGCCGCGGTCACGTCGACGTCGGTGATCGCCTCGCACTGCAGGACGATCCAGTCGGGCTCGCGCTCGCGCGCGAGCCGCCTGATCTCGTCGCGGAACCTCCCCGAGTTGGCGAAGAACAGCGGCGCCTCCCAGCGGTAGACGACGACGCCCGGGAGCTCCTTGGCGTCGGGGTAGACGGTGACGTCGTGCCAACCCTCGATTCCCTCGGGGCGTCCCAGAACCGCGCCGTGCGGCCACCAGTTGCGGCGAAAGAAGAGGATGATCGCCAGCAGGACCGCGACCACGATTCCCTGCAGGACGCCGAGCAGCACGACCCCGGCGGTGGCCACCAGGGAGACGCCGAGCGCGCTTCTGCGCATCTCGTAATAGCGGCGCAGCAGCGGCAGGTTCATCAGCGACAACGCCGCGGCGATCACCACGGCCGCGAGCGCCGCCTGCGGCAGGTCGGCGAGCAGCGAGTTCAGGAAGAGAAGGAGAACCGCGACGAGCCCGGCCCCGACCAACCCGGCCAGCTGGGTCTTCGCCCCCGACTGCTCGGCCACCGCGGTCCTCGAGCCGCTCGTCGAGACGGCGAACCCCTGAAAGAAGCCGGCCGCCACGTTCGCGGCCCCGACGCCGATCATCTCCTGGTCGGGCTTGACCTCTTCTCCGCGCCGGGCCGCGAAGCTCGTCGCGGTCGCGATCGTGTCGGTCAGCGACACCAGGGTGATGCCGAGCGCCGCCAGCAGCAGCGCCGGGACGTCGCTCGCATTCGTCCAGGGAAGTCCGGGGGTCGGCACACCCTGGGGCAGGGATCCGACCGTCGCGACCCCGTGATCGGCGAGGCCGAAGGCCGCCGAGACGACGGTGGCCGCCACGACCCCCACGAGGATCGCCGGCAGGCGCTTGGTGAGGAGCGGAAGCAGGAGCAGGATGCCGAGGACCGCGAGCCCGAGCACGAGCGTGGCGGCGTGCGTCTGGCCGAGACCGTCCACGAACGCCTTCAGCTCACCGAGGAAGGAGTCGGCGTCGGTCGAGAAGCCGAACAGCTTCGGCAGCTGCCCGACGATGATCGTGATCCCGAGGCCGTTCATGTAGCCGACCTGCACCTCTTTGGAGAGCAGGTCGGCGACGAACCCGAGCTTGCCGAGGCCAAGGCCGATCTCGATCAGGCCGACGAAGATCGCGAGCATGCCCGCCAGGACGATCGCCGACCCCGGGTCTCCCGACGACCAGCAGGGGCGTGATCGAAGCGAGGATCAGGGGCGAGATCGAGGAGTCGGGCCCGAGCACCAGGACCCGGGAAGGCCCGAAGAGCGCGTAGCCGACCAGGCAGGCGATCGTCGTGTAGAGGCCGGTGACGGCGGGCAGACCGGCGAGCTCTGCATAGGCCATTCCCTGCGGCACAAGGATCGCGGCGAGTACGAGCCCTGCCACCAGGTCGGGGCGAACGGATGGGCCGGGGTACTGTTGGATGAGCTTGATCCCGGGCACCCAGCGATGCAGCCGGCTGGCGTCAGGGTGCAGCTTCTCTGAATCGGGGAACTCGGTCCTCTGCATGGAATTTGAGATGCCACCCTCCCATGAAGCGCCGATGGAGCTCGAGATGGCTCAGGTGCACGGCTCAGACGACCGGCGATCGCCTGCTTGTCGCCCGGCAGCGCCAGGGATAGGCTGGAGTGCACCACGAGGACGAGGAGATTCGATGTCGGCTGAGCAGGGCGACACGCACCGGCTCGCCGCACTCGCGGCGCTTGGGAGCGCCGCGGTTATCGCGGTTCTCAGCATCGACGTCGTCGTCTCGCAGTTTCCCCGCGGATTGATCGTCCTCGCCTGCGTCGTCATTGCGATCGCCGCGGCTTGGTACGGCCTGACCCGCACCGGGGGCGCAAGGCTCCTGGGGTCGGGAATCGCGATCCTCGCAGTGGGGGCAATCGTCGCCCTGTTGATCGCCGATGGCGATCATCTCGTCGAGGCTCTCGTCATCGTGGCCGGCCTGGGGCTGATGCTCGGGGCGACGCGATCGGCCTTCAGGATCCACGTCCCCCTCGACCCGGCACCCGACCCCCACCGCCCCGTGCTCTTCTACAACCCCAAGTCGGGCGGAGGCAAGGCGGAAAAGTTCCACCTTGCCGACGAGGCGCGGGCCCGTGGCATCGAGCCGATCGAATTGAAGCTCGGCACCGATCTCGAGCAACTCGTGCGCGGCGCGGTCGCCGAGGGCGCCGACGCCCTGGCGATGGCCGGCGGCGACGGCTCACAGGCCGTCGTCGCGATGGTCGCCGCAGACCAGGGCCTGCCCTACGCCTGCATCCCGGCGGGGACCCGCAACCACTTCGCCCTCGACCTCGGAGTCGACCGCGACGACGTCGTCGGCGCCCTCGACGCCTTCGTCGGCGGTCGCGAAAAACGGGTCGACCTCGCCGAGGTCAACGCCCGGGTGTTCGTCAACAACGTCTCGCTCGGCCTCTACGCCGAGGCCGTCCAGCGCGAGGGCTACCGGGACGCGAAGCTGCGGACCATCCTCGACACGCTGCCCGAGGCGCTGGGACCCGAGGGCAAGGGGCTGGACCTGCGCTGGACCGGGCCGGAGGGAAGCGAGCACTCCTCCGGCGCGGCGATCCTCGTCTCCAACAATCGCTACCGCCTCGGGCGTGCGGTCGGCTCGGGCACCCGGCCGAGGATCGACGACGGGCTGCTGGGAATCGCGGTCGCCTCCGCTCCGGGTGGAGATCGTTCGCTGGCCCAACGTCCCTGGCAGGAATGGGTGGTGCCCACGTTTGAGGTCGACGCGGCGGGCCCGATCGCCGCCGGCATCGACGGCGAGGCAGTCACTCTGGATGCGCCACTTCGCTTCAGGATCTTGCCGGCGGCGCTGCGGGTGCGGATCGCCGCCGCACACCCCGGAGCCTCTCCCTCGGCGGCGATGCCCGAGGGTCTCTGGGAGACCGCTCGCGCGCTGGCACGAATCGCCTTCGGAGAGGGCGCCGGGGCCGCGGACTCAACGCGGAGACCGTAGTCCCTGATGAGCGAGTGGCTTGAGCGAGGCGAAGGCCCTCGACAGCGCCATCTACACAGCGATCGCCGCAAGCGACACTCCCACGCTGGACAGCGCCATGCGCCGCCTCTCCGCGCACCGCCGATCACGGCAAGCTCTGGTTCGGGATCGCGGCCGCATTGGCCCTCCTTGGCGGGCACGGTGGTCGGCTCGCGGCTCGAAGGGGCCTCGTCTCTCTCGGCATCGCCTCCGGCTTCGCCAACCTCGTCGCCAAGCCGCTGAGCTCCCGGAGACGCCCCGCAAGGCAGGAAGCCGAAGAGCTCGCGCGGCGCCATGTCCAAATGCCGCGCTCGAGCTCCTTCCCCTCCGGCCACACGGCCTCCGCCTTCGCCTTTGCCACCGGCGCCGCCAACGCGCAGCCGCTGCTCTCAGCGCCGCTGCGGGCCCTGGCGACGCTGGTCGGGTACTCCCGAGTCCATACCGGGGTCCACTATCCGGCAGACGTGCTCGCAGGCGCGTTCATCGGGGTCAGCGCGGCGGAGGTGGCCGGCCGCCTGCCGGACCGCTGAGCGTCCCCAGGTCCGCTTCTCGAGCGCGACTCGCAGGCTGGGCGGCTACGAGACGAGGATGATCAGGTTGAGCACGATCGCCGCCGGGGTCACGGTGAGCGAAAGGGTGCGAATGAAACGGGCAAAGCCGCCGCGGTAGCTGACGCTCTCCATCAGCAGGAGGCCGACGACGTGGGCCATGTTGACCAGGGCGACCGCGATCGCCGCCCCGATCGCGACGGCCTTCCAGCCACTCTCCGGACCGCTTGACTGAGAGCCGATCGCCGCCGCCAGCACGATGACGACGATCGTTCCCACCACGCCGACGACCATCCCGGCGAAGTCGCCGCGGGATAGCCCAGGTAAATAGGCCGAGCCGACCTCGTGCTCGACTTCGTGGTCGACCGTTCCCTCGGGCGAGCGCTCCACGTCGACGACATGGCTGCGGGGCCGATCGGTCTCGTCCTGTGCCTCGAGAATGACAATCCGAAGCGGAGGCTCGAGCTCCTCCTCGGCGTGCTTTGTGAGGTCGCCTTCATACCAGCGCGACTCGGAAGCCTCACGCTCGAAGATCACGACCTCGTCGGCCGGCGCTTCGAGCAGGGCATCCTTGGCGGCCTGGATCGGATCGGGATCGCCGACGGCTCCACTCGCCTCCAACCCGGATTCGCGCAGGCTCTTCAACGAGGAATCGAGCTTCTGCCTTGCCTCTCGCTTGGGCTCATCGATGTCGCCAAAGGTGTGGCGCAGCGGATTCGCCTCGACCGCCGGCGCTATCAGGCGCAGCTCGATCGCACCCCCCGAGGCGGCCTCCTTGAGTTGCTGGGTCGCCTCCTGACCCCCGATCGGGTCGGTCACGATCGCGACTACGCGGTGTGCCATCGGCGCTCCTACGCTCGATTGGATCCTTCCTATAGGAAGATGCCCGCCGGTCGGTGCTCTGAAACCCGGCCCGAGACTTTGCTTGTTAGAGGGGGCGACGCGACCTGGTCCGGGCCCGACGGGCTGGCCGGGGGCGGCCTTCGACGCCGACGCGGACGACATGGACCACCGCGCCGAGAATCAGGACCACCAGCGCCGGCCCGGCCGCGCCCAGCAGGGCGATGAAGAGGGCAAGGCCCATGACAGCGTAGAACGCTGTCGGGAGGATCTCCGCGAGTCTCTCCAGGGTGTCTGCGGGCAGCTCGAACATGGGTCTCGTCACTGCTTCGGCAACTGCTCGGTTTCTCCTGGCGCGGTGGCGCGTCGCTCGCTGGCGACTAGCCCTGCAGGTACGGGTTCTCGAAGGAGGCGATCTGCTCCGAGCGGCTGAGGTCGCTGCGCTCGGGGTGGTCGAGGACGTGGAGCTTGAACATGTGGGTCAGCCACTCGGCCCGCTTGAAGACACGGGTGTTGGCCAGGTTCCAGTCCCAGTCGAGCTTGCGCAGCTCGTGCTCGTCGTTGAACTCGCGGATCGCGAGCAGCTCCCCCGCGTAGCGCGTGTGGGTGGAGAGCGCGAGGTCGTCGACGTAGACGGTGACGAAGGGCAGGTAGGCGTCCGGGCGGCCCTCGAAGAGGGCAAGCGCGTCCTTCGAGGAGCTGTAGAAGTCGACGTCGAGGGTCGCGAAGCCGAGCGGGGCCTGCGGGCCGAGGTCGTCGACGAAGGCCCTCATCGTCTCGGCGATCGGCCCGAAGTGCAGCTCGGCGTTGGCAGGCAGGCGGGCCTCCAGCGCCGCCCTGTCCATCGGGAACCAGCCCTCCTTGTAGAGCTCGGGGTGGTCGCGATAGTCGGCCGGCGGCGGCATCCCCTCCCCCGTGTCGAAGCCGGCGACGCGGAACTCGACCCCGGTCTTCTCGGTGATCCGTGCTCCCAGCTCGCAGATGTTGAGCAGGCCGGTCCCCGAGGCGACCCCGAGCTCGACGACCGTGACCCGCGCCAACCCCCGTGCCCTCGCCTCGTCGGCCGCCTTCAGCAGCCCGTAGGCGTGCTGGCGGCGGACGAGCAGGTCGAAGGCGGCCTTCGCGCGCACTCCCCCGAAGAGCGCGACCCCGACCGAGACCAGGTTCAGGTGCAGCGGTTCGGTGAGCCGCTCGACCGCCGCCCGCCTCCAGATGTCGCGGCGCGCGAGCTGGCTGCGAAGCAGTGCGTTCCGGGCCACGGCGGCAACGTTACCTGCCGGCGGCGCCGGCCTACTGGACGATCTTGAGCTTGCTGACCTTGGTGGTCGACTCGCCGGAGATCGTCACGACCTGCTGGACCAGCGTCTTCTTCGCGCCCGCCAGCTTCGCGGCGTATTTCTTCGTCGGCTTCAGCGAGACGATCGCGGTCTTGCCGGCCTTGACCTTTGCCTTGGCGACAGAGCTTTGAGCCTTCAGCTTCTGCTTCTTTCCCTTGCCGGTCTTGAGCACGGCCTTGAGCTTGAACTTGCAGCCACCGGGCTTGGCGCTCTTCGGGCACTTGACCTTGACGCCGGGGTAGGCGACCTTGACGGCCTGTGCCTGAGCGGCAGCCGGAGAGCCGTGGCAGAGCGCGGTCTGGCCGGTGAATACCAGCGGGACCGAGCAGCCCTCGTTGTCGGTCAAGGTCAGGGACGCCGGGTAGGTGCCCGGTTTGGCGTAGGTGTGAGTTGTGGTCGGCGCCGGCCCGCTTGCGCCGGTGCCGTCGCCGAAGTTCCAGGCGTAGGTGGCGACCGTGCCGTCCGGGTCGGTGGAGGCGGCTCCGCTCAGGGTGACGGGAACACCGGGGCGGGCTCTTGCGGTCGGGGCGGGGAAGGAGGCGACGGGCGACTGATCCGGGACGTACGCGAGGCCCCCGACGCCTTCGCCGGTGGGTATCGGGGGGCCGACGAGCTGGTTGGTGGTCGTGTCGACGCCGGTGATCGCGCCGGCGTCGAACATGCCGGCGAACGCCTTCCTGCCATCCGGGCTGACGACCATGTATTCGGGTTCCCCTGAAGTGGCGATCGGCGATCCGATGACCTGCCTGGTAGCGGTGTCGAGGACGAAGATCTTTTTGCCGGTGTAGTCCGGGACATAGGCGCGCTTGCCGTCGGGAGTGATCGCGACGCTCTGCGGGCTTTCGCCGACGACGATCGGAGCGCCGGCCTGGTTTGTCGCGGTGTCGACGGGGACGACGAAGCCTTCCGTGTCGGCAACGAACAACGTCTTGCCGTCAGGGGTCACGGCCGCTCCATACGGAGACTCGACCGGGATCGGCGAGCCGACCACCTGATTGGTCGCGACGTCCACGACCCGCACATCTTTTTCGCAGGCGACGTATACGTGAGCGCCATCGGGGGTGATCGTCACCGAGGAGGGATTGGGACACACCGGGATCGGCGATCCGATTACGGCTTTGGCCGCAAGGTCGATCGCGGTGACACTTCCAGCATTGTTGGTGGCGACGTATGCGCGGCTGCCGTCGGGTGTGATCGCGATTCCATAGGATTCTTTTGGAATCGGGATCGGTGACCCGATCACCTGGTTCAGCGAAATGTCGATCGCTGAGACGGATGCCGAGTCGTAGTTGACCACGTAGGCCGTCTTGCCGTCAGGCGTGATGGCCACCGTGTAAGGACCGCTTTCTGAGCCCGTCGCGATCGGCGCCCCGATCACCTGATTCGTGTTGCCATCGACAACCGACACCGTGTCCGAGTCGTAGTTGGTCACGTAGATGTTGCGGGCAGCGGCGCTCGAGGCGAGCAGAGCCCCGATCAGTGCCGCCACGGCAAGCACCGAGGAGAGAAGCCTCGCGCGGTTCATCACTCAGCCACCTCCGCGGCGGCCGGCTGGTTGAGGCGCACGTGCCAGTGGACGGTCGCGCTCGCCACCCGCTGGCCCTGGGAGTCGTGGAGCTCGACCTCGCACGGGAAGACGACCTTGCCCTCGGCGTCGAGGGTGGCCAGCGCCTCCTCCCTGTCGACGCCGAGCCTGGCGGTTGCGTCGATCGGCCCCTTGGCGATCTTCTCGAAGGAGATCTCGGCGTTGCGCGCGAGCGGGGTGACCTCTCCCATTCGCTCGGCGAACGCCCCGACGAAGGCGGCGCCCGAGGCGGTCTCGGCGACCGTGAAGAGCGCGCCGGCGTGCTGCGAGCCGACGTGGTTCTTCAGATCGTCGCGCTCTGGCAGGCGAACGGTCGCCACGCCCTCGCCGACGCTGGTTATCTCCAACCCAAGGTGGCCCGCAAACGGGACCGCCTGGGTCATTCCTTGCGCGATCGCATCGAAGTCAGTCATTGCCAGACCCTAAACCAGATGCGGCGAGTTACCCACCTGGACGGTAGGAAAGTCGCCGCGCTAGGGGACTCGGTGGACCTCGAAGAGGTTGGTTCCCAGGCCCTGCACGGAGAGGCCGGCCGTGATCGCGATCAGGTCGCCGGATTTGGCGATCCCGTGCTTGGCGGCGAGCGCGGCGCAGTCGTCGAGGAGCCGGTGCACCTCCGGGTCGTGGTCGCTTTGGATCGGGGTCACCCCGAAGAGGAGGTTGAGTCGCCGCACCGTCTCGATGCTGGCTGAGATCGCCAGCACCGGCACGTTCGGACGGTGGGCCGAGACGAGGCGCGCGGTGCGGCCGCTGTTGGTCGGCACGACCAGCGCCGCCAGCCCCAGCCGATAGACGGCGCCGACGGCGCCCTGGGCGACCGAGTCGGCGACGTCCTGGGTGGTTTGGTCGGTCCGCGTGAAGAGCCACTCTCCGTAGCGGAGATCGGGCTCTGTGGCTCGTGCTATCCGGTCCATCACCCGCACCGCCTCGACCGGGTTCTGGCCGACCGCCGTCTCCTCGGAGAGCATCACCGCGTCGGTGCCGTCGTAGATCGCGTTGGCGACGTCGGTCACCTCGGCCCGGGTCGGCCGCTTCTCGTGAACCATCGAGGCGAGCATCTGGGTCGCCGTTATCGACGGCTTCGAGCGCAGGCCGGCCTCGCGGATCAACCGCTTCTGGACCACCGGCACCTCCTCGATCGGCAGCTCGATCCCCAGGTCCCCGCGCGCGACCATGATCCCGCCGCTCGCCGCGCGGACGATCTCGGCCGCGTCCTCGGCCGCCTGCCGCCTCTCGATCTTGGCGATCAGCGGGATGTTGGAGCCGAGTGAGCGCAGCCGCTCGGTGACCGGCTCGAGGTCGGCGACGGACGAGACGAATGAGATCGCCAGCAGGTCGAGGCCATGCTCGACCGCGAACTCGACCCAGCCCAGGTCGTTGTCGGTCGAGGCGGGGCCGGTCGCGCCCGGGATGTTCATCCCCTTGTGGGAGGAGAGCGTTCCCCCCACCTCGACCTCGGCGGAGGCGCCGCCCTCGTCGCTCTCGTCGACCCGCAGGCGGATCGCGCCGTCGGCGAGGTAGACCAGCTCGTCCGGCCGCAGGGAGGTGATGCCGGGCCAGGCGACCGGGATCGTCCCGTCAGCTCCCTCGAAGTCGCCCGGGGCGAGCTTTACGTGCATCCCCGTCTCCAGCTCGGCGACGTCGTCGCGGAGCGATCCGATCCGCATCTTCGGCCCGGGCAGATCGCCGAGCACCCCGACCTCACGGCCGACCCGCCCCGCCGCCTCGCGGATCGACTGGGTGGTGCCGGCGTGGCGCTCGCGGTCGGCGTGGGAGAAGTTGAGGCGGAAGACGTCGACGCCGGCCTCGATCAGCCGCTCGAGCACAGCCGGCTCCCAGCTCGCCGGCCCGACCGTGGCGATGATCTTCGTCCGCCTGCCGGTCACCGTGCTCAGAGGATTTACTTTCGCCGCCACGCACGTGACTGTAGAGAGTGCGTAACCCCACAGAACGT
>CAVSYR010000005.1:0-1091390 GCA_963732225.1 uncultured Solirubrobacterales bacterium
AGACAGGAGCGATCAAATCATGCAAAAGCACAGAACGAGGGTGGTGGGGACGGCGCTTTTGGCCGTCGCGCTGGCCGCGCTCAGCCTGGCCGGTGTTGCCCAGGCGAAACTGACCGGCAACTACACCAAATTCGTCAACTGCCCCTACACCAACACAGAAGTCCGTAAATGCATCTACTCGGTGACCGAATCGGGCGAAGTGGTGCTCGGATCGAAGGTCGTCCCGATCACCAAACAGGTCGTCCTGCAGGGCGGCTTCGGCGAAGCCACCGAAGAAAAAGAAGGCGCTGAATTCGCCAAATTCTATGCCGCCACCAACGGCATCACGCTCTCCAAAGCACCGCAGAACGTCCCCGGTGGGCTGCTCGGGATCATCCCCGAAGCCTCTCAGCCGGCCCTGGTCAAAGCGCTGATCAAATTCTTCTTCGAAAACAGCCTGACCGGCGTCAACTCGACCCTCGAACTGGCCAAGCCAGCCTCAGAAATCCGGGTATCGGAAAACAACCTCGCCGGTGAAATCGGCACGGCGATGCAGATGCCGGTCATGGTCCACCTGGAAAACCCCTTCCTGGGCAAAAGCTGCTTCGTCGGCTCTGCCAGCAACCCGATCATCTGGAAACTGAGCACGGGCGAAACCAACCCACCGGCACCGAACAAAAAAATCACCGGCTCGGCCGGGGAAATCGAATTCCTCGAGGAAGGCCGAATCCTGGTCGCCAAAAACAACAAACTGGTTGACAACTCATGGTCGGCGCCTGCCGCAACCGGTTGTGGCGGCATTCTCTCCTTCCTCGTCACCCCGATCATCAACGCGCAGCTCGGCAGCACTACCGCTGGGCACAACACGGCGATCCTCAAAGGCACGCTGAACGTCGCCTCATCGGCCGCCGTGTCCAAAAACAACAAAGAAAACCCATAGGCGAACTGCGCAAGGAGATGATGAGAACGATGAGAAGCAAGCAAACAGCTATTGGTGCCGCTCTGGCGGCCCTGGCGGTGCTTTGCGCGATATTCGCCACCTCAGCGAGCGCGGCACCCGCCTGGAAGTTTGAAAGCAAATCACTGGAAGGGACCGAAGTGATCCTCGGCGGCGCTTATGAAAGCGCCCTGACCGTTCCGGGCCTGACCACCAAATGTGAAAATTTCCTCTACAAACTGACGATCAAAAACGAAGCCGGCACGGGCAAGGGGGAAGTGACGGAAGTCCCCCTCTACAACTGCACCACCAACAGCTCGGCTTGCACGGTCAAATCGATCAAAGCCGAAGCGCTGCCGTGGGCATCGAAACTGACCACGGTCTCAACCACCCCCTACATCATCATCGAAGGGGTGAAAGTCCCGATCCTCTACGCCGGTGAAGAATGCGTGCTGGGAGGGATCCTGGTCACCGTGACCGGTTCGGCCGGCGGTTCGATCAACAACACCACGGAAACCGCCACGTTCAACTCATCGACGCTTACCGCGACGGGGACGTCGCTGAAAGCGCTCGGTCAGAAAATCGAATGGAGCGGTCTCTTCCCAACTGAAGCATTCCAGTGGCACAGAGAACAGGCGCTGAGCGTTTCCTAGCGTCCGCTGCCAAGGGTGCGAGCGCCAGGGCTTTCCTGGCGCTCGCACTTGCGGCGCTTGCCCTCGTCGGTTGCGGGGGCGGCTCCTCAGAACCCGAAGGCCAGGGCACGGCGAGCTCTCACTCTGCCAGCGCGGCCCCTGGCGCCGGCTCTCCCAGCGCTGGGAGTGGGTCCAAGGGCGCCCCCGGTGAAAAGGCGCAGCCTGGCTCCCAATCGGCCTCTGGGCCCGGCTCCAGCTCTGATCCCGGCTCCTCGGACCCGGCGGGCGGCCAAAAGCACGGCCAGCGCATCGCCACGCCCAAGGGCCCCCGCGAGCAGGGCGCCACGCCCGCCGAACTGGCCAGCGCCACGGTCGCCGACATGAAGCTGGAAAGCTATTCCCCGTTTGCCTCCGCAACGGGCGAACCCGCCAGCCTGCCCGCCAACTACAGCTGCGACGACGAAGACAAATGGCCGCAGTTTCACTGGAGCGGCGTCCCGGCCGGCACGGCCGAACTGGCGCTCTACGCGATGAACGTGCAGCCGGTCGAAGGGAAACTCTTCGTCGACTGGGCGGTGGCGGGTCTTGACCCCGACCTGCCCGAAATCGTCTCGGGCAAGCTGCCCAAGGGGGCGGTGGTGGGCACCAACGGCTTCGGCAAACGGGGCTACTCGATCTGCCCCGAAGGCCGCGGGGAAATCTACATGTTCGCCCTCTACGCGCTGCCCAAGCGCCTGGGGCTTGCCCCCGGCTTCGATGCCCGCGAGGCGCGCGGGCAGATCCTCGCGATCTCCGGCAACGTTGGCCTGTTGCCAATGCTCTACGCGCACCACTGAGCCCGATTCGGCCAAAAGCTTCTTCCAGTACCACACAAACAAAACAGGAATGAGGGAGATATGAGTACGCACAAGACGAGAAGGGCCCTGACGGCGCTTCTCCTCGTGGCACTTGCCGCGCTCAGCTTCGCCGGGGTAGCCCAGGCGAAACTGACCGGCAACTACACCAAATTCGCCCAGTGCCCATACCCAAACACCGAAGTGGTCAAATGCGTCTACGACGTGACCTCATCGGGCGAAGTGGTGCTCGGCTCAAAGAAAGTGCCGATCGTCAACCCGGTCACCCTGCAGGGCGGCTACGGCGAAGCGACCGAAGAAAAAGAAGGCGCTGAATTCGCCAAATTCTACGCCGCCACCAACGGCATCACGCTCTCCAAAACACCACAGCCGGTGCCCGGTGGTCTCGCCGGCATCGTCAACTGCAAAGAAATCAAAGAACCGATTCTGCGCTTCAGCTGCGAATTGGCCTTCGAAAACGGCCTCACCGGCCTCAACGCAACGCTTGAACTGGCCAAACCGGCCTCCGACATCCGCATCTCGGAAAACAACCTCGCCGGTGAAACCGGCACGGCGCTGCAGATGCCGGTCAAGGTCCACCTGGAAAACCCGTTCCTGGGTTCCGGCTGCTACGTGGGCTCCTCGGGCTCGCCGCTGACCTGGAAACTGACCTCGGGGGAAACCAACCCGCCGCCGCCTAACACGAAAATCACCGGCTCGGCCGGGGAAATTGAATTCCTCGAGGAAGGCCGCATCCTGGTCGCCAAAAACAACAAACTGGTCGACAACGCCTGGTCGGCACCCGGCGCCTCGGGCTGCGGAGGGTTCCTGGTCGAACTGATCCTCGACCCGATCATCAACGCCGCCGCTGGCGTCCCCGCCCCGGCCGGCAAGAACACCGCGATCCTCAAAGGCACGCTTAACGTCGCCTCTGCCGCCGCGGTGCGCAGGAACAACGCCGAAAACCCCTAGCCCAGAGCCCTAGGGAAGTGCAGTGCCAAAAGCGCCGGGGCGAGAGCCCCGGCGCTTTGGGTTGGAAACTTGATCGAGAACGGCTTGCGTGAAATGCTAAGGACTCTCTGAGTAAAACCGCAACCAATACCGAGAGGAATCAAGCTATGACTCGATCGAGACTGGGACTGATGGGCCTCTGCGTCGCGCTCTTCGGCGTGATGGCCTTCGGCACCGCCTCCGCGCAGGCCACGGTGGGCGCGCACTGGTGGATCTTAAACAGCGCTGGGACGGTGAAAACTGACGCGGCTAGTTTAACGGCGAAATTGAACCTGAAAGTGGACACCCTGCCGGTGCTGCATACCAAAATCGCCGGTGCCACCGTGTTATTAGAATGCACCGGTATTTCACTTAACAAGGCCAATCTCCTGGCCAATGGCTCGATCGGGGAATCGGCAGGGAACGTAAAAGGTGTTGACTTCAAATTCACCGGCTGCATCACCAAGATCAATGGTGCGACCTCCGCTCCGTGTCAGCCGAAATCGGAAGGAGTAGCAGGTGTGATTTTATCCAAACGATTCCACGGCTTAATAATTTTACACACCGAAGGCGTTGAACTCATCCAGATCATTCCCGACGAAGGCGAAACCCTTGCGACGATGGAATCAAGCGCTGAATGCGCGATCGGGGCAAAAGTTCCAATCATCGGAAAACTAACTTTCCGTGACTGTCTAGGCCAGTTCAAGACGCACGTAGTCGAACATTTATGGGAAGCCGGACAGTTAACCGAACTATGGGCAATCAGCAAAACAGAAGAACACAAAATGACGATCTTAGGCAGCTTCTGGGCTTTCCTGGAAGGAGTCCACGCAGGCCTCAAATGGGCCGGAGAAGCCGCCTAGCTACCCAACCGGCGCCGAGCGCGATGACAGCCTTGCCCGGGCTGTGCTCAGCGAGCATGGCCGGCACACTGAACGTCGCCTCTGCTGCGGCGGTGCATAAAGACAACGCCGAAAACCCCTAGGGCAAAGCCGCAGGGGTTACGAGGTGCCAATGCGCCGGGGCGCGAGCCCCGGCGCATTTGGGTTGGGCGCGAGCTGTTCTCTCTCGGCTTGGTCAAACCATCCAGCCGCCGGAAGCGAGAGAATGGCGGCATGCGTAGGTCAGACCAGCGCCGCGACGCCGTTTTCGCCTGCTACCAGCGCGATGTCACCGGTCGACCGCTCGAGGAGCTGGTCGCCGAGTCGCGCCCGTTCACGCGGGAGCTTGCCGCCGGCGTTGAAGCCCACCGCGACGAGCTCGACGCCGCGATCGCGGCCCACGCCAAGGGCTGGGAGCTGGAGCGGATCGCGCCGCTGGAGCGCAACGTGATGCGAGTCGCCCTCTATGAGATCGAGCACAGCGCCGATGTGCCGACCGAGGTCGCGATCGACGAGGCGATCGAGATCGCCAAGGAGTACTGCGGCGCCGACGCGCCGGGCTTCGTCAACGGCGTGCTCGGCGCGATCGCCCGCGAGCGCGAGGGCGTGCGGTGAACCGGCTACGCGAGATCTCCGAGCGGTTGAACGCGATCGCCCGCGAGCTCGAGGGCGAAGAGGCCGACGATGCCCGCGCCGCGGCCCTTGCCCAGGAGGCCGCCGAGCTCTCGGCCGAGGCGGTCGAGGAGGCGAACCGCCGCATCCGCGAGGGCGAGGCCGCCTCGTGAATCGGTGAGCTACCCCGAGGAGCTGCGCGCTCTGGTCGACGCCGAGCTGGAGCGGCTGCGCTTTCCGGCACCCGATCCGACGGCCGGCCTGCAGGAGGCGATGCGCTACTCGCTGCTGGCCGGCGGCAAGCGGGTGCGTCCGGTGCTGGCCTTGGCAACCGCCCGCGCTCTCGGCGCCGCGCCCGAGCGCTTCTTGCCGGTTGCCTGCGCGATCGAGCTGATCCACACCTACTCGCTGATCCACGACGACCTGCCGGCGATGGACGACGACGAGCTGCGCCGCGGTCAGCCCACCTCGCACGTCAAGTACGGCGAGGACGTGGCGATCCTCGCCGGCGATGGCCTCTTCGCCGAGGCGATGCGCTTGGCCTGCGAGCAGCCTGGCGAGCCGGCGCGCGTGCTCGCCGCCCTGCGCGAGCTGAGCGCGGCGACGGGGGTGGACGGGATGGTCGGCGGCCAGTACGTCGACGTCGCGGTCTCCGAGCGCGACGCCGATGGGCTGCGCTCGCTGCACACGCTGAAGACCGGCCGCCTGATCGCCGCCAGCGTCGGTGTCGTGCTGATCCTCGAAGGATTGCCCGAACCTGAGACAATCCCCTTTCGCCGATTCGCCAGCGAGCTGGGCGTGCTCTTCCAGATCGTCGACGACATCCTCGACGTGACCGGAAGCGCCGATCGCCTCGGCAAGGAACATGGAAGCGACGAGCGACTTGGAAAACTCACCTACGTCAGCCACTTTGGCTTGGAGCAGGCGCGCGAGCTCGCGGCCGAGTCGCACGCCAAAGCGACCACGGCGCTGGGCGAGGCAAGCGGCGAGACCGACGACCTGAGGCGCGTGGCCGACTACATCTTCACGAGGGACGAATGAGCGAGAACGGAAACGGAGCGGTAGGCGACAGCGAGGCCCCCCTGCTCGACGGGATCCACTCTCCCGCCGACCTGCACGAGCTGAACGACGAGCAGCTGCAGCAGGTGGCGCAGGAGATGCGCACCTACATCATCGACACGATCGGTGAGATCGGCGGTCACTTCGGCGCCAACCTCGGCACCTGCGAGCTGGCGGTGGCGCTGCATAGCCTGATGGATTCTCCTCGCGACAAGGTGCTCTGGGACGTCGGCCATCAGGCCTATCCGCACAAGATCCTCACCGGCCGTCGCGAGGGTCTGCCGACGATTCGCCAGTACGACGGCCTCGCCCCGTTCTGCTCGATCTTCGAGTCCGAGCACGACATCATGGGCGCCGGCCACGCCTCGACCTCGATCGGCTATGGAGTTGGGCTGAAGGAGGCGATGCGCCACGGGATCGGCGAGGACGGCAAGGTCGCCGCCGTGATCGGCGACGGCGCCCTCACCGGCGGCGTCGCTTACGAGGCCCTGCACGCGGCGGGTGGGCTGCAGACGCCGATGGTGATCGTGCTCAATGACAACGGCATGTCGATCTCGCCCAACGTCGGCGCGCTCTCGCGTTACTTCAACCGGGTGCGGCTCAACCCGCGCCTCTTCCACGCCCGCGAGGGGGTCGAGGACCGGCTGACCAAGCTGCCGCTCGGGCTCGGTAAGCGGATTGAACGGCTGGGGCCGGAGATCAAGTCGGCGATCAAGGCCTACTGGGCGCCGGGCCTCTTCTTCGAGGAGCTCGACCTCGCCTACATGGGCGTGATCGACGGCCACGACGTGCACGCCCTGCGCGAGGCCCTGCGCGAGGCCTTCGAGGCCGACCGCCCGGTGATCGTCCACATCCACACGGTCAAGGGCAAGGGCTTCTCGCCGGCCGAGGAGGGCGGCCTCGAGGGGATGGAGAAATGGCACGCCGCCAAGCCGAAATCGATCGTCGATGGCGCGCCCGCGCCGAAGCCCGTCGCGGTGCAGGAGTCCGACGCGCCCGCGGCGATCGCCCCGGAGCGACTGGAGAAGCCCCCGGTGGCCGGCGCCCCACCCCAGTACACCCAGGTTTTCGCCGACGCGATCGTCGCCGAGGCCAAGCGCGACAAGCGCGTGGTCGGGATCACAGCGGCGATGGCGGGGGGGACCGGCCTGCAGAAGCTGGCCGACGAGGTTCCGGAGCAGTACTACGACGTCGGCATCGCCGAGCAGAACGCCGTCCTGCTCGCCTCTGGCCTGGCGATCCAGGGCGCGAAGCCGGTCTGCGCGATCTACTCGACCTTCCTCCAGCGCGCCTTCGACCAGATCGTCCACGACGTCTGCCTACAGGAACTCGACGTCACCTTCGCGATGGACCGGGCGGGCTTGGTCGGCGACGACGGTCCGACCCATCACGGCGCCTTCGACGTCTCCTACTTCCGCCCGATCCCCAACGTCGTGCTGATGGCGCCGCGCGACGAGGCAATGCTGGTCCACATGCTGCGCACCGCGATCGCTCACGACGGGCCGACGGCGCTGCGCTACCCGCGCGGCGCGGCCGAGGGGATTGAGCTGCCGGGCGAGCCCAAGGAGCTGCCGATCGGCAGCGGCGAGCTGCTGGCAAGCGGCGAGCGGGTGGCGCTGCTCGGCTACGGCTACGGCGTCTCGGTGGCGCTCGACGCGGCCAAGGTCCTCGCCGGCCATGACCTCAACGCGACCGTCGCCGACGCCCGCTTCGCCAAGCCGCTCGACAGCGAGCTGCTCGAGCGGCTGGCGCTGAGCCACGACCTAGTGGTGACGATCGAGGAGAACGTCCTGCCCGGCGGCTTCGGCTCGGCCGTGCTCGAGCACCTTGAGGACGCCTTCGCCGAGCGCTCCGGGGAGCGCGCCCGCGTCCTGCGGATCGGTCTTCCCGACCGCTACGTGACCCACGGCAAGCCGGCCCTGCTGCACGAGGAGGTCGGCCTCACCGGCGATGCCGTCGCCGAGCGCGTCCTCACCGCCCTGCGCTCCGGCGCGCCTGCGCTGAGCTGATTCCGGCCTCACCGGGCGAGGAAATCGCCCCAAAAATTTAGGCTTGCGTCAAAAGGCTCAATCGGTTAGCCTGCCCGAGTCTCTTCTGGGGTTACTTGAGGGAGGAGAGGCATCTCTATGTATGTGGGTCCGCAGGTAGGGAGCCTCGTGGATCTACAACTTGTGAACCGCGCCGGTGCCAAGAGCACCGAGTCGCGGTGCCCTGGTCTTGCTCGTTATCCGCACTCCGCGAGGCCGTCGAGCTACGCATGCTTCTCCTCCGCTGAACCGCCGTTGACCGGATCTGTTTCCCAAACTACTCTGGGGTCGTAGGGGGGCCTACTTGGGAACGTTCCGGAAAATATTTGGGTACCAGCAGAGGGAGAGAGAACGATGGCAAGCAGGGAGCTCAGTCGCCATCCCGTCAAACGGATGTACGGCCCTGTCAGGCTCGACGGAATGGACTCCATCGCCCAGCGCGAGGCTCTTGCGCTGGCGAGGAAAGCAGCCGAATTCGGTGGTGAGGTCATTGGGTGGTCACATGGAGCATCCATCGCCTCCCTTGCCGAAGGCGTCGCCAGGGAACTCTTTGAAGGGACCGCTCGTAACGGTCTGGTCCTCAGCCGCCTCTGTCCAGGGCGAGCAGGCATTAGCCGGCTTGGCGAAAAATTCACCGGCGAAGCCTTGCGCGATTCCGTCGAGATCGGCGTCCGAAGCCTGCTGCCGCACTTCGGCTTCAAGGCCGTGCATGAGCACGTCACCTCGGTTCCGGTGCGACCGAACAAGGACATGCATGGCTACGCGATCGACCAGATCCCAAATCGCTCGAGGATGGGCCACGTCCTACTGAGCTCGGTTGGCTCGGACGATCGGATTCTGCACACCCAGGCGATCTGGCTTCCCACCGGCACCGTCGACGACCACACGTCGCCTCGGGCAGATTCAGGTCGCGTCGATCGGTGGCGCAAGGAACTGGGCAAGCCCCTGGCTGGGACGCTATGCGAAAACCTCACCGAGATGTTCGACGCGCAGAGCCGGGCGCGAAACTCCGCCTTGGCGGCTGCCTCCGGCGGCGGCGGGGTGTTCACCAAGTTCGGCCTCGATCCCCAGGGGTTCTTCGAGGTGGGCTTCCCGCGCTGCGTGATTCTGGACCGGCTGGCCTATGGCCCGCCGAGCGAGAATGGCGCCAGCTCCGCCGCCGTGGTCTTTCCCGGCGAGGACGACGAGATCGTCGCCGCGGTCCAGGCAGCCGGTCGCTATGGGGTCGCCAGGTGCAAGATCGACGTGGAGGAGAGGGTTAGCTCGGACTCGGTCGAACGGTCGATGCTGCCGGAGCTGACCAGGCGCTTCGGCGAGGTGCCGGTGCCGGTTGCGCAGCAGGTTCTCGAGACCGTGGCGGGTTGGTCGGTGGCCTCCGGGCTCGGCATCGGGGTCAACGTCAGGTTCGTCAGGTACTGGCACTTCAAGAAGACAGGGCACCTACTGCGCGTCGTGCAGAGCTCGGGAGGTTCAGGGCAGCTCCACGATGTGCACCTCTGGCGGATGGTCAGACTGGGCGGGGACCTGCTTCGCGAGGCAATCACGCTGATCGAGCGAGCTCATCAGCCCTGGCCGGGCTCCTGCATCGACCGCTACGGGGAGGAGTGCGCACCCGCCCGGATGAATTCGACGATCGCTCGTCAAAGGGAAGGGTTGCTGAAGACGACGCTGTTGGCCAATGCCGGCGGCGTCTCCGCCCACCGGCAGATGGAACTGAGGCACGCCGCGGAGGCGCAGCAGCGAACTCCCGCGCGGCCGTCGTAGGCCTAGATCTCACCTCGTTCATAGGCTGAGCACAGGTGCGGATTTTGCCCGCAACCTGACAGGGCGCGAGGATTAGCGCGAATAAGTGGGAAGGTACTCGTTAGTCGAGTAGGGCTGATGTGCAATGAATAAACCTTCCAACACATGGTGGACTGACAAGATCAACGGAGAGCATCGTGTTCTCTTCAGTGTCGGCTTCGGTTTACTCCACATGGTGGTCCCTCCCGGGGTCGACTTCAGGCCTTCGGAGCCGGATGAGGAGCGGGTGATGTGGAGGTACGCGATCTGGATCGGCGATGACGACGATCCTCCGGCCGTCGGCGTGGACGCCCCCTTCAGCGTTGCTTGCATGGAGACGAAGGAAGTCGTGGACTTCCTTCCCTCGGTTCACCATGGCTTCGTCAGGTCGGCGATGGCCAGACACATATCCAATGCCGTGACCTTTGGCCTGCCGGAAGCGGGTCGGTGTCGCGACGATGGGCGGTCGCTGCGGGCCGGGCGAGCGCTCACCTGGTTGGCATGTCAGCTCGAGGTGGCGTTCCCCGCTGAGACCTGGTTCAAATTCAAAGTCGCCGCGCTCGAGATCCCCGACACGATCGAGGAGCTCTTGCGACAGTTTCCCGTGGGCGCGCCCTGGCCGAACGAGCCAAAGGCGAACGCGGCGGTGATGGAACCCCGGGAAGCGACGGCGCTCTCCGTCACCGGGCCTCCGCCGCGAGCGGTCCTCCGCGGCGGCTACTAGCGCTGGCGTCCAGCGCCGCTCGACCGTCCACCCTTGCGCTGAGCTCCCCTCGGGCGGGGCTTCCGCTCGAATCGCTCCCCCTCAGTTGAGGGTCTCTTCCGAGTGCCCTTGTATCCCCGGGCGCGCGCACTCATTGTGGCTCTCGATGCAGGCGAACGACCGGAAAGCGAGCTCGCGTAACCGGCCCGACGGGCGGATTCAGCGCATCGGTCTCAGGGTGCGCGAGCTTTCCATGCTCGCGAAGGCGGCCGCCGTCATGGTCGCTTCCGTAGTGATCCTGCTGACGATGGCCTTTGGCTCCGGGCGGGTTCGGGTTTCCACCGAGGGTGTCGAACTGCAGCCGAGGGAAGCCGTGGGCGCGGTCCGCGACGACCACTCGAAGCGCTCGATTGCCTCCCCCTCAGGGCACGGCTCGGTATTCCTGATTCTGGCGCCCGGCACCGTTCGTATCTGCGGCCCCCGACCTACACCCTGAGCATGTCGAGCAGCCAATTGCCCTCCGCGCTTTGCCACACTGCCGCACTTGACCAGTGAGGAAATCACGATCCGTCGCGCGGGTCCCGCGGATGCGCAGGCGGTCCTGGGCCTATGGGCTGAGGAGCGCAGCGAGCACGCGAGCAAGGCCGATCGTCTCGAGGACATTGAGCGGCTGATCGGGGATTCGCCGGCCGCGTTGCTGGTCGCTGAGCGTGGCGGCGAGATCGTCGGCACTCTGATTGCCGGGTGGGACGGCTGGCGGGGCAACATGTACCGGCTTGCGGTGTCCAAAACGCACCGGCGCGAGGGCATCGGAATCGCCCTGACGAGGGCCGGCGAGGAGTACCTGATCAGCCGCGGCGTGCGACGGGTCACGGCTCTGGTTGCCTTCGACGACGAGGTGGCTGGGGCGTTCTGGGAGGCGGCGGGCTACCCCCAGGACCGGGAGATCGGCCGTCGCGTGCGCGACCTGTAGGCGACGAGCGATCTCAGCCCGGAGTGTCGATCCAGCGCACGATCAGCCCGTCGCGAACCTCGTGGAATGCCGGTGGGGCCGGGGGAGGGTCGTCGGCCAGGAGAGCGATCACCGCGCTCGGGCCGTGCAAGTGCTCCTCCACCGCCGTTGTCCAGTGGACATCCGGGTCGAGCAGGCGTTCCAGCCGCGACCAGTCACGCCGCTCGATCGCGGCGAGCACGTTGCTGACCGCACGCACCTGCTCCGCCACGGTTAGGTCATCTCCGGGCGTCTATTCATACCCACCTCCAACATAGCTATATGCCTACAACAGAAAACGTCCCGGCGAGAAGTCGAGGCGAGTTCGGGTGACTAATGGGAGGAGAGGTGGGACTTCCACTTGCAGAGCCAACTTCGGCTTTAAGTGGCTGTTTCGGCTGTAACCGGTGGATCTCGTGTCCGGCTAGCGCACAAGTGTTCTACGTCAGGCTCAACTGACCACCAAGCGCCCAAACTCTGGCGGCAGGATGCCTTGGGCGAATACCGAGGTGGCTCGTTACGTCGCCTTGCTTGGTGGCGATTGCCACCGCCGCGAGCAGCTCTGCGGCGAACTCTTCCAGGGCCGACCTGCTGTCTGCGGCCATGTTCTCTGCGAGTCGTTCGAACTGGACTTCAAGTGCATCGCTTAGCTGTGCCCTTTCCTTCGGGAGAGAATAGGCGCGAACGGTTTCCCTGAGGGCTTCATCCAGACGGCCAATGCGCTCATGGCTCTGAGAGGTGACCGGTTCCATCGTCACTGGAAAGAAGAAAGCATCCCCTTTGGTTGCCTTGATGAGCTCTGATTTAAGGCGACCATCCTTTTCGAGTCGCCTACAGCACCTATAAACGGCGTCTCGATCCGCGCCGAGCTGAGTCGCAAGCTCCCGCGTCGTCAACCGGCCGGCAGCTTCAAGAGCCTTAACGATTTGCGCCTCCAAATTTTGGAGCATAAGTGCTTAAGCGGACAAAGGTTGTCTTTTGTGACCAACTTTCAACTATTCTCAAGTAGTCTGAGGCCGTGGCGCGGTGGGCGTGGTGGCATCAGGGGAGCGGCCCGGACGATTACCGGATTCGCGAACTGCTGCGCTCGATCTGGGACCTTCATGCGATGTACGGCGTTGACGCTCCCTGGTTGTGGAGAGGACAGGCAAACGCTGCCTTCAACCTCGAACCCGGTCTGCACACGCGCGTTCGCGCCAACGCGATGCTCGACGACGCGCAGGTCGCGGATTTCACCGAAGGGCTGCTTGCCGCAGCGAGAGGAGCGGAGCTGGACCGCCACGAGGGAACGCGGCTGCCTGACCTTGCCCTCTTGGCTCTGCTCCAGCACCATCGCGCCGCGACTCCGCTGATGGACGTGACGCTTGACCCGATCGTCGGCCTCTACATGGCGGTAGTCAGCCCCGACCCGCGCGACGACGACAAAGACGGCGTGCTTTTCGCGATCCGCCGCCCCGGAAGAGAGATCAGCGACTTCGATTCGAGGGCTTTCGCTCAGGTGTACGCGAGCCTCAAAGGCGAGGTCGCGCTCTACTCGGCCCCGGATGTCAGCGAACGACTGCGTATACAGCGCGGCCATTTCCTACTGGGACCGGTATCCGACAACGATGCCCGCACCACGATTCCACTCTCGCTTGACCTGGCGTCGTCTCCCAAGGAAAGCTGGATCGCCAAGCGGATGGCCAAGCGCGGCGAAAGTGGCAAAGTCCCCGCAGCCACGAGCGACGTGGCGGTGTTTCGGATCGCCTCGAAATTTAAGACCGAGCTGCGGCAATGGCTCGAGGCTAGATCGGGTTTGACGGCGGACTTCATTTATCCAACGCCGTGGCATCAGCCACACCTAGAGCGCTTTGCATCGAGCCACGGAAGGCTTTCACCTTTTTGAGTTCACGTTGCTCGGCGGGCGTGGTTTCCGCCGGGTGCGCAGATAACGTTGCGTGCCCATATGTCTACGACGTCGGACCTAACAGCGATAGAGGGCAAGCTCGATCTACTGATTTCGCTTCTGCGGATCGCCCATGACGAGCCTCTGAAAGGCGAGCGGAACGCGATTCTCTCCGAACCAGTCAGCAAGGCCATCCTTGTTGCGTCCAGCGACTGGATCGAAGCGGGGGGGCTCAAGGCGGTGGTCATTAAAAAGACGAAAGTCTCCACGCCGACTGTTAGTCGCCGTCTCGCGGAGCTTGTTGAGCGCGGGCTGATAACCCGGAGGGGCTCTGGCGGGAAGGTCAGCTATCGAACCACGGGACTGATCGATCCTTGACGGCGGAACAAGGTGGCAACTCATTCGAGGATGAGGTGATTTTTGGCCTTAACCGCATCGCGCAGGTGTTGCAACTCGCGCTTGCACCGCAGCTTGACGCCGGGAGGGGGCATCTTCGCTCTGACCCTCTTACCGCCTCGATCTTCGATCAAACAGCAGGAAAATGGGTAGCCTCGGGCGATCTCCAGCGGCGGCTTGCAAAATCGAGCGGCAAGGGCGGAAGCACCGTCCGTGCTCGACTCGCTGAGCTCGGCGACAGCGGTCTTCTTGAGCGCCGAGGCGAAGCGCGCTCTCGTGAATACCGATCTTCGGGTCTGGTCTGATGAGCACCGAGCCCACGCCGACCGAGCCGGCTCTGCTCGCTCTCCTGGCTCTCCTTGCGGCTGACAGGGATACCCCTAGCTCCGATTCCAAGCTCCCTACCGAGATCATTCTTTCGCGAGCTGGCTTGGGAAACGCCGATATCGCCGTCGTTGTGGGCAAGAGTTCCGATGCAGTTCGGAAGATGGTCGAACGAGCTAAGTCCGCCTCAAAAAAGAAGAAAGGTGGAGGGTCAAAGAAATGAGTCCGGTCAAGGCGAGTCAGTCGAGTGTCTGAGGACGTTCTGGGCAAGCAGCTTGAGGTAGCGGAAGAGCAGCTTCGATGGCTCCGCGCCGCCGCAATTCCCTCGGTGCGCGACACGGTTGAGGGTGTGCTTGTCACGACCAAGCAGCGAAAGGCATTCGAGCTGTGCGACGGGAAGCGAACGAGCACCGAAGTCGCGAAAAAAGCCGGCGTGCCGAAGACCACCCTTTCGGGATGGACTGGTCAGTGGCGGCATCTCGGCATCGCTAACGAGGTGCCAACGCCGAAGGGGACACGGATCAGACACCTCATTAGCCTGGAGGCACTCGGGCTTTCGGTCGAGGCGGGATAGTAGTGGCGGAGTCCCTACCAGCATCGCGTGACATAGATCGGATGCGCAGGGAGCTTGAGAAGGTTTCCAGGCAGCTGGTTGACGTCGGCAAGGACGTCAAGGAGGTCGACCGCAAGGTCGACCGCTCGAACGCAACGCAGCTTGGAGCCCTTGCCACCGCCCTCGCCGCCGACTCTGACGTCAAGCAGGAGCTCCTGCTCTATGCGGCCGGTATGAGCCCGGACGACATCGCCAAGGCGGTCGGCAAGTCAAAGAACGCCGTGAAGGTCACTTTGAGCCGCGCCGGCATGACCTCACGCGGGAAAAAAGCCTCTTCCTCCGATGGCTGAGGAGATCACTAGTCGTGAGTTGGTCAGGGCGATCGCCGCCGAGTTCGATCAACGCGAGTGGTCCGATCCCGACGACCTCGCCTTGGCACTGACCAAGGCGGCAGTCGGAGGCGGCGAACTCGACGCTGGCAAAGTGAGCGAGCTCGCGCCACCCTCGTTTCTCTCAATCAATGACATTGAGCGCAGCGATCTGCGAGCGGCGATTCGTGCCGTCTTTGCCGGTCGGATGCTGGTTGAGGAAGACCGACCCGGACCGACTTTTATTGATCAGAGCGTCACGATCGGCGACCACAACACAATCAACGGATCCATTAACGCGGGGGGCAAACAACTTGTCCTCACTGAGAGCAGTTCACCTGATGACATCCTGAACGCGCTCACCGATCTTGTCTCCACCGGGATTGGTCAGGGATTTTCACCCGATGAACTTGAACTTCTTGATGAGCTCGCTGTGGCGCGAGGCCTCGATCCAAAGCAGTTGGAGGACGCAGCCAGGGCTGGGATCGAGAGAGCGGAGCCCGAACCTAGTCGGCTTGCGCAATTTCGCGACGCGATCATTGGGAGTACGGCTAGTGGTCTAGCGGTCCAGGCGATAATGGCTGTTGTGAGCAGTTTCTAGGTTTACGCTGGGAAACGTACAGAAGTCTTGAAGCCAGATGGATGGCTATCTCCCGGCAAAAGTTGTTCAGGGCTGGCGCCTCAAGCTCCCGTTCGCTCAGTTGTTCGCTCAGTTCTTCCTCTCTTGCTGGGGCCCACAACGGCTCTAGCAAAGCACCCCACAACAGAAAACGCCCCGGCGGGGAGCCGAGGCGAGTTCTGGGGTTACTACAGGGAGGAGAGATATGTATCTCTATATATGTGGATCCGTGGGAGGTAGGTGGGCCCTTTGATGTGTCGCGGGCAAATCATCGTGGGAAGCGATGAGAGCCATATGTGCGACGCTGGACCCAGCCAAAAAGTCTTTTTCTATCTGCCCCTTATCGGTCGTCCTCTGCGAGTCCTTGAACAGCATACGAACGTATGTGCGGTATGTGTGTGAGTGCGATCACAGACTCTGCCGCCATCTGCCGAGCGCCTCGCTGACTGGCTGCTACCCGGCTTTTGGGCATGGAATCAGCCCTAGTCAAAGCGTGGTTAAAAACCTGTGCCCGGGCGCGATTGGCTCCCACGTTGCTGGGCCGGCGCTACGGTTGCGGCGATGAAGAAGGCGCGGATAGACGCGGTTTTGGCCGAGCGGGGGCTCTTCCCCTCGCGTACGGCTGCCGCCGGGGCGGTGCGGGCCGGCTCGGTGCGGGTCGGGCGCGATGGCCCGGTTGCGCTGCGGCCGAGCCAGCTGGTCGAGCCCGAGGCCGCTCTGATCGTCGACGAGGGCCCGCGCTACGTCTCCCGCGGCGGGATCAAGCTTGAAAACGCTCTGGACGCGCTGGGGATTGATGTCTCCGGTCGCGACTGCCTAGACGTCGGCGCCTCTACCGGTGGCTTCAGCGACTGCCTCCTGCAGCGCGGGGCCGCCCGGGTCGCAGCCGTCGACGTCGCATACGGGCAGCTCGACCTGAGGCTGCGCGAGGATCCACGAGTGAGCGTGATCGAGCGCCTTAACGCGCGCGAGCTCGAGCTGACCGATCTGCCCTTTGTGCCCGAGCTGGCGACGATCGACGTCTCCTTCATCTCGCTGTCCAAGATCCTGCCGGCCGTTGCCGGCTGCCTTGCCCTGCACGGGGAAGTCCTGGCGATGGTCAAGCCCCAGTTCGAGCTCGGCCGCGAGCGGGTTGGCAAGGGGGTCGTTCGCGATGCCGGCGATCGTCGTGAGGCGATCCGCGCCGTTGCACAGGCAGCCAGCGACCTCGAGCTCCCCGTGCGCGGCTTTGCCTCCTCCGGACTTCCCGGCCCAAAGGGAAACCGCGAGACCTTCGTCTGGTGCGGGGGCGAGGGTGACGAGCTTTCTGACCCCGAGGCCGCGATCGCCGCGGTGGTGGAGTCGGACGCGTGAAGACCGCGGCGCTGATCACCCACTCGCATCCGCCCGCCGCGACCGAAGCGGTTGCGGTGGCGACGGCAGCGGCGCGCGATGCCGGTTGGCGCCTGGTCGCCACGGCGGCTGAGATCGAAAAGCACAGCCAGGCGGCGGACGGGGTCGAGCAGGTCGATGCGCTGCCGGCTGATCCCGACCTCTGTCTCGTGCTCGGTGGCGATGGCTCAATTCTCTATGCGCTGCGCAGCTTCGCCGGCACGAAAGTCCCTGTCTTCGGGGTCAACTTCGGCACGGTCGGCTTCCTCGCCGCGGTTGAGCGCGAGGATGCCGCCGAGGGCATCCGCCGGGCGCTGGCGGGGGAAACCGAGACGATCGACCTGCCGGCGCTGGCGATCGAGACCGAGGGCGAGCAGCGCTTCGCCCTCAACGACGTCAGCTTCAGCCGCCGCCCCCGCGACCGCGTCGCCGAGCTGAGCTACCGGATCGCCGGCGAGGAGGTGGGCAACGTGCGCTGCGATGGGCTTGTCGCCGCCACCCCGGCCGGCTCGACCGGCTACAACCTCGCCAACCAGGGCCCGATCCTCGCCTGGGGCGTGAAGGGCTACGTGGTCAGCTACATCGCGCCGCACTCGCTCACCGCCCGCGCGCTCGTAGTCGCGCCCGGCGACGTGCTCACCGTGGGCAACGCGGCCGGCCGCGAGCCAGTCGACGTCGCCATCGACGGCGCCCAGATAACCGCTCTCGCGCCGGGGTCCGCGCTTGACGTCCGCTTCGCCGACTCGGTCGCCTGTCTAGCTCAACTCCCCGGCACAAGCTTCTACCACCGCATCCGTGAGAAGTTCGGCCACCTGGCGGTCTGAAGGCCATCCCGATAGGGGTGGAACGTCTTGCACTTTTTCGGCAATCCCTTGCGGCGTCAGCTAGGGAGTCTCCACCGAAAAAGTTAAGTGGAACCCCTATCGGGATGGCCTTCCGAGCCCACGTGTCCGGTTCTCTAGGGTTTCGCCGATGGAGCGCAAGTGGTGGACCCTCGTCCTCGTCTCGATCGCGACGTTCATGCTGCTGCTCGACGTGACGATCGTCAACGTCGCCCTGCCGGATATCCAGCGGGAACTGCACGCCAGCCTTTCCAGCCTGCAGTGGGTGGTCGATGCCTACTCGTTGATGCTGGCCGCCTTCCTGCTCACTGCTGGTTCGCTTGGCGATCGGCTGGGGCGCCGCCGGGTTTTCACGATCGGCTTCGGCATCTTCACCTTCGCCTCGTTCCTCTGCGGCATCGCCAACGACCCGACCCTGCTCAACCTCGCCCGCGGGCTGCAGGGCATCGGCGGGGCCGGCATGTTCGCCACCTCGCTGGCGCTGATCGGCCAGGAGTTTCACGGCAAGGACCGGGCGACGGCGTTCGGCGTTTGGGGGGCGACGGTTGGCGGCGCGGTCGCGGTCGGCCCGCTGATTGGTGGCATAGTCACCGAGAACTTCGGTTGGGAGTGGATCTTCTTCCTCAACGTCCCGATCGGGATCACCGCGATGGTCCTGACCGAGCGCAAGATCGTCAACGTCTTCGCCAAAGACCCGGAACCGATCGACGTGCCCGGCCTGATCACCTTCTCGCTCGCTCTCTTCCTCTTGATCTTCGGCCTGATCCGGGGCAATCCCGAGGGCTGGACCAGCGGCCTGATCCTCACCTGCCTGATCGGGTCGGCGCTGCTGTTGGCGGCGTTCATCGCGATCGAGCTGCGCAGCAAGCACCCGATGCTCGACCTCTCGCTCTTCCGCAAGCCCGCCTTCAACGGCGTCTCTGCGGTCGCCTTCGGGCTCTCGGCGGGGATGTTCGCGATGTTCCTCTACCTGACCATCTACATGCAGGGGGTGCTCGACTACTCGCCGCTGGAGGCGGGCCTGCGCTTCCTGCCGCTGACCGTGCTCGGCTTCATCGTCGCGCCTATCTCAGGCGCGCTCTCGAACAGAATCCCGATTCGCGTCCTGCTCGGCACCGGGCTCGCGGTGGTCGGGGTTGGCCTGCTGCTGATGAACGGGGTCTCGCCCGATTCGGGCTGGACGACACTGCTGTTCGGCTTCCTCGTCGCCGGCATCGGCATCGGCATCACCAATCCCGGCATCGGCCAGGCGGCGATCGCCGTCGTCCCGGTCGAGAAGTCCGGCATGGGATCGGGGATCAACACCACTTTCCGCCAGGTCGGGATCGCGACTGGCGTCGCCGGCCTCGGCGCCGTCTTCCAGTCGCGCGTCGACTCGAAGCTCTCCGAACTGCTGCCGCATGCCCCAAGTGGGCTCGGTGAAATCGTCGCTTCGGGTGGCTCGCGCGCTGCCGGCGCCGTCACGCCCGCCCGGATCCGCCCCGAAGTAGTCCACGCCGCTGACGTCGCCTTCGTCAGCGGCTTCAACGAGATCATCCTGATCGCCGCGATCCTCTCCTTCGTCGGCGCCGCCCTGGGCTTCGCCCTCGTGCGTTCCAGCGATTTCGTCCAGCACGCCGCGCCTGAGGCAGCTGAAGAGGACGCAGCAGCCGAAGCGGTCGCTGTCTAGGCCGACCTCACCCGCCGCGCTGAGTGGTACACAGGAGCCGTGCTGCGTGAGCTCCGCATCGAGAACCTACTGCTGATTGAAAAGGCGGAATTGCGCCTCGGTGAGGGTTTGAACGCGATCACGGGAGAGACCGGCGCGGGCAAGACCGTGCTGGCGCACTCGCTGGATTTGCTGATGGGTGGCAAGGCGCGACCGCAGATCGTCCGGCCGGGGGCGGAGGAGGCCTGGGTCGAGGGGGTATTCGACTTGCCGCAGGGGATGCTCGAGGAGCCCGAGATGGCTGAGATCGCGGAGCGCCTACCTCTGGGGGCAGATGAGGTGGTCCTCGGTAGACGGGTCGGTGCAGGCGGCCGGACCAGTGCCTTTGTTGCTGGACGGTCCGCTTCGGCTTCAGATTTGAAACTGCTGGGCGGGCGCCTGCTCTCCTTCTACGGCCAGCACGAGCACCGCAAGCTGACCATCTCCTCGGCCCAGATGGACGTGCTCGACGGCTTTGCCGGCGCCGCGCAGCTCGAGCTGCGCGAGCGCTATCGCGAGACGCACCGCGAGTGCCTGCGGCTCGCCGCTGAGCTGGCCGAGCTACGCGAGCGCGACGGCTCCCGCGAGCGAGATCTCGACCTCTACCGCTACGAGCTCTCCGAGATCGAGGAGGTCGCGCCGGATCCGGATGAGGAGCAGGAGCTGGGCAGCGAGCGCGAGCGCCTGCGCCACGCCGAGGGGCTGCGCGAGGCGGCGGCCGGCGCCCACGCGATCGCGCTCGGCGCTGAGGAGGACGGTGGCGCAGCGGCTGCCTTGGCCCGGGCGGAGGCGCTGCTGCAGGGAGTCGCGGGGGTCGACGCAAAGCTCGATGGGCTGGCGACCCGCCTCGGCGCCCTGGCGATCGAGCTCGGCGACGTCGCCGCCGAGCTGCGCGATTACGTCGACGGCCTCGAGGCCGACCCGGGGCGCCTGGTCACGGTCGAGGAACGACTGGAGGCGCTCGACCGGCTGCAGCGCAAGCACGGGGGCAGCACCGAGTCGGTCCTCGCCCACGCCGAGCGCTGTCGCACTGAGATTGCCCGCCTCGAGAACGCCGGCGAGCGCGGCGAAGAGGCGGAGGCGGCGCTGGCTGAGGCGGAATCGCGCCGCGCCAAGCTCGGCGAGAAGCTCGGCAAGGTCCGCGCCAAGACCGTCGCACCACTGCAACGCGACGTCGCCGCCGAGCTGGAGCGGCTGGCGATGGCTGGCGCCCGGCTCGAGGTCGCGCTCGAGCCGCACCCGGATCGGTTCGGGGCGAGCGGCATGGAGACGGTTGAGTTCCGCCTGGCGCCGAACCCTGGCCTCGAGCCCGCGCCGCTGCGCGATGCCGCCTCGGGGGGCGAGCTCTCGCGGGTGATGCTGGCCCTGAGCAGCCTCGCCGGCGCCGTCGGGGCCGCGACGCTGGTCTTCGACGAGATCGACGCCGGCGTGGGCGGCAAGACGGCCCGCGCGGTCGGCGAGCAGCTGCGTGCGCTCGGCAAGGACCGCCAGGTGCTCTGCATCACCCACCTGCCCCAGGTCGCCTCGCTGGCAGACACGCACTTCACGCTGGAGAAGGACGTCAGTGGCGAGCGCGCCAGTGCCAGCGTGCGCCGCCTCGACGGCGAAGGCGTGGTCGAGGAGATCCGCCGCATGCTTGGTGCCGAGGACAGCGACGAGGCGGCGACGCGCCACGCCCGCGAGCTGCTCGCCGCTGCTTAACGCCCGCGTAGCCTGCTTTTAACCGCTTGCGCGGCGGGATAACCTCTTTCGGTGGCAACCGCCAGTCGCCGTCGCTTTCCCGCCCTGCTCTCGCGCCGCAACGGGGCAGCGCCGGTTGAGGCGATCGAAGGCCGGGTGCGCCTCGGCCACCGCACCAAGCACCTGGTCAAACGCCTGGTTCCCGGCGACATCGCGGTCATCGACCACGTCGACATCGACCGCATCGCCGCCGAGGAGCTGATCTCGACCGGCGTCCGGGTCGTGATCAACGCCTCGCCCTCCTCCAACGGCCGCTACCCCAACGCCGGGCCGCTGCTGCTGGTTCAGGCGGGGGTGCGGCTGATCGACGTCGAGGACGCCAATCCCTTCGAGCTGCTTGCCGATGGCAACCGGGTCACCGTCGCCGACGGCGTCGTCCTCGGCGGCGGGCGCGAGCTGCTGCGCGGTCGCATGCTCGGGGTCGAGGAGCTGGAGCGCCAGCGTGATGAGCAGCTGCAGCGGGTCGACGAGGCGCTGGCCGAATTCGCCGAGAACACCGTCGCCCACGTGCGGGGTGAGACCGACCTGCTCACCGGCAGCGTCGAGTTCCCACCGACCCGCGCCTCCTTCCGCGATCGCCACGTGCTGATCGTCGTCCGCGGCGACCGCCATCGCCGCGACCTCAAGGCCCTGCGCGCCTACATCCGCGACGTGCGGCCGCTGGTCGTCGCCGTCGACGGCGGCGCCGACGGCGTGCTCGAGGCGGGGATGAAGCCCGACGTGATCCTCGGTGACATGGACTCGGCCGGCGACGAGGCGCTGCGCTGCGGGGCCGAGCTGATCGTCCACGCCTATCCCGACGGGCGGGCACCGGGTCGCCAGCGCCTGCTCGACCTCGGTCTCGATCACACGCTGCTGCCCGCCGCCGGCACCAGCGAGGACGTGGCGATGCTGATGGCCTATGAGAAGGGGGCGACGCTGATCGTCAGCGTCGGTGCCCATTTCAACCTGATCGAGTTCCTCGACCGCAAGCGCGGCGGTATGTCCTCGACCTTCCTCACCCGACTGCGGATCGGCGAGAAGCTGGTCGACGCCAAGGGGGTGAGCCGGCTTTACAACCCGAACTCGCCGTTCGGGCCAATGGTCCTCTTCCTCGCCGCCTTCATGGTCCTGCTGGCGATCGTCGTGATCACCTCACCGGCGCTCAACGACCTGGTCCAGCTGGTCTGGCTCAAGATCAAGATCTGGCTCGGTCTGTAGGGCCAGCATCTAGCCTTCCCGCTCTCCTATGGGTTACAGCGCTCGATACCACGCGGTCTCACTGATCGCCGTCTTCCTCGCCCTCGCGATCGGGATCCTGATCGGCGCCGAGTTCGGCGGCGACGCGCTGACCAACACGCGCAAGAACCTCGAGCAGAGCCTCACCGGCAACCTTCAGGACGCGCGTGAACGGTCCGACGAACTGAACGGCAAACTGGCCCGCTCCGACGAATTCGCCAGCCGCGTCTACCCGCCGCTGGTGCGCGAACGGCTGGCCGGCAAGCGGATCGGCGTGGTCGCCCTCGGCGACCTGCCGGGCGGCACCAGCACCGCGATCGAGGAAGCGCTCAGCCCGACCGGGGCGCACCTGGTCGGCATCGGCGTGGTGCGCGAGCCGGTCGACCTCAGCGGTCTTGGCAGTGAACTGGCGAAAACCCGCTTCGCCAACATCCGCCGCAACGAAGAAACGCTGGCGGAATTCGGCACCGGCGCCGGCCGCCAGCTGGTCCGCGGCGGCAACCTGCTCGATCGCGTGCGCAGCCACCTTTTCTCGCGCGCCAGCGGCAACTTCGGCGGTCTCGACGGGGTCATCGTCGTGCGCCAGACGCCGGAAGAGATGGGCGCCGTGCAGCGCTCCAAGGCCTCGACGCTCGAATCGGCGCTGATGGCGGGGATGACCGGGACGCGCGCGCCGGTGGTCGGCGTCGAGACCACAACCGCAGAACCCTCATCGATCTCCTTCTTCGCTGGCAACGACCTCTCCAGCGTTGATGACGTCGAGACCCCCGCGGGCAAAGTGGCGACTGTCTTTGCCCTGCTCGGTGCCGAGGGCAGCTTCGGCGTCAAGGGCACGGCCGACCGCCTGCTGCCCGACCTGCTTCCCTCGGCCGAATCGCAATCGCCCCCGTGAACGCCCCGACCGTCACGGTGATCTCCGGTCGCTCGAATCCGGGGCGGTCGGGGCGTGAACAAATGGGTGCCGTGTGACCTGGCTCGGCTTTCCGGTCGCGATTGCCATCGCCCTGCTGGTCGTGCCGGCCGGGGTGCGCGGGCTGCTCGACGCCGGCCTGGTGCGGATCAACTACCGCGGCGCCAGCCTGGCCTTCCCGCTCGGCGCGGTGCTGGCGACGGCGGCCTTGGTCGCGCTGGCGCCGCTGGCCTTCCTCAACGACCGCGCCGACCTCGACCTGCTCAGCCCCGAACTGCGGCAGTGGATGCCCTACCTGCTGGGCGTCGTCTTCCTCGGCTTCCTCGACGATGCGCTGGGGCGGGGCGAGGACGCGGCCGCGCCGCGTGGCTGGCGCGGGCACGCGCGGGCCCTGCGGGCCGGCAGCCTCTCGACCGGCGCGGTCAAGGCGCTGGGAGCGCTGGCGCTCGCCGCCTACGTCGTCTCCGGCCGCGGGCTCGAATCCTGGCGCTACATCGCCGACGTGGTGCTGCTGATCCTCGCCACCAACCTCTTCAACCTGCTCGACCTGCGGCCGGGGCGGGCGGAGAAGGGCCTGGCGCTACTTGCCGCCGGCCTCTGCCTCGGCGCCTGGACCTTCGCGCCGCTGGAGCTGCTCGGCATCTTCGCCGGCCCGGCTTTGGTCGGCGCGGCCTTTACCTTGCGCGAGCGGGCGATGCTGGGCGACACCGGCTCCAACCTGCTCGGTGCGATCGGCGGGGTCTGGCTGCTGACCACTTTGGGGCCCGACGCGCGCTTGATTGCCCTCGCCGTGGTCACCGGATTGACCATTTACGGAGAGTTGCGTTCGATCTCGGCCACGATCGAATCGGTTCCGCCATTGCGATGGCTAGACTCGCTCGGCAGAGCATGAGCAGACCTTCCCAAGGCGACACCAGGTTCATCTTCGTCACTGGCGGCGTGGTCTCGGCTCTCGGTAAGGGGATCGCCGCGGCCTCGATCGGCCGCCTGCTCCGCTCCCGCGGTTACCGGGTGCAGTTGCAGAAGTTTGACCCTTACATCAACGTCGACCCGGGGACGATGAGCCCCTTCCAGCACGGCGAGGTCTTCGTCACCGAGGACGGCGCCGAGACCGACCTCGACCTCGGCCACTACGAGCGCTTCACCGACGAGAACACCTCGCGTGCCTCCAACGTCACCGCCGGCGCCGTCTACAACTCGGTGATCAACCGCGAGCGCCGCGGCGACTACCTCGGCGCCACGGTGCAGGTGATTCCCCACATCACCAACGAGATCAAGAACCGGATCCGGATCGTCGCCGAGTCGCAGTCGGTCGACTTCGTCATCACTGAGATCGGCGGCACGGTCGGCGACATCGAGTCGCTGCCCTTCCTCGAGTCGATCCGCCAGCTCTACACCGACCTCGGCCCGAAGCGCTCGATGTTCGTGCACCTGACCCTGGTGCCCTACGTCGGCCACGCCGGCGAGCTGAAGACGAAGCCGACCCAGCACTCGGTCAACGAGCTGCGCCGGATCGGGATCCAGCCGCACGCCCTGGTCTGCCGCTCCGAGGGCCGCCTCGACCGCGAGATTCGCGAGAAGATCGCCCTCTTCGCCAGCCTTCCCGTCGACGCGGTGATCTCGGCCAACGACGTCGACAACATCTACAAGGTGCCGCTGGTCTTCCGCGCCGAGGGCGTCGACGACCTGGTGCTCGATCACTTCGAGATGGAGGCGCCCTCCTCCGACCTCTCGGAATGGGAGGCGATGGTCAAACGCGCCGACGAGGCTGAGGGCAAGGTGCGGATTGCCCTGGTCGGCAAGTACATCCAGCTCGCCGACGCCTACAAGTCGGTGATCGAGGCGCTCGAGCACGGTGGGATCCACCACGGCGTCAACGTCGAGGTCGAGCTGGTCGACTCCGAGAACTTCGACGAGGAGCGGCTCGAGGGGGTCGACGGCATCCTCATTCCTGGCGGCTTCGGCGAGCGCGGCATCGAGGGCAAGGTCTCGGCGGCGCGGATCGCTCGCGAGCGCCAGATCCCCTACCTGGGGATCTGCCTCGGCATGCAGATCGCCGTGGTCGAGTTCGCCCGCACGGTCGCCGGCATGGACGGCGCCAACTCGGCCGAGTTCGATCCCGAGACGCCCTTCCCGGTGGTCGACCTGCTGCCCGAGCAGAAGGAGGTCTCCGAGATGGGCGGCACGATGCGGCTCGGCGCCGACCCGGTGAAGCTGCACGAGGGCACGCGAGCGCGCGAGATCTTCGGCGAGCAGGTCATCTACAAGCGCCACCGCCACCGTTACGAGGTCAACAACCAGCTGCGTCGTCGGCTCGAGGACGAGGGCCTGGTTTGCGGCGGCACCTCGCCGGACGAGCGCCTGGTCGAGATGGTCGAGCTGCCCGATCACCCCTTCTTCGTCGCCTCGCAGTTCCACCCCGAGTTCAACTCGCGGCCCAACCGGCCCGAGCCGCTCTTCCGTGACTTCGTCGGTGCCGCGGCGCACCACGCCGGCGAGCAGCCCGCCGATGGCGCTGAGCTGTCTGACGGCGAAGCGCAGGGCAGCGAAGCCGGCGTCCGCCAGTCGCACTGACGCGGCACTAGCTCCCGGTTAGCCTGTCGGATCGTGGAGAGACTGCACGAGACCTTCGTCCGGCTCTGCGAGATTCGGAGCCCAACCGGCGAGGAGCGCGAGGTGGCGGACACGATCGCCGCCGAGCTGCGCGCGCTTGGACTCGAGGTCAGCGAGGACGATGCAACCGGGCCGGCGGAAGCCGGCGCGGGCAACCTGCTCGCTCGGCTGCCGGGACAGAGCGATGAGTGGGTGATGTTCTGCGCCCACATCGACACGGTGCCGCACAAGGGTCAGATCGAGGTGGTCGAATCGAACGGCGTCTTCCGCAGCGCCGGCGAGACGATCCTCGGCGCCGACAACAAGGCGGCCGTGGCGGTCTTCATGGAGTTGGTCGCGCGCCACGCGGGGAGCGACGGGCCGCCACCGATCGGCATCGAGCTGTTGCTGACAGTCGCGGAGGAGCAGGGACTGCGCGGCGCCAAGGCCTTCGACGCGAGCCTGCTGCGTTCCAAGTGCGGCTTCGTCCTCGACCACGCCAGCTCGGTCGGCGAGGTGATCGTCACCTCACCGACCCAGCAGAGCGTGCGCGCGGACTTCACCGGGGTCGAGGCGCACGCTGGCATCCGGCCCGAGGCCGGCAACAGCGCAATCGCCGCCGCCTCGGCAGCGATCGCGCGCATGGAGCTGGGCCGGCTCGACGAGGAGACCACCGCTAACGTCGGCGTCATCCGCGGCGGCACCTCCGGCAACGTCGTTCCCGGCCACTGCGAGATCGTCGCCGAGGCGCGCAGCCTCGACTCGAACCGTGCGGCCGAGGTCGCGGGTGCGCTCAGCGACGCCTGCGCTTGGGGCGCCAGTGAGCACGGCTGCGACGCCGACGTCAGGGTCGAAGAGCTCTTCCGCGGCTACAAGATCCCACCGTCGTCACCTGCCCTCGCCCTTGCCGAGGCCGGGCTTCGCAAGGCCGGCTTCGAGCCCGAGCGCACCGCGACCGGCGGTGGCAGCGACGCCAACGCGCTGATCGTCGACGGCTTCGACTGCGTCCTGCTCGCCAACGGCACCGAGGCGAACCACACCCCGGACGAGGCAGTCAGCGCTCGCAACCTCGACGCGATGCTCGAGGTCTGCGAGGGGATCGTCGCCGAGGCGGCTGCGGAGTGAGATCCCGATCGTCACGGTGATCTCCGGGGGTTCGAGTCCGTGTCGATCGGGACGCGAACGCGGGGTTATTGAGTGAGTGGCCGACTGAAGCTGCGCCGCGGCGTGATCGTCGCCGCGGACCCGCTTACGGTTGAGGTTGACGGCGAGCGGCGTCCGGCTTGGGCCGACGAAGCGCTGCTGGGTGAGATGCGCGAGGGCGACGAGGTCGTCGTCAATGTCGCGGCCCTCGACCTCGACCTCAGCTCGGGCGGCTTCGACATCGTCCACGTCAACCTCACCCGGGGCTTCGAGGGCGATGGCACCCCGGCCGACGAGCACGTAATCAAGCTCAACTACACCTCGATCCAGCACCCGGTCGACCCGGTCGAGCTTCCGGTGCGCCTTATGCGCTCCGGGGGTGCAAAAGGCGCACCGCAAGGGGCGGAGGTGTCGATGCCCGTCTTGGTTCTGCCTCTTCATGGGCACCTCGCGCCGGCGGCTTGGGCCGCTTCACAGGCCTGGCCAGACGCCAAGGTCGGCTACGTGCAGACCGGGGGAGGGGCGCTGCCAGGTTCGCTCAGCCGCGACGTTGCCGAGCTGCGCGAGCGCGGGCTGCTCTGTGGGCACGTCACCGGAGGCCCGGCCTACGGCGGCGAGCACGAGGCGATCTCCGTTGCCGGTGCGCTCGATGCCGCCGTCAACGGACTCGGTTGGGACGCGGTGATCGCGGGACCGGGGCCCGGAATCATCGGCTCCGACACGCGCCTCGGACACGGTGGTATTGCCGCGCTTGACACCGCCCACGCCTCGCTCGCCCTCGGCCTGCCGACCCTGATCTCGCCGCGGCTCTCTTCAGCCGATCCGCGCGAGCGCCACCGGCCGGTCAGCCATCACACCCTGACGGTGCTGGAACTTCTCCTCGGCGCCGTCGAGATCCCGGTGCCGACCAATGAGCCGGTCCCGATCGCGATCCTGGCCACTGCGGCGGGTTGGCGCCACCGCCTGCGCGAAGCTCCGGTCGACCTTGCCGGGTACGCGGCAACTGGCCTTCCCGTCAAGACGATGGGCCGCAGCCTCGAGCAGGACCCGCTGTTCTTCGCCGCTGCGCTCGCCGCGGGCGCTGCCTTGCGCCGCAAGGGTTGAGGGACGGCGGGGAGAACATCCCCGCCATGTCAGTTGCTGCAGCGCCCCCTGTCCGCACCGAGTCCCGCTTCGAGGGGCTCGTCCTCGACTTCCTCTCCTACCTGGAGCTGGAGCGTGGCCTCTCGCGCAACACGCTCGACGCCTACCGCACCGACCTGCACCAGTACGGCGAGTACCTCGCCGCCCATCACATCGACGCGCTGGCGGCAGGTCCGGCCGAGATCGGCGAGTTCCTGGCCGAGCTGGCGACCGGCGAGAACCGGCCGGCGTGCTCCTCGGCGACCGTGCACCGCAAGGCCGCCTGCCTGCGCTCTTTCTACAAGCAGTTGCGCCGCGACGAGCTGATCGGCGACGACCCGACCGCAGCACTGAGCGCGCCGCGCCGGGCCAAAAAGCTGCCGCAGGTGCTCAACTACGCCGAGGTCCAGAAGCTGCTGGCGGCGCCGACCGGCGACGAGCCAACCGCCCTGCGCGACCGGGCGCTGCTCGAGGTGATGTACGCCTGCGGGCTGCGCGCCTCGGAGACGATCGGGCTCGAGCTGTCCGATGTCGACCTGCACGAGGGTTTCCTGCGCGCTCGCGGCAAGGGCAACAAGGAACGGCTGGTGCCGCTCGGCCGCCAGGCGATCGCGGCGATCTCCTCTTACCTGCGCGGTGGCCGTCCCAAGCTGATCGGCGAGCGCCACGAGGCAAGGCTCTTCGTCAACTTCCGCGGCGGTCCGCTGAGCCGCCAGGGCCTCTACAAGATCGTCCAGCGCAACGCTCGCGCCGCCGGACTCGCCGGCCAGATGAGCCCGCACACGCTGCGCCACAGCTTTGCGACTCACCTGCTGGCGGGCGGCTGTGACCTGCGCGCCGTGCAGGAGATGCTCGGCCACGCCGACATCTCGACCACCCAGATGTACACCCATCTCTCCGGCGAACAGCTCAAGGACGTCTACTTCAAGAGTCACCCGCGCGCCACCGGTTGATAGAACCGGGCGATGCCCGAGTTGCCCGAGGTCGAGACCGTCTGCCGCCAGCTCGAGCCGGAGCTGGAAGGGAGGCGGATCGAGCGGTTGGAGGTCCTCGACGCTCGCTGGTGTCGGCCGATGACGCCAAAGGCGCTTGAAAAGGCCGTCAAGGGGGCGATGATCGAGGGGCTGGGTCGGCGTGGCAAGTACCTGCTGCTGGCGCTCGAGGGCGAGCGCACCCTGGTCATGCACCTGAGGATGACCGGCAACCTGGTCCTGGTCGAGGGCGAGAGCAAGCTCGACCCCTCCGAGGGCCGGCGGCTGTACGAGGCGGAGCGCTCGACATCCGAACGGCACTTGCGGGCCCGCTTCACCCTCGATGATGGCCGCGAGGTCTGGTTCACCGACCCGCGCCGTTTCGGCGAGGCCTTCCTAATCGACAACGCCGGCCTCGACGCCCGCTTCATCAAGCTCGGGGTCGAGCCGTTCTCTCCCGACTTCACCCCGGAGGCATTGGGCGCGATGGCAGCGAACCGCGCGGCGCCACTCAAGTCCTTCCTGCTCGACCAGTCGGGTGTCGCCGGCGTCGGCAACATCTACGCCGACGAGGCGCTCTTTCGCGCCCGCCTGCACCCACTCTCGCCCGCCGGCTCGATGAAGCCCGAGCACCTGGAGGCGCTGCGCGACGCCGTGGTCGCCGCGCTGGAAGCGGGGATCGACGGCGGCGGCGCCTCGATCGACGACTACCGCGACGGGCGCGGTGAGAAGGGCACGATGCAGGACGAGTTCCTCGTCCACACCCGCGAGGGCGAGGGCTGCCCGCGCTGCGACGGCACGATCATCCGCATCGTCGTCTCCGGCCGTTCGACCTACTTTTGCCCGAGCTGCCAGGTGCGTTTGCGCAAGCGCCCGAGGCGCAAACGCGCCGGGCCGCGACGCTGACTGATCGATTTACCCCCATATAGGTGGGTCAATCGATCAGTCCGGCAAAAAGCTGTCCGGTCTCTCATTCACCGTAGATCGGCTATGGCCGGAAAGACGCTGAAGACTGAGGCGGTTGTGCTGCGCAGCATCCGCTACGGCGAGGCCGACCGCATCCTCCACCTTTACTCGAAGACGAAGGGCCGGATCGGCGCGATTGCCAAGGGGGCACGCAAACCGAAGTCGCGCTTTGGCGGCCGCCTCGAGCCCTTCTTTCGGCTCGATCTGGTCCTGCACGAAGGCCGCGGTGAGCTGCTCACCGTCACCAACGCCTCGACGCTCGACGGCTATCCGCGCCTGCGCGCCTCCGGCCCCGCGCTCAACGCCGGCGCCCGCGCCTGCGACGCGGTGCTGCGCCTGCTCGACTCGGCCGAGCCCAACCCGCCCGCCTACAACTTGCTCTGTCGCTACCTGGCGCTGCTCGACGACCCCAACGAGGCGGAGGCAGCGAGTCTGGAGACGGCGCTCTCCTTCCGGCTCAAGCTCGCCCTGGCCGCTGGCTTCGCGCCCGAGCTCGCCTCTTGCGCCAACTGCGGCGAGGCCGAGCACCTGAGCGGCTTCTCCGGCGCTGCCGGCGGTGTCGTCTGCGCCAGCTGCGAAGCGGGCGGTTTCCCGCTCTCCGAGGATGCGCATCGCTTCATGGTCGGTGCGGTCGGCAGCCCGCTTGCTGAGGCGCCTGCGTCTGAGGAGCAGGCGCTGCGCCAGGTCGAGCGGGCCGTGCGGGAGACGCTGGAGCACCACGCGCATGTGCAGCTTCGCGCAGCCGCGTAGGAGACGGGGAGGGAGTCGGCGGAGCAACAGCGGGGAGGCTCCGGCGACTCCCTCCCCGTCTCCTTATGATCGACGGGTGCCCGTAACTGCAAGCTTTGAGGACCGCGTCTCCGCTTGGGAGGCGGAGTTTCTTGCTCCCGAGGCCACCCGGTCCTACCCGGCTCAGCGTGTAGTCGAGGAGCCCGACAGTCCGGTTCGCACCCCTTTCCAGCGCGATCGCGACCGGATCGTCCACAGCAAGGCGTTCAGGCGGCTCAAGCACAAGACCCAGGTTTTCGTCGCCCCCGAGGGCGATCACTATCGGACCAGGCTGACTCACACGCTGGAGGCTTGCGGGATTGCCCGCACCGTCGCCCGCGCGCTCGGCCTCAACGAGGACCTGACCGAGGCGATCGGGCTCGGCCACGACCTCGGCCACCCGCCCTTCGGCCACGCCGGCGAGGAGGCGCTCGATGGGGCCCTGCGGGAGCGCTGCGACAGCGGCTTCAAGCACAATGAGCACTCGCTGCGGGTGGTCGAGGTGCTGGAGCGCGACGGTCGCGGCCTCAACCTGACCGAGCAGGTGCGCGACGGCATCCTCAATCACACCGGCTCGCGCAAGCCGGCGACCCTGGAGGGGCGGATCGTCAAGCTGGTTGACCGCGTCGCCTACATCAACCACGACATCGACGACGCCCTGCGCGCCGGGGTGCTGCGGCCCGATGACCTGCCGACGGCGGAGATCGAGCGGCTCGGCGAGACCGGCTCAGCCCGCATCGACACCCTCGTGCGCGACATCGTCGAGCGCTCTCGCACCGAGGGCGACATCGTCCAGAGCGATGAGATCGGCGGCGCGATGCTGCGCCTGCGCAAGTTCATGTTCGACCGCGTCTACCTGGGGCCGCTGGCGCGCAGCGAGCACGAGCGCGTCCACCGCGCGATGCGGGCGCTCTTCGACCACTACATGGCGCACCCCGATGAGGTCCCCGAGATCGAGCCAGGAGCGAGCGACTGCCAGCGCGCCACCGACTACCTCGCCGGGATGACCGATCGCTACTGCATCGCCAAGTACGCCGAGCTGACGATCCCCGAGGAAGCACCGTGGCACTGATCTCGAGCGAGAGCTTGGAGCGGGTCAAGCAGGCGGTCGACATCGTCGAGGTGATCTCGGCCCACACCGACCTGCGCCGCCAGGGCGCGCGCTGGGTCGGGCTCTGCCCCTTCCACGAGGAGCGCACCCCCTCGTTCTCCGTTGACGCGGGGGAAAAGCTCTACCACTGCTTCGGCTGCGGGGTCGGCGGCGACACGATCAAGTTCATCGAGGAGAAGGAGGGGCTCGGCTTCGCCGAGGCAGTGGAGCTGCTCGCCGACCGCTACGGGGTCGAACTGGAGCGCGAGAAAGAGGATCCGCGGGCGGAGGCCAAGCGCCAGCAGCGTCGCCGCCTGGGTGAGCTGCTCGACCGCACCGCGAGCTTCTACGCCGCCTACCTCTGGGACTCCGACGAGGCAGGCAAAGCGCGCGAGTACCTGGCCGAGCGTGGCCTCGGCGAGGAGGTGTTGAAAGCGTTCGCCGTTGGCTACGCGCCGAGCGCCTGGGACAAAGTGCTGCTGCGCGGCCAGCGCGCCGGCTTCAAGGTCGAGGAGATGCGCGGTGTCGGCCTCGTACAGAAGGGGAGGGGCGGCGGCGAGTACGACCGCTTCCGCTCGCGGATCATGTTCCCGATCCGCGACCGTCGCGGCCGCACCCTCGGCTACGGCGGTCGGGCGATGCGCTCCGACCAGGGCGCCAAGTACGTCAACACGGCCGAGACCGACTTCTTCCACAAGAGCCGCATGCTCTACGGGATCGACCTTGCCAAGGCCGCGATCGCCAAGGAGGGCAGGGCGGTGGTGGTCGAGGGCTACACCGACGTGCTCGCCCTCCATCAGGCCGGGATCGAGGAGGCGGTCGGGGTGATGGGCACGGCGATCACCGACGAGCAGGTCGCCTCGCTTTCCGGGATGGTCGACGAGGTGATCCTGGCGCTCGACGCCGACTCCGCCGGGCAGGAGGCGATGCTGCGGGCACAGCGGGTCGCGGCCGGGCGCAAGATGCGCCTGCGCGTCGCCGCGATGCCAGCCGGGGAGGACCCGGCCGAGATGATGGCCGCGGAGGGCGGGGCCGAGCGCTTCCGCGCCCTGCTCGACGGCGCGGTCGAGCTGACCGCCTTCCAGGTTGACCTCGTCCTCGCTCGCACCGACGTCTCCTCGCCGGCCGAGCGCGATCGTGCCCTCGCCGAGGTGGCGCCGATCATGGCCGGGCTGGGGGAGAGCGCCAGCCGCGACGACCTGGTGCGGCGGGTGGCCGAGCGGCTCGATCTGGAGCCGGCGATGGTGATGGGCCGGGTGGTTGCGGCGCAGCCGCTCAGCGGCGGCCCGGTCGAGCCCGAGGCGCCGCGCGGTGGTCCAGCACCGCAGCCACGCCGCACGGTCGAGCTGACCTCACGCGAGCGCCGCGAGCGCGCCCTGCTGGCGATGTGCATCGCCCTTCCCGATGAGGGCAAGGCGTATCTCGACAAGCTGACCGACGAGCACCTCACCCGGCTCGGCTCCCGCGCGGCAGCGTGGCTGCGCGAAAACCCCCAGGACCCCGCCTCCAACCTCCCCCGCGAGGACGCCGAGCTCTCCGGCCTGGTCGCCGAACTGATCATCACCGCCCACGACGAGCCCGCCTCGCCCGAGGCGATGGAGCTCAACTTCCTGCTGCTCGAGCAGCGCCGCATCGAGGCCGAGATCGCCGCCGCCGGAGAAGCCGAAGACTCTCAGCGACGCGCAGCCCTGAGCATGGAGCGCGCCGCCCTGGTCCAGCGCATCGCCCACGCCGAGCGCGTCGGCGGTTAGAAGGTTCGGCGGAGCAGTCAGCGAATAATCACCCGTCCTTTGATCGGTACGGGAGGAGTCCTATGGGTAACGCAGCCTTGGAGATCCAAGACGAGTGGGTGCCGGCACGGCTATTGCCGACAGCTGGAATCCGAAATCAGGGCGAGCAGGAGAAGCGAGCTGCCTCGGCGCTCCTTGCCGTGATGAGTGCGGTCCCAGACTTCTGCAATGCCTTGCTTGCCGGAATGAAAGCCCACAAAGGCAAGATCTCGACCTTTACGGAGCTGCGATTCAAGGATGACGAGGAGCGCCTCCATATCCCTGATGGCGCGCTCGTGATCGAGCGGGGGCAGAAACAATGGAGCTGCCTGGTGGAGATCAAGACCGATGGCGCGACCTTGGAAAGCGATCAGGTATCTCGGTACTTGGATCTTGCGCGCGAACATGGTTTCGATGGCTTCTTGACGATCTCCAATCAAATTTGTGGAGATTCACAGGAGCTTCCGTATTCCGTTCGGAAGCTGAAATTAAAGGGCCTCACTGTCCGCCACCTTTCGTGGTGGCACGTACTTACCGAGGCAATAGTTCAGCATCGCTTTAGGGGAATAGCCGATCCCGATCAGGCATGGATCCTTGGCGAGCTAATTCGTTATCTGGATGACGAAAAGTCCGGTGCTGCTGGATTCGAGGGTATGGGACAAGCATGGGTCCGAGTCCGCGAAAGCGCGCGCAACGAGACTCTTCGTGCAGACGATCCCGACGCGAAAACGATTAGCGCTCGATGGGAGCAGTTCGTCGAGTATCTCTGTCTGCATTTGAGTCAAGAACTAGGGGTGGACGTTAAGCATCTCCGGCCCCGCGGTAGAACCGCAGAAGAGCAGGTGCTGACGGCTACGCAAAGACTGGCGAGCGATGGGGTATTTGCCTCATCTGTTCAGGTCCCTGACGCGGTGGGGCCGATCGGAATAGAGGCCAACTTGCGAACGCGCCAGGTGACGACCAGTGTTGAGGTGCCAGCTCCAAGGGAAGGTCGTCCCAAGACGCGCATCAATTGGCTGTTGCGACAGCTCGGAGAGGCTCCGGATGACCTACGCATCGATGTCAACTTCAATCGCGTGCGCGCGACTAGGTCCGAGCTGCTCCGGGATTGCCGCCGATCGCCAGAGCTTCTGTTGCTCAAGGACGATCCAAAGCGCGAGCCGCGGTCGTTCGTCGTTGCGTTAGCTAAGTCAATGGGTAAAAAGGATGGCCGCAAAGAGGGCTCATTTGTTGCTGAGACTCGCAAGCAGGCGACCGATTTCTACGGAGACCTGGTTCAGGGTTTGGTCCCGCCGCGCACCCAGGCGCCCAAGATCCGGGACTCGGAAACAGCTGACCATGAGTTGCCAACGCCGCCGGAGAGCGAAAAGAGCGAGGGCATCGTCAGACGAGAGCACGATATGAGCCTTCAGCGTGTCGCGGCAATGTTCGCCATGGGCGATAGCGACTGATGCAGAGTGCGCTCGGTTTTTGGTCTGTGCTGCCTGTAAGGGGGATTCAGGCATCAACCGAGTCGCGTTAGAGTTGCCAAGCTGCCGGCTGGCTCGGTAGCTCAGAAATGATCCGGGGTAGCTCAATCGGTAGAGCACGCGACTGTTAATCGCGGGGTTGTGGGTTCGAGTCCCACCCCCGGAGCTTCTTCAGGCGGGCGTGTGAGCGCGGCCCAGCTGTTCGATCAGCTCGGCGCCACGCTCGGCGCCGTCGTGCTCTCGGGCCCAGGCGGCCAGCTCGCCGGCGCGGGCGGCGAACGAGCGGTCCTCCAGTAGGCGCTGCGCGGCCCAGCGCAGCGGTGCGGGCTGGCAGAGGCGCCAAGGAATCGAGAGGCCGCAGCCGGCCCAGTCGACCCGCATCGCGGTCTCGCTCATGTCGCCGATGATCGGGCAGATCAGCACCGGGGTGCCCGCGCTGAGGGCGCGCGCGACGGTGCCGTGGCCGCCGTGGGAGATCACCAGCGAGGCGATTGGCATCAGCTGGCTGTAGCTGAGCCAGTCGACCAGGACGGCGTTGGCAGGGACCTCGATCGGGCGCTGCGGGACGACGCGGTTGGTGGTCGCGACCACCCGCACCGGCTCGTCCGCGAGTGCCGCCAGCGCGGTGCGGACCAGGTGGTTTTCGGAGTCGTGCGCGGTGCTGGGCGCGACGAGGACGAGTGGCGCTTCGCCGGGGGGCAGCTCGATGTCGGGGTGCGGAATCTCGAAGCTCATCGGGCCGGTGATCTCGACCCCGGTGGGCCACTGGCGCGGGTACTCGAGCTGCGGGAAGGTGGCGACCAGCGCCAGCTCGCTACTGATGCCGCCGTGGAAGCGCTCGACCGGCGGCAGGTCGAGGCGCTGGCGCTGGCGGTTGAGGTCGCGCCGGCCGTGCTCGAGGCCGATGTTGAGGGCGCGCTGTCCGGTGCGCCAGACAGCGCGTCCCAGCGATGTGCGCGGCGGCTTCAAGCCGATCGCGAAGAAGGGCAGGCCGGGCTCGACCACCGGGTAGATGTGGGGGATCAGGGTCGCCAGGGGCACGCCGGCCTTCTCGGCTGCCAGCGACGGCGCCAGGGTGAGGATGTCGCTGACGACGACGTGCGGTTGCATTTCCTCGAGCAGCGGCAGCAGCGCCCGTGCCGCCTCTGCCGCGTGTTCACCCTCGGCGGAGTCGGGATCGGGCGGGGGGAACATGCGGTATTCCTCGGCCGCGGCAAAGCCAAGTCCAGCGCCCTCGACGGCGGCCCGCCGCTCCTCCCAGGTCTCGATCGTGACCTCGTGACCACGCCCAAGCAGCGCCCGGCCCAGCGCGATCGCCGGGAAGACGTGCCCCGGGTCGCCGAAGGCCGCGACCAGGAGGCGAAGGCCACCTCCGCTGCCCGTCAATGCACTGCGCCCGCTAGGGGGTATCGAGACCCTCTCCCGGCCGCGTGAAGACGATCTCCGGCACATGGCAGTTGCGCGAGGTGTGCAGCAGGAAGCGGACCGCCTCGCCGAGATCCTCGGGGCGAATCATTTCCTCGCCCGGGACCTGGCCCTTGGCGAACTCGGTCATCGGCGTGTCAACGAAGCCGGGCGCCAGTGCCGTGCACTGGATGCCGCCGCCTCCCACCTCGCGGTGGGTCGACTGGGTGAAGTTGATCACCGCGGCCTTGGTCGCGGCGTAGATCGAGAGCCAGGCCTGGCCGCCCTTGCCGGCGATCGAGGCGGTGTTGACGATCAGTGCCTTGCCGTGCTCCGCACCGGCCTGTTTGAGCATCGGCAGGCCCTCGCGGGTGCCGATGATCAGGGCGCGCAGGTTGACGCCGAGCTGCATGTCCAAGTGCTTGGTCTGGATTTCCTCCATCGGCGCTCCGATGCCGACGCCGGCGTTGTTCATCAGCACGTCGAGCCGGCCGTAGGCCTCGCGGTGCTTGGCGAAGACGCCGACCACTTCGTCCTCATCGGTCATGTTGGCGGCGACCGTCTGCAGCTCAATCCCGTCGGCACGGAGGCCCTCGGCGGCACTCTCGAGCTTGTCGGGACGCCGCGCCGAGATGGTCAGGGCGTAGCCTTCCTCGCCGAGCACGCGGGCAATCGCCAGCCCGATGCCGCTCGACGCTCCGGTGATCAATGCCGCTCGCTCCGCCAAGACCCTCTCCTTTTCGCTCGACAGCTTTCGCAGCTGACCCTATCTCGCGTCACCAGGGCGCGTGGGATCGCTACGGCCGGGACGGCGGCGTGAATAACATGCCGCCGATGCTCTCTCGCCGAGCCCTCGCTGTTCTTGCCTGCCTGCTCGCCATCGCGGCGGTTGCGCTGTCGGGCTGCGGCGGTGGCTCCGATGGGACCACCGGCTCCTCGGGCTCGGGCGAAAGTCGTCCCGCACCGCCGAAGAGCTCGTTCCCCAGCGCCACGGGCAAGAGCCTCAAGCAGGTGATTGAAACCGCTGATGCGCCCTCGAACCTGGTCGTCTCCCCGGCGGCGCTGGTCTACTACAAGGGCGAGAACCGTTACACCTTCGGCGTCTTCCAGCGCGATCGCACGCAGGTCCCAGACGCCGATGTCGCTCTCTACTTCGCCAAGGTGCCGTCCGGCAAAGCGGCCGGCACAAACGGTGGATTCGACTCGCCAGCGGGTTCCACCAGCGCCAAGAAAGCCGAAGAAAAGGCCTTGGACGAGCCGGCGGTTGGTCCCTTCCCGGCCAAGATCGAAAGCCTGCAGACCGAGCCCGCCTTTCGTGCCCAGACCACGACCAGCGATCCCAACGCCGCCACGGTTGTCTACTCGACCAATGTCGACTTCCCGAGCAACGGCGAGTGGCGCATCGCGGCGCTGATCAAAAAGGACGGCGAAACAACGGGATCGCTGCTGCCGAGCGCGGTCGTCGGTACCTACACCAAGATCCCGCGGGTGGGGGAGAAAGCGCCGTTGATTCACACGCCGACGCCCGCCGACGTCGGCAACGACCTCTCCAAAATCACCACCCGCATCCCGCCGGACACGCAGCACGAAGTCGATTACGCGGATGTCTACGGCAAGGAACCAATCGTCTTGCTGTTCGCCACGCCGCAGTTTTGCCAGAGCCGCGTCTGTGGGCCGGTTGTCGACGTCGCCGAGCAGCTCAAGCAGCTCTACGGCGACAAGGCCGCTTTCATCCATATGGAGATCTACAACGACAACGACCCGAGCAAGGATGTGCGCCCCCAGGTGCGCGCCTTCCACCTGCCCAGTGAGCCGTGGTTGTTCGCGATCGGCCGAGATGGAAGGATCAAGAACGTGATCGAGGGCGCCTTCGGCGTCGAAGAACTGACCAGCGTGGTGAAGGGACTGACCGCAGAATGAGTGAGAAGACGAGCCCAAGCCCCGATGCTGAGCTGCTGGCCTCCTTCGCCGAGGAGGCAAAACGCCGCTGCGACGTGATCGCGGCCGGCCTGGCCACAGAGACCACCGACTTCGAGACGATGCGGATCGAGGCCCACGCCCTGCGCGGCGCCGCTGGCGTGATCGGCCTGCGGCGCCTCGCCGAGCTGGCCGGCCTGATGGAATCCGACCTCGCCGAAGCGAAGAAGACCGGCTCGATCCGCGGCGGCCGCACCCACCAGATCGCCGACGCTGCCAAAGCAATATCCGAGGGCGCCGCAGCCGCGGCCAAAGGCGAAGAGGAGCCCCCCGACGTCGGCCGCTCCCTGGCGCAGCTCTTCAGCGCCTAGCGCTACCCTCCCCAGCCAACGGGGCGGTAGCTCAGTTGGTTAGAGCAGCGGACTCATAATCCGTCGGTCGAAGGTTCGAGTCCTTCCCGCCCCATAGGACGCACCGTCGTCGCTCGGTGTCTCTTTTCGCGCAAAGCGGCACCCAGCACCTAACCCGAACTAGGACACGTAGGCCTTGCGCACCATGGCGGCCGTCCATCGGTTCGTGCCGTGGGCCGGGGGAACATCCTTGCGGTTCAGGGTCTCGGCGATCTCGGCGAGGGACTTGCCTTTCGCGAGCAGCGTCCGGATCTGCGTCCGCCATCCGTAGTCCCGGTTGTTGCACCAGGTGTGGGACAGGCGAACGTTCTCGGGGACGAGCTTCCCGCCGGCCGACTTAAGGATCGGGTAGTGGTCGCGCGAGGGCGTCCACTTATTGCCCGGCGTCCCGACCGGATCGAACTCGCTGCGCCCCTTGTGGTAGTAGCACTGCGGCATCTCGCACCTCAGGGCGAGGAGCTGGCCGCGCTCGGCCATCTGCACAAGGACATTTACATTCTTTACGCCGAGCTTGCGGAGTTGGTCCGCGACCGATTTATTCGCCATGCGCTGATCCTGACACAAGAGCCGAGCCACCCCAGCGCGCGTCCGCGATGGTTCTAACAATGCGTCAGCCGCTTCTCCTTTTCATGCAACCCAGTAAACGGGAGCTCGGCGCGGTTACTGCTCTCGCGTGGAAGCGACAGTGCGAGATGCTCGACTGATGCGCGCCGAAACTTGGTCCCGAAATTGGTCCCCGACTCCACCGAACTCAGCGGAACTCCTTGGACGTGATTCGCTCTCCTGGGCCAGATTCGGCTCTATAGACAGGTTCCGGCTCGACTCATAATCCGTCGGTCGAAGGTTCGAGTCCTTCCCGCCCACTTACTCGGGCATAGCCAGCACAGCTTCTTTGCGAGCTGCGCGGCCCGCTATACAGAGTCAGGCAACGAACTTTCGCGACGCTTAGAGCGAACCCACTCCCATACTGCGCGCAACAGCAAGCCGACGGAAAGGAATGCTGCCTCCAGCGCGATTCCGGCAAGCACGAACAAGACATAGAGAGCAGGCTGGTCGGAGAAGCTGGATGGGCCGATGGACTCTTCGCGCCAAGGTGGCACATAGTCGGTCATGTTGTAGAGATAGACGGTGACGGCGGCGGGAGCAATTGCCGGGAGGAGAGCCCACCACCGATAGATCAGGAACACGCTGAGGATGGCGAGCCCGTATATCACCAAGTTGCTGTGGTCCCAGATGCCTTGAAGGGCATCGGGTGGGCTTATGTTGAATGCGTGTCCGTAGGCGTCAGCGCCGAGCACCAGCGCGGTTGCCAGCATGATGGCTACTCGGAAGCGGTTAGACATCAGGTTTGTATTCACCTCCAGTGAGATCGGTTTTTCTGGACTCATGCTCGCTTCCTCAGTGCGAGCAGGCCGACCGCACCCAGGGCGAGAGCGGCCAGCGCGAGGGCAGCGGTGACGAGCCCTGGATTGCGCGCCGCGAACGAGCGCCTGTCCGGGGGCGGCTCGAAGCTCGGATTTTCGCGCTCGGGCCCCAGTCGACCCGGCACGGCGTGTGCGATTCCGAGGGCGCTGATCGGCAGGCGAGCGAAGTCATAGTCGGGGGCGCTCACGTTCGAGCTTCCGGAATAGACGGTGTAAGGAGAGGGGTGGCCACCCTCGAGCAGGAGAGCGCGTGAGCGACCCCACGCTGAGACTTCGATTTCGCGCAGCGGCGCGTCATCGCCGTTATCGATCTCGATCCGGATATAGCGGTGATGCGCTCCGATTAGGATCGGCGCCGCGGCGGAGCCGGGGAAACGGAAGATCCTGGCCGCGGCCAGCGGCACGAATCGCGATCGAGAGTTCGAGCCGAGGATCGCCACGGGGCGCTCGTAGCGCGCGGTCCGTGCGGTGATTCGAAGCTCGTCGACGGGAACGTCGCGGAATCCAAGATCGAGGGTGACGATCGTGCGTCTCCCGTCCTGGCGCAGCGATATCGACCTGGGAGCGCGCCGCACGAGCCGCGGTCGCTCGCCGGCGCCCGAAACACTCGCGCCGGTGATGCGGCTGACCCCGCGGGCTCTGATCAGCAGGTAGCGGAAGTCGCTCGGCGGGAAGACGGCGACCGTGCTCCGCGCCGGCTGCGCCCCGCGGGCATCGTAGATCCCGGTTGTCGAGAGCCGCGTGAACGGGCCATCTCGATCGTTGGCTCCAAGGACTGTCGCGCGACCGACGAAGCCCCGGTCCGGGATCTCGAGAGCAACGCGGTTGCGGACCCTCCGCTGCGCCCCGAGGTCGAGGAGGGCGACGGCGAAGCGCCCCTGGCGGCCGTTGTTCAGAACAGGCACCGCCTCGGGTGCGGCGCTCTGGCCGCTTCGGGCTGATCGCCAGGGCACCTCGCGCCCGCGCGCGTCTGCGATCCGCAGGTCGGCGAAGCCGGGTTGCGAGTGCTCGAAAAGCGCCCCGTCGGGCTCGACCAGGACGGGCTTACCGTCGGGTTCCGCGAGCAGTGGCCGCGCGTAGCGGAAGTCGGCCTGGTCGACCTCGGCCGCGGCGGCCGACTGGACGCCGGTGGCAAGCGACATGAGCAGGGCAATGGAGAGGGCGATGCGTCTCATCGGGCCACCTCCTCGGCGTCGCCGCTCACGCCGACCTGGATCCGCTGGTAGGCGAAGGCGCCGACGAGCAGAAGCACCCCGAGCGCGATGAAGGAGAGCACCCGCGAGAGCTCGTCGAGCTCGGCCATGTCGTAGGTGTAGACCTTGGTGATAGCGAGCGCGAGCAGCGCCAGTCCGCCGAGGCGGAGGTGCTTGACATCGCGCAGCAGCCCGTAGACGACCGCGCCGAGGCCGGTCAGCGTCCAGAAGGCCGAGAGCAGGACCTGGCCCATCTGTCGTGAATCCCCCGAGTCGGTAACTCCGACCGTGTCGACGATCGCTACCGAGGCGAGGTAGACGAGCGCGGCAGCGCCCATGCCTTCGCATGCTTGGACCACTCGGGGGCCGAAGTCGCGCAGGGTGAACCGGCCGTAGAACGCAACGGCGGCGCAGACGCCGAGACCGACGAGCGCGCCGGCGAGATCGTCGACGCCGGAGAAGATCGCTCCGGGTGGCGCTTCGAAGGCGAGCACGTGCCCGAGGGCAAGGCCGAAGTACGTGCCCGCCGCAATCAGGAGGCGCTCGGCGTTTGAGCCGTAAGGTTTTGGCTCCCTGCTTGCGCGGCTTGCCAGGTGCGCAAGCGCGGCAGCCTGTATTGCCCAGCCGATCACGAGGGCGGGGCCGTCGAGGGCGTCGGCGAAGCCGAGTGCCGAGAGGCCGAGGCCGACGGCGAGGAGCAGCTGACCGATCTCGCGGTTGATCGCCCGGCGGAGCGCAAATGCACCAAGCAGGATGTGGCTCGCGGCAAGCCCAAGAAGCCACGCGACGGCGGCATTCGGATGCCCGGTTTCGCTGAGGCCGTAGTAGCCGGTGCCGGCAATCACGACTACGTTGGCGAGCAGCAGGAGCCAGGACGCGACCGGAAGCTCGTCCGGGGTTCGGGGTCGCAGCTCGTAGCCGATCGCGGCGACAACGTAAAGCGCCCCAAAACCAACCAGCACGCCCAGTGAGGCGATCAATCTCTCGTCGTAGTTGTCGGCAAACCAGATCAGAAGCTGTGGCGCCGAGATCACGAAGGCTCCAAGCGAGAGCTCGTTCCACCGCTGCCAGAGCAGGACCCCGACGGCAGCCGTCAGGGCAATCGCCATGAAGGCGAGGGAAAGACCGGAGGCTCCGGCGCCGACCAGGATCGGCGCCAGCAGCGCGCCGAGGATCCCGATCGCGGCGACGATCATCGATTTCCAGCGAACCGCGAGCACCACGCCGACCAACCCGACCAGGCCGGCGCAGGCAAGGCCGGCCCCTGCCGGAATCAGGTCATATATCTGCGTTCCGACCAGGACTGTCGTGTAGAGGCCGGAGAGGGCGCTCGCGACGGCTGCCAGCGCCGCCTCGGTGCGCCCCTTGCGCTCGTAGAGCCAGACTCCGGCGAGTAGGAGGGAGGTTGAGCCGACGAGGCCGAGGACGGTGCGCATCGTCTCGTCGATCCAGCCCCGGTCGATCGCGATCCCGAGCAGGAAGACGATTCCAAGCAGGATCGCGACACCGCCGATCCAGGCGAGGACGCGACCGCCGAGGATCTCCTCGAGGCCGCGCTGTGGGCGCTCGGGCCCGGTCCTGGGCGACGCCGGTCGCGCGGGGGCCGCAGCGGGGCGGGCGGCGGGTGTGTGCTGCAGGGGTGGCAACGGGGTTGCGGTGGACGGGAAGACCCGGCGCTCCATCCGCTCAAGCCGGTTCGTCAGATCTGCCAGCCGTCGTTCATTCGACTCCAGGCGGTTTTCGACTCCTCTTTCGGTCATGGCTACCTCCCCTTCTCGCGTTGTTTACTGACCGATGGTCAACAAACTAACAAACTTGTCAACCGATGGTCAACAAGCAGCTACAATGCGCCACATGACTCGCCCTGCGTACCGACGGCTTCAGGCCGATGACCGACGCCGCCAGTTGCTCGAGCGCGGCGCCGAGTTGTTTGCCAGCCACTCCTATGACGAGCTCTCGATGCGCGAGATCGCCCGCCGGGTGGGGATCTCCAAGCCGCTGCTCTACCACTACTTCCCGAGCAAGCAGGCGTTCTTCGAGGCGACGCTCGCCCAGGCTGCGGCTGAGCTGCGGGCGCGGACGGAGCCCGACCCAGACCTTCCGCCGTTCGACCAGCTGCGGGGAAGCCTCGAGGCGTTCCTCGAGCTGATCGACGACAACGCGCTTGCCTATAGCAAGCTGATGCAAAGCCTCGGCAGCGTTCCCGAGGTGCGTGAGCTGGTCGAAGGGGTCCGGACGAGAACAGCCGCTCGGATTCTCGAAGGCCTCTACCCGGACGGCGCGCCACCCAAGGCACGCGCCGCCGTGCACGGCTGGCTCTGGTTCATGGACGGCGCCTGCCTGGACTGGATCGAGCACCGTGATCTTTCTCGCGAGGAGCTCCGCGATCTTTTGCTCGGAACCTTGCTCGGCACGCTCACTGCCGCGGACGCCATACCGTCCGAGGCGCTTGGGTAAAAGAGGCGAGCGCCGGGCCGTTCAATCGGGCTTTCGTTTTGCACAAATGCGCATGACACCCGTCTGATTCAGCGCGCCACGTGGTGAGGATCATCGGCGCACTACGCTTCTCGCATGAGAGACATCGGGGTGCCGAATGGCCCTGCGGGCGCCGATTTGGTCGAAGTCATGTTCGCCGCCAATCGGGTCGAGGCCGAGATGGTCCAGGGTTTGCTCGAGAGCGAGGGCGTGCCCAGCCTGCTGCAAGCGACCGGCGTAAACGGTCCGCAGCTCGGCGTCGGTCTCTCGCCGCGGAGCCCGCAGCGGGTCATGGTTCGAGCCGAACACGCCGATCTCGCTCGGCGCTTGCTGGCCGAGCCCGGGATGGAAGAGGACTTGGACATAGATGAACTCGCCAATGCCGCGCACCTGGGCGAAGCGAGGGGGAGGGGGCCGCGGAGCTATGGGGTGATCGGGGCCTACGCGAGGATCTGGTTCTGGTCATTCGCCGTCCTCGCGGTCACCTTCGGGATCTTCATGCTTGCTCGCGTCACCTAGGGCTGACCGCCCGAAGGCGGTGGCCTCGATTTGGCGATGGACTAAGGTCATCGCAGGCGCAGCGTCGCTGTGCCCAAACAATTGAGAGGCGGTCCCTTGGATCCTGTCGGCTATGAGCTTTGTACTCCCGAAGGCGGCAAGGGCGGTGGTGTTCGCGCAACTCGTGGCTTTGAGGCTGGTGAGACGGTGATGGTCGGATTTCTCGAAGGCGACGTTGCCCACAACGACTCGCACGCGACTCAGGTCAGTCGCACCCGCTGGGCTCGCCACGGTGGGCTGGGTCCCAAGGTCAATCACTCGTGCAGTCCCAACTGCGGCGTCGAGTTGAACGAGACGGGTGCCTGTGACTTCGTTGCCCGACAGTCGATCGCCAGCGGCGAAGAGATCACCTTCGACTACGCGATGCGCAACTACTCGATCGAGCACTTTCCGGGTGGCTGCCTTTGCGGAGCAGACAACTGCCGCGGCGCGGTGACCGGCTGGAAGGATCTGTCGGCCGAGCGCAAAGCCGATTACGAGGGCGAGGTGGCCCCCTACTTGCTCGAAATCGATCGCGATCTGGCCGGCTCACTGGTCTGAGAGCACTTGGGTGAATGCCTGACGCCCGCGAGCCAGAGGACTTCGAGTCGCTGGTTGCGCGGGCGATCGACCGGCTGCCCGACGAATTCCAGGCGGTGCTGGCGAAGGTCGCGGTCATCGTCTCCGACCTTGGCGCCGAAGTGCACGCCTACGGTCAGTACTTCGGCGACGGGGTCGCGCACGAACGCTACGAGGACCGGATCGTGATCTACCGCGACACGCTCGAACGCGATTTCGGCCACGATCGCGAGCTGCTCGCCCGCCAGGTTGAGCGGACCCTGCGCCACGAGCTGGCCCATCACCTCGGTTGGAATGAGGAGGGGGTGGGCGGCCTAGGACTCTGAGGTGGCAGACCGCCGTTTCCTCAGTTCGCGGCTGCGCTCCTTTGCCTCGCCGTAGGAGGACTCGACCAGCTCCTTGCCTCCCGACCAGCCGAAGACCCAGGAGACGAGGATGATCGCGAAGATCACGTCCCAGGCGGAGATGATCAGCTGCTGGCCGATCGAGTAGGCAGTCGCGGTCTTGGCCGAGGTCTCGCCCGAGAGCGCGGCCGAGTTCATCGCCTGGGTGACGCCGACCCCGCCGGGGGTGGCGGAGACGCTGTTGGAGACCGAGTTCGAGGCGGTGACGGTGGCGACGTTCTCGAAGGTGACCGGGATCGAGTAGGCGCCGAGGAAGACGGCGACGATCGCGAGGCGGGCGGCGTAGCTGCCCAGCACCGGCAGGAAGAGGCGGGTGGCAGCACGGCGCGGCGAGCGCAGGATCGCGCCACCGCTGATCAGCTGCCGTCGCAGTTTCGCCAAGCGCTCCCAGAAGATGCGGGCGAGCAGGATGAGGAGCACGATCGCGCCGACGAGGAGCAGGACCACCAGCCCGGTGTGATCGGCGAGGAAGCCGAGCTTGATCGAGAACGAGCCGCTGACGGTGAGGAAGAGGTAGAGGTAAAGGGCGACGTTGAAGACCGAGAAGGGGATCTTCTCGACGATCAGGCCGGAGACGACGAGCGGGAAGGTGGCGCCGGCGATCAGGGTGGTGAACATCACCAGCATCACGAAGGTGCCGAGGTTGGCCGGCAGGAATCCGTTGAGCGCGACCGCCACCGCGTAGCAGGCGAGGATCAGCCGGAACGGCATCACGGCATTGGGCAGGGCCGCGCGCAGGATGCCGTACCAGGCGAGCGCGGCGAGACTCGTCTGGGCGCTCTCCAGCGTCACTCCGGAGACGATCGCCCAGGGCGGCACGTCACCGACCTTGTCGAGGAGGTCGCTGATCCAATCGAAGGCCGGTACGCCCAGCAGCTCGAGCAGGCCGAGTAGGAGCGCGACCGCGCCCAGCCAGAGTGCGATGCGCGCGAGCCGGCGTCTCACCGGCGGCACCCTAGTCAACGGCGCTGACTACGCCCGCGCCGCCGGCGGTGCGAAGATCGCCGTCATTGACTGCAACTGAGAGGAGCTGATGTGTCAGGAGAGAGCTTGAATCGGAAGGGCGCACGGATCGCGCGCCTGCTGCCGCTGGCGCTGGCGATCGGGGTCGTCGCGTTCGTCGTCGCTGGTTGTGGGAGCAGCGACAAGACCGACAGCATTTCCTCCGAAGCCCAGAATCGGATTGAAAAGGGCTCGGAAGAAGCCCAGAAGGGCATCGAAAAGGCCAAAGAAGAAGTGAAGAAGGGCTTCGACGAAGCTGAAGAAGCGGCGAAGAAGGGCGTTGAAAACGGCAAGGGTCAGACCAGCAAGACGATCGAAAACGCCAAGAAGGAAGCCGAAGAAGGCATCGAAAAGGGCAAGGAAGAAGCCGAAACGGCGATCAAGGAAGCCGAAAAGAACGTCGGCAACTGATCGTCGCGGAGCGCCGGGCGACTTAGCGGACCTTGCAGTCGCCCGGCAGCCTGCTGGTCAGTTTCTGGTCATCGGCGAAGGTGAAAGTCGCTCTGGCCAGTTCGTAGGGAACGATGTTGAATCCAGCCGGCGCCGCACAGCTGGCGCTGATGAAACTGTGCCGGCTGCCGCGGTAGCGGTACTTGCGGCCGATCGTCAGGTCGATGTCGGTGACGTAGCCCTTGTCCGAGGCGAGCCGGGGTATGCGGGTCGAGAAGACCGTGCCGAACTTGCCTTTTGCGCTGCGAGTGATCTTGAAGGGAAGGACAAAGGCGGCGCGCACTGGGCTCGAGCCGTAGAGGTGAAGCAGGAGGCCCGGGTGCCCTTTGGTCGAGCTGTTGAAGATCAGCACCGTGCCGCGGGCCGGGAAGACGGGTGATCCGCTGAAGTCCACATTGGCGGCAAAGTGGCCGCGGCCGACCAGGGCGCTGCGGCAGACCGCGAGCGCGGCTTCGGTGCTTGTCTGCTGCAAGATCGGAGCCCCGCAGCTGGGGAGTCCGGCGACCGAGACGATCCCGGCCCGGTTCATCGCGATCGAGATCTCACGCAGTTGTGGCGGAGTGCTGCCGTCGGTGGTGCGAATCGCCCCGGCCAGGTGCACGGTCACCGGTGCGTTGCGTTCGCGCGGCAGGGCATGGGGGAGGAGCTTTGCTTCAAAGGCGACGCGCAGCGTCCCCTGTTGGACGAACTGGCGCGCCGCGGCGACGCCTGCGGGCAGGCAGACGAGGAGAACGGCGGCGATGGCGAGGCGTCGCATGGTCAAGTCCAGTGTAGGAAGCTGAGAGTTGCGTCCGGGTTAAAGGCCTGGGCGGGGGTGGCGGGCTAGGGTTCGCGAATGGTTGAGCCGGCTCGCGGAATCGAGCTCTCCGACGGCGACGAGTTCGCCGGCTACCGGGTCGAGCGCCGCCTCGGCCGCGGCGGCATGGGGATCCTCTACCTGGCGGTCGAGCCGGGTTTGGAGCGGCGGGTGGCGCTGAAGCTGATCGCGCCCGAGGCCGCCAGCGACGAGGTCTTCGCCCGTCGCTTTGCCGAGGAGTCGAGGATCGCCGCCTCGATCGAGCACCCAAACGTGGTGCCGATCTACGCCGCCGGCGAAGAGGCCGGCGTGCCCTACATCGCGATGCGCTACGTCGCCGGTGCCGACCTCGCTCGCCGCCTCGTCCGCGAGGGACGCCTCTCGCCACAGGTCGCCGTCGACCTGATCGCCCAGATCGGCAACGGGCTGGACGCGATCCACACCGCCGGGCTGATCCATCGCGACGTCAAGCCTGCCAACGTCCTGCTCAGCGGCGACGATGGCGGCGACCACGCTTACATCACCGACTTCGGCGTCGCCCGCAACGTCGCCACCGAGTCGGGCCTGACCCAGACCGGTCGCTTTGTCGGCACTCTCGATTACGTCGCGCCCGAGCAGATCTCCGGCGGCGCGATCGACGCCCGCGTCGACGTCTACGCGCTCGGTTGCCTGCTCTTCAAGCTGCTCACCGGCGAGGTGCCATTCCCCAAGGACGGCGACGCTGCGCGCCTCTTCGCCCACCTCAACGATCCCCCGCCGGCCCCCTCGCTCTACGTGCCCGAGGTCTCGATGGCGCTCGACGACGTCGTGATCAGGGCGATGTCGAAGAGCCCCGATGACCGCTATCCCTCGGCGGGGGACCTGGGTAGGGCCGCGCAGGCAGCGTTGCGGGGCGAGCGCCCGCCGGCCCCGGAGCGCACCGTCGCCACCGGTGCGGCGGCAACGCAAACTGCCGAGACGATCTCCACGCCAGTGGAGGAGACGCGGGTCTCGAGGCAGGTCGCCACCGAGCCCAACGGCGCCGGAGGCACTAACCGCCGCTGGGCCTTGATCGGCGGCATCGCCGCGCTCCTGGTGGCCGTGGTCGTAGTGGTGGTCCTGGTCAGCGGCGGTGGGGGATCGGGCTCCGACACGACGGGAACCACGGCCTCGGAAGCGACCAACTCGGCCAAGCAGGCACCGAAGGCGAAACCCAAGCCCCAAGCGCTGACCGAGTCCGAGCTGATCAATCGGGCCGACGCGATTTGCGAAGCGAGTCAGAACAGCTACAAGAGCGTCTTCTCCGCGGAACTTGAAGAAAGCCCCGATGTCGCCTACGCGACCACCCTGGCGGGCATCTCGCAACGCGCGGTGCTCCGCTTCCGCAAGCTCGTTCCCCCGCCTAGCCTCGAAGCCGCGTTCGAGGGCTACGTCAAGACCCAGGAACGGGTCATGCTCAATGATCGGCAAGCGCTGACGGCAGCCGAAGCGGGCGATGCCGGCGCCTATCTTGCAGCTCGCGAACGTCGGGACGCCGAAGCCGGAAAGCGCTACGACTTGGCGCGCGAAATCGGCCTTCATGCCTGCAGCCCCAACCGCAGCTGAGCGAGGAGCGCTGGATGAAAACCCACACCACCTACATGACCTTCAACACCACGCAGCGGCGTGAGCTGATTCGCATCACCGAAGAGGTGCAGGCGGCGGTTGACGAGGCCGGGATCGAGGAGGGGATGGTGCTGGTCTCGGCGATGCACATCACCGCGGGTGTCTGGGTCAATGACGACGAGCCTGGCCTGCACGAGGACGTGCTCGAATGGCTCGACAAGGTGGCGCCGCCGAGCTGGAAACCGGCCTCGAACGAAGTTGCCGCGGAGTTGTCTCCCGACGAGGGCGACTACCGCCACCACCGTGGCGGTGAGGACAACGGCGACGCCCACCTGAAGAACCTGCTCGTCCACCACCAGGCGATCGTGCCGGTCACTGCGGGGCGCCTCGACCTCGGTCCCTGGCAGCAGGTCTTCTACTGCGAGTTCGACGGCGGTCGCCCCAAGCGCTTGGTAATCAAGGCGATGGGTGCGTAAGAGTTTTCTTACGTAAGAATCTGCTTAAATAACTCCGGTGAAGAGCGGAGCGACCGACGAGATGGACTTGGTGGCACGGGCCTTGGCCGCGCCCCGCCGGCGCGAGATCCTCACCCTGGTCCGCGACGATGAGCTCAGCGCCGGGGAGATCGCCTCGCACTTCGACGTGTCCCGGCCGGCGGTCTCCCAGCATCTGGCGGCCCTGCGTGAGGCCGGCCTGCTCAGCGAGCGGCGCGATGGAACGCGCCGCCTCTACCGCGCCCAGCCCGAGGCCCTGGCCGGGTTGCGCGACTTCTTGAACGAGTTCTGGACCGATCGTCTCGAGCGGCTGAGGCTCGCCGCCGAGCTGGAGCAGCAGAGGAGGGACAAGCGTGGCAAGCCCAAAGACGGACACCGCGGCAGAGGTCGAGATTCGAATCGCGGCAAGTCCTGAGACCGTTTTCGATTTTTTCACCGACCCCGACAAGATGATTCAGTGGATGGGTCGCTCGGCCGAGCTGGACCCAAGGGCCGGCGGCACGCTGCGCTGCGACATCAACGGGCGCGATATCGCCCGCGGCGAGTACGTCGCGGTTGAACGACCCGACCGGATTGTCTTCACCTGGGGCTGGGAGGGCGAGGAGCCGACCGTTGCCCCCGGCGGCAGCACGGTCGAAGTTCTGCTTGTCCGTGATGGGGAGGGAACGCAGCTCCGCCTGATCCACAGCGACCTGCCTAGTGCCGAGTCCGCCGAGCGCCACGGCCACGGCTGGCGCCATTACGCCGAGCGGCTCACCGTCGTTGCAACCGGTGCCGACCCCGGTGCCGACCCCTGGCAGGACGCCGATGCGGTCGACGTCGGCGACTGAGACTTTGAAAAGCGACACCGAGGAGGCAGTGACAGATGGGTAATCCAACGATGTGGTTCGAAGTTGCCGGCAAGGACCAGCAGGCGCTGAAGGGCTTCTACTCGCAGCTGTTCGACTGGCAGATCACCGATATGGAGGCGATGCCGTCCTACTCGATGATCGATGCCGGTGGCGAGGAGGGAATCCCGGGCGGGATCGGCGCGGCGCCGAATGGTGACGCCGGTCATGTCACCTTCTACGTCCGGGTCGATGACATCGAGGCCTCGCTGGCGAAGGCCGAGTCGCTGGGCGGCACAAAGGTGATGGGGCCGATGGACATTCCCAGCGGCCAGATCGCGCTCTTCACCGATCCAGAGGGGCACGCGATCGGGCTGATGACGCAGACCGGCTAAGCGGGTCGCGACTAGGAGGGTGGCGCCGAGCGCAGCTTGACGCCACCACCCTTTTCGCGAATCAGGTCGACGGTGAGCAGTACCGCCGCCACCGCGTAGAACGGGGTGAAGGCGATGTTCGAGAGCACGTCGGCGAGCCACTCGCAGATGAATTCGCTGCCGACGATCCCGTGGGTGGCCTCGGTGGCGAGGTTGGTCAGGGCATCGCCGGCGATCTCGATCGGGATCAAGACGAGGGCGACGATCCAGAATTTGTGCCGCACCAGTTCGACGCTGCGCCGGAAGGCGGCGCGGATGCCCCGGTGCTCGATCTCGACCACCGGAGCGGTCAGCCCGAGCCAGACGAAGACGAGGACGCCGGGGAAGAAGAAGAGGATGAGCCCGATGGCGACGCCGAAGCCGTAGAGCAGGTCGATCGCAATCAGCGGGCCGTACTTGACCATCCCGGCGATTTCGCGCAGGGACGGCGCTTGCCCGTCGTGGGGGTGGGTGAGCAGGATCGATACCGCGCCGGTGTAGAAGACCTCGCCGACCAGGCCGGTGGCGGCGAGCGCCAGCACAGCGCCGGCGATCGCGAGCAGGTGCAGCCCGCCGCCCAGGTCGAACGAGCCGATGTGGGCTTCGAGCGTCAGCGCGTGGATCGCGCCCAGCGGCACGAAGACGACGACGGCGAGCAGCAACAGCGAGGGCGCCCAGCGCCAGTAGGTGCGCCCGATGCGGGCGTAGATCGAGAGCAGGGAGCGAGAGCGGCGCACGCGTCAGCGATGGCGCCGGCGGCCGGAGGGGTACTTGCCGCGCCGCTCGAGCTTCGCCTGCGCCGACTCGGAGGTCGGCACTCGCCGCACGTCACTGAGCTCGCCGATCAGCAGTTCTTCGGCGCAGCGGCGGTGCCAGTGATGGTGTTCGGTGCCCCCGAGGCGGAAGACGTACTGGACGACGACGTGCTCGCTGCCGATCTCGATCTCACCGTGACAGGCGGGACAGCGGTAGAGCTTGCGCGAGATGCCGCGGATCAGCCAGGCCTCATCGCCCTCTTCGGTGATGCCGCGCAGGCTCCAGCGTTTGTCTGGCAACCCCGAGAGGTCGGCCACGGCTTACTTCCTCGATAGCCAGGCGAAGCCAGCGGCCATCGCCAGATTGGCGACGCCCGCGAAACGAAGACCGAGTTTGGCTCCTGGCCGGCTGACAGCGGGGGACTCGGCCCAAAGTGCATCGGTGGCGATCTCGGTGCCGCGCAACCAGGCCAGCGCCCACCAGTCGCGTTGCTCGCCGCGAACCTCGGCGATCGCGTGGGCAGCGGCAAAGGTGAGCCAGATTGGCGCGCAGCGGCGAAAGAGGTGTTCCGCATCGGGCGAGGGGTGCTCGTGGCCGATCAGCCGCAGCGTCGCCGCGGGGGCGAAGAGGGCGCCGCTGCCAAGGGCGAGATCGAAGGCGATCATGTTGCGGTTGGTGAGGCGCAGCGCCTGCTCGAGTGTCATCGCAGAACCCATCCAACCAGATTGCCGGAAGGGAAAGCACGGGGTCCGACGAATTGGACGCCGTGACCAAGACTGCGACCAAGACCCCCACCAGCACTGTCCCCAGCCTCAAGAGCCTTTCCGAGTACATCCAGGAGCGCTTCGAAGAGTTCTCGCGCTCGCAGAAAGACGTCGCCCGCTACATCGTCGATCACCTCGACGAGGCAGCCTTCCTCACCGCCGAGGAGTTGGCCCGGAGGGCGAGCACCTCGTCGTCGACGGTTGTGCGCTTCTCCCAGGCCCTCGGCTTCGAGGGTTACCCCGAGCTTCAGCAGGCGGCGATCGAGGAGTACCGCACGGCGGGTGCCGCGGCGGCAAGCGCGGCCAACTCCGGCGCTCTCTTCTCCTTCGACCACTCCGAGCTGGAGGGCTCGCTGGGAGCCGACTACGCCAACCTCGAGGAAACCGCGCGCAAGCTGACCCGGGAGCAGGTCGACGGCGCCGTCGCCGCCCTCGCCGAAGCCCAGCGCGTGGTGATCGTCGGCGTCGATCAGATGGCCTTCTTCGCAAGTTACCTGCGTCACACCCTCAGCCTGCTCGACATTCGCGCCGAAATCGTTGCCAGCACCGGCGGCGAGTCACTGCAGCGCTTGGGCAGGATCGACGAAGAAACACTCGTCATCATCCTTTCCTCCGGCCGTGCGCACCCGCTGCTGCTGCGGGCAATGAAGCTCGCTGTGCATCGCGGCGCCCGCACCCTCGCCGTTTCCGACGCCTCGATGTCAGAGGTGGGGGAGCACGCCGAGCTGACCCTCTACTACTCGTCGAACAGCCCCTCCTTCGCCCGCTCGAACACCGCGCTGATGGCTCTCGTCCAGGCTTTGGCCCACGGCCTCTACGCCCGCGACGAAGACACGCACAAAGATCGCATCCGCGCTTACAAGCTGAAGTAGCGCCAGGCGCGACGGGCCAGCGGCTCGTCCACGTAATATGCGGTTGGTGAGCGAGCGAGCGACTTTCCGAGTCAAGACCGGCCTGGCCGAGATGCTTAAGGGCGGCGTGATTATGGACGTGGTCACGCCTGAGCAGGCACGGATTGCCGAGGACGCCGGCGCTTGCGCCGTTATGGCTTTGGAGCGGGTTCCGGCCGACATCCGCCGGGACGGTGGCGTTGCCCGCATGTCCGACCCGGCGATGATCAAGGGAATCCAGGGGGCGGTGACGATCCCGGTCATGGCCAAGGCGCGGATCGGCCACTTCGCCGAGGCCCAGGTCCTGGAATCGCTGGAAGTCGACTACATCGACGAGTCCGAGGTGCTGACCCCGGCCGACGAGCGCCATCACATCGACAAGCTCGCCTTCGACGTGCCCTTTGTCTGCGGCGCCACCAACCTCGGCGAGGCGCTGCGCCGGGTCGGCGAGGGCGCGGCGATGATCCGCTCCAAGGGCGAGGCCGGCACCGGCAACGTGGTCGAGGCGGTCCGCCACATGCGCGAAATCACTTCTGGAATCAGGCGGCTGGCCCAACTCGGCCGCGAGGAGCTCGCCGGCGCCGCCAAGGAGCACCAGGCGCCGCTCGAAGTCGTCCACGAGGTGGCTGAGCGCGGCCGCCTGCCGGTGCCGCTCTTTTGCGCCGGCGGCATCGCTACGCCGGCCGACGCGGCGCTGATGATGCAGCTCGGCGCCGAGGGCAACTTCGTTGGCTCGGGGATCTTCAAGAGTGGCGACCCGGAGCGGATGGCCAAGGCGATCGTCGAGGCGACAACGCACTTCAACGATCCCGAGCGGGTGGCGGCTGCCTCGATCGGCCTCGGCGACGCGATGCCGGGACTCGAGATCGCCGACCTCGCGGCCGCCGACGCGCTGCTCCAAGACCGCGGTGCCTGAGCTGCGCCTCGGCGTGCTCGCCATCCAGGGAGGCTTCGAAGCGCACTGCGAAGTGCTGGGCAAGCTGGGAGCAGGAGTCGCGGAAGTGAGGCTCCCGGCTGATCTCGAGGACCTTGACGGGCTCGTGATCCCGGGCGGCGAGAGCACGACGATCTCGATGGGAATCTCCTCGGCGGGGCTGGCGGAGCCGATCCGCGCTCTGCACGGCGCCGGCGGGACGATCTTCGGCACCTGTGCCGGGATGATCGTCTGCGACCGTGAGCACCTCGGCCTGATTGACGCCAGCGCCGCCCGCAACGCCTTCGGCCGGCAGCTGCAGAGCTTTGAGGCGGACCTCGAGATCGCCGGAATCGGCGACGAGCCGCTGCGCGCGGTCTTCATCCGCGCGCCCTGGATCGAGCGCTGTGGCGATGCGGTCGAGGTGCTCGCCTCCTACGAGGGGCACCCGGTGGCGATTCGCGAGGGCCGGGTGCTCGCCTGCGCCTTTCATCCCGAGCTGACCGACGATTCGCGAATGCACGCACTTTTCATGGCCATGACTACAAGCGCCCGCGAGCGGGAGCACGAGGAGGCGGAGACGTGAGAGACCCCAGAGCGGAGAACCTGGCGAAGATCCTGGTCGGCTACTCGACCAAGGTAAAAGCGGGCGAGGTGGTCTCGATCGATGGCGAGGTTGGCGCCGAGCCCCTGTTGCGGGCGATCTACGAAGAGGTGCTGAAGGCGGGAGCCCACCCGATCATCAACGTCGGCCTCGACGGGCTGGCGGCGATCTACTACGAAAACGCCAGCGACGAGCAGCTGGAGTGGGTCTCGCCGCTGATGGAGTGGACGGTCGACAACGCCGACGTGCGGATCGGCGTCGGCGCCAGCGCCAACACACGCGAACTCTCGAAAATCCCGCCCGAGCGCCAGACCCGCCGCCAGACCGCGACCGGCCCGGTGCTGAACCGGATGATGGAGCGCAGCGCCGCTGGTGACTTCCGCTGGTGTTACACGCTATTCCCGACCAATGCTTATGCCTCAGAGGCCGAGATGAGCCTCGCCGCCTATGAGGACTTCTACTTCGGTGCCTGCCTCGCCGACGATCCCGATCCGCTGACGGCCTGGAAGCGCGCTTCGTCCGAGTGCGAACGCCTGGCCGAGTGGATCCAGGGCCAAGAGGAGGTGCGGGTCACCGCTCCCGGCACCGACATCAAGCTCGGCATTGCCGGTCGCACCTTCATCCCCTGCGTCGGCGACCACAACATGCCCGACGGCGAGTTCTTCACCGGCCCGGTCGAGGACTCGGTCGAGGGCGAGGTGACCTTCCACCTGCCGGCGGTGATCGCCGGCCGCGAGGTCTCCGGAGTGCGCCTGCGCTTCGAGGCCGGCAAGGTCGTCGACGCCAGCGCCGAGCGCGGCGAGGAGTTCCTGATCCAGCTGCTCGATACCGACGAGGGCGCCCGCCGCCTCGGCGAGCTCGGCATCGGCACCAACTACGCGATCGACCGCGGCACGCTCGAGGTCCTGCTCGACGAGAAGATCGGCGGCACCGTCCACATGGCGGTCGGCAAGTCCTACCCGGAGTCGGGTGGCGTCAACGACTCAGCCGTCCACACCGACCTGGTCTGCGACCTGCGGCTCGGCGGCAAGCTCGAAGTGGACGGGATCGTGATGCAGGAAAACGGCAAGTTTGTCGTCTGAGGCAGACGACGAAGCGCTATTGGTTCGGGATTGGCGATCCCGCTAGGAGGAAGAACCAGACCGTCAGGGTCGCGCCGGCTAGTAGAACGGAGCCCATTAGGACTGCCTCGACCACGGTGGTGCCGCCGGCGCGGGGGGAGGAGTCGCGCATGCTCTTGAGCCAGGTGGGACGCATCGGCGCCAGTTGATTGGTGCCGGTGACGCCGATGTAGAGGCGGTTGAGGCGACCGATCAGCCACGCCACCAGGAGCACCGAGACGACGATGCCGGCGGCGACGACGAAGTAGGGACCCTGGCTGGGGAACTGGGTGTGGGAGACCTTGGAGCCGATGTAGAGCCAGCCCAGCGGGATTGCCGTCCAGATCGAGAGCGCGACCAGCAGCATCGCGACGAAGATCAGGCTCGCGGCCAGTCCCCTGGCCGCTCCACCTCTGTGCGACTCGGTGACCATTTCCACACTCATACAATGCCAGCTATGTCTGGACACTCGAAGTGGTCTTCCATTAAGCACAAGAAGGGTGCCGCCGACGCCAAGCGGGGCAAGCTCTTCACCAAGTTGGCCCGCGCAATCACAGTTGCAGCGCGCGATGGCGGGCCTGACCCCGACTCCAACACGCCCCTGGCGACCGCGGTGCAAAAGGCCCGCGACGCCTCGATGCCGAAGGAAAACATCCAGCGGGCGATTGACCGCGGCTCGGGTGTCGGAACCGACGCCGACGCGATCGAGCAGGTCCTCTTCGAGGGCTACGGCCCGGGCGGTGCGGCGATCCTGGTCGACGCCCTGACCGACAATCGCAACCGCACCAGCGCCGACGTTCGCCACGCCTTCACCAAGCACCACGGCAACCTCGGTGAGCCCGGGTCGGTCGCCTGGATCTTCGAGAAACGCGGCGTCATCGTCGTCGACGCCAGTCGCTACGGCGAAGATGACCTGATCGTCGCGATCGACGCCGGTGCCGAGGACGTGCGCGAGGACGGCGAGCAGCTGCGGGTGATCTGCGAGCCGGCCGACCTCGGCGCCGTGCGCGAGGCGCTCGAGGGCAGCGGGGTCGAGCTCGAGTCGGCCGAGGTGACGATGGAGCCGAAAAGCACCGTGATGGTCAAGGGCACCGACGCCGAGTGGCTACTCAAACTCGTCGACACGCTGGAGGAGCACGACGACGTCAACGAGGTGCACGCCAACTTCGACGTCCCCGCCGAGATCATCGAGAAGCTGGCGGCCGCCTGAGGGAGGCATCCGGAGCTAGTCCCAGAATCCCTTGCAATGCAAGTTGTGATGGGGATCGACCCGGGTGCAGCGAATCTGGGCTTTGGAGTTGTACGGATCGAGGGCAGCCGCATGGTTGCGCTCGACGGTGGTGTGGTCGAAACCTCGGCGGAGCTGCCGATGGAGCGTCGCCTGGAGCGGATTCACAGCTCGCTGGCGGAGCTGATCGATTGGCACCAGCCGGCGGCGATGGCGCTCGAGGACCTCTACTTCGGCAAGAACGTGCACTCGGCGATGGCCGTCGGCCGGGCCAGTGGCGCGGCGATGCTGGCCGCCGCCCAGCGCGACGTGCGCTGCTTCACCTACACGCCGCAGGCGATCAAGAAGTCCGTCTGCGGCTCCGGCGGCGCCGGCAAGGAACAGGTGCAGCGGATGGTCGGCACCCTGCTCGGCCTGCCCGAGCCGCCGACGCCCGACCACGCCGCCGACGCGCTCGCGGTGGCGATCTGCCACGGCGGCGCGACCGGGCGCGAAGCGGCGACCCTGGCGGCCGAAGAAACCGCCTCGCAAAGGCTGGCCGGATGATCGCCGCGGTGCGCGGGGAAGTGATGGTGCGACGCTCCGATCACGTCGTCGTCGACGCCGGCGGCGTTGGCTACCGGCTTGCTGTCTCCTCCGAGACGCTGAAGGCGGTGCCGGCGACGGGCCGCGAGGTCTTCCTTCACGCCGAGTTGATCTCCCGCGAGGACTCACTCGCCCTCTTCGGCTTCGCCTCCGAGGAGGAGCGAGATCTCTTCGGCGAGCTTATCTCGGTCAGCGGCGTCGGCCCCAAGGTGGCGATGGCAGCGCTCTCCGGCGGACCGGCGCGCGAACTGTTGCGGGCGATCGCCGCCGGCGATGCCAAACGCTTTCAGGCGGTTCCCGGCATCGGCAAGCGCACCTCGGAGCGGATCATCGTCGAGCTGCGCGAGAAGGTCGCCGGCGCCCTGGAGGACGAGGTGACCGGGCTGGCGGCGGACGGCAGCGACGCCCGCGGCCTCGCCCGCGATGGCCTGGTCAACCTCGGCTACGCGCCGCTGGAGGCCGAGCAACTACTTGAAGGCATCGACGGTGAGGATGCCGAGCAGCTGCTCGCCGCCGCCCTGCGCAAAGCCGGCTCCTCGCGGAGCAAGGCATGAGCGATCGCATCCGTACGCCGGGGATCGACGGCCCCTTTCCCCCGGGTGACGAGACACCCCCTGACGACGTGCGGGTGCACGACGCCAGGGCCGATGTTCCCGACGAGGACCTCGACCGCTCGCTGCGGCCACGCACCCTCGCCGACTTCGTCAACCAGGAGCAGGTCACCGCGCAGCTGGCGATCTTCATCGAGGCGGCGCGCGGGCGCGACGAGCCGCTCGACCACGTGCTGCTCGCCGGGCCCCCCGGCCTCGGCAAGACCTCGCTCGCCCACATCGTTGCCGAGGAGATGGGGGTGCCGTTGGTCCAAACCGCCGGTCCGGCTCTGGAGCGCAAGGCCGACGTCGCCTCCTTCCTCACCGCGCTGGAGCCCGGCAGCGTCTTCTTCGTCGACGAGATCCACCGCCTCGGCCGCGCGGTCGAGGAGACGCTCTACCCGGCGATGGAGGACGGCGAGCTGCCGGTCGTGCTCGGCCAGGGCGCCGGCGCCCGCACCGTCACCCTGCCGCTGCCGCCGTTCACCCTGATCGGCGCCACCACCCGCGCCGGCCTGCTGACGACGCCCCTGCGTGACCGTTTCGGACTCTCACACCGCCTCGAGCACTACGGGCCCGAGCACCTTGCCCAGATCATCATGCGCTCGGCCGGCATTCTCGGGGTCGAGATCGACTCCGAGGGCGCTCAGACGATCGCCGAACGCTCGCGCGGCACTCCGCGCGTCGCCAACCGCTTGCTCAAGCGGGTGCGGGATTTCGCCCAGGTAAAAGAGCGGGGAACGATCGATGCCGTCGTCGCCGATGCGGCGCTGGCGATGCTCGAGGTCGACGCCGGCGGCCTCGACCGCAGCGACCGCGCCCTGCTCGACGTCGTCGCGACCAAGTTCTCCGGCGGCCCGGTCGGCCTCTCGACGCTGGCCGTCGCGATCGGCGAGGAGGCCGACACGATCGAGGATGTTCTCGAGCCATATCTGCTCCAACAGGGCCTTCTAAAGCGCACTCCACGCGGTCGGGTGATCACTCCTCGGGCCTATGAGCACCTCGGCCTGCCGGTGCCCGAAGGAGCGAACAGCCTCTTCTAGGGTCCGGCCGGATGTTCCGCGTGTGCGACTGGCGAGCGCCGGAGCAAGCGGAACAAGGACGCAAGGAGGTCGAATAGTCGTGCACTATTCGACCGACTGAGGACGCGGTGCCGCGCCGTTTCCGCCGCCGCCAGACGTGCGCGAGGGACATTCGGCCGGACCCTCAGTAACCTGCTGCTGGGATGCCGTTCTTCATTTGCCCCAACTGTGGCCACAGGGAGGTCAGCGCGGAGCGAACCGCAGGGTTCAGCGCGCGCCCGAAGGGCTGCTCGAAATGCGGCTTCGGCTTCGTCTTCGAGCTGCTCGACGACTACTACCCGGCACCAAACGCGGCCTTTTTCGTCTGCGACCAGCAGGCGCGGGTGATCGACGCCGGGCGCGGCAGCTTCGAGCTGACCGGGCTGACCGACGAGGACGTGATCGGCCGGCCGGTGCAGGAGGTTCTCGGCCTTGAATGGCGCGCCGAGGCAAGCGGCGACGAACCGCGCGAAGGCAACGGTGGCAGCAGCACCGACCCGATCGCGACCTCGCTGGAGTGGGGCGTGCGCTCGCTCGGTAAACGCGTCTCGGTAAACGCCGAGGGCGATCTACCGGCGGAGGCGGTTGCCGATGTCTTTCCTGCCTATGACGACGACGGGGGACTGCTGATAGTCCTCACCCCGGAGGGTTGAGAGCAGCATGGGCAAAAGGCGCCGCAACCTCTTCGTCCTGCTCTTTGTCTTCGGCCTGATCCTCGTCTCAGGCATCGTCATCGCCAACAAGCCGACGAAGCTGGGCCTCGACCTCAAGGGCGGCGTGCAGCTGGTTCTGCAGGGACGGCCGACGCCGCAGCAGCCGACGCTCGACAACGGCTCGATGGAAAAGGCCGTCGACATCATCCGCTCCGGCTGCGATCAGCTCGGCGTCTCGGAGATCGAAGTCTCGCGGGTTGGCAGCGACCAGATCCAGGTCGGCATCCCGGGCGCCACCAGCGTCGGCAAAGCGACCGAATGCGCGACCAAGCCGGCTCGTCTCTTCTTCTTCGACTGGGAACCGAACCTGATCGGGCGCGAGTTCCTGATCGGCGGTCACCCGGGCCGGGAACCGCCGAAAGGGCCGCTCGCCGAAGCGACCAAAGAATGGCAGGAAGCCGGCCGCCTGCCGACCAAGCGTGAAAACCAGCAGCTGATCGCCGCCGGCGCCTTCCCGAACGAGTACGCGGCGGTCAAATTGGCCGCCGAACAGAAGCCGAAACCCGACTGCCCGAAATGCAGTTCGTCGGCCACCTACTACCTGTTCGCGAAGGACAAAGACCACAAACTGATCGACGGGCCCGAGTACACCAAAGAAGACCTCTACGTCACGCCCAGTGGCAGGAAACGTCCGGAAAACATAGGCACGGTGCTCAAGGTCCCGCAGGGCACGATCGTCGTCTCCGAAAAGCCCAGTGACGCCAATGGCCAGGTGCTTGAAAACGCCGAACCGGGCTGGTTTGCGCTGAAGGACGATCCGGCCCTCTCGGGCACTGAAATCACCAGCCCGAAGCAGGAAACCGACGAATCCGGCGCGCCCAACGTCACCTTCAAATTCACCGACAGCGGTCGTCAGAACTTCCAGGAGGTAACCCGCCAGATCGCCCAGCGCGGTGCGGCCTCGGCGATCGGGCCGAGCAGCGAAGAACTGGCCGAACAGACCTCGGGCCACTTCGCCGTCGTCCTCGACAACGAAGTCAAGACGCGGCCGATCATCAACTTCGCCCAGAACCCCGACGGGATCGACGGTCGCACCGGCGCCCAGATCTCCGGCGGCTTCAACAGCATTGAAGACGCCCAGGACCTGGCCAGCTTCCTGCAGCGCGGTGCACTGCCGATCAACCTCAACCTGATCAGCCAGTCGCAGGTCTCGGCGACGCTGGGATCGGAAGCGCTGCACGACGGCATCAAGGCCGGCCTGATCGGCCTCATCCTCACCGTCCTCTTCCTCCTGATCTTCTACCGCTTCCTCGGTCTGGTGGCGGTCACCGCCCTGGCCGCTTACGGGGTGATCTTCTTCGCCCTGGTCAAACTGATCCCGATCACCCTCACCCTGCCGGGCATCGCCGGCCTGGTGCTGACGATCGGCGTCACCGCCGACGCCAACATCGTCATCTTCGAGCGAATAAAGGAGGAGGTGAGAGCCGGGCGCTCGATGTCGAGCGCGATCTCCGCTGGCTATCGCCGTGGAATCGCGACGATCATCGACGCCAACGTCGTCACCCTGCTCACCGCCTTCGTCCTCTTCGTCCTTGCCACGGCCGGGGTCAAGGGCTTCGCCTTCGTCCTCGGCGTCGGCACGATCGTCTCGCTGCTGACCGCGGTCGTCTTCACCCAGGCGCTGCTGGGCGCGATGAGCCGCTCGCGCCTGCTGCGCTCACCGGCGGCGCTGGGCGCGACCAAAGAGGGGATTCGCTGGCACTTCGACTTCATGGGCGCGAGCCGCTGGTTCTTCACCATCTCCGGCGTGATCCTGCTGGTCGGCGCTCTGTCCCTGGCGACGAAGCAGCTCAACCTCGGCATCGACTTCAAGTCGGGCACTCGGGTCGAAGTCGCGTTGGTGCAGCAGACGAACGAGGAAGCTGTGCGTGAAACGCTCGACAGCGCGGGCATTTCCGGGGGCGAGGTGCAGAAAGTGAGCAACCCCGGCCTCGGCGACAACGCCTATCTGATCCAGTCGAAGACGCTTGAACCGAGTCAGATCAACCAGCTGCAAAAAAAGCTGGAAAAGGAATACGGGATCGCGTCCAACGGCTTCAACAGCACCAGCGTCGGCCCCACCTTCGGCACCACCGTGGCCAACAGCGCCCGCAACGCCCTGATCTTCTCGCTGCTGATCATCTGCGCCTACATCGCCTTCCGCTTCGATCCGAAATTCGCGGTGCCGGTGCTGATTGCGATCTTCCACGACATCTTGATCACGGCCGGCATCTACTCACTGACCGGACGAGAAGTGAGCGCCGGGACCGTCGCTGCCTTCCTCACCATCCTCGGCTACTCGCTCTACGACACGATCATCGTCTTCGACCGAATACGCGAGAACATGCCGCGCATGCCGCGAGCTGCGTTCTCGCAGATCGTCAACCGCTCGATGAGCGAGGTGCTGACCCGCTCGCTGGCAACCAGCTTCACCACCCTGCTCTCGGTGGTCTGCCTGCTGATCTTCGGCGGCGCCACCCTGCAGGACTTCGCCTTCGCGATGATGATCGGGATCATCTCCGGCACTTACTCGTCGATCTTCATCGCCTCGCCGGTGCTGACCGCCTGGAAGGAACGCGAGCCCGGCTTCATCCGCCGCCGCGAGCGGATCGTCGCGATCGACGGCAACGTGCCGGCTTTCGCCGAAGAGGGCGATCTGGCGATGCTCGCCGACGATGGCGAGAGCGACGTCGAGATCGAGGAGGAGGCTGCGGCGCAACGCGAGGCACAGCCCAAGGCCGGAGCCGCGGCGACCGCAGAGCCGCCGGCCGAAGGCGACGGCGGTAAACCGTCCAGCAATGGCGAGCCCCCCGCCACCGATCCGGAGGCTGTGGCTCGCCACGAGCGCGATGAGAAGCGCCGCGCCCGCCGCCAGCAGCGGCGCAAACACGGGAGGAAGCGCTGATGTCGATACTCGTCTACTTCACGATGGGCATTGCCCTCTGGCACTTCACGGTCTTCCTGCCCGAGCGCTTCTGGCAGGGCATCGTCGGCGCCTTCCTCGGCGCCACGATCGGTGCCGTCGCCTTCGGCGGCATCGTCGAGATCATCAGTGGCAAGGGCGTCGGCGAGACCGATATCACCACCGCCCTGATCGCGATCCCCGGCGTCGCGATCGGCCTCGCGATCGTCTGGGCGATCGGCGTGCGCCAAGAACGCCTCGCCGAGTAGCGCTCCCAGTCACAAAAAGGTCCTGCTCTTTGCGGTCTTTTCGGGCCGAAAGGGAGTCCGACGGGATTCTTAGCCTGCTTTCGTGGCGAAGACCCTGCACGCTTACAAGGCGAAGCCCTACGCCTATGAGGAGGCACAGGCGCTCTCGGCCGAGCTGGGGCTGAGCGAGCCGGTGGCGATCGCCCTGGTCCGGCGCGGCTATCGCACGCCGGAGGAAGCACGGGCTTTTCTCGCCGCTGATGAGTGGCACGAGCCAGAGGAGTTCGCGGCGATGGGCCCGATCGTGGAACGGGTCTTGGCTGCCGTGGCAGAAGGCAACCGGATCACGGTGCACGGCGATTTCGACGTCGACGGGGTCTGTGCGACGACGATCTTGGTCAGCACGCTGCGTGAGCTTGGGGCCGAGTGCGACTGGTTGATCCCGGATCGGCTCACCGATGGGTATGGGCTCAGCGCGGACAACGTGCGCAAGTTGGCCGAGCGGGGCACTTCGTTGATCGTTACGGCTGACTGCGGGATCACGGCGGTTGACGAGGTGGAACTGGCAAAGCAGCTCGGGATGGAGGTGGTCGTTACAGATCACCATCAGGCCGGCGAGGGGTTGCCGGACTGTCCGATTCTTCACCCGGAGCTGGATGAGGGGTATCCGTTTGCTGAGTTGTGCGGGACTGCCGTTGCGTGGAAGCTCGCAACCGCCCTGCGGGGGGCGGCCGGGATGGGGTCCTCAAAACGCTCGGCGGGAGCCTCGCTTGAGTGTTTTGAGGACCCCATCCCGGCCGCCTCTCACGACACCGATCTCGATCTTGTGGCGCTGGCGACGGTTGCCGATTTGGTGCCACTCGTAGGGGAGAACCGCACTCTGGTGAAGCGGGGGCTCGAAGAGGTGCGGCGGGCTCGGAGGCCGGGTCTTAGGGCGCTGATCGCGGCCGCTAAATGCGAGCCGACACGGCTCGACGAGGGTGATCTGGCTTTCAAGCTGGCGCCGCGAATCAATGCGGCGGGGAGGCTGTATCGGGCAGACGCTGGTGTCGAGCTGTTTCTCACTGACGACGATGCGCGGGCGGCTGAGATCGCCAATGAGCTGAGCCGGGCTAATGGTGAGCGGCGGGCTACTGAGCGGGAGGTCGCGAATGAGGCCGAGGCGGCGCTGCGGGATCTGCCCGATGATCTGCACGAGGCGTCGGGGCTGGTCGTCGCGGGGGAGGGGTGGCATCCCGGCGTGATCGGGATCGTTGCTTCGCGACTGGTGGAGCGGTATCACCGGCCCGTTGTGGTGATCTCACTCGAGGCGGACGGGTCAGGGCGCGGATCGGGCCGAAGCATTCCGGGCTTTGACCTGCTCGCGGGCTTGGAGGCTTGCTCGGATTTCCTCGGCAGCTTCGGTGGACACAAGGCTGCTGCGGGCCTCGAGCTGAAGGCCGGACAGCTGACGGCCTTTCGTGAGGCCTTTGCCGCTCACGCGAACAGCGTGTTGGGGCCAGAGGATCTGAAGCGGACGGAGCGGATTGATGCGGTTGTCGGTGGCGCTTCGCTGGGGTTGGATTTGGCTGAAGAGCTGAAGCAATTGGCACCGTTTGGGATGGGGAACCCTGGGGTGCGGTTGCTGGTTCCGTCAGCGCGGGTGCGGGATGTGCGGACGATGGGGGAAGGCAAGCACGCGCGGTTCAGCTTGCACAGTGGGTCCCATAAGGCGCTTGGGGTGGCCTTTGGGCGGCCGTCGCTTGGTGTTGGCGAGGACGATCCGGTTGACGTTGCCGTACGGCTTGAAGTGAACCACTGGAACGGGGCGGTTGAGCCGCAGGTGGTGTTGGGCGAGCTCTACCCGCGTGCCGCCGAGGAGAAGGTGCTCGAGGCAGCTCAGTGGTGGCAGCGTTTCGATGCCGAGTTGGGGCGGGATCCGGTCGCGCGGCCGGAGCTCGATCCGGAAGTTGCTGGTGATTTTCAGCGCCAGGCTTGCGTCAGCGCCAACGCGCCCGCGGCTGTGATCAGCGAGCTCGCCTCCTGTGGTGGTGAGGTCCTGGCGCTCACCGCTGACGCGGGGCTTCGCGCCGGCATGGCCTGCGAGGGAGCGCGCGTGGCTGACTACGCGGAGCTGGAGCGCGACCCCGAACTGGTCGCGGACTTCGACCACGTGGTCCTCGTCGATCCGCCGCCGAGCGCCGATCTGCTGGCGCTTGCCTCACGCAGCCCGGTCGAGGGCGCCTACCTGCACCGGGTCTGGGGTGAGGCCGAGTGGCGTTTCGCGCTCAGCGCCGCGGCGGCGCAACTGGCTCAGCGCCCGACCCTGATCGGGCTCTTCCGCGACCTGCGCGAAGCGGGCGAGGCGAGTGGGGAGGAGCTGCGCGAGGCCCTGGCCGGCAGTGCGCCGCAGGCGCGCAGTCCCGAGACCGCGGCCCGCTGTTTCCGCATACTCGGCGAGCTTGGCCTGGTGCAGGGGGAGCCCGCCGCTGGCGGCGGGGTGGTGGGGGTCGTATCCTCAGAAGGGACAGATCTGGAGCGCTCGGCGTCATACCGCGCCTACAGCGCCCGCCACGAGGAGGCTCGCCAATACCTCGAAGCACACCGACAACCGTAGCCAGCCAGGAGCTCCTGGCTGATCTCTTTGCCGTAGTCGAGGAGTTCGACTCCTCGAATGGGTCTGACGCTGGCGCCAATGGCGACGGCGGCGTTGCCGTGTCGGTTGCGGCGATCGATCGCATCGCGATCAAGCACGCCTTCGATTTCGCCTGCGACCGCCACGCCGACCAGCTGCGCCACTCCGGTGATGAGTTCATCACCCACCCCGTGGGCGTCGCCCAGATCTGCGCCGGCATGCGACTCGACACCGAGACGCTCTGCGCCGCCCTGCTCCACGACACGGTCGAGGACACCAGCGCCAGCCTCGAGGAGATCCAGGCCGAGTTCGGCGAGGAGATCGCCCAGCTCGTCGACGGCGTCACCAAGCTGACCGGGATCGCCTTCGAGAGCCGCGACGAGCGCCAGGCGGAGAACTACCGCAAGATGATGGTGGCGATGGCCACTGACGTCAGGGTGATCCTGATCAAGTTGGCCGACCGCCTGCACAACATGCGCACGCTGGGCGCCCTGCCCAAGCAGAAGCAGATGTCGAAGTCGCGCGAGACGCTGGAAATCTACGCGCCGCTCGCCCACCGACTGGGAATCCACGCGATCAAGTGGGAGCTCGAGGACCTTGCCTTCGCCACCCTGCACCCGCGCAAGTACGCCGAGATCAAGCAGCTCGTCTCCCAGCAGCGCAACGAGCGCGAGGTCTACGTCGAAGACGCCGGCAAGTTCCTCTCCGGCGAGCTGCTCGACGTCGGCATCGAGGCTGACATCTCCGGCCGCGCCAAGCACTTCTACTCGATCTACACGAAGATGACCAAGAAGGGCCGCGAGTTCAACGAGATCTTCGACCTGACCGCGATGCGGGTGATCGTCGGCTCGGTCAAGGACTGCTACGGCGCGATCGGCGTCATCCACTCGCTCTGGAAGCCGCTGCCCGGCCGCTTCAAGGACTTCGTCGCGATGCCGAAGGCCAACATGTACCAGGCGCTGCACACGACCGTGATCGGGCCGGAAGGCAAGCCGCTGGAGATCCAGATCCGCACCGAGGAGATGCACAGCCTCGCCGAGTACGGGATCGCCGCCCACGTCGCCTACAAGGAGGGTGCCGCCGCCGATCCGCGCAAGGAGAAGATGACCTGGCTGCGCCAGCTGGTCGAGGCCGAGGGCGAGCAGGACCCGGCCGAGTTCCTCGAGTCGCTCAAGGTCGACCTCTTCGAGGACGAAGTCTTCGTCTTCACCCCCAAGGGCGAAGTGAAGAACCTCTCGGCTGGCTCGACCCCGCTCGACTTCGCCTACGCGGTCCACACCGACGTCGGGCACGCCTGCGTTGGCGCAAAGGTCAATGGCTCGATCGTGCCGCTGCACTACCAGCTGCGCTCGGGCGACATCGTCGAGGTGCTGACCGCGAAGCAGAAGCGCGGCCCCTCGCGCGACTGGCTGAAGCTGGTGCGGACGAGCCGGGCCCGCAACAAGATCCGCGCCTTCTTCAAGGAGGAGAGCCGCGAGGACGCCGAGAAAAAGGGCCGCGAAGGGCTGGAGGAAGCGCTGCGCACGCGCGGTTTGCCGATGCAGAAAGTCGCCGCCTCACCGCTGCTGGTCGACGTGATCCGCGAGATGGGCTTCCGCAAGGCGACCGAGTTCTACATCGCCCTCGGCCAGGGCAAAGTCTCGACCAAGGCGGTCGCCAACAAGCTGATGCAGCGACTGAAGGCGGGGGAGGCGGTTGAGGACACCGACCCGCTCGGACTCGCCGGCGGTCATCGCGAGGACAAGGCGCGGCGGACCAAGGATGCCTCCAACTACGGGATCAGCGTCAAGGGCGCCGAGAACGTCGCAGTGCGGCTGGCAAAGTGCTGCCGCCCCGTCCCCGGCGACGATATAGCGGGTTATGTATCCCTCGGCCGCGGGATCACCATCCACCGCACCGACTGCAAGAACATGAAGGCGCTGAAGCGGGCGCCGGAAAGGTTCGTCGACGTCAGCTGGGACGGCGAGAACGAGTCCTCCTACCGGGTCGAGCTGCAGATCGACGCCTACGATCGCACTCGCCTGCTCGAGGACCTCTCGCGCACCTTCTCGGAGGCCGGCATCAACATCATCGGCGCCAGTTGCACGACCAACCACCCGATGGTCAAAAACACCTTCGTGATCGAGGTCGGCGATACCGAGCAGCTGAAGCAGTGCATCGCCCGCCTGCGCAACGTCGAGTCGGTCTTCGACGCCTATCGGATCACCCCGGCGGCCTAGCGCCCCGGTCGTTGGCCGAACTGGTCATTTACCTTCAGTTAGATCATCGTTCTTGTCTAAAGCTTGCCGATCTCGGGTAGGGAGAGATAGGATTGGCCAGCGGGCCAAGCTAGGCGGTGGCAATGGGGAGGAGGGATCGGTAGTGACAACGGTCAGGGTGAGGTTGGGTGCGTTCGCTGGCGGCATGCTGGCCTGGAAGCACCAGCGCGATGCTGGTTCGGATGATGGTGCTCAGCCGAATTCCGACGACGTGCTCAAGGTGATCCGCTTCTATCTGAAGGAAAAAGGCAGCGGTGGGGCCGGTTGGTCTTACCCGGACCTTCTTCGCGCGGGTAGCCCCGAGGAGGAGATCGAGGTCGAGCTCGAGATCGAGGACGCGCTTTGGCGCGAGATGAGGGCGGAGGCCTCGCGGCAACGCGTCAGCGTCACCCAACTGCTCGAGCACGCTGCCCTCTATTACGCCGCCGAGCTCGATGCGGGACGCCTCACCGAGCGGATTCTCGACGAGGGCTGAGGCGGCGGACTAAACGCTGGGCGCCACCACTGGTGAAGCGCCCAGTTCGGTGAGCTTGGCCTGCAGGGTACGACGGCCGCGATGGTGAAGGCCGTGCACGGAGCTCTCTGACTTTTTTAGCGTGGCGGCGATTTCAACCGGAGAGAGGCCGGCGATGTGGCGGAGGATGAGTACCTCGCGCTGATCTTCGGGCAACTCCTCGAGGGCGAGGCGAAGATCGCGGCCGCGCTCCTGGCCCATCTGGGCCTGGCCGCTATCGGTAAGGCGCACTTCCTCGGTCGGCACCGCACGCCTGGCGCGCAGATGGTCCAGGGAGGCGTTACGGGCTACCCGCATGATCCAGGCGGCAAAGGGAACCTCGCGAGGCTCGTACTTGTTGATCGCCTTCATCAGCTTGGCGAAGATGTTCTGGGTGATGTCTTCGGCCTCGTGGTGGTCCTTGACGAGGCTATTGACGAAGCGTTGAACGTCTGGGGCGTAGCGCACGTAGAGGAAGTGCAAGCCCTCACTGTCGCCGGCCTGGGCGCGCTCGATTGCATCTAGGACGAGGCGGCTGTTCCCAGACCCTGAGGTGGACGCCTCGGGGAAGCCCGTCAAATTATTGGGGCGTAGCTCTGTATCACGACTGGTCACAGCGTCCTCCCGACGCGTTGTTTTGCTTTGTCTGCATTTCGGGGCTTTTTTGGCCCCTACGCTTTGGGCAAGAAACTTCTCCCAAAACGCGAACTCCTATTTTGTGAAATATCCGCAACTACCGAAAAATGTGAAGAAGCTTCGGATAGGCATGGCCCGAAGAAATAGTGGCCCTTCGTCTGAAAGTCAATGCCCAATATTCGTCTAAATCTCAGCCCCAAGGCTCAAGTGGCTGCAAATGCACAGGTATCAGGGGCTGAAGTTAGGAGGATTGAGGGAAATGAGGTGAAAATCTTGGGCACGCCCATAGTTGTTATAGGTGGTGCGAAACGTGAAAATCCCTCTTGGAACATTTGCTTGCAACGGAATCAAGGCCAATCTCGACGCCGACATTGCTGCCGGTGTGCGGGCGGCCCTGAGCGACTTCACCCAGCGCCTCGAATCCGGGCGCGCACCCGTTGGCCTGCTAAGGACGCCGCTGGAGCCCATCTCCGCCGAGCAGGCGATGGTGGACCTTCGCCTGGATGAGCGCAGCTGGCAGCTCCTGAGGCGCGAGGCGCGCCGACAGGGCACGACCGTGAGCCAGCTCTCGGCCCACGCGGTCTTGGTCTACCTGGCGGATCTAGACCGATTGACCCCGCCTAGTGGCGCCACGGCCTGAGGTTTGTTATCAGGACACGTTCTGTGTCCCTCGTGAAGTTGAGCGTTTTAACAGATGGTGCGTGCCGCTATGACTTCTTGATGACGTAGGGGTACTTGGTCATCGAAGAATTGCCCGCTGCGTCGATTGCCCAGACAACCAGAACGTGGCGACCGGAGCCCAGGTTGGGAACCTTGAAGGGGCTCGAGCACGGTGCCGCAGGCTTGTTGCCAATTTTGCAGACGAAGGTTGACGTCTCGCTTGCCTCGAAGCTGAAGCTCGGCCGCAGCTTCTTCGTGCTCTTGGCGCCCTTCACGGTGAGCGTGGGTGGGGTTACGTCAGGCGCCGGAGTCGAGGCTGGCGCCGCAGGCGTGGGTGTCGGCAGGGGGCCTGTCCCGCTCGAGTCGACGGCGCTGGAGAAACCACTTGGGCTGGGGCCATTCTTGCCCAGCGACACGGCAGCCACCACAAGCGTCAGTCCGACTGCGATCAGCAAGATTGCTGGGAGCCGAATGTGGCGCCCCCGTTGCCCTTCTTGCTGTTTAGAAAGCTTCTCCATACCGCTTGGGTCGCGAATATAGCTGAAGCGTTGGCGGAATGTCTGTCAGAGGTGGACGTATGTCCTTCTGGAGTCAAGGGTTTTTTTATGGAGGAGGGCTCGCCAGACTCGTAGAGCACGATGTCCTGGAAGCGCTTGATTGGACGCAGCGTCGGGTCGGCTTCCAACGCCGGGAAGTCGGTCGGGAAATAGGATCCGCCTAGATTGACGTCGGGCTTCGCCACCAAGACGTAGTTCGCTTCACCAGGAACCGACGCCCCTCTTGGGTGGAGGAAGAAGTGCCGGCTTTGGCCGAGCCAGCGGATTGCTTCCGCTCGCCAGGGATCGGGCTGGGCGAAGGGGGTTCTCCCGTCGAGGAGGCCGGTGCGATCACTGAGGCTGCCCAGCGCGCCCTCCACGTAGCCGTTGGTCAGGATCACCGCCCGGTGGGGTAGGTGGCGCTTCATCCAGGCGTACGACTGGAGCGCGCTGCGAGCGAGCCCGCCGGCCCGTGGCTGAGAGATTTCGAAGGCTGGCGCGCCACGGTCGGCCGAGGCGGTGATGGTCGTGAACGTCCACATTGCCGCTGCGGCGAGCAGGATCGCGGGCACGAGTCCGACTCCCGCCCCGAGTCCTCGCTCATCCACGGTTGTTGCTGGCAGCGAGTCGATTTGCTTTGTGCGGGATCTCGATCCCGAGCAGAGGCGCGCTCCCGCCCAGCAGGCGCCCGCGATCAAGCCGGGGAAGATCAGGGCCCAATAGGGCATCAGTCGCATCGGCCCCACCCGCTGGGGAACCCAGGTCGAGTAATAGGCGCAGATCAAGAGCGCCAAGAGATAAACGCCGATTCCGTAGAAGGTCCAGGTGATAACCGCTCGCTTGGCCGACGCCGGCCAGCGCGCAAGCCTCGGGGGGCTCTGCAGCAGGAACGCTCCGCCGAGGAGCACGAGGATCCCGGCGATCAGCATCACGCTGGAGGCCCTGTGGAGGTCGAAGAAGAAGAAGGCGGCGTTGGAGGAGAAAAAGGGCCTGACCGTCGAGTAGACGCCGAACGGGTGAGTGCACTCCGGCACTCGGGGCTTGGCGAAGGGATTCGAAGAGACGTAAGCGAGGTTGTAGACGACCCGGGTCTCATCGACGTTTTTGACCGGGCTCTGGGAGAGATCCTGGCCGGTTGTCCCGATCACCGTTCGCAGACCACCGAAGAGGATCGCGAAGACCGCGACCGCCACGAGCAGTGTCGCCAGCGCGCGGCGGTCGGGGCCGTTCCAGCCGATCCTCAGCGAGCGTCGCAGCCACGGGTAGGCCCGGCTGAGAGCGATTCCTCCCCACAGTGGCCCGACCAGCAGTGAGCCCACGGGATGGGCCAAGAACGAGGTTGCCAGGACGATCCCGGCCATCGCTCCCCAGCGCCTCGATCTTCGCTCCAGCGCCTGATCGAAGAGCCAGGCGGACCAGATGACGAGGATGAAGGCGAAGGCCTCAGGCTTGTAAACCAGCAGTCGCGTCTCGACGCGGCTCACGTTCATGGTCAGCACCGCCGCCAGCCAAGCCCACCAGCTCGGCAGCCAGCGTCTCCAGAGCGCGAAAAGAGCCAGCAGGGCTCCTATCGCCATCGCGATTCGATAGCGCTCCTCGAGGACGAAGCCGGAGCGTCCGGCGAGGTTGGCCGTCGACGCCGCGTGCATCACCGAGAAGGCGTACTCGTAAGGAAACTCCCGCGGTTTCCCCCACTCGTCGAGGGTGGCCGGCAGGCCGCCGTCCTCGACCACCTTGCCGACGATGCCCCAGTGGTAATAAACGATGGTCCCGTTCGGACGGCCTTCGCCGGTGTTCTCGATGCCCTCCGGTACCAACACCGCGAACCAGGTGGCGAGGGCGGCGAGGCAGATGAGCATCACGACGGCGAGTCGCGGCGGTCGAGGCGAGTTCACGCGCCGGATTCCGATCGCACTGCGCCGCAGTCCCTCCCGCGCCCGCCAGGCGCCGAGAGCTCCCAGCACGACGAGGCCCGTGATCACGTTCCAGGCAGCGAGGCTGTGGGTGGCGAGGCCTGGCGCCGCTGCAAGCAGGGTGCCGGGAACGGCGAGGGCCAACGAGAGGAATAGGCGGTCCCAGCCGGGGAGTCGCTCGGGAACGAAGATCCAAGCTGTGAAGAGGCCCGCGAGAAAGAAGGTCGCGAACAGCGCTGCAACATCTCGGAACGCCCCTGTCATGGCGCCGCAGGTTCGCAGGTCCGGCAGGCCGAAGGTGACGGCGCTGGACAGAGCTCAGGTGTTGGGCAAGGCCGTTTGGAGCGGCAGGGCAGACCCCTCGCTCGTCTTAGGTGCGAGAAATCTCTCTAAACGGTTGCGATTTCGCCGCGAGCGGCGCTGAGCACACTGTCCACCGAGGCAACCGGAACCGGTTCACCCTGGGCGTGCAGTGACTGCTCGAGTGCTTCCAGGCCGAGCACGATCTCGACCCCGAGGCGGCCGTTGGAGACCGGTGTGGTGCCCTCGCGGATCGCCGAGGCGAAGTCGCTGAGCTCCTGGCCGAGCGGCTCCAGGGCCTGCAGGCGCGGGGCGATCATGTCGCCGGTGCGGTAGGTAAGCCTGTACTCGCCGAAGTTGGCGGGCGGCGCGTCGAAGTCGAGGCCGCGGTCGTAGATGCGGACGGAGTCGTCTGAGGCGGTGTCCTCGTACTGGACCATCCGCTTGCTGCCGACCACGTTCATCTGGCGCAGCTTGCGCGGTGCCAGCCAGGAGAGCTGCACGTTGGCCTGGGTGCCACCCTCAAAGCGCAGGGTGAGGAAGGCGGTCTCGTGGATGCTCTCGCGGAAGACGGCGCGACCGTTGGCCGAGACCTCGACCAGCGGCTTGCCGAGCCAGTGCAGCAGGATCGAGAGATCGTGCGGCGCCAGGTCGAGGACAACGCCGTCGGGCTGGTAGAGCCCGAGGTTCATGCGCGAGGAGGTGACGAAGTAGATCTCGCCCAGCTCGTCTTCCTGGATCAGGTCGCGGACCTTGTTGACCGCTGGGCTGTAGAGGAAGGTGTGGCCGGGCATCAGCACCAGGTCGCGCTCCTCGGCCATCGCCACCAGCTGTGCGGCCTCCTCGGAGCGCCGCGCCAGCGGCTTCTCGACCAGCACGTGCTTGCCGGCTTCGAGGGCGCGGCTGACCAGCGGGAAGTGGGTGTGGGGAGGAGTCGCGATCGCGACCGCCTCGACCCGCGGGTCGGCCAGGGCGGTGTCGAGTTCGCGCTCGATCCAGACGCCGGGATGGCGGCGGCGGAAATCGTCGATGCGGCTCTCGTCGAGCTCGCAGAGGCCCATCAGGCGGAACTCGGGTCGCTCGACCACGTTGCGGACGACGTTCGGTCCCCAGTAGCCGTAGCCGACGACCATGGTCCCGATTGCATTTGCTGGATTCATGCTGCCCCCCTTCTGGCCAGCACCGTGAAGGGCGTGCGGGCGAGGATTGAAAGATCAAGAAGCAAGGAACGCCGTTCGGCGTATTCGATGTCGAGCCGGACCATTTCCTCGTAAGTGCGCTCGTTGCGACCGCTGACCTGCCAGAGGCCGGTCAGTCCGGGCTTGACGGCGAAGCGGTCCAGATACCAGCTCGGGTACTCGTCGACCTCATAAGGGATCGCCGGCCGCGGTCCGACCAGCGACATATCGCCGGCGAGGACGTTGAAGAGTTGGGGCAGCTCGTCGAGGCTCCAGCGCCGGATCCAGCGGCCGACCGGGGTGATCCGGTCGTCGACGGCCAGCTTGTAGAGGTTCTTGCGCCCGCCATTGGCCTGCTTGCCTTTGATCAGGGCGGTGACGTAGTCGCGGTGGCCGCCGGGGTCGGCGTCGGAGCGCATACTGCGGAACTTGAAGATGGTGAACTCGCGCTTGCCGTAGCCGACGCGGCGCTGGCGAAAGAGGGCGGGGCCGCGGCTGTCGAGCCGGATCGCGACCGCCACCGCTATGAGGAGCGGCGAGAGCAGGACGATCATCACCGCGGAGACGACCAGGTCCATCAGGCGCCTGGCGACCGCCGGCAGCAGCGGTTCGCCGGCGATGCGGTCGAGCGGCTGCTCGTGAGTGAGTTCGTGTGCCTCCATCGCTAATTGACAAACGCCCGTAGGCGGCCAGCACTTGCGCCACTAAATGAGAGAAGGCTGAAAATCCCCGGCGTGCAAAAACTCGGCTGCTCGTCCGTTGATTGAGCAATGGCACCCAGGATCGTCTCCATCATTGGCTCCCGTCCCGAGATCGTGCAGGCCGCTCCGCTCTCGCTCGCCTTCAATGGCTGCGTTGAGGAGATCCTGGTTCACACGGGGCAGCACTACGACCCGGCGCTCTCCGATCTGCAGATCGCCGACCTGAAGCTGCCGCTGCCGGAACACAACCTTGGCGTTGGCTCTCTCCCTAATAGCGAGAGCGTCACCGTTGCCCAAGACCGCATCGCCCGTGTAATTGAGTCAGAGCAGCCCGATGCGGTGCTGGTTCGCGGTGATACCAACGCGACGATCGCCGGGGCGCGCGCTGCTGTGGCGGCCGGGGTGCAGTTGCTGCACGTCGAGGCCGGCCTGCGCAGCTACCGCGACGACATGCCCGAGGAGGCCAACCGGATCGAGACCGACCGGATCTCCAACCTGCTCTTCGCTCCCTGCGAGCACGCCCGTCAAACACTTCTCTCCGAGGGGATCGAGGGCACGGTCAAGGTGACCGGCGATGTCCTCGCCGATGTCCTGCTCTCCACCCGCGACCGGCTCGGTGAGGGGGTGGAGGAGGGCGAGTACGTCCTCGCCACCGCCCACCGCAACTACAACACCGACTCGCCGGAGCGGCTCGGTGCCGTGCTTGCCTGCCTGCAGGCCGCCGAGCACCGCGTGATCTTCCCGCTGCACCCGCGCACTCGCAAGAGCCTCGAGACCTGGGGCCTCGAGGTCCCCGCCAACGTCGAGGTGCGCGACGCGGTCACCTACACCGAGATGCTGACCCTGGAGCGCGACGCGGTCGCGATCGCCACCGACTCGGGCGGCGTCCAGCGCGAGGCCTATCTCTGGGGCGTGCCCTGCATCACGATGCGCGAGGAGACCGAGTGGATCGAGACCGTCTCCACTGGCTGGAACACCTTGGTCGGGGTCGATGCGGAGAAGTTCCGCGACGCCCTGTCCGAGCCGCAGCCGCAGGAGCGCCCACCGATCTTCGGTGACGGCAACGCCGCCAAGCGGATCGCTGAAATGACCGTTGCCCATCTAGAGCTGACCGTGGAGGGTTCCCTTGTCTGAGCAACTTAGAGTCGGCGTCGTCGGCTGCGGCCGCATGGGCGGCTTCCACGTTCGCAACTACGCCCAGATCGATTGCGCCCAGTTGGTCGCCGTCGCCGAGCCCGACGAGCAGGCGCGCCGCAAGGCCACCGCCGGAACCGGTGCGGTCGAATTCTCCGATTGGCGCGAGCTGATCGAGTTCGGCAGCGACGAACTGGACGCGATCTCGATCGCCTGCCCCTCCGAGTACCACGCCGAGGTAGCGCTCGAGGCCCTCGCCGCCGATCTGCACGTGCTGGTCGAGAAGCCGATCGCGACGACGCTTCCCGATGCTCTGCGCATGCGCGGGGCGGCGATGGAGGCCGACCGCAAGCTGATGGTCGGCCACGTCGAGCGCTTCAACCCGGCCGTCGCCAAGCTGCGCGAGCTGGTCGCCGACGGCCGTCTCGGCAACGTCTACCGCGCCCACACGACCCGGGTCGGGCCGCTGCCGACGCGGATCCAGGACACCGGCGTCGCGATTGACCTCGCCACCCATGACCTTGACGTGATGCAGCACGTGCTCGATCGCCAGATCGGCGAGATCTACGCCGACGGTGGCCGCTTCCAGCACGGTTCCCAGGAGGACCTGCTCACCTGCATGGCCCGCTTCGGCCCCAAGGAGACCGGCGACACGCTCGGCCTGCTCGACGTCAACTGGCTGACCCCGGAGAAGAAGCGCGAGATCGCCCTGATCGGCGAGAACGGGTTGCTCCGCGCCAGCTACATCACCCAGGACGTCTGGTTCGTCGAGTCGCCCAGCGCCCCGCTGCACTGGGACGGGCTCTCGATGCTGCGCGGCGACGGCGAGGGAGCGGCGGTTCGCTTCTCGCTGGCCAAGGCCGAGCCGCTGCGCGCCGAGCTGGAAGCCTTCTGCCGCTGCGTGCTCGACGACACGCCCGAGCCGGTCAGCGCCCACGACGGGGTCAAGGCGCTTGCCGCCGCCCTGGCGATGCGCGAGTCCGCCGCGGTCCGCCGCCCGGTTGAGTTGCTTGACATTCCCGCCCCCCGGCCGCTGGAGGTATTGGTGTGATCCGCTTCGTCATCCCCGCCTATAACGAGGCGGAAAACATTCCCAAGCTGCTTGCCGACTTGGCACCGGTGGCGCGTGAGCTCGGCGCCCGCGTGATCATCGTTGACGACGGCTCCACCGACGGCACCGCCGAGGTGATCCGCGAGCACGCTCGCGACATGCACCTGGCGGTCGTCCAGCACACCACCAACCGTGGCCTCGGCACGGCAATCAACACCGGCATCCGCTCGGCGTTGAAGGAGTCCTCGGATGACGACGCGATCGTCACCCTCGAGGCCGACACGACCTCGGACCTCTCCGACCTGCCGCGGATGATGGAAGTCTTCGACCAGGGCACCGACGTCGTGCTCGCCTCGGTCTACGCCCCCGGCGGCAAGATCGTCGGCGTCGCCGGCTGGCGCCTGGCGGCGAGCAAGTCGGTCTCCAACACCTTCCGCTACTTGGGCGGGCTGCGCCAGATCCACACGCTCTCCTCGCTCTACCGCGTCTACCGCGCCGGCACCCTGCGCCGCGCCGCCGATACCTACGGCTACCTGCTCGTGCGCGAGCCCGGCTTCGCCGCCAACGTCGAGCTGCTGCTGAAGCTCTACAACGCCGGAGCCACGGTGGCCGAGGTGCCGACCACCAACGACTGGACGACCCGCAAGGGTGAGTCGAAGATGCAGCTGAAGCCGACCGTGCTTGCCTACTTCCGGGTGATGGCCGCGCAGATGGTCGGCCGCATCCAGCCGCCGCCCGTCTCGCCCTTGGCCGAGGTGACGGCGCCGCGGCCCGTGGTCGACGAGGCGCCCGCCGCGCCCGTCGCCGCCGGCGAGCCGCAGCCGGTCGCCCAGCCCGGATGAGCCCCCAGGTGCCGCCCAAGGTCGGCATCGTCGGCGGCGGCGTGCTCGGCACCTCGCTCGCCCTGCGCCTGGCCCAGGCCGGCGCCAAGGTGACCGTGATCGAGCGCGGCCCCAGCCTCGGCGGCCTGGCCGGGACGATGGACTTCGGCGGCCACCAGGTCGACCGCTTCTACCACGTGATCACGCCCGCCGACACGCGGATGATCGCGATGGCCGAGGAGGTCGGCCTCGGCGATCAGCTGCGCTTCACCCCGGTCGGCGCCGGCTTCTTCGCCAATGGCGAGATGCACGACTTCAACGGCATCGGCGACCTGCTGCGCTTCTCGCCGCTGAGCCCGCCGGCGCGCCTGCGCTTGGGCTGGTTCGTCGCCCAGTGCCAGCTGCGCAGCTCCTACGACAAGCTCGAGCAGATCCCGCTGGAGACCTGGCTGCGCCGCCACTGCGGCAACCAGGTCTACGAGCGGATCTGGAAGCCGCTGCTCGACTCGCGCTTCGACGGCGACCCTTCGGGCCTGCCGGCGACCTACCTCTGGGCCCGCACGCGGCGCATGTCGGGCGCCCGCGGCAAAGGCGGCGGCGAGGAAATGGGCTACATCGTCGGCGGTCACCAGCGACTGATCGACGCGATGGTCTCCCGTGCTGAAGAGCTCGGCGTCGAGGCGCGCACCGAGGCCCCGGTCAAGGGTCTGGCGACCGACGCCGAGGGCGCCGTCACCGGGGTCGAGCTGGAGGGCGAGACGCTCGACTTCGACCTGACGATCCCCACCCTGCAGCCCCCGGCACTGCGTTTCCTGCTGCCTGAGCGCCACCAGGGCCTGCTCGAGCCCTATCCGCAGCGCTGGCTTGGTTGCGTCTGCACGATCATCAAGGTGCCGCGCTCGCTGATTCCTTACTACGCAATCAACATCACCGAGCCGACGCCGGTGACCAGCGCGATCGAGACCTCTCAGGTACTGGGGACCGATCACACCGACGGCCTGCACCTGGTCTACCTGCCTAAGTACTGCGATCCGGATGCGCCCGAGCAGAGCGAGGACGACGAGTCCGTATATAGGCGCTTCACCGACTACCTGGCCCGTCTCTCGCCCGGCTTCAGCCGCGACGAGGTGGTCGACTGGACCGTGCAGCGGGCCAAGCTAGTCGAGCCGGTGCACCAGCTGCGCAGTGGCGGCGGCGAGCGGGTGGCGCCGCTCTGGCCTGGCGTCGACGGCCTTGCGCTCGCCTCCAACGCCCAGATTTATCCCTACCTGCTCAACGGCGACTCGGTGATGGGCTTTGCCGAAGAGGTCGCGGGGCAGGTGAGCGAGCGCCTCGGTCTTGCGGGCACTTCGTCCGATAGTGCGAGAAAAGGACTAGTCGGCTCGTTGTCTAGTTGAAGTTCCGAGGCGCGTCAGCTGGCTCGCCCCGTTAGAGCGAACTAGTCATGTACCAGGTCGAAGCCTCAAAAGCCCTTCTCAAACCCAAGTTGTGGGCTCGCCGCTCGGCGCGGCTGAACGTTCCGCGCAACGTGGTGATGCTGGGGATGGTGAGCATGCTGACCGATGTCTCCTCGGAGATGGTGGCGACGATCCTGCCGCTCTACCTCGTCTTCAGTCTCGGCGCCAGCCCGCTGGCCCTGGGCGCGATCGACGGCACCTACCGCGGCGCCGCCGCCCTCGTCCAGGTGGCAAGCGGCTTCATCTCCGACCGCTGGCGCAAGCCCAAGGAGGTTGCCGGCGCCGGCTACGGAATCTCGGCCGTGGGCAAGGTCGCCCTGGTCGCCGCCGGCAACACGATCGGCGGCATCGGCGCGATCGTCGCCTTCGACCGCATCGGCAAGGGAATTCGCACGGCGCCGCGCGACGCGCTGATCTCGCTCTCGAGCAGCAAAGCCGGCCTCGCCACTTCCTTCGGCGTGCACCGGGCGATGGACTCGGCCGGCGCCATGCTCGGCCCGCTGATCGCCTTCGGCATCCTGCTTGTCGCGCCGGCCCGATTCGACGCCGTCTTCGTCGTCAGCACGCTCTTTGCCGTCCTCGGCGTCGCCGTGCTGATCCTCACCGTGCAGGGCAAGCCGAAACGGGCGCCGCGCGAGGACAAGCCCGCCCCCTCGCTGCGCGCCGCCGCGGGCCTGGTCAAGGACCGGCGCTTCGCACTGCTGCTGGTTGCCGCCACCGTGCTCTCGCTGACCAGCGTCTCCGACGCGATGCTCTACGTCGGCCTACAGCGCAAGATCGACTTCGCCCCAGCCGTCTTCCCGCTGCTCTACGTGATCACCGCGGTCGCCTTCATGAGCCTGGCGATCCCGGTCGGTCAGCTCGCCGACCGGGTCGGCCGCGTGCCGGTGCTGCTGGCGGGATATGCCCTCCTCTTCATCGTCTACGGTGCGCTGCTGATGAGCTCGCTCGGCTACGGACTCTTGGTCCTCTGCCTGCTCGGCCTCGGCGGCTACTTCGCCGCCACCGAAGGGGTCTTGGCGGCGATCGCCGGTGCTCTCTTGCCGGAGGACCTACAGGCGAGCGGGCTCGGCATGCTGACCACCGTGGTCAGCATCGGCAACCTGCTCTCCTCGCTTGTCTTCGGCGCCCTCTGGCTCGAGCTCGGCCTGCACAACGCGGTGCTCGCCTTCGGCGCCGGGCTGGCCCTGGCGATCATTGCCGCGGTGCCGCTGTTGCTGCGTTCGCAGCGAGCACCCGTGCATGGGTAGTCGCAACGCCAAGATTCTCGTCGCGCTCGTCGCCCTCTGCGTCGTTGCGGGTGGCGCCTACGTGGCGGTGGCGGCCCTGGGGCCAAGCGAGACGACCACCGACGCACGGCCGCAAGCGGGAGCCGTGCTGGCTCGCAGCGACGTGATGGTGCGCGCGGTCGAACCGTCCAATCAGCAGCTCAACGGCCGCGTCTTCATCGTCGATCACGGCAAGGTCAAGCAGCTGCCTGGCGACCTCAGCTGCGAGCGGGTTTACTTCGCCGCCGGCCGCGGCATCTGCATGGGCGTCGCCCCCTCGGGGGTCGATTACACCGCCCAGGTCTTCGATTCGAAAATGCAGGTGCTGAACACGATTCCGCTCAGCGGTCTGCCCTCGCGGGCGCGGGTCTCCGCGGACGGGCGCTACGGGGCGATGACCGTCTTTGTCAGCGGCGACTCCTACCTCGAATCGAGCACTGCCTTCTCCACTCGCACCTACGTGGTCGAGATGGCGAGTGGCAAGGCGATCGACCAGCTCGAGCAGTTCCACGTCACCAAGGACGGCAAGCCCTTCGACGCGGTCGACTTCAACTTCTGGGGGATGACCTTCGACCCCAAGGACTCGGATCGTTTCTACGCCACGCTGGGCACTGGCGATCACCACTACCTGGTCGAAGGCAGCGTCAAGGGGCGCGAGATGAAGGTCGTGCGGGACGGGGTCGAGTGCCCCTCGCTCTCGCCCGACGGCAAGCAGATCGCCTACAAGAGCCGCATCGGCCACTCCAATCGCTGGCACTTGCGGGTGCTTGACGTGGCCACGCTCAAAGACCACGGCCTGGCCGAGACCGACTCGATCGACGACCAGGCCGAGTGGCTCGACGACAAGACCCTGGCCTACTCCGACGGCCCCAACGTCTACACGGTGCCGGCCGACGGCAGTGGCGAACCGGGCCTCCTGGTCCGCGATGCGAGCTCGCCGGTGCGGATCGCCGGCGGTTTCTGATCGATTGACCTCCCTATAGGGTCATCAATCGATCAGAAGTTGATTCAGCCGACGCGGGCGGCGAGGGGGCGCAGGCGGTCACGGCCCTCGCTGGCGAGGCGGCGGGCTACGGCGAGGGGCCGGCGAGGCGGCGCCGGCACGGCGGCGGGATCGATCGCGTCTCTCGGTGAGAGAGTGACCTCGAGTGAGCTGCCCGGCTCGACCGCCAGCGACTCGCCTGGCTCGGCGCCCTTTCCGCCCACCCTCAGCGTTTGTCTCTCAGGATCTATTCCCACTGCGGGAAGCTCAACCGTGAGCTGCTCGATCCCGTCAGGGATCTCGATTTGAGCCTTCCTGGTCAGCAGGCGGATCGCCAGGCGCGAGCCTTGCCGCCGGGTCTCGAAGCTGGTCGCCGCGATCTCGCTCAGCGAGCACCAGTCGGTCGGTCCGAGCCGATTGACCTCCTCGACCACCTCGAGCAGGGCCCCGGGGCCGCCGAGGACGTCCTCGTGGTGGCCGTAGAGGATCAGCGGCTGGTCGAGGAAGGCGCGCAGGGTCAGCTCGGCGCTCGAGCGGCCGGCGATCGGATGGCGCAGCAGGACCGGCACTCCTTCGACGAACTCGGCTGGGCCCCAGCCGACCAGGGCGCCGGCGTCCTCGGGCCGGGCGAGCCAGGAGTGGGGCTCGAACTCAACCCAGGGGTAAGGCCTGGTCATCGTGATCGCCTCGAAGCCGCAGCGCCGCAGCCCACTCAGGGTCGCCTGCGAGCAGGCCTCGTGGGGCGGGACCATGACCTGGTCGACGGGGACACCGGTGCGGCGGCCGAAGGCCCCGACCCGGCGCAGGGCCTGGGCGGCCAGCGAGACCGCGTCGGCCTCGGTCGCCACCCGGCCCAGCTCGCCGCCGTCGTGGTCGTTGCCGTGGACGAGCAGGGAGATCGTGCCGTCGCTTTCCTGCAGTGCCCGCAGGGCGGTGGGATGAGCGAACCAGGCGTCGAGCGGCACCGTCGCCAGGGCGACGTGGTAGCGATGCTCGCGAGCGTGGGCACCGAGCTCGGCCAGCTTGACAAAGCCGTAGGAGGGCCAGTGCAGGTTGGGGTCGTCGAAGAGCAGGGAGGCGCGGGGGGCCGGGGGCTGCCAGCGGATCGCCTCGGTCTGGGCGCGGAGGAAGTGCAGCAGCGGCAGCAGGGCGGCGCTGCGTTCGTCGCAGAGCCGGTCGCGCAGGGCCTCGCGAGGGCCGAGCTCGGCCGGGATCAGGAGCGCGCTCTCGCTCGCTCCGCGGCGCGTCCAGGTCGGCGAGCCGTCGCAGGCGGCAAGCACTGTCGCGCCCTCGTCGCCGAGCTTGCTCCCTGTCTGTTGCGGTGCCGTGCCGAGCCGCTCGTCGGGGAGAGCGGCACCGCGCAGCCGTGAGTCGAGCCCCCCGTCGGTGCTGCAGACGTTGTCGAGTGCCTTGCCGGGATCGCGCGGCTCGGGCGATGCCAGGTTCAGGCTCGGCAGGCCGGCCGGTGCCGCCGCGCCCTCGCCGAGCACGAGCAGGCAATCGAGTCCGCCGAAGACGTCTGGCGGCCGGGGTTCAAAACGCACCGGCAGGGCAGCTTCGAGCGCGGCGAAGAGCCGCGGGCGCGACTCGAGCTGCTCGGCCGGGGTGACGCCGACCGCGATCGGGCCGGCGCCGCTCATCGGTCGACCCGGTAGATCTCGAAAGAGGTCGGCGGGTTGGTGCCGCCGGGAGGTTCGGCGCCGGTGTTGCCAAAGGTCGCCACGGGAGCCCCGTTGCGGTGGATCCAAGCGGCGAACATGCGGTTGTAGTCGCTGCCGAAGTGTTCGTAGCGGTAGTCGACGAAGCGCCGGTTGTCGACGACGGCGTAGCGCACGTTCTCCGCTTCGAGCCGGGCGATCGCTTCGCGTTCGTCCTGGTGGGAGTCGAGCAGGCCGGGCAGGAACATCGCGTCGTAGAGCGGCGCCGGGCGGTCGGTCATGAAGTTGAGGCCGGAATCGGAGGGGACGGCGAGGACCGCTTCCCCGGGGGTGGTATGCGAGTCGATGTAGTCGACCGTTTCCTGTATGACCGGCGCCGACGCTGGCGCGGTGAGAAAGCTGCCCCGCTCCGTGTTGACGGCGGCGCTGCTGTCGGGGTAGAGGGCGATCTGAGCGTAGGCGGTAAGCCCGATAGCGACCGCGGCCAGGGCCGCATAGAGGGCCGTGCGGGCCTCGGGGAAGCGGCGGCTGAGGCGGTCGTGAAGGACGGCGAGGAGCAGCACCAGCGGCGCGGCGTAGTACGGGGCGTAGGAGGCCTCGGCGGTGAAGGCGTCATAGGCGCGGGCGCCGAGCGCCGCCGCAGCGACGACCAAGGCGAGGTCGAAGCCCCAGGAATCGGAGATCAGCGGTGCGCCGCCGCGCAACAGGCGGACGCCGATCACGGCACAGGCGGCAAAGCCGAGCGCCGGCAGCCAGCTCATCCCGATCAGCAGGTGGGTGGCCTCGTGCTGAACCGCTGACTGGGCGGGGGCCCAGATGCCAAGCCCCTTCCAGGCCACGTCGATGACCAGGAGCCCGATCACCGCCGCGGGGAGGGGCCAGAGCGCCAGCAGGCGCCCTCTGCGATCGCCGGCCTTTGAGTAGAGCAGCGCGGCGCCGATCACGGCGACGAGCATCGTGCAGTAGATGCCTGCACGGGCGATCGTCGCGGCGACGCTTTCGAGATCCATCGGCGCCCAGGAATGCTGCGAGCTGAAGCCGGCGATGCGGAGGAAATCGACCGGCCAGAGGTTCTCGGCGAAGAGGCGCTCGGAGCCGACGCTGCTCGCCAGCAGGGCCAGCACGCCACCGGCGATGAGGACGGCGGGCAGGGCGAGCGGCAGCAGCGCCCGCAGCGCGGTGCGCACGCCGTGCTGGCGAGCGACGCCGACCACGTAGGCGAGACCGGCGAGGCCGGCGACCGCGACGAACTCGGGCCTGGTCAGACCTACGACCCCAGCGGCGAGGCCGGCGAGGACGAGGTGCTCCCGCTTGAGCGCCAGCAGCATCAGCAGCAGGAAGAGGATGCCGAAGGTGCCTGAGTTGGTGTGGGGGAGGACGAAGTTGAAGGCGGTGCCGGAGAAGCCGATCGCGGCGACGATCGCGGCCGCGATCACAGCGGGGGTGACGCTGAGCAGCTGCCGGGCAAGCGCGTAGAAGACCCCGATGATCGCCGCGGCCTGCAGCAGGCCAAAGGCGAAGGCGGTGGTGAAGCTGGCGCCGAAGACGGCGAAGGCGCCGCCGAGCGCGTAGAGGCCGACCGGGCCGTAGAAGTAGCGGATGTCGCTGTAGGGATGACCACCGGAGGCGAGCGTGCTCGCCACGTTTAGCTCGTGGCCGGCGTCGACCGAGGGCACTCCCCAGGCGCGCCAGGAGAGGCCGGCGAGCAGGGCGAAGAACAGGAGCAGGCCGGTAATCGCGCGGGCGTCAGCGTTGGCGCTCACCCGACGCGCCTGGGCGCCAAGGCGCTCGCCCCAGCTTTCCCGCGCCGTCTCGGAGCGAACCGCGACGTTCATGCCGACGCGGGTCGCACGGCGCCGAGCAGCAGCCGCATCTGGCTGCCCGCGAGGCGGAGGCCGAGCGAGACGTAGAGCAGCGAGCCGATTGCGAGGGTCAGCAGCGGTGCGGCGATGCCGCTGGTGAAGGTGTCGCCGATCGCGGCGCCGATGCCAAAGCTGACGCCGGCGAGGAGGGCGAAGCGCAGCCCGTCCTTGGCCAGCTCCTGCGCGATCGGCCCGCTCTCGCGCCCGGCGCCGGCGATCAGCAGCACCACGGCGAAGGCGAGCGGGACGACGAAGAAGGCGCCGACGACGCCCTCGGCGCCAAAGAGGACGCCGCCCAGTGCCGTGACCGCGATGTGGAGGACGACGATCACCGGCGCCAGCAGGTTGACCAGCTTCGAGCGGCCGAGCGCGAACAGCGCCGGCAACAGCAGGTTGACCAACAGCGCCGCCACGGTCCAGGCGGCGAGCAGGGCCGAGAAAGTGCGCAGCTGCGAGACGTCGGCGGCGCTGAAGCTCTTCGGCAGCACCTCGCCGATCAAGGTGGCGCCGCCGGCGACGAGTGCGGCCAGGGCCGGCGAGACAAGCAGCATCGAGTAGCGGAAGCCGGCCGGGACCGTGTCGGCGATCACCTCGCGCCAGTCGGCGAGGGCGCCGCGCCGCATGTCGGCGATGCGCGACATGCCGAGGGCAAAGCCGGTCGCCGCCACCAGGTAGCTGGCGAAGAGGTAGGCATAGGAGAGCACGGTCGCGGCGCCATGGTTGTAGTTGCTGGCAAAGGCGAGGGTGATCACGTAGAGGGCGTTGAAGGCGAGGTAGATGGCGGTGCTGCCGAGGACCAGCAGCGTGCAGCGGGAGAAGCGGCGCAGGATGCCTCTCGGTCGCTGCGGATCCGTCGCTTCAGCCGGGGCGCGGCTGGTGCGCACGCCGTCGAGCATCGCGGCGCAGGTGACAACGGCCATTGCCAGCATCGACCAGCCGAGCGAGAGCTCGCCGGCGGTGCCCGAGACCGCCAGGTAGACGACCAGCCCGCTGACAGCGCCGGCGATGTAGGCGAAGGCGATACGGTCGAAGCGGTCGCGCACCGCGAGCAAGGTTGCTCCGCCGGCCGCCCAGAGCTGCAGGACCATCGCCAGACCGAGGATCGGCAGGGCGGATTCGGTCACTCCGCGGCCGGCGTCACCGAGGCCGGGGGCGAGAACGCTCGCCATCGGCCCCGCCAGCGCGATCGTCGCGATCGCCACCGGCACGGATATGGCCACCAGGGCGACCGCCAGCTCGCGCGGCGTCAGTCGGGGACGGTCTGCCGACCAGGAGCGGCGCCGAGGTGACGCGGATGCTCTGACTGAAGACGCCGAAGCTCGAGTAGAGGGCGAAGGCGACGAAGAAGCCGTCGGTGCGGCCGCCGATGCCGAAGGAGTTGAGGTAGAGCAGCGCCTGGATGCCCGAGGTAAGGCCCATCGCCACGGTCGCGATCGCCATCGCCACGCCGGCGTGAGCGTGCTTCTCGCGCAGGTCCTCGCGGTGGTCCCCGAATTCAGGCAGGGAAGTAGCTGCGGTGCGGCCGCAGTTGCGTCCATATCTGTACAACGGCGCAGTTGGTCCAATACTTGTTTAGGCCGTCGCGATCGGTCGAAAAAATATTGAGTGGCTCAAGGGCCGTAGTGCTGGCCCCGCGGCGCCCAGTCGACCCCGATGCCGCTGGCAAGGCGGTAATCGTCGACGGAGGGGTTGAGGAAGCTGGGTTTGCAGCTCGTCGCCGAGCTGTCTCCAAGGGGTGGCAGGGTCCCTTCCCACTGGCAGACGAGGTTGCCGCTCTGGATGAACCGGGTGAACGGCCCCGGCCAGTCGCTCCACGCCTTGAAGAGCACGTTGCCGGTGACTGTGACTCGGCCAAAGGGACCTGCGCGAAACCCGACCGGGGTGTCGTTGCCGGGGGTCCAGATCGTGTTGGAGCTGAGCCGGACGCCGCGGGTCGGACCGACGATCTGGACGATCTCTGGCGGGCCGCAGTAGCCGACAACCGCCGGTGCGCAGGGAGCGTCGTTGCGCAGCATCAGGTTGTCTTCCAGGACCACGTGGGCGACCGGCGCCGGCTGGTCCTTGATGAAGAAGCCCTGGCAGCGGTTGTCGTGCAGGTAGTTGCGCCGGAAGTAGAGGCCATCGCCGCCCCAGACCGACTGCAGGCAGTCGCTGTGGTTGCCGTTCTCGCGTACGCCGCGGATCTCGTTGCCTTCGATCAACACCCCGTACGGATCGCGATCGCCGCTGTCGTGGTAGCGATTGAGCCGGATCGCGTCCTCGCCGAAGGGGCCGGCGAAGAGATTGCCGCGGATCGTCGTGTCGGAGATGTTGGTGCTCGTGGTGGGGCCGGCTTCGACCCCGAAGTAGCCGCCGGAAATGCGGTTGTGCAGGACCGAGATCTTGCGCGAGCCTGGCTCGATCACGACTTCGTCGTCGATCTCGAAACGGGCCAGCTTCAGGTTGGAGCCGCTGAGCTCGGCGCCGTCGATCGTCGCCTTGCCCGGGTTTGCGGCGCGGATCGTGACTCCGGGCGCGCGCTTCTCAGCCGAGAGCTCGAGCTTGCCGTAGTGGCCGTTGCCGAGGCAGATCACCTTGCCGGGGGGCGCCGGGGCCAGCGCCGCGTGCAGGGCCATGGCGCTGTAGACGACCAGCGAGCAGGGATTCAAGGCCCGTAGTGCTCTTCGGCCGGGGCCCAGTCGACCCCGCGCCCGTCGCCGAGCCGGTAGTCGTCAGCGGCCGTGTTCGGGAATTGGAGGTCGCAAGCGACGGTCTCGCCGCTCGGCTGCGGCCAGGTGCCGCCGGGGACGGCTTCGCGTTCGCAGATGGTGTTGTCGCGCAGTGTGGCCGGGCTCATGTCGGTGTCGGTCCAGAGGCGGTAGATCACATTGTCTTCGATCCGCGTGTCGGCTCCGGTGCTTTCGCGGAAGGCCGCGATCGAGTCGACGGTGTCGCCCCAGATCGTGTTGCGCTTCATCACGAAGCCGGTGTAGGGGCCGACGACCTGGAAGTAGAGGGGCTGGCCACATTCGCTCGGGCCGAGCGGCGGGCCGCAGGGTTCGTGGTTGCGCAGGAAGAGGTTGTCTTCGACCCTGAGCCCGTGGATCGGCCCCGAGACGCCGCCGAGGCTGGCCTGGTCCTTGACGAAGAACCCCTGGCAGCGGTTGTCGTGCAGGTAGTTCTTGCGGAAGACGATGTGGTCACCGACCCAGACCGTCTGCAGGCAGTCGGAGTGGGCGCCGTTCTCACGCACCTGGGTGATCTCGTTGCCTTCGATCAGGATGCCGATTCCGTCGCCGTTGGAGTCGTGGTAGCGGTTGAGGTGAATCGCGTCCTCGCCGAAGGGACCGATCAGCTGGTTGCCGACGATCCTGGTGTCGTTGACCGTCGTCGTGTCGGTCGGTCCGGCTTCGATGCCCTGGCCACCGCCGGTGACGCGGTTGTGTTCGACGGTGATCCCGGTTGCTCCGGGCATCACCTGGATGCCCTCGGTGGAGACGAAGCCGGCGAGGGTGAGATTGTCACCGGCAAGTTCGGCGCCTTCGATGGTTGCGCCGGCGGGATGCTTGGCGCGAACCGTGACCCGGGTCGGCCGTGACCCGGCGTCGAGGCTGAGCTTGCCGAAATCACCGTCTTCGAGGCATATGACCGCGTGCGGGGCCGCCTTGGCCACCGCTCCCTCGACTTCTTCAAGGCTGGCATAGATCTGTGAGCAAGGAGCTCCGGCGCTCACGGAGGAATCGACCGCGGCCGGGGCGCTCGAGTCACTGCCGCAGCCAACCGTGGCCAAGAGAATCGCTGCGGCGGCGATCGCGGCCAGCAGGGGGAGACCCGTCTTATGCAGGCCAGGGTTAGAGCTCACGGGGAGATAACGAGCCCGGCCCGCTGTTTCTCACAGCGGGCCCGGGAACTGGGCAAGCGAGATTTCGCCCCTACGGCCCGAAGTGAACTTCAGCCGGCGCCCAGTCGACCCCGCGTTCACCAGCGAGCCGGTAGTCATCAGCGGCGGTGTTGGCGAAGCTGAGGCTGCAGGCCTTGGTTTCGCCCGTGACCGTCGAGAAGGCGCCGGCGCCGCTGGTTTCACGCATGCAGTCGGTGTTGTTGCGCAGCGTCGCCGGGGTCATGTTCCAGTCGGTCCAGATCCGGTAGATCACGTTGTTTTCCACCAGCGTGTCCGAGCCGACGGCGCCTTCACCGCGGAAGGCGGCGATCGAGTCGACTCCGTCACCCCAGATCGTGTTGCGCTTCATCACGAAGCCGGTGAAGGGGGCGACCGGCTGGAAGTAGATCGGCTGCCCGCATGCGCTTGGAGCGAGGGGTGCTCCGCACGGTTCCTTGTTGCGCAGGAAGAGGTTGTCTTCGACGACGACCCCTTCTATCGGCCCGCCGGGGATTTCCGGCGTGCTCATCGTCTGGTCCTTGATGAAGAACCCCTGGCAGCGATTGTCGTGCAGGTAGTTGCGCTTGAAGTAGATGTGATCGCCGCGCCAGACCGTCTGCAGGCAGTCGGAGTGGGCGCCGTTCTCACGCACCTGGGTGATCTCGTTGCCTTCGACGTAGAGGCCGTGGTAGCGGTTGGCGTGGATCGCGTCCTCGCCGAAGGGACCGACCAGCTGGTTGCCGATGATCCGCATTTCCGTGCACCAGGTGGTGGTGGTGGTGCAGGCGTCGATTCCCTGGCCACCCCCGGTGATCCGGTTGTGTTCGATCGTCGGCGCCACCGTGCCCCCCGGGATCGAGACGCCGTTGGTGATGAGGAAGCGCGCCAGGGTGAGGTGAGAGCCGCCGACGGTGGCGCCTTCGATCGTCGCCTGGCCGGGGTTCTGCGCCCGCAGGGTGACACCTGGCGCCGCCTTGGTGGCGCTCAGCGTCACTCTCCCGTAGGAGCCGTTTGCCAGGCAGACAACCGAGCCGGGCGCCGCGGAGGAGACCGCGGACTGGGCCGCGGAGGTGCTCGTCACGGTGGCGGTGCATTCGGCCGGCGGGGGAGGTGGTGGTGGCGTAGCTTCCGCTTCCACCATCCAGCTGAAGCCGGCCGGGGAGGCGTCGACGTTGCCGTCCGGGTCGGTCGCACGCACGGAGAACTGGTGGGAGCCGACCGCTAGGCCGGAGTAGGACTTGGTTGAGGTGCACTCTGCCCAGCTCGCTCCGTCGAGCTCGCATTCGAAGCTCGAGCCGGACTCGGTCGCGCTGAAGCCGAAGCTCGCCGCGGTCGAGATCGTGCTCGACGCCGGGTGGCTGGTGATCGAGGTGTCGGGCGGTGTGGTGTCGGGCGGCAGTGAGGGGGATTCGATCGTCCAGCTCTGTGTCGCCGGAGTGGGGTCGACGTTGTTGGATGCATCGATCGCTCGCACCGAGAACTGGTGAGTGCCAACAGCGAGGCCGGAGTAGGCCTTCGGCGAGGTACAGCCGGACCAGCTGGCGTCGTCCAGCTTGCACTGCAAGGCCGAGCCCGCCTCGCTCGAGGAGACCGAGAAGCTCGCTGAGGTCGAGGTTGTGGATGCGGCCGGGCCCGCCGTGATCGTTGTTTCAGGAGGAGTCGTGTCAGACGGCGGTGGAGGCGATTCGATCGTCCAGCTCTGCGTGGCGGGACTCCCGTCGACGTTGCCGGACCCGTCTGTAGCGCGCACGGAGAACTGATGGGTGCCCACCGCCAGGCCGGAGTAGGACTTGGGCGAGGTGCAGGTGGCGTAGCTGCCCGCGTCCAGCTTGCATTCAAAGGAGGAGCCGCTCTCGCCTGAGCTGAAGCCGAAGCTCGCCGCGGTCGAGGTCGTGCTCGATGCCGGGTGGCTGGTGATCGAGGTGTTGGGAGGAGTGGTGTCGGGCGGCGGCGTGGCCGACGGCGATATGAGAGTCGGCAGAAGCGAGGGTCCCGGCGTGCTTTCGTGCTGGCGGCGAATCCGCAGGCGACTCACACGAGCCCCGGGACTCAAGGCTATGCCGCGTGCGCGATGGGTCTTTTTGGCGTGATGACTCCCCCGCAGTAGATTTCCGCCGCCCCAGGCAAGGGCGCTTGCCGTCCCGAGCGTCATGAGCAGAAGAGCTACCGCCCCCCACGCCATGAACGAGTGAAAGGGGTGCCGAGCCCGCTGGCCGGTCTGTCTGGCTTCCTTTTGCGGCATCGCCAGGTAGGTCGACAGGCGCGCCCCCTATGCCGTCCTCGCTTTGCCAACTTCAGACGTATGTTCGAGACCTCGGCTGGACGACCGGTCAAAATGGGTTATGTAACTCGTGTCAGCCCGGGAGCCAGGCTCGCACTTCGGGCCCTACGGCCCGAAGTGAACTTCAGCCGGCGCCCAGTCGACCCCGCGTTCACCAGCGAGCCGGTAGTCATCAGCGGCGGTGTTGGCGAAGCTGAGGCTGCAGGCCTTGGTTTCGCCCGTGACCGTCGAGAAGGCGCCGGCGCCGCTGGTTTCACGCATGCAGTCGGTGTTGTTGCGCAGCGTCGCCGGGGTCATGTTCCAGTCGGTCCAGATCCGGTAGATCACGTTGTTTTCCACCAGCGTGTCCGAGCCGACGGCGCCTTCACCGCGGAAGGCGGCGATCGAGTCGACTCCGTCACCCCAGATCGTGTTGCGCTTCATCACGAAGCCGGTGAAGGGGGCGACCGGCTGGAAGTAGATCGGCTGCCCGCATGCGCTTGGAGCGAGGGGTGCTCCGCACGGTTCCTTGTTGCGCAGGAAGAGGTTGTCTTCGACGACGACCCCTTCTATCGGCCCGCCGGGGATTTCCGGCGTGCTCATCGTCTGGTCCTTGATGAAGAACCCCTGGCAGCGATTGTCGTGCAGGTAGTTGCGCTTGAAGTAGATGTGATCGCCGCGCCAGACCGTCTGCAGGCAGTCGGAGTGGGCGCCGTTCTCACGCACCTGGGTGATCTCGTTGCCTTCGACGTAGAGGCCGTGGTAGCGGTTGGCGTGGATCGCGTCCTCGCCGAAGGGACCGACCAGCTGGTTGCCGATGATCCGCATTTCCGTGCACCAGGTGGTGGTGGTGGTGCAGGCGTCGATTCCCTGGCCACCCCCGGTGATCCGGTTGTGTTCGATCGTCGGCGCCACCGTGCCCCCCGGGATCGAGACGCCGTTGGTGATGAGGAAGCGCGCCAGGGTGAGGTGAGAGCCGCCGACGGTGGCGCCTTCGATCGTCGCCTGGCCGGGGTTCTGCGCCCGCAGGGTGACACCTGGCGCCGCCTTGGTGGCGCTCAGCGTCACTCTCCCGTAGGAGCCGTTTGCCAGGCAGACAACCGAGCCGGGCGCCGCGGAGGAGACCGCGGACTGGGCCGCGGAGGTGCTCGTCACGGTGGTGGTGCACTGACCGGGGGGTTTCTCTTCTTTAGTTGGTGGTGGAGCGACGGCTTGCACCGTCCAGCTCCGAGTTGCCGGCGTCGGATCGACGTTGCCCGCTGCGTCGATGGCGCGAACAAAGAATCGATGGGCGCCGACGGTAAAGCCGGCATAGCCCAAAGGTGAGGAACAGGGCCTGAACTGGTTGACGCTGTTGCGCTTGCATTCGAAGCTGGAGCCGCTCTCGGTTGATTTGAAGGAGAAGATGGCCGAGGTCGCGGTGGTGGTGGAGGGCGGCCCCCGGACAATGGAGGTGTTCGGCGGGGTGGTATCCGCCGACGCACCGAGAGCCTTCGTGCCAAGTGAGACGAGCAGCAGCATTGCTGCGCCCCCGATGAAGAGCACGGTGAGAGAGCGCGCCTGGTGACTGGATTGCATTCGGTCTCCTTTGCGGCATCGCCAGCTAGGTCGGCATTCGCCGTCCCCTTACGCACCGGAGCCCCTGTGTTCCGGCATGTATCGGCTACCCGTCTCAGCGGCGCCGAATCAGTCGGAGGAACTACTACAGCTGGTACTACGGCCCGAAGTGAACTTCAGCCGGCGCCCAGTCGACCCCGCGTTCACCAGCGAGCCGGTAGTCATCAGCGGCGGTGTTGGCGAAGCTGAGGCTGCAGGCCTTGGTTTCGCCCGTGACCGTCGAGAAGGCGCCGGCGCCGCTGGTTTCACGCATGCAGTCGGTGTTGTTGCGCAGCGTCGCCGGGGTCATGTTCCAGTCGGTCCAGATCCGGTAGATCACGTTGTTTTCCACCAGCGTGTCCGAGCCGACGGCGCCTTCACCGCGGAAGGCGGCGATCGAGTCGACTCCGTCACCCCAGATCGTGTTGCGCTTCATCACGAAGCCGGTGAAGGGGGCGACCGGCTGGAAGTAGATCGGCTGCCCGCATGCGCTTGGAGCGAGGGGTGCTCCGCACGGTTCCTTGTTGCGCAGGAAGAGGTTGTCTTCGACGACGACCCCTTCTATCGGCCCGCCGGGGATTTCCGGCGTGCTCATCGTCTGGTCCTTGATGAAGAACCCCTGGCAGCGATTGTCGTGCAGGTAGTTGCGCTTGAAGTAGATGTGATCGCCGCGCCAGACCGTCTGCAGGCAGTCGGAGTGGGCGCCGTTCTCACGCACCTGGGTGATCTCGTTGCCTTCGACGTAGAGGCCGTGGTAGCGGTTGGCGTGGATCGCGTCCTCGCCGAAGGGACCGACCAGCTGGTTGCCGATGATCCGCATTTCCGTGCACCAGGTGGTGGTGGTGGTGCAGGCGTCGATTCCCTGGCCACCCCCGGTGATCCGGTTGTGTTCGATCGTCGGCGCCACCGTGCCCCCCGGGATCGAGACGCCGTTGGTGATGAGGAAGCGCGCCAGGGTGAGGTGAGAGCCGCCGACGGTGGCGCCTTCGATCGTCGCCTGGCCGGGGTTCTGCGCCCGCAGGGTGACACCTGGCGCCGCCTTGGTGGCATTGAGGGTGACTTCACCGTACGAGCCATTGGCGAGGCAGACTGTGGATCCGGCGGTGGCGGCGGAGACGGCGGACCTGGCGGCGCTGACGCTGCTGACCGTGGTAGTGCAGTCGGCGATTTCGCCTGGGGGTGGAGGCGGGGGCGGCGGTTCTTCAATCGTCCAGTCGCGTACTACCGGCGTCGGGTCGACGTTGCCGTTTGCGTCAATCGCCCGAGCGGAGAATTCATGTTCTCCCGCTTCGAGTTCGGAATAGGTTGGTGTCGCCGCGCAGGGTTCCCAGCCTTCACTGTCGAGGTTGCAGTCGAAGGTCGATTCTGACTCGGTCGAGGAAAGTGCGAAGTTGGCGATCGTGGAAGTGGTGTTCTTGGCGGGCCCGCGCACGATCGACGTCTGGGGTGGCGTGTTGTCTACCGGCGGTTCCGGTTCGGAGGTGTCTTCGATCGTCCATTGCCGCGTTGCCGGGGTCGCATCGAGATTGCCGGCCGGGTCCTTGGCGCGAACCGAGAACTGGTGTGCGCCGAGGCTGAGGCCCGCGTAAGTTATGGGTGAGGAGCAGCTGCTCCAGCCGGCGCCGTCGAGCTCGCATTCGAAGCTCGACCCTTCCTCGGTGGCGGCAAAGAAGAGTTTTGCCGAGGTGGCCCCGGTCATCGACGACGGTCCCGCCGAGATCGACGTTTCGGGAGGTGTGGTGTCTTGGGGTGCTTCTTCGCCCGGGGGTTCGCCTTCGCCCGGAGCTTCTTCGCCTGGGGATTCGTCTTCGGGTGGCTGGTCCTTGCTGGGTGGCTGCGCGACCGCCGCGCCGCCTACTGCGACCGGCGCATTGGTCCCTGCCTGTCCCTGGTTGATGGGGGGGACGGGCATCGATGTCTCAGGGACCCGCGTGACCGCGACCCGACCGTCGAGCGCTCGCTTGTGCCGGGGACCGCTGCAGGGCTGGCGCTGAGAGGGCCCGGCGAAGCGACGAGATTGCGCGCTCTGGGCTAGCCCGGTATTGACGCAGGTTACGGCCACCCGCGAGTGCTGCAGCAGTGGAGTTGCGAAAGCGACACCGGCCAGCAGCAAGCTAATGGCAAGTGCCACAAAGAGCCCGGGTTTCAGATGCCGGTTAGTTGCCATTCCCCGAACGGAATCCTACCCATCTGGGTCGGATTTCGAACCCGAGCCTATCGTGTCGTCTGGCGGCGAGGTTACCTGGCGGCGAAGTGCTGGGAAATCTGCGTCGCCGTCAGGTTTTGGTTGTAGAGCGCCACCTCGTCAAGGCTGCCTTTGCCGAACAGCGAACTGCCGTTGCGTGACATGAAGTTGAGTGTCGAGTTGGCGAAGTTGCCGCCGCCGAAGTTGCTGGATCCTTTGCTGAACGAGACGGCTTTGCCATCCACGTACGGGGTGATCGACGGACTGAGCGTCGCGGCGTTGAGCACGAACGCGTAGTGGTGCCAGACGCCGGCCGAGGGCCGCGCGAAGGAGATGCTGTTGCGGGTGGTACTGCGGCCCATCGCCACTTCGAACTGGCCTCCGGAAGTGGAGGAGTCAGGATTGACGAGGAAGCCGCCGCTGGTGTTGTTGAAGTTCGAGGTGTACTCGAGGGCTAGCCGGTCGTCGTTGGCGTAGGCCGTCCACTTGAGCCAGAACTCGATTGTCAGTTTAGAGGTGCCCGAGAGATTGACCGAGGCCTGGGCGGCGTCGTTGGTGCCGTCGAAGGTCGCCGCGGTGTCCGGGTCGAGGGTCAGGTTGCCGGCCGTGCCGAGCGTCAGACCGTTGAGGGCAGTCGCGTCGTGCCCGCCGATGATGTCGTTGAGGTTCGTGCCGGAGGGCTCGCCGAGGCGCCAGTAGTCGATCAGGCCCGAGGTGGCGCTGATCGCGTTGTTGTAGGGGCCGCGCACGACCAGTGCTTTGGTCGTCGTCGCGGTCGCGCCGCGATTGTCGGTGACGCGCAGTCCGACCACGGGTTCTGCCGCCGTGGCGTATTTGAGGCTCGTCGTCGCCGTCGTGCCCGTACTCGTCTCGTAGGTCCCGTCACCATTGAGATCCCATTCGTATTTGGCGATCGTGCCGTCGGGATCTTTCGAGGCGGAGCCGTTGAAGGTCACAGTCGAGCCCGCCGTTGTCGGATTAGGGGTGGCGGTGAACGAGGCGACGGGGAGCTGGTTCTGGACCGTGATCACTTTGGTCGTGGTCCCGGTGGCACCCTTGTTGTCGGTGACGCGCAGGCCGACGGTGATTTCAGCGGGGCTCGTGTAGGCCCGGCTGGTCGTTTTGGTCGTGCCCGTGTTCGTCTCATACGTCCCGTTGCCGTCCAGATCCCATTCGTATTTGGCGATCGTGCCGTCTGGGTCAACCGAGCCGCTGGCGCTGAAGCTGACCGTCGCGTTGGTGTTGGCCGGGTTTGGCGTCGCCGTGAAGGATGCTGTGGGTGCCTGATTTTTCACCGTGACGGGAACCGTGGTCGTCGCCGTGGCGCCGCTGTTGTCGGTGATCCTGAGGCCGACGTTGACCGTGCCTTCGCTGGTGTAAGAGCGGGTCGCGGTCGCTTTAGTCGCGGTGTTGGTCTCGTAGCTGCCGTTGCCGTCCAGATCCCATTCGTATTTGGTGATCGTGCCGTCGGGGTCTTTCGAGCCCGAGGCGTCAAAGGTCGCGGTCGCGTTGGGGGAGACCGGGTTGGGTGTCGCCGTGAACGATGCGTTAGGCGGCCGGTTCTGGACCGTCAACGTCGTGGTTGCCGTTGCGGTGGCGCCGCTGTTATCCGTGACCCTTACCCCGATCGTGCGCGTTCCCGGCTGGGCGTAGGAGACCGTGATCGTCGGTTTTCCTTCGCCGGAGATCTCATAGGTGCCGTTGCCGTCCAGATCCCAGTCGTATTTGGCAACCGTGCCGTCTGGATCGACCGAGCCCGAGGCGTCGAAGGTGACGTTCGATCCGCTCACGACAGGGTTCGGCGTTGCCGTGATCGAGGCGCTCGGGGCGCGATTTTGGATCGTTACCGCGCGCGTAGTCGTCGCCGTCGCGCCGTTGTCGTCGGTGACGCGCAGGCCGACCGTCCTTTCGCCCGGCGTCGCGTATGAGGTCGTCGTGGTCGCCCCGGCGCTGCTCGTCTCGTAACTGCCGTTGCCGTCGAGGTCCCATTCATATTTGGCGATAGTGCCGTCGGCATCCGCCGATGCCGACGCGTCGAAGGAGACCGTGGCGCCGCTGAGGGCCGGGTTGGGGGTCGCGGTGAAGGAAGCCGAGGGCGCGCGGTTTTCGACCGTCAGCGCCCGGGTCGTGGTCGTCGTCGCACCACTGTTGTCGGTCACCCGCAGGCCGACGACGCGTTCTCCCGGCGTCGCGTATGAAGTGACCTTCGACGCAGTCGTCCCTGTATCGGTCTCAAATGTGCCGTTGCCGTCGAGATCCCATTCGTATTTGGCGATCGTGCCGTCGGGGTCGTTCGAGGCCGAGGCGTTCAGCGTCGTGCTCACGCCGCTCAGCACCGGGTTGGGGGAGGCGGTGAAAGAGGCGGTCGGCAGCTGGTTCTGGATCGTCAGGGTCCGCGTCGTCGTCGCCGTCCCGCCTTCGTTGTCGGTGACTCGTAGGCCGATGGACCGGTCCCCCGGGATCGAGTAAGAGCGGGTGACGGTTGGGGTCGCGCCCGTGTTCGTCTCAAACGTGCCGTTGCCGTCGAGGTCCCATTCGTATTTGGCTACGGCCCCTTCGGGGTCCGTCGATGCCGAGGCGTCGAAGCTGACCGTGGAATTGGTTAGGGCGGGATTCGGCGACGCCGTGAAAGAGGCTGCGGGCGGGTTGTTGTGGGCGGCGACGGCGTAGTGGCCGGTGACCGTTGCCGGAGACAGCGCGCGGTCGTAGATCGCCATCTCGTCGAGGTCGCCGCTGCCAAACAGGGCCGAGCCGCCGCGCGACATGAAGTTGAGCGTGGAGTTGGCGAACGGCGGCGCTTCGGTGCCGCTGCCGGCCTTGCTGTAGGCAACGGCTTTGCCGTCGACATAGGGCACGACCTGTTCGGCTGCCGGCGCCGTTGTGTCGAGCACGAACGCGTAGTGGTGCCAGCGCCCGGCGGTCGGCCGGGAGAAGAGCGTGACGTTGCGCGAGCCGCCGATGCCGAGCGCGACGGCGAAGTTGCCGTAGCTGCTGTTCGGGTCGACCAGGAAGCCACCCGCGTTTTCGTTGAAGTTGTTTGTCATCTCCATCGCCAGGGCGTCGTCGTTGGCCCAGGCTTTCCACTTGAGCCAGAACTCGACCGTGATCGCGGTCTTGCCCGAGAGGTCAACCGCGGCGCTGGCGGCATCGTTGACGCCGTCGAAGCGCACCGCCGTGTCGGGTTCATTGAAGACGCTGCCGGGGACGCCGAGAGTCGGTTCACCCGAGGTCGTCGCCGGGCTCGGTCCGACGCTGTCGGCGAGCAGCGAGCCCGAGGACTCGCCCATCCGCCAGTAATCGGCGAGGCCGGGGGTGGAGAGGACGGCTTTGCCGTAGGTCGTCGGTTCGCCTCCACCGCCACCTTCGGCTTCGATCGTGATCGCCTTCGTGATCGTCGCGATCGCGCCGCTGTTGTCGGTCACCCGCAGGCCGACCTCGGCGTTCCCGGCCGTGGAGAAGGTGTGGCTCGTCGTCGGGGTCGTCCCGGTGTCCGTCTCATAGCTGCCGTTGCCGTCGAGATCCCATTCGTACTTGGCGATCGTGCCGTCGGGGTCGCTGGAGGCGGAGGCGTCGAAGCTGACCGATTCACCCGCTTTTGCGGCCAGTGGCGCGGTGAACGACGCGAGGGGGCGTTTGTTGGTGACGATGCCCGCGTAGTTGCTGGCGATCGTGGCGGCGTTGAGGGCGCGCCCGAAGAGCGCCACCTCGTCGAGGTCGCCGCTGCCGAACAGGGACGAACCCGCCCGTGACATGAAGTTGAGCGAGGAGTTGGCGAACGGCGGTGCTTCGGTGCCGCTTGCCGCCTTGGTGTAGCTGATCGGCTGGCCGTCGACATACGGCACGACCTGTTCAGCCGCCGGCGCCGTCGTGTCGAGCACGAAGGCGTAGTGGTGCCACTGGCCGGCCGAGGGGCGGGCGAAGAGGGTGACGTTGCGCGAGGCGCCGCTGCCGATGCCGACGGCGAAGCTGCCGTAGCCGCTGTTGGGGTCGACCAGGAAGCCGCCCGCGGTTTCGTTGAAGTTGTTGGTCAGCTCCATCGCCAGGCGGTCGTCGTTGGCGTAGCTGTTCCACTTGAGCCAGAACTCGACCGTGATCGCGGTCTTGCCGGAGAGGTCGACCGCGGCGCTGCCGGCGTCGTTGGTGCCGTCGAAGCGCACCGCCGTGTTGGCGTCTCCGCCGAGGGCACCGGAGACGCCCAGGGTCGGTTCACCGGACGTGTTCACCGGGCTTGGGCCGACGCTGTCGGCTAGTACGGAGCCGCTGGACTCGCCCATCCGCCAGTAGTCGGTCAGGCCGGGAGTTCCGAGGACGGCTTCGGAGTAGGTGGCCCGGTTGTCGCCTTCTTCTTTTTCTTCTTTGGGAGGTTCTTCACCGCCGCCTTCGGGGACGATGCCTTTGAAGTTGTCGGCGACTGTGGTCGCGCTCAAGGCGCTGCCAAAGACCGAGACCTCGTCGAGTTCGCCGCTTCCGAACAGGCCACCGGCCCGCGACATGAAGTTGAGCGCCGAGTTGGCGAAGTTGCCGGCGCCGGTACCGCTTTCGAGCTTGGTGTAGGCGATGGCTTTGCCGTCGACGTAGGGGGTGATCTGTTTGTCGGCCGCAGCGCTGGTGTCGAGTACGAAGGCGTAGTGGTGCCACTGGCCGGCAGTCGGCCGCGCGAAGAAGACGTTGTTGCGTGAGCTGCCCTTGCCGATGCCGACGCCGAAGGTGCCGCCGAGCTGGGGCGCGTTGGGATCGACCAGGAAGCCGCCCGCGTTTTCGTTGAAGTTGTTGGTCAGCTCCATCGCCAGGCGGTCGTCGTTGGCGTAGCTGTTCCACTTGAGCCAGAACTCGACCGTGATCGCCGAGCGGCTCGAGAGGTTGACCGCGGCGCTGGCGGAGTCGTCGATGCCATCGAAGCGCACCGCCGTGTTGGCGTCGCCTTTGAGGCTGCCCTGCGCGCCGAAGGTCGGCCCACCGGTGGCCGTCGCGGGGCTGGAGCCCTTGCTGTCGGCGAGGGTAGGCCCGGTCGCCTCGCCCATCCGCCAGTAGTTGAGGAGGGTGGGGGTGCCGAGCACCGATTTGGAGTACGTCGCCGGCCCTTCGCCACCGGTCCCGCCGCCGCCGGTTTCTTCTTTGCCGCCGCCTTCTTCTTTTTCACCGCCGCTGCCGCCTTCTTCGCCGCCTTCGCCGCCGCCGGTCGGGACGATGGCGTTGTAGTGGTCGGCGATCGTGGTCGGGCCGAGGGTGCGTTTGTAGATCGCCACCTCGTCGAGGTCACCGGCGCCGAAGAGTTCGCTCGCTCCACGCGACATGAAGTTGAGCGTCGAGTTGGCGAAGTTGCCGGCGCCCGTGCCGCTGTCCATCTTCTGGTAGCTGACCGCTTTGCCGTCGACGTAGGGGGTGATCTGCTGCGCTGCCGGCGCTGAAGAGTCGAGTACGAAGGCGTAGTGGTGCCACTGGCCAGCGCTCGGGCGTTCGAAGTAGACGGTATTGCGTGAAGTGCCGCTGCCGATGCCGACGCCGAAGGTGCCGCCAAGTTGGGGTGCATTGGGGTCGACCAGGAAGCCGCCGGAGGATGCGTTGAAGTTGGGCGTGAGCTCCATCGCCAGGCGGTCGTCGTTGCTGAAGTTGTCCCACTTGAGCCAGAACTCGACCGTCGCCGCATGGGTTCCCGAGAGGTCGATGGAGGCTTTGGCAGCGTCGTTGCTGCCGTCGAACTCCGCCGCGCGGTCGGGGTCGTTGCTGACGGCGCCGGTGACGCCAAGAGTTGGTTCGCCAAAGGTGGTGGCAGGGCTCGAGCCCTTGCTGTCGGAGAAGGTGCCGCCGGTGGTCTCACCCATGCGCCAGTAGTGGACGAGGCCCGCGGTGGCGAGCACCGAGTCGCTGTATTTGCTGATTTCGCCGCTGTTGACGCTCACTGAGCGCGTCGTGGTGGCGGTCTTACCGCCGTTGTCGGTCACCCGCAGTCCGACTGTGTAGGTGCCGGGGGTCGCGTAGCTATGCGAGATGACAGGGTTGCTGCCACCGCTGGTCTCGAAGGTCCCGTTGCCGTCGAAGTCCCATTCGTATTTGGCGACGCTGCCGTCTGGGTCTTTGGAGCTCGAAGCGTCGAAGCTGATCGGTTCGCCTTTTTTGACGAAGGTAGGCGACGTCGTAAAGCTCGCCGTTGGTGGCAGGTTGTTGATGATGGTCAGCGTGCGCACGGCCGTGTCGGTGGCGCCGCCGTTATCGGTGACGCGCAGGCGCACGGTGTATTCGCCCTCGGCGGAATAGCTGCGAGTCGTCGTGGCTTTGCTGCCGCTGTTCGTCTCGAAGGTCCCGTTGCCGTCCAGGTCCCATTCGTATTTGGCGATCGTGCCGTCGGGGTCGTGGGAGGCCGAGGCGTCGAAGGTGAGGGTCGTGTTGGTTTTCGCCGGGTTCTGGGAGATCGAGAAACCGCCGTTGGGGGCTCGGTTCGATCCGGCCGGGTCGAGGTTGAGTTCTTCGTCGGGGGTGTTCGGCTGGACCCCCATGTCGGAGAAGATGTTGTAAGTCGCCTGCTCGAGCCGTTCGTCGGGATCGCTGGAGAGGCCGTAGGCCCATTCCATCGTGCCGCTGGCGAACACCTCCGCACCGCTCGGGGCGTTGAAGGTGACGCCGCCCACCGTGCCCGGTTGGCCGGGGGGCGGTTCGGTGTTGCGCAGGCGTCCCTCGTCGAGCAGCCACGAGTTGTCGCTGGCGGTCTGCACGTTGGTCGCGAAGACGCGCTTGACGCCGCTTGGCTCGCGCGAGAGGTACTGGGCCTGGGTCGGGATCGCATCCCACTCCCAGCCGACGATGTGCGAGCCGATGTCCGTGCTCGAGTTCTCGGCAATGCCGGTGTTGCGCCAGATGCGGTTGGAGGCGAATTCTTCGTTGGCGTTGCCGGCCGGCACGGTGAGCGGGAAGTTGTGCGCGTCGTTGTCGCCGACGTACATCACGCCAAAGAGCTGGTTCTCGGGCATGTCGGGGCCGACGCGACCGCCGGGTGGCGCGCTGGGGTCGCCGGGTGGCGCGCCGTTGTCGCGGAAGGTGGTGGTCGAGTTCTGCGGGTTGTCGTCGGCGGTGCCGGCTTTGCCGTCGAGGCCGAGGGCATCGTCGGCGGTGCCCTTGATCCCGTCGGGCCCCCAATCGTTGTCGCTGATCGAGCCGCTGCCGGTCGAGCCCTGGCCCTGGACGGTCTTGTAGCAGACCAGGGTGCGGTTGCCGTCCTCGTAGCGCACCTTCCAGTACGCCGTGTTGGCCGAGAAGGAGGCGAGGTTGACGCCGGCTTCGCGCGCTGCCATGAAGGCTTTGAACTGCTGTTCGGTCCAGTACTCGGAGTGGCCCGAGACGACATCGGCTTCATGGTCGAGCAGTTCCGCCGGATGGGTGGCGACCTGGACGTCGTCGGTGTAGGCGACGTCGTAGCCCTGCTTCTCCAGCCAGGCGAGCAGGTCGAAGTCGGGACCGGTGAACCAGTTGAGGTGGGCACCGGCCTGGGCGAAGGGGCGGTCGAAGGAGACCTTGACCGCACGGTCGGTGCCGGAGGCGGTGTTGCCACCCTCGGTGCCGTAGTAGAGAGACTTGCCGCCGAAGGTGTTGTAGGCCTGGTAGGTGTCGATCGGCAGGACGTAGAGCAGTTCCGAGCTCGGCTGGCGGCTGTCGTCGCGAACCGTGAAGACCACCTGCGTTTCGTCACCGGTCGAGGCTGTCAGCTTGGCGAGGTAGACGCCGGAGGCGGGGAGGGAGCTGCCGGGGATCGTGTAGGTCGCTTTCCAGTTGTTACAGGAGACTTTGCCGGTGACCGGGTCCATCGCTTCGCATTCGAAGGTGTTGTTGATCGCAACGTTGCTCGCGCTGCTGACCAGGCGCGCGCCAAGCCCTTGGTAGTAGCCCATTCGGTAGACCGAGATGTTCATGGTCTTGGTCGGTGAGACGGGGCCGTTGCGACCGATCTTCAACGTCACGCTTTCGCCGAGGTTGACGCTCGTCTTGGTGGTGAAGCCGCCGAGGTCCTGGCTGTAGTCGTCGACCGACCACGAGGACGTGCCGGTGTGGCACTGGTTCTCGTTGACGACCGGGACGGGATTCGGGCAGACGACGGCGGCGCTCGCCTCGGTCGGCCGCATCAATACGAGCAGGAGGAGAGCGGCGAAGGAGAGCGCAACCGTCACCTGAAATGACCGAGTTACGCTGCGGCGGGCAGTCGATGGCAGTGATTTGGGCACGCTCGCATTCTCCCAGCGAAATGCCGGTGCAAAGGCCGAAAAAAGGTCACACATCGAGTTCACTAGCTCGCTCCCTCCACGGCACGCCGCAGGATCAATGCTTTGATTGGGGTGGTTCTGGCCGGCAGGACGCGTCGCGTCAGCTGCGCGACGTCGTTCCAGATCGCCGGGAAGAGGCTGTACAGCGCCGCCAGGTAAGCCCAGGCGCCGACGATGCCGACGCTGAGCAGCAGCAGGAAGACAGGAACGCCGTTGCTGCGCAGCAGTTCGGCCACCGGGTTGGCGACGGCGAGCATCAGCACGCTGCTGGCGACGGCGGGGAAGAGGTCGGTGACGAGGCGCTGGATCGGAATCCCGAGCACGCGATAGAAGAGCACCGCGTAGACCGAGACGAGCAGTACCACGTGCACGCAGACCACGGCGATCGCCAGCGCGGTGATGCCGTAGGGCGCCGCGACCCAGGAGGCGACCACGTAGAGCGCCAGCAGGAAGACGTTGAAGACCAGCAGCACCCGGGGCTTGCCGGCGGCGAGCATTATCTGCGCGTAGCCGGTGAGGATCGCGGCGATCATCCCGGCGACGCAGAGAATCTGCACCGGCTCCACTGCCGGCGCCCAGCGCTCGCCGAAGAGCCAGGGCACGAGGTCCGGGGCGGTGACGATCAGCAGCGAGAGCAGCGGCAGCAATACCGCCGCGTGGATCCGCGTCGCCCGCTCGTGGAAGCGGGTCAGTTCCTTCAGGTCGGTGGTGCGTGAGTAGACCGGGAAGGCGAGCCGGATCATGATCCCGCTGATCTTTTCCTGGTAGATCACGCCGAGCTGGAAGGCGCGCCAGAAGAGGCCCACCTGGCTCGGTGAGAGGCGCACCGCGGCAACCGCGAGGGTGGCGTTGGTGATCGCAACCGAGGTCAGGCCGGCGGCCGAGGCCGGCACTCCGAAGCCCATGATTTCGCCCAGTGCGCCGCGGTGCCAGCGGGGCAACGGCGGCGGCGCGGCGGCTAGCAAGAGCAGAGCGGTGACGACGGAGCCAAAGAGCGCCGCGAGCACGATTGCCTCGGCGTCGAGGCCGGCGACGGCGAGCCCGACGGCGGCCACGGCGGAGAGGGCCAGGGCGACCATTTCGATCAAGCTCACCCGGCGGAAGTCGAGGCGCCGCCAGAGCAGGCCGCGCGAGACCGCGCAGAGGCCAGCGAGGAGAAAGACGGGGGAGATCAGCATCAGCAGCTCAGCGGTATCGGAGCCAAAGAGCGGCTTTCCCACTGGCTCGGCCAGGGCCAGGGTGAGCGAGGTGAGGACGACCCCGGTGAGCAGGCTCGCCAGCATCGCCGCCTCGACATGGGCGCGGCCGATCTCCTTGCGCTGGACCAGGGCGCTGCCGAAGCCCTCGAAGGTGAGGATCACGGCCAGCGGCACGAAGATCAGCGGCACCACGGCTTGGCCGAAGCCCGCGGGGGAGATCAGGCGAGCGAGCACGACGGCGGAGGCGAGGGTGATCACTTCGATGCCGACGCGGGCAGCGGTCGTCCAGCGCACGCCGGCGACAGCAGCGTCCTTGAGCTGCTCGGATGAGAGCTCTTCCTGGGCCAAGTCTTGGTCGTTCATCCGGGGGACAAACGGCCGCTCTGCCTGGCAACTTGCGCCGCAAGGCGGGTCACACCGGCGTCGTTTGTAGATTGGATGCCGGTCCGAGCCATGGAATCGCTAGCGAACAAGCCGCAAACCCGGGCCTCGGGCCGGGCCCGGCAGGTCATCTTCAGCTTCGACGACCTGACCTGGGCCGCCGCCCAGGCGCGCGAAATGTTCTCCCCGCAGGACCAGCTGGCCCTGGCCCTGCTCGCGGATCCAGAGCTCGATCGCGTGCTGATCTGCGACCGTCCGCGAAGCGCCCCGATCAAGCTGGCAAAGGACCTGATCGAGCGTCCCCTCAAGTTCGACTCGAGCCTTAGGGATGGGCACTGGCAGCCGCTGCGCTGGCGTCGCCGGGAACCGGTTTCGATCGCCGCCCTCGAACGCGTCTACCGGGTCTACGACCGCCGTCTGAGACGGGTCGCCGAGCGCCACGGCATGGAGCGCCCGGCGGTGATCACGGTTCAGCCTTTCATTGCCGCCTTCGCCCCGCTCGAGTGGGCCGGTCCGGTCACCCTCTTCGCCAACGACGACCTCTCCGCCCATCCCGACTACCAGCGCTGGCGCCCCAGCCTGCTCGAGGCCTACGGGCGGGTGGCGCGCGACGGGCGCCGCCTCTGCGCGGTCAGCGAGGCGATCGTCGAGCGGGTGTCGCCCCAGGGCCCGGCCGCCGTCGTGCCCAACGGGGTCGACGCAGAGATGTGGCTCGCGCCGGGAGCGCCGCCGGCCTGGTTCGAGCGCCTGCCCGGCCCGCGGCTGTTCTACGTCGGCACCATCGACAGCCGCATCGACACCGAGGCCCTGCGCGCGGTTGCGCGGGCCTGGCCCGAGGGGACGGTGGTGCTGGTCGGGCCCGTCACCGAACCCGACCACCTCGCTGCCGCGCTGGCCGAGCCCAACGTCGTCACCCACGACTCGGTGCCCCGCGACCAGGTCGCCGCCCTCTGTCATGCCGCCGACGTCTGCCTGCTGCCGCACCGCCAGACGCCGCTGACCGAGGCGATGAGCCCGCTGAAGCTCTACGAGTACCTTGCCTCAGGCGCCCCGACCGTCGCCACCGACCTCGAGCCTGTGCGCCGCGCCGATGCCCCGGTCATCCGCGTCGCCCCGGGCGGCGACTTCGTGGCCGGCGTCCGCGAGGCCCTGGCAACCGGGCCAGTGAGCGAGACCGCGCGCCAAGGCTTCATTGCCCGCAACTCCTGGGCAACCCGCAGTGCCGAAGTGCTGGACCTCGCGCTGTCCCTCTGACCGCAGCGCTCGGGGATCAGTTGGAGGCAGTTTTCTTGGCGAGCTGATCGCGCCCGGCTACATAGGCGATCGCCGCGATGAAGCAGAACAGATAGGGCAGCTGAGGGAAGGCGAGGAAGTCGAGGATCGCGCCGGCGACCAGGGCGACGACGATCGCTGCGGCAGCGGCAAGGCCGGGTGGGGCCCGCTCGGGATCACCGCAGCGAGCGACCCGGTGGGCGCTGAAAAAGGAGGTGGCGAAGATCGCCAGATAGCCGATCAGGCCGATCAGGCCGACGTCGATCCCGAGCGTCAGGTACTGGTTGTCGAGGATTCGGTGCTGCTTCTGGTTGTAGCTGCCGTAGCCGCGCCCGATCAGCAGGTTGTCGGCGAGGTCTGGCTTGATCGCGTTGTAGTCGCTGAGCCGGTCCCTGGTCGTGTTGACTTTCGTCACCGTGCCCGGTGAGAACTGGTCGATCACCGCACCGAAGGCGCCAGGCGCGAAGACGTGAACGACGCCGACCAGGACGATCAACCAAGGCGCCAGTCGCGCCATCGCCCGCGGCCGGTAGGCGCAGAGGACCAGGATGCAGACCAGCGGCCCGACCATGCTCGTCTTCTTCTGCGTTGCCACGGCGCCGCCGATCAGCAGCAGGACAACAGCGCCATAAATGATGCGTTCGCGCCGCTCCTTTGCCTTCAGCAGCCAGGCAAAGGCGAAGGGCAGCGCCAGCGAAAACATCACGGCGACGGCCAGCGGCTGCACCGAGGGGCCGTAGAGCAGTTTGCGGCCGATCGCGTCGTAGGTGCCGATTCCTTCCGGGCGCACGTAGCCGGGAAAGAGCGGCCCGATGTAGTCGTGGAAGACGTTGGTGCCGAACCTGTACTCGACGATGACCGCCACCGCGGTGAAGGAGGCGAGGGCGAGCATCGCCTTGATCAGCTTTGGGATCTCGGCGGGCCGCATGATCGAGGCGGCGAGGGCGAAGAAGACCCCGTAAGAGGCGAGTAGCGCCAGATGTTTTATCGCCAGGTCGAGGCCGCCGACCCGGACCAGGGTTTCCTCATGGAGCAGGACCGAGAGCAGGGCGATCAGGGTGAAGAGCGCGAACGCCCAGTGGACCGGGCTGCGCAGGACCGAGCGATCGCGGCGCAGAGCGCCGTCGCTGATCAGCCAGATCGCCGCTATCGCGACCAGGAAGACGCGATCGAGGCTGGCGTCGACCGGTGTCCCGATCGGCAGGATGATGCTGTCGAAGGGAATCACCCAGAGCATCGCGACGAAGCCGAAGAGGGCCCAGGGCAAGAGGCGGTTCGTGTCCGGCCAGTCGCCGAGCCGGCTTGCGGATGCGGGTCGTGAGCGGCCGGGCGCCGTCGGTGCTGCGCTGGCGGGCTGCCCAACGAACTGGCCGGCCCCGGTCGTGGCCTCCATTAGCCCAGGTGCTGTGCCGGGTGCCGGGTAAGCGGCTCGACCGGGTCGCCCTCGACACGCTGTGTCGCGTCGTAGTCGTGAGCTGCCTGCGCATCGGCAGGGTGGGCGACTGGCTGCGGGTAGGACTCGGCGGCGTGAGCCCGATCGACGTCTTCGAGCGCGCGCCAGCGGCGGGCGAAGCCCGGCACGATCAGGATCGCGGCGCAGCCGAGGCCAAAGACGGCGAGAAAGGCGAGCGCCATCAGGATCTTCCCGTTGGAGCTGCCGAGCGTGCCGCCCTGCGGCGTGCCCAGCTCGCGCAGGGTGACGCCGTCGCTCACCGGCTTGTCTTCCGCCTCGAGGCTGTTGACGTAATCGGTAAGAACCTGGAAAGAGGCATTCGCCAGCGCGATGGCGCGCTCGGTGGTTGGCGCCTGCGAGCTGACCGAGAGGATCGGCACGCCTTCCTGGGCGGTGAAGACGAGGCGGTTGACCGCGCCTTCCTTGAGCAGTTCGTTGGCTCGTTCGCCGGCAGGTTGCGCTTCGTAGCTGGTCTGGCCGGTTTCGGGACTGTATGGCCCGGCCGTGGCGATCGTCGCCGGCGGGACCCCGACCTTCTTGGCGATCTGGCGGCGCGCCTCGAGGCTGCTCAGGTACTGACCGTAGATCTTGGCTCGCGTAGCCAGCGCGTCGAAGGTGTCCGTCGAGCCGCCGGAGATGAGCGTCGACTTCGGCGAGTCGACGAGGATCTGGCTCGAGGCGGCGGAGACCTGCAGGGTCCGTTTATGTAGACCCGGCGGCGAGATGCTGACTTGGTATGCCGTGAGGAGCGCGGCGAAGACGGCGATGACAAACACCAGGCCGACGAGGAGTTTGCGCTGCCAGAGCTGTCTGATCGTATCTACGAATGCCATTGGCCTATGAACGGGTGAAAAACGCAGGAACTTTCATCGGATTGACTCGGTTGCGCAACTCGCTGGACACGAAGCGGCGGAAGCGCTCGTCTTCGACCCGGTCCTCGCGGCGCAGCGCCGAGCGCAGGTAGCCGTAGAGGAAGGCGAGGCCCGAGAGCCCGTAGGGCCGCGAGCAGGCGACCTTGAGCGAGCGCAGCGCAACCCACCAGCCGCCGTAGCGGAGGATGTAGGCGCACTGGCCGTGACGGGCACGGCCGCGCAGGGTGCCGTTGCGGGTGGCGACCGGGCGGTGGTGGCGGGCCGCGACCTCGTTCAGCGAGCGGGTCGTGAAGCCGTTCATGCGCGCGTAGGTCTCGTCGATCGTGTCCCAGCCAAGCCGCTCCTCGATGCCGCCGATCGCGGTGAAGCACTCGCGGCTGTAGAGCTTGAGCGCCCCGCGCACGTGGTAGCCGGGCACCTTTGCCAACTGCCAGCCGTTGCGGCCGCGCTCGAGCAGCCCGCCGCCGGCGATGCCGAGCTGGGGCTCGCGCTCGAAGCCGTCGATCAGTCGCTCGAAGTACTCGGCGGGCAGCTCGATGTCGGCGTCGAGCTTGCCGACGTGGGTGTAGTCGTCGAGGCTGAGGCTGCCGAGGGCCCAGTTGAAGGCCCGCGCCTCGGCCGCTACCGCGAGTCGGTCCGAGTTCGCCGCCGCATTCTGCGGTGCCTGCAGCACGCGCAGGAAGGGCAGTTCGCTCGCCGCCCGGGAGAGGATCTCCGGGGTCGCGTCGGTCGAGCCGTCGTCGACAATCAGCCAGAGGTCGGGCCGCTGCGTCTGCGCCGCCACGGCGCGGATCGTGCGCTCGAGGTGGGCCGCCTCGTCGCGAGCAGGGGTGATCAGCAGCAACTCGGCCATCTCAGCCGCTCCGGGCCCCGGCGATGAGGCCATCGACGAGCTCGAGGTAGCCCTGGCGCTGTTGCCGCCACTCGATCTTGGCAAGGCGCTTGGAGGCCCGCTCGGCTCGGCTGCGAGCGGCCACCGGATCGCTGCGCACACCTTCGATCGCGGCGGCGATCGAGGCGGCGTCGCCCGGCTCGGCAAGCAGCAAATCGTCGCCGAAGTAGCGCTCGATCACCGGCAGGCGCGAGGCGACCACGGGCAGGCCCATGTGCACGTACTCGAGCAGCTTGACCGGCAGCAGCAGCTCAGTGAAGCCGTCTTGGAGGGTTGGCACGACGCCGAGGTCGGCCTCCGCCACCCGCCCCGGGATCTCCCCGACCGGGGTCGGCTGCGGGGCGATCCGCACGCCCTCCGGGGCGACCTCGGAAGCGAAGGCGGCGAGGTGGGCGGCCGCTTCGGCGTCGGAGCCGTAGACATCGAGCGCGATCGGTTCACCGCGACCGCGCAGTAAAGCCACGGCCCGGACCAGCGTCTCAACGCCGAAGCGATCGGCCAGGCCGCCGTGGTAGACGACCCGCAGCTCGCCCTCGCTGGGCGGCGTCCGCGCCTCACGCCGCTCGCCGAAGACCCGCTCGTCGGGTGTGTTCATCACCACCTGGGAGCGCTTGGCGTTGACGCCGCGCTCACGCAGCAGCTCGCGCGCCTCCTCGGTGACGAAGATGTGGCCGTTGGCCATCGCCGCGCTGACCCGCTCCTCGGCGCGAATCAGCCGAACCAGCGGGTGGTTCGGCGGCCGCTCGAAGAGGGTGGCGAAGAGCTCGGGGAAGGTGTCGTGGAAGTTGAGGATCAGCGGCACGCCGCGCAGCTTTGGCCGCAGCGCCGTGAAGACCAGTGCATCCGGCATGTTGTGGATCTCGACCAGGTCGAAGCCCTCAGCGCGATCGAGGGCGCTGACCTTGCGGGCGGCGCCGGCGAAGAAGCGGGCGTTGCCCTCGAGGTAGGCGCGAGCGCCGCCGCGGGGCTTGTCCTGCGCGGCGCGGTGCGTGGCGATGCTGCCCTCACCGACGCTGAGCTCGGTCTCCTCGCCGAGGCAGACGCAATCGACGTGATCGCCGCGTTCGGCCAGCGCTCGCGCCTGGCGCTGGATCCGCGAGTCGACGGCAAAGTCCGAGTAATGGACCATGCAGACGCGCAGGGCGCGGCGCCCGCTTGACGCCTCGCGCTCAGCTGTTGCCGGCTGCGCCAAAGCTCTGCACTGCCGCGGCGGTCTCGGCGATGTGCCAGTCCTCGATCGCCGGGAAGACCGGCAGCGAGCAGGATTCGCTCGCCAGCCGCTCGGCCACCGGCAGCGAGCCGAGGCCAAGGCCACGGTCAGCGTAGGCGGGCTGGAGGTGGACCGGGGTGGGGTAGTGGATCGCGCTCGAGACGCCGCAGGCGTCGAGGTGATCGCGCAGGGCGTCGCGCTCGGGCGTGGTGATGACGAAGAGGTGGTAAACGTGGTCGCCATCCTCTGCCGGCGCGGCCGGCAGAGTTACGGCGGTGTCGGCGAGAGCCTCGGCGAGCTTGGCGGCGGCCGCTTGCCGGCTCGCGTTCCAGTCGTCGAGGTGGCGCAGCTTGAGGTCGAGGATCGCGGCCTGCAGCGCGTCGAGGCGGTGCGTGCCGGTGACCAGCTGGTGGTGGTGGCGCGGCGACTCGCCGTGCGAGCGCAGCAGCTTGACCTTCTCGGCCAGCTCGGCGTTGTTGGTGACGAGGGCGCCGCCGTCGCCCCAGCCGCCGAGGTTCTTGGTTGGGTAGAAGCTGAAGCAGCCGGCGTCGGCAAGCGAGCCGACGCGGCGGCCGCGGTAGCGGGCCCCGTGGGCCTGACAGGCGTCCTCGATCACGGCGATGCCGCGCGGGCGGCAGAGCTCGAGGATCGGGTCCATGTCGACGGTGCGGCCGAAGAGGTGAACCGGGATCACGCAACGGGTGCGCTCCGTAAGCGCTTGCTCGACGATCGCAGCCGTAATCGTCGCCGAGTCAGGGTCGATGTCGACCAGGACCGGGGTCGCGCCGACGGTGCTGACCGCCTCGGCGGTGGCGATGAAGGTGTAGGTCGGCACGATTACCTCGTCGCCGGAGCCGATTCCGAGCGCGCGCAGGGCGAGCTCCAGGGCCATCGTTCCCGAGGAGAGGCCGATCGCCTCTTCGGTCTCGCAATAGGTGGCGAAGTTGCGCTCGAAGTCCTCGACCTCGGGGCCGAGGGTGAAGGCGGCATCGTGGGCGACCCGCTCGACCACCTCGAGCAGCTCGGCCATCAGCTCGGGATGGGCGGCGTCAAGGCGGATGAAGGGGACTCGGCGTCCCTCGGTTGCCGCCAGTGGCAGCGCGGTGCTCGACTGGGTTGCGGTGCTCACGTGGTTGCCCCTTTCATGACGTGCGCGCCGAAGGCCGATTCCGGGCCGCTCGGCAGCGCACCACTGGTCTGTTCAAGCTCGAGGAAGAGTGCGGCGGCCTCCTTGCGGGAGCGCACGCCGAACTTGGAGAAGGCGGAGGAGAGGTGGCTCTTGATCGTGCTCTCGGAGAGGAAGAGCTTGTCGGCGATCTGAGCGTTGGTCAGCCCGCGGGAGACGAAGGAGAGCACCTGTCGCTCACGGTGGGAGAAGGCCGGCCGCTCGACGCTGGCGCGCAGCTTGCGCGGTACAACGGACTGGCCGCTGGCGACGGCGCGGACCGCCACTGCAAGGGTGGACTCGAGCTCTGACTCGAAGACGACGCCATCGGCGCCGGCGTCCAGCGCGCGGCGCACGCCGGTCCCGGTCGCGATCGGCGAGACGGCGACGATCGCTGGCTCGCGCAGTTCGCGCCGCAGTCGGCGCAGCGCGGCCATCTCGCGGGGTTGGTCGACGTCGCAGGCGAAGACGACGATTGAGTCGGCGTCGATGTCCTCGACCTCGGCAAGCTGCTGCGGGTCGTCGATCTCGGTCAGCGAGACCTGCAGGTCGTGCTCGGCCATCGCGTAGACGATCCGCCTGCGCATCGCGGCGGAATCGGCGCAGAGGACTACGCCGAGCTCGGCCGCGCTGGGACGAGAATTGCGGGCGCCGTTGGATCGCTCACTGAGGACAGCCATGCAAATCAAACGGCGCGGGACCGCGAAAGCTTGCGTCTGAGCTAAACGGGAGTCGAAGGCGCTTATCTAGCGCCAGCGCTCGAGCAGGTCCGCCTCAGGCACCTCGCGCACCGCGCGGGCGGGAACGCCCATCACGACGCTGCGCGGCGCGACGTCGGTGACGACCACGGCGCCGGCGGCGACAAAGGCCTCCTCGCCGATCTCGATCGCTGGACAGACGACGACGCCGGCACCGACCCGGCAGGCCCGCCGCAGCAGCGGCCCTTCGAGGCTCATCTCGGGGCCGTGGCGGTCCATCGTGTTGTCGTTGGCCAGGGTCACGCCCGGCCCGATGAAGGCGTCTTCCTCGACCACGGTGCCGGCCGAGAGGTAGCAGCGGGCCTGCACGCTGGCGCGGTCGCCGATCCTCACCTCGGGGTCGATCGAGCTGAGGCTGCCGACCGTCGCCCCGGCGCCGATCCGGGCGCCGTCGCGAATCTGGGCGTGGTCGCCGACCCGGGCGCCGTCGCCGATCTTGACGCCGGTGTGGATCACCACGTTGCCGCCGATCAGCACGTCCTCGCCGATCTCGACGTTCTCGCCGAGCAACAGCCCGGGGGCGCGATCGGAGGGCTGCAGGGCGCCGCCGGCCATTAGGCCGTGGCTCGCTTGTCGTTTCGAGGCTCGATGACCGGCGGCATGCTAGCGGCGATCGGGGCGCAAGCTCGGCGGCGGGCAAGCCGTTCTCCCTATATGTGTATGTGCGAGCACGGAGGACGCGACGATGCATGACGTTTGCGCGATCGTCGTCTCCCACAACGGCAAGCGCTGGCTCGATACCGCGCTGAGCAGCCTCTACGCCCACGCCGGCGAGATCGACCTCGACGTAGTGCTGGTCGACAACGGCACCGACGACTCGGCGGGCTACGTCGCCGAGCGCTTTCCCGAGGCGCGCACCGTGCGTTGCGAAAATCGCGGCTTCGGCCACGCCAACAACCGCGGGCTGGAGATCGTCGACGCCCGCTATGTGCTTTTCATCAACCCCGACACAGAGGTCCTCGAGGGCGACCTGGCCGACCTGGTCGCCGAGCTCGATCGATGGCCGCGGGTCGGGCTGGCCGGCGCCCGGCAGCTGCGTGCCGACGGCTCGCTGGCGCCCAGTATCAGGCGCTTTCCCTCGGCCCTGCACATGCTTGGCGAAGCGCTTGGCATCGAGCGCATCCCCGGCGCCAGGCGGTTCCTCGGCGAGCGCGAGCTCGATCCGCGCGAGTACGAGCGCCGGCGTCCCTGCGACTGGACCTCGGGCTCCTTCATGCTCGTCCGTCAAGCGGCCTTGGAGGACGTGGGCGGCTTCGACGAGCGCTTCTTCCTCTACTCGGAGGAGACCGACTTGTGCTGGCGCATCAAGCGCGCCGGCTGGGAGGTCTTTCACCTACCGCAAATGACGATCTGTCACTTCGAGGACGACCGACGCGGCAGCGCCGAGCTGGAGGCGCAGGCTGCCTACGCCCGTATGCAGTTCGCCCGCAAGAACTTCCCCGACGCGGCGGCCGACTATCGCTGGGCGATGGGATTGCGTTACGCGCTGCGCATCGGCCTCTACTCGCTGCGCGGGCGGCGGCAGAGCCCACAACGACTCGGCGCCAGCGCCGCCCTGAGCACCGTGATCCACGGCGACGCGCCGTTCGGAAGCTGAGTCGCGCGACAGACGTTTGACCAGTGATGAAGCGCATCGGCATCGCATTTCCCGGGGACCCAAGCCATAGGGCGACCTGGTCCGGCATTCCCTTCGGTCTGACCGGCGGCCTGGAAGCCGCGGGGATCGAGGTCGTCCCGGTCCGAGTCGAGCCACCGGCACTGTTGCTCGCGGCCGGCTCGAACGCGATCGCGGCCACCTATCTGCGTCCGCAGCGGAGTCCGCGGACGGCCGTGCAGCAGGCTCGTGCCGCCGCGCGGACCTCTGCCGGGATCGCTTGGCTCAACAGCCAGGCGACCCCGAAGGCGCTTCGACGGGCGGGTCGGCTCGACGGGATCATCCAGATCGGCACCGGCTACACGCTGCCCGGCGGGATCCCCGTGGCCACCTACGAGGACATGACGATTCCGCAGACCAAGACCCATCCCTACGTCGGGTGGGACCTGCTTACCCGCCGTTCCTTTGCTTCCCGCATGGCGCGCCAACGGCGCGCCTACGAGCAGGCTCGCGCCTGTTGCCTGACCAGTCCCTGGGCGGCCGAATCGGTGCTGAACGACTACGGCATCGCGCCGCAGAAGGTCCACGTGGTCGGGATCGGCTGCAACCACACCGCGCCACCGGCACAGAGGGATTGGAGCGAGCCACGTTTTCTCTTCGTCGGCCTTGACTGGGAGCGTAAGAACGGCGACGGCTTGCTGCGCGCCTTTGCTCGCCTGCGCGAGCAGGTGCCGAGCGCTCGCCTTGACCTGGTCGGCGGTCACCCGTCGCTCTCAGAGGTGGGCGTGACGGGGCATGGCATCCTCCGACTCGACGTTGCCGAGCAACACGAGCGCCTCGAGCGGCTCTTTGCCGAGGCCACCTGCTTCGTCATGCCGTCGCACTCGGAGGCCTCGGCGATCGCCTACGTCGAGGCCGCCTCGGCCGGGCTGCCGAGCATCGGCACCAGCGCTGGGGGCTCGGGGTACCTGATCGGTGAGGGCGGCATGATCGTCGATCCCGGTGACGACGAGGAGCTGCTTGCGGCAATGTTGCGCCTCGCTGACCCGAAGACCGCCGAGGGGATGGGCGAGGCGGCGAAAGAGCGTTCGCGGCTGTTCAGCTGGGAGGCGGTGGCTGGCCGGCTGCTGAGCGCACTCGAAGGCGAGTCGCCCGTTTCTGCCGGGCCGTCCACGACGAGGATCGGAGATCCCGTTGGCTGAGCAACGCGAGCGGTCGCCGTCCTACGCCGCCTACACGGAGACGTTCTTTCAGGACATGGGCCCGCAGTCGGGCAGCTCGGCGGCGGTCGTCGTGCCGCTGCTCTGCGAGCTGCTCACTCCCGGTTCGGTGGTCGATGTGGGCTGCGGCACCGGCGAGTGGCTGTCGGAGTTCGGCCGCAACGGAGTTGACGATCTGCACGGCTGCGACGGCGCCTGGGTCGACCCCGCGCGGCTCAGCATCGACCCGGCTTGCTTCCAGGCAGTCGACCTCACACAGCCGCCGAAAGCCGGCCGCCGCTTCGACCTCGTGACCTCACTGGAGGTGGGCGAGCACCTGCCCGCCGCTTCGGCCCGGCCTTTCGTCAGGTACCTGACCGAGCTGGGGGACACCGTGGCGTTCTCGGCCGCGATCCCCGCCCAGGGCGGCACGGAACACGTCAACGAGCAGTGGCCGGATTACTGGAGCGGCCTCTTTGCTGAGCGCGACTACCTCGCCTTTGACCTGGTCAGGCCGAGGATATGGCTCGACTCGAAGGTCGAGTTCTGGTACCGGCAGAACCTGATCGTCTACATGGCCGCGGAGCGGGCCGCGACGTTCCCCTTCGAGCCCACCGAGACCGTCCTGCCCTTGGTTCACCCGGAGCTCTTTGCCCACCGGCCGTCGTCGTCGACGCGACAGGCGATAAATCGACTGCGAACTCGTCTCCGCCTGCGCAGCAGGCTGAAGCTCAGGCCACGATCGTCAGCGCGCCCGGATCGACCTTGAGCTCGAGCTCGGTCCGCTCGCCGATGTAGTCGCCGTCGACCTGGACCGGGAAGGGCCGGGTGACGCCGTCCTTGGTCTCCGAGATCGAGCTGATCGTCGCCCCGCCGATGTGGGCGAAGTGCTCGATCTGGCGGTGCTGGGCGGCGCTCCGTTTCTCGCTGAAGATGCGCGAGATCAGGGTCGGCATGTCGCGCTGGGCGGCGCGCTTGAGCACGCCCAGGGCCAGCGTGCCGTCGTCGATCGCGACGTTCTCGCAGACCCGCACCGGTTTGCTGGCGAAGTAGGTGAAGGGGTCGGAGTTCTGGGCCAGTGCGGTGACGCCCTCGATGCTCTCCCCCTCGATCTGCACGCGCAGGCGAACCGCGTTGTGCAGGTAGGAGCGGTAGAAGGCTGAGACCGCCGCCCAGGTGAAGTAGTAGGGCCCGGCCGCCGACTTCAGCCGCGGGTGGGCGTCGACCCGCTTGACCACGGTGGCGTCGATCCCGGCGCCGCAGGAGAAGACGAAGTGACGGTGGTCGGCGAGGCCGAGATCGATTCGCCGCGGCTGCCACTCGTCGGCGACGGCAAGCAGGTGCTCGGTGGCGTCGACCACATCATTGGGGATGCCGAGCGTGCGGCAGACGACGTTGGTCGAGCCGCCGGGAATCACCGAGACCGGCACGTCGGTTCCGGCCAGCCCGTTGACCACCTCGTTCAGCGTCCCGTCACCGCCAAAGGCGACGACCACGTCATAGCCGTGATCGCGCACCTCCCGCCCGATCTCGGTCGCGTGGTTCTGTGCCTCGGTCGCGACAGTTTCCACCTCATAGCGCCCCTGCAGTGCGTAGACCACCAGGTTTTTCAGCCGATCAGAGACCGTCGTCGCGTAGGGGTTGACGATGATCAGCATCCGCTTCTTGGCGGACTTCCTGGGTTTTCTAGAGAGGATTTTCGCTGACATTCAGTTCGAGGGCGGCGGGCTGCGAAGCGTAATGCGATTCGGGCTTGGGGACTCCGCCCCCGCGCCGGATGGCGATTAGGGAGACTGCGTGCGTGCGGACTCACGCCTTTGGCCTCTCTCTACGTTTTGAGGGCGAGACTCCCCCCGGGGCGTGGGAGGAGAGAACGGGTCGCGGGCCCGAGCTGCTGGTGCGTGAAGCCTCGCAGGAGGCTCTGCGCGCGGCCTGGTCGGGGGTGGAGTCGATCGGCTGGGAGGCGCCGATCGACGGAATGCCGTTTCGGCTCGAGCGCGGCATTCGCGCTGATCATCTTTTCCTGCACGGAGACCGGCCCCTCTGCCACCTCGATCTCGCGGGCGCCACGCTGCTCTGCGGCGTGGCCAGCGAGGAGGCGAATACGGGCTGGCGGGTAGTGCTCGACTCCGTGCTCTTCAGCGTCGCCCTGCTGCGCGGATTGGAGGCGCTCCACGCCGGCGCGGTGGTCGGCGACGGCGGGGCGATCGCGGTCGCCGCCGCCGCGGGGGGCGGCAAGAGCACGCTGCTGAGCGCGCTGATCGCCGACGGCTTCGAGCTGCTCGCCGATGACGTCGTCGCGCTCGAGCGCGAGGGCGAGGCGGTTCTCGCCCACCCCGGCCCGCCGCTGATGACGGTCCCGGCAGCGGCTCCCGCCCTGCCGGGTGAGGAGCTGGCGGTGATTGGCGAGGAGCGCTGGCTGGCGACGCCCGTCTGCCCGCAGGCGCAGCGGTTGGCGGCGGTGGTGTTGCTGAACCGGCGAGCGGGAACAAGAACCGCATTGCTTCCCCTGGCGACGCCATTTACATCCCTGCTGCCGATGATGCTCGGCTTCCCGCGTACCCCCGAGCGGGAGCGGTCCCGTTTCGAGCTGGCCGCGGCGGTTGCCGCAGGCGTGCCGGTCTGGGAGCTGCGGGCCGAGCCCACGGTCCCGGCCGCCGACCTGGCGGAGTTGCTTACGGCGGCCGAGTTCCAAGCTGGCCACCTCGCCACTAACCTGCGCCGAGCTTGAGTCAACCACTGCTGAAGATCGACGACCTGTATCACCGCTGGAAAGGGCCCAAGCCGCCGATCCTGGACGGGGTCGACCTGGCCCTCGGCGAGGGCGAGGTGACCTGGGTCGGCGGTCGTAACGGCGCCGGCAAGACGACCCTGCTGAGACTGGCGGCGGGCATCCTCCTACCGCAGCGGGGCAGCGTCCACATCGGCGACTTGCCCTCGCACGCGCGCGGCACCTACCAGCGCAAAATCGGCTTCCTCTCGGCCGGCGACCGCGGGTTGCAGGCGAGGATGCGGGTGCGCCAGCAGCTCGATTACTGGGCGAGGCTGGCCTATGTCGATTCCAAGCGCCGTCCCCAGATGGTCGCGCTCAACCTGGAGCGGTTTGGTCTGGTCGAGTTCGCCGATCGCCGCGTCGACCGGATGTCGATGGGGCAGCGACAGCGCATTCGCCTGGCGATGGCCTTCCTGCATGAGCCGCAGGTGATCCTGCTCGACGAGCCACGCAACTCGCTGGACGACGAGGGGTACGCGCTGCTGGCCGCCCAGAGCGAGCTTGCCGCCGCTCGCGGAGCGACGATCCTCTGGTGCTCTCCCCGCGGTGAGGACCGGGTGATCGAGTGCGATGCCAGCTACTCGCTCGAAGACGGCAAGCTGGTGCCGGTCTGATGAGGCCCTGGTTCGACGCGATGCTGGGGATCATGCGCCGCGACGCGATCCTCTTCGTCTCCTACCGCACCCAGTTCGCCTCGCAGATCCTCGGCCCGCTCTTCTCGCTGGTCGTCTTCTACTACATCAGCAAGCTGCTGACCAACAACACGGTGCAAAGTCCCGGTGGCTACTTCGGCTACGTCGTGATCGGGCTCGCGATCATTCAGATCCTCACGATCTCGCTCGGGGTGATGCCGATGACGATTCGCCAGGAACTGGTCTCCGGCACGATCGAGCGCTTCCTCGTCAGCGCCCACGGCCCGGTCAACGGAATCTTCGGAACGATGTTGTTCCCGCTGCTCAACGCGCTCCTCAGCGGCACCCTGCTGCTGATCTTTGCCGCGGTCATCTTCGGCCTGCCCCTGGCGGCGTCGGCTGTGCTGGCGATCCCGGTTGCCCTGCTCGGCACCTTCGCCTTCATGCCCTTCGCGCTGATCCTGGTCTCGATGGTGATCGCCTTCAAGCAGGTCTCCAGCGCCTCTCAGTTCCTCGTCACCGCTGTGGCGATAGTCGGTGGCCTCTACTTCCCGATCGCGCTGCTGCCGGGCTGGATCGAATGGGCCGCGGAAGTGCAGCCGTTTACCCCGGCCACCGACCTGCTCCGCCACCTCTTGGTTGACACCCCGCTGGAACACTCGGCGGCGCTGGATCTGGGCAAGCTCGTCGCTTTCACGGTGATCCTCTTCCCCGTGGCGATCGCCTGCCTGCGGGCCTCGATCCGCTACGGTCAGCGCACCGGGACGATCGCCGAGTACTGACGCGAAGGCCGCACGGACTGCATGACACCGCCAACCGATCAGACGCTGCTGGCCGCCAGGGCGCGGCTGCCACAGCACGTCGTCCACCGCAGCTTCGTCGCCGAGACGGTGGTGTTGAACCTCCGTACCGGCAAGTACCACGGCCTCAACGTCACCGCCGGGCGGATGCTCGAGGCGCTCGAGTCGGCGCCGACGGTCGACGACTCGGTTGCGGAGCTGGCGGCTGAGTTCGGCGTCGGCGAAGAGCAGATCCGGGCCGACCTCCTCACTCTCTGTCGCGGCTTGCTCGAGCGCGGTTTGATCGAGATCGAGGATGCCGCCGATTGAGTCCGCCTTCGGGCTGGCGCTGGAGATCGAGCCGGCGATCGAGGTGCCCGGAATCGGCGGCGGGAGCGAGCCGGAGGAGCGGTCGGGGCGGACGACGCGGGTACGCCTCGATGCCGGAGAGCTGGAGCGGCGTTGGGTCCCCGTCGCCGCCGCCGCCCAGCGAATGCGGGAGCTGAAGGCGGAGGGGCGAACCCTGCTGAGCGTCGACTTCGCCGAGCCAGCCGGCTACCTGCTCGAGGCGATCGACGCCGGCCGGGTGCTTGTCTCTCCAGAGGGGGATGAACTGCTCTGTGAGCCCGATCCGGGGGAACCGGACTGGGCCTTCATTCTCTCCGCCCAGGCGCTGCCGCTGGCGGCGACCCTGCGCGGCTTCGAGCTGCTGCACGCCTCGGGCGTGGTCCTCGACGGTGGCGCCGTGCTCTTTGCCGGTGATCCCGGGGCGGGCAAGTCCTCGCTGGCCGCGGCGCTGGTGCGAGATGGAGCCGGCTTGCTCGGCGACGACGCGATCGCCCTGACAGAGAGCGAGGGGACGCTGTTCGCGCATCCCGGGGCGGGCTCTCTCTACCTGCGCCCGGCCGAGCGCGATCGGCTTTCGCCCGAGCAGCGCGAGGGCCTCGGCGCGGCGACTTCCTTCGCCGGCCGCGAGCGCTATGCGACGCCGACCAGCGCGGCGGCGCCGCTGGCGGCGCTGTTCCTGCTCGAGCGCGCCGAGGGGGGTACGGCGATCGAGCCACTAGCTCAGGTCGACCCCTTCGAGCTGCTTGCCGCGACCTTCAACCTCTCGGTTCGCACTCCCGCTCGCCTCACCCGTCAGCTCGATCTGGTCGCGACCCTGGCCGAGGGCGGCCGCGTCCACCGCCTTCGCATCCGGCCCGGCGACGACGCCACTAGCTCGGCGGCAGCGGTCCGCAGCTATCTGGCCGGGGTGCGCGGATGAGGGCCACCACGCCGCGGGACCTCGATCGCCTCTCGCCCTGGGCGAAGGCGCGACTGAGCTCGGAGGTGGTCGCGACCTACCTGCGGGTCCGCTGGGTGATGCGCGGCGATGACGCCGAGGAGGCGGTGCGGCGGATCCGTCAACGAGCGGGCGGCGATCCAGTCGAGTTCGACGCGGAAGGCGAAGGGTTGGTTGCCGCCTGGAGGCTGGCGCGGGCGACGCGCAGGGTGCTCTTCAACCTTCCCAGCGACACCCGCTGCCTGTTCCGCTCGCTGACCCTGATGTCGATGCTCGAGCGCCGTGGGATCCCACAGCAACTGGTGATCGCGGTCCGCCCGCAGCCGTTCGCGGCTCACGCCTGGATCGAGGTCGAGGGTCAGGCGGTGCTCTCCGACGCCGATCCCGGCTACGAGCGCCTGCTGGAGATCTGAGGTGGCCGAGCTCGTCAGTGAGCTCGTTCGTCGCGATCCGCTGGGCCGGCGACCCCTCGTTTACGCCGAGGTCGGCGAGACTGCTGTCTGGGCCGAGCACGAGCACGAACTGATCGCGCGCCTGCCCGCGACACCCGCTCCGGATCCGCTGGCGCTCAAGTCGTGGCTTGAGTACGGGACCCTGCCGCCGGGCCGAACCCTCTTCGAGGGCATCCGTCGCCTGCCACCGGGTTGCAGGCTGGTTGAGCGCGACGGCTCGGTTGCTCTCGACCGCTACTGGCGGCCAAGCTTTGCGGGAACGCTCGAGGGCGGGCGCGGGGAGATCGCGGAGTGGCTGCGGGGGGAGGTGTTTGCGGCAATCGGGCGGGCCGCGGCAAGTCAGGGAATCATCGCGGTTCGCTTGAGCGGGGGCCTCGATTCAGCCGCGGTCGCCGCCGGGTTGCGGGCACGCCCCTCGCCCGGTGGGCCAGATCTGGGCCTCTCGCTCGTCTTCCCGGGCCAGCCCGAGGCCGACGAGCGGGAGCTGATCGAGGCCACGGCTGCTCACCTCGGCCTGACCGCGGAGCAGGTCCCATTCACCCCCGGCCACGAGCTGCTGCCTGCGGTGCGACGCCACATCGAGCGCTGGCTGTTGCCCCCAGCCAGTCCCAATCTCTTCCTCTGGGAGCCGCTGATGGCAAGGGCCCGCGAGGCCGGGGTGGCGAGGATGCTCGACGGCGAGGGCGGCGACGAGCTCTTTGGAACCGCTCCGGGGCTGATCGGGGAGATGCTGCGCCGCGGCCACCTCGCTCGCGCCTGGGAGCTCTGTGGACGCATTCCCGGTGTTGGACCCGAGCCGTCCCGGAGCTTGCGGCTGCGGGCAATGCGGCGCTTCGGGCTCGTCCCGCTTATTCCCGCGGGCGTCCGCACCCACCGTCGCCTCCGCCGCGCCCGCGGCGAGAACGCGGCCTCGCTGCTCAGCGAGGCCGATCGGGTCGAGCAGGCGCAGCTCGATCCCGAACCCGAACCGCTCGAGGGACCGCTCTGGTGGCGTGGCCTCCTCGCCACGCTGAGCGACGTCGATGCACTCGACGTGGCCGCGCAGCTGCGTCGCGAGGCGGTCGACGGGGGGGTCGAGCGCCGCCACCCGTTCCTCTTCGACCTCGAGCTGGTCGAAGCGGTGCTGCGACTACCGCCCGAGCTCGGGTTCGACCCGATTCGCGACCGCCCCCTTCTGCGCGAGGCGCTGGCGGGATACGTGCCTGAAGTGGTTCGCCAGCGTACTGTCAAGGCGCGTTTCAACCCGCTGCTGGCGGAGGCGCTTTCGGGGGAGGAGGGGCGGCAGATGCTCGTCGGCCTCGCTGAGCGCGGGGCGCCAATCCGTGCCTATCTCGTGGGCGCGGCGTTGGACCGACTATTGGCCGGTGTTTCTACCCTCGCGGGCGCCAGTCAGATGCAGCTTTGGCGAGTCGGAATCGCCGATCTCTGGCTGCGCTCGCTGAGCGCTCGCTGAGGGGGCAGTACTTTTTCAGGGCTTGCGGCCCGCCTGGTGAGCCATATTCTTTCCGTGTCGAAAGGAGGCATCAAATGGAGAAGATCACCGATTACGTGACGCCGAAGATCGAGGACCACGGCGACCTCGCCGAGCTCACCGCCGGCAAACACTCGGGTAGCGCGCTCGACGCGTCGTTCCCCGCCGGCACGCTGTTCGAAGACATCACGCTGACCACGCCGTAACGCTTCGAAGTAGCCTTTGACGATACGCCGGCCACCCAATCCGGGGGCCGGCATATCGTCGTTGTCGCTCCCCCGGTCGCTCATGCCCAATTCCAAGCCCTATGCCGTCTCGCTGCTCGACGACACCGCTTCGCTATGGCCCCGGGTCGAGGCGGAGCTGGCGCCGGCGGGGGGCGCGGAGGCGGACTGTCAGATCGGGATCATCGGCTGGGTAGCCGCCAAGCGAATCGAGATCGCCCGTCTGCCCGAGTTGCGAGAGCGCCACGCCGGCCCGGTGGTGGCGGTGATCGCGGAGCTCCCCGGCGCCCGGGGGGCCAGGGCGATAGCCGCTCGCCTCGAGGGGGCGGTTCTGCTCTCCGATCTCGCTCAAGCGTTGCTGCCCACCCTCGACGCCGTTGCCGCCGGCCAATGCGTCATTCCCCATGCCCTGCGCCAGATCGTCGACCGGCCGCCGCTCTCGCCCCGTGAGCGCCAGATCCTGGCGATGGTGGTGTTGGACTTCTCCAACGCCGAGATCGCGCAGAAGCTCTTTCTCAGCGAAAGCAACGTCAAGAACCACCTCTCTTCGGCTTTCGCCAAGTTGGGCGTCAAGTCGCGCAGCGCCGCCGCGGAGCTGATCCTCGACAGCGAGAGCGGCCTTGGGCCGGGGATTCTGCGCATCTCCCCTGAGGAGGCCCTGCCCGAGCTCGGCTGATGGCCCGCTCAGCCGCGCCGTCGGCGAGCCGCGAGGAACCCGCGGGGGGCATGCCAGGCGAGCCAGAGCCAGCGCCAGGGGTAGGCGAGCATGAGCCCGAGTCGGCCGCGGCGAGCCAGCGGCAGCCACCAGCGCATGAACTCCGGTCGCGGGAACAGCTCGCGGCCGACTGTGCGCGCCCGCTCGGCGAAGCCGAGCCCAGGTGCGAGCAGCTCGTCAATCCCCTCGGCGGTGGGGACGCGGTCGTGGCGGATGTCGTGACGGGGCGAGCGCACGTCGGCGCCGACCCCGAGCCGGCTGGCCAGCGCCGCCCCCTCGGGCAGGCGGCGCAGGCCGGTCGCGAAGACCGGGGCGCCGCCGAGCTCCCCCGCCAGCGCCCAGGCCGCCGTCCAGAGCTCCTCGTCGGCGGTCGCGAGCGCGCGACGCAGGTCCTCGAGTGGCTTTGCCTCGGTGTGGTGGGCGGCGTGGAGGGCGACGTGCAGGAGCAGTGCCGGCCGATTGGGGACCCGCAAGGTCGCACCGCCGATCTCCTGGCTGGCGGAGCCGGCTGAGAATGAGCTCCAGATCGCCCCGGGGTCCGTCTCCAGGCCGTGGATGGCGCAATGCAGGTCGAGGTTCTCCTCTCCCCGCAGGAAGGCCGTCGAGTTGAAGGACTCCATCCGCGGGTGCGCCATTGGACCGAGTTGATTGGAGAAGCCCTGGCGCTCGAGGGCGGCAACCGCATCCTGCCAGCGCTCGGGAGGGACCAGCAGGTCGGCGTCGCCGTAGGGTCGGACCTCACCGGGGTAGAGCCAGGCCGCCAGCACCGGCCCCTTCAGCACCACGCTCTCGATTCCAGCGCTTGCAAAGGCGGCGGCGGTCTGGGCGGCAAGTCGATCGATTGCGAGGTTGCGCAGGGCGAGTGCCTCCACGAGCAGCCCGGCTGGCGGCGTCTCGCTCATCCGCCTCTCCTCGAGGCACGTTCGAATGCCTCCTCGTAGACGGCGAGGATCGCTGCCCGGTGTTGCTCAGCGCCAAACTCGCGCTCGACCTTGTAGCGACCGGCCAGACCCATCTCGCGACCCAGTTCCGGGTGATCGGCGAAGTACCTGACGGCCCGCGCCCAGGCCTCGAGGTCATCGGGATCGACGAGAAAGCCGCCGACTCCATCGGTGACGATCTCGGCTGGACCGCCGACATCGGTGGCGACGACCGGAACGCGCATCGCCATCGCCTCGATCAGGACCCGCCCGAACGGCTCCTCGCGCGAGGGCAGCAGCAGCACGTCTAGGGCGCTGATCAGCTCCGGCACGTCCTCGCGCTCTCCCATCCACGAGAACCCGGTCCTCGAGCCGCAGCTCGGCTACCCGCGCTTTCAGCTGCTCGACGTAGGCACGGTTATCGAAGCGGGTCGAGGCGGCGGTGAACTTGGCCGAGCCGATCAGCAGCAGGTGCGCGTCGACGCCCTGGCCGCGCAGCAGGTGGAGCACCTCGATCGCCGTCTCCTGACGCTTCCACGGTGTCAACTGGGCGACGACGCCGAGCAGCAGCGCCCGCGGACGCACTCCGCGCAGTGAGGCGCGGGCGTAGACGCGGTCCACCCGCGCCGGGTCCCAACGGGTCAGGTCGACCGGGTTTGGGATCGCCTCGACCACGGCTCGTGGGGCCAGCTGACGCACCGATCGCGCCGTGTACTCGGAGTTGGCGACGATCACCGTCGCCGTGGCCGCGACCATCCGCATCGTCGCGACGCTGGCGGCGCCGGCTGGCAGGACGTCGCGGACGTGGACGACGCTTGGCCGGCCGGTCCTCGCCGCGCCGAGGATGAGCCCGGCGCGGACCGAGTTGGCGTGCAGCAGTTCGACGCCGTTGGCTCGCACAATCCGTTGCGTGGCCCGGCCCGCGGCCGCGATCTCGACCATCGCCCGGGGGGTGTGGAGGGGGTGGAGGCGCAGGCTGCCGGCGGTGCCGGGAATCGACTCGACCACGATGCCGAGGGCGGCCGCCTCTTCGCTGAGGCGGCCTGGCGGCGCCGCCAGGCGCATCTCTACGTTCGGGCGAGTTTTGAGCAGCGAGAGCAGGGAGCGCTCGCCGCCGCCGACCTCGGCGGTGTGATTGACGTAGAGAACTTTCAAGAGCTCGCTCCATCGAGGCACTCGCGGAGGGTCGCTTCCACCCGTTCGCAGATCTGCGGCCAAGCCAGGTCCCGTGCCCTCCTGGCCCCGTTTTCGCCCAGCCGCTGTGCCAGCGAGGCGTCACTCAGCAGCTCCGCCGCCGCCCGCGCCACCGCGACGTGGTCGGTGGGGTCGACCAGCAGGCCCGTCTCGCCGTCGATGACAGCATCGAGGGCGCCGGCGACGTTGCCGGCCAGCACCGGCCTGCCGAAGGCGCCTGCTTCGAGGTAGACGATGCCGAAGCCCTCACCGGCGAAGCCGCCGTCGGGAAGGCGGCTCGGCATCGCCAGCGCGCTTGCCCGCCGCAGCCACTCGTCGCGCTCTCGGTCGGAGACGGAGCCGAGGAAGCGGACGGCATCGGAGACGCCGTGTGCCGCCGCCAGTCGTTCGAGGCCGGGACGCAGCGGACCATCGCCGATCACTACCCACTGGGCGTCGGGAACGGCGGCGCGCAGGAGCGGCAGTGAGCGAATGATCACATCGTGACCCTTGTAGCGATCCTCGAGTCGGGCGATCGTCAGCAGCGTCGGCCGCGGCTCGGGCAGGGGGGAGGCCTCGTCGGGAAGGTCGACGCCGGGGGAGATCAGCTTGGTTTGTGCGCAGTCGACACCGGTCGCGGCGATCAGACCGGCGGTGTAATGGCTGACCGCGATCGCCAGCTGCGCGTTCGTCGCCGCGAAGGTCGCCAGTTTCGGTTTGGCGCCGATCTCCTTGGCGTGGAAGTACTGCACGGTGGGGGCGCCGGTCAGGCGCGATATCAGCGCCGCGGCGGGGCTGGTTACGATGTGGACGCTGAGCGTGATCGCGGGCCGGAACCTCGTCCCGATCGCGACGGCCACCGCGTTGAGCGGGATGTTGCGGGCGGGGCCAAGACGAGGATCGGTTCGGACCCGGCGCACGCTGAGTCCAAGGTCGCGATCGAAGTCATCGGCACCGGGAGCGTCGCCCGCGACGACCCTGGTCTCGAACCCCTTCATCCCGGCGGCGAGCCGGTGCGAGAGCACCTGGATCCCGCCCCGAGCGGGCGGGAAGTCCGGTGTCAGGACAAGTAGCCGCGGCTTAGGCGGCATCGGCTCCGAGCAGCTTGTCGCTCCAGAGGCCGAAGGCCAGCAGCCCCCAGAGCAGGTCGCTGTGGTCGTGGGAGCCAGCGAGATGCTCCGCCGCCAGCCCCTTGGCGGTCGCCCGATCGAACCAGCCCTCCGAGTAGATCGTGCCGGAATCGAGCTGCTGCCGCAGCGTCGGAGCCAGCGCTCCGCGCAGCCACTCGGCTGCTGGGGCGGCAAATGCGGCCTTGCGAAAGCGCCTCGTCCTGCGGGTGTCCATCCCCGGCGGCAGCATCGAGTGCAGCAGGGACTTGCCCCGCCCGCCGAGGTGGAGCGAGCTGTCGACCGAGGCGGCAAACTCGGCCAGCTCCCGCTGCAGGTAAACGGTGCGGATCTCCATTGAGACCAGCATGCCGGCCCGATCGGTCTTGACCAACACGTTGTCGGGAAGGTAATCCACCTGGTCCAGCCGCATCAGCTGCCTGCCCGTCGCCTCCCCGCCGATTTCACCGCTGCGGGAGGCGAGGCGGGCGACGATCTGGTCGTCCCTGACCCCGGTCAAGCGGGGCCCGTAGAGCCCGGTCCGATGGTGGCGTCTACCTCCGGTCACCCAGTCGAGGTTGCGCTCGAGCGTGGGTGCCGGCCCGCTGCGCTCGAGCAGCCTGCGGGCGGGGTCCCAGCCCGATGCGTAGCGTTGGAGCCGCGGCGATATCGCAACCGGCATCGCCGCGCCGGCCTGGCCGATCCGCTCGATCCAGCGGTAGCGGGGGTAGCCGCCGAAGAGCTCGTCCGCGCCCTCGCCACCGAGGGCGACGGTGACCAGCGGTCGGGCGAAGTCGGAAAGCGCGTGCAGCGATACGAGCGCCTGGTCGGCAAGTGGCTGGTCCATGTCGGCCAGCAGTTTCGGCGCTCGCTCTTGCACCTCGTCCTGGGTGAGAATCACCTCGTGGTGCTCGGTTTCGAGTCGCCGGGCAACATCGCGGGCCCGCTCGGTCTCATCGAAGGTGCCGACGTCATAGCCGACGGTAAAGGTCTTGATCCGCTGTGAAGTCGAGGCGGCGGCAGCGCTGGTGACGAGGGTCGAGTCGATCCCGCCGGAGAGAAAGACCCCGACGGGGACGTCGGCGATCATGCGACTGCGGACCGAATCGGTGAAGAGCCGGCTCGCCTCGGCGACGAGGGCGGCGCGCGGCTCGTTCAAGCGACCAGGCATCTGTGGCGGCGTCCACCAGCACCGCTCCTCGATGCGATGGCTCGCCCGCTCCCAGGTGAGCAGAGAGCCAGGGGAGAGCTGGCGCACGCCGCGCACGATCGTCCTCGGACCGGGCACGTAGCCGAAGACGAAGAAGGCGTCGACGGCCTCCGGCGAGAGCTCGCGCAGCTGTGGCTTGGCCTCGAGCAGCGCGGTCAGCTCGGAGGCGAAGGCGATATGGCCACCGTGCTCGTGCACGAACAGCGGCTTCTCGCCGAAACGGTCGCGGGCAAGCAGGAGACGACCGCGGCGCTCGTCCCAGAGCGCGAAGGCGAACATCCCCTCGAGCGCGTGGACCATCTCCAAGCCGAACTCCTCGTAGAGATGGACGAGGACCTCGGTGTCGCACTCGGTGGCAAAAGCGTGACCGCGCTCGCGCAGCTGCTCGCGCAGGCGGGGGTGGTTGTAGATCTCGCCGTTGAAGGTGACCCAGACCGAGCCGTCCTCATTGGCGAGTGGCTGATGGCCGCCTTCGAGGTCGAGGATCGCGAGGCGCCGCACGCCGATGCTGGGCCCATGGTGTGAGTCCGTGTAGATCCCCTCGTCGTCTGGACCGCGGTGTTGCAATCGCGCCAGCATCGCGCCGGTCGAGCGTGCCTCGGGGTCATCGGTTCTGCCTGCAATGCCGCACATTTGGGGAACGGTAGTGCAAGGCGTCGTTCTGACGGTCGGAAAAACGGGCACCAGCTTCGGCCAAGTGGCCAGATTCTTGCGGCTTCTTCACTTACCGCAGCGCCGGCCGATACAGGAAGGCGATGTCATCGTTGCTGCGAAAGACCTGGCTTCTCGTTGCTATGTTCACCTGCCTCTTGGTGGTGGTTGCCGCTGCCCGCACGCCGCCGGCGAAGCCACAGCGCTCGCATAAGACCTGCGTGCTGAAGACGACGAAGAAGGCGCGCTTCTCCCAGTCGCGCCACCGCGGTGGCGCCCTGAACTGCACGCGCAAGTCGGGAGCGGGGGAGAAGGCGGGTGTCGCCTCCTCCCAGGCGCCGGGACCGTCGCCGGCGTCCACCACAACCCCCGCAGCGGAAGAGGCCGTGCCGGCGGCAGTCTCGTCTGGCTCCGAGGAAGGTGAGTTGCCGGCCGCAGAAGACGAAGTGTCGCCGGCTGAAGAAGGCGAAACACCGCCGCAAGAAGAAGTGCAACCGCCGGAAGAAGAACAAGAACCGGCCGGTGTCGTGGCTCAGGGCGAAGATTTCGCCGGCGCTCCGGCTGCCGTTCTGCTGGCGTCGCAGGCCGGCCTCTCCGTCACCGATGCCGAAGACTGCGTTGGGATTTCTGCCACCGGCGAGACGATTGCGTTCGGCGGCTTTGACCCTGGCCCGGGCCAGGGCGAAGTGCGCCTCGAGCTCGTGCCGGGCGGCTCGATGCCGGCGCAGGTCCGTTGCCCCTCCGCCGCTGGCACCGAGACCCTTGACGTAGCCGCGGCGGCGCCGAGCGCGGGGGGAGTGCTCGCCGACCCGATCGATCCGGCGAATCTCACTCGGGTTCCCTTCGGTCGCCGCTCGTTCTGGCTTCAGCCCTGGCGTTCCTACCTCGACACCTGGCCGGCCAGCCGCCTCGGCGATGCGCTGGGGATCAACTTCAACGTCACCCCGGCCGAGGCCGAGGCGACGGCGCGCCTGCTCGCTTCGAGTGGCTTTCGTCTTGCACGGGTCGAGATCAGCTGGAACCAGCTCTCCTACGACGACCCGGACGAGTTCGTCAACGAGGCGAGCCTGCGCAAGAAGCTGGTCGCCCTACGCGACCATGGCCTGCGCCCGTTGATCCTGCTGAACGCGAACAGCGGTGGCCCGAGTCCCGCCAAGCCGGTGACGTTGACAACGGCCGCGCCGGCGTCCGCCGGCGCGCGCTCGGTCCAGCTCGACCAATCCTCCGCCGCTGCGGTGGTCCCAGGCCGGACCGGCTTTGCCGGACTCTCGTTTGGAGGCAATCCCGATGTTCTGATCACCGCCGTCGACGACGACGGCCTCGCTACGTTGTCGCGCCCGCTTCCGGCTGCTCTTAACGCGGGGCCCCATGTGGGAAGCACTCTGCGCTATGGGCCCTTCGGACCGCCGCAGCTCGCCAACGGCGATCCCAATCCGGAATTCCAACGAACCCTGGCGGGCTGGCTCGAATACGTCGATGCCGTCACCGGCGAGGCAACCTCGGTGTTCGGCGCTGATGGCTACGACCTCGAGCTGTGGAACGAGCTCAGCTTTGGCTCCCAGTTCCTTGACGAAGGGAACTACTACTCACCGCGACGGGTTGAAGGCTCTGGGTCGGTGACCGACGCCCTCCTGCGGGAAACCGTCGCCCACCTACGCGATCCCGAAAACGGTATCTCGCCGGGAGTGGGGATCAGCGATGGATTCGCCAGCCAGACCCCGTTTGCCTCCGGCGCCTCGGTGCCGGCGGGTACGACTGCCCTCAGCAAGCACCTTTACCGGGGACCCCAGTACTTCCCTCGCAACGACGTCGTCAACTCGATCAAGCCGCTCAACGCTTTCGGGGGCTCCGACTCAACCACTGAAAAAGCGCCCTTTTCCCCGCGCTTCACGCCAAGCTTCGCATCGGCGCTGCCCGAGTATTTCCTCACCGCGACCCAGACCGAGACGGTTGTCCGCGACCTGGCGCCGATCACGACCTCGATCTACGGCACTCCCCATGGCCGTGCCGTCGGCCCGGCGGGAGGAAGCCCTCCGCAAACCTGGATGACCGAGTACAACCTCAACACCAACACCCTCTTCCCGCTGAGTCAGAACGAACCCGACCACTACATCGGAACCGCCTCGGCTGAAGAGAAGGAACAGCTTCAGGCCAAGATCGTCCTGCGCAGCCTGCTCTCGATGACCGCCAAGGGAATGTCCCGCATCTATTTCTACGCGGCCGCCCATTCCGACGGCTACAGCCTGATCAGTGACCGCTTCATGGAAGCGCTGAATGCGTCGCCGACTGCCTATCCCGGCGACGAGATGGGCGGCTATACGACCGACGCGGTTCGCAACCTGATGTCCCATTTCGTCGGTCCCGGCCCGTCGGGCCCGGCCCGCCAGCTCGAACTGCTTTCGATCGCCCAGGAAGGCGACCACGCCGAGTTCAGCGGCGACGGTACTGCCGCCCACCCCGATCTCTACGACCGCGATCTCCTCGCTGTCTTCCCCTTTCAGTCCTCGCCGACCCGCTTCGTGATCCCCGTCTATGTGATGACGCCGAACTTGACCACGGTCTACGGCGAACCCGGCAGTCGCTTCGACCTGCCCGACGAGAGGTTCCGCATCACCCTTGGCAACTTGCCAGTGACGGGGCAGCCGCCGGCGGTGGCGGCCTACGACCCGATAAGCGACGGCGAGACCCCCGCTCGGCTGGTCTCCCGCCAGGGTGACCGAGCCGTCTTCGAAGTCGCGGCGACTAACTACCCCAGGCTGCTGACGGTCGACTACACGGCAGGCTGAGGACGAGCGAGGCGTACACTGGCGCGCTTCTCTCGATGACCAAAACCATCTCAATCGCAATGGGCACGTTCAACGGGGCGCGTTTCCTCGCTGAGCAACTCGACTCGATCCTGGCTCAGAGCAGGCAGCCGGATGAGTTGGTGGTCTGCGATGACGGCTCCTCAGACCGCACGCTCGACATCCTTGCCGGCTTTGCCGAGTCGGCCCCTTTTGCGGTCCGGATCCACCGCAACGAATCGCAGCTCGGCTGGTTTGCCAACTTCCTGCAGGCGAGTTCCCGGTGCGGTGGAGACTTGATCGCGTTCTGCGACCAGGACGATGTTCTGGCTGCCGGGGAAACTGGCTCGCTGTGAGGCGGTTCTCGCTTCCGGGGATCGGCCCAGCTTGGTCATGCACGCCGCTCGGGTCGTCGATGAGAAATTGAACCCGACCGGGACCCTGCACCCGAACATCGGTCAAGAGCAGAGGCTGCGGCCGCGGGACTACCCGACGTTCGTCGGTGGCCCGGGATTCGCAATGTGCTTCGAGCGCGGGCTGCTCGACTACCTGCGCGAGCCGCCGCTGCCTGCTGAGACAGCCCTGGAATACGGGCACGACACGTTGCTCGTGCTCCTGGCCGGAGCGGACAACGGCCTCTTTCTGCTCGATGAGCCGCTGGCGTTGTACCGCCGGCACGGCGGCAACGTAAGTGGCTATGAGCAGGGCCCGCCAGCGAAATTGTTGCGACGCCGCCTGCGGTCCGACCTCGATCGCCTGCTGGAGACGAAGGCTGCCGTCGAGGACAAGGCAGCAGTGCTGCGCTGGCTCGCAGCGGGAGACCGCCTGGATGAGCGTCAACGATCGGCCCTGCACGGGCTCGAAGCAACCCACCTGCGCTTCGCCGCCCTGCTCGAGCAGCGAGCAGGGGTGTATCGCCCCGGGGCCTCGGCGATCGACCGGTCGCGCTGTCTGGCACGGGCGATCCGGGCCGGGGGCTACTCCGCTCGCACCGCCGGCTCCTTGGGCAGGAAGGCCCTGGTCAAAGACCTGCTTGCCGCCGGCACGGGTCTGATCTACCGCGGCTGATCCGCACCGTGCTCAACCGACGTCCTCGTAGCCCCAGCGGGCGACGAGGTCGCGCCCGAGCAGCTCGCTGGCCGCGGCCACCTCGGGCTTGAAGCGGCGGCGCAGCTCGGCTGCCAACTCCTCGTCGGGGGGGTCCGGGTCCCCGATCGCCAAACGGTGCCGCGTCGACTCCAGGGTGCGGCGGCGCAGGTCCTGGGGGGTAAGCGCCTTGATCGCGCTCCGCAGGGTGCCGCCGGCCCTGCCCTGTCCCATCGAGAGCCGGTGCAGGGCGCTGTAGAGGCCGGGTCGGCGCACCTGTTGCGCGGTGGTGTTCGACTCCGGTACCTCCAGCGCCGGGTCCTCGTCCACTTCCAGAAAACGCTGCACGGCAGCCAGGGTCGCGTGGTTGTCGCGGCGAAAGTCCTCGTAGACAAGGACCAGAACTTGCTCGGGCGAGAAGAGATCGTAGAAGCGCCGCAGCTGGGTCGCGTATCGCACGTGCTCGGAGTAGAGGAGCAGGCGCGGCCAGCGGGAGGAGCTGGGGATCGACTGGCCCTGGCGCCGGGAATCCTCCAGGGCGAGGGCTCGGCGCAGGCTCTTCTCGGTCTCGATGTGGGATTTGAGCAGGTGAATGTGCAGCGAGCGCAGGAAACTCGCCGGCTCGCGCAGGATCGCGATGATCTTGGCGTCGGGCTGCAGCTCGGCAATGCCCGGCGCGGCGGTGTCGGACCAGATGTAATGCGGTGAGACCTCGCCGACGCGCTGGTTCTCGGCGGCGAGGGCGAAGAGGGCGAGGTACTGCTCGAGCGTGCGGGGAGCGTCGAACAGCGTCCAGCGTTCTTCGCGGCGCACTTCGGGGATGAAGAAGTAGGGCTCCTTCAGCTCCGGCAGGAAGATTTCGGGGTGCGGCTTCAGCGCCTCGTAAAGCGCCGTGGTTCCGCACTTGGCGTGGCCGACGACGAAGAAGTCGGGCGTCCGCCCGCCGCTCTCAGCCAAGGTCGCCGTACCCCCAGAGGCCTACCAGGTCGCGCCCGAGGTGCTGGTCCAGGGCGAAGACCTCGGGCGCGAAGCGGCGCCGCAGCTCGCTGTCCAAGCCGTCGTCCACGGGCGCCGGCTTGGCGTAGACGAAGCGCTGACGGAAGGCCTCGAAGGCCCGCAGCCGGGCCGCTCTCGGCATCACCGCCTTGACCCCGGCCTTGATCGCGCCGGAGACCGGGCCCCGGCCCATCATCAAGGCCTGCAGGGCGTCGTTGACGCGCGTCGAGCGCACCCGCACGGATGGGTTGGCATCGCTTGCGGTGACCGCCACCGAGTCCTCGACCTCGAGGAAGCGCAGCACCCGGCGCACGGTCTCCTCGTTGTCGCGGCGAAAGTCGTCGTAGACCAGGACCAGGATGTTCTCGGCCGGGAAGCGGTCTTCGTAGCGGCGCAGCTGCTCGACGTAGTGGACGTAATCGGAGTAGAGGAGCTTCAGGGGCCAGTGCGCCGAGGAGGCCGGCAGCTCGCGTCCCTCTCGCCTCGCGTCCTCCAGCGCCAGCGCTTTGCCGAAGTCACTCTCCGACTCGACCCGCGTCTGCACGAACTGCATGTGCAGCGAGCGCAGGAAACTCGCCGGCTCGCGCAGGATCGCGATGATCTTGGCGTCGGGCTGCAGCTCGGCGATGCCGGCCGCGGCGGTGCGCGACCAGAGGTGGGACACCGATGCCTCGCCCACCCGCTGGCCGGACTCGGCAGCGGCGAACAGGTCGAGGTACTGAGCCATCGTGCGCCCCTCGGTGCCGGGCCGACTGCCGAGCTCGGTGGCGAAGAACTGGGTCTCCTTGCAGTCCGGCATGTAGATCTGCGGGTGGGCCCGCAGCATCTCGAAGAGCGCTGTGGTGCCGCACTTCGGGTGACCGACGATGAAGAAGTCGGGGCGCTTCCGGTCAGACACCGAGCGCACTCCGCAGTACCTGCTCCAGCTCACCGGTCTCGCGCATCTGGCGGGCCACCTCGTGCTTGCCGCCGGCGACCGGTCGCAGCTGCACTCCGTCGACGTCACCGAGTCGCTCAACGTGGAGGCGGTCGAGCGGGTAGGAGTCGTCGTAGAAGAGCTCACAACGGGTGGGGGCGATGCGGGCCGCGGGAAGGGCGCGGCGCAGGTCGATCCAGTTCTCGTCCAAGTGGCGGCCGGAGATGAGGGGGACGATCTTGTCGTCCCAGCGGTGATCGTCGATCTGAGCGAGGACCTCCAGGTCGAGGGTGGTCTGCGGTCCCCAGCAGAGCACCCGATCGGCCCCCAGCAGCGAGCCGAAGATCAACGCCGCGTATCCGCCCGCCGAGGTGCCGACCACGACCAGCCGCTCGATCTGCTGGCGGGCGATGATCCGCTCGAGATGCTTGGCGACCTCGGGGATCGTCGCGCCGTGGCGCCGCACGCCCCGGTGGTACCAAGCCTGCTTTAGATCTCGCACGAAGAGGCGTTTGATCGGCATCTCGCCGGTCAGCCCGAAGAACTCGAATGGAGGGATGTCGAGTTTTCCCTTCATTCCCCCGAACGCGAGCAGCAGCGTGCTCGAGTCGACCTTCATGTCGCTGCAGAGGGGAGCGGTGGGGTCCTCGAGCGCCAATCGGAAGCGATCTCCGAAGGGCAGCCGCCGCCGCGCCGCTGGGGGCAGGCGGCGGGCTCGGCGTCGGACTGCCCTGCCGACCCGCTTGACGGTCATCGGCTCCTCGTTGCTCCCGGGCGCGTTCATCGATAGCCCCAGAGGCCGATCAGGTCCCGGCCGAGGTATTCGCTTACGGCTTCGACCTCTGGCCTGAAGCGTCGGCGCAGGTCCGTCATCAGAGCTTCATCAACCGGGGCCGGCTCGCCGAAGACGAGTTGGCGCTGAACCGTGTCGAGAGCCCGCCGGCGCGCCCGTCGCGGAACGACCGCCTTGACCCCTCTCTTCACCGCTGCCGCGCCGGAGCCGTGGCCCATGGTCACGTCATAGACCAGCTTGTTCAGTCGTCGGGAGCGAACGCGAACCGACGGATTCGCTTCGCTGGGAGCCACCGCGAAGTCCTCCTCCAGATCGAGAAACCGCAACACCTCTCGAACCGACCCCTCGTTGTCGTCGCGGAAGTCGTCGTAGATCAAGACGAGGATGTTCCGCGCTGGAAACGACTCCGCGTAGCGCTGCAACTGCTCGACGTAGCGCACGTAGTCCGAGTAGAGGAGTTGCAGGGGCGAGCGGAAGGGAGGGAGGTTCTTCCCTCCGCGTCTGCACTCCTCGAGCGCAAGGGCCTTGCGAAAGTCCTTCTCGGTCTCCACTTGGGACTGCACGAACTGCAGGTGGAGCGAGCGCAGGAAGGCGGCGGGCTCGCGCAGCAGGGCGATTATCTGCGCGTCCGGCGACAGCTCGGCGATGTTTCCCGCGGCTGAGCGGGACCAGAGATGCAGGGCAGAGGCCTCGCCGACCCGTTGCTGCGGCCGGGCGGCGGCGAACAGCGGCAGGTACTCGTCCAACGTCTGCGGCGGTCCGCCGGGGCGGCGCCGGTGGGGCGGGATCCGCAGCTCGTCGGCAAAGTAGAAGGTCTCCTTGCAGTCCGGCATGTAGATCCGCGGGTGGGCCCGCAACATCTCGAAGAGCGCCGTCGTGCCGCACTTCGGGTGACCGACGATGAAGAAGTCGGGGACGCTCAAGGAATGGGCTCCCCGGCGGCGCTCTCGCTGAGGCCGGAGGCGGAGCGGTAGTAGGGGTTGCTTTGCAGCAGGCCGGCGGTGGTGTCGAAGGCATCGAGGCGGCCGTCGACGATCACGATCACCCGGTCGCACATGTCGAGGGTCGAGATCCGGTGGGCGATGGCAAAGATCGTCAACTCGCCCTTGAGGCCGAGCAACGAGTCTTGGATCAACGCCTCCGAGCGCGGGTCGAGGGCGCTGGTCGGCTCGTCGAGGACGAGGATCTGCGGCTTCGCCACAAGCGCCCGGGCCAGGCAGATGCGCTGCTGCTGGCCGCCGGAGACGGCGTTGGCGCGGGGGCCGATGACCGTGTCGTAGCCGTCGTCCCAGCTGAGGATGTCGTCGTGGATCCGGGCCATCCGCGCCGCCGCTTCCACCGCGGCCTGGTCGAGCGAGCGGAAGAAGCGGATGTTCTCGGTCACCGAGGCATGCAAGAGCCGTGGTTCCTGCGGCACGTAGGCCACCTTGCGGTGCCAGTCCTCGCGGCTGAGCTCAGCGGCGGCGACCCCGTTGAGCAGGTAGCTGCCGCTGTCTGGCGCCCGCAGCTGCAGCAGCAGTTGCACCAAGGTCGACTTGCCCGCTCCGGAAGGACCGACGACCCCGACCGCTTCGCCGCCGCGGACCTCGAAGCTGACCTCTGAAAGCACCGGCTGCGCCGCTCGGTAGCCGAACGAGACCTGCTCCAGGTTCAGGGTCCGCAGGGCCGCCATCGACCGGTCGCCCGCCGGCAGGTTGCTCTCGCCGTAGCGCCGCTCCGCTTCCCGCAGGCGTTCGATGAACGGCAGCGACTGACGCGTCAGCTGGTAGGAGCTCTGCAGCTGCTGACCGTAGGTGCCGGCGCGGACCAGCAGCAGGACCACCGCCCCGAGCGAGGCCACCTGGCCGACGCCGGAGGCGTAGAGGCCGGCCAGGCCAATCACGATCACGAGGAAGATCAGGCTCTGGTAGAGCCCGGGCACCAGGCGGGCGACGAACTGGGTCCGGAAGAAGAGGTCCTGCGAGGACGAGATCAGGCTGCCGATGCGGTCGCGTTGGGCCCCGTCGACGCCGAAGACGTGGGTCTCTTCAGCGACCCGAACCGCCTCGCCGACGCCGCTCGCATAGTTCATCTGGGCCTGGGAGAGATCATGCGAGCGCTGATGCCCGAGCTTGGTCATCGGTCGCAGCAGCGCGAACAGCGCCACCGCGGCAGCGAGGACGACGATCGCGGCGACGAAGTTGAGCGCCAGGGCGGAGACGATCAGGACCAGAAAGGAGAGCAGCGCGTTGAGGAAGATCGTCACCTGCTGGGCGCCCTGGGTTGCCTGGACCACCTGGCTGGTCAACATCTCCTGCAGATGGCCCTCGCGATCGTCCGATTGCACGCCCCAGGAGGCGCGAGTGAAGGCGTTGAAGAGGTCGCGGCGCAGCCCGGCCTGGACGTCGGCGGCGATCCGTGCCGGCAGCCAGGCGATCGGCACCTGCAGCGCCAGGCGCACCATGGCGAGCAGGCCCGCCGCGATCAGCAGGGCGTCGACGGTGGTGTGGACGTTGAGGGCGCCGATGCTGACTTCCACCGCGGAGTCGCCGGTGACGAGACTGGCGGCGACCTGGGCGACGACGGCGAGGATCACGGCTTCGGTCAGGCCGGAGAGGACCGAGACCGCCGCCAGAGTCGCGATCGGCCCGCGGCGGCTGCCCACCAGCGGCTGCAGTTGCCGCAGGGTCGCCGGCCCGGGCGAGGCGCCGTCGCCGGGCTTGCGAGCGCGGCCGATCACCGGTTCACGCCGTCCCCGGCGGCGAGGAAGGCCGCGTAGTGGGCGCGGGCCAGGCCGACCGTCCGCCAGGCCTCGCCGATCCCCGCCCGGCCACGGCGCTTGACCGAGGCGGCGAACAGATGCGCGACCGCGAGGCCGAAGCCGGACCAGCCGCGCAGCCGCGAGCCTTCGGTCCAGCGCCTCCGCTTCAGCGTCACGTAGAGCCGCGAGGCGCTGGCCTGGTCGCGATACTCGCCACGGCCAACGGGCGACGGGAAGTGGTAGTTGACGGCGTCGAAGCAGGGCACGATGGTGAAGCCCATGGCCACGGCGCGGGTGGTGACGTCGACCTCGTCGAAGCCGTATTTGAGGTTGGGGTCAAAACCCACGTCCTCGAAGAGCCGGCGTGGAAAAAGCGCGGCGTTGATGACGACGGTGTGCAGGAGCGCGCCCGGCTCGTAGGCCCGCGACTGGAAGCCCAGCAGCCCCTGGTCGTTGGGAACGACGAGGCGCCCGTCCTCGATGTCGGCGCCGGTGACGATGGCCCGGTCGCGTCGCGCCGGGTCCAGCCCGCCCAGAACGCCCCCGACCTGCTCCAGGAAGGTCTCGCCGAGGGTGCCGTCGTCGTCGAGGAAGAGGAGGTAGTCCCCGGTCGCGAGCGAGATCGCGTGGTTGCGGTTCGCGCCGAGGCCGGCACGAGGGCCCTGCGTGTAGAGGACCGGCAGCGGATGGGCGGCAACAAGGGCGGCGGTGTCGTTTTCATTGCCGTCGTCGGAGACGATCACCTGGCTTGGCCGCAGGCTAGAGGCGGCGACGCTGTCGAGGGCGCGGCCCAGCTCCGCGGGGCGGTTGCGCGTGCAGATGCAGACCGAGACGTCGAGCGTTCTCGAGTCGGTGGCGAGGGAGCTCATCGCGGTGCGAGGCGCCCCTGCGCCGGTCTGGTCTTGAACCAGTAGGCGGCAACTCCGAGCGCGAACCAGAAGTACGGCCCGAACGGAAGGTTCAACATCGTCGGTCCGACGAAGCCCATGATCGTGAAGGCGATCACAGTGGCGAAGACCCCGGCCAGGAAGAGGCGCAGCTCGAGGTCGCCGATCCGCCTCAGCCCGGTCACGGCCAGGGCGATCAAGGTGACCGAGAGAGCGACCCAGAGGATCAACCCGGGCAGGCCGAGTTCGAGGGTCACGTAGTTGTACTGAGACTCGGCGCTGGCGGTGTGACCGTCGATGATCGGCGGGTTGGTGCCGCCGAAGCTCCGGCCCGCGCCGGCGACCGCGAGGCCGGCGCCCAGCGGATATTTCTTGATCACCGCCGGGATCTGGGCGAGCGTCGCCTGGCGATATTCGACTGAGGTGTTGGCGGCCTTGTCGGGGGTGATGCTTTCGTAGCGCGAGAAGACACCTTCGCCGGCGCTGGGCGCCAGGGCTGAAGCGAGGACGAAGCCGAGGGTCGCGATCACCAGCAGGCCGGCCAGCACGTTGGTCGCTCGCCGCCCGGCGCTGGCCGAGAGCGTCACCAGCGCGATCGCGGCGATCACCGCTCCCAGTACCGCCTCGCGTTGCAACGAAGTGGCAATGGCAAGCAGTGAGCCGAGGCAGAGCAACACCACCCAGGGCTGCCGGCGCATTCCCCGCGCCCCCAGCAGGGCCAGCAACCCCGGCAGGGCGAGTACGCCGAGGAAGCCGCCGAAGCCGAGGTCGGAACCCAGGCCCGGCGGCCGCACCCGTTCGGTGCCTTCGTTGTCGGTGTAAACGCGACCGGAGACGTCGCCGGAACCGCTGATCCGTTCTTCGTATCCAGGCCCCCAAGCGGCGAGCTGTTCGGGCGTCAGTTGGGTCTGGATCGTGCTGACCACGCCGTTGGCGAGCGCGATCACGCCAAGCAGCAGGAAGAGGTTGCGGAAGCGATGCTTGGATCGCATCAGGTAGTAGCCGACGAAGAAAAACGGAATCCACTCCAGGTGCTGGCGAAAGCCGCCGACGGCCTTGAGGATCCCGAAGGTGTGGGGGTTGGCGGCCTCGACCAAGACCAGGACGACGAAGGCGATGACCCAGCCCGACAGGGGCGGCAACTCGATCCTCTCGCGACGGATCACGACCCGCGCCAGGACGCCGGCACAGAGCGCGATGATCATCAGGTCGCGCAAGCTGGAGACCAGCTGGTTGGCGGTCTCCAGCTTGATCACGCCGTCGACGAGCCCGAAGTAGAGGACGAGGATCGTCAGGGTCACCTCGTAGCGGGTGCTGGCGGCAAAGGCGACCAGCGCCAGCATCACGAAGATCACCCCGGTGGCGAGGAAGAAGTTCGGGTCCGGCACCTTGACCGCGATCGCCAGGGCGAGGAAGAGGGGAATAGCCGCGGCGAGGAAGCCCGCGAGCAGCTCCTGTCTGCGGCGGCCGAGGATTGCGGGATGAGCTCTCCACGGGGCTGGCGGCACCCCAGCAAGTGAGGGCTTCATCCTCACCGGAAGCTGTTGCCGCGCCCGTAATCCGTCAACGAGAGCCCGAAGGTCTCCACGTCCGACTCCGATGCGTCGTTGGCGATCACCCCCATCACCGGTGCATGGGGAGCGCGCGAGAGCAGGTCGAGAAGGCGCTGTGCCGAGGTCTCGCCGGTATGACCGATCCGGGCGACGATCACGATCGCGTCGACCATTGCCAGCAGCGGCAGGACGTCGCTGACCTCGAGCGGGGGTGGGGCATCGACCAGGACGTAATCGAATTCCTCGCCGAGCGAGCCGAGCAGCATCGGCATCGCCCGACCGGCGAGCAACGCCGGGGGGTTGGCTACCGTGCCACCGCTTGGCAGGATCGAAAGGGAGCCGCCAACGCGCGGCTCGGCCACCGTCGCGACCCCCTCGGCCAGATCGAACGGGGCGGCGGGGTCTGCGGATGGGGAGGCCACGATGGTCTGGGTCGCCTGCTGGACCGGGACCGCTCCCGCCAGGACCTCGGCCAAGCCCTGGGAGCCGTCGATGCCGAACAGATCCGCTTGGATCGGACGCCGCAGGTCGGACTCGAGGATCACGACCCGTTCGCCGGCCTCCCGCTGCACCATCGCCAGGCTGGCCAACAGCGTTGACTTGCCGTCGCCGGCGTCGGCGCTGACGAAGAGCAGCGAGCGCGGCGCCGGGCCTCGGTCGGGGTCCGCCATGTTGCGCAACTGCAAGGTCGTGTGCAGCCGGCGCAGGGGCTCGCGCAGGGCCGCCGCCGGCATCACCTCACCCTGTTGGTTGACGATCGGCCGGCGGATCGACGGGACCGTGGTCAGCACCGGGGCCTGGAAGGTCTCCTCGATATCGGCCAGGGAGCGCAGGCGGCGGTCGAAGCGGCTGAGCGCGTAGGCGCCGATGGCGGCGAGGACGATGCCGAGGACGAAGCCGAAGACCGCGTTTCGCTTCGGCTTCGGCGAGAGCGGCACGGCGCTGGCGACGGCGGGGTTGATCTGCCGGTTGCCGGCGGCGCCGAGCGAAAGCTGTGAGCGCAGCTCGTTGATGCGATCGACCAGGTTCTGGATCTGCAGGGTTTCCGATGCGGTCGGGGTGACCGATTCTTCGGTCGCCCGCAACTGCTGGTTGGTGCTGGCAAGAGCGATCTTGACGTTTTTGCGGTAGCTCGCTTCACGCAGGCGCAGGTAGGTCCGGACGTAGGCGTTGGCCAAGTCCGCGGCGGCCTGGCCGCTGCCGGCGGTTGCCGAGATCGAGATGAAGTCGCTGCCTGTGGCGGCCACGGCGGTGACGCTGCCGCTGGCCGCCTCGCTGTTTCCTTCCTCGAGCAGGCGCCGCTGCACGGCGGCTCCGACGACGCTGGAGTTGATCAGCACCACCTGGTTGGTGATGCTGCGGTCGTTTTCGGTGGCGGTGGCCTGGCCGTTGCCGAGCAGCGCCTGAACTTCGGAGCCGCTGCCTAGGTAAACACCGGTCGAGGCTCCGTACACCTTGGGCTGGTGGTCGTAGTAGAAATAGGTTGCGACCCCGACCAGCACGCCGACGAGGAGAATCAGCCACTTGCGTTTCCAGAGGGGGGCGAAGATCTCGGTGGCGTCTGAGGTCTCGTTCACTTGTTTGGCGCTCCATCCGTGGCCGGGATTGCTGTCATAGGAACGTGGCTGAGGAAGTTAGCTTGTTCGACAATTTGACCCGGTGCGACGATGTTGCGATGCATGTTTCCGTCGTCGTCCCCACCTACCGCCGCCCCCAGGTCTTGGGCCGCTGTCTTTCGGCTCTAGAGCGGCAGGATAGAGCGCCCGACGAGGTAATCGTCGTGGCCCGCCGTGAGGACGAGGCAAGTCACCGCGTCGCCCGCGCCTACGCTCCGCTTGCTCGCATCGTCACGATCGACGTTCCGACCGGCTCCCCGGGGGTGGTGGCGGCGCTGAACGCGGGTGTTGCCGCCGCCTCGGGCGAGGTCGTCTGCCTCACCGACGACGACGCCGAAGCCCGCCCGGACTGGATCGCGCGGATCGCGCGGATCTTTGAGCTCGACCCGCGCGTCGGAGCCGTCGGTGGTCGGGACTGGGTCTTTCACGGAGAGCGCTTGGAGGAGGGAGCGGAGAGCCGGGTCGGTTTGGTCAGCTGGTTCGGTCGCACCACCGGCAACCACCACCTCGGTAGCGGCCCGGCGCGGGATGTCGACGTGCTCAAGGGGGTCAACCTCAGTATCCGCGGCAATCTCGCTCGCGAGGTCGGGTTCGACCCACGCCTGCGCGCCGTCACCACCGAGCATCACTGGGAGCTGGGGTTGTGCCTGGCGCTGCGCCGACGGGGCTGGCGGGTCGTCTACGACCCGGCGATTGCCGTCGACCACCGGCCGCAGCCGCGGGTTGCCGAAGACCGGGAGCGCGGCGAGCGCGACCTCGCAGACGCTGCCCACAACGAGACCCTGGCGATGCTGGAGCACCTGCCGCCCGCCGGCAAGGTCGCCCATCTCGCTTGGGCGCTCGGGGTCGGCACGCGCGCTTCGCCGGGCATCGTCGCCGCGATTGTGACCGCGCTCTGCGGTGGAGGGTGGAGGTGGGATCTTCTCCGCGGCAACGTGTCCGGTCGCCTGCGCGCGCTCAGCACCCTGCGCAGATCGCGCTCGGTTCGGGGGCTCTCGGCGGAGCGCCAGCCGGTCCGGGTGCTGAGCGTCTGCCAGTCGACCGCGGCCGCCGAGCGGGCCAGGCAGCTGCGGTATGGGGCCGGGGAGACAGCGGTGGTCGTTGCGGCGCCCGGACTGCGGGGGGCGCTGGCGGCGGCGCGCTCCGTCCTCGCGACCGAGGCCGAGGTGGTCTACCTGGTCGACGTCGGCAAGGCAACCACGGCCGCGGCGGTGGCCGGCCGGCTCCGCCGCCGCCGGATCGTCGTCGACACCGGCGACGCCGGTTACGCCCTCGCCCGTTCCCTGGGCGAGCGCGGCTTCGCCGGCCTGGCCCTGGTCGGGGCCGGTGAGCAGCTCGCCTTGCGCTGTGCCGACGAGGTCGTCGTCCGCGGCCGTCTTCACGCCGCCCACGTGCCCCGACCGGCCACCCACATCCCCGATCTGGCGCCGGTTCAGGCCAAGCCGGTTCAGGCCAACGAGCTCGGCGCCGAGCTCGCGCTGGACGGGGCGTTCGTCGTCGGCCTGGTGGGGAGCCTGATCGCCTCCCCCCGGCACGGCATCAGCTACGGCTGGGACCTGATCGAGGCTCTGCCGATGACGGACCACTCGGTGGTCGCCCTAATCGTCGGCGACGGCAGCGGCTTGGAGCCACTGCGCCGGCGCGCGCAGGCTCTCGGCGTTGCCGCGCGCTGTCGTTTCGTCGGTCGGGTGCCGCCGGAGCGGGTCAACGCTTACGTGAGCCTGATGAACGCCGCGATCTCAACTCAGACCAACGACATCGTCGGCAGGGTCAGGACCACCGGCAAGCTGCCGCTTTACCTCAGTTGCGGCTGCCCGGTAATCGCAACCCACGTCGGCGAAGGGGCGGCTCTGTTGGGTCCGCACGGCTGGACCCAGAACTACACCGGTGTCGTTGACCGCTCTTACCCGGGGCGCCTGGCGGCGGCGATCGAAACCTGGCGCCTCGACCCCGCGGGCGAGCCGGAGCGCCGCCGCCTGGCGCTGCGGATCGCCGCCGAGAAGTTCGACGCGGAGGAGATGCGCGGGCGCCTGGAGGCAGTGATCGAGCGGGTCAGTCGCTGAGCTTGCCGGCTCGGCGAGAGCTCCAGTTCTCGATCGCCTGTCGGTAAGCGTCCTCGTGACGTTCGCCCATCCGCTCCCACGAGTACTCCCGCGCCCGCTCGGCCCCCCGGGTCGCCAGTGCGGCCCGCAGCTCCCGATCGCCCAAGACCTCGACCAGGCGTTGGCCCAGCTCGGGATCCTCGGCGAGGATCCCGCAGCCGTCGGCGAGCAGCATCCGAGCGCCGGGATTGGGCGAGCCGATCGCCGGCACCCCGTGCGCCATCGCTTCGAGATAGGGAATGCCAAAGCCCTCGTAGCTGCTCGGCAGGCAAAAGGCCCACGCCTGCGACATCAACTCGCTCAGCTCGGCGTCGCTCGGGGCCTGGATCCAACGCACGCCCTCGGACTCCTCGCAGAAGTCGGAGACCATCCACAGCTCTGCTTCGGGCAGGGCGGGCAGGACCTCGCGCCGGAAGACGTCGCGGAGGAATGCACCGCGCTTGCGCCCCTGCCAGGTGCCGACGAAGAGGATCGAGGGACGGGGGGAAGGACGGGGGGCAGTAGCAGCGCGGTCGATGCCGAGGTTGAGCAGGCCGGAGGTTCGGTAGATCGCTTCCGAGTCGACCCCGACCCCGTAGCTGGCGGTCGCCAGGTGGCCGGCGAGCAGCTCCAGGGGAAAAATCAGACCCTTGTCGAGGCGGCGCTTGAGCGAGGTCGCGCTGGTCGCCTCGAGCAGGGCGGAGCCGTGGAACGTGCGGACCACTGGCAGCCGGCGGCGGAAGAAGAACCAGTCGTCGCCGTGGAAGTGAGCGACGTCAAAGCCGTCGAACGACTGCAGATTGAGCAGCCATGGCGAGCCGTACTGACGCAGCAGGCGACGGTGCTCGGTCGCGTGCGGACGCAGCCGCTTGACCTCGTAGCTTGCTTCGGCGGGAGCTGGCGAGTAAGTGAAGACAACGACCTCGTGTCCACGTCCGCTCATCGCGGTGGCGAGGCGATCGACGAAGACCTCGACGCCACCCGGCTTGCGTCCCGGCTGCGGCAGGCTGAAGTGGTACATGGCTATTCGCATAGAAGTCCTTGACCGGGGCACGGCAGGATAGTCCCGAGAGCTGAGGTCTCCCGCAAGCAGTAAGCCGCGCTCATTCCAGCGCGAAGGGGAGCGAGAGGGCAGCCCGGCGCCAGCGCTCGGGGCCGCCGCCGTGGACCGCAGTAGCGGCTTCCTCCAGCAAGGGCGTCTGCGGGTTCAACCTGGCGGCGACCGCGATCTGCCGGCGTGGGTTACGCCCCGCCGCGCCCTGCGCGAGGGCCAGTGCGTAGTGGGGCTCCCAGGAGTCGGGATCGTGCGCTACTCCCGCCCGTGCCAACTCGACCGATGTCGCCGCTTCCCTGGTCCGGGCGGCACACATCGCCAGCACCTCGTAGGGCCTCGGCCCGGCATCGATCGCGTTGATCGATGCCCGGGCCTGGTCACGGGCTCGCCCGCAAGCGTCGGCATCGAGCGCCTCGACGCTGTCGCGCAGGCGTGCGTGGGCCACGGTCATCAGGGCGGGGACGACGGCCAGGGCCACGCAGGCCAGGGCCAGCGCCGGTCTGGCGGCCCCCGAGGTGAAGCGAACCAGCCGGGCGCCGGGGCCGCGGCGGGAGGCGTCGTATTTGAGTCGCTCGCGCGGTCGGGCCAGGGCGAAGCCCGCGAGGGCGAAGACGGGGACGCCCAGGGCGGGGGTCTGCCAGTCGATGTCGACGCCGGCGTGCAGAACCCAGCAGAGCACCACCGCCAGGGCGGCCGCGTACGCCGCCCGGCCCGGCCCGCGGGCATTGAGGGCGATGCCGACGAGGATCGTCAGCAGGGCTCCGACCAGCAGCACGATGCCGACCAGGCCGAGCTCGGCGAGGGTTTCGAAGTAGAGCGAATAGGCGTAAACCCGGGGTGGGCCATCCTGCCGGCGGCGTTCCCACTGCAGCTGGAAGGTGCCGGCGCCGCTTCCTCGCAGCGGCTGTTCGCGAAAGCTCTCGTCGGCGACCTTCCAGAGCGGTCGGCGACCGTCGTTGCCGATCTCAAGAAGCCGTTCGCGCTGGCCGCCGCTCGGCGCCGATTCATGGGTGTTGTCGACGAACTTGTCGAACTGCCGCTGCAGCGTGCCGGGACCGCCGGCGGCGACGAAGGCGACCAGCGTCAGCACCCCCGCGGCGACCGCCGCGATCCGAGTGCCGTGGCGCCAGGCCGAGGAGGTGAGCGGCAGCCGAACGACCCACGCGTCGACGGCCAGGCCGAGGAGGCGGAGCACGGCGGCGCCGGCCCCGCACAGCGCCAGGACCAACGCCAAATGTTCGCCCTCGGCGATGGCACCCGGCGTCAGCGGCAGTCCTTCGTGGATCTGCTCCGCCGCATAGGTCTGGATCAGGGCGAGCGCGACTGCCGGCGCCGCAGCGCCGATTCCGCCGAGCGCACCGGTGGGACGGGCCACCAGGAGATAGACGGCGAGGCCCGCGACCGTCGCCGCAATTGCCCCGCGGGAGAAGGTCAGCAGCAGCGCCGCGGCAAGCAGAGGCAACAGCGCGGCGGCGGCGATCCGGACTGCCGCCGGCTCACGCGTGTCGCAGGTGTGATGGACGGCGAGGATGCAACCCGTCCCAACCAGCAGCCCGAAGGTGTTCCAGTAGGTGATCGGAAAGCTGAGGCGGTCGGCGACGAGGCCGGTGGTCGTGGGCCACAGGTGCGGCAGCAGGCGGCTGATCAACCCCGCAAGCGCGACCGCCGCGATGGCCACCAATAGGCCGCGCAATAGCCAGCGGAAGCGCTCCTGCGAGCGCGGCAGGCAGGTGAAGAGGCCAAAGACCGCGAGGTAGAGCAAGAACCCGGTCGAACCCGATCAGGGCGCGGCCCTCAGCTCCCGACCACCGGGCCGAGAGCAGGGTCAGGGCGGCGAACAGGGCAAGCAGGAGGAAAGCGCTCGCCCCCAGCCCCGAGAGGCCCGCCAGGGGCCTGCGGGCGATCGCGACGGCGAGGCCGGCGACGGCGAGAACGAGCAGGGCCGCGAAGGCGGTGGTCAGCTCGAACATGCCACCCGAGTTGAAGGCGAGGAAGACGGTCAGCGCGGGTGGCAGCGCCAGCAGCCCGGCCAGGCAGACGTGCCGCGTCTTCCCTGCGAGGGACAGGGCGCTTGCGCTCATCCGGCGTCAGGCTACCTGCGCATCCTCGCTGCTTGCGTCAGGATGCGCATCGTCTTGAGGCCTTCGCTTCCCGTCCTGCTCAGCCTTGCGATAGCCGCCGTGGGTGTCGCCGGGGTCTTCGTCGTCGCCGTCGCCACGGACGCGGGGACCGCGCCGGGAAGCGGACAGAAGGTCTTCGACGCTCCCGGTTGCCTGCCGAAGTCCTACGCTGGCCCGGGCCGCGCCGGTCGCTACCTGCTCAACCGCAACTGCCCGACGCCGACCGCGGTGATCGTGCCGGAGACGGCGCGCGTCGGTGACGCCTGGCGGGTCATCTGGGACGGTTCGCGTTCCTTTGACCCGATCGGCGGTCGGCTCGTCCACTATGCCTGGAGCGTCGAAGGCGGCCCGCTCCGATCGGGGCCGCGACTTGCTGTTCGCTACCACCGCCCGGGCGTGCGCTCGGTGGTCCTCCACGTCACCGACGACAGCGGGCTGATCGGGACGGCGACGGGGACCGTGGAGCTCCCGTGAAGATTGCGATCGCCCACGACTACCTGCTGGTCATGCGGGGGGCGGAGCGCACCTTCGCCGCGATCGCTGACCTCTATCCCGAGGCGCCGATCCTCACCCTGCTCTACGACGAGGAGGGGACCGGCGGTCGCTTCGCCGCCCGCAGGATCCGCACCTCACCGTTGCAACGGCTACCGATTGATCAGAGCTCGTTTCGTCGCTTGCTGCCGCTCTATCCTTGGGCGGCTGAACGGCTCAGGGCCGATGGCGCCGAGATCCTCTTGACCAGCAGCAGCGCCTTCGGCCAGGGGATTCGAGTGCCCGAGGGAACGGTCCACGTCTGCTACTCGCACACGCCATTCCGCTACGCCTGGTACGAGCAGGAGCGCGCCCTCAGCGAGGTGCCGGCACCGTTGCGCCCGCTGCTGGCGTTGCAGCTGCGCTGGATGCGGCACTGGGACCGCCGCGCCAGCACCCGCGTCGATCACTACATCGCCAACTCCGAGCTGACCCGGGAACGGCTGAGACATTGCTATGGGCGCGACTCGGTGGTCATCCATCCCCCGGTCGAGACCAAGCGCTTCCATTCAGGAGCCCCCGGCAGGGCCCTCCTCGTCGTCTCGGAGGTGGTCCGCCACAAGCGCGTTCACGTTGCTTTGGAGGCGGCGCGGCGGGCGGGCCTGCCGATCCAGGTCGTCGGCACCGGTCCCGACCTGGCCGCCCTGAGCCAGGCCTACCCCGAGGCAGAGTTCCTCGGGCGGATGCCCGATGCCGACCTGGTGGAGCTCTACGCGGGCGCCTTTGCCGTGGTCGTCGCCAGTCGCGAGGAGTTCGGGATTACCGCGGTCGAGGCCCAGGCCGCCGGCCGGCCGGTGGTTGCCGCCGCCGCGGGAGGAGCACTGGAGACCGTCGTCGATGGCGAGACCGGCTGCCTGGCGAGGCTCGATGACCCCGACTCCTTTGCCGAGGCGATGCGCCGTGTCGACTCGATCCCCTTCGAGCCCGAGCGGGCGATCGCCAACGCCGAGCGCTTCTCAGTGGATGAATTTCGGCGACGATTGTCATCCCAGGTATTGAAGTTCTCGGCCGCCGGACTATCCTGCCGCCCTTGAACCACGGTCGAGTCACGTTGAAGTCGTTGCCTTTGGCCCTGATCGCCGCATTTGCGCTTTCGGGGTTGTTCGCGAGCACGGCCGCCGCGGAGCAGCCGATCGAAGGCGTCTGGTCCTTCGGGGGCGGCGCCGTCGCGGTCAAGGAAGGCGATGACGGCCGTCTACAGGGAACGGTTGTTCAGCAGACCACGTTCGCGGTCTGTCCACATCCGGTGGGACAAGTGATGTGGACCGGAATGAAAGAACAGCCCAACGGCTCTTACTGGGGCAGGCATCAGTGGTACCGCGGCGCCGATTGCGAGCTCGATCCTCGCCCCGGTCTCGCCGCCTGGCGGGTGGTGCAGACCGCGAAGGGCACGAAGGCACTGCTCGTCTGCCTGAGTGAACCCGGAGAACGCAAACAGCCGAAAATCGCGCCTGATAACAGCGTCACCGACGCGACCTACGGTTGCCTTGAATCGGATCCGCTCGCCCCAATCCAGGGGACCGGAGGCAAAGTTGCCTTCGATGACCTGGTTGCGCTGCCCGCAGCGTCGCACTCGGGTTCCTGTCGTCGCTCGCTGACGATCTCTCCTCGCAAGCTCAAGTACGACCCGCTGGCGCGGCTGATCGTCAAGTTTGGCGGGGTCAAGGTCGCCGACGTCAAAGGCAGCAAACGCCTTCTTAAGCGGTTGGTCTTCAACGGCCTGCCGGAAGGCAGATTCAAGGTCCAGGTGATCGTGACCACCGTGCTGGGGGAGAGGCGCTCGCGCTCGCGCGTGTACCGAGGCTGCCAACAAAAGGTGAAGGTCCCAGGGCCGAGGAGGCGGGGCTTTAGCTGAGTTGGAACTGGCGAAATTTCCCACTTGCAAGCGGAAATCTCCAGGGTCGGAGCGGCTTGTAATGGCTACACTGCCGAGGCAAGCCCTGAGCTGTGGCTCGTTTCGTGAGATAGCCGCAGGTGGGGATCGGGCTGGCTTGAGGGGGGTGCTGACGCGATATGGAGGTCTTTAGCTACCGGTTGAGGGTGCTCCGGGGTGGGGCCGCGACGCAGACACCGGTGCAGAGCACTGGCGGATCGAATCTGCATCGCGACATGGTCTTCCGCCGTTCGCTTGCAGTCGCGGACCTCGTCTCCCTGCTTCTTGCCTTCTTGGTGCTCGAAGTCGGCTTCGACCACTCGTTCAAGCTCACTCCACTGAGCTTCATCGGCTTCTTCGGGCTGTTTGTCGTGGCCAAGGTGATCGGCCTCTACGACCGCGATCAGACTTTGCTCCACAAGACCACCCTCGACGAGGCGCCAAAGCTGTTCCAGATCGCCACCCTGGGGGCCCTCTGCGCCTGGCTGGCCGGAGGCTTCGTGGTCTCGGGCGGCAATCTCGGTCGGGAGGAAGTCCTGGTCTTTTGGCTCTCGCTCCTGGTCTTTCTCGTCCTGTCCCGCGCCGGCGCACGGGCCTTGGCGCTGCGGGTGGTCTCGCCGGAGCGCTGCTTCTTCATCGGCGATGCCGACTCGGCGGCCCTGGTCGAGTCGAAGTTGACCGGACACCAGGGCTTCAAAGCCGAGTTGGTCGGTTCGGTTGATCCCGGGGACATTCCCACCTGGTCGACCAATGCGCTCTCGGCGCCGCGGCTGCTGGAGATTCGCGACCTCGTGCGCTCACTCGAAATCCAGCGCGCGATCGTGGCGCCCGACGGTCTCGAGCCGGAGGCGATGCTGAACTTGATCTGCACCCTGGAGGCGGTTGACGTAAAGGTCAGCGTGCTGCCGCGGCTGCTGCAAGTGGTCGGGTCGTCGGTTGAGTTCGACGATCTCGATGGAATGAACTTGATGGGCGTCCGCCACTTCGCCCTCAGCCGCTCGTCTGCCTTCGTCAAGCGCGCCTTCGATCTTGCCGTGGCGCTGCTGGGCCTGCTTGCCGTCGCCCCGCTGATGCTCGTGATCGCGCTGGCGATCAAGCTCGAATCGCGGGGGCGGGGATCCGTCCTCTTCCGGCAGTGCCGGGTCGGCAAGCACGGGGAGCACTTCGGCGTCTACAAGTTCAGGACGATGGTGCCTGACGCCGATCGGCTGAAGGACTCGTTGCGGCATCGCAACGAGTCCGAGGGGCTGTTCAAGATCGCCGATGATCCACGGGTGACCAGAGTCGGGCGGCTGCTGCGAAAGTCAGCCCTCGACGAGCTGCCGCAACTGTTCAACATCGTTCGCGGCGAGATGAGCCTGGTCGGTCCGCGACCTTTGGTCGTCGACGAGGACGAGCACGTGACGGGTTGGTTCCGGCGCCGGCTCGAACTGATGCCGGGAATGACCGGTCCCTGGCAGATCCTCGGGCCCTCTCGGGTGCCGCTGCAGGAGATGGTGGCGATCGACTATTTGTACGTCGCCAACTGGTCGCTCTGGGGCGACGTGAAGATCCTCTTGCGGACGGTGCCCCACGTGCTCGGGCGCCGCGGGCTCTGATTCTTCGCTGTTGCCGTGGGCACGGCATCGGCGCGAGCCGCCATGCCGCAGAGAGCGAGGATGAGCAGGACAACCGCCGCCCAAACGACCGCAAGTGCTGTCAAAACGACAAGCATGGTCATTGATCCTTCACCCTTTCGTTAACCCACGTCACTTTGTAACGGAGCTATCGGATGCGATGGCGATGAGCTTTAGGCCGTGATCGCTATTTACTGGATCTTTCGTCTAGTCAGGAATCGTCACGTAGCGGATCACGTCGCCGTCCTCCGCTTCGCGCACGCGGTTCTCGTTGACCAGCAGGTCGGCGTGGCCGATCACCTCGGAGAGGGTGAGGAAGGCCTGGGTGACGGCGACGTTGCCCCAGATCGCCTGGGCGATCTCGAAGCCGCTGCGCGGCTGCTCGGCGATCAGCTTGTAGATCTTCTCCTTGCGCCGCTCGTGCTTGGCGAGCCGGTCGTCGATCAGGGCGACGTGGTCGACGACCGGCTCGCCGTGGCCGGAGAGGACGATCTCGGCCGGCATCTCGCGCGTCTTTCGCATCGACTCGATGTAGGTGACGAGGGCCTGCGGGCGCTCGCTGGAGCCGTCGAGCGGGCGGCTGATCAGCGGGTTGGAGGAGATGTGGGCGATCAGGTGGTCGGCGGCGATCAGGATCTTGCGCTGCTCGTCCCAGAAGACGGTGTCGGAGGGGCTGTGGCCGGGGCGGTGGATCGCCTGCAGGGTGCGGTCGCGGAAGGGCAGGACCTGACCGTCGGCGAGCGGGTGGGTGACCTCGACGTGCGAGCCCCAGCCGCGGAAGCTGCGCGAGACGCTGCGCAGTGCCACGGTCACCTCCTCGGGGATGCCGTTGCGCAGCATCAGGTCGACGGCGAAGCGGTCCTCGGCCTCGGCGTCCTCGTCGAAGTTGGCCAGTCGCTCAGTGGCTGCCCCTAGCGCGGCGACTTTGGCGCCCGAGCGCTGGACGACGATCTCGGCCAGGCCGAGGTGATCGATGTGCTGGTGGGTGATCACGAGCAGCTCGAGGTCCTCGATCGCGTGGCCGTGTGCGGCCAGCTGCGACTGCAGCTCGTCCAGCGCCTTACCCGAGTTCGGCCCGGTGTCGATCAGCGTCAGCGGCTCATCCTCGAGCAGGTAGCAGTTGACCCGCCCGACCGCGAATGGAGTGGGGATGCGCAGGCAGTGAATTCCCGCCAGCGCCGCCTGCTCCAGTGCCTGCTCGGGCGTCAGGGTCACGCGCGGATCAAGCCGAGCACCTCGTCGCGCTTGGCCTCCATGTCCTCGCGCGAGACCAGCGACTCGAGGTTGAGGCGCAGTAGCGGCTCGGTGTTCGAGGGCCGCACGTTGAAGTGCCACTCGGGGTAGTCGACCGAGATCCCGTCGAGGGTGGTCTGCTTGCCGTCGCCGTAGCGCTCGGTGATCTCGGCGATCTTGGCCGCCGGGTCGGCGACCTCGGAGTTGATCTCGCCGGAGATGAAGTAGCGCGAGCGGAACTCGGCCATCAGCTCGCCCAGCGAGCGGCCGTCGACCGAGAGCAGCTCCAGCATCAGCAGGGCCGGGATCGTGCCCGAGTCGGCGTTCCAGAAGTCGCGGAAGTAGTAGTGGCCGGAGACCTCGCCGCCGAAGACGGCGTTCTCCTCGCGCATTCGCGCCTTGAAGAAGGCGTGGCCGACCCGCGATAGGTCCGAGCGGCCGCCCTCGGCGGCGACCAGGTCGGGCACTGCCCGGCTCGAGCGCGGGTCATAGAGGATCGTCGCGCCGGGGTTCTTGGCCAGGGCGGCGCGGGCGAGCAGGGCGCAGATGAAGTCGCCGTCGCAGAACTCGCCGCTGCCGTCGATGAAGAAGCAGCGGTCGGCGTCGCCGTCCCAGGCGATGCCGAGGTCGGCGCCCGAGGCGCGCACCCGGTCGATGATCATCAGCCGGTTCTCCTCGAGCAGCGGGTTGGGCTCGTGGTCGGGGAACTCGCCGTTGGGCTCGAAGTACATCTCCTCCAGCTCGAGCGGCAGCTTCTCCAGGATCGGCCCGACCATCGGCCCGCCCATGCCGTTGCCGCCGTCGACGACCACCTTCATCGGCTTTACCTTGCCGGGGTCGATGAAGGAGAGGGCGTGGGCGCGGAACTCCTCCCAGACGTCGACCTCCTCCAGCGAGCCGCCGCCGGGGGCGTGCCCGAGGCCGGCCTCGATCTCGGCCTTGACGTCGCCGATCCCGGCGTCGCCGGAGAGTGGCAGGGCGCCCTCGCGGACCAGCTTCACCCCGGTGTAGGCCTTGGGGTTGTGCGAGGCGGTCACCATCGCCCCGCCGTCGAGCTCGCGCGAGCCGACCAGGTGGTAGAGCATCTCGGTCGCGACCATGCCGGCGTCGATCACGGTCGCGCCCTCGAAGATCAGCCCGTCGCGCAGCTCCGCCGCCATCGCCGGCGCGGTCAAACGCATGTCGCGGCCGAGCCCGACCCGCAGCTCGCCGGTCGGCTTGCCGCGCAGCTTGCCCAGCACGCGGGCGAAGGCGCGGCCGATCGCGTGCGCGGTGGTCTCGTCCATTTCCTCGCCGTAGAGGCCCCTTATGTCGTAGGCCTTGAAGATCCCCGGCGGGGCCAGGATCGGTTGCTCGCTCAAAACGCTCCCTTCAACGCCTCGTAGCTCTGCTCCAGTGTCTGCGGCATCACCCTGGTATCGGCAATGACCGGCATGAAGTTGGTGTCGCCGCCCCAGCGCGGGACGACGTGCATGTGGATGTGGTGCTCGACCCCGGCCCCGGCGACGCGACCCTGGTTGAAGCCGACGTTGTAGCCATGCGGGCTGTAGACGTCCTCGAGCCGGTCCATCGCCCGCTGCGCGAAGCCCATCATCTCCGCCACGGCCTCCGCCGGCAGCTCCTGGATGCGGCCGATGTGCGCGTAGGGCGCCACCATCAGGTGGCCGTTCGTGTACGGAAAGAGGTTGAGGATGACGAAGCTGTGCTCGCCGCGGTGGACGATCAGGTTCTCCTCATCGGCATCCGCCGCCGGCTTGGCGCAGAAGATGCACTCCTCCTCGTTGTCCTTGGCTGCGTCCTTCACGTAGGCGAGGCGCCACGGCGCCCAAATTCGAAAGTTGGCCACGGGTCGCGCAGGCTACAGCCAGCCGCGCTTGCGGAAGTAACCGACCATCGCCACCAGCAGCACGAACATCACGCCGGCGATGATCCAGAAGGCGGTCAGGCTCTGCTCGCCGGGCACGCCGGAGTTCATCCCCCAGATGCTGGCGATCAGGGTCAGCGGCAGGACGATGACGCTGATCGAGGTGAGCACGCGGAGGATGTCGTTGACGCGGTGGGAGATCACCGACTCATTCGTCTCGGCCAGCGAGTCGATCACCTCCTTGTAATTTTCGAGCATGTCCCAGATCCGCTCGTGGGCATCGACGATGTCGTCGAAGTAGATCTCGAGGTCGAGGTCGGTGGCGAGGTAGCGCTGCTTGACCTTCTCCAGGTCGCGTAGCACCGGTCGCTGCGGCCGGATCACCTTGCGGAAGTTGATGATCTCCTGCTTGACGTTGGAGATGTCGCGCACGACCTCCTCCGAGCGCCCCTCGAAGATGTCGTCCTCGAGCGCGTCGAGCTTGTTGCCGATCTTGCGCAGCATCGGGAAGCAGTAGTCGAAGCTGTCATCGACGAGGCGGTAGAGCAGGTAGCCCGAGCCGCGCGAGAAGAGCTGCTCGCGCAGCTCCTCCTTGGAGCGGCAGCGCTCGAACAGGTACTCGACCGGCTGCAGCGGCTGGTTGGGGATCGTCACCACGTAGCCGGGCCCGACGAAGAGGTCGAGCTCGCCCGTGCCCAGCCGACCGGCGGCCGGATCGAAGATCGGGAAGTGGAGGACGATGAAGAGGTAGTCGTCGTAGACGTCGATCTTCGGTCGCTGGTTGCGCGAGAGCACGTCCTCGAGGTCGAGGGCGTGGAAGTCGAAGTTCTCCTCCAGCCAGGTTCGCTCCAGCGCGCCGGGACGCTCGATGTTGACCCAGCGCAGCCCGGAGGAGTCGATCTGCTCGACGCGCGGTGCCTGCGGCTCAGCCTGAGCTGCCGCGGAGATGAGCTCGTCGCGCCGGCCGACGCGTCGCAGCCTCGGCTTCGGAAGGTTCGGCATCGTTCGGGCTCATCGTTTCGTCGGGCATAACGGCATGGAGATTAGAGGGCGAGGCGAAAAGAGTGGGAAGATCGTGTGCACGGCGGCGGTCGGTTGTGCGATGCGCTGAAAAAGCGCGATTGGCCGCTGTTATAGTCGTATCCACATAAGCGCCACATCTAGAGGGGTGGAGGGACTGGCCCGATGAAACCCCGGCAACCGCCCCGGACCAACAGGTTCGGGGGAGGTGCCAACTCCAGCAGGTCAAGTCAAAAGGCCTGGAAGATGTGGGGAAAGTCCGATCGGACCTCTGCCCCACAAAAAGGCGGAGGTTTTTTTGTTGGCGGTAACGCAACGAGAGGGAAAGATCGGATGGCCATCGAGAATCTGAAATGCAAGGAGTGCGGGGCGACCTATGACCTCGGCGCGCACTTCGCCTGTGAGAACTGCTTCGGGCCGCTGGAAGTGGCCTATGACTACTCGGCGCTCGACCCAGCCGAGACCAAGCGCAAGATCCAGGCCGGCTCGCAGGGCATCTGGCGCTACGCCGACTTCCTGCCCTTCGAGGGCCGCCCCGGCGATCCGCTCGAGCCCGGTCTAACGCCGCTGCTGAAAGCCGATCGCCTCGCCGAACGGCTCGGGGTGGACGCCGAGATTTGGATCAAGAACGACGCCGCCAACCCGACCCACTCCTTCAAGGACCGCGTCGTCGCCGTCGCCGTGGCGAAGGCCCAGGAGCTCGGCTTCGAGACCGTCGCCTGCGCCTCGACCGGCAACCTCGCCAACGCCGTCGCCGCCCACGCCGCCGCCGCCGGGCTCGCCTCCTACGTCTTCGTCCCCGCCAATCTGGAGGAGCCGAAGCTGCTCGCCACCGGCATCTACGGCACCAACCTGGTCGGCGTGCGGGGCAACTACGACGACGTCAACCGGCTCTGCACCCAGCTCGCCGAAACCCGGCCCTGGGCCTTCGTCAACGTCAACCTGCGCCCTTATTACGCCGAGGGCTCGAAGACGCTCGCTTATGAGACCGCCGAGCAGCTCGGCTGGAAGCTGCCCGACCGCGTCGTCTGCCCGATCGCCTCGGGCTCGCTCTTCACCAAGGTCGGCCGCGGCTTCCAGGAGTGGCTCGACATCGGCCTGGTCGAGGGCAAGCAGCCGGTCTTCAACGGCGCCCAGGCCGAGGGTTGCAGCCCGGTCGCGACCGCCTTTGCCGAAGGTTGGGATGTCTGCAAGCCGCAGCGCCCGGACACGATCGCCAAGAGCCTCGCGATCGGCGATCCCGCCGACGGTCCCTACGCGGTCGAGCAGGCCCGTCGCACCGGCGGTGGGGTGGATTCGGTCAGCGATCCCGAGATTCGCGACGCGATCAGCCTCTTGGCCGAGACCACCGGCATCTTCACCGAGACCGCCGGCGGTGTCACCGTCGGCGTGCTGAAGAAGCTCGCCGATCGTGGCGAGCTGGCGGCGGGCGAGCGCGTCGTCGTCTACATCACTGGCGAGGGGCTGAAGACGCTCGACGCGACCCGCGATAGGTTCCGCATGCACGAGATCGATCCCCACCTCGAGAGCTTCGAGTCCGAGTTCGCCCAGGAGGTAAGCGTCTGATGGCAGTCACCGTGAAGATCCCGACCCAGCTGCGCGCCGCCACCGACGGCCAGGCCGAGCTCGAGGTCAGCGGCGGCACCGTCGGCGAGGTGCTCGACGCGGTCTTCGAGGCCCACGGCACCCTGCGCGAGCGGATCACCCAGGACGGCGACCTGCGCCGCTTCGTCAATGTCTACGTCAGCGGCGAGGACATCCGCTTCCAGCAGGGGTTGGAGACGCAGATCGACGACGGCGCCGAGGTGACGATTTTGCCTGCTGTTGCAGGTGGCTAAGCCGCCGGTCGTCATCCTCTGCGGGGGACGTGGCACCCGTCTGCGAGAGCGGACGGAGACCGTGCCTAAGGCTCTCGTGGAGATCGGGGCGAAGCCAATCCTCTGGCACGTGATCGGCATTTATGCGGCACAGGGGTTCGAGCGGTTTGTGCTCGCCACCGGTTATCTGGGCGAGATGGTGGAGGAGTTCGTCGCCGCGGAGAGTTGGGCGGCTGGCGTGGAAGTGGAGTGCGTCGATACGGGGCTTGACACGCCTACCGGAGGGCGAATCGCGCGGCTCGGCGGGCGAGTGGGCGGAGCGAGCTTCTGCGCCACCTACGCCGACGGGGTTGCTGACATCGATCTCGACGCGCTGCTCGCTTTCCACCGAGATCAGCGGGCGCTGGGGACGGTGACGGTCGTGCAGCCGCACCTGCAATGGGGAGTGGCCGAGATTGGCGCTGACCACAGGGTTGAGGGCTTTGTCGAGAAGCCGCGCAGCGAGCACTGGATCAACGGCGGGTTCTTCTGCTTCGAGCCGGGTGCGCTGGATTACATCGGCGAGGACAGCGTGCTCGAGCGGGAGCCGTTGGAGCGACTCGCCGGCGACGGCCAGCTGGGCGCCTACCGTCACGAGGGTTTTTGGGACTGCATGGACACCTATAAGGACGCGGTCGAGCTCAACGACCTCTGGTCGAGCGGCGAGCCGCCCTGGACCGTCTGGGCCGAGGCCGCGGCGTGATGAGCCGCTCGCTGGTTACAGGTGCTCACGGGTTCGTCGCCTCGCACCTGGTCGGGGCGCTGCTCGCGCGTGGCGACGAGGTGCGGGTGCTCGACCGGCCCGATCCGCGCCTCGCCGATGTCGGTGGCCCCCGGCTTTCTGGGCTCGACCTGCTCGGCCTGCGCGGCGAGGTCGAGCTGGCTGAGGGCGACCTGCGCGATGCCGACTCGGTTACGGCGGCCGTCGCCGCTTGTGACTCGGTCTTCCACCTGGCGGCGCAGACGATCGTCGGCGTCGCCCGCGAGTCGCCGTTGGAGACGCTTGAAGTCAACGTCCGCGGTGCCTGGAACGTCTTCGAGGCCTGCCGCGAGCGCGATGTCTCGCGGGTGGTCTTCGCCTCTTCCGACAAGGCCTACGGCGCCAGCCTCGAGCTGCCCTACCGCGAGGACTTCCCGCTGCGCGCCGCTTATCCCTACGACGCCAGCAAGGCTGCCGCCGACATCATCGCCCGCAGCTACGCCAACGCTTACGACCTGCCGCTGGCGGTTACTCGCTTCGCCAACATCTACGGCGGCGGCGACCTCAACTTCTCCCGCCTGGTCCCGGAGGCGACGATCGCGGTGCTCGACGGCCGTCCACCGGTGATCCGCTCCGACGGCAGCCCCGAACGTGACTTCCTCCACGTCGACGACGCCGTCGCTGCCTATCTGGCGATCGAGGCCGCGCTCGACCGAGGCGAGGCGAGGGGAGAGGCCTTCAACGCCGGCGGCGAGCGACCTCACGCGGTGCGCGAGGTGGTCGACCTGATCGCCGCCACGGCCGGGACAGGAGTCGAGCCCCAATACCTCGGCAGCGGCACCCCCGACGGCGAGATCGACCGCCAGTACGTCGACTCGACCAAGCTGCGTGAGCGGACCGGCTGGAACCCGCAAGTCGAGCTTGCCGACGGCCTCGGGCGCACGCTCGAGTGGTACCGGGAGCACCCGGAAGCCCGTCCTGCCACAGTTGTCGCCTAGCCATGTGCGGACGATTCACGGTCACGGCCAAAAACGCCAAGCAGATCGCCGACAAATTCCAGGTCGAGCTGGAGAAGGCGCTGGAGCGGAACGCGGAAGGCAACGCGCCGCCACCGACGGCCGAGCGGTTGAAGAAGGTCGAAGGGGCGCTCGGTCGCTTCAACGTTGCCCCCACGCAGGAGGTGCTGACGGTGCGCTCCTCGCCCGATCCCGAGGAGGCGGCGCAGGGGGAGCGCGAGGCGCGGCTGATGCGCTGGGGCCTGGTGCCGCGCTGGGCCAAGGACCTCAAAGTCGGCTACCGGATGATCAACGCCAAGGCCGAGAACCTCACTTCCAGCCGCGCCTACTCGCCGCTGGTCGGCAAGTTCCGCCATCGCTGCCTGATCGTCGCCGATGGCTTCTACGAGTGGATGAAGGCGGAGGACCCCAAGCAGCCGCGCCAGCCCTGGCGCTTCACCGTCGACGGCGGCGAGACCTTCGCCTTCGCCGGCCTCTGCACCCGCAAGGAGTGGGAGGACCCCGAAGACCGCGGCTTTGACGACGGCTGGCTCTACAGCTGCACGATCGTCACCACTACGCCCAACGAGCTGGTCGCCAAGGTCCACGACCGCATGCCGGCGATCCTGCCCAATGCCGAGGCGGAGGCCGCATGGCTGCGCCCCGACCTCGAGCTCGAGGAGGCGGTGGCAATGTGCGGGCCGCTTTCGGCCGCGCGGATGGAGAGCGCCCCGGCCAACCCGAAGCTGAACAAGGTCGGCAAAGGCAGCGAGGAAGGTCCCGAGCTGCTGGTCGCGCCGCAGAGCTAGGCGCGGTCAGCCCTTTTCCGCTTCGGCTTCCTTTTCTTCGCGTTCTTCCTGCTTTTCTTCTTCCGCTTCTTCGTCGATTGGCGGCGGGATGCTCTTCAGCGCCGCGGCGGTGCTGACGGTCGACTTGCCGGCGCTGGTGGTCAGCGTGCAGGCGACCTTGGCGCCCGGGGGCGAGGTCGTCCGCCAGATCGTCTCGAAGGGAAGCACGAGGTCCTGCTTCGGCTTGCCAGCTGGCAGGAAGTATTCGAGGTGCTCGACGCCGGGCTGGAACTTGGGCCATTCGAGCTTGACGCCTTTCTCCGTGCTCCAGTGTTCCGGCACCCCGTCGAGTTCGACCGTCGCGAGTTCGGTGCCGTGCGAGCTGAAGAAGAGCAGGAGCACTTCCGGCACTTCCTGGGTGTAGAGGCCGGTGCTGGAGCGCGGGTAGGTGGCGCGCAGGCCGCCGCGGGTCTGGGCGACTTCCGCTCGCCCGTCGCCACTGACGGAGCAGAGAATGCGGCCGCCGCCGACCGGGGCGCCGGCGTCGATCCGAACCTGGGAGGAGACGCGGAAGAGCGAGTAGCCACTGACATTGGTGCCGGTCGTGCGGATCGCGCCTTCGGTCAGCTGCATCGTGCCGCCCCCAGGCAGTGGCACCGACTTGGAGTCGGCCATCGGCACTTTCCTCACCCATTCGAGTTGGGCCGCTTCGCCGCTTGCCTCGTCGGTCGAGAGCAGGGCGGCGGCGACGCAGGCGACCAGCCCGACGGCGACGACGATCAGGGCGCCGCGCGGCGGTCGGTTCTTCTTCTCGTCGGCCACGGCTGGGCCGCAAGCTACCGTGTAGGCGTGACCGATCGCGCAGCGCCGCATCGTCCGACCGAGGTCAGCTTCGAGACGGTGACGCTGCACGGGCGTGAGAGCGGCTATCTCGTTGGTGGCACGGGCCCGGTGCTACTGCTGATCCACGGCATGGCCGGCACCTGTGAGAACTGGCGGGAAGTGATCGAGCCGCTCGCCCGCCACCACACCGTGATCGCCCCCGACCTGCCGGGACATGGCCTCTCGGCGGGTGGCCCCGGCGACTACTCGCTGGGCAACCTCGCCTCCGGGCTGCGCGACCTGCTGCTCGTCCTCGGCTACGAGCGAGCGACCCTTGTCGGCCACTCGCTCGGTGGCGGCATCGCGATGCAGTTCTCCTACCAGTTCCCCGAGATGGTCGAGCGCCTCGTGCTCGTCTCCAGCGGCGGCCTCGGGCTCGAGGTGAGCCCGGTCCTGCGCGCCGCTGCTCTGCCCGGGGCCGATCTCTTCATCGCCGCCACCGCGACCACCGGCCAGAAGATCGGCGGCGCGATTGGCCGTGGCCTCTCGAAGATCGGGATGAAGCCCGCCGCCGACGTCGCCGAGGTTGCCCGCGGTTATGGATCGCTCGCCGAGCCGGACCGCCGCAAGGCGTTCCTGGCGACCCTGCGCTCGGTGGTCGGAACCGAGGGACAGCGGGTCTCCGCAACCGACCGCTTCTACCTGGCCGAGGCGGTGCCGGTGCTGATCGTCTGGGGCGCCCGCGATCCGATCATCCCGGCCAGCCATGGCGAAGATGCTCACCGCGCTCTACCCGGCAGCAAGCTGGAGATCTTCGACGGGGTAGGACACCTGCCCCAGATCGAGCAGCCCAGTCGCTTCATCACCGTGCTCGAGGACTTCCTGGGGGAGACCGAGCCGGCACAGTTCGATCGCGACGAGTGGCGCGCCCGCATCAAGGTCGCCTGACGTCAGTCGCTGCTGGGCATCGGGAGACGCGCCCGACAGGATTCGAACCTGTGGCCTCTGCCTCCGGAGGGCAGCGCTCTATCCAGCTGAGCTACGGGCGCTCAAGGGCCAGTCTAGCTTCGGGTAACGGAGCGGCTGCGTCGCGTAGGCTCGCAGGCTCGCATGGATCTCTCGGCGATCTTCCTTGGCACCGGCGGGTCGGTGCCCTCGGCGCGGCGCTCGACCGCGAGCGTGATGCTGGTCCGCGGCGGCCGGCGGCTGATGTTCGACTGCGGCGAAGGGACGCAGCGCCAGCTGCAGCGCTCACTGGGACTGACCCAGGTCGACGAGATCTTCCTCACCCACTTCCACGCCGACCACATCCTCGGTCTGCCGGGACTGCTCAAGACCTATGACCTGACCGCCCGCGAGGAGCCGTTGACGATCTACGGGCCGCGCGGCCTGCGCGATCTCTTCAAAACCCTCGGCCGCCTGATCGGCCGCACCGATTACAGCATCGACCTGATCGAAATCGACCCCGGCGAAGCCGTGCGCCACGACGGCGCCGAGGTGCAGGCCTTCGCGGTCGAGCACAGCGTGCGGGCCAACGGCTACGTCCTGATTGAGGAGGAGCGTCCTGGGCGCTTTGATCCAGAAGAGGCAAAGCGGCTTGGCGTCGCCGAAGGGCCCGCCTTCGCGGCGCTGCAGAGGGGAGAGGAGGTGGAAGGGGGCGAGGGCTCGGTGCGCCCGCAGGACGTAATGGGCGAGGCACGGCCCGGTCGCATCGTCGCGATCACCGGCGATACGTCTCCCTGTCACTCGACCGTGGCGGCAGCGGCCGACGCCGACCTGCTGATCCACGACGCCAGCTTCTCCGAGGAGGAGGTCCAGCGCGCCGCCGACACCGGTCATTCGACCGTCGGCCAGGCCGCCGCCGTCGCCCGCGAGGCCCACGTCAAGATGCTTGCCCTGGTCCACATCTCCTCGCGCTACCACGTCGGCACAGTGCTCGACGAGGCCCGCGACGTCTTCGAGGGCTGCGTCGCGCCCAAAGACTTCGACCTGATCGAAATCCCCTTCCCGGAGCGCGGCGAGCCCGAGCTGGTGCCAAACGGGGCGCGAGAACGAGACCAGCCGGAGCCCGAAATAGCGGGATAGCCACAAAAGGAGTCACCCACCGCTGCTAGGCTGCAGCCGTCCTTTAACCAGGTCCCGTGAGGCCAGGAAGGAAGCAACCGAAGTGAACGAGACGGTCGTGCTCGAGCGCGACGATTTGAGGCGAACGCTACGGCGGATCGCCCACGAGATCGCCGAGAAGAACCCGGACCCCGACGCTTTGGCGATCGTCGGCATCCACACTCGCGGCGCCCTGCTTGCCCGTCGCCTGCACGCTTCGCTGGCCGAGTTGACGGGCGTTGAGGTGCCGATCGGCGATATCGACATCTCCTTCTACCGCGATGACGTCGGCGCCAAGTCACCAGCCACGCAGCCGGTCGTCCACGCCTCGCACATCGACTTCGACCTCGCCGGGCGCACCGTGGTCCTGGTCGATGACGTCCTCTTCACCGGCCGCACCGTGCGGGCCGCGATCGATGCCCTCTTCGACTACGGCCGGCCGCAGCGGGTGCAGCTCGCCGTGCTCTGCGACCGCGGCCACCGCGAGCTGCCGATCCGCCCCGACTACGTCGGCAAGAACCTGCCGACCGGCCGCGAGCAGCGGGTCAACGTCCACCTCGAGGAGCTCGACGACGGTGACGAGGTCACGATCGCCGACGCGCAACCGGCGGAGGTCGGTGCATGAGGCACCTGCTCTCGATCGAGCAGCTCTCGAAAGCCGAGATCGAGGCGATCCTCGATCGGGCCGAGAGCTTCGCCGAGGTCGGCCGCCGCGACATCAAGAAGGTGCCAACCCTGCGCGGCCGCACCGTCGTCACCCTCTTCTACGAGGCGAGCACCCGCACCAGCTCGTCCTTCGAGCTCGCCGCCAAGCGCCTCTCCGCCGACCTGGTCTCGGTCAAGGCGGCCGGCTCCTCGGTCGACAAGGGCGAGTCGCTGAAGGACACGGTGGCCACGCTCTCCGCTTACGACCCAGCGGCGATCGTGCTGCGCCATCCTTACGCTGGCGCCGCCCAGCTGGTCGCCGGCTGGGCCGATGCCGCGGTCGTCAACGCCGGCGACGGCAAGCACGAGCACCCGAGCCAGGCCCTGCTCGACGTCTACACCCTGCGCCGCCGCCTCGGCTCGCTCGAGGGCAAGCGGATCTGGATCGTCGGCGACGTCCTGCACAGCCGCGTTGCCCGCTCCAACCTGATCGCCTTCAAGGCGATGGGCGCCGAGCTCACCGTCTGCGGCCCGCCGGCGCTGATCCCGCGCGGCCTCGAGCAGCTCGGCTGCGAGGTCGAGCACTCGCTGGAGCGGCTCGGCGAGGCCGACGTCGTCTACGCGCTGCGCCTGCAGCGAGAGCGGATGAACGAGAGCTTCGTGCCCTCGATCCGCGAGTACGCCGCCCACTTTCAGATCGACTCGCGCCGCCTCGGCCCACGCCAGCTGCTGATGCACCCTGGCCCGGTCAACCGCGGCGTCGAGCTCTCCGGCGAGGTGATCGACTCGCCGCAGTCGCTGATCGCCGAGCAGGTCGCCTCCGGCCTGGTCGTGCGGATGGCGATCCTCTACGAGCTGCTGGCCGCCGGCGATCAGGAGCCGGCCCCGGTTGCCGGCAACGGCCACGCCACTCCGATCGGGCAACCGGCATGAGCGAGCCGCGGCTGCAGATGCGTGCCGGGGAGAGCGCGAACCTCGTCCTGCGTGGGGCGACCGTGCTCGACCCGGTGGCGGCGATCGACGCCCAGCACGACGTCGTGATTCGCGACGGCGTGATCGCCGAGCTGTTTGCGCCCGGCGAGGCCAACGCCGACGGCATCGAGGAGATCGACGCCGGTGCCCTGCACGCGTTCCCGGCCTTCTTCGATCCCCACGTCCACCTGCGTACGCCCGGCCAGGAGCACAAGGAGGACATCGAGACTGGAGCTCGCTCTGCCGCTGCCGGCGGCTACTGCGGCATCCTCGCCATGGCCAACACCGAGCCTCCCGTTTCGACTCCCGCCGACGTCGAGGCGCTGCTCGCCGACGCCAGCGCCGCCGCCGCGGTCAAGGTCGGCTTCCTCGCCACGGTGACCCGGGCGATGGAGGGGGAGGAGCTGACCGAGATGGCCTCGCTGCGCGACGTCGGCGCGGCTGGCTTCAGCGACGACGGTCTGCCGATTCGCAGCGCCCGCCTGCTGCGCCGGGCGCTGCAGTACCAGCGGCTCTGCGGCGGCACGATCGCCCTCCACGAGGAGGATCCGGAGCTCTCCGGGGCCGGCGTGATGCACGAGGGACCGGTCTCGGCGGTGCTCGGCCTCGAGGGCATCCCCTCGGTTTCAGAGTCGACGATGATCGCCCGCGACGCTGCCCTGGCCGGTTACGAGGGGGGCAGCATCCACGTCCAGCACCTCTCGGCCACCGAGTCGGTAGAGGCGGTGCGCGCCGCCAAGGCCGCTGGGGTGCAGATCAGCTGCGAGGCCTCTCCGCATCACCTCTGCCTCACCGATGAGGAGGTGCGCAGCCTCGACCCACAGCGCTTCAAGATGAACCCGCCGCTGCGCAGCGAGGCCGACCGCCAGGCCCTGATCGAGGGCCTGCGCGACGGCACGATCGAGTGCATCGCCACCGACCACGCCCCCCATGCGGCCGAGGAAAAGGAAGTGCCGTTTGAGCAGGCGGCGATGGGCGTGACCGGGCTGGAGACCGCCTTCGCCGCTCTGCACACCGAGCTGGTCCTGCCAGGCACGATCGAGCTCGATCTGCTGGTCGAGCGCCTCGCCGGCGGCGCGGCGCCGTTCGGGGTCGAGCGACCCTCGCTCGCACCTGGCAGCGAGGCAAATATCGCCCTCTGCGACCTCTCGGCCCGCTGGACGGTCGGCGAGGACGGCTACGAGAGCCGCTCCTCGAACTCCTGGTGCGCCGGCAAAGAGCTGACCGGCCGCGTCCTGATGACCCTCGCCGGCGGCCAGGTCGCCTATCGCCTGCGCAGCTTCTCCATGGGGGTGGCGGCGTGATGGCCGTTCCGGTGCGCTTTATGCGGCCCATGACCACAAAAGGCGCACCGCAATGAGCGAGGGCTTCCTGCTGCTCGAGGATGGGGCTCGCTTCGACGGGATTCCCTGCGGCGCCGAGGGTCCCGTCACCGGCGAGGTCGTCTTCAACACGGCGATGACCGGCTACCAGGAGTCGGTCACCGATCCCTCCTACGCCGGGCAGATCATCGTCTTCACCTACCCGCTGATCGGCAACTACGGCGTCTCGGCGGCGGCGATGGAGTCCGACCGCGCTCATGCTCGCGGTGTGGTCATGCGCGATCCCAAGAACGGCGAGGACGTCGCCACCGCCGAGGGCGGCTGGCTCGACTGGCTCGCCGACTGCGGCGTGCCGGCGATCGGCGGCGTCGATACCCGCGCCGTCGTCCGCCATATCCGCGACCGCGGCGCGATGCGGGGCGGCCTCTTTCCCGCTGGGACACCCGAGAGCGAGGCGCGCGAGCGGGTTGCCGCTGAGCCCTCGATGGACGGTGCCGACTTCGCCCGCACCGTCACTCCCGCCGAGCCGGTCCGCTTCGAGGGTGATGGTGGCCCGCACGTGGTCGGCATCGACACCGGGATCAAGCTCAACATCGTGCGCCAGCTACGTGAGCGCGGCTGCCAACTCACCCTGCTGCCCTGTACCTCCTCGCCGCAGGAGGTGCTCGCCGAGGAGCCCGACGTCGTCTTCCTCGCCAACGGTCCCGGTGACCCGGCGGCGCTCGGCTACGTCGTCGACACCGTGCGCGAGCTGGTCGGCCAAAAGCCCCTCTTCGGCATCTGCCTCGGCCATCAGCTGCTCTGCCGCGCGGTTGGCCTCGAGACCTTCAAGCTGCCGTTCGGCCACCGCGGCGCCAATCACCCGGTCAAGGAGCTGGCCACGGGCCGGATCGACATCACCTCGCAGAACCACGGCTTTGCCGTGCAGGGCCCCGGTGGCGAGCCGCGAATCGAGGCCGACGAGCCGGTGCGCTGGCAGACCGACTTCGGTGCCGCCGAGCTCTCCCACCTCAATCTCTACGACCGCACGGTCGAGGGCCTGGTCCTGAAGGAGGTCGGCGCGGCCACTGTCCAGTACCACCCCGAGGCCGGCCCCGGGCCGCACGACGCCCGCCACCTCTTCGATTCCTTCCTGGAGCTCGCCAATGCCTAAACGCACCGACATCGAGAAGATCCTCCTGATCGGCTCGGGGCCGATCGTGATCGGCCAGGCGGCCGAGTTCGACTACTCCGGCGTGCAGGCCTGCAAGGTGCTGCTCGAGGAGGGCTACGAGGTCGTCCTCGTCAACTCCAACCCGGCGACGATCATGACCGACCCCGAGTTCGCCACCTCGACCTACATCGAGCCGCTGCTGCCCGGCCCGGTGACCCGGATCATCGAAAAGGAGCAGCCCGACGCGCTGCTGCCGACCCTCGGCGGCCAGACCGCGCTCAACCTGGCGATGACCTTGTACGAGGACGGCACGCTGGAGAAGCACGGGGTCGAGCTGATCGGCGCTGATCACGCCGCGATCCGCCGCGCCGAGGACCGCGAGGAGTTCCGCCAGACGATGACCGAGGCCGAGCTGCGCATCCCCTGGTCGATGACCGTGGAGACGCTCGGCGAGGTCGAGGCGGCGCTCGCCGATGGCCGCATCACCCTGCCGGCGATCGTCCGCCCGGCCTTCACCATGGGTGGCCAGGGCGGCGGCATAGGGGAGACCGAGACGGAGCTGCGCCAGGTCGTCTCCGAGGGCCTCGCCGCCAGCCCGATCAACCAGGTCCTGGTCGAGGAGTCGGTGATCGGCTGGGGCGAGTTCGAGCTCGAGGTGATGCGCGATCACAACGACAACGTGGTGATCATCTGCTCGATCGAGAACGTCGACCCGATGGGCGTCCACACCGGCGACTCGGTCACCGTCGCTCCGGCCCAGACCCTCACCGACGCGCTCTACCAGGACCTGCGCGACCAGGCGATCAAGGTGATCCGCGCCGTCGGGGTCGAGACCGGCGGCTCCAACGTGCAGTTCGCGGTCAACCCCGAGAACGGCGAGATCGCCGTGATCGAGATGAACCCGCGCGTCTCACGCTCCTCGGCCCTGGCCTCGAAGGCGACCGGCTTTCCGATCGCCAAGATGGCAGCCAAGCTCGCCGTCGGCTACGCCCTGGAGGAGATCCCCAACGACATCACCCGGGCGACGCCGGCCAGCTTCGAGCCGACGATCGACTACGTGGTGACGAAGATCCCGCGCTTTGCCTTCGAGAAGTTCCCCGGCACCGAGGGCAAGCTCTCGACCTACATGCAAAGCGTCGGCGAGGCGATGGCGATCGGCCGCACCTTCCGCGAATCCTTCGCCAAGGCGATGCGCTCGCGCGAGCTCGACGACACCGTCGAGGTTCCGGAGACCGACGGGGAGCTGCTCACTCTGCTGGAGAAGCCCTGCGCCGAGCGCTTCGACCTGATCCTCGCCGCCTTCAAGCGCGGCCTTTCGGTCGAGGCCGTGCATGAGCGCTGCCTGGTCGACCCCTGGTTCCTGCGCGAGCTGCAGGCGCTGGCCACCGAGGGCGACGGCACCGACGGGCTCGAGCGTATCTATAAGTCGGTCGACACCTGTGCCGCCGAGTTCGAGGCCGCTACGCCCTATTACTACTCGGCGCACGAGCGGCCCTCGGCGGGGGTCGCCGCCTCCGAGGTCCGCCGCGGCGAGCGCGATTCGGTCGTCATCCTCGGCGCCGGGCCAAACCGGATCGGCCAGGGGATCGAGTTCGATTACTGCTGCGTGCACGCAGCGATGACCGCGCGCGAGCTCGATCGCGACGCGGTGATGATCAACTGCAACCCGGAGACGGTCTCGACCGACTACGACACCTCCGACCGCCTCTACTTCGAGCCGCTGACGGCGGAGGACGTGCTGGCGGTCTGCGAGCAGGAGCGACCCGAGGGCGTGATCGTCCAGTTCGGCGGCCAGACACCGCTGAAGCTGGCTCGGGCCCTGGAGGAAGCGGGCGTGCCTCTGCTCGGCACGCCGGTCGACGCGATCGACCTGGCCGAGGACCGTGGCCGCTTCGGTGCCCTGCTGCGCAGGCTCGGCGTCAAGCATCCGCCCTACGGCACCGCGCTCTCGGCCGACGAAGCTGTCGAGATCGCCAAGGACGTCGGCTTCCCCCTGCTCGTCCGCCCCTCTTATGTGCTCGGCGGCCGGGCGATGGAGATTTGTTATTCGATCGACGACCTCACGGCCTACCTCAAGGCCCACGTCAAGGCCGACCAGGAGCACCCGCTGCTGCTCGACCGCTTCCTCGAGAACGCGATCGAGGTCGATGTGGATGCGCTGGCCGACGGCAGCGACGCCCACGTCGCCGGGATCATGCAGCACGTCGAGGAGGCCGGCGTCCACTCCGGTGACTCGGCCTGTGTGATCCCGCCGATGAGCCTTGGCGCCGAGATGCTGGACGAGATTCGCGCGACGACCAAACGGATGGCCCTGGAGCTCGGAGTGATTGGCCTGATCAACATTCAGTACGCCGTTGCCGGCGGCGAGCTCTACGTGATCGAGGCCAACCCGCGCGCCTCGCGCACCGTCCCTTTCGTCTCCAAGGCAACCGGGGTGCCCCTGGCCAAGCTGGCCGCGCGGCTGATGCTGGGCGAGAAGCTCGCCGACCAGGAGCTGCGCGACCCACCCGCCGGGCTGGTCAGCGTCAAGGAGGCGGTGTTGCCCTTCGCCCGCTTCGCCGGCGCCGACTCGGTGCTCGGACCCGAGATGAAGAGCACCGGCGAGGTGATGGGCATCGCCGGTGACTTCCCGACCGCCTTCGGCAAGGCCCAGGCAGCGGCTGGCGTCTCGCTGCCGACCGAGGGAGCGGTCTTCATCACCGTCACCGACACCGACAAGCCGGCGGCGACCCAGATCGCCACCCAGCTGCACGACCTTGGCTTCGAGCTGATCGCCACCGGCGGCACCGCGCAGGCGATCTCAACGATGGGTGTTCCGGTCACCCCGATCAACAAGATCGCCGAGGGCTCGCCGAACGTCGTCGACTTGATCCGCGAGCGCCGCTGCAACCTGGTGATCAACACGCCGACCGGCTCCGGCGCCCGCGCCGACGGTTATGAGATCCGCAGCGCCGCCGTGCGCCACAACGTCCCCTGCGTGACGACGATGACCGGCGCGACAGCCGCCGTGCGCGCGATCGCGGCCAAGATCGAGGGCGACTCGGAGGTCCGCTCCCTGCAGGAGATCCACGGCCTGGAGCGGGCCAAGCAGACCCGATGACCGCCCCCTTCGGGCGTCGCCTCTGCCAGGTCTCCGAGAGCCGTGCCACCGGTGGCTACAGGCTCTTCTCACTGATCGACACCGAGGGCCCGGAGCCGCTGCCGGGCCAGTTCTACATGCTCGCCACCGAGCGGCACTGGGAGCAAAACGGCCAGCGTCCCTATTTGCCACGGGCACTCTCGGTTGCCGAGACCGGGCCCGCGGCCGGCGGCGCCCGCCTCGACTTCCTGATCGAGGGCATCGGACCCGGCACTGACCGCCTCTGCGAGCTCGGGCCCGGCGAGAGCATCTGGGTCAACGGCCCCCTCGGCAACTCCTTCACCACCCCCCGCGAACTGCATCAACTTCTCCACCCAGCAGAGGGAGAAGTTGATGCAGTTCGGCCCGCGGGGGCGATCCTGGTCGGGGGTGGGATCGGGATCGCGCCGCTGGCGCTGCTGCGTCGCAGCTTCGCGGCGAAGAACATCCCCACCCGCGTCCTGCTCGGTTTTCGCGACGCCAAGCACTCCGGCGGTCTCGACGAGCTCTTCTCCTGCTGCGAGGTGCGCCTCGCCAGCGACGATGGCCACGCCGGCCACCACGGCTACGTCACCGACCTACTTGCGACGATGCTCGAGGGCGACGACGCGGCCAGTGCCGCCATCTACTCCTGCGGCCCGCCGCAGATGCTCGAGGCGGTTGGGGCGATGTGCACCGACGCAGGCGTCGCCTGCGAGCTGGCGATGGAGTCGCCGATGGCCTGCGGCTATGGCGCCTGCTTCGGCTGCGCGGTGCCTAAGCCTGGCGGCGGCTACTTGCGTCTCTGCGTCGATGGCCCGGTGGTGCGACCCGATCAGGTCGAGCTGGCCCATGCCTGACTTCTGCGGCATCGAGCTCAAGCACCCGGTGATCAACGCCTCCGGCACCTTCGACGCGATCGCCGCCCGCCGCGTCTATGGCGACGCCCTGCTGGCCGACTTTCCCTTCTCGGCCTTCGTCTCGAAGACGATCACACCCGAGCCGCGGGTCGGCAACGAACCGCAGCGGATCTGGGAGACCCCGGCGGGGATGATCAACTCGATCGGCCTGCCCAACAAGGGTCTGGCTGGCTTTCTCGCCGAGGATCTGCCGCAGCTGGCGCAACTGCCGGTGCCGCTGATCGTCTCGGTGATGGCGACGAACCACGAGGACTTCGGACGCTTGGTCCGCGAGGTGGGCGGCAGGGAAGAGGTAGCCGCGATCGAGCTCAACGTCTCCTGTCCCAACGTCCACTCGGGCCTGATCGTCGGCGAGCAGCCAAGTGAGACCGAAGCGCTGCTCGAAGCGCTGCGAGCGCTGACCGCCAAGCCGCTGATCGTCAAGCTGACACCCAACGTCGCCGCCCCCGCCGAGGTCGCCGCCGCGGCGGAGCAGGGTGGGGCGGACGCGGTTTCCCTGATCAACACGGTGAAGGCCAGCGCGATCGATCCGGCGACCGGTGAGCCCGGGATCGCGGCAGGGCACGGTGGGCTGTCCGGCCCGGCGGTGAGGCCGGTTGCCGTGGCCCAGGTGCGCGCCGTTGCGGCCGTGGTGAACATCCCGATCGTCGGCATGGGTGGAATCTCAAACGGGGCCGACGCGCTCGAAATGCTCGCCGCCGGCGCCTCGCTGGTAGCGGTCGGAACCGAGAACTTCCGCGACCCGCGGGCCGGTAGCCGGGTAGCGGGCGAGATCGCCGGAGCGCTCCGAGGCGGTCGAAGCAGCGCTCCAATCGGCAACGCCGCCTAAACCTCGACTGGAGGTTCAGGTGAATTTCGACGTTTTTGGCTCCCATGGCCTTGCACGCCCCCGACCCGCGGCTATACTCGCCGCCCACATGCCTGCCCCAGTCAAGACTTCAGCCGCTGCCCCCGAGCGCTCACTGGACCAGCGGATGGACGCTCTCAAACGAGCCAACGACATCCGCACCGCTCGCGCGAAGCTGAAGAAGGACCTCAAAGCGGGTAAGGCGAATATCCACACGCTGCTGCTCGACCCACCCGAGTACGTGCTCACCGCCAAGGTCTTCGACATGCTCTTGGCGGTGCCCAAGTACGGCCGGGTGAAGACGAACCGGATCCTCAACCAGTGCCGGATCTCGCCGTCAAAGACAATCGGCGGACTGTCCGAGCGCCAACGAGCAGAGCTCGTCTCGCAGTTGCGTCGATAGCGACCGTTCGGCCGGTCAGTATCTCGGCCGTTCCATGTCCAAGGTCTTCGTAATTACAGGTCCGTCCGGCGTCGGCAAGGGAACGCTGATCGCGACGCTGCTCGAACGCGTTCCCGATCTCGAGCTCTCGATTTCAGCGACGACTCGCGAGCCCCGCAAGGGCGAGGTGAACGGGCGCGACTATCACTTCCTCGCACCCGAGGAATTCGACCAGCGGATCAAGGCCGAAGACTTCCTCGAGTTCGCCACCTACAGCGGTCACCGCTACGGCACCCTCCGTTCCGAGGTGCGGCGCCGGCTCGACGCGGGTCACTCGGTCGTGCTCGAGATCGAGGTCCAGGGGGCCCGCCAGGTGCGGGCGGCGATGCGCGAGTCGGTGCAGGTCTTCATCGCCCCGCCGGACCCGGCTTCGCTGCGCCGCCGACTCGAGTCGCGCGGCACCGACAGCCTCGAGGCAATCGATGCACGACTCGAGGTTGCCGAGCAGGAGCTGGCCGCCCAGGGCGAGTTTGCCCACACCGTCGTCAACGACGACCTCGACCGCGCCGCCAATGAGCTGGAGGGAATCGTGCGCGCCGAGTTGGGGATACCTCTAGACTCCGGGGCAGATGATCAAACCACGCGTTGACAAGCTTCTCGACCACACTGACTCCCACTACGCGGCCGTAGTCGTCGCCGCCAAGCGGGCCCGTCAGATCAACAGCTACTACCACAGCCTCGGCGAGGGCAGCTTTGGCGAGTACCCGCCGCCGATGGTCGATATCCCCGGCGATAGGAACTACCTCTCGGTTGCGCTCGAAGAGGTCGCCGCGGGCAAGATCAAGTACGAGTACCGCTCCTAAGCGCGCTCCGGCGCCGCCGGAACAAGGAACAGCCATGGCCAGAATCCTGCTCGGCGTAAGCGGAGGGATTGCCGCCTATAAGGCGCTTGAGTTGGCGCGCCTGGCGACAACTGCTGGCCATGGCGTTCGCGTGCTGATGACCGAGGGCGCGACCCGCTTCATCGGCGCCGCCTCCTTCGAGGGCATCGTCGGCGCCCCAGTCCTGCTTTCCGAGTTCGAGCGCGACCCGATGCGCGGCGCCTTCCCCGGCGATCCGGCTCCCTCGCACGACCCGATCGGCCACCTCGAGCTGGCCACAAACTGCGACGCCTACCTCGTCGCCCCGGCCTCGGCCAACACGATCGCCAAGCTCGCCACTGGCCAGGCCGACTCGATGGTCACCACCTCTTTCCTCGCCTGCACGGCGCCGCGGCTTCTCGCACCGGCGATGAACGACCGCATGTACACCAACGCCGCCACCCAGGCGAACCTGGAAGCCCTGAGCAAGCGCGGCGTGATCGTGATCGACCCTGATGAGGGCGCCCTCGCCTCCCGCGGCGAGCACGGCAAGGGTCGTCTACCTGATCCAGCCAGCTTGCTGGCACGGGTCGAAGCCGAGCTGCCGACCGGCGAGCGTCCCTGGGATGGCCTTCGCGTCCTCGTCACCGCGGGCGGTACCCGCGAGCCAATCGATTCGGTCCGCTTCCTCGGCAACCGCTCCAGCGGCCGCATGGGCATCGCCCTCGCCGCAGCCGCCGCCCGCCGCGGCGCCGACGTGACCCTGATCGCCGCCAATGTCAACCTCCCCGAGCCCCCCGGTGTCCACCGGGTTGATGTCGAGACGACCGAGCAGCTCGCCGACGCGGCCCGGGCCGAGTTCCCCAACTCCCAGGTCCTGCTCATGGCCGCCGCTCCCGCCGACTTCAAGGCAAGCGACGTTGCAAACGGCAAGCTAACCCGCGACGCGTCCCTCGACCTACAGCTAGAGCCGACAGAGGACATCCTCGCCAGCCTCGCCGCCACCCGAACCGATGAGCAAACCGTCGTCGCCTTCGCCGCCGAAGCCGGCAACAACGTCGACCGCGCCCGCCAGAAGCTAAACCGCAAGAACGCAGACCTCATGGTCCTCAACGACATCTCGAACCCAGCAATCGGCTTCGAGAGCCAAGAAAACGCAGTAACCCTGATCGACTCAACAAGCGACACCGCAGTCCCACAAGCTTCGAAGGACCAAATCGCGGACGCAATCCTCGAGAGAGTCGACCAGCTTCGGGAAAAGACAGCTAGCCACTCCGGTTGACCGGCGGGTGGCGCGGTGGCGGGGGTCCCCCATAGCGCAGGGCGCCGCAGGCGTCCGAGCACATGGGGGAGGGCCGCCGCGACAGGACCCGCCGGCCTGCGGCGGAGGACCCGCTGGCCTACCGGTTCGACCGAGCTATACTCGCCCCAAGCTTTTGTTAGTCCCGTTGTACCCGAAGTGGGCCTGGCCCACTTTTTTTGCGCCTCGACCCAATGGCAGACCTCCAGCAAGACATTCAGCAGCAGCTCCGTGAGCTCGATTCCGAGCTCGATCTGGTCGCGCTCGAGCAGCCGAGCAAAGAAGCGCTGCGCCTCTTCATCGACCATCCCGGGGGGGTCGACCTGGCGCTCTGCGAACGGGTCACTCTTCACCTCAACCACCTGCGGGCCGAGTACGCGCTGGAGGTTTCCTCGCCCGGCCCCAAGTACAGCAATCACAAGGAGATCCAGTGAGCAAGGAGATCGTCGAAGCAGTCAAGGCACTGGAGCAGGAGAAGGGGATCTCCGCTGACAAGTTGATGGACGCGCTCGCCGATGCGCTCCTCTCCGCCTATAAGAAGACGCCCGGAGCGGCCAAATACGCCCGCGTCGACCTCGATCATGAAACCGGCGACTTCCTTGTCTTCGAACTGATCCTGCCGCCCGAGCTGGAGGAGAAGCTGCTCGCCGAAGCGGCCGAGGCGCAGGAGGAGGAAGAGCGCGAAGTCGATCCCGAGACGGGCGAGCTGCGCGAGCCCGAGGATCCGGAGCTCGATCCGGAGATGATCGCTCCCTACGAGGACCAGATCGAGACCCGCGACGTCACCCCCGAAGACTTCGGCCGGATCGCCGCCCAGACCGCCAAGCAGGTGATCCTGCAGCGGATCCGCGAGGCCGAACGGATGATGATGTTCGAGGAGTACCAGGACCGGGTCGGCGAGCTGATCACCGGGATCATCCAGCAGTCCGACAAGCGCTACACGCTGGTCCAGCTGCGCGAGCGGGTCGAGGCGCTGCTGCCCAAGTCCGAGCAGGTCTACAACGAGCGCTACGACCACGGGATGCGGGTCAAGGCCGTGATCACCGACGTCTCCGACTCGACCAAAGGGCCGGCGATCGTCGTCTCCCGGCGCAGCTCCGAGCTGATCAAGAAGCTCTTCGAAATGGAGGTGCCGGAGATCGCCGACAAACTGGTCGAGATCGTCGGCGTCGCCCGCGAGCCCGGCTACCGCTCGAAGATCGCCGTGATCTCGCATGCCGACGGGGTTGACCCGGTTGGCGCCTGCGTCGGCCCGCGCGGCTCGCGGGTGCGGATGGTCGTATCCGAGCTGCGCGGCGAGAAGATCGACATCATTCCCCACAACGACGAGCCCGCCCGCTTCGTCGCCAAGGCGCTCTCGCCGGCCCGCGTGCGCGAGGTGATCGTCGATGACGACGAGCGCCAGGCGACCGTGATCGTGCCCGACGACCAGCTCTCGCTGGCGATCGGCCGCGACGGCCAGAACGCCCGCCTCGCCGCCCGCCTGACCGGCTGGCGGGTCGACATCAAGTCGGAGACCGAGTTTTCCCAGGAGGATCAGGACGTCGAGTACGAGGGCGAAGAAACCTTCGACGGCCGCTGTATGGCGGTGCTCTCCAACGGTCGCCGCTGCCCCAACGCAGCGATCGAGGGCTCGACCTACTGCGGCCTGCCTTCACACCAGGCTCTGAGCCGCTTCGACACCAACCAGATCGCGATCCTCGCTTCGATTCCAGAGGCGGAAGTCGAAATCCTCGCCGACCCCGATGCCGACCAGGGTCAGGTCGACGAGATCGTCACCAAAGCCGAATCCGAATTCGTCGAGGAGGTTCCAGAGCCCGAAGCAGTCGAGGAGACCGCGGAGGAGCCTGTGGCTGAGGAGGACGGAGCTTCGGAGGCTGACGCCGAAGCTGAACCAGTCGCCGAGGAGGCAGAGCAAGCGTAGTGGCAAAAAAGCGGGTACATGAGATCGCGAAAGCGCAGGGCCTCGAGAGCAAAGAGGTGCTTGCCGCGCTGAAAAGTGCTGGCATTGAGGCCAAAGCCGCTGCTTCCAGCGTTGATGAGGCTGACGCGCTGAAGGCGATCCAGGCGGCCAAGGGAAATGGCGGCGCTGCCGCTGCTCCCGCCGAGGCCAAGCCCGCGCCCCCTGCGGCTGCGAAAGAGGCACCCGCAAAGCCGGCGCCGACTCAGCAGGCTGCGGCCAAACCAGCGCCGAAAGCGGCTGCTTCCTCCAAAGGCCCGGTTCGTCCGGCCGGCAAAACTGCCGCAGGTGGTGGAGGCGGTGCGAGCGGCAAAAAGCGCCGCGTCGTGATCGACTCCCAGGCCGCCCGCAGGGACCAGATGGGTGGCCCGCCGCCGCAGCGCCCGCCACGTCGACGCGGTGGCCGCCGCCGCCGCCCGCTGCTGGAGGAGCCGCCGCCCAAAGTCGAGGCGGCCGAGCCCGAGGCGACCAAGGTCCCGGCCGGCGCCACCGTGCGCGAGGTTGCCGAGCTGCTCGGCTTGGGGAGCTCTGAGGTGATCAAGAAGCTGATGATGATGGGGGAGATGGCGACGCTTACCCAGACTCTCACCGACGAGTCGATCGCCGCGATCGCCGACGAGTACGACCGCAAGATCGAAATCGTCAGCGCCGCCGACGAGGAGCCCGAGGAACCCGCCTTCGAGGACTCCGACGAGGAGCTCGCCGACCGGCCGCCGGTGGTCACGATCATGGGCCACGTCGACCACGGCAAGACCTCGCTGCTCGACGCGATCCGCGAGACCGAGGTGGCCGCGGGCGAGGCCGGTGGCATCACCCAGCACATCGGTGCCTACCAGGTCCATCACGCCGATAAGACGATCACCTTCCTCGACACGCCCGGCCACGCTGCCTTCACGGCGATGCGCGCCCGCGGCGCCAAGGTCACCGACATCGCCGTGGTCGTGGTCGCCGCCGACGACGGTGTCATGCCGCAGACCAAAGAGGCGATCGACCACGCCCGCGCCGCCGACGTGCCGATCCTGATCGCGGTCAACAAGATCGACAAGGAGGGCGCTCAGCCCGACCGCGTCCGCAACGAGCTCGCCGCCGACGGGCTCACCCCCGAGGACTGGGGTGGAGAAACGGTCTACGTAGACGTCTCGGCCAAGACTCACGAAGGGCTCGACAAGCTGCTCGAGATGATCCTGCTCGTCACCGAGCTGGAGGAACTGGGTGCCAACGCAGACGCCCCTGCATCGGGCACGGTGGTCGAGTCCCAGCTTGACCCTGGCCGCGGCCCGGTGGTCACAATCCTGGTCCAGCGCGGCACGCTGACGGTCGGCGACTCGCTCGTCGCCGGACCGCAATGGGGCCGGGTGCGGGCGATGCACGACTTCACCGGCACGCGCGTGCAGAGTGCCGGTCCCGGGATGCCGGTCGAGGTGCTCGGCTTCGACGGCGTCGCCGACGCGGGTGAGTTCGTCCACGCGGTTGAGAACGACCGCCGCGCCCGCCAGGAGGCCCAGGAGCGCGCCAACCGGCTCAAGACCGAGCAGCTGGCTCGTCGCCAGGCTCGCAAGGTCAGCCTCGAGGAGGTCTTCTCGCGGGTCCAGGAGGGCGAGATCAAGGAGCTCAACATCGTGCTCAAGGCGGATGTCGCCGGCTCCTTGGAGGCGCTCCAGGACGAGATCGCCAAGGTCCCCCAGGAGCAGGTCGGGATCAACATCATTCACTCGCAGACCGGTGGCATCAACGAGTCCGACGTGATGCTGGCCGCCGCCTCGGAAGCGATCATCATCGGCTTCAACGTGCGCCCACTCGCCGATGCGCGCCGCGCCGCCGAGCGCGAGGGCGTCGACGTCCGCACCTACTCGGTGATCTACAAAATCACCGAAGACCTGCGCAACGCGATGGAGGGCATGCTGGAGGCGATCGAGGTCGAGGAGACGCTCGGCGAGGCCGAGGTCAAACAGACCTTCAAGGCTTCCAAGGTCGGCCGCATCGCCGGCTGCATCGTCAACGAGGGCAAGGTCACGCGCACCGCCAGCGTCCGCCTGGTCCGCGAGGGCACCGTAATCTGGGACGGCAAACTCGGCTCCCTGCGCCGCTTCAAAGACAACGTGCAGGAAGTCGAGGAGGGCCAGGAGTGCGGCATCGTCCTCGACGGCTACGCTGACGTCAAGGAGGGGGACATGCTCGAGTTCTACGAGACAAAGCAGGTCGAGCAGACGCTGGACTAAGATGGCCGCTCCTCGCATGCGCCGCATCAACGAGGTGCTCCGCGAGGTGATTGGCGCTGCCATCGCCGAGTTGAGTGACCCGCGCATCGGCTTCGTAACCGTGACCTCCGTGGAGACAAGCCCCGACCTGCGCGCCGCCAAGGTGCACGTCAGCGTGCTCGGTTCCGAGGAGGAGCGCGAGGCGACGATGGTCGGCCTCGCCTCCTCACACGGCGTGCTGCAGGCGAAGATCGCCGCCGAGACGCGGATGAAGCGCACGCCTACCCTGAGCTTCCGCTACGACGAGACCGTCGAGCAGGGGATGCGGATCAACGAACTGCTGGAGGGGGAGGAGCAATGAGCGAGGGCGGCGGCGTGGCAACCACGGCCGGCATCGAGGAGGTCCTCGCCGAGCTGCGCTCGCGCGAGCGCTTCCTGCTGACCGCCCACGAGGGCCCAGACGGCGACGCGCTCGGCTCGCTGCTGGGCATGCACCACCTGCTCGGCCAGCTCGGCAAGGACTCGGTGATGTTCATGGCGGCGAAGGAGTTCCCGCTGCCGATCGAGTACCGCTTCCTGCCGCTGGAGGAGGTCTTCCACGAGCCGCCGGCCGACATGGCCGACCGCACGGTGGTCTTCCTCGACTGCGGCAACATCGACCGCATGCCGGTCGAGTTCCTCAGCGAGGGCGACAACTTCCGCATCAACATCGACCACCACCACGACAACACCCGCTTCGGCGACGTCAACCTGGTCGAAGTCGGCGCCTCCTCGACCGCGGAGATCGTCTACGAGCTGGCGGTCGCGCTGGGGGCGGAGATCACGCCTGAAATTGCCGCGGCACTTTACGTCGGCCTGATAACCGACACGGGCAAGTTCATGTACGAGAACACCAATGCCCACACACACCGGATCGCCGCCGACCTGATCGACGCCGGGGTCGCCGTCGATGACACCTACCGCCGCCTCTATGAGCACGTGCCGGTTGAGAAGCTGCGCCTGCTCTCGCGCGCCCTCGACGGAATCCGCCGCTACTGCGGTGAGCGCCTGGTCGTCTCCTACATCACCGCTGCCGATTACGAGGCCAGCGGCGGCGGTGAGGAGATGACCGAGGGCATCATCGACCACCTGCGCTCGATCGAGGGATGCAAGGTGGCGGCGATGATCCGCGACAAGGGCGATCGCGGCCGCGCCGCGCGCAAGGTCAGCCTGCGCTCCAGCGGCGGCGAGATCGACGTCTCGGCGATGGCTCGCAAACACGGTGGGGGCGGCCACAAGCGGGCCGCCGGCTTCTCGACCGATCTCGAGCTCGATGAGCTGGTCACCTTCCTCTGCGGCGAAGTCAAAGCCCAGCTCGGCCCCTGAGCGTGGCCGCAACAGGGGCAGGCTCGCTGCTGCTCTGCGACAAGCCGGCGGGCAAAACCTCGCACGACATTGTGCTTGCCATACGGCGGGAACACCGCGGTGAGAAAGTCGGCCACGCCGGCACCCTCGACCCCTTTGCCACCGGCCTTCTTTTGGTCTTGATCGGACGGGCGACCCGCCTGCAGCGCTTCCTGGTCGAGCTGCCGAAGACCTACGTGGCCCGGGCCCGCTTCGGCTGGCGCTCCAGCACCGGCGACCCCGACGGTGAGCTGCGCGAGACCGGGCGCGCACCGGATTCGCTCGAGCTGCCGACCGGCACAGTGCGCCAGCGCGTGCCGATGACCTCCGCCGTGCGGGTCGGTGGAGAGCGGCTCTACCGCAAGGCACACCGGGGCGAAACCGTCGAGACGCCGGAACGCGAGGTCGAGGTCTACCGCGCCGAGTTGCTTGAGAGCGATGCCGAGGGTGCCCAGTATGAGATCGAATGCTCTGCGGGCACCTATATCCGCACCTTGATCGAGACCCTCGATGACGCCTACTGCGCCGAGCTGCGCCGCACCGCAATCGGTCCCTTCAGCGTCGAGGACACGGGCCGCGAGTTCACCCTGTCCCAGGTCGCCGAGTTGGTCCCAAGCACCGCCGAGGCCCTACGATGAGGCTTCCGGTGGTCCTTTTGCGGCATATACCCACATAAAGCGCACCGGAAGGCCCGTTCTGAGCATCCAAGTCACCTCACTCCCCGACGCCAAGCCGCGGCCGCGCCACGTCGCGATCGGCACTTTCGACGGCGTCCACCGTGGCCACCAGGCCGTGATCAAGGGGGCCGACACCGTGCTCACCTTCGATCCCCACCCGCTGGAGATCATCCACCCGGCGGCCCTGCCGAAGCTGATCATGCCCTTCGGGGTGAAGCGCGACGTGATCGAGGGGCTCGGCGTCGACGAGCTAGTCGTCATTCCCTTCGATCAGGAGTTCGCCCAGCGCAGCGCCGAGGAATTCATCGAGGACGTGCTGATCGCCAAGCTCGGCGCCGAGCGAGTCTCGGTCGGCGAGAACTTCCGCTTCGGCGCCAAGGCCAAAGGCGACCCCGCCATGCTGGCCGCTCGCGAGGAGTTCGAGACGCGGGTGGTGCCGCTGGTCGAAACCGACGGCGAGACGATCTCCTCGACCCGGATCCGTGCCCTCGTCGCCGCCGGCGACATGGAGGGTGCGCGCCACTGCCTCGGTGCCCCTTTCATGGTCGAGGGCGAGGTCGTCAGCGGCGATCAGCGCGGTCGCGAGCTCGGCTTTCCGACCGCCAACATCGTGCCCGACGATCGCCTCGCGATCCCTGGCCACGGGGTTTACGCGGCCTTCGCCAACGGCGTTCCGGCCGCAGTCAACGTCGGCGTGCGCCCGACCTTCGAGAGCGGCCGCGGGGTCCTGATCGAGACCTACCTGATCGACTTCGAAGGCGATCTCTACGGCACCGAGCTGCGGGTGGCCTTCGTCGAGCGCCTGCGCGGCGAGAAGCGCTTCGCCAGCGTCGAGGAGCTGATCGCCCAGATGCGGATCGATGTCGAGGACGCGAAGCGCGTCTGTGCCGGCTTCACCGGCGCCGGGGAGGAGCGGTGAGCGGCTTATCCCGCGCCGCGCCGCTGCTCGCGCTCGCGGTTGCCCTCTGTCTGGTCAGCGTGGCAACTGCGACCGCCGCCGCTCCTCTCGGCCGGGGCTCTGAATTTCGCTTGCCCCCGGGGACGCATGCCGATGCTTTGACGCTCGGTCCGGACGGGAACATTTGGTTCGGCGGGACCAAATACGGTCCCGACTCGGCGGTCGACGTGGTGGGCCGGGTCACACCCGACGGCCAAATCAGCGAATTCACCCTGCCCGTGCGCGGCGAAGCCGAACTGGGAATCTCCTCGATCACAGCCGGGCAAAACGAGGATCTGTTCTTCACGGAGCCGAACGCAAATCGGCTCGGCCACATCACCACCGGTGGGGAGATCTCCGACGAAACTCTGCCAAATCCCGACAGCAGGCCACGCACGATTGCCACTGCCCCCGATGGCACCCTTTGGTTCACGGAGGAAGGCGGGGATCGGCTCGGCCACTTTAATCCCTTCGCCGGCACCCTGGGAGAGAGAAAACTGGGTCCGGGGGCGCGGCCGACGGGCCTTGCCGTCAGAGCTGACGGGACGATCTGGATCGCCGAGCCCGGTCAGAAGGGTTTCGCGATGGTGATGCCGGGAGGGGGCAGCGAGTTCGGGATTCCTTTCCCCCGGGCCGAACCCAACGATGTCGTCCCCGGCCCCGAAGGCAATGTCTGGTTCACCGAAGAAGGTGGGCCTTGGCTCGGGCGGGTCACCTCCGCGGCCCAAACCAGGAGTCGCTTCGAGCGGCTTGGCGTGCCTGCGCGTCGTGGCACGCAGCGGCTTGCCTTCGGCCCTGCCGGTGATTTCTGGTACACGAGCGGCAGCCTCATCGGCTCCATGTCCCCGGACTACTGGACGGCCGACCTGGCCTGCCTTCCAGGCGGCTGTGACCTGACCCCGGCGGCGCTCGCTGTGGGCGCGGAAGGGAGCCTTTGGTACTCCACGGCGCTGGCACCCGACGCGAGCCGCCTAACACCGGGGGCGATCGGCACGTTCAAGCCGCCGCACATCATGGCGAAGGTGAATCGGGCCGGCGGCGGTCTCAGTGGTCGCCGCGTCAAGCTCCGAATCTTCTGCAGCGGGGGTGCGGCGGGCAAGTTCTGCCGCGGTCCGTTGCGCCTCTACGGTCGGCTCGGCGGTGGCCGCCCTCAGACCCTCGGCTATCGCCGGCTTTCCTTCCGCGTCCACACCGGTCGCCGCTTCGGCGTCATTCTCTCGCGCTCAGCCGCCGTGCAGCTCAGGCGCGAGGGGCGGCTGTCCGTCCGCGTTGCCATCAAGCTTCAGAACGGCCGTCGCACGAGCAGCCGGGTGCTGTTGAGGGCTCGCGATTGAGGTCCCGGAACGGAGCCTGTGCTAGCTTCCAGCGGCCGTGAGCTCCGCCAGGAGCGCGGCACTTTTTACGAAATGGGCCTGACCAAGGAGAAAAAAAGCGAGCTGATCGGCAAGTTCGGTCACGCCGACGGCGACACCGGCTCTGCCGAGGTCCAGGTCGCCCTGCTCACCGAGCGGATCAACGAACTCACCGAGCATCTCCGCACGCACCCCAAGGACCATCACTCGCGCCGCGGCCTGCTGATGCTGGTCGGCAAGCGCCGCCGCATGCTGCGCTATCTCGAGCGCCACGACCTCGAGCGCTACCGCGCCCTGGTCGGCGAACTCGGCCTGCGGCGATGATCGCTGCCGGGCAACCGGCGCCTGAGTTCACTCTCCGCAATCAGGACGGCGAGAAGGTCTCTCTTTCCGACTTTCGCGGCAAGAAGGTCCTGCTGGTCTTCTACCCGCTCGACTTCAGCCAGGTCTGCAGCGATCAGCTCTCGGTCTATCAGGAGGTCAAGCCCGAGATCGAGGCCAAGGGCGTGACCATGATCGGGATCAGCGTCGACAGCGGCTTCGCCCACAAGGCCTTCCAGGAAAAGCTCGGCATTGATACGACGCTGCTGGCCGATTTCGAGCCCAAGGGCGAGGTCGCCCGTGCCTATGGCGCCTACATCGAGGAGAGGGGCCACAACAACCGCTCGCTCGTCCTCGTCGACGAGGAAGGCAAGGTGGAGTGGGTCTACGAGTCGCCGACGCCGCTGGAGATCCCCGGCGCCAACCTGATCTTCGACGCGCTCTCCTGACGCCTGAGCTGACTAGTGCCGCGGTGCCGCCGGCCGGGCCCGAGGACCACCGGCGCGGTGAGGGGACCGAGCTGATCGTCTATGCCGATCTCGGCTGCCCACACTGCGCCTCGGCCTGGCTCGAGATCGGCGCGCGCGAGGCGACGATCGTCTTCCGTCACTTCCCGGTCGCCAGCAAGCACCCGCGTTCGCCGGCCCTGCACGCGGCCGCCGAGGCGGCCGGGCTGCAGGGCAGCTTCTTCGAGATGGTCGACTCGCTCTACGAGGACCGCGGCCACGTCGATGACCCGCACCTCTGGCAGCGCGCCGAGCGCCTCGGTCTCAACCTCGACCGCTTCGAGGCCGACCGCCGCTCCGATGCGGTCGCGACGCGGGTCCGTCGCGACTTCGAGTCCGGCATCCGCGCCGGCGTCACCGGAACCCCCGCAGTCTTCGCCTGAGCGACGCTTGTTACTCTCTCTCGCGAAAGAGAACGAGAGTTCTGAAAGCAGATGGCCACCATCCGGGTGGCCGGAGGTAGGACAACTAAATGAGCATGTTTGACGTAACCCGCGTCTCGGCGGACATCGGCGACGGCCAGATTTCCTTCGAGACCGGAAAACTCGCGAAGCAGGCGGGTGGCGCGGTCGTGGTTCAGGCCGGCGACACGATGGTGCTCTGCACCGCAACCGTCGGCAACCTTCGCGACGTGGACTTCCTTCCCCTCACCGTCGACGTCGAGGAGCGGATGTACGCCGCGGGCAAGATCCCGGGCTCGTTCTTCCGTCGCGAGGGACGCTCGGGCGAGAAGGCGACCCTGACCGCCCGCATGATCGACCGGCCGATCCGCCCGCTCTTCCCCAAGGGCTGGCACTACGAGACGCAGCTGGTCGCGATCCCGATGTCGGTCGACCAGGTCAACCCCTACGACATCCTCGCCATGAACGGCGCCTCGGCGGCGCTGGCGATTTCCCCGGTTCCAGTCGCCGCCCACGTCGGCGCGGTGCGGATCGGCAAGCTCGACGGCGACTTCGTCGTCAACCCCGCCGAGGAGGACCACGCCGAGCTCGAGCTCGACCTGATCGTCGCCGGCACCGATGAGGCGATCCTGATGGTCGAGGCCGGCGCCAACGGCGTCACCGAGCAGGAGATCCTCGACGCGCTCGACATCGCCCACGGCGAGATCAAGAAGCTCTGCGCGGCGATGGAGGAACTGCAGCAGAAGGCCGGCAAGGAGAAGATCGAGGTCGAGGCGCCCAAGATCGACGAGGGCCTGCTCAGCGACATCCGCTCTTCCCACGGCCAGGCACTGGTCGACGCGATCGCCACCGAGGGCAAGCTCGAGCGCTACGAGGCGATCGACAAGGTCAAGGACGAGGTGGTCGCCAAGTACGCCCCCGAGTCCGACGGCGAGGCAGACGAGAAGCAGGTGGCCGAAGTCAAGGCAGCTTTCGGCGCGATCGAGAAGGACACGATCCGCAAGGCGATCGCCGTCGACAAGAAACGCCCCGACGGACGTGCCCAGGACGAGATCCGGCCGATCGAGTGCGAGGTCGACATCTCACCCCGCGTGCACGGCTCGGCGCTCTTCACCCGCGGTGAGACCCAGATCCTCTCCAACGCCGCGCTGGGCACGACCCGCATGGACATGCGGATCGACACGCTCGGCCTGGAGACCTCGAAGAAGTTCTGGCACCACTACAACTTCCCGCCCTTCTCGGTCGGGGAGGCCGGCTTCATGCGCGGCCCCAAGCGCCGCGACATCGGTCACGGTGCGCTCGCCGAGCGCGCCCTGGTGGCGACGATCCCCAACGAAGAGGACTTCCCCTACGTGATCCGGGTCGTCTCCGAGACGCTCGAGTCCAACGGCTCCTCCTCGATGGGCTCGGTCTGCGCCTCCTCGATGGCGCTGCAGGCGGCCGGTGTACCGGTCAGCGCTCCCGTCGCCGGCGTGGCGATGGGACTCATTAAGGAGGGCGATGACTACATCGTCCTCACCGACATCGCCGGCGTCGAGGACCACCTCGGCGACATGGACTTCAAGGTCGCCGGCACTGCGGACGGGATCACCGCCCTGCAGATGGACATCAAGATCACCGGCGTCACCTTCGAGATCCTCACCGACGCGCTGGAGCAGGCCAATAAGGGTCGCCAGTTCATCCTCGGCAAGATGGCCGAAGCGATCGACGGCCCGCGTGAGCAGCTCTCCCAGCACGCGCCGCGGATCGAGTCGATCAAGATCGATCAGGAGAAGATCGGCGCTGTGATCGGCAAGGGCGGCGAAACCATTCGCGCCCTCTGCGAGGAGTTCGAAGCCGAAATCGACGTCGAAGACGACGGCACGATCCGCATCTACGCCCCGACCGGCACGCTGGTCGAAGCCTGTGTGGCGCGGATCCAGTCGATGACCAAGGAGGCCGAAGTCGGCGATCGCTACGAGGCCGCCAAGGTCGTCAAGACGACCACCTTCGGCGCCTTCGTCGAGCTGGTCAAGGGCACCGACGGCCTTCTGCACATCTCCAACGTCAAGCCGGGCGAGCGAGTCGACTCAGTCGACGACGTGCTCAGCTCCGGTGAGGAGATCGACGTCACCGTGGTCGAGGTCGACCGCGAGCGTGGCCGCATCGGCCTGCGCCTCTCCGATGACCCCTCGATCGCCGGCAAGAGCCCCGAGGAACTGGCCGCGGTCGGTTCCGGCGGCGGCGGCGGTGGCGGCGGTGGCAGCCGCAACGGTGGAGACCGCGGCGGCCGCGGCGGCGGTCGCGAGGGACGGCGTCCCCGCGGCGGCGACCGCGAGCGGCGCTAGTCATTTGAGCGAGGCAGTCCTAAGCACGCAGGACTCGGGCGTCCGGGTCGTCACCGAGGAGGTTCCCTCGGTGCGATCCGTGGCGCTCGGGCTCTGGGTGCGCACCGGTTCCCGCAACGAGACCCCGGCCCAGGCCGGCGTCTCGCACTTCCTCGAGCACCTGCTCTTCAAGGGCACGGCGCGTTACTCGGCGATCGAGATCGCCGAGAAGCTCGACGGCCTCGGCGCTTCGGTCAACGCCGCCACCGGCAAGGAGACCACGCACCTGCACGCCCGCTTCCTCGACGAGCACACCGAGGAGGTCTTCGACCTGCTGGCCGAGATGCTGCTGGCGCCGACCTACCCCGAAGTCGACTCCGAGCGCGAGGTCGTGCTCGAGGAGATCGCGATGTACGAGGACGAGCCTCAGGACCGCGTCCACGACATCCTCGCCGAGGCCGTCTTCGGCCAGCATCCGTTGGGCCGGCGCGTGCTCGGCGAGGCCGAGGTGATCAGCTCGGTGCCGGTTCCCGACATCGAGGCCTATCGCAGCGCTCGCTACACGGGGGAGACGATCGTCGTCGGCGCCGCCGGCAACGTCGACCACGCCCGCATCGCCGAGCTCTCCCAGCGGCTGGTGCAGCCGCCGAGCGCCGCCGCCAATGGACAGCCCGCGTCGGCGCAGACCGATGAGTCGGCCCGCCTCTGCTTCTACGAGAAGGACACCGAGCAGTACCACATCTGCTTCGGCGCTCCCGGCATCACCCGCGAGGACGAGCGGCGCTACGCGCTCGCCGTCCTCGACTCGATCTTCGGCGGCTCCAGCTCCTCACGGCTCTTCCGCGAGGTGCGCGAGAAGCGCGGCCTCGCCTATGCGGTCGGTTCCTACAACGAGCAGTACACCGACTCGGGCCTGATCGCCAGCTACGTCGGCACCCGTGAGGACAACGTCGAGGAGGCCTGCGCGATCATCGGTAATGAGATGGCGCGCCTACGCAGTGAGCCGGTCTCGGCCGAGGAGCTCTCGCGGGCCAAGGAGAACGTCAAGGGCCGCCTCGTGCTCTCCTCGGAGTCGACCGCGGCGCGGATGTCGCGGATCTCGCGTGCCACCCTCTTCAACCTGCCGATCGACAGCCTCGACGAGATGATTGCCAAGGTCGACGCGGTCAGCGTCGATGACCTGACCGCGCTCGCCGCCGAGCTCTACGGGCCCGAGCGGCTCTCCGCCGCCTGCGTGGGCCGCGATGAGAGTCGCTTCCGCGAGGCACTCGGGCCGGTCAGCGAGACCCTGGTCGCGGCATGATCAAGGTCGCGGTCTCCGGCGCTGCTGGCCGCATGGGCGAGGCGGTCTGCGAGGCGGTTGAGGGCGCCTCGGACACCGAGTTGAGCGGCAAGGCTGATCCCTCGCTCGGGGTCGAGCTGGCCGACGTGCTCGGCGATGCTGATGTCGTGGTCGACTTCACCACACCGGAAACGGCGCTGGCCAACGCCGAAGCGTGTCTGGTGGCCGGGGTGCACGTGGTCGTTGGCACGACCGGCTTCGACCTCGAGGCACTGAAGGCCGCGGCCGAGGCCTCGACCGCGAACTGCTTCGTCGCGCCCAACTTCGCGATCGGCGCCGTGCTGCTGATGGAGGTGGCGCAGACGATCGCCCGCCACATGCCCGAGTGCGAGATCGTCGAGCTGCATCACGATCGCAAGCTCGACGCGCCCTCCGGCACGGCCAAGCTCACCGCCGAGCTGATCACCGGCGCCGGCGGCAACGTCCACGCCCCGATCCACTCGGTCCGCCTACCCGGCCTGGTCGCCCACCAGGAAGTGATCTTCGGCGGCGAGGGCCAAACCCTGAGTCTGCGCCACGACTCAATCGATCGTCGCTCTTTCATGCCCGGCGTGATCCTCGCCGTGCGCAAGGTCGGCGACCTGCCCGACCGCTTCACCGTCGGTCTGGAAAAGCTACTCTGAGCGCAATGAAGGAGATTCGCGGAATTCTTACTGCGATGGCGACGCCGTTCGACGAGAACGGCGCCGTCGACGAGGTCGCGGCGCTGAAGCTGGCCACCTACCTGCTCGAGCACGGCTCGCACGGCCTGGTCATCTCCGGCTCGACCGGCGAGGCGCCGACGCTGACCGACGAGGAGGCGCTGGTCCTGCTGCGCGCGGTGCGCAAGGAGGTCGGCGACGAGGTGCTGCTCGTCTGCGGCACCGGCACCAACTACACCGATCACTCGATCGAGCTGACCAGCGGGGCCGCCGAGGCCGGGGCGGACGCGGCGCTGATCGTCACGCCGTACTACAACAAGCCCAACCCGGCCGGCATCCAAGCCCACTTCGAAGCAATCGCGGACGCCGTTCCGAATCTGCCGCTGATCGCCTACAACATCCCCTCACGGGTGGTTGTCAACGTGCCGCCGGAGGACCTGGCGGAGCTCGCCAAGATCGAGAGCGTCGTCGCGGTCAAGCAAGCCAACAACGACGAGCTGCAGCCGATCGAGGGTCTCGAGATCCTCGCCGGCAACGACGACATCTTCTTCAGGACGCTCGAGATCGGCGGGGCGGGTGGAATTTGCGTCGCCTCGCACCTGGTCGGCCCGCAGATGCGCGAAGTCTGGGACGCGGCGCAAGCCGGTGACCTCGATCGAGCGCGTGAGATCGACTCGGGACTGCGCGAGGTCTACGCCGCGATGGGCGTGACCACCAACCCGATCCCGGTCAAGGCGGCGCTGGAGATGACGGGCCTGATTCCGTCCGGAACACTTCGACTTCCCCTCGTGCCCGCCGATGCGGGACAGAGGGCGATCGTGCGAGCCGCGCTCGAGGGCGTCGGCCTCACCCCGGTGACTCCCTAGTGCCGGCCAGCAAGCTGCGGGTGCTGCCGCTCGGGGGACTGGGCGAGATCGGCAAGAACATGACCGTGATCGAGTACGACGGCCGCATCGTCGTCGTCGACACCGGCCTGATGTTCCCGACCGCGGAGATGCTCGGTATCGACCTCGTGCTGCCGGACTTCTCCTACCTGCGCGATCGTGTCGACGACATCGAGGCGATCGTGCTCACCCACGGCCACGAGGACCACGTCGGCGCCCTGCCCTATGTGCTGCGTGAGCTCGGCATGCCGCCGGTGATTTACAGCGGCCTGCTCACGGTCGGCATGGTCCGCGCCAAGCTCGACGAGCACAAGCTCGGCGACGCGCCGCTGCAGGAGCTGCCGGCGGGGGAGAGGGTGCAGGCCGGCCCCTTCGAACTGGAGATGATCCATCTCTCGCACTCGATCCCCGATGCCCGCGGTGTCCTGCTCACCACTGAGGCCGGCAACGTGCTGATGACCGGCGACTACAAGTTCGACCAGACGCCGGTTGACGGTCGTCCCGCAGACATCTCACGGCTGGCAGAACTGGGGCGTGACGGGCTGACGCTGCTCTGCGGCGACTCGACCAACGCCGACCGACCCGGTGTCGCTCCCTCGGAGTCGAGCGTGGGGCCGGCGCTGCTGGAGACCTTCTCCTCCTGCGAGGGCCGCATCATCGTCACCTCCTTCGCTTCCAATATCCACCGGGTGCAGCAGGTGATCGATGCGGCGGTGCAGCTCGACCGCCGGGTCGCACTGGTCGGCCGCTCGATGCGCAAAAACTTCAACATCGCCTCCAACCTCGGCATCGCCAAAGCGCCGTCGGGCCTCTTTATCCAGCCGCGCGAGATCGAGAACTTTCCCGACGAGAAGGTGATCGTGATCTCGACCGGCAGCCAGGGCGAGCCGCTCTCGGCCCTGCGCCGGATGGCCAACAACGACCACCGCGATGTCGAGCTGCACTCGGGCGACACCGTGGTCTTTTCGGCGACCCCGGTGCCCGGCAACGAGCGCGCGGTCAACGAGACGATCGACCGCATCTACGAGATCGGCGCCAAAGTCGTGACTGCCAAAGACGCTCCGATCCACGCCTCCGGCCATGGCTGGCAGGAGGAGCTGAAACTGATGCTCAACCTGACCAAACCGCGCTATGTGTTGCCCGTGCACGGAGACCATCAGCGCCTGCGCCTGCACGCCGAGCTGGCCGAATCGGTCGGTGTCGCAGCCGAGGACATCTTCCAGGGGCGCAACGGCCTGCCGCTGGAGATCGACCAGAACGGCGCCGGCTTCGGCGAGGAGATTCACGCTGGCGTGATTTACGTCGACGGCGTCAACGTCGGCGAGCCCGACGACGTCGCCCTGCGCGACCGCCGCGAGATCTCGGCCGACGGCCTCTTCATCGTCGTCGCCACGATCTCCTCGGAGGACGGCCACGTGGTCGCCGACCCCGAGGTGCTCTTCCGCGGCGTCGCCTTCCTCGAGGAGGCCGACGCGCTGGTTGAGGACCTGCGCGACCTGGTCGAGGACTCGCTCGAGGACGCCGCCAAAGCGGGCACGCGCGAGCTGCACCTGGTCCAAGAAGACGTTCACGACGCCGTCGCCGGCCTCGTATACGAAAAGCTGCGCCGCCGGCCGATGATCGTTCCGGTTGTCGTAGAGGTCTGACGAAAGCGCTCCGGCCCGCGGGTCCTGTCACTGCAGGGGACCCACCACCCCCTGCGGTCGCTAAAGCGTCCTCGGGGGCGGTCCGCCCCTACAGTGCCACCCGCGGGAGGGGCGCTTTCGGCTGAGCTTGCTGCGAAGGACGAACGGCTCTGCCCCAGAAGTTCGCGGGCAAAAAAAGACCCGCCGGAAGATGTTGGGGAGAGTTCCGGCGGGCCTTGTGTCTCGTCCGCGAAAGAAATTACGGGCGCCCGCTAAAGCGGAACTAAAAGCTGCGGGCAGGCTGCTGGGCACGTTGCAGCGGTAGGCGAACGCGGAACTGGGCGCCACCTGCGGCTGATTCGCCGAGTTCGACGGTGCCGCCGTGGGAGCTGGCGACGGCGCGGACGATGGCTAGGCCGAGGCCACTGCCGGGGCCAACGGCGGTGTCTGCTGGGCCCTCGCCGCGGACGAAGCGATCGAAGATCTGCTCGCGCAGGCGAGGGGGAATGCCGGGGCCATCGTCGGCCACTTCGACCAAGGCTTCCTCGCCGAGCCGGCGGACGTGGAGTTCGATGCGGGCGCCCGGCGGCGTGTGACGGGATGCGTTGTCGAGCAGGTTGAGGACCATGCGGTGCAGCTCGTCGGGATTGCCCGTGACCGGCAGGGCGTGCTGGTTGTCGATCTCCAGCTCGCGATCGCCCATCAGCGGGGCGAGCTCGACGGCGACGTTACCCGCGATCTCAGCGAGGTCGCAGGGGACGTGCTTGCCGGCCCGGCCGGCGTCGGCGCGGGCCAGCAGCAGGAGATCCCCGACCAGCCGGCTCATCCGTTTTGAGGAGCGCAGAGCGGAGTCGACCATCGCCCGGTCTTCATCCTGATTCGGTGCGCGCAGCGAGGCCTGCAGCAGCTCGAGGTTGGCGAGAACGCTGGTCAGCGGCGTGCGCAGCTCGTGCGAGGCGTCGGCGACGAACTCACGTTGTTTCTTCATCGCCGCCTCGCGCTCGGTGCGGGCGGCGTCGAGCGAGCGCAGCATCTGCTCCAGCGTGCGGGCCAGTTCGCCGACCTCATCGCTGACCTCTGGGGTGGGCATGTGGCTGGAGGGGTCGCCGGTGCTGGCGATTTGACGGGCAGTCGCCGTAAGCGCCGAGATCGGCCGCATCGCTCTGCCGGCGATCGCGACCCCGGCGAGAATGGCAAGCAGGGTGCCGCCGAGGACCCCCGCCGCGATGAAGAGCCAGAGCTTGTCGACGGTCGAGTCGACGTGGGCGATGTTGCGCCCGTATTGGACGAATCCAGTCGTTACGCCGGTGTCTCCCGTGATCGGTGCGGTCGCGACCCGCATCTGGCCGTAGTTGGCTAGTCCGGCGACGGGGGTGCCCAGGGGCTGGGCGTGGGTGCTTTCCTTGATCAGGTTTTCTTCGGCGTCGAAGACTCGCGCCGAAGCTCCGTCTGGGTGGACGAAGTCATCGAGCTTGGGTCCGCGGAAGAGGGTGCCGAGCGGCGTGTTGAAGATGCGGCTTTCGGCGGCGAGGGTCTGGGCTGCGCCGCTCACCTCGCGATTGAAGTCATCGCGGATCCTGCTCGTCGCCACCTGACCGATGACGGCGCCGAAGATCAGCAGGATCGCCAGGGTAAGCCCGGCTGAGACCCCCGCCAGGCGCCACCGCACTGGCCAGCTGCTCGGACGCAGTCGAGCCGGCCAACGAGCAGCCAGCTTGCGAGCCAGTTGCCTCATTACTCCTTGAGGACGTAGCCGGCGCCGCGTTTGGTGTGCAGGAGACGATCCTCTCCGCCGGCCTCCAGCTTGCGGCGCAGGTTGGAGATGAAGACGTCGATCGTGTTGGTCGCCGCGGTTGGGTCATAGCCCCAGACGTCGTCGAGCAGCCGCTCGCGCGAGACGACGAGGCGCTCGTTGCGCATCAGGTACTCGAGCAGCTCGAACTCGCGGTTGGTCAGCTCCAACTCGCGACCGCCGCGCTTGACCTCGCGCGTGTCCGGGTTGAGGGCGAGGTCGCCGACTTCCAGCGAGGCGGCGCCGCGTGGGGGGCGGCGGCGCAGCAGGGCGCGGATCCGCGCCAGCAGCTCTTGGCGCTCGAAGGGCTTGACCAGGTAATCGTCGGCGCCGCTGTCGAGGCCGCTGACCCGGTCCTCGGTCTCGGCCCGGGCGGTCAGCATCAGGATCGGCACGTCGCCCTCGGCGCGCAGGCGGCGGCAGACCTCGACGCCGTCGAGGCGAGGGAGGCCGAGGTCGAGGACGACGAGATCGGGGACGAAGCCGGTGGCGACGTCGAGGGCCTCGACCCCGTCGGCGCTCGTCTTTACCTCGTAGCCCTCTTGGCGCAACGAGCGCCGCAGGACGTCGGCGATCTCGGCGTCGTCCTCGACGACAAGCACTCGGCCGGTGGCGGTTTCGGGCTCCGTAGTCAGCATCTGCGTCGATGTTAGAGGCGTGACGGGCGAAACCGGTGGAGATTTACCTGCGTTTTAAGGCATAAGCCCGGGATTCGTCCGGACTCGCAGGGGTAAACCCGCGAGCGTCGAAGGGGCTGCCCATGTTCGTGCGTAACAAGAAGCGCGGTAAAGCTGCGCGCCGCAAGCCGAAAGCTAAAGCCAAAGTCGCCGCCAAGCGGGGGCTGCATCTGCCGCAGGCGCTGGAGCAGCGCCACCTCGATCTGATCGGGCTGTTCTTGATTGCCGCGGGCGTTTACCTGAGCTTCGTGCTGTTCTTTGGCTGGGAAGGCGGCAAGGTCGGCTACGGAATCGAAACCGGGCTCGTCTACCTGGTCGGCACGGTCGGCGCGCGCATTGCCACGGTCCTGATGCTCCTTGTTGGCGGGCTATTGGTCACGGGGACCTCGATCTCGACTCTGGTCCGCGGCATTGGCCGCGGGATCCGCCACCTCTTCCTTGGCAGCCGCGGCGCCGCCCAGACCGCGATCCAGACTCGGCGTGACCGCCAGGAGGAAAAGACCTTCTCGTTTGAGACCCAAGCTGGGCCCACGGACGTGATGAGCGCCTATCCCGAGGAGGACGACGTCGAGCCGACCGTCGCCCTCGTTGAGGAGCCCGAGCCGGAGCTGGAGCAGGTCGAGGAGGCCGTCACGGAGAGTTTCGATGCCGAGTTGGCGGCGATCGAGGCCGAGGAAGACGCCGTGGCCGTCGATCCGATCCCCGAGCCCGAGCAGGCCGCTCTGACCCCGCAGGGCAACAAGCGCGGCGTCACGATTTCGGAGGGAATTGACTACAAGCCGCCGCCGGTCAAATCCCTGGAACGGGGCAAAGGCGACAAGGGCGTCGACCCGCGCGATCACGAGATCGTCGGCCGCAAGTTGGTTGAGACGCTCGCACACTTCAAGGTCGAGGCGAAGATCGTCGGCATCGTCAGCGGACCGCACGTCTCTCGCTACGAACTGCGCTTGGCACCCGGCACCAAGGTGAAGAAGGTGACCGAGCTCTCCAACGACCTCGCCTACGCGCTGGCCTCGACCGACATTCGCATCCTCGCCCCGATTCCCGGCAAGCAGGCGGTCGGCGTCGAGGTGCCCAACGCGCGCCGCCGCATCGTCCGCCTCGGTGACATTTACTCCGCCCGCCCTGAGAAGACCTCACCGCTGGTCGCCTGGCTCGGCAAGGGCATCGATGGCAACCCGGTCTGGACCGACCTGGCGAAGATGCCGCACGTGCTCGTCGCCGGCACCACCGGCTCGGGCAAGTCGGGTTGCGTCAACGCGATCCTCTCCTCGATCCTGATGCAGGCTTCGCCCAACGACGTCCGCCTCGTCCTCGTCGACCCCAAGCAAGTCGAGCTCAACCACTACGAGAACGTCCCCCACCTGCTGACCCCGGTGGTCACCTCGCCGCGCTTGGCCGCCAACGTGCTGGCCAACCTGATCGGCGAGATGGAGAGCCGCTACGGGATCATGGGCCAGGCCCGCTGCCGCAACCTGGCCGAGCTCAATCGTGCCCGCGCAAAGGCCGGCGAACCACCTTTGCCGCACATCCTCTGCGTGATCGACGAGCTCGCGGACCTGATGATGGTCTCCCCGGCCGAGGTCGAGGACTCGATCATCCGCCTTGCCCAGAAGTCACGCGCCACCGGAATCCACCTCGTCCTGGCCACGCAGCGTCCCTCAACCGACATCATCACCGGCACGATCAAGGTCAACATCCCGGCCCGGATCGCCTTTGCGGTTTCCTCGCAGACCGACTCGCGCGTGATCCTTGACCAGGGCGGCGCCGAGGCGCTGCTGGGACAGGGGGACATGCTCTTCCGCGGCGCCGGCACCTCAAAGCTGCAGCGTATCCAGGGTGCCTTCGTCACCGAGGAGGAGACCGCCCGCATAACCAACCACTGGGCCAAACAGGGCGAACCCGAATTTGAGGCCGAGCTGCTCGAGCAGCACGAGGAGAAGGGCGTGGAAACCGAGGGGGACTTCGATCCCGACAGCGACGACCTGCTCGATGAGGCGATCCGCGTTGTGGTCGAGACCGAAACCGCGTCGGTCTCGATGATCCAGCGCCGCCTGCGGGTTGGCTACACCCGCGCCGGTCGCCTGATCGACATGCTCGAGCGCCGCGGCGTGATTTCCGGTTACGAAGGCTCCAAGCCACGCCAGGTCCTGGTCACGCAGGCCGACCTGGCACGGCTCACCGGCGGCCAGGCCCAGGCCGCCGAGCCCGAGCCCTCGCCTGTCGCCCCCGATTAGGTCTCGGTAGAACAATGTCCTGATGGACAGCGGTGTCGGCACGATCCTGCGCGAGGCGCGGAATCGCCGCAAAGTTGAGCTTTCCGAGGTCGAGGCGGCGACGAGAATCCGCTTCCGGTTCCTGCGCGCGATCGAGGACGAAGAATGGGACGTCCTGCCGGGCGGCGTCTACACGCGTGGCTTTATCCGCACCTACGCCTCGTTCCTGGGCTTGGACGGCGATCGCCTCGCTAGCGACTACCGCGAGAGCGTCGAACCCTGGCATCGGAGCGCCGACGCTCCGCAACCGCAGCCTGGGGGTGGGGAGGTCTCCAGCGGCTCTCGAAGCGTTGCCTTGGCAGTACTGGTTGTAGTCGCAGTGATTGCCGTGGCGGTCATCGCGATTGTCGCCATTCCCAGTGGCGGGGGCGGAGGAAGCGGCCCTGCTCGTCATCGCCACCAGGTTGCCGGCAAGGCCAAGCCGGAAGCGAAGCCGGCTGCCCCACCCGTCAAGACGGGCGTCACGGTTGAGCTGACGGCAAGCGCCGAAGTCTGGGCCTGTGTGCTTAACGCCAAGGGCAAGGCGCTGGTCGACGGCTTGATTCTCGAAGCCGGGGCGGAGGAAGGCCCCTTTCACTCCGGTAGCTTCACGGTCTCCTTCGGCAACGGCGAGGTCAAGATGCTCATCGACGGCAGGGAAGCAGAAATACCGGCAACGTCCAGCCCGATCGGCTACGCGATCGACTCCGCGGGCAAGCTGACCAAGCTCGAAGAAGCAGAACGGCCCAGTTGCGCATGAAGAAGCACGACACCACCTCCTCTGCTCCCGCGAATGCCTGAAGAATCAGATATGGACAGGGATTCGCTCCCGCGTCCGGGGGCGGTTATGCGGGCGGGCATAGTCGTCACCGGCACCGAGGTCTTGACTGGGAGGATCGCCGATCGCAACGGGCCCTGGCTCTCCGAACAGCTGGCCGAGCGCGGGGTTGAGGTCGCCCACATCCTCGTCGTCGCCGATCGGCCCGACGACCTCGAGGCGGCGCTGCGCTTCATGGCCGGCGAGGGGATGGATCTGATCATCACTTCCGGAGGGCTCGGTCCGACCGCCGACGATCTCACGGCGGAGGTGGTCGGCAAGTTCGCCGGCCGACCGATGGTCCTCGACGAGGAGGTCGAGGAGAAGATCGCCGAGATCCTGCGCGGCTTTGCTCGCCGGGCCGGCATCGTCAACTTCGATCCCGAGGCCCTGCGCGAGGCCAACCGCAAGCAGGCGATCGTGCCCGAGGGGTCGATCGCACTCGACCCGATAGGCACAGCGCCGGGCTTGGTCGTCCCCGCCGAGGACAGCGTGGTGGTCGTCCTGCCCGGCCCACCGCGGGAGCTGCAGCCGATGTGGCCCGCCGCGGTGGAGACGACTCCAGTCGCGGACGTACTCGCGCGCGCGACGCCCCTGCGCGCCTACACACTGCGCATGTTTGGCATCCCCGAGTCCGAGATTGCCAAAAGCCTGCGCGAGATCGAGGAGGGTGGCGTGGCCCTGCCGGAGGTCGAGATCACGACCTGCCTGCGCCGGGGGGAGATCGAGATCGACGTGCGCTACCGCGACCGCGCCGCCGATACGGCCGAGGCGGTGCGAGCCGGCCTGCGGGAGCGACACCCACGCCACCTCTTCAGCCTCGACGGCGAGACGATCGACTCGCAGGTGGCGACGCTCCTGGGCGGCCATCGTCTCGGCTTGGCTGAGTCCTGCAGCGGCGGCCTGCTGGCGGCTCGCATCACCAACCTGCCCGGCGCCTCGGCCTACATGGCCGGCAGCGTCGTCTCCTACTCGAACGAGGCCAAGGCGGACCTGCTCGGCGTCGACCCGGAGCTGATCGCGGCGAAAGGCGCGGTATCGCTCGACGTGGCCGAGCAGATGGCGCTCGGCGCCCTAGAGCGCTTCGGCGCCGACGTCGCCGTCTCGATCACCGGCATCGCCGGTCCCGATGGCGGCACGGAGGAGAAGCCGGTCGGCTACGTCTGCTTCCACGCCCGCCTTGCCGACGGCACGTTCCTCGCCCGCGATCCGGTGATTCCGGGCGGCCGCGCCGACATCCGCGAACGCTCGGCCCTGGTCGGCATGCACCTGCTTCGACTCCTGCTCAGGGGCGAAGAGGCCCCGCTGTAGGGCAAGGCGAGGCGAATTCGTCACAGGTAGGTGTTGTCCCATGCGTCCGCGGTCCGTAGCGTGACCCGGGTGAGCGAGGAGAGATCAAAGAGTCCGCGGGCACGCCTGTTCGTGGCGTTGGACCTGCCGGAGAAGCTGCGCGAGGGGATCGTCAGCTGGGGGAACAGTGAGCTGCGCGACCCGGCGCTGCGGGTGGTGGCGCCCGAGTCGCTGCACGTAACCCTTGCCTTCCTCGGCTATCTGCCCGAGCGGGAGATCGAGCGGCTGGGCGAGATCGTGCGCGGGCTCGGGGCGATCGCGCCAACGCTGCGGCTGGAGGATCCGGTCGCCAAGCCCTCGCTGCGGCGGGCTCGCCTCTTCGCCCTGCCCGCGATCGCGCCCGTCGCCGCGCCGTTGCAGCGTGAGCTCGAGCAGAAGCTGGTTGCGGAACAGCTCTACAAGCCGGAGAAGCGCCCGTTTTGGCCGCACGTGACGATCGCCAGGGTCAAATCTGCAGGGCGGGGGTCGAGACGTCCGGCAGGGGTTGAGAGGCCCCCCGGAGGACTGCCAAAAGAGCTCTTAGAGACCGCTCTTTGCGTCCGGGTGACGCTCTACCGTTCTGTACTCCAGCCGCAGGGTTCGCGATACACCCCGCTGGCGCAAGTTGAGCTGTCCCGAGACGGGCGGCAGTGAGGTGAAAGAAGAGAGATGGCAGACAAGAAGACGCCTTTGAACGATGTCTCGGCGAAGGAAGCCAAGGCCAAGGATGCGGCCCTCGAGGCCGCGGTAACTCAGATCGAGCGCGATTTCGGGGCGGGCTCCCTGATGCGGCTCGGCGCCGACAGCAAGTTGCCGGTCGAAGCGATTCCGACCGGCGCTGTTGCGCTGGACCTAGCGCTCGGTATCGGCGGCGTGCCACGGGGCAGGATCGTCGAGATCTTCGGCCCCGAGTCCTCCGGAAAGACGACGCTGATCTACCACATCATTGCCGAGGCTCAGGCCAAGGGCGGTGTCTGCGTCTTCATCGACACCGAGCACGCGATGGACCCGATCTACGCCCGGGCGATCGGCGTCGACACCGACGAGCTGCTGGTCTCTCAGCCCGACTACGGCGAGCAGGCGCTGCAGATCGCCGATCGCCTGATCGCCTCCGCCGCCGTCGACGTTGTCGCGATCGACTCGGTTGCGGCGCTGACGCCAAAGGCCGAGCTGGACGGCCAGATCGGCGACACGACCGTGGGCCTGCAGGCGCGGCTGATGTCGCAGGCGATGCGCAAGCTCGCCGGCAACCTCAACCGCACCAACACGGTCTGCGTCTTCACCAACCAGATCCGCGAAAAGGTCGGCGTTCAGTTTGGCTCGCCGGAGACCCAGCCGGGCGGTCGGGCGCTGAAGTTCTACGCCTCGCAGCGCCTCGACATCCGCCGCATCGAGACCCTCAAGGACGGCACCGAGGCGGTCGGCAACCGGGTCCGGGTCAAAGTCGTCAAGAACAAGTGTGCTGCACCCTTCCGCCAGGCCGAGTTCGAGATCGAGTACGGCCAGGGAATCTCGCGCGAAGGCGAGCTGCTGGACTTCGGCATCGAGCACGACATCGTCCGCAAGTCCGGGGCCTTCTTCTCCTACGGCGAGACACGTCTCGGCCAGGGCCGCAACAACGCCAAGCAGTTCCTCGCCGAGAACCCCGAGATCGCCACTGAGATCGAGACAAAGGTCCGCGCGGCACTCGGGATTGGCGACGAGGTTGCCCCGGCGGAGGCCGCGACAGAAGCGCCGCCGGTCGCAGAGGCGCAGGCTGCCTGACGGCGCCTGCGCTGCGTGGATAGGATTCCGGCCGTTCTATGAGCAACGAAACCCTGTTCTTCGTCTGCGGAATCGCACTTGCGGTCTCCGCGGTGGTCGTCAGCTTCATTGGCCTGCGGGTCAAAAGCTTCCCCGGCAAAGCCGGGCCGCTGGTCGTGCTCGTTTTCGCTGCCTTGATCGGCGCCACGACGACCTTCGCCGTGCTCCACGCCAAGGACGAGGACAAGGCGAAAGCGGCAGAGCTCACCAAGGCGGATGAAGAGGCCGAAAAAGAGGAGTCCTCGCCGGTCGAAGGCGCAAGCAAGAAAGCGCCGGCGCCAAAGCCCGAAGCCGCCGCCAAGGGTCCGGGGGGAACGCTGCAGCTAGCCGCCTCGGAAAGCGCTCTCGCATTCGACAAGACCAGCCTGACCAGCAAGCCGGGCAAAGTGACGATCGACTTCGACAACCCCTCGGCGCTTGAACACAATGTCGCGATCGAGCAGAACGGCAAAGAAATCGCCGTCTCCGAAACGCTTGCCAAAGGCAAAACCTCGGTCAGCGCCGATCTCGCTCCGGGCACCTACACCTACCTCTGCACGATCCCAGGACATGCCGAAGCCGGCATGGAAGGAACGCTGGTCGTCAAGTAGCGAGTTTGGCCCTGTGGGCGCTAACCTCGGCACATGAGGAGCGGTAAGCGGTACCACGTCACCACGTTCGGCTGCCAGATGAACGTGCACGATTCCGAGCGGATGAGGGGGATGCTCGACTCGCTCGGCTACGAGGAGGCGGAGGCCCCCGACGACGCCGACCTGATCCTCTTCAACACCTGCTCGATTCGCGAGTCGGCGGACAACCGCTTCATCGCCCGCCTCGGCGAGGCCAAGCGGCTCAAGAACGAATACCCCGATCGGGTCGTGGGAGTGGGGGGCTGCTGGGCGCAATCGGTCAAGGACGAGGTCTTCCAGCGCTTCCCCTTCGTCGACGTCGCCTTCGGCCCGGGCCAGATCCACAAGCTGGCTGAGTTCCTCAACTCGGACTCGCTCAGCGCCCAGGGCTATTTCGAGTTCGAGGATTTCTCCGGCCACCTGCCGACTCGCCGCGTGCGTGAGTTCCAGGGCTGGTTGCAGGTCTCCCAAGGCTGCAACTGCAACTGCGCCTACTGCATCGTCCCCTCGACCCGGGGGCGCGAGGTCAGCCGCGATCCGGCCGAGCTCGTCGCCGAGGCCCGGGCGCTGGCCGCCGACGGCGTGCGCGAGGTGACCCTGCTAGGCCAGAACGTCAACAGCTACGGGCGCGACCTGCCCAGGGAGAGCCGGATCGGCTTCGCCGAGTTGCTCGGGTTGGTCGACGGCATCGATGGCATCGAGCGCATTCGCTACACCAGCCCGCATCCGAAGGACATGAAGGAGGACGTGATTCGCGCCCACGCCGACCTCCCGGCGGTCTGCGAGCACATCCACCTACCGCTGCAATCGGGCTCGAGCGCGATCCTCAAGCGCATGCGGCGCACCTACGATCGCCAGCGCTACACGGACCGCGTCTCGCTGATCCGCGAGCACGTTCCCGATTGCGCGATCACCACCGACATTATCGTCGGCTTCCCGGGTGAGACCGAGGCCGATTTCGAGCAGACGCTGGAAGTGGTCGACGAGGTTGGCTACGACAGCGCCTTTACCTTCGTCTTCTCGCCGCGGCGCGAAACCGAGGCCGCCGAGTTCGGCGATCAGATCCCGCACCCGGTCAAGGTCGAGCGGATGGAGCGACTGGTCGAGTTGGTCCAGCGTCGGGCGACCGAACGGGCTCAGCGGTTCGTCGGGCGGGGAGTCGAGGTGATGGTTGAAGGGACCAGCCGCACCGACGAGACACGCCTGCGCGGGCGCAGCAGGCACAACAAGGCAGTGAACTTCGAGGGCACCGCCACGCCGGGGGAGCTGGTCGAGGTCGAGATCACCGCCGCAACCTCTCAGACCCTTACCGGGACCGAGAGGCTGCTCAGCCGCGCGCTCTGACAGTGCACGTCATCGCAATCTTCGGTCCCACCGGCGTGGGGAAGACCGGGGTGGCAATCGAGTTGGCTGAGTTGCTGCGAGAGCGGGGCGAGGATCCCGTTGCGATTTCCTGCGACGCATTGCAGGTCTACGAGGGCCTGTCGGTCCTGACCGGGGTCGCATCGGCTGAGGAGCAGGCTCGCCTCGAGCACAAATTGGTCGGGTTCGTGCCGGTCATCAGGCCCTTCTCGGTGGGGGACTACATGCCGCTGGCTCACGCGGAGGTCGATGCGGCCTTGGCCGCGGGCAGAAGGCCGATCGTGGTGGGGGGGACCGGGCTCTATCTGCGTGCGGCCCTGGGGGAGCTGTCGCTGGTCAAGGCGCCGCCAGAATCTGAGGACTCGGAGCTGTGGTCGCCGGAAACGCGGCATCCGACCGCGATCTTCGGGCTCAATCTGGAGCGGGAGACGCTGTACGGACGGATCGATGCGCGGACGGAGGCGATTGTCGCCGCCGGGGCGCGCGCGGAGGTGGAGCGGGCCGAGCAGGCGGGGCCGTCGCGCACGGCGCGCAAGGCACTCGGCTTCGACGAGGTGTTGAGCGGCGACCTGGCGAGGATGCAGCAGCGCTCGCGCAACTACGCCCGCCGCCAGCTCACCTGGATGCGCAAGATCCCGAACCTCAGCTGGATCGAGCGGGGTGAACGGTCGGACGCGACCATAGCGGCCGAGATCGTCGCTGCCTGCACGAATAGGCTGCGATCGTGAAATTCGAGAAGTGGCAGGCGCTGGGCAACGACTACCTGATCGTCGAGGCGGAGGAGCTTCCCTGGGAGCTGACGCCGGGACGGGTGCAGCGGGTCTGCGACCCGCACTTTGGCATCGGCGCCGACGGCGTGCTGCTGCTCTCGCGCAGCGATGACCCCGCCTACGTCGCCGAGCTGCGGATCTTCAATCCCGACGGCTCCGAGGCCGAGCTCTCCGGCAACGGGGCACGCGAGGCGATCCTCTACCTGCGTCGGCACTGCTGGACCGAAGAGGACACCTTCTCGATCCTCACCGCCGCCGGCCCGGTGACGCCGACGATCACCTCGGAGCGCACCTGTTCGGTGGCGATGGGCAGAGCCGGCACCGCCTCCAAGGACTTCCCGGACGGCGGGCCGGACGGGCGCGGCACGGTGAGCAGCGGCGGTCGCGATTGGGACTTCCAGCACGTCTCGATCGGCAACCCGCAGTGCGCGATCGTGGTCGGCGACGAGCTGGAGGACCTCGATCTCGGCGCGATCGGACCCGGGATCGAAGCCAACGCGCTCTTCCCCAACCGCACCAACGTCTCCTTCCTGCGCATCGACGGCGGCCGGGTGCGGGCCCGGATCTTCGAGCGCGGTGTGGGGGAGACGCTCTCCTCGGGCACCGGTGCCAGCGGCGCCGCAGTAACGGCCTTCCTGGGCGGCACTCCAAGCCCGATTACGGTCGAGCTCGACGGCGGCGAGCTCGTGGTCGAGGTCTCCGACGATCTCGACCTCACCCTGAGTGGCTGGGCCGAGCAGATCTGCGCCGGCGAGTTCTCGGCGGAGCTGCTGAGCGCACTCGCCGGGCTGGACGGCTAGATTTCCGCGCCGATGGCGATCTCGGACCCGTCCAAGCGGCTGGAGGCAATGCCTCCCTACAAGTTCCAGGAGCTGGAGCGGACGATCGCTGACAAGCGCGCCGCCGGCATCGACGTGATCAGCCTCGGCATCGGCGATCCCGACGAACCGACCTACCCGCACATCATCTCGGCGATGCAGGGGGCGGTGGCCGAGCCCGGCAACCAGCAGTACCCCAGTAACCGCGGCCGTGGTGAGTTCCGCGAGGCCTTCGCCGAGTTCTACGACCGTCGCTTCGGAGTCGAGATCGACCCTGAAACAGAGGTGATCCCCGCGATCGGTGCCAAGGAGTGCATCTACAACCTCTGCTTCGCCTTCCTCGATCCGGGGGACGTGGCGCTTGCCTCCGATCCGGGCTACCCGGTCTACACCGGTGGCCCGATTCTCGCCGGCGCCAAGGCCGAGTTGCTGCCGCTGGTGCCCGAGCTGGGCTTTGCGCCCGATCTCAGCGCGATCCCCGCCGAGGTGGCGGCAAAAGCGCGGCTGATGTTCATCAACTTCCCCAACAACCCGACTGGCGCCGTCGTCCCCGAGGGCTTCTTTGAGATGGTCGTCTCCTTCGCCCGCGAGCACGAGATCCTCGTCGTCCACGACAACGCCTACTCGGAGACGACTTACGACGGCTACGTTGCGCCCAGCTTCCTCGCCACGCCCGGTGCCAAGGAGGTCGGGGTCGAGGTCTTCTCTCTCTCCAAGGGCTTCAACATGACCGGCTGGCGCTGCGCCGCGATCCTCGGCAACGCCGAGGCCGTGCAGACCTACTGGCGGCTGAAGACCAACGTCGACTCAGGCCTTTTCGAGGCCGTGCAGATGGCCGGCGTCGCCGCCCTGCAGGGCCCGAGCGGCCCGCTACAGCGGATGAACGAGACTTACACCCGCCGCCGCGACCTCGTCGTCGGCGCCCTGCGCGAGATCGGTGTCGAGGTCAACGCGCCGAAGGGGACGATTTACGTTTGGGCGCCGGTGCCCGAGGGCCACACCTCGACCTCCTTCGCCGAGCTGGTGCTCGAAGAGGCCGCCGTGGTCGTCTCGCCGGGCTCGATGTACGGGCCCAGCGGCGAGGGCTTCTTCCGCATCTCGCTGACCACGCCCGACGACCGCATCTCAGAGGCGGTCGAGCGGATGCGCAAATACCTCAGCTAGCGGTCGCTTCGCGCTCGGCGCGCTTTTCCCAGTAGCGATCGAGGCCACGCCACTGGTACTGCGGTGGCACGCACTGGATCAGCTCCTCGGCGGCCTCGGAGGTACTGGCGCTGGCTGTGACGCGCTCGCGGTGGCGGCGCTCGTAGTCCTCCTCTGGCAGCTCGCGGGCGAGATTGGCCTCCTCGCGCAGGCGCTTGCGCACGAGCTCGAGGTGCTCGATCGGCTCCTCGATCGCGCCGAAATGGGTCAGGGCGAGGCGCTCGGGGCGCCACGACTCGACAATCGCGATCGACTCCAGCCAGGTCTCGATGTCGATGTCGGGTGGCGGAGTAGGGGGCACGATCAGATCGACGCCGGGAACACGCACGGCGGCGACGTCGCCGACGAAGGCCGTGCCGCTCTCCTCGTGGAAGTAGCTGACGTGATGGGAGGCGTGGCCGGGTGTGTAGGCGACCCGCATGCCGAGCACGTCCTCGCCACCGGCGAGCGGCCTCACGTTGGCCTCGGGCACCGGCACGATCTCGCCCCAGAGCCGCTCCATCTGATCGCCGTAGAGACGCTCGGCGCTGGCCAGGAGCTTCGAGGGGTCGACCAGGTGGCGGGCGCCGCGCTCGTGGACGTAGACCTCTAGTTCGGGCCAGCGGCGCACCAGGGCCCCGGTCGCGGCGGCGTGGTCGAGGTGGATGTGGGTCAGCAGCAGCGCCCGCGGCTGCTCGCCGCCCAGCGCCTCCAGCAGCGTCTCCATCGAGGACTGCGGCCCCGGATCGACAAGCGCCCCGTCAACCTCCCAGCAGCCGATTACATGCGGCCGTCCCAGGTGCCTGACATCGATTACGCGCATCGAGGGAGGTTGCTCAGGCGGCCGGGTCGGGAAAGCGCTCGTCCGCCGCCAGGGTCTGGCGTATGCCCTCTTCCATGCCGCGCGGCGCGTAACCCAACTCGCGGCCGGCCTTCTCGTAGCTGGCCCAGAAGGTGACGCCGTCGGCGGAGGAGATCAGCTCGCGCAGGTTGGGTGGCTGGCCGGCGAGCTTGCCAACGAGGGGGCCGATCGGCGTCAACGCCTTCAGCATGGCGGTTGGCATTGCCCGCTTGGGTGCCTTGCGCCCGCTGGCCGCCGCGATCGTCTCGATCGCCTCGCGCATCGTCGTCGCCGGCCCGCTGATCACGTAGGTCTCACCGACCTTGCCCTTGTCGAGGGCGAGCAGGATGCCGGTGGCAATGTCTTCGACGTGCGAGAGGCAGATGCCGAGGTCGGGAAAGGGCAGCAGGAAGAGCCGGCCGGCGAAGAATTCGCTCAGCAGGTCAGCGATCTGAGAGGTGTCGCCCGGTCCGTAGACGCCGCCAGGCTGGACGATCACGCCGGGAAGGCCGTCCTCGGCCATCATCCGCTTGGCGATCCGGTGGCCCTCGAGCTTGGTCTCCTCGTAGTAGGAGGTGAATTCCTTGCCTGGATGCTCGTAGCTCTCGTCAACGACCTTGCCGTGGGTGTTGCCGAAGATGCCGACGGTCGAGACGTAGACGACCTTGCCCACCTTGGCGTCCAGCGCCGCTTGCAGCACACGCTCGCTGCCGCGCACGTTGGCCTCGTACATCGCCGGGTGCTGCTTGGCGGGGATCCCGACCTCATACATCGCCGCGGCGTGGATCAGCCCGTCGCAGCCCTCCATGCCGGAACGCAGCGCCTCGGCATCGCCGAGATCACCGCTGATCAGCTCGCAGCCGAGCTCCTTCAGCTTGCCGGCTTTATGCGGGCTGCGGACGAGGCAGAGGACCTCGTCGCCGCGGTCGCGCAGCTGGCGCACGACCTCGCCGCCGATGAAGCCCGTTCCGCCCGTTACGAAGACCTTCACGGCGGCTAAGACTAACCGCCCCCGGACGCGGGAGGGCGGCCGCGAGGTCGCCGGGTATGACAAGCGCGGCCGCCCGGGAGCAGAGGAGGCGGTGCCCGGTGTCGGCCTACAATCGAAAGAGATGCAGCGGTCGAGAAACGGGCGGCAGGTCGAAACGCGCAACGGCATGGGTGGCGCCGGTGTCTCCAACCCGCGTGCCCGCCAGCGGGCGCTGGCGATCGGCGTCACCAACGGGCGCGAGGAAGGCGATCCGCTCGCCGAGCTGAAGGAGCTGCTGCGCACGGCCGGCGTCGCCACCGCCGGCGAGGCGGTGCAGCAACGCGAGAAGCCGGATCCCGATCGATACGTCGGCCGCGGCAAGCTGACCGAGCTGAAGGCCGAGATCGAGGCCTGCGACGCCAACGTAGTTGCCGTCGACGACGAGCTGGCGCCGCGCCAGGAGCGCAACCTCGAGGCCGCCCTCGGGGTGCCGGTGATCGACCGCACCGCGGTGATCCTCGACATCTTCGCCGACCACGCCCACTCGGCAGAGGGCAAGCTGCAGGTCGAGCTGGCCCAGCTCGAGTACAACCTCGCCCGCATGCGGGGTCTCTGGACCCACCTCGAGCGGCTTGGCGGCGGGATCGGCACCAGGGGTCCGGGAGAGAGCCAGATCGAGACCGACCGCCGCCTCGCCCGCGACCGCATCGCGGCGCTGCGCCGCCGCCTCGGCCGGCTCGAACGCAACCGCGGCGTGATGAGGGCTCGCCGCGAGCGCTCCTCGCTGCCACGGGTCGCCCTCGCCGGCTACACCAACGCCGGCAAGTCGACCCTGCTCAACGCCCTCACCGGGGCCGAGGTCGGGGTCGGCGACCGGCTCTTTCACACGCTCGACCCGACCACGCGCAGCCTCGAGCTCTCCGGCCGCGACTACTTGGTGACCGACACGGTTGGCTTCATCGAGAAGCTGCCCCACCAACTGGTCGAGGCCTTCAAGGCGACGCTGGAGGAGACCGTGCTCGCCGACCTGATCCTCCACGTGGTCGACGCGGCGGCGTCGGAGGAGCGCCGGGTGGTCGACATGCAGGCGGTCGACGAGGTGCTGGAGGAGATCGGCGCCGGCGAGAAGCCCCGCCTGCTCGTGCTCAACAAGGCGGACCTGCTCGACGATGACGAGCGGGCCGAGGTGCTGTTGCGCCATCCCGGTGCGGTGCTGGTCTCGGCGCTCTCCGATATCGGTCTCGACCGTCTGCGCGAGGACGTCGAGGCGGCTTTCGAGGACACCCTCGCCGAGGTCGAGCTGCTAATTCCCTACGCCGAGGGCGGGCGCCTGCACGAGCTGCACGAGATCGCCGGCGACCTCGAGCGAACCGAGCGCGAGGACGGGGTCCTGGTCCGGGCCAAGGTCCCGATCGCCGAGCTGCATCGCTTTGACGATCTCGCCGTCGTTTAGTAGGGATTGCTGAAACCCCCGCGCACGTCTGGCGGCGGCGGACGCTGCGCGGTACGGCGTCCTCAGTCGGCCAAATAGCGTTGCTATTCGGCCTCCCTGCGTCCTTGTCCCGCTTGGTCCGGCGCTCGCCAATCCGCACACGCGGGTTTCACCAATCCCTACTAGGGTTGCGCCCCGTGAAGCTGCCGATCGCGAAACTGAACGATGGGGCCGTGCTGCCCAGCCGCGCCAACGAGGGCGACGCCGGACTCGACCTCTACGCCTGCGAGGCGGCCCACATCGGGCCGGGGGAGCGCTGGAGCATCGGCACCGGGATCGCGGTTGAGATCCCCGATGGCCACGCCGGCCTGGTGCTACCACGCTCGGGCCTGGCGAAGCGCCACGGCATCAGCCTGGTCAACAGCCCCGGCCTGATCGACTGCGGCTACCGCGGAGAGATCCGGGTTCTCTTGCTCAACACCGACCCGGCCGAGGTCTTCCGGGTCGCGCCCGGTGACCGCATCGCCCAGCTCGTGATCAGCCCGATCGCACTGGCCGAGCCGGTCGAGGCCGAGGTCCTCGCCGACTCCGCCCGCGGCGACGGCGGCTTCGGCTCCAGCGGCCGCTAGGCGAGGGCCGCACGGCGAGCCGACTCGTGCGCCGCGCGCTCGAGGTCATCCTCGAGCGGCTCGAGCTCTGGGCGCTCGCCGTAGCGGCGCTCGAGGGCAAGCGCGATCAGGTGGTCGGCGAGCCAGGCGTTCTTGGGCAGCAGCGGGCCGTGCAGGTAGGTGCCGATCAGGTTGTTGCGGCGCACGCCCTCGAGGCCGTCCTCGCCGTTGTTGCCGAACCCCTTCAGCACCTTGCCCAGCGGCGTCGCCCCGGCGCCGAGGTGGGTGCGACCACCGTGGTTCTCGAAGCCGGCCGCGACCTGCGGGCCGCCGCCGAGATCGACCTCGATCGCGACGTTGCCGATCAGGCGTGGCCCCGGACCGCGAACCGTCTCCAGCTCGACCAGACCGAGGCCCGGCAGGCTCTCCTCATCAAGCTGGTAGCTGCCGCCCAGCAACTGGTAGCCGCCGCAGACGGCGAGCACGACCGCGCCGTCCTCGGTCGCCTCGGCCATCGCCGCGCGCTTGCTCTCGACCATGTCGGCGGCAACCGCGCGCTGGTCGCGATCCTGGCCACCACCGAGGTAGATGAAGTCGTGGGCGCTGGGATCGAACTCCTCCCCTGGGCCGGCGCTGGCATGGGCAAAGCCGATGCCGCGCCACTCGCAGCGCCGCTGCAGGAAGAGCACGTTGCCGCGGTCGGCGTAGATGTTCATCTGCTCCGGATAGAGGGCGAGGAAGCGCAGCTCCATTACGCCACCTTCTCGAAGAGGACGACGGTGGAGCCGACGTGGGCTTCGGTCGAAGGTATCTCGCGTCGCCCGCTCGGCCGCAGGCCCGCGGCACGGCCCTCTTCTTCAAGCGTCTCGGCCGAGAGCATCGCCAGCTCGATCTCGTTCAGCTCCTCGCTCATCTCCCCGTCGGGGTCGACCGTCTGGCGCAGGCGGCGCAACAGAATCGCTTCCGGCAGGGCCACCGGCTCGAGTGGCAGGCTCGAGTAGATCCAGCCTTCGATCTCGCGCACGTCGGGCAATGGCGGCGCGCTCGTGCCCGGGGGCGGCAGCTCGGGCATCGCCTCGACGATCGCAAAGGCGGCGCGGCCGCCCGGCAGCATGCTGTCCGCCGCGCAGGAGAGGCAGGCGACGCGCTCCTGGCTGTCGCTGAGCAGCTGGATCAGCTGCATCGGCGCGATCACCAGGCTGAACTTGGTCGCCTTCGGTTCAAAGCCGCGGACATCCTCCTGCTCGGCGTCGGCCGTCGTCGTATGGCCTCTTTCCCAGATCGCCTCGACCAGCTTCCTGTCGTTGTCGAGCCCGATCACGAGCAGTCCGGTCTTCTCGGCGAGGTGCAGCGTGACCCGGCCGGCGCCGCAGCCGAGCTCCATGATCGGCTTCTCCGACTGCGCGGCGAGCTCCTCCCAGAGGGCGAGGTCGGCGGTGTAGCTGCCGCACTCGACTTCGTGCCAGATCAGGTTGTTCACCGCCAGAACTCCTCGGCAAGGCCGCGGGAGGCGAGCAGCTTGCGCAGCTCGAGCAGCGCGGTGTATGTGGGCAGGGCGAAGAGGCGGTCGGGGGCGTCGGCGAGTGCCCGGTCGAGTGAATCCCCGATCTCCGGCGCGACCTCGATCGATTGCTCGGGCCAGCCGGCGTACTTGAGCCGCAGGGCCATCTCCGCTGCCCGCGTGCCGGCGCAGGTGACCCGCCGCACACCGTCGGCGAGCAGCTCGAAGTCGGCGTCCCAAACCCAGGAGACGTCGCGCCCGTCGGCGATCCTGTCGTTGAGCCCGATCCAGAGGTCGAGCTTCTCCTCGCCGGCCTCGAGCATCAGGGTACGCAGGACCTCGTTGGCGCCGGCAGGGTTCTTGATCAACAGGATCGAGAGCTGGGAGGAGTCAATCGCGATCGTCTCGACCCGGCCGAAGGCGGCCTGCATCTTCTGCAGCGAGTTGGAGATCGTCGGCGGCGGCACGCCGAGCTCCAGCGCCGCGGTGACCGCGGCAAGCGCGTTGTAGACGTTGTAGAGGCCCGGCAGCGGCAACTGCAGCTCGATCTCTCCATGAGGAGTGCGCAGGGCGACCAGCGAGCCCGACATCCCGCGCAGCTCGATCGCCGTGGCGGCGACGTCGGGTCGCGGCCGCGTGGCGCCGCAGTTGGGGCACGAGTAGTGGCCGAGGTGGCCGACGAAGGCGCGCTCGTAGGCGTAGGGGTGAGCGCAGCGACGGCAGTGCTTGGCATCGAAGGCGTGCTGCAGCTCGGGAAGGGCCTGGGAGGCATCCTCGATGCCGAAGTAGATGACGCCCTCACGGGCCTCGTCGCTTTCGTCGCGACCGAGATCGGCGATTGCCGGGTCATCGGCGTTGAGCGCGAAGCGGGTGCGGCCGGTGCGCGAGGCGACGGTCTTGCCCCACTCGGCCGCCAGTGTCTCCATCTCGCCGTAGCGGTCGAGCTGATCGCGAAAGAGGTTGCCGAGCACGATCAACGAGGGCTCGAGCTGGCTCGCGACCTTGGGCAGCCAAGCCTCATCGACCTCGAACAGACCCTCCTCGCCCCGCTGCTCGAGCAGCGCCGTGGCGACGCCCCAAGTCATGTTCGAGCCAGCCCGGTTGTGGACCGGCTGGCGACCGTCGGCCTCCAGCGCGGCGGCGATCATCCCCGCGGTCGTCGTCTTGCCGTTGGTGGCGCTGACGATCGTGGCGCCGCGATCGAGCCGCTTGCCGAGCCGCGCGATCGCCTCGGGCGCCATCCGCAGCAAGATTCGTCCCGGCAGCGTCGTGCCGCCGCCGCGTCCGCTTGCTCGGCTGGCGGCGCCGACGGCGCGGGCCGCAGTGAGCTTCGCGCCGAACAGCACTCAGGCCTCGGTAACGGCGGCCGGTGCGAGCACGCTGAGCGCGCGGGGCAGGATGCGAACCGAGACGGGCAGATCGGTGAGGTGCTCACCATCTGCGTAGACGGGAAAGGGCCGGCTCGCCGTGATTTCCACCCGCGAGGCACGGAACATTTGCACCTGCTCGTCATCGATATGGGTGCCGTTGAACACCTTGCGCAGGTTAGCCACGAAGCGCAGCTTGCCGACCTCGCCGACCGTGATCACGTCGAGCAGGCCATCGTCCAGCTCCGCCTCCGGCGCGATTCGCATGCCGCCGCCAAAAGTGCTGTTGTTGGCGACGGAGATCGAGTAGCCGCTGGTTCGGATCCGCTCGCTCTCGCTGCGGATCGTGAACCTCGCCGGCTTCCAGGTGAGCAGGGTGCGAAAGAGCGAGTAGACGTAGACCAGGTTGCTGCGAATGATCGTGACTTCGTTCGCCAGGCGATTGCATTCGGAGTCAAAGCCGACGCTGACGATGCCGAGGAAGCGCTTGCCGTTTGCCTCGCCGACGTCGATGCGGCGGCTCTCGCCCGCGGCGAGCACCGCCACGGCGGCGAGCGGGTCGTCGGGAATGCCGAGCACCCGGGCCAGGTCGTTGCCGCGTCCGCCGGGGATGATGCCGAGCGGCGTCTCCGAGCCGGCCATCGCGCCGCCGACCGCGCCAACCAGACCGTCGCCGCTGATCACCACCGGCACCTCGTCGGACTCGACCGCTTGCAAAGCCCGTTCGATCCCGTCCTCGAGCCCGCGCGTACGCTCGACCCGAAAGGGAATCCGGCGCTCGTCGAGCTCCTGCTCGATCACCGGCAGCAGCTTCAGCGTCCGCCCGTGCGCGGAGGCAGGGTTGACCAGCAAAGTGAACGGCATGCCCTCGATCTCCATCCTCGGCGCAGCCTAAATGTCAGCCTGCGGAAGGCGCCTCTGCCAAAGCCGCTGCCGGACGCCGCCCAGCCAGCCGGTGGGTGGGGAGGAGGCGAGGATCAGGTGCCCCTCGGGGCGCATGACCCGGGCGATCTCGCTCGCTGCCGGGCGGCCGGCAAAGATCACGACCAAGTCAAAGAACTCTTCGGGGAAGGGAAGTCGGCGCCGGCTGGACTGCTTGAAGGCGACGCGGCCCTCGGGATCGAGGCCGACCCGGGCGCTGGCCGCGCGCACTTGCTCGGCGGAGGGATCGGTGCCGCGGACCCGCGCCGAGGGGAACTCGCGGGCAAGGAAGAGGACGGGCTCGCCGTCTCCGCAGCCACAGACCAGTGCTCGCTCGGGCGCGGGAAGCCCGAGCACCGCGGTGGCGAGGCGGGTGAGGGCGGCGTCGGGCACGGCGCGATGATCGCAACTACCGCAGCCGGGAACCGATCCTCTAGGCTTCCCCGCCGATGGAGCAGGGAACCGACCGTCGTTTGTTCATCCTCGCCGGCTTCGCGGTCGTGGCGGTCGTCGTCGTCGCGGCGATCCTGATCAGCCGCAGCGGCGGTGGCAGCAGCGACTCCTCGACCACGGCCAGCTCCGGTGGCTGCAAGGAAGTCGAAGCGCCGGCGCCGAAGAAAGTCAGCCTCAAGGCGCCGCCCCAGACCGTGAAGAAAGGCGAAAAGCTGACCGCGGCGGTCGAAACGAGCTGCGGCAGCTTCGATATCGCGCTCGACTCGAGCAAGGCGCCGAAGACGGTCAACTCCTTCGCCTACCTCAGCGACGAAGGCTTCTACGACGACCTCACCTTCCATCGCATCGCACCCGGCTTCGTGATCCAGGGCGGCGACCCGCTCGGCACCGGCCTTGGCGGGCCCGGCTACACGGTGGTCGAGAAGCCGCCGGCAAACCTCTCCTACACCAAGGGCACCGTGGCGATGGCGAAGAGCTCAGCCGAGCCGCCGGGCAGCTCTGGCAGCCAGTTCTTCGTCGTCACCGGCGCCGACGCGGGCCTGCCGCCCGAATACGCCCTGGTCGGCAAGGTCAGCCAGGGCATCGACGTCGTCGAACGCATCGGCAAGCTGGGCACGCCGGCCGAAAAACCCAAACAGACGGTGCTGATCGAAAAGATCACCATCGAAAAAGGCTGACTGCACTAGTCTGAGCCGATGGCCAAGGTTGACGTAGGAGACGCGGCCCCCGACTTCGAGCTGCCCGGCACGGGTGGCAAGACCTACAAGCTCAGCGACTATCGCGGGCGCAAGCTGGTGCTCGCCTTCTACCCGGGTGATTTCACCGCGGTCTGCACCAAGCAGTTCTGCTCCTACCGCGACCAGGGCGAGAAGCTCGACCAGCTCGGTGCCGACGTGCTGGGGATCTCGCCGCAGTCGGTCGAGTCGCACGAGCGCTTTACCCAGGAGAAGAGCCTCAACGTGCCGCTGCTTGCCGACGAGGACAAGTCGGTCGCCAAGGCCTACGGAGTGCTCGCCGGCCCGATGGTGCGGCGGGCGATCTTCGTCATCGACGAGCAGGGGATCATCCGCCACCGCAAGGTGACGCTGGTCGGCCTCAGCTTCGAGTCGGTCGACGACCTCGAGCAGGCAGTCGCCGCCGTCGGCTGATGCCGCCGCAGGCGGTCGCGTTCAGTACCGGCACCGAGCCGGCGATTCGCGGTGAGTCGATGGGGGAGGGACCCCCGATCGTGCTCTGCCACGGGATCACCGCCACCCGCCACTCGGTGATTCACGGCTCGCGCCGGCTCGAGCGTGCCGGCCACACGGTGATCGGCTACGACGCCCGCGGCCACGGCGAGTCCGGCCCCGCACCGCCTGGCACTGGTTATGGATACCCGGAGTTGAGGGGGGACCTGGCGGCCGTGATCGAGGAGCAGGCCGGTGGGGAGCCCGTCCTCCTGGCTGGTCACTCGATGGGCGCCCACACGGCCGTCGGCTTTGCGCTCGAAGATCCGGGCCGCGTTGCCGGCCTGGTCGTGATCGGACCGGCCTATGACGGCGAGCGCGGCGAGGACTCGCCGCGCTATTGGGACGGGCTTGCCGACGCACTCGAGCAGGGCGGCATCGACGGGTTCATCGCCTACATCGACCGCGTCCAGGGCATCGATCCGCGCTGGCGCGGCTCGGTCCTGCGCTTCACCCGCGAACGGATGGAACGCCATCGCCATCCCGAGGCGCTGGTCGCGGCGCTGCGCGAGGTGCCGCGGTCGCGGCCATTCGAGACCCTGGCCGAGCTAGAGGGCCTGGCGGTGCCGACGCTGGTGGTTGCCAGCCACGACGCCGCCGACCCCGGCCATCCCTACGCGGTCGCCGAGGCCTACGCGGCGCGTATCCCCGGCGCCCGCCTGGTCAGCGAGCCCGAGGGGCAGTCGCCGCTCGCCTGGCAGGGAGGGCGCCTCTCGCGCGAGATTGAGGCTTTCTACAGAGAGCTGCAATAGCGTGCCAAGCATGAAGGCGCCGCCCGAGGGGACACTGCGGGGAATTGCCACCTTTCTCGCCACCTTCGGCGTCGGCGTCGCCACCTACATCGCGATCGCCGATTCCGGCGGCGGCTCGCCGGTCTGCATCGCCGGCGGCCACGGTTGTCAGACCGTCGCTGAAAGCTCCTACTCGCACCTGGCCGGAGTCAACATCGCGATCTTCGGCATCGCCGGCTACGTGGTGCTGCTGGCCTGCGCGCTGCTGCGCGGCGACGCCTTTCGCCTCACCGCCTTCGTGGTCTCGCTGATCGGCTTTGGCTACAGCCTCTACCTGACCTATCTCGAGCTCTTCACGATCGACGCGGTTTGCCAGTGGTGCGTGGCCAGTGCGGTACTGATGACGTTGCTCTTTGTTACCAATGCAGTGCGTATGTTGGCCTACGTTGGAACCGAGCCGTGAGCGGCCGCCGCGATCGCGCGGGGCGGCGCGAAGAGGATCAGGCCGGGGCGGCGGAGCGGCGCCAGCGCATGGTCAAGCTCGCCAGTGCCGGCGCCTTCCTGGCCCTGGTCGTGGTGGCGGTCCTGATCGTCGTCAGCAGCGGCAACAGCGGCGGCGGTGACAGCGGCAACATCGTCGAAGCCAAGGAGGTCGACCGGCTGCTGGCCGGGATTCCCCAGAAAGGCATGGTGCTCGGCGAGCCTGGCGCAAAGGTCAAGGTGATCGAGTTCGGCGACCTGCAGTGCCCGTTCTGCAAGGGCTACTCCGAAGAAGTGCTGCCACAGGTGATCGAAAAGCGCGTACAGAGCGGTGAAGCAACGCTCGACTTCCGCAATTTCACGTTCATCGGGCCGCAGTCAAAGCCGGCCGGGGCGGCGGCGATCGCTGCCGGCGAACAGGGCCGCGGCTGGAACTTCGTCGAGCTCTTCTACCGCAACCAGGGCGCCGAGGACTCGGGCTACGCCGACGACGAGTTCCTCGCCGCGATCGCCAAGGCCGCCGGGGTGCCTGACATCGGTAAGTGGAACCAGGCGCGCAAGAGCCAGCCCGTGATCGCCCGCGTCGAAGCGACTAGCGCTGAAGCGAAAGAACTGGGCTTCACCGGTACTCCGTCGTTTGCACTTGATGGGCCAGGAACCAACGGGCTCGAAACGATCGGCACGCCGGAATCGGCCGACGCGCTCGAATCGGCAATTGAAAACGCGGGGGAATAATGGTTGGGAAAAGAGCGGTGACTGGGGCGAGCCTGCTGGCGTTGGCCCTCATTTGCACGCTGCTGATCCCGGCCGGCGCGGCAGCAATCAGTGGCGCTGAAATCGTCCAGCGGCTGAGCCAGCAGCGCGAAGCAAACGGGATCCCGGGGGGACTGATCGAGAATCCCACATGGTCCGCCGACTGCGCCAAGCACAATTACTACGGGGCCCAGACCGGCGAACTCAGGCACTCGGAGGACCCGAGTAGTCCGTTTTACAGCGCCGAAGGGAACTGGGCTGCCGAAAACAGCGTGCTCACCAGCGGCGGCAGTTGGAGCCAGCGCAACCCCTGGGAGGAAGCGCCGATCCACCTGATCCAGATGCTGGCGCCGCCGCTGAGCGAAATGGGAGCGGCCGAAAACGACAGCCACAACTGCGCCACGACCTGGCCCGGTTACCAGCGGCCCGAACCCACGAGCCTGACCGCCTACAGCTACCCCGGCAACGGCGTCTCCGGGGTCGTGCCGACCGAGCGGGCCTCCGAGTCGCCCTCGGTGCCCGGTGACCAGGTCGGCTTGCCCGAAGGGACGGCTACAGGGCGTTACCTGCTGGCCTATCTCTCGGGTATCGATCCCAGCGATGCGCCCGACGTCACCGTGACCGCGACACTCACTGTCGCCGGCGCTCCCGTCGACCTGCGCGTGATCGACTCGACCAACGAAGAAATCGGCGGCTACATGCCGCAACCCTCGGCCTTCCTGATCCCGGCGCAGCCGCTGAAGCCGCGGACGGCATACCAGGCGGACGTCAAGTGGTTGATGGAGGGCGCCCAGATCTTCGAGCAGCACTTCAGCTTCACAACCGGAAACAACCCTGGCGAAGCGGTCACGCCAATCAAGAAGCGCAGTAGTCGCTGCGCTCGTTACTCGCGAGCCGCGAGCAAACTACGACGACGCGCCACCGAGGCCCGCCTTCATCACTTCTTGGCTCGCTCACGGCAGCTCAAGCGGCTGGCGAGGCATAAGAGCAAGTTGGCCAGGCATTGTTGGGCCCATCATCGCCTGAGTTGACATAACCACCATTATCGTGCGTTAGGTCAGTTTGGCAGGGGGACGACCGCCCTCATAGACTGCGGCCCGATGCGCCTCCCCGTCTACGAACCGATCACCAAGGGCGTCCTGCTGGCGCTCTTCTCGGTTGTCGTCGCCAGCATCGGCGCCGCGTTCTTCCTTGGCGCCGTTCCGCCGGCCTCGCCGGGCCTACTGCAGAACCTGGCCCTGATCGGCGCGATCCTGCTGCCGGGTTATGTCGTCGAGGTGGTTTGGCTCGTCCCGCGTATGGGCCGCAGCGAAGAACTCGAAGAATGGCTCGGCTTCATCGTCGGCGCCGCGATTGCCGACCTGCTGGCGATCGCGATCGCCCTGCTCGGCGTCCAGCACCGCCTCGCCGGCCACTCCAACTCGCTCGATGACCTCGGCCTCGCCTTCGTCATCGTCTCGCTCGTCGTGCTCGCCGGCACGCTGGTAGCCCAACCGCTGCTGGCACGCCGCTTCAGCGATCCCGAAGCCGGTTAGTCTCGGGCCCATATGCCTAGTTGGATCGACGACGCGAGGCGAGTCGACGTCGCTACTTACGCGGTGATTGCCGAGACCGAGACGCCCGCGCTCGACGCGGCCATGCGCCGCCTGTCTCGCGCGGCTGACCTCTCGAAGCTCTGGCTGGCAGCGGCCGCGGGCATCGCCCTGATCGGCGGCCGGCGGGGTCGCCGCTCGGCCTCTCGCGGCCTGATCTCGATCGCCGCCGCCTCCAGCGTCGCCAACGTTGTCGCCAAGCCGCTCTCGAGGCGCCGCCGGCCCGACCGCGAGGCGCTTGCGGTTATCGACTCCCGCCACGTCCCGATGCCGTCCTCCAGCTCCTTCCCCTCCGGACACGCGGCCTCTGCCTTCGCCTTCGCAACGGGCGTAAGCCACGTGCTTCCCTCGCTCTCCATCCCAGTGCGGGCCGCCGCCACGCTCGTCGGTTACTCGCGTGTACATACTGGCGTGCACTATCCGGGTGACGTACTGGCCGGCGCCTTCCTCGGCATCACGGTCGCCGAGTTGACCAACCAGCTACTGGACCGTCGCTGAGCCGCGCACCAGCGGCCTGACGATCGGTGGTGCCTTGGGCAGGTGGCCGCGCTCCACCCGCTCGAGCTCGAGCGGCGAGTCCTCGATCAGCGCCACGGTGTCGCGGTTGCAGTGACAGCCGTCGGCGAGGAAGCGCCAGGGCTTCTCGAAGCGGTCCTGCCATCCGGCCAGATCCGCCTCGCTGGCACGCACGTGCTCGATGAAAAGCAGCTTGCCGCCCGGCTTCAGCACCCGGGCCGCCTCGCTCAGTGCCGCCGCGGGGTTGGGGACCGTGCAGAGGACCAAGGTGAGGACAGCGGTGTCGAAGCTGTCGTCGGCAAAGGGAAGCTCCTCCGCGGAGGCCGCTGAGATCTCGACCCCTCCCCTGCCCGCAGCTTTTGCGCGAAGCTGTCTGAGCATGTGTGGATCGGGCTCGGCCATGACCAGCTCGCTCACGGCCTCGGGATAGAGGTCCAGGTTGACCCCGGTCCCGGCGCCGAGATCGATCGTCCTACCGCTTGCCTGGGCCAGCAGCTCGCGCCGCATCTGTCGCAGTCCACCCTCCTCGGTTGCCTTCAGGCCGCGGTCGTAGAGCGCCGCGAAGGCCCTCCCCCAGGTGGCGTCGTAGAGCGCTCCCATCGTCAGATGTACGGCGCAGCCGCGAGCTGAGTTCAGGCCGCGTCGCGCTGCGCCGGGGCGGTCTCCGGCTCGGCGTCTGCAGTCGTCGGCTCGCTCGCCGCCGCTCGCTCCTCGTAGGCCTGGCGGGCGCCGTGGTCGACTTCGGTCATCAGCTTGTCGGCTTTCATCAGGCGACTGAGGCCCTCGCGCCAGCCGCGCGGCAGGTTGGCAACGAGCTTGAAGAAGGCGCCGTTCTCGCGCGGCACCCAGACGTCGAAGCGCGGCACTTCCAGCGCGTCGACGATCTCATTGGCGACGTCGGAGGCCTCAACCGGGCGGATCAGCCTCTGCCCCACGCCGGCGGTCAGCTCGGTGTTGACCACGGTCGGCATCACGCAGGCGATCTCGACGCCGCTGCCACGCAGCTCGGCCCGGGCCGCCTCGCTGATCCCGACCACGGCGTGCTTGGTGCCAGAGTAGGTGGCGATACCCGGGAAGCCGCCCTTGCCGGCCTGCGAAGCGAGGTTGACGATGTGGCCGTGCCCGCGGGACTGGAAGCGCTTGATCGCCAGCTGCATGCCGACGATGACGCCGTAGATGTTGATGTCGAGCTGGCGTTTGAGTGAGTCGTCGGACTCCTCGGCAAAGGGCGTCACCGGCATGATCCCGGCGTTGTTGACGACCACGTCGAGTGGGCCCAGCTCGCGCTCGGCTGCGTCGAGGAAGGCGGAGAAGGAGCCGCGGTTGGTGACGTCGAGGGGCAGCGCAACTGTGCCGCCGCCCAGCTCGCCCGCCGTGCGCTCGGCCAGCTCGAGGTCGAGGTCGCCGATCGCGACGCGGCAGCCCTTGCGCACCAGTGCCGTCGCGGTCGCCTTGCCGATCCCGCGCGCACCGCCGGTAATCGCCACGACCTTGCCACTGAGGGACTGCCGCTGCTTTGCCATCGGGGACCTCCTTCTCGGTGGCCGCTAGGCCGCCGGCTTGTAGACGGTGACCACGGCGGCGCCGCCGAGGCCGATGTTGTGTTGCAGCGCCAACTTGGCGCCCTCGACCTGCCGCTTATCGGCTTCGCCGCGCAGCTGCCAGGTCAGTTCCGAGCATTGCGCCAGCCCGGTCGCGCCCAGCGGGTGGCCCTTGGAGATCAGCCCGCCCGAGGGGTTGACGACGACCTTGCCGCCGAAGGTGGTCGCTTCTTCCTCGACCAGCTTGTGCGCCTCGCCCTCGGCGGCGAATCCCAGCGCTTCGTAAGTGATCAGCTCGTTGGCGCTGAAGCAGTCGTGGAGCTCGCAGACGTCTACTTCCGCGGCGGCGACGCCGGCCTCGGCGTAGGCCTCGTTTGCGGCCTGCTTCGACATGTCGGAGCCGACGATCTTCATGCAGTCGGTGTCCTCGGCGAAGGTCGAGCTGAGGTCGGTGACCATCGACTGGCCGGCGATCTCGATCGCCCGGTCGCCGAGGCCGTGCTCTTCGACGTAGCGCTCGGAGGCGACGATCGCGCAGGCCGAGCCGTCGGAGGTGGGCGAGCACTGTAGCTTGGTCAGCGGGTCGTGAATCATCCGCGCGCCCTTGATGTCCTCAAGCGAGTACTCGTCCTGGAATTGGGCGTAAGGGTTGTTGACCGAGTGCTTGTGGTTCTTCCAGCCGATCCAGGCGTAGTGATCGGGGTTGGAGCCGTACTTCTGCATGTGGTCGCGGCCGGCGTTGCCGAACATCTGCGGCGCTGGCGGCGACTGCTCGGGGTCGCGGATCTCAAACATTCGCATCGCGTGCTTGTCGAGTGCGTTGGTGCGGTCGGTGTACTTGACGCCGAGACTGCCGGGCTCCATCTTCTCGAAGCCGAGCGCCATGGCGCAGTCGACGAGACCGCCCTTGACCGCCTGACGGGCCAGGAACAGCGCCGAGGAGCCGGTCGAGCAGTTGTTGTTGACGTTGACGACCGGGATCCCGGTGAGGCCGAGCTGGTAGAGCGCCCGCTGGCCGTAGGTCGAGTCGCCGTAGCAGTAGCCGGCGAAGGCCTGCTGCACGTCCTCGTAGGGAATGCCGGCATCGGCAAGCGCCTTCTCCCCCGCCTCCTTGGCCCAGTCGGGGTAGTCGCCATCCTTGGTGCCGGGCTTCTCGAACTTGGTCATCCCGACCCCGATCACGAACGTGCGGTTGCTCAAAGTCTGCTCCTGTGTCGCCGCGGGCGCCTGCCGCGGTTTGGCTGGTCAGCCAGGAAATCTACCGGTCGGACCGGTGCGGTGGCGATACTGGGCTCAGTGATCGTTGATTGCGGCGTCTATGAGAAGGGCCGGCGGCGGGACGGGAAGCTCAGTCTCGAGCAGGCTCATGAGGCATCGCGTGCCGAGGACGCCTTCGTTTGGCTCGGCGTCGCCGAACCCTCGGCGGAGGAATTCGGGGTTATCGCCCGCCAGTTTGACCTGCACGAGCTCGCTGTCGAGGACGCGGTCAAGGCCCAACAGCGGCCCAAGGTCGAGCTCTTCGGCGACACCCTGTTGGTCGTAGTCAAGACGGTCAACCGACCCGACCCCAGCCACGCCGTGGAAGTTGGGGAGCTACTGCTCTTCGTCAACTCCAACTTCATCATCACCGTCCGCCACGGCGAGGGCGGGCTGAGCTCGGTCAGGGAGCGGGTCGAGCACCGCCCTGACCTGCTTGCCCACGGCACCGGTGTCGTCCTCTACGCGATCCTCGACCACGTGGTCGATGACTACGGTGACGTTGCCCAGGCGGTCGACGGCGAGATCCAGGCGGTGGAGCGCGAGGTCTTCTCCTCCGAGCGGGCCAACCCGGTCCAGCAGATCTACAAACTCGAGCGCGAGGTCCTCGACCTCTACCGGGTCGTCTCCCCCCTGCTCGAAGCCGTCGATGAGATCAGCGAAGGCCAGTTCGAAGCGATTCCCAGCGCCCTCGATGACTACTTTCGCGATGTCCACGATCACCTGCAGCGGGTGACTGGACGCGTCGCTGGCTTCCGCGAGCTGCTCAACGGCGCCCTGCAGGCGAACCTGACCCAGGTCTCGGTGCGCCAGAACGAGGACATGCGCAAGATCTCGGCCTGGGTCGCGATCGCCGCCGTGCCGACCATGGTCGCCGGCATCTACGGGATGAACTTCGACCACATGCCGGAGCTGCACTGGCGCTACGGCTACTTCACCGTGCTGATCTTGATCGCCTTGGTCTGCTTCGCCCTGTACCGGCGCTTCAAGCGCGTCGGCTGGCTGTAGTCAGCCATGCACCAGACCGGGAAGCCCCAGGTCCGGTGCACGACCGATTGTCTAGCGGGTCATCCTCATAAAGCCAGGCCACTCCATTTCTTGCCGGCGTTTCCGCCGCTCAGCTTGAACCACAGGCTGAGATCGATTTTTGCCGGATGGATTCCAAAGAACATCACCGAGTTGGGTAAAACCACACCGCCTTCGTTCTGGCCGGCGAATAAGGCCGAGGGAGCTGGAACGAGTAAGTGTTTGACTGCTTCGTTTTCAAGCGGTTCGTTTCCGTCTTCGACGACGTAGCGGCCCGTGACGCCAGCCGAGATCAGCATGCATTCTTCGCCAAAGACCGGGGTGCCAAAGACGCCATTTTCATCGGGTTCGAAGAGGATGTACGTCAATTTGTTGTGTTTGATCAATAAGCCTTTGACTTTGAAGACAAACGGTTCAGCGGGTTTGCACGGAGGGGATTCCGATCCAGCAATGAATGTTTTGCACTGGGAGAATAAGAAGACGGCTAAGGCTTTACCGCTTTCCGTTTCTTTTTTGGGCGGGAAGAGTAAGCCGTCATCGACGACTATTTCCTGGCATAAGATTTCCACGTCCACCGCGCCGGTGGTCGATAAGAGTTTGAAATCTCTGGTCCCGTCTTTTTCCACGGTAAATTCAACCGTGGCGGCAGTGTTCGCTCCTTCGATTCTCCAATCGCCTTTAGCTTGTGCTCCGGTGGCAGTCGCCGCCATCAGGCCGAGGGCGGTAATCAGGTACAGGCAGGAAACCCTGAATCTGCGCGTTGCGCTCATGCTTGCTTCCTCTCACTCTTGGTTACGGTTGTGATGCGGGCCGGGGTACGTTTCTGCCGGCCTAGGGTGAGTATCTTGCGATGTGCTGGCTCAATCAAGCTCTGGGCTTGCAGCCAAGGGCGCTTGTGTGTCGACCGGGTTGGGCCAGAACAGGAACGACGCGCCGGCGATCGCGATGCCGATAACCGTGGCAAGCGCGCGCTGGCCCGCCGCGTGCAGCGCCCCCTCCCCGATCGAGTCGGCGAGTAGCACCGCATAGGTAGTGATCGCGGCGGTGAAGAGCGCGTACTGGACGGTGAGCAGGCCGTAGGCGAAGGCGGTCGCGATCGTCAGGGCAACCGCCACGGCTACACCACTGCCGCCGAGCCACTCGGCCAGCGCCGTGGCCAGCACCAGCCCCACCGCCGTCCCGACCGCGCGCAGGATCAGGCGGCGAAAGGTCTCTTCTTTCTCGGGACGCAGGACGAAGAGGATCGTCAGCGGAATCCAGAAGCCGTGTTCGTGCATCCCGATCAGCCAGTAGACCGAGACGCCGGCGGCGAGGGCGCCGCCGAATCGCAGCCCGTGCCGGAAGCTGGTCGAGCTCAGGTTCAGGTTCGAGCGCAGGGCGCCGAGGGCGGCGCGGGTGTTCCATCCCTCTGCCCCACTCTCCTCGCCGCGGTCGCCGGCGATCCAGACGCAAGCGGAGAAGGCCGCCTGCAACAACCCTCCCGCCGTCGCGAGGAGGAAGGCCGCCCCGATGTCGCCGAGGTCAAGCGGCAGGTCCTGGGCAATCACCAGCGCTAGCGCGACCGAGAGTCCCGCGATCGAGAAGCGCAGCGAGACGGAGAAGCAGTAGCCAGCCGCGGCCCCAACGAGCGCGATCGCGAGGATCGCCGGCAAGGCGCTCGATCCGGTGAGCACGCCAAGTGCCGCGGCAAGGCCGATCAGCGGCGCCACCGCCGCCTGCCAGGCGGCCCGGGTGCGCGCGGGCGCATCGAGCGCCGGGAAGCCGGCAAGCAGGGCGCCGGTTCCGATCGCCCCCTTGCTGGCGCTGCTCAGCCCGAGCTCCAACAGCAGCGCCAGCCCGACCGGGATCGCGACCAGGGCGCCGCGGCGCAGTGCCGGCCCGGGCTGGCTCGGCCCGATCGCCAGTAGCGGCGACGCCCTTAGGCGACTGGCAGTGCCGGCGGCGTTGAAGAGCTCCACGCCGCAAGTCTCTCGCCGTCGGCGGCGGCGAGGGCGAAGGTCAGGGCGTACGGGAGGTGCTTGCGGCGATAGCAGGGGCACGGGTTGTCCTCGCAGGCGACGCCGTCGTTGTCGCCGTCGAGGCGGTCGGGGTCTTCCTGCGGACCACCGTGCTTGAGGAAGAAGAACTGGGCGGTTCGCTGACTCCTGAAGTTGGCGCAGTCCTTGTCGGCGGCCGACGCGGCCGCCGGTAGGGCAAGCAGTGAGGCGGCGAGGATCAGGGCGAAACAGACGAGAAGCGGCTTACGCAGGGCTAAGTGCACGATCGAACTCCTTTCGTTCCCGGACAGAGACGGGAGCGATCTTAGGAGCAGAAGCATGCGATAAGGCGCCCCAAGTACCCTGGTGGGCCGTGCTTTTCGCCGCCTTGAGCACCGACCCGGCTGCCGGAGTGGGCATCTTTGCCGCCCTGGCCGCGGGGGTCGTCTCCTTCCTCTCCCCCTGTGTGCTGCCGTTGGTTCCGGGCTACCTCTCGGCGGTAAGCGGCGTCTCCGCAGCCGAGCTGGAGACCGCGGGTTGGCGGCGAATCCTCGCCCCCAGCCTGCTCTTCGTCGCTAGCTTCTCCGCCATCTTCGTCGCCGAGGGGTTGACCGCGACGGCGCTGGGCTCCGCCTTCCAGGACCACGAAGAGCTGCTCAGCAAGATCGCGGCGGCGCTGATCATCGCCATGGGTGTCCTCTTCGTTTCCTCACTCTTCGTCACCCGCCTCAACCGCGAGTGGCACGTCGACGCCCTGCTCGAGCGCGCCGGCAGGGGCGGGCCGATCGTCGCCGGCGCCGCTTTCGCGATTGCCTGGACCCCGTGCATCGGGCCGACCCTCGGCGCCATCCTCACCGCCGCCTCTCTCTCGGGCTCAGCCGCCCACGGCGCCCTGCTCCTCGTCGTCTACTCGGCCGGCCTGGCGATCCCCTTCCTGCTCACCGCGATCGCCTTCTCGCGCATGACCACCGCCTTCACCGCGGTCAAGCGCCACTACCAAGCGATCGTCGCCACCGGCGGCGTGATCCTGATCGCGATGGGCGTGCTGATCTGGACCAACGAGCTGACTCAGCTCAACTCCGAAGCCCAGCGCTGGCTCTCCGGTCTCGGCCTCGACTTCTGGAATAGCGTCTAGTTATTGACGACCGGCACGACGGTCTCGATCTCCTGGCCGATCGCCTCGGTCTCCTCGAGCCCCTCGCCGTCGAGGTCGCGCGAGCAGACGATCCGGAACCGTCCCGTGCCGATCTCGGCATCCGGCACCACCGGCAGTCCCCGGATGTGATCCCAGCCCAACCGTTCGACCTCGAACGGGTTCATCCGAACCTCAGCCGCCGGGAAGGGGCAGCTGGAGTTGTGCTGGTCGATCGCCTTGGAGATCGCCTCGAGGTTCTTCGCCTCAGGAGAAGCCATGAGGTGGAGTTTACGCCGGCCTCCGTGACGTCCGGACGACGAGAGACGATCAAAAGCGTGCTTGTCGCTCTATTCGGATTCCTTGGCGTGATCGTCGGCGCACTGGCCTCCGGTGCCTCTACATGGTTTTTCACGCATCGGCGGGAGCGGCACGAAAAGAGGGTCGCCGCGCGTTTGGTCAGAGAGGACCTCATCTTGGCTGGCAGCACCCTGGAAACGGTGTTGCAATCGGGGTGGCAGCCAGAGTTCGCCTTGCCCCTCGAGTATTGGCGGGAGCACCGATCGGTGCTGGCCGGCTCTCTGCCGCGGGAGAGATGGGAAGAGGTAGCCATCGCAATGGGTTCCGTCGAGCGGATCGAGGTCATGCTGGCCAGTATCGGAGGGGAAAACGCGATTGAGGCAGATGACATCCCCGACGACGGGCGAGAGATCATCGAAGAGACGGTCAAGTACGTGAAAAGTGCAAACGAAGCGCTATACGAAGTCGAGGTCGGCCCGCGCCCTCAGAGCGAGCCGGCTGCGTCGTAGGGCTCGCCCGGCGTGGCGCCTAGCGCCAGCAGACGTAGCCCGTCCGGCCCCGGCGTGACCTTGCGCTTGACCGAAGGGCCGACCCGAACGATGTGATTGGGGCTGAGCTCGTATTGCTCACCGTCCGCTTCTAGGGTCCCTGATCCACACAGCGCAACGTAGACCTCTTCCTGGCCCAGCTGCTGCGGCCGCTTAGCGAACATCTCGCCGCCGATACCGTCCTCGGAGTGATCGTGCTCCGGGTATTCGTCGGCGCCGGGGTCGAGGTCGACGATCGAGATGCCAAAGGCGCTGATGCCAAGTCCCGCGGCGACCTGGACCATCGAGACCTTCTCGAAGTAGCCGTCGATCGCGTCGAGGTCGTCGATCTTGCTGTGAGTGACGTCTGTCATGCCGACACGCTACCCGCCCTGCGGCGTCTGAATCGTCGTCTTCCCTCCCTCCTACCATCGGATCGTGGCTTTTGAGCGGACCGTTGCCCACCTCGATATGGACGCGTTCTACGCGTCGGTCGAGCTGCGGCGGCGGCCGGAGCTGAAGGGGAAGCCGGTCATCGTCTGCGGCTCGGGGCCGCGGGCGGTGGTGACGACGGCGAGCTATGAGGCGCGCAAGCTTGCCGGGATTCACTCGGCGATGCCGGCCGCCGTGGCGCGGCGGCGGCTGCCCGATGCGGTCTACCTGCCGCCGGACTTCACCGCTTATCGCGAGGCCTCGGTGCGGGTGATGGAGGTGCTGCGGAGCAATGCGGAGACGGTCGAGGTGGTCGGGCTCGACGAGGCCTACATCGACCTAACCGGGCTCTTCTCGCCGAAGGCGACGATGCGGCGGATCGCCAGCGAGATCCGCGAGCAGACCGGGCTGACCTGCTCGGTCGGCATCTCGGAGAGCCGCATGCTGGCCAAGATCACCAGTGAGCTGGGTAAGCCAGCCGGCCTGGTCGTGCTCTCGCGCGAGGAAGCGCTGGAGCGTTTTGCGGGCGAGTCGCCGGGCCTGATCCCGGGCATCGGGCCGAAGACCGTGACCAAGCTCGGCGGAATGGGCATCCGCACGCTGGCTGAGTTGTGCGCTCGGGATCCCGAGATGCTCGAGGCCGCCTTCGGGCCGCGGCAGGGGCGCTGGCTGCATCGGCGCGCCCAGCTCGAAGACGAGACGCCGGTGACGGTCGTGCGCGAGACCAAGTCGCAATCGGCGGAGACGACCTTCGACGTCGACGTCGACGACCGTGCCGAGCTCGAGGCCCACCTCCAGCATCTCTCCGAGGAGCTCTGCCGGCGGTTGCGCAAGCGCGAGCTGCGCGGGCGATCGATCGGGATCAAGGTGCGCCTCGACGACTGGACCAACGTCACCCGCTCGCACAGCGTCGCCGAGGCGACCAATGACCTCGCCGTGGTCGGGCCGATCGCTCTAGACCTGCTGCGCGCCTATGACCCGCCCCGGCCGGTGCGCCTGCTCGGTGTGCGGGTCGCCTCGTTCGAGAGCGAAGCCGAAGAGCCAGTCGAGCCCGAAGAGGAACGCGATCAGCTGCAGCTCGGCCTGACCGCCTGAAGCGCTCGCCCCGGCTCCGCAAAAGCCCTTGGAACGTGTGCGAAGATTGCTCGGGTGAGCGCTGACAGACTGACCGGACTCGACTCGTCATTCCTGCACATGGAGCGCGCCGGCGCCCACATGCACGTCGCCTCGACCAGCGTCTTCGAGGGACCGGCGCCGAGCATCGGTGAGTTCCGCGATCACATCGCCTCGCGGTTGCACCTGGTGCCGCGCTTCCGCCAGAAGCTTCGCTTCGTCCCCTTCGGCCAGGGCCGACCGGTCTGGGTCGACGATCCGCACCTCAACATGGAGTACCACGTGCGCCAAACCGCGCTGCCGGCGCCGGGCTCCGAGGAGCAGCTGCGCAACCTCGCCGCGCGGATCTTCTCCCAGCAGCTCGACCGCAGCAAGCCGCTCTGGGAGCTGTGGCTGGTCGAGGGGCTAGATGGCGACCGCTTCGCGATCGTCGGCAAGAGCCACCACGCACTGGTCGACGGTGTCTCCGGCGTCGACATCACCACTGTGCTCTTCGACGTCGAGAAGGAACCGGACAACCCGCCGGCGCTGCCGCCGAAGTGGGCGCCGCGGCCCGAGCCGACCGATTTCAAACTGCTCAGCGACGCCCTGCGCGAGCGCACCACCAGTCCGCAGGAGATCGTCCGCGGCGTGCGGGCGGCGTTGCGCGGACCGCGCCAGGTCCTGCGCGGAGTCGGCGCCACCGGCAAGATGGTCAGCGCCGGCATGGCGGCTCCCTCGACGCCTTTCAACGTCGAGATCGGCCCCCACCGCCGCGTCGCCTTCGTCCGCAGCGACCTCGCTGCGCTGAAGCGGATCAAGGACCAGCACGGCGGCACGGTCAACGACGTCATCCTCTCGGTCGTCGCCGGCGCGATCGGCAATTACCTGCGCGCCCGCGGCCACGACACCGAGGACCTCGAGATGAGGGCGATGGTGCCGGTCAGCGTTCGCGCCGAGGAGGAGCGCGGCGCGCTAGGCAACCGCATCTCGGCAATGATGGCGCCGCTGCCGATCTGGTGCGAGGACCCGGTGCGGCGGCTACATCTGGTCAGCGAGATCATGGGCGACCTCAAGGGCTCCGGCCAAGCCGTCGGCGCCGAGATCCTCACCCGTATCGTCGACTTCGCCCCGACCACGATCGCCTCGCAGGCCGCCCGCCTGCAGCCGGCACAGCGCTTCTTCAACCTCGTCGTCACCAACGTGCCCGGCCCCCAGTTCCCGCTCTTCGTCTTGGGACGGGAAATGGAATCGATCTTCCCGATGGTGCCACTGGCCCGCCGCCAGGCGCTCTGCGTCGGGATCATGTCCTACAACGGCCAGGTCGACTTCGGCCTGATCGGCGACTACGACGCGATGGACGACCTCGACAGCTTCGGCCTCGACCTCGAAGGGGCGATCGCCGAGATCGCCGGAGCCGCTGCCACCGGCTCTCAGGGCAGCAGCCGCGCCGAGACGCGGAACGGCGCGCTGTCGGTCAAGTAGGCCCAGTCGAGCCGGCGGGCGCTGAAGCCCGAGGCACTCGTGTCGGCGTTGACCAGTACCGCGGTGAGGCGCTTGAAGCGGCCGGGATGGGCCAGGTGGACGACCATCGGACCGCCGTTCTGCTTGAAGCTGAGAGTGCTGACGACGTGACCGTGGCGCTCGCTGCCGGTTCGCCCGACTAGGGCAAGGCCGGCCGCGACTCCTCGTGGGGCAACGGCGTAGACGGCGATCGTGCGGCCACCTCCCGCGTGTACGCGAAGCAGTTGGAAGGTGGTGTGGTTGAGGGAGCGAGCGAGGACGTGGCCATTCAGCGGCAGGCTGCCCTGGCGCGAGACGTCGGGGTACGAGTCGCCCTCGGGGAAGACCGTGTCGGTGCGCCACTCGGGCAGGTCGCGGGCGAAGCGGGCGAAGTCACGGCTGAAGTCCGAGTTGCCGGCGGCCTCGATCGCCGAGTTGTAGGCCGCGACGGAGAAGCCGCCCGGCCTGGTGTGCACAGCACGCGCCCAGGCGTTGCGCACGATTGCGCGTCCGTAGCGGTGGGCCAGCCACTTGTTCCAGACCGCCGAGCCGTACTCCTTGATCGAGTTCGCGGTCAGCGGCGTGTCGTAGCGCTTGACCCAGCGCCGCACGTAGCGCAGGTAGTCGTTGATGCCGTTGTAGACCTCGTCCTCCATCCAGACCGCGCTCGACTCGGCAAACCAGGCATCCTGGTAAGCGTCGTAGCCGAACTGAAGGATGTGGTTGTACTCGTGGGCGAGCGTCACCTCGAGGTCATGCTCGGGCGTGGTGCCGGGGAACTCACTCGGGGCGTAGTCGTTGTCGAGCACCAGATAGCCGTGCAGGCGGCGCGGCAGCCGGTGGCCCTTCGTGCTCTGGCCACGGTCCGGCGCCGCGTAGCCGAATAGCGCGCCGCCGATCTCATCCAGGTAGATGTCGGTCTTGCCGTTGCCACCGCCCTTGCGGCCGTCGGAGCGGGGCTCGCGCCAACCGAGCTTGCCGTTCTCGATCGTGTGGACGTGTTCGGCCACCGCCTGCACCCGCTCGACGTAGTCGGGGATGCCATCACCGTCGCTGTCGGTGAGTTTGGGGGCGTCGATGCCCTCGGCGACCCAGTGCACGCAGAAGTTGGGCGTGCAGGCGGGCGAACGCGGCGCCTCGGGCACGGTGTAGGCGTTGCGATTTGGATCGGGATGATCGGTCGGTCGCGCCGCTGGAGCGTGGAAGAACCACTGGCTGCCGGCGCTGGCGCTTGCGGGCACGGCAGCGAGAACGGCGAGGGACGCCAGCGATGCTCCTATCAACCGCCAGCGGGACCGCACGCGCGGCAATCTACAGGCGCGCTCAGCGTCCGGCGGCGATACTTCAGCCCTGACTCCCGTGAGGACACCGACGTGCGCGTAGCCCTGGCCCAGATCGACCCCACCGTCGGCGACATCGACGGCAACGCGGCGAAGGTCGGCGAGTGGATCGGCCGCGCCGAAGCCGAGGGCGCCGAGCTGACGATCTTCCCCGAGCTCTGCATCCCCGGCTACCCGGCCGAGGACCTCTACCTGAAGCGGCACTTCGTCGCCGCAAGTCAGCGCGCGATCGAGGAGCTTGCCGGCGCTGTCCGCGGCACGACCGCGCTGGTCGGCTTTGCCGAGCCGGTCGCCGGCGGCGGCGACTTCCGCCACGCCCACAACTCGCTCGCCGTGCTCGCCGACGGCGCCGTGCAGGCGATCTACCGCAAGAACCGTCTGCCCAACTACTCGGTCTTCGACGAGCAGCGCTACTTCGTCCCGGGTAGCGAGCCGGCGACGATCGAGCTCGGTGGCACCCGCGTTGGCCTGACCGTCTGCGAGGACGTCTGGGTGCCCGGTCCGCCGGCCGAGAGCGAGGCCGCGGAGGGCGCCACCCTGATCGCCAATCCCTCGGGCTCGCCTTATCACCGCGGCAAGGGCAGGGAGCGCGAAGCGATGTTCGCCGAGCGCGCCCGCGCTTACGGCGCCGCCTTCGTCTTCTGCAACCTGGTCGGCGGCCAGGACGAGCTGGTCTTCGACGGCCACAGCTTCGTCGTCGACGCCGAGGGCATGGTGCTCGCCCGCGCCGCCCAGTTCGAGGAGGAGCTGCTGGTCTGCGAGGTTCCCTCCCCTGCTCCCACCGATCTCACCGCGCCGCTCTCCGACATCGCCGAGGTCTACGCCGCGCTGACGCTCGGCCTGCGCGACTACGTGCGCAAGAACGGCTTCGGTCACGTCGGCGTGGCGCTCTCGGGTGGAATCGACTCCGCCCTGGTCGCGCTGCTGGCCGTCGATGCGCTCGGGCCCGAGAACGTCAGTTGCGTGGTCATGCCCTCGCCGCATTCGAGCCCTGAAACACAGCAGGACGCGCGGAATATCGGCGCCAACTTCGGCGTCGAGCTGCTCGAGATCCCGATCGAGGCGGCGATGGCGGAGTACGAGAGCGCCCTCGCCGACTCGTTCAACAGCGCAAACGGAGGTGTCGCCGCCGAGAACATCCAGGCGCGCATTCGCGGCAACATGATGATGGCGCTCTCCAACGAGCACGGTTGGCTGATCCTCACCACCGGCAACAAGAGCGAGATGTCGGTCGGCTACGCGACCCTCTACGGCGACATGGCCGGTGGCTTCGCGGCGATCAAGGACGTGCCGAAGACGCTCGTCTACGACTTGACCCGCCACCGCAACCAGAGCGCCGGGCGGGAGCTGATCCCGGCCTCGGTCATCGACCGGGCGCCCTCGGCCGAGCTGCGGCCTGACCAGCTCGACAGCGACTCCCTCCCCCCCTACGAGCTGCTCGACCAGATCCTCGAGTCCTACGTCGAGCGCGACCAAGGTCGCGAGGAGATGATCGCCGCCGGGCTGCCCGCCGAGGTGGTCGACGAGGTCGTGCGCATGGTCGACCGCTCCGAGTACAAGCGGCGCCAGGCCGCGCCAGGCATCCGGATCACCCCGAAGGCCTTCGGCCGTGACAGGCGCCTGCCCATCACGAATCGCTTCGGCGACTAGTCACCATCCTCCCTCCGCGTAGCATCAAGACGACAACGTATTGACCACCAGTAGAGCGGCTGCGATCTTCCCTCCGCGCTGGCGCGGAGGGAAGATCACAATGTGCCCGTGGCTATGCGGGGTCTCCGCTCCAAAACAAGCCTATGTGTTCACCGTCGAGGGAGGCAAATGCACTGCCTAACGTGCTCACCATATGTTCAGGCGTTTTACTGATTGTCCACAATTCTGTTAACGGACCTGTCTGAAATAAATGATTGAGTGCATGTATTGAAAATGCAGCATTGGTAAAGTCCTGGAGGAAGAATTTCCCGATGATTTTAACTTTGCTCCCGATTGAACATTCGTTATCCATTTCTACGGTAGCGATTGTTTCCCCGCTATCTGGTAAAAATTGAACGAGTGCGTGCCTAACGCCGCTGACTAATTCGTGTAACACAATTAAACCGTGGCCGGAGCTGGTATTGATCACGCCGTTTTCAATGCCCCCAGCCACCGGTTTGCATGGAGTAGATGTAGATCCATTTAGTTTAGTTATACAGCCACTGAATTTGGCTTTTGACCCTTTGACAGACCCTGCTTTTTCGCCAATAGATCCATTTGCTAGCAGCATGACGTTTACGGCGGTGATTGTGGAGCATTCGAATAAGACAGCAACTCCGGAAATTTTTGAATGTAGAATCTCACTGGTATCAGTTCGAAGTTCTATCTTGGCGGGTAAGAAGGCGATTAATTCTACTGTGACACCGAATTTAGCGAGTAACCATTGTGCTCCTACTTCTGCGTGGGCCGTGGTTGAGCCGATGGCCCCTAGGCTGAATATCACAACACCAATGCCCAGTAGTCGGAATCTTGAACGAGACATTTCTTACTCCCGTCTGTTGTTTCCTGCCTAGCTAAGATTTTCTCACGCAACTAGACGAGATCAAGGAGATATCCGACAAAATTTTCTATTTCCTCAACCAGGCAGGCCTTCGAGTTGGGGGAAGCGCAATGGATGTGGCGATGGAATCGGCCCGGAGTGACTCGAGGGCACACTTGGCGTGCGCCCTTCAATCGCAACACTAAGGAATCGGCCGCACCGCGATCGTCATCTGGGCGAGGGCGCAGAGACGGTCCTCGGCGTCGTGGACCTCGGCTTCCCAGATCCAGGTGGTCCTGCCGCGGTGGCGGGCCTTGGCCTGGACTTCGGCGTGACCCTCAGTCACCGGGCGGATGAAGTTGACGCTGATCGACTGGCCCATCGCCATCATCCCGTTGGGAACGACCGCGAGGGCGGTAGCGCGGGAGCAAACGCTCTCGACCAGGCTCGAGATCACGCCGCCGTGCAGAAGGCCGACGGGCTGGCGCAGCTCGTCTCGCATCGGCAGTCGCACGCGCGCGTGGTCCGGGTCATCGTCCAGCCATTCCGTGCCCAACAGGGCGTCGAAATGGGAAAGCAGGCCGCGCGGGTCATCGCTCATCGCTGCCAGCTTAACCTCAGGCACTCCCTTGCCGGGAGCGGCTCGCGTAGGCTTCCCGATCGGTGGGGTTGACCGACGACCAGAAGGCAATGCTTCGCCTGCTCGCGCAGCGCGAGGAGGGTTACGACGACATGGCAGCGCTGATGGGAATCAGCGTCGAGGAAGTGCGCGAGCGCGTCAAAGAGGCGCTCGCCGAGGTCGAGGAGCCGCCGGCGTCCGAGGCGCAGCCTGAGCCTCCCGCCGCGCCCGCTCCCCCACCACCTTCCGCGCCTGAGCCCCCCGCGGCAGCAGAGCCTCCACCAACACCCGCCGCCGAGGAGCCGACGCCATCTCCACCTGCCCCAGCAAAATCTGTTGGGGAGCCAGGCCCCAAACCTGCGGCGACCAAAAAACGCTCTACCCAGATTCCCAGCCTCAAAGTCCCCAAAGACCGCGGCGCGCTGATTGGGCTCGGCGCCGGCGCGCTGGTGGTCATTGCGCTCGTGATCGTGCTGATCGTCGGTGGCGACGGCGGCGGCTCGAGTTCCTCGGACACCACCTCCGGCGAAGCGGCCCTGGCGGAAAACGCAAGCGCGCAGGCTGAAAATAAAAACTTGACCCAGGCGACCCTCAGCGCTGATGACGGCAGCGACGCCAGCGGCCAGGCGATCTTCGGGCGCTTCAAGAAAAAGGTGCTGCTGCAGGTGACGGGCGAAGAACTTGAACCGTCGAGCGACGGCGAGTCCTACGCGGTCTGGCTCTCGCACTCGGGCCAGGCGATGGTCCCGGTCGGCACCGTCAAGGTCAAAGACTCCGGTCAGCTGGCGGCCCGCTTCGAAGTGCCGCCGACAGTGCTGGTGTTGGTGGCGCGTGGTGCCTTCGACGAGATCGAAGTGACCCGCACCTCCGACAGCCAGCTCAGCGCCGCGATCGCCGAAGCGCGCAAAACCAAGAAGGAATCCGCCTACACCGGCACGCCAGTGCTGAGCGGCAAGATCACCGGGCCCCTGGTCGGCGCCGGCGGCAGCGCCAGTGGCAAATAGAGCCGAACGCGTTTAGATGATCAACTTGCCGGGGTTCATGATCCCGGCTGGATCGAGTTGCTGCTTGACCGCGCCCAGCACGTCCAGTCCGGTGCGACCAACCTCGGCCTCCATGTAGGGAGCGTGGTCGCGGCCGACGGCATGGTGGTGGGTGATCGTGCCGCCGCTGGCGACGATCGCCTCACAGGCGGCCCGCTTGACCTGACGCCACTGATCGACCTCGGCGCCCTCGCGCGAGCGCGAGATGAAGGTGAAGTAGAGCGAGGCGCCGTCGGCGTAGGCGTGTGAGAGGTGGCAGAAGACCAAGCCCGGCGTTCCCTGTGCGGCCAGTGAGTCGCGAATCGCGCCGCCGACTGCAGCGTGCAGCCCGGAAAGCTCGGTCCAGGTGTGCGAGGTCTCGAGCGTCTCGACCATCGCCCCCATGCCCATCAGGGTGTCGCGAAGATACGGGCCTTGGTAGCGACCGTGCTCCCACGAGCGGCCAGCCGACTGCCCGAGGTAGGCGGCGCCGCCGCGGTGCAACGCGCGCGCGCTCAGTGCCCGTCGCCGGGCGACCGACTCCTCCTCACCCTCGAAGCCGACGATGACCAGGGAGCCGCCACGACGGCGACGCAGGCCCAGGTAGCCGCCGAAAAGACTGCCGGCGAGGCCGCGCGGACCCGACAGCGCCAGCGAGACCTCGGTCTCCTCCTCGTCGGAGATCCGGATCACGTCGGGCAGTCCGGGCCCCTGCGCCAGCGCTCGTACGATCTCCGCCCCCGCCTCGAAGCTCTCCGCCATCCAGGCCTCGTAGCGGCGCTGCTTCGGCGCTGGTCGCACTCGTACGGTCACGTCAGGGATGACCCCGAAAACCCCCTCGGAGCCGATCACCAGCTCCCGCAGCGCCGGTCCGGCAGCGGTATGCGGTGTTGCCAGCGTCTCCAGGTCGCCGGCGGGAGCGATCAGGCGCACCGAGCTGACCAGCGAGTCGAAGCGCCCGTAGCCACTCGAGGCCTGCCCGGCCGAGCGAGTGGCGGCGAAGCCGCCGATCGTGGCGTACTCGAAGGACTGCGGGTAGTGGCCGAGCACGAGGCCATGATTGCCCAACTCAGCTTCGGCCTCGGGCCCGCGCAGGCCGGCGCCGAGGCGGGCGGTGAGTGAGCGGGAGTCGACCTCGACACCCCGCAGGCGAGCCAGGTCGAGGCTGATCACGCGCTCGTGGCCTCCGCGCATCGGCTCGACCCCGCCGACCACGCTGGTGCCGCCGCCGAAGGGGACGACCGCGACGCCCTCCGTCGCGCAGACTTCCAGAACGCGTTTCACCTCGGCCGCATCGGCTGGCAGGACAATGGCGTCCGGCGCAGTGTCGAGCCTGCCGGAGCGCAGGCGGGCAAGATCGACGTAGCCGCAGCCGGTTGCGTGGCGCAAGCGATCCTCGGCAGAAGTGAAGGCGTTCTCCTTGCCAACGGCCTCGATTAGTGCGGGTGGCAGCGTCTGAGCCGGCGGCAGATCGAAATCTTCGAGCGCCGGAAGTGGCGATGTGGGTCGCAGCTCGCCGATGCGCTCGCGCAGGGTCTCCAGCGCCGGCCCATCGAGCTCAGGCGTGATCGAGGGATCCCCCCACCCCCACCACTTCGAGTCGCGACGTGGGGGCTTGGCGACTTTCCCTCCCTCAGAGGGGGGGTAACTCGCCACGCTCACCCGTCACCGCCCAGGGCCCGCTCGAGTCCCTCAAGCGCTTCGTCAAGCAAGGCTCCTTGGCCACGTCGCATCATCGGCGAGCCGAGTCGGGAGAGACCGCGCAGTGTCTGCGCGGCCGCGATCGTCACCTCGGTGCCGGCCGCCGCGTCGCTGAGGGCGATATCGATCTCGTACCGCTTCAAATGCCGTTTGAAGGGCGTGTCCTCGATCATCTGCTCCCAACCGAAGCGCTCGCCCTCGGCGTAATCGCGGCAGCGAAAATCGGCCCGCACGCCGCGTCCCTCGGCGGTCCCGAGCACCTTCGTCCACTGCGCCTCGGCCCCCTCCCCCTCGACGCTCTCGACCCGCATCGTCCGTGGCCACCAGCGGGCCAGGCTGTAGGGGTCGGAGATCAGCGCCCACACCTCCGGGCGCGGCGCGGCGATCGTGCGTCGGCGGGTGACCCGGGGCACCGGAGCGGCCGTCAGTCGCCGGCGAGGCGACGCAGGTCGCGGACCAACAACAGGTGCTTGAGGTGGCTCACCGTCGCCGCCAGGCTCTCCAGGCTCTCCAATGCCTCTTTGCGGCGATCGGGGTTGCGCGAGCGCAGCGAGGGACCAAGCAGCGCTTCCAGCAGGTTCGCCTCGCGGTCGGCGGAGGAGCGGAAGACGCGCAGGTTGCGGGCGGCGACGCCGACCCGCGAGAGCTCGTTGGCCGAGCGCACCACTTCGCGATCGGTCTCGTCGTAGACGGTCTTGCCCTCGCGTTTCTCAGGCTGGACGATGCCGAAGTTCTCCAGTTCGGCGATCAGCTCCTCGCGCGCGCCGGTCTCCTCGATCACCTCGTCGAGCGTCAGGTACGCGCGTGAGGTGTTGACCAGGATCGCCCGCCGCACGGCGCCACTGGAGGGCCGCTTCTCCGTGCTGCCGCCGGCGGGAACGAAGTCACCACCGGCTGCCAGCTCCTGGCGAATCACCCGCAGCGGCAGGAACTCGTCGCGCTGCAGGCGCAGGATCGTGCGCAGCCGTTCCACGTCTGACTGGCTGTAGAGGCGGTAGCCGCCGGCGGTGCGCCGCGGCGTCAAGAGCTTTTGGTCCTCGAGGTAGCGGATCTTCGAGATCGAGACGTCGTCGAACTCGCTCTGCAGGATCTTGCAGACGGCGCCGATCGTCAGCGCCTTGCGCGGGCGCGAGTCGCGCTGGCGGGCCTGCTGGGGCTGCTCGGAAACGGCCATCGCCTACTTCTCCAGGTAGCTCAGCTTGTACTTGCCGACCTGGATCTCATCGCCGTCGGCGAGACGGTGCGACTCGATCCGGCGGCGGTTGACGTAGGTGCCGTTGAGCGAGCCGAGGTCGTCGATGTAGAGACCGTCGCGGCGGCGGACCAAGAGGGCGTGATTGCGCGAGACCGTGACGTCGTCGAGGAAGACCCCCGCGTCGGGGCTGCGGCCGATGCTGACCCGGTCCTCGCTGAGCGGAAAGCTCTCGCCGGCGCGACCGCCGCCGGCGCGGATCACCAGCGCCGCGCCGCTGCGCTCGACCGTCTCGTCGATGTCGACCGGCTGCATCTCGCCGGTGTCATCGACGGTGTAGGTCATCGTCGTCGGTTCGTCGCCGCCACCACCATCGCCCTCGGCCGGGCCGCCGACGAAGGCACCGCACTTCTGGCAGTAATTAGCGCCCTCGGGGTTGACGAACCCGCATTCGGGACAGTGGACGGCCATCGTGCTGGCTCCGCTCAGGCGGCGGAATCATCCTCAGCAGTCGGCTGTTTACCGGCGAGGATCTCGGTCAGCTGCGCCACGTCATCGCCGGAGAAGAGCGACTCGCCCTGCTCGCGCTTCTGCCGCAGCCGGTTGACCAGCTCCGCCCGCAAGATATCGATCTTGCCGTGCAGGACACGGCGCTTGTAGGAGATCTCGTTCTCCTCCTCGGTGAGCTTGTCGATCAGGTCCTTCAGTTCCTCATCGCTGAGCGAACCAAGATCGGGAAAGGTGTCCTCCATCTCACTCCTTAGTTGCGGGTCTTGACCCCTGCTGAGGTCGGTCGGACGATTATAGGTTGCCGGGGCCAAGGTTCAACTGAAGGTTGAAGGTTAAGGGGTTCTGGCTGTCACCTTGCACCGCTGTGGCTGGCGCGGACTTCGCGTATGCCGGTCTGGGCGTAGAGCACGGTTGCCACAATCGCGAAGCCGAGGCCGACGATCAGCAGGGCCGACGGCACCCAGCCGGCGAAGACCATGGCAAAGAAGATCCCCCCCATGATCGGGAAGACCGAGATCCGGCCCGGCCAGTTGACCTGGATCTCGACCCCGTGACGCAGGCCGTACTGGGCGAGCACGAGCATCGCCACCTCGCGTATCGCGAGCAACGCCAGGGCCCAGCGCGGCAGCAGTTCGAAGTTCCAGCAGACGACGGCACCGGAGAGGATCGTCAGGCGGTCGACAAGTGGGTCGAGGATCGAGCCGAGGCGGCTGTACTGACCGGTGACCCGGGCGAGGAAGCCATCGAGATAGTCGCCGGCGGCGATCAACCAGAAGACGATCGCGGCCGCGACGCTGCGCCCGTCGCCGGATTCGAAGGCGAGCCAGAGGAAGAGCGGCAGGGCGGCGAGCCGCACATAGCCCACCGCGTTGGGGATGGTCCAGGGGTTGAGCGGTTCGCCCTTTTGAACCTGGCGCGGCGGCGGGCCGCTGCGATCGAGGCCGAAGAGCCGGCGGACCCGGCCACGACCGAAGGGCGCCGTGTCACTCATCGGATGCCCGTGGTGCCCGCGTCGCCGCTAGTAGGCCTTGCCGAACACCGCTTCGACCGCCGCCGGCTTGCCGGTGAGGACGCAGGTACTGCCGGGCGCTAGCTGCTGGTCGAAGGGAATGCACCGAACCGAGACCTTAAGCTCTTCGAGGATCGAGGCTGACTCCGCAGCTTCGCTCCAGGGGGCCCTGACGAAGCCACTGGACGCAGCGTCCTCCTCGCCGGCGAACCATTCCCTGAATTCCTCCACGCTCTTGATCTCCCGGGCCGTCCTCGAGGCCAAGCGCTCCGCGGCGAGTTCGAAATAGCGGGTCTGGATCTGCTCGAGGATCGCCCCCACGCTGGCGCCGGTCTCACCGCGCGGCAAGGTCTCCATGCCAAGGTCGTCATCGTCGCGCCGCCGCACCGCGACGACACCCTGGTCGAGGTCGCGGGGACCTATTTCGATGATCACGGGGACACCCTTCCTCGTCCACTCCCAGCGCTTTGCCTGTCCCTCCCGATCGCGAAGGTCGGCGAGCACACGCAGCGGCTTCCCCTGGAATGACTCCTCGCGGAGCTCGGCGGCGAGGGCCTCCACCTCGGCGCGGATGGCGTCGTCGTCCTTGCCCCTCAGCACCGGAATGACGACGACCTGCTGCGGCGCCACCGTCGGCGGCAGGCGCAGGCCGACGTCGTCGCCGTGCGACATGATCAGGGCGCCGAGCAGGCGCGTGGAGACACCCCAGGAAGAGGTGTGGACGAGCTGGCGCTCGCCGTCTTTGTCGAGGAAGTCGATCTCGGCCGCCTCGGCGAAGCTCTGTCCCAGGTAATGCGAGGTGCCGGCCTGCAGCGCCTTGCCGTCCTGCATCATCGCCTCGATCGAGAGGCTCATCACGGCGCCCGGGAAGCGCTCTTCCTCGGGCTTCTCGCCGGTCACGACGGGCATTGCCAGGAACGACTCGGCAAAGCGCCGGTAGACCTCGAGCATCTCCTCGGTCTCGCGCCGCGCCTCCTCCTCGCTGGCGTGGGCGGTGTGGCCCTCCTGCCAGAGGAACTCGGTGGTGCGCAGCAGGACCCGCGGTCGCATCTCCCAGCGCACCACGTTGGCCCACTGGTTGACCATCAGCGGCAGGTCGCGGTAGGAGTTGATCCATTTCGCGAAGGACTTGCCGATGATCGTCTCCGAGGTCGGGCGGACGATCAGCGGCTCGGCCAGCTCCCCGCCCGGCCGCAGCTTGCCGGCTTCGGCGGGATCCTCTTCGAGCCGGTGGTGAGTGACCACGGCCATCTCCTTGGCGAAGCCCTCGACGTGCTCGGCCTCCTCTTCGAAGTAGCTGAGGGGGATGAAGAGCGGGAAGTAGGCGTTCTGGGCGCCGCTCGCCTTGATTTCGCGGTCGAGCTCGGCCTGCATCAACTCCCAGATCGCGTAGCCCCAGGGCCGAATCACCATCGAGCCCCGCACATGCGCCAGTTCGGCCACCTCGGCCTCGCGCACGACGCTCTGAAACCAGGCCGGAAAGTCCTCTGCGCGGGTCGGCGAGATTCCTTTCGAGGCCATTCCGGCGAGTCTATTTACTGAGGGGGAGGGCCTCAGGCTCGAGTGAAGCGGCGCCCCGCAGTCGGTGAGGCCTCCTCGTCGAGCAGGACCTTGTCCGACTCGCCCTTTTCGGCCGCTTCGTGCTCCATCCGCGCGATCTTCTCCGGCGTCAGGTCGCCGGCGTTCTCGGCCTCGATCTTGGCCAGCCAGGCGGCGCCCTCGCGCGACTCGTTCTCGTCGAACTCGACCGTGCCGCGGTCGAGCGATTTGTCGATCTCTTCGAAGAGCGTGTCGACGAGCTTCTCCTGTGGCACCTTGCGCAGCGGCTTGCCGTGGGCGTAGATCAGGCCCTCGTTCTTGGCCCCGGCGATGCCGAAGTCCGCATGCGAGGCCTCGCCGATGCCGTTGACCGCGCAGCCGAGCACGGCGACCTCGATTGGCTCGGCGTAGCTTTCCAGCCGCTGCTCGATTTCGGCCACGACCGAGTCCATGTCGAACTGCAGGCGGCCGCAGGTCGGGCAGGCGATCAGGACCGGGCCGCGCTCGCGCAGCTGCAGTGCCTTGAGGATCTCCCAGGCGACCTTGACCTCCTCCTCGGCGTGGAAGGTCGAGAGGCTGATCCGGATCGTGTCGCCGATCCCGTCGGCAAGCAGCGTGCCCAGCCCGACCGCGGACTTGAGCGATCCCGACCACTTGGTGCCGGCCTCGGTGATGCCGAGGTGCAGTGGGTAGGGGATCTTCTCCGAGAGCAGCCGGTTGGCGGCAATCGTGTTGGGCACGTTGGTCGACTTGATCGAGACCTTGAAGTTCTCGAAATCCAGCGACTCCATGAGCTCGACGAACTCGACCGCGGCGGCGACCAGCGCCTCGACCGGGCTCTCGCGCTCGAGCGCGTGCAGGTGCTTGGGCAGCGAGCCGGAGTTGACCCCGATCCGCATCGGCACGCCGGCCACGTTCGCCCGCTCGGCCACCTCGGCGACCTTGTCGCGACCGCCGATGTTGCCCGGGTTTAGGCGGATGCAGTGGGCACCGGCGTCAATCGCCTTCAGCGCCAGGGTGTGGTTGAAGTGGATGTCGGCGATCACCGGGATCGGCGACTCCTTGACGATCGTCTTCAGCGCCTCGACGTCCTCGTCGCGCGGCACGGCGCAGCGGACGATGTCGGCACCGGCATCGGCGACCTTGCGGATTTGCTCCATCGTCGCCGCCAGGTTGGCGGTCTCGGTCTTGGTCATCGTCTGCACGGCGACCGGAGCGCCGCCGCCGATCGGCACCTTGCCAACGAATATCTGCCGCTTGGAAGCCATGTGCAGAGCCTAGCGATGGCGCTTGGTTGCGCGGATTGAACCTTGGCGATGGGCGGCGCGTATGCAGAAACGCATGGGGACGCAGACCTGCGGCAAAGGGAGGGCGGTGGTCCATCGACGGCGTGCACGCCTCGCCTTGCCCCTGCTCGTCACCGCTCTTCTCCTGCTCATCGCGGCGCCAGCGCAGGCGACTTTCCACCTGATCAAGGTGCGCGAAGTGCATCCCGGCACGAGCGATGACGGCTACGTCGAGCTGCAGATGTTCGCCGCGGGCCAGAGCCTGCTCAGCGGCCACTCGATGACGCTCTACAACGCAAGCGGCTCGCTCGTGCACAGCTCCACCTTCTCCGCCTCGGTTCCCAACTCGGCAAACCAGCAGACGGTGCTGATCGGCGACACCCGCGTGCAGGAAGCATTCGGCGTTGCCCCCGACCTCGTCGACAGCGGCCTCACGATCAGCGCCGCCGGCGGTGCCGCCTGCTGGAATGCCGGGGGCATACCGGCCGACTGCGTCGCCTGGGGCAACTTCAGCGGTGCCGCCGCCCTGCAGTTGGCGACGGGCACCTCGGTGGGATCGCCGGTCTCACCCCGCGGCATCACCTCCGGCAAGGCGATCCGGCGCACGATCGAACCGGGCTGCCCAACCCTGCTGGAGGAAAGCGATGACAGTGACAACAGCGCCGCCGACTTCTCCGAGGTCACCCCCGCTCCGCGCAACGACGCCAGCCCGATCAGCGAACACACCTGCGCCGGCGCCCCCAACACCGCGATCGATGACAAGCCGCCGCTGCGCTCGAACAGCAGCAGCGCTGAATTCACCTACGAAGCACCGACCGCGAGTATCTACGAATGCAAGCTCGACGCGGCGGTCTTCAGCGCTTGCCCGGCGGGCGGACCGAAGGAATACACCGGGCTTGCGGATAGCAGCCACACCTTCCAGGTGCGCGGCGTCAACGCCTCTGGCCCCGACCCGACGCCGGCCAGCTACACCTGGACAGTCGACACCACTCCCCCGATCGCGACGATCGATACCCACCCGGTCGACCCTAGTCCCGGAGCCACCGCTCAGTTCACCTACCACGCCCCGAACGAGCCCGGCTCGAGCTTCAAGTGTTCGCTCGACGGCGCGCTCCCGTCCACCTGCCCAACCAGCGGGATGACCTACCACGGCCTTGCCGACGGTCAACACACCTTCACCGTCGAAGCCACCGATGGCGCTGGCAACCCGCAGCTCGCCCCGACCGAATTCACCTGGACCGTCGATAACTCGCTGCTCGACACGACGCCGCCGGAGACGACGATCAATTCGGGGCCGCCCGACCCCAACGAAAGCTCGAGCGCCAGCTTCACCTACGCCTCGAACGAGCCGGGGTCCAGCTTCGAATGCTCGCTTGACGGCGCGCCCTTCGCGAGCTGCCCGGCAGGCGGCATCTCCTATAGCGGCCTGGGCAGCGGCCCCCACAGCTTCCAAGTGCGTGCAATCGATCCAAGCCACAACACCGATCAGGCTCCCGCCGGCTACAGCTTCACGATCGTGCTCGCACCGCCGACGCTGCCGGTGCAGTCCTCCCCTCCTCCGCCTCCACCGGCCGTCACTCTTGCCGGCAAGTCCAAGCCGGTCGCGCCAGAGACAACTCTCGTCGCCAAGCCTGCCCTCAAGACGCACGACCGTACCCCGACCTTCCGCTTCAGTTCCTCGACTCGTGGAGCCAGCTTTCAGTGCAAGCTCGATGGCGGTCGGTACCGATCGTGCCGCTCGCCCTTTACGACCGCTCCGCTGGGCCCGGGCCGACACAGCTTCAAGGTGCGCGCCGTGAGCAGCGGCTCCCGCGACGCCACTCCGCCAGCTTTTGCCTTCAAGGTCCTGGCCCGATGACGCCGGGTGCGGCAATGGGAAGTAGCGGGAATCGCAGGCATGGCGTATACATATCTCAATGCACGAGATCCTTAGAGGAATCCGAGAATTCCGAGTGCCTCTTCCGCTCAGGCTCGTGGGCGGCGCGCTCCTCTCCTGTCTCGCCCTGATAGTTCCCGTGCAGCCAGCCCAGGCGACCTTCCACGAAGTGTTGATCAGCCAGCTCTACCCCGGCTCCGCCGCGGCGCCGCAATCGAGCTTCCTCGAGCTGCAGATGTACTCGCCGGGTCAGAACTTCGTCGACAACCACTCGGTCACCATCTACAGCGCGGCCGGCACCACAATTGGCACCTTTGTCTTCCCCGAAGATCTGCCCGGCACAGGAGTTGACCAGCAGACCATGTTGGTCGGCGACAGCGGCGTCCAGGAAGCCTTCGGCGTCACCCCCGATCTCGTCAACAGCGGCTTCAACCTTCCGGCCGCGGGTGGAGCCGCCTGCTGGGACGGGCTCGACTGCGTCTCCTGGGGCAACTTCAGCGGCCAGACCATTCCGGCGAGCGGGATTCCAGTCGACGATGCCGGGATCCCCGACGGCAAGGCGATCGAGCGGCGCATCTCGGGGGGCGCCTGCAGCAACCGGCTCGAGCCCGCCGACGACACCGACGACAGCGCCAGCGACTTTTTCGACGCCGCTCCGACCCCACAGAGCTACGCGACGGTGCCGGCCGAAGTGATCTGCACCCCACCGCCGCCGACCCCGATGGTGACGATCGACGGCAAGCCAGCGGGCTTCACCAACTCGACCGAAGCCAATTTCAGCTTTCACGCCAGCTCCGAAGCGACCGGCTTCGAATGCAGGCTCGACCTGGGTTCCTACAAAGACTGCACCGTGGGCGCGAAAATCGCCTACCCGGGACCGCTGGCCGAGGGCAGCCACAGCTTCCGCGTCCGCGCCGCCAATGCCAACGGAGTCGGCACCCCGGCGAGCTACGGCTGGACAGTCGACCTCACGGCGCCGACCGCGAGCGTCACTAACCACCCCCTCGACCCCAGCCCCGGCAACTCGGCGTCGTTCAGGTACGTCTCCAAAGACGGCGGCTCGAAATTCGAATGCAGGCTGAGTCCCCCGGAAGGCTCGTTCCAGCCCTGCGATACGCAACCCAAGGTTTACTCGGGTCTCGCCGACGGCGACTACGAATTCGAAGTGCGCTCGATCGACAACGCGGGCAACGTCCAGCTGGTGCCCACCGTGTTCGCCTGGACCGTCGACAACTCGCTGCTGGACGAAACGCCGCCGGAGACGTCGATCCTCTCCAAGCCGGCGGATCCCAGCACGAGCCCGGTCGCGACCTTCACCTACAGCTCCAACGAGCCCGGCTCAACCTTCCAGTGCAAGCTCGACAGCGGCAGCTTCAGCGGCTGCCCAGCCGGGGGCATCACCTACAGCGGGCTGGCGGAAGGGCCGCACAGCTTCCAGGTGCGAGCGGTGGACGCGAGCCACAACATCGACCCAACTCCGGCCGGCTACAGCTTCACGATCGCCCTCACTGGCGTAGCGCCGGTGAGCACCGGCGCCGCGACCACCCCCGGCGGGCGAGCGCCGGGCGGAGCGCCCAATACGACCATTGCCAAACAGGGCTCCCGTCTCCACGATCGCACCCCGACCTTCCGTTTCAGCGCCAGTAGGTCCGGCGCGAGCTTCCAGTGCAAGCTCGACGGCGGTGCCTTCCGCAGCTGCCGCTCACCGCTGACGACCAAGAAGCTCGGCTTCGGATCGCACACTCTGCAGGTGCGCGCGGTGGTGCAGGGGGCGACGGACCCGACCCCCGCCAAGTTCAACTTCAAGATCGTGAAAGGCTGAATCGACTCAATGCGCAGGCTCGGAATCCTGATCGTGGCGCTGGCCTCCCTGCTCGCCCTAGTCTGGCCCGCCGCGGCGCCGGCCACCTTTCACGAGATGTCGATCCGCGAGGTCTACGCGGGATCGTCCGAATCGCAATACGTCGAGCTGCAGATGTGGGCTGCGGGCCAGAACCTCGTCGGTGGCCACGTGCTGAAGACCTACAGTGCGGCCGGCGCCGTGACCAGCACGAACACCTTCGCCAGCGACGTGCCCAACGGGGCCAACCAGAGCACCATCCTGCTCGCCACCCCAGGCGCGGAAGCCGAATTCGGGGTCACTGCCGACACCGGGCTGGCAGCGGGCGGTCTCGAAGCTGGTGGGGGCGCGGTCTGCTGGGAAACCCTTGACTGCGTTGCCTGGGGCAGCTTCGCTGGCTTTGTCGGCAACGCCCCGAGTCCCACCGGCTCGCCGGCTGCCGCGATCCCCGCAGGCATGGCCCTGCGCCGGACCATCAGCCCCGGTTGCGCCACTCTGTTGGAGCCGACCGACGACCGCGACAACAGCGCTGCCGATTTCTCCGCGGTCTTCCCGGCACCGCGACCGAACTCGGTCGCCCCCGGCGAGCGCCGCTGCCCTGGCAGCAACGAATCCCCATTTGGAGTTGTCCCGGGAGGGGGAACCAGCAATAAGGGAGCCCCGCAGACGACCCTGCGACGCAAGCCCGGCAAGATGATTCACGACCGCACCCCGACCTTTCGCTTCGCCTCCAGCGAGTCCGGCTCGACCTTCCAGTGCAAGCTCGACGGCAAGCCGTTCCGGTCCTGCCGTTCACCGTTTACAACCAAGCCGCTGGCCCTCGGCAAACACAGCTTCAAGGTCCGCGCCCAAGACGACTCGGGCAAGCTCGACCCGAGCCCGGCCTCCTACGGCTTCAAGATCGTCGCGAAGAAATAGTCCGCTCAGCGGACGTTGAAGCCTTCGCCGGTGAGGCGGCCGATGTCGTTGGTGAGGCCGATCACGACGAGCATCGCCACCAGGATGAGCCCGACCACACTGGCCAACTCCATCACCCGCAGGGACACCGGTTTGCCGCGGACCTTCTCGACCAGGCTCCAGAAGATATGGCCGCCGTCGAGGGGGAGGAACGGGAAGAGGTTGATCAGCCCCAATGAGAGGCTGACCACCGCGAGAAATGTCAGCGCCGCGGTGGCGCCAAGCTGAACCGTCTGATGGCCGACGTCGCTGACGCCGACGACTCCTGAGATTTCTTTGCGTTCCTTGGCATTGAAGATCTTCGCAAAGCGCTTTGAGGTTTCCGTGACAATCAGCCAGCCGAAGTTGGCGGCGCGACTCACAGCGGCGCCAACGCCAATAGCAACCGGTCGGCTGTCAAAGGAGAATCCGACGAGGGCCTGTTTCGCCGCGGCGCTGTATTCGGGGTCAGCTGAGACATTCTCCACCTTGCCGTCGCGCTTGATCGTCAAGGTCACCGGGGTAAGGGCAGTACAGCCGTCTTTCTGTTCGCCGGCGCATTGGTGAGTGCCAATCTCGTCGTGAAACCGTTTGATTCGCGCTTCGCTGTCCAGGCCGGGATAGCGATGTCCATCGACGGCAAGGATCGTGTCGCCCGGCTTGAGGATGCCGGCCGCCGGGGTGTCCGGCACGATTTCCTTGACGCTCTGCGTGGGAACGGAGGCGTGCGTCAGGGCAACGACGAAGAGGATCACGAAACCGAGGACAATGTTGACCGCAGGCCCGGCACCAATCACCACGATCCGCTTCCAGACGGGCTGGCGATGGTAGGCGCGGTCGAGAGCCTCCGCAGGAACCTCCTCCTCCGCGGTCATGCCGGTGATTTTCACGTAACCGCCCAGCGGGATCGCCGCCACGCCGTACTCGGTCTCCCCCCGTTTCACCGAGAAGAGCTTGGGGCCGAAGAAGAGGAAGAACTTCTCGACCCGCATCCCGGTCGCCTTGGCCGCGAAGAAGTGGCCCGCCTCGTGAACGATTATGAGCAAGCAGAACCCGCCGAAGACCAGCAACCAACTCATACCCGTGCCAACCCCCCAACCTCCTCTTCGGTGCGGCGCCGGGCCTCGGCGTCGACCGCGAAGAGGTCCTCGAAATGGGTGGGCTGAACCGCCGGCATCGCCAGCAGGACCCGCTCGATCAGCGCCGGAATCGCGGTGAAGCCGATCTTGCCGGCGAGGAAGGCCGCGACCGCGACCTCGTCGGCGGCGTTGAGCACGCACGGCGCTGTCCCCCCTGCCCTGCCGGCGTCCAGCGCCAGCCGCAGGCAGGCGAAAGTCTCCAGGTCCGGCGGCTCGAAGCTGAGCTGCCCAACCGTCGCCAGGTCGAGCCGTGGCACAGCGACATCGGCGCGCTCGGGGTAGTGCAGCGCGTAGGAGATCGGCACCCGCATGTCCGGGTGGCCGAGGTGGGCAAGGGTGGCGCCATCGTTGAGGTCGATCAGCGAGTGGACGATCGACTGCGGGTGGACGACCACCTCGATCTGCTCAAAGGGGACGCCGAAGAGGTGGTGGGCCTCGATCGCCTCGAACCCCTTGTTCATCAGCGTCGCCGAGTCGATCGTGATCCGCCCGCCCATCGCCCAGGTCGGGTGCGCGAGCGCGTCCTCCACACTGACCCCATCGAGATCGGTGCGACCGCGAAAGGGGCCGCCCGAGGCGGTGAGCACGAGGCGGTCGATCGTCCCCGGCGTCCGCTCGGCGCCAATCAGCTGGAAGAGCGCCGAGTGCTCGGAGTCGACCGGCAAGAGACGGGCGCCGGTCGCTTCGGCCAACGCCATCGTCAGCTCACCGCCGATCACCAGGCTCTCCTTGTTGGCCAGGGCCACGTCGATGCCCTCGCCGAGGGCGACGATCGTCGGCGCCAGGCCGGCGGCACCGACGATGCCGTTGAGCACCAGGTCGACTTCAGAGGCAAGGATCAGCTCGCGGATACCGTCCTCGCCCGCGAGGACCTGGCCATCCCAGGCGCCGCGTGCCGCACGGGCGGAATCGACATCGGAAAAAGCGACGGAACGCACTCCGTACTCGCTCGCCTGCGCCAGTACCCGCTCCCAGCTCGAGCCGGCCGCCAGCGCAACCACTTCGAGCTCATCCGAGGCGGCGACAATTTCAAGCGCCTGCGTGCCGATCGAACCGGTGCTGCCGAGGATTGCCAGCTTCTTCATCTAGAGCAGTGTAGGAAGCTCAGTAGACCAGCTGGACGGCGAGGTAGTAGCCGACGACGACGGTGAAGAAGACGGCATCGAGGCGATCGAGGATGCCGCCGTGGGGGCCGAAGAGCGTGCCGGTGTCCTTGGTGCCCAGATCGCGCTTCAGCATCGACTCGAAGAGGTCGCCGACCGGCGCCACTGCCGCCACTGCCGCGCCGATGATCAGGGCGTCCGCCCCCGTCAGCCAGTCCTGGTAGAGGCCGGCGAACCAGAAGGCCATCGTGCCGATCAAGAAGCCGCCCAGCAGCCCCTCCAGGGTCTTGTTCGGCGAGAGGCTGGGAGCGATCTTGTGCGAGCCGAACATACGCCCGGTGGCGTAGGCGCCCGTGTCGGCGGCGAAGGTGCCGACGAGGACGTCGATCAGCAGCGCCGCGCCGTGATGGGGCAGGTCGCGTAGCAGCACGGCGTGAACCAACGGGATGCCGATCCAGACGATGCCGAGCAGCGTCACCCCCATCGAGACCGTGATGCCGTCACGGTGCTCGTGGTCGGCGCCGAAGAAGAAGAGCACCGGGAAGGCGGCGGCGATGATCAGCAGGACGTTGAAGGCGGTGCCGAAGTGGGCGGCGAGGATCAGGGCCGTGACCGCGACGTAGGCGGCGCGCGGAATCGGCCGCGCCGCCGCCGTCATCGCCAGGTACTCGCGCAGGCAGAGCACGCCGACGGCGACCATCGCGATCGCGAAGACCAGGCCACCGGCGACGGTGATCGCGATCGCGAAGACGATTGCCGGGATCGCGAAGAGGATGCGTTTGGCCGTCTCGCCGCTGGCACCGCGTTTGCGGCGCGGCCGGCGCGGCGGCCTCGGTGCACGTTTGGGGGTCGGCTCGGAGCCGAGCAGGTCGTCGTCGAAGAGGTCCTGCATCAGGTCCTCGTCCCGAAGCGGCGTTGGCGCGCCTCGAACTCGCGCAGGCAATCCTCGAGCGCGGCGCGGTCGAAGTCGGGCCAGAGCTCGTCACGGAAGACCAGCTCGGAGTAGGCGCACTGCCAGAGCAGGTAGTTGGAGATCCGCTGCTCGCCGCTGGTCCGGATCAAGAGGTCGGGATCGTGCATCTCGGGCGCGTAGAGGAGGCGCTGGAACTCCTCCTCGGAGTCGCCGTCAAAGTGCCGTGCGGCATCGATGATCTCGGCTCGGCCGCCGTAGTTGAAGGCGACGAAGAGGGTGATCCGCTCGTTGTCCTCGGTCGTCTCTTCGGCCCAGTCCATGCGACGGGCGAGCTCCTCGGAGACGCCGTCGCGGCGACCGATGAAGCGCATTCGCACGCCCTCCTCGTTGAGCTCGGGCGTCTCGGAGGAGATTCGTTCGCCGAACATCGCCATCAGGCCCTCGACCTCCGCCGCCGGCCGCGACCAGTTCTCGGTCGAGAACGAGTAGACGGTCAGCTCCTCGATCCCCAGCTCAACCGCGTCGCGCAGCCGCGCCTTGACCGTGTCAGCCCCAGCTCGGTGTCCCTCGACGACCGGCAGGCCCTGGTTCTGGGCCCAGCGCCCGTTGCCGTCGGTGATGATCGCCACGTACCGCGCGGAGGCACTCACACCTCCAGGATCTCCTCTTCCTTCCCCTTGAGGAGAGAGTCGATCTCGGCGATCGAGTCGTCGGTCTGCTTCTGCAGGGCGGCCTCGGCGCGGCGCTCATCGTCCTCACCAACTTCGCCCTCGCTTTTCAGCTCGCGCAGGTCTTGCATCACGTCGCGGCGGATATTGCGGATCGCAATTCGGCCCTCCTCGGCGACTCCATGCACCACCTTGACCATCTCGCGGCGGCGCTCCTCGGTCAGCTCGGGGATCTGCAGACGGACGACGTTGCCGTCGTTGCTCGGCGTCAGGCCGATGTCGGACTCCTGGATCGATTTCTCGATCGCCCCAATCGAGCCCTTGTCGAAGGGCGTCACGGTGAGCAGGCGGGCGTCGGAGGTGGCGACGTTGGCAAGCTGCTTCAGCGGGGTCTGGGCGCCGTAGTAGTCAACCATGATGCGGTCGAGCAGGTGCGGAGAGGCGCGCCCGGTGCGCACCGTCGCCAGCTCGCCACGGCTGGATTCGACCGACTTCGTCATCCGGCCTTCGGCGTCCTTGAGCAGTTCGTCGATCAGCTCCACTGGGCCCCCGTTCTCGTCACTCGGTGGGCCTGCTGGAGACCAGCGTGCCCACCCTCTCGCCGCTGACGATCCTATCTATGTTGCTGGCGTCCCCCATGTTGAAGACGTAGATCGGCAGGTCGTTGTCCATGCAGAGCGAGAGCGCGGTCGAGTCCATCACCTTGAGCCCGCGCTCGATCGCCTCGCGGTGACCGATCGCGGCGATGAACTTGGCCTCGGGATTGGTCGCCGGATCGGAGTCGTAAACGCCCTCGACCCCGTTCTTGGCCATCAGGATCGCTTCGGCATGGATCTCCAGGGCGCGCAGCGCCGCGGCGGTGTCGGTGGTGAAGAACGGGTTGCCGGTGCCGGCGGCGAAGATCACCACGCGGCCCTTCTCGAGGTGGCGCATGGCGCGGCGGCGGATGTAGGGCTCGGCCACCTCCTTGACGTCGATTGCCGAGAGCACGCGCGTGTGCTCCCCCGCCTTCTCCAGCGCGTCCTGCAGGGTCAGCGCGTTGAGCACCGTCGCCAGCATCCCCATGTAGTCGCCGGTGGCGCGGTCCATGCCCTCGGCCGCGGCGGAGAGGCCGCGGTAGATGTTGCCGGCGCCGACGACGATCGCCACCTCGACCCCGCGGGCGCGGATTGCCGAGATCTGCCCGGCGATCCGCTCTACCTCACCCGCGTCGGTGCCGTGGGAGAGGTCGCCCATCAGCGCCTCACCCGAGAGCTTGAGCAGGATGCGTTTGAACTTCGGGTCGTTGGCCATCTAGGCCCGCGAGCCTATTCGTCGCCGACGCGGAAGTAAGAGAAGCGAGCGATGCGAACGTTCTCGCCGGTCTTGGCGGCAAGCTCCTGGCGCAGCTCCTCGATCGACTTCGAGTCGTGCTTCTCGGCGTTGACGTGCGACTGGTCGAGCAGGGCGACTTCCTTGCCCCACTTGGCCAGCTGCCCCTCGACGATCTTCTCGACCACGTTGTCGGGCTTGCCTTCTTCGCGCGCCTTCTCCTCGAAGACCCGCTTTTCGGCCTCGCGCTCCTCGGCGGAGATTTCGTCGGTGGTGACGTACTGGGGCGAGGTCGCGGCGACGTGCAGCGCGACCTCGTAGGCGAACGCCTTGAAGTCCTCGTTGCGGGCGACGAAGTCGGTCTCGCACTGGACTTCCACCATCGCCCCGACCCTGTCGTTGGCGTGGATGTAGGAGGCGACGACCCCCTCGTTGGTCCCCCGCCCCGCGCGCTTGGCGGCAGAGGCTTGGCCCTTGACCCGCAGGATCTCAACCGCCCGCTCAACATCGCCCTCGGACTCGGTCAGAGCGGCCTTGCAATCCATCATCGCCGCCCCGGTCTGATCCCGCAGCGCCTTCACATCAGCAGCCGTAACGCTCACGACTCCCCTCCCTCTTTCGCAGCCTCGTCTTTCTCAGCGGATGCCGCCTCAGCCGGAGCTTTCTCCTCAGCGGCAGGCTCGGCAGCTTGCACCGGAGCAGCAGGCTGCTCCGGTGCTTTCTGCTCCGCTACGGGCTCCGCTGGAGCCTTTTCTGCGGCTGGCGCAGCCGGTGCTTTCTCTGCCGCCGCGGGCTCAGCCGGTTTCTCGGCGACTGGGGCCGCCGCTTTGGCCTGAGGCGCAGGGCTTTTAGGCGCCTCAGTCGCGGGTGGTGCCGTAGGGGGTACCGCCCCTGAGGACGCTTTAGCGACCGGAGGGGGCGGTGGGTCCCCTGCGGCGACAGGACCCGCGCCCTGGCCGCCTGAACCCTGAGCCGGAGCACCCTGCCCCTGCTGACCCTGAGTGGGAGCTGCCTGCTTCGCCTGAGCCTGGGCCGCCTGAGCCTGCTTAGCCGCCTCTGCTTCAGCCGCCGCCTTCTTTTTGGCTTCCTCAGCCGCAACCCGCTCTTTCTCTTCTTCCTCCCGCTTCTTGCGCTCTTCTTCCTCCTTCTTGCGCCGTTCCATTTCAACGGCGATGCGCTTCTCCTCCTGGACCCGCCAGGCACCGGAGCCCTCCTCGACCGCGCCGCCGATCGTGCCGATCACCAGCTGGCAGGAGCGAATCGCGTCGTCGTTGCCCGGGATCACGTAGTCGATTGGCTTCGGATCGCAGTTGGTGTCGACCAGGCCGATGATCGGGATGCGCAGGCGGGCGGCCTCGCGCACGGCGATCTCCTCGGTTTTGAGGTCGGTGACGAAGACGGCATCGGGCAGGCGGTCCATGTCGCGGACGCCGCCAAGGTTGAACTCGAGCTTGGCCAGTTCGGCCAGCATCCCCATCCGCTCCTTGGTCGGCAGCAGCTCGAGCTTGCCCTCGTCGCGCCAGTTGGTCAGCTCGTGCAGGCGGGCGATTCGCGCCGACATCGTGTTGAAGTTGGTCAGCAGACCGCCGAGCCAGCGCTGGTTGACGTAGGGCATCTTGCAGCGGTCGGCCCATTCTTCGACCGGGCCGCGCGCCTGCTTCTTGGTGCCGACGAAGAGCACGGTGCCGCCACCGCTGGCGAGCTCGCCGGCGAAACGGCGCGCGTTCTCCAACAGCACCTCGGTCTGGACGAGGTCGATGATGTGGATCCCGTCCAGCTCGCCGAAGATGTAGCGGCGCATGTTCGGGTTCCAGCGACGGGTCTGGTGGCCGAAGTGGACTCCGGCCTCCAGCAGCTCTTTGAGGCCTGCCTCAGGCATGGGTGAAGCTCCTTGTTTTTGACTGTGTTCCCCGCCGCCCTTGCCGGGATCCGGCGCGATGCCGGTCAGGATCCGGGTTGGGTGCCGACGGGGGTTGGTTTCCGAGCCGACGGATTGTAGAGGGGTCGAGCGGAATTAAGTGGCGCGGGCCGCGTCCAGAGCCGCAGCCAGGTCGGCGGGCAGCTCGGAGCGAAAGCTCATCCGCTCGCCGCTGCTGGGGTGATCAAAGGAGAGCCGGTGGGCGTGGAGGAACTGCCGCTCGAGGCCGTACTTGCGCTCGCCGCCGTAGTTGGAATCGCCGAGTAGTGGGTGACCTATCGCGGCGAAGTGAGCACGGATCTGATGCGTGCGCCCGGTCTCCAGGCGCGCCTCGAGGTAGGTCTCGGCCGGAAGCAGCTCGATCACCTCGAAATGGGTGCGCGCCTCACGCGAGGCGGCTCCGGAGACTGCCATGCGGTGCCGCTGCCGTGAGGCCCGCCCGATCGGGGCGTCGATCGTGCCGGTGCGCGAGGTGAGATGTCCCCGCGCCAGGGCGAGGTAGATGCGCTCGACCTCGCGGCGCTGGACCTGCGTCTGCAGAGCGCTGTGGGTGGCATCGTTGCGGGCGACGACGAGCAAACCGCTGGTGTCCTTGTCGAGCCGGTGGACGATGCCCGGGCGCTCGGCCTCGTCCCCCCCGCCGAGCATGTCGCCGAGCTCGCTGACCAGGGTCGGGCCCGTGTGTGAGGGCGCCGGGTGGACGACCAGGCCCGCCGGCTTGTCGACCACGGCGAGATCGTCGTCGAGGTGCACGATGCACAGCTCCGCACTCAAGCGGGCGGCTCCCGTACGTAGGCGTAGGCGAGCAGGAGGACGCCGGCCGTCACCGCGACGTCGGCGAGGTTGAAGGCGGGCCAGTTGCCGATCGCGATGTAGTCGGTGACCGCGTCGACCCGGATCCGGTCGGCGAGGTTGCCGATCGCGCCGCCGGACAGCAGGCCCGCCGCCACCCACATGCCGGGTCGGGTCGGGTCGCGCGAGAAGAGGTAGCCGACGACGCCGAGCGCCAGCGCGGTGACCAGGACCAGGCGGGTGCCGCCGCCGCTGGCGAGGCCGAAGGCGACGCCGCTGTTGTGCGAGAGGGTGAGGCCGATCGGGCCAAGCACGTCTACGTCCTGGCCGGGAAACAAATTCGCCTCGATCACTGCCTTCGCCGCCTGGTCGAGGATGACGACGACGCCGCAGAGTGCTCCGGCAAGGCGCCAGGCGCGGGCGCTGCTCACCCTTCGATCAGGCGAACGACGACGCCGCGAACGACGAAGAGCAGGATCACGCCGATGATCGGGCTGAGGTCGAGGGCAAAGCCGCCGCCGCCGAGCGGAGGCAGGAAGCGTCGGAAGAAGTTGAGGTAGGGATCGGTGGTCTCTTTGATGAAGTCGAGCGTCGCCCGCAGCGCCCGGTTGTAGGGCATGCGCGGGATCCAGGAGCTGAGCACGTTGAGGAAGATCAGGATGATGTAGACGAGGAAGAGGGCGCTGACGTAATCAGCGACGTCGAAGCGGGTAATCGCGAGCAGCAACGTCATCCCCGCATCCTCTCCAAAGAGGCCCGCACGGCCGCCTCAAAGGCCTCCCTGGCTCCTTCGCGATCCAGTGCCTCCAACCCCGCCTCGGTGCTGCCCCCGGGCGAGGCGACCGCCTTGCGTAGCGCCGCGGGGTCGTGAGTGCGCAGCAACTCCGTGGTCCCAGCGGCCGTCTCCACGACCAGCTCCCGAGCAAGCTCCGCATCCAGCCCATCGGCGGCCCCCGCGTTGGCAATCGCCTCCACCGCCAGAGCCAGATAGGCCGGCGAGCACCCCATCACCGCGGTAGCGGCGTCGAACTGCGAATCCGGCAGCTCCACCACATGCCCAAGCCCCTCCAGCAGCTTTCGCACGCCGGAGTCGGGGTCACCGGCCACACAGAGCACGCCCTGCCGAACCTCCACCCCCACGTTCGGCATCACCCGCACGACCTCGGCGGCAGGGAAGGCCTCACGAAGCGTCTCCAACGAGGTCGCCCCAAGCAACGAAACCACGACCTTCACCCCAGCAAGCTCCGCCGCGGCATCCCCCAGCTTCGCCGGCTTCACCGCCAGCACCACGACATCCGCCCGCTCAGCCAGCTCCCCGTTCGAGCCCGAAGCTTCCCCACCAAGCTCGTCTGCCAGCTCAGCAGCGCGCCCGGAGCCACCATCAGTGAAGAGCAACCCATCAACCTGGCCATTGAGCCCGCGTGCCATGGCCGCCGCCATATTTCCGGACCCACAGAACCCAACGATCATGCTCGGCAGCCTAGTCCTGCCGCACGCGGGAGGGACGGGCGAATGCCCGCCCCTCCCCTACGAGCGCGCTGAGCTAGCCGCCCAGGACCTCGAACAGGTCGGTGTGGTCGTTGGTGCCAAGCACAGCAAGCCCACCCGGCCCACTGGCCCAAACCGGCACCGCCGCACCCGTGTGCTGCTGGCTGGGCGGCGCTGCCACCGGTGCAGCACCCGGCCCGCCGTAACCGGCCGTCCCGTAGGTCAGGCTGAGCGTCTGCCCATCCTTGGTCGTCAGGTTGGTCGAGTAACCAGTCGGCACACCCGCGCCGCTGGCGTCCTCGCCGACGATCTGGCTGGTATGCGAGTGATCGGCAGTGACGACGATCAGCGTGTCCGGGTGACGGCGCTGGTAGTCGAGAGCGACGCCGATCGCATTGTCGAAGGCGACGGTCTCGCCGATCTGCCCGCAGGCGTTGGTGGCGTGGTCCTGCTTGTCGATCGAGGCACCCTCCACCTGCAGGAAGAAGCCCTTGCGGTTCTCCAGCAGTTCGATCGACTTCTGGGTCATTGCCGCCAGGCTCGGCTCGCTGGCCGGGCGCTGGTTCTCGTTGCAGGCCGCCGGCGCGTTGCCCTTGCCCAGCGAGGCCGCCGGGCCGCTCCACTCGAGCGACATGTTGCTCGGGTTGAAGAGGCCGAGGACCGGTTTGTTGCTGTTCGACACCGCACTGAGGCCGGCGGCGTCGGTGACGTAGCGGTAACCCTTGGCCTGCGCCGATTCGATCACCGTCTTGCCGTTGTCGGGACCGCCGCTGATCGTCGGGGTGAAGCGGTTGCGACCGCCACCGAGCAGCACGTCCACCTTGTGGTCGACCTCCTGCTCAGCGATTGAGCCGAGACCACCCGCGGTCTTGGTCTCCAGCGGGCATGCGGCCATGTCGGCAGGACCCTGACAGCCACGCAGGGAGATGTGCGAAGCGAGCACGGCGGGCGTCGCGTCGGTGATCTCCGCGGTTGAGACGTCGCCCACCTTCATGCCCCTCTTCTGGGCCAGCTCCAGCACCGTCTTCAGGTTCGGACCGGGGACGTTGATCGCCGTGCTCGGACCCTGAGAGATGCGCTCGTCGATCGTCTTCTGGCCGGTCGCCCACATCGTCCCGGTCGAAGCGGAATCCGGGTCGTAGTCGGGCAGGTAGCTCGGACCGGCACCGGCCTTCACCGACCAGGTCGTGTCGAAGCCGGTGAACGGCATCCGGTCGACATTGAGGGCGTTGTTGACGCCCTGGTAGTAACGAGCAGCAGTGATCTCCTGCGTCCCCATCCCGTCGCCAAGGAAGAAGATGACGTTCTGGGGGTGCTTATCGGCGAGTGCCGCGACGACGGCACGCTCGGTGCTGTCATGGCGGTTGAAGAAACCCGTTGCGGCCGCAGTGCCGGCGCCGAGTGCGGCAACGACGAGCATGGCAACGAGCACGAAGCTGAGGCGCTTGCGCTTCATCGGTCCTCCTAAGTTGCATTGGACGAGACAAGCGCAACCTAGGAACGCTCCCGCGGGCCAATGTGGCTATGCCGTGGCCAAGCGGTGAAGATCTTGTAGCCGCAGCGCGGCGCTAGGACTGGTTGAAGAAGCCTTTGTCGAGCAGCCGCGCCTTCTCCTCGGCGGATACCTCGACGTTGCGCGGCGTCAGCAGGAAGATCTTCTCGGCGATCCGCTGCATGCCGCCGTCCAGCGAGTAGGTCAAGCCGGAGCAGAAGTCGATCATCCGCTTTGAAAGCTCGTGGTCGGTCGTCTGCAGGTTGAGGATGACCGGAACCTGTCGCTTGAACTGGTCGGCGACCTGCTGGGCGTCGTTGAAGTTGCGGGGAATGACGAGGTGGACCTGGACGTCGGAGTCGCCGTTGCCGACGGGGCGCAGGGTGCGAGTGCGCGAGGCCGCGATCGGCTCATCGTCGGCGAAGATGTCGTCGATCTCGTCGCGGCGCGAGCGGCGGGAACTCGGCAGGCGGCGCACGGTTGCCGACTCGCGCCGGCCCTCGTGGGCATCTTCGGAGCTCGTTTCGGGCTCGAAGTCTTCCTCGTATTCGGGACCGTAGTCGTGGTCCTCGGCAAGACCGAAGTAGACCAGCGCTCGATGCCAGGTATCGCGTAGGGCCATGGTTAGTCGCGTGTTTCGGCCTTCGCGGGCCGACTCCTTTACGGAATTATGACTATGCGTGCGGATCTACACATAGAGGGCGGTGCCGAGCCGGACGATCGTCGCCCCCTCCTCGATCGCGACTCGCCAATCCTGCGAGGTTCCCATCGAGAGGCGGGTCAAATCGTGCTCCGCGGCAAGTTCGGCCAGTCGGGCGAAATGGGGACGCGAGTCCTCCGGATCCTGGCTGAAGGGCGGCATCGTCATCAGTCCGCCGACCCGAACCGGGCAGCGCTCGATGAACGAGCTGAGCTCGGCCGGCGCCACTCCCCCCTTGCCTTCCTCGCCAGCAACGTTGACCTCGACCAGGACTTCCGTCTCCGGCCCACCGTGGCGGCCCAGCTGCTCCAGTGCCGACTCGCTGGCGACCGAGTGGATCAAGCGGCAGATCGGCAGCAGCTGCTTGACCTTGCGGCTCTGCAGGTTGCCGATGAAGTCCCACTCGAAGGCATCACCCCAGCGCTCGTGCTTGGCAACCAGGTCCTGCTGGCGGTTCTCGCCGACGAGGCGGACGCCGGCCTCGGCCAGCGCCCCCATCTCCTCCAGCGGCACGTACTTGCAGGCAGCGAGGATCTCGACCCCAGGCCCGGCGAGCTCTCGCGCCTCGGCCAGATTGGCGGCGATCTTCACGGACTCGAGCCCGTGGATAAGCCCGGGCACTTTCAGCCCTCCTCCCGATCGAGCCAGACGAGTCCTGCCTGCCGCCGTGGGTCGCCGTCGCGGCGATGCGAAAAGAAAAGCTCCGTCTCACAGCAGGTGCAGAGGTCGGCGGACTGGATTTCCCCTACGCCCGCTTCACGCAGTTGCCGGCGGGCCTGGCTCCAGAGGTCGACCTCATAACAGCAGGGTCCAATACCGGGGCCGATCGCGGCTGCGGTGGCACCCACCGCGGCCGCACCCCGAAGTGCTATTCCCTGCTCCAGGCCACGCCGGCCACCGTGCACGATCACCGCCCCGCCGGGACCGACGCCGGCGATCGGCAGGCAGTCGGCACCGAAGACGAGACCGACGGTCCCGGGGTTCGTGATCACGTGGCCGTCGGCCTCCGCCGGGACAGCGCCACCATCGTGGATGGCGAGGTCCGTGCCGTGCACCTGCCAGGCACTGACGATCGCCTCTGAGTCGACGCCCAGAGCCGCCAAGGGCGCAAAGCTCTCCCGCGCCGACCCGAACGCGCGAGTAGTGAAGGCAGCCGTCCCTCCCGGCATCGTCGCCTCCAGCCAGCGCACGCCACCGCGCTCACGCCACTCCATCGCTGCTCCCTGCCACTTCAAGGGCGACGGCTAGCTCCTGATCGCGGCCGCTCACCTCGCCATCGAGCTTGCGTCGCAGCGCCTCTTCCAAACCGCGGCCGAGGGCGGGGCCCTGGATGAGGCCGGCCCCGATCAGGTCTGAGCCGTCGATCTCCAGCGCCACCTCGCTCCACTCTCCGACGTAGCGATCGAGCCACTCGGCACCGAGGGCGCGGGCGAGGACGAGTTCGACGCCGTCGTGGGGAGCCGCAAGCGCGACCGCCCGCGAGGGACGTCCGGGCTCCGCCCTGGACAGGGCCATCTCACCGCGAGGTGGGCCAAGCGCCGCGGCAAGTAGGGCGCGATCGCGGGGAGCTGTGTCGTGCCAGGGATCGCGGTCGAGGAGCTGCGCCGTTCTTTCCACCAACTCGACTCCCTCCGCTCGCAACTGCAGCAGCCCCCAATCCGCGAGCAGCGCGAAGCCGCTGGCGGCGCGCTCTTCGGCGGCGAGACGCAGCAGCTCTGCCTCGCGGCGGTCGGCCGAGACCGTCATCAAGTTTGTCCCGCGGATCAGCCCGGCGGTGCGCTGCTCCAGCTCGAAGCCGAAGCGGGCCGCGTAGCGAGCGGCACGGAGCGCCCTGGTCGGGTCGTCGACGAACGAGTCATCGTGCAGTACCCGCAGCTGCTTCAGCGCCAGATCCGCCTCGCCGCCGTGGGGGTCGATCAGGTGCGGCTCGCCACGCAGCGGAATCGCCATCGCGTTGATCGTGAAGTCGCGGCGCCGCAGGTCATCCGCGAGATCCGCGCCTCCGACGACGACCGGCAGCGCACCCGGCCGTGGGTAGCTCTCCGAGCGCGCGCCGGCGATGTCAACCTCGTGCCCGTTGAGCTCCACCTTGGCGGTGCCAAAGCGCTCGTGTGAGGTCACCTCGGCTCCCAGCCGCTCGGCCAGCGCGGCAGCGTCGCCCTCGACGACAAGATCGATGTCGGCGCGCCCGCGCCCAAGCAGGAGGTCGCGCACCGCACCGCCGACCAGGTAGACCGGATCGCCGCCGACCTCGCGCAGCGGCGCCAGCTCGGGATGCATGTGCTCGAGCGCCTCGGCAATGCTCTCGCTGTGGTCGTGGGAGGCCTGCATGGGTGCGTTGCCTACCATGATCGCGTGCGCTGGAGACGAGCAGGGGCCGTCATCGCCGTTGTGGTCGCCGCGACGGCGCTTGGCGTGGTCCTCGGATCGAGTCTCAGCGGCGGATCGTCCGGCTCGTCATCAAAGCCCGCGACGACCGCCGGGCAGGCAACAGGCGCCGCTGCCAAAGGCTCGGCGGGTCTGGTCCGCAACGCGACCCCGCAGCCCGACTGGGAACCGCACACCGGGCCGGTGCCGATCCTCGAGTACCACGTGCTCGGCGCCGCACCGGCAGATGCGCCCTACCCGGAGCTCTACGTGACCCGACCGGACTTCCACCACCAGATGGACTGGCTGGAAGAACACGGCTACGAAGCGGTGACGCTGGAAACGGTCGAGCGCGCCTGGTATGACGGCGGCACCCTGCCCGCCAAACCGGTGGTGCTCTCCTTCGACGACGGCTACCGACCCCAGTTCACCTACGCCCTGCCGGAGCTGCGGCGGCACGGCTGGCCCGGCGTGCTCAACCTCAAGGCGGAAGGCTCAGATCTCTACACCAGCAACGTCGAAGCGATGATCGACGCCGGCTGGGAGCTCGCCGCTCACACGATCAACCACCAGGACCTGACCACCCTGGGCGCGGCCGAACTGAAGGAAGAAGTGGCGGGCTCACGCGCCATCCTGCGCCGCGAATACGGCGTCCCCGTCGCCGACTTCTGTTATCCCGCCGGCCAGTTCAACGAAACGGTGATCGCGGCCGTCAAGGCCGCCGGCTACACCGCCGCGACGACCGAGATCCCAGGGGAAGCGAGCCGCGAAGCGCCCTACGAACTGGCGCGCTTCGAGATCCTCGGCTCAAGCGGGGTCACGGGGTTGGCCGAAGACCTTGGGGGGTGAGGTAGCGCGGGCACCCTCCCCCGGAGACCGTTGCGCAGCAGGTCGTTTGTGGTGCTTCAAAGCGTTGCGCCGAAGCCTCCGGGGGAGGGTGCCCGCGCTACCCAACGCCTCTCAGTGCCTTACTGGGATGCCCGCAGCCGCCATTTGGTCCTTGGCTTCGTGGATGGTGAAGGTGCCGTAGTGGAAGATCGAGGCACACAGAACTGCATCAGCGCTGCCGTCGGTGATTGCCTCCGAGAGATGCTCGAGGGTGCCCGCACCGCCGGAGGCGATCACTGGCACCGACACTGCTTCCGCAACCGCCCGGGTCAGCTCGATGTCGTAACCGTCGTTTGTACCGTCGCGGTCCATGCTGGTCAGCAGCACCTCTCCGGCACCGAGCTCAGTCGCTTCCTTCGCCCAAGCAACCGCCTCCCGGCCCTCGACCTGCTTACGGCCACCGTTCACAAAGACGCCCCAGCCGTCCTGCTCGCGTTTGGCGTCGATTGCGATCACCACGCACTGGGCGCCGAAGTGGTCGGCGAGCTCGGTAAGCAGCTCCGGCCGCGCTAGTGCCGACGAATTGACCGAGACCTTGTCAGCTCCCGCGTCGAGCACCGCCTGAGCATCCTCGACCGAACCGATGCCGCCACCAATCGTGAAAGGAATGAACACGTTGTCAGCCGTGCGACGAGCAAGCTCGACGATCGTGTCTCGCTTTTCGTGCGACGCAGTGATGTCAAGAAACACGAGCTCGTCGGCCCCCTCGGCGTCGTAGCGCTCGGCCAGTTCGACCGGATCGCCGGCGTCACGTAGGCCGACGAAGTTGGTGCCCTTGACGACGCGCCCTGAGTCGACGTCGAGGCAGGGGATGACACGCTTCAGAACCATCGCTACAGCCTAGAGTGGCGCCTTGGTCGCACAATATGCGACTAAGGCGCCAATGCCCGGATCGCTTCGGCCACGCTGAAGCGGCGCTCGTAGAGGGCGCGGCCGATGATGGCGCCTTCGACGTTGGCGGCATCCATTCCAGCCAAGGTCTCGAGGTCGGCCAGATCGCCAACCCCACCTGAGGCGATCACCTGGGCCTCGGTGGCTGCGGCGATTCGGCTGAGCTCACCAATCGCCGGGCCCTCCATCGTGCCGTCGACCTCGATTGCGGTGCAGAGGAAGCGGCTGACGCCGCGCTGACTCAAATCGGCGACCGCGTCAGCGACGTCGACGTCGCTTGCCTCGGTCCAGCCCGAGAGCGAGACCTTGCCGTCGCGGGCGTCGACCGAGACGATTATCCGGTCGGCGTGGGCATTGACCATCGTCTGCAGGAACTCGGGATCGCGCAGCGCCGCGGTGCCGATCACGACCCGCTCCGCTCCAGCCTCGAGAATCGCAGCTACCGACTCCGGATTGCGCAGCCCCCCACCAACCTGAATCGGGCACTCGACCGCCGCCGCGATTCGGCGCACTGACTCGAGGTTCCGCGGCTCGCCCGCCTTGGCCCCGTCGAGATCGACCACGTGCAGGAACTCGGCCCCTTCGTCGGCCCAGCGCTTGGCGGCGTCGACAGGGTCGGCGTCGTAGGTAGTCTCGCGGGCGTAATCGCCCTGCAGCAGCCGCACCGCCTTGCCGCCGCGGATGTCGATCGCCGGGTAGAGGATCACGCCGGGACGGAGGCGCAGATGCCGGCGAAATTGGAGAGCAGGCGCAGGCCGGCGGCGCTCGACTTCTCCGGGTGGAACTGGACGCCGAAGACGTTGTCGCGCTCCGCCGCGCAGGTGAAGCGAGCGCCGTAGGCCGCGGTGCCGAGCAGCTCGCCCGCCTCCGCCTTGGGCGCAAAGGAGTGGACCAGGTAGAAGGGGGTCTCGGACTTGATTCCCTCGGTGAGGCGCGACTGGCGCTCCCAGCGCACCGGCGACCAGCCGATGTGGGGGATCTTCAGCCCCGGCGCGTCGAGCTCACTCACCTCACCGGCGAGCAGACCCAGCCCCTCCGCTCCGCCGAGCTCGGTGGTCGAGTCGAAGAGCAGCTGCAGGCCAAGGCAGATACCGAGGATCGGCACGCCGGCCGCCCGGCGCTCCTCGATCAGCTCATCGAGGCCGAGCGAGCGGATGCCCTCCATCGCCTTTGGGAAGGCGCCGACGCCGGGCAGGATCAACCCGTCGGCGCCGCGAATCGTCTCGGCGTCGTTGGCGATCTTCGCCGTGGCGCCGACGTGCTCGAGCGCCTTCTCGACCGAGCGCAGGTTGCCCATGCCGTAATCGACAATGCAGATTCGCGCGCTCATTCGCTCAGGGTCCCCTTGGTCGAGGGCACGCCGCTCTCCTCCGGATCGATTGAGACGGCGACGCGCAGGGCGCGAGCAAAGGCCTTGAAGCAGCCCTCGATCATGTGGTGCGCGTTGCTGCCGTAGCGGACCGAAACGTGCAGGGTCAGCTTGGCGCTGTTAGCGACAGCGCGGAAGAACTCCTCGGCCAGCTCGGTGTCGAAGCCGGCGATCGTGGTCGGCGGCAGGTCGGCATCGAAGACGCAGAGCGGCCGGCCCGAGATGTCGATCGCGCACTCGGCCAGCGACTCGTCCATCGGCACCACGGCAGAGCCGTAGCGCCGGATCCCAGCGCGGTCGCCAAGCGCCTCGTCGAGCGCCTGGCCGAGCACAATGCCAACGTCCTCGACCGTGTGGTGCGCGCCGGTCTCCAGGTCGCCCTTGGCCTCGACCTGCAGGCCGAGCCGCCCGTGGCGGGACAGCAAGTCGAGCATGTGGTCGAGAAAGCCGACCCCCGTGCTGGCGCTCGACTCTCCGCCCTCGAGGTCGAGCGAGAGACGAACCTGTGTCTCGCCGGTACTGCGCTCTCTTTTCGCGGTGCGGCTCATCGTCTAATCATCGCTGACTCGCCGTGAACCGGGAAGCCCTCCGCTCGCGCGATCGCATCGACGTGCGGTGCAAGCTTCGCCGCCGCTTCGGCGGGGACCTGCACAACGGCGATGCGGCGGCGAAAGACACCGGGACCGAGTGGGCCCGAGAAGCGGCCGGCGCCGCCGGTTGGCAGCACGTGGTTTGAGCCGGCCGCGTAGTCGCCGAAGGCGGTTGCGCCGTAGCGCCCGACAAAGACACAGCCAGCGGTTCGCACCCTGTCGGCAAGCAGGGCGGCGTCCTCCTCGAAGAGCTCGAGGTGCTCAGGGGCAAAGGCGTTGGCGAGATCGATCGCGTCGCTGAGGTCGGGGACCTGGACAAGCGCCAGGGGTGCATCGCCGATGCCCTCGTGCTCTGTGGCGGCCCGCTCGGTTGCGGCGGCGATCGCCTCGAGCACCGCTTCCTCGACCGCTACCGCTACCAATGGACCCTCCGCCCCGTGCTCGGCCTGGGCGCAGAGATCGAGGGCCGCCCACTCGGGATCGGTGCCGTCGCCAGCGACCAGCATCAGCTCGGAGGGGCCGGCGAGGGAATCGATGCCGACGGTTCCCGAGACGGCGCGCTTGGCCTCGCGCACCCAGGCGTTGCCGGGACCGGCGATCACGTCGACCGGCGCGATCGTCTCGGTGCCCTGAGCCAGGGCGAAGATCGCCTGGGCCCCGCCCATCCCGTAGATCTCCTCGATCCCGCAGAGCTCGGCGGCAGCGAGCACAAGCGGGTTGACCTTGCCGTCGGGGCCTGGCGGCGAGGCAAGCGCAATCCGCTCGACCCCGGCGACCTTGGCCGGGATCGCGCACATCAGCACGCTCGACGGGTAGGCGGCCCGACCGCCCGGGGCATAGAGACCCGCCGCGGCGACCGGCACTTCGCGCACGGTCACGGTCTGCCCTTGGGGAAGCTCGACGCTCGTCGACCCCGAAGCGATCTGGGCTTCCGCCACCGTGCGCACGTTTGCCGCCGCCAGCTCTAGCGATTCACGCAGGCCCGGGTCGAGCGCGGCCAACGCTTCAGCGCCGGCTGGAGGATCCACCCGCAGCGCGGTGGGCGCCTGCTCGGTCGCATCGAAGCGGGCGGTCATGCAGAGCACGGCGCCGTCGCCGCCCTCGCGCACCTCGCGCTCGATCGGACTGACGTCGACCTTGGGCGCAGAAGCAGCAGTCCAGGAGCGGATCGCCGCCGCGGTCTCCTCGGCGCCCTCCCAGTGAAACTGGCGGCGCCTCACTGGGCCAAGCCCTGGCGCAGTTTTGCGGCGAGACCGTCGACCTCACGAGCGCGCAGCTTGTGGGCAACGCGGTTGGCGACGAAGCGGGCAGTGCACTCGAGGATCTCCTCGCGCACCTCGAGGTCGTTCTCTTCCAGGGTGCGGCCGGTGGCGACCAGGTCGACGATGCCGTCGGCGAGGCCGATCAGCGGCGCCAGCTCGACAGAGCCCTTGACCTCGATCACTTCCACCTGGCGGCCGGTGCCCTCGAAGTAGCGCTCGGCGATGCGCGGGTACTTGGTCGCGATCCGCATCATGCCGAGGCGCCGCTCGGACTCCCCCAGTCGCTCATCGCCCTTGCGCCCGGCAAGCACCATGCGGCAGCGGCCGAAGCCGAGGTCGAGCAGCTCGTAGACGACCCGATCGGCCTGCTCGAGCAGCACGTCCTTGCCGGTGATGCCGACATCGGCGGCACCGGCCTCGACGTAGGTAGGAACGTCGGAAGGTCGCATCGTGACCAGGGTGATGCTCTGGCCGGGAAAGATCAGCGAGCGCGACTCGCCGCGCACCTCGCTCGTATCGATGCCCGCCAGGTCGAGCGCGTCGAGCGTCTCGCCAAGCAGGGCACCGCGCGGAACCGCGAGCTTCAGCGGTCCATCGGCCTTGGCCCGGCCCATGCCGGCGACTTCGGCGCTCACGGGCGCTCACCCCCACGCGGCTCCTCCTCCATCTGGGCGACGTGGACGCGCTCCATGTAGAGGGCAAACCCTGCCGCCGGCTGGTCGATGCCGAAGCGCTTGAGCAGGCCGTCATAGCGACCGCCGCCGCCGAGCACGTGGCCAAGCGCCGGGTCGTAGACCTCGAGGATCGCGCCGCTGTAATAGCCGAGGTCGCGCAGGAGGCCGAGGTCGATCTGGACCCGCTGGGCCACCCCGCGCGCCTCCAGCGCCTCCAGCGTCTCGCCGAGCCGGGCGGTGGCCCGCTCGACCGCGGCGCCGCCGAGCGCGCGGGCTTCGGAGAGCACCTCTTTGCCGCCGCGCAGCTGCGAGAGGGCGATGCAGGTGGCGATTTGGTCATCGCTGACGCCCTGCAGTTCGGAGAGCTCGGTCTCGAGGCCAACCAGATCGTGAGCGGCCAAGCGGGCGAGAATCGAGTCGCGCGCCTCGCCGTCGATGCCAAACTCGGCGAGCAGCTGGCGATAGAGGTCGGCGTCGCCAAGGCCGATTACCGCCCGGCCAAGGCCGGCGGCATCGAGCGCCGCCTCGAGCACCTCGACGACCTCAGCCGTGCCCTCGGGCGCCGGCGCGCCGATCAGCTCGACGCCCGCCTGGGCGAACTCGCGCATCTGCCCCCGCTGCGGGCGCACCGCGCGGTAAGCGTTGGCCAGATAGCAGAGGCGCAGTGGCATCTCCGCCTTGGCGTAGCGCGTCGCGATCAGGCGCGCGATCGGCACCGTCATGTCGGAGCGCAGGGCCAACAGGTCGCCGCTGCCGTCGAAGAAGCGGTAAGCCGTATCGGCCGTGCGGCCATCGCCGCGGGCCAAAACCTCGTCGTACTCGATCGCCGGCGTCGCCACCTCACCGTAGCCACGCTCTTCGAAGACCCCGATCAGGGCAAGGTGCAGCCGCCGCAGCTCCCGCATCTCGTCGGGCAGCACGTCGCGCGTTCCAGGTGGAATGGGATGAATCATCCGCCGGACCTTACGAGAGTGGGCCTGAAAGCCCTGCTAGGCAGGGACCTCTGACGAGCGCCGTTCAATCTGGGCGCCGAGGCCGCGCAGGCGCTCGTCGATCTGCTCGTAGCCACGATCGATCTGGCGGATATTGCCGATCTCCGAAGTGCCCTCGGCTGCCAGGGCAGCGATGAGCATCGCCATGCCGGCGCGGATGTCAGGGCTCTCGACGCGTTCGCCGTGAAGCCGGCTCGGACCGCTGACGATCGCCCTGTGGGGATCGCACAGCGTGATCCGAGCGCCCATCGCGACCAGCTTGTCGACGAAGAAGAGGCGGTTCTCGAACATCTTCTCGAAGATCAGGATCTCGCCATCGGCCTGGGTGGCCAGAGCCAGCGCGATCGAGGTCAGGTCGGCCGGAAAGGCGGGCCAGGGACCATCCTCGATCTTCGGGATCGCGTCGCCGAGGTCGGATTGAATCCTCAGCTTCTGACCGGGGGGAACGAGCATGTCCCTGCCGTCCATCTCCGAGTGCAGGCCGAGGCGGCGGAACTGGCGCCGCACCATCAATAGATCGAGTGGCTCGACCTCGCGGATGCGCAGGTCCCCCCCGGTCGCCGCGGCGAGGGCCATGAAACTGCCGACCTCGATGTGATCGGCGGAGATCGTGTGTTCGGCGCCGGAGAGGCGGTCGCGACCGTGCACCGTCATCACGTTGGAGCCGATGCCGTCGACCTGGGCGCCCATCGCGCAGAGCAGGCGGGCGAGATCCTGAACGTGCGGCTCACTGGCGGCGTTTGAGATCGTCGTCGGGCCAGTGGTCAGGGCCGCTGCCATCAGCGCGTTCTCGGTGCCCATCACCGAGGGCTCGTCCATGAAGATCCGGCAGGCGCAGAGGCCCTCGGCGGGGGCGCTGAGCTCGATCCAGCGGTCGCCGTCGACCCGGGCGCCGAGATCTTTGAATGCGTCGAGGTGAGCATCGAGTCGGCGGCGGCCGATGAAATCGCCACCGGGCGGCGGCATTTTCGCCTCGCCGAAGCGGGCCAGCAGCGGGCCGGCCAAGAGGAACGAGGCGCGGATCTGTTTTGAGAGCTCCTCGTCGACGGAAACGTCGGTGACGCCCTTGGCGCAGAGCCGCACGCTGTTGTCGGCGACCCAGGCGACCTCGACGCCGAGGCGCTCGAGCAGGGCGAGCTGCGCTTCGGTGTCGCGAATGCGCGGCACCCGGTGCAGCAGCAGCTCCTCCTCGGTGAGCAGGCAGGCGGCGAGGATCGGCAGCGCCGCGTTCTTGTTGCCGGCGACGGTTACCTCGCCGGAGAGCGGCACCCCGCCCTGGATGATGAATTTCTCCACTGCTAGGACTCTTCGCGCTCGACGGCCATTCTCCGGCTAGGGTAACGCGCGATGCGCAGAGGCTGGAAGATCCTGATTGGCGTCGTCGCGCTGCTGATCGTCCTGCTCGGCCTCAACACCCTCAGCGTCGATCACGAAACCAAGGCCGCCGGGGTGACGGAACCGGGCGGCAAGATCGTCGACCTCACCGGCGGCGACCTCGAGGTGGTTGAAGAAGGGCCGCGCAGCGGCAGCCCAATCGTGCTCATCCACTGCTTCACCTGCGCGATCAACTACTGGAACAAGATGATGCCGGCGCTCGCCCGCCAGCACCGGGTGGTCGCAATCGACCTGCTTGGCCACGGCGGCTCTGAAAAGCCCAAGTCGGGCTACTCAGTCTCAAACCAGGCCGATCTGATCGCGCAGGCGCTGGCCAGGCTGGGCGTCAGCGATGCCGAGGTCGTCGGCCACTCGCTCGGCGGCGCCGTCGCCGTTGCGCTTGCCCAGCAGTCACCGGCGCTGGTCAACCGCGTTTTCATCGTCGACACGCCGCCGACCCATGAAGAGGGCGACCTCGGCCTCGTCGCCAAGCTCGGCTTCGCCCCGGTGATCGGCGAGGCGTTCTGGCGGATCAAGCCCGACTTCGCCGTGCGCAAGGGTCTCGAGGTCGCCTTTGCGCCCGGCTTCAAGGTCCCGGACGAATTCGTCGAAGACGTTGACCGGATGACCTTCAGCGCCTACGACGACTCGGCCAGCGGCTTCGACGACTACACCAAGGAAGAGCCGCTTGATCAGCGCATGGCGGAAACGGGTAAGCCACTGATGGTGATCATGGGCGCCGAAGAGCAAATCATCGACGATCCGGCCAAGCGATTGGCCGAATACCGGGCGACCGTCCCGGGGACCGAGACCAAGCTCATCAATGGCGCCGGACACTCGCCAAACGTCGAGAAACCGGCCCAGACAGCGGCCCTTGTGCTCGGCTTCGCCCCCACTGCAAAGCCAGCTCCCAAGCCAAAAAATCAGGCTAAGCTGCAAAAGCCCGTGCAGAAACAACCTGCTGTCCGGAAGCACCCCTAGAGTCGAACCTATGTTCGATACGAAGACAAAACTCAGCCAACGCATTGCCGACGCCGTCGACCTCCTAATCGACTTCTCAACCCTCGGTGAGTACGGGCTCGAGCCCGCCGCAAGGCCCGCTCCCGCCTGCGAGTCACGCCGCCGCCCGCACCCCTCCCAGGCCGGGACGAGGCGCGGAACGGCTGGCGATCTCCTCGCTCGTTCGTAGGCAGACGCCCATCGGCGCAATACCCTTGCGTCGATGGAGAGCGCCACTGCCGAGCTGACCGAGAAGGACGAGGCAGCGGCACCGCGGCGTCGCCGGCGGCGTCGTTGGTGGATTGCCGGCGGGGTGCTCGCGCTGCTCATTGCCCTGGCGGTGGCGGTAGCCGTCACCTGGAACTTCTCCTCAGTTGTGCTCGTGCCCGATCACCACGACTGGCCGCTCGAAGTCAAGGTCGAAGCAGTGAAACCGGGTCGAGTCACGCTCTCGAGCGGCCACGACAGTGAACAGCCGGGCGTCTACGGGCTCGATTGGCAGACCGGTCACGCGATTGTGGGGCCAGTCCTCGCAGAAGGCAACGGCACGGTCACGCGGCGACTCAGCGACGTGCGCGGCTACCTAGTGCCCGGCATCCACGTCGGGCTCGACAGCCACGTCTACTCCGGCGACCCGGGACAGTCCCTCGGCCTCCCCTTCCGCTCCGGCGGTGTGCCGGATCCACTCGGCCCGATGCCGGCGTGGCTGGTTCCGGCCGCGCCTAACAGCCCTGCCGCTGAGCGTCGTACCTGGGCGATCGTTGTCCACGGCCACAACGACAACCGCCAGAACGACCTCCGAATCGCGCCCACACTGCGCCGAACCGGGCTCACTTCACTGCTGATCTCCTACCGCAACGACCTCGGCGCGCCGGAGAGCCCCGACGGCCTATACCACCTGGGCGAAACCGAGTGGCTCGACCTACAGGCGGCGGTGCGCTACGCGCTCGCCCACGGCGCCCAGCGCGTCGTCCTCGTCGGCTACTCGATGGGCGGCGCCCTCATCACCCAGTTCATGCAGCGATCGCGCCTCTCGCGCCAGGTCGCGGCGCTCGTCCTCGACGCCCCAGTGCTCGACTGGCGCTCGCTAATCGAATACAACGCCAAACAGATTGGCCTGCCGGGCTTTCTCGGCCTGCCAGTCGAGTGGATGATCCACGCCAGGGCTAACCCCGACTGGGACAGCCTCGACGCCCTCGAACATCCCCAGGACTTTCACCTGCCGATCCTGCTCTTTCACAGCACTGAGGACGAACTTGTCCCGATCTCAACCAGCGAGAAGTTCGCCGCCGAGCTGCCGCGCTGGGTCACCTATTACCGCGTGCCCATTGTCGGTCATACGGAAAGCTGGAACCTCAACCCGCGTCTCTACGATCGGCGGCTGCGAGGCTTTCTCCTGCAAAACACGAGCTTTCGCGACGCCCGATAGGTCCAGAAACAACTCGAGCCCGATCGTAACGATCGGGCTCGAATAAGGAAAACCGGCGGCGACCTACTCTCCCAGGGGGTTGCCCCCCAAGTACCATCGGCGCTGAAAGGCTTAACTGCTCTGTTCGGAATGGGAAGAGGTGTTTCCCTTTCGCTATGCACCACCGGAAATTTGCGAGACAACCGCCCCGGTGGAGCTTGAAAACCGCACAAGACCGCAAGGTAATTAATAAACATCCGTCAAGCCCTCGACCCATTAGTACCAGTCGGCTGAGCACATCACTGCGCTTGCACCGCTGGCCTATCAACCTGGTGGTCTACCAGGGGTCTTACTCCCTTAAAGGGATGGGAGAGCTCATCTCGAGGACGGCTTCCCGCTTAGATGCCTTCAGCGGTTATCCGTTCCGTGCGTAGCTAACCTGCGATGCCCTTGGCAGGACAACAGATACACCAGCGGCACGTTCATCCCGGTCCTCTCGTACTAGGGATGACTCCTCTCAACTCTCCAACGCCCACAGCAGATAGGGACCGAACTGTCTCACGACGTTCTGAACCCAGCTCGCGTACCGCTTTAATGGGCGAACAGCCCAACCCTTGGGACCTACTCCAGCCCCAGGATGCGACGAGCCGACATCGAGGTGCCAAACCGTTTCGTCGATGTGGACTCTTGGAAACGATAAGCCTGTTATCCCCGGAGTACCTTTTATCCGTTGAGCGACGGCGCTTCCACTTGCTACCGCCGGATCACTAAGCCCAACTTTCGTTCCTGCTCGACCCGTCGGTCTCGCAGTCAAGCTCCCTTATTGCCTTTACACTCTACGCACGATTTCCAACCGTGCTGAGGGAACCTTTGGGCGCCTCCGTTACATTTTAGGAGGCGACCGCCCCAGTCAAACTGCCCACCTGACACTGTTCACCACCCGGATCACGGCATGGTGTTAGAAGCTCAGAGCACCAAGGGTGGTATCTCAAGGGTGACTCCCCAGCAGCCAAAGCCGCTGGTTCACAGTCTCCCACCTATCCTGAGCGAGATACCCCAAACTCCAATATCAAGTTGCAGTAAAGGTTCACGGGGTCTTTCCGTCTAGCTGCGGGTACTCGGCATCTTCACCGAGACTTTAATTTCACCGAGCCTCTCGTTGAGACAGCGTCCAACTCGTTACGCCATTCGTGCAGGTCGGAACTTACCCGACAAGGAATTTCGCTACCTTAGGACCGTTATAGTTACGGCCGCCGTTTACCGGGGCTTAGCTTCATTGCTTCGCACCGAAGTGCTAACAAGTCCGCGTAACCTTCCGGCACCGGGCAGGCGTCAGCCCCTATACGTCGTCTTGCGACTTAGCAGAGGCCTGTGTTTTTGGTAAACAGTCGGTTGGACCAATTCACTGCGGCCCCCTCAGGCTCCCTCCGTATGGAGTTCACCCTAACGGGGCGTCCCTTCTCCCGAAGTTACGGGACGATTTTGCCGAGTTCCTTAACGAGAGTTAGCTCGCTCACCTCAGTATGTTCTACTTGTCCACCTGTGTCGGTTATCGGTACGGGCACGCGAATCCTGCCTAGAGGATTTTCTCGGAGGCATGGGATCGGGGACTCGCCGGCGGTCAAGCCAGCTGGCATCGCACCTCGCGTCAAAACGCCGCTGCGGATTTTCCTACAGCGACTAGCTACGTGCTTGCCCCAGGACAACCATCGCCTGGGTTCCCTTACCCTTCCCCGTCCCCCCATCGGTCATAACGGAATCGACGTGGTACAGGAATATCAACCTGTTGGCCATCGGCTACGCCTTTCGGCCTCGCCTTAGGTCCCGACTAACCCTGAGCAGACGAACTTTACTCAGGAAACCTTGGACAAACGGTGGAGGGGAGTCTCACCCCTCTTTCGTTACTCATGCCGGCATTCTCACTTCCAGCCGCTCCACGGAGGCTTACGCATCCGCTTCTCGCAACTGGAACGCTCTCCTACCGCGTGCAGAGCCCGCAGGCCTGCACACCCATAGCTTCGGTGACTAGCTTGAGCCCCGTTGAATTCTCCGCGCCCGAACACTTGACCAGTGAGCTGTTACGCACTCTTTCAAGGATGGCTGCTTCTAAGCCAACCTCTTGGTTGTCTATGCACTCGGACATCGTTCACCACTTAGCTAGTACTTGGGGACCTTAGCTGATGGTCTGGGTTGTTTCCCTTTTGCGTACGAAGTTTATCCCCCGCACACTGACTGCCGAGTTAACCGTAACGGTCTTCGGAGTTTGCCTGAAGTCGGTAACCTGGTAGGGCCCCTAGTCCAAACAGTGCTCTACGGCCGAAACGCAAATACTCGACGCTATACCTAAATATATTTCGGAGAGAACCAGATATCTCTGAGCTTGATTAGCCTTTCACTCCGATCCACAGGTCATCCGCCCAGTTTTCAACCTAGGTCGGTTCGGCCCTCCACGAGGTCTTACCCCCGCTTCAGCCTGCCCATGGATAGCTCGCTCAGTTTCGGGTCTACCGCCCATGACTGTGTCGCCCTATTCAGACTCGCTTTCGCTACGGCTCCGCTCATCGCTTAACCTTGCCACAGACGAGTAACTCGCCGGCTCGTGATGCAAAAAGCACGCCGTCACACCCGAAGGTGCTCCGACCACTTGTAAGCTTACGGTTTCAGGTACTATTTCACTCCCCTTCAGGGGTGCTTTTCACCTTTCCCTCACGGTACTAGTTCACTATCGGTCACCAGGTAGTACTTAGCCTTGGAGGGTGGTCCCCCCAGGTTCAGACCACGTTTCACGGGTGTGGTCTTACTCAGGAACGCTAATCAGCAGATCAGTGTGTTTTCACCTACGGGACGATTGCCCTCTGTGGTGCGAGGTTCCACTCGCTTCGGCTAACACCTGATTTTGTAACTGCTGCCAAGCCAGGCACGGCTTGGGCATAACGTCCTACAACCCCCGACAGACAACGCGTGCCCGCTTACATCTGTCAGGTTTGGGCTGATCCCTTTTCGCTCGCCACTACTAAGGGAGTCTCGGTTGATTTCTTTTCCTCGGGGTACTTAGATGTTTCAGTTCCCCCGGTTCCCTTCTCGCGACTATGTATTCACCGCGAGATAACACCGCATTACCGGTGCTGGGTTTTCCCATTCGGAGATCCGCGGGTCAAAGGCTGTTCAGCGCCTCACCGCGGCTTATCGCAGCCGTCCACGTCCTTCATCGACTCCTGGTGCCAAGGCATCCACCGTAAGCTCTTACTATCTTGACGGTGAGCAACCCACACACCTAAGTGTGCGGGTCATAATTAAATTACCCCAAGGATCTACACGAGTGCAGATCCTTGTTATTGGCCTTGTGCAGTTTTCAAGGTCCACCGAGGCGCGCACGACGACGGACTGCCGCCGGCGGTCTCTCAAAACTGAGCAGCGTACCCAGTGCCATAGAGACACTGGGGAGCCCGGTCGACGTTCTAGAGAAATCTCCCTAGAAAGGAGGTGATCCAGCCGCAGCTTCCGCTACGGCTACCTTGTTACGACTTCACCCCAATCACAAGTCCCACCTTCGACGGCTCCCTCCAAAAGGTTAGGCCACCGGCTTCGGGTGTTACCTGCTTTCGTGGTGTGACGGGCGGTGTGTACAAGGCCCGGGAACGTATTCACCGCGGCATTGCTGATCCGCGATTACTAGCAACTCCACCTTCATGGAGGCGAATTTCAGCCTCCAATCCGAACCGAGACGCACTTTATGGGATTCGCTCCACCTCGCGGTATTGCTGCCCTTTGTATGCGCCAATGTAGCACGTGTGTAGCCCTGGACATAAGGGGCATGATGACTTGACGTCATCCCCACCTTCCTCCGGTTTGTCACCGGCAGTCTCCTATGAGTCCCCAACTTAATGATGGCAACATAGGACAGGGGTTGCGCTCGTTGCGGGACTTAACCCAACATCTCACGACACGAGCTGACGACAGCCATGCACCACCTGTGATGGTGTCCCGAAGGAAAACCGTGTTTCCACGGTGGTCACCAACATGTCAAGCCCAGGTAAGGTTCTTCGCGTTGCGTCGAATTAAACCACATGCTCCGCTGCTTGTGCGGGCCCCCGTCAATTCCTTTGAGTTTTAGCCTTGCGGCCGTACTCCCCAGGCGGGGCACTTAGTGCGTTAGCGACGGCACGGGAGGAGTCGACACCTCCCACACCTAGTGCCCATCGTTTACGGCGTGGACTACCAGGGTATCTAATCCTGTTCGCTCCCCACGCTTTCGCGCCTTAGCGTCAGTACCGTCCCAGCGAGCTGCCTTCGCTATTGGTGTTCCTCCTGATATCTGCGCATTCCACCGCTACACCAGGAATTCCACTCGCCTCTTCCGGACTCTAGCCCTGCAGTATCCATCGGCTTTCAAAGGTTGAGCCTTTGACTTTCACAACGGACTTACAGGGCCGCCTACGCGCGCTTTACGCCCAATGATTCCGGACAACGCTTGCTCCCTACGTATTACCGCGGCTGCTGGCACGTAGTTAGCCGGAGCTTCTTCTGGAGGTACCGTCAATCCACACGGCTATTCACCGGTGAACCTTCGTCCCTCCTGAAAGGGGTTTACAACCCGAAGGCCGTCTTCCCCCACGCGGCGTTGCTGCGTCACGCTTTCGCGCATTGCGCAAGATTCCCCACTGCTGCCTCCCGTAGGAGTCTGGGCCGTGTCTCAGTCCCAGTGTGGCTGATCGTCCTCTCAGACCAGCTACCCATCGTTGCCTTGGTAGGCCGTTACCCCACCAACAAGCTAATGGGCCGCGAGCCCCTCCCAATGCGGAGGCCGAAGCTTCCTTTAGTACACAGACTTAAATCCATGTACCACATCCGGTATTAGCCCGAGTTTCCTCGGGTTGTCCCGGTCATCGGGGCAGGTTACTCACGTGTTACTCACCCGTTCGCGGCTTTGCCCCAGGGCAAGCCCTGGTTCGTCGCACCACTTGCATGTGTTAAGCACGCCGCCAGCGTTCGTCCTGAGCCAGGATCAAACTCTCCGTGAAAGGTACTTCTTACAGAGAGCTGTCATGCCTGGCAAATTGCAAATCGCCGGGTACACATACTCGGCGACCGGCATGACGGGTAAATCAGACCACCCGGCGCGCTGGCGCACCGAGTGGATCGGGCTCAAACATCCCACGAACACGAATGTCCGCGGGGTGCACGCTGCTCAGTTTTCAAAGACCGCTGCGCCATTCACGGCGGGACTCGCCGCTCCTTACGCACGGGCCAGGCCAGGGCCTTGCCCAGAAGGACCGGGGAGTATAGCGCTGCGGCGGCGGTTTGCCTAGCCGGTCGCCTGAAGGCGGCGGAAGCGGCGCTTGCCGGCCTGCAGAACCCGCCCGTCAAGCGCACTCTGGGCCAAGTCCAGCGTATCGGAGGGGATCGTCTCGCCGTCGAGCTTCGCCCCTCCCTGCTTGATCAGGCGCCGCGCCTCGCTTGAGCTGATGCCGAAGGCGGCGGCCATCAGGGCGGGGAGATGGACCTCGCCGCCGCCCTCACCGGCGAAGGGGCTGAGATCCAGCTCCTCGACCTGATCGGGCGCACCGCGCTCGACGAAGAGCCGGTTGAAGTGCTGCTCGGCAGCCTCCGCCGCTGGCGCATCATGGAAGCGCTCGACGATGCCGCGGGCGAGGGCACGCTTGGCCTCGTTGGGCGCCAGGCCTGCGGGCGACTCGCTGCCGAGCACGAGCCGGAAGTACTCGGGCATCGCCTCGTCGGGCACTCGCATCGTCTTGCCGAACATCTCCTCCGGCGCCTCGGTGACGCCGATGTAGTTGCCCAGCGACTTGCTCATCTTCTTGCTGCCGTCGGTGCCGACCAGGATCGGCATGGTCAGGATCGACTGCGGCTTCTGGCCGTAGGCGGTCTGGATGTCGCGGCCGAACAGCAGGTTGAACTTCTGGTCGGTCCCCCCCAGCTCGATGTCGGCCTCGACCGCGACCGAGTCATAGCCCTGCAGCAGCGGGTAGAGCAGCTCGAGCGCGGCGATCGGCGCCCCGGCCGCGAGCCGCTTCTGGAAGTCGTCGCGCTCGATTAGACGGGCGACCGTGGTCTGGGCGAGCAGGCCGAGCAACGCCTCCGGCGCCATCCGCAGCCACTCGCTGTTGAAGCGCACCTCGGTGCGCTCGCGGTCGAGCAGCTTGAAGGCCTGCTCCTGATAAGTGGCGGCGTTGGCCTCGATCTCCTCCGGCGAAGGCATTGGCCGCTGCGCTGAGCGGCCACTCGGATCGCCGACCCGGGCGGTGAAGTCGCCGACGATCAGCACCACCTGATGGCCCGCCTGCTGGAACTCGCGCAGCTTCTCCAGCACGACCGTGTGGCCGAGGTGGATGTCGGGCGTGGTCGGGTCAATCCCCAGCTTCACCCGCAGCGGCACCCCGGCGTCGAGCTGCTCCTGCAGCATCCCCGCCGGCAGCACATCGACCGCGTTGCGCGTCAGGTCCGCCACAGGCCCAATGCTAGACTGCCGCCTCCGCTCGGCGGGCCGAGCCGTCTGCCGAGTCGTGAGCCTTTAGATGGCAGTCCTCCGACTAAAGCCCCGCCGGCGGGGTGGCGAAGTTCCGTCGCCAACACCGCCGGCCCCCCCTGAGAGCAAGCGCAAGCCGCGCTTGAAGAAGCTGCGCATCCTCTTCGTCCTGCTCGGCCTCTCGGTCCTCGCCCTGGTCTCGATGATCTTCGGGATGATGGCCGCCGTCTCGCAGGACCTGCCGGCGATCTACAACTTCGCCCAGTACAAGGCCTCGAAGAACAGCGAGGTCTACGACGCCTCGGGCAAGCCGATCGGCACCCTGACCAGCGACCAGAACAAGATCCTGCTCACCTCGGGCCAGATCTCACCCAACATCAAGAACGCGGTGGTCTCAATCGAGGACTCGCGTTTCTACGAACACAGTGGGGTCGACTTCCAGGGCATCGCCCGCGCCCTGGTCAAGGACGTGCTCAGCCAGAGCGCCCAACAGGGCGCCTCGACGATCACCGAGCAGTTCGTCAAGAACGCGCTCGAAGCCGAAGGCAGCCGCACGGTCCTGGAGAAGTTCCGCGAGGCGGCCCTGGCTTACCGGCTCGAGCGCCACTGGACCAAGGACAAAATCCTCACCGAGTACCTCAACACGATCTACTTCGGCGAGGGCGCCTACGGGATCGAGGCGGCGGCCCGCACCTACTTCGGCAGCGCCCACCCTGGCTGCGGCACGCCGACCGAGCCCTGCGCCTCGGTGCTCGAGCCCTGGGAGGCGGCGACCCTGGCGGCGATCATCGCCTCGCCCTCGGCTTTCGACCCCAAGGTCTATCCCGAAAACTCCCTCGGTCGCCGCAACTTGGTGCTGGAAAAAATGTACGAACAGGGCTACATAACCCAGGAGCAGTACGACGAAGGCCGCCAGCAGGCACTGCCATCGCCCGACGACATCTCGCCCCCCAAGCTCGAATCAAAGGCCCCTTACTTCACCGCCTGGCTGCGCCAGCAGCTGGTCGAACGCTACGGCGCCTCGAAGACCTTCTTCGGCGGTCTGAAAGTGAAGTCGACGCTCGACCTGCGCCTCCAGGAAGCTGCCGAAGAATCGGTCAACTCCTACCTCGGCTACTCGCCCGCCACCGCCTCGGTGGTCGTGCTCGACAACCACAACGCCGGTGTCAAGGCGATGGTCGGCGGCCCCAATTTCGAAACCAAGCCGTTCAACCTCGCCACCCAGGGTCACCGCCAGCCCGGCTCCTCGATCAAGCCGTTCACGTTGATCACGGCGCTCGAGGAGGGCATCTCCCCCTACACGACCTTCGAATCGGCTCCGCAGTACATCCACTACGGCAAGCACGGCCAGGAAGTCTTCGAAGTCAACAACGACGAGGACTCCTATCTCGGCTCCTGCGACATCGTCTGCGCGACCACCTACTCCGACAACTCGATCTACGCCCAGCTCGGCCTCGAAGCGCTGAAAGGCAAGACGATCCAGGATCGCACCCACTCGATCGCGGGGACGATCCACAAGGCCGGCTACTCGGACCCGATCTCGACCAACCCCTCGATGGTGCTCGGCGGGCTCGAAGACGGGGTCACGCCGCTGGGCTGGACCTATGCCTACTCGACGATCGGCAACAACGGCGACCGGGTCAGCGGCACGCTGGCGCCGCGGCCCGGCGACAGCCCCGTCGCCTACACCCAGGTCACCGACCGCGACGGCCACACGATCAAGGACGGCGACAACGACTCGATCCACACCCAGGTGATTCCCGAAGGCGTCGCCGAAGAAGCGAAGAGCATCCTCGAAACCGTGGTCAGCAGCGGCACCGGCACCAACGCCCAGATCGGCCACTCGGGCCAGTGGGGCAAGACGGGCACGACCGAGAACAACGGCGACGCCTGGTTCTGCGGCGGGGTCGAAGACGAAGTGACCGCCTGCGTATGGGTCGGCTACGCCGACACGACGACGCCGATGACGACGCTCTACAACGGCGGCCCGGTGATGGGCGGTACCTTCCCGGCCCTGATCTGGGCCAGCGTGATCTCGGCCTGGGAGGAAATCAAGGCCGAACGCGCCGCCGAAGCCAAGGAAAAGAAGGCGAGCAAGGGCGAATCGGACTCGGGCTCGTCATCCGAAGGCTCGACTGAAGCGTCGCCGGAATCCTCGGAAGAAACCGAAGTGGCGCCGGAAGCAGAATCGAGCGAACCGGTCGAACCGGCGCCCGAAGAAGAAGCGCCGGAAGCTGCCGAACCTGCGGAACCTGCGGAACCGGCGCCGGCCGAACCCGCCGCGCCGTCGAGCGGTGGCGGCGTTACCGCCGGATAGCCGGCTTCGAGACGTAAGGGCTGTCGGCGGCGGCAAAGCGCCAGGGGCGCTCGACCGCCTTGGTGATCCCGATCCGGGGACCGGTGAGCACCTCGGGGGCGTGGCCTGGCTCAGGCGGCAGAATCAGAAACGGATCGCGGCCGAGGTCGGCATCGTTCTGCTCTAGACCGATCCCCAGCGCCTCAGTCAACTTGCCGGGCCCCGAGCAGAGCTCGCGGTCGGGACGCTCGCCCCGGCGAGCCCGCATTCGCTCGAGGTCGGCCGTCGGCTCCAGCGCCCGGATCAGCACGGCGGCCGCCTCGCCCTCGGGTTCGGCGACGAAGTTGAGCAGGCAGTGGATGCCGTAGGAGAGGTAGACGTAGGCTCGCCCGGGCGGACCGAAGAGGACCTCGGTGCGATCGGTGAGGCCGACGTAGGCGTGGCAGGCGGGATCGTCACGCTCGTAGCTCTCGGTCTCGACGATCGTGCCGCCGCAACCGGCGAAGAAGAGCCTGCAGCCGATCAACTCACGAGCGACGAGGTGAACCGAGCGATCGAAGAACTCGACTCCGAGGCGCTCACCACTGGCGGCCCCGACCTCGCTCACGACCGCTCTTCGAGCGCCCTCGCCTTGACCGCGGCAAGGGCCTCGCCCGCCTGCTCGATCTGCCTTGTCAGCGGGCCGGAGGCGGTCCCGCCCTCGATCCGCTTCGACTCGAGCCAGCTGCTGCGCTCCAGCGTCGCATAAAAAGCCTCGGACTCGGCGAGGATCTCAGAGCGCTCGCCCAACTCATCCGGGGTCAGCTCGGAGAGTTTCTTGCCCCGCTCGACCGCGTCGCGGACCAGGCCGCCGACGATCCCGTGCGCCTCGCGAAAAGGCACCCCCTTGAAAACCAGCAGGTCGGCGATCTCCGTGGCGGCGAGCATCTCGTCACCGGAAGCAGCCTCGAGGCGCTCGCGGTCGAACTCGATCCCGGCCAGCATTCCCTCGGTCGCGTCAAGGCAGGACTCGATCGTGTCGATCGCGTCGAAGAGCGGCTCCTTGTCCTCTTGCATGTCCTTGCCGTAGGTCAGCGGCAGGGCGTGCATCGTCCCCAGCAGGGTGGCGTAGCTGGCGGCGACCCGGGGGCTCTTGGCGCGTAGCAGCTCGGCCGAGTCGGGGTTCTTCTTCTGCGGCATGATCGAGGAGCCGGAGGAGAAGGACTCGTCGAGCTCGCAGAAGCCGAACTCGGTGCTCGACCAGATCACGATCTCCGAGCCGAGGCGGGAGAGGTGCATTGCGCAGGTCGAGGCAGCCGCCAGGTAGTCGAGGACGAAGTCGCGGTTGGAGGCGCCGTCGATCGAGTTGTGGCTGACGTGCTCGAAGCCGAGATCGCCGGCGACGGCGTTGCGGTCGATCTCCCAGTTGACCCCGGCCAGGGCGCCGGAGCCGAGCGGCATCACCGAGGCGCTGTCGAGGGCGAACTGGAAGCGCAGGACGTCGCGGGCCAGCATCCAGAAGTAGGCGAGCAGGTGGTGGCCGAGGTAGACCGGCTGGGCTCGCTGCAGGTGGGTATAGCCGGGCATCGGCCAGTCGCGGTGGCTCTTCGCCAACTCCAGGAGCCGCTCCATTGCCTCGCCGGCGAGCTCGATCGCGCGCAGCGAGTGAGCCTGCACAACCATCGCCACGTCGGTGGCGACCTGATCGTTGCGCGAGCGGCCGGTGTGGAGCTTGCCGGCCAGTGGCCCGATCTCCTCGCCGAGCAGGCGCTCGACCGCCATGTGGATGTCCTCGTCGGCGTCCTCGAACTGGAAACCGTGCTCGCCCATGCGGGCGCGGACCCGCTCCAGCCCAACGTCGATCTGCTCCAGCTCGTCGCCGTCGAGGACGCCGATCTCACGCAGGCCGCGAGCGTGCGCCTGCGACTGGTCGATGTCATAGGGAGCCAGCCGCCAATCGAACTCGATCGAGCGGTTGATCCGCCAGAAGCGGGGGTCTGGGTCTTTGCGGAAGCGAGACATCAGCGGATGGATTCGGCGAGAGCCTCGCACACCCTTGCCACCTGGGACTCGCTCATCGCGGGGAAGAAGGGCAATGCCAGCGAGCTGGCGGAGGCCGCTTCGGCGACTGGGAACTGGCCCTCGCCGTAACCGAGCTCGCGCAGGTGCGGGAAGAGGTGGATGCAGGGCAGGTAGGCCTTGCTGGCGATCTCGCGCTCGGCGAGTTGAGCGATCACCCGGTCGCGGTCGATTTCCGCAGCCAGCCGCACTGTGTAGACGAACCAACTGCGGCGCTCTGCCTCCCGGCCGGCGATCGGCGTCTCGACCCCATCCAGGGCGGCGAGGCCGTTGGCGTAGAGCGATGCCACGCGAGAGCGCCCCGCCAGCATCGCGTCGAGCCGCTCGATCTGGGCAACCCCGAGCGCGGCGGCTACGTCGGAGAGCCGGTAGTTGAAGCCGAGCCCACCGTGATCGAGCCAGCCCATGTCGGCGGCGCGGCCCTGGTTGCGCTCGCTGCGGAGCCTGGCCGCGACCGCTGCGTCGCTCGGTACGACCATGCCCCCCTCCCCCGTGGTCATCTGCTTGTTGGCATAGAAGGCGAAGGTCGCCAGGTTGCCGCGCGCGCCAACTCTGATCCCGTCGGAGTCGACAGCGCCGAGCGCCTCGCAGGCGTCCTCGAGCAGGCCGAGGTCATGCTTGGCGGCCAGTGCCTCCAGCTCCGGCATCGCCGCCGGGTAGCCAAAGATGTGAACCGGCAGGATCCCGACGGTGTGCTCACTGACCGCGGCAGCCGCAGCCTCTGGGTCGAGGTTGAGGGTGAGCGGATCGACGTCGCAGAAGACCGGCCGCACACCCTCGTAGAGCAGGCAGTTGGCCGAGGCGACGAAGCTGAAGGGACTGGTCAGGACCTCGTCGCCGGATCCCCAGCCGAGCGCCCGCACGCCGAGGTGCAGCCCGGTCGTGCCGCTGGAGACCGCGACCGCGTCCTCGACCCCGAGCCACTGGGCGAAGGCGCGCTCGAAGCGCTCGCCCATCGGCCCCAGCGAGAGCCGGCCCGAACGCAGTACCTCGAGCACGAGCTCCTCCTCGCGAGCGCCGAGCTCGGGCTTTGCCAGCGGGATCGGCTCGCTCATTGCCCCTGGAACGCGTAGGCGAGCGAGTCGACCAGGGCCTCCCAGGAGGCCTCGATGATGTTCTCCGAAACGCCGATCGTGCCCCACTCGCGCTGGCCGTCGGTCGAGTCGAGCAGGACGCGGGTCACCGCTCCGGTGCCGTGGTTCTCGTCGAGGATGCGCACCTTGTAGTTGGTCAGCTCGACGTCGGCCAGGTGGGGGTGGCGGGCACCGATCGCGGCGCGCAGCGCCTTGTCCAGGGCGTTGACCGGACCGTTGCCCTCGGCCACCTCGACGTAGCGCTCACCGTCGACGACGACCTTGATCGTCGCCTCGGTTTCGACCCGGCTGCCCTCGCGCTTCTCGGTGGTGACGCGGAAGCTCTCCAGCTCGAAGAGCGGCTCATAGACCCCGGCCTCACGCCGCAGAGCAGCTCGAAGGAGGCCTGCGCCGCCTCGTAGTGGTAGCCGCGGTGCTCGCGCTGCTTGAGCTGCTCGACCGCCCCACTGGCGGCCCCGTCGTCGAGCTCGAGACCAGCCCGCTCCGCGGCGCTGCGAATCGTCGCCTTGCCGGAGAGCTCGGAGGCGAGGATGTCGCGTTCGTTGCCGACCTGGCCCGGCTCGAGGTGCTCGAAGGTGCGGGCGTCGGCGGCAACCCCTGCCGCGTGCATGCCGGCCTTGTGGGCGAAGGCGTTGCGCCCGACGTAGGCCCGATCGGGGTTCGGCGTCATGTTGCAGAGCTCGTCGAGGTAGTGAGAGGTCGGTGTCAAGCTCGCCAGCTGCTCAGGGCTGACCACCTCGAAACCCATCTTCAATTGCAGCGCCGGCAAGATCGAGGCGAGGTTGGCGTTGCCGCAGCGCTCGCCGTAGCCGTTGACGCAGCCCTGCACGAGGCGGGCGCCGGCCTCGACCGCCGCCAGCGAGTTGGCGACCGCGCACTCGGCGTCGTTGTGAGTGTGAATGCCGAGCTCGACCCTGCCGCCCAGATCAGCGACGACGGCCGCCGTCGCCTCGGCGACAAAGGCGGGCAGGCTGCCGCCGTTGGTGTCGCAAAGGGTGACGTTCTCGGCTCCGGCCTCAGCCGCGGCCCGCACGCACTCGAGCGCGTAGCCGGAATCGTCGGCGTAGCCGTCGAAGAAGTGCTCGGCGTCGAAGACCGGCCGCTTGCCCTGTGCCCGCAGGAAGGCGATCGAGTCGGCGATCATCGCCAGGTTCTCCTCCGGCGTCACCTTGATCACCTTGTCGACGTGCAGGCGCCAGCTCTTGCCGACCAGGCAGACGACCGGCGCGAAGCACTCGGCCAGCACTCGCAGCGCCGCATCGTCCTCGGCGGCGAGGTCGCGGCGACGGGTCATGCCGAAAGCGGCAACTGTCGCCTGCTTCAGCTCGAGCCCGGCGAGCAGCTCGAAGAGCTCCGCCTCCTTGGGGTTGGAGCTGGGAAAGCCGGCCTCGATGAAGTGGACGCCGAGGCCGTCGAGCGCCTGGACGACCTTGAGCTTCTCGCCCACCGAGAGCGACATTCCCTGGCCGCCCATGCCGTCCCGCAGGGTGGTGTCGTAGAGCTTTACCTGTTCCATCTGATGCCTTTCGCTTCGAAGAGATCGGGGGTGGGCCTCTCAAGACCCGAGCGCACGGCAGCGCCGCGCCAGCCGCTAGGCGGCTGCGGTAATTCGCCCGATCGAGTCGAAACGGTGCAGCATCAGGAACTGACCTTACTCGGTTCGTCCGCCCCGGCCGGGACCTCAACGAAGTCGAGCCACTCCAAGTACTCCTCGGCGCGGCCGTAGAGAGCATCGACGAACTTTGCCTGCACGTGGCGGGTTATCTCGCCCGGCTCGCCGATCGGGTGGTCGTCGATCTCGCGCACCGGCACCAGCTCAGCGGCAGTCCCGGTAAGGAAGATCTCCTCGGCCAGGTAGAGCTCGGCGCGGGCGATGTCGCGCTCGACCACCGTGTAGCCGAGGTCGCGGGCGATCTGGATCACCGACTTGCGATTGATCCCGTCGAGGATCGAGGCGACGTGCGGCGGGGTGACGATTTGGCCGTCGCGAACGAGGAAGATGTTCTCGCCTGAGCCCTCGCAGACGAAGCCGCGCTCGTCGAGCAGGATCGCCTCCTCGTAGCCGGCGTTGGTCGACTCGGTCTTGGCGAGGATCGAGTTGAGGTACTGACCTGAGGCCTTGGCGTGCGGGATCAGGCCGCCGGGACCGATCCGGCGCCAACTCGAGACCTTGGCGCGGATGCCGTGCTTCTGGCCCTCCTCGCCGAGGTAGGCACCCCAGGGGAAGGCGGCGACGATGACATCGACCGGGGCGTCGGTGGCGTAGAGGCCAAGGCTGCCGTAGCCGCGGAAGGCGAGTGGGCGGATGTAGCAGGAGCCGAGGCCGTTGCGGCGGATCAACTCACGCGTCGCCTCGCCGATCTGCTCGGGCGAGTAGGGCAGGCCGAGGTAATAGAGCTCGGCTGATTTGGCGAGCCGGTCGAGGTGGTCCGCATGGCGGAAGATCGCCGGGCCGCGCTCGGTCTCGTAGCAGCGCACACCCTCGAAGACCCCGGTGCCGTAGTGCAGGGCGTGGCTGAGGACGTGAACTTTGGCGTCCTCCCAGGGCACGAACTCGCCGTTATGCCAAATCAACTCGGCCGTATCCATGTTCGGGGAAGTATGCCCGATCGCGCAAGGTCATTCGAGCCGAGCCGAGAAAAGGATCGCGTCAACCGCAAAGGAGACCCCTTCATGCTCACCGCAGTTCGCCAAAGACTCACCTATTCGAACGTGATCGCCACGATGGCGCTCTTCCTCGCCCTCGGCGGCGTCGCCGTCGCCGCCGGCCTGCCGCGCAACAGCGTCGGCGCCAACCAGCTCAAGCGCAACGCAGTCACCGCGGCCAAGATCCGCAAGCAGGCCGTGACCAGTGCCAAGCTGGCGCCGAAGTCGGTGATCGGCGGCAAGCTCGCCGAAAACTCGGTCGGCCCCGGCAACATCGGCAACGGCGCCGTGACCACGGCAAAGCTCGCCGCCAACTCGGTGATCGCCTCGACGATCAAGAACAGCGTGATCACGACCAACAAGCTCAACAACGAAGCGGTGACGACGCCGAAGCTGGCCAACGAATCGGTCTCGACCGCGAAGCTCGGCAAAGGCTCGGTTACCGCGGCCAAGCTGAGTGACGAAATCGGCCCACTGCTCTCAACTCTGAAGTCAGGCCAAACGCTGCGCGGCGTTTTCGACGTCAACGGCGAATCCCGCACGGCCGTCAGCTTCCAGTTCCCGCTGCTCAACGCCGCGACCGTCACCGTCCTGAAGAAAGGCGAGACGAACGCCAACTGCTCGGGCCTGGGTGGCGGCAACCTGCAGACGCCCCAGGCGACCCCCGGAAACCTCTGCGTCTACACAACGGAAGAAAGCGGCACTCCGGCCCTGACCGCGGAGAACAACACCCGCCTCGGTTTCGGCCTCAAAACAGCGGGCACCACGGCCGACTTCGCCTATGGCCAGTGGGCGGTAACGGCGCCCTAGGCGCTTAGCTCGGCCAGCACGGCCTCGGTCACCTCATCGGTGCCGACCGCGGTCTCCCCCTCGCCCGCCAGGTCCGGGGTGCGGAGGCCGCGGTCGAGTACCGCATCAACCGTGGCCTCGATCCGAGCGGCGTCATCGGCCCGGTCGAGGCCGTGGCGCAGCATCATCGCCGCCGAGAGGAAGGTGGCAAGCGGGTTAGCGACCCCCTGGCCGGCGATGTCAGGCGCGGAGCCGTGGACCGGCTCGAAGAGGCCGGGCTCGCCGTCGGCGCCGAGGCTGGCCGAGGGCAGCATCCCGAGCGAGCCGGTGAGCATCGCCGACTCGTCGCTGAGGATGTCGCCGAAGAGGTTCTCGGTGACGATCACGTCGAAGTCCGCCGGACGCGAGACGAGCTGCATCGCCGCGTTGTCGACCAGCAGGTGGTCGAGGGTGACGTCCGGATAGTCGGGAGCGACGCGACCGACCACCTCGCGCCAGAGACGCGAGGTCTCCAACACGTTGGCCTTGTCAACCGAGGTCACGCGGGGTGTGCGATCCGAGCCCGCCGTCCGGCGCTGGGCGGCCTCGAAGCCGACCCGGGCGATGCGCTCGATTTCGGCGGCGGAGTACTCGCAGGTGTCGTGGGCGACGTCGCCGTCGCGGCCGGAGTCGCCGAAGTAGATGCCGCCGGTGAGCTCGCGAACGACCAGCATGTCGGTGCCGGCGATGCGGTCTTCCTTCAGCGGGCTGGCGGAAACCAGCGCCGGGCTCGGCCGCACCGGGCGCAGGTTGGCGTAGAGGCCCATGCCCTTGCGCAGCCCGAGCAGGCCCTGCTCGGGGCGCGGCGCGTCGGGATCGGTCGTGTCCCATTTGGGACCACCGACGGCGCCGAGCAACACCGCGTCGGCGGCACGACAGGCCGCGAGCACATCGTCGGTCAGTGCCGTGCCGTGGGCGTCGATCGAGCAGCCGCCCATCAGCTGATCCTCGAACTCGAACTCGCCCAGCGCCTCGAGCAGGCGGCGGGTGGCATCGACGATCTCGGGTCCAATGCCGTCGCCGGCCAGCAGGACTATGCGCGGTGAGTCGCTCATCGGGGCGGCACTCTACGGGTAGCGCTCAGGCGGCGGCGCGGGCCTCGATATTGAGGCGCACGTACTCCATTTGCAGGGGGTCGGGCTCGCGCTCCAGCACCTCCTCGACGAATGGGACTTGCAGCTCCTCCGGCAGCCGGTCCATGTGCGGGCCGAGGCAGACCGTGCGCAGGAACTCGGCTGGCTCGGGCGGCTCAATCGTCCACGGTTGAAGCCAGCAGCGGATGTCGACGAGGCCCGCAGCGGTGAGTCGCGCTTCCGTCTCCTCGGCGCCAGCGTAGTTCCACGGCTCGTCGAAGCCCTCGAAGTAGGGAGCGAAGGAGTCCGCGGCGGCGACCTCGCCACAGATCTTGCGCAAGCGGTCGATGTTGCCGGCGCCGCCACACTGCGCGGCGATCGCACCACCGGGGCGCAGCACGGCTGCTAGGCGACGGAAGAGCAAGTCGTGGTCCAGCACCCAGTGAAAGACGGCGCTGGAGAAGACGGCATCGACTGTCTGGTCCAGCTCGAGCTCGGTCAGGTCGGAGACCAGCGCCTCATCGCCGGGCCGCAGGGTCTCGCGCACCTTTTCGACCATCGAGGCGGAGCCGTCGACGGCAATGACGCGTCCCTCGGGCAGGCGCTCGATCAGCAGCCCAGTAACGCGACCGCTGCCACAGCCGGCGTCGAGCACGACCTCGTCACCCTGCAGCGGCAGCCGGTCGAGCACCGAGCGGGCCCACTCTTCGTGCGGGACGGAGACGCGGTGGTAGGTCCCCGCGTCCCAGTCACGGGTCGCCGAGGCCATTAGAGCGCCGTCGTGACCGGCCCGCGCTCGGCGCCGCCGGCCTGCTCGAAGCTGTCGATCGCGCCGGCGTTCTCCAGCGTGATGCCGATGTCATCCAATCCGTTGAGCAGGCGATGCTTGACGTCGGGCTCGACCTCGAATTTGAAGACGCCGGCGGCGCAGGTGACCGTCTCATCGTCGACGTCGATGCGCGCCTCGCCGGCCTCGGCGACGGCGCGGCAGTGCTCCTCGTCGAGGATCGCCGGCAGCAGCCCGACCTTGGTGCAGTTGGAGTAGAAGATGTCGGCGAAGGACGGCGCGATGATCGCCTGGAAGCCGAAGTCCTCCAGCGCCCAGGGAGCGTGCTCGCGCGAAGAGCCGCAACCGAAGTTGGCCCCGGTGACGAGGATCGGGTTCGGCTCCAGCTCGATCTCGCCGTCGCGGATCCAGTCGTAGAAGAGGAACTCGCCGAAGCCGGTCCGCTCGACCCGCTTGAGGAACTGCTTGGGGATGATCTGGTCGGTATCGACGTCGGCGCGGTCCAGCACCGAGACCTTGCCCTCGATCACGTCTATCGGTCTCATCTTCAGCTCCAATCCCTGATGTCGACGAAATGTCCCTCGATCGCCGCCGCCGCGGCCATCCTCGGACTGACCAGGTGGGTGCGCCCACCCTTGCCCTGGCGCCCCTCGAAGTTGCGGTTCGAGGTCGAGGCGCAGCGCTCGCCCTCGATCAGGGTGTCGGGGTTCATGCCCAGGCACATCGAGCAGCCCGCCTCGCGCCATTCGAAGCCGGCGGAGCGGAAGACGTCGTGCAGCCCCTCGGCTTCGGCGTTCGCCTTGACCTGCTGGGAGCCCGGCACGACCATCGCCCGCACCGAGCCGGCGACCTTGCGGCCGTCGACGATCTCGGCGGCCTCGCGCAGATCCTCAATCCGCGAGTTGGTGCAGGAGCCGATGAAGACGCGTTCCGGGGCCACCTCGGTCATCGGCGTGCCCGCGCTCAGGCCCATGTAGGTGAGGGCGCGTTCGGCCGACTCGCGATCGGCGGGAGAGTCCATCGCCGCCGGATCGGGAACGCTGTCGGTGACCTCGCAGACCATGCCGGGGTTCGTGCCCCAGGTGACCATCGGCGAGATCGCGCTGGCGTCGACGTCGACCTCGGTATCGAAAGCGGCGCCGTCGTCGCTCGGCAGCTGTCGCCAGCGCTCGGCGGCGGCGTCAAAGTCGGTCGGCGCGCCCGGGCGGCCGCGGACCCACTCGATCGTCTTCTCGTCAGGGGCGATCATGCCGGCACGGCCGCCGCCCTCGATCGTCATGTTGCAGATCGTCATCCGGCCCGGCATCTCCAGGGCCTCGATCGCCGGCCCGGCGTACTCGACCGCGTAGCCGGTCATGCCACCGGTGCCGAGGCGCCCGATCGTCGCCAGGATCAGATCCTTGGGAGTGACCCCTGAGCCCAGCTCGCCCGAGTAGGAAATCCGCATCGTCTTCGGCCGCTTCTGCACCAGGCACTGGGTCGCCAGCACGTGCTCGACCTCGGAGGTGCCGATCCCGAAGGCCAGCGAACCGAAGGCGCCATGGGTGGAGGTGTGGCTGTCACCGCAGACGATCGTCATGCCCGGCTGGGTCACGCCCAGCTCCGGCCCGATCACGTGCACGATGCCCTGCCGATCGGAACCCAGCGAGTAGATGGGGATGCCGAACTCCTCGCAGTTGCGCTCCAGGGTTTCGACCTGGACCCGCGAGAGCTCGTCGGCGATCAGGCGCGCCGCCATCGTGCCATCGGTGGGGGTGTTGTGGTCGGCGGTGGCCAGGGTCTTGTCGGTGCGGCGCACCGGGCGGTTGGCCAAGCGCAGGCCGTCGAAGGCCTGCGGCGAGGTGACCTCGTGGACCAGGTGCAGGTCGATGTAGATCAGGCCGTCGGAGACCTCATGGGCCTCCCAGAGCTTGTCGAACATGGTTTGTGACATTGGCTAGCCCCTCCTCAGGCCCGCGGCGATTACGGCGAAGAAGCGGGTCGGCTCCTCGCCTTCGTTCTCAAAATGATGGGGAAGATCGGCATCGAAGGTGACGCTGTCGCCCTCGCTCAGCTCGTGTCGGGTGCCGTCGACGACCAGCACCAGCGTGCCGGCCAGCACCACGGCGGTCTCGCGACTGCCGGGCTCGTGCATCGGCGGGTCGTTGCGACCGCCGGTCGTCGCACCGGCCTCAAGCCTGTGTAGCGAGACGTCGGCGCGCTGGCCCGGCAGCGGCGGCGTCAGCTCCTCGAAGAGGTGGCCGCCGCGCTCCGACGTGCGCCGGTCACCGGCGCGGCTGACCGCAACGTGCTCGCCCTCGTCCAGGCGCAACAGCTGCGAGAGCGTCAGCTCCAGCCCAGCGGCGATCTTCGCCGCCACTGCCAGGGTCGGGCTCGTCTCCCCGCGCTCGACCTGCGAGAGCATCGGCGCGCTGACGCCCGAGCGCTCGCCCAGGTCCCGCAGCGAAAGGCCCATCGCCTCGCGCAACGCCTTGACGCGATCGCCGACCGCGGGGGCCTCGGTTGCACGGGTCTCGAGAGCGATGCTCATTACAATCGTACGCTATCACATACACGGCATTTGAGGTGCAACGCTTTTCGGCTCCCGGAGGACCAAAAACGTTGCACCTCGGAAAAGGAAGGCCTCGTCAGGGGCCCGGGGTGCGTTCCACGGCGGCCTCTGACGTCACGGCCTCGGCCTCGCGGATGGCGGCGCCCTCCAGGGCGTTCGACAGGGCGCGGACGTAGGCGCGGGCCGATGCCTCCAGGATGTCTGTGGCGACTCCCTGGCCGGTTGCCAGGCGACCGGCGGCGCGCAGCATCACGGTTACCTGGCCAAGGGCGTCCTCTCCCCCGGTCACGGCCTCGACCGTGTACTGGCGCAGCTCGCACTCAGTGTCGGTGGCCTTTTGCACCGCCTGGAAGATCGCGTCGACCGGGCCGTCGCCGCCGGACTCGCCGACCGACTCCTCGCCGGGGGGCATCGTGACCGCGACGCGGGCCAGCGGCTCGCGTCGCGAGCCGGCCTCGACCTCGAACCAGGCCAGCTCGTGGGAGTCGTCCTTCTCGCGCATCTCGTCGGAGACGATCGCCTCCAGGTCCAGTGCCGTCACCTGCTTCTTGCGGTCGGCGACCTCCTTGAAGCGCTTGAAAGCGGCGTTCAAGGCGTTGCCCTCGACCTTGAAGCCCAGCTGGTCCAGGGCGTCGCGCAGGGCGTGGCGCCCGGAGTGCTTGCCCAGCACGATCGAGTTCGACTCCAGGCCGACCTCGGTCGCGTCCATGATCTCGTAGGTGGTGCGCTCCTTCAGCACGCCGTCCTGGTGGATGCCGGACTCGTGGGCGAAGGCGTTGCGGCCGACGATCGCCTTGTTGGGCTGGATCGCGTAGCCGGTCAGGCGCGAGACCATGCGGCTGGTGCGGGCCAGCTCGCGGGTGTTGATGCCGGTGGACAGGCCGTGCACGTCCTCGCGCACCTTGATCAGCATCGCGATCTCCTCCAGCGAGCAGTTGCCGGCGCGCTCGCCGATGCCGTTGACGGCGCACTCGACCTGCCGCGCCCCGGCCAGCACGCCGGCGTAGGAGTTGGCGACGGCCAGGCCCAGATCGTCGTGGCAATGAACCGAGGTCTCAACCTCGCGCAGTCCCGGCACCAGCTCATACAGCCGCCGCCAGTACTCGGCGTACTCCTCTGGCGTCGTGTAGCCGACCGTGTCGGGGACGTTGATCACGGTGGCACCCTCCTCGACCGCGATCGCGCAGACCTCGGCGGTGAACTCGATGTCGGCGCGGGTCGCGTCCATCGGCGAGAACTCGACGTCCTCGCAGTAGGACTTGGCCAGGGTGACGGCCGCCCGGGCCTGGCCCTTGACGTCCTCGCGATCGGTCTGCAGCTGGTGCTCGATGTGGATGTCGGAGGTCGAGATGAAGGTGTGGATGCGCGGCCGCGCCGCGTCCTTGATCGCTCCCCAGGCGGCGTCGATGTCGGCCTTATGGGTGCGGGCCAGGCCGCAGATCACCGGGCCCTCGACGCCGCGGGCGATCGCCTCGACCGCCTCGAAGTCGCCGGGCGAGGTGATCGGGAAGCCGGCCTCGATCACGTCGACGCCCAGGCGGGCCAGCTGCTGGGCGATCTCGACCTTCTCGCCCATGTTCAGCGAAATTCCCGGCGACTGCTCACCGTCGCGCAGTGTCGTGTCGAAGATGTGGACGCGGTTTGCGTCGTCTACTGGTGCCACTGGGTCCTCCTCCTTCTCTGCTGCTTTCGAATGACCTTTTCTCTCGCGGCTATCGCGCCGCCCAGCGCTATTCCCCCCGGAGGGGGAGGAGAAGGAGAAGCGCGAGGCTGTCGGGCCGGTGAGTCATTCGGTCGCCTCAGCTTAGCGTAGGCTGCGCGCATCGCAAGCGAGGTTTCCTCAAGCACGATCCCCCGCTCGACCTGGTTCGCCCTCTTCGCGATGGGGGTCGCCGTGGTGGTGATCGCCAACGACTTCTCCGCGATCAACGTCGCCCTGCCGACGATGGAGAAGGACTTCGACACCAACGTCAACACGATCCAGTGGGTGGTCAATGCCTACGCGCTGACCTTCGGCGTGATGATCGTCACCGGCGGTCGGCTGGCCGACATGTTCGGCCGCCGCAACGCCTTCTTCCTCGGTACCGCGATCTTCGCCTCGATGTCGGCGCTTGGCGGCGCGGCGCAGACCGAGACCTGGTTGATCGCGACGCGGACGCTGATGGGAATTGGCGGGGCGCTGATGTGGCCGGCGATCCTCGGCATGACCTACGCGCTGCTGCCCGAAGACAAGGCCGGTCTGGCGGGCGGGATCATCATCGGCGCCGCCGGCCTCGGCAACGCGGTCGGGCCGCTGATCGGCGGCGTGCTCACCGACGCGCTGAGCTGGCGCTGGATCTTCTTCCTCAATGTGCCGATCTCGATCTTCGCCGTGCTGGTGACCTACCGGCTGGTCAAAGTCGCGGAGCCCGACGAGGGCCGCCAGCAGATCGACTACCCCGGCATCGCCGCGATCTCGGTCGGTCTCGTCTCGCTGCTCGTCGCCCTCGACCAGATCGACGACTGGGGCTTCGGCGACCCGCGGGTGCTCGGCTTGTTCGCCCTGGCCGCGATCCTGCTGATCGCCTTCGTGCCGATCGAGCGCCGCGCCGGGGCGCACGCGCTGGTTCCACGGGCGGTGATGGCGAACGAGAGCTTCCGCGCCTCCTGCCTGGCGATCCTGCTGATGTCGGCGACCTTCTTCGCCGCCCTGCTCTACCTGCCGCAGTTCATGCAGCACCAGCTTGGCTACTCGCCGCTGGGGGCAGGGGTTGGCCTGCTGCCCTTCCTCGCCACCTTCGCCGGCGTTTCCTTCATCGCCGGCCCGCTATACGAGCGGCTGGGGGCGAAGCTGCTGGCGACGGTCGGCGCGGGCTGCATCACGCTCTCGCCCTTCATCTTCTCGCTCGTCGCCTCGCGCTCGAGCTACGCCTCCCTGGTCCCCGGCATGGTCGTGCTCGGGATCGGGATCGGCAGCTTCTACCCGACCGCCACCACCGCCGGGGTCACCTCGGTCGACGAATCGCAGACCAGCCTCGCCGGCGGCATCGTCTACATGTTCCAGATCGCCGGCGGCTCGATCGGGCTGGGACTGACGACGACCGTCTTCTCCTCGCAGGCGTCTTTCGTCGACGGCATCGAGGCGGCATTTCGACTCGATGCCGCGCTCTCGCTGGTCGGCTTCCTGGTCGCGCTCTTCTTCGTCGGCGGCCGGCTGCTGGGGCGGCACTCGGTCGAGAGCGCCTCTACCTGAGTTTCGCGACAGCCTCAGGAGGAGGGCTTGACCACGTTGTTGCGGATCAGCGTGTTGTGGCCGCTGCCGCCGTTCATGATGTCGGTGGGGCCGCCGCGCAGCACGTCGTTTCCGGCGCCGCCGAGCAGTTCGTCGCTGCCGGGGCCGCCGTAGAGCACGTCGCCGCCGCCGCGACCGGCGATCTTGTCGTTGCCTTCTCCGCCGATCAGCTTGTCGGGGCCGCTGCCACCGATCAGGGTGTCGTTGCCCGGTCCACCGCGCATCGTCACCGGCAATTCGATCGCGCTCGAGACGGAGAACGTGTCATCGCCTTCGCCGCCGCTAACTTCGAAACCAGCGACGAGGGGCGCTTTGCAGGTCAGCTCGGTCGGCAGGCCCGGTGTGTTTTCGCAGACGCTGCCGCCGACTTCGAGCGGCACGGCTGAGTCGATCACGTAGCTGCGTCCATCGGGCGTGAGCCAGATGCGGATCGAGTTCTGCGAAGCACCCCCGGCTAGAACCACCGTGTAGGTCGTTTCGGCATGGGCGATCGACGCGGTTTGCGCCGCCACAATCGCGAGCAGAATCAGAATCGCCTTCTTCATAAGAAAAGCCCCCCGCCGAACCGGGTCCTAATTAGGGAACAACACAACCTTGCCGACGTTGCGGCGCTGGGCGATGAATTCATGCGCCTCGCCGGCCCGCTCGAAGGGAAAGGCCTCGGCGACGACCGGCTCCAGGCGCCCCGCCTCGAGATCCGCCATCAACGGCTCGGTGGCCCGGTCGAGGCTGCCCTCGCGCTCCCACCACTTGAGCATGTTGAGGCCGAAGACCCCCTTGTTCTCGTTCATCAGCGCCAGGCTCTTCCACCACGGAAACGTCGCCAACGGCATCTTGGCGAGGCTCTTGAGCGCCGCTGGAATGTCGCGGCCACTTTCGTTGGTCACCTCGGAGAGGCCGTACATGACCATGCGACCGCCGGAGCGCAGCAAGCGGTAGTCCTTGCGGAACGAGGTCGGACCGAGCGCGTCGATGACCAGGTCGACGCCCTCGCCACCGGTGATTCGCATCGCCTCCGACTCGAAGTCCTGGCTGCGGTAGTCGATCGCGTGGGCAACGCCCTGAGCCCGGATCGCGTCGTGCTTGGAGGGCGACGCGGTGCCGAAGATCTCGGCGCCGACGTTGCGGGCGATCTGGGTGGCGGCGATGCCAACCCCGCCGGCCGCGGCGTGAATCAGCACGCGATCGCCCTCGCGCAGGCTGCCCATGATGATCAGCGCCGCGTAGGCCGTGCCGTAGTTGACCGGGAAGGCGGCGCCCTGCTCGAAGCTGAGTCGATCGGGCAGCGACAAGACCTGATCGGCGGGAACCGTCACCAGCTCGGCCTGCCCGCCGAAGCGGGTGCCGGCCATGACCCTGTCGCCGACGGCGAAGTCGCTCACGTTCTCGCCAAGGCTCTCGACCTCCCCAGCCACCTCGTAGCCCATCACGCATGGAGGTTTGGGCGCGTCCGGGTAGAGACCGACGCGCGCCATCGTGTCGGCAAAGTTGATGCCAGCGGCCTTGACCGCGATCCGGACCTCGCCGGGACCGACCGGGGGGTCGGGACGCTCCTGTACCTGCAGCACCTCGGGCCCACCGTTCCCCGTCTGCACCAGCGCCTTCACCGGGTCAGCCTACTTGACCGGTCGTGGACTACAGATCGACCGAGCGGCCGACCGAGAAGCCGTCGCGCTGGAGGATCTTGGCGATCGTCGCCTCGTTCACCGCGGCGTCGGTGGTCAGCGCCATCACCGCGCGCTCGCCATCCTCCTCGGCGCCGACCGCGGCGGAGACGATGTTGACCCCCTCCTCGCCGAACATCGTGCCGACCCGGCCGATCATGCCGGGGCGGTCGGCGTAGCGGAAGACGGCAATGTGCTCGGCGAAGGGCAGGTAGAAGCTCTCGCCCCAGACCGAGACCAGGTAGGGCTCGTTGCGCGGGCCGACGCCGGTGCCGGCGACCTCGACTTCTTCGGAGCCGGAGCGCAGCCGCACCGTGACCAACTCGGTGAAGTCCTCCGAGCCCGACTCCTTGGTCTCGACCAACTCGACGCCGCGTTCCTCGGCCATCTGCGGCGCGTTGACGAGATTGACCGGCTCCTCGGTGTGGCCGGAGAGGATCCCGACCAGGACGGCGATACCGAGCAGGCGGGTGTCGTACTGCGAGAGCTTGCCGCGGAACTCGACCTCGACGCGATCGACCGGGGCTTGGCCAAGGCCCTCGGCGAGGCGGCCGAGCTTTTCGCAGAGTGGCACGAAGGGCGAGAGCGCCTCCATCTCCTCCGGCCGCACGGCGGCGATATTGACCGCGTTGGTGACGACGGCACCGGTCAGCGCCGCGGTCACCTGTTCGGCGGTGACGACGCCGGCACGGTCTTGGGCCTCGGCAGTCGAGGCGCCGAGGTGCGGGGTGACGACGACGTCGCCGCGGGCGAAGATCGGGTGCTCGGTGAAGGGCTCGGAGGGAAAGACGTCGAGCGCAGCGCCACCGACCTTGCCCGACTCGAGGCCAGCAACGAGCGCATCGAGGTCGACCAGCTCACCGCGCGCGCAGTTGATGATCCGCACGCCCTGCTTCATCTGGGCAATCGCCTCGGCGTCGATCAAGTTGATCGTCTCGGGGGTCTTCGGCACGTGCACGGTGACGACGTCGGCGCGGCCGAAGAGGTCCTCGATGCTCTCGGCGCCCTCGACTCCGAGTTCGCGGAAGCGCTCGGCGGAGACGAACTTGTCGAAGGCAATCACGTCCATCTCGAAGGCCTGAGCGCGTTTGGCGACGAGCTGGCCGATGCGACCGAAGCCGACGATGCCGATCGTCTTGCCGTAGAGCTCAGCGCCCTTGAACTTGGCCCGGTCCCAGCGGCCGTCGACGAGGGCACCGTGGGCCTGCGGAACGTTGCGGAAGAGCGAGAGGGCGAGCGCGAGGGTGTGCTCGGCAGCGGCGACGGAGTTCGATTCGGGCGCATTGGCAACGACGATGCCGCGGCGTGTGGCGGCGGGAATGTCGACGTTGTCGACGCCGGTGCCGGCGCGACCGATCACCTTGAGGTTGTCGGCCCGCTCGATCAGCTCCGGCGTCAGCTTCGTCGCCGAGCGGATCAGGATCGCGTCGTAGCCGCCGATCTTCTCGGCCAGTTCCTCGTCCGACATCTCGAGGCCGAGGTCGACGTCGAAATTCTGCCGCAGCAAATCGACGCCGGAGTCGGCGATCTTCTCCTTGACCAAGACTTTCAACGGCGGGCCTCCCCCTCGTTCTCGACCACCCAGTCAATACAGGCGGTCAGGGCTTCTACATCAGCCGGCTCAACCGCCGGGAACATGCCGATCCGCAGCTGGTTACGACCTAGCTTGCGATACGGCTCGGTGTCGACGATGCCGTTGGCGCGCAGCGTCGCGGCGATCACGGAGGCGTCGACCGAATCGTCGAAGTCAATTGTGCCGACGACCAGCGAGCGCTTGGCCGGATCGGCGACGAAGGGGGTGGCGAATTCGCTGGCATCGGCCCAGCCGTAGAGGTGGCCGGAGGAGGCATCGGTGCGCTCGACGCAACCGTCGAGTCCGCCCAACGAGAGCATCCACTCGACCTGATCGGCGAGCAACAGCAAAGTGGCGAGTGCGGGGGTGTTGTAGGTCTGCTCCTTGCGCGAGTTCTCCAGCGCCGTCCGCAGCGAGAGGAAACCGGGCTGCCAGCGATCGTCGGCTCCGTCGAGCTCACCGACGCGGACGATCGCGGCTGGGCTGAGCGCGGCCAACCAGAGGCCGCCGTCGGCGCCGAAGGCCTTCTGCGGAGCGAAGTAGTAGACGTCGGCCTGGCTCGCGTCGAGCGGTAGGCCACCGGCGCCCGAGGTGGCGTCGACCAGGACGAGAGCGTCGCCCGAGCCGTCGGGCCGCTGCACCGGGACCATCACCCCGGTCGAGGTCTCGTTGTGGGCCCAGGCGATCACATCGGCCGCTGGGTCGGCGACGGGCGCGGGCGCGTCGCCGGGCTCGGCCTCGACCAAGATCGGGTCCTGGAGGAACGGGGCGCCCTTTGTCGCCTTGGCGAACTTCTGCGAGAACTCGCCGTAGGTGAGGTGGAGGGCGCGCTCGCGCACCAGCCAGGCGCAGGCGGCGTCCCAAAAAGCGGTCGTGCCGCCGTTGCCGAGAACGATCTCGTAGCCGTCGGGAAGCGAGAAGAGATCTATCAGCCCAGAGCGGACCTGCCCGACCAGATCGCGCACCGGAGCCTGCCGGTGTGAAGTGCCCATCAGCTTCGACTGCTGCGCCAGCTTCTCGAGCGCCTCAGGCCGCACCTTCGACGGCCCGCAGCCAAAGCGGCCGTCGGCCGGCTTGAGCTCGGAAGGGATTTTGGCTGCGGTGGCTTGGGACATTGCTATCGGTAATTGCCTGACGTCCGGCATTTCCCTCACGACAGGTATTTCTCGACGTGCGGGCGGCCTAGGTTATTGACCGTCGTCGGCGGACCTCGGCCAGGCCCTCCGCATAAGCTGCCGACCATGAGCGAGACCAACGAGCAGGCCATCAGCCAGGGTGACGGTTACGCCGTTGCCAACATCAGCGACCTCGGCGAGGGGCCGGGATTCCGCAAGATACGCAAGCCCCTGGGCGTCACCGCCTTCGGTGTCAACGCGATCGTCATCCCGCCCTCCTACGAGACCGGCAGGCATTACCACGAGGAGCAAGAGGAGCTCTACTTCGTCCACAGCGGCAGGATCGCGATCGAATTCGGCGATGGCTCGACCCACGAGCTGGAGCCGGGCGGCCTCGCCCGAGTCGACGCCTCGACCGTCCGCAAGATCAAGAACCTGAGCGATTCAGAGGACGGCGTCTACGTCATCGTCGGCGGCAAGGACGGCTACGTCGGCCGCGACGGCCGCCTACCCGAGGGCGAGACGCACCGCTGAGCGTCAAGCGCAAGGGATCCAGGTCCCCCTCCCCCGGAGACCGTCGCGCAGCTGATCGTCCCCGCTGGTTCATACGTGGTCGCTGAGCCTCCGTGGGAGGGGGACCTGGATCCCTCCCACGTGCTCTGAGCTGCGCGTCTCGAAGCTGGAAGGAGGTCCGGAGCCCCTCTCCATGAAGCTTGGGGACCACGCTTCGAAGCACGGGGACGATCCAGCTGCGCGACGGCTTCAGGGAGAGGGGCTCCGGACCTCCCCCACGCTTAGGTGATCGAGCTCAGAACTCCTGATCGATCCAGGGCATCGTGTCGCGAAGATCCTTGCCGACCTTCTCGACTTCGTGGCTGGCGCCCTCCTCGCGCATCCGCGAGAGGTTCTCGCCGCCGGCCCGGTTCTCAGCGATCCACTCGCGGGCGAACTCGCCGGACTGGATCTCGCCGAGGATCTCCTTCATCGCGGCGCGTGACTCCTCGCCGATGACGCGCTTGCCGCGGGTCATGTCGCCGTACTCGGCGGTGTTGGAGATCGAGTAGCGCATGCCCTGGATCCCCTTCTCGTACATCAGGTCGGCGATCAGCTTGAGCTCGTGCAGGCACTCGAAGTAGGCGAGGCGCGGGTCATAGCCGGCCTCGACCAGGGTCTCGAAGCCGGCGCGAACCAGCTCCGAGGCACCGCCGCAGAGCACGGCCTGCTCGCCGAAGAGATCGGTCTCGCACTCGTCCTTGAAGGTGGTCTCGATGATCGCCGCGCGGCCGCCGCCGATGCCCGAGGCGTAGGCGAGGACCAAGTCATGGGCGTTGCCGCTGGCGTCCTGGTGGACCGCCATCAGGCAGGGGACGCCGCGGCCTTCCTCGTACTGGCGGCGGACCAGGTGGCCCGGGCCCTTGGGCGCGACCATGCCGACGTCGACGCCGGCCGGCGGCACGATCTGCTCGAAGTGGATCGCGAAGCCGTGGGCGAAGAGCAGCAGGTTGCCGGGCGCGATTCCGTCGGCGATATCCGACTCCCAGATCTCGGCCTGCTTCTCGTCGGGCAGCAGGATCATCACCGCGTCGCCGCGGCTGGCGGCTTCGGCGATGTCGAGCACTTCGAGGCCGGCCTCTTCGGCCTTCTCGCGACTGGAGGAATCGGGGCGCAGGCCGACGACGACGTCGACCCCCGAGTCCTTCAGGTTGAGAGCGTGAGCGTGCCCCTGGGAGCCGTAGCCGAGGATGGCGACGGTCTTTCCCTGGAGCAGCGAGAGGTCAGCGTCTGAGTCGTAGAAAATGTCCTGAGGTTTGTCATTGGGCATGAGCGGCAGGCTAGCGGAGGGCGCGCCTCATCAGCTTGCCCGAGGGCGTGCGCGGCAACGCCGCCGCAAGCTCGACCCGCTTCGGCACCTTGTAGCCCGCCAGCGACTCGGCGCAGTGACGGCGCAGCTCGTCGGGGCTGACCTCGGAGCCGTCCTGCAGGACGACGATCGCCGTCACCGCCTGCTGCCACTCCGGGTCCTCGCGGCCGACGACGGCGGCGTCCGCCACCTCGGGGTGGCGCAGCAGGACTTTCTCGACTTCGGCCGGGACGACGTTCTCGCCGCCGGTGACGATCAGGTCGTCCATGCGGTCCTCGACGTAGAGGAACCCTTCCTCGTCGATGCGGCCGAGGTCGCCAGTGTGCAGCCAGCCATCGGCGTCGGCGCGGCCTGGGGCGACGGTCGGCCCCTGGACGAGGATCTCGCCGTCCTGGATCCGCAGGTGGGTGGTCAACAGCGGGCGTCCAGCGGAGCCGAGCTTGCGGCGGGCGTCGGCGGGTGCCAGCGTCGTCACCTGCGAACAGGTCTCGGTCAGGCCGTAGGTCTGCACGACCGTGGCACCGCGCCCGAGCGCCTCCTCGAGCGCCTCCTCCGGCACCGGCCCGCCGCCGATCAGCAGGGCCCGCGGGCCGGAGAGGTCGGCGCCGGCCTCGAGCAGGCGGGCGAGCATCGTCGCCACCAGCGAGACCACCGTGATCCGGTCGCGCTCGAGCGACTCGGCGACACGGTCGACGTCGAAGCCGTCGTGGACGACCGCGGCGGTGCCGTAGATGACCGAGCGCATGACGATCCCGAGGCCGGCGATATGGCTCAATGGCAGGCAGCAGAGCCAGCGGTCCTCGGGCTCGACGCCGATGTTGAAGGCCGAGGCCATGGCGCTCCAGAGGAAGTTGCCGTAGGTGAGGCCGATCGGCTCGGGGGTGCCGGTGCTGCCGCTGGTCATCACGTGACAGGCGACGTCGTCCATGTCGTGCTCGCCGAGCAGCGGCAGGTCGGCCTCGGTCTGGGTCAGCTCGCCGGCGTCGTCGAGGTCGACCGCCGGTTCCTCGGTTGCGATCACGGCTGCTCGCTCCTCAGCAGAAAGGCGCGGCCCAAGCGGCAGCAGGACCGCGCCGACCTTCATCAGCGCGTGGACCATCACCACCTGCTCGCGGCGCGGGTGCATCGTCATCGCCACGGTCGAGCCGCGGCGCACGCCGTGGGCGATCAGCCGGCGTGCCACCCAGGTCGCCTCGGCCTCGAGCTCGGCGTAAGTGACCTCGCTGCCGTCGGCGACAAGCGCGATGCGCTCGGGACAGCTCTGCGATCTCTGGGCCAGCCAGTCGTCGAGTTTCATCGGCGGGATATCGTGCCCATCATGCCCAAACGTCACAAGGAAGCCCCGCCCGAGGAGACCCTCTACGTCCCGATCGAGTGGCAGAGCGCCGGAGAGTTCGGCGACATCCGCTACGAGACGGCGGACGGGATCGCCAAGATCACGATCGACCGACCCGAGGTCCTCAACGCTTTCCGGCCCCAGACCTTGGTCGAGGTCTCCGCCGCCTTCGAGCTCGCTCGCGAGGACACTGAGGTCGGCGTCGTGATCCTTACCGGCGCTGGTGAGAAGGCCTTCTGCTCCGGTGGAGACCAGCAGGTCCGCGGTGACACCGGCTACGTCGCCGAGGGCGCCTCGCTCGGCCGCTTCCACGTCACCGACCTACAGGTGCAGATGCGGCGCCTGCCCAAGCCGGTGGTGGCGATGGTGGCCGGCTACGCGATCGGCGGCGGCCACATCCTCCACATCTGCTGCGACCTGACCGTCGCCGCCGACAACGCCGTCTTCGGCCAGACCGGGCCGCGGGTCGGCTCCTGGGACGGCGGCTTCGGCGCCTCGCTGCTGCGCGACCTCGTCGGCACCAAGAAGGCGAAGGAGCTCTGGCTGCTCTGCCGCCAGTACGACGCCGAGGAGGCGCGCGAGATGGGCCTGGTCAACACGGTCGTGCCGCTTGGTCGGCTCGAAGCCGAGACGGTCGCCTGGTGTCGCGACATGCTGGCGCTCTCGCCCTTCGCCCTGCGCCTGGTCAAGGCCAGCTTCAACGCCCACGAGGACGGTTACGCCGGAATCCAGCAGCTCGCCCATGACACCAACCTGCTCTTCTACGGCAACGAGGAGGCGCGCGAGGGCCGCGAGGCGTTCAAGGAGAAACGGGCGCCGGACTTCTCGAAGTTCGCGAGGCGGCCATGAGGATCTCGGCGAAAAGACCAACGGAGGAAGCGCGATGAGGATTTGGGTGATGGCGGCGCGTCCGCGGACGCTGCCGGCGGCGATCGCGCCGGTGCTGGTCGGCACCGCGGCGGCGGTCGAATGGGCGGGCAAACTGCCCCGGGTCGGCGCCTTCCTCGCCGCCCTGGTCGGCTCGATCTTCATCCAGATCGGCACCAACCTCGCCAACGACTACTCCGACGCCAGGCGCGGCGCCGACACCGCCGACCGACTCGGTCCGGTCCGGGTCACCTCGGCCGGGCTGGTGACGCCGCGCCGCGTGCTCAACGCGACCTGGATCGCCTTCGGTGTCGCCGTCGCCTGCGGCATCTACCTCGCCGCCGTCGCCGGCATCGTGATCATCCTGATCGGCGCACTCTCGATTGCCGCCGGCGTGCTCTACACCGGCGGCCCGCGCCCCTACGGCTACGCCGGCCTCGGCGAGGTCTTCGTCTTCCTCTTCTTCGGCCTGGTCGCGGTCAACGGCTCCTACTACGTGCAACTCGAGCAGCTCGACGCGCTGCCGCTGGGGCTCTCGATCGCGGTCGGCTTCATCGCCACCGCGATCCTCGTCGTCAACAACGTGCGCGACCTGGAGACCGACCGGCGGGCCGGCAAGATGACCCTGGCGGTGCGGATGGGACGTCACAACGCCGTCGTTCTCTACCGCGGGCTCGTGCTCGGCGCCTTCGTCGTACTGCCGCTCTCGCTGCTCGCCGGCGGTGGAAGCTGGCTGCCGCTGATCGGGCTGCTGGCGCTGCCGATGGCGGTGAAACCGATGCGGGCGATGACCAACCGCACCGACGGCCCGGCACTGAACGGGGCCCTAGCGGGGACCGGAGCGCTACTCGGGATCTTCAGCCTGCTGGTCTCGGTGGGCCTCTTGCTGGCGAGCTGATGCGCCTCGCCGAGGTCGAGGTCGTTCCCTATGCGCTGCCTTTTCGTGAGCCGTACGTGACGGCGCGGGGACGGCTCGAGCAGCGGGAGATGGTGCTGCTGCGACTGCGCTCCGACGACGGGTTTGTCGGCCTTGGAGAAGCCGTGCCGCTCTCGCTGCGGGGCGGCGCGACGCTAGCCCAGGTCGTCGCCGAGCTGGAGGGACTGGCAAGTCGCGACGAGGTGGACGAGGAGACCCTGAGGAGCGGTGCCTTAGCGCTCTCAGCACCCGCGCGCTGCGCCGCGCTCACTGCGCTGTTGGACCTGCGTGGACGGAGAGCCGCGGGTGAAGGTGGAGCCGTGTCCTCCGAGGCGACGTCGGAGCCGGTCGAGTGCAACGCGACGCTGGTCGCCGGCGAGCCCGCCACGGTAGCGGCTGATGCCGAACGCTGGGCGAGCGACGGCTTCTCGACCTTCAAGCTGAAGCTCGGGGCCGGCGACGATGTTGGTCAAGTGCGAGCAGCGCGCGAGGTACTGGGATCCGAAGCAAAGATTCGAGTTGACGCAAACGCCGCCTGGGATGTCGAGACCGCGCGGCGCACGCTGCAGGAGATCGAACCGTTTGACGTGGAGCTTGCCGAGCAGCCCGTCGCCACGCTGGAGGAAGCGGCGCAGGTGGCGGGCTCGACCTCGATCCCACTGGCCGGTGACGAGAGCATTGAGGATCGCGGTGACGCCCTACGCGCGGTGAAGCTGGGGGCTTGCAAGCTGGCGGGCCTGAAGCTATCCAAGGTCGGGGGGCCGGAGGAAGCGATCGCGATCGCGGAGGTACTGCCCTCGTTCATCTCCAGCGCGCTCGACGGTCCAGTCGGGATCGCCGCGGCGGCCCAGGTCGCTCAGACGCTGGATCAGGCGGCACTGGGCATCCATCACTTTGCCCACGGCCTCGCCACCCAGCGCCTCTTCTCCTCGACCGTCGCCTCGGTCGAGTGCGAGCTGCGGGACGGGATGCTCCACCCACCCGCCGGTCCCGGTCTCGGCATCGAGATCGACGAGGCAGCCCTCGCCGCCCACCGAATCTGATGTTGCCTGGCGAGTTATGCGTCATATAGACACATAAGTCGCCAATAGGCTTGCGGCATGGACCGGACCAACGGCAACACCGCCCTCGCCTCGGCCTTCGTCGAGGAGCTCGCGCGCGGTGGCGTGCGGCACGCGGTGGTCTCCCCCGGCTCGCGCTCGACCCCGCTCGCGGTGGCACTCTGGCGCCAGGCCGAGATCGAGGTGAGCGTGATCGTCGACGAGCGCTCGGCGGCGTTCTTCGCACTCGGCGCGGCGCAGGCGACGGGCGCGCCCGTCGCCCTGCTCTGCACGTCGGGCACCGCGGCGGCCAACTACCACCCGGCGATCTGCGAGGCAGACGAGTCGGCCGTGCCGCTGGTCGTGCTCACTGCCGACCGGCCACCCGAGCTGCGCGGCATCGGCGCCGGCCAAACGATCGACCAGATCAAGATCTACGGCGAATCGGTGCGCTGGTTCTGCGAAGTCGGCACTCATGAAGCGGACGACGACGGGCTGCTGCACTACCGCTCGGTTGCCTGCCGAGCGCTCGCTGTCGCTCGCGGCGAAACGCGACCGGGGCCCGTCCACCTCAACCTGCCCTGGCGCGAGCCGCTGGCGCCGCTGGCGGTCGACGGCGCGGTCAACGCGACTGATCCGCTCGCCCTCAATGGACGGGACGGACGCCCCTTGACGGCAGTGACGTCGATCGACCTCGAGCCCTCCGCCTTTCTGCTCGACGAGATGGCCGGCCACATCGGCGACGCGATCGCGGGGGTGATCGTCGCCGGGCGCCAGCTCGACCCCGAGCTGCGCGAGCCGCTCGCTCACCTCGCCCGCGCCTCGGGCTTTCCGATCCTTGCTGAGCCCACCTCACAGCTCCGCTGCGGCCCCCACGATCGCTCCTACGTCGTCTCGACCTATGACCTATTGCTGCGCGACGAGCACTTCGCCCGCTCGGTCGTGCCCGACCTGGTCCTGCGCTTCGGCGAGATGCCGACCAGCAAGCCGCTGCGCTCCTGGCTCTCGGCGAGTGGCGCCGACCAGATCGTGATCGACCCCTACGGCGGCTGGAACGAGCCGACCAACCGCGCCGCGGCGATTCTGCGTGCCGACCCGACCGAGCTTGCTGCGGGATGGGCGACGCGCCTGGAGACGGAAGAGCGCCCGGCGCCACAGCGCTGGCTCGACGCCGAGCAGGCCGCGCGTGAGGCGCTGGAGTCGGCGCTGACCGGCGATGAGATCTCAGAGCCCGCCCTCCACCACGCCCTCGGTCGGGTCCACCGCGACGGCGACCTCGTCTACACCGCCTCGAGCATGCCGATCCGGGACCAGGAGACGTTCCTGCCCGCCAGCGAGACCGACGTGACTTTCCTCTGCAACCGTGGCACCAACGGCATCGACGGCCTGATCTCGTCCGGCATCGGCGCCGCGCACGCCGGCGGCAAGCCGACCACGATCGTCACCGGTGACCTCTGCCTCCTCCACGACATCGGCGGCCTTGCGGCCTTGCGCGACGTGTCGACGCCGGTCCGCATCGTCGTGATCGGCAACGACGGTGGCGGGATCTTTGGCTTCCTACCTCAGCAGGCGGCGATGGACGCCGCCGAGTTCGAGGCCCTGCTCGGCACCCCCCGCGGCGTCGACGTCGCCAAGGCCGCCGCCCTCTTCGGGCTCCCCCACCGCCGCCTGGCGTCGTTGGACGAGCTGCCGGGCGCCCTCGCCGCCGGCACGGGCCTGATCGAGGTAAAGACTGACCGCCAGGCAAACGTCGAAGCACACCGCACCCTCACGGCGCGGGTGCACGACGCGCTCGCCGGCTAACAGGCGATCGGGCCCGCCTCGCGGCCGGGTCCCGGTTGCCATGCAGCGCTGTAGAGCGTGGTTTCCCGGTCGGTGTAGACCTTCTTCAGACAGGTGCCGTCGGCGTTGATCGCCATCAGCGCATCGCCTTTCTTCGGGTCGTCGTAGCCGTTTTCGATGACACGGGTGCGGATGAACGCGAGGCGCTGTCCGGACGGATCCCAGCTGGGCTGGACGAGCAACTTGTGACTGCGCAGCAGGAGCCGGGATCGAGGGAAGGTGCCGACCCGGGTTACCCGCAGCTCGTCGATCGGCGGCGAGCCATCGTCGCCGATCGACCTCCAGTTCTTCCAGCGGATGAAGGCCACCTCCGATCCGTCGGGAGAATAGACGGGATCTGACGCTTCCCTCGCCAGCAACGAGACGTGGCCAGTCCGCAGGTCGAGGGCCACCGCGTCGCCGAATCCGGCCCCGGGCGCAGTCGTCCCGGCGAGCTTCGAGCCATCTGGAGAGAACGAACTCGGTTCGAATGCCGTCCCTTGCAGCCGCCATGAGGTCGCTCGCCGCACCGAGCCCGACATGACGTTGAGGAGCCAAACGGAGCCCTTGTGGGGGTAGGCGACCACGCGTCCGTCCGGAGACATCACTGCATTGCCGCCTTCGAGCGGGGCACGCCCATAGGAACGAAGCCCAGAACCCCCCGCAATCGCCACTACCTCCCCGCTCCACTCTCCATAGGCCCCGAGCATCAGCAGGCTTCCGTCAGCCGACCACGATGGCCGGTTCCAGCCGGCTTCCTCGATCACGGTCTGAGGGGATTCGCCATTGGGGCCCATCGTGACGATGTCCTGCCCGATCCCAGCGTCGACGGCGTCGGCCAAGACCGTGATCTGCGGGCCATCCGGAATGGCTGCCTGCGCAGACAAGGCCCCACCCGCGAGGACAGCCATGCATACGGCTACCAGTAGAGCGAGAACGCGACTCATGCAGCGACCCTACTCAGCCAGCAGCGGCAGCAGCGCGCCGAGCTTGATCTCGGTCTCAGCCAGCTCCGCGGCCGGATCCGAGCCCGCGACGACACCGACGCCGGCGTAGAGGTGGGCCTCGCGGTCGCGCAGTAGGGCGCTGCGCAGGGCGACGCAGAACTCGCCGTCCTCAGTGACGTCCATCCAGCCGACCGGGCCGGCGTACCAGCCGCGGTCCATCTGCTCGAGCTCGGCGATCGCACCGAGCGCCGCGGCGGCGGGCTCTCCCCCGACGGCGGGCGTTGGATGCAGCATGCCGGCCAACTCAACCGCCGAGCGCGGCTCGGCGAGCTGGGCCACAATCGGCGTCGCCAGATGCTGGATGTTCGCCACCTTGACGATCTCCGGCTCCTCTCCGGCCTCGACCCAGACCGCGTGCTGGCGCAGCGAGCGGGCGATCCGCTCGGCGACGATCGCGTGCTCACGACGATCCTTATCGCTGCGCAGCAGCTGCTCTCCGAGGTGGTCGTCGACGGCGGGGTCGGAGCTGCGCCGGGTCGAGCCGGCCAGCGCCACGGTCGAGACGCTGGCGCCGGAGCGGCGCAGCAGCAGCTCGGGGCTGGCACCGATGAAGGCCGCCTCGGGCGTGCCGCAGCAGAAACAGAAGCAGGAGGGGAACTGCTCGCGCATCGCGCCGAAGACGGCGGCTGGGTCGTGCGCGGCCCCGGCCGAGACCAACACCTCCCGGGCCAGCACGATCTTCGACATCTCTCCCGCCCTGATCCGCTCGGTCGCGCCGGCGATCATCCGCTCGAACTCGCCGGGCGGACGGGCGCTGCTGATCTCGATCCGCGAGGTCGGGTGAGGGTCGAGCAACGGCAGCGGATCAGCCCGCAGGCCGCTCAGGCGAGCGGCAAGGGCCGCCGACATCCTGTTTGGATCATCTCCTGGGCGGACGATCGCGTTGACGGTTAGGAAGCTCTCATCGCCGCTACGGCAGAGCGAGAGCTCCGGCAGGACGAGCGAGGCCGGTGACAGCGAGGACCAAGTCGAGGAGCCGCCGCCCTCGGGGTCGAAGGCGAAGCCGCCGACCCAGACGCCGCCGGCGCCGGCGGGCAAGCCGCGGGGCTCATCGGCGACAGTCTCGCCGCCAAGACACTCGGCGGCGACGTCGCGGAAGCGCTGTGGTCCGCGCGAGGTCGCCTCGTGAGCGACACCCAGCGCCGCCAGCGCAAACTCGCGGTCGGGCTCCCCCCAACAGAACCAGCGGTCGGAGGCCAGCCTGGAGGCGAAAACCACGGCACAGGGGTCGACTCCCTCAAGGCGCCGGGTAACGCTGACTCGGGTGCGACGATTACGGCCAGCGGCCCGCTCGAGGGCGTCGCTCAGGCCGCCGAGAAGGCTCTCAGTCGCCGCCGCGAGCAATGGCGATCTCGCCCGTCCTCACCATCTCGATCAGGCCGTGGGGGCGGATCATCCGCTCGAAGGCCTCGATCTTGTCGGCGGAACCAGTGACCTCGATCGTCATCGTGCGGCGAGCGACGTCGACGATCTTGGCGCGGAAGATCTCGGCGAACTGGATGATCTCGGCGCGGTTCTCGACCGCGGCGGAGACTTTGAACATCGCCATCTCGCGAGCGACCGTCTCCTCCGGCTCCATGTCGCGGATCTTCAGCACGTTGACCAGCTTGTGCAGCTGCTTGGTCACCTGGTCGATCGGGTGCACGGCGCCGTCGAGAGTGAGGGTGATGCGCGAGATGCTCTCATCGTCGGTGGGGCCGACGGCGAGCGTGTCGATGTTGAAGCCGCGACGGGAGAAGAGGCCGGCGACGCGCGCCAGCACGCCCGGCTTGTTCTCGACCAGGATCGAGAGGATGTGTTTGCGGCCGCTCAGCTGCCCGGGAACGCGCAGCTCCTCGAGCTTGACCAGCTGCGGGGTGCCGGCCTCCATCAGCCCACCATGTCCCTGGCGGCGGCGCCGGCGGGAATCATCGGGAAGCAGTTCTCCTCCGGCGAGACGCGCACGTCGAGCAGCACCGGGCCCTCGGTTTCCAGCGCCTTCGCCATCGTCTCCTCGAGCTCGGCGGAGTTCTCGCAGCGCAGGCCAGTGGCGCCAAAGGCCTCGGCCAGCTTGACCCAGTCCGGGCTGGGGCCCATCTCGACCGAGCTGTAGCGGCGATCCCAGAAGAGCTCCTGCCACTGGCGAACCATGCCCATGTAGCCGTTGTTCATCAGGAAGACCTTGACCGGGATCTCTTCGGCGACGCAGGTGGCGAACTCCTGGACGTTCATGATCAGGCTGCCGTCGCCGGCGAGGCAGACGACCGTCTCCTCCGGGCAGGCGATCTTGGCGCCGACCGCAGCCGGCAGACCGAAGCCCATCGTGCCGAGGCCGCCGGAGTTGATCCAGCGGCGCGGCTTGTCGAAGCCGTAGTACTGGGCGGCCCACATCTGGTGCTGGCCGACGTCGGAGGTGATGATCGCGTCACCACCGGTGGCCCGGTGCAGCGCCTCGATCATGAACTGCGGCTTGATCTCGCCGTCCACGCCCTCCTCGTAGCCCAAGGGGTAGGTGTCCTGCCAGTCCTTGATCTGCCTCCACCAGGCATCGAGTCGCGATGGGTCGGTCTGCAGCGCCTTGTACTCACGGGTCAGCTCGGGCAGCACCAGCTTGGCGTCGCCGACTATCGGGATGTGGGCGGGGACATTCTTGGAGATCTCCGCCGGGTCGATGTCGATGTGGATGAACTTGGCGTGCGGGGCGAACTCGGAGAGCTTGCCGGTGATCCGGTCATCGAAGCGGGAGCCGATCGCGACGATCAAATCGGCCTCGTCCATCGCGTAGTTGGCGGCGCGGGTGCCGTGCATGCCGAGCATGCCCAGCCACTGCTCGCCGGAAGCCGGGTAGGCACCCAGGCCCATCAGAGTCGAGGTGACCGGGAAGCGGTCGGCGGTGACCAGTTCGCGCAGCTCCTCAGAGGCGTTGGCGTTGATCACGCCGCCCCCCGTGTAGAGGATCGGCTTGCGGGCGTTGGCGATCGCCTTGGCGGCGATCCGGATCTGCTTGATGTTGCCGCCGTGCGGCGGCTTGTAGCCGGCCAGCTCGACCGGCTCATTGCGCGGCACGTAATCGATCTCGGCGCGCGAGAGGTCCTGCGGAATGTCGAGCAGCACCGGGCCCGGGCGGCCGGTCGAGGCGACGTGGAAGGCCTCGTGCACGTACTCGGGGATCTGGCGCGGATCGGTGACCGCGAAGGAGTGCTTGACGAAGGGCAGCGTGGCGCCGAGGATGTCGGCCTCCTGGAAGCCGTCGGTGCCGATCAGCTCGGTGCGCACCTGGCCGGTGATGAAGACGGTCGGCACCGAGTCGAGCATCGCGTCGGCGATCGCGGTGACCAGGTTGGTCGCGCCCGGGCCGGAGGTAGCGAAAGCGACGCCGACCTTGCCCGAGGCCTTGGCATAGCCCTCGGCCGCGTGGCCGCCACCTTGCTCGTGGCGCACCTGGATGTGGCGGAACTCGGCGTCGACCAGGGCGTCGTAAGTGGGCAGGTTGGCGCCGCCGGGGATGCCGAAGACATGTTCGACCCCCTCGGCCTTGAGGCTCTGCATCAGTGCGTCGGCTGCTCTCATCTGGAAGGCGATGCTACCAGCGGCCCGCTGGCTGCCATGCAGGGGTTTAGAGCTGAACCGGCTCGCCTGGGTTCCAGCGGGTACGGGGATCGATCGAGGACTCGATTACGCGGTCCTTGTGGCGCTCGATCGTGTGGATCATCGACTCGACCAGCTCCTCGCCGAGCAGGGCCGGCTCGAGGCCGAGGTCGAGCAGCTTGGTGTGGACCGCGTTGTAGTAGTGCTCCTCCTTCTCGACCCTGGGGTTCTCGCAGTGCTGGATCTCGACCGAGTAGCCGAGGTGCTCGCCGGCCTGCTTGACCAGGTGGGCGAGCTCGATCACCGAGAACTGCTCGGTGAACTGGTTGAAGACGCGGAACTCGCCGGCCTCGGCCGGGTTCAGTGCCGCCAGTTCAACACAGGCGAGGGTGTCGCGGATATTGAGGAAGCCGCGGGTCTGAGTGCCGGCGCCGTAAACCGTGAGCGGATGGCCGATCACCGCCTGCAGGCAGAAGCGGTTGAGCACAGTGCCGAAGATCTCGTCGTAGTCGAAGCGGGTGATCAGGCGCTCGTCGCGGCCGCTCTCCTCGGTCTCGATCCCGTAGACGACGCCCTGGTTGAGGTCGGTGGCGCGTAGGCCCCAGGTGCGGCAGGCGAAGTGGATGTTGGTCGAGTCGTGGACCTTGGAGCAGTGGTAGAGCGAGGCCGGCAGCTTGGGGAAGGGCAGGGTGTCCTTGCGCCCCTTGTGCTCGATCTCGATGTAGCCCTCCTCGATGTCGATCTCGGGCTGGCCGTACTCGCCCATCGTGCCGAGCTTGACCAGGTGGCAATCGGGCACGTGATCGCGGATCGCGAAGAGCAGGTTGAGGTTGCCGATCACGTTGGCGTACTGGGTCTCGACCGCCTTCTCACGCGAAGCCATCGAGTAGGGCGCCGAGGCCTGCTGGCCGTAGTGGATGACCGCCTCGGGGCGGGTCTCGGCGACGACGCCATCGAGGAAGTCGCCGTCCTGAACCGGCCCGACGAAGCTGCGGATCTCGTCACCGGAGAGCTCCTTCCAGGCGGCGATGCGCTGATCGAGGCTCGGCGATCGGCGTCAGCGAGCCGGTGCCGGCCTCTTCGTGCCAGCGGCGGCGAGAAAAGTCGTCGACGACTGAGACCTCGTGACCGCGGGCCGAGAACCTCATAGCCGTCGGCCAGCCCAGGTAGCCGTCGCCCCCAAGAATGAGAACGCGCATAAGTCGCGGCAGCGTAGCGAACCGGTGAGACACATGCGACCGCTCAGGCCGGCCACCGCCAGCCATACGATCATGCCCGATGAACGGCTTGGCAGAGCGCAATGGCGGCCGTGCGGGCCTGGCAGTCCTAGCCCTGATCCTCACCTTCGGGCTCGGCTTGCGCCTCAACGAGGCATGGGACGGCCGCGCGCCGGTGTTTGACGCCGCCGCCTACGCGACGATCGCCGCCAACCTTGACCACGATCGAGGTTTCACGCTCGGCAGCAACGCAACCCAGCCGGCCAGCAACTACTCCCCCGGCTTGCCGCTCTTCGTCGCCGGCGTCTACAAGCTCAGCGGCGGCGTCCACGAACGCTTGGCGCGGGTCATCCTCGCGCTGCTCGGCACCCTCACGGTGCTCTTCACCTACCTGATCGGTCGCCGCCTCTCGGGACCGGCTGCCGGCCTGATCGGCGCCGCCGCGATCGCCGTCTATCCCGCCCTGCTCGAGTACCAGGGCATGCTGATGGGCGAGCCACTGGCGGCAACCCTGCTGTCGGGGGCAGTCCTAGCGGTGCTCTGGGCTGGTTGTCCGAGACAAGGCGACCCGGCGCGCGGGTCCTGTCGTGGGGCGGGGGGGCCTGCGGGCAGTCCACGGGCTGTCCTCGACCCCCCCGCCCCACGCCACCCGCGCGTCAGATGGCTCATCCCAGGCATTCTGCTCGGAGCGCTGGCGCTGGTCCGGCCGGAGTACATCGGGGTCGCGGTGCTCGTGAGCTTGGTGGTGCTCGTCAGGCGGGGGTGGCGCGGCTGGGGAGGGACGTGGGTTCAAGCGCTGCTGCTCCTCGTCGGAGTCGTGGTCGTCGTCGCGCCATGGACGGTGCGTAACGCAGTTGCGCTCGATCGCTTCGTGCCGGTCTCGACCGGCGGCGGGCAGGTGCTGTTCGCGGGCACCTACCTGCCGTCCGACGGCGATCCGGAAAAGGTCGGAGCCGAGGTGGTCGAACGCCATCCCGGGCTGTTCGGGGCGAACGCGTTGCGGGAACTGCGGTTGGAGCAGATCCTGGCGCGGCTGGCGCATCAGCGCTATCCGGAACTCGAAACGGACAAGGCGCTCTCGAAGATGGGCAAGGAACAACTCTGGGACGACCTCAGCGAAGAGCCGCTCGAATACGCCGGCTTCGTCGCCAAGAAGATCGCTCGGATCTGGTCGCACGGCCCGCGCGCGGCGATGCGCGAGCCGGGCTGGGAGCTACTGCACTGGGCGCTCCTCGCCTTCGGCCTCATCGGCCTGATCGTGCTCGCGGTCCGGCGCCGCTGGGAGGCGCTGCTGATCGCGGTGATCTTGCTCGCGATCAGCGCGATCAGCGCCCTCTTGGTGGCCTCGCCACGGAGGGTGCTGGTGATGATGCCGCTGCTCGCGGCCCTGGCCGGCGTCGGGGCGATGGCCTGTCGGGATAGCCTCGCGCGACGATGGCAAAGTTGAAGGCCTGGCTGCGCGGGCTGCCCGAGCGCCACGGGCGCAAGACGCTCCTCTTGCTTGCCGCAATTCTCCTGCTCGGCTTCGGCCTGCGCGCCTACCGCGTGGTCGAGCCGCTTCCCACGCCCGGCGACGATGCCCACGCTTATTACGCGCTCTCCAAGTCGCTCTATACCGAAGGCAGTTTCGGCGGGCCGAGCTTCAAAGACCCCAGCGACTGGTCGCCGGGCGCGCCCCTGCTCTACGCCGCCGGCTTCTACGCGACCGCGGGCGCCCGCGAAGGGACGGCGCGCATCATCGAGCTCCTGCTTGGCTTGGCGACGATTGTCGTCGCCTACCTGCTCGGTCGCCGCATCGCCTGCCGACCCGCCGGCCTGCTTGCCGCCCTTGCGGTCGCCGTCTACCCCCCCTTTATTCACTCTGTTGGCGCCCTCTACAGCGAGCCCCCCGCGATGTTCACCCTGCCGGCCGCGGTGCTCGCCTTCCTCTGGGCCGGGGACGAGCTGGGTACCCGCTCCGCGCCCGCCAGGTGGCTCCTCCCCGGCTTCCTCTTCGGCCTCACGGCCATGTTCAGGCCCGAGTACCTGCTCGTCGGCGTGGCCTTCGCGCTGCTGGCCCTGCTCAGGGTCGGTCGCGCCCGCGGTTGGAAGCCCGGCCTCGCCGGCGCGGCGCTGCTCGTTGCTGCCCTGCTGCTGCCAATTGTCCCCTGGGCAATCCGCAACCAGGTCGTGCTGCACCGCACTGTGCCGATCTCGACCGGCGGCGGCAAGGCGCTCTACGTCGGCACCTTCCTGCCCGCCGATGGTGAATACCAGCGGGTCAAGGCGATCCTCGCCAAGCGCTACCTGCAGCGCGAATACGACCCGCACTCTCAAGCACTGGAAGAAGTCAACCCGACGCGGCTGTTCAACCGCGTCGCCGAGCGTTACCCGGACCTACCGCGCGACTCGGCGCTGGGCAAGATCGGCAAGCAGAACTTCTCCCACTACTTCGGCGAAGACCCGGTCGAATACCTGGCGATGACCGTGCGCAAGACCTGGCGGATGTGGAGCGCCGGGATCGGCGAAGCGATGGAAAGCACGGCTGGGCGAGTGATCCAGGCGCTGATCGTCGTCCTTGCGCTCGCCGGCCTCGCCGTGCTCGCCTGGCGACGTTGGTGGTGGGAGCTGGTCGCGATGGCGACGCCGATCGCGCTCGTCACCGCCGTCGGCGCCATCTCACTGGCCGCCCCGCGCCGCAACGAGGTACTGATGACGCTGATCTTTCCGCTCGCCGCCGCGGCGCTCTCACGGGGGACGGCCGCCCTATTGTCCAAGCGGTAATGGCTCCCTATGCAGGCATCTTTCCGGCCGAACTGACGGCCCTGCGCAGCGTCGGCCTGATCCTCGGGATCGCCCTCGTCGTCTACGCCGTGGCGCGCCGCCGCTCGTTGCGCAACGCCGACGTCCTCATCCTGCTCGCCGCCGGTCTCGGCCTGGCGCTCGTCTCCGGCACGGAAATCACCGACAAGCTGCTCTCCGCCTTCTCCTTCGAGAAGGGTAACGGCGGCCGCATCCTCGGCCTCGCCGTCTTCGCCATCTTCGTTCTCTTCCTGCTGATCCTGCGAGCCCTTTCTCAGGGCTCGCGCAATTCGCGCCAGCTCGCGGCGGCGCTCGAGGGCCTCGCCTGGGAGGAGTTCCGCCAGGCCAAGTTGCCGGAACGCTTCCGGGACAAGATCGCGATCCTCGTCCCCGCCTACAACGAGGCCGAGAACATCGGCTACGTCCTCAACCTGATGCCGAGCGAGGTCTGCGGCGTGCCGACCGCGGTACTTGTCGTCGACGACGGCTCTCGTGATGGCACCGGCGACGTCGCGGCCGAGCACGGCGCGGCCGTTGCCCGTCACGTCACTAACCGCGGCGGCGGTGCGGCCTTGCGCACCGGCTACCGGCTGATGGTCGAATCGGGCGCCGAGATCGTCGTCACCCTCGATGCCGACGGCCAGCACCTACCCTCGGAGATGGAGCGCCTGGTCAAACCGGTGCTCGACGGCGAAGTCGACGTCGCCCACGGCTCGCGCGTGCTCGGCCAGGCCGACCGCAACCACTTCGCCCGCGAGCTCGGCATCGTCTTCTTCAACCGCCTCGTCTCGGCGATCACCCGCACCCACGTCACCGACTGCTCCAACGGCTATCGCGCTGTGCGCACCACGGTGCTGCCACAGCTCGTCCTGCGCCAGGAGCAGTTCCACACCTCCGAGTTCATGATCGAGGCGATCAAGCGCGAAATCCCGGCGCGCGAGGTGCCGATCACGGTCGAGCAGCGACTGCACGGCCACTCGAAGAAGCCCGCTGTATTCCGCTACGGAATGGGCTTCGCCAACGCGATCGTCCGCACCTGGCTGCGCTGATCGATTCGCTGAAATCGCCAAGGGTGCACAGCAGATCTTGAAAAGGATCGCTCTCATTCAGTGCTCGCGCGAGCAGCTCCGGCCGCCTCTTCCCAGGGTCGCATGGTGCTAGCGCCACCTCCGTGATTGCTTCGTCTCTGTCCGTTCACCGGCGCCACCCTTAACCCGGACCGTTCTAGCGCGCGGCCCGGGCGGGTGGTCGTCACCCCATGGCATGGGGTACTCATCAACCTATGCGGCTTCTCCGCCCCATTTCAAACCCAGGTGGGTGCCCGTAAGAAAGGCCCAGAAGCTGACTAAAATAGTTGCCCTATGTTCTTCAGTTTTGCTAATCGCGAACAGTTCGGTTAACGGACCAATTTCTATTAAATGTTCTACCACATGTGTTCTGAAAAGATTAAGGCAATCCTTGAGAAACGCTTTCCCGATTATCGGAACTTTTTCGCCAATCGCGCATTCTGAACCACTTGTGATGGTCGCGAACGTTTCGCCTTCATCGGGTAAAATCTGGATCAGTTCCACTCCGCCTTCGTGTAAGACAATTAAGCCGTGACTTGGTTTGGTAACAATCACGCCTTTTTCGGTACCGTTTTTCGGTTCACAAGGAGCGGAGGTCGCACCATTCAGTTTTGTGATGCAGCCAGTGAGCTTTATCTGAGATCCTTTGACGTTTCCTGCCGATTCACCGATCGAGCCGTTGGCTAGAAGGTTGGCTTTAATCGCTTCAATCGTTTCGCATTCAATTAAAACTGAGACAATAAAAACTTTGAAATGCATTATAAACTTAATCTCTTTTTTAAAGTTAACACCCGCCGTTAAGCTAGCGGCGTCAGTTTTAACCGTGCCGGCACTGTTTAAGATCCACCAGTGGGCGCCGGATGTGGCCTGCGCGGTGGTGGCGTTGAAGGCCATTACGCTGAACACCACGGCGCAGAGGCCCAGTAGCCCGAATCTTGATCGAATCATTTTGACCCCTCGTACTATCTGTTGCGGTTCGTTTCCTCGATAGCTGGATAGAGCACACGTCTACCCAGTGAGACTGTCCCAGACAGATCAATAGATTCAAGGTGAAAGTTGGTGTTTTTTTCTATCTCTCCTTCTCCCTACCTGGGCGACTAAATCAAACGAGGGAGCTAGAAAACTATCGGTATTTAGATTGATGCTTCGGGGGCAGCAGTCTCAACTGCTGGGATCCGACGCGTTCGCCTTCGTCACCGAGGCGAACGAAAGCACGGATCGGCGTCGGTTTGGCGACGGTGAGCAAGAACCGCGCGCGGCAGCGACGATCGAGTCGTTTGCTGGTGAAGCTCTTGTCGTTGCGGCTCAGCTGCACGGATAGTCCGCCGCTGCCCTGACACGGGTCGAGCCGGACCTTGACCCTGAAGCGCGACCCACCGGGACGCAGCCGCTTGGCCGAGAGCAGCAGACGGCCCTGTATTGACGTCGGCGACGTCCGCGGCGCGGGCTCAGGCCAAGAGCTCGTCAGGACTGTCGGAGTCGTAGAATTTTCGGGAATCGCGGGATTTTCCGGATTTTCGGGAGGATTTTCTGGGTTTTCAGGGGTGACAGGCGTGGCGCAGTCTGCCGGGACCGGACCTTCGAGGCGATAGACCGGACCACTGGCGGAGGCGACGTAGACCCTCCCGCAGGCGTCCTCACCAAACGAGGTTGGCTTTTCGACCGTCAGGCCCTCGGAGCGATCGCCGCTGGCGAAGCCGCCACCGCGTGGAAGGACCAGGGAGCGAATCTCCTTCGAGCAGTAGTCGGTGTAGAGGTAGCGGCCGTAGAGGTTGCCGAGGCTGGCGTCGCGGACGACGTAGCCGCCGATGATCGAGCAGCCGAAGGCGGCACCGCCGCCGGGATCGGAGTGCGGGTAATCGAAGACCGGTTCGGTGAAGCCGCTCGCCGTTGCGCATGCCGCCGCGGAATTCGTGTAGGCGATGAAACCCTCGCGACAGTTCCAGCCGTAATTGGCTCCGGCGCCACCGACAACACCGGCGACAGGGCTCGTGGCGATGTCGATCTCCTCGCGGGCGCTTTGGCCGACGTCGGCGATCACCATGTCACCGGTCGCCCGATCGAAGGAGAAGCGCCAGGGATTACGCAATCCGTAGGCCCAGATCTCGTCACGGCCCGCTGTCCCGGCGAAGGGATTGCCGGCGGGGATCGAGTAAGCCGGCGCCTGGCCCGGATGCGGGTCGATGCGGAGGATCTTGCCCAGCAGTTCTTCCGTGTCCTGGCCGTTTTCGAAGGGATCGCCGGTGCCGCCGCCGTCGCCGAGCGACATGTAGAGATGCCCGTCGGGCCCGAACTGGAGCTGACCGCCGTTGTGGTTGGCTTCCTGGGCGTGACCGACGCTGAGAATCGGTTCGCGGATCGGCGCAGCGCCGGCGGGGTTCGGCCGAAAGGAGTCGAGGTGAACGTCTCCTTCGGCGCCACCCGCCTGGGGCGTGCCGGTGTAGGTGGCGTAGATACGGCCGCTGCTTTCGAAGTCGGGAGCTGGCGCGATCGAGAGCATCCCCCGCTCGACGTCACAGCAGCTGACCAGTTCGGTCAGGTCGAGGAGTTGCCGGGTTCCAGCGGGACCGGTTTCGACAATCGTGCCTTCGCGTTCGACGATCAGCAGCCGTTCCGGGTTGGTCGGACTCGAAGTGACGTAGACGGGTTGATCGAAGTTGCCGATCGGTCGCAACGAAGCCCCCTCGGCCGACCCGCAGCCAAGGGCGAAAACACCTGCAACCACGAGTAGGGAAAAGCGGAACAAACGGACCTCCCGTCGGGGGCGCTCAGCCTCTACCCAGCCGACGCGTCTAACGAACCCCGGGGTGCCGGACGGCGGCCGGGTCCGGCAGGTAGAGATCGGTCCCGCAGCGCGGGCAGACCTGAACATAGAGCTTCAGCGTCTTATGGCAGTTGGGGCACTGCCGTTCCGGTTCGTTCTTCTCGGTCCGGTAGAGGATCACCGCGATCAGGCCAAGTATCGGCAGCACGGACCCGATCACCAGCCAGACCCAAAAGGAGCTGCCCTTGCCCTTGGCGATGATCGCCGTGGCTAGTCCGAAGAAGAAGGCGATGAAGGGGTACTCGAATCCCATGGTCCTATTGTCGCCTCCAACGCCTTCGGGTGCCCGATCGAGCCGACCTCGGAGATATCGCGCCGGAAGGGCAGGCTGGCGGTCCAGTCGATCACCGCACGGGCCTTGCGGGCCGCACCCGGGATCTGGCTCATGTGGTAAGTCCGGGCCATCCACCAGGCCGGGAAGCCGCGGAAGGTGCGGCCACCGACCTTGCCCACGGCCTTGTAGCGGCCGAGGTTGACGAAGGCCGCGTTGCCCTTGTAGGTGAAGGGGCTGGCGCTGCCGATACCCAGCTCGGCGGCGATGTTGCGCGCCGCGATCGGGCCCTGGCGGACGGCGTGCTGGGCAGTCGGCGGGCAGAGGCCGCCGCGGGGATCGGGAGCCGCGGCGCAATCGCCGATCGCCCAAACCGAGTCGAGCCCGTTGACGCGCAGGTGGTCGTCAACCGGCACGCGGCCACGTTCATCCAGTGGCAAGGACAGCTGGCGCAGGCTCGGGTGCGGGGCGACGCCGGCGGTCCAGACGACGGTCCGGGTCGGCAGCGTCTCGCCGGTGGCGATGCGGGCGCTGTCCGCGCGCACCTCCTCCAGGGTCGTGCCAAGGCGGACGTCGATGCCGCGGCCGCGCAGCTCGCGCAGAGCGTAGTCGGCAAGCTCAGCGTCGATCTCAGGTAGCACCCGGTCGCTGGCCTCGACCAGGACCCAGCGCATTCCGTGCAACCGCGCCCGCGGGTAGCTCTCGATCGCGTCGGCAGCGAAGTCCTGCAGCTCGGCGAGAGCCTCGAGGCCGGCGTAGCCGCCGCCGACGAAGACGTAGGTGAGCAGCTCGTCGCGGCGCGCCGCGTCCTCAGTCGCGTTGGCTGCCTCGAGCGTCTCGATCACGTGGTTGCGCAAGTAGATCGCGTCGGCCAGGCTCTTGAAGCCGACCGCGTGCTCGGAGAGTCCGGGGACAGGCAGGACGCGTGAGACCGAGCCGAGTGCCAGCAAGAGCTGGTCGTAAGGGAGCTGCTCCGTATCGCCCTCTCGGGTTCGCAACTCAACCGTCTTTGCGACTGAATCGTGGCCGGCAATCGAACCGAGGCGCAAATAGGTGCGCTTGAGAATCTCGCGCAGCGGCGTAACCACGTGCCGAGGCTCCAGCGTCCCGGCTGCCGCCTCGGGAAGAAACGGCGTGTAGAGCATGAAGTTGGCGTCGTTGACCAGCACCAGCCGGGTCGACTGCCGCGGCAGGATCCGCTCCAGCTCCCGTGCCGCCATCGCGCCACCAAATCCACCTCCGGCGATGACTACGTTCCAGGCCATGAGCTGAACTTAGCACTTTGTAACAACGTGTTACAAAGTTTCAAACCGCACGACTCAGGTGCCGAGCTTCTCCCGGATCAGGCGGTTGACCTCGCCACCATCGGCGCGGCCCTTGGTCTCCTTCATCACCGCGCCGACGATGGCGCCAATCGCCTTGCCGTTACCGGCGCGGATCTGCTCGGCGGCCTCGGGGTTGGCCTCGACCGCCGCGCCAACGATCGCCTCCAGCTCGCCGCTGTCCGAGATCTGGGCCAGGCCCTCGCGCTCGACGATCGCGGCTGGATCGCCACCTTCGGCGACAAGGGCGGCAAGCACCGTCTTGCCGCTGCCGTGGGAGATCTTCTTCTCCTGGACCATGGCGACCAGAGCTGCCAGCGCGTCGGGCTCGACCTTGGACTCGGCCGCAGTTGCATCGCCCTCTTGTCGCAGCGCCGCGGCCAGCTCACCGGTCACCCAGTTGGCGACGACACGGGGCTCAACGCCCTCCGTCTGCTTCGCGGTCGCCTCGAAGTAACTGGCGGTATCCGGGTCGGCGGCCAGCAGCGCTGCCACGTCCTCGGGGAGCCCGAGCTGCTCGCGGTAGCGCTCTGCCCGTGCCGCGGGCAGCTCCGGCAGCGACTCACGTGCCTCGCGCAGCATCGCCTCGGTCGGTGCGATCGGCACCAGGTCGGGCTCGGGGAAGTAGCGGTAGTCGTGCGCTTCCTCCTTCGAGCGCAGCGGGTGCAGGCTGCCGTCCTCGGGGTGGAAGTGGAGGGTCTCCTGCTCGACCCTCCCCCCCGCTTCGATCAGGCCGCGCTGGCGGGCCAGCTCGGCTTCGATCCCGCGCTCGAGGAAGCGGAAGCTGTTCATGTTCTTCAGCTCGGTCTTCGTCCCCAGCTCCTCGCTGCCGGCGGGCCGCACCGAGATGTTGCCGTCAACGCGCAGGCTGCCCTCCTCCATGTTGACGTCGGAGACGCCGAGCTGGCGCACCGTCTCGCGCAACAGTCGGGCCCAGGAAGCCGCTTCGGCAGCGCTGCGCAGGTCGGGCTCGGTGACGATCTCGACCAGCGGCGTGCCGCCGCGGTTGAAGTCGACCAGTGAGGCACCCGAGCCGTGGATCCGCCCCGACTCGCCGACGTGGATCATCTTCGCCGCGTCCTCCTCGAGGTGGGCGCGGTGGATGCGGATGTCACCCAATCGACCAGCTCCGGCGATCGGTATGTCGTACTGGCTGATTTGGTAGGCCTTCGGGCTGTCGGGATAGAAGTAGTTCTTGCGGTGGAAAATCGAGCGTGGCGCCACCTCGCACTCCAGTGCCGCGGCGATCTGCAGTGCGAAGAGGACCGCCTGCTCATTAACCACCGGCAGCACTCCGGGGTGAGCGAGGCAAACCGGGCAGGTGTGCAGGTTGGGCTCGTCGCCGAAGGAGAGCTCGCAGCCGCAGAACATCTTCGTCTTGGTCGCCAGCTGGACGTGGATCTCCAGCCCGATCACGGCCTCGAGCTCAGCCATTTGGCACACCCTCGGGTCGAGCGTCGAAGCCGATGCCCTGCTCGAGCGCGTAGGCCGCGTCGAGCAGCTTGCGCTCACCGAAGGCCGGAGCGGCGATCTGGAAGCCGACCGGCAGCTCGGGTCCACCGCCAGCGGGCTGTGCGAGCCCTGCGGGAATCGAGATCGCCGGGATGCCGGCAAGGCTCATCGGCACGGTGAAGAAGTCGTTGAGGTACATCGCCAGCGGGTCCGCGGTCTTCTCGCCGAGCTTGAAGGCGACCGAGGGCGAGGTCGGGGTGATGACGAAATCGACCTGGTCGAAGGCGCTTTTGAAGTCGCCGGCAATCTTCGTTCGCACCTTCTGCGCTTGACCGTAGTAGGCGTCGTAATAGCCGGAGGAGAGTGCGTAGGTGCCGAGCATGATCCGCCGCTTGACCTCGGCGCCGAACCCCTGAGCCCGGGTCTGCTCGTACATCTCGATCACGTCGCCGCTGGAGTGGGCTCGCATTCCGTAGCGGACGCCGTCGTAGCGGGCCAGGTTCGATGAGGCCTCGGCCGGAGCGATCACGTAATAGGCGGAGATGCCGTGCTCGGCGTGCGGCAGGGACACGGTGTCGACCTCGCCACCGAGGCTCTCGATCTTCGCCAGCGTGCTCTCGAAGACCTCGCGAACGCCGGAATCGAAAACCTGGCTCGTCAGATCGTCTGGAACTCCGAAGCGCAGGCCCTTGAGGTCCTCGCGATCGGGCAGGCCGGGTGATTTGGGCAGACCGACCGAGGTCGAGTCGCAAGGGTCCTGACCCTGCAGGATCGCCAGCAGCAGGGCGGCGTCGCTGACGTCGCGGGTGAACGGCCCGCACTGGTCCAGCGAGGAGGCGAAGGCGATCATCCCGTAGCGCGAGATCGCGCCGTAGGTCGGCTTGAGCCCGACGATGCCGCAGAGCGCCGCCGGCTGGCGGATCGAGCCGCCGGTGTCGGTGCCGATCGCCCAGGGCGCGAGGCCGCCGGCGACGGCCGCGGCCGAGCCGCCGGAGGAGCCACCGGGGACGCGCTCGCGGTCCCAGGGATTTAGCACCGGGCCGTAAGCCGAGTTCTCGTTGGAGGAGCCCATCGCGAACTCGTCCATGTTGGTCTTGCCAAGGATCGGAGCACCGGCCTCGATCAGCTTGCGCACGGCGGTAGCCGTGTAGGGGGGCTCGTAACCCTCGAGGATGCGCGAGCCGGCGGTGGTCGGCACGCCCTCGGTGCAGAAGATGTCCTTGACCGCGATCGGGGCGATGCTCGGCCGCTCGACCGCGATCGCGCCCGCTTCGCCGCCTTCGTCGCGCCAGAGGTAAGCATTGAGCTTGTCGCCGGCTGCGGCACGACGCCAAGCGTCGGCGTACTCGCCCGCGTCGAGCTCACCCGCGACCATTGCTCGATGGGCCTCGAGGGCCGTCAGCGCCAGCAGCTCGGCCATCTATTCCTCAGCCTGTGGCGAGGGGACGCGGAAGGCGCCCTCGGCGGGATCGGGTGCCGAGGCAAGGGCCACCTCGGGCGACAGGCTCTCGTGAGGGATATCAGCGCGCAGAACGTTCTCCAGCTCGACCACGTGCGAGGTCGGCTCGACGTCATCGAGGTCCAGCGCGGCAATCCGGTCGACGTGCTCGAGGATGCCCGAAAGCTCGCCGGCCATGCGCTCGACCTCCTCCTCGGAGAGGCCGAGGCGGGCCAGCTTCGCCACGTGCAGTACCTGCTCTCGCTCGATCACGGCGGCCGATTCTAGGCGCCCCGCCAGTTAGAGTCAGCGCCGGGATGAGAGGCGAGCGCGCAGAGAAGTTCGTGGTGCTGAACCTGCGACTACTTGCGGTCAGCTTCGCGGTCGTCGGCATCCTCTTCATCGCCGTCCCCAGCGGCGTCCTCGACGTGATCTCAGACGTTGGCGAATGGTTCGGCAACAGCACCCGTGCCCCGCACACGCAGGAGGATCTCTGGCTGGCGCTCTCCTTCGCCTACATGGTCGTGATCACCGGCATCTGCCTGGTCGCGCAGATGGACGTGGTCCGCTACCGCCCGCTGCTGCTCGTGCTGGCCGCCGGCAAGACCGCCTCCTCGCTCGGCTCGCTCGCCTTCTTCCTGATCGACGAACACGTCTTCATCTACCTGCTCAACTTCCTCGTCGACGGCTTCCTCGCCCTGCTCTCGCTCTGGCTCTTCTCGCTGGCCGGTCGCATCGGCCGGCCCGCGGCGCCTGACTGACAGCGCCCGCCGGGGCTCTCCGCCGCCGAGCAGCGCACCCTGAGCGCGATTTGCGCGGCAATGGCGCCGGGCCTCGACGGCCTGCCCGCGGCCGAGCGCGAGATCGACGTCTCCGGCCCGGTCGCCGAGTTCCTGCGCTCGGTCTCGCCGAGGGCGCTGGCGCGGATCAGGCTCGGGCTGCGTGCCTTCGAGTGGCTGCCCTTCCCCTGGCGCTTCAGCCGCCTCGACGCGGCTGCACGCGAGAACTTCCTGCGCGGCATGGAGACCTCTCGCTTTGGCCTCCACCACGAGCTCCTACTGATGGCCAAGGTCTTCGCCACGCTTGGCAGCGCAGTCGCCCCGCAGGTCGAGCAACGAATTGGCTTCAGCGCCAGTTGCCGACTGGCCGATGGGTCAGTGCCCGAGCCGGCCGGACCACTTGGCGAGACCACACCCCCAGGTGAGGACGAGGAATGCGACGTGGTCATCGTCGGCTCAGGTGCGGGCGGCGCTGTCGCCGCGGCGACCCTGGCCGAGGCCGGGCTCGACGTGATCGTGCTCGAGGCCGGCGAGAGCTTCAACCGCGAGAGCTACCCAGAGGAACCGCTGGACGCGATCGCCAGCCTCTATCGCGACGGTGGTCTGACAATCGCCGAAGGCCGGCCGCCGATCCCGGTGCCAGTGGCGCGCACGGTCGGCGGCACGACCGTGGTCAACTCCGGCACCTGCTTCCGCGCCCCGGACCCGGTGCTGGAGGAGTGGCGCCAGCGCTTCGGGGTCGAGTGGGCCACCGAGCTCGGCGACGAGTTCAGCCAGGCCGAACAGTTTCTGCGGGTAACCCCGGTCGACCCGGAGCGGATGGGCCGCAACGGTCAGTTGGCGATGGAGGGAGCCGCGGCAATCGGCGCCAGCGGCGGCCCGATCGCCCGCAACGCCGGCAGCTGTGTGCAGTGCAGCTCCTGCCCCTTCGGCTGCGAGATCGACGCCAAGCGCGGCATGCACGTCAGCTACTTGCCGCGCGCGGTGGCGGCGGGCGCGCGGCTGCGAACAGGCGCGGAGGTCAAGCAGATCGTCGTCGAGAACGGCCGCGCTCAGGGCGTTCGTTGCGATAGGGCCGACGGGACTGAAAGTCGTCATATAGGTCGCTTTGAGTCCCGTCGGCCCTATGTAGTTCGGGCGCGCCTGGCGACTATCGTCGCCGGCGGGGCCCTGGGGACACCGGAGCTGCTGCTGCGCTCGGGGCTCGGCGGCCGCCAGGCCGGCCGCAACCTCCACATCCACCCCGCCTGCTGGGTCGGCGCCCGCTACGAGGAGGAAGTCCGCGGCTGGGACGGCGTGATGCAGAGCTACTACATCGACCAATGGGAGTCCCAGCGCCTCCTACTCGAGGCAACCTTCACCCCGCTGGCCTTCGGCGGCGCCTGGCTCCCCGGTGTCGGCCGCGCCCACCAACGTTCAATGCTGAATTTCGGCCACGTCGCCTCAATCGGCGTCCACCTCTCGGACCAATCCAGCGGCCGCATCGACCTCACCAACGCCGGCGCCCTAAGGGCTCGCTACAAGGTCACCCAAGCTGACGCAGACCGCCTGGCCTTCGGCGTTGCCCGCGCCGCTGAAGTCCACTTCGCGGCTGGTGCCGCTGAGGTCTACCCCAACATCGCACGAGTCGGCACGCTGACCCCCAACAAGCTGGCCGCCTTCGAGTCAACTCGCTTCAAGCCCTCGGAGCTGCGCCTAGAGGCTTTCCACCCAATGGGGACCGCCCGGATAGCTGACGAGAGTGACGGCGTCTGCGCCTCCAACGGCTCGGTACACGGCGTTGCTGACCTCTACGTCTCGGACGCTTCCCTCTTCCCCACTTCGGTCGGCGTCAACCCGATGATGACGGTTATCGCCTTCGCCGCCCGTATAGCGGATGAGCTCGCACAGAGGGGCGGGTGACCCCTCCCAAAACACTCAAGAGCGGCTCCTGCCGCTCGTTTTGGGAGGGGTCACCCGCCCCTCCCTACGGACACTCAGCTACTTGGTGGTGGAGGTGGAGACGAGCTGGGAGGTGGTGGCGGCGGAGCCGAGGATGCGGAGGGTGGCGAAGGGGGAGGTGGCGTGGAGGACGGAGGTGGAGGCGGGGGTGGCGCCGAAGCGGTGTGCTGATGCGGCGGGGAACCCCCACCGGACAGCCGATCGGCGGCATCGCCGAAGGTGATCCCTTCTTCTTTCATCGTGCTGTAGCCGCCGTAGGCGATGCCGCCCGCGGCGATCAGCCCAAGGAAGATCCCGACGCTGAGTGTCGCGTCGACCGACACCCCGCCGAAGCTGGCAAAGCTCGGCGGATCAATGATGCGGAAGAGGATCAGCAGGACCGAGATCACTCCAAGCACGGTGACGATGGTGCTCATCGGGACCGACGGCTCGTAGGGCGAATCGGCGAGCCGCAGGCCGACCATCACCAGCGCAGCGATGATCGTGATCACGAGGATGATCGGGATGAAGTCGAGCGCGTCCCAGGCGTTACCACCTCCACCCGGCACGCTGCCCGAGAACCCGCCGACACCGGAGACTTCGACGCCGAACCAATCGAAGAACATGAAGATGAAGAGCAGGATCGCCGAGCCGCCCGCGATCTTCTCTCCCGGGCTGAGCTTGTCTAGATGGTCCATCAATCCTCCGGTCGGGCTAGGGGTCGGGGCGACATTACACCCGGGCTCGCGCGGCGGCCAACGTATTTACGAGCAGCATTGCGACTGTCATCGGGCCGACCCCGCCGGGCACCGGGGTGATCGCCGCGGCGAGCTCCGCGGCGGCCTCGAAGTCGACGTCGCCGACCAATCCGTCATCGGTTCGGTTGATGCCGACGTCGATCACCACCGACCCGGGCTTAATCGCGTCAGCGCCGAGCAGGCGGGGAACGCCGACCGCGGCGACAAGCACGTCGGCCCGACGACAGACGCCAGCGAGGTCACGGGTGCGCGAGTGGCACATCGTCACCGTGGCATTGGCCGCCACGAGAAGGCGTGAGACCGGGACACCGACGAGCTTCGAGCGCCCCACGACCACAGCCTCGACACCCTCGAGCTCGACCCCCTCGTGGCGCAGCAGCTCCATCACGCCGGCCGGGGTACACGAGACCAGGCCCGGCATGCCCTGAGCAAGACGACCGGCATTGACCGGGGTCAACCCGTCGACGTCCTTGCCCGGATCGATTGCGGCGACGATTCGGTCCGGATCGATCTGCTCGGGCACCGGGAGCTGGACCAGGATCCCATCGACGTCCTGGTCCGCATTCAGCTTTTCGACCAGGGCAAGCAGCTCCTCGCTCGGTCGTCTCGGCGGGCAAGCCGTGATGGGACGAACGTATGCCGACCTGCTCGCAGGCCCTGTGCTTGCCGGCGACGTAGACCTCGGAGGCGGGATCATCGCCGACGATCACCGTGACCAGCACCGGCGCGCGGCCGCGCTCTGCCTCAAAAGCCACGACTTCGGCAGCAACCCGCTCGCGCACCTCGGCGGCGACCGCTTTTCCATCGATGATTCGCACTGACATCGTGCCTATCTCCTCCGGATCGGTGCGTAATCGGCCATCAGCTTGCGCTCGCTGCCGTCGGCGGAGAAACGCACGATGACGACGCCCCCGGCCTCGACCGCCGTCACAACCCCCTCGCCGAAGCTGGCGTGAACGACGTCGTCACCGGTATGCAATTCCAAGGTCGGCCCGACATCGATCGGAGCCGCCGCATCCTCGCCCGAGTCCCAGCCGATGCCGGTGGCGGCGCCGGGCGCGCTCGAGTGGCGCTCGGTCAGGTCGGCAGGCAGCTCGTCGATGAAGCGCGAGGGCAGGTTTCGCTCGGAGCGACCGAAGAGGCTTCGTTCGCGCGCCCAGGTCATGTAGAGGCGCTGGCGGGCGCGGGTGATGCCGACGTAACAGAGTCGCCGCTCCTCCTCCTCACCCCCCTCTTCCAACGCCCGCATGTGGGGGAAGGCGCCGTCCTCGCAGCCGATGATGAAGACCGTGTCGTACTCCAGACCCTTGGCGTTGTGCAGGGTCATCAGCGTGACCAACGACTCTTGCTCGCCGTCGACCAAATCGTCCTGCTGGGTGTAGAGGGAGATCTGCTGCAGGTACTCCTCCAGCGGCGGGATTTCGTTCTCGCCCTCCTGCTCGCGCTCGATGTCGAACTCGGCCGCACCGGCGATCAGCGCCTCGAGGTTCTCGGCCCGGCCCTCGGCCTCGATCGTGCGCTCCGCTGACAACGCTTCCAGGTAGCCGCTCTCGTTCAGCACCGCCTCCAGCAGGCCCGCGACCGGCCCTTCCTCCTCGGCCCGTTCGCGCAGTCCGGCCATCGTCTCGTAGAAGCGACCAACGGCCTTGATCGCGCCGCCGTTCAAACCCGGCACTTCCTCGACCGCCTCGATCACCTCCCAGATCGTCCTGCCGGTGGTGTTGGCGTGGGAGGCAATTCGGCCCTGCGTCGTGTTGCCGATTCCGCGCCGGGGCGAGTTGACGATGCGGGTGAAGGAGACCTGATCAGCGGGATTGGCGAGCAGGCTGAGGTAGGCAACCGCGTCCTTGATCTCGGCCCGTTCGTAGAACTTGGTGCCGCCGATCACCTGGTAGGCGACGTCGAAACGGTTGAGCGTGTCCTCCAGCACCCGGCTCATCGCGTTGGTCCGGTAGAAGACGGCGACGTCCTCGCGCTTGACCCCGTCCTCCTCGGCGAGGCGCTCGATCTCCCCCGCGACCCAGCGTGCCTCCTCATGCTCATCCGAGAGCTCCGAGAGTCGCACCGGCTCACCGCCGGTGATCTCGGTCCAGAGCTGCTTCGGCCGCCGCTCGCGGTTGCGCTCGACCACGGCGTTGGCGGCGGAGAGGATCGTCTGCGTCGAGCGGTAGTTCTGCTCGAGCTTGACCACCTCTGCCTCGGGGAAGTCGCGCTCGAAGTCGAGGATGTTGCGGATGTCGGCGTGGCGGAAGCCGTAGATCGACTGGTCCTCGTCGCCGACCACCATCAGGTTGCCGTGATCTTCGGTGAGCAGCTGCAGGAGCCGGTACTGGGCGTGATTGGTGTCCTGGTACTCGTCGACGAGGACGTGGCGGAAGGTGCGACGCCAACGCTCGCGCGCATCCTCGGACAGTTCCAAGACGTTGACCGTGCGCACCAGCAGGTCGTCGAAGTCCATCGCGTTGGCTTTCAGCATCCGTTTCTCATAGAGCGGATACAGATCCGCGACCACTTCCTCGAAAGGGTTGCCTTCGACAGGGGCGTAGGCATCCGCGTCCACCAACTTGTTCTTGGCGCCTGAAATCTGCGCTCGAATCGAACGCGGCGGGTAGCGTTTCGGGTCGATGCCGAGCTCGGTCATGCAGCGTTTGAGCATGCGCAGCGAGTCCGACTCGTCGTAGATCGTGAAGGTGCGGGCGTAGCCGAGCTTCTCGGCGTCGGCGCGCAGCATTCGCGCGCAGGCGGAGTGGAAGGTGGTCACCCACATCGCCCGCACCGAGCGGCCGATCAGCGACCCAACCCGCTCGCGCATCTCACTCGCCGCCTTGTTGGTGAAGGTGATCGCGAGGATCTCACCGGGGCGCGCCGCGCCGGTCGCCAGCAGGTAGGCGATGCGGTGGGTCAACACCCGGGTCTTGCCCGAGCCGGCGCCAGCGAGGACCAGCAGTGGGCCCTCGCCGTGGACTACGGCCTGCCGCTGGGGCTCATTGAGCCCGGCGAGCAGGCGCTCAGCACGATCGGCACCGGCTTCGATCGGGGCGCCACCGGCAGCTTCCGCGCCCTGCCCAGGGGTCTCGAACTCACTCTGGAGGGTCACCCGCCGAGCATAGCCAGGAGCTCGGCGGGCGATGAGGGCTCAGCCTTCTTCTTTAAAGCAGCTCCCTGCCAGTTCTTCGAAGCCTTCGGTCGTTCCGCTGATCAGGGCCGCTTCGAGCTTGGCCTGGGGCGCTTTTTCGAAGTCGTCGACGATGCAGGAGGCCAGGCTCTTGCTCACTTCTTTGGACTTGGCAAATTCTTCTTCGAAGGTCTTGACCACCGTCGCCTGGTCGAACTTGGCGAAGCCGGTGAGTTGGTCGAGCTTCCACTGGTCGCCTTCCTGGACCAGGGCAACTTCCACTTCCTGGCCGCCCAGACTGCCTCCGGTGAGTGCAACGTCGGCGGTTGCCTTGGAGCCGTCGACTTCGATGTTCGAGGTGGCGGCGGTATTGGCGCCGCTTCCTTCAGAAGCTTCCTTTTCGCACGTCTTGACCGCTTCGGCGCCTTCGCTTCGGGAGGTCTGTTCCATGAATTTCTGCGTGTTGTACTTCTTGCAGTCGGCCGGTTTAGTGCTCTTGGCCGACGCTTCAATCGCAGCTTCGATTTCGCCTTCGTCGCTGTTGCCGCTGCCGCAGGCAGCGAGGGCGAAGACGGAGACGATCAGCAGGCAGGGAAGAACGAGACGGCGCATGAGCAAGGCAATCCTTTCGCGAAGGGACCGGGCTGGAAGGAATAGCGCAGGCTACTTCAGCCACCGGCTGATGAGCAGTCTTCGGTCAGTTCTTCGAACTCATCGGTGGTCGGGCTCAGCAGCACTTCTTCGAACTTCGACTGCGGGGCTTCTTCAAGTGACTTGGTGATGCAGGCAGCAAGACCTTTGCTCACTTCGCTCGACGGTTCGGCGAGACCCGTTTCAAGCTCTTCGATTGCCTTGGCCTCGTCGAACTTGACAAAGCCGGTGATCTCATTGAGCTTCCACTGGCCGTTCTGCTTTTCGAGAGCGACTTCAACTTCCTGCCCGTCGAATTCGCCACCGGTAAACGCGACGTCGGCCGTAGCCCTCGGGTTCAAGCTTTCGATCTCGATGTTGGAGGTACTGACGCTGTCAGCGGCCTTGCCTTCACGCGCTTCCCGCTTGCAAGTGTCGAGGGCATCGAAGCCTTCTTCCTGCGTGTCCTGTTCGAGGAAATGCGGCGTGACCAGCTTGCCGCAATCCGCCGGATTGCTATCGGTCGCGAAGGCTTCGATCGCTTCCTTGATTTCGCCTTCTTCTCCGCTGCTCCCACCGCATGCCGCGAGCGCTAGGGCGGACAGGATCAGGACACAGGGAAGAAGCAGCGGACGCTTGCGCAGGTGGGCTCTTTTGAAAAGTGGACTAATCACGCAGCCGCAGAGTACTTCAGCCGCCAGCTGAAGAACGGCCGGTGCGCTCGCGCAGCTCGCTTGCCGCGTCACCGTCGGCGGCCGCCTCGGCGCCGTCGAGCTCGGCCAGCCGCCGCTCCAGCTCGGCGATCCGCTGCGAGAGCGATTTGATCGCCTCGGCAATCGGGTCGGGCAGGTGGATCCAGTCGGCATCGGGCCCCTCGACCCGTTTGCCATCGACTTTGACCGGATGACCGGGATTGCCGACCACCGTGGCGCCGGGCGGCACGTCCTCGATCACGACCGTGTTGGCGCCGATCTTGGCGCCGTCGCCGACCGCGATCGGGCCGAGCAGCTTGGCGCCCGAGCCGACGGTGACGTTGTCGCCCAGGGTCGGATGGCGCTTGCCACGCTGGAAACCGGTGCCGCCCAGCGTCACCCCCTGGTAGAGCGTCACCCGCTCGCCGATCTCAGCCGTCTCGCCGACCACGACGCCTGAGCCGTGGTCGATGAAGAACTCACGGCCAATACTCGCCGCCGGGTGGATCTCGACCCCGGTCACGGAGCGCGTCAGGTAGGCGAGCACCCGGGGCGCGATCGGCACGCCGGCCTCGAGCAGCGCGTGCGCGAGGCGGTGGGCAAGCAGCGCCTGCACGCCACCCCAGCTGAGCAGGATCTCCAGGCTGGAGACTTCCTGCGCGGCGGGATCGCGATCGCGGGCCGCGGCGACGTCGGCGCGCACCTCGATCACCAGCCTCTTCCAGCGGTTCATGGTGAGAAGAAGGGTAGGGACACGTAGCGCTCCCCCGAGTCGCAGACGATCGTCACCACCCGCTTGCCCTTCATCGCCGGCCTCGCCGCCACCTCCAGCGCCGCCTTGACGTTGGCGCCGGCCGAGATGCCGGCGAGCACACCCTCGCGCTGGGCGACCAGGCGCGCGGTCTCCAGCGCGTCCTCATCGCCGACCGAGACGATCTCGTCGATCACGCTGCGATCCAGGACCGAAGGCACGAAGCCGGCGCCGATGCCCTGGATCTTGTGTGGCCCCGGCACTCCGCCGGAGAGGACCGGCGAGGTCGCCGGCTCGACCGCAACGATCAGGGTGTCGGGGCTGCGCTCGCGCAGCACCTGGCCGACACCGGTGATCGTCCCCCCCGTGCCGACGCCGGCGACGAAGGCGCCGATCTCGCCGTCCGTGTCGCGCCAGATCTCCTCGGCGGTCGTGCGCCTGTGCGCCTCGGGATTGGCGGGGTTGGAGAACTGCTGTGGCATAAAGCCTTTGCGCTGCTTGCAGATTTCCTCGGCCAGCTCGACCGCCTCGGTCATGCCACCCAGCGAGGGCGTCTCACGGACTTCGGCCCCGTAGGCGCGCAACAGCTTGCTGCGCTCCCGACTCATCCCCTCGGGCAGGGTGAGGATCAGCTCGTAGCCGCGAGCCGCACAGACCATCGCCAGGGCGATGCCGGTGTTGCCGCTGGTCGGCTCGACGATCACCGACCTTCCCGGCTCGATCAGCCCCTCCGCCTCGGCCGCGTCGATCATCGCCACCCCGATCCGGTCCTTGACCGAACCGCCCGGGTTGAGCTGCTCGAGCTTGACGCAGACCTCCCCCGGCAGGCCCTCGCCGAGCCGCGAGAGAGCGACCATCGGCGTATCGCCTACGACTGCGGCAGCGGTTCGCCCGATTCCCAAGTGTCTTAGGCGGCCGTAAGCGGCTGGTCGGTCAGCGTCGCCGTCGCAACGTGCAGCGGTCCGCCCTGCCCACTCTCATCAGCCAAGTAGAGGGCGACACCCTCTTGCAAAGACTCGAACAACTCGTCCAAGGTGTCGCCGGAAGCAAAGCAGCCGGGTAGCCCTGGAACGTCAGCCCAGTAGCTGCCTTCCTCGATATGAATGCGAGCGGTCAACTCCATTGGTTAATCCCCCTCATTGTAGGCCCGCTTGCTTGAGAATCGAACTGGCCAGCCCCCGGTGATAGTCGCGGCCCTTGTGCTGCGGGAGCGTAATTGGACGGGCCCGGGCCGGATCATCTTGACTTGGTGCCTCCCACCGCGAACCTGCGTCCAGCCGTTTTCCCCCGCTAAGCAGCGGGACGACCGAGCTCTCCCTCTTTATGCGCTCCCGGCCTAGATGAAGTACATGCCGCTGCCGGCGGCCTCGGCCTCGCGGCGGGCGATTTCGGCGATCGTGGTCTGGCCGAAGACCTTGCGCAGGGCGGTGACGCCCTCGGCCCAGATGCCGCCGGCCTCGTCGGCCTCCTGGCCGACCTTGCCGTCGAGTGCCTGCACTACCTCGAGCACCGAGATCTCCTCGGCCGGGCGCGAGAGCGTGTAGCCGCCGCGCATGCCGCGGTGGCTGGTCAGCAGGCCGGCGCGGCGCAGGGTCGAGAAGAGCTGCTCGAGGAACTGCTCGGGGATGTCGCGGCGCTCGGCCAGCTCCTTGATCGGCACCGGGCGCTCGCCCGAGCGTGCCAGCTCGGCCATCGCAACCACCGCATAGCGCGACTTCGAGGTGATCGAGATCACAAGGGCTTTCTACCGCACTGCCCGGACTGGGTTAGGATCGGCCGCAGGGCTCCAGGGCTGACGATGGAGCCATCGCCGAACACCTAGATATCGGAACCGGTCCTGAGCGAGCGTCCACAGTGCCTTGTCGTCGATGGTCACCCGATCGTCCGGATCGGCGTGCGCCGAGCGCTGCAGGATCGCTTCGAGTGCCAGGAGGCGGCCAGCCGCGAGGAAGCAGTCGACCTGGTGCGCGACGTCGGCAGCATCGACGTCGCGATCATCGATATGCGGCGCCACCCCGACCGCACCAGCCCGAGCCCGCTCGGCGCCACCGAGACGATCCGGATCATGCTCAAGTCCGAACCCGGGCTGGGCATCGTCGCCCACGGCGAGCGCGCCGAGCGCCACCTGGCCAGCGCCGCGATGCAGGCGGGCGCCAGCGCCTACATCTCGCGCACGGCCAGCACCGAGCTGCTCCTGCACGCCGCCCAGGCTGCCCTCGCGCAGGAACGCTTCATCGACCCGGCCGTGCCGCCCCGCGGCAGTCGCGGCAAGCTGACCAAGCGCCAGCGCGAAATCCTCCAGCTGCTCGCCAACGGCGAATCGACCACGGTCGCGGCCCGCGAGCTCGACCTCAGCGAGGAAACGATCAAGACTCACACCAAGAACGCCTTTGCCCGGCTCGGCGCCCGCAACCGGACCCACGCTGTGGCGATCGCGCTGCGCGAGTCGCTGATCGAGTAGCCGCCCCCGGACGCGGGAGGGCAGGCGCGAGATCGCCGGTGGTTATGAGCGCGCCTGCCCGGGAGCAGAGGAGGCGGCGCCTGGTTCCTAGATCCAGCCGCGGTCGCGCGCGGTGAGGACTGCCTGGGCGCGATCGACGGCGCCGATCTTGCCGTAGACGTTGTGCAGGTGGGTGCGGATGGTCGAGACCGAGAGCTGCATCTCACCGGCGATCTGCTTGTAGACCATGCCCTCGGAGAGGTGGCGCAGGACGTCGAGCTCGCGGGCCGAGAGCGGACAGGGCTCGGAGATACGCGAGACGTCATTGCGGGCGTAAGGAAGCTGGTACAGCAGGTCGCGCAGGGCGTCGGGGCTGAGGCCACAGCGCTTGGCCGAGGCGTGCAGGCGCTCCGGCGAGACCGCCTCTCCCTGGCTGTAGTGGGCGACCATGTCGGCGGTCCCAACCAGGGCGGCAAGGCCGTCGGCGTCATCGGCATGGTGGCGCTCGATCGAGACCGCGATCCGCTGCGGCAAGCTCCAGCGTCTCGCCAACACCCCGCCGACCAGGGCGTGATCGATGCCAAGCCGGTCGCGTTCCTCGCGCAGGCGCTGCTCGGGAGTTCGCGAGAGGACGTCGAAATGACCGCGGTCACCGGGGTGGAGATTGGCGATCACCAAGCGGCCGATGTCGTGCAGCAGCGAGGCGACGGCAAGTTCGTCGCGGTCCTCCCAGCCGATCGCACGACCGATCTCGTCAGCCGCCTGCTGAGTTGCGAGGGCGTGGACGCGAAAGCGCTCTGGGCGCATCTCGCGGCCGCCGTTGGTCTCGAAGAAGTCGAAGACCGGCGCGGTGCCGGCGATCGCGAGCACGCCTGAAGGCTTGAGGATGTCGATCGCCGCGGGGACCGAGCCGATGCTGGCCACGGGCGAGCTGGAGCGGTTGGCAAAGCGCAGTACGGCGATCGCCAGACCGACGTCGGCCTCAACCGCCTCGACCAGGTCGCCGATGCGACTGGTCTCCGCTGTGGCGGCCCGCATCACGCGGGCTCGCGACTCGAGCAGCACCGGGAACTTCTCCACGGCCTCGAAGGCGGCGGCGAGGCGGGCACCGGGCGCGGGCCTGCCGCTGGCGTCTTTGCCGGCGGCACCCGGCTTGGCCTTGCCGTTGGTATGGGGCTTGGTGGTCTCCATGGCGAGAAATGTCCTCGACTGCCTCATCGGCAGCGAAGGACGCACGGTTTAGCCCGACCATCCACAAAATTAAGGTGCAGAAAGGCGCCATCTGTCCATTTAGGTGGATTCCAGCGGTTTTGCTTGTCCGCTAGGACCGCAGGCGCGTGGCTGCGGCGTCGATGCGGGCTAGCGATTCCACGCGCCCGAGCGCCGCAAGTGACTCGAAGATGCCCGGTGAGACCGAGGTGCCGGTGATCGCGACCCGAATCGGCTGGTAGACCTTGCCGGGCTTGGCGTCGAGCTGCTCGGGAATTGGGTTGAGCGCAGCCTCGACCGCCTCGGTGTCAAAGCCCGACGCATCGGCCAGGGCGCTGCGCGATGCCTCCAGCGCCTCCAGCGCGCCGTCCTTCATCACCTTGGCCCAGGCCTTCTCATCCTCCACCGGTGACTCGAAGAGGAAGCGGATCAAGCCCCAGACCTCCTCCAGCGTCTGCGCTTTCTCCTGGGCGATCGCGCAGGCGGCGCGCAAACGCTCGTCGGGCTGACGCCCGAGGTGGCGGGCCACGGCGGCGGTGTACTCATCGAGCGGGAGCTCGCGCATGAAGCGGCCGTTGAGCCAGCGCAGCTTCTTCTCGTCGAAGATCGCGGCCGAGCGACCGACGTCCTCGACCCGGAAGCGACGGACCAGCTCCGCGGTCGCCATCACCGTCGTGTCGTCATCGGTCCCCCAGCCAAGCAGGGCGAGGTAGTTGCGGACCGCCGCCGGCAGGTAGCCGGCCTCGCGCAGCTCCTGCACCGAGGCGGCGCCGTGGCGCTTGGAGAGCTTCTTGCCGTCGGGGCCGTGCAGCAGCGGCAGGTGCGCGTAGCGGGGTGGCTGGTGGCCGAGCGCGGTGAGGACGAGCAGCTGCTTGGGGGTGTTGGAGAGATGGTCATCGCCGCGCACCACCTCGCTGATCCCCATCTCGGCGTCGTCGACCGCGACGGCGAAGTTGTAGAGGACCGAGCCGTCGCCGCGGGCGATGACGAAGTCGTCATAGCTGCGGTTGGGAAATCTGACTTCTCCCCGGATCAGGTCGTGGACGACGGTCTCGCCATCGTCGGGCACGCGCAGGCGCACTGCGGCGCCGTCGCCGGAGGCCGGCTCGCCGCGGTAGCCGCGGGCGGCGCCGTGCTCGGCCTTCCAGGCCTCGACGTCCTTGGCGGTGGCCGAGTCGCGGTAAGCAGCGCCGGAATCGAGCAGCTGCTGCAGTGCCTCTGCGTGGCGATCGGCGCGCGAGGCCTGCGAAACCGGCCCCACGTCCCAGTCGAGCTCGAGCCACTCCATCGCGTCGAGGATCTGGGCGACGTTCTCCTCGGTCGAGCGCTCGCGGTCGGTGTCCTCGATCCGCAGCACCAGCTCGCCATCGCTGTGACGGGCGGCGAGCCAGTTATAGAGAGCCGTGCGAGCGCCGCCTATATGTAGGGCGCCAGTGGGCGAAGGGGCAAACCGGAGACGAATCGGAGCGTCGTCAGGCACGCCTGGAATCTAGATGAACGGCCTCACCACCGCGCTTTACGCACAACGGGCTCGCCGAAAGCGAGCCCGTTGCGTAAGAAGCTGCTCCGCTAGCAGCCCGGCCGTGGACCGAACCCCACTCAGCGTCAGCAACACCTTTGACTAAGGATCCACAGCGTAGCGTAGAAGTCAGCGCCCGATTTGGAAAACGTGCATCCCCCCGGCGGGACTCGAACCCGCGACCTCGTCCTTAGTCAAAGGCGTGCTCTATCCACTGAGCTACGGGGGGACGTGAGCGACGATATGTCCGCGACTTGGGGCGTCAAGGCGCGTTGCGCAATTGGCTCCATAGGATGCGAAATAGATGCTCCTCGGCGCGCATGTCTCCACATCTGGCGGCCTCGACAAGGCGATCGAGCGCGGCGCCGAGCGCGGCTGCGAATCGATCCAGATCTTCAACCAGAGCCCACGGATGTGGCGGCCGACCAAGTACGGGCCCGAGGACTTCGCCGCCTTCAAAGAGGCGATGGCTGACTCGCCGGTGGAAGCGGTGGTGATCCACGCCGTCTACCTGATCAACTGCGCCAGCAAGGACAAAGAGCTGCGTAAGAAGTCACAGGCCTCGCTCACTCACGCCTTGCGGATCGGCGATGAGATCGGCGCCGCCGGTGTCGTCCTGCACCCGGGCGCGCAGGTGAAAGAGCCACTGGGGCCGTCGATGAAGCGGGCCGGCAAGACGATCGCCGCCGCGCTCAAAGACAGCGAGCGCTGCCCGCTCCTGCTCGAGCAGACGGCCGGCCACAAGGGCCTGCTCGGCCGCGACTTCGATCAAACCGCCGAGCTGATCGAGCTCGCCGGCAGCGGCAAGCGCCTCGGCCTCTGCCTCGACTCCTGCCACCTCTTCGTCCAGGGTTACGACATCACCGACGAGGAGCACCTGACCAAAGTGGTCGACGAAGCCGATGCCAAGGTCGGCATCGAGCGCCTCCAGTGCCTCCACGTCAATGACGCCGCCGCCCCGCTCGGCTCCTGCCGCGACCGTCATGCCAACCTGGGCAAGGGCGAGATGGGCAAACAGGGCCTCGCCGCCTTCCTCTCCGAGCCTCGCTTCGAGGGCCTGCCGGCGACCTTGGAGACACCGGGTCCCGACAAGAAAGGCGCGGATCGCAAAGAAGTGCTGGAAGCCAAGCGCCTGCGTAAAACGGGCCTCAAGCGACGCGAGCGATGACGCCGCCAGCGCGAGAACGGGTCGACAGCTAGCCGCCGATCAGCTCGATCCGGTTGCCCCAAGGGTCGGCGACGTAGAACCTGCGCACATCTGGGATCGCGTCGTCCCACTGCACCTCGGCGCCAGCCTCCCCCAACCTCTCTGCGAGCCGATCCAAATCTGAGGACGCAACCCGCAGCGCCGGGTGCGCCTTGGTCGCAGGCGAGAAGTCCGGCGTGATCCCGACGTGAAGCTGATTGTCGCCACAGGTGAACCAGACCCCGCCCCGCGCCCGGAGCGCCTCGGGCTTCTCCAGCTCACTCAGGCCAAGCAGGCCGCCGTAGAACCGCCGCGCCGCATCCTCGCTGCCAACCGGCGCGGCGACCTGCACGTGATCGAGGCCCTGGATCAGGGCTATTTGACGTGGACGCCCGAGATCGAGCGCGAGATGACCAGCCGCTGGATCTCCGAGGTCCCCTCGAAGATCGTGTAGATCTTGGCGTCGCGGTGCATCCGCTCGACCGGGAACTCGCGCGTGTAGCCGTTGCCACCGAGGATCTGAATTGCCCGCTCGGTCGCCCAGACGGCGACCTCGCCGGCCTTCAGCTTCGACATCGAGCCCTCGGCGTTTTCGAATTTCTGGCCGGTGCGGCCCATCCAGGCGGCGCGCCAGACCAGCAGGCGGGCGGCGTCGATCTCCAGCTTCATGTCGGCGAGGGTGAAGGCGATCGACTGGTTCTCGACGATCGCGCGGCCGAACTGCTTGCGCTCTTTGGCGTACTCGAGCGCGTACTCGTAAGCGGCGCGGGCGATGCCGAGCGCCTGAGCGCCGACAGTCGGCCGGCTCGCCTCGAAGGTCTGCATCGCTGCCTGCGACTTGGAACGCTTGCCCTCCCGCACCCGAGCGAGGCGTTCGTCCAGCTTCTCCTTGCCGCCGAGCAGGCAGGCGCCCGGCACGCGGCAGTCGTCGAGGTGGACGTCGGCGGTGTGCGAGGCGCGCAGGCCGTGCTTCTTGACCTTGGCGCCCTGCTCACAGCCCTTGGTTCCGGGCGGGATGACGAAGGCGGCGTGACCGCGCGAGCCGAGCTCGCGGTCGACTGAGGCGATGACGACGTGGACGTCGGCGATGCCGCCGTTGGTCGCCCAAGCCTTCTGGCCGTTGATCACCCACTCGTCGTTCGCCTCGTCGTACTTGGCGCTGGTGCGAATCGCCGAGACGTCGGAGCCGGCGTCCGGCTCGGAGGCGCAGAAGGCGGCGACCTTGGGCTCGTCGGCGCTGCCGAAGCACTGCGGGATCCACTCGCCCATCTGCTCCGGGGTCCCCTGGCCGAAGATCGCGGCGACCGCCAGCGAGGTTCCCATGATCGCCATGCCGATACCGGCGTCGCCCCAGAAGAGCTCCTCGTTGGCGATCGGCAGGGTGAGGCCAGTCTCATCGGACCAGAACTGGCCCAGCGCTTCGAAGCTGTAGAGACCGATCTTGGCGGCCTCCTGGATCACCGGCCAGGGGGTCTCCTCGCGCTCGTCCCATTCCGACGCGGCGGGACGGACGACGCCCTCGGCGAAGCCGTGCACCCACTCGCGGATGTCCTTCTGGTCCTGGTTCAGCTCGAGCGTGAACTTAGGCCCCTCGCTAGGGGGACCGTCACCGCCCGCCGCCTCCGCCATCAAGCTCTCTTTTTCCGCCTCTGCAACTGCCGTTTGATCGCTCATGGCGCGGGATCGTACACGTAACCGTGTCGCTCTCGCGCGCCCTCAGACGTCGCGAAGATCGAAGGCCTTGATGCCCTCAGGACCAGCGTCAGAGCAGTCGAAGAAGCGGCGGTTGACGCAGTCGTAGGAGTCACCCTCGCCCTCATAGGCCTGCTCGACCGAGAACTGGCAGTGCGGCAGCGCGTCGCCGGTCATCTTCACACCGCCGAAGCCACCCGGCTGCAGCACGGCCTCGAGATCGACCTTGGCGGCGAAGACATCCTGCATGCAGCCGACGTACTGGCTGCCGGTCAGCATGTCGACGAAGGAGTAGAGATAGCGGCAGCGCATTTCGACGCAGCCGCGCGGCTCGACCATCTTGTCGCAGAACGAGCGGCACTGGCGGCACTCACCCGTCTTCTCGCGAGTTGCTGGCATGAATGAAGTCTACGGAGGTGTGACCCTGAAAACCAAGGCCTGGACTGGCTAAGCAGCCAGGGCAGTGGCGCTGGAGAGGATGTGGTTCAACTCACTGCGCAGGTGTCCTGAGGGCCGCACCCGGTACCTATCGCCGCATCTGAGCTCCGTCATCCGCCCATCGGAACCGAGCAGGGCGACCCGGACCTCTTCGGGGCCTTTGTGGTGCTCGAGCACCGCCTTGATTTCCTCGATCAGCGCCTCGGAGTAAGCGGCTTCGGCCACCTCTACCTTGAACGGCCCGCTCGCCGTACTGACTACCGCCGGCGCGGCGGCTATCTCCGCCGCATCGGGTTCAAAGCGCTCGGCCTCTTGGACGACGAGCTTGGTCTCACCGCGATCCTTGTGGTCGAGGCGGCCGCGCACGATCACGATCGCGTCGGGCTCGATCACGGCGGCGCTCTCGGACTCGTCGGCCTTGAAGACCAGCATCTCGACCTGCCCCTCGACGTCGTCGAGGGTCGCGAACATCATCTGGTTGCCGCTCTTGGTGCGGATCTTCTTGCACTCGGTGACGATGCCGCCGACCGTCACCCAGGAGCCGTCCTGCTTGTTGGCGAGGGCGGCGATGCCGCAGTCGACCCGGGCGCGCAGGGCGCCGCGGACCTCGGTCAGCGGATGCTCGGAGAGGTATGTCCCCAGGGTCTCCTTCTCCATCGCCAGCAGCTCGGCGCGCTCGAACTCGGCGGCGGAGATCGGCGGCCGGTGATGCGCCTGGGTCGCATGCGCGCCCGCCCCGGCCTCCTCGCCGAAATCGAAGATCGAGCCCTGGCCCATCTGGGCGTCCTCCTGGGCCTTCTGTCCCGCCGACTGCGCCGCCGGCAGCGCCTCGAGCATGCCCTTGCGGGTGGCCTCGGTCGAGTCGAGGGCACCGCACTTGACCAGGCATTCGATTGCGCGCTTGTTCACCGCACGCGAGTCGACCCGCTCGCAGAAGTCCCAGATCGAGGCGATCGGGGCGTCCTCACGGGCACGCAGGATCGCCTCGACCGCGGCGTGGCCGACGTTCTTGACCGCGTCGAGGCCGAATCGGATCGCGTTCTCGGAGACGACGAAGCTGTGGTCGGAGGAGTTGACGTCGGGCGGCAGCACCTCGATCCCCATCTCCTCGCAGCGGTTGACGAAGAACGGCACCTTGTCCTTGGTGTTCATCACCGAGGAGATCACCGCCGCCATGTACTCGGCCGGGTAGTTGGCCTTGAGGTAGGCGGTGCGGTAGGAGATCAGCCCGTAGCAGGCGGCGTGGGACTTGTTGAAGGAGTAGTCGGCAGCGGCTTCGTTCAGCTTCCAGAGGTCTTTGGCGACGTTGGGGGCGGTGTTCGATTCGGCCAGCCCCTGCATGAATTTGTCCTTCATCGTCGCCATCAGCTCGCGCTTCTTCTTGCCGATCGCCTTGCGCAGGTCGTCCGCCTCGGCGCCGGAGAAGCCCGCCATCTCGCGGGCGATCGCCATCAGTTGCTCCTGATAGACGACGCAGCCGTGGGTCTCCTTGGTGATCGCGCGCAGGCGCGGGTCCGGGTAGCGCACCGTCGAGGGGTCCTTCTTGCCCTTGGCGTAAGCAGGGATGTAGGCCATCGCGCCGGGCCGGTAGAGGGCGCCGAGCGCGACCAGGTCGGCGAACTCGGTCGGCCCGACCTTGCGCAGCGCGTCGCGCATCCCCTCCGACTCGAACTGGAAGACCCCGGTCGAGTCGCCGCGGGCGAGCATCTCGTAGGTCTTGGCGTCGTCGATCGGGATCGCCTCCATGTCGACCTCCTCGCCGCGCGAGCGGCGGATGATGTCGATCGCGTCCTCGATCACATCGAGGTTGCGCAAGCCGAGGAAGTCCATCTTCAGCAGCCCGATCTCCTCGATCGGCCCCATCGAGTACTGGGTCACGATCTTGTACTGGCGCTCGGCCTTGCCGCTGCCATTGGCGGGCGCCGGAGCGGTCTTGTCCTCGGCCAACTGCAGTGGCACCACTTCCTGCAACGGACGGTCGGCGATCACCACCGCGGCGGCGTGGATCGAGTTGTTGCGGATGATGCCCTCGAGACCCTGGGCGACGTCGATGATCTTCTTCGCGTCGGGCTCGGCGTCGTAGGTCTTCTTCAACTCCTGGCCCGACTTGAGGCATTCCTCGAAGGAGGGGCTGCGGCCCATGATCGGCTCCGGGATCTGCTTCGCCAGGCGATCACCGGTGCCGTAGTCGAAGCCGAGCACGCGGGCGGCATCGCGGGTGGCCGCGCGCGGTGCCATCTTGCCGAAGGTGATGATCTGGGCGACCGATTCGCGACCGTACTTGTCGGCGACGTAGCGGATCATCCGCTCGCGGCCGCGGACCGAGAAGTCGATGTCGATGTCGGGCATCGACTTGCGCCCGGGGTTGAGGAAGCGCTCGAAGAGCAGGTCTTCGGCAAGCGGGTCGATGTCGGTGATCGTCAGCGCGTAGGCGACGATCGAGCCCGCCGCTGAGCCGCGGCCGGGGCCGACCGCGATGCCGTTGTCCTTGGCGTATCGCACAAAATCCCAGACGATCAGGAAGTAAGAGGGGAAGCCCATCTCTTCGATCACCCCGAGCTCGAACTCCATCCGCTCGACCGCCTCAGCCGGCAGCGGATCGCCGTAGCGCGCCCGCATGCCCGCTTCGGCGACTCGGCGCAGCATCGCCTCCGGCTCCTCGCCGCCCGGCGTCGGGTAGCGCGGCAGCAGCAGCTTGCCGAGCTCGATGTCGATGTTGCAGCGCTCGGCGATCTCCAGCGTGGTCGGCACCGCCTCCGGCCACTCGGCGAAGGAGGCCGTCATTTCCTCGGAGTCCTTGAGGTAGAACTCGTTGGTGTCGAAGCTCATCTTCGGCGCTTCCAGGGTCGACTTGGTCTGCACGCAGAGCAGCGCCGCGTGGTCTTCGAAGTCCTCGCGCCGCAGGTAGTGGACGTCAGCGGTGCCGACCAGCGGCCGGCCCAGCTCACGGGCGTAGCGAACGATTCCCTCGTTGGCCTTGTCCTGCTCGGGGATGCCGTTCTTCTGCACCTCGAAGTAGACCTGCTCGGGACCGAAGGCCTGGATCAGGTCGTCGAGGTGAGCCCGGGCGTCATCAGGGCGCTCCTCGATCAGGCGGCGGCAGAAGCGCGACTGCAGGCAGCCGGTGAGCACGATCACGCCCTCGGCGTGGGCGGCGAGCATCTCCATGTCGACGTTGGCCTTGCCGCGCGAGAAGCCTTCGAGGAAGCCGGCCGAGGTGAGCTTGACCAGGTTGGCCAGGCCGGTGTCGTTTTCGGCCAGCAGCGTCAGGTGGTTGCGCTCGTACTTCGGCTTCTCCTTGATCGTCTTGACGTCGTCGACGAAGTAGGCCTCGAAGCCGGCGATCGGCTTGATCCCGTGCTTCTGGCAGGCCTTGTAGAGGTCGACGGCGCCGTTCATCACGCCGTGGTCGGTCAGACCCAGGGCGGGCTGGCCCATTTCCGCAGCCCGCGCCGCCATCGCGTCGATCTTGCAGGCGCCATCGAGCAGCGAGTACTCGCTGTGGGCATGCAGATGGACGGCGGAGGGGCTACTCACGATCGGTGGCCGATAATGCCAATCGGCTCAGATGGAGCGAGGCGCTTTTGAGCGTCTTCCGCGCACCTTCCGCGACTATTTCCGCCAGTGCCGGGCGCTTAGCCGCAAACCCAGGCACTGGGGCCGGAGTCGGCCCAGATTTCGGCGGCGATCCTGTCCTGTTCGGCCTTGGGGGCAGTCTGAGGTTCTCCCTGGCCGCCGTAGAGTTCCCAGGTGGACGGCAGGATTTGGTAGGCGCCGCCGGCCCCGCTTGAGGGGTTCACGGCACCGTAGTTGCCACCGGACTCGCACATCACGATGTAGGCGGGGATCGAGAAGGGGCCGCCCAGCCAGCGTTCGACTTCGGTTTCGGCTTCTTCGGAACTGATCCGTTCTGCTTCCGCTGCCTTGGCCGCTTGGATGTCGCTGGCCCAGTTGCCGATCTTGTCCTTGAGGGTGGCAAGCGCCGCCGAGCGAGCGGCGGCAACGGAGTGCAAGTGCGACGCGGCGGCCTCGGCGCTTTCGCGGACGCCGGCGACTTCGGAGCGGGCGGTGGCAAGGCGTTCGTTGTAGGAGTCGACGCGAGCCTTGAGCGCGGCGACGCGCTGGAGGGCGGTGGCGACGGTGCGGCGGACCTGGGCGACGCGGGCGGCCAGGTCGGAGTCGGACTGCTGGATTCGCTCGAGGTATTCGGTTCGGGTGGCCAGTTCATCGATGCTGTCGGAGGCGAGGATGATGCTGGCCGTGCTGGGCGAGCCGCTCTCGTAGATCGCCACAAGGCGAGCGGCGAGGGCCGCCCGGGCTCGCTGCAGGCGCCGTTTTTCGGCCGCCAGCCGACGCTTGGTCCGCTGCACTTCGGCGGTGAGCCGCGCGGCCTTTTCCTCGCCCGTCGCCAGCAACGCGGTGAGCTTCTGCTCGTGAGCACTAGCGGCAGCGGCTTCCTCTTCCGCCGCGGCAAGTTCCCCCTGCGCCGCCTGCAACTGGCCGGCAAGCGATCCGGCTTCTTCCCGTCCGGCGGAAACCTTCTGCTGCAGGGCCGAGATGTCAGCCGCCGCGGCAGGGGCAGCCGCAAGCGCGAGCGGCGCCAGCAGTGCACAGAGGAGGGCGACGAGAAGCGTGCGGCCTCCCGCCTTTGTCGCGAGCGTTCGCGCCACTAAGAAGCCGAGGCTACGCTAGCCCTCAGGCACGTTGCGGGTCGCGGCGTAGGCCGCAATCGCCAATGCAACCGCCGTTACTCCGGCACCGATGCGAATCTGGCGTCGATAACGGCGCCGCACGTACTTGAAGGCAAAGCGGATCGCTGCCTTGCCGAGCTTGTCGTAGGCCATCTACTCCTCCTCCCCGCGCTGGCGGATCCGGTAGGCCATGCGCGACTGCAGCGACCAGAGCTCGATGAAGCCCGGCGATGCGGTCTGCGAGAAGAGGCCGCCCGACTGGGCAAAGGAGGCGAGGTCGGCGTCGTAGACGGCGTTGGGCGAGCTGCGGGTAACGACCCGGACACTGCCCTTGAAGAGCTTGAGGCCGATCGTGCCGGTCACCTGGGTGTTGACCGCGTCCATATAGGCGTCGAGGTCGGTGCGCAGCGGCTCCCACCAGAGCCCGGCGTAGACCAGGTAGGCCCACTTGTGATCGAGCTCGGGCTTGAACTGGTTCTGGTGGATCGTGCCGACCAGCTTCTCCAGCTCCTGGTGGGCGGGCAGCAGGATCGCCGCCGCCGGCACCTCGTAGATGTCGCGCACCTTGAGGCCGACGATGCGGTCCTCGATGTGATCGACGATGCCGACGCCGTGGCGGCAGCCAACCTCGGCGGCGCGTTCAAGCAGCTCGACCGGGGCCAAGCGCTCGCCGTTGAAAGCGACCGGGATGCCGGCCTCGAACTCGACGGTGACGGTCTCGGCCTCGTCGGGCGCCTCCTCCGGCCGGGTGACCAGCTGGAAGACGTCGTCCTCGGGCGCGTGGTCCAGGTCCTCGATCCAGCGACCCTCCGAGGAGCGGCCCCAGAGGTTGTCGTCGATCGAGTAGGGCGCGACCTCGGTGCCACCCTTGACCGGGATGCCGTGCTCACGGGCGTAGGCGATCTCCTCCTCGCGGCCCATCTGCCAAGAGCGCACTGGCGCGATCGTCTTCAGCTCCGGCGCAAGGGTGGCGACGGTGGCCTCGATCCGCACCTGGTCGTTGCCCTTGCCGGTGCAGCCGTGGGCGATCGTGTCGCAGCCGCTGCGCCGCGCATACTCGACCGCGAGCTTGGCGATCAGCGGCCGGCCGAGCGCGGTGAAGAGCGGGTAGCCGCCGCCGTAGAGCGCGTTGGCCTTGATCGCCGGCAACACGTACTCGTCGGCGAACTCCTCGCGCGCGTCGACGACGTGGCACTCCAGTGCCCCCAGGCGCTTCGCCTTGTCCTCAATCACGGCGTAGTCCTCGCCCGGCTGGCCGAGGTTGACGGTGAGACAGACGACCTCAGCCTCGTAGGAATCCTGGATCCACTTCAGCATCACGCTCGTGTCGAGGCCACCCGAGTAGAGCAGCAGGACCCGGCGGACCTCGCCGGGATCGGCCTCGTAGGAGGCCGTGCGTACGTCTGCGGGTGAACCCGATGCCACTAGGGAGCGCCGATGCCGCCGCTGCCGTTTTCTTCTTCGGGCGGGGTCGTGGTCGTTGTCGTTTCTTCGGGCGCGGTCGTCGTTTCCGACGTCGTGGTCGTTTCAGTCGGGGTCGAAGTCGTGGTCTCGGTGGTCGATCCGGTCGTCGTCTCGGTGCTCGAGCTCGTTTCGCTTGGCGTCGTCGTCAGCGTCGAAGTCGAGCCACCGCTGTCACCACTGCTGGCGATTACGACCACCGCAATCACCAGGCCGACGATCACCGCAATCAGGCCGGCGATCAACAGCCGCGTGTTGCCGTGCGGGCGGTGCTCGTCATCGGGCTGGCGCATCATCCGGGTCGGGTCCTCGTGCATTTCCTCACTCCTCGGGTCCGAGTATCGCGTCGAGTATCTCGCTGGTGTCGGCGATGTCGAAGCCACTGCGCAGGCGCTCGGCGATCTCCTCGCGACTGCTTCCCGAGACCGCCATCTGGGTGGCGAGCAGGCGGGCGCCGGCGGAGCCCGAGCGCGGCCCGGCCGGTGCCTCCGGCTGGGGCACCGCGGAGACCGGCCTCAGGTGCGGCTCGCGCTGGCCAGAAGTGGGTGGGTCGAGCTCATCGGCAAGGGCCCGCAGGCGCTCGGCGACGATGCGGTCGGCACGGGCGCCCGCCTCGGAGAGCTGGCGGCGCGCCTGCTCCTCGGCATCGTCGATTACCTTTGCGGCTGCCTGCTCGGCCGCCTCGACGATCGCTGCCAGGCGCTCGGCCGTACCGCTGGTCAGCGCGCGGGGCTCAGAGGGACGCTTGCTCATTGAGGCGCGTAGCTTAGGAGCGCGGCCGCGATCGTGGCGACGGCCCGCTCGATCTGGTCCGAATCGACCGTCAGCGGCGGCAGCAAGCGCAGGGTCCCGGGCTCGGGCACGTTGACGATCAGGCCACGCTCGAGCAGGTCGGCGCCGATCGCCGCCGCATCGACGCCGTCGCCAAGGCCAACGCCGAGCATCAGGCCGCGGCCGCGCACGGTCTCAACTCCGTCGAGGGCGAGCAGGGCATCGCGCAGCTTCGCTCCCTGCTCACGCACACCGCGCAGCAACGCGGCATCATCGACGATCTCGAGCACGGCGAGGGCGGCGACACTGGCGAGCAAGCCGCCGGCGAAGGTCGAGCCGTGATCGCCGGGCTCCAGCACCTCACTGGCCTCCGGGCTGGTCAGGCAGGCCCCGATCGGCATGCCGCCGCCGAGCGCCTTGGCGCTGGTCAAGACGTCGGGACGGACCGGCGTCTGCTCATAGGCCCAGAGCGAGCCGGTGCGGCCGATCCCGGTCTGGATCTCGTCGAAGATCAGCAGGGCGCCGCTCTCGTCGCAAGCCTGGCGGGCGGCGAGCAGGGTCTCATCGCTGAGTGGGTAGATACCGGCCTCGCCCTGGATCGGCTCGAGCAGCACCGCGGCCGTGCTCTCCCCCACCGCTGCGCGCAGCGCCTCCGGGTCGTTGAAGGGCACGGCGCTGAAGCCGGGCAGCATTGGCGCCATATCGGGATTGGCGGCAAGCGCCGGCGTTGCGGAAAGAGAGCCGTAGGTGCGGCCGTGGAAATCGCGCTCGAAGCTGATGATCTCCGGGGCGGAGATACCGCGGCGGTGGGCGTGCTTGCGGGCGATCTTGATCGCGCACTCGTTCGCCTCGGTGCCGGAATTGGAGAAGAAGACGCGGCCGCCGAGGCTCGACTGCGAGAGTCGCTCGGCGAGTCGCACCATCGGCTCGGTGTAGAAGAGGTTCGAGGTGTGCATCAGGCGCCCGGCCTGCTCGCGCACCGCCTCGACCACCTCGGGATTGCAGTGCCCGACCGAGCAGACCGAGATGCCGCCGAGGAAGTCGAGGTACTCCTTGCCCTCGGCGTCCCAGAGCAGGGCGCCCTCGCCGCGCACGAACTCGACCGGCGCCCGCTTGTAAGTGCGCATCAGGTAGCGCTCCTCGAGCGCCTGGAGGTCGGTCAAATTCATGAGGTCACCATCGTGCCGATTCCGGCATCGGTGAAGAGCTCGACCAGCAGCGAGTGCGGGCGGCGGCCGTCGATGATGTGGGCCGCTCCGGCGCCGCCCCTGATCGCGTCGGCACAGGCAGCCAACTTCGGCCGCATGCCGCCGTCGATCGCCGCCAGCTTGCCCTCGACCTCCTCCACCGTCGCTCGCGCGATCAGTGAGTCGGTGTCCGCGGGATCGGCCAGCCAGCCCTCGACGTCGGTGAGGAAAATTGCCTTGTGGGCGCCGAGCTTGGCCGCGACCTTGCCGGCGGCCTCATCGGCGTTGACGTTGTAGGACTGGCCCTCGCGGTCCGAAGCCGAAGAGGCGATCACCGGGATGTAATCGGCGGCGATGTGGTTGAGCACCTCGACGTCGACGTGCTCAATCGAGCCGACGAAGCCGACCTCGTCGGCGTTGGCAACCGGCGAGACGCGGAAGAGGCCACCGTCCTCGCCGGAGAGACCGACCGCCGGCTGACCGTGGGCGTTGAGGCGCTGGACTATTTCGGAGTTGAGCTTGCCGACCAGGACCATGCGCGCCACCTCGACCGTCTCCGCATCGGAAACGCGCAGGCCCTCGTGGAATCGCACCTCGAGCCCGAGCCGCTCCATGTACTGGCTGATTTCGGGCCCACCGCCGTGGACGACGATCGGGTTCATCCCGACGTACTTGAGCAACACCACGTCGGTGGCGAAGGCCTCACGCAGGGCGTCCTCGCGCATCGCCGCGCCGCCGTACTTGATCACCACAGTCTGGCCGTGGAACTGCTTGATGTAGGGCAGCGCCTCGAGCAGTGTCTCGACGTTCACCTGGGCCGCCCGCGATTGAGGCGCTTGCTCGGTCATCCGCCTCCTCCTTCGCTCATGTCGTGTACTCCGCGTTGATCCGCACGTACTCGTAGCCGAGGTCGGAGAACCAGACGTGGGCGCTGTGCTCGCCGCGGTCGAGGCGCAGGCCGATCTCGGCCTCGGCGACGTCGGCGGCGAGCTCGCTGTTGTCGATCGCCTCGCCGCCGATCTCCTCTAGGTCCTCGCCAGCCAGCGCCATGCCGGCTGCCTGCGCGATCCGCCCCCAGTTCTGGTCGCGGCCGAAGAGCGCCGTCTTGACCAACGGCGAGTTGGCGATCGCGCGGGCGACCCGCTCGGCCTCGGCCTGCGAGGCGGCGCCGTCGACCCGGATGCGGCCGACCCTCGAGGATCCCTCGCCATCGGCGACGACCTCGAGCGCCAGTTGCAAGAGCACCGCGTCGAGCAGACCCTCGGGCAGCGGCTTGCCGGAGGCCCCGCTCGCCTGCAGCAACAGGGTGTCATTGGTGCTCATCTGCCCGTCGACTGTGATCCGCTCGAAGGAGGCGTCGCAGGCAGCGCGCAGCGCGGCGTCGGGATCCTCGACTACGGCGTCGGTCTGGACGAAGCAGAGCATCGTCGCCATGTTCGGCTGGATCATGCCGCCGCCCTTTGCCTGGGCGGAGATCGTCACTCCCTCCGGCGTCCGCAGCGTGCAGCGCTTGGGCCAGCGGTCGGTAGTGAGGATCGCGTCGGAGAAGACGGCTCCGCCGTCGGGCGAGAGGTTCCCGGCCGCGTCGCCGATGCCGCCAAGCACCGCCTCGATCGGCAGCGGCACACCAATCACGCCGGTCTCGGCGACAGCGACCGCCTCTGCCGGCAGCCCCAGCTGCTCGGCGGCGACGTCGCACATCGCCACCGCGTCGGCGTATCCCTGCTCGCCGGTCTCGGCGTTGGCGTTGCCGGCGTTGACGACCGCGGCGCGCAGCCCTGCTTGGTCGCAGCGATCGCGGCAGACCCGGATCGGCGCGGCCGCGGAGGCGTTGCGGGTCAGCAGGATCGCCGAGCTGACCTGCTCGGCATCGCAGACCAGCAAGCCGATGTCGGTCTTGCCACCGCCCTTGAGCCCGCAGTGGGCGCCGCCGGCGCGGAAGCCGGGGACCAACTGCGCCGGATCGAGCTCCTCGATCCCGGCCGGCGGCTCGACCCAGCGTGATTTGAAGAATCCGCTCACAGCAACCCCGTGGTCTCGTCAAGACCGAGCATCAGGTTGAGGTTCTGCACGCCCTGTCCGGAGGCGCCCTTCCAGAGATTGTCGATCGCAGAGAAGGCGAGGACCCTCCCCCGCTCCTCAACGGTGACGTAGACGTGGCACTCGTTGGTATCGCGCACGTCGCGCAGGCCCGGCGGGCCGTCGACGACGCGAACGAAGGGCTCGCCGGCGTAGCGCTCGCGGTAGAGCGCCTGCACCGCGTCCTTGGAGATCGGCTCGCTGGTCTGGGCGTAACAGCTGGTCAACTCGCCCTGGTCGAGCGGCAGCAGGTGCGGCACGAAGGTGACCGGCGCCGGCGATCCCAGCGCCGCCAGCTCCTGTTCGATCTCGGGCCGGTGGCGGTGGCCCTCGGTCTTGTAGGCGAAGGCGTTCTCGTCCATCGAGACGTAGTGCATCGCGTCGCCACCGCCGCGGCCGGCACCGGAGACCCCCTGCTTGGCGTCGATGACGACATCGGCGAGCAGACCCTGCTCGGCAAGCGGGGCCAGGGCCAGCACGCTGGCGGTCGGATAGCAGCCCGGGGTGGCGACAAGTTCGGCGTGGCGCAGCTGCTCGCGATAGAGCTCACTGAGGCCGTAGACCGCGCCCTCGAGCAGCTCCGGCGCGCCGTGCGGTCCGTACCAGAGCTCATAGGTGGGCAGGTCGCGCAGCCGGAAGTCGGCCGAGAGGTCGACGACCAGGGCGCCGAGGCCGCGCAGTGCCGCTACAGCCGGCGCAGAGGCGCCGTGAGGGTAGGCGACGATCGCGGCGTCGATCTCCTCGATCTCATCCAGATCGAGTTCGGTTAGCTCGAGCGGCACCCGGTAGCGCGGGTAGAGGCTGTCAAGCCGCTTGCCGACGTCGCTGCGCGAGGTGACCGCGACCAGCTCCAGCTTCGGGTGGCGCCAGACGATCTGTGCCGCCAGCGCCCCGGTGAAACCGGAGGCACCGGCAACCAGGACCCGCGCGGTGGGATCGCCCTCAAGTGGTTGTGTGAGTGGATCAGACACGCAACGACCCTCCGATCTTCTCCAGGGCAGCCTCGATCGCGGCGCGCTGCTCGCTGACCTCGTCGTCGGTGAGGGTGCGATCGGAGGCGCGGAACTCCAGCCTCAGCGCCAGGCTCTTATTACCTCCGCCGACCTGCTCGCCTTCGTAGAGATCGAAGACGTCGGCGGCGTGCAGCAGCTCTCCACCGCTCGCCAGGACCGTGGCGCGCAACTCGGCTGCCGGCAGCTCGGTGGGCACAACGACGGCCAGGTCTTGGTAGCTGGCCGGGAAGGTGGTCACGTCCTCGTAGGTCTCCTCGCCGGCCGACGCGGCAACAACCAGTGCGGCCAAGTCGATTTCGAAGCCGACCGCCGCCTCGATGTCCCAAGCCCGGCAGACCAGCGGATGCAACTCGCCGATCCATCCAGCCGCGATCCCGCCGACACCGACTGCCGCCGAGCGACCCGGATGCAGGAAGGGCTGCTCTCCCGGCTCACAGGCGATCGTGGTGCCGAGCTGCCCGGCAAGAGCCTCGACGACCGCCTTGAGAGCAAAGAAATCAACCGGCTCGCCACCGCCGCGCCAGGACTTGGCCACAAGCGGCCCAACCGCCAGGCAGCCAATCCGGTGCGGCTCGCGGTCTGGCGCAGGCCGCTCGCCCGGAAAATCGCCGGCGAGAGCATCGAAGTCGACGTTTTGCACGTCAGGCGTGCCTTTCTGCGGTTTCGTCTCGTCGGCAGGTAGGTAGACCCGTCCCGACTCGAAGAGCGCGACGGCGTCGGCCCCGCGGGCGAGGTTGCGCTGAGCGACGTCAAGCAGTGAGCCGAGCACCGTCGTCCGCATCACCGACTGGTCCTCGGAAAGCGGGTTGGCGAGCGCCACGCCGCCGGCCCGCCCGTCGTTGTCGGGAATCCGCAGGCGCCCGGGCATCCCCGAGTCGGTGAAGCTCCAGCCGACGACCTCGTCGAAGCCGAGGTCCCGCATCGCGTCCTCGGCCCGGCGGCGCAGGCGCTGCTCACGGCTGAGCCCGCCGACCCGGCCCGCCACCGCGGGCAGGGTGCTGGGCAGGTGCTCGTCGAGGCCGTGAACGCGACCGACCTCCTCGATCAGGTCGACCTCGCGGGTGACGTCGCCGTCGCGGTCAGGTGGCACTGTGACCTCGAGGTCCTCGCCGCTCACCTCGACCCCAAAGCCGAGGCGCTCGAGGTAGCCGATCTGGTCGGCCTGCGCGATCGCCATGCCGAGCAGACCCTCGACCCGCTGCGCCCGCAGGTTCAGCCGCCGCGGTGCGGGGATCTCAGCGGCAACGTCGATCGTCCCCGGCACCAGCCTGGCGCCACAGAGCTCGACCATCAACCGCGAGGCGATCCGCTGCGCCCGCATGCAGAGCTCGGGGTGGAGTTGCTTCTCGAAGCGCGAGGAAGCCTCGGAGCGAAGCGAGAGCAGGCGCGAGCTGCGCAGGATGTTGGTCCCGCTCCAGTTCGCCACCTCGAGCAGCACCCGGGTCGTCTGATCCGAGACCTCGGAGACCTGGCCGCCCATGATCCCGGCAATTCCGGCGGGGCCGTTGCTGTCGCAGACGAGCACGGTCTCGGCGTCGAGGACGCGCTCGACGCCGTCGAGCGTCGTCATCTTCTCGCCCGCCGTCGCGGTGCGAACGCTCAGCGCCCCGTCGGGGACCTTGTCGAGGTCGAAGGCGTGCAGCGGCTGTGCGGTCAGCAACATCACGTAGTTGGTGATGTCGACGACGTTGTTGATCGCCCGCTGACCCGCCGCGGCGAGCCGCGCCTGCAGCCAGGCCGGCGAGGGGCCGATCGTGACATCGGTGAAGACGCGGGCGGTGAAGCGGGGGCAGAGGTCGGGCACCTCGACCGCGACCGAGGCGTAGTCGCCAACCTCGCCGTCGCCCTCGGCGGCGGCGTCCTCAGCCCACGGCTCGGCCGCCAGCGACGCGGCGCTGATCGCGTGCACCTCGCGGGCGACGCCGTAGACGCCGAAGCAGTCAACCCGGTTTGGCGTCACCTCCAACTCCAGCACCGGCTCGGCGATCGGCAGCGCCTCCGAAAGCGGCGTTCCGGCGGCAAGCCCGTCGTCCTCGAGCACGAGGATTCCCGGTGGTCCCTCCCCCAGCTCGAGCTCGGAGGAGGCGCAGATCATCCCCATCGACTCGACCCCGCGCAGCTTCGCCTTGCCGATCTTGTGACCACCTGGGAGCACCGCCCCAGGCAACGCCACGGGAACGGTCTGGCCGGCGGCGACGTTGGGGGCACCGCAGACGATCGTGCGCTCGCCGTCACCGGTATCGACCGTGCAGACCCGCAGCCGATCGGCGTTTGGGTGTGGCTCGGCGCTCAGCACCTTGCCGACGACGAAGCCATCCGCCGACGGCGGGCCGACCGTGCCAACCCGCTCGACCTCGGTGCCGGTCATCGCCAGCCGCTCGGCCAACTGCCCCGGCTCGACGCCGGGGTCGCAGTACTCGCGCAGCCAGGAGTAGGGCACCTTCATGAGAACTGCTCCAGCACGCGCACGTCGTTGTCGAAAAAGCGCCGCAGGTCGGGCACACCGTGGCGCAGCATCGCGATCCGCTCGACCCCCATGCCGAAGGCAAAGCCCTGCACTCGCTCGGGGTCATAGCCACTGGACTCGACAAAGCCGAGCACGTTGGGGTCGACCATTCCGGCGCCGCCGACCTCGATCCAGCCGATCCCCTTGCAGAGGTTGCAGCGCTCGCCACCGGCCAGCTCGCCGGTGCCCTCACACTGGAAGCAGGAGACGTCGAACTCGACGCTGGGCTCGGTGAAGGGGAAGAAGTGCGGCCGCATGCGCGCCTCGCGGCTGCCGCCAAAGATCGAGCTGAGCATCTCGGTCAGCGTGCCCTGCAAGTCGGCAAGCGTGATCCCCTCGCCGATCGCCAGGCCCTCGACCTGATGGAACATCGGGCTGTGAGTGGCGTCGGAGTCGCGGCGGTAGACCTTGCCGGGGGCGATCATGAAGATCGGCGGCGGTTGGGCCTCCATGCTGCGGATCTGCACCGGCGAGGTGTGGGTACGCAGCAGCACCTCGGGGTCTGACTGCACGTAGAAGGTGTCCTGCAGCATCCGCGCCGGGTGTCCCGGCGGGTGGTTCAGCGCGGTGAAGTTGTAGTAGTCGTGCTCGACCTCGGGCCCCTCCATCACCCGGTAGCCAAGGCCGACCATCACGTCCTCGATCTGGCGGGTGGTGCGGGTGATCAGGTGGGTGTGGCCGACCGACCGCGCCGGCGCGCCCGGCAGGGTCACATCGATCCGGTCCTCGGCCAACTGGGACTCGAGCTCGCCGGCATCGAGCGCCTCGGCCCGCGCCTCGATCAGCGCCTCGAGCTCCTTGCGCGCCTTGTTCGCGCCCGATCCCACCGCGCCCCGTTCCTCGGCCGGCAGATCAGCGATGCCGCGCAGGATCGCCGTCAGCTCGGCTTTACGGCCGAGGTAGCGGACCCGCAGCTCCTCGAGCTCAGCCGTGCCCGGCGCCGCCTCGATCGCCGCCGCAGCCTCCGCGGAGATCGCCTCGATCCGATCGATTACCTCAGGCATCTTCAGCGACCTCCGGCATGGCTGGCGACGATATCCGCTCAGCGCAAATTGCGGCCACGGCAGCGACGTTGAGCGACTCGGCGCCGCCGGCACGCAGCGGGATCGTCACTCGCGAGTCGCAGGCAGCGAGCACCTCGTCCGGCAGCCCCTCCCGCTCTGCCCCGAGACAGAGCGTCGCGGCCCCGGCGAGCGAGGCGAGACCCCCACCTCCGTGAGCGACCAAGGCCACCCGCGGCGCGGGTGTCTCGGTGACCGCCCCCCGCGCCACCGGCTGGCCGAAGATCGAGCCCATGCTCGCCCGCACGGCCTTCGGCGAGAAGGGATCGGCGCAGCCGGGGCCAAGAACGACGGTGCCGTCGAGCAGAGCGTGGGCGGTGCGGACGATCGTGCCGACGTTGCCGGGGTCGCCGACTCCGTGCAGGTACAGACAGGGCGCGTCGCCAGGCTCGGCCCACCGCTGCGGCCAGACTGCGATCGCCCGCGTCCCCGAGCCGAGGCTCGAGACCGCGGCAAGCAGCTCGGGCTCGACCTCCTCGCCACCGAGGTCGCTGCCCGCGACCGTGAGCAGAAAGCGTGGCTCGGCGCCGGCGGCAAAGCCGGCCTCGACCAGATCCTCACCCTCGCTGACAAACGCGCCCTCGCGCTCGCGCTGCTTGCGCTCGCGTAGCTTGCGGACCAGCTTCAGCTTCTCGTTGTGGGGGCTTTCGATCATCGCGTTGTGTTTCTGGTCTCGAGTTTTTTCTCCTGGAACGAAAAAGCGGGCCGTAAAGACGGCCCGCCCGGGAAAGTGGAGTGACTGGCTGCGACTAAGCGGCCGCACCCTCCCGGGCTAGCTCCACAAATCGGCGGAAGGCATCGCGGTCGTTGACCGCGATCTCAGCGAGCATCTTGCGGTTGACCTCAACCCCGGCCCCGTTGAGGCCGTGGATCAGTTCGGAGTAGCTCATGCCCTCCAGCCGCGCAGCAGCGTTGATGCGGGTGATCCAGAGCCGGCGGAACTCGCGCTTGCGGTTGCGCCGGTCGCGGTAGGCGTACATCCCTGAGCGCTGCACCTGCTCTTTGGCGAAACGGTAAGAGGAGTGCTTGCGGCCGAAATAGCCTTTCGCTTCCTTAAGTACTTTGCGCCGCTTCTTGCGCGCGTGGACTGAACGCTTGACCCGGCTCACTTGCCGCCCCCAAGCAGGTGCCGCACAGTTTTCGTGTCAGACGGGGCGATCTCAACCGGCCGCGCCATCCGCCGCTTGCGCTTCGGTGACTTCTTCTCAAGGATGTGGCTCGAGTAGGCCCGCCGCCCGCGCAGCTTGCCCGTCGCGGTCTTGCGGAAGCGCTTCTTAGCGCCGGAATGAGTTTTCATCTTGGGCATCGGGCTCGCTATTGAAGCAGACGAGGGTACTGTGGCGCCCGATGCGCATCGTCTACGTGGTCGGAACCCGGCCCAACTTCGTCAAGACCGCCCCCGTGATCGCCGCCCTGCGGGCGCGGATTCCGGCGGGACGGCACGCAATCGTCCACACCGGCCAGCACTACGACCGGCTGATGTCCGAGATCTTCCTCGAGGAGCTGGGCGTGCCCGCGCCCGATCACATGCTCGAGGTCGGCTCGGGCAACCACGCCCAGCAGACGGCGCGGGTGATGGAGCGCCTCGAGCCGGTCCTTACCGAGGAGCGCCCCGACCTGGTGGTCGTCCCCGGTGACGTCAACTCGACCGTGGCCGCGGCGCTGACCGCGGCCAAGCTGCAGATTCCGGTCGCCCATATCGAGGCCGGCCTGCGCAGTTTCGATCGCACGATGCCGGAGGAGCTCAACCGGATTGTCACTGACCAGCTCGCCGACCAACTCTTCATCCACAGCCCCGAGGCGAACGACAACCTGCACGCCGAGGGAATCCCTGCTGAGCGGATCCACCTGGTCGGCAACACGATGATCGACACCCTCGTCGCGCTCGAGGAGCGCTTCCGCGGCGCCGACGCCGCGAACAAGCTCGGCGTCCAGCCGGGCGGCTTCGTCCTCGTCACCCTGCACCGCCCCGCTCTCGTCGACGGTCCGCTGCTGAGCGAGACGATTGGGCAACTGGCAGCGCTGGCGCGAGAGCTGCCGGTCGTCTTTCCGGTCCACCCGCGCACCCGGGCGATGATGGAGGCGATCAACTCCGAGCACCCGGGCCTGCTGCTCTGTGAGCCACTCGGCTACCTCGACTTCCTCTCCCTGCTCGCCGACGCCCGCGCCGTCCTCACCGACTCGGGTGGCATCCAGGAGGAGACGACCTACCTCGGCATCCCCTGCTTCACCCTACGGGCCAACACCGAGCGCCCAATCACCCTCAGCGCCGGCACCAACACCCTGCTTGGCCTGGACCCCGCTGCGATTGCACAGATCCCGCTGGCCCTTGCACAGCGTTCCGCGAAGCCACCCGTACCACCGCCCCTCTGGGACGGCCATGCAGCTGAGCGGATCGCGGCGGTGGTCGCGGGGAACTAAGCCGCGGCCGCGTCGTCGCCGGGGGTCTCCTCGGCGACTTTCTCGTCAGCGTCTTCCGCCGCGGGCTCATCCGTAGCGGCAGGTGTCTCTTTGGCTGCAGGAGCCTCCTCGGCCGCGGGTGCCTCCTCTGAGGCAGCCGGCGTCTCCTCAACCGCGGGAGCCTCCTCTGCGGGAGCCTCTCCAGACTCTGTCGCCGCCTCGGCCTCCTCTTTCGCCGCCTCTTTGCCCGGTGCCAGCAGCATGCTCATATTGCGGCCTTCCTGCAGCGGCTGGGACTCGATCACGGCGAGCTCGCCGAGGTCCTCGAAGAGTCGTTGCAGCAGCGCCCGGCCGCGCTCGGGGTGGGCCTGCTCACGACCGCGGAACATGATCGTGACCTTGACCTTGTCCTGGTGGCGGAGGAAGCGCTCGACGTGACCCTTCTTGGTTTCGTAGTCGTGGTTGGCGATCTTCGGCCGCAGCTTGATCTCGCGGATGTTGACCTGCTGCTGGTGCTTGCGCGCCTGCTTTTGCTTCTGCTCCTGCTCGTACTTGTACTTCGAGTAATCGAGCAGGCGGGTGACCGGCGGCTTCGAGTTGGGCGCCACCTCGACCAGGTCGAGGTCGGCATCCTGGGCGCGTTTGAGCGCCTCGTTGATCTCAACCACCCCGAGCTGCTCGCCGTCCGCCCCGATCAGGCGGACTTTGGGCACGCGGATCCGCTCGTTGATCCTGGTCGTGTCGCGCTCTGGTGGGCGCCGATCGAACCTACGCGGGACCGGCACTATCTAAGTGAGGTGTGGAACTTCAAGCGGACGAGAGGTTGGGACGCTGGCACGGGACGCTCAGCGGCGCGGGGTGTTTGGCGTGCCTGCAATCAAGTGTCCGGAGTATAGACAGAGCGCACGCGCTCGGCGAAGGCGGTCACCGGCATCGCCCCCAGCTCGCCCTCCTCATGCGAGCGTACGGCGACCGCACCGGCCTCCTGCTCGCGGTCGCCGACGACGAGCATGTATGGGTAGCGGCCGAGCTCGGCGTCGCGGATCTTCTTGCCGACCGACTCGGAGCGATCGTCGGCCTCGACCCGCACGTCGGCCTCGCGCAGCTCGGCGAGGACCTTGCCCGCGTACTCGTTGTGGCGATCGGAGACCGGCAGGACGATCGCCTGTACCGGCGCCAGCCAGACCGGGAAGCGTCCGGCGTAGTGCTCGATCAGGATCCCGGCGAAGCGCTCCATCGAGCCGAGCAGGGCGCGGTGGATCATCACCGGCCGGTGGGCGGCGTCGTCGGCACCGACGTAGCTGAGGTCGAAGCGCTCGGGCATCTGGAAGTCGAGCTGGCAGGTACCGCACTGCCAGGAGCGGCCAAGGGCGTCGGTGACGTGGAAGTCGATCTTCGGCCCGTAGAAGGCACCGTCACCGGAATTGAGCTCGTACTCGCGGCCCTGGCGGTCGAGCGCCTCGGTCAGCGCCGCCTCGGCCTTCGCCCACTGCTCCTCGGATCCCATCGACTTCTCCGGCCGGGTGGAGAGCTCGACCCGCACGTCCTCGAAGCCGAAGCAGGCGTAGAGCTCGTCGATCGCTTCGCAGATGTCGGCGACCTCGTCGGCGATCTGCTCCTCGGTGCAGTAGACGTGGGCGTCGTCCTGGGTGAAGGCGCGCACCCGCAGCAGCCCGTGCAGGACGCCCTCGCGCTCGTTGCGCGAGACCCGCCCGAACTCGGCCAGGCGCAGCGGCAGCTCGCGGTAGGAGTGGCGTTCGGAGTCGAAGACGAGGCAAGCACCGGGGCAGTTCATCGGCCGCAGCGCCAGGCGCTTCTCGTCGGACTGCATGAAGTACATGTCGTCGCGGTAGTTGTCCCAGTGGCCGGAACGGTGCCAGAGCTCCTCGTCGAGCACCTGCGGCGTGGCGATCTCCTTGTAGCCGCGCTTGCGCAGCTGCGCCTGCACCTCGCCTTCGATCAGGCGCAGGAGCGTCGTCCCGTTGGGCAGCCAGAAGGGCATCCCGGGCGCCTCCTCGCGCAGCATGAAGATGCCGAGCTGGGGGCCGAGGCGGCGGTGATCGCGCTTCTTCGCCTGCTCGATCCGCTCCAGGTGCTTGTTGAGCTCCTTCTTAGAGAAGAAGGCAGTGCCGTAGATCCGGGTCAGCATCTGGCGCTTCTCGTCGCCGCGCCAGTAGGCGCCGGCCAGCGAGTTCAGCTTGATCGCCTTGATCCGGCCGGTCGAGGGGCCGTGCGGGCCGCGGCAGAGGTCCTCGAAGGGCCCGTTGCGGTAGAGCGAGACGGTCTCCACCCCTTCATTGGAGATCAGGTCGCGGATCAGCTCGACCTTGTAGTCCTCGCCCTGGCCCTCGAAGATCTCGATCGCCTCCGCGACCGGCACGTCGCGGCGCTCGAAGGCCTCGCCGGCCTCGATGTGGGCGCGCATCGCCGCCTCGATCTTCTCCAGGTCAGCGTCGGTCACCTTGACCTCATCCGGGAAGTCGAAGTCGTAGTAGAAGCCGTTCTCGATCGCCGGCCCGATCGTCACCTTGGTGCCGGGGTAGAGCTCCTGCACCGCCTCGGCCATCACGTGGGCGGCGTCGTGGCGAATCAGGTCGAGCGCCTCGGGATCGCGGTCGGTGAGGATCCCGATCTCCGACCCGTCGGGAAGGGGCGCGGAAAGATCGCGCAGCTCACCGTCGACCCGGATCGCCAGCGCCGCCTTGGCCAGCCCCGGCCCGATCGCCGCCGCAGCGTCGGCACCACTGGCGCCCTCGCTCAGCTCCAGCGGGGTGCCGTCGGGGAGCTTGACAGTGATCTTTTGGGTCGCCGCCTCGATCCGGCCATGCTACCCACGGCGCGGCCGACGCCCGGGTTCAGCGCGGTGCGCCCTGGCGCGCTTGGCGGACGGCGATCAAGGGACAGGGGCTGTGACCGCCGACCGGCGCGTTTACTTCCCAGAGCACGTAGGGCGGCGCGACCCGAACGCGGTGCAGGCCGACGAACGGCGGCCCAACGTCGCGCGATTCCGAGACAACGAAGCGGACACCCTGCGGAGGATGGTCGTCCGCTTCTTCTGCGGCAGCGATGCAAACCCGGCCACCACGCAGCTCCCAAGCGATGTAAGGAGTTCCGTGTTCTTCGGCAAGCAGTTGCTTCGAGGCAAAGACCAGGGTCGGCCCTTCGCCGACGTCGCCGCGAAAGCCCGTTAGCGCGGGCGAGTAGGAGCTCGGGCCGACGGGAGAGTTGGCGAGCGCGAGTAGCGAGCAGCCGGCCGCGGCGAGCAGGTACAGCCAGGCCACGGGACGGCGCAACAGCGGCAGGAGGATGACCAGCGCCGCCAGCGGCGCACCGACCTCAATCGCCTTGGCGGCGGTGTAGGGCGTGCCGCCCAGCCGCGCCGCGGCGTAAGCAAGTGCCGCCGCGGCAAGACCGGCGATCAGCGCCGACTCACGGCGGCGCCAGCAGAGCACCAGTCCATAGAGCAGCAGGATCGTGGCGAAGGCCGCGCCAGCGTAGTAGCCAAGCGCCGGCACCGCGCCGGCCCCCGGGGTGAGGCGGAAATCGCCCGAGGGCCAGATGCCGAAGCCCTCGAAGGGCGAGATCTGGCCGAAAAGGTTGCCGAGGCCGGGGCCGTTGGGGTCGAAGGTCTCGAATGAGTGGAAATCGATCATGCGACCGATCTCCGGGGCGACTAGAACTGCAAAGCAGAGGAGGCCGAATGCCAAGGCGCGGACTGGCGAGGGACCAAGGCCCCGGCCCGCGGGTCCTGTCGCGGCAGGGGACCCCCCACCCCTTCCGGTCGCTAAAGCGTCCTCAGGGGCGGGCCCCCCTACCGCGCCACCCGCGGGAGGAACCTTTGCCACTCGCACCCAGAGCACTTCCACGAGCAGCCAGATGACCGCTGCGCCGCCGAGCCAGATCAGGCCCGGGAAGCTGTAGGTGTAGACCGAGCCCACTGCCAGGAGAGCTGCTGGGATGAAGCGCAGGGGCAGGTCACGCCATTCGGGGTTGCGGGACGACTCGCGTAGGGCGAGGACGAAGGCCAAAAAGAACAGCGCTTGCATGGTCTCCTTGAAGGAGCCCTGGGCGTAGTAGGAGGCGACCATGTAGGTGAGGCCGATTACTAGGGCGGCGGAGATGCGCAGGGGCCAGGGTTGATCCCGGAATGCGGTCAGGGCCGTTAGTGAGGCGAGGACGGCGACGGCGACCATCAGGCCGCTGAAGCCCTGGACGAGGCCGATGCCGAGGCTGTTGTTGAGGGCAACGACTACTGCGTGCGGACCGAGGGGGTAGCCCTGGTGGAGCAGTTGGGAGGACTGGCCTTCGGCGAGCCGGGCGGCCGCCAGCAGGTGCTGCGACATGTCGGGGTTGAAGCTGGTGCCGAGGATGCCGAAGTGGCCTTCGGCGATGAAGGGGATCGCGGTCGCGATCAGCGCCAGCAGGGCGACCGGAGCGCCAACCCACAGCGCGCCTCCCCCGTCCTCCAGGCGACCCCAGAGGTACACGATCGACCCCACGACCAAGACCAGGACCAGAACCGCCGAGATGACCCCGTGCCCAGGCAGGCGCACCGTTCCCCAGCAGACCGCGCAGAGCAGCGCCAGCCCGACCGCCGGCGCCAGCCAGGACCAGCGCCGGACGCCGCAGAGCGCGATCGCCGCCTGGCCGAGCGCCAGCGAGGCGCCACAGATGACCAACACGGCTGCATAGGTCCCGACCACGAGGCCGCGAGCCTAGAGGAACCCGGTGTAGGCAGAGCGGCCCTTGGGACGTCGATTACAAACGATCAAGTTTGCTAGCTGACTTCTCTAGTACTCGTATAAGTCGCTGCCAATCTCGCGACCGAAAGGCCCGATGCAGCGATCAAAGACCTTCGCCCTGTTCCTCCTCACGATGCCAGTGCTACTTGCTGCGTGGCCATCTAGCGCGGCTGCGGTCGACTACGACTGCAGCGACTTCGCGACCCAGGAAGAAGCTCAGGAATACCTCCTCCCCGGAGATCCCTATGGCCTTGACGCAGACCATGACGGGATCGCTTGCGAGGACCTCCCTTCTGGCGGTGGGGAAACAGAAGGGGGAGGCGGTGGATCGACAATCGAGCCCCCTCCCCCACCAGAACTCAGCAAGAGCGTTGCCAGGGACGCCGCCCAACACGCTGCTCGCACTTTCGTCAGACAAAGCGATCGGCTGGACTCCGTCGCATTCAAGGGCTGTCATCGCAAGGCCCGAGAGCGCATCAACTGCAATTTCCTCGGGCGAGGTCAAACAAGTGAACAGCGGACCATCTGCAGGTTCAAAGTCTCGGTTGAAGGTCTCGACCAAACCCCGGCAACCCCGGTTGAGCATGTGGTTTGTCGGACCGAACAACTCGCCATTCTTAGCTACGCAGAAGCGAAGAATGCGATGCAAGAAAGCGCTACGGCGATCGCTGGCAAGCCGGTGCAACTTGAATTGGAAAGGCGCAATCGATTGGCCTTCGCCGGCTGGGCCGATTGGCAACAGGCCTCAGACAGTTCTTCTGGTCCCGAATCGTGCGAGTTGGAACTCGTCGTGGAACTCGAAGGCTCGCACACCCTGCGCGTACGAACTCGCAACCTCCACTGCACACGCAAGTAGACGCGGAAGGAGCAACCGTAGACTCACGAGCATGGCGTTCGTTCCGCCGGCCCGTCATCTGCTGCGCGCGAGGGACCTCGCCGACGCACGCTACTTCGAGCCGCTCGACGTCGATGACCTGGCCGCGGCGGCCGGACTCTCGCGGGCGCATTTCAGCCGCGAGTTCAAGCGCGCCTTCGGTGAGTCACCGCACGCCTACCTGCTGACCCGCCGGCTCGAGCGGGCGGCGGCGCTGCTGCGCACAACGGATCGCACGGTCGCCGATATCTGCCTCTCGGTTGGCCTGCAGAGCATCGGCTCCTTCACCACTAGCTTCAGCCGCACCTACGGGCGCTCGCCGACCGCCTACCGCGCCGAGCACCCGCCGGCTTCCCAAGCCGCCCTGGTCCCGGGCTGCCTGGTCCGCGCCTACGCCCGCCCCCAACACCGCACGTTTCGAGAAGACAGCTCGCCGATCGCGACCTAGCATCGCCGCCGACCTTTCCGTTCCAACCAAAGGAGACGACGATGATCAGGATCGCCAACGCCCAGCTTTGGGTCCACGACCAGGAGGAGGCGCTGGCCTTCTACACAGAGAAGGTCGGCATGGAGGTGCGCGCCGACGTCACCCTGCCCGAGATGGGCGACTTCCGCTGGCTGACCGTCAGACCCGCCGGTCAAGAGGACGTCTCGATCGTGCTGATGGCGATCCCCGGCCCGCCAGTAATGGAAGAGGGAACCGCGGAGCAGGTGCGCGAGCTGATGGCCAAGGGCTTTGCCGGCACCGTCTTCCTCACCACCGAAGACTGCCGCGCCTCCTACGAGGAGCTGGTCGCGCGCGGCGTCGAGTTCAGCGAAGCGCCCGAAGAGCGGCCCTACGGGATCGACTCGGGCTTCCGCGATCCCTCGGGGAACAGCATCCGGCTCACCGAGGTCCGCCTGCCAGCCGAGGTCTAAAACCTCGGCCGAGATGGGCACAGCTGGGCTCGAACCAGCGACCTCCGCCTTGTCGAGGCGGCGCTCTCCCAACTGAGCTATGCGCCCGGGATGCCTGAATCTAGCAGCGGCGCGCAGGCCAATGAGGCCTCGCGCCGAAGGTTCAAGTCCCCCGCTGCAAGCGCCGATGCAAGTTGTGCAACTTTTCAGCTAACTCGGTGTTTCTATTGGCAGCGACCGATTAAGGCTTGAGGACCGACGAGCCAGGGAAACAAAGTCTCGCTGGTGGCACGTCCTTCGGAAATAAAGGGCCCCGAAAGGGGCCCTTTTCCGTTCGGTCACAGGCTCTAGCCGAATGTTGGACAAAGCGACGCGCAAAGCGTCCCGCCCCTCACTCGTTTCCTTACTGTGACCACGGTGAGCGAACACAGACAGCCCCTCGTCGGATTCCGCTCCGGCCAGCCGGTCCAGCTGGAGCGCGAGCCGACCAATTCAGAGCCCGACGCCGCAGCTGAGACCAGCGCCACGGACAAGCGGCGGATCTTCCGCCTGCCGCTGCTTCGCGGCCGTTCCGCGACGGACGTCGCCTCGCGCGGGGAGCGCGCCCAGCTGAAGGAGCGCGAAAAGGAGCTGCAGTCAGTCGAGGCGGCCAAGGAGGCCTTCTTCGAGACGCCGGCTGGCAGGGCCCGCCTCGCCTACAAACGAGGGCATCGCCTCTTCCAATACGAACTCGAGATCAATCAGCTGAGCCCGACGCTCGTCCCCGGACCCGCCGGTTCGCCGGCGCGGCTGACCACCGATCCGGTCGACATCCTCAACGCGGTGACGGTCGAGGGCTGGAAGCTGGTCACCGGCAAGTTCATCCACTCCGAGATGCGCAACGGCGTCGTCGGCTGTTACCTCTTCAAGCGCTCGCAGAAACGGCGCTTGCCGATGAACAACCCCTGGCAGGCCCCCAGCACCACCGACTGAGCACGGTTCGTCCCGCTCAGGGATGGTCGCTGGGGACATGCCAGCGGTGTGGAGCAAGCAGGGCTTCGGTCGCTTCCGGACCCCATGAGCCCGGCTCGTAGATCTCGACCGGCGGCGGTTCTCGCACAATCGGATCCGCGACTTCCCAGAGGCGCTCGATCGCCGCGGAGGTCGTGAAGAGGGTCCTGTCGCCGACCATGACGTCGTAAATCAGCCGCTCGTAAGCGTCGAGCGCCCGCTCGGGACCACCGAAGCTGTCGGCGTAGCTGAAGCGCATGTGGGCCTGGCCGAGCTGCATCTTCGGCCCCGGCACCTTGGCCAGGAAGGAGGCGGATATCGAACCGGGATCGCCGAGCTCGAAGCTGAGGTGATCGTGCCCATACTCCTCGGCTACCTGGCTGCAATCGATCGGGAACATCCGCCGCGGCGGCTCCGAGAAGGCGACGGTGAGCAGGTGGTGGGTGTCGGCGAGCCGCTTCCCTGAGCGCAGGAAGAAGGGGACGCCCTCCCAGCGCCAGTTGTCGACGAAAGCGCGCAGGGCGACGAAGGTCTCGGTGTCCGAGTCGGTGGCGACGCCCTCCTCGTCGCGATAGCCCGCGTACTGGCCACGAACGACGTCGCCGGGCTCCAGCGTCTTCATCGCTTCAAAGACCTTCTCGCGCTCGGTCATCAGCGACTTGGCGTTGAGCGAGACCGGTGGCTCCATCGCGACGAAGCTGAGCACCTGGAAGAGGTGGGTGACGATCATGTCGCGAAAAGCGCCGGTTTCCTCGTAGAAGCCACCGCGCATCTCGATCGAGAGCGTCTCCGGCACGTCGATCTGGATGTGGTCGATGTGGTTGCGGTTCCAAACCGGCTCGAACATGCCGTTGGCGAAGCGCAAGGCCAGTAGGTTCTGAACCGCCTCGCGACCGATGTAGTGGTCGATGCGGAAGACCCGCTCCTCGTCGAAGACGGAATGGACGAGCGCGTCGAGCTGCCGCGCCGAGGCGAGGTCGCGGCCGAAGGGCTTCTCCATGATCACCCGCGCCCCCTCCCCCAGCCCAGCCCGGCCCAGGTCCTCGATCACCCCCGCCGCCGCGGCCGGCGGCAAGGCCAGGTAATGCAGTAGCTGCGCATCGTGGAGATCCTCCCGGGCGGTCGCGATCGCCCCTCCCAACTGCTCGAAGCCGTCGCCGGTGGAGACGAACCCGAGCGAGTCGGCAAAGCGGTTCCAGGACTCGCCCTCGAGCGGCCGGCGCCCTGAGCCGCAGACCGCCTCGCGGGCGAGCTCGACGAACTCCTCCTCGGAGAGATCGCTGCGCGCGGCGCCGATCAGGGCAAACCGCTCCGGCATCAGACCGGCCTCGAAGAGGTGGAAGATCCCCGGCAGCAGCTTGCGGCGTGCTAGGTCGCCGGTCGCCCCAAAGAGCACGATCACCTGATCGTCCGGAACGGGCGACGCTGCTGTCGTCGGGGCCTCCAGCGTTTCGACTGCCATCACTTCAGCCTTGCAGAACCGGCGTGCCTGCTCGGCGTCGCGGGCTCAGAAACCGGTCGCGAGCGTCGCTGTGAACTCTTCGCCGGTCAGCGGCAGGCGCGGCGCACCGGGGAAGGAGACCGAGAGCGGGCCAGTCCAGGTCGTCGTCCCGTCGGGGGCGGCGCGATACGTGCCCTTGCCCCGGAACGGCGCCGGTGGAGCAATCGTCGCTTCGGTCAGCGCATCGTCAATGGTGAAGGTCTTCGAGGAAGCGGTTGACAGCGCAAAGCGAATCCTCGCCATCGAGCCCAGTCCTTCTTCGGTGATCGCGGCGAAGAGGGTCGTCTTGCCGATCTGCAGCGTAATCAGCTCGACAGAAGAGACCCCATGGCGCCGGGTCGCGGTGAGAAAGGTTGGGTTGAAGACCGGGTGGCTGGGGACCGGACGGGCTCGCAGGCTCGAGAAGAGGCCCGGGGGGAGCGAGCTGCAATCGAGGTGCAGCGGCGTACGAACCTGGCCCCTCACCCGGTGCGAGCGTACCGCGACGTAATGCTTCTCGCCGCTGAAACGAACGCCGCCAACGAACACCCCGAGCCTGCTGGTGAAGTGATCGACACCATGGCAGCGGTGGCGAGGCTTCGATTCGACCACCTGACCCGAAGGACGGAAGCGCACATCGACTTTGCCGAACTGGCCGAAGGAGGCCGTAATCCGGTGCTGAGTGACAGTTCCTCGCGCCACGTACGCGGTCATGGCCTGTTTCGAGCCGACAATCTTTTCCAGCGCGTTGTCTTTGTCGTGGGGAAGCGGTTTGCTCACCTCGACGACGACGATGTCCCCCTCGCCGACCACGGTCACCGTGTATCCGTGCTGCGCTTCGAGATCGAAGCGGGATTCGAACCTGTGGCGCGGCGGCGGCATATGCAACTTGGCCCGCAGCGCCGCCCGAAACTGCGGCGGTGCGGCGGCCGGAATGTCGAGTACCCCCGCGATCGCGAACGAGGGCAGGATGCACAGGCCGAGGGCGAGGAGCACGGTGAGTGCGGACAGGCGGCGCATCACTTCACCCCCGCGGCGCGGTGGAAGAGACGAGCGACTTCCTTGCCGAAATAGGCGCCGAAGTCGGTGTCGGGATCGTCCCCGTAGCCGTAGTTGGTGACGCTGTTGAGGATCTTGCCGCCAGAGATCGTCCAGCCTCCGCCCGAGGCGCCGCCGGTGACGTCGCAATCAACCGCGAGGTTGAGCGGTCCGGGGCTGAGAAATGAGCGTGCATCGTGGCCGAGGAAGGGCGTCTGCACGCAGACCTGCTGCGTTTCGCCATCGAACGGTTCTTCCGCTGGGTAACCATGGACGTCGAAGACCTGCCTGGTTTTGAGGCCAAAGGCAATCCCGGTCCCGCCCACTGCTTTGGCAAGCAGCTGGCCGCGCTGATTGTGGGTGACGACCGCGGCACCGACGTCGAAGTTCTCGCTGCCGGTCGTGCGCCACTTGTAGGTCGTGTCGATCCACTTGGCGGGAAAGACGCCGAACGGTCGCTGGCCGTAGCGATAGCCCGGCACGAAAACCCAGCGAAAGTCCATCCAGCGCCCGTGTGGGCCACCGCTATTGATGCAGTGCCCCGCAGTGAAGACAACGCTGTAGTTGGGCGCGTTGACCGAGGTTCCCGAGCAGCGGCCCAACCCAAACGGTGTCTCGATGAAGATCGCGCCGTTTACCCGGGAGTCGACCAGGGTGGGGTCCGGCACGGTTTCGAAGGCGGAGCTGGCGCTTGCCGACTCGCTGAATGCGACTTGTCCCGAGCCTGGGAGGCGCAAGTCGAGCGGTTTGGCCGCCTTCATCCGAGCCGGCGTCCAGAAGCGCAGGGCCTGCTGCGCCTGACCGCCGGACGCGGCCAGAGCGCTCGCCAGCGGCGGCCAGACAAGCAGCACCGAGAGGACCACCGCGGCAGCAAGCAATGGCGCCGATCGCGAGGCCGTAGGGCGCGCCTCCCCGCCACGAATACCCATTACGGACAGTTTACTTGTGAGCAATCATGCCTTCTACGCCGTCGAGCAGGCGCTCGAGACCGCGCTCAAAGCGGCCCTCGCTGAAGATCAGCTCGGCAACCCGGTCGATGCCCCCGGCAGCGTCGGCGCCGAGGAACTGGCTGATCAGCGGGTAGTCGCCGCTGTCCAGTTCGCGCTGGAGGAACTCGACCACCTGCGGCGGCCAGCCGCGGCGATGCTCGTCGAGCTCCTGGGCCTCGCGCAGGGCGAAGCCGAAGACGTAGTCGTCGATCAGCCCGATCAGCTCGAACTTCTCGGCATCCGACAGCGGCGCAGCGGCTACTGCCTGCAGGGACTGCTCGAAGTGGCGAATCCCGTTCGGACCTGGGCGACCGTCACCGAGCCGGTCGAGCGACCAGCGGTGGCGCTTGAAAGCGTTCCGCGTGCGCATTGCGATCTGCTCGAGCGCCTTGCGCCACTCGCCGCTCAGCTCCCCTTCGGGGACGAGCACCTCGCCCATCACCTCGTCGAACATCAAGGTGATCAGCTCGTCCTTGTTACGCACGTAGTAGTAGAGCGTCATCGTGCCCGCCCCGAGTCGCTGGGCGACGCGGCGCATCGAGACCGCCTCAAACCCCTCGGCGTCGGCGATCGCCAGCGCCGCCGCGACGATCTCGGCCCTCGTGTGCGATGGGCTCCGCGTTCCCGGCTCCTCGCGAAGCCAGATCAACGACGCCTCTGTGCGAGTGTCTGACGCCATTTCGTACATCGTACTGCTAGTCTGCACGTACACCGTACTAATGCGACGTACGAGGTACGACATGCACGCAGAAATTCATCCAATTGCAATTGCCGCGGAGGGGCTCGGCAAGAAATACGGCGAGCAATGGGCGCTTCGAGACTTCGACCTCGACGTCCCCTCCGGCTCGGTCCTTGGCCTGCTCGGCCACAACGGCGCCGGCAAGACGACCGCGATCCGGATCCTCACCACCCTGGCGCAACCGAGCGCCGGTCGCGCTTCGGTTGCCGGCTTCGACGTGGTCGTCGATCCCGCCGCGGTGCGCGAGCGCATTGGCTTGACCAGCCAGGCCGCCACCGTAGACGGACTGATGAGCGCCCGCGCCAACATCGTGATGATCGGCCGGCTCTACCACTTGCCAAAGGCGATCGCCAGGCAGCGCGCGGATGAGCTGCTCGAACGGCTGCGCCTCGCCGACGCCGGCGATCGGCTCGTCCGCGACTTCTCCGGCGGTATGCGTCGCCGGCTCGATCTCGCCGCCAGCCTGGTCGCGTCCCCACCCGTCCTCTTCCTCGACGAGCCGACGACCGGCCTCGACCCCGAGAGCCGCAATGAGCTCTGGGCCCTATTGCGGGAGCTGGTCGACGACGGCACCACCCTGCTGCTCACCACCCAGTACCTGGAGGAGGCCGACCGCCTTGCCGACCGGGTCGTCCTGCTCGACCACGGCCGCGTCGCCGCGACCGGCGCCCCCGCCGAGCTGAAGGCTCGCCACGGCGGCGAGCGAATCGCCGTCGCGGTCCCCGCCGCCGAGCAACTACCGCTTGCCGCCGCCGCGCTGGAGCGGGTCGCAGCGGGCAGCGCCGAGATCGACGGCGAGGGCTCGGTGGTCAGCGCACCGGCGAACGAGTCGACTCGCCTGATCGAGGTCGTTCGGGCCCTCGACGAGGCGGGCGTCGACGCCACCGACGTCCACCGCCGCGAGGCCACCCTGGACGACGTCTTCCTCTCCCTGACCCGGCCCGACGAGCGCAAGGAGGCCCGCGCGTGACTTCGACCACCGCTTCACCCACGACTTCCCCGGGGAGCGGTCGCCTGCGCTGGCTGCTCGCCGACTCGCTGACGCTGACCGGACGCAACCTGGCGCACGTGCGCCAGGTGCCGGAGAAGCTGATCGACGTCACCCTGCAGCCGCTGATGTTCGTGCTGCTCTTCGCCTTCGTCTTCGGCGGCGTGATCGAAGTTCCCGGCGGCGGCGATTACCACGAATACCTGATCGGCGGGATCCTCGTTCAGACGCTGGCCTTCGGCATGATGGGCCCCGGGGTATCGATGGCGACCGACCTCGGCGAGGGCATTCTCGACCGCTTCCGCTCGCTGCCGATGACGCGCCCCGCCTTCCTGCTCGGCCACCTGACCGCCGAGTTCATGGCCTCGATCCTGGCGGTCACGATCATGGTCGCCAGTGGCCTCCTGGTTGGCTGGCGGATCAACAGCGATCCGGCCGAAGCGCTCGGCGGGTTCGCCCTGATCGCCCTGCTCTCGATCACGATGCTCTGGCTGGGGACGCTGATCGGCGTGATCGCGCGCACCCCCAACGTCGTCCAGGGCATCGCCTTCCTCGTCATCTTCCCGCTCACCTTCGTCGCCTCGACCTTCGTCCCGGTCGAGGGCCTGCCCGCCGGACTACGCGGGTTTGCCGAATTCAATCCGGTCAGCAGCTGGGCAGCCGCCATACGAACCCTCTTCGGCAACCCGACCGCGACCCCACCGGACGCGAGCTGGCCGTTGCAGCATCCGGTCCTGGCCTCGGTCCTCTGGTGCATCGCGATCCTGGCGGTGGTGGTGCCGCTCACACTGCTGGCATACCGTCGCCGCAGCAGCAGTTAGAGGCGCCCACCGGAATCGAACCGGTGTAAACGGCTTTGCAGGCCGCTGCGTAACCACTCCGCCAGGGCGCCGAAGCGGATGAAGGGTAGCGGCGTTGCGGTCGGGACAGGCGCTAGGCGGCGCGCTGCTCGGGACCTGGATCGTCGTCGATGTCGAGGATCAGGTTGTCGTCGGCACTGCGGCGGACGCGGAACTCGAGCGGCGAGCGCTCCTCGAGCTCGCGGAGGAGCTCGACCGGTTCGTTGAGGCGCATCGAGAGGGTCGCGCGACCCTCGGAGAAGCGCTCGACCGAGATGTCGGAAGTGGCGTCGATCTGGCCGGCGGCATCCTCGAAGCCGACCAGCTGCGAGAAGTCATCCAGCGGCCCGATCTCGACTTTGACCAGGCCTTCGAAGAGGTTTTGGGCGGCTTGTTCGATCGGGCCGGGCTCGTTCGTAGCCTGCGGCACCATCGCGTCCGCCTCCGCCTCGTTCAGCTCCTGGGCGCGGCGACCGACTTCAACCGCCTCGCGCAGTGCCTTCATCCGGATCCGGGTCGCCTGGCCGCGAGCCTGCGCCTGGATCTCCCCCAGCTTCGAGGAGACCGTCTCCAGCGAGGCGATGCTGCGGTCGTGGCGTTCGTTGGCCTCGATCAGGCGCTCGTGCAGGCCGCGGATCTCGCGCTCACGCTCGATCACCATCGCCGAGAGCGAGGAGAGCTCCTGCTCGGCACCGGCAGCGATGTCGGCGGCCTCGCGCCAGCGTTTGAGCGCCTCCTCCGCGTCGCGCTCCAGTGCCCAGTTGCGGGCGTCACGCGCCGCGATCGCCGCCTCCACATCGGAGGGGCGGTAGCCGAAGAGCGCCCGCTTGAAGCTACCCATGCGCGGCACCGTAGAGGTGCCCTCGGACGCCATCCTCCGGTGTTGGCAGCTCGAGCCGCGGCGCCTCGCGCCAGAGGTCCTCGAGCGCGTATCGCTGCTCGCGCCTCCTCGGTGAACACGTGCAGCACGCAGTCGAGGTAATCGAGCACGATCCAGCCGGCCGTCTCGGCCACCTCCGAACCGCTCGGCAGCAGCCCCTGCTCCTGCTTGAGGCGCAGCTTCACCTCGTCGGCAATCGCCCGCGCCTGGCGCTCGTTGCGGGCCGTGCAGATCGTCAGGAAGTCGGTGTAGGAGACCAGCTCGCGCATGTTGAGGATGACGATCTCGCTGGCCGCTTTCGAGTCGGCGAGCTCGGCCGCTCGCCGTGCCAACGCCTCGCTGCGGGCCGTTTTGTCGCTCTCACTCATCGGTAGATCCCCTTCTCTTCGATGAAGCGCGCCACCGACTCGGGCACGAGATAACGCAGCGGCCGCTCCTGCGCGGCGCGCTCGCGGACCGACGAGGAGGAAACGCCGAATTGCGGCATCTCCAGCATCGTCGCCCGACCGTCGGCGCCGAGACTGCGCAGCACGGCGGCAACGTCGGCGTCGGAGATCCCGGCGCGGCGGGCGACTGCTAGGCGCGCCAGCTCGGTAACTCGCTGCGGCTCGCGCCAGCTCTCCAGCCCTACCGCGGCATCGGCCCCCATCACGAAAACGAGCTCTCTATCGCCTCTGTCCTTTGCAAGTAGCTCCAAGGTCTCATACGTGTAGGACGGTCCCTCGCGCTCGACCTCCAGGGTCGAGACCGAGAAGCGCGAGTCATCAGCAGCGGCCAGCCGGGTCATCGCCAGCCGCAGCTCGCGGCCGGGATCGTCGGCGATCCGCTTGTGCGGCGCGCTGCCGGTCGGCATCAGGATCACTTCCTCGAGGTCGAGCTGCCAGAGCGCCTCCTGGGCGAGCGCGAGGTGGCCGAGGTGCGGCGGGTTGAAGGCCGAGCCGAGGACGCCGATGCCGGCCGGCGCGGAACTACTCACGCACTTGGCCGTCGCCGTGGACGACGTACTTGTAGGTCGTCAGCTCGCGCAACCCGATCGGCCCACGCGCGTGCAGCTTCTGGGTCGAGTTGCCGATCTCGGCACCCATGCCGAACTCGAAGCCGTCAGTGAAGCGGGTCGAGGCGTTGGTGTAGACGACGGCGGCGTCAACCGCGGCGGTGAAGCGCTGCGAGGCCTCCTCGGAGGCAGTGACGATCGCCTCCGAATGGCCGGTGCCGTGGGCGTTGACGTGGTCGATCGCCTCCTCGAGCGAGTCGATGACCGCGACGGACAGCTTCAGGTCGAGGTACTCGCTGTCCCAGTCCGCTTCGCTTGCGGAACCAACCTCGATTCTGCCCGCGAGTTGGCGCGCGCGTTCGTCGCCAACCAACTCGACACCGGCATCGCGCAGTTCGGCGAGCGCGGCGGGCAGGAAGTCGGCGGCAACGGCGGCATCGACCAGCAGCGTCTCGGCCGCGTTGCAAACGCCGGGGCGCTGGGTCTTGGCGTTGAGCGCGATCCGTCGCGCCATCTCCAGATCGGCGTCGGCGTGAACGTAGACGTGGCAGTTGCCGGCGGCGGCATAGATCACCGGCACCGTCGCGACGTCCTTGAGGGCGTTCTTCAGGCCCTCGCCCCCCCGCGGGATCAGCAGGTCGACGGTGCGCTCCTGCCTCGCCAGCTCAGCAAGCTCGTTGCGATCGCCGCTGGCGAGCAGCAGCACGGCGTCCTCGGGCAACCCCGCCTCGCCCAGCGCCTCGCGCACGACAGCCGCGAGAGCGCCGTTCGAGCGTTCCGCGTAACTCGACCCCCGCAGCACGATCGCGTTGCCGCTCTTGATCGTCAGCGCCGCGCAGTCGATCGTCACGTTAGGCCGCGCCTCATAGACGACGGCAACCACTCCCAGCGGCACCCGGACCTTGCGCAGGTCCAAGCCGCTCTGCAGGGTCTTGCCTTCAAGCTCCTCACCGATCGGGTCCGCGAGCGAGGCGACCGCCCGCACGCCCTCTGCCATCGCGATGACGCGGTCCTCCGTCAGCGTCAAGCGGTCGCGCAGAGCCTGGTTAAGGCCAGTGGCGCGCTCGTCGGCAAGATCGGCTGCGTTCGCCTCGAGGATCTCGTCGACCCGTTCCCCCAGCAGTCGCGCGGTAGCGGCGAGCGCCGCGTCCTTGCTTGCGGTCGATGCCGAGGCAAGCTCGCGCGCCGCGCGGCGCGCGGCCTCGCAGGTCTCGGCCACCGTCTTGGTCGTGACTGCCATCGAGAGCTAAGGGTAGCTGGGCCCAGCCCGTGCTCAGCCGCCGAACATCGGTTCCAGCCTCATCGCGATCTCGACGTCCCCTTCGACCCGGCAGCGGCCACTGAACATCGCGGCGAGCGGGTTCTCGATGCCGGCGGTGACCCGCACCCAGTCGGCAAGGCCGAAATGGACCGTGGCGGCAGCGTTGAGCGGGGCCGGCTCGACCAGATGAACATGACCGGCGCGGGAGTCGATCGCCATCGCCCAGCGCCAGGGCGCGTCGGCCGGCGGCTCGATCGCGAGCGGTTCCAGCTCGTAGGCAACGATGCCCTCGAAGCCGCCGGCCTGGGACGGCTGAAAGCCCCGCAGCATCGCCCGCAGCAGCGACCGCTGCCGACGTGGGTCGATGAAGCGGCTCTCAAGCTCGGTGTCATTGAGACCGCGCGCCATCGAAGCGAGAGCGCGCCTCCCGCCGCGAGCGGCCAGAGCACGGATCGGGCGAGGTCGCTCTTGTGGCCGGCCGACTGGGTTGACAGGACGACCCTCGATCTCCGCCCGAGCGCGGGAAGCAGGCACCACCGAGATCGCCATTCCGTAGCGCTCGGCCAGCCCTTCACTCTCGGCGAGCACGGCTGAAGCCTCGGCTGTCCTGTCGAGGCGATGGAGGGCGAGCGCCAGATCGACCCGAGCAAGCGGCCTCATCCAACCGATCCCGAGCTGATCAGCGCGACTGACTGCGGCTCGCAGCGATACGGCGGCCTTGCCAGGCTCGCCCAGCACGAGCTGAAGCTGGCCGAGGTGCCAGGTAGGCAACTGCCCGAGAGCAACCACGGGCATGGCCGCGACCAAATAGTCACCGAGCTGCTCGACCAGCGGCAGCAAGCGCGAGGCTGCCTCGGCGTCCTCCGTTCTTGCCGCCGCATAGGCGAGCATGCAGACCGTCGGCGGCAAGTGGCCGTCGGGCCGTCGCAGCGGCTCGATGTCGCCGGTAACCACCTCCCGCAACAGCTCGCGAGCGGTCTCCACATCGTCATCGAGAGCAGCCCCGAATGCCTTGAACGCCTTGCTGAACCCGCGGGGCGTTGCCACGTCTACTGCCTCCGCTCCCAAGCGGGTGGCCGAGTAGTCACCGTCATAGGTGGATCTCGTCGCGGAGACGGCAAAGAGGGCGAGGGCCACGTGGAGGTCCGGCCGCAGGTGCCGCAACGCCTCGGCCGCACCGAGAATCAGCGTTTCCCCTCGCTCGCGTTCGCCCTTGTCGAGGCAACGCATTCCTCGCTGCGCGTCCACCTCCCAGGTGAAGCGGGGGCTGCCGAGGCGCTCGGCGATCACTCCCATGCGCTCGATCGCCGCTTCGCACTGATCGATGTCTCCTTTCGCGTAGGACTCCGACACGGACCACTGCACGAGGCGGAAGCGAAGGTCATCGCGCGGGCAGTCCGGCTCGAGGGTGAGCAGCGGCTCGAGGCCACGTTCGAAGACCTCGGAGCTGTGCAGCGGATCCTCGTTACGCACGAAGGAACGGACGAGCTTCGTGAAGCGAGCCAAGATCTCCCCTTCGGCATCGCCCAGACGCTGCGCCAGCTCGGCCGCGCGCGCGTCGAGGCGAACGAGTGTCTCGTTGTCTTCCGTGAAGGCCATCAGATAGGCGAGCCTGAAGATCATCCGCAAGGAAAGCCTGGGCTGATCGTCGCCGAGGGCGTCCAAGCCCTCGCGCAGGTACTCGAGTGCCACCGGATCGTCGGTGCCGACCTCCCAACCGAAGCCGATGTCGCCGCCGGCAAAGCCAAGCGCCGCCCGAGCCAGGGTCTCAGCGTCACCGATTCGCCGCGCGGTTTCGATCGCGGCGCGAAACGAGTCGCGGGCGCTGACCAGGTTCGCCGCCAGCAGCTCCTGCTCCGCGAGGGCCAGTTGCGCTTGCCCTCGGGCAGCGAGATCGCCCTCGTCGAGAAGAGCGAGGACGCTGCGCAGGTGGGTGACCGCCTGCTCGTGGTCATGTTGCTCGGCGGCAATCGCGGCGGCGGCCCGGTAGGCGTCGATCGCGGGCTCCGGCCCCGCCAGCCCGACCGCGAGCCCATAGTGGCGCGCAAGCTCGGCCGGCTCGGCATCTGCCTCATCCTCCAGCGCCTGGGCCAGGGACAGGTGCAATCGCGCTTTCGCGGCCTCCCCCGTGGCGGCGATCAGCGCCTCGCGCACCAGCGCATGGGGGAAGGCCACGGTCGGCTCCGCCGCCGTGACTTCATCGACGAGCCGCTCGGCCAAGGCCTCCTCGATCGCTACTTGGGCCTCTTCGGGATCGAACCCTGCCGCCCTGGCGGCTAGACCCACCCGCGCCGACGGCCCGATCGCGGCCACGGCGCAGAGCAGCCGCTCGGTTTTCGGACTGAGCCGTGAGAGCCGCTCCTCGACCAGGCCGGCGACGGCGCTGGGCACCGGAGCGGTGTCGAGCGCATCGCCTTCGCGCAGGACGCCCAGACCATCGAGGTCGCGGGCCAGCTCGCCGGCGAAGAAGGGATTACCTGCGGTGCGCGCCTGCAGCCGAGCCGCCAGCCCGGGGGTGATCGAGCGCCCGACCTTGGCGCTGACCAGCGCCGCCGTGCCGGAGGCGTCGAGGCCCTCCAAGCGCAGCTCCTCGAGATCACCGGTGCGGCGCAGGCCCGCGAGCACGCGGGAAACGGGATGCCGGCGCCCAAGCTCACGGTCGCGCGCGGTGACGACCAGCGCCAGCTGGGGGTGGGAGCCTTCGAGTATGTGCTCGAGCGCCTGGGCCGAGGCCGGGTCGCACCAGTGGGCGTCGTCGAGGACGATGTGCAGCGGCGCGCCATCCGCCGCCCTGGCGAGGGTCGCGCTGATTCCTCGCAGCAATCGATAACGGGCGCCCTCGGCCAGCACCGTCGAGGCGGCAGCGGCGGACTCGCCTCTTCCCGCGTGCTCGCTCAGCTCAGGCACGAGGGCGGAGAATTCAGGCCCGGCCACCCCGGCGAGGGCCTTACGCCACTCGGCGTCGCCGGTCAGCGCCAGCTCTCCCACAGCGCGGACCCAGGGCTCGAACGGGACCACCGGCTCGGGCGGGCAACGGGCCAAGACGACGGTCGCGCCGAGAGCGTGGGCCTCGGCTGCTGCCGCAGCCGCGTGACGGGTCTTGCCGATGCCGGGTTCGCCGAGGATCGAAACCGCTCGACAGCCATCGCGCGGGGCCGTCGCCCCACGCAGGAAGGCGATCTCGCGATCGCGGCCGATCAGCGGCTCCTCCGCATAGGCGGCGAGCGCGCGGGGAAGCCGCGTGGGAGGACGTGGTGCCACCGGCTCCTCGCCGGCACCCGGCGTCTCACCCAGAGTCGCAACTCCCTGCATGGCGTCGGTGGCGAGGAGCTGACGCCAGAACAGCCGCGCGGCGCGCACCGGGACCGGCACGCCCTTCAACTCGTACTCGCTCGCGTCCTCGAGCGTGAAACCTTCGCGCGAGGCGACCAGCTCACAGGCCAGCTCGTGCACCAAGACCTCTCCCGTTGCGGCCACGGAGGAGAGCCGGCTGGCAATCACCACCGTCATGCCGTGCAGATCCTCCCCGTCGGGGATCGGCTCCCCGGCGGCAATGCCGACCCTTACGGCAATCCCGATTCCTCCGTTGGCCTGGTCGAGCTGCTCGACCGAGGCCTGGATCGCCGCCCCGGCTCGCAGCGCACCGAGGGCGCTCTCGAAGCTGGACATCACGCCGTCGCCAAGGGTCTTGACAACCCTGCCACCAGCCCCCGCGACCGCCCGGTTGACATCGCTTACATGGGCGCGCCGGACCCGGTCCATGCGGTCATCGCCCAGCGCGGCAAGCAGCGCAGTCGAATCGACCAGGTCGCTGAACACCACGATCGCGACGCCACCCATTGAGCAAACATCCTTGCGTAATCAGGCGGTAAACGCAGCGCTCCAACCAATGAGGCGAATCGAGGCTCTTCTTACACGAGCACGAAACGATCCCGGTGGATCACCTCGTCGGCAGCCCCGGGAAGGCGCTCGCGCACCTCCGCGCTCTTCAGCCCGATCACCTGAGAGAGCTCAGCGGCAGAAAAGTCGACGATGCCCTTGCCGATCACCGCGCCCTCGACGGTCACCTCAACGGCATCGCCGGCATCGAAATCGCCCTCGACCTCGGTGATACCGACCGGCAGCAGGCTGGAGCCGCTCTCGCGCAGCACCCGGGCGGCGCCGTCGTCCACGGCCAACCGCCCCTGGGCCGGCTTGCCGTACTTGAGCCAGAGCTTGAAGCTGGAGGCCCTCGAAGCCTGCGCGGCAAACCGCGTCCCAACGCCATCGCCCGCGGCCGCAGCCGCCAGCGTGCCGGCACTGGTTCCGTCGCAGACGACGGCGGGAATCCCGGACTTGCTCGCCATCTCGGCCGCGGCCACCTTGCTCCGCATTCCGCCCGAGCCGAAGGCCGAGGTCCTGTCACCGATCTCGAGGCCGGCCAGCTCGGAGAAGTCGGCCACCTCCGGGATCCGCTCGGCCGCTCGGTCGACCGCCGGGTCGGCGGTATGGAGGCCATCCGTGTTCGTCAGCAACACCAGCAGCCGCGCCTCAAGCAGGATCGCCACCTGGGCTGCGAGGAAGTCGTTGTCGCCGAAGGTGATCTCGTCAGTAGCGGTGGTGTCGTTCTCGTTGACCACCGGGACCACACCCCAGTCGATCAATCGTCGCAGCGTCTGGCGAGCGTTCAGGTAGTTGGTGCGGGCAGCGACGTCGGCGGCGGTGAGCAGGACCTGAGCGGCGCGGGTGCCGTGCGCGCCGAGGCGACTCTCGTAGGCGCGGAAGAGATCCCCCTGGCCGACCGCGGAGGCGGCCTGTAGCTCGTCCATCGCCGTCGGCCGCCGCGGCAGTTCCATCAGTCGTATTCCGCGGGCGATCGCGCCCGAGGTGACCATCGCCACCCGCTCGCCCCCCTGCTCCAGGGCGGCTACCTGCGCGCAGACAGAATCGAGCACGTCGGTGCGCAGCGCGCCGTCATCGGCGGCGACGATCGAGGAACCGAGCTTCACTACGAGGGTCATCGCCGCTCAGTGTATGAGCCGTCGCGCCCATCGACGATGGCCGGCTCCCACGCTCAAGAGCACGCTGCAACACTGCCGAAGACTTAGTCATGAGCAGACCGCAGGACAGTCGCCTGCCTTACCTGCCCGGGATCGATGCTCTGCGCGCGATCGCCGTGCTGGCGGTCTTCCTCTACCACGCCGGGGTCGGCTGGATGCCCGGCGGCTTCCTCGGCGTCGACGTCTTCTTCGTGATCAGCGGCTACCTGATCACCTCGCTGCTGCTCAGCGAGCAGCGCCGCACCGGCCGGGTGCGGCTCGGCCAGTTCTGGCTGCGGCGGGCGCGACGCCTGCTGCCGGCGGTCGGGGTGCTGATCGCGGTGACGATGATCGTCGCCGCGATCGTCGAGCCCGACCGGCTGACCGAGCTGCGCGGCGATGCGATCTCCTCGCTCGCCTACGTCGCCAACTGGCACTTCATCTTCGAGCACCAGTCCTACTTCGACCAGTTCCAGCGCCCCTCACTGTTCCGTCACCTCTGGTCGCTCTCGGTCGAGGAGCAGTTCTACCTCTTCTGGCCGTTGGCCTTCGCTGCCGGGATGTCATTGCTGGGGCGCAAGCGACTCGCCCTCGGTGTGCTCGCCGGCGCCGCCGCGTCTCTCGTCTTGATGTGGGTCCTGTTCGACCCAACCGACGCCTCGCGTGTCTACTACGGCACCGAAACCCACGCCGCCGGCCTCCTAATCGGCGTCGCACTGGCGCTCGCCTGGGCTCCCTGGCAGCTGCAACGGGCGAAGCCAGGCCGCTGGTGCGGGCCGGTGCTCGACGCGCTCGGGGTCCTCGCCCTCGCCTACCTGATACTCAGCTTCCTGCGGGTCCACGACTACGACCTGGCGCTCTTCCACGGCGGCTACCTCTGGATCGCCCTGGCGAGCGCGGCAGTGATCGCGGTCTTCGCCCATCCCGCGGCACGCCTCGGCGGCCTGGTGGCGCGACCGGCCCTGGTCTGGCTCGGCCTGCGCAGCTACAGCTTCTACCTCTGGCACTGGCCGGTACTGGCGCTGACCCGCCCCGGCCTCGACGTCTCGCTGCCGCGCGGCGTGTTGATCCCGCTGCAGCTGCTGGTCGTGCTCGCTCTCGCCGACCTCTCCTACCGTTTCGTCGAGCTGCCCTTCCGCGGCAAGCGCAAGCTGCCGGCGATGCCGGAGAACTGGCTGCGAGTAGGTCGCCCTGCGCTCGCCTTCGCAGTGGTGGCGATCATCGCGCTGGTCGGCTGGGGCGGCATCTTCTCGACCGGCGGCAACCACCTCCAGCCAGGCGTCGCCGCCGCCTCAACCGCGGAATTCGCCAAGGTCACGGTCAAGTCCGCGCCCCCTCGACATGCGGTCGCCGGTCACGGCCAGCGTCGGGCGTCGGCTGAACCCAGCGGCAAGCCACCCCGGATCGTCGCCTTCGGCGACTCGGTGATGATCGGAGCGAAGGAAAAGCTGGCGGCCCGCTTCGGTCGGCGCTTCTCGATGAACGCCAAGGTCGGGCGCCAGGCTGACGAATTCGTTGACTTGGCTCAGCGCCTGAAGCGCCGCGGGAGTCACATCGATGCCCTGATCATCCAGATGGGCAACAACGGCCCCCTCTACGGCGATGAAATGGAAGCCCTGCGCAAGGCGACCTCAAACGTCAGCGAGCTCTTCCTGATCAACGACCACGCGCCGGTCTCCTGGCAGGACGAGTCCAACCACGCACTCGAGGAAGCCGACGAAACCTGGCCCCACACGACGCTGATCAACTGGGCCCCGGTCGCCGCCGCCCACGAAAACCTACTCTGGGACGGCATCCACCTGACTCCCGGCGGGGCCGGCATCTACGCCCGGTTGGTCAGCCGAGCTGTGAGATCTGCACTCGCGCGTCAGCGATAAGGCTTCGAGGGTGTGCCGTAGAAGGACTCGCGGTCCGAAAGGCTAGCGAGAAACAACGCAATCGCGATGAATACAGCGTCACCGAAAATGCCAGCGAAGTGCTGGAGATCCAGCGCCTGCCTAGCCAAGCCTACGACCGCCGAGGCAGCGACAACTCCCAATGCGATGCGGACAAAACGTATCATCAATTGAATAGTACTCGGCTCGCCAGACCAACGGCAATACCGGCCGCGATCCAATTGGCTTCAACCTGGCGGACCCGCATCGCCGGCCATTCTTTGCCACGGCGACGCTCAGAGCGATGGATCAGCATGCGTCCCACGATGGAGCCCGCGCCAGCGCCAATCAGAACGTCCTGAAGCAACACTCCGTCTCAAGCATCAGTGGCCCAGAACTCTCCCCTCTCACTACGGATACAGCTCGAACTCGTGCTCGCCGACTCGCACCTCGTTGCCGGGCTCAAAGCCGGCCGCGCGCAGGGCGGCGATGACACCAATCTCGTTGAGCCGTTGCTCGAGGTAGGCCAGTGCCTCTTCATTGGCGATGTCGTGGCGCTCGAAGAGAAGTTCAACCCCGCGGCCGGTGACGCGGTAGGCGCCGTCGTCCTCACGCTCGACCGCGTAACCGCCTTCGCCGGCCGGCCGGTAGACGCGATGCTCAGCCTCGAATTCGCCAGCTGACTCCGGGGCGCGTTCGGGTCGAGCGGTCGGCAATTCGGGCAGGGCGGAGAGAATTTGCGCGCGCAACTCGTCGAGGCCCTCGCCGGTCGCGGAGGAGATGGCGAGCACAGCCAGAGCCGTGCCGCCAAGCCGCGCACGCCACTCGCCCAATGCCTCCTCCACCTGTTCCGGCGGCAACAGGTCCCGCTTCGAGAGCACGACCAGCTCCGGCAGCCGGTCCAGCCCGCCCCCGTATGAAGAAAGCTCTGCCCGCACCGCCTCGTAGTTGGCGACCGGCTCGCCTTCGAGCGGCGTCAGCTCAACCAGGTGGACCAGCATCGCGCAGCGCTCCACGTGGGCGAGGAATTCATGACCCAGGCCGGCGCCCTCCGCCGCCCCTTCGATCAGCCCCGGGATATCGGCGACGATCGCCTGCCGGTCATCGCTCTCGATCGTCCCCAGCACCGGCGAGAGCGTCGTGAACGGGTAGTCCGCCACCTTCGGCGCCGCCCGCGTCAGTCGTCCCAACAACGACGACTTGCCCGCATTTGGCAGTCCGATCAAGCCGACGTCGGCAAGCAACTTCAGCCGCAGCTCGATCCACCCCTCCTCACCACTGGTCCCCTTCTCGGCAAACCGCGGCGCCTGCCGGGTCGAGCTTGTAAAGCGCTTGTTCCCATGCCCCCCGCGCCCGGCCTTGGCGACAACAGCGCGCTGCCCAGCCTCGATTAGGTCGACGCGACTGCCGTCCACGGCCTCAGCCTGAGTCCCAGCCGGCACGAGGATCTCCTTGTCTTCCCCGCGGCCACCGTGGCGGTTGGAGCCTTCCCCATGCTTCCCCCGCCCACCCCTGAAGTGCTTACTCCCCTTCAGCGCCGCCAGATCCCGCTTCGACGAATCGCAGACCAGCACCACATCGCCCCCGTGTCCTCCGTCCCCGCCGTCAGGACCACCCCGAGGCACATGAGCCTCACGCCGAAACGAGACGCAGCCGTTACCACCGGCCCCGCCCTCAACCCAGATTTTGGCCTTGTCGAACATGCGGATCAGAGAGGCGTAACGCGTTCTCCGCGCCACAGGGGGACAAAGCGTTGCACCTCGGAAAGCTTCGGATTAAATCGGGGCATGGACCCGCGGGTGACGAGAGCCCTGGGACAGGGCGTCAGGTACCCCCTCCCAAAACACTCAAGAGCGGCTCCTGCCGCTCGTTTTGGGAGGGGGTACCTGACGCCCCTCCCGATTGGTTCTTAGGAGTCCCGCAGAACCGAGATGGTCCGACCCTTGCGGGACGGTTTGAACTCCACGGTGCCTGCTCGAGCCGCAAAGATCGTGTGATCCCGACCAAGCCCAGTGCCGTCACCGGGCCAGAACCGCGTCCCGCGCTGGCGCACGATGATCTCGCCGCCAGTGACCTTCTGGCCCGCAAAAACCTTGACCCCGAGCATCTTGGGGTTGGATTCGCGTCCGTTGCGGCTTGAGCCGAGTCCCTTCTTATGAGCCATCGTCAGAATCCTTTTTAGCAGCCGGTTTTTTGTCAGCGGCTTTTTTGGCTTTCGGAGCAGCTTTTTTAGCAGCGGCTTTTTTCTCCGTCGGTTTGGCTTTGGCCGGAGCTTTTTTCGCAGCCTCTTTTTTGGCAGCGGGTTTTTTCGCCTCAGCCGGTTTTTTTGCCGCTGCTTTTTTCTCAGCCGGTTTCGCCGCTTTCGGAGCCGTCTCTTTCTTCGCGGCCGGCTCCTCTTTCTTCGGCGCTGCCGCTTTGCGACTTCCCAGGCTGATCTCGGTCACCTCGAGCTTGGTCAGCTCGGAGCGGTGGCCGGCCTTGCGGCGGTAGCCCTTCTTGGCCTTGTATTTGAAGACCTTGATCTTGGGGCCGCGCAGGTGCTCGGAGACGGTCGCCTCGACCTTGACTTTCTCCAGCTCTTTGCCCCCGGCGACGACCTCTTTGTCGCGGAACATGACTGGACGCAGGGCGACCTTGTCGCCCTCTTTGGCGCTGAGGCGATCGACGAGCAGCGAGGTGCCCTTCTCGACCTTGTATTGCTTGCCACCGGTCTCTATGACTGCGTACGTGTTCATTCGTCCTTGCCGCTCTGTGTTGAGCGCGACCGACCGCGACCACCCCTGCGACCGCGACGGCTACTGCGCGAGGCGGAGGATTCTAGCTGGGAGCCGTTTTCCTCGCCGCCAGCGCTGGAGCCGGCGCCATTGGCCGCCTCCCCCTCGGGCAGCGAGGCCACCGCGGCGGCTCGCTCGACCCGCTCGATCCGCACCAGTTTGCGCTGGCCGACGAAGCGGCCGCCACCGGTGACGCTGACGATGTAGGAGTCGACCCGGGCTACGGCGTCGTCGGCGTTGTACATGTGCGGCTCGTCGATTTTGACCAGCACCTCCTCGCCGACCTTGAAGGGCAGTGCCCGCTCCTCGATCTCAGCCCGGCTGCCAGTTTCGACCACCTCGAAGGTGTCGATCGGCAGCGCGTCTCCGCCCTCGAAGTGGAACTGCTTGCCGGTCTCGGCCTCGAGCTCGGCGAGGCCGCTCTCGGGGTCGATCAGCTCGGCCGCGACCTTGGGATGGACCCGCAACAGCAGCGCCTCGGCCTCTTTGGCCCCGGCGGCGATGTCGGGCAGGCGGCGCATCGCGTCGAGCGCCACCGTCTCGCCGGAGAGCACGACGCCTTCGCCCTCGCAAGTGGGGCAGGGCACGGTGAGGATCTCGCGCACGCCGTCAGTGACGTTCTGGCGCGTCATCTCGACCAGGCCGAGCGGCGAGACCTCGACTACGTAGCTCTTCGACTTGTCGGCGTCGAGGGCTTTGCGCAGCGTTTTCAGCACTTTGTCGCGGTTGCGGGCCCGCGCCATGTCGATGAAGTCGATCACGATGATGCCGCCGATGTCGCGCAGGCGCAGCTGCCGCACGGCCTCATCGGCCGCCTCGGTGTTGACCCGGGTGATCGTCTCCTCGAGGCCGCCTTTGCCGCGGCCGGTGAAGCTGCCGCTGTTGACGTCCATCACGGTCAGCGCCTCGGTGTAGTCGATGATCAGGTAGCCGCCCGAGGCAAGGTCGACGCGCTTGCCCAGCGTCGACTCGATCTCCTTGTCGATGCCCCACTTCTCGAACAGCGGCTTGCGCTCTTGGTAGAGCTCAACCCCGTCGACCAGCTCCGGCGCGGTGCGCTGGAAGAAGCTGGTCACCCGTTCGAACTGCTTGGGCGAGTCGATGATCGCTTTTTCGAAGTCGCTGAGGAAGACGTCGCGCAGCACCCGCACCGGTAGGTCGGCCTCTTGGAAGACCAGGTCGGGCGCCTCGATCTGCTCGGTGCGCCGCTGCAGCACGTCGTTGAGCTTGTGCAGGTAGCCGACCTCGCGCACGAAGTCGGCCTTTTTGGCGCCGTGGGCGGCGGTGCGGACGATCAGCCCGCCCGGGCCTTTGTAGGTGCGGTCGACCATCTTGCGCAGGCGATCGCGCTCGGAGTCGGCCAGGCGCCGGCTAACGCCGACGCCGCTGCCCTGCGGCGCGTAGACCAGGTAGCGACCAGCGATCGAGACGTTCATCGAGAGCCGCGCGCCCTTGGTCTTGAGCGGGTCCTTGACCACCTGGACGACGATCTCCTGACCGGGTTTGATCAGCTCGTCGATGCGGCGGCCTTTGCCGGTGCCGCGGCCGCGCTTCGGTGCCTGTTCCCCGTTGGGAAGAACGATCTCGTCGACGTGGAGGAAGCCGTTGCGCTCGAGGCCGATGTCGACGAAGGCGGCCTCCATGCCGGGCAGGACGTTGTCGACCTTGCCCTTGTAGATGTTGCCGACGATCGAACGTCGGCCACGGCGCTCTATGTAGAGCTCCGCTACGTCGCGTTTGCCGCCTTTTGTTTTTGACTCGAGGACGGCGACGCGGGTCTCGCCACGATCGGCAGAAACCAGAATTGTCTTTTTCATTTGAGTTAGCTCAGTTCAGAGTAGGTACGCACGCTGGGTCCCTTCAAGGGATCACCAGGTGAACCTGCCTTTCTGGCTGAGCCGCGCTTGCATGTGGATGCTCTGGAGGACGCCGACCGCCACGAAGGTCGCCAAGACAGACGACCCGCCGTAGCTCATCAGCGGTAGGGGAATGCCGGTGATCGGCATGATCCCCAGGTTCATCCCCACGTTTACGAAGACCTGGAAAAGGAGCATGCCGGCGATACCGCCGGCGACCAGGGTTCCGTAGGAGTTCTTCGAGAGCGTCACAATCCGCAGCGCCCGCCAGATCAGCAGGGCGTATAGGGATAGGACCAGGGCGGCTCCCATGAATCCGTAGCGCTCACCGATTACGGCGAAAATGAAATCGGTGTGCCGCTCAGGGACAAAGTTGAGCCGCGTCTGAGTGGCCCGATCGCCGCGTCCGGTCTTCTCCCCGGAACCGATGGCGATCTTGGCCTGGTTTTGCTGGTAGCCCGCGTCGCTGGGGTCCGCGCTGGGGTGCAGGAAAGAGGTCAACCTCTGCTCCTGGTAACCCTTCAGAACCGGCGCCCCAACTGCGGGCGCCAGCACGAGAACCGCCACTGTCATAGCGACGAAGGCCGCGCCGATCACCGCGAAGTGCGTCCAACGGACGCCCCCCACGTACATCACGGCGAGGGTGATTGCCCCGTACACCAATGAGGTGCCGAGGTCCGGCTGCAGGAAGACAAGCGCAGCCGGTGCCAGGCCAAGGCAGAGGTAGCGCACCGTGCGCTGCCACTCCGACCCTTTCCTGGCGCCATCGATGACAAACCCGGCAAGGGCCAAGACGAGAAGGACCTTGCCGAGCTCCGATGGCTGGAAGCTGAAAAAGGGAAGTTCGAAGGAACGCCGCGAGCCGCGCGCGGCGAAGCCGAAGACGAAGACGAGCGAGATGCTGACGCAGAGGAAGGTGTAGATGCCGACGCGTAGCTCGCGGAAGCGTGAGTAGTCGATGCGGGTCAGCAGGTACATGGCGACGATCCCGAGCACGCCGTAGATCGCCTGCCGGTCGACGAAGTAATAGGGACTGCCGGGGACGTCCTGCTTTGTCGCCTGGGCCAGGGTGAAGACGCTGAAGGCGACCAGGGCGGCCGCGGAGATGGCCAGGGTGCCGTCCATGTAGGGCAGGCCGAGGCGCTCGGCGATGCCGGGATGGACTGCGAAGGGCTCGGGCCGGGCGCGGCGCGCGCGAGTGGCGTACATCGCCCTTAGCCTTCGCTTTCTTCTTCTTCGGTGCTCGCGTCGTGGGCGAGCTCTTTGGCGAAATACGCTTCCAGGATCTTCCTTGCTGCCGGCGCGGCCGATTCTGCGCCGAAGCCGCCTTCCTCCATCGTAACGAAGGTGACGATACGCGGATTGGGATAGGGAGCGAGGACGCCGTACCACGACTGGTCCAGATGGGGCGGGCGCTGGGCGGTGCCGGTCTTGCCCGCAACCGGGATTGGGAAGTTGCCGAAGACTTCGAATGAGGTGCCGCCGCCGTTCTGCGCGGCGTCGTGCAGGCCTTCCAAGATCGCGGCCCTGTACTGGGGGTCGATATGGACGTGGCGCCGCGGCGCCGGGTGGATTTCCCTCAGCACTCGGCCAGCGGGGTCGTCAATTTCCTTGCCGAGGTGCGGGGTGACGACGGTTCCGCCGTTGGCCAGGGTCGCGTAGGCGACCGCCATCTGCAGCGGGTTGGTCTGCAGATCGCCCTGCCCGGTGGCCAGCTGGACGTTGTCCCCTGCCGACCAGGGCCGATCGGTTTCGCCTTCCCTGTAGAGCTGGTTGCGCCAGTGCTGGGAGGGAAGCAGGGTTTCGTCTTCGACCGGCAGGTCGATGCCGGTCGGCCGTCCGATGCCGAGCGCGTGCGCCCAGTGTTGTAGCTCGCCGGTGTTCCACATGCGGTACCCGAGCGTGTAAAAGAAAACGTCCGAGGAAACTTCCAGCGCCTGGACGAGGCTGACCGCGCCGTTGGCCGCTTCTCCCGCGTTTTTGAAGATCTGGCCGCCGATTTCGAGCTGGCCGGGGTCGTCGATCACTTCGCCGAGCTGCAGTTTGCCGCTTTCAAGCGCGGCAAGGGCCGTTATGAGCTTGAAGGTCGAGCCCGTCGGATAGAGGCCGTTGGTTACCCGGTCGAGCAGCGGCGCGGCGGGGCTGCGGTAGGTCTCGTCCACCTGCTTCTGAGTCAGCGGCCGGGTGAAGAGAGCCGGTTCGAAAGTCGGGAAAGAGCCGAGGCCGAGGATTTCACCGGTGTGCACGTCCATCGTGATGAAGCCGCCGGGAAGGCCGCGTTCGGCCAGCGCCGCCTCCCCCGCCACCTGCACTTTTTCGTCGATCGAGAGCTTCAGGTTGTCGCCGGGGGACGGCGACTCAGTGAAGAGCCGCCCGTTCGGGGTGGGCTCGCCGAGGGCATCGACCTGGACCCTGGTCAGGCCGGGTTTACCGCGCAGAAAGCGGTCGTAGGTGTCCTCGACGCCGCCCTGGCCGATCTCGTCACCCGGCTGTAGGCGGCGGAAGCGTGGCTCTTTCAGCTGTTCTTCAGTTACCTCGCCGACGGTGCCGAGGATGTGGGCAGCGAGGGTGCCGTCCGGATAGTCGCGGACGAAGACGCGCTCGACCTCGACGCCGGGAAAGCGCGCCTGGTTCTCCTGCAGGTAGTAGACGAGGTCGTGGCCGACGTCGCGGCGCAGCGTTACCGGCGCTGCAGGCGCCAGCTTCAGCTCTTTATGCATCGTCTTGCGCACCCTGGGCAGGGTGCTGTGGGTCAGGCCGGCGAGCTTCGCCAGCTCAGCGCGGCGTTCGCGCGGATCGGCTGGCAGTTTGCGCGGGTTGACCTGCAGGGCGAGGCTGGTCCGGTTGGCAACCAGCACCTTGCCGCTGCGGTCGAGGATCTCGCCGCGTGGGGCGCTGGTGCGGAAGGAGCGAGTGCGGTTGTTCTTCGCTTCAGCGAGGTACTTTTCGCCGTCGATCACCTGCAGCAGCCAGAGCCTAAAAAACAGGACTCCAAAAAGAACAACGGCAACGCCCCCAAAAAGGGCAATACGCAGCGCCAGCCGGTTGGTCATCGCGGGACCGCGCTCGTCGGAGCGGAGGTACATGGCCGTTCCTCAGACCCCCAGCGCCTTCGGCTGGCGCCGACGCTGCACTTTCGGCTCCTCGACCAGGGCCGGGCGCAGCGCCCGCCGCACAAGCAGGTAGAGCGGCCAGCCGAGGAAGAACGCGTAGACGCTCTTCAGCAGCAGGTCGCGGACGATCAACAGGCTCACAGGGGCGTCGATCCCGAGCAACAACTGGATCACGCCAAAGCCAAGCTCGGCTCCCAGGGTGAAGCCCATGCAAAGCAGGGCAGGCACCAGCGAGTTGTGGATCTCGAAGCGCTCGCGGAAAAGCCCGGCCAGGTAGCCGACGCTGAGCAAGACCAGCGAGGAGACGCCGAGCGCCTCGACCAGAAGGCAATCGAGAAAGAAGCCGATCGAGAAGCCGGCAACGGCGCCGGTCAGGCTGCCACCGAGCAGGGCGAGGCAAACCACCAGGGCCGGGAGGATGTCCGGGCTGACGTGGAAGAGTTCGACCTGGGAGAAGAAGGAGAGCTGCAGGAGGACGCCGAGCAGGCCAATCACGGCGATGCGCAGGACGATCTTCGGGGTGAGGATCATCCGCGCGAACCCCCGGTCAGAACCTGAACCAGGTCGAGGTTGCGCAGATCGGCGAAGGGGCGCACGTCGACCTGTTCTTTGGCCTCCTGTTCGATCGCCTGTTCGATCACCGAGGTTTTGGTGACTTCGCCGAGCGGCAGGCCAGGTGGGAAGAACGAGCAGAGGTTCTGGGCACACCAGCCGGCGGTGACGACCGTCTGACCGCCGTGGACCCGCTTGGTCGAGTCGATGAAGTCGAGGATCAGCGTTTCGGGATCGCCGACTTCGGGCTTGACCACGCCCTGGACGCCGGATGGGAGCACCTTGGCCGTGACCGCGCTTTCGTGATCGGTGAGCAGTATCACCTGAGAAGAACCCGGCTCGACCGAGGCGATGCGGCCGACCAGGCCGTCGCCACTTATCACCGGATCGTTTACGTGAACGCCATCGCCGCTGCCGACGTCGATATTCACGCTCGAGCGCCAGACCGTCGGCGAGCGCGCGATCACCCTGCCGGTGACAGGTTCGTAGGCCGAGGCGGCGAGCGGCGGGCTGCCATCGAGCTTGACCAGCTTGCGCAGCTGCGCATTTTCCTGGAGCGCCTCCTGGCCGGCCACCGCCTGTGCGCGCGTCTTTGCCAGCTCGCTCTTGAGGCGGCTGTTTTCGCCCCTGGCGTCGAAGGTCTTGTCAAACCAATCGACCAGGTCGCGGGCCGGCTTCAGGGCGCGGTCGGCGACGCCCTGGACCGGGCTGAAGATCGTGCTGACGCCGCGTTGCAGGCCGTTTGAACCCTGCCCATAGGTAATCGTCAGCAACACGAAGGAGCCGACGACTAGCAGGGCGAGCACCGCCCTACGGCGGCGTACTTGCTTTCGGTACACGGTGAAGACCTAAGTTTGAGGCTTGCGATGAAGGAGACCTAAGCAAAGCGCCTGGTCCCGGAATTTTGCTTGCTGGCGCGGTGGATGGTCTCGAACTCCTCCAGGGAGAGACCCGAGCCCACCGCCACGCACGTAAGCGGTGACTCTGCCAGTTGACAGGGCATCTGGCACTCGTCGCGAAGGCGCTGTTCGAGTCCTTGCAGCAGCGCGCCGCCTCCAGCAAGGGTAATGCCGCGGTCCATGATGTCGCCAGCGAGCTCCGGCGGGGTGCGATCGAGGGTGTCCTTGACCGCTTCGACGATGTGGCCAACCGGTTCGCTGAGCGCCTCGCGGACCTCTTCGGAGCCAAGCGTGATCGTCTTCGGCAGGCCGGAGACGAGGTCGCGCCCGCGGATCTCCGAGCGCACCTCCTCGGGCAGCGGCGAGGCCGAGCCCGCCTCGAGCTTCACTTCCTCCGCCGTCTGGGTGCCGATCGCCAGCTTGTACTCGTGTTTGCAGTGGTTGACGATCGCCTCGTCGAGCTCGTCGCCGCCGACCCGGATCGATTGCGAGACGACGATGCCGCCGAGCGAGATCACCGCGACCTCGGTGGTGCCGCCGCCGACGTCGACGACCATCGAGCCGGTTGGCTCGGCAACCGGCAGGCCGGCGCCAATTGCGGCCGCCATCGGCTCCTCGATCAGGTAGGCCTGGCGGGCGCCGGCCGAGAGACAGGCCTCCTCAACCGCCCGCTTCTCGACGCCGGTGACGCCCGAGGGAACGCAGACGACGACGCGCGGGTGGGCGAAGCGGTTGGAGTGCACCTGTTTGATGAAGTGGCGCAGCATCTGCTCGGTGACGTCGAAATCGGCGATCACGCCGTCCTTGAGCGGCCGGATCGCGGTGATAGTGCCCGGCGTACGGCCCAGCATCCGCTTCGCTTCCGACTCCAACCGCGTGCACCTGGCCGGTCTGCGAGTCGATCGCGACCACCGATGGCTCGGAGAGCACGATGCCGCGGCCACGCACGTAGACCAGCGTGTTGGCCGTACCGAGGTCGACAGCCATATCGCGGCCGCCGAGCCCTCTGAGATATCCGAATACGCCCATGCGTGGTTTTTGGGGACTTCCAGGCGGAATGATCCCAAACGGGCGGAGCGGGGCGCTTGGTTCGGCTCAGGGCTGGGTGAAAAGTTCCGGCGCCAACTCGATCAGCAGGCCCACGGGGAGGCCGACCACATTTGAAACGCTGCCCTCGATCCGCTCAACCAAGGTTGATCCCAGGGTCTGGATCGCGTAGCCGCCCGAGCGCCCCTGCCACTCGCCGAACTCGACGTAGCGCTCCTTCTCGGCCTTGCTCAGCTGCTTGAAGGACACGGCGGTGCGTTCGAGGCCGGCCCGCTCCTCGCCGTCGACGACGATCACGAGTCCGCTCAGCACCTCGTGCGTGCGGCCGGACATGCGGTCCAGATAGGCGCGCGCCTCGACCCGATCGACGGGCTTGCCCAGCGCCTTGCCGTCGAGCACTACATCGGTGTCACAGGCGATCACGACCCCATCACGCGGCACGGCACGCGCCTTCAGGCGCGCGTTCTCCAGCACCTCGAACTCCGGATCCCCGCCACTCAGCTCGTCAACTCCGGAGACGACCACCTCGAACTCGAGGCCGAGCTTGCCGAGGATCTCGCTTCGCTGCGGGGAGCCGGAAGCGAGGACGACGCTCAAGACAGCTCGGGGAACCAGATCTCGATCTCGCGCTCCGCCGACTCGTCGGAGTCGGAGCCGTGGACCATGTTGAAGGTCACCTCGAGCGCGAAGTCGCCGCGGATCGAGCCGGGGGCGGCCTCGACCGGGTTGGTGGCGCCGATCAGCTGGCGTGCCGCCGCGACGGCTTCGTGGCCCTCGAGCACCATCGCGACCAGGGTGCCGCCGGTGATGAAGGAGACCAGCTCGCCGAAGAAGGGCTTCTCGGTGTGCTCTTCGTAGTGCTTGTTGGCGATCGGCTCGTCGGCGCGCATCGTCTTCAGCGCCGCGATCCGCAGGCCCTTGCGCTCGAAACGGGCGATTACCTCGCCGGTGAGGGCGCGCTGGAAGGCGTCAGGCTTTACGAGGATCAGCGTCCGGCTCACGAGCGGGGCTCCTTTGAGTTCGTTTGGGTCGGGTCGCCTCCGCGTCCTGCTCGGACGCGGGCGCCTCTTGGGCTTTTGCCGCCGGGCGGCGTTTTTTGGGCTGCGACTCGCGCTTGGAGCGCTCCTCGCCTCGGGGGGCGGAGCGCTCGGCGCGGGGCTCGCGGCGCCCCTCTTTGCTGCCGGCGCGCTGGCGACGGGGCCGCTCGGCGATCGCGGTTTCGCAGTAAGGACAAAGGGCCCAGCGCGGATCGACCGGCTTGCCGCAGCTCTGGCAGGGGTCCTTGAGGCGGCTCTGGCACTGCGGACAGCGCAGGAAGCTCTTCTCGACCGGGTATTCGCATTTCGGGCAGGAGGCCTCGGTCAACTGGCGCACCTTCAGCTCTGCCGCGCGGATCTCCAGCTCACGTTCGTGGGCGTCCTCGAGGAACTCGGGCGGTCGCACGATCGCGTAAACGGCGGTACCGATGTAGGGAAAAAAGGAGCCGACCGTGGCGCAGGCGACCAGGAAGGGATCGGAGATGCGGCGGCGGGCGTCGAGGTAGGTGTAGACGATCAAGGCGAACCAGACGACGACGATCATCAAGATGAAGAGGGTGACGGCCAAGTTGAGGCCGCTGTTTGAGATGCCGAAGATCGCTAGTGCCATGGCTGAGATCCCGCCGGGAGAGGGGAGCGGCAGTCTACTTCGCCGCCGGACGCCCGAACCCTCGCTAGAGGAAGAGACTCCCGAAGAGGTAGCCGAGACCGAAGAAGACGAGGATCACCGCGGCGACGACGGCGGCGACCAAGGCCATCATCGAGAGCAGTTCGGAACTGGCGCTTTTAGACCCCTCAGCCATCGCTGGCATCCTCGCACAGGCGCAGAACGGCACGGGCGGGCGCCAGCACGTAGTGCGAGCCGGTTATCAACAGGATGCCCTCGGGTTGCTCCGCCGCCAGCTCGCGACCCCGCCGCACGGCTGCCTCGAACTCAGGTACCTCCTCGGCGTCGAGTCCCGCATCGCGGCAGGCCTCGGCCAGTTTGGCGGCGCTGTGCGAGGCGATTCCCGGCAGTCCCCGCGACTCCAGCGCCGCCGCGTCGAGCTCGGTGCAGACGGCGTGCGAGAGGGCCGGCGCCAGCGCCCGGATCATCGCCCCAGCGTCCTTGTCGCCGAGCGCCGCGATGCAGGCGACGACCGGGCGCCCGCCGGCTATTTCGGCCAGACCCTCGGCGAGCGCGACGGCTCCGTCGGGGTTGTGAGCGACGTCGATGAAGGCCGCTGGGTCCTCACCAATTTGCTCCAGACGGCCGGGCACGGTCAGGGTGGCCGCGACCGAAGCCACCGCGGCCGGGTCCAGGTCGCCGAGGAACGCCTCAGCGGCCGCCGAGGCCAAGGCAAAGTTTCGGCGCTGGAAACGACCCGGCGCGCGCAGCTCGACCTCACCGGGATCCTCGGGCGCAACGATCAGCCTTGCCCCCCGCTCCGCCGCGGTGCGCTCGGCCAGGGTCGCCACCTCGGCGCTGAGGAGACCGAGGACCAGGGTCGTGTGATCGCGCAGGACGGCGAGCTTCTCGGCGGCGATCTCAAGCTCGGTCTCGCCCAGCCAGGCCGTGTGGTCGAGGCCGATCGAGGTCAGCACAGTCACCCGCGAGGGGATCGTGTTGGTCGCGTCCAGCCTCCCTCCCAGTCCGGCCTCGACCACCGCGGTCTCGACCCGTGCCGCGGCGAAGGCGACGAATGCCGCCGCTGTGGCGAGCTCGAACTGGGTGACAGCCTCGCCTGGCTCGAGGCTGCGATTGACCGTCTCGGCGGCCTGCGCGGTGCGCTCGACGGCGGCGGCAAAGGCGGCTGAGTCGATCTCTTCGCCGCCGATCAGCACCCGTTCGGCCCAGCGCGTCGCGTGAGGCGAGACGCAGGCACCGGTCCGCATCCCGTGCGCTTCCAGCAGCGCCGCGATCATCCGCGTCACCGAGGACTTGCCGTTGGTGCCGACGACGTGGATCGAGGCGAAGCGGTGCTGGGGCAGCCCCAACGCCGTGCTCAGCTTGTGCATCCGCTCCAGGCCGAGCTTCCAGCCGACCGGCTCCAGCGAGTCGAGGTAAGCCTGCGGATCTATTCCGTGAGCTCCTCGAGCTCGGCCCGATAACGCTCCAGCTTTGCCCGCTCTTCCTCGACGAGCTCGGCCGGCGCCCGGGAGACGAACTTCTCGTTGGCGAGCTTGCCCTCGGCGCGGGTGACCTCCGCGCGCAACTCCTCGCGTCGCCGCTCGAGGCGGGCGGCGACGGCCTCGGCGTCGATCTCGGGCGAAGCGAGGATCTGCACCGCCCCCACGGAGGCGATCGGATCGACCGACCCGGCGTCCGCCGCCTCGACCCGCGCCAGGCGCGAGACGAACTCCGGCAGGGGATTGGCAGTGCGAACCGGCAGCGTCGACTTACTCGCCAGTTCAACCAAGTCCCGCCAGGTGCGCAGGTTGCGCGTCAGGTCGATTGCCTCGCCCATCTCGGCCTCCGCCTCCTCGTCAAAGAGCGAGGCATCGGGCTGGGGAAACGGGTGAACGGCGAGGTGGCCCTGGCGACTCGGGTGGTAGGACCAGACCTCCTCGCTGACGAAGGGCATGATCGGGTGCAGCAGGGCGAGCGTGCGCTCCAGCAACCAGAGCAGGTTGGCCGAGACCTCGCCCTCGCCCTCGTAGAGCCGCGGCTTGGCGATCTCCAGGTACCAGTCGCAGAGCTCCGACCAGAAGAAGGCGTAGGCCTCCTGCACGGCGTGGGCGAAGTCGTAGGCGTCGAGCTTCTCGCTGACCGAGGCGATCGTGCGCTCGAGCCGCGAAAGGATCCAGCGGTCCTCAACCCGGACCGGGTTCGGCTTCGCCTCGACCTCCGCCGCATTGAGCAGGATCAGGCGGCTCGCGTTCCAAAGCTTGTTCGACAGGTCCCTTCCCTGCTGGACCTTGGCATCGGAGTAGCGCACGTCCTGGGTCGAGGACATCGCCAGCAGCCCAAAGCGCAGGGCATCGGCGCCGTGCACGTCGATCTCCTCCAGCGGGTCGATCCCGGTGCCGAGGCTCTTCGACATCCGCCGCCCGTCACGGGCCTGGATCACCGAGTGCACGTAGACGTCTTTGAAGGGCACGTCGCCAGCGAACTCGAGCCCGGTCATGATCATCCGCGCCACCCAGAGGAAGAGGATCTCGCGGGCCGTGGTGAGGAAGCTGGTCGGGTAGAAGGCGCGCAGCTCGGGGGTGTCCTCGGGCCAGCCGAGCGTGGCAAAGGGCCAGATCGCCGAGCTGAACCAGGTGTCGAGCACATCCTCCTCCTGGCGCAACTCGCCGCCGCAGGCGCCGCAGCGCTCGGGGGCCGCCTCCGGGTCCTCGGCGACGTAGGTCTCGCTGCAGGCGTCGCAATACCAGACCGGGATCCGGTGACCCCACCAGAGCTGGCGCGAGATGCACCAGGGTCGGATCTCGCGCATCCATTCGAGGTAGACGCGCTTCCACTGCCCCGGCGCGATCCGCACGCGGTCGTTCTCCACCGCCTCGATCGCCGGCGCCGCCAGCTCGTCCATGCGGCAGAACCACTGCAGCGAGATCAACGGCTCGATCCGCTCACCAGAGCGGTGCGAGAAGGGGACCGAGTGGGTGTAGGGCTCTTCGCCGCTGAGCGAGCCCTCCTCGCGCAGGGCCAGGACCACCATCTCCTGCGCCTCCGCGGCGGTGAGGCCGGCGAAACGCTCCCCCGCCTCGTCAGTGAGACGGCCGTCGGGGCCGATGACGACGATCTCCTCGAGCCCGTGCTTGCGGCCGATCTCGAAGTCGTTGGGGTCGTGCCCAGGGGTGATCTTCAGCGCCCCGGTGCCGAACTCGGGATCGACGTGCTCGTCGGCAATGATCGGCAGGCGGCGGCCCACGAGAGGCAAGACGCAGTACTGGCCGACGAGATCGCCGTAGCGCTCGTCTTCGGGATTCACGGCGACCGCCGTATCGGCCAGCATCGTCTCCGGGCGCACCGTGGCGACGGTGAGGACCCGATCGGAACCCTCGACCGGGTAGTCGATCGAGTAGAGCTTGTCCTCGACCTCGCGGTTCTCGACCTCGAGGTCGGAGATCGCCGAGTGCGAGCCCGGGTCCCAGTTGACCATGTAGTTGTCGCGGTAGATGTAACCCTTGTCGTAGAGCTGCTTGAAGACGCGGTAGACGGCCTTGACGTAGCCCTCATCCAGCGTGAAGCGCTCGCGCTCGTAATCGCAGGAAGCGCCGAGCCGCTTGTACTGCTCGACGATCCGCGACCCATACTTCTCGCGCCACTCCCAGACCCGCTTGACGAACTCCTCGCGACCAAGGTCATGCCGCGAAACCCCTTCAGCCCGCAGCATTTTCTCCACCACCGACTGAGTCGCGATCCCCGCGTGGTCAGTCCCAAGGATCCAGAGCGAGTTGCGCCCCCGCATCCGGTTCATCCGCACCAGCGCATCCTGCATCGACCCATTGAGCGCATGCCCCATATGCAGCGCCCCGGTCACATTGGGTGGCGGAATAGCAACCGAGAAATTCTCCTCCGGCGACCCTTCAGCCTCCGGATGAAAGTACCCCGCATCCATCCACTCGGCAAACAGCCTCGCCTCGACCTCCGTCGGGTCGTAACGGGTCGTCTCCTCCAGCTTCTGTCGACGTGCGGCGTCCACGCGGCGAGTCTAAATAGCTCGGGCTGCAGACGCCTCGCTTAGCCCCCGACTCCGCCAATACATTGTGCGTACCAATGGACGACCGCAATCGACTGCTCGGGTGGGCCGCGCTCGCCACCGGCGGCGCCTTTGCCCTCCACGCAGCCGAGCGTGCCCTCAGGCTTTCTGACTTCCTCGGCACTCCGCACCCAACGGAGCTCGTTGTCGCCGAGTGCCTGGCAATCGCCCAGTTCCTCGTGCTGTGCCTGGCGTCCTTCTTCGCCGCGCAGGCCTTCTTCTCCCCGCCTGACAGTGGGCACAGGGGTCTCCGGGACGCGGCGGCGCTCCTCGCCGCCGGCTACGGATTCGGGCTTCTCTCGGCCGCGTTCACGGCTAGCGTCTACTTCTCCGAACCGTACTCGCACGCCTTCCGCATCGCAGCGGTGCTCATCGGCGTCTTCGCCACCGTTTTGATGATCGCCGCGCTCCTCGCAGCGGTCGGCTTTTCCCAGCGTGACCGCGCGAGGCGCGACTACCTCTTGGGCTGGACCGGCATCACCTTCATGGCGGCGAATCTGGTTGCCTTGGCGGCTGGCGTCCTTCGATCGGAGGGCTATACGGACCAGAATGGGCTTGGCACCCTGACCGCCGGCCTCAACCTGGGAACCGTCGGCCTCTTGGCCGCCGCGGTTGCCGGAGCGATTGCGGCGTTCGCCTTTTTCGACGCCGCTAGAGCAGGGGGCCCGGAGAAGAAATCCGTTGCGCGCCGGGATCTCCTGCTCACTGCGGCGGCGGGCGCCTATGCCTTCTTCGCCGTCATCCTTTTTGCGAGCGAGGCGATCATCGCGATCGCCGATTCGGGCTTGGGATATTCCGACTCAGAGGTCACCTCGGCCTGGGTCGCCGTCCTTGCCACACTCGTCTCCTGCGGCGCCGTCGTCAGCGTGACGGCCGCCCTTCAACCCGCATTTGCGCGAGCGCTTCAGCGGCTGCGCTAGCTGGCCCTCATCACCACTACGCAGATTCTTCGCTCAGTTCCTCACTGATGTCACCGATGTCCTGCGGCGCAGCCTCTGTCACAAGCGTCGGTCGGCGACCCTGCTCAATGGTCTCCTTGGTGACCACGCACTTGGTCACGTCCCTGCGCGAAGGCAGCTCAAATTGCACGTCCAAGAGCGTCTCCTCGAGGATCGAGCGCAGGCCACGGGCGCCGGTCTCGCGTTCGAGTGCCTTGTTTGCAATCGCCTCGAGGCTGTCCTCGGCGAAGACGAGCTCGATCTCGTCGAACTCGAAGAAGCGCTGGAACTGCTTGGTCAGGGCGTGCTTGGGCTCGGTCAGGATCGTGATCAGGTCGTCGCGGCTGAGCTGGTGGATCGCGGCGACCACAGGTAGGCGGCCGATGAACTCGGGGATCAGGCCGTATTCCATCAAGTCCTCAGGCAGCACCTGCTCGAACCACTCGCCCTTGTCCTCCTTGTCTTCGCGCGAGGAGATCGCGGCGCCGAAGCCGACCCCACGATCGCCGACGCGGTTCTCGATCACCTTGTCGAGTTCGGCGAAGGAGCCGCCGCAGATGAAGAGGATGTTGGTGGTGTCGATCGTGAGGAACTCCTGGTGGGGGTGCTTGCGCCCACCCTGGGGCGGCACCGAGGCGGTGGTTCCCTCGAGGATCTTCAGCAGCGCCTGCTGCACGCCTTCGCCGGAGACGTCACGGGTGATCGACGGGTTGTCGGCCTTGCGCGCGATCTTGTCGATCTCGTCGATGTAGATGATCCCGGTTTCGGCCTTTTTGACGTCGTAGTCGGAGGCCTGGATCAGCTTCAAAAGGATGTTCTCGACGTCCTCGCCGACGTAGCCGGCCTCGGTCAGCGCGGTCGCATCGGCGATCGCGAAGGGGACGTTGAGGATGCGGGCCAGGGTCTGGGCGAGCAGCGTCTTGCCGCAGCCGGTCGGGCCCAGCAGCATGATGTTCGACTTCTGCAGCTCGACCTCGACCTCCTCGGACTGGGCGATCTGGACGCGCTTGTAATGGTTGTAGACGGCGACCGAGAGGGCGCGCTTGGCGGCGTCCTGGCCGACCACGTACTCCTGCAGCACGTCGTGGATCTCACGCGGCTTGGGCAGGTTCTCCAGCTCGACCGCGGCCGCAGCCGGGGTCAGCTCCTCGTCGATGATCTCGTTGCAGAGGTCGATGCACTCGTCGCAGATGTAGACGCCGGGCCCTGCGATCAGCTTCTTGACCTGCCGCTGCGACTTGCCGCAGAAGCTGCAGAGGAGTTGCTCGTTCGAGTCTGTCGGCCGTGCCAGCGGAATCCCCTCCTTAGGGGCAGTGGGTTTTGCCTCCGGCCCGCGCCCCAAAGCTTAAAGGGAGCATCAAGCCGGCCCTGTCAGTGCGGTCGTTTACTGCGTGACCGGCCCGGTCCCTCCCCGTGATCGCAAACAACCAGGCACGCCTGCCCCTATCGTGGAGCTATCGAGCCAAATGTTCGGATCGAGCCGGTGAGCGAGGCGCAGCTGGAGCAGCTGCTGCCCCTGATCGCCGCCTACCAGCGCTTCTATGAAGTCGAGGACATCGACGACGAGCGCAACCGCGCCTTCTTCCCTCGCTTCATCGCCCCCAGCAACGACGGCCTACTGCTCGCCGCCTGGCGCAACGACGACCTCCTCGGCTACACCTGCCTCTACTGGCACTTCACCTCGCTAGTGCCCGCCGAGACAGTCCTAATGAACGACCTCTTCGTCACCCCAGAGGCACGCGGCCAAGGAGTCGGTCGCGCCCTGATAGAGGCCAGCGCAGCCGTGGCCCGCGAACGAGGCGCTCACCACCTCGAGTGGGCCACGGCCCCCGACAATAAAACCGCCCAGCGCCTCTACGACTCAACCGGCGCAGAACCCAGCACCTGGATCGAGTACGAGCTAGAGCTCTAGTCGTCTGGACCCGTCCCCCGCCGCTAGCTCCTGCGCACGAAAGCCGCGCGCTGGTCGGGAGGGTCGGGTGCCCCTCTCACAAAAGCTCAGGCGACCACGCTACGAAGCGCCTATTCAATCCAGCTGCGCGACGGTTTTTGGGAGAGGGGCACCCGACCCTCCCCCACCACTACGCAGATTCACCGGGCAACTAAGCCGGGGGAGGGGCCCATCAGCTGGCCCCTCCCCCGGCTTTCCCCTACCCCGTTCGACTAAAAGTGGACGATCGGGATGATCAGAATCGCGACGATGTTGGCGACCTTGATCATCGGGTTGATCGCCGGACCGGCGGTGTCCTTGTAGGGATCGCCGACGGTGTCGCCGGTCACCGAGGCTTCGTGGGCCATCGTGCCCTTGCCGCCGTGTGCACCGTCCTCGATCAGCTTCTTGGCGTTGTCCCAGGCGCCACCGCCGGCGGTCATCGAGACCGCGGCGAAGAAGCCGACGACGATGACGCCGATCAAGAGGCCGCCGAGCGCGTCGACACTGAGCAGACCGACGATGACCGGGACGACGATCGGGATCAGCGCCGGCAGGATCATCTCCTTCTGCGCCGCCAGGGTGACGATGCTGACCGTTTTGGCGTAGTCGGGCTTTTCGGTGCCCTCCATGATCCCCGGGTGTTCGCGGAACTGCTCGCGCACCTGTTCGACCACCTGACCGCCGGCGCGGCCAACGGCCTCGATCGCGAAGGCGGCGAAGAGGTAGACCATCATGCCGCCGATGATCAGCCCGATCAGCACGTCAGGGCTGGAGAGGTTGAAGAGGCTGTTGAGATCAAACCCCGCCGGTGCCTCTCCTTTCAATTCGCTCTTAAAGGCAGCGAACAGCACCAGCGCGGCGAGCGCGGCGGAGCCGATCGCGTAGCCCTTGGTCACGGCCTTGGTCGTGTTGCCGACCGCGTCGAGCGGGTCGGTGACGTTGCGCACGTCCTCCGGCAGCTCGGCCATCTCGGCGATGCCGCCGGCGTTGTCGGTGATCGGCCCGAAGGCGTCGAGGGCGACGATCAGACCGCAGAGTGAGAGCTGCCCCATCACGGCGATGCCGATGCCGTAGACGCCGGCGAGCTCGTTGGCGCCGAGAATCGCCAGCGCGATCACGAGTGCCGGAGCGGCCGTCGACTGGAAGCCCTGGGCGAGGCCCTGGATGATGTTCGTCGCGTGGCCGGTCTCCGATGCCTGGGCAATCGTCTTGACCGGGCGGAAACGGGTCGACGTATAATATTCAGTAATCACAAAGAGCAGAGCGGTGACCGCAACTCCAATCACCGCGCAGAGCCAGAGGTCAGTCGTGGTAATCGCCTTGGCACCAGCATCGAGGCCAAGCCGCACCGGGTCGCTCATCAGCCAGTCGGTGATCGGGTAGAAGGCCGCGATCGAGAGGATCCCGGCAGCAATCACGCCGGTGTAGAGCGCGCCCTCGACCCGGTCGGTTTTGGTCCGCACCAACAGCGCCCCGACGATCGACGCGATGATCGCGACGGCGCCGATCACCAGCGGGTAGATCGCCACCTCGCGGGAGAATTCGCCGCCCGCGCCGGAGAAGGTGAGCACGCCGAGCAGCATCACGGCGACCGAGGTGACCGCGTAGGTCTCGAAGAGATCGGCGGCCATGCCGGCGCAGTCGCCGACGTTATCGCCGACGTTATCGGCGATAACGGCCGGGTTGCGCGGGTCGTCCTCGGGAATGCCAGCCTCGACCTTGCCGACCAGGTCGGCGCCGACATCGGCGGCCTTGGTGAAGATACCGCCGCCGAGCCGGGCGAAGACGGAGATCAGCGAGCCACCGAAGCCAAGGCCGACAAGCGCGTCAACGGCCTCCTTATCGGTGCTGCCGGTGATCACGAGCAGGCCGAAGTAGCCGGCGACGCCAAACAGCGCCAGACCGACGACGAGGAGGCCAGTGACCGAGCCGCCCTTGAAGGCGACGTCGAGCGCGGGCGGCACGCCACCGCGGGCCGCCTCGGCGACGCGCGAATTGGCCCGCACCGAGACGTTCATCCCGATGAAGCCGGCGGCTCCAGAGAGGATGCCGCCGAGGACGAAGCCAAGCGCGGTCTTGTAGTCCTGCAGGAGCCAGAGCACGATCGCAATCGGCACGGCGACCGCGGCGATGATCGTGTACTGGCGGTTGAGGTAGGCCTGTGCGCCTTCCTGCACCGCTCCTGAGATTTCCCGCATGCGCTCGTTGCCTGGCGACTTCGAAAGCAGGCGCTGGGTGATGATCAGTCCGTAGACAACGGCCGCCCCGGCGCAGACAAGCGCAACAACGACTCCGTATTCGGTCAAAAAGCTGGTCAAGTTAGGTCCTCCGGCTGGTTTCTAAGCGGCGCGGGAGTCTATATAGACGAGCGGCGAACACGCTCCCAGAGCGAACCTAGGCTTGTTCGACACCCTGCGGGGCGGCGGTGTAGGTGCGCTTTGTCTCGGCCACGGCGTCGCGGTAGACGTCCTCGATCGCGACTCCGGCGTCAAGCGCCTCGCGGGCGCGCTGGGCGCCATTGCGGGCGGGCAGGTCGACCTCGATGCCAAGCTGGCTGCGGGCCGGCTCGGTCCAGGCCAGCAGTTGCTCGAGCGCTGCCGCCGCCTCGATCTCCTCGCCGCGCCGGAAGTCGATCAGGCGACCGCTCATGCCGTGGCGGATCGCCCGCCAGAGGTTCTCCTCGATCTCGCGATCGCGCAGCGGGGCGCCATCTCCGTCGTATCCGTGCTCGTCATAGGCGAGTGCCGCTTGGGCGATGCAGGCCGAAATCAGGCCGGCCAGGGCGAAGGACTCCTCCCCGCGCGTCTGGGCGTCGCAGATCCGCACCTCGACCGTGCCGAAAGAGTGGTGCGGGCGCACGCTCCACCAGAGCTGGGTCGACTCGACCGCCGAGCCGGTGCGCTGCAGCATGCCGACGAACTCGGCGTAGCTGGCCCAGTCGACGAAGGGGCTGGGCACGCCGCAGCGGGGAAAGGTGCGGGTGAAGATCTCGGTGCGAACCGTGTGCAGGCCGCTGTCGCGGCGGTCGAGGAAGGGCGAGTTGGCCGAGACGGCGAGCAGCAGCGGCAGCAGCTCGCGCAGTCGGTCGCAGACGGCGATCGCCCGATCCGCCCCGCGCACGCCCATGTGCACGTGCATGCTCCAGGTGTTGTTGCGCTGGGCGACCCAGCCGAGTTCGTGGCGCAGGCGGTTGTAGTGGGGCGTGTCGATGATCCGCTGATCCAGGTAGTTGGCCCAGGGGTGGGTTCCGGTCGCTCCCAGCGCCAGGCCCATACCCTCGACCAGACCGAAGAGGCGGCTGCGACGCAGGCGCTGCAGGGCGACCGCCTCGGCGAAACTCTCCGCCCGTCCGGAGCGAATCTCGATCTCTGAGGCGATCAGCTCGCCGGCGGCCGACTCGGCGAGAACGTCATCTTCTTGACAAGCGGCGTAAACGTCCTCGAAGCGGTGCTCGAGCTCCAGCGTCGCTGGGTCGAGGATCGCGAACTCCTCCTCGAGGCCGATCGTGAAGTCGGTCGAGGACTCGAACGTCTCCCGAGCGCGGTCGAGGTCCAGGGACAAGGGTCAGCTCTTAGGTCAGGTAGAAGTAGAGCGCGTAGAGCAGGTCGACGGCGGGGCTCGAGGTGTGGACCGTCACCTCCGGCGGCACCTGCAGCAGCTGCTCGGAGTAGTTGAAGATGATCTTTACGCCGGCCTCGACCAGACGGTCGGCGACGGCCTGGGCGGCGGCGGCTGGCACAGCCAGCACCCCGACGACGATCTCCTGCTCGGTGACGATCTCCTGCAGCTCGCCGAAGTCGCGCACCCGCAGGCTGCCGACCTCGCTGCCGACGACCTCGGAGTCGACGTCGAACATGGCGACGATCTGGAAGCCGTGGTCAGCGAAGATGTCGGAGCTGGCGATCGCCTGGCCGAGGTTGCCGGCGCCGAAGAGGGCGATGTTGTGCTGACCCGAGGTGCGCAGGATCTTGCGGATCTCGCCGACCAGCGAGTCGACGTTGTAACCGACACCGCGCTTGCCGAACTTGCCGAAACCGGAGAGGTCGCGACGAATCTGGGTCGGGTTGATGTGCGTGTACTCGGAAAGTTCCTGCGAGGAGATCGTTTCGCGGCCCATCTTGCGGGCCTGGGTCAGCACCTGGAGGTAGCGCGAAAGCCGCGCCGCGACGCCGAGCGAGAGCCGCTCACCGTCGACGATCAGCCCATTGGCCGCGTCCTGCTCTTCGATCAAGGCGCTCACGCCTCCACAGTATCGAGCCTCGCCCGCACCGCTGCCTCGTCGAGGATCAGCTCAGAGACCACGACGCCGTCGATCTCGACAACCGGGATCTTCTCCAGCAGGCGCCGCAAGAGCAGCTCCTCGCTCTCGATGTCCACCTCCTGCAGCTCGAAGCGATAACCCTCGCCGTGCAGGGCGACCAGCGCCTCGATTGCCTGCTCGCAGAGGTGACACCCCGGCCGCGAGTAAACGACCACCGAGCTCATGCTGCTGCCCGCTTGGGTGTGGGAAAAGCGTCGTAGGAGAGGTAGTCGGGATAGGGGATCGGCTCGACAAAGCGTGCCGCCGAGCCGATCATCGCCGCGTTATCGGTGCAGAGCGAAATCGGCACCAGCTTCAGCGGCAGGCCGCGCCGCTCGCAGAGCTCGGCGACCGCCTCGCGCAGCGGTCCGTTGGCGGCGACCCCGCCGCCGAGCGCCACCGCCTCCCACTCTCCCCGCTTCAACGCCCTATCCATCTTGGCGGTGAGCTGGCCGACCGCGGCGGCCTGAAAGCTGGCGGCGAGATCGGCGCGGCGCTCCTCCACCCCGTCGGGACCGAGGTCGCGACAGAGGTAGACCAGGGCCGTCTTGAGGCCGCTGAAGCTGAAGTCCAGGCCCGGGTCGCGGCTCATCGCCACCGGCATCTCGAAGCCCGCGGGATCGCCCTCCCGCGCCAGCTTTTCCAGGGCCGGCCCGCCGGGATAGCCAAGACCGAGCAGGCGCGCCACCTTGTCGAACGCCTCCCCGGCCGCGTCGTCGAGCGTCTGGCCAAGCAGCTCGTAGCCGCTGTGATCGCGCACGCCGGCGAGCAGGGTGTGGCCGCCGCTGGCGAGGAGGCAGAGGAAGGGTGGCTGCAGCGGCTCGGGCTCGAGGAAGTTGGCGGCGACGTGGCCCTGCAGGTGATCGACCGGGATCAGCGGCAGCCGCCGCGGCGCCGCGATCGCCTTCGCCGTGCTGACGCCGACCAAGAGGGCGCCAATCAGGCCGGGACCGGCGGTGACCGCGATCGCCTCAATCTCATCGAGCGAGACATCCGCCTCGGCCAAGGCCGCCTCGACCACCGGCGCGGCAAGCTCGAGGTGATGGCGCGAGGCCACCTCGGGCACGACACCGCCGAACTGTGCGTGGGCCGCTGCCTGCGAGGAGATCACGTTGGAGAGCATGCGAGCGCCGTCCAGCACTGCCGCGCAGGTGTCATCGCATGAAGTCTCGAGGGCAAGGATGCGCATCTCGCTCGCGTCGCTCAGTCGAGCCACATGATCAGGGCGTCCTCGCCGTTGTCCTGGTAATAGCGAGGACGCACTCCCGCCGAGCGGAAGCCGAGCCGTTCGTACATCGTGATCGCCGGCTGGTTGGAGACCCGCACCTCGAGCGTGAACGGCAGGCTGCCTCCCCCTTCCTCGACCAGCCTGCCGATCAGGCCGCGAGCAACGCCGCCGCGGCGGCGCTCAGGCGCAACCGCAACGTTCATCAGGTGCCAGACCTGGTCATAACGCGAGCAGACCAGGTAGCCGACCAGCTCGTCATCGACCGTCGCCGCCAGGCAGATGCCAGATGGCTTGGAGAGCTCGAGCACGAACATCGCCAACGACCAAGGGGTCGGGAAGGAGCGCCGCTCGATCGAGATCACAGCCGGCAGGTCGCTGTAGGCAAGCCGGCGGATCTTGCCCGTAGCGGCTGCTTTACTCGGCTCTCTGGGAAGTGTCTCGCTCACGCCATCGCTGCGCATCGGGAGGTCTGAGGTAAATCGGATCGAGGGAATCGCCACCCCCATACCCGCTGGCCTCCGCGAGGGCACAGATGTGCCGCGCAGAGACCCGGTGCACAGGGTCCGCGTCGTCGGGGATGTCAAGGTCCCGATCCGCCAGCTCTTGACGAAATCGTACCGCCCCCGAACCCGCCGCCGTGAGCGGCGCCGGCAGGTCCGCGAGGCGAGCGCCGAGCGCCTCCGGGCTAGCGACGAGCGGCTCCCAAAGCCGCTCTCCTCCTGGTGAGTAGAGGGCGGCGAAGACCTCTCCCCGGCGCGCGTCCAACACGGCCAGCTTGGCGCCCTCTCCCTGCTCGGTCATTGCCCGCCCGAGCGCGTCGAGCGTGCAGACGCCGCCGACGGGCACACCCGTGCTGGCCCCCAATCCCCGCGCCGTTGCCAGCCCGATGCGGATACCGACGAAGGAACCCGGCCCACGCCCGACCGCGATCCGCCCCACCTGCTCCCAGCCGCCGCTTGCCTCCGCCGCGCGCTCCACCTCGGCGAGCAGGGCGGTCGAGTGTCGCGGGCTTCCCTCGGCCGTCAAGCCGAGCCTTGCCTCGTGCAGCACCTCGCCACCACGCGTTGCGCAGACGGCAGTGTCGGAGGTCGCCGTGTCGAAACCGACGACCGCCTTCTCTTGGGTGCCCAGCTCAGCCAGTGACCTTGAAGACGAAGGAGCCGACTTTCTTTCCTTCGACGAACCAGCTGACGCGGTGCTTGCCGGGGATGTTAGAGGTCACCTTGTTGACGTAGAGCGTGCCCTGCGTGGCGGGCTGGGCTTTCGCGCAGATGTTTTTGCCGGTCGGGAACTTGACGCAGACGCTGTAGTTGACGTCGCCCTGGAGGCTCTTGAAGAAGGCACCCTTTTTGGACCCCTTGGGACACTTGTGCGCCGGCTTCGCGTTCTGGGAGACGCCGCAGGCCACGTAGTGCTTGTAGGCGGCAGCACCAGCTGTCGCCGTCGTCGCAGCTGCGAGCAGTGCGATCGAAAGCAGCATCGCGCCCAGCGTCTTCAATCCCTTCATCCGGCGTCCCTCCGTTCGCGTTTCGACGTTCTTCGATGCTACATGCACCGCCCCCTCTCAAACACGGCTATTTGCGGGCGGATGCGGCGGGCATCTCGATCCGTCGCCGATCGCCGCCAGCGTGATCGAGGCGAACCGCGATTACGCGGCGTCCGCTAAGTGCGGGGGCAGCGACGGCGGGCCACTCGATGAAGGCAATGCCACCAGGTTCCAGGTAGTCGTCGAGGAGGGCCGGATCCTCCGCTTCGAGGCTCTCGAGGCGATAAAGGTCGAGGTGCGCGACCGGGAGGCGGCCGCCCTCGTAGCGCTGACCGATCGTGAAGGTCGGCGAGGTGACGGGCGTCTCGATGCCGAGCGCGCGGCAGGCGCCGCGGATCAGGGTCGTCTTGCCAGCGCCCACCTCGCCGCTGAGGACGACGACGTCCCCGGGCTCGAGCATCGCCGCGAGCTCGGCGCCAAGCGCTTCGGTCTCGGCGGCGCCTGCGCTGACGTTCATCCGAAGATGTCGAGCTGATCGTCTGATGGCTGTGGCGCTGGCGCAGCCTCTTCCGCGGGCTCGTCGACCGGTTCTTCGGCTGGCACGGGTGGGCCCATGGCGAGCAGGTCGGGAAGCGTCGCGAGGTCTTCGCGCAGCGTCTCCTTCACCGCCGGGGTCCGCAGCGCCGCCGCGGGATGAAAGAGCGGCAAGAGGAAGACCGTGCGACCGCCGAACTCGTGCACCTGCGGCGCTCCCCGCACCCTGGTGATCCCGGCCGGATTGCCGCTGAGCAGCTTGGTGGCGAAGTTGCCGAGGGTGCAGATCACCGTCGGCTCGATCAGGCGTACCTGCTCGAAGAGGTAGGGACGACAGGCCTCGATCTCCAGCGGCTGCGGATCGCGGTTGCCCGGCGGGCGGCTCTTCAGCACGTTGGCGATGAAGACCTCCTCCCGCGAAAGCCCAATCTCTTCCAGCATCTGGTTGAGCAACTGCCCAGCCCGGCCGACGAAAGGCAGCCCCTGGCGGTCCTCTTCGGCTCCGGGCGCCTCGCCGACGAACATCAGGTCGGCGTTTGCGTCGCCGGCGCCAAAGACGGCCTTGGTCCGTGTCTCGTAGAGAGGACATTTTTCACAGGCCTGGACTTCCTTGAAGAGCCCGACCAGTTGCTCCCGTCTCTCTTCAGCCGTCGGCGCCACTAAAGCCCACCCTTGGCCCGCTTGCGCTTGCTCTCCGCAAGCCGCTCGCCCCGCGCCGCTTCTCGCTCCTGTCGCCGCGATTGATCGGACCTGACCCCGGCACCCCGCGGCTGCCGGCCAGCAGGGGAGACCGGCGAGAGAAGGCGCCGCGTGCGAATCGACGCACATCGCGGGCAGGCGAGGCTGCGCGTATCGCTCGAGGTCAGCTCCTCGAAGCGCTCGCCACATTGCTCGCACTCGAACTCATAGACGGGCATCTGCCCGCCATCGTAATTCCGAAGACCGAGGGCCGCGACTTCAAATAGCCTGACTGCATGAAGCGACTTCGCCGTGGGGGCCGCGCACTGGCCTCAGCAATCATCCTTGTCGGCATCCTGCCGACCGCGGCGACGGCGGGCCCCGGCCACTTTGCCTTGCCCGCCATGCACTCCTCCGAATTCACGCTGCCGGCCAGCAACGGCTACCGGCTTCAGGTCGCCGATACCGGTGGGAGGCAGATCTACCTGACCGCAAGGAACGGAGGGTCCTCGGTGATTTACGAGGTACAAGGAAGAAAGACCGAGAAAGACGGCATCGAGGCAAGATTCCCCGGCGTGGGCAGGATCTCCGTGCGTTTCGAGCAGATCGGAAAGACCAAGCACGCGCCGCCCGCTGGCAATTGCCGAGGCGACGGCAACGACACTCGACACGGTGTCTTTCGCGGCGCGATTGTCTTCAATGGCGAAAAGGGCTTTTCCAGGGCACACGCGAGCCGTGCTCGCGGCACGGTCCACGACTCGGGCAAGGAAATCTGCACTAGAGAAAAGGAAAGGCACGGTGACCCTGGCCTCCACACGATCTTCTTGAGCGCTTCGGCGCCCCAGGGCAAGGGCCTGCTCTCCTTTTTTGCGGCGAAGTTCTCCTCGGAGTCGATCCCGGCGGCCGACCAGACCACGTACGGCGCCTCGCTCTTCCAGTTCAGGGGCCGCATGGGCGTCTATCGCACGCTTTCGCGGAACGCCACCGGCGAGTCATTCGTCCTAGGCGGTCCCAGCGGCCACCCCACTGCGGCCAGCGTCGCGCCTCCGTCCCCATTTGCCGGCACGGCCGACTTCCAGCTCGATTCCACCTCGACCGCGAAGTGGTTGGGACCGCTCAGCGTCGACCTGCCAGGCTTTGGCCAGGTCAACCTCGCCGGCCCAAAGTTCTCCGCTGAACTCTGCCTCGACAATCGTCCCTGCTACGGCTCCAGCGATGGCCACGGCGCCAACTTCGTAGCCGTCGCCGTTAGCAAGCGGGGAAGGGGGATGTTGCCTAGGGCAGCGGCTCCCAGTCCCAGGCCTTTGCCGAGGTAAGGCTCTCCTGGTCGAGGTAGTGCCTGAACTCCGATAGCTCGGCGGGCTCGATGCCGTAGACGTGGTCGGGTTCGGGGAAGTGGGCGCTGCGGACCTCGGCGACGTACTGATTCATGCCGGTGACCATCTGGTTGTGGATGTCGGCGTATTGCTTGACGAATTTGGCCATGCGGCCGGTGGTGATGCCGAGCAGGTCGTGGAAGACGAGGACCTGGCCGGCGGTGGCGGGACCGGCGCCGATGCCGATCGTCGGGATCTCGAGCTTCTCGACGATCGCCTCGGTGACGGCGGCGGGAACCGCCTCGAAGACGATCGCGAAGCAGCCAACCGCCTGCAGGGCGAGGGCGTCCTCGCAGAGCTGGATCGCGCTCTGGGCGGTCTTGCCCTGGGCCTTGTAGCCGCCGAGGGCGGTCGCGGTCTGGGGGGTGAGGCCGACGTGACCCATCACCGGGATGCCGGAGCGGACGATCGCGCGGGCGCGCTCGATCGAGATCCCCCCCGCCTCGAGCTTGACGGTCTGACAACCGGTCTCCTTGACCAGGCGCTGAGCGTTCTGGATTGCCAGCTCGTTGCTCGACTCGTAGCTGCCCATCGGCATGTCGCCGACCATCAGCGGCGTCTTCAGGCCACGGCGCACGGCCTTGCCGAGGACGAGCATCTCCTCCAGCGTCACCGCCTCGGTGCCACTGTGGCCGAGCACGACGTTTGCGGCCGAGTCGCCGACGAGGACGATGTCGACACCGGCCTCCTCCGCCACCTTGGCCGAGGGGAAGTCGTAGGCGGTGACCATCGCGATCGGTTCGCCCTTCTCCTTCATCTCGGCCAGCCGCGGCAGGCTCACCGGCGGACGATCGGCCGGCGGTGGCGCGGTGTGCGAGCGGGCACCGGAGCTCATCAGGCAATCTCCGCTTCGACCGCGGGCTGCTCGGCGAGCAGCACCTCGGGGTGGCTGTCGACGGCGACGATCTCGTTGCTCTCGGCGACGTGGACGACGACCGGCGAGTAGGTCTCGAGGTCGCTCTCGTCGTAGGCGCCGAAGGTGCCGACGATGATCTTGTGGCCGGGGCGGGTCAGGTGAGCGGCGGCGCCGTTGACCTGCATCGTGCCCGAGCCGGGCTCACCGTCGATCACGTAGGTGACGAAGCGGGCGCCGTTGTCGATGTCCCAGACGTGGACCTGCTCGTTGGTGATCATGTCCGCGGCGGCCATCAGCTCGGTGTCGATCGTGATGCTGCCGACGTAGTCGACGTCACAGTCGGTCACCGTTGCCCGGTGGATCTTGGACTTGAGCATCTGCCTCTGCATCAGTTCTCCTGTCAGCTCATGGGGTCAAGGGTCAAGGCTCGATGAGGACGTTGTCGATCAGGCGAGCGCCACCCACCCGGGCGGCGATCGCGATCAGCACCGGCCGGTTGCCCAGCTCGGTGACGGGGGAAAGGTCTTCGGCGTCGCGCGCCTCGAGGTACTCGGGCTCGATCCCGCCAGCGCGCAGCTCAGCCCGAGCGGCTTCGAGCCCGGCCGGGAGGCCCTCCACCGGAGCGCTCGCCTCGGCAGCGGCCAGGGCGCGCGAAAGCGCAGTCGCGCGGTCGCGGTCGCGCGGCTCCAGATAAGCGTTGCGGGAGCTCATCGCCAGGCCGTCGGGCTCGCGCACGGTCGGCAGAACCTCGATGCGCAGCGGGAAGTCAAGGTCATTGACCATGCGACGAATAACGGCGACCTGCTGCGCGTCCTTCTGGCCGAAGTAGGCGACATCCGGCCCAATCGAGTTGAAGAGCTTGGCGACGACGGTGGTGACGCCGCGGAAGTGCTCGGGCCCGCGGCGCGACGGATCGCCGTCGAGCACGCCGGTCAGGTCGCCCTCGACCGCGACGTAGGTGGCGAAGCCATCGGGGTAGACCTCCTCCACCGGCGGCGCGTAGACAAAGTCGGCGCCGGCCTCGGCCGCCAGCCTCAGGTCACGCTCCTCGTCGCGCGGGTAGCGATCGAGGTCCTCGCCAGGGCCGAACTGGGTCGGGTTGACGAAGAGGCTCATGACGACGACGTCGCACTCGGCGCGAGCGGCGCGCAAGAGCGAGAGGTGGCCCTCGTGGAGGTAGCCCATGGTCGGCACCAGGCCGATCGCGCTGCCCTCTCGACGAGCTGGCGCCAGGGCAGCGCGGAGCCGATCCTTGCCGCGAAGGAGCTTCACGTCGCTTTGTGCGTGTGCGGGAGCGAGTTCGACGAGGTCCATTTGGTCCATGCCCTTCGGGTCACGGCCGTCGCCCGATTATAGAGATAGGCGCACGCCTTTACGACGCCTTGATCACAGAAGGCAGGATTCGCTCAACGAGCGGCGGTTAAGGTCGCTTACTCGCCCAGCCAGAAGGACAGCTCGCGCTGCTTTGCTGCGGCATCTTTGCCGCTGTAGTAGGCCTCCTGCCAGGCTTTCCCGTCTTCGGGGCCCTGCCAGTCTTTGCCATCCGCCTTCGCTTTCTGGGAGCGAACGTAACGCCAGCGGTAGGCGTTGTAGACGGAGATGATGTGGGTCGCGTAGGCGGCGGCGAGCTGCGGCACGCCCGCGATCAGGTTGAGGTTGTCGTCGTTCTTGCCGCTGGCCCGTGGGCCGAGGTTGTGGGAGCCCGTCATCACCACCGGCTTCGGCCCGAACGGGTCGAGCACGACGACCTTCGAGTGGATCATCACCAGGCTGAGCCGGTCGATCTCTTTTTCCCAGGCGGCGAAGCGCGAGTCGACCTTGCTCGGCAGGACGATGTCGGGATCCGCTTCGTCGAGCTGACCGCGATGGATCAGGTCGACCAGGGCCGGGTCTTTGGAGCCGGCCTCGGGGTCCTGATTGAGAATTCCGTGCACGTAGAGCGAGTCGCCACCGTCGGCTTCATCGGCGCCGACCCGATCCATGATCGCGTTGAAGAGGGTGCCTTTGCGGCCCGGGTTGAAGAACTCGAAGAGGATGCCGCGCTCGGCCGCCGCGATCAGCCCGCGCGCCTCGGCTAGGTCGACTTCTTTGTGCACCGGCACGAACCAGGTACCGATGTTCCCTTTACCGACCTGAGCGGAGCGTTTTGAGCCGTTGCCGTCGACCAGTTTCGGTGGGAACTCATCACCCGATTCCAACAGCGCGTCCCACTGTGCTTTGTAGTAGCCGGCGATGTCGGCGCTCTCGATCCGCAGGCCGTTGTTGACCTGCGTGCAGAGCCCGGTCATCGTCCAGTTGGTCGAACCGGTCCAAGTCAGCCGTGGCGAGGCCGCCGGCTCGCAGACGACGAGGAACTTGTTGTGGGCGAGGCGGCTGCCGGTCATCCTTTTGTGCACGTCGACTTTGGCGGCTTCGAGAGTCCCGCGCGCCTCTTTGTTCTCGTCGTCGTGGTCGGCGCCGTTGGCGAGGATCACGTGCGCGCGCGGACCGAGGGCGCAGAGGTCCGCGACCAACTCCGGATCGTCGAGCTCGAACAACGCTGCGTAGATCTCCGCTTTCGAGCTCGACTTCGCGTCGGTGAGGACCCGGCGTAGCGCCGGCCTCAGTTCGCCGGAGAGGTATTCGCGGGTGATGTCGCCCGGCGTGGCGATCATCGTCCGCAGCTTTTTGCCCCACGGTTCCTCACCTTTGAGGCGCCTCGCAACCGACTGGGTTGCCAGCACGCCGCGATTGAAGTAGGCGGAAAAGCCGTCGCCGCAATCGGCCGTGACGGCGACGGGATCGCTCCAGGGGCTGGCTTCGCCGGTGGCCTCTTTGAGCGAACCGGCTTTGCCGACCACCGGCACCACCCTGTAACTGACGGTTTCACCCGAACGGGCAAGCACGTCCGCCCAGGCGAATTTCTGGATCGGCCACTCGCTGCTCGGCCGGTGCTCGCCGGGTTTGTGCTCTTCCCCAGCAAAAGGGATGAAGGTGTGTACCGGCTCCTCCTCCCCACCCTTGGGCTTGCGGTAAAGAGCGAAGCCGCGGCAATCGGGAATCGCTTTCGGGTAGCGCCAAACCACGTAGGTGTCGTCGCAGTTAGCGTGGGCGATGATCGAGATCAGCTCGCTCATCCCCCTACTCCCAAGCGGCGGCGGGCGAACGAGCGTAGCCGTGAGCGAGTCCTGCGTAGCGCCATGACGAAGCCGATCGCCGCCAGGTAGATCGCGGCCGGACCGCCAAACGTGAGCAGCGTCTCCTCGATCGGAATACCGGCGATGTGGGCGGCCGGCATCGTCGTCGGCTCAGTCGTAGGTGACGAGCGAGAGGCGTTCGAAGTGGAGGATGTCGCCGACCTCCTCGTCGCGCACGTTGGTCGGCACGACGGTGACGCCAAACTCGGACTTGCCGTCGGCGATCGCGCGTTTGACCGCCTCGGTCACCATCACGGCCATCGATTGCGGCGCGAGGTGGTGGACGCTGCGGTAATCGAAGGGGTGGATCGGCCCCGGCGGTACCTCGCAGTGGCCCTCGTCACCGAAGCACGGGCCATGGCCGAAGACGTAGAAGGAGCCCGCGTAGCCGGCATCGAGCTCCAGCGGCGTCGCCGGGGTCGCATTGGGTGCGTCGAAGAAGATCCGGCCCTCGTAGGAATCACCACGATGACCGACACCGTGAAGCTGCAGGTCAGCACGCTGAAACTCTGGCTGCCCCTCCCAGACCGGCACGGCAAAGGGTTTGTCGGGCGGAGTCGAGTAACGCTCCATCAGGATTCGACCTCCCGGCTTGCGGTGCTCGCCGCGTAGTCGTAGCCGAGCGCGTGCGTATCGAGGACGTCGCCGACCGTCAGGTCGAGTCCGCCGCGCAGGATCCTGTGCCAAATGCCCGGCCGTGGGCCGCGGGCCGAATGTAAGACCTGCCAGAGGTACCAGAGCCGGTCGACCATGGTGTGATGCGCCCAGAAGAGCGGGTCGTAGGCAGCGATAGCAACCATCCCCATCGAACCGCCAACCCATTCGTGGACCTTGTTGTGAAGGTGTTCCTCTAGGGCTTTCGAGAAATCGTCGAAGCTTTTGAGCTCAAGGATCCTTTCCACTTCGTCCCGGGTCGGCAGGCGATTCGGGTTTGCCGGTTCGCGCCAGGTGTGATCTGGCCACCCTCGGGCCCGGGTAGCTTCGGCGATCAGCGGCGGAAAGTCACCGCCGGCGAGCGGGTTTTCCTTCCCTTCGATGTCCTCATAAATCGCCGGGACGCCACCGCTGGCACGCGTCGTCGTCCAGTCCCACCAGGGCAAGGTCGCGCCCGGGACTTTGGTCTGCAGGGCAAGCTCGAGCCGGTAGAGATAGGCCCGGTGCCATGGCAGGAAGAGGTTGTCGTATCCGTTTTCGGGTGAGTGCTCGCATTTGTTCTTCGGCGCACCGTGCAGTTCGGCCCAAAACCAGAAGCCGTTGGTGTCGTGCAGCTTCTTGATCGCGGCGAACCCTTCGCGCAGGGCTTTGAGCTGATCGGACCCCAGCTTCTCGGTGCTCTTACGGTGGCGAACGCGGGGTGTCGTCAGGATCGGGGATCGGAGCGGGGTCGCCAAAGCGCCACGAACCTATTCCACTTACTTTGAATATGTCAAGTATTACTTAGTAAACACACCGTTATGCGTATAAAGTCAGGAGAGATTCACCTCTCCAATCGGCTTTGCCGGAACACCGGCAGCGATCGTCCCCGGCGAAAGATCACGTGTCACTACCGAGTTCGCACCAATCACACAGCGATCGCCGATGCTCACCCCGCTGGTTACCACGCAGTTGACGCCGAACCAACAGTTGGAGCCGATCCTGACCGGGCCCTTGCTGGTGAAGCCTTGCTGGGTGATCGGCGTATCGGGGTCATCGAAACGGTGTGAAGAATCGCCGACGAAACATCCGTTGGCGAACATCGTGTGATCACCGATCTCGATCGACTCCAGTGCCGCAAGCATCGTGTTTCGATTGAGGAAGCAGTCTTCGCCGATCTCGATGCGGGCCGCCGGCGCCAGCGTCAGCCAGCAGCCGGGCTCCAGCAGCGTGCCTTCGCCGATGCGAAGGCGGCCCTCCTCGAGTGCCTCGAGTGCCTCTCCCTCGAGCGGCTGGCGGATGAAGAAGCCGCCGCTGGCAGCGTGTCGTGCCAGGCGCCAGCGCCGGCCAAGCCGCCGGTTGCGCTCATACCAGCGCCGCTTCGCCCACCAGATCCGCCATCCCCTCTGCACCGGGACATAGACTGACGCACGTGGCTGATCTGCGCGGCGGCATCGACCTTGGCGGCACCAAGATCCAGACGGCGATCGTCTCCGCCGGCGGCGAGGTGCTGGGCGAAGCGCGCCACCCAACCCCCACCTCGGGTGGCCCGGAAGACGTCGCCAAGGCGATGGAGGCCGCCCTGCGCGAGGCGGCCACGGCCGCCGACGTCGAGCCGAGCGAGCTGCAGGGAGTCGGGGTCGGCTCACCGGGCGATGCCGACGGCAAGACCGGCGTTGTCAGCGGCGCCCGCAACCTGCCCGGTTGGGAGGGCAGCTTCCCGCTCGGTGAGACCCTCTCGAAGGCGCTTGGCGCGCCGGTGCGGATCGGCAATGACGTTCAGGTCGCGACCGAAGCCGAGTTCCACCTCGGCGCCGGCCGCCAGTTCCAGAGCCTGATCGGGGTCTTCTGGGGAACCGGCGTCGGCGGCGGCATCGTCCTCGACGGCAAGCCCTGGCTCGGCCGCGGCGCTGCTGGGGAGATCGGCCACATGGTGGTCAAGCGCGGCGGCGCCAAGTGCCCCTGCGGGCGCAAGGGCTGCATGGAGGCTTATGCCGGTCGCTCGGCGATGGAAGCCGAGGCGCGCCGCCAGCACGAAGAGGGCACCAAGACCGACCTCTTCAAGCTGATGCGTAAGCACGAGAAACCGCGATTGACCAGCGGCATCTGGGAGCGAGCCTTGGACCATGGCGACGAGCTCGCCGAGAAGCTGATCGACCGGGCAATCGAGGCACTCGGCACCGGAGTCGCCTCGGCGATCAACCTGCTCGATCCCGAGGCAGTGATCATCGGCGGCGGCCTGGGCGTGCGCTTTGGCGAGCGCTATATGGACCCGCTCACCGCGGAGATGGACAAGCACCTCTTCGTCAACGAACGGCCTCCGGCGATCCGCGTCGCCTCGCTCGGCGACCTCGGCGGCGCGATCGGCGCCTCGCTGCTCTTCGCCAGCTAAACGCGCCCTGAGCCCTGGCGCTGTTGGCGGGCGATCGCGTCGACGATCACGGCCAGCAGCAGGACCCCGCCGGTGACCATGAACTTGACCGCCGAGGAGAGCGCCAGCAGGTCCATCCCGTTGGAGATCGAGCCGATCACCAGGGCACCCAGCAGCGCCGTCCAGACCGATCCCCTGCCGCCGAAGAGGCTGGTCCCCGCGATCACCGGCCCGGCGATCGCCAGCAGCAGCAGTTCGTTGCCGCCGGAGTTCTGGTTGACGGCAAGCAGGCGGGAGGCGGCGAGGATGCCGCCGATCGCCGCCATCGTGCCGGAGATCCCGAAGACCGCAACGCGGATGCGGTTGACGGGGATGCCGGCGCGGCGCGCGGCCTCGGCGTTACCGCCGACAGCGAAGACGTGACGGCCGAACCCGGTCCGCTTGACCACGTACTCCATCCCGACCACGAAGGCGAGCAGGATCATCACCGCCAGCGGCACGCCGCGATCGGAGTTGAGGACCGCGGTGGCGACGATCGTGATCACGGCGACCAGGCCGAACCTGAGGCCGAGCGCGGCGAGGTTCTCGCTGTCGAGCCCGGCTGCGACTCGTCGTCGATGCCCGAGGAAGAGGACAGCGCCGTAGAGCCCGATCACAATCGCGGCAAAGATCCAGCCCACCGTTTCGGAGTAGAAGGTGTTGGCGAGACCGGTGATCACCGGATCGGTGAGGTTGATCGTCCCGGTCTGGCCGAGGACCTGCAGGAGCGCCCCCTGCCAAGCCAGCAGGCCGGCGAGGGTGACGACGAAGGAGGGGACGACGAAGCGGCTGAAGAGAGAGCCCTGGAGCACGCCGATCACCATCCCGACCGCGACCGCGGCGGCGATCGCCAGGTAGGGGCTCCAGCCATGCTGGACGTTGAGAACGGCCATGACGGCAGCGGCCAGACCGCTGACGGCGCCGACCGAGAGGTCGATCTCGCCCAGCAGCAGCACGTAGACGACGCCGATCGAGATCAGCCCCGTGGCGGTGATCTGCAGCATCAGGTTGGTCAGGTTCTGGGCTGAGAGGAAGCGGTCGTTCTCGAACTGGAAGATCGCCCAGATCAGCGCCAGGCCGATCACCACGCGCAACGAACCGAGGTCGCCCTGGATCAGTCGGCGAATCGTCTCCTTCGGCCGCGGAGTGACCCCGCCCTCGGTGCTCTCGGCAGCGGCGGCGGCGTCGCTCATGACCCGGCCCCCTCGTCTTTCTCTTTGGCGCCGTCGGAGCCGACGCCGGTTATCGCCGAGACGACGTGCTCCTCCGTGGTTGCGTCGGCCTCGAACTCTCCTGCGGCCCGGCCCAGCCTGAGCACGACGATCCGGTCGGCGACCTCGAAGACGTCGACCAGGTTGTGGCTGATCACGACGACGCCGAGCTCGCGCTCGCGCAGCCGCCTGATCAGGTTGAGGACCTGCGCGGTCTGGGCAACACCGAGCGCCGCCGTCGGCTCGTCCAGCAGCACCACCTTGGGCTCCCCCAGCAGCGAACGGGCGACCGCGACCTGCTGTCGCTGCCCGCCGGAGAGGGTCCCGACCTCGCTGCGCAGGCTCGGGATCGTCACGGCGAGGTTGGAGAGCAGCTCGCCGGTCTGGTGCTCCATCCGCGACTCGTCGAGCTGCCGCGAGATCGTGCCGGCACCGGGCGAGACCTCCTCGCGGCCAAGGAAGAGGTTGGCGACGACGTCGAGGTTGTCGCAGAGGGCAAGGTCCTGGTAGACGGTCGCTATCCCCAGTTCAGTCGCGTCCTGGGGCCTGGTTATCGAGACCTCCTCGCCAGCGAAGCGGATCTTGCCGGTGTCGGCGGCGTGGATGCCGGCGATCGTCTTGACCAAGGTCGACTTGCCGGCGCCGTTGTCGCCGACCAGGCCGATCACCTCGCCAGCGTGGACGGCGAAGTCGACCCGGTCCAAGGCTTGGACCGGGCCGAATCGCTTGCTAACCCCTTCCAGCTCGAGGAGGGGAGCGTCGTTGCTCATCTCAGCCCGAGATTCCCGCTTCTTTGCATGCGGTCTGGAAAGCGCTCGTGCAGAGTTCCCCGGCGCTGACGAAACCGTCGGCCACCACCGTGGACTTGACGTTATCTTTGGTCACCGCGACCGGTTCGAGGATCGCCGAGGGAACCTTGGCCTTGCCGTTGTTGATTTCTTCCGTGACTTTGCTCTGCGGCAGTTCTTTGCCTTCTGCGAGAGCGACGGCAAATTCGGCGGCGATCGTGGCCTCCGGTTCGATTTCCTTGTAGACAGTCATGAACTGTTCGCCGGCGAGGATGCGCTGCAGTCCGGCCACCGTCGCGTCCTGTCCGGTGACGGGCTTTTCTTCCGGCTTGATCCCGGCTCCCTTCATCGCCGCAATCGCGCCACCGCCGGTTTCATCGTTGGCGGCGTAAATGGCGGCAAAGCCGTTGTTGCCGAGCGCGGTGATCGCCTGCTGAGCCTCGCGCTGGGCGTTTTCCGCGCTCCAGCCAGGAGTGTCGTATTCCTTCGCGATCTTCACCCCGGCGGCATCGAACCCCTTGTGGGCGCCGGCCTTGAACCCGGCGGCGTTGGGGTCGGCCGGGTCGCCGTTGATCATGATGATCGGGCCACTGGCGCTGCCGTCTTCTTTCAGCTTTTTCGCCAGTGTTTCGGCCTGAAGTTCGCCGACTCTTTCATTGTCGAAGGAGACGTAGGCGTCAACTTCACCGTTTTCGATCAGGCGGTCGTAGCTGACCACCGGGACGCCCTGGGCGCTTGCCTTTTCGGCGATCGCCGCCGCCGACTTGGAGTCCTGCGGGTCGACGACGAGGACTTCTGCCCCCTGGGTCAGCGCCGCTTCCGCCTGGCTCTGCTGCTTTTGCGCGTCGCCTCCGGCATTGCTGTAGAGGACTTCGCAGTCTTCACACTGTTTTTCAACCGCTTTTTCGAAGTCGGGCCGATCGTTGGTTTCGTAGCGGGGTGTCTCGTTTTCCGGCAGGAGCAAAGCGATCTTGGTGCCACCGCCCCCACTGCTCCCGCCACAACCCGCGACAACCAGGACCAACGCGATCAATACACCCATGGGGATCGCGATTCGCTTCACCGCAGCTGAACCGGACATCAATTCCTCCTTTGTTGGCCCTGCGCCCAATTCGACCATACCCCCCGTCCTGCGTTTTTATGCAGGGGTTTCCGCACTACGGCCAACGCTCTGCCACCGTGCTGGCCATCGTGGCCAGGACAACAGAGCTAACTACTAGGCGGCGACCGGCTCGCGCCGCTTGCGCGAGGCCCGCTTCGGCTTAGCCGGCTCGACCAACTCGGCGAGGAAGCGACCGGTGTAGGAGCCCGCCACCGCGGCGACCTCCTCCGGGGTGCCGGTAGCGACCACCTCTCCACCCTCTTCGCCACCCTCGGGACCGAGGTCGATCAGGTGGTCGGCGGTCTTGATCACATCGAGGTTGTGCTCGATCACGACCACGGTGTTGCCGGCGTCGACGAGGCGGCCGAGCACCTCGAGCAGGCGCTGCACGTCGGCGAAGTGGAGACCGGTGGTCGGCTCGTCAAGGATGTAGAGGGTGTTGCCGGTGGCAACCTTGGAGAGCTCAGTTGCCAGCTTGATCCGCTGAGCCTCGCCGCCGGAGAGCGTCGTCGCCGCCTGACCGAGGCGGATGTAGTCGAGGCCGACGTCGTGCAGGGTGCGCAGGCGACGGGCGATCTTGGGCACGTTCTCGAAGAACTCGACCGCCTCCTCAACTGACATCTCCAACACGTCACCGATGTTCTTGCCCTTGAAGCGGACCTCGAGCGTCTCGCGGTTGTAGCGCTTGCCGTGGCACTGCTCGCAGGGCACGTAGACGTCGGGCAGGAAATGCATCTCGATTTTGATCTGACCGTCGCCGCGGCAGACCTCGCAGCGCCCGCCCTTGACGTTGAAGCTGAAGCGCCCCGGCTTGTAGCCGCGCGCCCGCGACTCCTGGGTCTGGGTGAAGAGTTGGCGGATGTGGTCGAAGACGCCGGTGTAGGTGGCCGGGTTGGAGCGCGGCGTGCGGCCGATCGGCGACTGGTCGATGTTGATGATCTTGTCGATCTGGCTGAGCCCGTCAACGCCATCGTGGGCGCCGGGCCGCAGCTTCGCCTGGTGCAGGCGGTTGGCGACCGAGTGGTGCAGGGTCTCGTTGACCAGGGTCGACTTGCCCGAACCGGAGACGCCGGTGACGCAGCAGAAGACGCCAAGCGGAACGGTGACGTCGACGTTCTTGAGGTTGTGTTCGCGGGCGCCGCGGACCAGCAGCGCGCCATTCGGGCTGCGCCTCTCCTCGGGCAGCTCGATTTTGCGCTTGCCAGAGAGGTACTGGCCGGTCAACGAGGCGGCGTCCTTGGCCACTTCGGCCGGCGTGCCGGCAGAGATCACATAGCCGCCGTGTTCGCCAGCACCGGGGCCGAGATCGACCAGGTGGTCGGCGGCCATCATCGTGCCCTCGTCGTGCTCGACCACGATCACGGTGTTGCCGAGGTCGCGCAGGCGGTCGAGGGTGGCAATCAGCTTCTCGTTGTCGCGCTGGTGCAGGCCGATCGAGGGCTCGTCGAGCACGTACATGACGCCGACCAGGCTGGAGCCGATCTGGGTCGCGAGGCGGATCCGCTGCGCCTCGCCGCCGGAGAGCGAGCGGGCCGAGCGGCCGAGCGAGAGGTAGCCGATGCCGACGTTCTCGAGGAAGGCGAGCCGTTCGGAGATCTCGCGCACGATCAGCCGCGCGATCGCCCGCTCGGTCTCGGTCATCTCCAGATCGTTAATCCACTCCGCCGCGCCGCGCGCCGACTTGTCGCTGAACTCGGCGATGCTGATCCCGCCGACCTTGACCGCGAGGCTCTCCGGGCGCAGGCGGGCGCCCTTGCAGTCGGGACACGGCTGCTCGGCCATGTAGCTCTCGATCCGCTCGCGGTTCGACTCCGAGTCGGTCTCTTCGTAGCGCCGCTCGAGGTTGTTGACGATCCCCTCGAAGCGCACTTTGTAGGAGCGGCGGCGGCCGAAGCGGTTGGTGTAGCTGACCTGGTGGCGCTCCGTGCCGGTGCCGTAGAGGAAGACCTCTTTCTCCAGTTTCTTCAGCTTTGCCCAAGGCTTGTCGACGTCGATTTCATAGGCCTCGGCGACCGAGGCGATCAGCCGCTTCCAGTAGGCGGTGATGCCGCGGTTCCAGGGCTGCAGGGCCCCCTCGCCGAGTGAGAGCGTCGGGTCGGGCACGACCAGCTCGGGGTCGATCACGCGCTGGAAGCCGAGCCCGTGGCAGCGCTCGCAGGCACCGTGGGGCGAGTTGAAGGAGAAGATCCGCGGCTCCAGCTCCGGGATCGAGGTGCCGCAGTTGAGGCAGGCAAACTGCTCGGAGAAGAGCAGCGGCTCGGCCTCGGCGTCGACCATCTCGACTTCGACCAGGCCGGCGGCTAGACCGGCGGCGGCCTCGACCGACTCGGAGAGGCGCCGGCGCAAATCGGGTTTCATCACCAGCCGGTCGACGACGACGGCGACGTCGTGTTTGTATTTCTTGTCGAGCACGATGTCCTCGTCGAGCCGTCGCAGCTCGCCGTCGATCTTGACCCGCGAGTAGCCCTCCAGCCGGAACTGCTCGAGCAGCTTTCCGTACTCGCCTTTGCGGCCCCGAACCACCGGCGCCATCACGGTGAATTTGCTCCCCTCCTCGAGCGTCATCAGCCGGTCGACAATCTGCTCCTGGGTCTGGCCGGTGATCTCGGCCCCGCACTCGGGACAGTGCGGAACGCCGATCCGCGCCCAGAGCAGCCGCAGGTAGTCGTGGATCTCGGTCACCGTGCCGACGGTCGAGCGCGGATTGCGCGAGGTCGTCTTCTGGTCGATCGAGATCGCCGGCGAGAGCCCCTCGATCGAGTCGACGTCGGGCTTCTCCATCAGGCCGAGGAACTGACGGGCGTATGCCGAGAGCGACTCGACGTAGCGCCGCTGGCCCTCGGCGTAGATCGTGTCGAAGGCAAGGCTCGACTTGCCGGAGCCCGAGAGCCCGGTGATCACAATCAGCGCGTCGCGCGGCAGCTCAACATCGATGTCCTTGAGGTTGTGCTCCCGCGCTCCCGAGATGACGATTCGCTCAGAAGCGGCCACTGCCGTCGATTCTACGCAGACGAACAGATGTTCCCCTTTGATGCCCGCAAGGTGCGGCTTTTGGCGCCCGCCACCGCGCCGGGCTCGATCGCGAGCGGAGTTACGCTCCGGATGCGATCAGGGCATCAAGAATTGCGCCATAGCCCCCTGCGACGAGCGAGATATGCCCGACGCCAGGGAGCAAGCGGAAATCCGCGTTCGGCAGATTTTTCGCCAGCCACTGACCATGGGCCAACGGGACTATCAAGTCATCGCACCCCTGCCAAACGGTGACCGGAGCGACAACCTCATCAAGCTCGAAGCCCCAATCTCCATATAGCGCCAAGTCGTCGTCAAACCAGCCCCAAAAACCGTCTTCGGCGATTCGCTTCCAGGCGTCCAACAGAAACCCTCCGAAGTCGCTGTTGATAACGATGCGGTCGGCCTCGCACAGATGCTCGTCGAGCGCGGCCCGAAGCTGAGCCACGGTCTCAACGGAACGCAGCTCGCGGATTTCATTTTCCAGATACTTCTCCAGCGCGCCGGGCCCTTCTTGCGCCGCACCGAACTCCTTGTGGTTGCCTCGACCCATGCCCGCCATCCAGTCCAGTCCCTCAGCATCAGCAGGCGCGCACGACGCAAGCAGCGCCACGGCTCGAACTCGATCAGGCAATAAGGCCGCACAGCCCAACGCGTGCGGGCCACCCCCAGATTCGCCGACCAGGTAGAACCTCTTGGCGCCGATCTGATCTGCGATTGCGGCTATGTCCGAGGCGCAATCCACGACCGACCTGCCGGGCTGACGATCCGATCCTCCACTGCCGGGACGCGAGTAAGTGAGGTATCGCAAGCCGCGGCGAGCGCCCTCCTCGAGGTCAGGACCGTACATGTCACGCACCCCGGGAGTCCCATGAAGAAAGAAGACGCAGTCGCCTTTAGGCGGTCCCGCCGTGCGCACCGAAAGCAAGCGTCCATCGGCAGCATGAATTACGTGCTCGACGCATTGCACCCGATCAACCTAACCTCAGTAGAGGGCTGCGGCCAGGCGACGGCGGTAGCTCGCTGCGGTTGGGTCACCCGGGTCGAGGTCGGTGAGGATGCCGACGATGGCACGACGGAGTTGCTCTCGTGTGTCCTCATCGGCGTTGGGGAACTGCTCGAGCAGGGCATCGAGTGCACCCTCGGTGTCACCACGATCGAGCGCCTCGAAGGCCTCGGTGGCGATTCCGTTCTTGCTCAAGCCAATGCGCGCGGCAATTCCCTCGGCGGCGAAATCGCCCTCGTGGCCCTCAACCGCACCGAGGGCATCGTCCTCCGCCCCACGTTCGAGCCGCTTGCGGGCAAGGGCGACGGCGATGTCGGCACGCCGCGGCTCCAGTTCGGACGCCTCGCGCAGGGAGAGCTCGTCGCCCGCGGCCAGCAGCTCGTCGGCGCGCGAGGGGACGAGCGAGTCGAAGAGCTCTTCGACCTTGGCTTTGGGCACGGCGCCGACGAATTCGTCGACGACCTCGCCATCGCGAAAAGCCTTGACTGCGGGGATGCCCTGGACACCGAAGCGGGCCGAGAGCCCCTGACTGGCGTCAACGTCGACCTTGGCCAGCAACACCCGACCGCCGCGGCTCGCCTCCGCCGCTTCCAGCGCCGGCCCCAGGGTCCGACAGGGCCCACACCACTCGGCCCAGAAATCCACCACGACGGGGGTCTGCCGCGAGAGCTCGATCACGTCGCGGTCGAAAGTCGCTTCGGTTACGTCGACAGCCATGGGCGCAGGATATGCAGGACTAAACGCCGGCCCACGCCTGGATTGGTTAAGCCTGCTTGCGTATTACGCGGACAGCGGTAGCGTCGCTGTCGGGCGGGGTCAGCAACCGAGGAGGAAAAGATGTCCAACGTCGATGCCGCCCGAGCCAGCTACGAGGCCTTTGGCCGCGGCGACCTGGAAGCGCTGAAGGAAATGCTGTCGGAGGACAGCACCTGGCTGACGTCTGACGAGCTGCCACTTGGCGGCGAAACCCAGGGCCGGGACGCGATTCTCGGCAACTTCACCCAGATCCCCAACTACTGGTCGTCGTTCAGCGTCGAGCCGGAGGAGTTCATCGACGCCGGCGAGTGGGTGGTGGTGAAAGGGACGCAGAGAGCGGGTCACAACGGCGACAGCTTCACAGCGCCGTTTGCCCACCTGATGAAGTTCGCCGACGGCAAGATCGTCCGCGGCGAGTTCTACGGCGACAGCGCCAAGGCGGCCAAGGTCCTGGCCTGAACGGGCCCAGCGGCGGGGGTCGTCAGGCCCCCGCCCGCATCCCGTCGAGGTCGCGGCGCAGCTCCTTGAGCTCGTCACGGAGCCGCCCCGCCTCCTCGAAGCGCAGGTCATCAGCGGCGGCCAGCATCTCCTCCTCGAGGGTGACGATCGTGCGCTCCAGCTCGTCCGGATCGGCGAACTCGCCGGCCTTCTTGCCGCGGCGCTTGCGCGGCGCCCGGTCCTCCATCGCCAGGAACTCGCTCATCTCGGAGATTCCCTTGCGCACGGTCGCCGGCGTGATCCCGTGCTCCTCGTTGTAGGCGAGCTGGATCGCTCGCCGGCGGTCGGTCTCGCGCATTGCCGCCCGCATCGCGTCGGTCTCCTTGTCAGCGTACATCAGCACCCGGCCGTTGACGTTTCGCGCCGCCCGGCCGATCGTCTGCACGAGGCTGGTCTCGCCGCGCAGGAAGCCCTCCTTGTCGGCGTCGAGGATCGCCACCAGGGAGACCTCGGGCAGGTCGAGGCCCTCGCGCAGCAGGTTGACCCCGACCAGCACGTCGTACTCGCCGAGCCGCAGGTCGCGGATGATCTGAATCCGTTCCAGGGTGTCGATCTCGGAGTGCAGGTAGCGGACCTTGATCCCGTACTCGAGCAGGTAATTGGTCAGATCCTCGGCCATCTTCTTGGTCAAGGTGGTGACCAGGACGCGGTCGCCGGCCTCGGCGATCCCCTTGATCTCGTTCATCAGGTCATCGATCTGATTGCGGGTTGCGCGTACCTCGATCTCGGGGTCGATAATCCCCGTCGGGCGGACGATCTGCTCGACCGTGCGCGTCGATTCGGTCCGCTCGAAGGGGCCAGGCGTGGCCGAGACCATGACCAGCTGCGGCACCCGTTCGAGGAACTCGCCGAATTTGAGCGGCCGGTTGTCGATTGCCGAGGGCAGGCGGAAGCCGTAGTCGATCAGGGTCTGCTTGCGCGAGCGATCCCCCTCATACATGCCGCCGATCTGCGGCACCGTCTGATGGGACTCGTCGACGAAGACGACGAAGTCGTCGGGGAAGTAGTCGATCAACGTGTGCGGCGGGCTGCCCTCGGGGCGGCCGTCGAGGATGCGCGAGTAGTTCTCGATCCCCGAGGTGAAGCCGATCTCTTTCAGCATCTCGATGTCGTAGGCGGTGCGCTGGCGCAACCGGTGCGCCTCCAGCTGCTTGCCCTCGGCCTCGAGCTCGGCCGTGCGCGAATTCAGTTCGTTGCGGATTTCGTCGACCGCCCGCTCCAGCGTCTCGTCCCTGGTCACGTAGTGGGAGGCGGGCCAAACCGAGACGTGATCGATCGTGTCGAGGACCTCGCCGGTCAGCGGGTCGAAGTGCTGGATCCCCTCGATCTCATCGCCGAAGAGAGCGATCCGGTACGCCGACTCGGCGTAGGAGGGCATGATCTCCAGCACCTCGCCGCGCACCCGGAAGGCGCCGCGGCCGAGCACCGAGTCGTTGCGCTGGTACTGCATCTTGACCAGCTTGCGCAGCACCTCGTCGCGATCGATCTCGTCGCCGACTTTGAAGAGCTGCATTTTTTCGTTGTAGACCTGGGGTGAGCCGATCCCGTAGATGCAGGAGACCGAGGCGACGATGATCACGTCGCGGCGGGCGAAGAGGGCCGCGGTGGCGGCGTGGCGCAGGCGGTCGATCTCGTCGTTGATCGAGGAGTCCTTCTCGATGTAGAGGTCCTGGGCCGGCACGTAGGCCTCGGGCTGGTAGTAGTCGTAGTAGGAGACGAAGTACTCGACCTGGTTCTCCGGGAAGAACTCGCGGAACTCGTTGCAGAGCTGCGCCGCCAGAGTCTTGTTGTGGGCGATCACCAGCGAGGGCCGCTGCACCGCGGCGATCGTCGCCGCCATCGTGAAGGTCTTGCCGGTGCCGGTGGCGCCGAGCAGGGTCTGGAAGCGATCTCCTGCCGCTAGGCCCTCGGCCAGACCGGCAATCGCCTTGGGCTGGTCAGCGGTCGGCGTGTAGGCCGGGTTGAGCTCGAAATCGGGCACTCAGGTGACGATAGCGTGGCCGTCCGTCCGCTCCTCGTCGGAGCCGAGCGGTTCGCGCGCCGTCTTCGCCCAGTCATCCTGCGCCCGCAGCTGACGCCAGCTCGAGCGAACCAGGACCGGCCAGAGGAACCAGGTGTAGGGCGCGTAGACCTGCGCCACCAGCAATCCCTGCAGCCAGCCGAGCGGTCCGCGCGAGGCACGGGCGGCGACACAGCCGAGGATCGTGCCGCCGAAAGCGAGCAGGTAGAAGAAGCCGAGCTGCCAAGTCGGACCACCGCCCCAGAAGGGCGCGCTGCCGCTGGCGGCGAGATACAGCGCCGCGAGCAGACCGACCCCGATGATCCCCTGCCAGAACGGCATCAGCAGGTAGATCAGCAGCTCGAAGCGGGCGCCGCGGGGGAAGGGCGCCCGCCGCACTTCGCCGCGCAGGTCCATCGCCTGCAGGTTGCCCTGGGACCAGCGGGTTCGCTGGTTGAGCAAGCGCCGCGGTCGCGAGAGGCCCTGCTGGTCGACCGTCGCCCGCAGCTCCTGGCGGCCCTTCCAGCCGCGCGCGATCAAGCGCAGTCCGAGGTCCTGGTCCTCGGTGAGGCGGTCCCGCCACGGCCCGACGCCGTCGGCGATGTCGTCGAGGGCGCTGAGCCGATTGAACTGACCGTTGCCGCCCATGCCGGCGGTGCCCCAGTCGTCGCGACCGGCCTGGAAGAGGTAGCCGTAGACCGAGAACTCGAGGTCTTGGAGCCAGGTGAGGAAGTGGCCACGGTTGTAGATCCGCACCAGCGACTGGACGCCGCCGACGGCCGGGTCTGCCTCGAACTGGGAGGCGGCAAAGCGCGGCGCTTCGCGATCGAGCCGGCCGTCGGCGTCGATGATGACGACCACCGTGCGCTCGCGATCATCGAGCTCGGCCAGCGACTGGTAGGCGTAGTTGAGCGCGGCGGCCTTGCCCTGGCGGGCATTCGGCAGCGTGCGCGGGAGCACGGCGAGATCGGGGTGCGAGATGCTCGCCAGGACCTCGGCGGTGCGGTCCTCGGAGGCGTCGTCGATCACGATCACGCGGCGGTGGGACAGATCGAGGCTGAGCAGACGCTCGACGCTGTCGCGGATCGTCACCTCCTCGTCGAGGGCCGGCACGAGGAAGACCCAGGAGAACGCCTCGGCGCCGTCGGCGGGCGCCGTCGGCGCCAGGCGCGCCGAGCTGAGCGCACGCACGAAGAGCACCGCCGACCAGACGAACATGCCGATGACGACGGCGAGACAGACGCAGAAAAGCGCCAGCCAGCCCGCCGAGAGCCCTTCGAAGGGAAGGATCACGGCTGACATCGGCTACTCGCGATCGAGAACTTCGGCCTCTGCCAGCGCCTCGACCACACCGATCAGAGAATCGAACTGCGGTAGTTCCGCCGGCTCGAAGCCGGCAGCCTGTGCCACCGCCGAGCGGGTGTAGCCAGAGCCGAAAGGACTCGGCGAGGTGCCACCGAGAAGCAGGTGCTCGAGCGCCGCGACGATCCGCTCGGCCGCGTGACCGTCGCCGTAGGGGTTTTCCGCCTCGGCCATCTCGCTGTAGGCGATCGGGTCGTTTAGCAAGCGATTGCCCTCGGCGAAGATCCGCTCCGGGTCAGTGCCGACGAGGCGCAGCGTGCCGGCTTCCAGCCCCTCCGTCCGCTCGGTCGTCTCACGGGCCACGAGCACCGGCTTGTCCAGCGAAGGCGCCTCTTCCTGGACACCGCCCGAGTCGGTGATCACCATGTCGCAGCGCCTGAGCAGGCGCGAGAAGGTGGCGTAGCCAAGTGGCTCGCCGAGCAGGACGTTGTCGAGGCCTTCGAGGTTCTCGACCAGTACCTCGCGCACCTTCGGGTTGGGATGCACGGGAAGAACGAAACGCACCTCGGGATGCTCGGCGGCGAGACGCGCCACGCCGGCAGCGATTCCACGCAGGCCGTCGCCCCAGTTCTCGCGCCTGTGGGCAGTGACGACGACGACCCGGGCGTCGCTGTCGTGGATCTCCTGCAGCTTGGGGTCAGCAAAGTCGACGTCCATCTTCGAGGCCCACTGGAGCGCATCAATGCCGCTGTTGCCGGTGACGAACACCTGCGAGACCGGCACGTTCTCCCGCGCCAGGTTCTGCAGGTTGGCGAAGGTGGGCGCGAAGTGGAGGCTGGCGATGGTCGAGATCACCCGCCGGTTGAGCTCCTCCGGGAAGGGAGTCAGATTGCCACTGCCGGCGCGCAGGCCGGCCTCGACATGCATCACCGGGATGCGCAGGTGGAAGGAGGCGAGGGCGGCGGCCATCGCCGAGCTGGTGTCGCCGTGGACCAGCACCGTGGCGGGGCGGCGGCCCTGCAGGGTGTCCTCGACGGTCGGCACGGCGTCGGGCTCCATCTCGAAGCGATCGACGCAGAAGTCTTCGAAGCGGCGCATCACCGAGGAGACGCGTTCGTTGAGGTTGGCGCGGCGCGAGCCCGCCCAGAGCACCACGTCGGACTTGATCCCGGCCAACTCGAAGATGTAGTCGACCATGCGGTTGTGCTGGCCGGTGGAGACGACGATCGGCTCGTAGTGCTCGCTCTCCCGCAGGGCAAGGATGATCGGCACCAGCTTGATCGCCTCTGGACGGGTGCCGACGACAATCGGCACGGCAAGCTTCGAATTTGGCTTCAACATGAGCACTACCCGTATCGGTGCCCTTCGAGGTGGCCTTGAATTTCAAATGCTGGAAGACTGCGCGCGATGACGCGTTCGCAGAAGGCCCTGGCCGGATTCTTCGCCTTTACCGGGACGATGCACTTCGTCATCCCGCGCAGCTACGAGGCGATGATGCCGCCCTCGCTGCCCCGCCACCATGAGGCGGTTGTGGTCAGCGGCATCGCCGAGATCGTCGGCGGCCTCGCAGTGGCGAAGCCCTCGACCCGCCGCTTCGCCCGCTGGTGGCTGCTGGCCCTGCTCGTCGCGGTCTTCCCCGCCAACGTGCACATGGCGGCCAACCCGGAGCAGGTGCGAGGACTTGACCTGAAGCGGGTCCCGCGCTGGGCACTCTGGGCGAGGCTGCCATTGCAGCCACTGGCGATGCTCTGGGTCTGGCGCGCCACACGCGCCTGATCCGTATATAAACGTGTGGTTTTGTCTGCGAATGTTTTTGGCTGTAGCCCTTCTGTCTTCGCAGACAGAGAATCGCCCGAATGAAACCACGCGAACGTTTCGCAATTAATCTGCGTAAAGCGCGCAAGGCGAAGGGGGTCTCGCAGGAGGAGCTTGGCTTCCGCTGCGATCTGCACCGCACCGAGATCTCCCTGCTCGAGCGCGGTGGCCGCGAGCCCCGACTGGGCACGATCGTCAAGCTCGCCGGCTCCCTCGACACCACCCCGGAACAGCTCTGCGAGGGCGTCACCTGGCTGCCCGGCAAGAGCAAATTTCAGATCAAGAAGTAACGCCCGAAGCTAGGGCAGGAATCCTTCGAGCAGTTCCTGGGCAGGGCCGAGGAAACCTTCGACGTTGTTGAGCAGGGATTCGGCGTTGTTGATCAGTTCGATCGCCTGATCGAGCGGGATGCTGCGCAGCGTTTCGCGCAACGGCGCGGCCAGGATCGGATTCAACGCACCGGCTTCTTCGGCATCGTCGACGGCGCGCAGCAGGCCGGCCCTGACTGCCTTTGCCAGCTTGGCGTCGCTGATGTCATAACGCTCTTTGAAGCGTTCGCGTGACTCCGGCGAGGCCAGAGCCTGGGCCAGGGTCTCGCGGCTGACCCCAAGCTGACAGGCGGCGCCGTCGAGGGCCGAGAGAGTGAACTGCTCGGCGATCTGCTGCAGGCCTTCCGGGTTGCGCCAGGCACGGTGCTTGCAGGGGTCCTGGGTCTTCTCCGGCGTGTAGGAAGCCCCGCCCGCGGCGAGGTATATGCCGACCAGGAGCACGGCGGAGACGATCGCCCCGCCGACGAGGAAGAGTGACCGCCGCTCGGCGTTCACAGCTCCACTTTCCGCGCCAGACCGATCGGAATCAGCGAGAGCAGGCCGATCAGGGCAGCGAGACCAAAGGACGGGCTGAAGGCATGGGTTGCGCCGCGGTTGAGCTGGTCCTGCAGTTCTTCACGCAACTGGACCACCTGATCGTGTTCTTCGGGATCGCTGGGCAGCGGTTCGAAGGCCGGACCGATCGTCGGCACCTTGCCCTTCTCTTCGTCCAGGCGACTGGCGATTTTCTGCGCCAGATCGAGCTTGAGCAGCGGCGGCACATTCGAGTCGAGGACCACCGCGGTGCCGGCATTGATCGCGTCGTGGCGTTGCTGGGCGATGTCGTGGGTGAAGATCGGCGTCACCGCGAGAATCCCGATGACGACGCCGGCGTGGCGGGCGGAGATCGTCCAGCCGCCGTGAATCGCTTGCGGCGCCCGGCCGCTCAACGCGGTCTCGGTCAACGCCGAGAGCACCAGGGCGAGTCCGATCCCGATCATCACCTGTGGGGGTACGGTCAGCGCAACCTCCGCCTTGGGCAGCAGCGCCAGCCCGCCAAGCCCGCCGGAGACGAGGATCGCGCCGGCGGCGGCGCGCGCTCGCGGGCTCGGCACGAGCCCGTTGAGGCGGCTGCCGAGCAGCGCCGCCAGCGGCATCACGCTGACCACGATCGCGGCGCCGATCGGACTCAGGCGCCAGCCTTCGATCAGCAGCAGCACGAGTAGGAAGAGGGCACCGGCAATGGCCGCCGAGACCAGTGCCAGTGCCAAGTTGGCAAGAAAGTGCGGCCTGCCAGTCCGGCGCAACTCGGTCGAGAGCACCCCGGTGGCGGCCTCGTGCCGGGCGACGGCCAGGATCGGCACCGCGGCGGCAAGCGCGATCGGCACCTGGATCAGGAAGATCGACTGCCAGGAGACCAGCTCAGTGAGCAGGCCGCCTACCGCTGGTCCCAGCGCCGCCCCGGTTGCCCCTGCCGTAGCCCATAGCGCTGCGGCGCGGCGCTCGGAGCCGACCGTTGCCGGCAGCAGCTCCAGCACCGCGGTGACCGCCAGGGCGCCGCCAAGCGCCTGCACGCAACGGGCCGCGATCAGGGTGCTGAGCTGGTCCGAGACGGCGCAGGCCAGGCCGGCGCCGGCAAAGACCGCGAGCCCAACCGCGGCGGCGCGGCCGGGCCCGACCCGGCGCGCGAGCAGCGCCGCCGGCACGGCGGCAAGCGCCATCACCAGGTTGAAGGAGACGAGAACCCAGCTGACGCCGGCGACGCTGGCGTCGAGCTGGCGGTAGATATCGGGCAGGGCGAGGACGACGATCGAGGAGTCGGCCAGGACGAGGCCGACGGCGAGCGCCAGCGCCGCGACGCGGGGCCGTGGGGCCTCGGCGCTCAATAGCCCAGCTCCCGCGGGTACTTGTCGCGGTAGGCGCGCTGCTTGTCGAGCACCTCTTCGACGTAGGCACGGGTTTCGGGAAACGGGATACCCTCCACGCTCAAATCGCTCCCACCCCACTTGTCGACATTGGCAGGCCCCGCGTTGTAGGCAGCGAGCGCGGCGACCACGTCGCCGTCATAGCGATCGAGCAGTTCGCGCAGCAGGTAGGTGCCGTAGCGAATGTTGATTTCGGGATCGCTCAAGTCCTGGAGCTTGAAGGTCGTGCCGCCGCTGTGTCGCTCGATTTCGTTGGCGGCTTCCGGTGTGATCTGCATCAGCCCGCGGGCGCCGGCGCTCGAAGTGCGATCGCTGAACTTCGACTCGGAGTAGATGACCGCGGCGATCAGGGCGGCATCGACGTCCTTTTCGTGCGCTTGCTGACGAATTACGTCCTCGTGTTTCAGCGGCAGCGTCAGCTCCTGAATCGCCTTGTCCACAGTCCCCGCCAGCAGCACCCCGGCGACGATAGCGGCGGCGACCAAGGCGGCGCCAATCGCCAGGCGGCGCCTTCTCCGTTTCGTAACGGGGCGATTTCGCGCTCGGCTCATCCAGCCAGCTTCGCGATGAGAGCGGACAGGCGCTGCTCGAGCTGCTCGAGCGTGCCGTCGTTCTCGATCACGTGCTCGGCGCGGGCCGCCTTGTCCTCCTGGGCCAACTGGCGCGCGTCGCGCTCGCCAACCAGCGCGTGGCCGCGCGCCTCGGCGCGGGCACGGCGAACCTCGTCGGGGGTGACGACGGCAACGGTGGTATCGAAGACGGTCTCCATCTCGGACTCGAAGAGCAGCGGCACCTCGACGACGGCAATCCCGACGCCCTCGTCCAGCGAGGCGAGCCAGCTGCCGATCCGTTCGCCGACCAGCGGATGGATCTGCGCCTCCAGCCATTTCAGCTGCCCTGGGTCCGCAAACACGACTTCGCCGATCTTGCTGCGGTCGACCCTCCCCTCAGGCGCCACCTCGGGGCCCCAGCGCTCGACCAAACGCCCCAGCAACGGTTCGGAATCGAGCAGCTCGTGGACCACCGCGTCGCTGGAGATAGTCGCCGCCCCAAGCCGCTCAAAGGCCGCGAGAGACTCTGACTTCCCAGCCGCAATACCACCGGTCAAGCCGATAGTCAGCGGCACAACGAGCTAAGACTCGGAGGGTTCCTCAGCAGGCGACTCGGCCTCACTGGACTCACCAGCGGCCTCATCGGTGTCATCAGGCGAATCCGGCCGCTCCTGCACCGATTCCCCCTCCTGCTCCTCGCCGCCCTCTTCCTCAGGCGCCTCGGCAACCGGCTCTTCAGCAACCTCAGCTGGAGTCTCCTCAGCAGCAGGAACCTCCTCAACCTCAGAAGCCGGGGCCTCTTCGGCGGCAACAGGCTCGGCCTCCTCGGCAGCGGGCTCCTCGGCGACCTCGCCGGATGCCTCGTCCACGACAGGACCCGCGGCCTCGGCCTCTGAGCCCTCATCAGATGAACCCTCTGCAGCCTGAATCTGCGCGCCGAGATCGCCCATCGGCATCTTCTGCTCCTCAACCTGCTTGATGCTGAGCGAAAGCCTGCGTCGCTCCTCGTCGATCTCGAGGATCTTGACGTCGAGCGTGGCACCCGGCTCAACCACCTCGCTGGGGCTCTCGACGTGGTGGTCGGCGAGCTCGGAGATGTGGACCAGGCCCTCGACGCCGGGCAGGATCTCGACGAAGGCGCCGAAGGCGACCACCTTGGTCACCGTGCCGCCAAGCACGTCGCCGGGACGGTGGGCGCTGATCACGCGCTGCCAGGGGTCCTCCTGGGTCTGCTTCAGGCCGAGGGAGATGCGCTGGCGGTCGCGGTCGATGTCGAGCACCTTGATCCGCACGGTGTCGCCGATCGCCACCACCTCGGACGGGTGGTTGACGTGGCTCCAGGAAAGCTCAGATATATGGATCAGGCCGTCGATGCCGTCGAGGTCGACGAAGGCGCCGAAGTCGACGATGTTGGAGATCTTGCCCTCGACGACCTGGCCGGGCTCGAGGCGGCCGAGGATCTGCTCGCGCACCTCCTTGCGCTCTTCCTCGAGCACGGCGCGCCGCGAGAGCACCACGTTGTTGCGGCTGCGGTTGAGCTCGATCACTTTGCACTCGAGCGTCTGACTCATGAACTCGTCGAGGTTGTGGACGCGGCGGATGTCGACCAGCGAGGCGGGCAGGAAGCCGCGCACCCCGAGGTCGAGGATGAGGCCGCCCTTGACGACCTCGATCACGTTGCCCTCGACCGGTTCGCCCGACTCGGCAGCGGCCTCGATGCGGCGCCAGGCCTTCTCGAAGCGGGCGCGCTTCTTGGAGAGGACGAGGCGACCGTCAGCGTCTTCCTTGGTCAGGACGAGGGCATCGACCTCCTCACCCTGCTCGACCTCGTCGGCCGGGTTGACCGACTTGCGAATCGAGAGCTCGTGCGAGGGGATGACTCCCTCCGACTTGTAGCCGATGTCGACCAGGACCTCGTCCTTGTCGATCCGCACGACCTTGCCCTTGACGACGTCGCCCTCCTCGAAGGAGACCATCGTCGCCGCGTAGTTGGGGACGATCTTGCCGTCGATTTCGAGCAGCAAGCCTCCCGAGCCCTCAACCGGCGAGCCGGCGGGAGTCTCAGAATCAGGGGTCAAGGTCGTATCGGTCACGGACACAGCGGCGCATGATTGCAGAAATCATTCCGACCACCTCCTCTGCTCGGGGCCAGTCGCGCTAGTCATGACCGGCGATCTCGCGACTGGCCCCTCCGCGTCCGGGGGTGTCGGTCTAGATACGCTCCGGGGGTGCCAATCCGAGCGACCAAACGCGGCGAGGAGCGGACTCCGCTCGACGGCAGTCACGACGTGTTGATCTGCGGTGCCAGCTTTGCCGGCCTCGCGGTCGCCCGCGAGCTGGCCGGATCGGGCGCCGATGTGCTGATCGTCGATCGCTACGAGATCGGCGAGCGCCAGACCTCGGCCTGTGGCATCCCAACCGTGTGGATGGAAGCGCTGGGCTTGATGGACGCCGAGCGCCAGCGCTTCGACTCGCTGCTGATGCACACCCCGCACGGCGACTCGCGCTACCGCCTGCCCTTCACCTTCTCCACCTTTGACTACCGCGAGCTCTGCGCCCTGCTCTGGCGCGACTGCGACGCCCGCTTCGAGACCGCCAAGGTCAACGGCCGGGCGCCGGCGGCAAACGGTGACGGCGCGATCGCGATCGACACCGACCGCGGCGTGATCTCGGCGCCGCTCGTCGTCGACGCCCTGGGCTGGCGCCGCATGCTGGCCAACGGCGACGGCTACCAGCCGCCCGACGCGCCGCTCTCGCGTGGCCTCGAGGTCCACCCCGGAGGCAAAGGCGAGGATCTGGAGATCTGGATCGACCGCCGCTACGTACCGGCCGGCTACGGCTGGAGCTTCCCCGCCCGCGACGAGCTGCGCATCGGTGTCGGTTCCTTCGACCCGCGCTTCCACGTGCGTGAGACGACCGAGCTGCTGGCCGAGGATCTCGACGCCGAGCGGGTCCGCTACCAGGGCAACTGGATCCCCCACAAGCTGCGCAAGGGCACCGAGGGCGGCATCTTCTTCGCCGGCGACTCGGCCGGGCACTGCCTGCCGCTCAGCGCCGAGGGCATCCGCACCGCGCTCTACTTCGGCATCGCCCTCGGCCGCGAGCTGCGCGGCGTCGCCGACGGCTGGCAGGACCGCGAGGCCGCGGCGGCGCGCTTCGCCGAGTTCAACGACTCGCACGAGTGGAAGTTCCGCTGGATGCTGCGGGTGCAGAAGCTGGTGCCGAAGATCCCGCCGCGCCTGCTCGGGCCGCTGGTCCGCCTGTTCGGCAACAAGCGCTTCATCGATTGGTCCTTCAGCCACTACCTGCAGATCGCGCCGCCCGAGTTCGCGCGCGGCTCAGCGAACGATCAGAACGGTGCCGGCCAAAAGCAGCACGACGCCGGCGACGCGCTCCGGGGTGAGCGCGACCTGGTCGAGGCCGAATAGGCCAAGCCGGTCGATAGCGACCGAGGCTGTCAGCTGACCGGCGATAGTCGCCGCCGCCACACCGCCGGCCCCGATCGCCGAGACCGTGATCAGCGCGTTGGTGACGTAGATCGCGCCGAGACAGCCGCCGAGCAGGTAGTACCAGCTGACGTCGAAGCTCGAGCCGATGCCGCCGGCCTTACCGCTGAGAATGACGATCGACGCTAGCGCGATCGTGCCGATCGCGAAGGAAACGAGCGCGGCTGGAAGGCTGCCCGTGGACCGTCCCAGGCCGGCGTTGATCGGCGCCTGCAGGGCGATCAGCCCGCCGGCGACCACCGTCAGCAGGACCGCCAGGCCCTTATCCATGGCTCCACCTCCCGAGCTGCATCGCTGGGGGCTGCGTGATCTTGGCTATTCCTCGGTGTTGCATCAGTACGCGCAGGCCGGTTTGAACCGGCCTGCTCTCATCTCAGTAAGCCGAAGGGACCATCGAACCACAGATGCCGCCACCAGCCGAGGGATTCACCGCCCGCTTCGTCATCGGCCCGGCCCTGCGCACGCAGCCGGATCGCCGCCTGGTCACGCTCGTCCGCGAGGGCTACGAGAACGCCTTCGAGGAGATCATCCGCCGCTACGGCAAGCCGCTGACCCGCTACGCGGCGGCGATCGTCGGCGGCCGCGCCGAGGACGTCACCCAGGACGCCTTCTCCAAGGCGCTGCTGGCGCTACGCCGCGACGGCGCCGAGATCGAGCTGCGGCCCTGGCTCTTTCGCATCGTCCGCAATACCGCGCTCAACGACCTGCGTGACAGCCCGCCCTCGGCCGAGGCGCTGGCCGAGGTGATCGCCAGCGGTGCCAGCCCGGCCGAGGAGCTGGAGCGCCGCGAAGAGCTGGCCGACCTGATTCGGCGGCTGCAATCGCTGCCAGAGGCGCAGCGAGCGGCGATCGTGATGCGCGAGCTGGAAGGCCTCAGCCACGAGGAGATCGCCAGCGCACTGGGCCTGAGCGACGGTGGCGCTCGCCAAGCGATCTACCGGGCGCGGCGTTCGCTGCGCGACGCCGCCGGCATGCTGCTGCCGCTGCCGCTATTGAAAGCGCTGCTGGCGGGGGCCGCCGGCAGCCCGGCGGTCGAGGCCGCCGCTGGTGCGGCCGGGGTTGGTGGAGCCGCAGGTGCCGGGGTTGCGCTGAAGGCGGCGGCGGCAACGGTCCTGGTCGCCGGGGCGGTGGGTGCCGGAGTGGCTATCGATCACAACCGCCACCCGCATCACTCAACTTCGCCACAAGCGAATGGCGTCGTCGCCGACGACTCGGCGACGCCGGCAGCGAGTACCAGTGGGGGTTCGAGCGCAACCAGCGAGGGCGGCTCCTCGGGCGGCCCTGGGCGGAGCGGTGAGCCCGAGCCCGGCGACAACCACGGTGGCCATGGCCGTGACCACAGCCCCGGGAGGTCGGGTGACGATCACGGTGGACCCGGCGACAGCTCAGGTAGCGACGGCTCCGGCGGCGGCGGCGAAAACCGCGGCCCGGGAGGCGGTGGAAATCACCACCCCGAGACCGGCGACGATCACGGCGGTGGATCCGGGCACGGTGGTGATTCTGGATCTTCGGGACACGGCGGAGGCGACGACAACGGCAGCGGACACTCCGGGCGCAGCTCCGGCGGATCGTCCGACTCCGGTAGCGGCGGTTCATCCGGTAGCGGTGACTCGCCTGGTGGCAGCGGCTCGTCCGGCCATGGCGGTGGATCTGGAGGAAGCTCGGGTCCTGGCTCCGGCTCTTCAAGCGAGAGCTCCGGCTCCACTTCGGAAAGTGGCTCCGGCTCGGGCAGCGGATCAAGCTCCGGCGGTGGGCCCGGCCCAAGCAGTGGAGACTCCGGCTCGGGCCAGGAAGGCGGGGAAAGCGAACCGAGTTTCGATGACTCGGGTGATTCTCACGGCGGCAGCGGGTTCTCAGTGCAGATGGAACCCCAAACCGAGGAGGAATCATGAGACTCGCCCGCCGACTAACGACCTGCGCAGCCGCCGCGCTCGGCGCACTCGCGCTGCTCGCCCTGCCGGGGGTAGCCGCGGCCAAGGACGGCAATCACGACCGCATTCCGGACCGCTGGGAGATGCGACATCACCTCTCGACGACCGTGAATCAGGCCAACCGAGACCAGGACCGGGACCACCTGCGCAACCGCGCCGAGTTCCTTGCCGGCGACAACCCGCGTGATCGCGACAGCGACGACGACGGGGTCATGGACGGCAACGAGAACGCCGGCACGATCACCTCATTTGACGCCGCGACGGGCAAACTGACGATCGGCCTCTTCAATGGCGACTCGGTCAGCGGCCTGGTCACCGATCGGACCAAGATCAAGTGCGAGGACGAGCACTCGCCCGACGTCACCACCCGCGCCCGCCATGGCGAGGAAGAGCCGGATGACGACCACGGCCAGGGCGAAGAGCCCGGTGACGACAACGGCGGCCACGGCGAAGAGCCGGGAGATGACAACGGCGGCGAAGCCGCTGGCGACAACTCCGGTCCCGGCAACAACGGCGAGGACAACTCCGGCCCCGGTTCGTCCCACTCCGGTCGTGGCCCGAGCGGCCACGACGACAACGGCACCGGCGCCAACTGCATCGCTTCCGACCTGATCGTCGGCGCGACCGTCGAGGAGGCCGAGCTGGAGCTCGAGCACGGCGTCGCCACCTTCGACGAGGTTGAGCTGGCTGACTGAGGGTCCGGCTACTTGGCGTCGAGCCAGTCTTGGCCGACGCCGACGTCGACCTCGAGCGGAGGGTCGAGCTGGTAGGCGGCGCACATCTCGCGCCGCACCAGCTCGACCGCGCCGTCCATCTCCTCCGGCGGGCCCTCGAAGAGCAGCTCGTCGTGGATCTGCAGGACCAGGCGGGTCTTGGTGCCGGCCTCGCCCAGGGCGTTCTGGCAGCGCACCATCGCGATCTTGATGATGTCCGCCGCGGTGCCCTGGATCACGGTGTTGACCGCGAGGCGCTCGCCGAGGCGGCGCGTGTTCGGGTTGCCGGAGCGCAGCTCGGGGATCGAGCGGCGGCGGCCCAGCAAAGTGGTGACGAAGCCTTCCTCCTGCGCCCGCTCGACCACCTGCTCGCGGAAGGCGCGCACGGCGGGGAAGCGCTCCAGGTAGCGCGAGACGAATTCCTCTCCCTCTTTGCGCGGGATGTTGAGCCGATCGGCGAGGCCGAAGCCGGTGAGCCCGTAGACGATGCCGAAGTTGACCATCTTCGCCTTCGAGCGCTGGCCGACGTCGACGTCGTCGCGCGAGATGTCGAAGACCTCAGCCGCGGTGGCGGCGTGGACGTCATCGCCGGCGCGGAAGATCTCTTTCAGCACCTCCTCCTCGGCGACGTGGGCGAGCACCCGCAGCTCGACCTGGCTGTAGTCGGCGGAGAGCAGGCGGGCGCCCTCTTCGGCGATGAAGCAAGCGCGCACCGGGCGGCCGATCTCGGTGCGGATCGGGATGTTCTGCAGGTTGGGGTTGGTGCTGGAGAGGCGACCGGTTGTCGTCGCCGCCTGGTTGAAGGTGGTGTGGACGCGGCCTGTATCGGGGTCGATAAGATCGGGCAGCGAGTCGAGGTAGGTGTTCTTCAGCTTGGTCAGCTCGCGCCAGGACTCGATCTTCTCGACGATCGGGTGCTCGTCGCGGATCTGGGCGAGGACGCGGGCGTCGGTCGAGAAACCGGTTTTGCCGCGCCGCTTGCGGGTCAGGCCGAGCTTCTCGAACAGCACCCGCCCGACCTGCTGCGGCGAGCCGATCGTGAACTCCTCCTCGGCCAGCTCGAAGATCTCCCTCTGCAGGGTCTCGATCCGCTCGCCGAAGCCGGCGCCGACCTCGGCCAGGCGCTCGGCATCGAGCTTTAGCCCCTCGCGTTCCATCGCCGCCAGCACGTGGACCAGCGGTAGCTCGATCTCGCGCAGCAGGGGCTCGAGGCCGAGCTCCTCGACGCGCGGACGCTGCGCTTCCGCCAGCGCCGCCACCAGGCGCGCTTCCTCAGCCGGCTCCAGACCCGCCTCACCATCGCCGTCGAGCGAGAGCTGACCGTCGTCCTCGTCTTGGACCGACGCCGCCTCGGCGGCGAGGCCGATGCCGGCGTCGGCGGCCAGCTCGGTCAGCTCATAGGTGCGCCGCTGCGGCTCGAGCAGGTAGGCGGCGAGCATCGTGTCGTGGTCGAGCCCCAGCTCGACGCCCTCGCGCGCGCCCGCGGCGAGCAGGCCGTGGCGGCCACCGCCGAGCGACTTGGCGTCATGGGCGACGAGGCCGCGGCCGGGCAGTGCCACCGCGAGCTCGTCCAGGCTCGAGGAGCCGGTAAGCGTGCGTTGGTCTTCGGCGGCGGCCCAGCGATCGCCGTCGATCGCCAGCGCGACCGGGCCCTCCCCCCCGCCCAGATCGTCCGGCTTGCCCTCCTCGGCCTCCACGGCCAGCTCGGTCTCGACACTGCGGCCCGGCACCGCCTCGCCTTCGGGCAGCGCTTCTTCGAGGCGCTCCAGCACCGCCCGCAGCTCGAACTCGCGCATGAAGTCGCGCAGGGCGCCGCGGTCGGGCTGGGATGACATCGCCGCGCCCAGGTCGACCCCGGTCTCGATGTCGTACTGCAGCGTCGCCAGCTGCTTCGACATGCGGGCGTCGTCGGCGTGCTCGACCAGGTTCTGCTTGCGCTTGGCGCCGGAGATCTCATCGACGCTTTCCAGCACCTTCTCCAGCGTGCCGAACTGCTGCAGCAACTGGGTCGCCGTCTTCTCACCGATCCCGGGGACGCCGGGGATGTTGTCGGAGGTGTCGCCGCGCAGGCCCATCAGGTCGGTGATCAGCTCGGGCGGGACGCCGTAGCGCTCGCTGACCGCGTCGCTGTCGTAGATCTTGGTCTCGGTGATCCCGCGCGAGGTACTCATCACGCGAATCCCCTCACCGACCAGCTGATAGGCGTCGCGGTCGCCGGTGACGACCATTACCGGGATTCCCTCTTCCCGCGCCTGGCGGCTGAGCGAGGCGATCACGTCGTCGGCCTCGAAGCCCTCGACCCTGACGTTGGTGTAGCCGAAGGCCTCGACCAGCGGCATCAGGTGCGGCCACTGCTCGCGCAGCAGGTCGGGACGCGGTTTGCGCTGCGCCTTGTAGAGGTCATAGGTGACCTCGCGTCCCGACATCCCTGCGTCCCAGGCCACGACCACCCCAGCCGGCGCATGCTCGTCGATCACCTTGACCAGCATCGAGGCGAGCCCGTAGATCGCGTTGGTCGGCCGCCCGTCGCTGGTCCCGATCGACTCCGGCAGGGCGAAGAACGCCCGGTAGGCAAGCGAGTTGCCGTCGATCAGGAAGAGCTCGTGCTCGGGATCGCCGAGTTTCTTGTCCGCCGCCATCGGGGCCCACTCTACGAGGCCGAGAGGCGAGTGCCTCGCCGTTATCGGCCCCGACGCCCGCCCTCGGTGAGTTCGGCCGGGACGAGCGTGGCGGCAAAGGAGGTGCCGGTGAGCGGAACGTCTGACTGGCCGGGGAAATCAACCGTGAGGTTGCCGGTCCAACGGTTCGCGGGACTGGCATTGCGGCGGAAGATGGCGCCGCCGTCGAAGGGTGCCGGCGGTTCGAAGGTGGCAATGCGCAGGCCCTCAGAGGGAACGAGGGAAGCAGCGGGGGCTTTCCCTTGGATCGAGCGCTGGATCTCGATCCGAGCCGAGCGTTCTTCGATTGTGGCTTCGTAAGTCGTCGCCGCACCCGGACGGTTCTTGTTCGCCTGCAGGTGCACGGTCTGGCCGCCACTTTTTGAGACGAGCCGCAGCCTTGCCCCGGGCGACCCCGGCCCGCTCGTTTCACCTTTGACAGAACCTCCACAGACAAGGTTCAAAAGCGGGCTGATCGAGGCCGAGATACTCGTCGCGCTCGCCTCGGAATAGCCCTCCTCTCCGTGGAATTCAAAAGCACCTTGATAGGACCCCGCTTCAAATCGGACAGGGGTTTTGTCGCAGGTCGAGCGCTCCCGTTTCACCACACCCGAGGGAACAAATTCGAAATCGATCTTGCCAAGGTCGCCGAGATCGGCGCGAACCAAGGACGGTGGATGAAACACCGACGGTGTCCTGACCCCCGACGCCAGCACGGTCGCCGGCGCGAAATAGATGACGTCAGCGCCTTTCTTACCGACGAACAAAGTGATGTTGCCGCGACCGTCCGCACGGCGCGAAAAGGCGACCCCGAAGATCGAGTAGCCGTTGCTGGCTTTCATCTGGAAGGCGATGGAGGCCCCCGGCGCGTCAGCCTTGACGGGAGAGGCATTCGCCAAACCCAGCACCAAGGCGGCGCAGACGCAGGCACTCGCCACCAACCTGGTTGTCGTAAGCCTCGCGATGACGATCGCCAGACTAGCTTCGCGCGAGCCGGATGTTCTGCACGACGGTTTCTCTCTCGCCAGCGACGGGGTTGACGGTGAACGTCAACCCGAGACGGAGCGCTTGTTGTGCCAGCCTTTCATTCGCCAGCCCAGAGAGGGTGCAACTGATCGTTAGAGCACCGGCAGCAGGCGCGGACTTGGCGGTAGCGCACGCTTGCTTGCGGCCCTTGCCGGCCTTGAAAGTCGCGCGAAGGCTGACCCGGCCTGGGCCGGAGAGCTGGACGCGAGTAGTGAGTCGGCGACCAGAGCGCTTGGCGCGTTCGAAGAGAATCTGCGGCTCCGGCTTTCCCGCTGGCGGGGGGCTCTGGATGCGGTCGACGGGGTCGACTTTTGCTTCCGGTTTCGGCGGGGGTTCGTTTTCGGTCAGCCACTCCTCAGCTTCGGCCTGCCGCCCTTCGATGAATTCGATCGTTTCGTCGAGTCCGTATTTGCCTGCTTTGATTTCCGCGGCGTCGTATTCGGGGTGGCCGTTGGCGATTTCCTCCGCTTGCCACGACGCGAGCATCGCTGCGGAGTTTTCAGCCAGCGCCTGCGGGCCGAGCGCGGCAATCGCGGCGGTCACGCCCTTCAGCGCTTCCCAGTACTGGCGGAAGCAGGCTTTGTCTTCGAGGCACTTGTTGAAGAGGACGCCGCCGTCGCCATCAAAGGTAACTTCGCGGTTAGACACGCCCTTGGTCGGGATCCAAGTTTGGTCAGCGCCCCAGGGCAGCATCTGGAAGCGGCCGGAGGGTTCGCTGAAGAGGTAGTAGTTATTCGGTCGCAAGAACGGTTCGGCGTGGCCCGAGTAGCCGTCCCAGTGGTCGATGTACTTCTCGACCGCCCACATCTTCGTCATCTCGCCGAGGTCCGCAAAGGGCCCCACCCGTTCCGACCAAGTCGCTTGCCCCGTGCCGTTAACGGCTTCGATTAGCGCTTCGAGGTCGCCGATGTCTTCTTCGGAGCCTTCGTCGACTTCGAAATCAGCCTCTTCGCCGGGCTTGACATCGTGGCCGCCTTCGCCCTCGTAGAGGTGCTGGGTTTTGTCGTCGAACGAGCCGAAGATGCGGGGCAGGCCGACGCTGTCGAGATTTTCGAGATCGAGATAGACGCCGAGGTCTTCGCCGTTGAGACGCACGTAGGCGTAACCAGTACGAGAGGCCGGAACTCCGACGGCGCGGAACGCTGCGTAGGCCAGCGTCTCATGAACCATCGAGGGGTCCTGGACCATGTTGTTCAGCGTCATCTTGCGCAGGCCGAGCACGGCTTCCGCTTTTTTGAACTTGAGCTTGAAGGCAGCCTTTTCGCTCAGGTCGCGAAACGAACCGCCGACGTTGCCCTTGAGGCGAATTTCGGCCGCGCGCGAGGAGACGAATGGCACTTCCGCCCCGCTCGGAGTCCCGTCGGCGGATTTCGTCATTGAGAAGGTCCCTTTGACGTATTCGCCCGGTTCGGCTTCCAGTTTCGCCTTTTCCGTCGGCGAGAGGGTCAGGTCGATGAAGAAGACCTGGCCCGGATCGTAGATCGGCCCGGCTTCGTCCGCGGCAAGCGCCGCCTGAGCCCAAGCGCATCCGAGCAGGGCAAGCGCCAGCGCCAAACTGATAATGCGAGTCGTACGCATGTAAATAGAACGTTGCGAACGCCGATTTCTACCGCTGCTCGGCGAAATTAGCCGCGGGACGAGCCGATCCGGCGGACGACGCGTTCGGCGCGCCCCTGGGCCGGGTCAAAGCGGATGGAGACCGTGAGACCAAGGTCGCCATCGCGCAATCGCTTGCGAAGCTGGGCCGGCAGGCGACAGCTCAAGATCAGGTCGCGGGCGCGTTTGACCACAGTGCTGCGACGGCAAACGAGAAGCGAGCCTTTGCTGTTCGGGACCGTGACACGCTGAGACAAGACCCCAGGCGCCCACGGATGCACCATCGTGCGGATGACGCCCTTGACCACCCGCGTTCGGCCAGCTCGGAAACGATCGACCGGGACGGTGATCTTGAGGTGCGCCGGCGGCGAACCAGCGGAACCGTCGCCAGTGGACGCGGAGCTGGGCGGTCGTTCTCCCAACCACTCGGCAACGTCACCCGGCCGCGCCGCGATGAACGCGCGGGTATCGGCAACTTCGTCGGCGATCTCACTGAGGTCGTGCTCCGCACGGTCGCTCCCAGCCTGTTCTCGCTGCTGCCAGGGAGCGAGCATCGCGGCGGTCCTTGTGGCCAGCCCATCAAGGTCCATGCCCGCGATCGCCCCGCGCACGGCCACGACCGCTTCCCGGTAAAGACCGGCGCAGGTCGAATCAGAGAGGCAGCTGTCGAAGAGCAGCCCGGCCGAGCCGTCGAAAGCGAGGCGGTAGGCCGTCTGCCAGCTTTCGTCGTTGCCCCAGGGCATCATCTGGAAGCGGCCACTCGGGTCGCTGTAGAGGTAGTAGTTGTTGGGCAACCATTCCGCTTCGCTGCCGGCGTACCCGTCCCACTGGCCGATGTACTTCTCGGTCGCCCACATCCGCGTCATCTCCGCCAGGTCGGCAAAGGGCGTTACGCGCGTCGCCCAGCTCGACGGGCCGCCCGAGTTGACCGCGTCGATCAGCGCTTCGAGATCACCGCGATCGTCGCTGCCCTCGTCGATCTCGAAAGCGCCCGCACCGCCAGGGCGTACATCAGCTGAATCTTCACCCTCGTAGAGGTGCTGGGTGCCGGGATCAAAGGCGCCGAAGATCTTCTCGAGCGCAGTCTGGTCGAGGGCCTCGATGTTGAGGTGGACGCCGAAGTCTTCGCCATCGACGTATACGTACGCATAGCCGGTACGAGAGGCAGGAACCCCGGCCCCCCGAAAGGCCGTGTAGGCCAAGGTCTCGTGGACCATCGACGGGTCCTCGACCATGTTGTTGAGGGTCATCGTCCTGAGACCGCGAAAAGGCGCTTCTTCGAACTTGATTTTGAATGCGGACTTTTCGCTGAGCGGGCGATAGGAGGCGCTTCCCTTCAGCTTGATCTTGACGTTGAGCGGAGGCGAAAAAGGACCTTCGCCTCCCGGCGTTCCGTTCGTCTCCGCCAGGGAGAACGTCCCGGGCTGGTACTTGTCGCGGTCCGCCGCCAGGCCTTCGCGCGATTTCTGCGGCAGGGTGAGCTTGATCACAGCCATCTTGCCGGGATCGAAGAGGGCCGCCGCTTCGTCGGCCACCGCACTGTCCACCCAAAGCCCACAGGCAACCAAAAGCAGCACTGGCAAGGCCACAATGCGAAAAGCTCTCATGGGGAGAGAACGCTAGCGCGCGCGATTTCTACCGCTGCCGCGGACCGTCTCGGCGTGGCCATGCCTAGGCAGGCGGCGCGAATCTGATTCGATAGCTGCCCATGGCAGTCAGCGCCCAGTACAGCGTCACGATCCGCGTCGAGCTCGACGCGCGCCAGGAGCCGCTGGGCAAGCTGACCGCGTCGATCGCCGAGGCCGGCGGGCAACTGCAGGGCGTTGACCTGGTGCCCGGCGCCGGCGGCGAGGGCAAACGGGTGCGCGAGTTCACGATCGACGCTCAAGACCGCGAGCACTGGGAGAAGATCCTGCGGGCGATCGGCGGCACCCGCGGCGCCCGCGTCCTCGACTACGTCGACCGCACGATGCAGATGCACCGCGGCGGCAAGATCTCAGTCGAGAACAAGTACCCGCTGAAGACCCGCGACGACCTCTCGATGGCCTACACACCGGGCGTCGCCCGGGTCTGCCAGGACATCCACGACGACCGCAGCAAGGCCTTCGAGTACACGATCAAGAAGAACACGGTCGCCGTCGTCTCCGACGGCAGCGCCGTGCTCGGCCTCGGCAACATCGGCCCCGAGGCGGCGATGCCGGTGATGGAGGGCAAGGCGATGCTGTTCAAGGAGTTCGCCCAGGTCGACGCCTTCCCGATCTGCCTCGACACCCAGGACGCCGAGGAGATCATCAAGGCGGTCGAACTGATCGCGCCGACCTTCGGCGGCATCAACCTCGAGGACATCTCCGCCCCGCGCTGTTTCGAGATCGAGGACCGGCTGAAGGAAACGCTCGACATCCCCGTCTTCCACGACGACCAGCACGGCACCGCGATCGTGACCATGGCGGCGCTCTTCAACGCGCTGAAGATCGTCGGCAAGCCGATCGAGGAGCTGCGGGTGCTGATGGTCGGCCTGGGCGCGGCCGGGGTAGCGGTGACCAAGATGATGCTCGCCTCAGGCGTCACCCACATCGTCGGCTGCGACCGTCAGGGCGCGCTCTCGACCACCCGGGCCGACTACGAGTCGGGCGAGATGAGTGGGATCAAGCGCTGGTACGCCGAGAACTCGAATCCCGAGCAGCTCAGTGGCGGCCCCAACGAGGTGATCGAGGGCACCGACCTCTTCATCGGCCTCTCCGGCCCCGGCCTGATCGAGGCCTCCTCGCTGGAGAAGATGAACGACGACGCGATCGTCTTCGCGATGGCCAACCCGACCCCCGAGGTGATGCCCGAGGACGCCGCCCCCTATGTGCGGATCATGGCCACCGGGCGCTCGGATTACCCGAACCAGATCAACAACGTGCTCGCCTTCCCCGGCATCTTCCGCGGTGCCCTCGACGCCGGCTCGCCCAGCATCACCGAGGAGATGAAGCTGGCGGCGGCCAAGGGCATCGCGATGGCGGTCAACGAGGAGGACCTCTCCGAGGACTACATCATCCCCAGCGTCTTCAACCGCGAAGTCGCGCCGAAGGTGGCCGAAGCCGTGGTCGAAGAGGCAAAGCGCGAGGGGATCGCCCGCTTCAACGAGGAGACCGGCACCTTCTCGACCGTGGAGGCCACCTAGCCCTGTGAAGGTCCTCGTCACCGGAGCCAGCGGTTTCATCGGGTCCTCCCTCTGCGACTCGCTGCTGATCCGGGGCGACACCGTCGTCGGCCTCACCCGCGACCCGGCCAAGGCCCGGGGCACCAACCCAAGCGTCACCTGGCACCCCTGGGAGCCGACTCTGGAACGACCGCCGCAGGCCGCCTTCGAGGGCGTCGACGGCGTCATCCACCTGCTCGGCGAGAAGATCAACCAGCGCTGGACCGACGAGGCCAAAGAGCGGATCATGGAGAGCCGCCGCACCGGCACCCACAACCTGGTCGGCACGATCTCCGCGCTCCAGCAGAAGCCGCGGGCGCTGGTCAGCCAGTCGGCGATCGGCTATTACGGCAATCGCGGCGAGGCGATCGTCGACGAGTCGAGCCAACCAGGCGAGAGCTTCGATGCCGAGGTCGTGCGCGAGTGGGAGAAGGCGGCGCGCGAGGTCGAACCGACTGGCGTGCGCTTGGCGATCGTCCGCACCGGCCACGTGCTCGACCCCCGCGGCGGCTTCCTCGGCCCGCAGCTGACCCCCTTCAAGCTGGGAGTCGGCGGGCCACTGGCCGGCGGCAACCAGTACGTCTCCTGGATCCACGTCGAGGACGAGGTCGGCATCCTGCTCTGGGCGCTGGACAACGAGAAAGTGAACGGCGTGGTCAACGCTACGGCGCCGAATCCGGTGACCAACAAGGTGTTCTCTAAGGCGTTGGGCAAAGCGCTGGGCAGGCCAGCCGTGGTGCCGGTTCCCGGGCTTACCGTTGACCTGATGTATGGGAAAGAGTTCGGCCAGGTTCTTCGGGGCGGGCAGAGGGTTATGCCCAGGCGGGCTCTTGACCTCGGGTACCAGTTCAGGCACCCGCAGGTTGATGAGGCGCTGGCAGATCTGTTCTAGCCACGGGAGAGGCCGGTACCCCTCTCCCAGAGACCGTTGCGCAGCAGATCGTTGGCGAGTGTTGGAAGGGTTGCGCAGAAGCCTCTGGGAGAGGGGTACCGGCCTCTCCTATGTCTCGTTCAGTTCTTCGCGGAGCGACTGACGGAGGGAGCCGGAGTCGGCATCCGGGATCAGGGTCAGCAGGCGGGACATGGCCGCGCTGCCTGACTTCGCTGAGATCCAGGGGACCTCGGCGGTTTCGAGGATCGGGTGGACGAAGCGGGAGGCCTCGGGGTCGGGAGCTTCCAGGTAGGCCACGGAGGTCGAGTCCTCCGTAGCTCGGCGAGCATTGGCGCCCAACGTTGCGAGGCTGAGCTTCTTTGCTTGGTGGGGCGTGGGCAGACAGATGGCTTGCACCCGAAGGTCACCGGCGCGGCCACCGTGCTTAACAAGCTCCTGCTTAGCGGCGGCACACAACGGTGCTTCGACGTAAGCAGTGACGACCGCATCGCTGGAGACTCCCCCGCCCCCTCCGCAGCCAGCTGCGCCTATGAGCAACACACAAGCCGCCGCCAGTCCGGTCTTGCGCAAGACGGAAGAGGGTCGGGTGCCCCCTCCCAAAACACTCAAGAGCGGCTCCCGCCGCTCGTTTTGGGAGGGGGCACCCGACCCTCCCTGCCTAGCGAAAGCCGTCCCCCGGCTCCGCCCGCGTGTTCACCCAAAGAAGACCTCAGCCTCGCTGTAGAGAGAAGCCGGAACCGTCTTCAGCTCAGCGGTGGCCTCGCTCAAATCGACCAGCTCGATATCCGTGCCCCGCAGCGCCGTCATCTTGCCCCAGTCCCCCGCATCCACAGCATCAATCGCGTGCAACCCGAACCGCGTCGCCAGCACCCGGTCGAAGGCCGTCGGCGTCCCGCCCCGCTGGACGTGGCCGAGCACCGTCGCCCGCGCCTCCTTGCCGGTGCGCTGCCCGATCTCGCCCTCGAGCCAGTGGGCGATGCCGCCGAGAGCGACGTGGCCGAACTGGTCGAGCTTCTCGTTTTTTGTCTCCGGCATGCCGCCGACCGGCTGGGCACCCTCGGCGACGACGAGAATCGGCGCGTAGTGGTGCTCGAAACGACGGCCGACAAACTCGCAGACGCGGTCGAGATCGAAGGGCAGCTCGGGGATCAGGATCACGTTGGCGCCGCCGGCGAGGCCAGCGTGGAAGGCGATCCAGCCGGCGTGGCGGCCCATCACCTCGACGATCAGCACCCGGTGGTGGCTGTCGGCCGTGGTGTGCAGGCGGTCGATCGCCTCCATCGCGATGTTGACCGCGGTATCGAAGCCAAAGGTGTAGTCGGTGGCGCCGAGGTCGTTGTCGATCGTCTTCGGCACGCCGACAACCGGGATCCCGTGCTCGGAGAAGAGCCGCGAAGCGGCACCGAGGGTGTCCTCGCCACCGATCGCGATCAGGCCGTCGACGCCGTCGGCCCCTAGGTTCTCGGCCAGCCGCTCGGGCCCGCCCTCCTCCTTGAAGGGATTGGTCCGCGAGGCGCCGAGGATCGTGCCGCCGCGGGGCAGGATGCCGCGCACCTCGGGAACCCCGAGCGGGCGACTGTCGCGCTCCAATGGGCCGCGCCAGCCGTCGCGGTAGCCGACGAACTCGTGGCCTCCCTGTTCGACTCCCTTGCGCACGATGGCACGAATCACCGCGTTGAGGCCGGGGCAATCGCCACCGCCGGTGAGCACGCCGATCCGCATCGACTTCAGATTAGCCACTCTCGTCGTCCTTCAACTTAATTCGTCGATCTCGCGTGCCTTGAGACCATCCGCTCACGGTGTGGCCTGCCAGGACGACGAGTCCGGCATGGTCCACCGCAGCAAGCCGTAACGCAAAGAAAAGGACATGTAATGAGACAAACGCTCAAAATGACAAAGCGTGTGGGCCTCTTCGCGCTCGCGCTCGGCCTGATGGCCCTCAGCGCAACCACAGCCCAAGCAGAAACCGGCGCCTACTGGGAGGTGGGAGGCACGAAAATCGAAGAAGCCGGCGAATTATTACCGACATTCAATCTGAAAAAAGACACATCGCACATTGTCTTCGCATTCACTCTCGCGGGGTCGAAAGTAGAACTTGACTGCACCGAGATAAAAATGGTCAAAGGATTGCTGCATAAATCGGGCAAAGCAACCGGCAAACTCCATTTCGAAAACTGCATCACTAAATTCAAAGGCACCAACGCTTTTTGTAACCCGCATTCACCCGGCGCCAGTGCGGGGTTAATAGAAACCAACGCCCTCGTCGGCTTACTCAAGTTACACAGTGAACTCTTCGTCAATGAAGACCTTCTGGAACTGCTCCCACAGGAAGGCGAAACCCTCGTAACTATTGCGCTTGGGCCGACAGGGAAAGAGTGCCTGTTTCTTTTAGGGGAAAACGCAATCAAAGGCAAACTCTTCCTCAAAGACTGCCAAAAAGAACTCTTGGTCAACAAGGTCGAACACTTATTCGAACCACAAGCGGCATTAAGCAAAATGTTCCTGGCCACCTCCCAGGTCTTGATGAGCGGCAACTTCTTGGCCTTCCTCACCGGCAAACACGAAGGATTGAAATGGAGCGGCCATACCGCTTGACTAGACAGCCATAGCGTGAATCGTGACTTCGCCACGCGGGCCGCGGTCGCGGCCCGCGTGGTCGCATCAGGCGTTAGGTTGCATCGACCCCTGTTTGCGCGAACCCCGAAGGAGCAGAGATGAGCGACGCCGTAGACATGCAAGCGCTGCGCGAGGCCGGGCAGAAGACCTGGTCGGAGGGCGACTTCTCGGTGGTCGCCGCGGTCGTGATGATGGTCTCCGAGGAACTGGCCGAAGCGCTCGACGTCGTTCCGGGGGAGCGCGTGCTCGACGTCGCCTGCGGCAGCGGCAACGCCGCGATCGCTGCGGCGCGGCGCACCTGGGGCAATGTCGTCGGCGCTGACTTCGTACCGGCCCTGCTCGAGCGGGCCCGCGAGCGGGCCTCCGCCGAGCGCCTCGAGGTCGAGTTCGTCGAGGGTGACGCTGCCGAGCTTCCCTTCGGCGGGGGTGAGTTCGACGTCGTCACCTCCGTCTTCGGCGCGATGTTCGCCCCCGACCAGCAGCGGGCCGCGAACGAGCTGCTGCGTGTCTGCAAGCCGGGTGGCCGCATCGGCATGGCCAACTGGGTCCCCGACGGCCCGGTCAGCCAGCTTTTCGGCATCGTCGCCAAACACGTGCCGCCGCCGCCGGGATTCACGCCGCCGGTGCTCTGGGGGGTCGAAGACCACGTGCGCGAGCTCTTCGGCGACGGCGTCACCGGCCTGCGCTTCGAGCGCAAGGCATCCCGGCAGCCCTTCCGCTCGATCGATCACTACCTGGATATCTTCCGCAGCTACTTCGGCCCGATCAAGCTCGCCTTCGACCGGGTCGGCACGGAGGGCGAAGCCGCCCTGGAGGCGGACCTGCGCGAGCAGCTGGAGAAGGCCAACACAGCGGGAGACCGCGCCTTCGTGCTCGAACCCGAGTACCTGCAGGTCGTAGCGACGCGGGCCTGAGCCCGGTCGCAGCTAGGACTTCGGCGCGAGAACCCTTATCGAAGCGCCGATGACCAGGATGCCGAAGAAGACCAGGCCGGCGACGCCGCCGCCCTGACCGAGCACGCTGTAGAAGACGGTCGTGGTCGCGAGGGCGAGAAAGAGTGTGATCACCATTCCCATGCGGCGCGCATCTTACCCATTCGTGCGGTTGCGGTCTTAGCCCACGAGTGCCGCACGGGAATCGCGCAGAAAGACGCTAACGGCCTCTGCCGCGGCATCGGGCCCACTCGCCTCGCCCGCGGCACGAACAAGCCGGCTACCGACGATGACGCCGTCGGCAACCTCCCCGACCTGAGCCGCCTGATCCGGGGTGCCGATGCCGAAGCCAACAGCCACCGGAACCCCTGCATCCGTCTTCGTAGCAACGACCAGATCGCTCAACTCGGGTGGAAGCTCATCGCGCTCGCCGGTGGTGCCCACGGTCGAGACGACGTAGATGAACCCCTGCGCCGCAGCGCAAATCCGAGCGCGCCTCTCAGCCGGCGTAGTCGGCGCCACCAGCGGCACCAGCGCCAACCCCACCGCCGCAAACGCCTCGCGCACCGGCTCCGCTTCCTCCAGCGGCAAATCGGGCACGATCGCCCCCGCGGCTCCGACCGCAAGCGCCTGCTCAGCAAACGCCTCGGCGCCGCCGTGGGCCAGCACCATGTTGGCGTAGACCATGAAGACCACTGGCACCCGCTCGGAGATCTCGCGGCAGGTCTCCAAGGCGGTCTCGAGGGTCGCCCCCCCTTCAAGTGCCTTCGTCCCGGCCGCGTGAATCGTCGGCCCATCGGCAAGCGGATCGGAGAAGGGAACGCCGAGCTCGACCAGATCGGCCCCGGAGCCGGCATAAGCCTCGGCCACCGCGCGCGAGGTCTCCGAGTCGGGATACCCGGCCATCATGTATGGCATCAACGCCGCCCGGCCTTCGTCCTTCGCCGTCCCAAAGGCAGTCGCAATACGCTCGACACCCGTCATCGTCGCCTCAGGCACCTGTCCGCTCCATCACCTCGGCCAGATCCTTATCCCCTCTACCTGAGAGGCAGAGCACGTCGTACCCGTCATCGCTCTCGCCGTTCTCGAGGAACCACGCAATCGCGTGCGACGACTCCAGCGCCGGAATGATCCCCTCGAGCTTGCAGAGCTCCGCAAACGCCGCCAGTGCTTGCGCGTCGGTCACGGCGAAGTAGCTGGCCCGCCCTGTGTCGCGCAGGTACGCGTGCTCGGGGCCGACCCCGGGATAGTCGAGCCCGGCCGAGATCGAGTGCGCCTCGAGAATCTGGCCCTCGGGATCGGCGATCACCGACGAGAGCGAGCCGTGCAGGACGCCGGTGCTGCCCTTGCCGAGGGAGGCGCCGTGGCGATCGGTGTCCAGGCCCTCCCCAGCCGCCTCGACCCCGATCAGGGCGACCTCGGCGTCATCGACGAACGGCGTGAAGATCCCGATCGAGTTGGAGCCGCCGCCCACACAGGCGATCACCCGCGCCGGCAGCGCGCCCTCGGCCGCGAGCGCCTGCTCGCGTGCCTCCTCGCCGATCACGCACTGCAGATCGCGCACCAGCGCCGGGTAGGGCGCCGGGCCGACGGCCGAGCCGATCACGTAGTGGGTGGTCCCGACATTGGCGACCCAGTCGCGAATCGCGGCGCTGACCGCCTCCTTCAGCGTCCGCGCCCCCGCCTCGACCGGCACCACCTCGGCACCGAGCAGACCCATTCGCTCGACGTTGGGGCGCTGGCGGCGAATGTCCTCCGAGCCCATGTAGACGACGCACTCGAGCCCGAGCAGGGCGCAGGCGGTGGCGGTGGCGACGCCGTGCTGGCCGGCGCCGGTCTCGGCGATCACCCGCGGCTTGCCCATCCGCTCGGCGAGCAGCGCCTGGCCGATCGCGTTGTTGATCTTGTGGGCGCCGGTGTAGGCGAGGTCCTCGCGCTTGAGATAGACGCGCCGGCCGGCCCGCGCCGAAAGGCGGTCGGCGAGGTAAAGCGGCGTCGGCCGGCCGATGAAGTCGCGATGCAAGAGGCGCAAGCGCTCGTTAAAGGCGGGGTCCTCACGCGCCTCGGCCCAGGCCGCGCTCAGCTCATCGAGCGCCGCGATCAGGGTCTCGGGCACGTAGCGGCCCCCGTAGGGGCCGAATCTCTCCTCGACGGCGCTCATGCCGAGGGGACGCTAGCTACACCGGCCGCCTCGAAGAAGGCCGCCATCGCCGCGTGGTCCTTGCGACCGGGCTCGGCCTCGACCCCGCTCGCCACGTCAACCGCAAACGGGTGCGTGACCGCGATCGCTTCGGCGACGTTGTCGGGCCGCAGCCCGCCGGCGACGATCGCCGGAATCTCGGAGCGGCGCTCGCGCAGCAGCCCCCAATCGAAGCTTTCGCCGGTCCCGCCCCAGAGCCCTTTGCCGCGCCGATCGAAGAGATGGAAGTCGGTCCGGTAGGCCTCCGCCCCATGCACCTCAGCGCCACTGGCAACGTGGATCGCCTTAATCACCTTGACGCCGGTGCGACGCGCCACCTCGGCGCAGAACTGCGGCCCCTCGGCCCCATTCAGCTGCACCATCGTCAACCCGGCCCCCTCAACGGCCTTAGCCACTTCCTCCAACTCCGGATTGACAAAGACCCCAACAACCTCGCACTTGCGCCGAAAAGCAGCACAAATAGCCGCCGCTTCCCCAGCCTCAACCGCCCGCGGGCTCTTGTCGTAATGAATCAACCCAATCGCCCACGCCCCCAGCAGCACAGCCTCCGCCGCGTCATCCAGATTGGTGATCCCACAAATCTTCACCCGCATCCCCCCAGGGTACGGGAGCTACCCGAGCGGCATCCCTCGGGCTACGCCCCCACAAGCTGCGATTGGGGCGCCGCGTGAGACAGCAGAGCGCCGGTGGCCCTTCCCAAAACACTCAAGCGAGGCTCCCGCCGAGCGTTTTGGGAAGGGCCACCGGCGCTCTTCCGCCTAAGCCGATGCCGCTATTCGGATTTCGCGGGCCGTACCCCCAGAGTGACCGTGACGTTCTTGGTTTCGTCAGCCCCCCGAATGACCGTAAGTTCCATCTTGTCCCCCGGATGAGCAGAGTTGACCGCGTCGATGACTTCTTCCATCGAGTTGACCTTGTTGCCGTTGACTTCGGTGATGATGTCGCCACCGAGGTTGACCTGGACGCCTTCGATCGTCGCTTCGGTGTCGCCGCCTTCGAGGCCAGCCTTGTCGGCCGGGCTGCCCTTGACGACTTCGTTGATGAGGACGCCCTGTTCAACCGGCAGTTTCAGCGCCTTGGCGAGGGCGGGTGTGATGTTGCCGCCGCTGACGCCGATGAAGGCGTGTTCGACCTTGCCGTTCTTCTCGATCTGTTCGACGACTTCGCGAGCGGTGTTGATCGGTACGGCGAAACCAATGCCGACGTTGCCGTCGCCGCTGCCGCCAGTCTGGATCTGCGAGTTGATGCCAATCACCTGACCCTCCGAGTTGATCAGCGGCCCGCCCGAGTTACCCGGGTTGATCGCCGCGTCGGTCTGGATCACGTGCGAGATCGAGAAGCCGTTGGGCGCCTGAATTTGACGCTGCAGGGCGGAGACGATGCCAGCCGTGACGGTGCGGTCGAGGCCGAAGGGATTGCCGATCGCGACCACGGGGTCGCCGACGCTGACCTTCGAGGAGTTCCCCAGTGAGAGCGGATGCTCTTCGCTGGCCGGCGCGTTCACCTTGAGCAGCGCGACGTCGGTCGCCGGGTCGGCCCCGACCACTTCGGCTTCGTGCTCGGTATCAGAGGAGCCGAGCTTCACCTCGACCTTGGAGGCCCCTTCGATCACGTGGTTGTTGGTGAGGATGTGACCTTCTTTGTCGATCAAGATTCCCGAGCCAGTGGCAACGCCGCCGCCGCGCGATTCTTCTTCGCCGAACGGGCTGAGGGGCGAGGATGTTTCTTCCGGTTCCAGGGTCGATTCGATAAAGGCGACCCCCTGTCCGTCCTGGCGGTAGATCTGGTTGACCGTGTTCGCGTCGCCGCTTTCCTTGTTGGCGACCGGCGCGGTCAGCGGAGCCGGGATCGTCGTCGTGGTCGTGCTCTTGGCATCGATCCAGCCGGCCGAGATCGCGACCGTGAAAAGGGCGGCGACCACCGCGCCGCCGAGGAGGGCAGAAGTGAATGGTGTGCGTAGGAATCTCTTCATCGTGGGAGCACTGTAGGAGGGCTCCTTCAGGGATTCCTAAATAGCCAGCAAGGCCGCTCTAAAACCTGGCGGCGACTTCAGGGCAGGCGGTGCTCGCGGGTGGCGTCGTCGGCGCCGGTCAGTTCGCGCGTCTTCGCCTCGGGATCGGGCGAGGTCATCAGGGCGCCACCGATCAACACCGCATCGACGCCAACACGGTCGAGCTCTTCCAGCTCCTCGCGCGAGGAGATCCCGCTCTCGGCGACGACGGTCTTGCCCGCCGGCACGTCGGTGATCAGCTCGTAGGTAGTCGAGACGTCGACCGTGCCCGTATCGAGATCGCGGTTGTTGATCCCGATCACGTCGGCATCGAGCTCGAGCGCCCGCTGCAGCTCCTCGGCGTTGTGGACCTCGACCAGGCAGTCGAGGTCGAGCCCGCGCGCCATCTCATACATCTCGCCCAGCTCTCGATCCGTAAGCGCGCGGACGATCAGCAGCACCGCGTCAGCACCGTTGACCGCGGCCTCGTAGAGCTGGTAGGGGTCGACGATGAAGTCCTTGCGCAGGATCGGCAGGTCGCAGGCGGCCATCGCCGAGCGCAGATCGTCGAGCGAGCCACCGAAGTGGCGCTCATCCGTAAGCACGGAGAGCGCCGCCGCGCCGCCGCGCTCGTAGGCCTGGACCTGCGCGGTCACGTCGGCGTCAGCGGAGATGTCGCCGACGCTGGGTGAGCGCCGCTTGAACTCGGCGATCAGCGACAGCCCCGGGCGCACCAGGGCCTCACTGAAGGGGCGATCCTCGCCGCGCGCGGAAAGGCGCGACTCGAGGTCCGCCTGCGGAACCTGCCCGCGGCGATTCTGGACCCCTTCCCGTGCTACCGAAATCAGCTGCTCGATCATTGCCACTTGACTGGCGAAGCCTAGACGGCGGCGGAGCTGGTCGCCTCGATCAGCCGCCCCAGCAACTCCGCTGCCACGCCGGAGTCGATCGTCGCGGCAGCCTTCTCGACCCCGGCGGCAAGGCTCTCGGCGCCGTCGCCGAGGTAAATCGCAGCGCCAGCGTTGAGCAGGACGAGGTCGCGGCGAGGGCCCTGCTCGCCCGCGAGCACGCCGCGCGAAGCGGCCGCGTTCTGCTCTGGGGTGCCGCCGGCGACGTCGCTCAGCTCAGCGGCGGCGAGGCCAAAGTCGCCCGCCTCGACGTAGTGCTCCTCGGTGCGTCCGTTGCGAACCTCGATCACCCGGGTACGGGCGGAGATCGAGAGCTCATCGAGGCCGTCCTCGGCGCTGACGACCATCGCCCGCTCGCTGCCTAGGCCGACCAGCGCCTCGGCAATCGTCTCCTGGTAGTGGCGATCGGAGACGCCGAGCAACTGACGCTGCGCTCCGGCTGGGTTGGTCAGCGGCCCGAGGAAGTTGAAGATCGTCCGCACCCCAAGCTGCTTGCGCACCGGCACCACGTGCGCGGTCGCCTTGTGGTGGCGCGGCGCGAACATGAAGCCGAAGCCGACCTCCTCGATGCAGCGGGCGACCTGCTCGGGCTCGAGCTCGATATTGACCCCAAGCGCCTCGAGCAGATCGGCGGAGCCGCACTTGCTCGTCGCAGAGCGGTTGCCGTGCTTGGCCACCGCGCACCCCGCCGCCGCCGCGACCAGGGCAGCGGTGGTTGAGACGTTGAAGGTCGTGGGACCGCCCCCCGTCCCGGCGGTGTCGACGAGATCGGTGCGAGTGGTGGCGACCGGCGTCGCGAGAGCGCGCATCGTGCGAGCCAGGCCGACCAGCTCGGGCACCGTCTCGCCCTTGGCGCGCAGCGCGATCAGGAAGGCGGCGGTCTGCACCTCGCTGCTGCGTCCCGCCATGATCTCGGCGAGCACGGTGGCGGCGTGATCGGCCGTCAGGTGATCGCCGGCGCAGACGGCGTCGATCGCTCGGGTGACGATCTCGTTTGTTTCCGGCCCCCCGCTCACCGGCCGTTTCCAAGAAAGTTGGCGAGCAAGTGTTTGCCCTGCGGGGTCAATACCGACTCGGGGTGGAACTGGACACCCTCGGCGGGCAGCTCGCGGTGGCGGGCGCCCATCACCACGTCGCCGAGGCGGGCGCTGGTCTCGAGCACGTCGGGCAGATCCGGGTCGGCCACCAGCGAGTGATAGCGCCCGGCGACGAACGGGCTGGGCAGGCCGGCGAAGATCGTGCGGCCGTCGTGCTCGATCTCGGCGTCCTTGCCGTGGATCGGCTCACCCTGCACGGTTCGCCCGCCGAAAGCCTCGACCAGCGATTGGTGGCCGAGGCAGACGCCGAGGACCGGCGTGCCCGCTTCGGCAAAGCGGCGGATCGCCTCTTTGGAGATCCCCGCCTCGGCCGGCGTACAGGGTCCCGGCGAGACGACGAGGCGCTCAACATCGCGCTCGAGCAGCTCGTCGACCGTGGCCTTGTCGTTGCGCACAACCTCGAGCTCGGCGCCGAGCTCGCCCAGGTACTGGACCAGGTTGTAGGTGAAGGAGTCGTAGTTGTCGATGACCAGTACGCGCATGCTCAGGCCCAGTCCGGCTGTTCGCAGGCGAGCTCGACGGCGCGGAAGACCGCCCTCGCCTTGTTGACCGACTCGTTGTACTCGTAGGCGGGCTTGGCGTCGGCGACCGTGCCGCCGCCCGCTTGGACGTGGATCTGGCCATCCTTGACGACGACGGTGCGAATGTGGATCGCGGTGTCGAGGTCGCCGTTCCAGGAGAGGTAGCCGATCGCGCCACCGTAGGAGCAGCGCTTGACCTTCTCCAGCTCGTCGATGATCTGCATCGCCCGTACCTTGGGCGCACCCGAGAGCGTGCCGGCGGGCAGGGCCGAGCGCAGCACGTCCATCGCGCCGACGTCCTCGCGCAGCGTCCCGGAGACCTGGCTGACGATGTGCAGCACGTGCGAGTAGGTCTCGACCACCATCAGCTCGTCGACCGAGACCGAGCCGTACTCACAGACTCGGCCGAGGTCGTTGCGGCCGAGGTCGACCAGCATCACGTGCTCGGCCCGCTCCTTGGGATCGTTGACGAGGCGCTCGGCGAGGCGGCGGTCCTCCTCCTCGTCGGAGCCACGCGGATAGGTGCCGGCGATCGGCCGGGTCTCGACCGTGCGGCCCGTGACTTTGACCAGTGGCTCGGGTGAGGCGCCGGCGATCTGGAAATCGCCGAACTCGAGGAAGTACATGTAGGGCGAGGGGTTGACGGCGCGCAGGCCGCGGTAGATCGAGAAGGCCTCGACCGGGGCGGGCGCCGAGAAGCGCTGCGAGGGGACGACCTGGAAGGCGTCGCCGGCGTGGACGTACTCGACGATCCGCGCGACCGCCGCTTCGAACTCCTCGCGCTCCATGTTGGAGCTGAACTCGGGGGGCTCGGCAACCGCCGGGCTCTCGGGTACCGGCACGGCGCCGCGCAGGCGCCGGCGCGCCTCGGCGATCTCGGCGGCAGCGCGCTCGTAGGCGGCGTCGATGCCGCCCTCGTCGTCGGCGAAGGCGCAGGCCATGATCGTCAGCTCGTGGCGCAGGTGGTCGAAGACGAGCAGCAGGTCGGTGACCATCAGGGCCATGTCGGGCAGGCCGAGCGGGTCCGGGTTGGGCGCGCCGAGCGGCTCGACCGTGCGCACGAGGTCGTAACCGAAGAAGCCGACCGCGCCGCCGCTGAATGGCGGCAGACCCTCGACCGGTGCGGGTTGGAACCGGGCGAGATGCTCGGCAACCGCGGCGTAAGGATCGGCTACCTCGCGCCCCTCCCCATCGTCCTCGGAGAGCACACCGTCGCTCCAGCGCAGGACTGAGCGAGGGCGGAAGCCGACGAAGGAGTAGCGGCCGACCTGGCCCTGCTCAGCCGACTCGAGCAGGAAGCAGGGCGCGCCCTCGGGCTCGCCCGCGCGCAGCTTGAGGAAGGCCGAGACCGGCGTCTCGCAGTCGTCGAGAAAGCGGGCGCAGACCGGCACGACGTTGCCCCGCTCGGCAAGCTCGCGCGCCTGCTCGAGGCTCGGCGCGAGTTGCAGCTCGGAATCAGCGGCGACGGCCATTGAGCACTTCCATCGCGGCTGACTGCGGAACTTTGCGCGAGGCCATCAGCACGGCGAGGTGGTAGAGCAGGTCGGCGGCCTCTTCGGCGACGCGCTCGTCGCTCTCCTCGCGAGCGGCGCGGACCACCTCCTCGGCCTCCTCCTCGACCTTCTCGCCGATCAGCTTGGGGTTGTCGAGCAACTCGACCGTGTAGCTGCCCTCGGGCCGCTCGGCGGCGCGACTGCGCAGGGTTCGCTCCAGCGTCGCCAGTGCCTCGTGCACGACCGGCTGCGGCTCACCCGACACCGCGGGGGCATCCGGCTCGGTCCCGGCGGAGCCGCCCAGTTCGCGGTAAAAGCAGCTGCGCTCGTTGGTATGGCAGGCCGGCCCCGTCGGCTCGACCAGGGCGACGATCGCGTCCCCGTCGCAGTCGTAACGCAGCTGCCGCAGCTTCAACACGTTCCCCGACGTTTCGCCCTTCCTCCAGATCTCCTCCCGCGAACGGCTGTAGAAGTGCAGCTCCCCGGTGTCCACCGTCAGCCGCAACGACTCCTCGTTGGCGTACGCCAAGGTCAGCACCTCACCGGTCCGCAAATCCTGCGCCACAACGGGGATAAGACCCCGTTCGTCAAATGTCAGCTCACTGAACATCGACCCCAATCGTATGCGAGGCAGTGGGGACACCCTCGAACGGGCGGATACTCAAAGTGTCGAGCTAATTAGCTCGACACTTGGACGGGCGAGGGTGTCCCCACTGCCTCATTCGATTCCGAGTCGATCGAGCAGGTCCTCATCGCGGCGCCAGTGGCTGCGGACCCGGATCTTCAGATCGAGATGGACCTTGGCGCCGAGCTCCGCTTCGAGCGAGCGACGCGCAGCGGTGCCGATCTCGCCAACCTTGGCGCCGCCCTTGCCGATCAGGATGCGCTTCTGGGACTCGGTCTCCGCCCAAACCTCGGCATTGACCATGGTCAGGCCGTCCTCGCGCTCGCTGACCTCTTTGACCTTGACCTCGACCGAGTGCGGGATCTCATCGCGGGTGCGGTTGAGCACCTGCTCGCGGATCAGCTCGGCGAGCAACAGCTCGCTCGACTGGTCGCTGTGATCCTCCGGCGGATAGAGATACGGGCCCTCGGGCATCAGCTCGCAGAGCCGCTCGATCAGCACCTCGAGGCCTTCGCCACTGCGGGCGCTGATCGGAAAGACCTCGTCGACGCCGTCCAGCTCCGCTGCCGCGGCAAGCACCGGGACGAGCTCGTTGGGCCCGAGCTGGTCGACCTTGTTGACCGCACAGATCGTCGGCAGCTTGGCGCCGCTGCCGATCAGGGCGCGAGCGATGAAGCGATCGCCGGGGCCCACCCCCTCCTCGCCGTTGATCACGATCAGGGCCAGATCGGAGTCGGCGAGCTCGCGCTCGACCCGTTTCTGCATGCGCTCGGTGAGGACGTCGCGCGGGCGTTGCACGCCCGGCAGGTCGACGAGGACGAGCTGGCGCTCGGCCTCGACGTCGGTGTGGATGCCGCGGATAGCACGTCGCGTCGTCTGCGGCCGCATCGAGACGATCGCGACGCGGCTGCCGACGATCGCGTTGACCAGGGTCGACTTGCCGACGTTGGGGCGACCGGCGAGCCCGATGAAGCCTGAGCGGCTCACGCGATCTCCGCCAGCACGGTTGCCTGCAGGGCGAGCATCTCGCCCGCATCGGTCTCGTGGTCGTAACCGCAGAGATGGAGGACGCCATGCACCGCGGCCTCGGTCACGTCGGAACAGTGCGGCGGGCAGATTGCGACGTCGCCGAGCTCACGCGGGCCCGCGGTCGGACCCGTTTCGTCGATTGGGAAGGCAAGCACGTCGGTGGGCGCGTCCTTTCCCCGGTGCTCGCGATTGAGCTCCTGGATCCGCGCGGCATCGACCAGCTCGACCGCGAGGTGGCCATCCTCGACGCCCGCGGCCGCCAGCGCGGCGGCCACCGGCCCCTGTAGATCCGCCGGCACGTCGGCGAGGTCGAGGCTCAAGAGCGCGGCGTCGGCCCGTGTTCCGCTCGCGCGGCGCGCTCGCGGCTGCCGTGCTCGTCGTAGGCGGCGACGATGCGCTGGACCAGCTTGTGGCGGACGACGTCCTCGCCGCCGAAGTTGACGAAGCCGATGTCTTTGACGTCGTCGAGGATGTCGCGCACGACGATCAAGCCGGAGCGCTGGTCGGTCGGCAGGTCGATCTGGGTCACGTCCCCTGTCACCACCATGCGCGAGTTGAAGCCGAGCCGGGTGAGGAACATCTTCATCTGCTCGGGGCTGGTGTTCTGCGCCTCGTCGAGGATCACGAACGAATCGTTCAGGGTGCGTCCGCGCATGAAGGCGAGCGGCGCGACCTCGATCACGCCGCGCTCGAAGTAGCCGTTGACCCGGTCGGGGTCGAGCATGTCGAAGAGGGCGTCGAAGAGCGGCCGCAGGTATGGGTCGACCTTGGCCTGGATGTCGCCGGGCAGGAAGCCGAGCCGCTCGCCGGCCTCGACCGCGGGCCGGGTGAGGATGATCCGCTGCACCTGGCGTTCGGCCAGCGCCGCGGCAGCCATCGCCACGGCAAGGAAGGTCTTGCCGGTGCCGGCCGGGCCGACACCGAAGGTAATCGTCTGGTCGCGGATCGCGTCGACGTAGCGCTTCTGGTTGAGCGTCTTCGGCGCCACCTTGGTGTTGCGGTGCCGCCAGACCACGTCGTCGAGGATTTCGGCCGGACTCTCCTCGGCATCAAGCGCACCGGTCACCGCTTCGATCGTCCCCGGCGCCACTTCGTGGCCCTGCTCGATCAGCTCGACCAGCTCGTCGACGACCGTCGCCGCCATCTGCACGTCATCCGGTTCGCCGTCGAGGGTGAGCACGTTGCCGCGCAGGTGGAAATCGCAGTCGAGGTGTCCACGCAGCTCGCGCAGCACCGCGTCCTCGGAGCCCGCCAGCTCGGCGGCAACCGTGTTGTCGAGGGTCAGCTGCCTACGCGCCAAGCCGCTCACGCACCGCCGCACTGACCCGCTTGCCGTCGGCCCGCCCGCCCAGCTTCGGCATCAGGGCCGCCATTACCTGGCCCATCTGCTTCTGCTCGCTGGCGCCGGTCTCACTCACCGCAGCATCGACCAGCTCCGCCAGCTCGGCGTCGGAGAGCTGCTGCGGCAGGTAGGCCTCGATCAGCTCCGCCTCGGAGCGCTCGGCGCTCGCCTGCTCATCCCGCCCCGCCTCGGCGTAGGCATCGGCCGCCTCGGCGCGCTTCTTGCGCTCGCGCTGCAGCACCGCCACCTCGTCGCCATCGCCGAGCTTGGCGTCCTTCTGCAGCGAGTCGACAATCATGCGCAGGGCGCCGGCGCGCTCGCGATCGCCCGCCTTCATCGCGGTCCGCACATCGGCCTGCACCTGCTCGAGAACGCTCATCCGGTCTAAGGGTAGTCGGCCGCGTCGGGCGCCACGGCGAGGCCCTTGGAGACCAGATCGGCGATGTCGGTGCTTACCAGGGTCCAGTCGTGGCGATGGGCTACTGCGACATATGCGGCGTCATAGGCGGTGAGACCGTGCACGGCGATTATCTCGACGGTCCGGCGAATCAGCTCGACGTCTATGGCAACCAGACGATCGGCGCAACGGGCGGAGACCAAGCGGCACAGATCGACGGCGTCGTCGCCCCGCTGCTTCTTCGCGCCGACGACGTTCGCCACCTCGTAGAGGGTCAGGTCTAGAGCGGCAACCGGCTGACTGGAGTCGACGGCGAGCGGGCGCGCCGCCTCGAAATAGCGGTCTCGACCGTCCTTCGCGGCAATCCAGACGCCAGCATCTAGCAAGAGCACGCTCAATGGGATTCGCGGTCTTCGCGGATCAGACTGGCGGCGTCCCCGCCCATGTCGATGGGCGGACCGAGGAGATCTTCGAATTCCTTGCGGCGATTGGCGCCCTCCACCGAGATCTCCTGCTCGACCAGCCTCCGAAGGAGGCCGCTGCGCGTCTCGCGGTTGGCACGGGCATGGGCGTCGAGGCGCTCGAGCAGGTTGTCGGGGATGGAGATCATCACCTTTGCCACAGGATGAGTATATACGGTATTGCCGAAGGCTGTTGTCGTCATCCCTGCACGATCCCAGGGAGAGACTCACGCGCGGGAGTCATCTGTGCCGAAGCTGAGAAATCGAACGCGCGAAACTCAAGATGCAGCGATGTCGACCCGCTCGACGTCGCCCAAAGGCATCTGCAGGAAGCGGGTGCCAAGTTCCCGGAAGGAGGCGATGTCACCCGTGCAGAGGAAACGGTAGGCGCCCTCGCCGTCGGGCTCGCGCGCCAATCCCTGCCTCACCAGGGTGCGCTGTACGGCGGCCGCGACCGCATGGCCGCCGCTGACCAGGCGCACATCGCGGCCGAGGATCCGCTGCAGCATCGGCGCGACTAGCGGGTAATGGGTGCAGCCGAGGATCAGGGTGTCGACTCCGGCTCGCTTCAGTGGCGTGCAGTAGCCGCGCGCCATTTCGAGCACGCCCTCGTCGAAGGGCGAGCCGTCCTGGATGAACGGCGCCAGGTCGGGCGCCTCGACTTCGGTCACTTCGAGCGCCCGCCCCTGTCCTTCCAGCGAGCGACGATAGGACCCGCTCTCAACCGTGTTCGGCGTGGCCAGCACCCCGACCTTGCCGCTGTCGGTGATCGCAGCCGCGATCTCGGCCTGGGGCTCGACCACCGGCACGACCTCCACCCCGTACAAGCCCGCCACCTCGCGCGCCACGTCCACGCCGATGGCAGTGGCCGTGTTGCAGGCGATCACCAGCAGCTTGGCGCGGCCGCCGAGCAGCGTCTCGGCGATCGTCGCGATCCGCGCTCGCAGAGCATCCGGATCCTTGGTCCCATAAGGAAACCAAGCGGTGTCACCGAGATAGACGAAGTCCTCCTCGGGCAGCGAGACCAGGCACTCGTGCAGGACGGTGAGGCCACCCACCCCCGAATCGAACATCGCGATCGGCAGCGATGGATCGAGCGCGCTTCCGCTTGCGGGCCGGTCCGTCAGGGCTCTACAGGAAGGGCTTGTAGGCCATGAAGAAGACGGTCACGACCACGATCAGCCCGGCGATCATGCCGACCTGACTGAGTCGCTGCGAGACCGCCATGAACTCCGGGCCGAGCTCGTCACCCGACTCGAGATCGCTTTCCGCAAGCGCCCGCGCCTTGCGCACCTGCGGCTGGAAGAAGCCGTGCTGCAGGCCGAAGAGCACGATGATCGCCAGGAAGCCGACGCTGACAAACGCGTCGCTCGCGTCCCACGGTCCGTCCGAGAGCAGGTAGAGGCCGGCCAAGAGCAGCACGATCATGCCGGGGTTGACCAGATATCGATCGACCTTCTGGACCCCGGCCAGGATCGCCGGCGTCGCTCGCGGGAATTGCGGCGTCACCGAGAAGAAGAACGCGTATCCGAAGGTCGGGCCAAACGCGAGCACCACGGCCAAGATGTGCAGGGTGAGCGCGATCTTGTAGCCGGGGCTGATGATCGTGGCTAGCTCCATCGGCGGCAACATATCGCTAGCCCCGGAGCAGGAGCGCGGCCCAGTCTCCCTGCAAGCGCCGATCCGCCTCGGCGAGACCCATCGGGGCGAAGGCAGCCGCGGTCTCATCGAGCTCGTCATGAAGGAGGCCGGAGAGGATGAGCGTTGTGGGAGTCCGGGGACTCTCCTCGTCGTTCAGCTGCCCTGCGACCACCTTCAGGACAGGCGCGGTCATGTTGGCCACGACCGTTGGTGCCAGCCCGGGCAGCCCCTCGCGGAGGTTGCGTCGTTCTAGCTCAACTGAGACGCCGTTGGCCTTGGCGTTAGCCGCCGCGGCCTCGATCGAGGGCACCTCGTGGTCATAGCCGCTCACTGGGTCCCAGCCAAGCTTTGCGGCCGCGATAGCGAGCACACCGGAGCCGGTGCCCAGATCTGTGAGCGGCCCCTTTGCCTCGCCCGCCTGCTCGAGCGCAAGCAGAAATTCCAGACAAAGACGCGTGGTCGGGTGGGCGCCGGTGCCAAAGGCCTGACCCGGATCGACAACCAGGTCGATCGCCCCCTCTCGCGGCTCCTCCCAGGAGGGGCGCAGCCAGAGCCGCTCGCCGACCAGGAGCGGTTTGTGGAAGTCCTGCCAGCGGTCGGCCCAGTCGTCGGGGACCTCGGTGGCGACCACCTCGACCAGGCCGTCGCCCGCCGCGACCTCGATTTCTCCCAGCTCGGGCAACTCGCCCTCGCCGCCGTAGATCGCGTACTCGACGTAGCCCGGGCCCTGCTCCTCCTCAACGCCGTTGGGCGCCAGCACGGTCAGCTCGGCGAGGACGATCTCGGCCTGCTCCGGTGTGCAGCGAACGGCGAGGCGGATCAACCGAAGGCTCTGCGCATGCGGGAGAGGAAGCCGTCGTCGCCCTGATCGGAGCGCAGGTTGCGCGGCTCCAGCGACTGCTCGAGCTTCTCGGCCAACTCGCGCTGCTCGTCGGAGAGATCGCTGGGGACGATCACGTGGATGATGATGCGAAGGTCACCGGGAGGGCCGCCATTTGCGCCCGGCAGCCCGTGGCCGCGCAAGGCGAACTGGGTGCCGTGCTGGACGCCCGAAGGCAGCTCGATCTCGCGCTCACCCTCGTGACTGGGGATTTTCACGCTGACCCCGAGCATCGCCTGCACCGCCGAGATCTCGACCGCATGCATCAGGTCCTGGCCGCGCATCGGCCCGCGCCGCACCTCGAAGCCGAAAGCGCCGCCGAAGACCGCACCCAGCAGATCCTCGATCGAGCTGAAGCCGGCACCACCACCCGGCGGGAAGCCCCCCTGGCGCAGGCCGTCCTGACCGTAGCGGTCGTAGACCTGGCGCCGCTCGGGGTCGGAGAGGACCTCGTAGGCCTCGGCCGCGGCCTTGAACTTCTCCTCGGCTTCGGGGTCGTGCGCGTTGACGTCGGGATGCAGCTCACGGGCGACCTTGCGAAAAGCGCGCTTCACCTCCGCGTCAGAGGCACCACGCTCGACCCCGAGCAGCTCGTAGTAGTCGCCTGCCATCGCTAGCCGTCGTAAACCGTCTCGCAGTAACGCGAGAGCTCGCGGGCGGCACCGCGGACCGAGGCGATCGCGGTTGCGTAGTCCATCCGCAATGGTCCGACCACGCCGACGGCGCCGAGGTTGCGGTGGGCGAGGCCGTAGTTGGCACCGACGACGCTGACCGAACGCAGCTCCGGCCGCGGGTTCTCGCCGCCGATCCAGAGGAAGACGGAGCGCTGGTCGAGCGTCGAGCGCAGCATGGCGAGCAGTGTCGCCCGCTCCTCCAGGGCGGTCATCAGCATGTCGGCCCGGGGCAGGTCGGCGGAGTGGGCTTCGGAGAGCAGCCGCGACGCCCCCTCGGTGTAGAGGGTATCGGCGGACTCCTCCCGCTCGAGCTCGATGAAGGCGGAGCCAAGAGTGGCGATGAACTCGGCCTCGGCCGGGCCCAGCTCCGGATCGGCGAGGCGGCTGGCGATCATGCGGGCGCCGAGCCCCAAGCCGGCAAGCTGCTCGTTGAGGTAGCTCGAGGCCCACTCCACAAGCCCCGAATCGACGGGCCCGGGGAAGTCGAAGACGCGCTTTGCCACAGCGCCGTTAGAAGCGATGGCTACGACCATCACCCGGGTGGGCTGCAGGCTCAGCACCTCGACCCGGTGGATCGTCGCCGCCACCGTCTCCGGCGGCGCCGTCACCAAAGCCATCAAGTCCGTCACCTGCGCCAGCGCCGTCGTCGTCTCCCGCATCGCCGCGTCGATCTCCCGCCGCAGCTCGAGCTCAACCGAGCTCTCCGCCGGCGGCCCGCCAGTAGCCATCATCGCGTCAACGTGCCGCCGGTAACCCATCTCAGTCGGCACCCTGCCAGCAGAAGTATGCGGATGCGTCAGGTAGCCAGCTGCCTCCAAAGCTGCCAGCTCCGCCCTCACCGTCGATGGTCCCCACTCGACGCCCCGCTGCTCAGCGATCTCTTTAGAAGGCACGGGCTTCCCCGACGCGAGATACGCGTCGACAACAAGCTTGAGGATCAGCTCCTGTCGGGAGGAAAGCATCGCCTCCATTCTAGGAGCCGCTATAGCTGGACTTCTGCCTCTGCGTTGCGAATGGTCTGATTCTCGCCCTGGGCAGCGACCGTGTCTACGACGACCCTGTCGCCATCGACGCTCTTGACCGTGCCACTGACAACGATCTCGGTCTCCGGAGCCCCCATGCCACGGAATTGCACCGAGAGCCTTTTCAGCGCCCGCGGGTCGCCATCGGCGACGGCGGCGTTGGCCCGGGCAACCAGGCCCATCATGTAGAGCCCGTGCAGGATCGTGCCGGGCAGGCCGACGGCCTTGGCGAACTCGGGATCGATGTGGATCGGGTTGAAGTCCCCCGAAGCACCGGCGTAGCGGTGCGTCAGGTACTTGTCGGGCGTGACCTTCAGCTCCGGGATCGCGTCGCCAACGTTCAGATCGGCCATCTCAGACTCCTCTCACGATGCAGGTCCAGGTGCCCTTGACGACCGGGTCCCCGTTCTGGTTGGCGGCGTTCGTCTCGAAGATGTAGAAGCCCTTGCCGTCCTTCTCGGAGATGTCCAGGCACTTGGCCGTGGTCGTGATCTCGTCTCCCGAGCAGGCCGGCTCGCCCCACTCGAACTCCTGGCCACCGTGCACCATCGCGGCGAAGTTCATCCCCACCTCGGGGTCGAACATCGCCGGGCCGACAGCGGGCGAGCTGTAGACGACGGCGAACATCGGCGGCGCGACGACGTCGCGGAAGCCGGCGGCCTTGGCGGCCTCGCGATCGAAGTGCACCGGGTTCTCGATCCCCAGCACCCGCGCGTACTCGCCGATCTTCTCCTTGCCCACCTCGTACTGCGTCGCGGGCCATTCCTTGCCTATTGCCTCGGTCTTGATAGCCATGGCGCGGACCCTATCTACTCGTCAATCTCCAGCACCGCGAGAAAAGCCTCCTGCGGCACTTCCACTCGTCCCACCGACTTCATCCGCTTCTTGCCGGCCTTCTGCTTCTTCAGCAGCTTCTGCTTGCGGGTGACGTCGCCGCCGTAGAGCTTCGCGGTGACGTCCTTGCGCAGCGCCTTGACCGTCTCGCGGGCGAGGATGTTGGAGCCGATCGCCGCCTGCACCGGCACGTCGAAGAGCTGGCGCGGGATCGTCTTGCGCAGCCGAGCGACCAGTTTCTTGCCCTGCTCATAGGAGAAGTCGCGGTGGACGATGATCGAGAGCGCGTCGACCCTGTCGCCGGCGAGCAGGATGTCGACCTTGACCAGGTCGGAGACCTGGCTGCCGATCGGCTCGTAGTCGAGCGAGGCGTAGCCCTTGGTCGAGGACTTGAGCAGGTCGAAGAAGTCGAGCACGATCTCCGCGAGCGGCATGTCGTAGCGGATCTGCACCCGCTGCGGGCTTAGGTAGTGCATGTCGACGTGGGTGCCGCGGCGCCCCTGGCAGAGCTCCATCACGGCGCCGACCTGGTCGGCGGGACAGATGATCGTGGCGCGGATGAAGGGCTCCTCGATCGCCTCGATCGTGCCCGGATCCGGCAGGTCAGTCGGGCTGTGGACCTCGATTTCCTCGCCGTTGGTGAGCAGCACCTGGTAACGCACGTTCGGCGTCGTCGCCAGCAGGTCGAGCCCGTACTCGCGTTCGAGCCGCTCGCGCACGATCTCCATGTGAAGCAGGCCGAGGAAGCCACAGCGAAAGCCGAAGCCGAGTGCCTCCGAGGTCTCCGGCTCCCAGGAGAGCGCGGCGTCATTGAGGGCCAGCTTCTCGAGCGCGTCGCGCAGGTCTTCGAAACGATCGGTGTCGATCGGGAAGAGCCCGCAGAAGACCATCGGCCGCACCTCGCGGTAGCCCTCCAGCGCCTCCGCGGCGGGACGGTCGAGCGCGGTCACGGTATCGCCGACGCGCAGCTTGGCGACGTCCTTGATGCCGGTGATCAGGTAGCCGACGTCACCAGCCTCCATCCCCTGCACGCCGGTCATCGCCGGCCGGAAGAAGCCGATGTCGTCGATGTCGGCTTCGGTGCCGTTCTGCATCGCCAGGATGCGGCCGTGCTTGCGAAAGGCGCCGTCGACCATCCGCACGTAGGCGATCACGCCGCGGTACTGGTCGAACTCGGAGTCGAAGATCAGGGCGCGGGTCGGGGCGGCCGGCTCGCCCTGGGGTGGCGGCACGCGGGCGACGATCGCCTCCAGCACGTCGACCACCCCCTCCCCCGTCTTGGCCGAGATCGGGATCGCGTCGCCGGCGTCGCCGCCGAGCAGGTCGGCGATTTCAGCGGCGACGCGCTCGGGCTCGGCGCCCGGCAGGTCGACCTTGTTCATCACCGGGATCAGCTCCAGCCCGTTCTCGACCGCCAGGTAGGTGTTGGCGACGGTCTGCGCCTCAACGCCCTGGGCGGCATCGACGACGAGCAGAGCACCCTCGCAGGCGGCGAGGCTGCGCGAGACCTCGTAGGAGAAGTCGACGTGGCCGGGCGTGTCGATCAGGTGCAGGTGGTAGGTCTCGCCGTTGGCGGCGGTGTACTCGACCCGCACCGCCTGCGCCTTGATCGTGATCCCGCGCTCGCGCTCGAGGTCCATCGAGTCGAGCATCTGCGCCTTCATTTTCTTCGGATCGACGGCGCCGGTGATCTCGAGGATGCGGTCGGCCAGGGTCGACTTGCCGTGGTCGATGTGGGCGATTATTGAGAAGTTGCGGATGTGGTCCATGGGCGGGGTCGGAGTATGGCCGACAATTGTTTCCGGCCGGCGGGTCCTGTCGCGCCACCCGCCGGAGGAAGCGATCGCGGCTAGCGCCGACACCCCGATGGAGCCAGCCGGGTCCTCAGCTTGTAGATGACCGTCGGCGGCTTGCGCAAGACCACCGTTGCGCCGGGAGCTGCTGTCCAGCGGGCGGTGGGTGGGTACGTGGGCTTGTTGGGTTCTATGCGGTCGCGGGTGGTTACTACGTAGGTGTAATGGCCGGCATTGAGGAGGCGGCGCCATTGGGGGCAGGTCGTGGGGGCGATGAAGCCACCGTGGGGTTGTTCGCTGCCGATGTAGGTGACTTCGTTGCTGAGGTCGCGACCGTAGAGGGGGTATTGGCGGGTGCTGGTGGTGGCTATGCGGGCGTCGCTGATGTCCTGGGTCCAGGCGAAGGCGGCGTTGAGGCCGGGGGTGGTGAAGCTGGGGTCCTCGTATCGACGCTCTAGGTAATGACGCTGGATCGGATACCCAAGGGCGATGACCGCGGCCAGAGCGACCACAACCGCCAGAGCTAGTGGCCCGCGGGTCCTGTCGCGGCGGCCCTCCCCCATGTGCTCGGACGCTGGCGCGCCCTCCGCTATGGGGGACCCCCGCCACCGCGCCACCCACGGGAGTAGCGCTGGCGGCAGGACAGCAAAACCGAGCACGAGAGCTGGGGCTAGGTAGCGGAGGCCGGATTCGAAGCCTTGGGGCATGCCGTCGGGGCCCGAAGCTGAGGTCGGCGCGATCAGCCAGGCCAGACCCGCGGCGAGACCGACGGCCGCGACGACTTGGAGGGTCCGGTCAGAGCGGCGACTGAGGCAGAGCAGGAGGCTGGCGATAGGAAGGATGACCAGCAAGGGCCAGAAGATCGTCAGGCCGTGGTGAAGGCCCGGCAGGAACCAGTCCGACCAGACCGAGCCGTTGGTCAGATAGCCGAACACACTGTGGTCTTCGCGACCGCCCAATGCCTGTGTCGGTGCTGGCAAGGTGATCGGGCCGAGGTGTTTGACCCAGGGCAGCGGGTTGCCGGTGTGGGCGAGGTTTCTCAGGTACCAGTAACCCCCACCTGCCAAGGCGGCGAGCCCACCCGCAAGGAGGGCGCGCCAGCGAGCCCCCCGCGGCGCAACGAGGGCGACACCCACCACGAGCACCGCCGCGGGAAGAAGGAAGTTGAGCTTCGTCCCAGCAGCCAGGCCCGCCGCCAGACCTACGACAGCCACAGGGCCCAGCGCGAACGCGGTTCCTATCTGGCGAGTAGAACCGCGTTCGCGCTGGGCCAGGGCAATCGCCACCGCGGCGAGGAGAAAAAAGATCCCAGCGATGTCGTTGCGGGCCTCGCCAGCTTGGTCGTGCAGAGCGGGCACGCTCAGAGCAATCGCCACCAGCGCAAGCGACCACGGCGCCACGCGATACGGCCGCCCAATGCACCAGGCAGCCACCAAGCACCCGACAAACCATCCGAGGTTCAGCAGTGGCGAGAGGATGTCTCGGCCGAACGCAACCATCCCAATCGCATGGACGACTTCCGAGTTCGCCGGATAGAACCAGGCCAGGAACTGCGGCGCAATGAAATGCAAGCTCCACGTGTTCCCGCTTTGAAAGAACCCCGCCGCGAACGGCCCGTGGTACCAGGTCGAATCGAACCCGGTCATACCCGTGGACAACCGCAGCTTCACCCCGGCGGCGAAATGAATCACCGCTAGGCCAGCAACGACCAGAGCGATCCCGGTCGCGAGATCAAGGCCCACTCTGCGAGCTGAACGCCGGCGCCAGGACCCGCGACCGAGGACGCCGATCCCGCCCCCGACAACGACCACGGCAGCCAGATACGGCCCAGCCTTAAACCAACCAAACGCCCCAAGCACCTCGGCAACCCACAGCAACCCAGCGATCGCCAGCAGTGCCGTCGCCAGTTGCGCCACCAGGCCATCGAGCCGCGGCACGAGCCGCCTACGCACGCTCGTCGCCCCGAGCCAAGCAAACCCGACGAGCACCCCCAGCTCGACTACCCCCAACAGGTAGCGCCCGACGCCGAGCATCTAGCGCCGCCGCAGCAGCCGCATGATCTGCTCCAGCTCGGCGATCTTCATCAGCTTCGCCGCCACCAGATAGGTCAGCCCACCCAGCCCCAGCCCGACGCCGAGCGAGACGATCTGACCGACGAGGCCGCGCCCGAGCGCGCTGTCGAGCACGTCCCAAACGCCAAATGAGACCGCCGCCAACGCCCCCGCCGCGATCGTGATCTTGATCGTGGTCGCGATCAGCCGGCGCAACTCGAGCCCGCCGAACTCGTGGCGCAGGACGATCGCCTGGGCGATCACGGCGGCGATCGTGCCGATACCGGTGCCGGCGACGATGCCACCAGTGCCGAAGGGCTTGTAGAGGATGAGGGCGCCGAGGGCCGAGACCACCAGGTCGAGCCCGGCCAGCCCGGTCGCCATCCAGGGGCGCTGCAGGCTGAAGAAGGTGCGGGTCTGCAGCAGGTAGAGGCCGTTAGTCGGCAGCGAGAAGGCGAACCAGAAGAGGGCGGTGGCGACCAGGGCCGTCTGCTCGGGGGTGAACTCACCGCGCTGATAGATGAGCCGGATCATCGGCGTCGAGAGGACGAGGATCGCGGCCGCGGCCGGCACGAGGACAAAGAGGATCTGGCGCATGCCGTTGGCCATCGTCGCCCGCAGGTTCTCGATCTCCCCGCGCGAGGCGAAACGGGCCAGGGTCGGGAAGAGCACCGTGGCGATCGCCACCGAGAAGATCCCCTGCGGCAGCTGGTAGAGGCGGAACGCCTTGTCGATCGCGGCCGGCGACTGCTCGCTGACCAGGCTGCCGAAGATGCTGTTGATCAGCATGTTGAAGTTGATCAGGCCGAGGCTGATCGTCACCGGCAGCATCAGCAGCAGCACGCGGCGCACGTGCGGATTGCGCCACTCGAAGCTCCATTCGAATTTGAACGGGGTGTTGCGCAGGTCCCAGGCCGGGATCAGCAGCTGGACCAGCGTGCCGACCAGGATGCCGATCGCGTAGGCATAGATGCGGTTTTGGCCATGGAAGGACGGGGCCAGCAGGACGGTGACCACGATGATCGTCAGGTTCCAAAACAGCGGCGAGATCGCGAAGGCGCCGAAGCGGTCGTAGCTGTTGAGGATGCCGACGACGACGCCGCTGATCCCGAGCAGGATCAGGATCGGGAAGAGGACCTGGGAGAGGGTGACCGTGAGGTCGAGCAACTGGCCTTCGAAGCCGGGTGCGAAAACCGGCATGATCACCGGGGCGAGCAGCACGAAGAGGGCCGTGATCGCGCCGAGGACGAGGGTGATCAGCAGCAGCAGGGTCGAGGCGAGGCGGAATGCCTCGCGGTAGTTCTTCTGCTCCAGCTGCTCGGTGAAGATCGGCACGAAGGCCGGCTGCAGCGCGGCGTCGGCGAAGAGGCTGCGGACCAGGTTGGGGACCTGGAAGGCGATCGTGAAGGCCGACATCGGCCCGTAGACGCCGTAGTAGGAAGCAGCGACGACTTCGCGGCCAAGGCCGGCGACACGTGAGGCCGCGGTGGCGGCGGAGAAGAACGCGGTGGAGCGCGCGATGCGCCCCGCCTGGCGGCCCGGCGCCGGGTTGGCGCCCGGTTCCTCACCCGGCGAAAAGGCCTCCGCCTCGCGCACGGCAGTGTCGCGAGCGAGCTCTTCGTCCTCGCGTTCGGGACTGTCGGGTGCCTTGGGCGTCTCCAAGCTTGGTCTCAGTCGCTATAGTCGGCGGCCGCCAGGAGGGGGCTCGGAGCCCACTCAGGCACATGACTTATGGCCAACATAGCCTCACAGAAGAAGCGGATCCTACGCAGCGAGCGCGAGCGCACGGAGAACCGCCTGCTCACGAGCACGGTGAAGACCTACTTCCGCCGGCTCGAGGCCGCCGTGGAGGCGGGCGATACGGCCAAGGTCGCGGCCGAGCACAAGACGCTCGTCTCCAAGATCGACAAGGCCGTCCAAAAGGGCGCCATGCACAAGAACACCGGCGCCCGCAAGAAGTCCCGCGCGGCCCGCGTCGTCGCCAGCCCCGCCGCCAAGTAGCTACGCCGGCGCTCCCGCGGCTTTCCTGACCGCAAGCGTCAGCGCCAGATCGTCGCCGTAGTCGGCCCCGCCGCGGCACCAGACCTCGAGGTCGGCGAGCGTCGCGGTCGCCCCCTGCAATTGCTCGAGGTTGGTTCTGCCAAGACGCGCAACCAGCTGCTTGGCCGCGTACGGGTGCATGCCCAAGCTCGATTCCACCTGCTTCGCCGGCACGCCCTGCTCGAGCTGGGCCGCCGCGGCACAAGCCTTGCGCAGTCGCGAAGCGAGGCCGTAGATCAGGCCGGTGACGTTCTCGCCTTGGGAGATCAGCCGCTCGGCCAGCGAGGCCGCCTTCGCCGGGTTGCGTTCGAGCATCGCGTCCGAGAGCGCCCAGACCGCCGCCTCGGAGGTGTCGGAGACCATCGCTTCGAGGTCGGCGGCCGAGACCGCGCCCCCCTCCCCAGCCCACAGCGCCAAGCGCTCCAGCTCGTTGCCGAGCCGAACCGGGCTGGCGCCCATGCGATCGACGAGGATGCGGGCCGCCGCGGGATCGAGCGAGAAGCCAAGGCGCTTCGCGTCGCCGACCAGGATGCGCGGCAGCTCACGCGGCTTCGGCGCCTCGAACTCGTGGATCTCTCCCGCCGCCGCCTTGACCGCCTTCGCCAGCTTCGCCGGCGCTTTGGCACGGGCGATCAACACCACGGTCAAATCGGGTGGGAGGTCGGCGATCGCATCGACCACCGCGGTCAACTGGCGGTCGCGCCAGCGATCGACCCCGTCGGCGAGCAGGTAGCGCCGCGTCTCGGTCAGCGACATCGCCGGAATCGCCGCCAGCAGCGCCTCGTGGTCGGGCGAGCCCTTGCCCTCGCTGGCCTCGAATATCTCCAGCGCACCGGCCCCGCCATCGCCTTCAGCGCGGCTGCGCAGGCGCGCGCGCGTCGCGTCGATCTTCGCCTGATCGGTACCGGCGATCAGGTACAGGGATGCGAGGGCCGCAGCCATCGCGGCCGAGTCTAGTGAGCGGCCTGGTTGGCTTTCGCCGCGTCGGCGGCTTCCTTCGCCGCCGCCGGGTTTGGTGCCGGCGCGCTCTTTTCCGGCGCGGTCACCGGTGGTGGCGCTTTCGCTTTGGTTTTGGCGACGCTTTCGTCGCGTTTGGCCTTGGCGCTTGATGCTTCGCTCGACTTGGTCGAACCAGGCGAGGAACCCTGAGACTTCGTCGCCGTCACCGACTTGCTGCTGTCGCTGACCGCCTTGGCCACCGCGGCTTCGCTTGCTTTGGAGCTGGAGCTCGTCTTGACCGGTTCGCTCGCACTCGGTGGCGGTGCGCTTGCAACCGTGGGTGTTGCGGAAGGAGCAGGTGACGGCGTTACCGGTTCAGGTTCGGGTGCCGGCTGGGTGGAGCTCGGCTGACCCGTGCCATGACCCGGATGCACTCCGGCGCTGCCCCCCAGCTGCTTGGAGTGCCCAAGCTGAGAACCCCGCGAAGGGTCGGCACCGCGATGCGCTGCGGCGCCTGCACCTTGACCGGCGCCTTCGGCTGCTGGCCTCGCAGTCGCGATCGCCGGCCCGGAATGCGTCAAGGCGATTGCGTCGTGAACGGTGCCGACTCGGGTCGGAGCTCCGGGCAATGGTCCGCTGAGCACGCCCGGCCAGCCGATCTGCGAGATGAAGAAGACCAGGCCAAGGCCAACGGCACCGACCAGGCCGAGCAAGGCAATCGAGGCACGGCGCAGGCGCAGCAGCATGCTGCCCTCAGCCAGGCTGAGGGCACCCAGCGAACGCGTCAACGCATGTCCGACCTTGGAAGCCACCGCTACGTCCATCGACCCCAGTTGCGATGGGCAAGAGAGCGACAGCGACGAAACCCCAGTTTTGCCTCGGCCATCCGTTGAGGCTCCTCAGCCGCCACCCGCCCGGACCACGAAAGAATTCTGATCCACATCCAACTCTATGGTGCCACGTCTGTCCGTTCGCAGCGTTTGCACCCCGTGCCGGGCAAGCTCGGCCAAGGTGCTGGCGGCCGGATGACCGTAGGGATTGTCGGCACCGACCGAGACCACCGCGAGGCGCGGCGTGGTGCGATCCAGAAGGGAGTCGAGGCCGGCGTCTTCACTGCCGTGGTGGGCGACCTTGAGGACGTCGATCGGCCCCGGGTCGATCGGCACTTCCCCCGCCTCGGCATCGGCGGTGAGCAAGATCGAGAACCAACGCCAGCGAGCGAGCAGAACGAGAGCTTGGGCATTGGGGTCCGCACCAGCAAGCGGCTGGTCGAGCAGCTCCGGCGGTGGCCAGAGAACGCTGAGCCGCAGGCGCCCAGCGCCGATGGCGTCGCCGGCAGCGACCCGAACGGGGGCGGCACCCGCGGCCTCGGCCTCACCTCGCAAGCGGCGACCGAGGCGCGCGTAGAGCAGTCGATCGACAGGGAAATGGCGCTCGAGCAGTTCCTGGATGCCGCCGGCGTGGTCGGACTGTTCATGGCTGACGACGGCGATGCCGAGCGAGCTGACGCCGGCGTCATTGAGCTTGGCAAGAAGGTCGTCCCCCGGCGGTCCTCCGTCGATCAACACCGCTGGCGCCGTGGCCGGCCGCAGGAGTATCGCGTCGCCCTGACCGACGTCCAGGACCTCGATGCGCAGTCCAAGGGCCGGCGGAGCCGATGGCTCGCCAGCAGTGGTGCCCAGATACCCCAGCGCGACCGCAACCAGGAGAACGGCCCCAACTACATGCGTACCCCAGCGCCTGTGCAATGCCTTTCGGTTCCGATGCGGCCGGAAAACGTTGCACCCCGGATTGTCTGGGCTGTGTGCGTGGCGGAGTGCCACGATGCGGCGCCGGCGCAGCAGCGCCGGGAGGGCAATCACCGCCCCCGCCAGGACTACATAGGAAGCGACCAGGCCGCGAACTCCTAGTTCCAGCTCGAGGCAAGCCCAGCCCGGCCGCCCGCACCAACTCGCCACGGCGGCGATGTAAGCAAGCAGGAGCGCGGCGATCGCGTTTGGGACGGCCGCCGGGAAGCCCGGCACCTGGGCGCCGATCGAGCTGAGCATGCCGAGCCACATCGCCGGCGCGACCGCGGGCAGCGCCAGCAGGTTGGCAAAGAGGCTCACGGTCGAGAGTTCGCCGAAGTGAAAGACGATCAGAGGCGCGGTGGCGAGCGTCGCCGCTACCGTCACCGCCACTCCCTCGGCCAGCACTCCGCGCAGCGCCCCTGATCCAAGCCGGTCCGCGATCGTCCTCCGCAGCGGCTGGCCTATCGCGAGGATGCCGAGCACAGCGGCGAAGCTGAGCTGCCAACCAATGTCGGCGCCGATCTGCGGGTCGATCGCCAGGGTGACGATTGCGGCGATCGCCAATGCGTAGAGACGCGAGGTGCGGCGACCGGCAAACGTCGCAAGCAGGGTCAGCGCACCCATCACGCCAGCTCGCACGATCGAAGGGCCGCCGCCAGCGAGCGGGACGTAGACCGCGATCGCGGCGACGATCCAGAGCAACCGGGTGCGCAGGGGCACGCCGAGAAGCGCCAGTAGCGGCATCGCCAATAGCGCGAGCAGCGCCACGTTCTGGCCGGAGACCGCGAGCAGGTGGCTGAGGCCGGCGCGGCGGAAGTCTTCGACCGTGGCCGCATCGATGCGCTCGTCCTCGCCGAGGACGAAGCCGCGCGCCAGGGCCGCCTCGCGGGTCGGCATACCGCTGCCCAGAGCTCGCTCGGCGCGAGCGTGAATCTGGTCGCGATGGCCGAGGGCAAGGGCGACCATGACGAGGATCCCGAGCACGATCACCGCGCTCGGTCGCCCGCCCCGCATCGCCGCTCAGGGCTGCAGGCGGGCGCGCAACGACTCCATCGTCGCTGGCCCGATCCCGCTCACCTGGTCGAGCTGGTCAACAGAGGAGAGACCACCGTGTTCGTCGCGGAACTCGATGATGTCCTGCGCGGTCACCGGCCCGATGCCGTCGATCGTGTCGAGCTGCTCGACCGTCGCCGTGCCGAGGCTGATCGGCCCTTCTTCGCCCGCCGCGGAGCCGGCCGCCAGCGACGTACCCGCAGGGCCACGCTTCGGCACCACGACCTGCTGCCCGTCGGCCAAGCGCGCGGCCAGATTGATCGCTTCCAAGAGGGCACCGCCGCTCGCTCCCCCCGCCCGCTCAACCGCGTCGGTCACCCGCGCCCCGGCCGGCAGCCGGTAGACGCCGGGGTGTGCCACCGCCCCAGTCACATCGACGACGAGATCGCCGCTCGATCCGGTCTTGTCGACGGTGAACCCGCCGCCCCCATCTGACGAGTACGACGAGACTGCCTCACCGCTGTTGCCCTCGGCGCGGATCGCGCGAGCACCAAGCAGCAACAGCGCAACCGCGATCGCGCCATAGACAGCGATCTGGGATCTGCTCAGCTCGGGCACGCCCCGAACTGTGGATGACGGCAGCGCGCCCGTGGCGCGCACACTCACACGAGTGAGCTACAGATCTTCGTCGTCGTAGCCGGCGACCTCAGCCAATTGGTCGCTGTAGAGCTCGGCTGCGGCAACTGGAGGCGACTGCACCGAGATGCAGGCAAACTCAGCGTCGCCGTTGTTGGCGATCGCGTGCTCGGTCGCCGGCGGGACCAGGATCAGGTCGCCCTCGGCGACCTGTTGGGTGTCGCCCGCAACCGACATCGAGCCGGCACCGCGCACGACCACGTAGGCCTGCTCGGCCTCCTCATCGGAGCGCAGCGTCTGCTCAGCACCGGAGGGGAGCTCGATCCAGGTCACCGAGAGATTGCGCGAGCCGAGTTCACCCGCGTCCATCAGCACGCGGGTGCGCAAGCGGTGCCATTCCTCGACCGAGGCCTCGGCGTGTCTTCTGACGAGCACGGGCGCTTTGTACCAGATAAGTAGAGCGGAACCGTGACCGCTCAGCGAATCACGAGGTTAACCAGCTTGCCCGGTACGACGACCTCCTTGACGACCTGCTTGCCGTCGAGGAAGCGGGCAACCTTCTCGCTCGCGTGCGCGAGGCGCAGCAGCTCGTCCTTGGGAGCATCGGTGGCAGCCTCGATGCGATCGCGCAGCTTGCCGTTGACCTGGACCACGAGCGTCACCGTCTCGCTGCTGAGCAGAGCTGGGTCGGCCTCAGGCCAGGGCTGCTCCCAGACCCGGCCACCCTGCAGCCGCTCCCAGATCTCGGCGCCCAGGTGCGGCGCGAAGGGGAAGATCAGCGAGGCCGCGGTCGCCGCCGCGAAACGGACGGTCGCGGCCCCCTGCGGATCGCCGTAGAGAGCGTCCTTGAACCGATAGGCGTCGTTGACCAGCTCCATTACGGCGGCGATCACCGTGTTGAACTGGAAGCCGCGCTGGAAGTCGCGGGTCACCTTGTCGATCGCCCAGTGGGCCTTGGCCAGCAGCGCCCGAGCGTCACCGTCGAGGTCGAGCGTGCTCACGTCCACCCCGGCACCCCTGTCTTCGACCTCCTCACAGAGGCGCCAGAGCCGGGAGAGGAAGCGGTTGACGCCCTCGACCCCCTCGTCGGCCCAGTCGGCGTCGCGCTCGGGCGGGCCCATGAAGCAGATGTAGGTGCGGGCGGTGTCGGCGCCGTAGCGCTCGACGTACTCGGCCGGGCTGACCGTGTTGCCGCGCGACTTCGACATCTTCGCCCCGTCGCGGGTGATCATTCCCTGGGCGAAGAGGTTGGCAAAGGGCTCCTGGACGTCAAGGACGCCGACATCGGCGAGCGCCTTGGTGAAGAAGCGCGCGTACATCAGGTGCAGGATCGCGTGCTCGACCCCGCCGATGTACTGGTCGACCGGTAGCCAGTGCTCAGCAGCGGCGCGGTCCCAGGCGGCCCCGGTGTTTCCCGGGTCGAGGTAACGGATGAAGTACCAGGAGGAGTCGACGAAGGTGTCCATCGTGTCGGTCTCGCGGCGGGCCGGCTCGCCGCAGCGCGGGCACTCGGTGGCTACCCAGTCCTCGGCCGCCGCCAGGGGGCTCTTTCCCTGCGGCGCGTAGTCGTCGATCTCCGGCAACTCGACCGGCAGCTGCTCGTCGGGCACCGGCACCATCCCGCACTCCTCGCAATAGACGATCGGGATCGGCGCACCCCAGTAGCGCTGGCGCGAGACCAGCCAGTCGCGCAGGCGGTAGTTGACGGCGGTCTCGCCGCGGCCCTCCTCGGCCAGCCAGGCGATGATCTCGGCGTAGGCGTCGCGGTTGCCCTTGCCGTCGAAGCGCCCGGAGCCGGTCATCGGGCCGTCGCCGGGGTAGGGCAGGCCCTCGTCGTCGCGACCACTCTCGTCATCGTTGCCCTCGATCACGCGCCGAATCGGCAGCTCGAAGGCCTTGGCGAAGGCGTAGTCGCGCTCGTCGTGACCGGGGACCGCCATGATCGCGCCGGTGCCGTACTCCATCAGCACGTAGTCGGCGACGAACATCGGGATCTGCTCGCCGTTGACCGGGTTGACGACGCTGCGGCCGAGCGGCACGCCGGTCTTCTCACGGTCCTCGGCGCCGCGGTCCTCGCTCGACTCGCGCGCGGCGCGGTCGACGTACTCGCGCACCGCCGCCTCGGCCGGCGTGCCGGCGACGAGCCGCTCCAGCTCGGGGTGCTCGGGCGCGAGGACGAAGAAGGTGGCGCCGAAGAGCGTGTCGGGACGGGTGGTGAAGACGGGGAAGTCGAGGCCGAGCTCCTCGCAGCGGAAAGTCACTTCCGCCCCCTCGGAGCGGCCGATCCAGTTGCGCTGCATCGTGACCACGTGCTCGGGCCAGGACTCGAGCTGCTCGAAGTCGGCGAGCAGCCGCTCGGCGTACTCGGTGGTCTTGAAGAACCACTGCTCGAGCTTGCGCTGCACGACCTCGGTGCCGCAGCGCTCGCAGCGGCCGTCGACGACCTGCTCGTTGGCGAGCACGGTGGCGTCCTTGGGGCACCACTGCACCGGCGCTTCGGTGCGGTAGGCGAGGCCGTGCTCAAAGAGCCGCAGGAAGATCCACTGGGTCCAGCGGTAGTACTCGGGCGTGTGGGTCGCCAGTTCGCGCGACCAGTCGATCGAGATCCCCCACTCGCGGAACTGGCGCTGGAAGGAGGCGATCGAGCGCTCGGTGGCGACCCGGGGCGACTCGCCGGTTTTGATCGCGTTGTTCTCCGCCGGCAGGCCGAAGGAGTCGTAGCCCATCGGGTGGATCACCTCGAAGCCGTGGCGGCGGCGGAAGTGGGCGATCGCGTCACCGACGGCGTAGCACTTGAGATGGCCGACGTGGGGTTCCCCCGAGGGGTAGGGCAGCATCTCCAACACGTAGGACTTCGGCTTGCTGTCATCGAAGCCGGGCTGGCCGGGATTGGCGACCTCCCAGGTCTTCTCCTCGGCCCAGACCTGCTGCCACTTGCGCTCGATTGCCTTGGGGTCGTAGCTGCCGCTCATGCGGCCATCCTATGAAGAACCGATCAGCGAGCATCGCCATCTGATTCTTTGCGAGCGGCGCTGATATGGCGACTGCCACCGCCCCCCGGACGCGAAGCGGAGGAGGCGGTGGGCTAGGCCACCGGCGAGAGGGCTTCGAGGATGTGAGGCCAGACGTAGACCTCGATTGTCGCTGCAACGACGAGGGCGGGGATCGCGATCAATACCGTGACCAGGGTCGCGGCGAGTAGCTGGTTCCACTCACCGCGGCGGCTGGCGATCAACCAGGCGGCGAGGGGCAGGAAGAGCGCGGTCAGCTCGAGCAGCGCGTGCGGCAGGACGCTGAGCAGCAGGGTCGCGATCGAGATGTGCAGCTGGTAGGCGATCGTCGAGCCCTGGAAGCCGAGGTAGAGGGCCTGGGTGGAGAGTGAGAAGAGGGTGACGGCGCAGACGAAGAGGATTGCCAGCTCGCCTGCCTTGACGTGGATCCAGCGCGAGATGCCGCTGCGCTGAGCGGCGGCGATCGGCATCGAGGAGCCGGCTATGAAACCGGCGATGCAGGCGGTCGCGTGCAGAGCGAGGACCAGCGAGTTGCGCCAGAGGATCGGCAGCAGATCGCCGGCTTCCGACGGTTCGGTCAGCCCGGGCAGATGAATCGGCGTGATATCGGGCGTGAGCAGACCCGCGACAACCCAGACCGCCCCCAGCAGTGCCAGTGCAATCGCCAGACTGAGCGCCCCCCAGGCGCGCAGAACCACCCAGTGGCGCTCGCCCCAGCCTTGAAGCGCCGCGCGGGTGTCCTCCATCCCGTGCGAGAAGACGTGCGAGTTGGCGGTGTTCATCGCTGCTGCATCGGCAGTTGGAAGCGATGAATTGAGCAGTGGAGCTGAGGGGGCTCGAACCCCTGACCTTCGCGCTGCCAGCGCGACGCTCTTCCAGCTGAGCTACAGCCCCGGGACCTTCGCCCGCCAGTTTAGCGACGGCAAACGCCTATGCCGGAGCCGGCTCAATCACCTGAAAGTCGATCCCCGCAGCCTGCAGGCGCGCCAGCAGCGCGTCGCCCATCGCCGCCGCGGTCGTCACCTGGCCGGCGCTCTCGGGCAGCTCGTCGAAGGCAAGGCAAAGGCCCGACTCGGCCAGCATCTTCGAGGTCTCGCCGTAGCCGGGGTCGCCACCGCTGACCTCGGTGATCACCCGCTTCCCACCACCCTCGCCCACGAAGACGATCTTGAACCAGCTTTTGGCCCGAACCTCCTCGCTCGGTCCCTCGCCCGGCGAGGGAAAGGCCTTGAGCAGGAGCTTGCGGGTCGGTGGCAACTGCGCCAGCACCAGCGCCGCCCCCACCCCGCCGGCGGTCGCCGCGACCGAGGAGAGGTGCTTGGCGACGGCGTTGTGGCCGTAGCTGAAGTCGGGCCCGTAGCGCTCCAGCGCAGCCGCGGAGCGGCGCACCACCGCTCCGTCGATCGTCGGCAGCGGCACCACCCAGCCACCGAGATCGCTGTCACGGCGCACGCGGGGCGGCGCCGAGTGGATCTTCCTGCCGGGCGGCCGCTGCTCGGCCTGACGCCGGCGTCGCGCAACGCTCACCGTCTGACGCGCCCGGCCGAAGCCGTTGATTGCCGAGGAGAACGTCCCACCCGAGAACTCAGCCCCGGTCCGCACGTAGCCGTTGACGGTCAGCGGCACGCCCTCGGGAAGCTGTTTGACGGTGAAGTAGGCGCCGAGGTCGTGCGGGATCGAGTCGAAGCCGCAGCAGTGGACTAGCCGAGCGCCGCTCTTGCGAGCCAGCTCGTGGTAGCCGAGCCACATCCGATCGACGAACTCGGGCTCGCCGGTGAGGTCGATGTAGTCGGTCCCCGCCGCGGCGCAGGCGGCGACCAGCGGCTCGCCGTAAAGCGCGTAGGGGCCAACCGTGCTGACAACGACCTTGGCCGCCTCGGCGACTTTCGCCAAGGCGTGGGTGTCGGCGGCATCGGCGACCAGCAGGTCAGGCGCTGGCACTCCCTGCCCGAGCAGGGGCTCCAGCGAAGACCGAACCGCCTCGAGCTTGTCGCGATTGCGCCCAACGAGAGCCCAGCGCAAGCCCCCGGGGCCGTTCGCGGCGAGGTAGCGAGCCGTCAGCCCACCAGTGAAACCGGTCGCGCCGAAGAGCGCCAAGTCATATTGCCGCTCGGAGGCCACGGCCCCATTCTGTCGCAAGCGTGTCGCTAGCGATCTTCAGCGGCGCGGAGCTCGCGCAGGTGTTCGCGCAGTCCGATCCCGAACGCGGTGGGCGCCCCCGCGTAGTTCTTGATCAAGGTCGGCCCTTCCTCGCAGGTCAGGCCGGGGGCGATGAACCAACCCCAGCCGAGGTAGGAGATGCCGTGCCGATCGGCCCAGTCCATATAGGGATCGATGTAGGTGTGATGGCAGTCCCCCTCCCCCAGCTCGCCGGTGACGACGGGGAAACGCTTGGCGATCCGGGCCAGAGCGTTGCGGCAGGTCCGGTAGCAAGGGGTGAAGTCGTAGGTGTGATTCGAAGCGACGAGGGCGTGGGCCGGATCGCTGGGACGGTGGGCGAGCCAGCCGCGCGGGTCGCTGGCCCAGTTGAGGCCGCCCAGCATCAACGGTTGGCGGGCTCCGGTCGAGCGCACCGTTTCGACCAGCGCCTGCATGCCGACCGCGGGGTATTCGCCGAAGTACTTGTCGTTTGCCTCGCAACCGAGCTTCCAGCATTCCCAGCTGACGTCGTGCGGCTCGTTGTAGAGGTCGAAGAGCACGCCCCGGTCATCGCGGTATTCGGTGGCGAGGCTGCGCCAGAATTCCGGCGCGTGTTCGGCGTCGGGCAGCGGGATGATGCCTGTGGCGTCGTGGTCGCCCGGCGCGGCCCACTGCAGCTCGAGGATCACGTAGAGACCGGCGCTCTCGAGCCTGCTCACATAGGCGCGAATTTCATCGCGATAAGCGGCGCCGCTGAGGTCCGCGGGAACGCCGTTGATACCGAGCCAGCAGCTCTCATTGAGCGGTACCCGGACGGCGTTGATCTCCCAGCTCTTCATCGCCTCGATCGAGGCCCGGTCGCTGGGGCCCTCGAAGAACGTGCCGCCTTCCACGCATTGGTACTCGGTCCCGGGCCGGTTGACGCCAAGCAATCGCACCGGCTGCCCGTCGCCGTCGACCAGGTGGTTGCCCTTTACCCCGATCCAGGGATCGGCAGCCCCACTCGAGGAGCCACAACCGACGGCGAGGAAAAGCGCGGCCAGCACAGCCGTGGCCGCCAATATCGCGGTGCTCCTGGCAAGCCAGGGACGAGCAGGCGGCCGGGAGCTCAGAGCGTCAGCCGATCTCTTCGGCCAGCTCGATGATGATTCCCTCCGGGCCGCGGATGTAGCAGAGCCGATAGATGTCCTTGTAGCGCTCCACCTCGCCGACGAGCTCGGCGCCGTGGGGGCGCAGGCCGGCGAGGACGGCGTCGAGGTCGTCGACCGCGAATGTGAGATGGCGGATGCCGAGGGTGTTTGCCGGCGCCTGCGCGTCGCCGTCGCGGCTTGCGGGGGCGTGAAACTTCACCAGCTCAAGCCGACTGTGGCCGTCCGGAGTCTCCATCATCGCGAGCTCTGCCCGGACACCCTCGAGGCCCACTATGCGGTCCACCCAAGCGCCCCCGACCGATCCCTCGCCCTGCTGCTCGAGTCCGAGCTCGACGAAAAACTCAACCGCGGCCGCGAGGTCGTCGACCACGATGCCAACGTGATCCATGCGTTCGATCGTCATCTGCTCGAGAGTAGCGAGCATCGAAGTGTTGTCGGGGGCCGGGCCCGCATCCCTTCAGACTCCGGCCCCCGCTCTCCCTTGCTCGACCCCCTGACCTGGCACAGACGAGAATCCAGCTCCACACCGAACTACACAAGCACTCAGGAAAAGTGGTTCCTAACTACTGGCTTGGCGACGATCACGTCGATCGCCGCCGCCCCTCCCAGGGCCGGGGCAAGCGCGAGGTAGGAAAGTGCTGGCGCCGCGATCGGCAGCTGCGCGCCGTGCCCGCTGGCGACGAAGTGGTGGACCACGCCCCACATCGCCCCGATCGATGCTTCCGCCGCGAACTTGCTCGGCCGCTGCGCCGGCGGGGCTCCGTGTCGAAGCCTTGCCGCCAGCTTGGCGATCATCTCGCTGCGCCACTGGATCGCCTCGGGGCCAGGTGAGAAGACCTCGAGGAAAGCGAGGCCGGTAAAGGTGGGGTCGCGCGCAAGGCGCCAGCAGAGGCCGGCGATCATCTGGCTGACGCCGCTCGCCCAGTCCTCGGCGGCGAGGAAGGAGGGCGCCGCCGCGGCGAGGGTGCGGTCGCTGAGCGTCTCTAGCGTCGCTAAGAAACAGTCCGCCACTCCCTCGAAGTGGGTGTCGAAGCTGCGCCTGGAGACTCCGGCGGCGGCGCGTACTCGCGGCACCGTCAGCGTTGGGTACCCCTCCTCGCTCGCCAGCCTCGCCGTGGCCGCGAGGATCAGCGCACGCTCGCCCTCCAGCCGCATGACGGGAGCGGCCTCGGGCGACGATGGCTCCCCCACTGCCCCGAGCCCCCGCAGGCGGGCCACGTCGTCGTCACAGAAAGAGAGCGCCCACATCAGCAGTTCGTCTCCATCGAACGCCAGCTCTCGCGGTTGCCCGGGGAGCAGCCGCGCCCGGGCCAACCGGCCGCCAGCGGCGACGATACCCTTCACCACCAGCGGCGGTAGCCGGGGGCTCCCGTCGGCGATGGCGAGGTTCTTCGCCACCAGCGCCTCGAAGAGCCGGTCCGTACGCCGCATCCGCTCGACCGCGGTGGCGCCGGCGGTAAATGCCTCGACCAGGGCCAGCCGCGCCCTCTCCGGGCTGCTGGTTATCTGATCGGCGAAGGCGAGAAACCCGAGCCGAAGCCGTTCGCGCCACTCTTCCTCGCCCTCCACGGCGGCGATGATCCCGCGCACCGAGTGGCTGACGATGATGTCGTAGGCGGCGAGGAAGCACTCCTCCTTGCCAGCGAAGAGTTTGTAGAAATCTCGCTTCGAGACCCGGGCGCGGTTGGTCAACTTCACCACGGAGACGGCGTTGTATCCGTGCTCGGCAACGAGCTCGATCATCGCCTCATGCAGCCGCCCGCGCTGGTGCGCGGCGACCTCCTTCGCCGAGAGTCCCGGCCCCGGCTTCAGCGGCGGATAGCGAGCGCTCCGCGATCGCGCGCCTCGCGATGAGTTACTTGGCGACACTTCGTCAATACCAAAACGAGGAATGCGCCAAAGCTGCTACATCAGATAGGTAAAAGCTGAGTGCAGTTATTTGCCTAAATGGCTTAGTGCACGGCGAGAAGCGAGGCCGGCAAGATCGATGAGACGGGAGCCTTGCGGGCCGGCCGTCCTCCGACCGCGGGCGGCCCTATTGTGGCCCGCCCTTGTACGACGCCTCTCAGCACCCGGTCGGTGGCAGCGCGCGTGCCCGATCGCTTCCGGATTGGCCCGATGCCCGACCCCTGCGCTCATGGCAGCAGGAGGCGACCGAGGCGGTGCGGGCGCACTCGGCCACCAGCTTCCTGGCCTCGGCCACCCCGGCGGCCGGCAAGACCACCTTCGGCCTGCACATCGCCCACCGGATGCTCAGCGCCAAGTTCGTCTCGCGCGTTGTCGTCGCCGGCCCGACCACCCACATCTGCCGCCAGTGGGCCGCCGACGCGGGCCGCTACGGCATCGACCTCGAGCCGAACAGGCCAAATGCGGACGGGCCGGAGTCGGCCGACTTCCACGGCGTCGCCGTCACCTACCAGACGATCGCGGCCGGGCCGGATACGCACCGGCTGGCCGCCAGCCGCCGGCCGACCCTGCTAATTGCCGACGAGCCGCACCACATGGGCGATCAGGCCGCCTGGGGCCTGCAGGCCCGCAGGGCCTTCGACGGCGCCCGCTTCCGACTGCTGCTCTCGGGCACCCCCTTCCGCTCCGACAACTCGGCCATCCCCTGGGTCACCTACGACGAGGACAGCCTCAGCCGGGCCGACTACACCTACGGCTATCCGCAGGCGCTGGTCGACCGAGTGTGCCGCCCGATCACCTTCCTGCCATACGACGGCGAGATGGAGTGGATCTCGGACGGTCGGCTGCGCAGCGCCGACTTCGACCTCGTTCTGCCGGCGGCGGAGTCGGCCCGGCGCCTGCGGACGGCGCTCAGCCCGGAGGGCGAGTGGATGGGCGAGGTGCTGCGCGACGGCGACGCCAGGCTGAGCGCGGTGCGCGCCGACGGGCATCCGGACGCGGGCGGCCTGGTCATCGCCTCCGATCAGGATCACGCGCGGGCGATCGCGGCGCGGCTTGGGTCGGTCTCGGGGGAGCAGCCCGAGCTGGTGATGAGTGACGAGCCCGGTGCCAGCCGGCGCATCGCCGACTTCGCCTCCTCCGATCGACGCTGGCTGGTCTCGGTCCTGATGGTCTCGGAGGGCGTCGACATCCCCCGCCTGCGGGTCGGCGTCTACGCGACCGCCGCCCGCACCGAGCTCTTCTTCCGCCAGGTGGTCGGCCGCTTCATCCGCACAACCCCGAGGCCGCGCCGCCAGATGAGCTACCTGCTGATGCCGGCCGACCCACGGCTGAAGGCACTCGCCCACGAGATCGAGCTGGAGCGCCGTCACGCGCTCGACCTCTCAGCGGAAGCCGAGGAGGAAGAGGTCGAGCTGGACGACTTCGATCCGGAGCGGCCCGAGCCAGGTGGCGGATTTGCCGCCCTCAGCTCCGGCGACGCCGAGCTGGACGAGGCGATCATGAGCGAGACCGCACTTCAGCTCTTCCCGACCGATGACCCTGAGCCGAGGGTGAAGAAGACGGTCGCCCTCACCAGGCCCAAAGCCGCGCCGGAGGACCTCGAGCCCGAGCGGGAATCGGCCTATGCGACCCGAGAGCGGCTGCGCGGCGAGCGCAGCCGCCTGGTCGCCAGCGTCGCCCGTCGCACCAACAAATCGCACCGGGAGGTCCAGGCTCGCATCAATCGCGCCACCCGGACGCCCTCGGTCACCAGCGCCACGATCGAGCAGCTCGAGCGCGGCAACGCGATGTTGCGCCGCGAGCTGGGCCGGTGAGAGGTCACTGAAACTGAAGCGCCCCATCCACATCGCGCCATAGAATCGCGCCGTGTCGTTCACTCTCAGGAACCTGAAGGACGACCTGGAGGATGTCGGGTCCAACTTCAACGGCTCGCCGGACCTGGAGTTCCGCTTGGCGACCAGGGCGCTCGAGCTCGAGCAATCAGGCTTGGGCTACCAGCGCCTCCCGCCCGGCTATCGCTTTCCCTACGGCCACACGCACAAGAAGCAAGAGGAGGTGTACGTGGTCCTGCGCGGGAGCGGGCGGATGAAGCTCGATGAGGAGATAGTCGAGCTCAAGGAATGGGACGCGGTACGCGTCTCGCCCGGTACATGGCGAGGCTATGAGGCCGGGCCGCAGGGCCTCGAGATCCTCGTCATCGGTGCGCCCAATCTCGGCGAGTCTCCGCGCGAAGACGTCGAGGGCCAGCGCGACTGGTGGACCGACTAGCGCCTAGTCCGTCTCGCCGCGGCGAGCATACATCTCGTCCACACGGGACATGCCTTTCGGCGGCAACATTGCCCCAACGATCCAGATGACCGGGATGAAAAAACCGAAGGCGAAGAGGAAGTAGTGCTTGTTCTGGAACGTCCTGACGCCAAGGACAACCAAGAGAACGAAATACAAGATGCCTAGTCCGACGATAAGCAAGACGAGCTCCCATCCCTATAGAGGTTCAGCCGACTCAGACGCTTTCTAATCGGTGGGGCGGCGGCTGGCACCACTGCACTCCGCGTCGTACTGCGCCCCCGAGTCTGGCACAGCCAGCCTCGGCATAGGCACCTATATGCCTCTCAGCTGGTCGCAACGTGACGGGGCACTAGAAGGTGATCGTCCCTTCTTCGGCAGTTACCTTCTTGATCGTGCTGTCATCAATTGGCGAGTTCACGTAGGGCCAACCCTTGAGAGGCATTGGGTTTCCGACCCCGTTCTTCCAGAGAGTGTCGTCGTCGAGTAGCCAGTGATAGAGGTTGGCGAAACAGAAGTCCGGGTGAAGCTTCAAGCCTACGCCGCCAATCCGGCCGCCCTCTTTTCGGAGCATCCCCTTGATCTGACTCTCGAAGAGCGGCGGCGAATGTTCATCCTCGCCACTCACGTAGGAGAGGGTGCAGCCGACGATCAGATCCGCGATCTGGAGGAGCCGAGTGCTCTTGGAGTCCTGCGTCAAGACCAGGGCAACGTTTTCCAGGTCCATGAATTGAGTGCCCTCACGCAGCGTCTCCACGCACTCGGAGAGGAAGCGCTCCTCGGCCTTCCGGCCGCCAGCCGGATGATCAGCGATCACAAGGGCTTCTGTACCGGTGCTGCGCAAGTGGTAATCGCTGCGCTCCAAGAAAACCTTGACTGCCGCCATTTCATGATCGTCATCGTTGCCGTCCGTGCTGCGTCGCGACTTGTCCTGGATGACCACGAAGGCTTCCGCTCCTTCTTCCTTGGCTGCTTCCAGCACGTCAGTGAAAAACTCCGCCCTGTCCTCCTCCACCAGGTTCTTGCGCATCCAGTCACGCTTACCTGGCGACCACTTGAACTCGTCTTTGTCAGAGGGGAAGCCGTACTCCATACAAGTTTCGTCTAGCGTCCGCGTCAATGCCTGCACGCCGTCGCTCGGGACGTGCAGCCCGCCGACCGCAACTAGGTGGCCCATCCCCGGACGGCTCGGCTTCTTCTGCTTGCTGTCATCGACCAGGATCAGATCCATCAGCGGTTGCTTTGCCCTCGTTAGTCGCCCTCGAATTCCGAAAACGTGCTCGTCGTCCCCAAAGCCGCCGGAGCTGGGCGTCTCGGGATGAGTGAAATCTAGGGCACCGAGCGTCTCGGTGGAGGCAACGGCGAGTACCCCACCGAAGCGCAAAGCGAGGAGGAATCGGCCGAAATCACCGCTAATCGCCACAGATCCGCATCATTTCAGGCACTAGTGCCTGAAATGGAGGCGATATGCGGGGGTGGTTTGATTTTTCCGACCGCGCCCCCCTTAACGACGGAATCCCGCCCTAGAGCGGGATTCCGCGAGAAGCGGCTGAAGGGATTCGAACCCTCGACCTTCTGCATGGCAATTAGATCCGTCTCCGAGACCAGCGGACGGCGAACAGGGGCGCTTGCAGGGATTTCCTCGCAGCGCGCCAGGCGGCCGTAATTTGAAGTGCGCGCGGATATGCGCCGATAGGCAGCGATTTGGGAACTTCGGCGCGGAAGTGCCCGAAACGCGAGAGGCAGGTTCCATTACTGCCCCGGCCAACACCTGGCGGACCACCGGATAACCGATCAGGCGCACCACCTCCGCGCCGGGTCCGCGCAGCCCGGGCCGCTGCGAACCCTGGGCGGGCTCAGGGTTCGGGACTCCCCGACGGCCCACGGCCGCTCCCTTCGGTTCCCGGCGGCGGCGCTTCAGGTTCAATGACCAACGGGTAGTCGATCGGTTCCCGGCCGAGCTCCTTGCCTTCCGCGTCGAGGGCGATCACCTCGACCGGCGTGCGGCTAGGTTCCGCGAGCAGGACGAAGCCCCCTTCGACCCCAAAGACCCGGAGGGGCGGCCCCGATTTGTAGGTGAGTTCGACGCTCCTCACCGACCGGGCCGCGATCCCGAACAGTGGGACATGGCCCTGGTGGCCGGCCGGCACCGGCCACGGACCGACGACATGCAGCGGGGAGTCGCCGAGTTCCGCGACGTTTTCATAGCCCATGATGAAACTGCCGTTGCTGCCCTGTCCGAACTCGAAATTCAGGCCGCCGGCGGAGCCGATGTAGGAGTAGAGCTTGTAGCCGCCGGCTTCGGCGATCACCCGCGGTTCCTTGGAGGAGTATTCCTGGTAAAGGTTTTCGGGCGCTTCTTCGCCCGAGCCGAGCGACTTTCCGGGGGCTTCGGCGGACTCGCCGCCGAGCCAGGCGGAGAAGACACCGCCGACGCTTTCCCCTGCGCCTTCGATCGCCGCCCGGGTGGGCGGCACCGAGTAGAGGGCCACCCCGAGAAGTACCAGCGCTGCGAGCGCCTGCAGGACGAGCTTCGGAGCGCCCCAGCGCCGACGCGCTGCGCCGGGGCGCCGGTCATGGCGCCGGCCACGGCCCGCGCCTGTGGCCTGCGCATGGGCCACAGATGAGGGATGCCGCTCGGACGCGAGGATCGTGGCGAGCATGTCCTCCGCGGTCGAGTCCCACAGTCGGTCCGGCCGCTCGGCGTCGTCGAGCGGGTCGAGGGTCCGCACTTCGTCTATCACCATGTCTTCGCTCCTCTCGTTCATTTGGTTCCCGCGGCACCGTGCCGGGCATGAGCCCTTGGTCGTATGTCCTCACCTGATGAATGCCCGTTGGTGACAAGCTCTTTCGAGAGTCGTCGGCGGGCGCGGTGCAGTCGCAGCGAGAAGGTGGCCGCTGAACAGCCGAGGACCTGCGCCCCCTCACGCGGCGCGAGTCCCTCCCACGCGACCAGCGTGAGGATCTCGCGATCACGCTCGGGGAGGGCGCCAAAGGCCGCGGCGAGGGACTCCCTCTGGGCCAGGCGCTCGGCGACCGGGATCTCGGGGTCGGCGACCTCCACCCCCTCCAGGGAGGAGACGGTCAGGTGTGCGGCCCGGCGACGCTCGGAGCGGTGGCGGTGCCCCAGCACCTTCCGGGCGGTGCCCAACAGCCACGGCAACGGCTCGACCGGGACCGCCTCGAGGCGGCGCCAGGCGATCAAGAAGGTCTCCGACACGATTTCCTCGGCCACCTCGCGGCCTGTGGTCCGTCGCAGGACGTAGGCGAGGACGCGCGGGTAGCAGGAGCGGAAGATCGCCTCGAAGCGAGCGGCGGCCAACGCCTCCTGCAGGATCGGTCGGTCGTCGGTCACTATCACTGTAATGCCCGCCGGGCGGTGGATATTTCACCCGGCGACATAGTGACGGGGAGTCGGGTCGAGGACGACGGGCCTCTACCGGGTAGCGTCGCCGCTGCAGGACGCCGAAGCCACGTGGCGATCCCAATCCTTGTCCTGAATGAGCTCGGCCAGGCCAATCCGGCTCACCCCCAGCCTCAATCTTCCTTGCCGCACCTGCCGATCTCGGCCTGCCCGCGAATGGGCGCCGGTGCTGCGAGCCGCAGGCGGCTGACCTCGAAAGGAGCGCCACGGCAGTTCCGGAGAACCGCCGTGGCGCCGTTACCTACATCAAGCCGCTCGATCACACCCTGCTGAGTGCAAACGGTGGATCAGGGCTAGTGCCTGAAATGGAGGCGATATGCGGGGGTGGTTTGATTTTCGAATGCGCCCCCTGAACGACGAAAGCGGCTGAAGAGATTCGAACCCTCGAGCTTCTGCCCGGCAATTGGGCCCGTCTCCAGGCGATCTCCCCAGGTTAGGCACCCTGCGAGCTCGCCTGCTCGATTCACGGTGGCGCCGACCGCCGCCGATAGGGAGGCATGAAAAAGCTCACCGCGCGGCTGACCTACGCCAACGTCGTCTCGACCCTCTGCCTGTTCCTGCTCCTCGGCGGTGGCGCCGCCTTTGCCGCCACGCAGCTGCCCAAGAACAGCGTCGGCGCCAAGCAGCTCCGCAACGGCGCAGTCACCCAGGCGAAGATCGCCACCCAGGCCCAGGCGGCGCTGCGCGGGCAGATGGGCGCACCGGGACCCCGCGGCGAGACTGGGCCGCGGGGAGATGCCGGGCCCCGGGGCGAAACCGGCCTCCGCGGACCGGCCGGTCCGACCGAAGGCCAGTCGTTCGGCGACGACCTGAGCTGGACTCCGGAGCTCGAATTCGGCTCACCGGTGACAACGGAGACAGCCGGCAAGCTCTACGTCTTCGGCCACGTCGAATCCGCGGAAGTCAGCTGCACGACAGGCACCACTGTTGAATCCGCCCTCTTCCTCAACAGCGTCCTCGTTCCCGGCACCAGCTGGGAAATGGTGGCCGGCGTCAAAAAGAGCATCGACTTCGCCGGAGTCACCGCCGCGTCGATCGCCGCCGGTACCCCGAAACTCGCCTGGGGCGCCCGCTGCGTAGGCCCGGGCACCGTTGTCGGGATGGTGCCGGGGATCTACGGGTTCGGATCGATCGTCCTCGGCTGAGGCACACCCCTAGTGGCCCTTGTACTTCTCGCGGGTTTTCTCCCCTGCCGACCTGAGCCTGGTTAATTTCGATCGGCTCAGCGATCAGCTGCTTATCGGAGAGATTCATTCGTAGCTCCTCGAGTCAAGCAAGGAGCCGGCAGGAGTTGTTCGAACTGAGCGGCACGTGCTTGCCGTCGCTGGAGGCATGCACAAGCGACCCCCGCCAAACGGCCAGGTTGCCCCGCGTCCCGGTGATCTGAAAGCGGTTTTCGCACGCGTGCTGATCGGCTACTCCTGGCGGTTCCTCTGGTGTTTCGAGGACAGAACTCCGATTCGGCCTGTAGAGCCAAATTCCGACATGCATAAGAACCACTGCCGGATATTTGGCTCTACAGAGGGAACTTCGAAGCGGCTGAAGGATTCGAACCCTCGACCTTCTGCATGGAAGGGAAGCGCTACGTCGATCCGGCTATCAGGGCTCTACTCGACGCTGAGGTCGACGGAAAGCCGCTACTGCTGACCAAGCGCGAGCGGGAGGTTTTCGATCTCCTCGCCCAAGGCCTGACGGGCGAGGAGATCGCCACTCGCTTGACGATCGCTCCCGAGACCGTCAGCACGCATATCCGCAACGCGATGGAGAAGCTGCACGCCCATACGCGTACCGGAGCCGTGGTCCAGGCACTGAGGACGCACGAAATCGGGCACTGAAGAACGCGCTCGAGCTACGCGCGAAGCAAAGTACTTCGTCCAAATCTGCTCCGTCATGTCCTTGAGGTGCCCCCCCGCGCTCGCTGCCTACCAGCGCGTCGGCTGGCCGCGGTGCTGTTGGGCCAGTCGCCTGACGTCGCCGGTCTCGGTCACTGGTCAACCTCGGCTCTGCGCAAGCACGCGCCAGCCGAGCCTGAGTTCACCGCCGCTTCACTCTTGGCGGTGCTCGCGGCCGGCGCCACGGTCGCCTATGTCGCCATCCGGCGAGCCCTCACCTTTGCCTCGGCGTATCGCGCCTGCAAGAGCATGAGCGGGTCGGGGGATTTGGTGGTGGTCGACGGGGCACCACCAAGCGCCGTTGCGGTCCCGGCCGCCCCGGCCGCGTCGTGATCTCCGCGTCGTTGCTGCGCGTCCTTTCTCCCGGCGAACGGCGCGCGGTTCTCGCCCACGAGCGCTCTCACCTGGCAAATGGTCACCACTGGCACCGCAGCGCTGTTTCGACGCCCCTCGCCGCCAGTGCCGAAGCCGGTCGGGCCCGCCTCATAGGCGACCCGGACCGGCGCCGGCAGAGCGGCGCAGAAATCCGCCACCTGCTCGGTCTGCCCGCCCATCCGCTGCATCGCCAACTCACCCGACTGCGAGTCGGCGATCGCCGCGACGACCTTCACTGCGTGAAACCTGCGCCATGTCGGCACCCCCATGATTGCGGTCCTCGCCGAGGCCGTTCCTCGGCGACACGGGCGGGTGATTGGTACCCGCTTTGCATCCGGCGGGATATATGCCAGGTGGCAGTAGTACTCGCCAACGCGCGGCCGTAGCTTCGATGTCGGCGGTTCCGGAGGCGAAGCCCTCCCACCGTGCCGCCTGCATACCTCTACGAAAGGCTGGACCCGGATGACCACCGAGGCGATTTCAGAGACGAATCTAGGAGAGCTCTTGCTGACCTATGGCAAGGCCTGGAACGACCACGATGCAGATGCGATCGCCGCGCTGCACACGGAGGACACGCGATTCTGCACCCATGGCGTCAGCGAGACGGTGAAGGGCCGGGCGGCGATGCGCACGGCGGCGGCCGATACCTTCGAGCGGTTTCCGGCGTTTGCTTCTGAGCCGCGCAAGGTCCTGTTCGGCGATGATCACTGGGTACTCGAATGGACGGTGGTCAGCGGGGACGTCAGGGTCGACTGTGTCGACATCATCACCATCGAGGATGGCCTGGTGAAAACCAAGGACACCTATTTCGACGTCGAGCAGCTTCGGATCGGGCTGGCCGAGTGAGTTCCTCGAACGATGCCCGCCTAACCAGGCTGACCGCCGGCGCGGCTCTCGGACTGGCGCTGCTGTACTTCGTCAGCGTTCCGATCGGCTCGTTGGCAAGCCTGCCTGCCCCGAACGCCTCGGCGGCGGATTTCGCCCAGTTCTTCGCTCAGCACCGGGCCGGTCTTCTCGTCGCCGTGGCGCTGAACGGGATCGCCTGGTGCGCCCTGCTGCCGGTCGCCTTCGTCGGCCTGCGCTCATTTCTGGGCGAGCGCGGCGGCGTCGCCGCGACCGTGGCGCTGGTCTGCGCCGGGGTCGAGGCGGCGCTGATCGGAGTGATCCTGCTGTTCGGTGGGATCGCCGCATACATGGCGCCCGACCTTGGCCTGGAATTGTCGAAGCTGCTCGGTGTCGGCATGAGCGTTGCCACCAGCCTCTCGGAGTGGCCGACGATCGCCTGCGTGATCGGATTGGTGATCGCCGCCCGACGCTGTGCGGCGCTGCCGAAATCGGTGCTCGCATTCGGTCTGCTGGTCGCGGCCCTGGACGTGGTGAGCGCGCTCTCGTTCGCTCGCTCGGGAGTTCTGTCGCCCGACGGGATCGCCCTGGCGGCTGCGCCGGCGTTCGCGATCTGGATGGCCTGCATAGGCGTCGTCCTGCTGCGGCGCCCCGTCGCTGTCGAGGTCGCCGCTCCCGCCTTGTCCTGAGCGGGGCACCACCGAGATCTGGCCCGTGGCCGTGCCAGACTCCACCCGTGGCCGGCACCCAGCCGGCCGATCGCGTGGAGGGTCGGGTTGCGAGAAATCGCCAAGGCGAAAGAAGCGCCGTCCGCAGCGCCGGACGACTCCGGGACGCCGAACAACCTCCCAGAGCAACTGACCAGCTTCATCGGGCGCGAGCGCGAGCTAAGCGAGGCGGCGGAGGCGCTCGGCGCTACGCGGCTGTTGACCATGACCGGGGCGGGCGGTTGCGGCAAGACGCGGCTCGCCGCCCAGGCGGCAGCCGAGCAGCTCGATCGTTTCCCCAATGGCGCCTGGTGGATCGAGCTGGCGCCGCTGGCGGATCCGGACGCCGTCGGCGCGGCTCTCGGGGACGCCGTCGGCGTCAAGCCGCTCCCTGGCCAGTCCTCGCTGGACGCGGCGGTCGCCCACCTGGCCGAGGCCCGGGCGCTGGTCGTCCTCGACAACTGCGAGCACCTGCTCGAGGCCTGCGCCGCGGCGGCGGAGGCGCTTCTGCACGGCTGCCCCAGGGTCACCGTGCTGGCGACGAGCCGGGCGCCGCTCGGAGTGGCCGGCGAGGCTGACTGGCGTGTGCCCTCGCTCTCGCTGCCACCACAGCGCCCGGAGACGGAGCCCGACGAGGCGCTCACCGAGTCCGATGCCGTGCGCCTGTTCGTCGAGCGGGCGAGAAAGGTGCGCCCGCACTTCAGCGTCGACGCCGCAAACGGTCCCGCGATTGCGCGGATCTGCAACGACCTCGATGGGATTCCTCTGGCGATCGAGCTGGCGGCGGCGCGTGTTCGGGTGCTCGGCGTCGAGCGGATCGCCGCAGGGCTGGGCGACCGCTTCCAGTTGCTGACCGGCGGGGCGAGGTCGGCGATGCCACGCCAGAAGACCCTGGCCGCCTCGGTCGACTGGAGCCACGATCTGCTCGATGACGACGAGCGGATGCTGTTCAGGCGGCTGGGAGCATTTGCCGGCGGTTGGACGCTCGAAGCCGTCGAGGAAGTCTGCTGCGGCGACGGGCTCGACCGGGCGGCACTCCTCGACCTGCTGACGTCGCTGGCCGAGAAGTCCCTCGTCGTCGTCGAAGAGGACGGCGCAGCGGTGCGCTACCGGCTGCTGGAGACGGTCCGCCAGTACGCGCTGCAGCGGCTCGCGGCGGCCGGCGAGGCCGACGATCTTCGCGAGCGCCATCTCGACTTCTACCTCGCTCTAGCCGAGCAGATCGCCCCGCACCTGGAGGCCGCCGGCCAGAGCACCTGGCTCGACGCACTCGACGCCGAGGCGGCCAACCTCGCTGCGGCGCTCGACCAGGCGGCCGACGGCGACGGCGAGCGGACGCTGCGCCTCTGCGCGGCGCTGACGGTCTGGTGGAAGCTGCGCGGGCGCTTCGCGATCGCCGACGACGCCTACCTGCGGGCGCTGGGGGCCGGGCCGGCGGAGCCCTCGGCGCTTCGAGCTCGGGTTCTGTGGGGGCGTGGCTACCTGCTGACCTACGCGGGCCGATTCGAGGAGGCGGCCGCGAGCGAGCTGGAAGCGCTCGAGATGGCCCGCTCGCTGGGGGAGGTCTCGACGGCGGCGCGGGCGCTCGACGTGCTGGGAACGATGCAGATGTACCCGGATCCGACCGGCGCCCGCAAGGGGCTCGAGCAGGCGCGAGAGCTGGCCCGAGCCAGCGATGACGAGTGGTGCTTTGTGGATGCGACGCAGATCCTCGGCTTCGCGCTGGCCATGCAGGGCGATGCGGGCGCCGTCTGCGTCTTCGAGGAGGCGATCGAGATCATCGAGCGCACCGGCTACGCGGAGTTCGCCGCCTGGCATTGGGTGGGTGTCGGGGCTGTGCGACACGTGATCCAGGGTCGCGACGAGGAAGCCCTGGCGCTGTATGAGCGTGCGATCGCCCTGGCCGACGCGGTCGGCGAGCCGGTCAGCGCCGGCACCGCCCACGCCTACCGGGGCATTCTGCGTGCCGAGCGGGGCGACGGAAAGGCCGCTCTGGCAGACCTCGATTCGGCAATGGAGCGCTCGGCCGCCGCTGCCGCCGGCCTCGCGATCTCCCCTCTTCAGGTGGCCATCCCCTATGCCCAGGCGAGTGCCGGACTGCTTGAGGAGGCGCGTGGCTCGCTGCAGTATTACCTGGAGCGGGGCGCAGCCGGCGGACCCTATGAAACGGCGCTGGCCCTCCTGGCCCTGACGCGCGCCGAGCTCGGCCTCGGCCTGTTCGACAGCGGCGGGGCGCACGCACGGACCGTCGCCGAGATAGCCGAAGGTCCGCTCGACAACCCGGTCTTCCGGGCGGCCGCTCAGCAGGCGCTGGCGGTGGTGGCGCTGGCGCAGGGGGAACCGACCGAGGCCGAGCAGCTCGCCCACGGGTCATTGGCGAGCGCCGTCGAGCAGGCGCTGACCGCTCATCTCCACCCCGCCCTCGACGTGCTTGCCGCGGTCGCGGCGGCACTCGAGAGCTTCGAGGAGGCGGCGCGCATCCTCGGCGCCGCGGATCGCGCCCGAGAGGATCTCGGCCGGGTTCGCTGGCCCCACGAGCAGGAAGCGGTCGAGACGCTCGGGGAGCGGCTCCGCAGCGAGCTTGGCGCCGAGCGTTTCACCGCGGCCATCACGCAAGGGCGCGCGCTGGACACTGATCAGGCAATCGGCTGGATGGGGCGCACCCGCGGCTCCCGCAAACGGCCCTCCGGAGGCTGGGAGTCACTGACCCCCACCGAGCTGCAGGCCATCGAGCTCGCCGCCGAGGGCCTCACCAATCCGGAGATCGGCGAGCGGATGTTCATCGCCCGCGGCACCGTCAAGATGCACCTCTCGCACGTCTACGCGAAGCTCGACATTCGCAACCGCTCTGAGCTGGCCTCGCTTGTCGCACGGAGAGCGGGTCAACGAGGGGCATAGCGGGCGCCAGCGCCGTATCGCGCCCGTAAGGAGGTCATCTTGAACCCGGTTCCAGGTCGCCTCAGTCCACTCGATTGCGCTCTGGTCGGACATATCGCATCAATCTTCGCCGACCGCCACGCGAATTCCCGCTCCGGGCGAACCGGGCGAACTCCTCACGGCTGCCAACCGGGCCGAGGACGTCGAGGATGCCGGCGTCGGTTGGGTTAGGCGACTCCCGCGGGGTCGCCTCGGAGGGCATCCTGTCGGCGATTGCCCTCGGATGTGCGGCGTTGGAGCGTGACACGCCCGCCCCGGGCCGGCACGATGAAGACGTTGCGGTGCGCGACCCGCTCCGAGCGGCGGCGAGAAGGTTCAATGCGAGCCTGGCGCAGGATCGTCCGCAGCACGATTCGGGCCTCGGCCATCGAGAAGGCGGCGCCGATGCATCGCCTCGGTCCGCCGCCGAAGGGAATCCAGGTGTAGGTCCCAGCGCGGGTGTCGAGGAAGCGCTCGGGCCGGAAGGCGAGCGGATCGGGATAGAGCTCGGGGCGGCGGTGTACAAGCGTGATGTAGGGAACGACCATCGTGCCGCTCGGGATGGTCAGCCCGGGTAGCTCGAAGGGCTCGGTAGCGAGTCGCGCCGTGAGTGGGAAGGCCGGGCGCAATCGCATCGTCTCCTTGATCACCGCGTCGAGGTATTCGTCGTCTCCGTCGAGCGCCGCGCTTTCAAGGCGCGGGAGTACGTCTGGATAGCGGCTGATGCGCTCCAGCACCCACGTGAGGGTGGAGGCCGTGGTGTCGTGGCCGCCGAGTAGAAGAGTGCGCATCGCATCGCAGATCTCGTTGTCGCTCATCAGCTGACCTTGCTCATCGGGTGTGCGCAGAAACATTCCGAGGACGTCCTGGCCATCGAGCCTCATCTCGCGGCGACGCTGGGCGACCTCTTCCATCACGACCGCGTCAACCGCGGCGATCGCGCGACTCATTCGAGGGAAGGGCCTGTCCCATCCGTTCTTACGGCTGGTCGCGACCATCGTCTGGATGAAGAAGCGCCGCGAGTGGCCCTCGCGAAGCAACGCGTGCGTCGCGGAGCGCAGCCGTTCGACCCGTGCGGGTTCGGTGACCCCGAACACCGTGGCCATCATCACCTCAAGAGTGATCCCCTCGATATGTGGCCCAGCGGGGGTGGGGCGACCATAGGGCCAGCGTGCAAGAGCCTCCTCGGTCTTGCGCTCCATGGTCTCGTGGTAGCTGGGGAGCGCGCGTCCATGGAACGGCGGCAGCTGCTTTCGCCGCATGCGCATGTGCTCGGGGCCATCGAGGTTCGTGAGTCCCGTCGGGCCGAGGACGAGATGGTGAGCCGAGGCCTTCGCCAAGGCAGCCCCGAGGCGAAGCACATCGGTGTCGGCGGTGAACACGCGCTTGATGTCCTCGGGGTCGGTCAGGCACAGCCACGGCCCGGTCGCCGAGGGCATCGGAACCACGAAGCGGTCGCCGAGGCGCTGACAACTGCGCGCGAACCGCTCCGGGGCGAGCCAGTACTGAGCGGCATTGGCAACTGCAGGCCGTTGCAGTCGGGGCAGGTCGACGAGCGCCTTGTCCATGATCTCTTTCTTGTTACTTTGTGAGAATAAAGTAACATCGTAACATGCCGCCAATAGCCGGAGCCCTTGCGATGACTCCCCCTTCGGGCGAGGACGCGGTCTTCGACCGGATTGCCGCCGCGGCGCTCGAGGAGTTCTCTGAGCACGGAATCCGTCGCACCTCCATGGAGGACATAGCGCGTCGCGCCGGCGTCTCCCGGATGACCGTCTTTCGCCGCTTCGAGAGCAAGCAGGGCCTGGTCGAGGTCGTGATCGCACGCGAGGTGCGCCGTGGCATGGAAGAGCTCGACCTGCTCTGGGAGGGTGCGGAGACATTGGAGGATCGGCTCGTTGAGGGCTTCGCCTTCGCCGGGCGCTACGTGCGCGACCACCCCCTGTTCGACGGGATCTTGCGGCGCGAACCCGAGGTCCTGCTGCCGCCGCTCACGGTCGATGGCGGACCCGTGCTCGGCCTTTACCGATCACTGATTGCAAGTCGGCTTCAGGCGGAAGTCGATGCGGGCCGTGCTATGACATCAGATGTAGATGGCGTCGCTGAAGTGACCGCCCGGCTTGCGATCTCGTTGCTGCTCACGCGGGACGGGAACATCACTCTCGACGATCCGGCCTCCGTCGTGCGACTGGTCCGCCTCGTGCTGCTTCCAATGCTTTTGCCAGGACCTCGCCGGTAGTCAGGTGTTCAGGCGGTCACTGGCGGGCTCACCGCTTAGGTGACGACGGGTAGACCCGCGCCCGCTACGAGCTGCTCGGCAAAGCCGGTAGGGCACCGAAGTCGGCCTCGGTGCCGCCCCGGTGGGGGCAACGGCGAGTACCGTTTCTGATGCATCGAAGCCAGCCTTCGGTGCCGGCCCCGGGGCGTTCCACCGCCACCGGGGCACTTTTGCTTATGTCGGCCGGGCGACCCTAGCTCCGCCGCTGGCGCAAAGCGAGGCGGAATCGGGCGGAATCGCCGCTAATCGCCGCGCATCGGCGTCATTCGAGGCACTAGTGCCTGAAATGGAGGCGATATGAGGGGGTGGTTTGATTTTCCGAACGCGCCCCTTGAACGACGAAAGCCCGCTGCAGAGCGGGCTTTCGCGTGAAGCGGCTGAAGGGATTCGAACCCTCGACCTTCTGCATGGCAAGCAGACGCTCTAGCCAGCTGAGCTACAGCCGCATAAGGCGGCGAGTATAGCTGCGCACAGCGGGAGACTCGTGGCTGGGTCTTATTTGGCTACTACCTAATATTTGGTATGCTGATGCTGTTCGTGACGCCTTGGGTCCGCGGCGGTTTCTCCCTCCCCCGCCGCGGGCTTGGGCGCCTTACTTCTCGAGCTCGGCGAGCAGATCGTGCAAGTCGAGTGGCCGGGTGTACATCGCCACCTTCTCTCCTGGTGCTGGCTGCGGCCACTCCTCCTTCGGCCGGTCCCAGTAGAGCTCGATCCCGTTGTGGTCGGGATCGTCGAGGTAGAGCGCCTCACTAACTCCGTGATCGGAGGCGCCGCCGAGCGGCACCTTGTTGTCGATCAGGCGCTGCAGGGCGTCGGCGAGGGAACGGCGGGTCGGGTAGCGGATCGCCAAGTGAAAGAGGCCCGTGCTGCCAGGTGGCGGTGGGCTGCCGCCCTGGGACTGCCAGGTGTTGAGGCCGATGTGGTGGTGGTAGCCGCCGGCCGAGACGAAGGCGGCTTCCTCGCCGAAGCGCTGCTGCAGCTCGAAGCCGAGCACGTCGCAGTAAAAGGCCAGCGCGCGGTCAATGTCAGCCACCTTGAGGTGGACGTGGCCGATATCGACGCCGGGATCGATCGGCTCAGCCATAGATGGCTGACTCCACGGTCATGTGCGACTGGGGGCGGGCGTGGCCAAGCAGATCAAGGACGCAGGGTGCAGCCTTTGGTGGTGCCAAAGGCAAACCCGAGGACGCAGAGATGCGCAGCGCCACGCACGTCATCCAGGTGTGCATGGTTGTGGAGTCAGCCATCTAGCGCCTCATTGACGAGGCGGTCGGCCTCGGCGTTGTGCTCGCGGCGCACGTGGCGGATCGACCAGGTATCGAACTCCCGCAGCGCCTTCTTCACCTCCGCGTGCAGTTCTCGCATCGTCGCGTCCTTGACCTTGTATTCCCCTTTGACCTGCTTGACGACCAGCTCGGAGTCGCCGACCAGCTCCAGCTCGTTGGCCCCCAGGGCGGCCGCCCGCTCGATCCCCAGCAGCAGCGCTTTGTACTCGGCGACGTTGTTGGTCGCCCGCCCGATCCGCTCGCCCCGCCCCTCCAGCACCGCGCCATCGGGGTCCTGAACGACCGCGGCGATCGCCGCCGGTCCGGGATTGCCGCGGGCGCCGCCGTCGACGTTGACGACGACCTTCACCGGCGCCTCAACCAGAAAGCTCGGCGGACGGGCTGGCGGCCGGCCCCACCAAAGAGAAGTTGCCCGCCCTTCCCCACCTTGGCATTCCAGTGGCGGGCGGAGCGATCGAGCTGTTCGATGTCCTCGCCCTTGGCGATCTCGAACACCCCACGTCGCTCGTCGTCGAGGTCGACCCCCCACTGATACCAACAGAGCTCCCAGGCAACCGTGATCCGCGCCAGACCGGCGGACCCCGCCGCGGCGCCCACGGAGACCGTCGGGCGACCCAGGCTGCGGGTCAGGCCCGCAACGGTGCGCCCCGCCTGACTCGCGTTGAAGAGGACGACCGCCTGCTCCAGCCGGCCGCCCGGCGCTTCCACCTGCCGCCGCCTGATATTCGCTCCCGGGGCGGCTGGATCGCGCTGGTAGATGCTCACGCCCCAAAGCTAGTTCACCGTGGCCTCGGCGACCCGGTTCAGCCGGTGGCTGCCACGACTTTCTCGGCCAGGTGCGTCGGCACCTCTTCGTAGCGGTCGAAGTCGACCTCGAAATCGGCGCGGCCGCCGCTGATTGAGCGCAGGTCCGGTGCGTAATCGAGCACCTCCGCCATCGGCACCTCGGCCCGCACCTCGGTGACCGAGCCCTTCGGCTCCATCCCCAGGGGATGGCCGCGGCGCGAGTTGAGGTCGCCGATCACATCGCCGACGACGTCCTCGGGACAGCTCACCACGAGTCGCACGATCGGCTCCAACAGCACCGGGTCCGCCGCTTCCATCGCCTCCTTGAAGGCCATTGCGCCGGCGATCTTGAAGGCCATCTCAGAGGAGTCGACGTCGTGGTGCTTGCCGTCGACCAAGCGCACCCGCACGCCCTTGACCGGGTAGCCGGCGACGGTTCCGTGCGCCATCGCTTCTTCGACCCCCTTCTCGACCGCGGGGATGAAGCTGCCGGGAATCGCCGCGCCCTTGATCTTGTTGACGAACTCGAGGCCGGCGCCGTTCTCGCTTGGCTCGATCTCGATCTGGCAATCGGCGAACTGGCCGCGGCCGCCCGATTGCTTCTTGTAGCGGGCGTGGGCGCCAGCGGGCTGGCGAATCGACTCCCGATAGGGCACGCGGGGCGGGTGGAGCTCGATCTCGACCCCGAAGCGGCGCTTCATCCGCGCCACGATCACCTCGACGTGGACCTGGGTGAGGCCGGCGATGATCTGCTCGCCGGTCTGCGCGTCGCGGTGCACGTCGAGGGTCGGGTCTTCCTCGGTGAGGCGGCGCACGGCTGCCGCGGCCTTCTCCTCATCGCCCTTGGACTTCGGCTCGTAGGCGAAGGCCATCACCGGGTTGGGCAGGTCGAGTGGCTCGAAGCCGATCACCTCCGGCCCGGCGCAGAGCACGTCGCCGGCACGGGTCTGCTTCAGCTTGGCGATGGCGCCGATGTCCCCGGCGCCAAGCTCCGGGCGTGGTCTCAGCTCCTTGCCCAGCGGCTGGCCGAGCTGGCCTACGCGCTCTTTCTGCGCGCGGCTGACATTGAACGCCTGCGAGTCCGAGGCCAGGGTGCCGCGGTAGACGCGGAAGAGGTTGACGCGGCCGGTGTAGGGGTCGGCGAGGGTCTTGAAGACGTAGGCAACGAGCGGTCCACCCTCGTCGGGCTCGATCTCGATCGCCTCGCCCTCGGGCCCGCTCGCGGCGAGGGCACCGCGCATCGCCGGCGAGGGCAGGTCCTCGACCAGCGCCTCGAGCAGGCGGCCGGTGCCGAGGTTGGCGGTGGCAACTCCGCAGGTGACCGGGAAGATCTGCCCGGCGGTGACGCCCTGCTTGAGCACGCGCACGATCTCGTCGTGGTCGATCTCCTCGCCGTCGAGGTAGCGCTCCATCAGCGCGTCGGAGTTCTCCGCCACCTCGTCCAGCAGCCGCTCGCGATACTCCTCGGCTTGCTCGCGCAGCTCCTCGGGGATCGCGACCTCGCGCGCGGCCCCCGGCCCGACGCCCTCGTAGAGAAACGCCTTCTGGTCGATCAGGTCGATCACGCCGCGCACCTCGTGCTCGGAGCCGATCGGGATCTCGGTGGCGACGACGTGGGCCCCGAAGGCGGTCTTGAGCGAGTCGAGCGCGCGGTAGAAGTCCGCCCGCTCGCGGTCGAGCATGTTGACGAAGACCAGCCGGGCCAGGCCCTCGGCGTCGGCGCGCCGCCAGAGTCGTTCGGTGTGCACCTCGACCCCGGCCACACCGTTGACCACGACCACCGCCGCGTCGGCGACACGCAGGGCGGCGATCGCGTCGGCGACGAAGCTCGGCTCGCCCGGCGTGTCGATCAGGTTGATCTCGCGGCCACCGTGCTCAAAGCAGGCCAGCGAGGCGTTGATCGAGAGCGAGCGCTCCTGCTCATCGGGCTCGTGGTCGGAGACCGTGGTGCCGTCGGCGACCGTACCCAGCCGCTGGACCGCCCCGGCCTCGAACAGCATCGCCTCGTGCAGGCTCGTCTTGCCGCAACCCCGGTGCCCGACCAGGGCCACATTGCGAATCCGGTCTGCGGCCTTGTGAGCCACACAGCTGAAGGTACCCGCCGAGTCTCAGAACTCAACCGGGATAAGTACGGGTCAGGCCGACCGGGCGTGGATCAGGCGGCCTGCAGGCCGGACTTCAGGCGCATCACGGCCTTGGTGTGAAGCTGCGAGACGCGCGACTCGGTGACGCCCAGCACCTCGCCGATCTCGCGCAGGGTGAGGTTCTCGTAGTAGTAGAGCGCGACGACGAGTTGCTCGCGCTCGGGCAGCGAGGAGATTGCCTCGGTGAGGCGGTCCTTCACCTCGCTGCTGGCCAGCGACTCCTGCGGATCCTCGGCGCGCGGGTCGGAAATCGTGTCGAGCAGCGAGACCGAATCGCCAGAAGAGTCCGAGACGGTCCAGAGCTCGTCCAGCGCGTAGACCGAGGAGTTGGCGATCTCCAGCAGCGAGGTCTGCAGTTCTTCCTCGCTGATCTCGAGCCGGGCGGCGAGCTCGGCCTCGCTGGGAGCCCGCTGCAGCTCGTGCTCGAGCTTGGCCTGCGCCGCCTCGATTTCACGGGCGCGCGAGCGGACCGAACGCGGCACCCAGTCGAGCGAGCGCAGCTCGTCGATGATCGCGCCGCGGATCCGGGTCATCGCGAAGGTCTCGAATTTGATCCCGCGCTCGGGCTCGAAGCGCTCAATCGCGCCGATCAGACCCATCAGGCCGTAGGAGATCAAGTCGGCGTCATCGACGTGCGAGGGCAGGCCGGCACCGAGACGGCCGGCGACGAACTTGACCATCGGCGAGTAGGCCACGACCAGGCGCTCGCGCGCGGTAGCGTCGCCTTCCCCCTTGTAGCGGCGCCAAAGATCGCGCAGCTCCACCTCTTTTACGCCGGTTTCCATCTAATTCCCCTGCATCCTAAGGTCGCTGACAAATTTTGCCGCTCATGCGCGTGGGTGGGTGGCCGCATACGCGTCGCGGAGGCGAGCCGCATCGACCCGAGTGTAAACCTGTGTGGTCGAGATCGAAGCGTGGCCGAGCAGCTCCTGGATCGTGCGCAGGTCGGCGCCGCCCTCGAGCAGGTGGGTGGCGAAGCTGTGGCGCAGCGAGTGCGGTGAGACGCCGGCGGCCAACGCTGCTTCCCGCACCCAGAGCCCGAGCCGCCGGGTGATGTCGGAGTTGGAGAGCCGCCTGCCGCTCTTGGAGAGAAAGAGGGCCTGCTCGCGCGGATCCGCGGTCAGGGCGTGGCGGCCGCGCTCGCTGTAGCGGCGCAGGGCCTGCTGCGCCGGCTCGCCGACGGGCAAAAGCCGTTCCTTGGAGCCCTTGCCCAGGACGCGCAGTTGCTCGGTCTCGAAATCGAGCGCGCCGACGTCGAGGGTGACGATCTCCTCGCAGCGCAGGCCGCAGGAGTAGGCGAGCTCGAGCATCGCCCGGTCGCGCAGCTCCAACGGCGTGCGGGCGGGGATCCGCTCGAGCAGATCACGCACCTGTTTGACCGTGAGCACCCGCGGCAGCTTTTCCTCGCGCTTGGGACTGGAGACGAGGTCGGCCGGGTTCTGCCCGATCCGCTCGGTGCGGACGAGGAAGTCGAAGAGGCCGCGCACGGCGGCCAGCTTGCGCGCTACTGTGGCCGGCGCGGCGCCATCCGACGAGAGCCCGGCGGCAAAACGCCTCACATCGCGATGGCGAATATCGCCGGGCGAGCGCTCCCCGGCCCACTCGACGAACTGACCGAGATCGACCCCGTAAGCCTTGCGCGTGCGCTCGGCCGCACCCCGACCACGCAGGTCGCGGTCGTAGGCGATCAGCGCTTCCCCCCAATCCATGGAGAGAGTTTCGCCACCGGTATGCGTGAGCCTCTTAGCCGATGTAAATCGGCGTTCCTACTTCTACTTGCGGATACAGTTCGATCACGTCGGGGATCGACATCCGCACGCAGCCGTGCGAGGCGGCCGAGCCGAGCGATTCGGTCTCTTCGGTGCCGTGGATTCCGGCGCCTTCAAAGATCGCCATCCAGCGTGCCTTGATCGGATCGTCCGGACCCGGGGGAATCACCTGGCCGGCCAGGTCACCGGCCCAGGCGGAGTCGGGAACGTGCCAGGAAGGGTTTTCCTGCTTTTCCTGGATGTGGTAGAGCCCGGCGGGGGTTTCAAGGCCTTCCTGCCCCACCGCCACCGTGTACGTCTTTGCCAGCTTCAAGTGCTTCCAGAGCCGCAGGGTAAAGGTCGAGCGGTCGAGGGTGAGGTAGGACGGGTAGGCGGAGGCGACTTCCTTGGTCGTCACTTCCGGCTTGGTCGCGTGGGTGCGGGCGGCGATCGCGTGGTCTGCGTCGGCGTTGAGCACCGCCGCCTCGAGCTGGTGGGTGAGCAGGTTGTCGCGCAGCTTGCGCCCGTTCTTTGCCGCCACGACTTCAAGTGAGTCGGGGCTCGGTTCGACCGTGGCGTCCTGCGCTTCGCGTTCGACCTTGCCCGCAACCTCGCGGACGAAGCGGTTGACCGCGGGCTTTGAGTAGCTGACGTCGGCGCCTATCTGCTTGTCGACGCCGCCCCCGGTGACGTAGCGAACCAGGCGCCCGGGAAAGCCCCCCTCGCGGCTTTCGGCAACCGCTTCTTCGATCGCCGCATCGATGTCGGCGTGGACCTTGAGGCTCTTGCCCGACAGCGTCCAGCTCTTGCCGTCATAGCCGACGCGCAGTGAGTGTTTGAGCGGGCCGAGCAGCTGGCGGCTGACCGCCTGCTTGGCTTCGGCTTCATCCATGCCGCCGACATCGACGCCGCCGACCGTGACCCCGTCGGCGATCTTGTCCTTCTCCGAGCTGTCGTAGGCGTAGCCGACAGCGACGCCGAGAAGCAGCAGCCCCACGAGGGCGAGAATCGCGATTTGAGTCTTTCGCCCCATCACCTTTCCCCAACGATCGGCAAATCTTCGGCCGAACCTGACCTACGCAAGAGTGTAGGCAGACGGATCATTCGGCTCAAATACTCAGAACACCTGCAAATCCGCACTCGGCAGAGTGACGGTCGCTGCGGATATCTTTCTCGTCATGCCGCCGAAAGCCAGCAAGGACACCGTCCGCAAAGAAGTCTGGAAGGCGATGGACCGCGAGGGGGTTTCACGCTTCCCCGGCGCCGAGGGCCGGATCCCGAATTTCGCCGGAGCGAAAATGGCAGCCGAAAAGCTCGCCGGGCAGCGCCTCTGGCGACGGGCCCGAGTGATCAAGGCGAATCCAGACTCGCCGCAGACCTATGCCCGCCGCATCGCCCTCGAGGAGGGCAAGATCGTGATCATGGCCGTGCCGCGACTGCGCGACCCGCACCCGTTCCGCGTCCTCGACCCGAAAAAGCTCTCCAAACGGGCGGTCAAAGAGGCGGCGACGATCAAGGGCGCGCTCAAACACGGCCGCGTCGTCGCCCTCGACGAGCTGCCCGAGATCGACTTCGTCCTCTGCGGCTCGGTCGCGGTCAACCTCAGCGGCGCCCGGGTCGGCAAGGGCGGCGGCTACTCCGACCTCGAGTACGGGGTGCTGATCGACGCCGGCAAGATCGACAGCCACACGACAGTGGCGACCACGGTGCACCCGACCCAGGTCCTGCGCCGCCACCTGATGATGACCGCGCACGACCTTCCGGTCGACGTGATCGCCACGCCGCGCGCCGTGATCGAGGTCGAGCGCCAGTACGAGCGCCCGCGCGGAATCCTCTGGGACCACCTGCAGCCGCCGCAGATCCGCGAAATACCCATACTCGAACGTATGGGTTATGCGTGACGACTACGGCAACTTAGATCCCGACTGGCTGAGGATCGATTGGCGGCCGCACGTGCACCGGCTCGAGCTGCCGGGGGCGACGGTCAACTACGCCGAGATCGGCGAGGGCGAGCCGATCGTCTTTATCCACGGCCTGACCAGCTCCTGGCAAGCCTGGCTTGAAAACCTGCCTTACTTCGGCCGCTCCCACCGCGCCATCGCCCTCGACCTGCCCGGCTTCGGCGCCAGCCCGATGCCCTCCTGGCCGATCGACATGCCCGCCTACGGACGTCTGCTGCACGACTTCTGCGAGAAGCTGGAAATCGGCCGCGACGCCACCCTGGTCGGCAACTCGATGGGCGGCCTGGTTGCCGCCGAGGCGGTGCTCGCGGACCCGAGCCGCTTCAACCGCCTGGTCCTGGTCTCGGCGGCGGGCTTCATCAACACCTGGCTCCCGCACGAGCGCGGCCAGGCCACCTCGCATGCCTGGAACACCTTCGGCCGCCCCTTCGGCACCGCTGCCCGCTTCTTCGTCACCCACCGCCGCGCCCGCTACCTGATGTTCCGCTTCGCGATCCGCTACCCGGGCCGCCTGAGCAAGGAGCTGCTCTGGGAGCAGATGGCATCGGGGGTGCCCTGTCCCGGCTTCGCCGATGCCCTAGACGCGGTGATCGAATACGACGCCCGCGACCGCCTCGAAGAAATCCAAATCCCGACGATGATCGTCTGGGGAACCCACGACTGGGTCATCCCGTCAGCCGCCGCCCTCAGCTACAACCGCCGAATCCCCCACTCTCGCCTAGAGATCTTCGAGGACACCGGCCACGTACCCCAGCTCGAGCGCCCTACCCGTTTCAACGCTCTCCTGGATGAATTCCTCACCTGACGGGCGGGGCCAGGGGTGGAGCGTCTTGCACTTTTTCGGCAATTCCTTGCGGCGCCAGCGAGTGCGTCTCCATCGAAAAAGTTAAGCGGAACCCCTGGCCCCGCCCGTCAGGCGGTGACAGCACCCTGGGAGGCCGAGGAAACGGTGGCCGCGTACTTGGCCATCACGCCCTTGCCGAAGGGTGATGGCGGTGACTCGTACTCCGCGACCCGCTTGGCGATCTCCTCGTCGCTGAGATCGACGTCGAGGCGGCGATTGTCGATGTCGACGGTGATCTCGTCGCCCTCGCGGATCGCCGCGATCGGACCGCCTTTGGCCGCCTCGGGGGAGACGTGGCCGATCATCAGGCCGCGGGTGGCGCCGGAGAAGCGGCCGTCGGTGACCATCGCGACGCTCTCCCCCAGACCCTCGCCGACGATCGCGGCGGTCACCTGCAGCATCTCGCGCATGCCGGGGCCGCCGACCGGGCCCTCGTTGCGAATCACGACGACGTCGCCGGGGTTGATCTGCTGATCCTTGACCGCGCGGTAGCAATCCTCTTCCGAATCGAAGACGCGGGCCGGCCCGGTTTGCTGGGTGCGCTCGGTGCCGGCGAGCTTCACCACCGCTCCCTCCGGGGCGAGATTGCCGCCGAGGATCGCCAGGCCGCCCTCCGGGCTCTTCGGATCGTTGAGCGGGCGCACGACTTCCTGACCCGGCGCCTCGCTCGCCTCTTCGGCCACCTCGCCGATCGTTTTGCCGGTGACGGTGATCGCGTCCTCGTGGAGGCTGCCGGCTTCGGCCAGGCGCTTGAGGATCACCGGCACGCCACCGGCGGCGTAAAGGTCGGTGGCGACGAAGCGACCGCCCGGCTTGAGGTCGGCGAAGAGCGGGGTGGCGCGAGAGATCCGCTCGAAGTCGGCCATTGTCAACTCGATCTCAAGCTCCTTGGCCAGCGCGATCAGATGCAGGACCGCGTTGGTCGACCCGCCCGAAGCACAGACGCAGGCCGCCGCGTTCTCCAGCGAGTCGCGGGTGATCACCTTGCTCGGCCTGATGTCTTCGACGAGGACGTTGAGAACGAGCTCGCCGATTCGCTCCGCCACCGTGCCCTTCTCGTCGTCTTCGGCCGGGACCATCGCCGAGCCGCCGGCGCTGACCCCGAGGGCCTCGAAGGCGCAGGCCATGGTGTTGGCAGTGAACTGACCGCCACAAGCACCGGCGCCGGGACTGGCGACGCCCTCCAGCTCGTTCAATTCCTCATCGCTCATGTCGCCGGCGTTGTGGGCGCCCATCGCCTCGAAGATGTCGAGGATGGTCACGTCGCGACCGTGCCAGTGACCGGGAGCGATCGAGCCGCCATAGAGGACGACCGAGGGAACGTCGAGGCGGGCGAGCGCCATCGCGCAGCCGGGGATCGTCTTGTCGCAGGCACAGAGGGCGACGATCGCGTCGAACTGGTAGCCGCGGGCCATCAACTCGATTGAGTCGGCGATCACCTCGCGGCTGACCAGCGAGGCCTTCATCCCCTGCGTCCCCATCGTGATCCCGTCCGAGATCGCGACGGTGTTGAACTCGAGCGGCGTGCCGCCGGCGGCGCGGACGCCCTCCTTGACGTGCTCGGCGAGCCCGCGCAGGTGGAAGTTGCACGAGTTCGCCTCGGCCCAGGTGTTGGCGATGCCGATCGTCGGCCGGCTCAGGGCGTCGTCGTCGTAACCGACGCCCTTCATGTAGGCGCGCGAGTGGGCCCGGTCGGGACCGTCGAAGAGGGCACTCGAGCGGGGACGGGGAAGCTTGGTCGTGGTGGCGCCGTTTGAGCTCATCGCCAAAATCTACTGAGACGGTCCAGAGGTCAGGTCGAAGACGTCGACCGGCCCCGGTCCCTCGCCGATCTCACGCAGGCCAGAGGCCACCGCGGCGGCAGCGACCTCGCGTGCCTTGCGCGCTGCTTCCAGTGGCGAAGCGCCAAGCGCCAAGTGGGCGGCCAGGGCCGAGGAGTGGGTGCAGCCAGATCCGTGCGCGGCGCCGTCGGCGTGGCGCTCGCCGGGGATCTCGGCCGATTCGCGACCGTCGAAGAAGAGGTCGACGACTCGCTCGCTGTGGCCACCGGTCACGACCACCGCGTGGGGCCCGAGCGCCCGCACCTCGCGGGCCAGATCCTCCTGGGAGTCCTGCTCACCCGCCCCGCTGAGCACGCGCGCCTCGGGGATGTTGGGCGTGACAACCGTCGCCAGCGGCAGCAAGCGCTCGATCAGCGCCGAGCGCGCCTCCTCGTCGAGCAGCACTGCGCCGCTCTCGGCGACCATCACCGGGTCGATCACCACCGGCGCGTCGCCAACGAAGCGCAGCGCCTCGACCACGGCCTCGACCGTCTCAGCCGTTCCCAGCATGCCGATCTTGACTGCGGCGACGCCGATGTCTTCGGCGACGGCGCCAACCTGGGCGACGATCATCTCCGGCGAGACGGTTTCGATCGCCTCGACCCCGACCGTGTTCTGCGCCGTGATCGCCGTGATCGCGGTCATCCCGTGGACGCCGCAGTGCGCAAACGCCTTCAGGTCAGCCTGGATCCCGGCACCGCCGCCGGAGTCCGACCCGGCAATTGAGAGCACGGCTGGGATCGAGGTCGAGGACACGATCGCAGCCTAGATGGCGGGCGCCGAAAGCAGGGTGCGCGAGTAGACGCCGACCAGAGAGCAAGAGACGTAACCGAGCGCCTCGAGCGTGGCCAGCGCCGAGGCAACCGCGGCGCCGTCCAGTTCGAGCGCGGCGGCGATCGCATCGCTGGTCTCCGCCCCGCGCTCCAGGACAGCCAGTACCTCGCGGAGTCGGGCGTCTAGGTCGGCGCCAATCCGCTCGGCCTTGCGGACGCCCGGGCCGAGCATCGCGTCGAGCACGTCCTGGCCGTCACGAATCAGGCAGGCGCCGCCGGCGAGCAGATCGTTCGTACCAGCCGAGACACGCGAGTTAACCGGTCCCGGCACTGCGCCGAGGTCACGCCCCAGATCGGCGGCGAGGTCGGCGGTGATCAGCGAGCCGGAGCGCTGAGCCGCCTCGACGACCACCGTCATCCCGGCCAAGGCGGCCATGATCCGGTTGCGGGCCGGGAAGGCCCAGCGCCAGGCCCCGGTGCCCGGCGGCAGCTCCGAGAGGACGAGGCCGCGCTCGCAGATCCGCCGCCAGAGCGATCGGTGCGAGGCCGGATAGGCAACGTCAGCGCCGCAGCCGAGCACGGCGACGGTCGTGTCGGCTTCAAGCGCGCCACGATGCGCGCAGGCGTCGATGCCGAAGGCGAGGCCACTGGTCACCAGGAGGCCCGCAGTGGCGAGTTCGCGTCCGAGTTCGCGCGCCATCTCGCGGCCGTAGGTACTGGCACGCCGCGCGCCGACGATCGTCACCGTCCCCTGCGGCTCAAGCCGCCCGAGCAAGTCGGAATCCCCCCGTCCGATCAGCGCCCAAGGAGCGTCGGTCGCATCGATAAGCCCTGGAGGAAATGCGGGGTCATGACGACAGCAGGCCCAGCAGCGAGCGGCCAGCAGGTCGGCGCGCAGTCGCTGCTCCGGCACGGCATCGACCTCGGCGAGCACCTGGGCTGCGATCTTCGGCGCCGCGGCCGCAGCCAGGTCCTCGTTGGAGAGCCGCAGGAGTTCCGGTGAGCGGGAACCGGGGGCAGAGCTGGAGATCTTTTCGATGTAGGGGGCCAGGTGAGCGAGCAGTCGCGCTCGGCGCAGGCACTCGCGGCAGGCGTTCGGCTCGCTCACTCGCTGTCCCTCCGTCGTAGCTGCAGGGCCTGGGCAATCTGCTCGCGGCCGATCGCATCACTACCGGCGAGATCGGCAACCGTGCGGGCCAGACGCAGAACACGGTCGTGAGCCCGCCCGCTGAGGCGACGGCGGGCGTAGGCCTCGGCCAGCAGCGTGGCCGCACTCTCTCCGAGCGCGCAGTCGCGCACCTCGGCGGCGGTCATCTCGGCATTGCTGCGGCCGGCTCCGAGCCTGCTTTCCTGCCGCTCGCGCGCGGCGATCACCCGCTCGCGAACCGCGGCCGAGGGCTCGCCGGCCGGTCCCCCGATCTCCTCGGCGCTGGGCTGGCGGATCGCGGCGAGCACGTCGATGCGATCAGCGAGGGCGCCACTCAGCCTCGCCTGGTAGCGGCGCACCGCCAGCGGCGCGCAGCTGCACTCCGGATCGCTCTCCCCCCGCCCACAGGGACAGGGGTTGGAGGCGGCAACGAGCATGAAGCGGCAGGGCAGCTGCCGCCAGGCACCGGCTCGCGCCACCGCGACCCAGCCACTCTCGAGCGGAGCGCGCAGCGCCTCCAGGGTGTCGCGGCGAAACTCGCAGAGCTCATCGAGAAAAAGCACACCACGATGCGCCCAGGTCGCCTCGCCGGGACCGGGCGGGTTGCCCCCGCCGACGAGGCCGGCCGGGCTGATCGTGTGATGGGGTGAGCGAAACGGCCTGCCCCTCACGCCGCTCTCGCCAAGCCTGCCGCAAACGCTGGCGATCCGCGCCACCTCGAGCGCCTCGGCCGCCGCCAGCGGCGGCAGGATCGAGGGCAGGCGACTCGCCGCCAGCGACTTGCCGGCACCAGGCGGACCGACCATCAGCATGCTGTGCCCGCCCGCGGCGGCAACCTCGAGCGCGTAGCGCAGGTGGCGCTGGCCGCGCAGGTCGGATAGGTCCGGCATCGCCCCTCCCCCGCGACGATCAAGCGACATGGGTTGTGGCCGAGGCGGGCTCCACTCCCCGGCGGCAAGCGCCTCGATTTGACCGAGACTCTCCAGGCAAATCACCTCGAGGTCCTCGACCAACGCCGCCTCGGCGCCGTTCTCCGCCGGTACGACGATTGCCCCGCAGCCGCGCTCACGCGCCGCCTCGGCGATCGCCAGCACGCCGGGCACGGGTCGCACCGATCCGTCCAGAGCGAGCTCGCCGACCATCGCCAGCGAACCATCGAGCTGCAGCTGTCCCGACGCGGTGAGCAGGGCAACCGAGATCGCCAGGTCGAGACCCGGGCCCGCCTTGCGCAGGCTGGCCGGGGCGAGATTGGCGACGATGCGCCGCAGCGGGAACTCAAAGCCGCAGTTGACCAGCGCCGCCCGCACCCGCTCGCGCGCCTCGCGCACGGCGGCGTCAGGCAGGCCGACGACCGAGAAGGCAGGCAGGCCGCGATGGACGTCGACCTCGACCCGCACGGGTCGCGCCGAGATGCCGTCGAGGGTGAATGTCTGCGCCGTGGCGAGCACTGGCGAGGACGCTATGGAGGCAAATCCGACGCGTGGCGCGGCCTGCGTAACAGCTCTGACAATTCATCCGCGCGTGACTCGCGCGCGGATCAAGATCCGGTCTCGTCGGCCCTATCGTCGCCCGCGATGACCGTGCAACGACAGCGCCTCGGCCGCATCGCGGAGGATCTCGTCGCTGCCCGCCTCGTCACTGCCAACTGGGAGATCCTCGAGCGCAACGCCCGCACTCGCTACGGCGAGCTCGACATCGTCGCCCTCGACGGGCGCACCCTCGTCTTCGTCGAGGTCAAGGCCGGGCGCGCCAACTCGTCCTACGGCCCAGAGCGCCCCGTCCTCTCGGTTGATTGGCGCAAGCAGCAGCGCGTTCGCCGCCTTGCCACCGCCTGGTTGGGCGAGCGCCGCGACCTTCCCTACTACGCCGAGATCCGCTTCGACGCCGTCGGCGTCAGCTTCGACCGCGCCGGTCGCGCGATCGACGTCGAGCACATCGAGGCAGCGTTCTAGCCGGCCAGCTCGAGCTGCGAGTAGGCCACCGACTGAAATGAACGGCGGTGTAGGGGTGAGATGCCGATGCGCTCGATCGCCTCGCGGTGCTCGGGGGTCGAGTAGCCGACGTGCTCCTCGAAGCCCCAGCCGGGGTGCCTGGCGGCGGCGAGGTGCATGTAGCGATCGCGGGTGACCTTGGCAATCACCGAGGCGGCGGCGATCGCGGCGCTGGTGCCATCGCCTTCGATCACGGCCCGGTGCGGCACGCTGCACTCGCGCAGCGAGAAACCGTCGACGAGGCAGGCTGTGGCGGGATCGGGCCGCAGGCGTTCGAGCGCGTTGGAGAGCGCTTCGATATTGGTCACGTGCAGGCCACGCTGGTCGATGCCACGAGCGCAGCGCACGACGACGCTGACCCGCTCGGCTGCACGCAGGACGCAGGGAAACAGCTCAGCCCGCTTCTCAGCGTGCATCTGCTTTGAGTCGTGCAGGCCGGCGAGGGCGCGGCGGTCGGCGTGGGAGAGCGTCTCGTAGTCGATCAGCACCGCCGCCGCGACCAGCGGGCCGGCGAGGCAGCCACGACCGGCCTCATCGGCGCCGGCGACCCAGCGGCTGTCAAGACCACGGTCGAAGGCGAAGAGACGACGGGTGCGCGCCAGGCGGCGCTGATGGAGCTTGCCCCTCGCCGTGGGCTTAGAGGGTGCCGATGCGATCTGGGGGCCAGTAGGTGGCAAAGGCCTTGCCGATGATCCATCCCTTGGGAACGGGTCCCCAGAAGCGGCTGTCGTCGCTTTCGCCACGGTTGTCGCCCATCATGAAGTAGTAGCCGGGTGGAACCTTGATCGGTTTGGGCAAAGTGCAGGAAGGCGCTGAGCCGCAGGGCCTGATGTAGGACTCTTCGGTCTTCTCGACGCCGTTGACGACGGGGTGACCGTTGCGGACGCTGATCGTGTCGCCGGGCCCGGCGACGATCCGCTTGATGAAGTTCTGACTCGACTCTTCCGGCGTCGGCTTCGGGCACGGCATGCCAACTTCGACCGGCTCCTGGCCTTTGACCGTGACCCCGCATTCGGTGCCGGTATCGGCCCCCTTGGGGGGATGGAAGACGACGATGTCACCGGGCTTGGGATCGGTGAAGTGGTAGAGGAAGCGGTTGACGAGCACCCGCTGGCCGACGTCCAGGGTCGGTTCCATCGACTGCGAGGGGATCTGGTAGGGCTTGATCAGCCAAGCCTGGATCGCTAGCGCAAGGCCCAGGGCCAGGGCGACGATGACGACCAGCTCTACGAACCCGCCGCCTCGACTTTTCGGCTTCGGGATCGAGAGTTTCAGGCCGAGTCCCCGCCGGAGTCGTCGGACTTCTCGTCCGGCGACTCATCCTCGGCATCCTCAGCCGCGGCGTTGTCCTCGGTCTCCCCCGCCTCAGGCGCCTCAGCGTCTGTCTCTGCCGCTGTCTCACTTGAAGTCTCAGCTACTACTGGCTCGGCCTCCGCTGCCGGTTCCTCGCTATCTGCAGGCGCCTCGGCGTCAACCTCCGCCGTAGGCGCGGCCTCGTCAGCCTCGGCCGCAGCTTCCGCGGGTGGCGTGGGGCTGGGCTCCTCGCCCGCAGCTTGCGAGGACGAGGAGTCCTGCCCCTCGACAGGACCCGCGGACCCTGCGTCCTCAGTCTGAGTGGCTGCGTCTTCCTCCGCCTGGCTGACTCCCTCGGCATCCACCGCTTCGGGCTCAGCCGCAGCCGCCGGCGCCGAGATCAGCTCCTCGTCGATGCCCCAGCGACGCTCGGCGACACGAGCTGCCTTGCCGATGCGACCGCGCAGGTAGTAGAGCTTGGCGCGGCGCACGTCGCCGCGAGCGGCGATCTCCAGTTTCTCGATCTTCGGCGAGTGCAGCGGAAAGGTTCGCTCGACCCCGACGCCGAAGGACTGCTTGCGGACGGTGAAGGTCTCGCGTACTCCTGAGCCCTGACGCCGCAGGACGATTCCCTCGAAGACCTGGGTGCGGCGGCGCTGACCCTCGACGACCTGGAAGTGCACGCGGACGCGATCGCCTGGATCGAAGGAAGGGAGACCCTTCCTCAGCTGACCGCGCTCGATGTCGTCAATGACGCTGCTCATGCGAAAAAAGACCGCCGGGCCCGGACCGGGCGCCGCGCGGTGGCGGAATGGTAGCTACTCCGGGTTTTTTTCGGACTGCTCGGCCCTGGCCCTGCTCTGCTCCAAGCGCCAAAGCCGCACCCGCTCATGGTCGCCGGAGAGCAGCACCTCGGGCACGTCCCAGCCCCGATACCCGGCCGGGCGCGTGTAGTGCGGGTACTCGGGCATCCCCTCGAGCACCTGGCTGAAGGACTCCTCGACGGCGCTGTGCGCGTGACCGAGCGCACCCGGCAGCTTGCGCATCACAACGTCGGCGAGCACCATCGCCGGCAGCTCACCGCCGGCCAGCACGTAGCGGCCGATCGAAACCTCGTCGTCGGCGAAGTGCTGGTGCACGCGGTCGTCGAAGCCCTCGTAACGACCGCAGAGCAGCGCCACGTGCGGCTCCTGCGTCAGCTCGTCGGCAAGTTCGTCATCAAGCAGCCGCCCGGTCGGCGAGAGCAAGACCGTGCGCGGCCTGTCTCCGTGTGGGTAGGCGGCTTGCAACGCCGCATCGACGACGTCGACCCGCAACACCATTCCCGCCCCGCCGCCGTAGGGCGCGTCGTCGACCTGGCCGGCGCTGAGCGGCGTCGTATCGCGGTAGTTGAACAGCCGCAGCTCGTTGCCTTCGCCGAGCGCGTTCTGAACCGAGCGCTGCGACTGAAACCAGTCGAACGCCTCCGGGAAGAGCGTGAAGATGTCGAGCTTCAATCGAGGATGTCGACTATGACACGCCGGTCGAGCCGCACCGCAGCGGCTTTCGCGATCGTCCGGATCGCGTTGGCGACCCGGCCGCCCTTGCCGATCACGCGGCCGAGGTCATCCTCGGCGACGCTGATCTCGTAGACGAGGTCGCCTTCCTCTTCCAGCTCCTCGACGACGACAGCGCTCGGGTCCTCGACCAGCGAGCGCACCAGGAACTCCAGCAGCTCGGTCACCTCAGGCTCAGCTACCGGAGGCGGGAATGCCCTTGGTGCGCAGCAGCGTGGCGACGGTCTCTGACGGCTGGGCGCCGTGCTCGAGCCAGTGGCGGGCACGGGTCTCGTCGAGCTCAATCGTCGAAGGCTCGGTCTGCGGGTTGTACTGCCCGATCGTCTCGATCGTGCGGCCGTCACGCGGCGAGCGCTTGTCGGCGACGACGATGCGCCAGATCGGGTTCTTCTTGGACCCGACTCGTCTGAGTCTGATTCGTACTGCCATCGGCCGCGGAAGGTTAGCGCCTACGCACCTTTGGACGGGGTGCGCCTCCGGACATCTGTGCGAGCTGTTGCGCATCCGGCATCTTGCCGGAGGCGACGTGGCGCATCATCTTGCGCATCTGGTCGAACTGCTTGATCAGCTGGTTGACCTGCTGAGGCCTTGTTCCCGAGCCGTTGGCGATCCGTTTGCGGCGCGAGCCCTTGATCAAGCCCGGGTTGGCCCGCTCTTGCGGCGTCATCGAGAGGATGATCGCCTCGACTCGATCCAGTTGGCCCTCATCGATGTCGGCGTTCTTCAGCTGCTTCATTGCCCCCATGCCGGGCAGCATGCCGAGGATGCCACTGAGCGGGCCCATTTTGCGCACCTGGCGCATCTGCTGGAGCATGTCCTCGAGCGTGAACTGGTTCTTCCGCAGTTTGCGCTCGAGGTCGGCCGCCTGGTCCTCGTCGATCTGCTGCTCGGCTTTCTCGATCAGGCTGAGCACGTCGCCCATGCCGAGGATGCGCGAGGCCATGCGGTCGGGGTGGAAGCGGTCGAAGGCCTCGAGTTTCTCGCCGGTCGAGGCGAAGAGGATCGGCTTGCCGGTCACCGCCTTGACCGAGAGCGCGGCGCCGCCGCGGGCATCGCCGTCGAGCTTCGACATCACCACGCCGTCGAACTCGGCCGCCTCGGCGAAGGACTCGGCGACGCCGACGGCGTCCTGGCCGGTCATCGCGTCGACGACCAGCAGCACGTCGTGGGGCTTGACCCGCTTGCGGATCTTGGTCAGCTCCTCCATCAGCTCCTGGTCGACGTGGAGGCGACCGGCGGTGTCGACGATCAGCACGTCGCGGCGCTCCAGCTTGGCCTGCTCGAGCGCCCAGGCGGCGATCTCGACCGGGTCGGCGTCGGTGCCTTTCTCGTAAACGTGGGCGCCGACGCGGCCGCCGACCGTGACCAGCTGATCGACCGCGGCGGGCCGGTAGACGTCACAAGCAGCGAGGGCTACATCCTTTTTGCCGTTCTCGCGCAGGAAGCGGGCGAGCTTGGCGCAGGCGGTCGTCTTGCCCGAGCCCTGCAGGCCGGCCATCAGGATCACGGTCGGGCCGCTGGAGGCGAAGGCAAGCTCTGAGCCGATGCCGCCCATCAGCCCGGCCAGCTCCTCGTTGACGATCTTGATCACCTGCTGGCCCGGATCGAGGCTGCCGAGCACGTCGGCGCCGAGGCAGCGCTCCTTCAGCGTCGCGGTGAAGGTTTTGACGACTTTGAAGTTGACGTCGGCCTCGAGCAGGGCGAGACGGATCTCGCGCATCGCCGCGTCGACGTCGGACTCGCTCAGCTTGCCGCGCGAGCGGACATCGGAGAGCGTCGCCTGCAGCCGGTCTGAGAGCTGGTCGAACACTGCCCGCAGCTTAGAGGGCGCTACTCGCTGAGCAGAGCGTTGGCGAAGTCGGTGGGATCGAAGGGACGCAGGTCCTCGAGCGTCTCACCGGTGCCGATCAGCTTCACCGGGATGCCGAGCTCATCGGCGATCGCGAGCACGATGCCGCCCTTGGCGGTGCCGTCGAGCTTGGTCAGGACGACGCCGTCGACCTCGGCCGCCTCGGCGAAGATCTTGGCCTGGCGCAAGCCGTTCTGGCCCGTAGTCGCGTCAATCGAGAGCAGCGTCTCGTGCGGGGCACCGGGCATCTGCTTCGTGATTACCCGCCGCACCTTGGTCAGCTCGTCCATCAGGTTGGTCTGCGTGTGCAGGCGGCCGGCGGTGTCGACGATGACCACGTCGGCGCCGCGGGCGCGGGCGGCTTCGACCGCGTCGAAAGCAACCGCACCGGGATCGGAGCCCTCCTCCCCACGGACCAGATCGGCGCCGGCCCGCTCCGCCCACTCGGCCAACTGCTCGGCAGCGGCGGCGCGGTAGGTATCGCCTGCAGCGAGTACGACGGAGAGGCCGAACTCCTTTGAGAGGTGCCAGGCGATCTTGCCGATCGTCGTCGTCTTGCCGGTGCCGTTGACCCCGACCATCAGCAGCACTGCCGGCTCGCCGCTGAGATCGATCGGCGCCCGGGCGGTGGCGGCGACCTCGGCGAGGATCTCGATCAGCCGCGCCTGCACCGCCTCACCGTCGGCGGGCACGGTTCCGGCCTCGACCTCGTGCTCGAGCCGCTCGACCACCTTGGCCGTGGTCGGCGCCCCGGCGTCGGCGAGAATCAGCGCCTCCTCAAGCCGCTCCCAGGTCTCACCGTCGATCCGATCGAAGAAGCTGGCCGAGAGCTCCTCGGTCAGCGCTTTGCGGCTCTTGGAGAGGCTCTGGCGCAAACGGCGGAAGACGCCGCGGCGCTCGCCCTCGCTCTCAGCCTCGGACGAACCCGTTGGGGCCGCTCGCTGCCCCAGGTCGAGGATCTCCTGCCAACTCGTCGCCATCGTCCGGGGAGGCTATCCCGGCGGCGAGGCGGAGCTCCTCCACGCCCTGCTCGATGTAGGTGCCGATGCGGTCGATGTCGGTCATCGCCTCGCGATCGCCGAGCAGGCCAAAGCCGACCGCGCCGTTGTAGCTGATGATCGCGATCGCCAGCGCGTGACGGCGGGCGAGGAAGCCGACCGGGTAGACCTCAACCAGCTCGCGGCCGCGCACGTAGAAGGGGATCTGCGGGCCGGGGAAGTTGGTGACGAGGAGGTTGAAGAGCCGGGTCGAGAAGTTGATCGCCGCGGTCGGGCCGAGCAGCAACGGCGGGGCGAAGTCGCGGAACCAGTCGTTGAGGCCCCAGATCGCCTCGGCGCCGAGCGGCTGCTTGGAGGCCTTGAGGTCGTCCATCGCCTTGGAGACGAAACGCACCCGCTGGACCGGGTCGGCAATGCCAACTGGCAGCGGCCCGCGCATCGCCGTCAGTTTGTTGCCGAGCTCGCCGTGCTCGTCTTCGGTGCGGATCGAGACCGGCACCAGGGCCTGCAGCTCGACACCCTCGGTCTCCAGCTCGCGGTCGAGCATCCAGCGGCGCAGGGCACCGGCGGTCACCGCCAGGGTGACGTCATTGACGGTGGCGCCGAGGACGTTCTTCAGCTCTTTGAACTCGTCGAGGTCGCAGCGGGCGCCGTAGAAAAGACGACCGGGAGAGATGTCGACGTTGAGCGGCACCTTGGGCGCCGGCTTGGCGAGGTTCCAGGTGACCTCCCAGAGGCCAGCGATGCCGTCGGAAGCGCGTTTGGCGGCGCGACGCGGCTTGCGGAAAGCGGCGCCGAGCCAGCGCCCGGCGCGGACGAACATCTGCCCGAACCCGCGCACGGCCTGCCCCACCAGCCCGATCCGCGAGGGGGCCGTCTTCGGCTCCCAGGGGGCGGGCTCGGGCACCGGCTCGGTGGTCGGCTCGACATCGAATAGCAGCACGCCGATGTCGACGGCGGAGATGCCATCGGCCATCGCGTGGTGGGTCTTGTAGACGATCGCGAAGCGGTCGTTCTCCATGCCCTCGACCAGACAGAGCTCCCAGAGCGGCCGCGAGCGGTCGAGCGGCGGGGCGAAAGTCTCGGCGACGGCGGTGCGAAACTGCTCGTCGCTGCCGGGAGCGTCGAGCACCTTGCGGCTGACGTGCTCGTGGACGTCGAACTCGGCGTGGTCGACCCAGAAAGGACGACCGAGGCCGAGCGGCGGGTAAGAGAGGCGCTGGCGCAGTCGCGGCAAGAGGTGCAGGCGGCTGCGGATGCTGGCGAGGAACTCCTCGTGGCTGGGCGGCTCGCCCTCGCAGACCAGCACGGCGCCGATCGCCATGTGCCCGTTGGACTTCTCGTTGGCCAGAAACGACGTATCGAACGACGTCAGCCTGTCCATATGACGCTGCGCCACGGTCCCTCCTTTCCTTCCCCGCGGACAGCGTAGCGTGGCCCCCGATCCGGGAACGTTCTGTTTCCTTTAAGCGCGGGACGCCGGCTTAGGCGGCTTCGACCGACCCGCGCGGGGTCGGCGGCACGGCTGCGGGCTGCTCACCGATCAGACCCGGCGACGCGGGTTCATCGGCATCGGCCTCGCCCGCCTCGTCCTCGGCCTCTTCGTCGGCCATGCCGGCGAAAGGTGGTGGCGGCGCGGCCTCTGTCTCGGCCTCTTCCTCCGCCTCGACCTCGCCCCCGTCTTCGGCCACTTCGCGCGGCAGGCGCCTGGAGACGACCTTGGTGACACCGTCGCCGCCCATGCTGACCCCGTAGAGGACGTCGGCCGCGTCCATCGTGCGTTTCTGGTGGGTGACGATGACGAACTGGGCGCGGTCGGAGAAACGCCGGACCAGCTGCAGGAAGCGATCGATGTTGGCGTCGTCGAGGGCGGCCTCGACCTCGTCGAGGATGTAGAAGGGGCAGGGCCGGGCGAGGAAGACAGCAAAGACGAAGGCGATCGCGACCAGCGACTTCTCGCCGCCGGAGAGCAGCGAGAGCTTGCGGGTCGACTTGCCGGCCGGGGTGACCTCGATCTCGACCCCGAACTCCTCGCGTTCTTCCTCGGCCTCCTCATCGTCCCCGACCGCATTCTCTGTCGCCCCCTCACCCTCTGCCTCGGCATCGGGAACGGCGCGCAGGGTGACCCGGCGCAGGCGGCCACGACCCCCGGGAAAGAGGTGCTCGACCATCTCCTCGAAGTTCTTCGCCGTCGCCTCGAAGGTCTGCTCGAAGGCGCGCTCGATCTCGCGGTCGATGTCGCGGATCAGCGCCTCCAGCTCGCGCATTCCCCGCTCGGTGTCCTCGCGCTGGGCCTGCAGCGACTCGACGTGCTCGCGGGCCTCCTCGTACTCCTGCTCGGCGAGCGGGTTGACCGGGCCGATCTGGGCGCGGCGGCGCTCGAGCCGTTCGAGCCGGCGGTCGATCTCGGCGCGATCCTCGTCACTCAGAGCCTCGGTCGCGGGCTCGACGTCTTCACCGAGGCGCTCGGCGATCGTCGCCAACTCCTTGGCCGCCTCGGCGCGGCGGTCGCCGAGATGGGCGGCCTCTACCTCGACTTCGGTGAGCCGATCGGACGCCTTCGTCATCTCGGCCTGCAGCTCGTACTCGCGCTGTGAGCAAGCGCGCATCTCCTCGGCGATCTCGTCGCTGTCGCCCTCACCGCCGACGACGCGGCCCTCGATCCGCTCAACCCGGGCCCGGATCGCCGCCTCGGCCACGGTCGCGGCCGCCGCCGCGGCACGAACGTCGTCGAGCAGTTCCTCGCCGCCGGCGAGGCGGTTGCGCAGGACCTCGCGGGCGCGCTCACCGAGCAGGCCCTCGGCCCGCCGGGCGTGGCGTGAGGCGCGCTCGGCGCCGCCCTGGACCGCCCCGAGAGCGGTCTCGCGAGCCGACTCGCTGGCGTCGGCCAAGCGAGCGCGGGCAAGGCCCTCGGCGGCACTGGAGAGGCCGGCGTCGATCTCGTTCAGCTCCTCCTCGAGCTTGCGCGCCCTTTCGCCGGGCGCCGCGGTAGCGCCAACGGCGAGTGTCAGTGGGCCGAGCTCGCTGCGCAGCGAATCCAGCCGGACGGAGATATCGCCCTCGCGGTCGGCCAGGCCAGTGGCGCGAATCGCGATCCGCTGCTGCTCGCCGCGCAGTTTGGTCAGCAGGCCCCAGGCCTGGGTGCGCTCGCGGTCGCGGGCGGCAAAGCGCTCCTCGGCGGCGCGGCGCTTGGCGCTCACCTCGGCGAGGTTCTTCTCCAGCACGGCGCGCTGGGCCCGTGCCTCCACCGCCGCCTTCTCAGCCGCCGCGGCGCGATCGGCACCGAAGCGCAGTTCCTCGGCGACCAGCTGCCCGCGCAAGCCAAGTTCCTCGCGCTCGATCCGGGCGCCCAGCTCGGCCGCCTGGGCCTGTCGCTTCAGCGGTCGCAGGCGGGCCCGCGCCTCGCGCTCGAGGTCAAGGGCGCGATCGAGGTTGTCGCGGGCGGCGCGCAGCTTCAGCTCGGCACGACGGCGGCGCTTGCGGTGCTTGCCGAGACCGGCGGCCTCCTCGATCAGCAGGCGCCGTTCACGCGGTTTGGAGTGGATGATCGACTCGACCCGGCCCTGGCTGATCACCGAGTGCATCTCGCGGCCGAGATTGGTGTCGGAGAGCACCTCGGTGACGTCGACGAGGCGACAGCGGGCGCCGTTGAGGCGGTAGCTGCCCTCGCCGGCGCGATCGAGCGTGCGCTTGACCGCGATCTCCGAGAGCTCGGTGGCGGCGCGGCCCTCCGAGTTGTCGATCGTCACCTCGACTTCGGCGAGGCGGCGCTGGCCGACGCCTTTGCCACCGGCTGAGATCACGTCCTGCATCGAGGCGCCGCGGATCGCGCCGGGGCTCTGCTCGCCCAGCGCCCAGAGCACCGCGTCGGTGATGTTCGACTTGCCGGAGCCGTTGGGGCCGACGATCACGCTGACGCCAGGTGAGAACTCCAGCCTCGCCCGCTCGGGGAACGACTTGAAGCCCTTCATCTCGATTGATCTCAGATACATGCGTTATCTCTCCGCGACGGGTCCCTGGACCCTCGGCTGCCAAGCCTCGCGAGCGCGTCGGACGCGACGATCAAACTCAATCCCCAAGCCGTTTTAGCGCTTGCTCGGCGGCGGCTTGCTCGGCTGCCTTCTTGCTCCGCCCCTCTCCCTCGCCGACGCTCTCGGAGTCGACGATCGCCGCCACCTCGAACTTGCGCCGGTGCGGCGGCCCGGATTCCGCGGTCACCTCGTAGCTTACGACCGAGCGTCGTCGCGCCAGTAACTCCTGCAGCGCCGACTTGAAGTCGATCCGCGTCTCGGCGGCATGCTCGATCCGGGGCCCGAAGGCCAGCGCCACGGCGGCGGCGACCCGATCGAAGCCGAAGGCGAGGAAGCAGGCGCCGATCAACGCCTCGGTTGCCTCCGGCAGCGGCCGCTCACCGCTGAGCAGGACCTCGGCGGGGATTCCGACCGGCATGTCATCGGGCTCGTTGGCACGCAGCATCTCGGGCACGCCGAGCTCACGGCCGACCTCGGCGCAAGAGACACCACTGACCGCCTGGTTGTGGATCTTGGTCAGGCCGCCGGCATCGACGCCGGGGAATTGCTCGACCAGGCCGCGGGCGACGGCAAGGGCGAGGACGCTGTCGCCGAGGTAGGCGAAGCGCTCGTAGGAGTCGGTGCGGACCTCGCTCCAGGACGAGTGGGTCAGCGCCTGGCGGCGCAGGTCGTCCGGCAGCTCGGCGATCAGCTCGGCGAGGGTCTCTGCGCTCACGCCGGCGCGTGCTCGAGCACGAAGTCGACGGCGTCGCCGACGGTCGCGATCTTGGCCGCCTGCTGCTCGGAGACGGAGATGCCATAGGTGTCCTCCAGCTCCATCACCAGCTCGTAGAGGTCGAGCGAATCGGCGTCGAGGTCCTCCTTGAAGCGACTGGCCTCGCCGATCTTGGCGCTGTCCAGCTCGAGCTCCTCGGCGAGGTGGTTGCGGACCAGGGTGAGGACTTCCTCGCGACTCACGAGAACACCTTCCATGCGCACTCCAATCGGCGCGGACTCGAATGACCGGCGATCACCGCGCCGATTGGAGCACTCATGAGGGGGTTCCTATCACGCCCCGTCCGCCTCGTCACGCTCCGCGAGCGCACCACGGCCAGCACCGCCCTCGCGTAGCAGCGCCGCGGTGCGCCCGACCGCGTCGACCTCGACGCAGCGGGCGGCGAGGCGGATCGCGTTGGCGATCCCCTCCGCCCCGGCGCTACCGTGACCAACGACGGCGATCCCGCGCAGTCCAAGCAGGATCGCGCCACCGGTGCTGTCGGGGTGCAGCTCGCGCCGCAGGCCACCGAGGGCCGGGCGCATCAAGAGGCCACCGATCGAGGCAAGCGGGTTGGAGCGAGCGGCATCGCGGATCGCGCCGGTCACCGCCTTCGCCGTCCCCTCCATCAGCTTCAGCGAGACGTTGCCGGTAAAGCCATCGGTGACGACCACGTCGGCCGCGTCGGCGGGCAGGTCGCGACCCTCGACGTTGCCGACGAAATCGATCCCTTTGGCGGTGGCGAGAGCATCGTGAGCCGCCACCACCTCCTCGCGTCCCTTACCGGCCTCCTCGCCGACCGAGAGCAACCCGACCCGCGGCCGCTCGACCCCGAGCACCGCCGCGCTGAAGGCCGCGCCGAGAAAGGCAAACTGAACGAGGTGCTGCGCCCGCACCTCGACGTTGGCGCCGACGTCGAGGAAGAGAACCGGCTTGCCCGGCACCGGCAACTGCACAGCCAGCGCGGGACGCTGCACGCCCTTGAGCCGGCGCAAGCCAAAGGTGGCAGCCGCCATCGTCCCCCCGGTCGATCCGTGACTGACCAGCGCCACCGAGCGCCCTGCGGCGACATCGGCAGCCGCAAGCACGACCGACGCCTCTTTCTTCGCCCGCACCGCCGTGACGGCGTCCTCCTCATTGCCGATCCACTCGCTCGTCGGCACGACCTCGATCCCCTCGACGCCGTCGAGACCTAGCTCTTGCGGCGGCCCGAAGACCCGCAGACGAATGCCGTCAGCGGCGGCCTTACGCGCACCCTCCGCAAGCACCCCAAAACCCTGCTCCGCCCCGAACCCGTCGAGAGCAACCGTGATGCCCTCAGGCATCGCTACTCAGCAGCGTCAGGCGAGGGCGCAGTCGGCTCGGCAACCGTGTGTTTGATTACCTCGCGCCCGGCATAGGTCCCGCAAGTCGGGCAAACCCGATGCGGCAACCGCAGGCTATGGCAGCGCGGGCAACGATTGAGCCGCGCCTTCCCAGCTTTGTGGTTGGCCCGCCGCTTATCGCGCCGAGCACTGGAAGTTCTCTTCTTCGGGACAGCCATAGGTCGCGGGATGGTAGCGGGTCGAGGGAGGGCCGGGGTGCCCCTCCCAAAACACTCAAGCGAGGCTCCCGCCGAGCGTTTTGGGAGGGGCACCCCGGCCCTCGTCCCACCCACCACCTACTTCAGCTTCAGCTCCTTCAGCTTCGCCCACCGAGGATCCGGCTCACTCTCGTGTTCATGCTCAGCCGGATCGGCGTCATTGAGCGACTCGCCGCAGACCGGACAGAGGCCGGCGCAATCGGGGCGGCAGAAGAACTGGGTGGGAATCGCCAGCACGGCAGCGTCGTGGGCCCAGCGGCCGAGGTCGAGCTCGTCGTCGACCACGTAGGGGCTGAGCAACTCCTCGTCATCGGTGTTTTCCTGGGCCACCTCGCGCGCGTCGACCTCGGCTTCGAGCATGGCATCGCCGAGACAACGCATGCAAGGGCCCTCAATCCGGACGGGGAAGCGCAGGCGGAAGGCATAGCCGCTACTGGGACGGGAGACGTCGAGGCGGACCGGGACCGAGTCGGGCGAGACGTAGGCCTGCCCCGCCAGCTCCAGCGGCTCCAGGTCGACCGGCAGATCAAGTCGGCGTCCCTCGCCATGCGACAGCGACAGCCTTGCGAGATCGATGATCGTCGATGCTTGCGCCATTGAATGCTCCCTCCGCTTCGGCCGGCCGTACGATGACCCTCCCGACGAGATTACGGAATGGGTCAATTGGACTGGACACCCGAGGTCTACCTGGAGCGGATCCGCACGCAGATCCCCCGCTACGACGAGTTGCAGGAACAGGCGATCGCCGCGATCCCCTTCCCGCCCGAGCGCGTGCTCGAGCTCGGCATGGGCACCGGCGAGACCACCCGCCGCCTGATCGAGGCCCATCCCGACGCCTGGGTAGTCGGCCTCGATTCAAGCCCCGACATGGTCTTCCGCGCCCGCCAGTCCTACGACGACGTCCAACTGGCCCGCATGGAGGACCCCCTCCCCGACGGCCCCTGGGACCTGGTCATCTCCGTCCTAGCCACCGCGGAGCTAAACGACGACCAACTAGAAGCCCTCTGCCGCCGAGTAAGAGAGCAATCCCGCTCCTTCGTCATCGCCGACGCCTTCGGCCCAGAGCAGCTCGAGAAACTCACCGAGTGGACCGGCGGCCAGATCACCTGGCAGGCCGACGACCTAGCCGTGCTGGCAGCCACCTACTGATCAGGCGAGAAAGCTTCGTGTGAAAGGGAGGGCGAGGCCCCTCCCAAAACACTCAAGCGAGGCTCCTGCCGAGCGTTTTGGGAGGGGCCTCGCCCTCCCTCCCGCGCTACTCCTGCTGCTTGTCGAGATCCGGCACCGGCTGCTGCTCTTCGTCCCGACCAGCCAGCCGATCCCGCCCCCGCTGCACCGCAGCAAGGAACTTCTGCAGATTGACCTCAAGCGTGTTGAGAATCTCGTCGGCGTAGTCCTCGGCGCCCAAACGAATCTCCCGCTCCCGCGCCCGCGCATCCTCGACGATCTCGTCGGCGGCCCGCTCGGCCTGCTTGGTGACCTCCTCGTCGGAGATCAGGCGGGCCTGCTGCTCGCGCGCCTCGCGCACGATCCGCTCGGCCTCGCGCTTGGCCTCGGCCAGCATCTCCTGGCGCTCCTTGACGATCCAGCGTGCCTGCTTGATCTCCTCGGGGATCGTCGCCCGCATCTGGTCGAGCAGGTCGTAGATCTCCTCGCGGTCGACACGAACCTGGTCGGTGAGCGGCACCGGCCGGGCGTTGTGCACCACATCGTCGAGCTTGTCTATTAGAACGAGAACGTCCATCAGAAGATCGTAAGCCTACGTGTCAGAGGCTTCTTCGGTGAAGAAGCGGTTATTTCCTCGGCTTTTTGCAAGCTCTCGCCCACTCTGCGCCAGGTCAGAAAAGCCTACCTGTCGCCCAGGCGTTGCGTCATCGCGGCTGAAACTGGACCCGGAACCAAGTCGGAAACATCGCCGCCGAAGGTCGCCATTTCCTTCACTCCGGTCGAGGAAAGGAAGCTGTACTGCGGCGAAGCGATCATGTAGATGCTCTCGATCCCGGGGTCGAGCTTGCGGTTGAGCTGGGCCATCTCGAACTCGTACTCGAAGTCGGAGATCGCCCGCAGGCCCTTGACGATCGCCCGCGCCCCCGATTCGCGGGCGAACTCGACCAGCAGGTTGGAGAAGATCTTCGCCTCGACGTTGCCGAGGCTGGCGGTCGCTTCTTCGATCAAGCCCTTGCGCTCCTCGGCGGTGAAGAGCGTCTTATCCTTGCGCATCGGGTTGTTGACGATGCCGACGATCACCCGCTCGAAGACCGCGGAAGCGCGGGTGATGATGTCGACGTGCCCGTTGGTGACCGGGTCGTAGCTGCCCGGACAGACAACGGTGCCGTCGCGCTGCTCGCTCACTGCGCCTCGCTCCCGTAGATCGAGACGTCGGCGGCGCCGTAGCGGCGCTGGCGCAGGCGCGGCAGCGAGTCGATGCGGAGCGGTCGCCGCGCGCCGCTCTCGACTATGGCTCGGCCACCCTCGCTGAGAAGGCCCGGCAGCTGGCTATCGAGTTCCTGCCCCACGCGGTCGGCGAGTCTATAAGGGGCGTCGACGAAGACGAGATCGAACACGGGCTTCTCCTCCCCGCTCGCGCGGTTCTCCAACCAGCGCGAGACGTCGGCGCGGATGAGCTCGACCCGCTCGGCGAGGTTCAGCCGCTCAATATTGCCGAGCGCGGCGCGCGTCTCGCGGTCGATCAGGGTGGCGCGAGCGGCGCCGCGCGAAAGCGCCTCGATCGCCAGGGCGCCGGTGCCGCAGTAGAGGTCGAGCACGCGAGCTTTCTCGACGCGGGCACCAAGTACAGAGAAGATCGCCTCGCGGGCACGGTCGGAGGTCGGCCGCACCTTCCAGCCGCGTGGCGCAACCAGTTGCTGGCCGCCGAGCTCTCCCGCAATCACGCGCATGCTCAGAGTGGTATCGGGTCGGCGGCGCCGGCGCCAAAGCGGCGGCGGGCGGCCTCCAGCAGGGGGCCAAGCTCGGGCGCCTCGAGTGAGCCGTGCTCGCGCAGCAGTTTGAGCACCTCTTCGCGCGCGGCTTCCAGGGCGGGCGCGTCCTCGGGCAGCTCGGCGACGGCGAAGCGGGGCAGGCCGTGCTGGCGCGTGCCCAGCACCTCGCCCTCACCGCGCAGGGCGAGGTCGACCTCGGCGAGCTTGAAGCCGTCGCTCTCCCTCTCCACCGCTTTCAGCCGTTGCCGCGCCAAGGCTCCCGCGCCTTCGGGGAAGAGCAGGCAGCAGGAGGCGTGCTCGCCGCGACCGACCCGGCCGCGCAACTGGTGCAGTTGCGAGATCCCGTAGCGCTCGGCTCCCTCGATCACCATCACGGTCGCGTTGGGCACGTCGATGCCGACCTCGATCACCGTCGTCGCGACGAGCACGTCGGTGGCACCGGCGGCGAAGGCCTCCATCGCCGCCGCCTTGTCGGCCGAGCGTATCTGGCCGTGGATCACGCCGACGCGGAAATCGCGCAGCTCACCCGCCGCGAGTCGCTCGGCCTCGACCTCGGCCGCCCGGCCCTGCATTTTCTCCGACTGCTCGACCAGCGGGCAAACGACGAAGGCCTGCCTGCCCTCGCGCAGCTGGCCGCGAATGAACTCATAAGCGCCACTGCGCTCGTCCTCCTCGACCACACGCGTCTGCACCGGCTTGCGCCCCGAGGGCAGCCCGTGCAAAGCGGTGGTGTCGAGGTCGCCGTAGGCGGTCAGCGAGAGCGTGCGCGGAATCGGCGTCGCGGTCATGTGGAGGATGTGCGGCGCCAGACCTTCGACGCCCTTGGAGTCGAGCGCCTTGCGCTGCTCGACCCCGAAACGATGCTGCTCGTCGACCACGCAGAGGCCGAGGCGGGCGAACTGGACCGTCGGCTCGATCAGCGCGTGTGTGCCAACGATCAGGCTCAGCTCGCCGGTGGCTAGCCGCTCCAGGTACTGCCTGCGCTGGGCCGCCGGCGTCGCCCCGGTGAGCAGGGCGAAGGGCGTCGCCTCTTCGGCGAGGAGCTTTCCCAGAGTCACGGCGTGCTGCTCGGCCAGCGTCTCGGTCGGCGCCATCAGCACCGCCTGGAAGCCGGCTTCGAGCGCTCGCAGCATCGAGTAGAGCGCCACTACGGTCTTGCCCGAGCCGACCTCGCCCATCAGCAGCCGCTGCATCGGCTGGCCGGAGTCGAGATCGGCGTCGATCTCGTCGAAGGCCTTGAGCTGGTCCCGAGTCGGCTCGAAAGGCAGTGACTCGATCCAGCGCCCGACGCTCTCCCCCGGCTTGCCCAGCCGCGGCGCCGGTCGCGCGGCGCGGTGCGAGCGCTTGCGCGTCGCCAGGATCGCCTGGTAGAGGAAGAGCTCCTCGAAGCGCAGCCGCTCGCGCGCGGCCTCGACTTCCTCACCGGTCTCAGGGAAATGCACGGCGTAGATCGCATCGGCGGCCCCGGCAAGCCCGCGGCGGGCGCGCAACTCCGCCGGCAGTGGCTCGAGCACGTTGCCGACCCAGCGGATCGCCTGCTCCATCCATTGCCGCAGGCGCTGGGCTTTGAGCTGCTCCGTGCCCGGATGGATCGGAACCAGCCCTTCAGTGGCGTCGCCGCTGAACTCGTATTCGGAGACGCGGAAGCCGCGTTTGTCGGCGGAGCCAGTGAGCAGCATCTGCGTGCCCTCGGTCAGCTTCGAGGCCAGCCAGGGCTGGTTGAACCAGGTCGCCCGCGTGGTGCCGCTTTCATCGCCGACTTTGACGCTGAGGATCGAGAGGCCGCGGCGGCGGAAGGGCCGCCCGGCGTTGCCGAGCACCTCGACCGCGATGCTCGCCTGCTGTTTCGGCTCGAGGCCTGCCACCGGCACGATCTGGCGATCGCGGTGGCGGTGCGGAAAGCGGCTGAGCAGGTCGCCGACGGTGGCGATGCCGGCATCGGCCGCGGTCTCGGCAAGCTTCGGCCCTACCCCTTCCAGCGCCTGCAGCGAGACGTCGAGGGCGCTCACCCGTGGCCAGTGGAGCGAGGCGTCGCGCAACTGCGCCTGAGTCAGCTCGGAGGCGCCGGCGAAGGCGCGCACTACTGGGCCGCGAGCAGCCACCACCAGCTCGGCTGACCGCCGTCCTGGGTCTCGAACTCGACCCCATCGGGCACGTGCGGATCGAGCTCGTCGAGCGCGATCGGGGCGTCCTGGCCGCCGATCACGGTGACGATCTCGGCCCCCGCGGCGAGCTTCTCGATCGTCGCCGCCAGGGTTGTGCCAGCGCCGCCCCAGGCGACGATCTCCTCACCGACGAAGCCGACCGCGTCGCCCTTGCGGAAGCGACCCTGGGCATCGTCGCGGGCGGCCGGGGCGACCCCGCCAGCGGCGACCGTCGCCAGCGCCGCCTCGAGCCGCTCGGCGTTCTCCGCCAGAGCCGCCTCGGGATCGAGCTCGACCAGGGCCAGCAGGCTGGCCTGCTGCGAGGTCGCCGAGACCACCCGGGCCGGCTTCTCGGAGAGCTCGCAGGCGCGCTCGGCGGCCATGATCACATTCGAGGAACTGGGAAAGACGAGGACTTCCTCGGCCGGCACCTGATGGATGCCGGCGAGCAGCTCGTAAGTCGAGGGGTTGAGCGTCTCGCCGCCGGGAACAACGTGGGCGCCGAGCTCGGCGAAGAGCCGCTCGAGGCCGTCGCCCGCGGCGACGGCGAGGGCACCGCTGCGGCTGCCCTCGAGGCGGGCGCGGCGCTCGGCGATCTGCTCGCGCATGTCGGCGACGTCGAGGTTGGTCACCTCGCCGGCGTCCTCGAAGAGGGCGACCGCGGCCTCCGGGGTGTCGGTGTGGACGTGGACCTTGAGCGTCACCTCGTCGCCAACGACGAGCACCGAGTCGCCCAGGCCCTCCAGCCGGGGCAGGAAGTCGCGGCTGCTCAAGCCGCTGCCCGAGACGATGAAGTTGGTGCAGTAACGGAAGCGGCTGTCCTCGTGGTGGGGCTGGCTCAGCCGCGGCGCCTCGTGGTGGGAGATCTCGGGCACGGCGTCCTCGTCCCCGCGCAGGCCGGCGACGACCCCGGCGAGGATCAGCACCAGGCCGTAGCCACCGGCGTCGACGACCCCCGATTCGCGCAGGACGTCGAGCTGCTCGGGAGTGCGCTCGACCGCGCGCTGCCCGTCAGCGATCGCCCGCTCCAGCACCTCGGCCAGTACGGCGTCCTGCATCTCGTCGGAGACGCCCTGCTCGAGCCGCTGCTTCTCGGCGTCGAGGTGGGCGAGCTGGCGGGCGATCGAGTGTGCCATCTCGCGGAAGACGGTCAGCATCGTCCCCTCGGCCGGGTCGCGCACCGAGTCATAGGCGGCGTCGGCGGCGCTGGCGAAGGCGGAGGCGACCAGGACCGGGTCGATCAGCTCGCCAGGCCGGCTGGCCAGCTCCTCGGCGGCGCCGCGGACGATCTGGCTGAGGATCACGCCCGAGTTGCCGCGGGCACCCATCAGCGCCGCTCGGGCCAGGGCCTGGACCAACTGCGTGCGGCCGACCTCGTCGACCTCCATCCCGTCGAGGCGGTCGAGCTCCTCCATCACAGCCCGCATCGTCATCGCCATGTTGTCGCCGGTATCGCCATCGGCAACGGGAAAGACGTTGAGGTCATTGACCTCCTGGCGGCGGGCCTCCAGGTTGGCGTAGGCGGAGCTGACAACGCGCCGGAAGCGCACGATCGAGGGATCGGGCATCGGTCGAAATCTAACGGCCGGGGCCGGATGGGCAGGCACCGCGGTCCAGCGGCCCAGTTCGCTACGGTGCGACGCTCGATGCGACGCTTCGCCACCTGGACCACCGGCCACCGCAAGACCGTGATCATCGGCTGGATCGTGGCCCTGATTGGGGTCGGCATGATCTCCGGCGCGGTCGGCTCCGACTTCAGCGAAGAATTCAAGCTGCCGTCCTCCGATTCCACGGAAGCCTTCGAACTACTCGAAGACAGGTTCCCGCAGCAGTCGGGCGTCACTGCGGAAATCGTCTACAAGGCGCCAGCCGGGGCCGACTCGCCGGCGGTGCGCAAGAAGATGGAAGGCGTCTTCGCCGAAGCGGAAAAGCTGCCGCACGTCAGTGGAGTCGCCAGTCCCTACGCGGCCGGAGGCGCCGGCGCGATCAGCAAAGACGGCGAAATCGCCTACGCGACCGTGCAGTACGACGTCTCCACCGACAAGCTCGAAAAGAGCGACATCAAGAAGCTGATCTCAATCGGCGAGGCGGCGAACGGGGAAGACCTCAAGGTCGCCGTCGGCGGTTCCCCGGTCGAGGAAGTGAGGGGCGAAGAAGAAGGGGGCGACTCCTCTTTCGCAATCGGGCTGCTTGCCGCGGTCGTGATCCTGCTGCTGACCTTCGGCTCTGCGGTGGCGATGGGGCTGCCGCTGCTTACCGCGCTCTTTGCCCTCGGCGTCGGCATCAGCGTGATCACGATCGGCACTCATGTGTTCGACACCGCCAACTTCGCGCCACAACTGGCGGCGATGATCGGCCTCGGCGTCGGCATCGACTACGCGCTCTTCATTCTCACTCGCTTCCGCAACGGGCTCGACGAGGGGCTCGAGTCGCGCGACGCGGCGATCGCCGCCGTCGATACCGCTGGCCGCGCCGTGCTCTTCGCCGGCATCACCGTGATCATCTCGCTGATGGGGATGCTGCTGCTCGGCATCAGCTTCCTCTACGGCGTCGCGATGGCCGCCGCGATCGCCGTGCTGTTCACGATGATCGCGGCGCTGACTCTGCTGCCGGCGCTGCTGACGATCGCCGGCAAGCGGGTCGACCGGCTGCGCATCCCGGGACTGGGCAAACGCGAGCCCTCAACTGCCGAAGACACCCGCTGGTTCCGCTGGAGCCGCGAGATCCAGCGGCGACCGGTCCTCTCCGCAATCCTCTCCGGCGGCCTGTTGCTACTGCTCTGCGTGCCGACCCTCTCGCTACGACTGGGTTCTAACGACGCCGGAACGGACCCAGCGGGATCATCGACACGCGAAGCCTACGATCTGCTCGCCGAAGGCTTCGGCCCCGGTTTCAACGGGCCCTTCGCGATGGTGGCGGCGCTGCCGGGTAAGGGAGAAGACGAAGCCCTGGTCACCCTGCGCAACCAGATGAAGGACGAAGAAGGGGTCGCGAAGGTCACCGCGATCACGCTCAACCCGGCCGAAAATACCGGCGTCTTCCAGCTCTACCCGACCACCTCGCCGCAGAGCGCCGACACGACCAAGTTGCTCGACCACATCCGCGGCGACGTGCTGCCGCCAATCGAGCAGAAGACCGGCGCCCAGATGCACGTCGGCGGCATCACCGCGATCTTCGAGGACTTCGGCGACGCGATCTCCGAAAAGCTGCCGCTCTTCATCGGCGTCGTCGTGCTGCTCTCGGCGCTGCTGCTGATGATCGTCTTCCGCTCCATACTTGTGCCGCTGAAGGCGATGGTGATGAACCTGCTCAGTATCGGCGCGGCATTTGGGCTGATCGTCGCCGTCTTCCAGTGGGGCTGGGGCGCCAGCATCATCGGCGTCGACGGCACCGGGCCGATCATCTCCTTCTTCCCCGTCTTCCTCTTCTCGATCGTCTTCGGGCTATCGATGGACTACGAGGTCTTCCTGATGTCGCGCATCCACGAGGAGTGGGAGAGCAGCCACGACGCTACCGAATCCGTCACCCGCGGCCTCGCCCTGACCGGCCGCGTGATCACCGCCGCCGCAGCGATCATGGTCACCGTCTTCGCCTCTTTCATGCTCGGCGAAGACCGCATCATCAAGCTCTTCGGCCTCGGCCTCGCCTCGGCGGTACTGATCGACGCGGTAATCATCCGCTCGGTCCTGGTCCCGGCGATCATGCAGCTCTTCGGCAAGAGCGCCTGGTACATCCCCGCCTGGCTGGACCGGATCCTGCCGAAGTTGCACGTGGAGCCGGCAGAGGGCGATCCGTCGCCGACGGGTGAGCACCCCGTGGTCGCGTCGGCTGACTGAGTAGCTCCGAAAGGCTGGGTCGGGATGTCGGTGGCCCTTCTCCGAAATTGATATCGCACGCGCCTGCGGCGCTTAGCGACAATTTGAGAGCGCGGCTGCGCCGCGCTTCGAATCACGAGTGCAGCGGCTGCCTTCGGCAACATTCCGGAGAAGGGCCACCGACATCCCCAAGCAGGCGCCTCGGAACTCCCGTCAGGGACACGGAACGGATGAGCTTGCAGAGCATCGGAACCTGAGTAGAACTTCCGAGCAGAACACCCAGGAGCTTCGGGCGAGACTGCGCGGGGAAATTCTCAGCGGAGCTTGGTTGGGACGCTCGCGTGGGCGCGGGGCTTGGAGCTGGAAGGGAGCCCGGTGGGTCTCTGGGCGAATGTTGCCGAAGGCAGCCGCTGCACTCGTGGTTCTAGGCGCGGCGTCAGCCGCGCTCTTCGATTGTCGCTAAGCGCTCGCGGAGCGAGCGCGTGCGATATCAATTCGCCCAGAGACCCACCGGGCTCCCACCACCTTCGAATCCAGCGAGTTACGCGGCCTTCGTGACCTTGTTGGCCTTGAGGCAGCGCGTGCAAACGTAAGTCCGCAGCTTGCGCCCACCCTCGGTGATCCGCACCTTCTGCAGGTTCGGATCGAAGCGCCGCTTGGTCGCGACCATCGAGTGGCTTCGGGACTGACCGAACGCCGGTCCCTTGCCGCAGCTGTGGCATACCTTGGCCATCGGGTCGGGGATGGTACCGATCTCAGCCGTTTAGTGGCATTTCTGGCAGTAAACGGCTCTAGGTGTCCCGGACCGCCCAGTTGTAGGGATTGACGTCTTGTTTGAGTAGCGCCATGCGAGCGACGGTGAGGGCGGCGTTACGGCCCTGGTCGCGCTTGCCGCCGCCGGCGCGGGCGAGGGCCTGCTCCATCGTGTCGCAGGTGATCACGCCGAAGGCGCAGGGCACACCGGACTCCAGCTGCACGTCCTGGATCCCGCGGGCCGCCTCGGCGCAGACGAAGTCATAGTGGTCCGTCTCGCCGCGGATGACGACCCCGAGGCAGGCGACGCCAGCGAAGCGACCGGTAGTGGCGTGGAGCTTGGCGGCGAAGGGCAGCTCGTAGGCACCCGGCACGGAGACCTCGCTGATCGAGGAGGCAGGTACGCCGGCCAGCTCGAAGCCTTCGCGGGCGCCGCTCAGCAGTCGTTCGGCCAGGTCCTCGTAGAAGCGGCCGACGCAGACCGCGAACTCGCGGCCGGCGAGCTGCTCACGCTCCTCGTCGTTGAAGTCCTCGAGGAAGGCGGTCGACTCAGTCATGCGCTTTGCCGTCCTCTGCCGCGGCGTCGCGCTCGTCCTCGTCGCGGATCATCTCCTCGTCGAAGGCGAGGCCTTGGTGGTGCAGCGAGTGGCCCATCTTGTCGCGCTTGGCGCGCAGGTAGGCCTCGTTGTGGACGTTGGGCGAGGACTCGATCGGCACCTGCTCGCTGACCGAGAGGCCGTAGCCCTCGAGGCCGACGATCTTCTTCGGGTTGTTGGTGAGGATGCGGATGCTGGTCAGGCCGAGATCGCCGAGGATCTGGGCGCCGATGCCGTAGTCGCGCAGGTCGGCGGGCAGGCCGAGCTTGAGGTTGGCCTCGACCGTGTCGGCGCCCTCCTCCTGCAGCTTGTAGGCCCGCAGCTTGTTGAGCAGGCCGATCCCGCGCCCCTCCTGCGAGAGATAGAGCAGCACGCCTCGGCCCTCCTGCTCGATCTGGGTCAGCGCCGCGACCAGCTGCTCGCCGCAGTCGCAGCGCATGCTGTGGAAGACATCGCCGGTGAGGCACTCGCTGTGGACGCGGACGAGCACGTCCTCGACCCCGTCGACCTCGCCCTTGACCATCGCCACATGGTGCTTGTCGTCGACCAGCGAGCGGTAGCCGACCGCGGTGAAGTCACCGAACTCGGTCGGCAGTGCTGTGGAGACGACGCGCTCGACCAGCTTCTCCTCGGTGCGGCGCCGGTAGGCGATCAGGTCGGCGACGGTGATCATCTTCAGGCCGTGGCGCTCGCAGTAGGGGATCAGGTCGGGGACGCGCGCCATCGTGCCGTCGTCGTTCATCACCTCACAGATGACTCCGGCGGGCGTGAGGCCGGCGAGGCGGGCGAGGTCGACGCTGGCCTCGGTGTGGCCGGTGCGCTCGAGCACTCCCCCCTCCTTGGCTCGCAGCGGGAACATGTGGCCGGGAACGACGATCTCGCCGGGGCCGGAGTTGGGGTCGATCGCGACCTGGATCGTGTGGGCGCGGTCGTGGGCGGAGATGCCGGTGCTGACCCCGCCGGCGGCCTCGATCGTGACCGTGAAGGCGGTCTGCAGCGGCGCCTCGTTCTTCGCCGCCATCAGCTTCAGGCCGAGGCTCTCGCAGCGCTCCGCGGTCAGCGCCAGGCAGATCAGGCCGCGCGCCTCCTTGGCCATGAAGTTGACCGCCTCCGGCGTGGCGAACTGCGCCGCCATCACCAGGTCGCCCTCGTTCTCGCGGTCCTCGCCGTCGCAGACGACGACCATCCGCCCCTGGCGGATCTCCTCGATGCCTTCCTCGATCGTCGAGAACGGATTCTCCCCCGCCTCGTTGACCACCCCGTCTGTCTTCTGCGTCTCGGTCATCCGACTCACGCCTGCTCCTCTCCAGCGAATGGTTTCATCAATCGCTCGACGTACTTCGCAACCACATCACACTCGACGTTCAGCTTGTCTCCGACCTTTGCCTCGCCCAGGGTCGTCCGCTCCAAGGTCTCGGGGATCAGCGAGACCTCGGCCCAGTCCTCGCCCTGCGCCGCGACCGTGAGGCTGACGCCGTTGAGACCGATCGAGCCCTTCTCGACCACGTAGCGGATCAGCTCGGGGCCAAGGCCGACGCGGAGGCGGCGGGCGAAGCCGTCGTCCTCGATCGAGGCAACCGTGCCGACCCCATCAGCGTGGCCCTGAACGATGTGGCCACCGAGCCGGTCAGATGCCTTCATCGCCAGCTCGAGATTGACCTTGTCGCCGCTGCTCAGGCCGCCGAGCGCGGTGACGGCCAGGGTCTGGTTCATCGCCTCGGTCTCGAAGCCGTCGGCGTCGACAGCCGTGGCGGTCAGGCAGACGCCGTTGACGGCAACCGAGTCGCCGGTGGCAATTTCCGCAGTGAGGCGGGTCGCGATTCGCACTCGCGCGCCCTCGTCGCCGTTCTGCAGCGACTCGATCCTGCCGATGTCCTCAATCAGCCCGGTGAACATCACCACTCCTTGAAGCGGGTCTCGATCAACGTGTCGGTCGCGCCCGGGTCGACCGCCTCGGTGCGCTTGCCCCCGGCCAGCAGGACCGATGCAACGAATACTCGCGCCTCGTCGATCTGCCCGGCGTCGGCAAAGGCGGCGGCAAGGGTTTTGCCACCCTCGAGGAAGAGGCTGGTGATGCCGCGGCGCCCGAGCTCGGCGAGCGCCGCCTCGATGCCGTCCGCGGCGAGCACTTCCGCGCCCACCGCGCGCAGAGGCGATGTGTCGACTTCTGGAGCGACGACCACGAGCACCGGCGCCAAGTCGAGGGTCTGGAGCAGCTGGGAATCGAGCGGAAGGCGTGCTTGGCGGTCGAAGACGACGCGAAGCGGCTGGCGAGCGTTCGGGGCGCGGGCAGTCAGGAGTGGGTCGTCGGTCAGGGCAGTGCCGATGCCGACCGCGATAGCGTCGGACTCGGCGCGCCAGCGGTGGACGAGCTCGCGGCTCTGCTCGCTGGAGATCCAGGGCGAGGTTCCGGCGGGCGTCGCGGTCTGGCCGTCGAGCGACATCGCCAGCTTCAGCGTCACCAAGGGCAGGCCGGTGCGGGCGTGCTTGCGAAAGGGCTGGTTGAGCAACCGCGCCGCGCTCGCCTCCTCACCGGCGGCCAACTCAACCTCAACACCGCTGTCACGCAGAATTCCCGGCCCGCGACCGGCCGCCTTCTCGCTGGGATCGTCGGAAGCGACCACAACCCGCACAATTCCCGCCTCCAGAATCGCCTCGACGCACGGCGGCTGCCTGCCCTGATGCGCACACGGCTCCAGCGTCAAGTACATCGTCGCCCCGGTGGGGTCGTCTCCGCGCGCCGCACAGTCGGCCAACGCCGCCCGCTCCGCATGCAGATCGCCCAGTTCCGCGTGCCACCCCTCTCCAATCACCTGGCCATCTCGCACCACCACAGCTCCGACGAGAGGATTAGGACTAACTCGCCCGCGCCCGCCCTCGGCGAGCTCCAGCGCGCGCCGGAGATGCTCGCGATCGGTGCCTGTGAGCTGCGATTTCATGCGACCGATTGACTGGTCAATCAACCAAGCTTAGCGGGCAACCTCGGGCTGTCTGTGAGCTTCCTCGCTCCGGGCGCACGGATACCCTGACCGCTCGCCAATGAAGCTCATTGTCCAGATCCCCTGCCTCAACGAGGAATCCACCCTCCCGGCCACGATCGCCGACATCCCGCGCCAGATCGACGGAATCGACAGCGTCGAGCTCCTGGTGATCGATGACGGCTCGACCGATCGCACGGTCGCGGTCGCTCGCGAGCACGGGGTCGAGCACGTCGTGCGGCTGACCAACAACAAGGGCCTTGCCGCCGGCTTCCAGGCTGGCCTCGACGCCTGCCTGAAGCTGGGCGCCGACATGATCGTCAACACCGACGCCGACAACCAGTACAGCGGCGCCGACATCCCCAAGCTGCTGGCGCCGATTCTTGCCGGTTCGGCCGACATGGTGGTGGGTGATCGCCAGGTCGCCCAGATCGAGCACTTCTCCGGCTCGAAGAAGGGGCTGCAGCGGCTGGGCAGCTGGGTGGTCAGCCGCCTGGCCGGGACCGAGATCGCCGACACCACCTCGGGCTTTCGCGCCTACAACCGCGAGGCGGCGCTCGGCCTGCTCGTCGTCGACAACTTCACCTACACGCTGGAGAGCCTGATCCAGGCGGGCAAGATGCTGGTCGCGGTCGACCAGGTTGCGGTCGCGACCAACCCGCAGACGCGCGAGTCGCGGCTCTTTGACTCGACCGGTGGCTACGTGCGCCGCAACACGCTCTCGATCCTGCGCATCTATGCCCGCTATGAGCCGCTGCGGGTCTTCGCCAGCGCCGGGCTGGTGGTGGCGATCCTGGCCCTCGCCGCCTGGCTGCCCTTCCTGATCGACTGGATCTTCAACGGCGACAGCACCGGCCACGTGCAGTCGCTGATCCTCGGTGCCGTTCTCTTCATCGCCGCGATCCAGCTGCTCGCGCTGGGCGTGATCGGCGACCTGCTGGCCGGCCAGCGGGTGATGACCCAGCGCGTCTACGAGCGCGTGCGCCGGGTCGAGCTGGCGCTTGACGTGCCCCCTTCGCACTACGAGCCCGGCCCGAAACGATGAGCGGCGGCGCGCCAAACGGCAGCCCGCCGAGCGCGGGGCAAGGGACCGAGAGCGCTGCCGACTACGGCAAGACCGCGAGCTTTCTGGCGATCGGAGTCGGCCTCACCGGGGTGATCACCTACGTCTACTTCTTCATCGCCTCGCACGTGCTCTCCAAGCCCGACTACGGACAGATCACCGTGCTCTGGTCGGCCGTCTTCATCACGATCTCGACCCTCTATCGGCCGATCGAACAGCTGCTCTCACGCAACATCGCCCAGCACACGGTCAAGGGCGAGCCGATCAGCGGCACGATGCGGGTCGCCACGACGATTCAGCTCGGGCTCTCGCTCACCTTCGCCGTAGTTGCCCTGGCCCTGCGCGGCCCGATCCAGAACGGCGTGCTGGAGGGCAACGAAACCCTCTACTGGGTCTTCTTCGGGGCGGTCCTCTTCTACGCCGCCAGTTACTTCGCCCGCGGCTTCCTCGCCGGCAGCAAGCGCTTCGGCCTCTTCGTCGCACTGATCCTCTCCGAATCGTGTTTCCGCACGATCTTCGCGGTGCTGGTCGCGGTCAGCGTGCTCAGCGGCCAGTCGGCGGTCGCAATCGGCATCGTCGCGGCGCCGGCACTCAGCCTGATGGTCGTCCCCTTCGCCTTCGCTCGCCGCGCCAAGCTCGAGCAGGCCGCGGCGCCGGCGCAACCCGCCAGCGACGAGGACTCATCCGTCTCGATGGCCAAGGGCGGCGGCTTCGCCGCGGCGGTGCTGGTGATCATGTTCAGCGAACAGGCCTTCCTCAACGCCGGGCCGCTGGTGATCCGCGGCCTCGAGGGCGCCGCCGCCGCCGGCTTCATCTTCAACGTGCTGATGATCGCGCGAGCGCCGCTACAGCTCTTCCAGGCGGTCTCGACCAGCATCCTCCCCCACCTGACCAGCCTCCACACCAGCGAGGAGCCGGGCAGCGAGGACGAGTTCCACCGCTCGGTGCGGATGGTGCTGCTCGGCCTGGTCGCCTTCACCGCCCTCGCCCTCCTCTTCATGGCCGCGGTCGGGCCAAAGGCGATGCAGATCGCCTTCAGCAACAAGTTCACCTACGACCGCGAGGGCCTGCTCCTGGTCACGCTCGGCATGGGCCTTTACCTCGGCTCGGTCACGGTCAACCAGGCCTGCATCGCCCAGGGCCAGGTGCGCCGCGCCGCGGCCCGCTGGATCACCTGCGCCGCCCTTTTCATCGGCTGGAACTTCGTGCCCCTGGTCAGCAACGAGTACCGCCGGGTCGAGATCGGCTTCCTGCTCGCCGCCGGCGTCCTCTTCTCGCTCCTCTACTACGTCTACCGCCGCCCGCACGAACGGGCCGAGGACGTGCCGATGCCGGGCTCGCCGGAGGAGCTGGAGGCGGAGCTGGCGATGATCGACGAGAACGTCTAGGGCAGTTCATTAGGGTCCGTCGATGGGTGGCCACGACGCCGAGCTGATTCTCGTTGCCGGCGCCCTGCTCGCGGCCGGCATCCTCGGCGCCCTGCTCGCCGACCGCATCCGCATCCCCGGCCTGCTGCTCTTCCTCGGCCTCGGCATGCTGGCCGGCTCGGAGGGGATCGGCGGGATCGAGTTCGACAACGTCGAGCTGGCCCGCACCCTGGGCACGATCGCCCTCGTCCTGATCCTCTTCGAGGGTGGCCTGACGGCGGGCTGGGGAGAGATCCGCCCGGTGCTCGGCACCGCCGCCTCGATGGCGACGATCGGCACCGCGATCACCGCCTGCGCGGCGGGGCTCGCCGCCCACTGGATCTTCGGCATCAGCGTGCTCGAAGGGATGATCGTCGGCGCCGCGATCGCCGCCACCGACTCGGCGGCGATCTTCGCCGTGCTGCGCCGCTCGACCCTTAAAAAGCGGCTGGCGCGCGCGCTCGAGGGCGAGTCGGGGATGAACGACCCGGTCGCGCTGCTGCTGGTGATCGGCTTCATCGAATGGATCCAGCAACCCGGCTTCGGGCTCGCCGACATGGTCGGCCTGCTGGCGCTCAAACTGGCGATCGGCATCGTGATCGGCCTCGCCCTCGGCCGGCTGGCGACGATCGCGCTCGACCGGGCGCAGCTGCCGACCGACGGGATCTACCCGGTGGCGACGATCGCGATTGCCGCCCTCGCCTTCGGCCTGGCCGAGGTCGCCCACGGCTCGGGCTTCCTCGCCGTCTACCTCACCGCCCTCGCCCTCGGCGCCGCCCGCATCCCGGCCCGGCGCACGATCGTCGCCTTCCACGAGGGGGTCGGCTGGGTCGCCCAGATCGGCCTCTTCATCCTGCTCGGCCTACTCGTCTTCCCCAGCTCGCTCGGCGACGTCGCCTGGCAGAGCCTCGCCCTCTCGGCCGTGCTGATCTTCCTCGCCCGCCCCGTGGCCGCCTTCGTCGCCACCGCCTTCTCGCCGCTCGATCTGCGTGAGCGAACGATGTTGGGCTGGGCCGGCCTGCGCGGTGCGACGCCGATCTGGCTCGCCACCTTTCCCGTCGTCGCCGGAGTCGGCAGCGGCGAAGAGCTCTTCGCGATCGTCTTCTTCGTCGTCGTCACCTCGACCCTGATCCAGGGGGCAAGCTTCGAGCCGCTGGCGAGCCGGCTCGGCCTGACGACCGACGAGCCGGCGCTGCCGCGACGACTGCTCGAGTCGGGCCGGATCCGCCGCCTCGGCGGCGACGTCATCTCTTACCGCCTGCGGCCGGGAGCCGCGGCGGCCGGACACCTGGTGCGCGAACTCGGCCTGCCGCGCGAGGCGCTGGTCAACGTGATCGTCCGCGACGGCCACGCGATCCCACCGCGCGGCTCGACCGAGGTGCGCGAGGGCGACGAGATCCACATCCTCGTCCGCGGCGAGCTGCGCGAGGAGGTCGAGGAGCTGACCAAGCGCTGGCAGGACGGGCCGGTGGGCGTACCGCCGCCGCCCCGCCTGCCCCCGCGCGGGGCGCCGCAGATCTTCTCGGTCGGGCCTGGCGGCGCGATCGAGGATCCCTCGGCGCCAACCGAGGTCAACGGCATCGCGGTGGTCTCGGTGCTGCGCAGCCGTCGCGACCACGACAGCGCCCTAGTCGCGCTTGCCGACGGTCGCTATGGGCTCGTTACCGAGGCCGCGGTGGCGGTTGGAGATCGACGCGCCCTGGCGAATTGGTGCGAGCGCCGGGCCCAGCGCGTAGGGCCCGATGAACCGGCCGAGCAAGCGTGGTGGCAGGAGACGATCGGGGCTTTGATCGCGCGCGGCTAAGTCGCGCCGGCGGCTTTGGCGATCGCGGTGTAGGCGGCGGCCGGGTCGTCAGCGCCGAACACAGCGGAGCCGGCGACGAAGAGTGATGCACCGGCCTCGGCCACCGAGCCTGCGGTCACGGTGTCGATGCCGCCGTCGACCTCGATCTTGGCTTTGCCGACCAGCGGCACCAGGCGCGAGACCTTGTCGGGAGAGCCGGGGATGAAGGCCTGGCCGCCCCAGCCCGGGTTGACGGTCATGCAGAGGACGATGTCGGCGAGGTCGCGCAGCTCGGCGACCGCCTCGGCCGGGGTGCCGGGGTTGAGGGCGATGCCAGCGAGGCAGCCGAGCTCGCGGATCGCGGCGAGGGTGCGGTTGGCGTGCGCGGTGGCCTCGGCGTGGAAGGTGATCGAGTCGGCGCCGGCCTTGGCGAAGGCCTCGATATGACGCTCGGGCTGCTCAATCATCAGGTGGACGTCGATCGCGCCGCCGGCGGCGTGGACCTGGTCGGCGATCGCGCCCGCGACCAGCGGCCCGATCGTGATCGGCGGCACGAAGTGGCCGTCCATCACGTCGACGTGAATCACCCGCGCACCGGCGTCGAGCACCTCGCCGACCTGCGAGTCGAGCTTGGCGAAGTCGGCCGAGAGGATTGATGGCGCGACCCGCGGCGAGGCGATCAGCTCCAGCATCCGCTCGCTCATACCGGCCTCAGCATCGAGTCGCCGCACATCTGGCAGGTCATGTCCTCGGTCGTGCTCATACGGGCAATCGTCTGGTGTTCACCGCAGTTGGGGCACTGGGAAACGAGCTCGAAGCGGCGCAGACAGTACACGCAGCGGAAGCGGCCGGGGAGCTGCGTCGGGCGCAGCCAGGGCTCTCCGCAGCCCGGGCAGGCGGCGCGGCACATGATGCTCTCCCCTTTGCTGGGCTCAGTCATCCCCACCATCATCGCGCTTCCTGCGGCCGATGAAGAAACCGGTGGTGAGGTCGCGGTCGGGACGCAGCTGGACGCTGTACTCGGCGTCGATCGCATCCTCGTTCTCACGCTTGGAGATCGTGCAGGTCGAGTAGACCAGCGTGCCGCCCGGGCGCAAGGCCTCCAGGCCCCTTTGCAGCAGCTTCGATTGCACCTCGACCAAGCGCTCGATCGTCGCCGGTGACTTGCGCCAGCGCGCGTCGGGACGGGAGGCAAGGGCACCGAGATCGGAGCAGGGCGCGTCAAGCAGCACCCGGTCGAAACCCGGCGCCATGCCGGCCTCGGTGGCGTCGGCCTCGATCACGGTGACGCTGCGCAGGCCCAGGCGCGTCGCCTGGGCCGCGACCTCCGCCGCTCGCTCCGCATCGCTCTCGACCGAGATCACCTCGCCGCGATCGCCCATCCGCGCGGCGATCTGACCGGTCTTGATGCCGGGACCGGCGCAGAGGTCAAGGATGTGCTCGCCGGGCTGGGGATCGAGCACCTCGACCACCGCGGCCGAGCCGCGACTCTGCGGCGTCATCTCCCCCGCCGCGATCAATTCCGGCACCAGACCCCCCGTCTGCCCCTCGACCACGATCATCTCGGCCGCAACCAGCGGCCACTCGCTTGCGGTGCGCCTTTTGCTCTCCGTGGGTGCATAAGGCGCACCGGAAGCGGTTACGCCGGCATCGCGGAGGCGCTCAAGGATTGACTCGGGGGTGGTGCGCAGGGTGTTGACGCGGAAGGCGGCCTCCTGGGGCTCGTTGCAAGCGGCGAGCAGGGAACGGGCGTCCTCGGGGCCCAGCTCGCGCCACCACATCTGGGCCAGCCAAAGCGGCGCCGAGTGCTTGACCGCGGCACTCTCCGGGGTCGAGTCGTCGCGCAGGAGCGCCTCGACCAGGGCCTCGCGCTCGCGGCCGACCCGCCGCAGCACCGCGTTGACGAAGCCGGAGGCGTGTGATGCGCCAGCTCGCTTGACCAGCTCGACCGCCTGGTCGACCGCGGCGTGGTCGGGGGTGCCGTCAGCGAAGAGGAGCTCATAGACACCGAGGCGCAGGCCTGTCAGCACCGGCGGGTCGATCTCGCGCAGTGGCCGGTCGACGAGCCGCTCGAGCGCAGCGTCGATCGTGCCGCGGCGCTGCACGGCGCCGTAGCTGAGCCACTGCGCCTGGGCCCGCTCACGGCCCTCGAGACTGGCGGCGTCGGCCGCCTGGCGGAAGGCCAGCTCGGTGTGCGCTTCGCGCTCGAAGGTGGCTCGAATTGTCTCGAAGGCGAGCTGGCGCGCGGGAGCGATCATGACAATGGATCGCGTTCAAATCGCCACGGATCTGAACACCCGGAAGTCACCGTGTCGATTTGAACGCTCACAGCTTCGGCAACGAGTGGCCGCGCAGGTAAGCGTCAGCCGCCATCGGCTTGCCCCCCGGCGGCTGCACCAGCTCGAGCCGCAGCGCGCCGCGGCAGCAGCCGAGCAGCAGCGCCCCCCACTCGGCCTTCACCGCGCCCGTTTTGACACTGACGTCGACGGCGCGGGCGCGCCTCACCCCGAGGCGCTCGCCGTCGCTCGTCTCCAGGTAGGCGCCGACGTGCGGGGTCAGGGCACGCACGGTGAGGGCGAGCTCGCTCGCTGGTCGGGAAGGGTCGAGGCGGCGCTCCTCGGCGCTGATCTTCTCGGCGTAGGTCGCCGCCTCCTCGTCCTGCTCGACGAACTCGAGCCGCGAGGAGGCGAGCAGGTCCAGGGCCTGCACCAGGAGGTCGCCACCGAGGCTCGCCAGCTTCGCCGAGAGCGCCGCGAAGTCATCCTCGGAGCCGATTGAGACCTCCTCGCGCAGGGCAACCGGCCCGGCGTCGAGTCCCTCGGTGAGCCGCATCACGCAGACGCCGGTGCGCTTCTCGCCGGCCATGATCGCCCGCTCGATCGGCGCGGCGCCGCGCCAGTGCGGCAGCAGCGAGGGATGGATGTTGAGCAGCGGCCACTCCGAGAGCAGCGGCTCACGGATCATCTGACCGAAGGCGCAGACGATGACCGCCTCGGGCCGCATGGCCCGGATCCGCGCCAGCGACTCCTCGTCGTTGACGGCAGCCGTCTGCAGCAGCTCGATGCCGAGCTCCGTCGCGACCTCGGCCGCCGGTGGCGACTGCATGCGGCGACCGCGACCCTTGGGTCGGTCGGGCGGGGTGACGACCAGCAGCGGCCGGTGGGTTGAGGTGGCCTGCTTGCGCAGCACTTCGCCGGCGAACTCCGATGTGCCGAGGTAGACCGTTCTCACGCGCTAGCGCTCACGCATCTGTGCGTGGCTCGCGATGCTCGCCCTCATCGGCGGCCTCCTGCTCAGCCAGCGGCGGGCTGTAGCTATCGCCCTCACGCAGGGCGCGCAGGGCACCCTTGCGCTGCGCGCGCGGCGCCCGGTCGAGAATCAGAACCCCGTCGAGGTGATCGAGCTCGTGCTGGAGCACCCGCGCCTCGAGGCCCGACGCCTCGAGCCGGATCGGCTCACCGTCGACGTCAAGCCCGCTGAAGCGGGCGTGCAAGGGGCGCTCGATGTCCATCGAGACCCGTGGCAAGCTGAGGCAGCCCTCCTCGGCGACGACGACCTCATCGGAGAGCCACTCGACCTCGGGATTGATCAACGCGGTCGGCTCGCTGTCGGCCCCGGCCTGGAAGACGAGCAGGCGGCGCAGCACGCCGAGCTGGGTGGCAGCGAGGCCGACGCCCATGCCGTCGCGCATGATCGAGACCATCCGCTCGACCTCGGCGCGCAACTCGGGACCGAACTCCCGCACCGGCGAGGCCTTGCTCTTCAGCACCGGATCGCCGAACTTGACCACGTGCGCCAGCGCCGCTTCGCGGCGCTCGAGCAGCTCGGCCTCGAGCTCGCTCTGCTCGTGTTCGCCGGTCTCCGTCTCGGCAGGTTCACTCATCGAATTCTGAGTCTAAGGATCAGAAGCTGACTAGCGCACCACGTTCGCACCCAATCGCCACGGATTCGAAACACCGGCAGTCACCGTGTCGATTGGGTGCTCACTGCGGGTCGACATCCACCGAGATCGCCACATCGCGCAGGGTGCGATCGGCGGCGAGGCGCTCGACCGTGGCCCGAACCGCGGCGACGGTGGCCTCGCGCTCACTTGCCTTGAGCAGCAGACGGCGACGGTGACGGTTGCGGACGCGGAACATCGGCGCCGGGCCAAGCAGGTCGGTGTCCTCCGGCAGCGCCGCGGCTAGACCCTCGGCGAGCAGGGTGGCGGCGCGGTCGAGGTGGCGCTCGGACTCGGCCTTGAGCACGATCCGGGTTAGGTGGGAGAAGGGCGGGTAGCGCAGGATCCGCCGCCGCTCGACCTCCTCGGCCAGGAACGAGGTCGCGTCGTGCTCGGCCGCGTGGGCGACGCTGGGCGCGGTCGGGGCCAGGGTCTGCACGATCACCTCGCCGCCGGCGGCGCCGCGGCCGCTGCGGCCAGCGAGCTGGGCGACCATCGCGAAGGTCCGCTCAGCGGCGCGGAAGTCCGGAAAGCGCAGGGTGGCGTCGGCATCGAGAATTGCGCTCAGCGTCACCTCGGGAAAGTCGTGGCCCTTGGCGACCATCTGGGTGCCAACGAGAACGGCGCTCTCGGCCTCACCGAAGGCGGCGAGGATGCGAGCGTGGGCGCCGCGCCCGGCGGCGGTGTCGGCGTCGAGCCTGAAGACCGGCATCGGCGCCAACCGCTCCGCCAGCAGCGCCTCGACCTGCTCGGTGCCGACGCCGGCGCGCGAGAGCGTGGTCGAGTCGCAGACGCCGCAGGCGCTCGGCAGCGGTTCGCGGTGGGCGCAGTGGTGGCAGACGAGGCGCTCGCTGTGGCGGTGGACGATCAGCGAGACGTCGCAGTTGGGGCAGTTCCAGTGCTGGCCGCAGGAACGGCAGGTGAGCCAGGGGGCGAAGCCGCGCCGGTTGACCATCACGATCGCCTTCATGCCCTTGGCGCGGACGCTCTCCAAGGCGGCCCAGGTCTCGGGGTGCAGCGCCCCGGAGCGGGGATCGGCCTCACGCATGTCGAGCACCCGCACCGCGGGCATCGCTTGGCCATCGACGCGGCGCGGCAGCTCCAGCCGCGGCAGCTCGAGCCAGGACTCGGGGCGCGGCGTCGCGGTGCCAGCGACGAGCACCGCGCCGTTCTCGGCGGCGCGGCGGCGGGCGACCGCGCGGGCGTCGTAACAGGGGTCGCCCTCCTGCTTGTAGGAGGCGTCGTGCTCCTCGTCGATCACGATTAGGCCAAGGTCGTGCAGGGGCGCGAAGACCGCCGAGCGCGGCCCAACGCAGACGCTCGCCTCGCCGCTGCGCAGTCGCTGCCACTCGTCGTAGCGCTCGCCGTCGGAGAGGGCCGAGTGCAGGACCGCAAAACGGTCGCCGAGTCGCGCCCGGAAGCGCGCCACCGCCTGCGGCGCCAGGCCGATCTCCGGGACCAGGACGATCGCCCCCTTGCCCCGCGCCAGGGCCGCCTCGACCGCGGCGAGGTAGACCTCGGTCTTGCCCGAGCCGGTCACCCCGTGCAACAACTGCTCGCGCGGCGCCCCGGCTTCGCCATCGAGGGCGGCGACGATCGCCTCGACCGCGGCCTGCTGCTCGGGCAGCAACTGCGGCCGGCCGCCGCTGGCGCCGACCTCGGGGTGGCTGGAGTGGCGGCGCACCAGCGAGCTGCGGGTCGCGATCAGGCCCCGTTGCTCGAGCCGGCGCAGCACGCCGCGGTCACAGCCGACCGCCTCGCTCAGCTCCGGCGCCGACATCTCGCCTCCCCGCAGGGCCTCGAGCACGGCCCGCTGCTTGACGCCAAGCCGCCCTCCCCCGCTCAGCGCCTCCTCCCCCGCCACGGTTATCTCGGCGCGCAGCTCCTGCCGCGAGCGAACCCGCTGGCCGGCGGCCCCGGTCCCCGGCGGCAGCACCAGTTGCAGCCCGCGCGAGGGGGTCGAGCAGTACTCCTCGGCAATCCAGAGACCGAGCCTGACCAGCTCCGGCGGCGTGCCGGCCTCGAGCGCTTCAATCGGCTCGGCAAGCCGCTCTGCGGGCAGAGCCGAGGCGTCGGCGAGGCCGACGACGACGCCGAGGATGCGCCGCCTGCCGAAGGGAACCTTGACCACGCTGCCGACCTCGAGATCGGCCATCGCCTCGGGCAGCCGGTAGTCGAAAGGACCGCGCAACGCACGGGCGGTGGTGAGCGGCTCGACCTTCGCAATGGACACCGACTCACGGTATGGAGGGACGCGGACGGCGCGGGTATGCTGCGCGGCGATGGCGCTCAACCTCAGCCCCGGGGAGCAGGTGATCTTCCAGGGCCACCCGTCCTGGCGGGCGATCCTCGGCTTCTACCTGAAGGGAATCCTCGTCGCCGCGATCATCGGCGTTCTCTTCAAGCTCTTCGGCGCCAGCAGCGCAAAGGTCTTCCTCGTCGTCCTCGTGATCATCGCCGTGACGGTGCTGGTCGGCTTCATCAAGCGCGTCGCCACCACCTACACGATCACCGACCGCCGCCTCAACATCAAACGGGGAATCATTTCCCGCGAGGTCCAGGAGACCCGTCTGGAGCGGGTGCAGAACGTCAATTACAAGCAGTCCGTCTACCAGCGGGCGATGCAGATCGGCGACGTCGACTTCGACACAGCGGCCGGCGACGACTACAACTTCGTCTTCTACGGGGTCGCAGATCCCCAGCAGGTCGTGCACAGCGTCGACCAGGCGACGGGCGCCGACGCGGCCGGCTCACACGGCCTCGGCGAAGCTCAGCCGCCCAACTAGACGGCCAGGCGCTTCTCCACGCTTGAGCTTCAGGCGGGAGTTGCTTGCGCGGTGCCGGCGGCACTCTTGAGAGCGTCGGCCCGATCCGTGCGCTCCCAGGTGAAGGCGTCGCCTTCGCGGCCGAAGTGACCGTAGGCGGCGGTCTGGCTGAAGACCGGCCGGTGCAGGTCGAGGTAGCCGCGGAAGGCGCCCGGGCGGAGGTCGAACTCCGCTTCGACCAGGCGGGAGATCTGCGAGTCGGGCAGGGCGCCGGTGCCGAAGGTCTCGACCATCAGCGAGATCGGGCGAGCGACGCCGATCGCGTAGGCGACCTGGACCTCGCAGCGCTGCGCTAGGCCGGCGGCGACGAGGTTCTTGGCGACGTGGCGCGAGGCGTAGGCGGCGGAGCGGTCGACCTTGGACGGGTCCTTGCCGGAGAAGGCACCGCCGCCATGGCGGGCCATGCCGCCGTAGGTGTCGACGATGATCTTGCGGCCGGTGAGGCCGGCGTCGCCGACCGGGCCGCCGATCACGAACTTGCCGGTCGGGTTGACGAGGAAGTGCTGGTGCAGCTCGTTCTCATCGAAGAGGCCGGGTGCCTCGGCGTTCAGCACCGGCAGCACCACGTGCTCCCAGAGGTCGGGCTTGATCTTCGACTCCGACTCGACACCCTCGGCATGCTGGGTGGAAATCAAGAGCTTCTCGACCTTGACCGGGCGGCCGTCGGCGTAGCGGATGGTGACCTGGGTCTTGCCATCGGGGCCGAGGTACTCGAGCGTGCGGTCCTTGCGCACCGCGGCGAGCCGTTCGGCCAGCCGGTGGGCGAGGTGGATCGGCATCGGCATCAGCGCCTCGGTCTCGTCGGTGGCGTAGCCGAACATCATTCCCTGGTCGCCGGCACCGGCGACCAGCAGCTTGTCTTCAGCCGATTCGGTACGCGTCTCGTAGGCCTCGTCGACGCCCTGAGCGATGTCGGGCGACTGCTTGTCGAGCGAGACCAGGACCGAGATGTGGTCGCAGTGGTAGCCGTAGTCGCCGTGGTCGTAGCCGATCCTGCGGACCGTCTCGCGGACCAGCTCCGGCACATTGAGATGGACGCTGGTCGAGATCTCGCCCGAGACCACCGCCATGCCAGTGTTGACCAGGGTCTCGCAGGCGACGCGGCCCTCCGGATCGCCCGCCATCACCGCGTCAAGCACGGCGTCGGAGATCGCATCGGCGACCTTGTCGGGGTGTCCCTCGGTGACGGACTCGGACGTGAAGAGGTACTCGCCCTCGGCGAGTGGCTGAATATCGCTCATGCGCGAAGCCTAGCGGCCGCGGCGGGTTCCCGAGTGCGGCACGAAGTCGATCACGAGGGGCACTCCCTCGAGGCTGTAGGTCTCGCGCAGGCGGTTCTCCAGGTGGTAGGCCCAGTCGCGGTTGATCAGCTTGCGGTCGTTGACCTGGATCGCGATCCGCGGCGGGCGCTCGCCGACCTGGGCGGCGTAGTACATGCGCAAGCGGCGACCACGGCGCGAGGGCGGCGGCGTCTTGGCGGCGACGTCGGTGATGAAGCGGTTGAGCTCGGGGGTGGGGATCCGCTCGGCGGCGCGGTCGGCCAGGGCCAGCGCCTTGGGCAAGAGATTGGCGACGTTGCGGCCGCGGGTCGCCGAGCAGGTGATCACCGCCGGGCGCAGGCGCAGCTTCTGGGTGACGCGGGCGCGGGCGTCGTCGACGTCGGTGCGGGTTTCGTCCCACTTGTTGAGCGCCAGCAGGGTCGCGCAGCCGGCCTTCATCGCCATCTCGGAGACGCGCAGATCCTCGGCCGTGATCCCGTCGCCGGCGTCACAGACCACGAGGGCGACGTCGGCGCGCTCGACCGCGTGTTCGGAGCGCAGTTGGGCGTAGTAGTCGACCGTGCCGGCGACCTTCGAGCGGCGCCGCAGGCCGGCGGTGTCGACGAGGATGACGGGACGGCCGTCGACCTCGACCTCGGTGTCGATCGAGTCGCGGGTAGTACCGGCGCGATCGGAGACGATCACCCGATCGGAACCGAGAAAGGCGTTGACCAGCGAGGACTTGCCCGCGTTGGGGCGCCCGATCACCGCCACCCGCACGGCGTCGGAGTCGTCGCTCGGCTGGGCGTGCTCGCCGAGCAGCTCGACCGCGCGGTCGAGCAGGTCGCCGGTGCCGAGGCCGTGACTAGCCGAGACCGGCAGCGGCTCGCCGAGGCCGAGCTGGTTCAGCTCGGCGGTCAAATGTTCGTCCTCGGGCCGGTCAACCTTGTTGGCGACGACGATCACCGGCACCTCGGCGCCGCGCAGGGTCTTGGCCAGCTCGACGTCGCCCGCACGGACGCCGGCGCGGGCATCGACGATCAGCATCACCACGTCCGCCTCGGCGATCCCGAGCCGGGCCTGGCGCTGGATGTCGCGGGCCAGCTCGGACTCGTCCTCGAGGTCGATGCCACCGGTGTCGAGCAGGGCGAAGGCGAGCCCGTTCCACTCGCAGCGCACCCGCTTGCGGTCACGGGTCACTCCTGACTCGGCGTGGGTGACCGCCTCGCGACCACCGGCGAGCCGGTTGACCAGGGTGCTCTTGCCGACGTTGGGAAAGCCGACGATGGCGACGGTGGGAAGGCTCATGCGGCGACCAGGCCCCGCTCTGCGGCGAGCGTGGCGATGCGGGCTACAACCTCGTCTTGGCCAAGCCCAGTGGTGTCGATCTCGACCGCATCGGCGGCCGCCCGCAGGGCACTGTGCTCACGGGTCTCGTCGCGGCGGTCGCGTTCGAGCTGCGCGGCGAGAACCGCGGCGGGATCCTCGCCCGTCTGCCCAGCACGGCGCCGGGCGCGCTCTTCGGCCGAGGCGGTGAGGAAGACCTTCAGCGGCGAGTCGGGGCTGACCACGGTGCCGATGTCGCGGCCCTCGGCGACGTAGCGGCCGGCGGCAATCAGCTGGCGTTGGCGGGCCACCATCGCCTCGCGCACACCCGGGTGGACGGAGACGCGTGAGGAGGCCTCGCTCACCGCGGGCTCGCGGATCTCGGTGCTGACGTCCTCGCCATCGAGCCCGACCCGCTCGCCTTCGAGCGAGATCGCGATCGAGCCGGCCAGCTCCGCCATCGCCTCGGCATCATCGAGGTCGGCACCGTGCCGCAGCGCCGCCAGCGCCACGCAGCGGTACATCGCCCCGGAGTCGAGGTAGGTGAAGTCGAGCTCGGCGGCAAGGGCGCGCGCCACGGTGGACTTGCCGGCCCCCGCGGGTCCGTCGATGGCGATGACCATGGGCGGCAGCGTAGAGACGGCGGCCGCTCGCGGCGTTGCGCGCTCAGCCGCTACGCCGTGCGAGCGAAGCGAGGTCGGCCTCGAAACCGGGGTAGCTGACCGCGGCGGCGTCCATTCCCTCGACCGCGACGCCCTCGCGCGAGGCGAGCCCGGCGATGGCGCCGAGCATCGCGATCCGGTGGTCGCCGTGCGAGGAGATCGTGCCGCCGCGCAGAGCGCCGCCGCCCTCGATCCGCATCCCGTCCTCGCGCGCCTCGACCGTGGCGCCGAGCGCCTTCAGCGCCGCGCAGGTGGTCGCCACCCGGTCGGACTCCTTGCGGCGCAGCTCGGCCGCGTCGCGGATCGTCGTCGTGCCCTCGGCGAAGCAGGCGGCAAGGGCGAGCAGGGGCAGCTCGTCGATCGCCAGCGGGATCTCATCGCCGCCGACCTCGGTGCCCTGCAGCGCCGAGGCGCGGGCGCGAAAGGTGCCGATCGGCTCACCGCCGCGCTCGCCCACCGGCTCGAGCTCGATCTCGGCCCCCATCCGTTCGAGGATCGCCTGCAGCCCGGTCCGGGTCGGGTTGGTGCCGACCCCCTCCAGCGTCACCTCGCTGCCCGGCACGAGCAGGGCGGCAACCAGGAAGAAGGCCGCCGAGGAGAAGTCGGCGGGCACCGCGAGCTCGCTCGGTTCGAGCCGTTTGGCCGGGCGCACAGCGATGCCACCGCGCAACCAGGCGACGTCGGCACCGGCGGCAGCGAGCATGCGCTCGGTGTGATCGCGACTGCGCGAGGGCTCACGCAGCCAGGTTTCACCCTCGGTGAGGAGGCCGGCGAAGAGCAGGCACGACTTGACTTGGGCACTGGCAATCGGCATCTTGTAATCAATGGCCCGCAGCGGCGCCGCCTCGACCTCGAGCGGCGGCAGCCGCTGCTCGCGGCAGCTCAGCCGGGCGCCCATCTGGCGCAGCGGCGCGGCGATGCGGTCGACCGGGCGACGCCGGATCGAGTCGTCACCGTCGAGCGTCCACTTGCCACTTGGCTGCCCGGCAAGCCAGCCGGGCAGCAGGCGCAGCAGGGTGCCGGCGTTGCCGACGCCGATCGGGGTGCTGCGGGCGCTGCGCAGGCCGACCCCCTGAATGCGGATCACGGGCTCGATGCCGCCGGGCGTGACCCCCTCGACTTCGGCGCCGAGTGCCTGTACGGCATCGAGGGTCGAGCGGGTGTCGGCCGAGTCGAGGTAGCCCTCGATTTCGGTCACGTCTTCCCCCATCGCCGCGATCAGGGCGGCGCGGTGGGAGATCGACTTGTCGGCCGGCGGGCGCAGGCTGCCGGCCAGGGGCCCGGTCGGTTCGAAGCGCGTTGCCATCGGACCTAAGCGCCGTTGCCGACGGCGCTGACGCTGTGGCCGAGCTCGCGGACCAGGGCCGCCGCGCGCTCGGCCTGCTCGTCGCCTGAGACCCAGAGCGAGACCGCGCCCGAGGTCATGTCGGGCGCCGGGTAGAGCGCCATGTCCTCGATGTTGACCCCCGCCTCGCCGAGCGCCAGCGCCAGCTCAGCGATCGTGCCGGGCCGGTTGGTGACGACGACGCGCAGCTCGCGCAGGGGGCCGCCCGCGAGTTCGGTCTCGAGCAGGCGGCGGCGGTCGCTGCCGGCCTCGGCGTGCCACTCGGCAACGGCGTCGCGCTCGCCCGCGCGGATCAGCGCCGCGGCCTCGTGCAGGCGCTCGGCAACGCCGTCCACCGCCTCGGCAACGGCCTCACTGTTGCTGGCGAAGATGTCGCCCCAGATCGCCGGATTGGCGCCGGCGACCCGCGTCGTGTCGCGAAAGCTCGGCCCGACCTCGGGCATCCGCTCCGAGTCGCGGCTCAGCTCCTCGACCGCTTGACCAACGAGGACGTTGGCGACGACGTGCGGCAGGTGGCTGATCGTCGCCATCAGGCGATCGTGCGCCTCGGCGTCGATCGCCTGCACCCGAGCACCGAGGCCGGTGACGGTGCGCTGCAAGCGGTCGTAGAGCAGGCCGCTGGAGCGCGCCGATTTCGGCGTCAGGTACCAGCGGGCACCCTCGAAGAGGTCGGCGCGGGCGTTTTCGACCCCGGCGGTCTCGGCACCGGCGAGCGGATGGCCGCCGATGAAGCGCTCGTCGCCGCCGAGCGCGGCAACGATGTCGCGCTTGGTCGAGCCCGCATCGGTGACGACGGTCTCGGGACCGCAGACCGCCAGCGCCGCCGCGGCCAGCTCCGCCAGGCCCGCCACTGGCGCCGCGCAGAAGACGACCTCGGCGCCCTCGCAAGCCGCGACCACGCTGGTCGCGCCGCGATCGATTACGCCGTCCTCGCGCGCCCGCTCCAAAGTCGCGGGCTCGGGATCGAACCCCACCACCTCAGCGTCGAGTCGCTGTCGAGCGGCCAACCCGATCGAGCCACCGATCAGGCCGACGCCGAGGACGGCGATCCTCATTCGCCGCGCCGCGCCCTTGCCGCCGATGCGAGCTGGTCGAGAACCGAGACGGTCGCCTCCCAGTTGAGGCAGGGATCGGTGATCGACTGGCCGTAGACGAGCTCGCCGTCGCCGAGATCCTGACGTCCCTCGACCAGGAAGGACTCGAGCATGACGCCGGCGATCGCCGCGTTGCCGTCGGCCACCTGGTCGGCGATCTCGCCGGCGGCGAGCAACTGCCGGGCGGGATCCTTGCCGCTGTTGTCGTGCGAGGCGTCGATCACCAGGCGCTCGGCAAGGCCGGCGCCGCGCAGCAGCCCCAAAGCCCCGGAGACGCCCTCGGCCCGATGGTTGGGGGCGCCGCGGCCACCGCGCAGGATCACGTGGCCGTCGGGATTGCCGCCGGTGTAGAGGATCGCCGGCGCGCCGGCATCGTCGATGCCGGCGAAGGCGTGCGGCGCCGCGGCGGCGCGCACGGCGTCAACCGCGACCTGGACGTCACCGTCGGTGCGGTTCTTGAAACCGACCGGCATCGAGAGGCCGGAGGCAAGCTGACGGTGGGTCTGACTCTCGGTCGTACGAGCACCGATCGCCCCCCAGGAGACCGCGTCGGCGATGTACTGGGGCGTGATCGGGTCGAGGAACTCGGTGCCGACCGGCAGGCCCAAGTCGAGCACTTCGAGCAGCAGCCGGCGGGCCACATGCAGGCCGGTGTTGACGTCGAGCGAGCCGTCCAGATGGGGGTCGTTGATCAGGCCCTTCCAGCCGGTCGTCGTCCGCGGCTTCTCGAAGTAGACGCGCATCGCGATCAGCAGATCGCTGTTCAGCTTTTGTGCCTGCTCGGCCAAACGGCCGGCGTAGTCCAGCGCCGCTGCCGGGTCGTGCACGCTGCAGGGCCCGACCACGACCAGCACGCGGTCGTCGCTGCCGTCGAGCACGTTGCCGACTTCGCCGCGGCCACGCACCACGGCACTTTCGCGATCGTCTCCCAGCGGCAACTCCGTGAACAGCGCATCGGGCGAGACCAGCTCCTCGATGCGTTCGATCCGCTGGTCGCGGACCCGGTCTCGCGTCTCCCCCTTCATCCCGATCATCATCTTGCCTTCACCTTCCTCCACGTTCACAAGCCTACTTCCGGTTTCCCCGCCGCACGTGACGGGTGAGTACGAGTAATTCCGGCGCCCGGGCCAGTTGCTTATTGCGGTGCGGCAGAGCCGCGAGGCCGGACGCCTAGCTAAATCGCCAGAAATAGGAGAAGCGCGCGTGGGCGAGCGCGGCGCCGGAGGCGCTGATGACGCTCGTCGTGTCGGCTGATTGCTTCACCTTCCCTGACTTTGTAGCAGGTGAAGGAGTGCTAGTCGAGCAGTTCCGTCATCGCCGCGAGGAAGCGGCCGTTCTCCTCGGCGGTGCCGTAGGAGACGCGGATGTGGCCGGGGTCGCCCAGCGGCGTGCCAGGACGAACCGCGATCTGGCGCTCAGCGAGGCCGGCGACCACATCGGCCTCCTCGGCGTCGCCGAGGTCGATCCAGGAGAAGTTGGCGTGGGTCTCGGCGGTGGCGAGGCCGAGCTCGCCCAGGCCCTCCTCGACCCGCAGGCGCTCGGCGATCGTGCTCTCGACCCGCTTCGTGACATCGTCCTGGTGCAGGATCGCCTCGGCCCCCGCCGCCTGGGCGAGTGCGTTGACGCTGAAGGGCTGGCGCACGGCGTCGATCGCGGCGCGGAACTTGGGTGAGCCCAGCGCGTAGCCGACCCGCAGGCCGGCGAGGCCGTAGCACTTGCTGAAGGTGCGCAGGACGACCAGGTTGGGCAGATCCGCCAGTAGGTCGACGGCGGCGTCGACGTCGTCGTGAGTCTGGAACTCGACGTAGGCCTCGTCGAGGATCACGGTGACGTGGGATGGCAGTCCGGCGCAGAACTCAGCCACCTCGGCGGCGGGGACGTGGGTGCCGGTCGGATTGTTCGGGTTGCAGACGAGGACGAGCTGGGTCGCCGCGGTCACCTCGGCCGCCATCGCATCGAGGTCGTGGACGTCACCAGCAGCGAGCGGCACGCGGACCTCGCGGGCTCCGGTCAGCGCCGGCAGGTACGGGTACATCGAGAAGGCCGGCCAGGCGTAGAGGATCTCGGCGCCGGACTCGCAGAGCGCCTCCGCGGCGGCGAGCAGGATCTCGCAGGAGCCGTTGCCGACCGCGACCCGGGCCGGGTCGGTGTCGTAGCGCTCGGCGATGCGGCGGCGCAGCAGCGTCGCGTCGGGGTCCGGGTAGCGGTTCATCGCCCCAGCGGCGGCGGCAATCGCCTCGATCACTTTTGGGTGCGGCGGGCGAGGCGACTCGTTGGAGGCGAGCTGGGCGATGCTGCCGGCAGCGATCGCCTCGGGCGCCTGCCCGGTCGGGACTCCAGCCTGGTAGCCCGGCATGCGGGCGAGCTTCTCGGCAAAGGTGACGCTCATCGCACCATTGTGCCGGGCCGCTTTACTGCGCGGCGTGAAGGTCGGCACGCAGCTCCTGCGTTGCGCCTAAGTACACGTGATCCGGCTTGTGGCCGACCAGGGCGTAGTAGTGGACCATCATCCTGATCACCCGTGGCATCGCCCCCGGCACGTCGATCTCACGGGCACAGATCAACGGCACCGTGTCGAGGCCGAGCCGGCGCGCCGCGACGGCGGGGAACTCGGCATCGAGGTCCTCCGTCGTCGTGAAGAGGCAGCTGACCATCGCCTCGGCACCGAGTTCGTTGCGGTCGAGCAACTCGCGCATCAGGTCCTCGGTCGCCCCGACGATCGCGTCCGCCTCGTTGGCGCTGGCCTGCACGGCCCCGCGGACCGCGAAGAGGCGTTCCTCACTCATCGTTTGGAATCTTCCCAGAGCCGGGCGATGTCCTTCTCCCCGAGCCGCCGCGCCTGCCCCTGGCTGAGCCGGCCGAGCTCGATCGGTCCGAAGCGCACTCGCCGCAGCTTCACTACCCGGTTGCCAATCGCCTCCGCCATCCGCCGCACCTGCCGGTTGCGCCCCTCGCGCAAAACGATCTCGATCTCCCGCTCACCAATCCGCTGAATCTCCGCCGGCGCCGTCATCCCGTCATCGAGCTCCACCCCCCGCTGCAGCCGCCCCAAATCCGCATCAGAAGGGGGCCGCCGCAGCTCCGCCCGATAAGCCTTGCGCACCCCATATCGCGGATGCGTCAACCGATTCGCCAGCTCACCGTCGTTCGTCAACAGCAACAGCCCGGTCGATTCAGCATCGAGCCGCCCCACCGGATAGAGCCGCGCCGTCGTATCGACAAGTTCCACGACGGCAGGCCTGCCCCCAGGTTCCCGAGCGGTTGAGACAACCCCCGCCGGCTTGTTGACCGCCCAAACCTCCCGAGCCTCAGTCCCAACCAAGCTCCCGTCGACCCGCACCTCATCAGCATCGGTCACGTCCCTTGCGGGGTCCGTCACGACCTTCCCGCCGACCCTGACCCGCCCTTTGGAGATGATCACCTCAGCTTTACGCCGCGAAGCGACCCCTCCATGAGCGAGAAACTTGGCGAGCCTCAAGGCTCGCTGCGCTGCTCGCCAGCCTTGAGCAGCCGCTCCCGCAGCTCCCGCTCATCCTCCGGCGTCGGATCGAACTTCGACGGATCAGGCAACGCGTCCAACCCTGCGAGTCCAAAGAGCCGCTCGAAGAGCTCCGTCGTCTTGAAGATCGCCGCGCCGAACTGCGAGCGCCCCGACTCCTCGATCAGCCCCCGCTCGGCCAGCGTCTGCACCGCCGACTCGGAGGTAACGCCGCGAATCCGCGCCACCTCGGGGCGGGTGACCGGCTGCAGGTAGGCGACGATCGCCAGCGTCTCGGCCTGGGCCTGGGTCAGCGGCGGCGTCCGTGGCTTGGCCAGCAGGCGACGGGCGGCCGCCTCGCTGGCGGGATCGCTGGCCAGGGCGAAGCCGCCGGCGACCTCGCGCAGGACGACGCCGCGCTTGCCCTCGGCGAGGTCCTCGCGCAGCAGCGCGATCGCCTCGTCGACCTGGCCCTCGGTGGACTCGGTCGCCTCGGCCAGGTCGCGCGCGTTGACCGGCTGCGGCGAGAGGAAGAGCAGCGCCTCGATCGTCCGGGTCAGGTCACTCACTCCTGGACCTCCTGCTTGTGGATCTGGATCGGGCCGAAGGGCTTGGACTGCTCCCAGGTCGCCTCCCCTTTGCGGTACATCTCGAGCAGGGCGAAGAGCGTGACCGCCTGGGTGAGGCGGTCCTCCTCGCCGAACTGCTCGTCGAAGTCGATGCTGGCGTGGCCGCGCAGCGCCTCGCGCAGGGCGCGCAGCCGTTTTTCCAGCGAGACGGTCGGGCGGATGTGGTCGAGGTTCAGCTCCGGCGGAATCACCAGCAGGTCGCCGAGGGCGGCGCCGAGCCGTTCCGGGTCATAGACCGCGGTCGCCGCGTCAAGCGCGACCTTGCGCAGCTCCGGCGGCAGCGGCGCCGAGCGGTAGAGGTAGCCGCGCTCGGCCTCAAAGCGCTGCTCCAGCACGGCGGCGGCGTCGCGGTAGCGGCGGTACTCGAGCAGGCGGGCGACCAGCTCCTCGACCGCCTCCTCGGGGGTACGGTCTTCCAGCCCCTCCTCATCGCCCGGCAGCAGCAGGCGCGACTTCAGCTCCAGCAGCGAGGCGATCAGGACGAGGAACTCGGTGGCGACGTCGAGCTCCAGCTCCTCGGTTTGCTCGAGGTGCTCGACGTAGGCGACGACGACCTCGGCCAGCTCGACCTCGAGCAGGCTGACCTCCTCGCGCAGGACGACCGCCATCAGCAGGTCGAACGGACCGGCGAAGACGTCGAGGTCGAGGTCCAGCTCGGCGACGGTCACCCCGGCACCGTAACGCGCGGAAGCGACGGCGAGCTAGGCGGAGCCGAAACCCATGCGCTCGCGGACGTCGGCCACGGTCGGCGCGGCGATCGCGCGGGCCTTCTCCGCGCCAGCGGCGAGGATCGCCTCCAGCGCCGCCTCGTCGGGGCGCAGCTCGGCGTAGCGCTCGCGGACCGGGGCCAGGTAGTCGACGACCGCCTCGGCCACAGCCTGCTTGAAGTCGCCGTAGCCGGCGCCCTCGAACTCGGCCTCGACGGCGGCCGGCTCGACGCCACGAGCGACCGCGTAGACGTCGATCAGGTTGGTGATGCCGGGCTTGTCGGGCGCCCGCCGCACCTCGCGGCCGGAGTCGGTGACAGCACTGCCGAACTTCTTGCGGATCGCCCCAGGCTCTTCGAGCACAAGCACCGTGCCAGCCTCGGTGCCGCCGGTGGTCGACATCTTCCGCTCGGGCTCCTGCAGGTCCATGATCCGCGCCCCAACCTCAGGGATGCGCATATCCGGCACAACCAGGGTCTCGCCGAAGCGCTCGTTGAAGCGGCGGGCGATCTCGCGCATCAGCTCGACGTGCTGGCGCTGGTCGTCGCCGACCGGCACCTCGGTCGCCCGATAAGCGAGCACGTCGGCGGCCATCAGCACCGGGTAGAAGAAGAGCGCCGCCGAGACCAGTTCCTGCTTCGCCGACTTGTCCTTGAACTGGGTCATGCGGTTGAGATCGCCGTGCGAGGTGACCGCTGAGAGCAGCCAGGTCAGCTCGCTGTGCTCGGGCACGTCGGACTGGCGGAAGAAGATGCAGCGCTCCGGGTCGAGGCCGGCGGCGAGCAGGATCGCGGCCGTGTCGTAGAGCCGCTCGCGCAGCTCAGGCGGGTCGTAGGCAACCGAGATCGCGTGCAGGTCAACGACGCAGAAGATCGCCGGCTCGCCACGATCCTGGCCCTCGACGTACTGGCGGATCGCGCCTATGTAGTTGCCCAAGTGCTTGCGGCCGGTGGGTTGGATCCCTGAGAAGACGATTGGCTTCGTCACGGGCGGCAGCCTACGTCAGAGCCAGGCGCTCAAGCGGGCTCGGCGGCGGGCTCTTGGGCGCAGTCAGCGTCAGCTCCGTGGCCGCACTCGCCGGCCTGAGCCGATCCGCGGCTGGCGATCGCTTCGACTTTGCGCTTGGGGTTCTCGATGCCAAAGCCGGAGACGGTGCCGCCGACGATCATCAGGATGCCGGCGATGCCGATGCCCAGGTGGAAGGCCGAGGTGGAGGCGTCGGCGGATGCGGTGCTCACGCGAGCCGCTTGCGATGGCGGCAGCTTGTTGGTTTTCGGCACTGCCAAGGGTTGGGCCTTGGCGTTGGAGACGATGTGCTCGGCGCGCGGGCCGAGCGGGCGGTCGCCGAGGTTGTTGTCGAGGGTCGAGCCGAAGTAGGCCGAGATCACCGCACCGAGCACGGCGATCGCCAGCAGGCCGGCGACTCGCGAGACGCCGTTGTTGACGCCGGAGGCGATGCCGACGTGTCGTTCCTCGACCGAGTCGAGCACCGTCGCGGTCAGCGGCGCGACGGTGGCGGAGAGGCCGAGGCCGAAGACGAGGATCGCCGGCAGCACGTCGGTGACGTAGTCGGCGTTGGCGCCGATCCGCAGCATCAGCAGCAGGCCGAGGCCGCCGACGACCGGGCCGATCGTCATCGGCAGCCGCGGGCCGGTGCCGGAGGCCAGTTTGCCCCAGCGCGGCGAGAGCAAGAAGAGGATCAGCGAGATCGGGGTCGTCGCCAGGCCGGCCTCCAGCGGCGAGTAGCCGGCCACCTGCTGGAGGAAGAGGCCGACGAAGAAGAGTCCGCCGATCAAGCCGGCATAAGTCGAGAGCGTGGTCAGGTTGGCGACGGCGAAGTTGCGGATCCTGAACAGGCCGAGGTCGAGCATCGGGTGGCGGGCGCGCATCTCGTGCAGGACGAAGAGGACGAAGCAGGCGATCCCGCCGATGAAGGGGATCCAGACCATCGGGTCGCCCCAGCCGCGGGTCGGCTGCTCGATCAGGGCGAAGACCGGGCCGCCGAGGCCAGCGGCCGAGAGCCCGATCCCGGTCCAGTCGATGCCGCGGAAGGCGTCGGGGTCGCGGCTCTCCTCGACCGAGTGCAGGGTCAGCGCCACAGTCCCTGCGATCAGCGGCAGGTTGACCCAGAAGATCGCCCGCCAGGAGGTGAGCCCGATCAGCGCACCCCCTCCGGCCGGCCCGATCACGGTGGCGATCCCGGTCCAGGCGGTCCAGGTCCCCACCGCCTTGCCGCGCGCGGCCCCCTCGAAGGTGGCGGCGACGATCGCCAGCGAGCCCGGCACCAGCAGCGCCCCGGCGATCCCCTGCAGGGCGCGGGCGGCGATCAGGAACTCGACCGTCGGCGCGATCGCGCAGAGCGCCGAGGTGGCGCCGAAGGCGATCAGGCCCATGACGAACATCCGCCGCCGGCCAAACTGGTCGCCCAGCGAGCCACCGACCAGGAGCAGCGAGACCAGGGTGAGCATGTAGGCCTCGACCACCCACTGCTGCCCGGCAAGCCCGGCGTTGAGCCCGTCGGCTATCGCCGGCAGGGCGACGTTGACCACGGTCGAGTCGAGGAAGACGACCGTCGAGCCGAGGATCGTCGCGACCAGGGTCAGGCGCTGCGAGCGGGACACCCGTCGAGTGTAGGACGCGCCTCAGATTTCGCGCAGTTGCTCCGCCGGAGTGAAGAAGTTTCGATAAGCGAGCGCGGTGGCGACAAGGCCGGCGATCGCGACGCTGCCGAGCAGGGCGTAGAGCAGGATCAGCTGCAGGCGCACGGCGTCGGTCGGGCTGGCGCCGGCGAGCAGCATGCCGACCATCGTGCCGGGGAAGAAGATCAGGCCGGTGGTCTTGGTCGAGTCGACCAGGGTGATCATCCCCGAGCGCAGGGCGCGGCGGACGAACGGGGCGGCGGCCTCCTGGGCGGTGGCGCCGAGGGCCAGGGTCGCCTCGATCTTGGCTCGCGAGTCGACCATCTCATCGCCGAGCCGGTTCAGCGCCACCGCCGAGGCGGTCATCGCGTTGCCGATCACCATGCCGCCAACCGGGACCAGGTAACGGGCGGTCGGTTCGAAGACGCCGAGGGCGACGATGAGGCCGAGGGTGGTGCCGCCGGCCAGGGCCAGCGCGATCAGCAGCGGCCAGAAGGCGCCCGGCACCTTCTTCGCCCGGCTACGCGCGGTGAGCGCGCCGAAGACGACCATCACCGCCAGCAGGGCGAAGACGAGCCAGAGCGAGTCGGCCTCGAAGATCAGCTTGATCGCGTAGCCGATCGCGGTCAGCTGGACGAAGGAGCGCACGGTGGCGATGCCGATGTCGCGCTCGAGGTCGGCCTTCTGCCAGTAGGAGATCGCGGCGGCGAGGACCACGAGGGCGAGCGAAGCCGCGACCTGGCCCGGGCTGAGGTGGATCGAGGTGCTCAGGCCATCACCTCCTCAATCGGGCCGGACTCGATCGCCCGGCCCTGCTCGAGCCGCACCACCCAATTGCCCAAGCGGCGCGCCTGCTCGGGGTCGTGGCTGACCAGGACGATCGAGATATCAAGCGCCCGGCGCAGCTCGGCGAGGGTCGCCTCGATCGCGTCACGAGTGGTGTGATCGAGGGCCGAGGTCGGCTCATCGAGCAACAAGACGACGGGTTCCTGGGCAAGGGCGCGGGCCAACATCGCCCGCTGCTGCTCGCCGACCGAGAGCTTGGCGACGTCGCGCGCGGCGAAGTCCGGGTCAAGTCCGGCAAGGAGCAGGCAGCGCTCGGCGTCCAGCTCCTTGCCCGCAAGGCTCGCCGCGTAAGCCAGGTTGGACTCGACGGTCCCCTCCAGCAGTGCCGGCAGCTGCGGCACCAGCGAGACCTCGCGCCGCAGGGCCAGCGGTTCGTACTCGATAAGTGACTTGCCGCGGAAGAGGATCGTCCCCGAGTCCGGGTCGGCGAGCCGGTTGAGCAGGCGCAGCAGGGTCGACTTGCCCGCCCCCGAGGGACCGACGATCGCGGTCGAACCGGCCGGGATCGTGGCGTCGAGCGAGTCGAGGACGCGGCGATCGCCGCGGGTCAGGCTGACCTCGCTCAACTCGAACAGCACCGGCGGATGATCCCACCGCGCCGAGCGCAAGATGCCTCTCGCTGCCGTCCCCCGCTTTGCCGTGGGTGCAAGCGACTGGAACAATCGGGTAGGTGAACGCCGATGGCTAGAGCGATCTGGAGCGGCTCGATCAGCTTCGGGCTCCTCAACGTGCCCGTCAAGCTGTACAGCGCGGTGGCCCGCCGCGGCATCGCCCTGCGTGAGATCCGCGAGTCCGACAGCGCCCGGATCAAACATCGCCGCGTCGCCGAGGGAACCGACGAAGAGGTCCCCTACGACAAGATCATCAAGGCTTACGAGATCACCAAAGACCGCTACGTGCCGCTGAGCAAGGACGAGCTTGCCTCGCTCGACCCGGAGAAGTCACGCGCGATCGAGGTTCAGGATTTCGTCGATATAAGCGAGATCGACCCGATCTACTTCGACAGTCCCTACTACCTCGGCCCAGCCGACGGGGCCGAGAAGGCCTACTCGCTGCTGGCCCAGGCACTGGAGAAGTCGGGCAAGGTGGCGATCTCCCGCTTCGTCTTCCGCAGCAAGGAGCGCCTGGCCGCGATCCGCCCCGGCGACGGCGTTCTCACCCTGACCACGATGCGCTTCGCCGACGAGGTCGTGCCCCCGGACGAGCTCGATGACGTGCTGCCGTCGAAGCAGCCGAAAATCGGCAAACGCGAGATCGAGATGGCCGAGCAGCTGATCGACTCGCTGACCCGCGACTTCGACCCGACGCTCTACCGCGACGAGTACCGCGAGGAGCTGCTGGCGATGATCGAACGCAAGGCGGCCGGCGAGGACGTGGTCGCGGCACCGCAGGAGGAGCGCGAGCCGACCAAGGCGCCCGACCTGATGGCGGCGCTGGAGCAGAGCATCGCCGACGTGCGCGGCAAGCGCGAGGGCAAGAGCAAGCCGGCGAAGAAAGCGGCGGCCAAGGCGACAAAAAAACGCGCGGCGCCAAAAGCCAAAGCGAAAAAACCGGCGGCGAAGACCAGCGCGAAAAAAAGAACCAACTCGCGCGCCAAGGCCAAGTCCTCCAAGTAGCCAGTGGCGACGAGCCAGCAGGTCGAGGTTGACGGGCGTGAGCTGAAGCTCACCAACCTCGACAAGGTCCTCTATCCCAAGGCCGGCTTCAGCAAGGGCGAGGTCGTCGACTACTACGCCAAGGTGGCGCCGGCGATGGTTCCCCACCTGAGCGGGCGCGCGGTGACCCTGCGCCGCTTCCCAGAAGGGGTCGATGACACCGACGCCGCCTTCTTCGAGAAGCGCTGCCCCAAGCACCGGCCCGAGTGGGTGAAGACCACACCGGTCGGGGCGAGCACCGGCAAGATCGACTTCTGCGTCTGCGAAGACCGCCCGACGCTGGTCTGGATGGCGCAGCTGGCGGCGATCGAGCTGCACCCCTCGCTCTCGCTGGCGCCCGAGCACGACCGCCCGACGGTGCTCGCCTTCGACCTCGACCCCGGCCCGCCGGCCGAAGTCCTCTCCTGCTGCCGGGTGGCACTGCGCCTGCGCGAGCTCTTCTCCCACTTCGGCCTCGAGTGCTTCCCCAAGACCTCCGGCTCGAAGGGCCTGCAGGTCTACGCGCCGCTCAACAACGACGAGGTCACCTACGAGGGCGACGACAACGGCGGCGGGACCAAACCATTGGCCCGGGCGATCGCCCAACTGCTCGAGAAGCAGACCCCGGACCTGGTCGTCTCGAAAATGAAAAAGGTCGAGCGCAAAGGCAAGGTCTTCGTCGACTGGTCACAGAACCACCGCCGCAAGACGACGATCGCCGTCTACTCCCTGCGCGCCCGCGAACAGCCCACCGTCTCGACGCCGGTGACCTGGGATGAGGTCGAAAGGGCGGTCGAGAAGGAGGACGCCGCCTCACTCGTCTTCGAGGCCGGCGATGTGCTGAAGCGGATCGAGCAGCACGGCGACCTCTTCGCGCCGGTGCTGGAGCTGCAGCAGAAGCTGCCCGAGCTCTGACACAAGACTGCTGGCCCGGTTTTAGAGTGCGAGCATCGCGATCCTCAGCTCGCTACTCCCGGGACTTCGAGATGTACGCGCCCCTCTCATCGCGGGATATCTCTGGCTGCTTCTCATCTGGTTGATTGTCGATCCGGCCCATCCTGACTCCGGCTCATCGGGCCTCTACGACCGGATTGGCAGCGCCGTTGAAGCGGAGGGTCCCGTCGGGAAGGCGGTCGTAGCCTCAATCGCCGCATACCTGATCGGCTCCCTCCTGACCGCTGTGCTCTTCGGCGCGGGGCAAGGCCTAAGCAAGCGTGTAAGCAAGCTCATCAGCGTGTCCACACTGCGCATTCTGTCGCTCGATCGGCAAAGCCTGGCCCGAGCTGACATCGATCACCGGGAGGGCACCGTCGTGAAGCTTGAGGAAATCGCGGACTACATCGGGGTCGATGACCTCCAATTGGTCCTCGGAACTCTTGACTTCTCTCTCATGCGCTCGATCGAAGAAATAACCAATCGCGAACTCGGTTCCGGGCAAAGGAAGCTCGAAGGGGCGATCTCCGGGGTGCTGAGGAAAACCGACGGTCGCGCAACCGTCCGCCTAATACGCAAGGGCGACAGGCTAATCACCAAATTGATCACCTGCGACGAAGATGGGGGCACGCCCACGGAAAGCCAGGGCTTCGTGGTGCCCACTTTCTCCGTCTCCCGGGACCTCTTCCGCGAGCGCTCGACACTGCGAGCGCGCTTGCTCGAACAGGCGGAGACGATCGGGCTAAAGGTCGAGCGACTTCATGCTGAGGCCGAATTCCGAGCGGCAGTCGCCGCGCCGCTTGCCGCCCTCGTAGCCCTATTCGCAACCACTAATCCCATCTGGCTGGTCGCGCTCCTCGCACCGTTTGCCCTCGTGGCCCAGGGAATCGTGTTGCTGCGCCAAAGCAACCGCGCGCTCATGGCGGCACTCGGCGCGCTGAGCAACGCCGATGAGCTGGGTGGGGTAACGCCTGTGTTCTCCCGATACCGCGCCGAGTCAGAAGCTCTCAGCAATGCGATCCGAGTCGCTCGCTGGCCCAGCGCTTAAAGCCGAGCTGAGGAATGCCAATCCACCGGCGATCGCGACCCGTCAGCCGAGCGGCTGGCGCACGACCGGCCTGCGGGTCGCCTTGACCTCGTCGAGGCGGCGGACCGGGGTCGTGTAGGGGGCCTGCTTGGCGCGCTCGGGGTCGCTCTCGGCCTCGGCGAGGATCTGCTCGATCGCCTCGGCAAAGCCGTCGAGGCTCTCCTTGGTCTCGGTCTCGGTCGGCTCGATCATCAGCGCCTCCTCGACCAGCAGCGGGAAATAGACGGTCGGCGGGTGGAAGCCAAAGTCGAGCAGGCGCTTGGCGAGATCGAGCGTCGCCAGCCCCAGCTCCCGCTTCATCGGCTTGCCGGAGAGGACGAACTCGTGCATGCAGTGGCGCTCGAAAGCGACCGGTAGGCGCTCACCGGCGCGGCCCTCGGCGAGGCGCGCCTTGAGGTAGTTGGCGTTCAGCACCGCGGTCTCCGAGGCCTCGGCGAGGCCGTCGCCGCCGAGGCTGAGGATGTAGGCGTAGGAGCGGACGAAGACGCCGAAGTTGCCCTGGAAGCCGCGCAGGCGGCCGATCGACTTGGGCCGCTCGTGGTCGAGGTCGAAGCTGGGCCCGCCGCCGTTGTCGCTCTCGCGCCGCACCACCTGCGGCCGCGGCAAGAAAGGCTCAATCCGCTCGGATACCGCGATCGGCCCGGCACCCGGGCCGCCGCCGCCGTGGGGCTGGCTGAAGGACTTGTGCAGGTTGACGTGGACGATGTCGAAGCCCATGTCGCCGGGCCGGGAGTGGCCCATCACCGCGTTGAGGTTGGCGCCGTCGTAGTAGAGCGTCCCCCCCGCCGCGTGGATCAGCTCGGCGATCTCGGCGATGTTCTCGTCGAAGAGCCCGAGCGTGTTGGGGTTGGTCAGCATCAGGCAGGCGACTTGATCGGGGTCCGCGTCGATCTTCGCCCGCAGGTCGTCCATCTCGACCCCGCCGCGCTCGTTGGTCGCGACCTTGACCACCTCGTAGCCGGCCATCGTCACCGAGGCCGGGTTGGTGCCGTGCGAGGTGTCGGGCGCCAGCACCTTGGTCCGCTCTTCGCCGCGGTCGGCGTGGAAGGCGCGGGTCAGCAGCAGGCCGGCGAGCTCACCGTGCGAGCCGGCCGAGGGCTGCAGGCTGACGTGGGGCAGGCCGCAGATCTCGCTGAGGCTCTCCTGCAGCAGCCACATCAGCTCCAGCGCTCCCTGGGCGCGCTTGGGGTCCTGCGCCGGGTGCAGGCGGGCGTGGCCGGGCAGCGCCGCCACCCGCTCGTTGAGCCGTGGGTTGTGCTTCATCGTGCAGGAGCCAAGCGGGTAGAAGCCGCTGTCGAGGTCGAAGTTGCGGCGCGAGAGCTTGTTGTAGTGGCGGACGATCTCCGGCTCGGCGATCTCCGGCAGGCGCGGCGGCTCGTCCCGCAGCAGGTCGGCCGGGATCAGCTCCGCAAGGGGTGGCTCGGGCACTTCGGCGTCGGGCAACACGCCGGCGCGCCGGCCGAGCTTCGACTTCTCATAGATCGTCTGCGCCCGTTCGCGCTGCATCGGCGTCTCGGCAAGGGCCATCAGCTCACCCCTTCTGGCGCCTTGGTCGCACCATTTGCGACCGAAGCGCCGGTCTCAGCTTGGATCGCCGCCCCAAGGACCTCGGCGAGGTCGTCGATCTGGGCCTTGGTGCGGCGCTCGGTGATCGCGACCAGCAGGCCGTCCCCGTACTCGGGGTACTCGCGGCCGAGCGGGTAGCCGGCGGCGATGCCGCGCTCGGCACAGCGCTCGAGCACGTTCCTGACCGGGGCATCGAGGCGGAGGGCGAACTCGCGCGCCACCGGCGCCTCGTGCAGCAGCTCAACCCCTTCAACTGCGGCGAGCCGCTCGCGGGCGTAGGCGGTGCGGCGGACCAGCAGCTCGCCGAGCTCGCGGAAGCCCTCGCGGCCGAGCCAGGCGAGATGGACCATCGCGCCGAGCGCGTTGAGCGCCTGCGCGGTGCAGATGTTGTGGGTCGCCTTCTCGCGGCGGATGTGCTGCTCGCGCGTCTGCAGGGCGAGGACGAAGCCACGGCGACCGTCGACGTCATCAGTTTCGCCGGCGATCCGGCCCGGCATGCGGCGGATCTGCTCCTCGCTGGCGCAGAAAAAGCCGAAGGAAGGGCCGCCGAAGTCGAGTCGATTACCCAGCGGCTGGCCCTCGCCGAGAGCGATATCGGCGCCGCACTCGCCGGGTGGCTTGAGCACGCCAAGCGTCATCGGGTCGGTGGCGACGACGAGCAAAGCGCCGTGCTGCTTTGCCGCCGCGCCCAGCGCCTCGACCTGCTCGACCGCGCCGAGGAAGTTGGGGCTCTGCAGGAAGACCGCCGCGGTCTCGTCGTCGACGGCCGCGGCCAGCGCCTCGGCATCGGTCTCACCGTCGCGCAGCTCGACCTCAACCAGCTCGGCGCCGTAGCCGACCGCGTAGGTCGCCAGCGTCTCGCGGCTGTGCGGATGCAGGCCGCGCGAGACGACGAAGCGCTTGCGCTTGGTCGCCGCCATCGCCAGGTAGCCGGCCGAGGCGACCGAGGACGGTCCCTCGTAGAGGCCGGCGTTGGAGACCGGCAAGCCGGTCAGCTCCGACATCGCGGTCTGGAACTCGAACATCACCTGCAGCCCGCCCTGGGAGATCTCCGGCTGGTAGGGCGTGTAGGGAGTGAGGAACTCGGAGCGCTGGGTGATCGCGTCGACGATCGCCGGCACATAGTGGTCGTACATCCCGGCGCCGACGAAGCAGACCTGGCTTTCGGCATCCTCGTTGCGCCCCGCCAGCGCCGCCAGCCGCTCGAAGACCTCGGCCTCGCTCATCCCCTCCGGCAGCGCCAGCGGCCGGCCGAGCCGCAGCGGCTCGGGGATCTGCTCGAAGAGCTCGTCGACCGAGTCGGCCCCGATCGCGGCGAGCATCTGCGCCCGGTCGGCGTCGGTGGCTGAGGTGTAGCGGGTCACCCGGCTAAGGCTACGGAAGCGGGTGGCGGGGCTTCTTAGGCCTTTTCCAGCATCTTGCGGTATTCGTCGGCGCCGAGCAGGGCACCGCGCTCCTCCGGCTGGGTCAGCTTGACCTTGACCAGCCAGCCCTCGCCGTAGGGGTCCTCGTTGATCCTCTCCGGCGTGTCTTCGAGCGAGTCGTTGACCTCGACGATCTCGCCCGACATCGGCGCGATCACGTCGGAGACCGCCTTGACCGACTCGACCTCGGCGTAGGAGGCGTCTTTAGAGATCGTCGCGCCAATCTCCGGTGCGTCGTAAAAGACGACCTCGCCGAGGCTGTCCTGGGCGTACCAGGTGATCCCGAAGACGGCGTGCTCATCGCCGTCGAGCCGCGCCCAGTCGTGCTGGTCGTGGTAGAGCAGATCGTCGGGGTAGTGGGCGTCGGACAACGTCACTTCTCCTTGCGGTAGAGGGGCTTGGAAGCTATCCGGGCGGCGCGATGCTTGCCGCGCACGTCGATCTCGACCTCGTTGCCGGGCTCGGCCAAGTCGGCGCGCACATAGGCCATGCCGATGCCGAGCTCGAGCGAGGGTGAGAAGGTGCCCGAGGTGACGGTGCCGACCGGCTCCCCGGCGGCAAGCACCGGGTTGCCTTCGCGCGGGATGCCGGCGCCCTCGATCTTGAACGGCGCCAGCTTCTCGGCCGTGCCCTCGCGGCGGGCGCGAGCGACGGCGTCGGCACCGACGAAGCCGGTCGCCTCAGCGCAGCACCAGCCGAGCCCGGCCTCGATCGGGTTGCGCTCGGGGGTCAGGTCGTTGCCGTGCAGGTGGAAGCAGACCTCGAGCCGCAGCGTGTCGCGGGCGCCAAGCCCGCAGGGGACCACGCCGGCGTCGAGCAACTCGACCCAGATCGCCGGGGCGATCTCGGGATCGATCAGCAGCTCCACCCCGTCCTCGCCGGTGTAGCCGGTGCCGCAGACCAGTGCCGGCCGATTGCCGACCCGCGCCGTCGCCACCCGCATCCGGGCCGGCAGGGCGATGCCGAGGGTCCCAGTGAGGATCGCCCGCGCGTGCGGGCCCTGCACGGCGAGCATCGCGTAGCGATCGGCGACGTCGCGCACGGCAACGTCGAAGCTGCGGCTCCAGCGGCCGAGCCATGCGAGGTCGGCGTCGTGGTTGGCCGAGTTGGTGACGATCAGGTAACGGTCGCCGCCGAGCCGGTAGGTGAAGAGGTCGTCGAGCACGCCCCCGTCCTCGTTGCAGAGGCAGGAGTACTGGGCAGCGCCGATCTCGATCTTCGCCACGTCGTTGGAGAGCACGCGCTGCAGGAAGGCGAGCGCCCCCGGCCCCTCGACCTCGACCTCGCCCATGTGCGAGACGTCGAACATGCCGCTATGCGTGCGCACCGCCGAGTGCTCCTCACGGATGCCCTCGTAGGTGACCGGCATCTCCCAGCCAGCGAAGGGAACGAGCTTGGCCCCGAGCTCGACGTGGCGCTCGTAGAGCGGCGTGCGTCTGAGAGTCGTGTCGGCCACGGGCGGCAGCGTATTGGAGAGCTGTGGCAATCTCGTCCGTGGAGATGAGCTCCCAGCCCCACAGCGAAATCCGCCATGCCGACGAGGCCGACGCAGGCGCCATCGCCCAGCTCCTACACGACTTCAACAGCGAATATGAGGACTACACGCCAGGCGTCCCAGCGCTGACCGAGCGATTGGGCGAACTACTGGCCGACGGCGCAATCACCGTCCTCCTCGCCGGCGACCCAGCCGCCGGCTTCGCCCTCTTCCGCCTCCGCCCCTCGCTCTGGGCCAAGGCCGAAGACACATACTTGGAAGAGCTCTACGTCGTCCCAGCACAGCGCCGCCAGGGCATCGGCCGAGCGTTGCTGGAGGCCTCAATCGAAGCTGCCGGCGAAGCCGGCGCCAACCATTTCGAGCTGACCACGGGCGAAACCGACACCGAAGCCCGCGCGCTCTACGAGAGCCGCGGCTTCACCAATCGCGAAGGCAGTCCAGAGGGCCCACGCATGCTCTATTACGAGCTGGACCTCTAGCCAGCTTCCGTGGGGAGGCCGACGGCAGAGCCTTGAGTTGCGTAAAAGAGCGGTGGCCGAGCGCGATGAAGGGCCGATGTGAGGCCCTCTCGACGAACTCCCGCGAAGCGGCGGCGAGAGGGCCTCGCATCGGCCCTCACACCACCTTCGGACCTACTCTTTAAGGAACCCCGGCACGTCAATATCGTCGTCCGAGACCCGCAGTTTGCGGATATCAGTGTCCTCAGCCGAGATCCGCGGCCGGCTCTCGTAACGACGCCGCACCCGCTGCGGCGACCGAGCCAAAAGCTCGAACCCCTCAAAGCCGGTAGCGATGACCGTCACCCGCACCTCGTCTTTCATCGACTGGTCGACGACCGAGCCGAAGATGATGTTGGCGTTGTCATCGGCCTCGGACTGAACCAGCTGGGCCGCCTCGTTGACCTCGAAGAGGCCGAGGTCCTCGGGCCCGGTGATGTTGAGCAGCATCCCGGTCGCGCCCTTGATCGACTCCTCGATCAGCGGCGAGGTGATCGCCGCCTTGGCGGCATCGAGAGCACGGGCCTCGCCGGAGGCGGAGCCGACGCCCATCAGGGCGGAGCCGGCGTCGCGCATGATCGTGCGCACGTCGGCGAAGTCGAGGTTGATCAGACCGGGGATCGTGATCAGGTCGGTGATGCCCTGCACGCCCTGGCGCAGGATGTCGTCGGCTTGGCGGAAGGCCTCGAGCACGCTGGTGCGCCGCTCGACCGCCTGCAGCAGCTTCTCGTTGGGAACGATGATCAGGGTGTCGACGTTGTTGCGCAGCTTCTCGATTCCCTCGAGCGCCTGCTGCATCCGTCGTTTGCCCTCGAACTCGAAGGGCTTGGTCACGGCGCCGACCGTCAACGCGCCGATCTCTTCCTTAGCGATCTCGGCGATCACCGGCGCCGAGCCGGTGCCGGTGCCGCCACCCTCGCCAGCGGTGACGAAGACCATGTCGGCGCCCTTCAGCGCCTCCTTGATCTCGTCGCGACTCTCCGCCGCCGCACCGGCACCCACCTCGGGGTTGCCGCCGGCGCCGAGGCCGCGGGTCAGCTCCTGACCGATCGAGAGCTTGATGTCCGCGTCACACGCCTGCAGCGCCTGAGCATCCGTATTGACGGCGACGAACTCGACGCCGCGAATGCCGGCGTCGACCATGCGACTGACGGCATTCGTACCGCCGCCGCCGGCGCCGACCACCTTGATCACCGCTAGGTATGTGGATTCCATCTCCCGATTTCTCCAAGCCCAGTCCCGGGTCGGGGCTGGATATGTCCCGGTCCAAACAGGACTGGGTGTTGAGTTGAGCCTTTGGTCTGTCCGACGCTACAGCAATGCTTGAGAGTTCAAAGGGTACGCTGTAACCGCAGAAATTGCGCTCAACGTAGGGTATCGGGCGGGGTCTGTCAAACGGCCGGGCAACATCCTGCAAGCTCAATATCTCAAGGCTTACTTGAGGGTTGCGCATACCTAACCCTGTGGTTGAGGGTTCATTCGATGGGCGGAAGCGTATGCCCAGAGCCGCCTACCGCCGGACGCCCCGGAGCGTTCAGGTCTACATAATCGAGCGCGGTGATCGAGGGGTCAGCCAGCACCACCGCCGCCGCCCGCCACTTGCGCGCAGCGTCGCCGGCGCTGCCAAAGCGCAGTTCAATTCCCGAGCTGAGTTCAACGTCCACCCCGCTTTCGCCAAATTGACTGCCGGCGACGTATTGCCGCAGGGCCGGTGGCGTGGCGGCGAGCACGCGGACCTGTTCGAGCACCGGGCCCTCAACGCGTGGTCCTTTCGGGGCCGAGCTGAGCGACAGTTGCGGCAGTTTGCTGTCTTCGGGCAGTACCAGCCAGGTGAGGACGGTGCCATCGTCGGCCACCGCCACGGCTTCGCTGCCGCTGCCGATCACCGCCACCGGTTCGGAGGAGATGAGGTGAGGCTCCACCGTCTTGTCGCCAAAGACCCGCTGATAGATGAAGGCGACAAGGATCACCGCGAGGATCACGACCACGCCTCGGTACAGCCACCTCACAGCTGCCATCCCGAAGGCCACTCGACCTCGCCCAGAACCTGCACCTCCGGCTCGAGCACGACGCCGGTCAGCTCGTGAACCCGGCGCCGGCCCTCCCCCATCAGCGCCAATACGTCCGTCGTCGTCGCGTGCCCGGTGTTCTCGACGAAGTTGGCGTGCTTCTCGGCGAAACGGGCTTCCCCGTGGGCGAGCCCACGGCAGCCGGCCGCCTCTAGTAGCTGTCCCGCGCTGCGCCCCTCCGCCCGCGGGTCCTTCGGATTCTTGAAGGTCGAGCCGAAGGTCTTGATGCCGGAGGGCTGAGCTTCACGGCGCTTGCCGCGCATCTCGTTGAGGCGAGCGCGGATCGCCGCCGGATCGTCACCCCGCAGCTTGAAGGCGACGCGCGAGACCACCTCGCCCGCGGTCAGGTTGGAGCTGCGGTAGGCAAAGCCGAGCGAGTCCGGCCCGCGGCGTTCGCGGCCCTTCGCGGTGAAGACATCAACCCACTCCAGCACCTCGGCGAGCTGGCCGCCGTAGGCGTTGGCGTTCATCCGCACCGCACCTCCCGCGGTGCCGGGGATGTTGACGCCGAATTCGATCCCGGCAAGTCCCCAGCCGGCGGCCTTCGCCGCGGCCGAGGGAAAGCGAGCGCCGCCGCCGCAGACCATCGCTTCACCCTCGCGCTCGATCGTCGCGAGCTCGCGATCGAGCCTAAGCGCGAGCCCGCGGAAACCCGAGTCGGCGACGAGCAGGTTCGAGCCCGAACCGATCACTCCGAGGGGAAGTCCCTCGTCTGCGGCCCAGGCCAACACCGCGAGCAACTCCCCTTCGTTGCCGGGTCGGGCGAAGAAGTCAGCGTCGCCGCCCGTGCGCACCGTCGTCAGGCGGGCCAGTGGAAAGTCGACCTGCACCGCCGCCGGTGGCGGGCTCATTTTTCCTCCCCGTCGACCAAGGCCTCGCCCACCTTGAAGACGTCGCCTGCACCGATCGTGACTAGTACCTGGTCCTTGACGCCGACCGCCTGGTTGTGGTCGAGGAGATCGGCGAGGGCACGGTCCGCACCCGCCGCATCGGGCAGCCAGCGCACCCTCCGTCCCCCCATCCGCTCGGCCGCTGCCTGCGCCACTTGCAGGCCGCTCACCCCAGCGAGCTCGCCGGCGGGCTGCTCACGAGCTGGGTAGACATCGAGCACGACGACCTCATCCGCCAGGGCCAAGGCGGCGCCGAACTGCTCACCGAAGGCCTTGGTGCGCGAGTAGAGATGGGGCTGGAAGACGGCGATCAGGCGACCGGGCCGCTGTTCGCGCAGGGCCGAGAGCGCGGCCCGAACCTCGGTCGGATGGTGAGCGTAGTCGTCATATATGCGGGCACCTGCGCGGCTGCCCTTGAGCTCGAGGCGGCGCCTCACTCCCGGGAAGTCGGCCAGCGCGGCGGCAACGGCTGCGGGCTCGAACCCCGCAGCCGCAGCAGCGAGGACGGCAGCGCGAGCGTTGAGCAGGTTGTGATGCCCGGGCACGGCGAGCTCGATCTCCAGCTCTGAGTCCTCCGGACGCACCACCGCCCGAGCGCCCGCTGTGAACTCGTCGAAGGCGGCGCGCAGCTCGGCGACCGAGCCCCAGCGGCTGTGGTGGTCCATCTCGATGTTGGTGACGACGGCGATCTCCGGCTTCAGCTGAAGAAAGCTGCCATCGCTCTCGTCGGCCTCGGCGACAACCCACTCGCCGCTCCCCCAACCGGCGTTGGCGGCCGCCCGCTCTGCTCCCAGGCCGGGCACCTCACCACCGACGAAGAAGGCCGGGTCGGCGCCGAGCCCCCGCAGCGCCCAGACCAGCATCGCGGTCGTTGTCGTCTTGCCGTGGGTGCCGGCGACGGCGATCAGGCGCTTCTCGGCGCAGAGCTCGGCCAGCAGGGCGCCGCGGTGGATCGTCTCGACATCGCGCTCGTGGGCCAGCGCCAGCTCCGGGTTGTCATCGCCGATCGCGGTCGAGATGACCACCTCAGCCCCCTCGGGCAGGTTGGCCGCGTCGTGGCCGACGATTGGATCGAGGCCCGCCTGCCTCAATCGCTCCATATAAGAGGAGTCGCTGCGGTCGCTGCCGGTCACGCTCGCGCCAAGCTCGGCGCAGACCAACGCCAGCCCGCTCATCCCGGCACCGCCGATGCCGATGAAGTGCAGCCGCCGCGAGGACCAATCAGCCATCGATGCGCCTTTTGCTCCCCACGGGTGCATAAGGCGCACCGGAAGCGTGAGCGGCGGCGGCGGCCAGTACCTCGTCGGCGATTACCCGGGCCGCGTCGGGCTTCGCCAAGGTAGCCGAGGCCTTCGACATCGCGGCAAGCCGTGCCTCGTCCGCGAAGAGGGAAGAGACGTGCCCAGCGAGGAGAGAGGCGCTTAGCGCGTCGTCCGCAATCGTCTCCGCCGCCCCCGCCCCGCTCATCCAGGCCGCGTTCGCCGCCTGGTGATCCGCCGTGGCGTATGGATAGGGGACGAGGATCGCCGGGCGGCCAGCCGCGACCACCTCGAAGATCGAGCCACCGGAGCGGGCCAGGACCAGGTCACAGGCGGCGAGCACGTCGCCGAGGTCCGGCTCGTAAGGGATCAAGGTGTAGTCCTCGGCGTGCGATGCCGCGGCCAGCCGCCGCTCGAGATCCTCGTGATCGCGGCGGCCACTGAGGTGGAGGACGTGGAAGTCGCGGCGAAACTCGGCGTCAGGCCCGCCGGGTCCAGTCTCGGCAAAGGCCTCGATCGCGGCCTGATTGATCGAGCGGGCACCCTGGCTGCCGCCCATCACCAGCAGGCAACGTGTCTCGGGTGCGATCCCGAAGCGCCGCCGCGCCTCCTCCCGATCGGCGCGCAGGACCGCCGCCGGCACCGGTCGCCCGGTGACGAGATACGGCTCCCCCGCCCGGCCCTCGATCGGGAAGGAGAGGCAGACGCGCCGCGCCCGTCCCGCCAGCAGGCGGTTGGCGAGACCGAGGTGGCTGTCGGCCTCGGTCAGCACCAACGGCGTCCTGGTCAGGACCGCGGCGAGGCCGGCGGGGCCGGCGACGTAACCGCCGCCGCCAAGGACCACATCGGCCTCACGACGTCGCAGAGCATTTCGGGCAGCTCCCACCGCTCCAACTGCCTCGCCCATGGCGACGGCAGCCCGCAGCGGGTTGCGGCGATCGATCCCCCGCACCTTGAGGAAGTCGATCTCATAGCCGGCGGCCGGCACGAGCTCGGCCTCGATCCGCTCCTTGGTGCCGAGGAAGGAGACGACGGCGCCGCTAGCCCGAAGCTCGTCGGCGACGGCCATCGCTGGCACGACGTGGCCTGCGGTTCCCCCCGCTGCCACTACGACTCTGGGCGCTTTTTCCACGGCTCAGTTTGCTCCTTTTACGGGCAGGCGCGCGCCCACCCTCGACGACGCGCAGTTTGCCAGCGCCAGAGGCGCGACCCGGCCGCGCCGCGGCAGTTGCTCTTCCACCGCGGGCGACGTTGAGGATCAAGCCGACCGCGAAGAGCGTCGCCAGCAGGCTGCTGTTGCCGTAGGAGACGAAGGGCAGCGGCACGCCGGTCAGCGGCGCCAGCCCCATCACGGCGAAGAGGTTGATCGTTGCCTGCACCAAGATCAGCGAGGTGAGGCCGGAGACGAGCAGCTTGCTGTAGCGGTCCCTGGCTTTCTGCGCCACCCGCAGGCCGGCGTAGCCGAGCAGGCCGAAGAGGCCGACGACACCGACAATTCCGACCATGCCGAGCTCCTCGCCGATAACAGCGGAGATCATGTCGGTGTGGGCCTCGGGCAGGTAGAAGGCCTTCTGCACGCCGTTGCCGATGCCGACTCCGAAGATGCCGCCGGAGCCGAGCGCGATCTTGGCCTGGGCCGCCTGGAAGCCCGCTCCCGCGGCCTCGGATCCGGGGTGCAGGAAGCCGGTCAGGCGGGCCATGCGGTAGGGCTCGACCACGGTCAGCAGCAGGGCCAGGCCGCCGAGGACGAGGGCGACCTTGCCGAGATCGACCGGGCGGGCGCCGGCGGCAACCAGGGTGGCGGCAACCGAGAAGGCGATCACCATCGTCGTCCCCATGTCGGGCTCGGCCATGATCAGCAGCGAGGCGACGCCGACGACGAGCAGGAAGGGCATCAGCCCCTGCAGCGAACGCACCCGTTTCGGTTCGCGGGCGAGCAGGTCGGCGCCGTAGAGGATCAGCGCCACCTTGGCCAGCTCTGAGGGCTGGAACTGCAGCGAGCCGGGGCCGATCCAGCGGCTGGCGCCGTTGGCGCTGGAACCGGCGACGAGGACGACGAGCAGGAGGAAGAGGGAGGCGACGAGCAGGCCCGGCGTCAGACGCCGGATCGCGGTCAGGCCGTGACGAGCGCTGAGGTGCATCACCAGCAGGCCGAAGGCGCCGAAGATCAGCGTGCGCTTGAGGTAGAAGGCGCTGTCGGCGAGGTTGCCGTTGCTGAGGATCTGGGTGGTCGAGCTGGCCGAGAAGACCATCACCGCGCCAAGCGCGAGCAGGCAGAGGGTGGCGGTGAGCAGCAGGTTGTACTCGGTCGAGGGCGCCGCGGTGCGGGACCGCTTCTTCTTGCCCTTGGCCTGCTTGGTTTTCTTGCCAGCGACGAAGCCACCGAGCGAGAGGGCGCGAGCGCTCACGCTAGCTCCGCGACGATCTGGCGAAAGCGCTCGCCGCGCTGTTCGAAGTTCTCGAAGGCGTCGAAGCTCGCGCAGGCGGGCGAGAGCAGCACGGTCTCGCCGGGCTGGGCCGCGGCCGCAGCAAGGCGCGTCGCTTCTTCGAGGTCCTCGCAGAGGTGCAGCTCGACGCCGGCCGTTATTGCCGGGGCCAGGGCCTCAGCAAGGCGGCCGGCCGAGGCACCGGTTAGGTAACAGGCGCTGCAGTGCTCGCGGACCGGGTCGAGCAGCGGCGCGTAGGACTCGCCCTTCTCGCTGCCGCCGAGGATCGCTCGCACCCCACCATCAAAGGCACGCAAGCCGACCGTCGCCGAGGCCACATTGGTCGCCTTGGAGTCATTGACGAAGCGCACGCCGTCGATCTCGGCCACCGGCTCAAGCCGATGCGGCACACCGGCAAAGCTGCGCAGGCCCTCGCGCACGGCCTCGCGGTCGAGCCCCATCGAGAGCGCCGCCGCGGCGGCGGCCATCGCGTTCTCGACGTTGTGCTCGCCGAAGAGGCCGAGCTCGGAAACCGCAAGCAGCGGCTCACCGTCGTAAAAGATCGTGCCCTCGGCAACGGCGACTTCGCAATCGGGAGCGGCACCGTGGCAGAAGGCGATGCGCCTCCCGCAGCCACCGAGGTCGACGCTGGCCAGCTCGGGGTCGTCGGCGTTGTAGACGGCGACGTCGTCATTGCTCTGGTTGGCGAAGATCCGCAGCTTCGCCGCCAGGTAGGACTCAAGGTCGTGATGCCGATCGAGGTGATCGGGAGCGAGGTTGAGGAAGACCGCGCACTCGGGCGCGAAGGCGACGCTGTCCTCCAGCTGAAAGCTCGATGCCTCGCAGATCACGGTCGCATCCGGCTCGATCTCACCGGCGAGCGAGGAGAGCGGCGTGCCGACGTTGCCAGCCACCGCGACCGGCTCGGCGGCAGAGCGATAGATGTGACCGAGCAGCTCAACCGTGGTCGTCTTCCCGTTCGTCCCGGTCACCGCAACGAAGCGATTCGGAATCGCCCGCCAAGCAAGCTCCAACTCCCCCACCACGTCGACCCCCCGCTCCAGAGCGGCCGCGATCACCGGCGCCTCCCGCGGCACACCCGGGCTCTTGACCACAGTCCGCACCCCCTCGAGGAGCGCCACGCCATCTGCATCCAGGACGACTTCGACACCAACCCCCCGCAGTCCTGCCGCACCCTCCGGAAACCCCGAATCGACTGCAACGACCTGCTCGCCTCGCGCCGCTAGCAAACGCGCCACGGCTTGTCCTGAACGAGCCAGGCCGACAACTAGATATGGCCCTACAGGAAGGTAGGGACGAAGCTTGCCAAGAGGAATCGCACTCACACCCCTACCTTCGATTCCGATCGCCCTGAACCTGTCGGCACGCCCCCTAGGTCTGCGCTTCCACCATTTGCTTCAGGCCAAGAGCGGCGATGAGAGCCTCTGCGGTTTCCCCAATCAATACTCGTGGCAAGCCTACGCCTTCGATTTTCCGCTGCAGGCAAGCGGACACCGTGCGAAATGCAGCTATGTAGACAGCGTCTTTGACGTCGGTGATCTCGGAATCAAGATTCTCGGCGAAGATGTCGCGCACTTCGTCATTAACCCAAAACGCACCGGGCTCGCTTGGGTGCTCCTCGAATACTCCAATCAATAGAGCGAAGCCGATCATGACCATGGTCCTTCGCTGTGCCCATCCCTGGTCGCCGGTGAGCTCGACGTCCATCATGAAGTCAAGGGCACTCAGAGCCAGCAAGCGATAGTGGTTGATACGGGACCCCCAGACAAGCCGGTCGATCGCCGCGAGGTCAAACATCCCGTTGGCGTCGAAGCGCAGCGTGGTTGTCCGCGGCACCGCCTCCCCGTCACGCACCTGGTCCACCCGCAGCGATGGCCATGTGTACCAGCCGCACGCGCGTAAGACGTCCCAGAGTACGATCGCTACTGAGTCGGTGCTCCGCGACCAGCGCAGCGCGTGACCGAACGGGACCGAAAGGCTGAAATCACCGCCCTTGAGTCGAAACCGCTCGCAGTCATCCGTGCCCTTAACCTGGATCCAAAGGCGACTGGCGTCCATGTTGCCTGCATGGCTCGTTTGCACGAGTAGGTCTTCTCCATAGTCGTTGATAACCGGCTCGACGGCGTGTCCAGCGCGACTAATCAGCGCACTCACCGCCGTAACCGCTTGTGACCCGACTTCGTGCTCGCGCGTCCTCTGCGGTGTCACAGCTACCGAAGCTACCGCCCGATCGACTGCTGGTAAAGCGTGAACCCGATCCCGGAACAGACCGCCGCCACAATCCAGAACCGCAGCATGATCTTGGTCTCCGACCAGGCCATCATCTCGAAGTGATGGTGCAGCGGCGCCATCAATAGGACGCGGCGGCGGAAGGTTTTGAAGGAGAAGACCTGGATCGCCACCGAGAGCGCCTCGATTACGAAGATGCCACCGATGATCAGCAGCAGCACCTCGGTCTGGGTCATCACCGCGAGGGCGCCGATTGCGCCCCCCAATCCGAGTGAGCCGGTGTCGCCCATGAATATGGACGCCGGGAAGGCGTTGTACCAGAGGAACCCAATGCAGGCGCCAACTAGGCAGGCCGAGAGCAGGGCGAGGTTCTGTTGCTCGTTGGTGACGAAGGCGATCGCCGTGTAGGCGAGCAGGACGATCGCGCAGGAGCCGGCGGCGAGGCCGTCGAGGCCGTCGGTGAGGTTGACCCCGTTGGAGGTGCCGCCGATGACGAGGAAGACGAGGACGAAGTAGAGGACCGGGCCGAGGTCGACCGTGGCGTCGCCGATGCGGAAGAAGAGGATCGGTTCGAGGCCGACCTCGTGGCGCGCGACCCACCAGAGGCCGAGCGCGAGGAAGAGCTGCAGGAGGATCTTCCAGCGGGCCGAGAGGCCGAGCGAGCGGCGCTTGACGATCTTGATGAAGTCGTCGGCGAAGCCAATCGCCGCGCAGCCCATCGCCACGCCGAAGACGGCCATGCTCTGCGCGTCGCGGTCGGAGAGGACGAGGTAGGGCACGCAAATCGAGGCGAAGATGATCAGGCCACCCATCGTCGGCGTCCCCGCCTTGGCGTGGTGCTCCTGCGGCCCGTCCTCGCGGATGTGCTGGCCGAACTCCTTGACCCGCAGGTACTCGATGAACTTGGGACCGAGGAAAATGCAGATCAGCATCGCCGCCATGCCGGCGATCAGCACTTCACCCATGGTCGGGCGCGTCCTCGTCGCCCGCCGGGGACTCCAGCAGCTCCCTGAGCGTCTCGGCCACGGCCTCGAGCCCGGCTGAGCGCGAGCCCTTAACCAAGATCGTGTCGCCGGGTTCAGTCTGCGCGGCGAGCCATTCGGCAGCCTCCTCGGGCGTGCCCAGCAGCTCGTCCGGCCCGTAGTCCCGAGCCGACTCACCGACGCCGATCAGCAGGTCGATGCCGCCGGCACGGGCGCCCTCGCCGACCTCACGGTGGTAGCCGGGGGCGCCGGGGCCAAGCTCGGCCATCTCGCCCAGAACCGCGATCCGTCGTTCCCCCTCAAGCGAAGCGAGGTGGCTGAGCGCGGCGCGCATCGAGACCGGGTTGGCGTTGTAGCAGTCGTTCACAAGGACGATTCCGTCGCCCATCTCGAGGCGCTCGCCCCGAAAGCGTGAGAATCCTATGTTCGCAGCGCGGTCGGCCATCCCGGCGAGCGGCGCGCCCAGCGCCACCCCGGCGGCGACGGCCGCCAACGCGTTCTCGAGGTTGTGCGCCTCGGCGAAGGGGAACTGGAAGGCCTGGCGACCAGCCGGCGTCTCGATCAGCGCCTCGGTAACGCCGTGCGAGACCCGGCTCTCGACCGCGAAGACGTCGCCGCCAGAGCCGAAGCGCAGCAGGCGCGGCGCAGCGCCCAGGTGCGGCTCCAGCTCGCCGGCCTCAGCCGGCACGATCGCCGTCCCGTCGGCCGGCAGCGCCGCCAAGACCTCGGCCTTGGCCGCCGCGATCGCCTCGACCGAGCCGAGCAGCTCGACGTGAACCGGGCCGACGTTGGTGATCACCGCCACTTCGGGCTCGGCGATCTCCGCCAGCTCGGCGATCTGGCCGGCGCCGCGCATCGCCATCTCGAGGACGAGGACATCGGTGTCGTCGGGCGCCTCCAGCACGGTCAGGGGCAATCCGATCTCGGTGTTGAGGTTCTCGCGGTTGGCGTGCACCCGCCCCGGCAGCAGCGCCCGGGCGATGTCCTTGACCGAGGTCTTGCCGACCGAGCCGGTGACACCGACGACGCGGGCGCCGAGCTCGCGCCGCCAGGTTCGGGCGAGGGCCTGCAGGGCGGCGAGCGGGTCGGCGGTGGAGAAGACCCAAGCGCCGATCGGGGAATCGTCTTCCTCGCCCAGCTTCGACGCCATCTCCGAATCGACTACCACGCCCCAGGCGCCGGCCTCGATCGCCGCGGCGGCGAACTCGCCACCGTTGACGCGCTCGCCGCACAGGCCGAAGAAGAGGTCGCCGGGGCCGGTCTCGCCCGAGCCGATCGTCGCCCGCAGCGGCGTGCCCGCCTCGCCGCGCGCGACGATCTCCGCCCCACAAGCCGCGGCAATCTGCTCGGCGCCGAGCCTCAAAGCCGGCGCAGCTCCGCGCGGGCGACCTCGCGGTCGTCGAAGGGCAGCTTGCGGCCGCCCTCGAACTCCTGGCCCTGCTCATGCCCCTTGCCCGCAATCACCACCGTGTCGCCGGGCTGAGCGCGCCCAAGCGCCAGCGTAATTGCCGCCCTGCGGTCGGGCTCGACCTCAACGTTGGCACCGTTCTCCACCCCACCGAGGACCTCGGCAATGATCGCCTCGGGGTCCTCGGAGCGCGGGTTGTCGGAGGTGACGATCGCCAGATCGGAGAGCGAAGCCCCCGCCCGCCCCATCTTCGGCCGCTTATCGCGGTCGCGGTCGCCGCCGGCGCCGAAGACCGCCAGCACCCGGCCCTCGCTCAACCGCCGCGCCGCCCGCAATACGTTCTCCAGCGAGTCAGGCGTGTGCGCGTAGTCGACCAGGACGGCAAACGCCTGCCCCTCGTCGATCGGCTCGAATCGCCCCGGCACCCGCTCCGCCCGCGCCAGCCCCGCTGCAGCGTCGTCAGCCGAGACGCCGAGCTCGCGAGCCGCAGCAAAGGCACCCAGCGCGTTGGCGACGTTGAAGTGACCCGGCAGGCGCGTCCGCACAGGCATCCCGCCGACCGAGAACTCGGCACCGCCGACATCGAAAGAGACACCTGTCGCCGCGAAGTCCGCGTTGACACCCTCAGCGGAGAAGGTCACGCAATCGAATTCCTCGGCCAGGCGACGACCGTAAGGGTCGTCGACGTTGACGACCGCGGCCCCCGGCCCGATCTCGAAGAGCAGCCGCTTGGCCCGGAAGTAGTCCTCCATATCGGCATGGAAGTCGAGGTGGTCCTGGGTCAAGTTCGTAAACAGCGCCAGCTCAAAATGAATCGAGTCGGCCCGGTGCAGCGCCAGCGCGTGCGAGGAAACCTCCATCACGCAGGCCTTGTCACCGGCCTCGAGCATCCGCCGAAAAGTCCCCTGCAGATCAATCGCCTCCGGCGTGGTCCGCTCAACCTCCTCCTCCACCCCGCCGACCACCTGCCGCACGGTCCCCAACAAGCCGCACTGAACCCCCGCCGCCTCGAGAATCTCCCGCAACAAGAACGCGGTAGTCGTCTTCCCATTCGTCCCCGTCACCCCAACAACCCGCAGCTCACCCGTCGGATCCCCCCAAAACCGAGCCGCCAAGGGCGCCATAGCCGCCCGCGCATCCGCAACCACCACCTGCGCCACATCAACCTCCAGCTCCCGCTCGACCACCAGAGCGGCAGCGCCTGCTTCGACCGCGGCGACGCCGAACTCATGCCCATCGACCTTCTCCCCCGGCACACAGAAAAACAGCGTCCCAGGCCCCACTTTTCGGCTGTCGTAAGCGAGAGACTCAACCTCTACGGCGGAGCCCCCGGCAATCCGGGCTCCCGCAATCTCCGCAGCGAGCGCGTCCAATCTCATGCCTGTCGATTCTAGGAAGGCTGTCGGGTGCCCCTCCCCAAAACACTCAAGCAAGGCTCCTGCCGAGCGTTTTGGGGAGGGGCACCCGACAGCCTCTCGTTATTCGGCCGGCACCCCGAGATAGGGAAGAGCAAACGCCGCGATCTTGCCAAACGCCGGAGCCGCCACCGACCCGCCGTAGATTTCCCCCTGCGGCTCATCCACAATCACCGAAACCAGCAGCTGTGGATCCTGCGCCGGCGCAAAGCCGATAAACGAAGCGATGTACTTGGTTTTGGAGTAGGTCCCGTTTTCCGCCACCTGCGCGGTCCCGGTCTTGCCCGCCAGCTTGTAGCCAGGCACGCTCACCGCCGAGGCGGTACCGCCGGCTTCTAGCACCCCCTCGAGCATTTCCCGCACCTGCGCCGCCACGCCGGAGTCGATCACGCGGTGGCCTTTCGGCTCGTGCACGGTTTCGTCGCCGACCTTCTCGATCAGCTGCGGCCGGCGCAGGATGCCGCCGTTGGCGATCGCCTGGTAGCCGGCCATCATCTGCATCGGCGTCACCCCAAGGCCCTGGCCCATGGGCAGGTTGCCCATGGTCGAGCCAGAGTATTCGTCGAGCTTCGGCACCAGCCCCTGTTCCTCGTCGGGAAACTGGACCCCGGTCGGCCGGCCGAAGCCAAAGCGGTCGATCCACTTGCTGAAGCGCGTCGCTCCAAGTTTGAGGCCGATCGTGACGGCGCCGACGTTGGAAGACTGGGCGAGGATCTGCGCCACGGTCAGTGACACGGGCGGCCGCGCCTCGGCGTCTTCGATGATCCGATCGGCCACGTGCAGCTGCGAGGGCAGGTAGAAGGACGTTTCCGGCGTCACTTCTTTTTCCTCCAGCGCCGCGGCGACGGTGAACGCCTTGAAGGTCGAGCCGGGCTCATAAGTGAAGCCAGTGGCGCGGTTCAGCAGATCTTCGGGGCTGGCGCTGGAGAGGTCGCTGAGGTCGACCGGAGGCCAGTTGGCCATCGCCAGGACCTGCGAGTTGCGCGGGTTCATCACGATCGCGGTGGCGCCTTTGGGGGCGTAGGTTTCGCCGACTTCGGCCAGCACTTCCTCGGTCTTCTGCTCGATCGCCGGATCGAGCGTGAGCTGGATGTTTTCGCCGTCTTCGGCTTCCTGCGCGGTTTCCAGTCGGATCGGTTCGCCGGTCGCGTCGGTGACGATGCGCCGTTCGCCGTCGCTGCCGCGCAGCACGCCTTCCTTGCCCCGTTCGAGCCCTGTGAGGCCTTCGCCTTCGGTGCCAACCGCGCCGATCACCTGCGCCGCCAGCTCGCCCTGCGGGTAGATGCGGCGGCTGTCTGGATCCTCGCCGATGCCCTGCAGCCCGAGCCTTTCGATCCGCTTCGCGATCGGCAGCTCGACCTGTTTCGCCAACACCGAGTAAGTCGTTTCACCCGTCACCGCGCCGAGCACCTTGCTCTCGCTGAGACCGAGGATCGGCGCCAACTTTTCCGCCGCCAGGGAAGGCTTACTGACTTCCGGCGGCACGGCGAAGACCGTCGCCGTGTCTTCGGAGGCGGCGAGGGCGTTGCCGCGGCGGTCGAGCACGCTGCCACGCAGACTGGGCAGGGGGATCGCTTCAGTCTGCTGGTTGACCGCCTCGGAAGCGAGCTTTGAGCCCTGCACCCCCTGCAACCAGAAGGCGCGGGCACCGATGACACAGAAGCAGAAGAGGAAACCGGCGAAGAGGAGGCCGATCCTTCGCTCGATCACCTTCACGCAGCAGACCCCTAGTAGCCCGAGGCCGCGGCGGAGAGCCGCTGGGCGGCGATTGCCACGTCCTGCTTGGACGCCTGCAGGTAGCTGATCCCATCGGAAGATGCGGCGACAAGGCCGAGTCCCGTGGCTTCGTGCCGCACGCGGGCGGAGCCATAGAGGCGCGCGTCGCGGCCGCTCAGCAGCGAGTCCTCCTCTTCCAGCGCGGTGATGTTGCGGTCGATGTGGCCGGCGGTGGCAGAAAAGCTGAGGGTGATCACGTTGATCGCGACGATCCCGACCAGGAGCACGCCGAGCACGGCGATCCAGGCGCGACCGCGAGTCATCCGCACCATCAGGCTTGAATCTGGGAGCTGGCGGACTGCTGTCGCAGCGCCGGCCGCGATCGGGATCAGCTGGCCGCCGGGACGGCGAGTGGGAGCTTTGCGGCGTGCTGGTGCCTTGCGCAGGGGCGCCTTGCGCGCGGGCGCGGCGGTGGCAGCCGCGGCTTTCACCGATCGCGGTTTGCGGCGCGGTGGCGCGGCAACCGCCGCCCCGCGGACTGTCGCTGCCTCCATCAGGCAGCCCCCTGGGCCGGCTCGGCGATCTTCATCGAGACGCGCAGGTGAGCGGACTTCGAGCGCGGGTTGGTCGCGACCTCCTCCGGGCCGGGCGCGACGGCACGACGGGTTAGCGGCTCGGCTTCGGGCTCGCGACCGCAGACGCAGACCGGCAGCTCGGGCGGGCAGACGCAACCCTTGGCGCGCTCGGCAAGAAACTGCTTGACGCGGCGGTCCTCGAGCGAGTGGAATGAAATCGCGGCGAGGCGACCGCCGATCGGCAGCATGCTCCAGGCCGTCGGCAGCGCGTCCTCGAGCGAGTCGAGCTCGCCGTTGACGGCGATCCGGATCGCCTGGAAGCTGCGCTTGGCGGGATGGCCAGCGCCGAAGCGGGCCGAGGCCGGCATACCGGCTTTGATCGCGTCGACCAGCTCGGAGGTCGTCGAGAGCGGCCGGCGGCGACTGATCTCACGGGCGATCCCGCCGGCGTAGCGCTCCTCGCCGAAAAGGCGCAGGGCTTGCGCCAGGCGCGACTCCGGCCACTCGTTGACGATGTCGGCGGCGCTCAGCTGCTGGCGGGTGTCCATGCGCATGTCGAGGGGGGCGTCGTAGGAATAAGAGAAGCCCCGCTCCCAGGCATCGACCTGCATCGAGGACATTCCGAGGTCCATGTAGACCATCTCTGGACGCATGCCTTCGCCGTACATGGCACGAAGGCCTGCCGCAAAGTCGCTGGAAATGAAGCGAGTTGAGCAGGGAACCTCGGCAGAGAAGGCTTCGTAGCGGGCCAGCGCGCCGGGATCGCGGTCGATGCAGATCAGCGTCCCCTCTCGCCCCAGGGCCTCGGCGACGAGGCGGGCGTGGCCGCCGGCGCCGAAGGTGCAGTCAATCGCGGTCTGGCCCGGACGGGGCGCCAGCAGGTCGACCAGCTCGGCGGCGAGGACGGGTTGGTGCTCGGTCGGCATATAGACAAGGTTTGCGCGAGTTAACTCTCGGCTGGGCAGGCTTGGGGTTGAGTAGGCACGGCTCGCCATCTCACTCAGGCGCTCCGTTCGCGGCCAGGCCCTCGGCGATCTCCGGCGCCGAGGCGTCGAGCTCGGCCTCCTGCTTGGCCCAGGCCTCGGCGTTCCAGATCTCCAGGTACTCCCCCGTGCCGACAACGACGCAGGGGCCATTGAGGCCGGCGTGCTCGATCAGCGGCTTGGGCACGCGGATGCGGCCGGCGGAGTCGAGTTTCTCGTCGAAGGAGCCGCCGTGGAAGCGGCGGCGCAGCTGGCGCGCATCGCGGCCGAAGGGACTGTGCGGCGAGAGGAAGCGATCGGAGAGCTGCTCGAACTCGGCGGTCGTGTGCATCCAGACGCAGGGGTCGAAGCCCTTGGAGAGAACGATGCCATCGGAGAGGGCGGCCCTGAACCGGGAGGGAACCGTGAGGCGATCCTTTGAATCGAGACTGTGCTCGTAGAGGCCCCGAAATGCCACCGCCGGTTCCTTTCTTTGCGAGCGCTGCGCGTGGACCAGGAAAAGAGTTAGGACCGGAGTGATGAGGTGGGAGGAGCCTCACCACCCCGGTCCTGGGCTTCAACTCGATCGGCACAGTAACCCACTTCCCCCCACTTTGCAACACGACCCCACATTGCAAGCCCATTTGCAACCCTGCGTTAGGTTGCCCCGGTGAGCGAGGGGCAGACCGCACCATCCCCGCAGGCGCCTAGCGAGGGACTCCCGGACGACGCCAACGACCTGCGTGGCTTCCACTTCCGGCGCTTGCTCGCCAAGCCCGGGACCTGGATCGCGACCGTGGTCTTCGTCCTCGCCGTCGGCATCGCCGGGGCCGTCTACCTCGGTGCCGCGATCGGTGCGGGCGCCGCGGTCGCGGCGTTGATCGTCTCGCTGCTGATCGTCTTTGCGATCGCCGACTCGCGCTCGGAAGGAGACTTCTTCGCCGTCTACGCCAGCCAGCGCGGCATGACGCTGTCAGGTCGGACCCGACTGCCACCGATGACGCCGCTACTGCGCAAGGGCGACGACCGCTACGCGGATAACTCCTTCGCTGGCCCGCTGGCCAATGGCGTCGATGGCGTCCTCGCTCTCTATACGTATGAGGAAGAGACCAGCGACGGCAAAGGTGGCCGCGAGACCAACTACTACCGCTACACAGTCGGCCTGGTCGAAGTCCCCGAGTGCGCCGCCCAGGTTCCTGAGCTCTTCTGCCAACACAAGTTCGGCCTGCGGGCGCTTGAGGGCCTCGAGGACGCCTTCCGCCGCTCCAAGCAGCGGGTCAAGCTGGAGAGCGAGGCGCTCGACGAGCGCTACGAGATCTTCTCCGGCCCCGAGCAGGACCAGGTCTGGCTGCGCCGGCTCTTCTCCCCTACCTTCGTCGTCTGGCTTGGCGAGGAAGCGCCGCAGAAGTTCGCCTTCGAGCTCGTCGCCGGCTACCTCTGCTGCTACGTCAAGGGCCACAAGAAGTCGGCCGCCGAGCTCGATGTGATCCGCGCCGCCTCAGCCACCGTCGCGCAGAGGTTGCGCGAGGAGGTACAGGAAACAGGCGCCGCGTCTCCCCCGCCTAGCTAAACCCCGAGAGCAGCACGTCGGCATTGGCGATCAGCGCCGCGGTGATCATCAGCAGGACCGAGGGGACGAGGATGAGGGCGACGACGAGCTGGATCTTTGGTGCCGCCCTGGCGGCGTGCTCCTCGACCGCGCGGCGCTGATCGCTGCGCAGGGCGCTTGACTGGCGGCGCAGCTGCTCGGCCAGCGGCGAGCCGTAGCGGCGCGAGCGCTCAATCGCGGCGCAGAGGGAGGCGAGCTCGCCACCGGGAACCCGATCGCGCAGCGATCGCAGCGCCGCCGGCAAGGGGCGGCCGCAGGAGAGCTCGGCGACGGTCATGCGCAGCTCCTCGGCGAGCGGACCGTCGCTGCCACCGGCCAGCTCGGCGAAGCCTGAAGCCGGGCTGCGACCGGCCGCGGCGGCAACCGCGAGCAGATCGCAGGCGTCGGGCAGCGCGCCGATGAGGCGGCGCTTGCGCAACCGCGCCCGACGCTCGAGCAGCGCATCGGGGACAAAGAAGCCGGCCGCCGGCAGCCCAGCCGTGACCAGCAGCGAGAGATGCCCAGGTGCCGCTGGAGCAGCCGCCAGCGCGACGAGGCCACCCGTGGCAGCCCCGGCGCACTTGCCCAACAAAACCGCCGCCAGCGGCAGGCGCGACTCGAGGCCCGACTTGGCGATGCGCGCTGGGAGACCGAGGCGAAGCGCGGCCCTGGCCAGCCGCCCGCCGCTACGAGCAAGCGACGACCCGAGAGCCGAGGCACCCGCGCCCAGCTCGCGCAGTCCCGCCCAGACCAACAGGACCGCCACCGCAATGAGGACACCGGCCAGGCTCACGCGAAGTCCCGAGCCCGCCTCACTCGACCACCTGGGATAGGCGCCGAATCGCGACGAACCCCGCGAACTGGAGCAGGGCAGCAAGCGCGAGCAGCAGCGCAGAAGCGGGTGAGCCCAGCACCTTGGTGAGGAAGCCCGGCTGCAGTAGCTCGGCGAAAAGAGCGCCACCTGTCGGCATCGCGACCACGAGCAGGCCGGTGAAACGGGCCTGCGAGGTCGCCGCCTTGGCGTCTTCGGCGACCCGATCTCGCTCTGCCGCCCCCTCGGCGAAGCGACGCAAGAGGCCGGCCAGGTCACCGCCCGCGAGTTGTTGGCTGAGCAGCGCGGCGGCGAGGGCATCGACCCTTGCCGAACGCATCCGCTGGCGCCAAGCGGCAACGGCATCGCCGGTCGCGGCGCCGAGCTCGAGCTCGGCGCCGAGTCGCGCCAGCTCAACCGAGGCCGGTCCGTCGAGCGAGGTGGCCGCCGCCGGCAGCGAGGCCCGCAGCGAACGTCCCGCCGTCAGCGAGTCGGCGACCGCGAGGGCAACGTCGGGCAGCGCCCGCTCGACCGCGCGTCGATAACGCCGGCGCCGTGCCCCCAGCGCCCAGGCGGCCAGGGCTGGACCGGCGACCACGAGTGGCAGCGCCAGGGCGGCGCCACCGACGAACCAACCTCCGGCCACTGCCGCGAAGCTGCCGAGTGCGGCGAGACGGCGGCGCTCGGAACTCGAGGGCGAGTAGCCCTCGCGACCGGCCCGCTGCAGCGGCTCCAGGGCGCGCTGCACCCAGCGGACCAGAGCAGGGCTCGCGAGCACTGCCTCGCGAGCCGAGACAGCGAGCAGTCCACCGGTCGCCGCGCCAACCAACGGAACCATGAGCCCGGAGCCGTCGCTCATCACTTGCCGCCGGCGTTGAGGGCCCTGACCGCGGTCGCGCCGGCGACCCGGACCACCTCGCCAATCTCGGCGACGCGGCGCGAGCCATCGGGGCGACGCTCGACGTGGACAACGAGATCGACGCCGCGCTGCACCTGCTCGGCGATCGCCTCGTGCGGAAGGCCCACCCCCGCCATCAGCGCCAGCGTCTCGAGGCGGCTGAGCGCGTCCGCCGCCGAGTTGGCGTGCAGGGTTGAGAGTGCGCCGTCGTGTCCGGTGTTGAGCGCGGTGAGCAGGTCGAGCGCCTCGGGCCCGCGCACCTCGCCGATCACGATCCGGTCGGGACGCATCCGCAGGGCGTTGCGCAGCAAGTCGCGGACCGTCACCTCACCCTTGCCCTCGACGCTGGCCGGTCGGCTCTCCAGGCGCACCACATGGCGCTGCTGCAGGCGCAGCTCGGCCGCGTCCTCGATCGTGACTATGCGCTCACCCGAGTCAATGAAGCCAGAGAGCGCGTTGAGCAAAGTCGTCTTACCGGCGCCCGTGCCACCGCTGACGAGGACGCTGCGCCGGTCCCCGACCGCCCGCTCGAGCAACTCGCACTGGGCGGCGCTGAGGCTTCCTCGCTCAACCAGATCCCGCGCTCCGGGTCGGGCGGCGCCAAAGCGCCTGATCGAGAGCGCCGGCCCGTCGACCGCGAGCGGCGGGATGACGACGTTGACGCGCGAGCCGTCGGCAAGGCGGGCATCGACCATCGGGCTGAGCTCGTCGATTCGTCGTCCCAGCGGCGCGAGGATGCGCTCGATCGCGTTGCGCAGCTCCTCCTCATCCGGAAAGCAGACGTCGACTGCCTCGATTCGCCCCGCCCGCTCGACGTACACCTCGTCGGGCCCGTTGACCATCACCTCCTCGACCGACGGATCGGCGAGCAGGTCCTCGAGCGGACCGAGGCCAACGGTGTCGCGAACGATCCTGGTCGTCAGCTCCTCCCGCGTGGCCCTACCCAGCAGCGCCGCCTCCTCCTCGACCAGGACGTGCACCTCGTCGGAAAGGTCGATCGCGGCAGGGCCTCCGCCGGCAGCAGCAACTCGGCGCCGCTCGATCAAGCGGAAGCGGAGCTCGTCGGCGAGGTCGGAAAGGTGGCGCTCCCGCGTTGCCATCGCTCAGGCCCCCGGCAGCAGGGTCAGCTTGCGGGCGAAGCTTTCGGCCGCGATCAATCTCAAAGCCTGCCGCTTGGTTAGAGCAAGCGTCGCCGCCGCTGTGCCGCCGGGACCCGGCCCATCGGCCCCTGGGCCGAGCGCGAGCAGCGGCACCGCGGCCGCCGCCACATATGTGCGACCCGCGCCGCTGCCACTCGGCTCGGTGGTGACGACGACGTCGACCTTCGAGCCTGCTCCGGCCGCGCCAGTCGCCAGCAGGGCTTCGGCGCCGCTGACCGAGATTTCGACCGGCCGCCGGCTCGGCCCGAGGGCGGGGCTCGACCCGCCCCTCGGCTGTCGTTCCCGCAGTTGACTCGCAACCAGGTAAGAGCCTGGCTCGAGCCCGACCGTCGGTTCCAAGCCAAGCGCTTCCCGCGGATCGCTCAGAGCTCCCGCGGGCGCAAACCGAACCGGCACCCGGCGCGTCTCCAGCCCGCCGGCGATATCGGCGGGCCGCAGAACGCTCCGCGGCCCGAGGCTCTTGGTCGCGACAACGACCTGGCGCAACGGGCCGTAGCCGCTCGCCACCCGCGAGCCGTAGCTGTCGGCGATGCCGGCTGCCAGGGCGGCGGTAACCAGGGCGAGCCCGAGAAAGGCGATCGCCCGGGTACGCCGGCTCACGCTGCCCGCCCGGTCTCCGCCTCGGCCAGCGGCAACTCGAGAACCGCACGTGATCCCCGCTCTGAATAGTGGAGGACAAACCGACCGTCGTGATCAGCTGCCACCCGCCGGACCACGCCGAGGCCGTGTCCGTGTTGGTAGCGGCCTGAGAGCCGGGCCGCTATATGGGCTGGCCTATTGCGCCGCGATCGCGGTCGCGTCGCCCGCCCCGAGTCAACGACGGCAATTCGCAAGCGCCCCTGGAGCAACCTGCCGGCGACGACAATCGTCGTGCCTCCGTGCTCGATCGCATTGACGATCAGGTTGTCTAGCGCCTGGGCTAGTGCACTGCGATCGCCGCTGACCAGCGCCTCGCCGGCGTTCCAGCGCAGCTCGAGCGAGCCTTCCGCGACCTGTACACGCGCCTGCCAACGGGCAACAGCCGAGCGAGCCAGCGCAGCGGCATCGACCGAGCCCAACGTGGGCACCAGTGGGCCGCCGTTGATCTCGCGGTCGAGGCGTTCGAGTGCCGCGGCCGCAAGCTCGATTGGCTCGCCGGCATCCGCTGCGCTCCCAAGCCGGGGACCAGCCGCCAGGGCAACCGCCTGCAGCGGGCGCCGCAGCTCGTGCAGCGCCTCGTTGAGGGCACTGCGCCGCCTGCCCGCACGCAGGCCCTGCGCCGCCACGGCAGCAGCCATCGAGAGGACGGCGGGCCAGCCGGCAACGATTTGAACCAGCCCGGTCATCCGTCGATCAGGCGGTAGCCGTATCCCCAGCAATTGATCACGTAGCGGCCGCTCTCCGGGTCGAGTTTGCGGCGCAGCCGACTGGCGTGGGAATCGAGTGTTCGCGTCCGTGCCGGACTGCGGTAACCCCAGACCGCCTCGAGCAGCTCGCGCTTGGTGAAGACCCGCGAGGGCTCGCCGGCGAGCACCCGCAGCAAGCCGAACTCCTTGTTCGAGAGCACCACCTCGCGCTCGCCGACCCAAGCCTTGCGCCGCGCCGGATCGACGACGATCTCACCGACGCGGATTGGTCCCTGGCGCTCTCCCGACCCGCGTCGCAGGACGGCACCGATGCGGGCGCGGAGCTCGGGGTAAAAGAGCGGCTTGACGAGGAAATCGTCAGCGCCCGTCTCCAGCCCGCGCACCCGGTCCTCATCGGAGCCGTGTCCGGTGAGGACGATCACCGGCAGGGCGGGGTCGAAGCGCGAGGTGACCCCGTCCGCCTCACGGATCTCGCGCAGCACGTCGAGCCCGGAAGCATCGGGCAGGGAGAGATCAAGCAGCAGCAAATCTGGGTGGTTGTAACGGCAGAGCCGCAGAGCGTCGGAAGCGTTTGGGGCCGGCAGCACTCCGAAGCGATCGGCGACCAGGTTGTCGCAGAGCAGCTCGAGCGTCTGGGCGTCGTCCTCGCAGACGACCAGGTTGGCGATCTCACGGCGCTGGGGAAGCATTGGCCGGTCTAAGGGGTGGCGGCGGGGATTTCTCCCCCCTCTTCCGCCGGCACCTCCAGCACCGCTCGAGCTCGCCTGCAAAACGCGAGGCGCCGAGCCGGCACTTCTCGGCGAACGGCAACCACCTCCCCATGCTCGCCGAGGAAATAGAGATCGAGCGGGAAGCGCATGCCAAATGTATGGACGCTCGAGCAGCGCGGGATCAGCAGGCCCGGACCCGCCTCCTGGCGATCCAGATGAGCCAAACCCAGGAATCGTGCACGCGGTCCCCTGGCGACACGGACTTCGCGGCCGAGCACGATCACGGTGGGCAGGCGGCGAAGACGTTGGGCAAGGAGCGCTTCCGGCATCTAGCCTCTGTCAATGCCAGGCAACGGCAAAGTCACCGTCTTCGGACCACACCCGATGCTGGCGATCACGATCGAGGCCCTGACCAGCGAGGGCGGCGATGACCTCCACCTGCACGCCGCCGGGCAGGGCGTCTGGGTGGCGCGGATGGCCGCCGAGCTCGGCGCCGAGCCGATCCTCTGCGGCTTCATCGGCGGTGAGAGCGGCGCCGTGCTGCGGCCGCTGTTGGAGCAGATGAACGTCGAGATGCGCCTGGTCGAGACCACCGAGGGGAGCGGCGCCTACGTTCACGACCGCCGCAGCGGCGAGCGCGTGCCGGTGGCCCAGAGCGCCTCGATGCCGCCCTCGCGCCACGAGATCGACGAGCTCTTCTCTACCACGGTCGCTGCGGCGCTCGACTCCGGCGTCCTCGCCCTCTGCGGCCCCTACCCCGGCGAGGCGCTGCCGCTGGAGATCTACGGCAACCTCGTCGCCGACGTCAAGGCCAACGGCACCCCGGTTGTAGTCGACCTCTCGCGGCCACGGCTCGACAGTGCCCTCGAAGGCGGGCCCGACCTGGTCAAGATCAACGACTGGGAGCTGGCCGGCTACATCGAGGGCCCGGTCGACACTGAGGAGCGGATGCGCAGCGCCGTACAGAAGCTGATAGATGCTGGCGCGGGCGCCGTGATCATCACCCGCGCCGAGGAGCCGGCGATGGTCGTGCGCGGGGATGAAGCCTGGGAGCTGGTGCCGCCGCGCTTCGAGCGCGGCTCACGCGAGGGCTGCGGCGACTCGATGATGGGCGGCCTGGCCGCCTGCATCGCCGCTGGCCTCAGCTGGGAGGGGACGCTGCGCACCAGCGCCGCCGCCGGCGCCGCCAACTTCCTCCGCGCCGGCCTCGGCAGCGGCTCACGCGCGGTGATCGAAGACCTGGCGCGCAAGGTCGAGCTGCGGTCGCTCTGAGGGCCAACCCCGGCAGGGGCTTCGCTAAACGCTCCGCCCCTACCGCGGTTGGCCCTCAAAACGGAGCCGTGAGCTTCTTGCCTTCGACGATTGCGCGCGGCGCTACGTCGCGCATCCATTCCAGGTGGGGCGCGGTCGCCTCGATCTCGGCGAGCACGCCGAAGGCCTCGCGCAGGTGCAACGGTCGCCCTCCGTGCGAAGAGTGGGCGTCGCTGCTCAAGACGTGAACCAAGCCCTGTTCGGCCAGCATCCGCATGCCGTCGGCGAAGCGCTCGCGTAGGAAGAAGTCGGCGGTGGCCTGGACCAGGGCACCCTCGGCGATCAGGGCCGCGATCCGCTCGTACATGTCGGCTGAGAGGTGGCGCTCGGGGTGAGCGATCAGCGCCCGGTGGCCGCGCTCGGCGAGGTGGCCGACGCGGGCGATCAGAGTGTCACTGAGTGGACCGGGCGCCGGCTCGAGCAGGATCCAGCGGCCGGCGCCGAGTGCGACGCGCCCAAGCTCCTCCTCGCTCAGCGCCTCGACCGCAGTCTCCGCCACCTCACCACCCTGCAGAACCTCCACCGGCAGTCCCTCGTCACGCAGCGCCCGGTTGAGCTCCTCGACCCGCCCCGCGATCTGCTCGATCCGCACGTCGTGGTCGTGGCGGATGTGCGGCGTCGCGCAGACCCGCTCGATGCCGTCGTTGACCGCTTGGCGTGCCAGTCCCAGGCTGTCGGCGAGATCGAGCGAGCCGTCGTCGACCCCGGGGAGGATGTGGCAGTGCAGATCGATCATCGGTGCAAACGGCCTTTCAGGCAGGGGCCCATGCGGGCACGAGACTACGATGATCGGCATGATCCAGCACCTGCTCCCGCTGGGCTGGCGCGAGCAGTTGGCTTCAACTCATGGATAAGAAAACGACCCGCCGAGGGAACTACGAGTCTGGCTCCGATTACGTACTCGAGTACGGGGAGCTCCGCTTCGCCTTCAACGAGGGTGACTTCGGCCAGCGGGTCGAGCAAGCTGCGGTAAAACTCGGCTTCGTCGACCAGGGACTAAGCCAAGAGGAGCTGGACGACCTGCTTGATCTGGCCGTCAGCGGCGAGATCGCCGAGCCCAGCTCACGCCTCGGCGAGCACATCAACGAGAACTGGGACGACCTCGTCGGCCCCGCCAACCGCAGCCTCGTGCACTGGCTGCGCCGCCTCGTCTTCCGCGGCGCCTGGCTCGACCAGAGAGTTAAGGAGGGTGAGCTCGACGTCGTATTCGACGAGCGCAACCAGACCTTCGGCTACGTGCAGCCAGATCGCAGCTCCGAGCTCATTGAGCTCTCCAAAGAGCCAAGCTGGCGCCGCATCGCCTACCGGCGATAACTACGCGACTACTGTTGGCGCTCTAGGGCCGCCACGACGGTCAGGGAGCCATTGGCTTTTAGGCTCAGGCCGCCGTCGAAGACCTCTTTTGCCGTATCGGCGTCGTCCAGCCGGGTCAGCGAGTCGACCAGGAGGATCACGTCTTCGCCTCCCTCGGCGCGGCGGACGGCCTGGGCGAGGGCGTCGCCAGCGTGGCGTGCCTGGGCGGCGACGACCAGCTCGGCGTCGGGCGCCTCGCGCTTCCAGTCGGCCAGCTCCTCGGGGCTAGGATCGATCAAGAGGGCAATCGGGTCGGGACCCTCGGAGGCACCGCCCAACTCGGCGGCAATCTCGCGCAGCAGCGAGGTGCAGACGGCGCGACTCTCACCGTAGACCAGCGCCTGGCGACCGGGCGGCGGCAGCAGGAGGTCCTGGGCGCGAAGGCCCTTGCTCTTGCGGCCGAAGCGACGACGGCGACGTTTGCGTTTGGGGCGGGCCGAGTCCCCGGCTGCCGCGGCGGCGGGCTCCCTGTCCGGAGCAGGCGGCTTCGGTGGGCGTGCGGGCACCTCGGGCTCGGCAGCCGGCTCCGCGGCCGTCGAGTCCGCGGCCGGCTCTTTGCGGGCCGGCCTCTCGCGACCCCCGGAGGGGCGCTCACGGCTACCCGAGGAGCGCTCACGGCGCTGGCGCGGCGCTCGCTCTTGGCGATCGCGGCGAGGCGGGCGGTCTCCGCGAGGTTTCTCGCTCTTCTCGGACTTGCCGCCGTCGCCGTCGCTCAGCTTCTCGATCAGCTCCTCGCGGCGCAACATGCGATAGCGCGGCACGTCGGCGTCGGCGGCCAGCGAGTGCAGCTCGGCAAGGTGCTTGGACTCAAGTTCTGTCTTATTCATCGGAGCGGCAGGTTATTGCAGCGACTCGACGGGTGAGCCGGCGGGGTCGATGCCGGCCTCCGCCGCCGCGGCGGGCCAGGCCTCGGCAGCCCGCTTGACCTCGCGGCGCGACCAGCCGAGCTCGCCGCCCAGCGCCGCGGCCACGGCGCGGGCCGGGGCGGCATCGCGCAACTGGGGCGCGGCGAGCAGGCCGAGGCGGGTGCGCCGCAGCAGCACGTCAGCGACCGTGCGGGCCTGCTCGTGGCGGGCGGCGATCACGGCCTCGGCCAGCAGGTCGGGACGGCCGGGCACGATCGGCTCGGCCAGCTTCGAATCCTCTCGTGCCAGAGCAAGGACTTTGCGGGCTGCGTGGCCGTAGCGGAAGGCGAGCTGCTCGAGCGCCTCCTCCCCCACCCCGTCCGGCGCTTCGAGGTCATCTGCCCGCGCCTCCATGCCGAGCGGGATCTCCGCCGTATGGCAGGGCGCCTCGCGGCCCTCGCGCTCGACCAGGCGGTCGACCGTCTGCTTGGCCATGCGCCGCCAGGTGGTCAGCTTGCCGCCGGTGATCGTCAGCATCCCCGAGGAGGTCTCGTAGAGCTCCGCCTTGCGCGAGATGTCGACCGACTTCTTCGGGTCGCCGGTGGCGATCAGCGGCCGCACCCCGGCGTAGGCGCCGACCAGGTCGTCGGTGCCGAGCGAGACACCGAAGAACTCGTTGACCGCGTCGAGCAGGTAGGCGACGTCCTCGCCCCCCGGCCGCGGGTGGTCGATGTCGCCCTCGAAGTCGTTGTCGGTGGTGCCGATCAGGGTGCGCCCGTACCAGGGCAGGGCGAAGATCGCCCGGCCCTCGCCGGCGGGAACGATGCAGGCGGCAGAGCCGGTCGAGAGCTTCTCGCGGTCGACCAGCACGTGGGTGCCGCGACTGGGCGAGATCCGCGGCACGTCCTCCTCCTCGATCGTCTCCTCGGGGCGGATCCGGTCGGCGAAGACGCCGGTGGCGTTGATCACGTTGTCGGCGGTGAGCTCGAGCCGCTCGCCCGAACCGGCCTCGACGAAGGCAACCCCGGCGGCGCGGCCCTCGCGCTCCAGCACCTCGACCACCTCGGCGTCGTTGAGCATCACCGCGCCGAAGCGCTCGGCCTCGCCGAGGACGGTCAGGGTGAGGCGAACGTCGTCGGTCTGGCAGTCGTAAAAGAGGTACGCGTTCTTCGGGTCGCGCGGCTCCAGCGCGGGAACCAGCTGCAGGACCTCATCGCGGTCGATCGTGCGGTGGCGGTCCGGCGACCAGTAATAGTCCTCGTCGGCCTCCTTGGAGGAGCGCATCTCGCGGCGGCTGCGACCGACCCGCGTCGTCGCCATCACGTCGTACATGTTGAGCCCGATTCCGAGGCCGCGCTGGCGGCGCTCGTCGGGGAAGGAGGGGACGAGGAAAGGCGTCGGGTAGACCAGGTGCGGGGCCAGCTGGACCATCAACTGGCGCTCTAGCAGCGCCTCGCGGACCAGACCGAGGTCGAGGTTCTGCAGGTAGCGCAGGCCACCGTGGATCATCTTCGAGGAGCGACTGGAGGTGCCTTCGGCGTAGTCGCCGCGCTCGAGCAGCGCCACCGAGTAGCCGCGCGAGGCGGCGTCGAGGGCGACGCCGGCGCCGGTGATCCCACCACCGATCACGACGACCTCGAAGTGTTCGCCGGCGATCGCCTCGATTGCTGTGGCGCGGGAAAGCATCAGCCGAGGAACTCGGTCGACTGCTCGATCGGTGGCCGCTCGGGCGGCTCCTTCTCCTGGCGCGGGTGGCCGAGGTGCAGCAAGCCGACGAAGCGCTCGTCCTCGGGCATTCCGACCGCCTCGAGACCCTCGGCGGAGCGCAACAGGCCCGGAGTACGCCAGTAGCCGGCGTAGCCGCGGGCGTGAGCGCCGAGCAGGACGATGTAGGAGGCAACGGCGGTCGCGTGCAGGTCCTCCTCATTTTGGATCGGGTCGGCGCCGAGCGCGGAGGAGACGAGAATCAGGGTCGGGGCACGGTCGAGCTTTGCCGCCCCCTCGGGTCCGGCCACCTGCTTCAGCTGCGCCAGCGTTTCGAGGCCGATGACGCGGAAGCGCCAGGGCGCGGTCAGATGGTGATTCGGCGCCCAGCGAGCCAGCTCGAACAGCCCGAGGATCTCGTCGCGTCCGAGCGGCTCGGGGCCAAAGGCCTTGTGCGTGCGACGGGTTCGGATCGCGGTTTCAACGTCCACGCTTGCAACATAGCCGCCGAGGAGAACGCACCCTCCTTTTTCCGTCTCAGGGACGGTTATTGGAGGGCGCGTGCCGCTACCAGGCGAAGCGACGACCGAGCCACCAGGGCAGGCCGATGGCGAGGGCGGTGGCGGCGAGGCCGACCCCGATCGGGGTCCAGGGCGATGGGGTCGAGCCCGAGGCGCTGACGGGCTGGGACGCGGTGGCCGGGGCGGACTGCGTGGTTTCTTCGCCCTCTTCCGGCACCCCAAGCTGCGCCGGCGGTGAGCCCGGTGTGGCGCCCGCCGCTGAGGGCGGCGCGATCGGCGCGCCGCTGCCGCCGGTACTGGGAACACCCGACGTTGGCGGCACCGATTCGAATTCCTCTGGTGGGCTGGTCCCACCAGGTGCCGGCGGCGGAGCGGTCTTTGACGGCGACACGGTCGTCGGAGTCGGCTGGCGCGGCGGCGGTTCGATTGGCAGTGAGTCGCCGGCAACCGCGACCAGCACCTGGCCCGTTACCCAGACCGGCGTTTGGTCGCTGGATTCGGAGTAGCGATAGTGCCCGTCGCCGGCCTGCCTGGCGGCGAGGTAGTCGAGGGCGCTGTTGCCACCGTCGCTGACCTTGGCCGGGTCGGCGCCGACGGCGATCATCCCCTGCACCGCCCAGGCGGTCGACTGGGCGTTGACGCCGCCGCCCGCCCCAAGGGCGAAGCCACCGTTTGGTTGCTGGTGCTTGCGCAGATAGGAGAGCCCGGCCCGGGCCGCCTTCGTGTCGGGTAGCGACTGCATCACCGAGCCGGTGACATCGGCGTTGCTTGGTTGGCCAGGCACGTCGCCCCAACCGCCATCGTCGTTCTGCACCTTGTTCAGCCACGAGAGGGTGCCGTCGAGGCCGTCGGTCGCTTCGGCCGTGCGCAGGGCGATCACGCTGAAGGAGGTGGTCCCGGGCCAGCCGATGTAGGAGCCGTTGGCGGCGCGGCGCTTGAGCAGGGCGCTGACCAGGTCCTTGCCGCCGAAGGAGCGCGGGTCGGCACCGGCGCCCTCGAGGGCAATGATCGTGCGGGCAAGATCGCCGGGGCTGCCCACTTCGTCGAGGTGGCCCTGCAGGAAGTCGAGCGGGCTCTTGCCACCGGCGCTGGTCACGTCGAAGGGATTGCGCCCGGCGGCCTCGAGACCCAGCATCGCCCAACTGGTCAGCGCAGCGCTTGAATCGGAGGAGGGTGCAGAACCAAAACCACCGTCGGAGTTCTGGGCCGCTTCAAGCCAGTTCGCCGCCTCGTCGGTGCCGGCCGCCCTGGCCGATCCCGGCAGCAGGCTGGGAAGCAGCAGGATGGCGAGGATCGCCGTCGCGAGGGCGGGCGTGCGCCACTGGAAGCGCTGGCGGAAGCGGACCAGCATCCGCACCATCGCCGGACCGGCAAGCAGGGCGAAGGCGACGTTGCCGACGACGTGGGCCAGGTCGAAGGGGATCGCGCGCGCCTCCAGGGTGAGGAAGCGCTCGAGTGAGAGATCTCCGCCGTAGGTCGCCATGAGCGAGAAGTTCAGCAACACACCGTAGGCGATCCCCGCCAGCCCGCAAACCGCGGCAAGGCTGAGGCGCCCGGCGTTGCGGACCCCCAGCGCCAGCCCCGCGCCCATCACCCCGCACATCCCCCAGCCCGCCATCTGCCAGGGAGTCCAGGGCCCCTGGCCGAACCAGAAGTTGGAGACGAGACCGGCCAGGGCACCAACCGCGAAGCCAGGCGCCGGGCCGAGCGCGTAGCCGGCGAAGACGACGATGTCGGTGGTTGGCTTGACATTGGGGAAGGCGGCGAAGGCGATCCGACCGGCGATCGCCAGGGCGGCGAGGGCGGCGACCAGGGCAACCACCTGCGAGGGCGGCCGCGAGCGCTCGTACCAGGCGAAGCCGCCGAGCAAGACGACGGCGAGGATGACGAAGCTGGCCAACTGCCAGGACATCAGCGTCCCGCCTCGGGTTCTTGCCGCAGCGCCACAACGCCCTGTTCGGGAGTGATCACGCCGGGCAGTTCGAGCACGCGCGCAACCTCGGTGGCGAAGTACCAGCCGCCGGAGAGGACTTCGCGGGCGGGGCCGTCGGCGATCACGACGCCGTCGCCGAGCAGGACGACGCGCTCGGCGAAGGCAGCGGCGAACTCGACGTCGTGGGTGGCGACGAGAACGCTGGCACCGCGGTTGGCGAGATCGTCGATCAGGCCGACGAGGTCGTCCTTGCGGGCGCGGTCCATGCCTCGGGTGGGCTCATCGAGGGCGACCAGGCCCGGCAGGGCATCGCCGTCCATGCGGCCCGCCAGGGCGATTGCCAGAGCGAGGCGCTGGCGCTCACCGCCGGAGAGGTCGCGGGGGTCGGCGTCGATCGCGTGCTCGAGGCCGACGAGGCGCAAAGCGCTGAGACCGACATCCCCCGGCAGCTCGTCGCCGACTCGCTCGCGGACCAGGTAGTCGCTGGGGCTCTGGGTCAGCAGCGCCATATCTCCCGGGGTCTCGATCTTGCCGCGGACTGGGTCGAGCAGGGCGGCGGCGGTTCGCAGCAGGGTGCTCTTGCCGGCGCCGTTACGGCCCATCAGGGCTACGCGTTCGCCGCCGACGATGCGTAGGTCGATTCCTCGTAGGACGTCGCGGGGAGTCTCTTGGCGGGTTAGCTCGACCCAAAGGTCTCTCGCGCGAACGGCTGTGGCTGAGGGGAGGCGGACCCCCTCCTCTCTTAACTTTTTCGGTGGAGAGTCGGCGGCTGGCCGTGAAGGAATTGCCGAAAAAGTGCAAGACGTTCGGAGGGGGTCCGCCTCCCCTCCATCGACAGCGGCGGCCGACGCGAGCGTCCGGCGCGCGTCGCGGACTCCGACCGGGAGCGGTTCGATGCCGACCAGGGAGAAGAGTCGGGCGGCGGGGGTCTCCAAGGCGGTGTCGGCGTCTTGGGCCCAGGCGAGGAAGCTCCCGGGGTCACCATCGAAGGCGACGGAGCCCGAGGTCATTGCGATTACGCGGTCGGCGGCTGCAAGGCAGCGCTCCAGGCGGTGCTCAGCTAGGAGGATGGTCACCCCCCACTCCTCATTGAGCCTGCGAAGCAGCCAGACCAGCTCGTCGCCCGCGACAGGATCCAGCTGAGAGGTGGGCTCGTCGAGAAGGACCAGGCGCGGGCGAGTGACCAGTGCGGCCGCCAGGGCTACACGCTGGAGCTCTCCACCGGAGAGCGTGTCGACTGCGCGGTCGAGCAGGTGCGGGATCGCGAGGGCGAGGGCGACCTCCTCAACGGCCCGAGCACGAGAAGCCGGTGGGTCGCCACGCATCTCTAGTGGCAGCTCGATCTCGGCCGAGACCGTGGTTGAGACGACTTGGGTCTCGGGGTCTTGGGCGACGTAGCCGACTACCGCTGCCAGCTCTCCTGGGCCGGCGGCGATCGCGTCGATGCCGGCGACCTCGATTCGGCCCTCGATCTCGCCACCATGAAAGTGAGGGACGAGGCCACAGGCAGCCCTGAGCAGCGTCGACTTGCCGGAGGCGGAGCGGCCGGCGAGGAGGGTGAACTCGCCTGGGGACAGGTTGAGCGAGACGTCGCGCAAGGCTGGGGCGCTTGCGGTCGGATAGGCGTAAGTAACCCCCGTCAGCGCCAGGGCGGGTGCGGCGCGTGTCGAGGTCGCGAACTGCATCAAATTCTCCCTCCAGCAGGTAGAGAATTTGATGCAGTTCGGCGATCGGGCGAGGCGGAGCGGGCACGTCTCGGATGACGTCGCAGCGGTGCGAAGCCGCTGAGGGCGACGACCGCCGCGACGGCGAGGGTTGTGGCTCCGGTGCCGATCTCCGTGGCCGGGTATTCGCTGAAGCTGTCGGCGCCTAGCGCCTTGCCGGCGATCGCGACCACTAGGACGGCCAGGCCAATCGCGTAGAAACGGCGGTCGTAACGCGAGCGCGAGCGGCGGTTCTTGGCCCGCGGCGCATCGAGCGAGTAACCGCGCAGCTCCAGGGTCGCGGCGACGTCGACGGCGCGGTCGAGCGAGCCGGCAAGGAGACGCCGGGCCAGGGGCGCCCGGCCGACCGGGGCGGCGCCGGGGCCGCGCAGGCGGGCGGCGTCGCGCAGGCGGCTGGCGTCGGCGGCCGCCACCGGGACCAGGCGCGAGACCAGCGTCGCGGTCAACGCCGAGCGGCCGGCAATTGGGCGCAGCGCCCGCAGTACACGGTCGGGGTCGACGCAGGCGGAGTAGACGGCGAAGCCGACCATCACCACCGCGGCGCGCAGGCCGAGGACGAGGCCGGCGGTGATCGCCTCGAGCGTCACGTCGACCTGGCCGAAGAGGGGCCACTCGCCGAGGCGGGCCAGAACGGTCTCGCCGCGGCTGACGACGAGAGCGTTGACGACGACGATCAGCACGGCCAGGGTGAGGCCCATCCAGAGCGCCGCGCGGACCGCCGCGTGAGCTCCGGCGAGGCGGCCGGCGATGACGATGGCGAGCCCGACCGCGAGCAGCACGATCGGGTTCGAGTAGAGGAAGGCGACGACGACGAGCGAGCCGAGGTAGGCGACGGCGGCGCCCGGCGAGGTCAGCTGCAGCGGCCGCGGCCGCGGGATGTAGGCAAACGGCGACCTCATCGCAGCGGCAGGGGAGTCTCCTTTTCCCCGTCGACGGCCACCGCGTAATGGTCGCGCAGGTCCGCGACATCGAGAAGGCTGGCGGCGGCGCTTACCCCCGCCCCACTCGCACCGGTCACCATCCACACGGGCGGTTCTTCGTAGCGACGCGTGGCGGCGACCAGGCCACTGTCAGGGCCAAAAGTGACGGCGGAGTCACCGGCTTCGTCGAGCCCGCCGAGGCGGTAGTCACTTCCATCACGCTGAAAGTCGGCGAAGACCCCGCTCGCCTGCGGACCATGTTCGACCTGAGCCGCGGCAGGGTCGCTCCGCACTCGGGACCAGGGACCAACCAGGACTCGGATCGCAGCGCCGGACGGCCGCGAGGACACGTCCACACCCGCTCCCACCAGCCGTTCGTCAACCTCGTCGCAGGCGCTGCCCCCACCGAGGCATTCGACCGCCACCGGTCGCTGCTTGCCGTCATAGCCACCGAGGAACGGCTGCGGCCAGGAGCCGACCACGGCCGGCACGCGCATCGCCGCATCCCAATCGCGGTAGTCCCACCAGATCGACTCACCACCGTGCAGCGCGTAGTCCGCGGCGCCGATCGTCGACTCCACCCCGTTGACGAAGAAGAACCAGTCGAGCGAGCCGGCAGCGCTCTCTTCCGCTTCCAACCCCTCGATCGATTGCACGAAGCCACCGCCGTAGCGGGTGGTGATCTCGGCGTTGCGTTCGAGCGCCCGCATCACCGTGTCGGATTCGGTCAGATCGCCGAGCTGGCGGTGCAGCACGGGCACGGTCCCGTAGTCCCGCGTCACCGTCAGCTCGCCGTCCTTCACCCCGCTGCCGGGGCCGAGGCCGCAGCCGGCAGTCGCGAGCGCCACAAAGAGCAGCGCAATCGCGACCGCCGTGCCCGGGCCCCTCACTGGATCAGCCCCCGGAGCAGGCCCCGTTGAGGCAGACCGCGACCTGGTTGGACGGGATGTCCTTGCCGTCGGTGGCGGTCAGCACGCCTGGCGCCGCGAGCGTCACCTGCGTCGTGCCGTCGGCGCCCGTGGGCGCGCTGGCACCGGTCACCGTGACGCCGGCGGCCGGGGTCTTCTTACCCTTGTCGTCATAGGAGAAGACGCTGACCGCGAACGGCTTGTTCGGCTCAGCTTCATGCGGCGCAACCATCGAGAGCTCGTCGGGATACGGGTAAGGCTCCAAGGCCCAGAGCACTTCGTCCCCCTTGTGCAGCTTGACTTTTTCGCCGCCCTTGTTGGGGTTCTTGTGGTTGACCTTGAGGTACCAGGAGAGCTTCTTGGTCGTCGTCGACTTGCCGATTCCGCACAGCCCGAGGCCGAATTCGGAAAGGAAGTGGTCGGTGACCAGCAGCGGGCGCAGCGACGGCGTCAGCTTCGAGGCCTGGCTCAGCGCGCCCAGCGCAGTCGCCCCTTTCACCTGCACCGACTTGCCGCTGCCGCCAGTACCGCCGCCGAGGCAGGTCGCTTTCGGGCTGGTCTTGATCGCGGTCGTCTTGGCGTTGACGAACTCTTCGGCCAGCGCTTTACCGCCGCTGCCCACCACGCGCACGCTGACGCGAGTTCCCTTGCCCATGGCGAGCGCGGAGGTCGAGAGCAACAGCAGAAGGGCTAGTGCGCACGCAGCGACCAGCCGGAACGGAACGAGTCTTGGCATTTAAGCCACCCTTTCCTCGAGGGTTGTCATGGCTGGCCGGGGACAGGTCTCCTGGCTTCCGGGGTTCCTCCGCCGCGCCTTCCCGGGGACTCTGTGTCCTCCCCAGTGGCTGGCGCCCGAGGCGCCCGCGACGTTCTTGACCCGGTCACAGTGGCGGGACCGCGCCGGTTTCACACCGGACTTCCCTTGACCACCGACCGATTACGCCGGCGAGTCTAGTGGGGATTGGCGAAACCCGCGTGTGCGGCTGGCGCGCGCCGGACCAAGCGGGACAAGGACGCAGGGAGGCCGAATAGCAGCGCTATTTGGCCGACTGAGGACGCCGTACCGCGCCGCGTCCGCCGCCGCCAGACATGCGCGGGGGTTTCGCCAATCCCCACCAGCCGCTGAACTTTCGTCCAGCGGTCTTGGTCCTCGTGCCGGCCGCTGGCTAGGGTCGCGGCCGCATCGTTTCTCGGACCACGGAAGGGGAGATAATGAGACGGGGAATGCGGCTGCCGTCACCGGCATTGGTAGTTGCGGCGTTAGCGCTGTTCGTGGCACTTGGTGGGACCGTTTACGCGGCCAAGAAGGCGCGGGTCGACGGCAAGACAGTGAAGGTGAAGTCGCTGCCGGGAAATCGCTTGAAGCTGCGCTCGATCGCGGCCAACCGGCTCAAGCCCGGGGTGCTCAAGGGTGTGTTGGCGGCACAAACGGGCCCGATCACCGGCGCCGAAATCGACGAGCTGACCCTCGGGCAGGTGCCGGAGGCAGCACACGCGATCAGCGCCGACACTGCCCAGAGCGCAGTTGACGCACAAACCGCCGTCAATGCCGTCAACGCAATCAACGCGCAAAACGTCAACGGTCACCAAGCCGGTTGCCTTGCCGGCACCCAGCAGTTCGCCGGTGCCTGCTGGCAGAGCTTCAGCAGCGAAACCGCGGTGAGCGCACCGGCCGCGGCCAACGCCTGTGCGGTTCAGGGTGGCGCGCTGCCGGAGGCACTGCAGCTGGCGGCGTTCTCACAGCAGCCGGGGGTGGTGTTGGATAACGGAGATGAGTGGACAAGTGATGTCACAAACATGACCAGCGAAGACATCTATGCAGTTGTCACGGTTTCTGCTGGTGGCAACGTCGATTTCACATCGCACGGCAACACACGTAAATACCGCTGCGTGATCCCGCTCCTCCGCTAGGGGCGGGATCACACACCGGGGACCGAGCCGGACTCGGTCAGGTTTCAACCAACCCGCGCTTGAGCGCGTAGCGGACCAACTCGGCGCGGCTGGTGAGGCCCAGCTTCTGCTGGATGTGGGCGCGGTGGCTCTCCACCGTGCGGATGCTGATGTAGAGCTGCTCGGCAACCTCGGCGTTGGTGTGGCCGAGGGCGATCAGGCGCAGGACGTCGCGCTCGCGCTCACTCAGCTCATCCTCGTTGTCACCGTTTTCTCCCGCGGCGAGGCGGGCGCCGAGCGCCGGCTGCAGGTAGGTGTCACCAGCGGCGGCGCTGCGCACCGCCTGCACCAGCTCGGCATCGGCCGCCTCCTTGACCACGTAGCCGCGCACGCCCGCCTGCAGCGCTCGCCGGGCAAACGCCGGCTCGTTTTGCATAGTCAACACGACGATCTCGGTCTGCGGCGAGGCGGCGCGGAGGTCGGGAACCGCGTCGAGGCTGGAGCGTCCCGGCATGTTGAGATCGAGGATCAACACGGTGGGTTTGTGACCACGCACATAGCGCACGGCGGTATCGACATCACCCGCCTCCGCGACCACCTCGAAGCCCGGCTCAGCGTCAAGCAGCAGCCTCAGTGCGTTGCGGACAACTGTGTGGTCATCGGCGAGGACAATCGTGGTCACTCCAACCTCCCCCCTCTGACCAGGTTCACCCGCAGGCATGGTACTCAGCGTACTTTGAATATTGGACCGCTGTCCAGATAGGATGGAGGCATCCACAGTTCCGTGGGTAGGAGGGATTGAAACAGCGCTGAGATGGCACAGGGGTCTGACAGCGGCGCCCTGGACGAGCCCCGTCTGCGGGAGCTGATCGACGTCGGGCGCAGCCTCGTCGCCGAGCTCGACCCCGAGGTGATCTTCCAGCAGGTGCTCGAGGTCGCCTGCGACCTGACCGGGGCCCGCTACGCCGCCCTCGGCGTGCTCGATGAGAACCGCCACGAACTGGAGCGCTTCATCACCCACGGCATCGACGAGGAGGCGCGCCGCGCGATCGGCAACCTGCCGCGCGGCCGCGGCGTGCTCGGCCTGCTGATCGAGCAGCCGCGCCCGCTGCGCTTGACCGAGGTCGGTCGCCACCCCCGCTCCTACGGCTTCCCCCCCGGCCACCCACCGATGACGAACTTCCTCGGCGTGCCGGTGATGATCCGCGGCCACGCCTGGGGCAACCTCTACCTGACCGAGAAGGGCAGCGGCGACTTCGACGAGGCCGACGAACAGTCGGCGATGATCCTCGCCGAGTGGACGGCGATCTCGGTCGAGAACGCCCGCCTCTACCGCAGCGTGCAAAGCCGCGGCAACGAGATGGAGCGCGCCGTGCACCGACTTGAAGCGACGACCGAGATCGCCCGCGCGGTCGGCGGCGAGACCGACCTCGACCGCATCCTCGAGATCGTGGTCAAGCGCGGCCGCGCCCTGGTCGAAGCGCGCTCGCTGCTGATCCTGCTCTGCCAGCGGAGACGAGCTGATCACCGCCGCGATCGCCGGCGAGCGCAAACGAGGCACGGCCAAGGCCCGCATCCCGATCTCCGGCTCGATCCCCGGGCGGGTGCTGGAAGAGCGCGCGCCGCGCCGGGTCCACGACCTCCACCCCAGCCTGATGGCCCGACCCGGGGATCAGGACGCCGGCGTCACCGCGCTGCTCGCGCCGCTGCTCTTTCGCGGTCGCGCCCTCGGCGTGCTCGTCGCGCTCGATCCGCTCGGTCGCGATGCCGGCTTCAGCGACGAAGACGAGAGCGTGCTGCTCTCCTTCGCGGCCAGCGCCGCCACCGCGGTCGCCACCGCGCAGTCGGTCGCCGAAGACCGCACCCGTGAAACCATCGCCGCAACCGAGCGCGAGCGCAGCCGCTGGGCCCGCGAGCTGCACGATGAGTCGCTGCAGAGCCTCGCCGGACTGCGGGTGCTCCTCTCTGCCGCGCGGCGCGCCGAGCAAGGGGAGCTCGATGGCCTGCTGAGCCAGGGCATCGAGCAGGTCGACACCGCGATTGCCGAGATGCGCCGACTGATCGCCGACCTGCGTCCCAGCACGCTCGACCAGCTCGGCCTCGGCGCCGCCCTCGAGGCACTCGGTGAACGCACCGCAAGCGGCGCCGCAATCGAGGTGCAGATCAAACTCGACCTCGACTTCGAGGCCGGGCGCAGCCCCAGCCGCCTGCTCGGCGAGGTCGAGGACACCGCCTACCGGCTGGTCCAGGAGGCGCTCAGCAACACCGTCCACCACGGCGAGGCCGAACGCGTCGAGGTGGACGTAAGCGAGGAGAACGGCACCCTGCGGGTGCGAGTCCGCGACGACGGACGGGGCTTCGACCCGCGCGCCACAACCGACGGCTTTGGCCTGATCAGCATGCGCGAAAGAGCCGAGCTAGCCGGCGGCAGCCTGGATCTGCAGAGCACGCCCGGCGCGGGCACGACGATCGTCGCCGTGATCCCCACCGCCTATCGCGCCTCCCCAGGCGCGGCGGACGCCGCTTAGGAAGTCGGCTCAGGCCCCAGCATGGCCCGGTAGAAGCTGTAGTCACTGCGATCCGGGCGCAGGTTGCAGGCCAGTGCCAGGTGGTGGCGGGCGCGCTCGGTCTCCCCTGTCTTGGCCAGGGCCCGGCCGAGGCAGAAGTGGGCGTAATCGTTGACCTGGTGGCGCTCGACCACCGCCTTGAACTCGATCGCGGCGGCGGCGAAGCGGCCGGAACGAAAGTAGGCGCGGCCAAGCGCCTCGCGCACCGAGGACTTCTCCGGGGCGCGGCGCGCCGCCTCCTCGAGTGGCTCCGCGGCCTCAGCGAAGTCCTCCTCCTCGAGCAACTCGATGCCGCGGCGGTAGAGGGTGAAAGTGGAGTCGGCCTGTGACTCAGCGGGCATCGGTCAAGTGTAGGAGGCGCGGCGGCCCGGCCCAAACCGTCCGGGTCCGTTCCTAGGGTCCTAACCGGGATGGGAATGCGCGGGCAGTGAAACTCGTGGTCGGCATCGTGCGGCCGGAGAAGGCCAACGACGTGCTCGAGGCGCTCTACCGAGCGCAGGTGAGCGGCGTCTCGATGAGCCGTGTGCAGGGTCACGGCGGCGAGCTGGAGCGGGTCGAGACCTACCGCGGCACCACGGTGAAGATTGGCCTGGCGGAAAAGGTCCGCTTCGAGATCGCGGTCTCCGATGAGTTCGTCCAGCCCACGGTCGACGCGCTCTGCGAGGGAGCGTGCACCGGCGAGGTCGGCGACGGCAAGATCTTCGTCCTGCCGCTCGACTCAGCGGTGCGCATCCGCACCGGCGAGACCGACCACGGCGCGGTGACGCCGGTGGACAAGTGAGCCCGCTGGCCCTGCTCGCCGCCGGGTCCGGGATCGACACCGGCGACACCGCCTGGATGCTGATCGCGACGGCGCTGGTGCTGATGATGACCCCGGCGCTGGGGCTCTTCTACGCCGGCCTGGTGCGCTCGAAGAACACGCTCAACACCTTCATGATGTGCGTCGGGGCGATCGCGGTGGCGATGGTCACCTGGGCCCTGGTCGGCTACTCGCTCGCCTTCGACGGCACCGGCGCCCTGATCGGCGGCCTCGGCTACGTCGGCCTGCACGGCGTCGACTTCGCCCCGCGCGAAGGGACGGCGATCCCGCACCTCGTCTTCATGGCCTTCCAGGCGACCTTCTGCATCATCACCGTGGCCCTGGTCTCGGGCGCGGTGGTCGAGCGCATGCGCTTCGGCGCCTTCCTCGTCTTCGCCGCGCTCTGGTCGGTCTGCGTCTACGCCGTGCTCGCCCACTGGGCCTTCGGCGGCGGCTGGCTGCAGGCAAACGGGACGCTCGACTTCGCCGGTGGCGTGCCGGTCGAGATGGGCTCCGGCTTCTCCGCCCTGGCGGCGGCGCTGGTCGTCGGCGCCCGCAAGGACTACGGCCGCCAGGCACTGCTCCCCCACAACGCGGTCTACGTCCTGCTCGGCGCCGGCCTGCTCTGGTTCGGCTGGTTCGGCTTCAACGGCGGCAGCGGCTTCTCGACCGGCAACCCCAGCGTGCTCGCCTTCACCAACACGCTGCTGACGCCGGCCTGCACCCTGGTCGTCTGGTTCGGCCTCGACCTGTTGCGCGGCCGCAAGGTGACCGCGATCGGGGCGGCCACCGCGATCGTCGTCGGCTGCGTCGCGATCACCCCGGCCGGCGGCTTCATCAGCCCCGGCTGGGCGATGCTGCTCGGCGGCCTCGCCGCCCTGCCCAGCTACGCGATCATCGTCTGGCGCACCCGCACCCGGGTCGACGAGACGCTCGACGTGCTCGCCGCCCACGGCACGGCCGGCTTCTTCGGCATCCTCTTCATCGGCTTCTTCGCCGAGCTCTCCTGGAACGGCGTCTCCAACGGTCTCTTCTACGGCAACGCCGCCCAGCTCGGCGACCAGGCGCTGGCCGCCCTGGCCGGACCCACCTACGCCTTCCTCGCCACCTTCGTCCTGCTCAAGCTGATCGGCGCGGTGATGCCGCTGCGCGCCTCAGAGCACGAGGAGGCGCTCGGCATGGACGTCGTCCAGCACGGCGAGGAGGCCTACGTCACCGGCGAGGGCGCGATCCTCGTCTTCCCCGAGGACGGCGGCGCCGTCCCGGTCCCGGTCGCCGACCCGGGTTAGACCTGGGCGGCGTCAGCCTCGGCCGCGACCGCTTTGCCGTGGCGGATCAGGTCGGCGGCGCGCTCGGCGACGGCGATCACCGGAGCGTTGGTGTTGCCGCGCGGCACGGTCGGCATCACCGAGGCATCGACGACGCGCAGCGCCTCGGTTCCCTCGACCCGCAGCTCGGCATCGACGACCGAGCCAATCGCGCAGGTGCCGACCGGGTGGTAGACCTCGTACGTGGTCGCGGCGATGTGGGCGCGCAGGGCGTCATCGGAGTCGTCGCTCGGCCCGGTGAAGAGCTCGGCGGCGTAGGGCTTGAAGGACGGCTGGGCGCAGATCTCCGCTGCCAGGCGCACGGCCGACATCATCCGCACCATGTCTGACTCGGCCTCGTAGAAGTTGTTGCGGATGATCGGCTTCGCGGTCGGGTCGGCTGAGGCGAGGCGCACCGAGCCGCGGCCCTCGGCGGTCAGCAGGCAGGGCGAGACCCAGACGCCGTGCGCGTTCGGGTCGGCCATCCCCTCGTCGACGATCTGCACCGGGGCGATGTGGAACTGCGTGTCGGGCGCCTCGGCGCCCTCGCCGACCCGGGCGAAGCCGCCCGACTCGGCCAGGTTGGAGGCGAAGGGCCCGGTCTGCGAGGCCTCGAACTCGGCCATCGCGGCCGGCTCCAGCGCCGCCAGCAAGCTCTCCGGCTCGGGCGTGGTGAAGACGGTGTAGGTGGCGGGGTGGTCGCCGAGGTTCTCCCCCACCGCGGGCTGGTCGAGCAGCGGCTCGATTTCGCGCATCGCCAGGTGTTCGGCCGGCCCGATGCCGGAGAGCATCAGCAGCTGCGGCGAGTTGTAGGCGCCGCCGCAGAGGATCACCTCGCGCTCGGCGCGCAGCTCGTGGACCTCGCCCATTCGGCTCGCCTCGACGCCGACCGCCCGCTTGCCCTCGAAGAGGACGCGGTTGACCTGCGTATATGGCATCACGGTCAGATTGGGGCGCTCGCCCGCCGGGTGCAGGTAGGAGACGGCGGCGCTGGCGCGCATGCCGCCGCGCTGGGTCACCTGGTACATGCCGACACCGTCCTGCTCGTCGCCGTTGAAGTCATCGTTGCGGGCCAGGCCCGCTTCCGCCCCGGCCTCGACGAAGGCCGGCGAGATCCTGTTGCCGGAGCGCTGGTCGGAGACCGGCAGCGGGCCGCCGACCGCGTGCCAATCGGAGGCGCCGCGCTCGTTGTCCTCGGCCTTGAGGAAGTAGGGGAAGAGGTCCTCCCAAGCCCAGCCGGGCACGCCCCACTCGTCGTAGTCGCGGCGGTTGCCGCGGATGTAGATCATCGCGTTGATCGAGGAGGAGCCGCCGAGCACGCGGCCGCGAGGCAGCGAGATCTGGCGGCCGTTGCAGTTCGGCTCCGGCGCCGAGTGGAAGTCCCAATCGATCTCGGTGCGGGCAAGCTGCAGGTAGCCGAGCGGCACGTGGATGTTCTGGTTGGAATCCGGCGGGCCCGCCTCGAGCAGCAGGACGCTGGCGTCCGGGTCCTCTGAGAGCCGCGCCGCCAGCACGCAACCGGCCGATCCGGCACCCACGATCACGTAGTCGTACATCAACCGCTCCTTCCCGTTGGGCACTGCAACGCGTTGCGGCCCTGGTGGAGCCGCTACGCGTTCACCGGCACCCGGTCCGGTCTTGCGAGTGTACGCCCGATATGGCCGATTGCGGGTGATTTCTTAACCGGCTGCTACGGTGAAGAGGTCGGGTTTGGCCAAACCGCCACCCGAGAGGTTCCGTTCCCTCCGTGCTCTGCTTTGCATTTAGGGGTCGCTGGATCTCCCTGAATCGCAAAATAAGGAGTCATTTACATCGTGTCTTTTGCCGACCTCGGCATCTCTAAAGCCGTGGTGCGCGCGCTCGCCGAGCGCGACATCACTCAGCCGTTCCCCGTCCAGCAACTGGTGATCCGCGACGCGCTCGCCGGTCACGACCTGCTGGTCCAGTCCCCGACCGGATCGGGCAAGACGCTCGCCTTCGGCATCCCGCTGGTCGACCTGGTCGAGCCCGGCGCCAAGCGCCCCTCCGCCCTGGTCCTGGCGCCGACCCGCGAGCTCGCCAGCCAGATCGTCGACGAGCTCGACGGTGTCGCTCGGGCCCGCAACCTGCACATCGCCGCCGTCTACGGCGGCGTCGGCTTCGGCCCCCAAGTCAAGGCCGCCCAGCGCGCCAACATCATCGTCGCCACCCCGGGCCGGCTCGAGGACCTGATCGCCCGCGGCGCAATCAGCCTTCGCAACGTCCGCGCGCTCGTCCTCGACGAGGCCGACCGGATGCTCGACATGGGCTTCAAGCCGGCAGTCAGCCGCATCGTCGGCCAGACGCCGCCCGAGCGCCAGACGCTCTTCTTCTCGGCCACGCTCGAGGGGGCGACCGGCAAGCTCGCCGCCGCCTACACCCGCGACCCGCGCCACCACACCCACGCCGCGCCCGAGGATCACGAGGCCGAGATCGAACACCGCTTCGTCCACGTCGACTCGCAGGCGGCCAAGCTCGACCACCTGGCGGGTGAGCTGCGCGGGCCCGATGGTGGCCGCACGCTGGTCTTCGTCCGCACCAAGCGCGGCGCCGACCGCCTGGTCAAACGCCTGCGCAGCCGCGAACTCGAGGCCGTCGCCATGCACGGCGACAAGAGCCAGGGACAGCGCGAACGCGCCCTCTCCCGCTTTGAGCGTGGCGATGTCGAAGTCCTGGTCGCCACCGACGTGGCCGCCCGCGGGATCGATGTCGCCGACATCGCCCACGTAATCAACTTCGACGCTCCCGGCGATCGCGACTCCTACGTGCACCGGGTCGGCCGCACCGGCCGCGCCGGCGCCCGTGGCGCTGGCACGAGCTTTGTGCTGACCGACCAGGCCGCCGAGATGCGGCGCATCGCCCGCGACCTCGGCCTTAGCGCGGAGTTCGAACAGAACCTCGGGCAGGTCGCCAAGTCGGAGCGCTCATCGAATGGAAAGTCCGGTTCGGGCCAGAAGCCCGGGTCGGGATCGGGCCAGCGCTCGCGGCGACGGCGTAACCGCCGTCCCAAGGCCAAGGTGTCCGCATGAGTACCGCCACCGCCGCAAAGAAGTGGACCTGCGATGGCTGCGGCGTCAGCGCCGGCAGCATTGACGGCAAGTCGGTGCCAATGCCGGATTCCTGGGACAAATCGGACGAGGGCACCTACTGCCTGGTCTGCCGACGCGATCGCGCCGCCGAGGCGGCGCTCGACTCGGTGCCCAGCGACAGCCCGATCGCCGAGCGGGCAAAAGCGCGCCGTGCCGCGCTGATCGAGTTCGAGGTCAGCCGCACGCCAGACCACACCGACGGGATCATCGCCCGCGCCTGTCGCACCTCGGTCTCCGCGGTCACCCGCGCCCGTCGTCGACTCGAGCTTCCCGATCCGCCACCCACCTCGGAGGAGTCGCGGGCTAAGCGTCGGGCGATCAGCCGCCGATAAGAAGCTCGTGGCGGCGCGCGCATGCAGATAGGGATCGGCCTCGCGGTTGCCGCGGCCCTGCTGACCAACCTCGCCTCGCTGTTCAAGCACCGGGGCTGCCACCACGCCGCGCCGGTGCGACTGCAGGAACCGCTGCGCAGCGCCCGCAGCCTCGCCTCCTCCCCCTGGTTCGCCGCCGGCTGGGGAATCGCCGCGGTGGCCTGGTTCGTCCACATCGCCGCGCTCTCGATGGCACCGATCTCGATCGTCCAGGCCGTGCTCGCCGGCGGCGCCGTCACCCTCGCGGTGATGGCGCAACGGGTGTTCGGCGACGCGGTCGAGCCGCGCCAGTGGCTGGCCCTGCTGCTCGGCGGCGCCGGCCTCGCCCTGCTCGTCATCACCGTCCCCCACTTCAGCGGCGATCACTCGGGCTTTGAGGTCGGCAGCATGCTCGGCTTCGAGGGCGGCCTCGCCCTGCTCGCGGTCGGGCTGGCTCTCGGCCACCGCGCCGAGCGCTTCACCAAGCGCAGCGAGATCATGCTCGCCGCCGTCGCCGGCATCCTCTTCGCCCTCGCCGGCGTCGCGATCAAGGGGCTGACCGGGGCCAGTGGCGTCTCACTCGCCGTGCTGGCGCCCTGGGTGGCGCTGACGATGGTCGCTGGCATCGGCGCCCAGTACGCGGCCGCCGCGGCACTTCAGCGCGGCGGCGCGATCGAGACGATCGGCCTGATCGGGCTGATCGCCAACGCCGCCCAGATCGCCGCCGGCGTGCTCGTCTTCGGCGACCCCCTCGCCGCCAGCCCGCTGGGCCTCGCCCTGCAGGCGAGCGCCTTCGTCATGGTCTGCGCCTCGGCCCTGCTGATCCCCGCCCGGCGGGTCGTCGCGGCGTCGCTTCCCGCGGCCGCCTGAGCGGCCAAAGCAAACGGCGCGACGAGCCCGAAAGCCCGCCGCGCCGTAGGTGAGGCGTCCTCTACCGCCGCCCGCTCAGCAGCCGTTTACCTTCAACGGCAGCTTGTTGTTCTTGACCTTCTTGCCGTTCTGCCCCTTGATGTTCAGCACCGAGGAAAGCTTGCCTTGGCAGAGGTTCCTGGAATTGACCAGGAGCCCGTGCTTCTTGCCGCCTTCCATGCGGAGGATGAACTTGTTGACCGGGACGTCCGGCGTGTTGTTGAACACGGTCTTGATCCCTCCGTGCTTGGAGCTGATCACGCCGTAGAGCTGGATGTTCACCTGGCCGCGCAGATCGGCGACCAGATCGGGCAATTCGTGGTTGGAGGAGACCAGGTAGACCGGCCCCTTCAACTTGTTGCTGAGCAGCGGGCTCTTCGCTTCCGCGTGCCCGTAGACCGCCGCCTTCGGGCAGGTCCGCGAGGCCAGCTGCGGCCTCGTGCAGACGGTCTTGATGTTCCCCTGGTCGAGGAACAGCGCGTGCGGCAGCGAGAGAGCGTTGCGCAGCACATTGGCATCGCCGTTGCGGGTTTCGAGAATCGCCCGCAGCTTCGGGTGCTTGGCCCGGCTGGTGTTGTTCTTGGCGAACAGTCGGGTGTGCAGCTTCGGCTTGAAGCCGAGCTTGTTGCATGCACTCGCCTGGAACGGCGCCGAGACGGCGTAGCTGCTCCACGCCGCCGCGTTGGCGGGGTCGCCCCCACCGCCGTTGATCGACCCGGTGGTTGCCTGTGCGGCGCAATTGGTCGGGTTGATCATGAACTTGGTCCGGTCGACGTTGACGTCGATCGAGCGGATGTCCAGCTTGACGCCGCCGAACACATCGGGGATGGCGTCGGACACCGCGTTCACCTGTGCCGTTTTCGGGTCGACGTTGAGCGCCACCCGGACGACCGTCGTGCCGAGGTCGAACGGACCGTTGATCGCCGGCGTGATCACCGCCATCGAGAGCGGCGCTCCCTTATAGGGACCGGCGAGGTAGGCGGAGCCGGCAAGCGTCACTGCCTTGTCACCGGTTCCGGCAACCGTCGAGGCAGAGGCGATCTTGCTTGAGTCCGAACAACTCGGACTCGCCTTCTGCGCCGCACCGGTGCTTGCCGCCGCGGCAGCAAGAGCGTCCTCGGAGCAATACGGGATCCCGGAGAGATTCCCGGTCAGCCCTTTCGGCAGCGTCACGTTGACCGCCTTCAGCTCCTGCTGGCCGTCAGTACGGGCGATGTTGACCCGGAACGGGCTGTACTTGCCCGCCTTGGTGCTGTCGCTCTTGGCCGTGTAGGCCGGAGCGAACTTCCGCGCCGCCAGCGTCGTCGGGCAGGTACCGCCGCCGGGGACACTGGAGAGGGTGAATGAGCTGCTCACCGGTACTTGTTTGCCTTTCACCGACCATGGTTCCATCTGACCGCTGGAATCGGCCGCTGAACAGGTCGGCGGGCTGGTCAGAACCAGGTGCGGCCCGTCGAAGCGAAGCGTTACCGCTTCGAATGGGGCCTGTGGCAGACCCTGCGGGAGTTTGCCCGCGAGCGGCCCAACCTCTTGTTCGTCGAACGTTGTCGTCAGCTGACCGGTGGTCTTGTTGGCCGCGGTGTGGCCGACGACGCGCACAGCGATGCCCTCTTCCGGTTCCTTGGCTTCAACCAGGATGCGGAACTCTTCGCCCGATTCCGGATTTTCGCTGTTCTGCGTGCCAACGTAGATGTCGCCTTTCAGCGGCCGCTCCAGCGGTGGCGAGGTGATTTCGGCCGAGCCGATCTTGGACGCGCTCGGGCATTCGTTGTTGTAGGTACGCACGCCCTTCTTAAATTGGGCGTCGGTGCAAGCGACGAGGCCGTTCGAACCGGACGGGTTGAGACCCATGCCGGCAGGAAGGGTGACAACCGCCTTGCGCAAGTGGGACTGAGCCTGTTCTTTCCCGGGTTCGGGGAGATCGAACGGAACATGGGTTACGACAGCCGCCGCTGCGGGAGAGTCAACCTCTGACGTTCCTGGCGCCACGTCGACCGTGGGTTTGAACGGAACCGTCTCGCAGCCTTCCTGCTGGGACAGATTGCCTGAGGAATCCACAACCTTGGCCTCGACCGGCGTCGAGCCGTTCGGGAATCCCGCGGGATCCGGTTCGAGCCATGACTCTGCCCGGAACCAAGTCGAGTAGAGACGTTCGAATTCATGTTGGTCGAAACAGGTCGTTGGATTGGTGAGATAGGTCCCGTTACCAGCGCCACCAAAGCTGATCAGGCGGTTCTGCAGGGTCGAGAACGGATGCGAGGGTTCTGGCTCGTCGATCGTGAATGCCTCGTGGTAGTCGCTTTCCCACGACACATCAGTTTTCAGGAAGATCAGCTCTTTGAAACCGATGACGAAGCCCAGTAGCGCCGGTTCGCCTTTTTTCGGCACGAGGTTGTAGACAGGAACCCTTGTCCCGGTTTCCAGGCCCGGTTTGACGACAAAGCCTTTGGGCACTTTGAGTCCGGGGTTTTTGATCGGCGAGACTTCGATTTCGGGTTCGTTCGTGACCAGAGTCACTTCGTCTCGACCAACGATCGTGTTCGGGTTACAGGAGGGCACGCGACCGAAAACGCCAGGTGCAATTTCTTTAACGGTTTCGAATTCGGCGAGGCTGCAGTGGGGCGTCGCCTGGGGGTTGACCGTCAGGCCCGGCGGAAGGTCCGCGCGCAGCGTCTTGATCGTAATCGGGTTACCTGCCGTCGGTTCCTTGATCGGCTTCAGGATCCCGAAGGGGCCTCCATTTTGTTCTTCGTGCTGGATGATGTACTGCGTGAAACCCATCGGCGGATGTCCGCCGGCCGTGAGGAAGAAGCGCCCAGGTGTTTCGGGAGAGCAGAGCACCGTCGGTTCGGGGAGCGGTTCGTCTTCTTCGCAGGTATTTGCCTGCCAACCGTCTGCCGCGCTCGGCGGTTCGTTTTGTTTTTCGATGATGTTGCCGGTGTCGGCCTGAGCGACCGGCACCGCAGCTACAAGCCACAGGGCCATCACCGCGCAAGCGATCAAGCGCCTTACCATTCGTCTCTCCTCTGATTGCATTGACGATTCCCAATACGTCCCTGCATATGGCGCCAAATCTCCTCGCGCCTCTACGGTAGCTGTCAGTACCCGTCGGCATCAAGGGGGAAAACCCGCAGAGCGGCTTCGACTACATCGATCGGTGTAGTTCAAGGACTCTTTTTGGCTTGAAAGAGCCAAAATGCAGCAAAAATGCCTCTCAATAGGATGTTCAAGTAATGACTACCCAATCCAGCCTTCCCTACGTCGACGAGCTGCCAATCGAGATCGGCGCGGATCGGGAGAAAACCTGGGCGGCGCTGCTGCGGGTGGTCGAGGGCTCGTTCGCATCCGCCCGCGGTCGCGGGCCGGCGCGACTGCTCGCCTGCGAAGACACCGAGCTGTCGGGGCCACGTCCGCTGGCAGAGGGCTCAGCCTTTCCGGGCTTCCACGTCGAGACCGCCGAGCCGCCGAGCGAGCTCGGGCTCGCCGGTCGCCACCGCTTCTCCACCTACCTGCTGAGCTTCCGCCTCGAGGACGCGGGCACCGGGCGCACCCGACTCGTCGCCGAAACACGCGCCACCTTCCCCGGCCTGAAGGGGAGCATCTACAGAGCCCTCGTGATCGGCACGCGGATGCACGTCCTCGTCACCCGCCGCCTGCTCACCGCGACCAAGCGCCGGGCGGAGCGCAGCTGACCGGCTGGTCGGCAATCCGGCCGGTCCTCGCCGGCTTCCTGCTCGCCGCCGATGCCTTCGTCGTTGCCGCCCTGCTCATCTCCCGCCGCCACGGATGGCTGCCGCCCTTCATCGCCTTCGGCGCGCTGCTGGTCGGGCTAGTCGCCTTCGAGGTCTGGGCAGTGCGCCACCGGCACGACGACGACCAGCCTCGATCGCGCCCCTGACATCTGCCTCCGACTCAGCCGTTGCGGCCGATCAGCATGATGCCGGCGATCGACGCGGTGGCAAGCAGTGCCAGGGCGATATCGGTCCGACGCTCGCTGTCTCTCATCCCACACTTAGAACACTTTCCCGCGCAGGAAGATGCTCTCCGGCGCGGGCTCAGCCACCTTCTTCGACGAAGGCACGACGCAGCGCCTCGTCAAAGGACTCCGGCGAGACCCCGAACGGCTCGGCGCCACTGGGGTCGGTGACCACGGTGGCGCTGGTCAGCCCCTCGATCAGGGGGCGGGCGACGTTGGTGTCGACCGGCGTCACCAGGCCGAGCCAGAGCGATGAGAGCCAAGGGGTGATCAGCGGTACCGGGATCTGGCGGCGCGGCTCCTTGCCCATCGCGATCGCCATGCGGTCGAGCATGTCGGCATAGCTGAGGATGTCGGGACCGCCGATCTGAACTTCACGGCCCGCGGACTCGGGCACCTCGGGAGCGCGCCGCAGGTACTCAACCGTCGCGTCGATCCCGATCGGCTGGGTATCGGTGCGCAGCCAGTTGGGGGTGATCATCACCGGCAGGCGACCGACCAGGTAGCGCAGCGTCTTATACGACTCGCTACCGGCGCCGACCACCATCGCGGCGCGGAAGTAGGTCAGCGGCGGTCCCTCGGCGATCAGCACGCGCGCGGTCTGGTGGCGGCTCTGCAGGTGCTCGGAGGCATCGTCCCCGCCGAGCCCGCCGAGGTAGACAACCCGCTCGACCCCTTCGCGCTTCGCCATGCGGCCGAAGTTGGTCGCACCGACGCGCTCGCGCTCGGCGTAGCCACCTCCCCCGCCCATCGCGTGGACGAGGTAGTAGGCAACGTCTACCTCGGCGCCCGCCCCGGCAAGGCTCTCCGCATCGGTGATGTCGCCCTCGTGCAGCTCCATACCGGCCGCCTCCAAGTGACGTGCCTTGGCGCGATCGCGGACGAGACAGCGGACCGAGGCGTCGGAGTCGGCAAGCGCCATCGCCAGCCTACCGCCGACGAATCCGGTTGCTCCAGCGATGAGGAAGCGACGTGCGATCTGTCCAAGCTACCCGGCCGGGCCTGCGAAGCTACCCCGGTGCGCATCCATCTTCTCGAGCGAAGCCAGCGGGTCGAGGTCCCGATCGACCGCGCATTTGCCTTCTACGGCGACGAGCGCAACCTCGAGCCGCTGACCCCGCCCTGGCTCCATTTCCAGGTGACGACTCCCCGCCCGATCTCGATGGCCTCCGGCACCCTGCTCGAGTACCGGCTCAAGCTGCACGGCGTGCCGATCCGATGGCGCACTCGAATCGACGCCTGGGAGGCACCGTCGCGATTCACCGACTTCCAGGAGAAGGGGCCCTACAAGCTCTGGGAGCACACCCACACCTTCGAGGCCGACGGCGAGAGCGCGACGATCATCCGCGACCACGTCCGCTACGCGATCCCCTTCGGCCCGCTCGGCACGCTCGCGCACCGGCTCTTCGTGCGTAGGGATCTGGAGCGGATCTTCGACTACCGGCGCGACGCGGTGGCGGCGAGCATCACCGGCAAGAGCTGAGCCTGCAGGCAAAATCGTCGATCAGGGCGAAGGCGGCACGTCGAGCGCGTCCAACGGTGTCGTCGTCTGTCTGAGGCTTCACTACGTCCACTCCGTAAACGCGCCGACCACGCTGGAGATAGACATCCTCCTCCGCGAAGCCAAGGGGGTTGCGCCACTGGAGGTTGTGAGCGCCCTCGGGAGTTGGGGCGGCAGACACCACTCTTGCCGATGATCCGCATCGCGGCCGCTCAACGAGCACCGAGAAGTCATGCGCCTGCCTCGAGCCCGCAAAAACGAACACGTCGGCAACCAGGTCATCGCCGCTCCCCAGCCACCAGCGCATCTCGTAGCCGGCGGGCCAAGGCCTCGATGGTGACCGCGACCCTCCCGCAACCGGTTCGGCGTCAGTCCAGGCCAACGTCGTCGGCACCAGGCCCTCTTCATAAGGCCGCAGGCCGGGTTCGAAGCCGGCCATCGTGTGATCGAGGCGGGCGCGAAGCGCCAACAACCGGGTGAGGCTGACGGTCGCTGGGGCGGGTGTCGTTCCAACCGGACATCCCGTTCCAGCCTGATCCGTCGCAGACCCGTTCCCAACACCGAAGGGACCCACGCCAGCGGTAAGGGCGTAGGCGGCGAGCAACACCAAGACCGTCGTCAGCAAAGCAAGCCGCGCACGATCGTTGTTCAACCACCTGAGCCCTGGGCGCACGCGTTCCCATCGGCCAACTCGGACGGTGACTTAAGACGCCAGGGCCACGCCGTCGCGGCATTAGCGTGATGGCAAAAAGGAGTCGACCAGGTGATTACTCCCGCGGAGCAGCGTGAGGCTGAGCGCGGCCTTCCTTTGATGCTCGCCAAAAAGTTCTCGGCGGTCTGGATCGCCAAAAATGCAAAAGACATCTTTGCCCAGGCCAACGTCGAGTATGTCGAATGGCTCGAGCACAATCCCCCAGCAAGAAATCCCGTGGGCTGGCTTCTCAACGCCACATATTGGCGGGCGCTAAATCTGCTTGATTCGGAAACGCGAAAGCCACGCGAGGCATCTCTCGACGCTGTGTTTCATCTTGCCGACGAATCGACACCAAACCCCGAACAACAAACGCTCGATAATGAGCGTAAGAAGCAACTTCGCGGGGCGCTGGGTCACCTTCCTGAAAAAGAGCGCAAGTTGTTCGCGCTGGTCTATTTCGGTGGCATGTCGATTAGGGAAGCCGGCCGAAAGCTCGACTGGGGAAAGTCGGCAGCTGACCGCCATCACACCGCGGCGCTGGAAAAAATACGCGCGCTGGTCGGCAATCTGGACTTCTGAGCGCGTCGCGCAAGGTGGCGGTCCGCCGCGACCTTGCGCGAACTACCGCTCCGTCGGCGTCTCGCCCACGAGGACGGGGTCGACTACTGGGTCGAGGCACGGGACGGCGCTGATCTCGACGCCGCCGGGCAGCAGTGGGCCAAAGCCCTTGCGCGTCATCTCGCCCCAGTGCTGCTTGCGGCGTGCCAGCGTGTACCAGGAGCGCATTCGCACCACCGCGAGCAACTGGCGGTAGCCGACGTTCTCGGCGACTGCACAGAGGGTGAGGCGAATCAGGTCACTCCAGCCCGGGTAGCGGCGAAAGGCGCGCTCCTCCATCAGGATCACGAGGAAGCTGAGGACGAGGCTGTAGGTCAGCGAGACGGCGAAGAAGGCCAGCGCGAACGGGAGCGAGACGATCCCGAGGATCAGCGAGAGCACGAACAGGGTGTAGCCGAAGCACTCGATCGTCGGGCCCAGCAGCTCGAAGAAGATGAAGTAGGGCATCGCGACGCAGCCGATCCGCCCGTAGCGCGGCCGCAACAGCATCTTGCGGTGGCGGGCGATCATCTCGATCAGGCCGCGCTGCCAGCGGTCGCGCTGGCGCACCAGGGTGCCGAGGTCCTCCGGGCACTCGGTCCAGCAAATCGGGTCGGGGAAGAAGGTGATCCGGCAGGGCCTCTGGTGCTCGCGCTGGTGGCGGTGCAGCCGCAGCACCAGCTCCGCGTCCTCGCCGACGGTGGTTGGGTCATAGCCGCCGACCTCGACGCAGACGTCGCGCCGAAAGAGCCCGAAGGCGCCGGAGATGATCAGCAGCATGCCGCTCTTCGACCAGCCGATGCGGCCGCCGAGGAAGGCGCGCAGGTACTCGATGATCTGCAGATTGGCGAGCAGGTTGCGCGGCGTCCGCACCCTGGCCAGGCGCCCGTCCTCGAACTCCGACCCGTTGACGATGCGCACGATTCCGCCGACGGCGACGGTCTCCGGTGCGGCCTGGAACTCCCAGACGAGGCGCGAGAGCGCGTCGGCGTCGAGCATCGTGTCGGCGTCGATCGCGCAGAAGAGCGGGTAGACCGCGTGGTTAATGCCGGCGTTGAGCGCGTCGGCCTTGCCACCGTTGAGCTTGTCGATGACGACGATGCGCGGCTCGAGCGGGCTCGTGTAGACGCCGCGAACCAGCTGCGTCGCGATGTTGGAGCGTGGGACGCGACCGACCTTGACCAGGCCGAAGGCGTCGGTCAGGGCCGCCATCGTCTCGTCGATCGAGCCGTCGTTGACCACCACGACCTCGAACTCGACGAACTGCGAGGTGAGCAGCGAGCGCAGCGAGGCGACGATCGAGGGCGCCTCGTTGTAGGCGGGCACGAGGATCGAGACCGGCATGCTCATCTCCGACTCGGCGACCGCGCGGTAGTCGCGCATCGGCCGGCGCTCGACGTAGTCCTCGATCGCCCGCCAACCGACGATCGCGAGCACGGTGAAGGTCAGCTGCAAGACGACGAAGTAGCCGAGCGTGAAGACGTTGAATCCGTGCAGGATCTGTTCGAGCAAGCTCGTCATACGGCCGCGTGCTCCTCGACCACCGCGTGCAGGGCGAGCTGCTCGCGAGCGCGGTCGGCCGCGTAGCGATCATCGTGCTCGAGCGTGCGTCGCAGCGCCTCGATCCCAGGCTCGCCGAGCTCGCGCAGAGCGCGGGCCGCGTTGGCGCGCACCCACCAGGCGCGGTCGGAGAGACAGTCCTCGAGCGGCTCGAGCGCATCGACGGCGCCAAGCGCGCCGAGCGACTTGGCCGCCTGGGCGCGGACCGGCCAGTCCACCGATGAGAGCGCCGCGATCAGCGCCGGCACGCAGTCAGATCCTCCCACCCGCCCCAGGGCGCGCGCGGCGGAGATCCTCACCTCAGTCGACTCCACTTCCAGCAGCGCCGCGAGCGTGGCCGCGGCGCGGGGATCGCGGGCGAGGCCCAGCGCCCGCGCGAGGCTGGCATCGAGCTCCACCTCGTCACCGCAGGGCGGGATGCCGGCGAGGACGTCGGCGACCGCGGAGGGTCCCTCCTCCACCGTGGCGATGATCGTCTCGACGGCCCACGGCGCGCCGAGCCGCTCGATGATCCGCTCCGGCGGCAGCAGGTGGGCCATCAGGGCCCAGATCAAGACCTCGGCGGCGCGCGGGGTCGCCGCCCGGGCAAGCCCCGAGCAGGCGACGAGGCGCACGTCGGGGTCGGGGTCGGCCAACAGCGGCACGATCTGCTCGATGACCGCGGGGATGCCGGGTCGGGTCAGAAGCAGGGCCGCCCGAGCGCGTGCGGTCGGGCGGCGGGAGCTGAGTTTCGCGCTCAGGCTCCCGAACAGCGGGGACGCCTCCATGGTGGTGCGGAGGGCGTCGACCCGAGCGCTGGAGAGGTCGGGGTACACGGCATCGATCGAGACCGCGAGATCCACCTGGGCGCCGGTGCCGTGAACGTCAGCGCAGATCGCCGCGATCGCGGCGGCATCTCCGTCCCGGAGCACGGCCTCATAGCGGGCGCGGCGCTCGACCGACCGCAGCTCTCTCCGATCGCGGCGGAGCTTGCGTGTGACGGCGAGACCGACGAGCGCCAGCCACAGCAGCAGGCTCGATCCCACCAGCACGATGAGACCAGTCAAAGAAGTCATCGTCCTTCGCTATCGACGCTCCCCGCGTCTACCTAAAGCACGTCCGCTGGACCACCCACTCCTCAAGTCCGCGGGTGGATGGTCGATGAAGGGCCAGGCTCGTTCCCCCTACGCAAGGACTCCTCAATGCCGCTCCGCGCTCGCCGTTCGCTCGTCCCCCTGATCCTCTCGATTGCCTTCGCGGTGATTGCCGCAGCCCCAGCCGGCGCTGCCGCAAGCTCACCCTCGGCGGCTTCGGCGCTCGCGAGCGGAGGGAACGCTCCACGCCACGGCGGTCACGTGCGCCGTGCCTGGCCCGCCAAGAAGGCCCACCGCCCTAAGACAGCGATCGCCCGCTGGCTCGCCCGCCAGGTCGGCCCGAGCAAGCCGGTCGCCTGCCCAAAGCAGCGGACGAAGGCCCGCGGTCGCTGCGCCGCTCCCCACCGCAAGGGACGCGCGTCCGCCTCCTCGGTGGCACCGGTCGCGATGCGCGCCGCCGCGGCCCGGCCCGGCGCCAAGTCCTCGCAGCTCGAAAACGTCGCCCTTCGCCTCTCGACCGGCAAGCGGATCTCGTCTTTGCAACTGATCCGCTCCTTCGATATCCCCACCGACGACCCGTCCTACGAACGCCTGTTCAACTGGTCCTGGACCTATGACTCCGCGACCGCGGCGACCGCGTTCGCCTCGGTCGGCCTCCAGGAACAGGCCGGTCGCCTGCTCGACCAGTTGGCGGCGCTACAGCGCGAGGACGGCTCAATTGAATTTGCCTTCAATGTGCAAACCGGTGAAAGCAGCGGCACCGTGCGCGCCGGCTCGGTCGCCTTCGACGCGATCGCCTTCAGCGACTACGACTCCACCTTCGGCACCACCCTCTACCTCGACGACGCCCGCCGCGCGGTCGACTACCTACTCTCGCTGCGCAACGAAGAAGGGCTCGTGCGCGGCGGGCCGGACGTCAAGTGGGTCTCGACCCAGCACAACATCCTCACCCTGATCGCACTGATGACCCTCTCCCAGCAGTTGGAAGAACAGGGCGATGAAGGAGCGGCGATGTACCGCGAAGCCGCCGCCGTGATCGTCAAGGGCATCTACTCGCAGCTGATCGTCCGCGACGGCGGGCTGGCGCACTTCCGCGAGGGCGTCGGCGATGAAGTAGTACCGCTCGACACCCAGGCGCTCGGCGTCATCTTCGCCCGCTTCGTCGGCGACGACGACCTCGCCAAGCAGGTCTACGAGTACGCCCAGCAGAACTTCGCGATCAAGGGACGCTCGATCGCGCTGTCGAACAAAAAAGCCAGCTACAACATGACCTACGAAGCCGAAGGACCGTTCAGCGGCTACCGCCCCTACATCGGCAAGCGGGCGCCAGACGTCCTCTGGTTCGAGGGAACCGCGGAGATGCGATTCGCCTCGAGCTTCCTCGGCCAGCCAACCGACGAACTCGATGCGAGCATGAACTCCTGGTGGGACATCACCCGCAAGCAGGGCCTCGCTCCGCTCGGCGCCGACCGCACCATCACCAATAACCCGTACAACGAGTACCACGTCTGGCCGACCGCGGCGGCCGGTGCCTGGACCATCCTCAGCGGAGCGTCGAAGGACACCAACTGGGCAGATCCGTCACTGGTGAGCACGAGCGAACAAGCGGTGCTCGAACTCCTGCGCTGATCGCGCGGGCCCGGCCTCGCGATTGCACGGCGATAAGTCTCGGGAGGTACCGATTTAGATACCTCGCTATACACTCAGCGCGTGCGGACAACGATGGTGGGGGCACTGCTGGCGGCGCTGATCTTGGTCGGCGGGATCGACGATGCGGGTGCCGCCACGCTGAGGGCGGAGTATCGATTTCAGGGCGATCTTGCCTCCGAGATCGCGGCAGCACCCGACCTCGCCAACATTGGCTCGGGCAATAGCTTTGCCTCCGAGCGAATCAACGGCCTCGGGCTTCAACCGGTGTTGAGATTTCCCGAAGGCAATGGCTTGTCTTTGGCGACCACGGGTCTCGTCAGCCCCACCAGCAACTCGGTGGTGGTGGTTTTTCGGCTGGCCAGCACGGATGGTTACCGGCGCATTCTCGACTTCGCCGGCGGGGTCTCAGACATCGGGCTCTACAACCTGAACGGACACGTGGCGCTCTACGGCGCCGGCAGCACCAGCAAGGACGCCGTGCTGGACAACTCTTATGCCGAGATCGCTCTCACGAATGCCGCGGTCGCCGACGGCTCAGAGCAGGTCACCGCTTACTTGAACGGCACTGAGGTCGCCGCCGGAAAAGCTTCCCAGGGATTCGACCTCGGATCCGGACAGCTGCGGTTCTTCCGCGACAACACAAGTGGCGCGTTCACGGGTGAGGAGTCGAGCGGGGCCGTGTCGTGCGTTCTGGTCTACGACGGCACCCTGAGCGCGGGTGAAGTGAGTCAGATCGCCGACAACCCGGCGCTGTGTCCTGCACCAAAGCCAGCCCCCGGGCGAGCCAAAGCATCGGTGACGGGCAAACCAAAGGTGATCGGATCGAGGCGCCCGACGGTGCTCGATACCGGCCTTACCGTTAGCTGCCCGATCGGCACGGCGGCCTGTGCGGCAAACAGCAACGTCAGCGTCGCTCCGAGCGGACCAACAGCGGTGCGGGGCGAGCGCTTGGGCGTAGTCCGCTTCAGGGTCCCCACCGGCGGCAGCAGGAGCGTGCAGGTGCGACTGTCGGAGCGGGGAGCAAAGACCCTGAGCGATGCAGGAACACTGAAGGTCAGGGTCTCGGCAGAGATCAAGGCCAACGGGCGAACCGCCAGCGCACAGCAGGCGGGAAAGATCGTGGCTCCGCGTCCACCCGCTTTCAGACCCGGTAAGTACACCGGGAGCACAAACCAGGACTTGCCGATCTCCCTCGTCGTGAGTCAGACAGCGGTTCGGTCAGCTGTCTTCCGCTGGCACGGAAGGTGCGACGACGGCAGGACACACGCAAATACGGTCATCCTCCGCGGAAGCGCACGGGTTCGCCACGGGCACTTCTCCCTCGGAGCACATCTCGACAGCGGGGGCTCAGCCCGCGTGAGCGGCCGGCTCGACGGTGACCACGCCTCCGGCACGCTGTCCCGCGTCGGTGCAAGCGTCTCCGGCACCAAGTGCACAGTGAAGGAGATCAGCTGGCACGCACGCACCTCCGGCGTCGAAATTGGAACGTCCCGCTAAGGGCCATCCCTATCCCATCGCTCTGCTTGCTCAGCCGACCGCGTCGGCCCACTCGCTGAGGCGGCCCGCGAACTGAGGCGTGGCCGCGTCGACCTCGACGATCGCATCGGCGGGGACATTCGCCTTTTTGGCAGCGGCCATGATCGCATCGGGCGAGGGTGCCTCGTAGAGGCAGTAGGTGCGGCGCCGGTCGGCGCTGAGGAAGGAGAACAACCAGCGCACTCCCTCGCCGCCGTTGATCTCCTCGATCAACTCCACATCGTCGTCGCTGAGGTCGAGCTGATCGGCGAAGTTACGCTCGATCACGTAGAGGGCCATCGGCTGATCGTAGCGGGGATTTCGGCCTAGGAGGGGTTGACGAAACCCCCGCACGCGCCTGGTGGCGGCGGACACTGCGCGGTGCGGCGTCCTCGGTCGGCCAAATAGCGCTGCTATTCGGCCTCCCTGCGTCCTTGCCCCGCTTGGTCCGGCGCTCGCCAGATCGCATACGGGGGTTTCGTCAACCCCTCCTACCGGGAAGCGAGTCCGTGCCGATGCGCGTAGGACGCGGCCTCGGTGCGGTTCGCTGACTCTGTCTTGCGCAGGATGCTGCGAATGTGGTTGGCCGCGGTGTGTTCGCTGATCGAGAGCCTGCCGCCGATCTCGCGGTTGCTGAGGCCCTCGGCGACGAGCGCCAGGATCTGCGCCTCCCGCGGCGAGAGGCTGTCGGGCAGGTCGACCGCGACCGCGCTGATTCCCAGGCCGCGGATTTTCCCGAGCAGTCCTTCCATCCCGATCTGCTCGGCCAGGGAAGTGGCCTCGCCGAGCAGCATCTCGGCTCGCTCGCGGCTTGCAGCGCCACGGCCAAGCAGAAAGCGACCGTACTCATACGCGGTGTGCGCCAGCCAGGTCGAGGCGCCCATCCGCCGGTTCAGCTCCATCGCCCGCTCGAAGTGCTCCTCCGCTCGCGCCGGCTCCTTCAGCGTGGCGGCGAGCATGCCCAGGTAGCGATCGGCCGCCCCGTAGCAAGCCACCAGGTGGCCGATCATCACGTTGGTGCCGGCCAGCGGCTCCAGCTCCGGGTAGACGAGCGCCGCCATCTCCTCGTCGTCGAGCGCCGCGCAGGCGTCGGTCAGGTAGACGAGAGCCGCCGTCCACAGCGAGGTCCGAAAGCCGTCGATGCCCTGGGCGGCGATCGCGGCCAGCTCTCGCCTTGCCTCGCGCTCCATCCCCAGCTCGGCCAAGACGGCGACGAGTCCGGGGCGCCACGGGCCGTCACGGTCGACGGCTCCGGCGAGGATCCTCATCGCCGGAGCCAGCTCGGCCAGTCGCCCCTGCTCGCGGCGAAGACCGAACATCTGAATTCCGTTGGTGCCAGATGCCTCGCGTCCGATCAGCAGCTGGCCCCATTCGCGCGAGTGCTCCGCCATCGCTTCGCTTTCCGCAAGGTTCCCTCGGCAGAGGGCGATTGCCGAGCCGTAGTGCTCGGCAACGTGGTTCATGAACGGCTGTGCCGTCCGCTCGGCCATCTCTCGCTGCGCGGCGACCTCGTCCCAGGCGGAATCAAGGTCGCAGAGGGCGACGAAAGTCGGCACCCGCCAGGCCATCGCCTCGGTCTGGGTCTCGGCGTCTCCCATCTCCCCGGCGAGGTCCCGCGCCTCGGTCAGCATCGCCAGGATCTCCTCGAGCGGGGTTGTCCCCCGTGCCCAGTAGGAGCGAACCAGCACCCAGGCCAGCGCCCTGCGGTCGCCGTGCTCCCTTGCCAGCGCGACCGCGTTGCTGCGCACAAGCGCGCCCCGCTCCGGCTCGCCCACGAAGCTGAGCCCGCGGGCAAGCCCCGAAAGCAGGCCGATCCGCAACTCGTCATCCCCCTCGCCGACTGCGGTCAATGCCTCCTCGAGCAGTTCGTAGGAGACCTGGCTCGCGATTCCGGGCCGCCAGCAAGCCTCCTCATAGCCGATCGCCGCCCGGGCCAGCAGCTCAGCGCTCTCGAGCCGGCGGGCGATCTCCGCCGCCGCCACAAAGGCCTCTTGCGCATCGGTCGCCTTGCCGGCCCGGTGGCTGGCAGAGCCGAGCTCGAGCAGGACGCTGGCCCGCTTGGCCTCGTCCTCGATCCCGATCTCGATCGCGGTCCGCAACCGCATCCCGGCGTCGTCGAAGGCGAGCCCGGCGCTGGCCGCGCTCGCCGCGCGAAGGTTGTAGTCGACGGCCCGCTCGGTCCCGCCGAACGGCGCCGCGGCGCCGAAGTGATGGGCGAGGTCGGCGAGCGCACGGTCAGACGCACCACCCGCGCGCTCGAGCTCCTCGCCGACGCGGAGGTGCAGCTCTGCACGCCGCAGCCGCGAGAGCCGATCGTAGAGCGCCCTGCGCACGATCTCGTGGGTGAAGCGACAGGCGAGCCGCGGCGAGCGCAGCTCCTCGATCATGCCGCTTCCCACCGCCTCCTCGAGTGCGACGAGAAGCTCACTCTCGCTGAGGCCGCCGGCACGGCGGACCGGTTCAAGCTCGAACTCGGGGCCGGCGACGGCGGCAAGCTCCAGTAGATCCGTGGTCTTCGGGGCGAGGCGGGAGAGCCGCTGGCCGACCACCTCGTGGACGCTTTCAGGCGTCCCGAGCTCGCTCAACGGCCGGGTCACCCTCACCTCTCCCCCACTGACCTCGACGATCCCGGTCTCGACCAGGGCGCGCCAAAGCTCGCAGACGAGGAAGGCGTTGCCGTCGGTGAGGTCGTGGATCGTGTGCGCGAGCTCGTCCAGCTCGGCGTCGGGATCGCTGCCGGCGGCGCGGCTGACCAGGTCGGAGACCTCCGCCCCGGAGAGGCCGGAGAGCCGCATTCGCACGACGTCCTCGTCGCGGCGCAGGTCGGCGAGCGTCTCCGCCAGTCCGGCGGGCATGTCGGCCTCGGTGTCGCGAAAGGTCGCGAGAAGCAGCAACCGGCCGCTGCCGGGGGAGCGCGCCAGATGCCGCAGCATCAACAGCGTTGGGGCATCGGCCCAGTGCCCGTCCTCGAGCACCACCAGCAGCGGCCGGACCTGACTCACGTTCTCCAGCAGATCCGCCACCGCGGTGTGGAGGCGGTGGCGCTCGGTGTCGGGGTCGGCCTCGACCGGCTCGGGCAGATCGCCGACGCGAGATGGCAGATCGGGCAGCAGACGCGTCAACTCGCCGCCTCCGGTTCCCAGAGCGGCGCTCAACTCGGCAGGATCGGTCGCTCGCACGAGCTGATCGAGGGCCTCGACGAAGGGTCGGTAGGGAGTCCGAACCGCCGCATCGCAGGCCCCGCAGAGGACCAGCACGCCTTCGGCGGCGGCCTCAGTGGCGAACTCGCGCGTCAACCTGCTCTTGCCGGCGCCGGGCTCGCCCGCGAGCAGCGCCACGCGACGACCCTCGCCCGTGGCACGCGGCATCAGCGTCCGCAGCTTCTCCAGCTCGGCCGCGCGCCCGACGAAAGGGGAGATCGAGGTTGGCCGGAGCGACCCCGGCAGCTCCGGGATTTCCGCATCCATGGGAAAAAGATAGTCAGACTTGACCATTCCGCCTGGAACGGCCGCATCCGAGCTGCTCAAAGTGGGTCAGATCGGGTCATGACAGGCGGATTCCGCCGTCCTACGCTCGTCGGGAAGAGATTGAGACAACCCGCAAGGAGGCACCGATGAGCAGCACCGCGCCCAGTCAGATAGCCGGCTTCAAGGGAAGGCTGACCCGCCCCGAAGACCCCGGCTACGAGGACACCCGCAGCGTCTACAACGCGATGATCGATCGGCGTCCCGCCCTGATCGCCACCTGCACCGACGCCGATGACGTGGCGAAGGTGATCGCCTTCGCCGGCGCCAACGACCTGCCGCTGGCGGTCCGCGGCGGTGCCCACAACGGCGCCGGGCTTGGGACTGTCGATGATGGCCTCGTCCTCGACCTCTCGGGACTGAAGAGAATCAAGGTCGACCCCGAGTCCCGCACGGTCCGGGTCGGCGGCGGCTGCCTCTGGGGCGAAGTCGACGTGGCGACCAACGTGCACGGGCTGGCGACACCGAGCGGGATCATCTCGACCACCGGTGTCGGCGGCCTCACCTTGGGCGGCGGCCTCGGCCACCTGACCCGCAAATGCGGTCTCAGCATCGACAACCTGCTCGAGGCCGAAGTCATCCTCGCCAGCGGCGAGCGGGTGCGGGCGGCCGAGGACGAGAATCCCGACCTCTTCTGGGCGATCCGCGGTGGCGGCGGCAACTTCGGCGTCGTCACCTCCTTCGTCTTCCGGTTGCACGAGGTCGGCACGATCGTCGGCGGTCCGACCTTCTGGGCGGTCGAGGACGGCGCCGAGGTATTGACGGCCTATCGCGACTTCATCCTGGGCGCCCCGCGGGAGCTGAACGGGTTCTTCGCCTTCACCTCCGTCCCCCCGGCGGCGCCGTTCCCCGATGAGCTCCACCTGCGCAAGGTCAGCGGTGTCGTCTGGTGCTACTCCGGAGACCCTGCAGATGCCGCCGAGGCGATGGCCCCGCTGCTGGAGGCAACCCCGGAGCCGCTGCTGCACGGTCCGCAGGAGATCCCGCTGCCCGCGCTGCAGAGCGCCTTCGACCCGGTCTACCCGGCCGGGGACCAGTGGTACTGGCGGGCTGACTTCGTCAAGGAGATCCCCGACGAGGCCGTTGCGCTCCACGCCAAGTTCGGGGCCGAGATGCCGACCTGGAAGTCGACCATGCACCTGTACCCGATCGACGGGGCCGCCCACGACGTTGGGCCGACCGATACCCCGTGGGCCTACCGCGACGCCAACTGGGGCTCCGTCTTCGCCGGCGTCGACCCCGACCCCGCCAACGCGGACAGCATCCGCGACTGGTGCGTCGACTACTTCGAGGCACTGCACCCCTACTCGGCCGGCGGCGCCTACGTGAACATGATGATGGACGAGGGCCAGGAGCGAGTGCGGGCGAGCTACGGCGACAACTATGACCGCCTCGCCCAGATCAAGGCCAAATACGACCCCGACAACCTCTTCCGGGTCAACCAGAACATCCAGCCAAATGCCTGAGCGCGAATACGACGTTGTGGTCGTCGGCGGGAGTCTGGCCGGGTGCGCTGCGGCTCGCCTACTCGCGCTGCGGGGCGCTCGCGTCGCCGTGGTCGAGAAGCGCCCCGAGCTCGACGCCTACAAGGTCATCTGCACCCACAACATCCAGGCTGGCGCGGTGCCGGCGATCGAGCGCCTCGGGATCGGGCCGGCGATCCGCAGCGCCGGCGCCGTTCGCGCCCAGGCCGATATCTGGACGCGTTACGGGTGGATACGCCCGCCTGATCGGAGCCCGCGTGGCGTCAACCTGCGGCGCTCGGTCCTCGACCCGATCGTGCGCCGGCAGGCGATCGAGACTCCAGGGGTGGACTACCTGCCCGGCCTCACGGCAGTGGGACTCGAGGGCGATGAGCAGGTCGAGGGCGTCCGCATTTCGGGGCGTGGGGAAAAAGAGAGGACGCTGACGGCAAGACTCGTGGTTGCCGCCGACGGACGTGATTCGCAGGTGGCGCGGATGGCGGGTGTCTCTGGGCGCGTCCGACCCCACAAGCGCTTCTGTTACTTCTCCTACTTCAAGGACGTCCCGCTGCGTGATCCCAACCGGGGAATGGTCTGGTTCAGCGACCCCGACTTTGCCTACATACACCCCAACGAGGAGGGCGTCTCGATGGTCGGGGTGCTGCTGGCCAAGCGACGACTGGACGAGTTTCGCGGCGACCCCGAGCCGGCGGTTCGCGCGCACTTCCGGGGCCTGGCCGATGCTCCAAGTCTGGACAACGCGCGCCCGATCGCGAAATGGTTCGGGAAGCTCGAGATGCCGAGCACGATCCGCCCTGCCGCGGCGCGGGGAATGGCGTTTGTCGGCGATGCCACCCAAGCGTCCGATCCGCTTTTCGGCGTCGGTTGCGGCTGGGCATTCCAGTCGGCTGATTGGCTAAACGAGGAAGTCGGCCCGGCCCTGCACGGATCGGATCGGCAACTCAATCGCGCCCTAGGAGCCTACGCGCGGCGCCATCGCCGCGAGCTCCGTGCCCATCATTGGTTCATCTCCGACTACTCGAGCGGGCGACGCTTCTCGCCGCTTGAGAAGCTCATCTACTCGACCGCAGCGCGCGACACCGAGCTTGCCGGGCGAGTCGAGGACTTTGGCACTCGCTCGATCCGCGGCATCGCCGGCACCCGGCGAATGATCACTCGGACCGCCCAGGTACGGCTTGGGTTGGCCGGCTGAGCGCGGGAGTACAGTCGATTCCGATGCCACTCTTCATGGATCGCCACGATCTTCCGGATGCAACGGCTGCCGATATCGCAAGCGCTCATCTGCGCGATCTCGAAGTGCAAGAGAGGTTTGGAGTGCGCTTCGTCACCTACTGGTTCGAAGAGGAGGCCGGCAGCGCATTTTGCCTCGTCGAGAGTCCCGACAAGGAGTCCGTCGAGGCAGCCCACAGCGCCTCGCACGGGATGCTTCCGCTGAACGTGGTCGAGGTCGACGAGGCGAGCATTCGAGGGTTCTTCGGAAGGCTCAATACTCACCCTCCAGGCGAGCCCTATGTAGAGAGCGCCTTCCGAGCGATCCTCTTCACCGACATGGTTGACTCCACTCGTCTCACCCAACAGTTGGGCGATCGCGAGGCCATGCAGCTAGTTCACCAACACGACTCGATAGTGCGCTCTGGCCTGGCGCAGTTCGGCGGCAGCGAAATCAAGCACACTGGTGATGGGATCATGGCCGCGTTCGACGCGGCGTCCCGAGCGGTCGGTGCGGGGGTGCAAATCCAGCGGGCGCTTGAAGAGCTCAATGCCGCTGGGCAGTCGGGACTACGGGTGCGCATCGGGGTGGCCGCGGGAGAGCCGATAACTGAACAAGACGATCTCTTCGGAGCAACTGTGCAACAGGCCGCGCGGCTGTGTGCATGCGCCCAGCCAGATTGCATCGTCGTCTCATCCGGGGTGCACGACCTCTGCCGCGGAAAGGGAATCCGGTTCTCCGACGCTGGGCCCCTAGTTGCGAAGGGCTTCGACGAGCCAATCGGGCACTTTGAGGTCGACTGGCGCGATTGACCTCACGGATGAGGACCAGCGGCGGCGGCCCTTCGCGCGAACCCCGATTCGCTCGCAGGCTCCACCGCCGTGATCCAGGCCGGTGGGCTCCAAGCGCAACGCCGAGGTGATCAAGGCCCGCGACGACACGGGCGTGACGATGGTCTTAGCGAAGCACCGGCATTTCCGGCACTGAGCCGGGTCCGCATTTCGCCTGAAAATCGGGCGTTTTGCAGCACATCGCGTGCGTCTGCGACCGCTAGCGTCGCCAATGCCGCGTCAGCGGCGACGCCCCGGCCGCCGGACGCGGGCCCCGCCATCACGAAGCGGGGGCTGGCGGGTTCGACTCCCCGCCCGGGGCGCTAGGATAAAGACACGTGATGGCGGGGTCTCTCGTTCGACGGAACCCCTCGCTTCGCAATCGGCCCGCTCTTGCGGGCCGATTGCGTTCTAAGCCTCCAGTCGCTTCACCTCTGTGCGCGATGACGAGGCAGTTGAGCAAATGCACCCGGACTTCATCTCCACGTGGATTGGAGAACGGGACGAATAGCCCGTCCACCCACCCCAGCCATACCGCTACGGGGATTCGAACCCCGGTTTCCGGACTGAGAATAGGAAGTTTCCGAACTAGTACATCGGCAACCGCTCGAGAGAGAAGCGCGGCGTCAGGATCGAGACCTCCGGCGAGACGACGCTCGAGATCGGCTCGCGCGCTCCTGCTGCAGTTGAGCACAAACCTCGTGCACAACGCAATCGTCCACAACCTGCCCGAGGACGGCATCGTGTGGGTCTCGACCAGTGCTCGCGCCGACGTCGTGGAGCTCGCGGTCGAGAACACCGGCGAGACGCTCGCGCCCGAGATGGTTCCCACGCTCGCCGAGCCATTTCCTCGCGCCGCCTCGATAGCACGCTCCCCTGCGGCTCCGGCAAGCGCCGCACCGCTGGCGCCCCGCCCCCCTGCCGCCGAACCCGAGTCGAAGTCGGCACCCGGCAAGCCATCCAAGCAGCGCCTGACGGCAGCGCCGCGGCCGCGTCCTGGCTCTGTACTCAATCCAAGAATTTCCACAGTGGTGGGGGTGCAGGTGGTTTGGCCCTCGCCAAATGGGTAGGAAAGTCAATCGGGTTGAGAAGAGGTTGACGGTTGCGTTGCACGGCTCTTTCTTGAGCTCAAGGGCTACGCAGGTCGGTTGCGGTTGCCGGGTGTGCCCCAATGAGAGGAGACGTAGATGTCCACCGTTCTAATCGTTGTCATCGTTGTCGTCGTCCTGGTTTTGGCCGCTGCCGCGGTCGCGATCGCCCGGCGCGCGAAAGAGCGGCGCCGAATCGAACGGGAGCGGTTGGCCGAACAGGCCGAGTCCCACCGCGACGAGGCGCAGACCCGGGCCGCCAAGGCGACCAGCCTCTCCGAGGAGGAGCAGGCCAAGCGGGCCGAGGCAGCAAAGGCGGCCGAGGTGGCCGAGGCGGCCGAGCGCATCGCCGAGGAGCACCGCGACCGCGCCGACCATTTGGCCGAGGAGTCGGAGGGGGTCGCCGCGCGCAGTGAGCGCGAGCGCGAGCGCGCCCGCCGCCACAGCCAGAAAGCCGATGAGATCGAGGAGAACCTATGAGCCACCACCACCTCAGCCAAAAGGCCGACCGATGCTGATCGCCGGCGTGGTCGCCCTCTGCATCCTGCTCGCGATCCTCGGCTTCCTGGTGCCGCGGCTCTCCAACCACGCTCGGCGAGGCGCCGACAAGGGCTTCTCGACCGGCGCCAGAGCGGGCTCGAAGGCCCCGGGACCAATCGGCCGCCTGCTGTCGAAATCGTTCGGAACCTCTCAGCGCGCCGCCGACAAGAGCCATTCCGCCGGCAAGAAGGCGCGCTCCAAGTCGCCGCTATAGGCCCCGGTCGCGCCGAGGTCGAGCTCCCGTAGGTGCCTGTCAGGAGTTAGTTTCTCGTTCCTCGCGGGAAGCAGTCTCAAATGACCTTGACGTGCGCTCGACACCCAGACTGCGGAAACGGTCACCTTGGCTGAGAGGGGGGCGACGCCGCAGGTCCCGAAGGTGCGGCGCAAGGCGCTGGATGCGGTGCGGTCCTTGTTTACGCCGCTGCTGCCCGATGACTATCTGGAGCTGATCAACCCGCTCTGGTCGACCAAGGAGCTGCGGGGGCGGATCGAGCGCATCGACGAAGAGACCCACAACGCGGTGACGGTGCTGATCAGGCCCGGGTACGAGTGGCCCGGACACCGGCCAGGACAGTACCTGCGGATCGGAGTGGTGGTGGATGGCGTGCATCACTGGCGCGCCTACTCGCTGACCTCTGAGCCGGGCCGGCCCGACGGTTGCATCAGCATCACCCCGAAGCTGGTCGACTCCGGCGTCGTCTCGCCGTACCTGACCCGCCGGGCCAGGCCCGGGGACCTCGTGCGCCTGGGCGGCGTGGAAGGGACCTTCGTGCTCCCCGATGAGGCGCCGGAGAAGCTGCTCTTCATCAGCGCCGGCAGCGGCATCACGCCGATCATGAGCATGGTCCGCGATCTGCACCGCCGCGACGCAATCAGCGATGTCGTCCACATCCACTCGGCGCGGACGGCCGATGACGTGATCTTCGCCGAACGGCTGCGGAAGATCGACGAATCGCACGAGGGGTTCGACCTTCAGCTGCACATGTCTAGCGAGCGAGGTCGAATTGCCCCGGCCCAGCTCGACTCCCTCTGCCCCGACTGGCGCGAGCGCCAGGCCTACGTCTCCGGCCCGGGGGCGATGCTCGACGCGATCTGCGAGCACTGGGAGCGCGAGGGGGACCTGCAGCTGCTCCACATGGAGCGCTTCCAACCGATCATCGGCGGCGACCCCGGCGAGGGGGCGGGCGGCACGATCCGCTTCCTGAAGAGCGAGATCCAGGCCGAGTGCGACGGCGGTCTGCCGATCCTGGCAGCCGGCGAGGAGGCCGGCGCCTCGCTTCCCTTCGGCTGCCGGATGGGCATCTGCCACACATGCGTCGGGCGACTCTGTTCGGGCGAGGTCCGCGACCTCCGCACGGGAGACGTCCACGGTGGCCCTGGTGAGATGATCCGCACCTGCGTCAACGCCCCCGAAGGGCCGATCGAGATCGCACTCTGACCCATGAAAGGCCCGCCATGACCCCGACCGCGTCGACTTCCCCCACCGACAAGCCGGAGAGCCCCCTCGAGCACCTCTCAGAGGAGCAGCTCGAGGCCCTTGCCGATGAGCTCGATGGGATCCGCGACCGTACGTTCGCCGACCTCGGCGACCGCGACCGGCGATACATCGAGAGCATGATCGAGATGCAGCGGCGCCTTGCCGTGATCGGCCGCGTGCTGCTGCTCGCGGCCCGCAACGGGCCAGCTCGGGTCGCCGGCACAGCCTCGCTCTCGGCAGCGAAGATCCTCGAGAACATGGAGATCGGGCACAACGTCCTGCACGGCCAGTGGGACTGGATGAACGACCCCGACATCAACTCCACCACCTGGGACTGGGACACCGCCTCCACCGCCGAGGCCTGGAAGCACTCTCACAACTACGTCCACCACACCTACACCAACATCCGCGGCAAAGACAAGGACCTTGGCTACGAGATCATGCGGATCGATCCGCAGCAGCGTTGGAATCCGGTCTACCTGCTGCAGCCGGTCTATAACCTCATCCTCGCCGCCTTCTTCGAGTGGGGCGTCGCCCTGCACGACCTCGACTTCGAGGCGATCCGCAAGGGCACCAAGTCCAAAGCACAGATCCAGCGGGAGCTGGAGGGCATACGCGCGAAGGCAAAGAGCCAGGTAGTCAAGGACTATGTCGCGTGGCCGCTGATCAGCGGCCTGGCCGCGGTCGCCGCCGACCTCGGCATCGAGCTCCTCAGATCATCCGGCGAGAACGGCCGCCCCCGTGGTCGCGAGGGGCTCGCGCCCAAGCTGATCCGCGCCCTGCGCGGTGGCGCGAAGACCTATCGCAGGGCCGCCGCCGCCAACGCGACCGCCAACCTCGTCCGCAATGCCTGGTCCTACGCGATCATCTTCTGCGGCCACTTCCCCGACCAGACCTACACCTTCAGCGCCGAGGAGGTCGTCGACGAGAACAGGGGCGCCTGGTATGTGCGGCAGATGGTCGGCGCCGCCAATATCGACGGCGGTCCCCTCTTCCATGTCGCCAGCGGAAACCTCAGCTATCAGGTCGAGCACCACCTCTTCCCCGACCTGCCGAGCAGTCGCTATGCGGAGATCGCCCCGCAGGTCAAGGATGTCTGCGAACGCTATGGGCTCCCCTACAACAGCGGGCCGTTCTGGCAGCAGTTCGGCATGGTTCAGCGGACCATCCTGCGACTGGCCTTTCCCGGCGGAGAGCCGCGGCCGAAGCCGGGCCCCTACCGAGCGCCTGTCGCGGACCTGGACCCCTGAGCGAGCCGAGACTTTTCGGACTGGAAACAAATACGTCCCGGAAGTGTTGTTGCATGTCTCGGTACGAGTCATCGCGCCATGCGTGAACCCTCCCACCCCAGTCGCCGGCCTTCCGTCCTCGTTCCTCGACCTGCGCTCGAGAGTGTCAGGCTCACCCTCTCCGACGGCGCTGCGACCACCGTCCAGGTGGCACGCTTCGAGCAAGCCCGCTTCGATATCCGGGTCGTCGCGATTGAGCCCTGTTCCACGGTGCTGCGCTGGTGTATCGAGAACGGCGCCGAACACGCGATCGTCGGCGGCTTCTACCTGCGACCCGGCGGCCCACCGCTTGGGGACCTGCGGATCGGTGGCAGCGTCCACCCGACCCGGCCCTTCGACCCGCCCTGGGGAGGGCGTCGGGCCTGCATCTACGCCGACCACGGCCAGGTCCAACTGGCTCCACGGCACGAACTGCCCCTCGAACCCGCGGGGGATTTGCTCCAGGCGGGACCGATGCTCGTCGCCGGCGGGCACTCGCTGATCCACAGCGGAGAGGACGCTGAGGGCTTCTCGGCAGGTTCGCGCCAGTTCGACTCCGACATCACCGCCGGCCGCTATCCCCGTGCCGCCCTCGGCCTCTCCGGTCGGGAGTTGATCGCAATCGCCAGCGAAGGCCGAGCCGACGACGAGGCGGGCCTGACGATGGCCGAGCTGGCGACGGCGATGGCCGATCTGGGGGCCACCGATGCGATCAACCTCGACGGCGGCGGCTCGGCTTCGCTCGTAATCGACGGCGCCCTCGTCAACACTCCCCGCGAGGAGCACGGCCGGGAACTCGTCGGCGGCCGCGAGGTCGCCACCGCCCTGCATTTCGCCGCCCGCTAGCTCGCGAGCAGGCATTTTGCATCACCCCGATAGCCTCGGTGCGATGCCTACTCCGAACAAGATCTTGATGGGCATCTACTTTTACCCCCGCGGTGGCTCCGCGCATGTCTGCAGAGCGACCGCACGGGAGTTCGAGCGAAACGACTTCGAGGTGACCGTCCTCTCCGGCTCCCGCTCCGACCTCGGCGAGCACGCGCTGGCAGGCAGCTTCTACTCCGGGCTCGACCTGCGGACGGTCGACTTCACGCCGGCGCTGCGCAGCCCCAACGCCCTGCGCTTCTCGGGACCGGCGGAAACGGCGCCGATGCACGGCTCCTATGAGGATCGCCCCGACGCAGAGGATCCGATCCTCGCCAGTCTCGACGACGACGCCTACGAGCTCCAGGTCGACACCTGGATGCGGGAGCTGCAATCCGCCGGCGCCGCCGAGGCCGACCTGCTCTACCTCCACCACCTGACGCCGCTCAACGAAGCTGCCGCTCGCGCCTTCCCTGAGATCCCGGTCTTCGGCCACATCCACGGGACCGAGCTCCTGATGCTCGAACGGATCATGGCGGGCGCTCCGCCCGAGTGGAGCCACGCAGAGATCTGGGCCGAGCGGATCTGCGACTGGGCGACGGCCTGCGAGCGGATCGTCGTCAGCAACCAGCAGGGCCTGAAGCGCGCCGCCGCGGCCCTCGATCTCGATCCCGAGCGCTTCGTCTGCGCCCCCAACGGTTTCGACCCGAACTTTGTCCCTTGCGAAATCGACCGCCGTGCCCATTGGCGCCGCCATCTGGTCGAGAGCCCGCAGGGATGGAGGCCTGGATCTCCGCCAGGCAGTGTTGGTTATGAGGAGTCCGACTTGGAGGCGCTGGGGGGAGCCGTGTTGCTCTACGTGGGCCGCTTCACTGAGGTCAAGCGCCTGTCGCTGCTGATCGAGGCCTTCGCGCGGGCCCGCCCCCGCTTTGGCGAACCCGCCGCACTGGTCTTGGTCGGTGGCCACGCCGGCGAGTGGGAGGGCGAGCATCCGATCGACGCGATCGAGCGCCTCGGCTGTCCGGACGTCTTCCTCGCCGGCTGGCATTCTCACGACGATCTGCCGGACTTCCTGCGCGCCGGCGACCTTCTCGTTCACGCCTCGGTCCACGAGCAGTTCGGCCAGGTGCTGGTCGAGGCGATGGCCTGCGAGCTGCCGGTGATCGCGGTCGACCGCGGCGGCCCAGCGGAGATCGTCAACGACCCCGAGACCGGCTGGCTGGTTTCGCCCGACGATGTCGACGGCCTCGCGGAGGCAATGGTCGAGGCCGTCAACGACGGGGACGACCGGCGCCTCCGCGGCCGGCGAGCCCGCGGAGAAGTGGTCGACCGCTATGCGTGGCGGCAGATCGGCCTCGAGCTGACCGAGGCCGTGGACGAGTTCTCAAAGGTCTCCGGCTAGGAACCGGCCAAAATCGACGATTGAGGGACCGCAGGCTCGGCGAGGTCGATGAGGGCCGTCAGGGGGTCATTGGCAAGCATCGGCTACGGTCAGGGCAATGGTCTTCGACTTCAGACACAAGAACGTCGAAGGCAAGTGGAAGTCCAGCGGGCACCGCAAGGGGCTTACACGCGATGCCGCCTTCGCATCGTTGGAGGAAATGAACGGTCACATGCCTGCGGGCAGATACATGTCTCGGCCGCGGGATGGCAAGACCAGGGACTGGGACCTGTTTACCCGGCCGTGAGCGGTATCGGCCTGCTCGGTGGCCGGTTGGTTTGCCTACTCTGAACTGCTACGCGCCGAGAGCCTCGCTGACCGCGGCGATCGCAGCGGTCTCAGCCCCGCTGATGGGCTTGTCGTCGCCCTCGGTCTTGGCGCCTGCGACGCGCTTCGCGAGCGAGATGACAAAGCGTCGGTAGTCGTCGACCTCCTGCGGGGTCGCCTTCTGTTCGAGCAGCCCAACCGCTTCCCGGATCCGCTGCAGTCCATGTTCCTTCAGCTCCTCGGCCGAGTGAGCCTTGGTGCGATCCACCTTCGGCTTGCTCGAGACGAGCTCGTCGAGGAGCGCGGAGTCCCCGTGCTCCTTGCGGGCCTCGGTGTAGACCTTTGCCATCGCGAAGGTCTCGCGGAAGCTACCGCCCCGCTGCGCCGTCGAGACGATCATCCCGGCGCTCGTCGGCCCCTCCCGCACCACCTCCCACTCCTCAGGGGTGAAGTCGGCACTTCCCGTCATCGGCAATCTCCTCTCGCAGGCTCTCTGGACTTACCAAGTATCGGGCCTACCGCTCTAGCAGGGCGGGCGCTCCGTCCAAGTTGCCGAACTAGTACATCGGATACCCCTCGCCATCACACTTCGGTGGCGCTACCTCGACGTCGGCCACACCGTCGTGGAAACAGCTCCCGCTTGTCACTTCCTCCCGCAGGACAGAGGATGCTGCGTGGTCGCCCCTTTCCCTGGGAACTCGAACAAACTGGAACAGCCATGCAGAGGAGCAGGTCCGTAGATTCAGAAAGGCAACCTCACAGCTCCGGCCGACTAAACCGCTGGGCGCCCGGACTCAAGCTCATCCGAGCGTACCCGGCCCCATCCGTTCGCCCCGACCTTGTGGCCGGGCTCGTGCTGGCCGCGATCCTCGTGCCTCAGGGCATGGCCTATGCGGAGCTCGCCGGCCTGCCGGCGGTCACCGGCCTCTACACGACGATCGCCTGCCTGGTTGGCTACGCGCTCTTCGGGCCCTCGCGGGTCCTGGTGCTCGGGCCCGACTCTTCGATCTCGCCCCTGATCCTCGCCTCGATCACCCCGCTGCTGGTCGTCGGAGACCCGGGGTCGGCGATCGCCCTGGCCGGCATGCTCGCGATCTTCGTCGGCCTGATCGAGATCGGCCTTGGCCTCGGCAAGCTCGGATTCGTCGCCGACCTGCTCTCCAAGGAGGTGCAGGTCGGCTACATGAACGGCCTCGGGATCACGATCATCGTCGGGCAGCTGCCAAAGCTGTTCGGGTTCTCGACCGACGCCGACTCGTTCCTCTCCGAGCTGAAGGCGTTCGTCGAAGGTTTCGGCCAGACCCACACCGCCACGCTCGTGCTCGGCCTCGCCGTCCTCGCCATCCTGCTCGTTCTTCCGCTCCTCACCAAGCGCCTGCCGGCGATCCTCGTCGGAGTCGTCGCCGCCACGGTCGCCTCGGCGGCCTTCGGCCTCGCCGACCACGGGGTCGCGACGGTTGGGTCCCTGCCCCAGGGAGTGCCGACACCCGGTCTTCCCTGGACGAGTGCCGGCGACGTCCCGGCACTGCTGCTGGCGGCACTCGGCATCACCCTGGTCTCGCTGACCGACACGATCGCGACCGCGACCAGCTTCGCGGCCCGACGAGGAGATGAGGTCAAGCCCGATCAGGAGATGATCGGGCTCGGAGCGGCAAATGTGGCGGCCGGCTTCTTTCAGGGTTTCGCGGTCTCGACCAGCGGCTCGAGGACCGCGGTCGCCGAGCAGTCGGGGGCAAGGACCCAGCTGGCTGGCCTGGTCGGCGCCGGGCTCGTCGCGGCCCTGCTTCTCTTCCTCAACTCACTGCTCGCCGACCTGCCGCAGGCCGCGCTTGCGGCGGTGGTGATCGCCGCAGCGCTATCGCTGATGAATGTGGGGGCGCTGCGCCGCTACTACGAGATGCGCAGGAGCGCGCTCGGCGTGTCCCTGGTGGCCAGCGCCGGCGTCGTACTGCTCGGCGTCCTGCAGGGAATCGTGGTCGCGGTCCTGCTGGCGATCATCCTCTTCTTCCGTCGCAACTGGTGGCCGCACGGCGCCGTTCTGGGACGCCCGCAGGGATTGGAGGGATGGCACGACCTCAGCGCCTATCCTGACGCCAAAGAGGTCGCGGGCGTCGTCGTCTACCGCTGGGAGGCGCCGCTTTTCTTCGCCAACTCGGGCAGGTTCCGGGACGAGATCAGGGGCCTTGCGAGCCAGCGCGAACCCGAGTGGATCGTCCTGCAGTGCGAGGCGATCACCGACGTCGACGTGACCGCGGCGGAGATGCTCGAGCTGCTCGATCGCGAGTTGAACGCGGCGGGAATTCACCTCGCCTTCGTCGAGCTGCGCGATCGCCTCAAGCAGCTGACGCTGCGCTACGGGCTGATGAACACACTCGACAAAGACCACTTCTACCCCTCGATCGAGGCAGCCATTGCCGCGATTCGAGCGGAGGGCGGCGGCGGACGAGACTAGCCGGCGGTTTCGATTCCCTGTTCGAGTTGCTGTCGGGGGCCGGTGCCTGCATCCCTTCAGACCCCAGCCCCCGCTCTCACTTGCTCGACCCCCCGCCCCGGCACACGCGAGCATCCAGATCTACGCCGAACCACACAAGCACTCAGGAAAAGTGGTTCCTATCTATGCGCCCCAGGGCCTCCAGCGCGATCGCCGACTGCACTCAGGCAAGCAACTTTGACTTTGCCCGATCGAACTCCTCAGCCGAGAGTGCTCCTTTGTCTTTCAGTTCGGCGAGCTTGTGGAGTTCGTCCGCGGGAGAGCCAGCGTGAGCCTGCTCCCGAACGTAGCTGTCGAACTCCTTCTTGGCATCCACCTGGGCCTTGATCGTGCGGTCGCGCATCCCGTTGCCGCGAACGATCAGGTAGAGCAGCACCCCGAGGAACGGCAGGAAGACCAAGAAGAACACCCAGACGGCCTTCGCCACACCGGACAGCTCGTGGTCGCGGAAGAGGTCGCCGATGATCGAGATCAGGATCCAGATCCAGGCAAACAGAAGGAAGAACTCGAAGATGAAGAGCAGCCCTTCTCCGAAGCTGATGTCTGCGAGCAGCATCGTCACGCCTCCTCAGACCAGTTGACCATCAGCTGGTAGATGATCACGACGTCGAGGATGATCATCAGGAACGCCCACAGCGGCGCCGCCGAGAACCAGACGATCTGCAGGATGGCGTTTATGGCCAAGAGGGAGATTCCCAGGACGCGACTCACTGCGTTACCGACGATCAGGCCGACGCCGGTAAGCCCAACGAGAGCACCGAGGAACAGCTGAACCCAGCCCCAGGTCGTCAGGTCGAAGATCAGCGCGCCGTGACCGCCGACCACGACCACTTCGTTGTTGAGAATCGCCGCCAGCCCCCAGAGCGCATCGAGGGAACCGAGGATCACCATCATCACTCCGGCGAAGGCGATCCAGGTGGAACGCTGGCCTCCGGCAGGTGGCCTAGAACTCTGACCAGCCTCCATTTGAACTCCTTCCTTTAGGGGGTGCTACTCAACCCTCACTTTAACCGCCCCTCGGGACGAGTATAGATTTCTTGTTCAAACCTATTGAAATCGTTATTGGCCTCAGAAGAGGTGGCACTTAGACGTTCATTCGAGAGCGGTCTGGATCACCCATCCGCTGTGGAACGCTGAAGACATGTCCGTCACGACATTCAGGTTCACAGTGGCATTCGGGTTGACTGCTGCCTACGTCGGGTTCGCCGTCTGGGCGTCATCTCCATGGCGGGCAGAGCTGCGCGATGCGATCGGCCCGGTGATGGCGTGGGTAATCCCGACCTTCCTCGCCTACGTCCCGGCCGTACTGATCGGCTTCATGGTCTTCACGCTGATCACACTGCGCTACCGCGTTACATCGCTGGATCCACCCATTGGCCCATGGCCACAGGGCGAGTGGCCTCCCGTGACCGTCGTGACCGCCGCTCGGGATGAGGAGTCGGCCATCGGACCCACCCTGGAGCGGATCGCCGACCTCTCCTACGACGGGCCGCTGACGGCGATCCTCGCCGACAACGACTCGACCGACCGCACCGCCGAGGTCGCCGAGGAGACGGCGCGGCGTCGCGGGCTGAAGCTGCGACGCACCTTTGAGCCGGAAGCGGGAAAGTGGCGGGCGCTCAACAGAGCTCTGGAGAGCGTCGAGACCTCGATCGTGGTCACCGTCGACGCCGACACCCTCCTGCACCCCGACGCTCTGAAGTATCTGGTCAGCAGGCTGATGGGCGAGCCCGGAAAGAGACATGTATGTGCCTGCGCGGGCGCCCTTGTGGTTCAGAGCCCGACGCGCAACCTGCTGACCAGGATGCAGGGCTGGGACTACCGGCTCGGGATCAACGGGGTCAAGCGGATGCAGGCGGCCTACCAGAGCACCCTCGTCGCCCAGGGCGCATTCTCCGCGTACCGGACGGAGGACGTTCGCGCCGTGGGGGGCTGGCCCGACGCGATCGGCGAGGACATCGTCCTCACCTGGTCGATGATGGGATCCCGTGGGCTCGTCGAGTACGAGCCGTGCGCGCTCGGCGTCACCGCGGCGCCAGAGCGGGTTCGCCAACTCCTGCGTCAACGATCGCGCTGGGCACAGGGGATGCTGGAGGGCCTTCGGCGCCACCCGCCGACCGAGCAGCCGAGGGTCTTGGCCAAGTTTGTCTGCGGGCTCGACTACCTCGTGCCGTTCCTCGACTTCGGCTATGTCTTCTTTTGGATCCCGGGCATCGTCCTCTTCATCGCCGGCTATCCACTGTTGTTCTCATGGTGGTCGATGCTGGTGCTGCCGATCACCCTGGTCATCTACGGGCTGCTGCGAAGGTGGCAGGAGCGCCACGTCTTTCGCCGCCTCGGATTCCATCCCCGGCACGACGCCCTGGGTTTCCTCGGCTACCTGTTCGGCTATCGGGCACTGGTCTCGCCAGCCGCCCTGCGCGGCTACACGGAATACCTGGCTGGGGCGCCACGACGTTGGAGGTAGCGGACGGCGCTGCGATCAAGCCGACGAGTCGGGGTCGCCGAGATCCTCGCCGGCCGGCAAGGACGACCCGATGAGATCGGCTTGCCAGAGCCATACCGCTACGGGGATTCGAACCCCGGTTTCCGGACTGAGAATCCGGCGTCCTAGTCCCCTAGACGATAGCGGCGAGGAAGGGGCATTCTAGCGAGAGGGGCGGGGGCGTCGTCGGGCCGGGGTGCTGGGGCTTGGGCGTTGGGAATCGATAGATTGCCCTTCCGCGCGGCTGTGGCGGAACTGGTAGACGCGCACGGTTCAGATCCGTGTGGGCGAAAGCTCGTGGAGGTTCGACTCCTCTCAGCCGCATTCAAGCGGGCTGGTGGGCGGGGGTCTGCCAGCCTGCCTTTGCGGCGGTGCCGGCGAACTCGTCGGTGAAGAGCGGCCAGAGCTCGCGGGGCAGGTCGTGGCCCATGCCCTCGATCAGGTGCAGGCGGGCGCCAGGGATGGCGCGGGCGGTGGCGCGACCGCCGCTCTGGCGGATCAGGCTGTCGCGGGTGCCGTGGATCACGGTCACAGGCAGGTCGAGCTTGCGCAGCGCCGCGGTGCGATCACCCGAAGCAACGATCGCATGCAGCTGACGCAGCACACCCCGCGGGTTGTGGCCGCGGTCCCAGGAGCCTTTGGCCACTCGCCGCAGGCGCTCCTGGTCGGTCGGGTAGGCGGGTGAGCCGATCAGCGCGTAGGTCCGCTGGATGCGCCGGATGAAGGCGTCGCGGTCACGCGGCGCGTCGGCCAGCATGTGGGCGAAGACTTTGAACGTCGGCTGGCCGACCCAGCGGTTGCCGGTGGTCGAGCACATCGAGACCAGCGAGCGGATCCGGTCCGGGTGCTCGATCGCGATCGTCTGGCCGATCATCCCGCCCATCGAGATGCCGGCCACATGGGCCGAGTCGATGCCCAGGTGGTCCATCAGGCCAACCGTGTCGGCGGCCATGTCGGAGAGCCGGTAGGCGGCGGTCTCGCGCCGGCGCAGGAGCAGGTCGAGGCGGTCCGGTACGTGCGCCCCATCGAGCTTGGTCGAGTGGCCGATGTCGCGATTATCGAAGCGAACGACGCGGAAGCCCCGATCAGCCAACATCGAGCAGAAGTCCTCGTCCCAGGCGATCATCTGCGTCGCCAGGCCCATCACCAGGATCAGCGGCTCGCCGTCGGGGTCACCCACCTCCTGGTAGGCGATCTCAATTCCGTTGCTGGGCGCCAGGCGCTCCTCGCTCAACTCAGCCATCCGCGGAAGTCTAGCCAGACTGGCTGCCTGGCCAGACCCATGTGCAACGTCTTACGGCCCCGGCGGGAGCGCAAAGCGTTGCACCGCTAGTTTGAGCGGCTATGCGCACCGCGATCGTCTCCGACCTGCACCTGGGCAGTGGCACCGGCGAGGACCTGGTCAGCGACCCGGCGATCCGCGCCGCCCTGCTCGAGCGGATCGCCTCGGCCGACCGCCTCGTCCTGCTCGGCGACGTGCTCGAGCTGCGTGACTTCCCGCTGGCGCGGGTGCTCGAGTTGACCCAACCGTTCTTTACCGAGCTCGGCGAAGCGATGGCCGGCCGGCGCATCGTCCTCGTCCCTGGCAACCACGACCACCGCCTGGCCGAGCCGCTGCTGGAAGAGCTCAGCCTTGGTGGCGGCTCGCTCGGGCTCGAGCACCGCGCCCTGCCCGCCAGCGAGGCGCTGAACCGGATCGGCTCGTGGCTCGGTGCGGCGGAGCTCAGCGTCGCCTACCCCGGCGTCTGGCTGCGCGACGACGTCTACGCCACCCACGGCCATTACATGGACTGCCACATGACCCTGCCACGACTGGAGTGCGTCGCCGCGGCGGCAGTCATGCGTAGCGGCCGCCGCCCGCCTGAAGCCGCCGCGCCCGGCGACTACGAGCGCGTTCTGCGCCCGCTCTACGGCTTCGCCTTCGGCCTCGCCGACGGCGGCCTGGCGAGCAAGGCAAACCGGCCCTCCGAGCGTGCCTGGCGCTTGGTCGCCAACCGCAATGCCGGGGCGTTCACCAAGGCGGCGCGCAAAGCTGCTTTCGGCGCCGGCGTCCCGGCCGGCATCTGGGCGCTCAACCGGCTGCTGCGCGCCGACTTCGCGCCCGACGTCTCCGCCGCGGCAATCACCCGCGACGGCATCGCCGCCGCGACCGAGCTGATGCGGCGCCTGCGGATCGACGCCGCCCACGTGATCACCGGCCACACCCACCGCGCCGGGCCGGAAGAGAGCGACGCCCAATGGCCGCTGACCGACGGCGGCACGCTCCACAACACCGGCAGCTGGGTCTACGCCGACGTCTTCCACCACCCCGGTAGGCCGCCGGGGCCCTACTGGCCCGGCACCGTCACCTGGCTCGAGGACGAGGGGCCGCCCCAACGCGAACGCCTGCTGATCGAGCGGCCCCGCGACGAGCTGCGGGGCGCGGTTCAGCGGACCGCCGAGAGGCTCAGAGCCACTCGGCGATGATCCGGCCGATCTCGGGCCCGGCGTCCTCCTGCAGGAAGTGCCCGGCGTTTTCGACCGGGCGCGGTGGCGGGTAGTTGAGCTGCTCGGAGACCCGCTCGCCGACGGAGAAGGGCAGGACCATGTCCGAATCGGCCCAAAGCACCAGCGTCGGCCGCTCGTCCTCGCGCAGCGCGTCGGCAACCGCCTTGCCCTCGGCGGCGCCGGGCGCATCGGGCTCGGTCGGCAGGATCAGCGGAAAGGCCCGCGGCCCCGCCTTCGACTCGGGGCTCGGGAAAGGCGCTTCGTAAGCAGCGACTACCTCGTCGCCGGGGTCCTGCTTGCAGCCGCCGCGGACCAGCATCCCGACCGGCACGTCGGCGTTCTCGCGGACGAACTCGCGGAACATCAGCCAGGTCTCGCTCATCCGCTGGTGCCCGGTGAAGGGGCCGGTCTCCATGATCACGATGCGCGAGAAGCGATCGGGGTGCTCGACCGCGAGGCGCAGCCCGATTGGTCCGCCCCAGTCGTGGACGACGGCGGTCGCGTCGCGCACGTCGAGCTCCTCCAGCAACTTCGACATCAGCCCGATGTGGCGGTCGTAGCTGTACCAATCGAGATCGGTGGGCTTGTCGGAGCGGCCGAAGCCAGCGTAATCGGGGGCGATGCAGCGGAAACCGGCGTCGCGCACCGGCGGGATCACCTTGCGCCAGAGAAACGACCAGGTCGGCTCGCCGTGAAAGAAGACGACGGGCTTGCCCTCCCCCTCGTCGAGGTAGGCCAGCCGCAGGCCATCGATCTCCGTGTAGTTCGACTCGAAGGGAAAGTCGGGTAGCCCCTCGAGGCTCTCCTCCGGTGTGCGAACGACGTCCACTGGCGGAGGAGCATATTGGACAACCTGGCAAATCCCGCACCAGAGCAGGGAAAGGAGGGTTATCCTCGAATATCCTCGCGCAAGTTCACAGTGCCTATTCGTTAACGAAAGGTTGGGTATGAACGAGGAGAGCACCACACTCAGCGGTTGGTGGGTGTTCGCGGGCGTACTGCTTTTGGTCGCGGGCGTCCTCAACATCATCTATGGCATCGCCGCGATCGGCGATTCGAAGTTCTTCACCGAGAACGCCACCTACATAATCAGCGGCCTGCACACCTGGGGCTGGGTCATGTTGATCCTCGGCGTGCTCGAGCTCGTCGCCGCCTTCTCACTCTTCTCCGGTGCGGAGTTCGGGCGCTGGTTCGGCATCTTCATCGCCGCGCTGAATGCGATGGGCGCGCTGCTCTCGATCCCGGCCCGCCCGTTCTGGTCGCTGGCGATCTTCGCCCTCGCGATCATCATCATCTACAAGCTGGCCGAGGGGCCGGAAGGCTCCGTCAGCTAGACGAAGAGCCGACCACGCGCTGTGACCGAAGGCCCCGGGAATCCGGGGCCTTCGTCGTAGCGGGGTCGGTGGCAAAGGGCGGCTCGACGGTCTCGAGCCGCGACCAGGGCGCCGGCGTGCGCTCGTTGCCCTCGTAGACGACGTCGACGCCGCTGAGCCGGTCATCCCAGGCGCGGCGGCGCTTGTCGAAGAGGATGCCGAGGAAGCCGAGGCCGAAGACCATCGCCGCCAGGGCCATCCCGATCAAGCGCTTGAGCGAGCGTCTGAATGGCAGGCCACGGGTATCGAGGTCGAGGCGAACCCCGAGGAAGCGCATGCCCAGCGTCTGCCCGGCGAGCGACCAGAAGCCGACCAGGTAGAGGCTGCCGAACCCGAACCAGAGCGCGGTGCCGGCCGCGAGGGCGACATTGGAGACGCCGTTGCTGTTGCCGGTGAAGGCCGAGGCGATCAGGGCCGCGACCGCGGCCAGGCCCGAAAAGCCGAGATTGACGATCAGCACGTCGAGGGCGAAGGCGAGTCCACGCGTGACCGCGCCGGCGCGGTCGGTCGGCTCGCTGCGGCGCTTGCGGAAGAAGATCCTGCGGGCGACGCGCTCGACCACGCTGTCGAGCCGGCGCGTGCCGTTGCCGATCGTGTGGCCGACGTCCTCGATCATGCCGACGCTCTGGGCGCTGATCGCGGCGCGGATCTCCGGCGCCTCGGCGATCCGCTCGACCAGGCGCTGGGCCTCGTCGCTGGCCAGCAGGCGGCGCCAGACCTCGTCGACCAGCTCGCTGTCGAGCGCATCGACCAGGGCGTTCTTGACGGCATCGCTCTCGAGCGCGTTGTTCATCGCCTCCTCGACAACCGGGCCTTTCAGCACCCGCGCGATCGCCCGTTCAACCGCCTCGCTCTCGACCGCAGCGACCATCGCCTCCTCGGCGGCGGCCTCGATCGCCTGGTCGATCCCGGTCGCCTTACCGACGTCGCGGGCGCCGCGCACGCCGGCGGCAATCAGGCGCACCGAGAGCGGCAGCGGCTTGCCCGAGGGACCTTCGCCGTTGGGCGTTGAGTTCGCGTTCGGGCCGTCTGCCATCGCCCGGCGAGTATAGGGCGGTACCTGCCGAGCGCAGGTGGCTAAGGGAGCTGGTCGGCAGCGCTCATCGGGTGCAGCTCGCCGTGCTCCAGCGCCTCGGTGCGCAGGTGGCCGATCGCCTGGTACTCGGCCGAGGCAATCATGTCGAGGAACGCCTGGCGGGTCGGGTATTCGACCAGCAGCACCGAGTCCCAGCGGCCCTCGCCGAGCAGCGGCAGCGCCGGCTCGCCGAGGAAGACGGCGCGACCGCCGGCCTTCTCCAGCAGCGGCGTCACCGCCGCGCCGTACTCGGCGTAGCGCTCGCGGCCTCCGTCGGGCTTGAAGCGCAGCAGGTTGAGCATCACCACCGGAGCGTCCTCCCCGGCCCGCGTCGCAAATGCCGCAAATCCCTCTTGATTGAGTCGCTCTGGCTCGGCGGTCTCCGTCATCGTGCAAGCAACCTATCGAGGAAGGCCGCCTGGGCGGAGTTGATCTTCAGCCGCGCCTGCTCGGGAGCGAACCACTCGGCCCGGTCCACCTCGGGGAACTCGTGCTCCTCGCCCGAGCGCGGCGGCCACTCCATCGTGAAAGTGTTGCTGTGCAGGGTCGCTGGATCGAAATCCCCCTCGGCGGCCCAGCCCTGAACGCGCTTGCCACTCTTCAGTCGCACCTCGCCCAGCTCGATCAGCCGCTCGGGAGTCAGGCCGAGCGAGGAGCCGATCTCCTCCTCCAGCTCGCGCAAGGCGCAGGCGCGCGGCTCCTCCCCGTCCTCCAGTTCACCCTTGGAAATCGACCAGGCGCCCTCGTCCTTCTTGCTCCAGAAGGGGCCGCCGGGATGCACGAGCAGAACCTCCAGGGAATCCCCGTCACCGCGGTAGAGCAGGATGCCGGCGCTGGTCTTTGCCACCGCCGCAAACGGTATTCGACTAGGCGACTCGCCTCAGCTCGCCGCGTTGGCTGCCGGCCGCGGCGAGGGCGCGGCGCCCGGCCTCGGCGCCGCTCGCCCAGGAGACCTCGGAGAGCAGGCCGGGGGCGGCGACCATGTCGCCGGCGAGGAAGACGCCGTCACCGCGATCGACGGCGGGACGGTCGCGCCAGGCCTTGCCGGGGTGATCGAGCGGGCCGCTGCGGCCGTCCATCACCTGACGGCGACGCCAGTTCTCGCGCTCCGCCAGCCCCGGGAACGTCGCTTCGAGCAAGCGCTCGAGGCGCAACGCCGCCGCCTCGGTGCCCTCGCCGGGCCGCACCGGCATCTGCGCCTGCACCAGCTCCTCGCCCGCTGGCGCCAGTGAGGAGTCGGCGGCGCTGAAGCGCTCGACCCAGCCCGACTCGTCGAGGTCGGAGACGATGAAGGGGTCGCCGCGGCGGTGCTCAAGGCCAAGGTCGATGCAGACCGTGTGCCCGCCGGGCCAGCTCAGCGAGTCGTCGCCGAGCAGCTCTGCCGCCCGGCCCAGCTCGGTAGCGACGATCAGCGGCGCTTCGGGCAGGGACTCGACCGCGTGGCCGGTCTCGATCTCGGCCCCGAGCCGGCGTGCCCGCATCTCCAGCGCCTCGATCAACGAGCTCCAGCCGCCATGCAGGTAGCGCGCCGTCGGCGGCGGGCTGAGCAGGACACGGACCGAGTGCTTCCAGACGAAGGCGGCGGAGAGCTCACCGGGGTCGTGGTGGAAGGTGTAGACGCCGGCGGCGGCGGAGAGCATCGCCGCCGTGCGCTCATCGGAGTGGCTGGCGACCCAGCTGCGGAAGTCCTGATCTACAGGCGCTTCGCGACCGCGCAGGCGCAGGACGGCGGGAACCGTCCCCAGTGGCGGCGTGCGGCGGATCTCGCCCTGCCAGCGGAAGCGGATGCCGGCCAGTGGCGGGCCCGAGTAGTGCGGCAGCAGTTCGCGCTCGGCCAGCCATGACCAGAGCGGGCCGTCCTTGTAGATGACGTGGGGACCGAAGTTCGCCTTGTAGGGGCCGGCCGTGCTGCGAGCGCGACCGCCGAGCGAATCGTGTGCCTCCAGCAGCCGCGCCGATGCTCCACCTTCGGCCGCGGTGATCGCGGCGGTAAGTCCGGCGATTTCACCTCCGACAATCGTGACCCGGCTCATCGCATCGCCTCGCTTTCATCTCGCTCACACTGCATCCGAAATCATCGTACGGCGACACTGGTCCGCTATACAGTGCCAGTAATGGCACGCTCTAATGGACCAGTTAGTCCCACCCTGCTGGTTGAGCTGGACCGCAACGGTGAGGTGCCGTTGCACGAACAGATCGAGCGCTCAATTCGCGAGGGCGTCCGCAGCGGTCGCCTGGGCGCCGAATCGCAACTCCCTTCCAGCCGCAGCCTCGCCGCCGAGCTGGGAATCTCGCGCGGCGTCGTCAGCGAGGCCTACGGCCAGCTCGCCGCCGAGGGCTACCTGCTCGCCCGCCAGGGCGCCCCGGTGCGGGTGGCGCCTACCGTACGGGCCGCGGCGCAGCGCGCCCCCTCCCCCTCGCTGCGGCCCAGCTTCACCCACCGCCTCGACCCCGGCCTCCCCGATCTCGCCGGCTTCCCCCGCGACCGCTGGCTGCGCTCGCTGCGGGCGGCCTGGCGACAGGCCCCAATCGACGCCGTCGACTACCCCGACCCCCGCGGCGTCCCGGCTTTGCGCGAGACGCTTGCCGAGTATCTCGGGCGCATACGCGGCGCTGCCGCCGACCCCGAGCAGCTGCTCGTCTGCACCGGCTTCAGCCAGGGCCTCTCGCTGATCGCGCGTTGGCTGGCCAGCCGCGGCGTCACCAGCGTCGCGCTCGAGGACCCGGGCTGGCACAGCCACCGGCTGATCCTCGAGCAGGCCGGTCTGGCAGTCGAGCCGATCCCCGTAGACGGCGAGGGCCTGCGGGTTGACCTGCTCGAGCGCAGCGAGGCGGCGGCGGTGATCGTCACCCCCGCCCATCAGTTCCCCACCGGCGCGGTGCTGAGCAGCGAGCGGCGGGCCGAGCTGGTCGAGTGGGCGGAGCGGGGCGAGCGGCTGATCGTCGAGGACGACTTCGACGCCGAGCTGCGCTACGACCGCGCCGGGGTCGGCGCCCTGCAGGGGCTCGCCCCCGAGCGCGTCGCTTACATCGGCTCGGCGAGCAAGCGACTGGTGCCGGGGATGCGACTCGGCTGGATGCTGACCCCGTCCTGGCTCGGCTGGCCACTGATCTCGGTCAAGGCAATCGAGGACCGCGGCTCGGAGGCGATCGGCCAGCTCGCCCTGCAGGACTTCATCGAACGCGGCGAGCTCGATCGCCACCTGCGGCGAATGCGGCTGCGCTACCAGCGCCGCCGCGAGGCGCTGATGGAATCCCTCGATCGCCACCTGCCCCAGGCAAAGGTCGAGGAGGGTGCCGCCGGTCTCTACGAGCTGGCCGAGCTGCCAGAGGGGATCGACGAGGCTGCCCTGACCAGCGCGGCTGCAAGCCGTGGCGTCGGGGTCGAGGGCCTGGCGCTGCACCGCTTCCGGCATGGCGGGCCACCGGGACTCGTGCTCGGCTTCGCCGGCATGCCGGAGCCGGCGATCGAGCAGAGCGTCCGCCTGCTGGCCGAGGCGTTCGCGGAGGTCGAGCCCTAGGCAGCCGTGATGGCCGGCGCGAGCCGCTCGGCCCAGGGCCTGGCCGCTTCGAGCTGTGCGCCCAGTCGGATCAGCCTCGCCTCTTCGAAGGGGCCGCCGGTGAGCATCGCGCCGACCGGGATCCCCTCGTCGTTCCAGTGCAACGGCAGCGAGATGGCGGGCAGGCCGGTGATGTTGCCGAAGGCGGTGAAGCAGACCGAGCTGATGGTCTCGAAGACCGGCTGGTCGGGCGCGGCGTGCTGCGCGGACAGGACCTGACCGCTCGGCGGCGGCAGGATGCCCGAGGTCGGGGTCAACAGCAGGTCGAAGTCCCTGCCCCAGCGGGCCACTTCGCGCCGCGAGAGCCGCTCCAGCCTCTGCACGGCGACGACGTACTCGTAGGCGCTGACCCGGTCGGTCGCGGCCTCGTAGGCGTGGCGGTTATGCGGCTCGACCTTGGACCAATCGACGCCGTCGTAGTCGGCGATGCCGCCGATCGTCATCGTCACGAAGTCCGGCGTCAGCTCCTCGGAGATCGTCCCCACCTCGACCTCGACCACCTCGTGCCCGATCTCCTCGAGCAGCGCGGCGGCGTCGCGAGCGGCCTGGGCACAGTCGGGATCGGTCGGCAGGCCGAGCGGCGCCTCGGCCATCAGGCCGATCCGCAGCTTCTCGACCGGCGCACCCACCTCCTCGGCGAAGGGGCGCTGCGGTGCCGGCGCGTTGAACCAGGCGAGCGGATCGGGACCGGCCATGACATCGAGCGAAGCCGCGGCATCGGCCATCGTGCGAGTGATCGCGCCCTCGACCACGGCGCCCATCCAGGTCTGAGCGCGGCGCGGGATGCGACCGCGGCTGCTCTTCAGGCCGACCAGCCCGGTGTAGGCGGCGGGGATGCGGATCGAGCCACCGCCGTCGTTGGCGTGGGCGATCGGAAACATGCCGCCCGCCACCGCCGCGGACGCCCCACCCGAGGAGCCGCCCGAAGCGCGGCCCGTGTCCCAGGGGTTGACGGTGTTGCCGTAGCGCGAGTTCTCGGCGACGGTGAGCGGACCGAACTCGGGCGTGTTGGTGCGACCGCAGAGCACGAAGCCGGCCCGCTGCAGCGCCTCGACCACCAGCTCGCTCTCCTCGCTGAGCTCGTCGCCGGCGCCGTTGGAGCCATAGGTGAGTGGCCAGCCCGCCACCGCGGTCAGGTCCTTGATCGGGATCGGCACGCCAAGGAACGGCGCCTCCTCCCCGGCCGCGATCCGCGCGTCGGCGTCGCGGGCAGCCGCCCGAGCGGCCTCGTCATCGCGCCAGATGACTGCGTTCAGCTCGGGGTTGTGAGCGTCGACCGCGGCGAGGCAGTCCTCGAGCAACTCAACCGCGGTGAGCTCGCGCGCTCGCAGCGCAGCGGCAAGGTCGACCGCGGCGGTCTCCGGTCCCAGAGCGGACATCAGGCGTGCCGGGCGGCGCGCTCGCGCGCTTCGCCCTTCTCCTCGATCGTCATCGCGCCAGGATGACCCTCGCCCGGCCACGGGCTGAGTATCAGCAAAAGGCGGGCGTCGGACCTTGCGGTGACCGTGCGACGCTCACCGGGGTCGAACTCGAAGAGATGGCCCGGACTTGCCGAAACAGCCTCTCCGGCGGGAACCGTCACATCCACCTCGCCGCTGACGACGATGAGCCGGGCCCGCTCGTGCACCTCATGCTCCTGCAGCTCCTCCCCAGCCGGAAGGTCGAGCACGATCGTCCGCGCATCGTCGGCCGAGGCCAGAATCCGCGGTTGGTGCGGCTCGGCTACGACGATTTTCAGGTCCCAGCTCTGCATCTCTTCCCTTTCGTGGTCCCGCTTGCCGAGAGCCAGCTTAAACTCGAACGCCTCGCATGACCACCGCCTCAATCATCTCCAACTTCTGGGGCAACCTCGAAGAGAACCACGAGCAGGCGGTCTTCCTCGTCCTCGTCGGCTTCCTCGGCTCCTTCGCCTTCATCCGCATGAGCACGCGGATCATCCGCAGCGAAAGCGTCTCCTGGTGGCCGGGGAACGTCGAAAGCGAGAGCGGTGTCCACGTCCACCACCTGGTCTTCGGGATCGTCACGATGATGGTCGCCGGCACCCTCGCCTTCGTCGCCGATGGCCGCACGCCATACACCGAGATCTGCGCGCTCGGCTTCGGCATCGGAGTTGGTCTGACGATCGACGAGTTCGCCCTCTGGGTGCACCTGGAGGACGTCTACTGGGCGAAGGAGGGGCGCAGCTCGATCGACGCAACCGTGATCGCAGCCGCCGTGATGCTGCTGATCGTCCTAGGCGCCAACCCCCTGACAATCGACTCCGGCTCCCCCGCCGTGGTGATCACCAGCATCCTCGCCACCCTCTTCGTCTTCTTGATGGTCGCGATCTGCTTCCTCAAGGGACGGATCATGCACGGGGTGGTCGGTTTCTTCGTCTTCCCGATCGCGATCTACGGCGCCTGCCGGATCGGCAAGCCGGGTTCGAGCTGGGGAAGGCGCCGCTACGGCGAGCGCCGACCGAAGAAGCAGGCCAAGGCCGAAGATCGCTTCCAGCCCGACCGCCGCACCGAGCGCTTCAAGGAAGCGTTCCGCGACATCGTCGGTGGCAAGCCGAGCGAGGGCCTTACCGCGGTCGGCGAAGAGACCGTCGCCGCAACCCGGGAGGCCGGAGCCGAAATGCGCGAGGGGGCGGAACGGCTTGCCCAGGCCGCCGACCCGAGTCGGCAAAAGCGGAAAGACTGACCTAACCGCTAAGAATTAACTATGGAACGTGGTCGACTCACCGTGTCAATCGCCGTCGCTGGACTGCTGCTCGCCTATTTCGCCTTGTGGATCCCCACGGCGCTTGCCGTCCCTCCCCCAAACGATGACTTCGCCAACCGCGAGGCGATTGGCAGCGCACTACCAGTTGAAGTCACCGGGTCGAATGTGGGCGCGACCGCAGAGGCGGGCGAGTCACTCGAAGCACCCTCCGCAGGGCACTCGGTCTGGTTCAAGTGGGAAGCGCCTGCCAGCGGCTGGACCACGATCGGTAGCTGCCACGACCCAATACACCCGATCGTCGCGATCTTCGAAGGCACTGCACTCAATGCTCTCTACAAGGTGGCGAGGAGCGGGGTCGTCAGTAGCTCCAGCGAAGGACCACATTGCTCGACCACCCAAAGTGAGTTCACCTTCATGGCCAAAGCCGGCACCACCTATGCGATCGCCGTCGACGGCAACACCAACCCCTCGATCCGGCCGCCCCTGACCGAAGATGAATTCACGCTCCGGATCGAATCCACGCCGCCGCCGCCCAACGACGACTTCCAGAACGCGACGCCACTTGAACGTGTCTTCAGCGAATTCGATCCCCCCAACCTCTACCGAGCGCCGGCCTTTGGCTACAACTGGGGTGCGACCAAGGAGAGCGGGGAGCCCAACCACGCAGGTGACCCGGGTGGCGCATCCGTGTGGTACTCGTGGACGGCCCCGCTGTCGGGACTTGCCGAAATAGCGCTCTGCTGCAGCTTCTACAGCCAGGAGTTCGGCTTCTACACGGGCGATGCAGTAGACGCCCTCACTCCGGTCCTCGAATCCGGCTTCTCGACCTTCCCGGTGACGGCCGGTCAGACCTACTACCTCGCGGTCGACGGAAGGCACGACTACGGCGAAGAAGGTGGCCCCTGGATGGGTAGCTTCCCGCTCTGGATCGCGATGCCACTCACTCCGCCTGGGGATTCCACGGTTCAAGTCTTCCCCTCCCTGGCAAGCGCCCAGGTGCCCGACGCCGCACCGAGCACGACGATCGTCAGGCGCAAGCTGATGCCAGATGCGCAGGGCGCCGCCTTCAGGTTCCGCTCCGACGAGCGAGGCGGCAGCTTCCTCTGTCGACTCGACAGCCATCCCCCCTCGCCCTGTAGATCGCCAAAGACCTACAGCAAATTGCGCCCCGGACGACACACCTTTGAAGTCATCGCCCTCGACACCACCGGAGTCACGGACCCCACTCCCGCGGTCGCTAAATTCCAGCTGCCCAGGGGCAACGGCGGGCTAGACGGTGACGCTGGGCGCCCGCGGCGCTAGAGCTGCACGATCGGGATCTCGCGGTTCGCCTCCGCGGCTTCACGACGATAGGCGGCATAGGGCGCGAAGACCTGGTCGGCGAGCACCCAGAGCCGCTGCAGCTCGGCCTCGTCGGTGACCACCGTCGCCCGCATCGGCTCACCGCCAAGGGTGACGTCGGGGTTGGCGCGCAGGTTGTGAAACCAGGCCGGGTGTTTGGGCAGGCCGAGTTTCGAAGCGATGATCGTCACCCGCTTGCCGTCGTGGAAGTAGATCACCGCGTTGCGCCGCAACTTTTCGCTCCTGGCGCCGCGGGTTTCCAGCAGCGCCGTCGGGATCATCAGGTCGAAGCCGAGGCGCCCGCCGCTGGCCCGCAGCAAGTGGGGATCGAGCTTCCAGACGACGTGGACCGAAAGGAAGCGACCCAGACGGGTGTTGGAGAACGCCGCGTAGGCGCTGCTGAACCAGCCGCGCGGCTGGTTAGGGTCGACGTACTTGAGCCGGCTGGACATCGTCAGGGCCTCCTGGCTGGAACGTAATCGAACCAAGCGTCACTCCGCTCTCGAAAGGAGCTGCCAGTCGTGCAGAACAAGATCCGGCTCGCCATGGCCATCGCCCTCGCCGGTCTCGCCATCGTCGCGGCGGGCTGCGGAAGCTCGAGCTCCGATGACAGTGGCTCCAGCACCTTCCGCCTCGGCCTCGAGGCGCCGCTCTCCGGCGAACAGTCGACCCTCGGCAAGGGAATGCTGAAGGGCGCCGAACTCGCGGCGAGCCAGCTCAACGAAAAGAGCGGGATCGAGGGCAAGCAGGTCGAGGTCGTGCCAATCGACGACGCCGCCGACCCGGCGACGGGCGTGAAGGCGGCAAAGGCCGCAATCGCCGCCGGCCTCGACGGCATCGTCGGCCCCTACAACTCGGGCGTCGGGATCGAAACCCTGCCGCTCTACATCAAGGCGGGCCTGGTGCCGATCAGGCTGACCTCCGACAACTCGACCAACGGCCTCGGCTTCACCCTGCAGCCGATGACCTACCAGATCGCCCCGGTTGCCTCGAAGGCGCTGACCGACTGGCAGCACGCCAAGACGGTCGCGATCGCCTACGACCCGACCCAGAACTACACCGTCTCGGTCTCAAAAGCGCTCAAGGACTCGCTGGAAAAGGCGGGCGTCACCGTGACTGCCTTCGAAAAGGTGCAGCCCGGCAAGAAGGACTACACCGACGTGGTCGAAAGACTCGCGAAGACGAAACCCGACGTCATCTACGCCGCCGTCTACTTCCCCGAGGGCGGTCTGATCGCCAAGGAGATGCGGGAAGCGAAAGTGGAATCGCAATGCATCGCCGACTACGCCTCCTACGACACCGGCTTCGTCGAAACGGCCGGCATCGCCGCCGCCCGGGCCTGTCCGGTGGTCGGCGTTCCAGCGCCGGAAGACTTCGCCGGCTCGGCCTCGAAGGTGGCCGACTACAAGAACGAATTCGACGAAGACCCCGGCACCTGGAGTCCCTACACCTACGACTCGCTGAACTTCCTCGCCAACGGCGTCGAAAAGGCGGGCGGCACCAGCGCCAAGAAGCTCACCAACGCGCTCAGCGGCGTCAACGGCTGGAAGGGCTGGACCGGCTCAGTCACGATCGACCCTCACAACGGCAATCGCCAACCCGCGACCGTGGTGATCGTCGACACCGACGCCAAGGGTCAACTCCACGTCGACGAGGACTGGGCGAAAGCGGTGGGCGCTCCGTACTGAGCGTCAGCCCGCCGCGGCGCGTTCCAGCACGACAACCGGGATCTCGCGATCGGTCTTGCGCTGGTACTCGTCGTAGGCGGGCCACTCGCCAACCATCTTCTCCCAGAGCGCGGGCTTCTCCTCGGCGCTCGCGGTCCGCGCCCGGGCCTTGAAACGGTCGGCCTTGACCTGGACCTCGACCTCGGGGTTCTCGGAGAGGTTGAGGTACCAAGCGGGCGGCTCGTCGGAGCCGCCCTTGGAGGCGACGATCGCGAACGAGTCGCCCTCAGGCGCGTAGATCAGCGGCGTCGTCCGCGGCTCACCTGACTTGCGCCCGGTGGTGGTGAGCAGGAGCGTCTGCGTCCCCTGCCACTCATGTCCCTCGACGCCGTCGGTAGCCCTGTAGCGCTCGACGTGTTCCTGACCGAAAAGCATCGTTGACCATGGTAATGCGCCCACACCGTCGGCTGGCCAACTTGACCGAATGGGGCTCAACGAGCGTCAGCACGGCAGGCGTTCGATCGCCTTGGCGGCGGTCTTCGCTGTCCCGGTTGCCTCGTAGCCGGCCTTGACGCGAGCCGCCCCGGGGGCGCACTCCCGCGCCGCCTCGACGGCCGCCGCCAAGCGCATTGGAGAGAGCTTACGGCGGGATAGCTTGGCGCCGGCGTCGGCCTCGACCACGTGAGCCGCGACGTCGAGCTGGTCGCGCGCCCAGGGCACCACGCACACCGGCACTCCATACGAGAGGGCCTTCTGGGTAATCCCCATACCTCCGTGGCAGACGACCACGGAGGCGCGTTCGAGCAGGGGCCGGTGCGGCAGGAAGCGCTCGACGATCGCGTCACCCGCTGTCGGCAGGGTCGCGGGGTCGACACCGGCCGTGGTCACGACGAGCCGCCACTCGCCGCTCAACCCATCGAGCGCGGCGGCGGCGATCTCGCCGTCGTCCTGGAACTCCGACGAGCAGGTGACCAGCGCCAGCGGTCGCTCGTCGTCGGGCAACTCCACCGGCAGGGCCGACGGCGGATCCCAGGCCCCAGCGCCAACCATGAGCACGCCGGGCGGCATCTGCCGCCGGTACTCGAAGGGCTCAGCGGTGAAATAGAGGGTTAGCGCGGCGCGGTGCCGCGCCTCGGCGATCGTCGCGCACGGCGCAAGGCCCGCGGCAATACGGCCGGCGTTGACGGTCGGCAGCCGAGCCTTGGCGTCGAAGCGAGCGCTCAAGCGGGCCAGCGCGGCGTCGCGAAGGCGGCCGAATGGACCGGACATCGGCCGCAGCCCAAACCCGAACGGGGGTACCCCTGGGGCCGGCTCTTCGAGGAGAAAGGGCCGTGACTCTGCCCACGGCAACCGCTCGCGCTCGGCGACTGCCTTAGCCCCGTAAGTCGTCGTGTCGATCAGGGCAAGATCGGGTGAGACGGCGGCGATTGCTGCCTCGAAGTCACCCACCTCGATCGCCGCGCGCCTCGCCCAGACCTCGAAGGCCCTTTCCCCAGCCGCAACCTGCGACTTGGCGTCGTGATCGTCCATCTCGATCGCCTCGATTCGGGGGTCGATCGGCTCGCACTCCAAGCCGGCATTCCGCACCGCCGGGACCTCGGAGGCGAGCGTCCGCATGTGAACCTCGGCGCCCCTCGCGGCGAGCTCGAGCAAAGGCCCCATCATCGGGTTCAGGTGCCCGCGAGCCGGTGAGGTGTAGGCGAGGACCCTCATCGGTCCTGCCGTGCGTGGTCGACCAAGTCCAGCATCGCCGTCTCCGTCGCCTTCCGTCCAAGACCCTGACGCCGGCGCAGCAGCGCCCAGAGGTGAATATCGGTGAGCGAGGCGAGAATGGCCTTGCGAAGCTGCCGCTCGCCGCTGCCCAGAGCCTCGAGATCCGGAGCGAATACCTCCTCCACCCACTCCTCGTGCAGCCGCTTGCCGGACTCGGTTACCTGGCGGACGAGCGGGTAACGATCCGCAAGGGAGAGCCAGCGCAGGACCAGGTCGCCGTCCTCCTCGTAGTGCCCCACCAGTCTCCGGATCGACCCCGCCACGTCGCCCGGCTGGGCTTCGCGCGAGTCCAAGACCCCCTGCGCGGTGTCGGCCATCGCCGCGACCAGCAGGCCCTCCTTCGAGCCAAAGTGCCGGAGCACCGTGCGTTCGCTGCACTCTGCCCGCGTCGCCACCTCGTCGAGCGGAAGCTCGAACCGCCCCTCGTCGCGGAACAGATCCTGCGCTGCGGTCAGGATTGCCCGGCGACCCCGCTCTGTCGCCTCGGCACGCTTCGTCTGGCCGTAGCCGCGTGTTGCCATTTCGTGTCAGTATACATGACACGAAATGGCAAACTCCCTCTTGTCGCTGCTCTAGCTGCTCAGCTTCACGTTGATTTTCGTGCCCGGCGCCAAGATCTCTCCTGGTTTGGGGCTCTGCTTCTTGACCTTGCCGGTCTTGGCGGTGGCATCGCCGAGCTTCTTGACCTTGCCGATCTTGCAGTCACTCTTGCGAGCCTTCTTCTTGCTCGCTTTGAGCTTTTTGCCCTTCAGCTTCGGCACCTTGCACCCTTCGTAGGCGAAGGCCGTCGCAGAGCTCGCCGTGCCGGCGGCGGTCGTGACGGCGATCGGGACCGAACCCAATGAAGCACTTGCGGGCGCCACTGCCGTGATCTGCGATTCGGAGTCGACGGCGTAACTAGCGGCAGGCGTCGAGCCGAAGCTGACACCTCGCAGTTCGGCGAAGTTGGCGCCGGCGATGACGACGCCGGTACCGCCCTTTACCGAGCCGGCGGCCGGCGAGATCGAGCCGATTGCTGGAGGCGGCAGCAGGGTCGCGGTGACGTTGGGAAGGAATCCGGGATTTTCGAATGTGGAGAACTGACCACCCGGAGCAACGTCCCCTTCTTCTTCAAGGGTGATGTCGGCGCTGTTGCCAGTTTCAAACAGGCAAGCGTTGGGCACGTCATTGGCGTTTGCGTCCTGATCGCCGATCAGATCTCCCGTTGTCACGGGAATGCTGACCTTGAAGGTATTGATGACTCCCGGAGCAAGCGATCGTGGCCCGTCCTTGGCGACGACCGAGAATTCTTCGGGGCCGTGAGGCCGGAAGACCTTGAAGCTCAGCTGCTGGCCGTCCCCTTGTGCGGCGTAGGTGCTCCAAGAGGTGATGACGCCCGCGCTGGGCGCGGCGTAGCCATTACCTGCTGCGACCGTTCCCGGCACCAAATCGTACGGTGAGTTAACGCAGTAGGGACTGCTAGTGGTTCCCGGAGCCAGCTGGCCCAGGGTGACCTGTGCCGACGCAACCACAGGAGCTACCACTAGCGCGAGGGCGCTCAGTCCTATGACAGACAGCGATCTCGGCAACTTGCGCATGCTTTCTCCTATCTAAATGACGATTTCCCACAGCAGGCGGACCCAGGCTGCGGCAGTCTGTCAAATGGCCCGGCGAGAGCTCATCTCCTCACACAGCGCGAAAGGTCAGGCCCGATCGCGCAGAATGGGCTGGGCGGCGGTCAACCAGCTCGCGTTCGACAGCGCTGAACGAATGCTCTCGGGTCAGTGCGCCATCAACTCGGCAGCTCTTCGCCGCCGCGCTCGCGGACCATGTAAAGCGCGTACCAGTCGGGCCAGTTCGGGTCCTCTTCGCCCGTTCGCTCCTCGTGCTTGCCATGTGCCTCGGCCGCCCGCCTCAGCGCTGCCGCCAGGTCGTCCACTGACTCGTATGCCGTCGCCATCCCGCTCCTTACCGACCCGGAAGCCGGGCCTTGATCTCTTGCAGCAGCCAACCGTTGCCGTCCGGATCGCTGAAGGCGACGAACGAGCCGTAGTCGGCATGCTCCGGCGCCGGTCCGCTGACGCGCCCGTTGGCATCGGCATGGTGAAAAATTCCGGTCGCGTCGTGGAACGTCTCGCTGACGTCGACCCCGCGCGAGACGAGGTCAGCCCGAGCCGCGTCGATGTCGTAGACCGAAAGCTGCAACCCCTCGGACGAACCCGGCGGCGCGGTCGTAACCCCCTCACCGAAGATGATCGAGCAGGCGGACCCCGGAGGCGTCAGCTGCACTACCCGGTAGCCGTCGTCCACTGCCAGGTCGGCGTCGAGGCGCCAGCCTAGCCCCTCGTAGAAGTGCTTCGCCTGGTCGACATCGGAGACCGGCACAACCACGACCTCGAGCTTCATTTCTCCGGCATTGACGGGTGGAGTACCCGCCGCACCCTCGCTGCCTGTCTCCGCGCTGCCCACCGTCTCACCCTCTCCCCTGCCCGGAAGGAAGTCAAGCGAGTGCCCGACCGGCATCAAGCGGCTTGAATAGACAAACGGGGTCGGTACGCTGATCGTGATGTCGAATCCGGTGGAGACGCGGATGCCCACTCCTGAGGAAGCGCTCCCCGGCCGCAGCGAGCCCGCCTACGAGATCGAGAACCGCCACGCGATCTTCGGCACGCCGCTGAGGCCGCCCTTCCCGGATGGGATCGAGGTCGCCTACTTCGCGCTCGGTTGCTACTGGGCCGCCGAGCAGGCCTTCTGGGCGGTCGACGGCGTCTACACGACCGCCGCCGGCTTCCTCAACGGAACCACGCCAAATCCGACCAGCGAGGAGGTCGAAACGGGCGAGACCGGCCACGCCGAGACGGTGCTGGTGGCATTCGACCCGACCAAGGTCTCTTACGCCGACCTGCTGAAGCTCTTCTTCGAGGCGCACGACCCGACCCAGGGGATGCGCCAAGGCAGCGAAGTTGGGACCTGGAACCGGTCGGGCATCTACTTCGTCGACGACGCCCAAGAGGCGACAGCCAGGGCAGCGCTTAAGGCATACGACGAGGCGCTACGCGCCGCCGGCCACGACCCGATCACCACCGAGATCGAGCCAGCCACCCCCTTCTACTACGCCGAAGACGACGACCAGCAGTACCTGCACAAGAACTCCAAGGCCATTCACTGCGCCCTGGTCGGCACCGGCGTCTCCCTTCGGCCCGGCAGCTCTTCACCGCCGCGCTCGCGCACCATGTAAAACCTGAGCGCTCGAGACATTCCGGGCGAAGCCGACCGAGACTCAGAATTTTGAGAGAGTGCCACGGTGAAAACGAACCGTTCTGGAGCCGTGGATCCCAGCCTGGAAGAGATTCGGCCATGGGTTCGGCGGACCTGGATCGGCATCGGGTCTGTGATGCTTGTCCTGCTCGTCTACGGAGTGTGGAACGCAATCCCTAACCATGCCGCAGTAGCACTCGAGCAAGAGGGAATACGCGCATTCAAGGCAGGCGAATACCGCACCGCCGAAAAGGACCTGGTCGCCGTCCTACACCGTGAACCAAGGTCGGTACACGCGCGCTTTGGCCTGGCCTGCGAGTCGTTCCTCACCGGTCACCGATCACGTGCAGTTCTGGAGCTGACGATCGCACTGGAAAACGGGCTCCCCCTTGGACTGGTCAGCGACTGTGGCCACCACCTCGAGCTCAATCGGCACGTCCTGACGGCGAAGTACGGCCTGACCGGCGCCTTTGCCGTCCCCCGTATACCGGGCGCCGGGCGCTACGAAGACTTGCTGACTAGTGAGCCCGCTCTCACCGACGCCGACGAGGCCGTCCGGTTCCTAGTCGGCTCTTGTCTCTCGTTCCGCGCCAACCTTGACGGGGCTGGTTGGTACTACGCAGCAAACGCCACCGAAGTCGCCGCGATCGAGCCGGAAGCGAAGCGCCTCTTTCTCCACTGTCTCGGCGCCAAGCCGCTGGCCCGCCTCCACTGTGCCGCTCGACCCACAATCGAATGCCTGTTGTCGAATCGGATCCGGCGGGCGTACCTCATCGATCGTGCCCGCCTCTACAGATCCTGAGACTCCAGCCATGACCTCCATCACGGACACCCCGGAGTACGACGAGACTCTCCGCTGCGCTGCAAACCTGGCTCAGGCAAGGCGGGAAGGGATCGTCTCCGCCACCCACCTGCTGCTGGCGGTAATGGCCCAGGCTGACACTCCGTGGCCCCTGCTGATCGTCGAACGCGGAGGCTTCAATTTCCGCAACGCCGTCGACCGCCTGAGATGGAAACGGGTCGACTATCTAGAAGAGGTTGCCCGCCCCGAAGCGCCTGCCCATAGGGCGTCGATGCGCATGATGGTGATGGTCGTCCTGGCCCGCATCTTCAGACTCATCCCCAAGAGGAGGCGGACCACGACTTTACGACCGACGCCAACCTGGAGCGTGAACGCCGCCGAGGCGCTGATACTCGCCAGGAGATTCGCGACGCAGAACGCGAAGCCGAACGCCCAGGCACGGGTCGGAGTCGGTCACGTGCTGCTTGCGCTGAGCGGCTCACCGGGCAGCCACCTGCGTCTGATCGACGGTGGAACGGTGATCGCCTGCGCGGTCAGGCGGGAGCTGGGCCTGGACGCCTGGCATCACCGCATGGTTTTGACCTGTGATCGAGGCAATCTGACGATGCGGCGATGGAGGATGAAGCTCGACCGGGAGGTATCGGCCCACGGTCGCCTGTCCTTCTGGGGCGCAGCCCGATGGGCAAATGCCCTGGGCGGCTTGCTGGTAGCCGCTGCCATCTTCCCGATCACGGTGCTCGCGAACGTCCTCCTCTACATCTTCCTCTGGCCGGCCGGCCTCCTCATGGCCGGATTGCGAGCTATCTGCGGAGTCGCCCTTGGGTGTCACACCACCAATCACCGCTGGCACGAGATACCCGGCGGAGAGCTCGGGTTGGCCGGCGCCGAAAGCCGCGTCTCCGACGGCAGGGTCGCGGCGCTCGTGCTCCTGCCGCGGCTCCTTGCATTCGCCTTTTCGGTCATAGCGCTGACCGTGATTATCTGGCGTGGCGAGCGCTTGGGCGTCTTCGCCTTTCCGACGCTGTTTGCCAGACCCAACATCGTCAGCGGAAACGCCGCGGAAACTTTCTGGCTGACGCCTGTCCTGCTCTTCTCGGACATGCTCAAGCAGAACGGCGTGCTTGCCGGCATCGGTCTGCTGGCCGGCGCGGGCCTCGGCTTCATGTCCGTACCGACATACCGCGAGCTAACCCTGATTCGGCTCTACGCAGGCCATGAAGTCGGCCTGGGATCCCGGCTGGCCCAAGGCCTGACCCTGCCCGCCTCCGTCCTCACCGGCGTGATCTCTTGCATCGAGACCGTTCTTCCCTTTCGCAACGGCCCGATCTACCTGACTGTCTACCTCGTCCCGATGATCTTCTCGGTGCTGCTGGCGGCCCTCGTCGTGGCGCTCCTCCCGTACTAGCTCCCGTGGAGAAGTGCAGCGAAGACCTTTAGTCGGGGAGGTAGGATTTGAGCTGCAGCCCCGAGTGCAAGCTTTTTTGAGGCTCCAGCCGAGATGCGGAATCGACCGAAATCGCCGCTAATCCCCGCGTCGCCACCTAAGCCAACCGCCGCCCCTTGCTTAGTTGTTAGCCCCTCCCAGGTTGTCGCTGTACCAGGCGTTGGTGTCCCAGTAGACGTGGTAGATGCTGTTGTCGGTCGTGCGGGCGACGATGTCGATGCGGCCACTACCCCAGGAGACCGCGCTGGGTGAGGACGTGAGTGAGCCGCCGAGGTCCTCCCATGCCGACCAGCCGCTGCCGGCCCAGTAGCGGTGCAGAAGATGATTGTTCGTGCCTCTCGCAAAGACGTCCAACCGGTTTGGACCCCACGAGGAGATCGCCGGTGCACCGACCACATTGCCGCCGAGGTTGTCGCTTGCCCAGCCTGATCCCCACCAGTAAACGTGATGGACGCTGCCATCACCAGCCCGCGCGACGATGTCAATGCGGTTGCTACCCCATGACACCGCGTTGGGTGAGGAGGTGATCGTCGGTCCTCCCAAGTCCTCCCAGCCGGACCAGCCAAAGCCGGCGTAGTAGCGGTGCCAGAGAGTGCTGTTGGTTCCCCTCGCGAACACGTCCAGACGGGGGTTTCCCCATGAGGAGATCGCGGGAGCCGAGGTGACGTTGCCGCCAAGGCTGTCGTAGAACCAGCCGTTTGCCCAGAAAGGGTGTCCTACGCTGTTGTCGGCCTGCCGGATAGCCGTGTCGATCCGGTTAACCCCCCATGAAACAGAACTTGGCGAGGACGTATAGGAGCCCGCCCGGTTTTCCCAGCCAAACCAGTTGCCAGCGTAGACCTTGTGCCAGAGAGCGTCGTCGGTCGGCCCCACGGCCCAGACATCGAGCCGGCCCGGCCCCCAGGAGGAGATGGCCGGCGCAGAGACCATTTCTTCGTTGGGCGCTTTGTCATAGCCAAAAACGACGAGGTGATCGAGGTCCTCCTTGAACGGCGACGGCGCCACATCGTTTTTCTGGGCCTCGTAGAAGAGATGAAAGACGCTGTATTCGAGTGCGGTCGGAGAATCGTTCGGATCGGCTGTGGGAACGTCGATCGTGTGCCCCAGCCCATCACTGGCGATGCCGCCATTACTGCCAATCCTCCCCGTGAAGTCGTTCGGTTCCCAATTGGTCGGCAGACGACCGGTATCGCTGACTCGGAAGAGCTTGTTCTGGGGAGAATCGGCGGGGTCGAAGGTTGGCGGCAGGGTTGGATCCGGGTTTTTCGGCGACCACACCAGCATCGTCGACTGCAGAAATCCGGGGCCCGGTACAGAACCCGGCGCGGCCTTGAGGGAGCTGGCGAAATAGCGTTGTCGGGCGGGGCTCCACTTGATGTCATCGCCGTAAGGCGCGTTTGGCTGCCGTTTTGCTTCTTTGTAGGCAGCAGGTTGAGTGATTTGAGAGATCGGGATGCGGATTCGCCATTGACCGAGCGGGTGATTGCAGTCGCTGACCGGTGCCTGCGAATCATCGGTGAAGTAGAGCTCGAGGAAGCCTTCTCGCTCAAGTGCACTGGGGTACCCCGAGCCATAGGCCCGGTTCAGGTCATACTGCGTGTCCGGCGTACAGCTAGCCGGATATGACGTCGTATACGTTTTTTCCGGCGCGATCATTGCCCCACCGTCTTCCGCACCCTGCACTCGCGTCCAGTTGACGCCGTCAGTGGAGGTGGCAAGCATGATTCGGTTCTGGTTGGCGCGAGCCATATCGGGTGCGGTCTGGGCTACCGGCTGGCCATTAGACGAGGGCGTCACTTCGGCTGCGTACCCGAGCAAGTAATTGCCTCCGTCTGGTGCGCCTGGAACCCCGTGTCCCTCGCAGTTGGGGTCCTTGGATGCAAACGTGTTCCTGAAGCCCATGTCGTAGCAGGAATAAATCGGCACCCGGCCGCTTCCGGGTTTGGTGTAGAGCCAGAAGACGGGCTTTCCGCCCGCTCGGCATTTCCAGGTTCCGGAGGCGACCACACCCTGCGAGCAGGCGGCGGTGGAGCGATCGAGGAAGCTATTCACCTTGCCATCCGGATAGGTCACCCCTCCCGAATAGATCGGGATCGTGCCCGACTTCGACAGATAGGGGGCAAAGCCGAGGGTGGTCTCGAAGTTGTATCCGCCGAAAGTGCTCTTTTCCGCATTCCATGCCGGAGCTCCCGTCACCAGAGTGTCGGATGCTCCGGGCTTAAAGAAGCGATCGATCGCTGCCATCCACTTGCCGTAGGCCTCATAGAACATGTAATAGGTGGCGCCGATATGGAGGACGGAAGGCGAGCCCACAAGATGGTCGTCGGCCGAGTCAGTGCCGCTGGTGGCACCCCGACCCTTGAGAACGACTTTGGGCGCGCTCCAGGACGAGCCGTCGGCGCTTTCGCTGAAGTAGATGCGATCGCCGGCGTCGAGGTTTCCTGGGGCGAGGTCGGCATCCCCCGGGTTGTACTGACCTAGCCACCACATCTTGAACGGTTTACCCGGTGCGCTTGGCTCGTAGAGGATGCTCGGCTGCATGTCGTACAGGTCCTGCCGCGCGATTGAAGTGCCGGCGTAGGTCACTGTTGCGGTCGCGAACGGACTGCCGCTGTAGCGGAAGGTAGTGGCCTGCGCGGGCGCGGCAAGCAAGGCGCCAAGAAGCATCGGAAACGCAATAGCCAATATGCATGTGGATCGCTTTATTCGGAAATGCATCTCGACCTCCTAAATCAGGGAGACGGCCGCTCCCGACGGCGACTCACATCGAATACTTATAGAAGTAAGAGTAATCCTTTATTCCAAAGTGTCAATACTTTTTTACTAAGAGAACCTCCTCCCACCCTGGAGTGGATAGTTCCGGATTAGCCAGCGCGACATCCTGCGTCGTCTGCGACTTGTCGGCAAGGCACCGCAACCAACCGTCGACATCTTCGGGGTATGGGGCCAGACATCCGAAGGCGCGCCAATCAGTCTGGTCGCTCGAAGGAAGCTCCCGCACCTCCACGAACCGATATCCGGTCGCGGGACTTCGGTATAGCGGGGTGGGATTCGAACCCACGAGCGCCTTGCGACGCCAACAGTTTTCGAGACTGCTCCGTTCGCGCGGGCCGGAGGACATTTCTTAACAAAGCGCCGGTCGTTCGAGCCCGTTCATATCACTCCCGCGCCGAGGCGCGTATCACTCTCGTATCACGGATCGTCGCGCATCACCCCGCATAGCCTCGCGCGGCCAGATCGATTTGGCGTGGCGCGTGGCTATGCGAATCCATGCGGGAAATACCTTGCTATCGGGGAGACAGGATTTGAACCTGCGACCGCTCGGCCCCCAGCCGAGTGCGCTACCAGACTGCGCCACTCCCCGTGGCTGAATTACATTCTTACGGATTCATCCGCGGCGGTAGCTCAACGGTAGAGCCTCAGCCTTCCAAGCTGATGACGCGAGTTCGATTCTCGTCCGCCGCTTCAGCCTCGAGCTCAGTAGCCGGGCGGGTGGCGGGCGACGAAGCCGGCGGGGGGCGTGCCGGCGACATGCCAGCGGGGGCCGCTGCCGCGGGCGTCGCCGACGGTGTCCCAGCGCAGGCCGGCGATCACGGCGTAGGCGTGGGTGGCGCTGGCGTAGACGGTGATCCAGCGGCCGGGGCCGGGCGCGCCCCAGCTCTCGAGCGGTCCCGAGGCGAGCGGCTCGGAGAGGAAGCCGCCGCCGGCCAGGGCGTAGCTGACCGCGCCCGAGCAATCGTAGCCGCGGGCGTACCAGGAGCCATGGCCGCCGCCCCAGATATAGGGACGGCCGACGATCGCGTTGGCGGCGTTGATCACGCCGGCGACGCGTTCGGGGGCACCGGCCGGCGCGAGGGCGATGCCGCTGACGTAAGTCGCGGTCGGGTCGCCGTATTTGTTCGGCGTCGCCGGGATGCGGGCGACGAAAGGCTCGCTGCGGCTGCCGGGCGGGGGCGGGATCGGCGTGCCGTTGGTCCCGGCCGAGGCCGGCGGAAGCGGTTCTCCTGGCTTGTAAGTGCTTCCTTCCCCCGAATACACCGATCCCGGAGCGGTGGACTCCGCGGCCACCTTCTTGGCGGTGGACGCGCCTTCGTACTTGGCGCCGAGGTAGACGAGGCTGCCTTCGATCGCGTCGAGCACGCCGCTCGCCTTCGCCGCGGTCATCAGCGTTTGGCCGAGCGGGCCAGCGTCTTCCCCGTCTTTGCCGCCAGTCGCCGCACTTGCTGGGGCCGCGGACCAGAGACAGGCCGCAAGCACCATCGCGACTATCAGTCGCAGCGCAGTCCCGGTTTGCAGCCCACCCATCGCCCAGAACTGTACCCTCGCGCGATGCGCGCTCGGCGATTCTCGCTCGCCCTTATCTGTCTCGCAACACTCGGCGCCTGCGCCTCGGCCGCGCCGCTTGCCGCTGCCGAACCGGCACCCTGGGGCGCCGGCTGCATGCCAACCCCCGGAGGCGCGACTCGCAACAGCGCCAACTGCGGGGCAGAACTTTCCAACGGGCGCGCCGTCGCCCCCATCGGCGCTCCGGATTCCGTAAAGCGCGCGATCGCGGCCGCCAATCAGATCGACGGCAGGCCCTACGTCTGGGGCGGCGGCCACGTCAGCTTCCTCTCGCGCGGCTACGACTGCTCGGGCGCGGTCAGCTACGTGCTGCACGCCGCCGGTCTGCTCGACCAGACGATGGTCTCCGGGCAGCTCGCCTACTGGGGCGAGAGCGGTCTCGGCCGCTGGATCACCGTCTACGCCAACAACGAGCACGTCTTCATGGTCATCGCTGGCCTGCGCTTCGACACCCGCGACGACCCACCCGGCGTCAACGGGCCCCGCTGGCACCGAGCCAGGGTGGAACCACCCGGCTTTGCCGCCCGCCACCCCACCGGCCTCTAGCGCTCGACGCTATAGCGGAGGTAGACGAAGCCGCTGTCGAAGCGCTGCTGCTCCAGCAGCTCGAGCCGCGCGAAAACACCCTCGGGAAGCGACCGCTTACCGCCACCCACCACGACCGGGGCGAGGAAGACCTGGCACTCGTCGACCAGGCCCGCCTTGAGCGCCTGGGCCGCCAGCTCGGCCCCGCCAACGCCAACGTCGCGGCTCGCCGACGCGACCAGCTCGCGCACCGCATCGGGATCGAAGTCCCGCTCGATCCTGGTCCGCCCACTGGCGACCTGCTCCAGCCCGCGCGAGTAGACGACCTTGTCGGCGGCGCGCCAGATCTCGGCGAAGTCGCGCATGACCCGCTCCTGATCGGGCCCGGTGTCCACCGTCTCCCAGAAGACCATCGTCTCGTACATCCGCCGCCCGTAGAGGTAAGTCCCGACCGGCCGCTCGAGCTCGTTGACAAAGGCGTGCACCTCCTCGTCGGGAGCCGCCCAGTCGAAGTTGTCGTCCTCATCGGCGACGTAGCCGTCGAGCGAGGAGATCGTCGAGTAGATCAGGCGGGCCACTGGATGGAGCTATACCAGGAGGAGGGCTACTCGACCAGATAACGGGTCGGCACGAAGGTCTGCGTATCGACCGGCGGCCGCACGTAGGCGCGCTCCTGGCGCGGCGGCAGCTCGACCTTCTCTGCCGAGACCGGCTGGTAGGGAATCTGTTCGAGCAGGTGGCTGATCAAGTTGAGCCGGGCCGTGCGCTTGTCGTCGGCCTCGACCACGAACCAGGGTGAGTCCTTGGTGTCGGTGTAGGCGAACATCTCGTCCTTGGCCTCGGCGTAGTCGACCCAGCGCGCCCGCGCCTCGAGGTCGATTGGGCTCAGCTTCCACTGCTTGACCGGATCCTCGATGCGAGCGGTGAAGCGGCGCTCCTGCTCCTCGTCGGAGATCGAGAGCCAGTACTTGATCAGGATCAGCCCCGAGCGCATCAGGATCCGCTCGAAGCTCGGGGTCGACCGCATGAACTCCTGGTACTCCTCCTCGCTGCAGAAGCCCATCACCCGCTCGACGCCGGCGCGGTTGTACCAACTGCGATCGAAGAGGACCATCTCACCGCCGGCCGGCAGCTGGGCGACATAGCGCTGGAAGTACCACTCGGTCTTCTCGCGCTCGGTCGGCACGCCAAGCGCGACCGTGCGCACCACCCGCGAGCTGGTCCGCTCGGTGATCCGCTTGATCACCCCGCCCTTGCCGGCGGTGTCGCGACCCTCGAAGAGGACCGCGACCCGCAGCCCGGCGTGGACGATCCACTCCTGCAGCCGCACCAGCTCCTCCTGCAGGCGGGCGAGCTCCTTCTCGTACTGCTTCTTGCTCAGGACTTGGGGCGAGTCGCCGCTGTGCGCCACGCCCCAAGCCTAAGCCCGTGGCGGCTAGTGGTGATTCGGGCCGTCGTCGTTGCCGTGGTGGTGATCCTCACCCTTGTGATGGTGGTGGCGGCCGTGGTGGTGCTTGCCCTTGTGGTGATGTTGCTCGTGACCGGCCGGGTCATCGGCGCCGTGGCTGGCAATCGCCACGCCGCTGCCACCGATCGCCATCACACCTGCAACCGCAAGCGCCGCTGAGATTCGTTTCAGCATCTCTGCCTCCTCGAGGACGAGTTTCCGGTCGTGGCTTGCGCCCCGGGGCCGCGTGAAACCGGAGATACGAGGCGCTTCCGTACAAGGTTCACATAAGCTTGACAGGGAAACATTAGGTACTTAACCTTTTGGTACCGAATGTCTGACGCCAAGCAGAGCACCGACCGCATCGAGCCCTACGTCTGGAAGATCGCCGGCGTCGTGATCCTCGGCATGATGATGTCGATCCTCGATACGACGATCGTCAACGTCGCCCTCGACACCCTCGGCCGCGACCTGCACAGCACGATCGCCCAGATTCAGTGGGTGGCGACCGGCTACCTGCTGGCGCTGGCGGCGGTCATTCCCCTTACCGGCTGGGCAGCGCGGCGCTTCGGCGCCAAGCGCGTCTACCTCTGCTCGATCGTCCTCTTCACGATCGGCTCGGCGCTCTGCGGGCTGGCCGAAACGAGCACCTCGCTGATCCTCTTCCGCGTCCTACAGGGAATCGGCGGCGGCATGATCATGCCGGTCTCGCAGATGATCATGGCCGAGGTCGCCGGCCCCAAGCGCATGGGCCGCGTGATGGGTGTTGTCGTAATGCCGGCGATGCTGGCGCCGATCCTCGGCCCGGTCGTCGGCGGCCTGATCCTGGAAAACCTGCACTGGTCTTGGATCTTCTTCGTCAACGTGCCGATCGGGATCGTCGCCGCGATCCTCGGCATGCGGATGCTGCCGGACTCAAAGCTTGGCGAGGCGGGCAAACTGGATGTCGCCGGGCTGATCTTGCTGGTGACCGGGATGCCGCTGATCGTCTACGGGCTCTCGGAGATCGGCACCAAGGGCAGCTTCACCGCGCCAACCGTGATCTGGCCGATCGTGGCCGGGATCGCGATGCTGCTCGCCTTCGGCTGGCACGCGCTCAGAACCGAGCGGCCTCTGCTTGACGTGCGCCTCTACGCCAACCGCATCTTCGCCGCCGCCTCGCTCACAACCTTCGGCCTCGGCGCGGCGCTCTTCGGGGCGATGATCCTGGTCCCGCTCTACTACCAGCAGGTGCGCGGCGAGAGCGTGATCGTGACCGGGCTCCTGGTCGGTCCCCAGGGCCTCGGCATGCTCTTCGTCGCCCCCTTTACCGCCCGCCTCACGCAGCGCTTCGGCGGCGGCCGCGTCGCCATCGTCGGCGTCTCGATCCTCTGCCTCACCTCGCTGCCCTTCGCCTTCATCGGCGCCGACACCTCGATCCTCGGGATCTCGTTGCTGTTGCTGCTGCGTGGCGTCGGCATCGGCCTCTCCTTCATCCCCACCACCACCGTCGCCTTCGCCTCGCTGCGCACCGACCAGCTCTCCGACGCGACGCCGCAGATGAACGTCCTGCAGCGAGTCGGCGGCGCGATTGGCACCGCTGTGCTGGCTGTGGTGCTGCAGCGAGCGAGCGCCGGCGCCAGCACGCCCGCGGAGCTGGCCGGCGCCTTCGGCACCGCCTACCGGTGGGCCTTCGGGATCGCCACCCTCGCCTTCATCCCCTGCGTCGTGCTGCTGCGTGCGGAGCGGAAGACGCCCCCGCACACGCCGACCGAGGCGGAGGAGATCGCCGAGGTCGAGCTGGAGCCGCTCGGTGCCTAAGGGCGGCACAAAAGTCGTCGCACCGCCGGCAGCGAGCGCCGGCGACCCGCGCGAAGAGCGCCTGACCGAGCTCGGCCAGGCCTTCCGCCGCGCCTACCGCAGCCTGCGCCGGCTGCGCGGCCGCGATACCCACCTACTCGGCGGCGAGATCAGCCACGCCCAGTTCGAGCTGCTGGCCGAGCTGCGCGAGCGCGGCCCCCTCCCCGCCGGGGAGCTGGCCCACGTCGCCGGCCTCAGCGCCGCCACGGTCTCGCAGATGCTCGACCACCTAGCTACGGACGGCCACGTCAAACGCGTCCGCTCGGAGACCGACCGGCGAGTCGTCCTGATCGAACTCACCACCCTTGGCCGGCGCCGGGTCGAGACGACCAAGGCGCTCTGGCGCGAACGCTGGGTTGCGGCACTGGAGGGGGTCGACGACGAGGAGCTGCGAATTACCAGCAGCGTCCTGCAGCGAATCGGCGCCGTCTTCGAGGAGCCGACGGGCGACTAATCGAGCAGGACCAGGACGACGGTGAAGAGGCCGAGGATCACGCCCCCCACCGCCAGGGCCGCGTGAGCGAGACGCGGCGCAGTGGGAAAGCGACCCTCGGCGAGAGCCATCTCCACGGTGCGGCGACGGGCGCTGCCATAGGCGATCACCGCGATGCCGTAGAGCGCGAAGCAGACCCCGGCGATCACATACGGCCAGCGATGGGAGCTGTCGTCGAGGCCGGGGACGATCCGGCCGACCGCCAGAGCGACCGCCAGGCCGGTCAGGCCGGTCCGCCACCAGGCCAGCTCGGTGCGTTCGCTGGCCAGCAGCGTGCGCCGGGTGGCGTCGACGGCTTCCACCTGCTGCGAACCCGTCCGAGCTGAGCTCTCGTGGCTCTCCATCGCTTGGAAAGCTAGAGCAACCCGAGGCCGGTCCCACCCCGCGGCCGACAGCCCGGCTCGCAACCAGCAAGGATGGGCATATGCCCAATCCACACCGCGCTAAAAAACGCAGCGAACCCGAAGACCACGGCTGGGTGATCTCCTTCGGCTGCAAAACAGCCGGCAAGCTGATGCGACTCAAGGTCGACACCGACCCGGCCGGCGACACCCGGCCGATCGAGGTCCCCTGCCCCTGCGGCGAGACGCACCGCGTGATCGTCTCGCCATACCGGCGCCGGCGCGCGGCCGACGAGGCCTTCGACCTCGAGGTCGTCTCGCTCGACGAGTTGCGCCCAGCGCCGTAACCCGCCGCTCAGCCCAGGCCGAGCACCGCCATCGTCTGCGCCGCCATTTCCGACTCGCCGAGGGCGTTGGGGTGCACGATCACCGGGTTGGTCCCCTGCAGGACCGGCTCGATCCAGCGCACACCGAGTGGCTGGCAGGCATCGTGGCCGTTGGAGACCGTGCTGAAGTCGACGTAGGTCGAACCGGTCGCGGCAGCGGCGCGGCGGACGGCGTCGTTCAGCGTCGCCTGGATGCCCCGCACATAGGAGACGTCTCCTTGAGCGATCGGCATCTTGGTGAAGCAACCGCCGCTCGCCGGCATGATCCAGGGGTAACCGAGGATCGCCACCCTCGCCGCCGGTGACTTGGCCCTCACCGCGTTGAGCGTTTTCACCAGCGAGGGATAGGTCACGGTGTTGATCGTGTCTTCGAACGACGAGCCGTAGCGGTCCTTGCAGGGACTGCCCTGGCCCAGGGTCGAGAGACCGGCCGTGCCGCAGGCGAGGATCGTGTCGATGAAGACGCCGCTGTCGTTGCCGCCGATCGTCATCGTGACCAGCTGCGTGTCCTGCTTCAGGGCGTCGAGCTGCGGCGGAACGCCCGGGTACTGCGATTCGAAGAAGTGACTCGTTTCGGCCGCCCCACAGGTGACGTCCTTCAGCTGCGCGCCAGTGTCAGCGGCGATCACGTGAGGGTAGTTGCGGACCGAGCGCAGGCACTCGGGCGGCGCGAAGAGATCGAGGGGCAGGACGCCGGAGGCGGCGCTGTAGGAGTCGCCGAGCGCCACGTAGCGGAGGGGCGAGGCAGCCGCCTGCGCCAGCGGCGCGGCCAGTACGAGAAGAGCCGCACCCAGGACAGAGATCACCAGACGGCGGATGTGAGCAGGGCGACGTCGCACGGTCATTTTCTCCTCTTCCTCGAAGGCCTTTAGGGAGACCTTGCCCAGATGGGGCGAGGTCGAAACATGCCGCAACCTCAGCCACCGCCAAGAGCCAGCCGGACAATTGCCGTAACGCCAGCTCCCCTCGACGGACTGCACTTCGCAAGTCCATCCCAAACCAGAGGAGCAAGCTCAATGAGAGTCATGACCCGCGCCGGCATGGCGCTGGCCGCACTCGCGGCCCTGTTCGCCATCACCGCCGGTTTCGCCAGCGCATCCGGCGCTCGCCCGTTCCACCATTCCACTCCGCCGCGATCCTTCCACCACACGCGGCCGCCGTTCCATCCCCCGGCGCCGCGCCGGAGCCATCCCGTCTTCGTCCAGACCGACAATCCCGCCGGCAACCAGGTCGTCGCCTACGACCAAGCCGCGAATGGCAGCCTCACCCAGGCCGGCACCTACGACACCGGCGGATTGGGAGGAGTGCTCGAAGGCTCGGTGGTCGACCATCTCGCCTCCCAGGGCTCGCTCGCCTATGACAGCGACAACGGCGTGCTCTACGCGGTAAACGCCGGCAGCAACACGGTCTCGGTGTTCTCCGTCTCCGGCGACCGCCTCAGCCTGCGACAGGTGATCGGCTCCGGCGGAGCGTTCCCGGTCAGCGTCGCCGTCACCCACGGCCTCGTCTACGTGCTCAATGCCGAGCAAGGCGGCTCGGTCCAGGGCTACAGGCCGGTCTTCGACCACCTGCTCCCGATCCCGGGATCCGCTCGCGCCCTCGGCCTCAACCCCACGGCGACCCCGCAGTTCGTCAACACGCCGGGCCAGGTCGCCTTCTCACCCGACGGCTCGCAGCTGATCGTCACCACGAAGGCCAACGGCAGCTCCATCGACGTCTTCGGGGTACGGTCGTTTGGTCGGCTCACGCCGGCACCGGTAGTCAACTCCGAGCCCGGCGCGGTCCCCTTCGCGATGACCTTCGACCAAGGCGGCAACCTGGTCGTCTCGCAAGCGGGGACGAACTCGGTGACGAGCTATGCCCTGCACGGAGACGGCACCGTGACGCCGATCTCATCGGTGCCCACCGGCCAGGCCGCAACCTGCTGGATCGCCCGCTCCGGCAACGTCTTCTACGCCTCCAACGCCGGCAGCGGCACGTTCAGCAGCGTGCTCTCCGGAAGCGGCGGCCAGCTGACGTTCCTCGGCAACACCGAAACCGACGGTGGCACGGTTGACGCCGCGGTCTCGGCCAGCTCGCCGTTCCTCTACGTCCAGGCCGGCGCCGCCGGCATCGTCGATGAGTTCGCGATCGGCGCGGGAGGCACGACGACCAAAATCGGCTCGGTGACCGTGCCGGGGGCAGTCGGCGGCGAGGGAATCGTCGCCCTCTAGGGCCCAGTCCAGGTGAGGCTACGGCGTTCTCAGCTTCGTAATGTGAGCGCCGTAGCTTGCCTGGCGACGCGTGAATACCCACCCCGCCAACCCCGAGACAGCCGAGGACGAAGTGCTCATCTCACGGCTTCGCGACGGCGAGGAGGAGGCGTTTGTCCTGCTCGCCGCCCGCCACCAGGCGGCGATGCTGCGACTCGCCGCCACATTCGTCGGCAGCGATGCCATTGCAGAGGAGGTGGTTCAGGACACCTGGGTCGGCGTCTTGCGTGGGATCGACAACTTCGCCGGCCGCTCCTCGTTCAAGACCTGGTTGTTGGCGATCCTCGTCAATCGGGCCAGGAGCACTGGCGTGCGTGAGCGGCGCAGCATCGCGGTCGGGGACGCTGCACCCGCGGTGGATCGCTCCCGCTTCGACGCCGCCGGCGCCTGGATGTCGCCGCCGCAGCACTGGGTCGAGGACAGCGACGACCGGCTGCTGGCCGAGAGGTTGGGGGGAACGATCGACCTCGCGCTGAAGCGATTGCCAGCGCGCCAGCGGGCGGTGGTGCTGTTGCGCGACGTCGACGGGCTCGATAGCGACGAGGTCTGCGACGTGCTCGAGATCAGCGAGGGCAACCAACGCGTCCTGCTGCACCGCGGCCGCAGCCAGCTGAGACAGGCGCTCGAGGAGTCCGTAAGGGTATGAAGATGCTGCTTCGCCGCAACGACCTCGTCTGCCGGCAGATCGTCGAGCTCGTCACAGAATATCTCGACGGAACGCTGTCGCGCTCTCAGCGCAGGCGCTTTGAGGCCCACCTCGCGGGCTGTCCACACTGCACCGAGTACCTGGCGCAGATGCGGGCGACGATCCGACTCACTGGCCATCTCGAGAGCGATGACCTGACTCCCGAGATGCGAGAGGACTTCGCCCGCATCTACAAGCGCTGGCGCTCCGAAGATGCGGAACCGGGGCCCTGAGCAAGGGATCGAACCGGTTCCGCTCAGCTCTTGCGTTTGGCCATGCGCTCGAGCTGCTTGCCGAAGGCCCTCTCGACTTCGTCGGACATCGTCATCCGGTAGACGGCAACCAGCGCCTGCATCGAGAGTGGGCGCAACTGATCGAGCGCGGCGCGGACCTCCGGCCAACGCTCCTCCGGATAGCCCTCTTCTTCGAAGGGCTTCCAGATGTCGTCGAGGAAGAGCTTGACGAACTCGTGGGAGACGGAGCGGCAGCGGCTCTGCACCTTGGCGATCACGACCAGGGCGTGATCGAGCGGCACGCCCGTGGCGACGACGCCCTCCGCGGCGTCCAGCAGCGAGGGAAACGGCGCCTCGAAGCGATCGTCGTCGATCGGGACCAACGCGCCGGCGTCGAGCGCGCGCTTCAGCGCGTCGTCGATCTCCGTGCCGAAGCGATCGGCCAGCTCTTGACGCGTGAATGTCTCGGGTTGCTCACCGTCGAACTCGTCGAGCGCTCGCTTGAAGGAGAGGAACTGCTCGGCCGGTCCCAGGTTCTGGCTCAGCAGGCGCTCGATCCCCTTGAGGTTGAAGCCGTCGGTCTGCAGCTCTTGGATCATCCGCAACCGGTCGAGATGCTCGGGCCCGTAGTAGCCGACGCGGTCGCGTACCTCGGGGGCTGGCAGCAGTCCCCGCGCCCGGTGCGAGCGGATGTTGCGGACGGTCATCCCCGTCTCCGCGGCGAGCTCTTCGATCGTCAGGGTGTTCTCGGGCTCGGCCGCCGCCATCTGTGTGAAACCTATCACTGAAAGACGGCGCGCTAGTTGACGTGACGTCAGTTGGTGTTACGTTGTCCTCCGGCACGGGTATTGCTGCCAAACACCCAGGGAAGAGGAGGAGCATGAGTCCGACAGCCACAGCCACAGCGCCGTCTCGCCGCCGCGGAATTCCCGCCCGGCGCCTGTTCGACGCCATCGCCGGACCGCACGGGATCGATCGCTACCTCGAGCAGATCAGCCCGACCCTCGTTATCGGCGAGTGCAGGGCCGAGGTGGTTGAGGCCAGGCACGGCACCCCGGACAGCGTCACCTTGACCTTGCGCCCCAACCGCGCTTGGGGAGGCCTCCGCGCCGGCCAGTTCGTACAGGTCTCAGTCGAGATCGACGGCGTGCGTCACAGCCGCTGCTACTCGCCGGCCTCCCCCGAGAGCTCAGGCCGCGAGCTGGAGATCACGGTCAAGCGCCACCCCGACGGCCTGGTCTCGAACTTCCTCGCGGAGCGCGCTGAGCCCGGCATGGTGCTCGGCCTCTCAGAGGCCGATGGCGACTTCCACCTTCCTCAGTCACGCCCCGAGGCGATCTTGCTGATTGGCGGCGGCAGCGGCATCACTCCCCTGATGGCGATTCTGCGCACCCTTTGCGCGGAGGATTACGCCGGACAGATTGCGCTGATCCAGTACGCCCCAGACCCCGGCCGCGCGATCTACCGCCAGGAGCTCGACCGCCTGGCCGCCGAGAGCTCGAACTTCACCCTGACCCGCTCCTACACGCGAGCACCCGGCGCCGGCGAGCTCGACGGCCATTTCAGCCCGGCCCACCTTCCCCAGGCAGACCCCAGCTTCGCCACGGCGGAGACCTTCGCCTGCGGCCCCCCCGCCCTGCTCGACGCGGTGCGCGGCACCTGGGCCAACGGCCTCGAGCAGCGGCTGCACGTCGAGAGCTTCCTCCCCCCCAGCCTGCTCCCCGCCGGCGAGCCCGGAACAGGATCGATCCGCTTCTCCGGCTCGAACCTCGAAGTTGAGAACAGCGGCGCCTCGATCCTCGAGCAGGCCGAGCAGGCCGGCGTCCAGGCGCAGTCGGGCTGTCGCATGGGGATCTGCCACACCTGCACCTGCCGCAAGCTGAGCGGCACCGTCAAGAACCTGCTCACCGACGAGGTCTCCGCCGCACCCGACGAGGAGATCCAGCTCTGCATCTCGACCCCGCTCAGCGATCTCGTAATCGACCTTTGAACCGACTTGCAACGAAAGGCAGCCAAATGAGCAGCACAACCGAGAGCCAGATTCCCCTCACGCCGGAGCAGATCGAGAGCTTCGGCGAGGAGCTCGACGCGATCCGCCGGCGCGTGCTCGCCGACCGCGGCGAATCCGACGCCAACTACATCCGCAGGTTGATCCGCGCCCAGCGCGGGCTCGAGGTCGCCGGCCGCGGCCTGCTCTGGGCGGGCGTCTTCCCCCCGCCTGGATCGCCGGCACGACCGCCCTCTCGCTCTCCAAGATCCTCGACAACATGGAGATCGGCCACAACGTGATGCACGGCCAGTACGACTGGATGAACGACCCGGCGCTCTCCGGCAAGCAGTTCGAGTGGGACAACGCCTGTCCGGCCGACCAGTGGCGCCACTCCCACAACTACATGCACCACACCCACACCAACATCGTCGGCAAGGACCGCGACATCGGCTACGGCGTGCTGCGCATGTCGGAGGACCAGAGCTGGAGGCCCTACTACCTGGGCAACCCCGTCTACGCGACCCTGCTGGCGCTGTTCTTCCAGTACGGCGTCGCCCTGCATGACCTCGAAGTCGAGCGCCTGACCACCGGTGAAGCGAAGCTCGCCGACAAGCGCAAGCTGATCAATGGGATCTGGAAGAAGGTCCGCCGCCAGACCCTGAAGGACTACGCGATCTTCCCGGCGCTATCGGGCCCGTTTTTCCTCTTCCCCCTGACCGGCAACGCGACCGCCAATCTGGTTCGCAACGTCTGGTCGTTCACGATCATCTTCTGCGGGCACTTCCCGGAAGGCACCCACGAGTTCACCGAGGAGGAGACCGAGAACGAGAGCCGTGGCCAGTGGTACTACCGCCAGCTGCTCGGCTCGGCCAACCTCAGCGGCAGCCGCCCCTTCCACATCCTCGCCGGCAACCTCAGCTTCCAGATCGAGCACCACCTCTTCCCCGACCTGCCGGCCAACCGCTACGCGGAAATCTCAACCGAGGTGCGCGAGATCTGCGAGCGCTACGGCATCCCCTACAACGTCGGCCCGCTGGGCAAGCAGTTCGGCAGCGTCGTCAAGAAGATCTGTCGCCTCGCGCTTCCCGATCGGAAGCGCCGCGGGACCGATCAGCTGCCCGCAGCCGGGCCGACAGGAGAGAAGAAGCGAGTGCCGGTCGCCGCCTGACGCCTGGGACCGCGCCCTGAGCTGACGAGGAATAGGCTCGTGACGATGGCGGAAGAGCAAAGGACGGTTCTCGTCACCGGTGGCTCCGGCTTCCTCGGTGGCTGGTGCGTGGCCGAGCTCCTGCGCCGCGGTTACTCGGTCAGGACCACGGTGCGGGATCTCTCGCGCGAGCCCGAGGTCAGAACGAGGGTGGGGAACCTCTCGAGCGAACCAGAGGCCGACGATCGTCTCTCTGTGCTCGCCGCGGACCTGCGAAGCGACACAGGCTGGGAGCAGGCGGTGGGCGGCTGCGACCACGTCCTGCACGTCGCCTCGCCGTTCCCCCTGGTTCAGCCGAAGGACCCCGACGAGCTGATCGTGCCCGCGCGCGAGGGAACGCTGCGGGTGCTGCGCGCTGCCTTGGCAGCCGGGGCCTCGCGGATCGTCGTCACCTCCTCGGTCGCAGCCGTCGGTGGCAGTGCCAAAGCCTCGACGCGGCGCCTCGATGAGTCGGAGTGGACCGACCTCGACGATCCCACGCTCACGCCCTATGCGCGCTCCAAGACGATCGCCGAGCGCGCGGCCTGGGACTTGGTCGAGGAGATGGGCGAGACGAAGCGCCTGGCGGTCGTCAACCCCGGCGCCATCCTCGGGCCCGTATCGAGCAGCGAGCGCTCTCCCTCGCTCGAAGTCGTACAGCGGCTGCTTTCGGGGATGCCCGGCGCGCCGCGGATCGGGTTCAACCTCGTCGATGTCCGCGACGTCGCCGACCTGCAAGTTCGGGCGATGAGCGACCCCGATGCCGGTGGCAAGCGCCTGATCGCGGTGCGCTCCTTCGAGTGGATGGCGGACGTCGCCAGGGTCCTGCGCGACCAGCTGGGATCAGACGCGCCGAAGGTGCCGAAGAGATCTGTTCCCGACCTTCTCGTTCGCGCGATGGGCCTTTTCGATCCCGGCGTTCGCTCGGTCGCCGGCCAGCTCGGCCGCAAGCAGGAGTACTCGAGCAAGCGAGCCGAAGAGCTGCTCGGATGGGCGCCGCGACCGATCGAGGAGACGATCGTCGAGTGCGCCCGCAGCATGCTTGACCAGGCTTAGCTGACTCTCCGCTTCTACGCCGTTCGACGCGACCGCACGAGCGCCGTCCCACCCGCCAAGAGGCCAAGCGCGCCGACGATCAGGGCAACGATGCCGAGGCCCTCGCTGGCGCCCTCGCTCGATGACGAGGTTGAGCTCGAGGAAGGAGCCGCTTCTGCTCCCGGCACCTCGCCGGGAGTCGGACCGGCCTCGCCGCCGGCAATGTCTTGAAGGACACCGCCTTTGGCCGTGATGTTGACGGTCGGCGCCGGGAATTCGGCGTTCGGGGCACCGATCCAATGGACGACTTTTCCGCTGCTGTAGTACTCCAGCGTCTTGAAGGCCAGCGACTTGCCGGCGATGCCTTCGGGCATGGCGATTGAGAGCGGGAACTGCATGAACCTGCCGTTGTCGAGGCGGCCGTCGACTGATTTGTTCCCGGTCCAGATCACCTGCGAGACCTCTTCGGTGACCGGCCCGTCGTCCGTCTGGATTGGCTTGGCGAGCTTCTTGGTCACCACTTTGGCCGTCCAGTCGGGGACATTTTGGATCGAGACGTCGGTGAACCCGGCCGGAAACAGGGTGGCGACCTTGTCGGCATAGGCATTTTCTTCCTCGCCCGGCACCCGGATGTTGAGAGTGGCAAAGGCGCCTTCCGGCACCGTGTTGGGATGGACGCTGACGTGCGCCTGGGCCGCTGCGGGCAGCAGCAGGGCAGCGGCGGTCAGGCAAAAGAGTGCGGTTCGCTTCAGCATTGAAACCCTCCTAAGTCAGATGGAAAGTGGTCCAGGTCGCTGTGGGGAAGGCGATGCGAAAGGCTCATCCGATCGGCACCGTGACCGTCTTTGAGTACTGCTGATAGGCGGAGACCCGGTCGGTGATCTCCACTTCCCAGCTGCCGCCGGGACTGAACTCGGCGCCGCTCAGCACGTAATGCCCGGGACCGGCGAGGTTCGCCGTCAGCGGCAATGGCCCGATCTGCTTCGAGGGCAATTCGGCCGTAACGGTGAGCTGCTTGGTCGCCGTGAACTGGGAGCCGTCTTTGGCATTGATCAGGTAGAGGTGGATCGAGTTGGGCCCGACCTTCGCCGGTTCGACGGTCATCTCCAGCTCGGCCGGGCCAAGGGTCGTGTTGATCGAGACCGGCCCCTGGGCCGCGTCGATCGGAGGCGCGTAGGAGACCAGCGCGGCGGTGACGCCGAAGACAATGAGCATCAGCGAGAGCTCGCCGCGGAAGCTGTTGCGGGCCCAGGCGCCGACCCAACCGGGCGCAGCGACGCGCTCGACCAGCTCCTTCAGGGCAGGCAGGATGCGCTGGCGGTTGAGCGTGCCGAACCCGATCAGGAAGAGGAGCAGGAAAACCTTGGCAACGACCAGGAGCCCGTAGGTCGTGCCGAAGAGCGCGTGCACGCTGCGCACGTCGATGTAGGCCTGGATCACGCCGGTGATCGCGATCGCGATCACCGCTCCCAGGGCAAAGGGCGAGAAGCGGCCCATCGTGCCCAGCAGCAGGCGGCTGCGATCCTCGGGGGCCAGCCTGCGGGTCGCGGCCGGCAGGGCGAAGAGGAAGCAGGCGATCCCGCCGACCCAGATGCTCGCCGCGGTGACGTGGATGACGTTGGTCGGGAAGAAGATCACCACAGGGCTCTGGATGCTGGGGTGGCCGGCAAGCGCCGGAGTCATCGCCAGGTACAGAGCCCCGAGCCCGATCAGAACTGCCAGCGAGCGCCTCGCCCGCGGCAGCCTCCACGCCGCGATCAGCAGGGCGCCGAGCAGCGCCCAATCGATCGCGCGCAGTCCCCAGACCGTGCCGAAGCGGCTGTGCAGTGTGTCGCGGATGATCGGCCCCTTGAGCGAGGCCCAAAACGAGACGCCGGCAGCGCTCGCCCCCTGCAGGAGGATGCCGAGGACGCTGACCGCGATGCCGAGGAGGACGGCGAAGGCGAGGAAGCGCCCGAAGCGACGCCCGAACGCCCTCGTGGCATCGGCGGCGCTCTCCCCGGCTCCGCCGAGGGCCGAGATCGCCGGTCGCCAAGCGAAGAAGAGAAAGATCAAGCCGCCAACCATCAGGGCGATCGAGAGGTAGTCGAGCGCCCTGACCGCGCCGAAGGCGAGTTTGGTCACCTCGCCCGTCTGGTTCTTGGAGATCAGGCCGGCGACCGTGTATTTCGGCGCCGGGCCGGCGTGCCCGATGCTGAACACCAGTCCGCCGTAGACGATGTGGGTGTCGGCGGAGATCACCCGGTAGGTCGCGGTGTAGGTGCCGTCAGGAAGGTTCGGCTTGAGCCCCACGCCCATCCAGGACTGATGGCCGCTGGGATGGGAGACGTCGAGGTTGTCGACCTGATCGCCCTGGGCGTTGTAGACGCGAACCGCGCCCACGGTGCCGCCAACCGGCTGGTTGTATTTGAAGATGACCTCTTTGGGCTGAGCTTTCACGGTCGTCCCTGACTGCGGGCTGGTCCCGAGGAGCTGGGCATGGGCGAGGGCGCTCGCAGGGGCGAGCAGGGCAAGGCAAAGCGAAACGAGGACAGCGAGCGCCGGCAGCGCGCGTCGCATCGCTACCACGCTTCCTTGGCCGGCTCGTCGTCGCGCTCTGGGCGCTCCCCATCGTCGGCGCCATCGCCATCGCCATTGCCTTCGTCGCGGTCGCGACGCCGTCGCGCCAACAGCACCAGCGCCCCGCCGCCGAGGATGATGACGATGCCGGCCAGGATGAAGGGCAGCTTCGAAGCCTGGGGGCTGCCGACCCAGTAGAGCGTGCCGTCGATCGCCCCCTTCTTGCCATCGACCCGCAGCGGGATTGTGTAGTCGAAGATCTTGGTCTTGCGGCTCGTGTCGGTGACCTGTGGCGGGGTCGCGGTCGAGCCGTAATGCATGCGGTGGTCGTGCCAGAGGAAGGTGCCCGAGTCATCGACCGTTTTCCACTTCGGCGGTGCCTTGGGATTGGCGATCGGCGGCACCTGCGAAGTCGGGAAGCGGGTGTCGTTGAGGTAAAGCGCCGGCGAGTGTTCGTTGACCTGGACCGTGCCGTCTTTGAGCACGCGCGCGTAGGGCTCCCCCTCATAGCCGTCGATCACGACTTCATGGCCGTGCTGGTCGAGCAGCTGCATATAGCTGTCGTAGGAGAGGACTTCGAAGCTGACGCCGGGCACCTGCGGTGTCACCCGGTCGATCACAGAGCGGTAGTCGGGGTTGCCTTCGTGGGCCAGCGCCGGACTGGCGGAAACGCCAAGCAGCAATATGGTCGTGGCGGCAAGCGCCACCAGGTGCTTTCGCACGGTTGATCCCTTCGGTCGCACGCACGGCGACCGAGGTGATCTCAGGCGCCGGCGCTAGGTCTGCGGAAGGAGACCGAGCGGCGGCGGGCGCTCGGCCCGCGAGAAGGCGAGCAGGCGAGTTCCGCGGGGCGACCAGGCGGCGGGCGGGCGTGGAACCGGTGCGGGTGCGGCGTCAGATCGGCGTGGGCGTCGTCGGCTCCGCTTGGCAACAAGCTTGGCAATCAGCTCCTCGCCCAGGTAGCGACCGGCGATCAACGGCGCCACGATCAACAGGGCCGGCGCCAGGAAAAGCAGTGTGTCGGTTGAGCCCGAGAGGGCAAGCGCAAAGGCCCAGCAGACAGTGACCGCCAGCGCCAGTCCCGAGGTGAGACGACTCACGAGACGCATAGATGCAGTTTAGGTCAGCTCTTTAAGCTTTCTCTAATGCTGTCCGGCCTCGAGAGCCCGATGCACCTCCTGGTCCTGGCCGTGATCGCGGCGCTCGTGCTCGGCCCCAAGCGCCTGCCCGAGCTCGGCCGCTCGCTCGGACAGGGCATTCGAAGCTTCAAACAGTCGCTGGACGGCGAGGAGAAGCCCCCCGAGTAAGTTCAGCGGTAGTCGGGATTGGGGAAGTCGAAGCGACAGCCCGCGTCCCAGTCGGGCCGTTGGTTGCCGTGAGCAGGGATGCCGCCGGCGTCCTTCAGCATCCGCGCCAGGTGCAGCATGTTCCAGGCGGCGAAGGTGGTGTTGCGGTTGGTGAAGTCGTTCTCCGGGCCGCCCGAGCCCTCGTCCAGGTATGACGGTCCCGGACCGGCCTCGCCGATCCAACCCGAGTCGGCCTGCGGCGGGATTGTGTAGCCGAGGTGCTGCAGCGAGTAGAGGGTGTTCATCGCGCAGTGCTTGACCCCGTCCTCGTTGCCGGTAACCAGGCAGCCGCCGACGCGGCCGTAGTAGGCGTACTGGCCGGCGTCGTTGAGCAGGTGCGAGTTGCCGTAGAGGCGCTCGACGATCTGGGTCGCGACCGAGGACTTCTCGCCCAGCCAGATCGACATGCCGAGCACGAGGATGTCGGCGGCCATCACCCGCTCGAAGATCGCCGGCCACTCGTCGGCGTCCCAGCCGTGTTCGGTCATGTCGGGCCAGACCCCGGTGGCGATCTCGTGGTCGACGGCGCGAATGCAGTCGACCTCCACCCCGTTGCGACGCATGATCTCGATCGAGATGTCCATCAGTCCCTGCGTGTTGGACACCTCGGGACTGCGCTTCAGCGTGCAGTTGATGAAGAACGCCTTCAGGTCCGAGTAGTCGGTCTCACTGCTCTCGCACAACTCGGCCTGCTTGTCGGTCAGCTCGGTCACTTCTCCTCCTCGCTCGTTTGACTGGGTACGTGCTCCTCGAAGCGCCCAAGATCGCGGAAACCCACCCGGGCGTAGACACTCTCAGCCATCTCGGTCGATTGCAGGCTGACGGTGGTGCAGCCGCGCTCGCCCGCTCGCTTGATCGCGTGTGCCGAGAGTGCCGTGGCGAGGCCCTGGCGGCGTGCACGCAGGCGGGTGCCAACCATGTAGATGCCGCAGTCGCCGTCGTGGTCGAAAGCCATCAGCATCGCCGCGTCCTCGCCGTTGGCGCGGGCGATGTAGAAGTGCGCGCGCTCGGCGGAGAGATCCGGGACGAGGCCGTCGAGGCCGTCGACGTGCCAGAACCGCTCGAGGGTGGGTTCGACCAGGTCGAGCATCGAGGTATCGACTGCGGTGAGATCGGCGGTCGGCATCGCCATCGTGCGCGTCGAGGAGTCATAGCCGTAGCCCCTGGCCTTGACCTCGCTCGCGACCGCCGCTTCCGACTCGTGCACCCAGACCGCGTAGCGCCCGACGCCACGGCTCGCGTAGGCACGCTCGATCGTGTCGAGAGTCGCACCGAGGTCCCTGACACCCCGCGCCAGGACGGCGTTGTTGAGGAACTCGCGGTCGGGGGAGTGGACGAAGATCGCGATCGCGGCACCATCGAGCTCGATCACCTCAGCGCCCGGCGAGCCGCCGGCGAGATACAGCCAGGACTGGACCAGGGTCGCGAGCGAGCGGTCGAACAGCTCAGCACCGCTTGGCTCACCTCTCACATCCGCCACTGTCAGGCGGACTTCAGAGTGAAGTGGACCCTGGTTCCGGGCGCGCCGTCTTCGAACCAGATCTTGCCGCCGTGGGCTTCGACGATCGCCCGCGAGATCGCCAGGCCGAGGCCGGCGCCCTCCTCGCCGCGGGCGGCGTCGCCGCGGTAGAAGGCCTCGAAGGCCCGCTCGCTATCTCCCGCCGGAATCCCCTCGCCGCTGTCGGCGACCTCGACCTCGACCCCGCCAGCGGCGCTACGGGCGCGCACGGTGACGCTGCCGTCGGCCGGGGTGTGGCGGATCGCGTTCTGGATCAGGTTGAAGAGGACGCGCTGGACCTTCTCGGCGTTGGCGCTGGCGACGAGCTCGCCCGCCGGCAGCTCGGCGGCGAGGCTGACGCCGCGCTCGGCGGCCGGCGCGCGCATCGCCGCCACGGTGTCGCCGATCAGCTCTCGCAGCTTGACCTGGCGCATCGTCCAGGAGATGTCGCCGGCCTCGATCCGCGAGAGCTCGAAGAGGTCGTCGATCAGGTCGCTGAGCACGCCGACGTGGGTGCGGATCTCCTTCAGGTAGCGATCGCGGGTCTCGCCGGTGGCGACGCCGTCGTCGATCGACTCGACCAGCAGCCGCAGCGAGGCCAGCGGCGTGCGCAGGTCGTGCGAGGCGGCGGCGACCAGTTGGCGGCGCGCCTCCTCGATCTCGCGCCGGGAGCGCTCCTCCATCGCCAGGCGAACCGCGAGCGCCGCCGCCAGCGCCGCGCCGGCGGCGGCCAGCAGCACCAGCAGGATCTGGTCGGCCCCCATGTGACCGGGGACGGCGACCGCGGCGGCGCCGGCCAGGAAGGCGGCGACGGCGATGACGACGGCGCGCTTCACGGTCGCAACCGGTAGCCGATTCCCCAGACCGTCTCGATGAAGCGCGGCTCGGCCGGGTCGTCGCCGAGCTTGGCGCGCAGGCGGCGGACGTGGACGGTGACGGTGCTGGTGTCCTCGAAGAAGGGCTCGCCCCAGACCGCTTCCATCAGCTGGTCGCGCGAGTAGACCCGGCCGGGGTGCGCGGCGAGGTAGGCGAGCAGGTCGAACTCGCGCATCGTCAGCGAGAGCTCCTCGCCGTCGAGGAAGGCGCTGCGGGTGGCGGGCTCGATCCGCAGTGGGCCGTGCTCGATCGGCGGCGCTTCCTCATCAGGCGGCGAGACGCGGCGCAGGACCGCGTTCACCCTGGCGACCAGCTCAGCCGGCGAGAAGGGCTTGACGACGTAGTCATCGGCGCCCTGGCGCAGTCCGACGAGGCGGTCGGACTCCTCGCCGCGGGCGGTCAGCATGATCACCGCGATCCGCGGCCCCGGCTCCTCATGCAGTTGCCGCATCACCTCGATCCCGTCGATCCCGGGCAGCATCAGGTCGAGCACGACCAGGTCGGGACGGTGCTCGGCGGCGAGGCGCAGCGCCTCAGGCCCGTCGGCGGCGCGGTAAGTCTCATAGCCGGCCCGCTCCATGTAGCGGCCGACGACGTCGAGGATCGTCGGCTCGTCGTCGACGACCAGCACGGTGCCCTGGGAGGAGTCGGCCATCGCCGCGATTGTCGCGCCTGGCCGGGCGGACTCGCGACTAACCGAAGGTGAAGGCATAGCCCTCGACCCCCGCTTCCGGTTCCAGGGTGAGGACGTGGTGGCCGACCTTGGGCAGGTTGACGAGGTTGTAGAGGCGCTGGCCGGCCACGGTCACGGCGCCGCCGTGGACATCGGAGCCGGCATCGGCGCTGGAGATCGGCTGCCCATCGAGCAGCACCCTGACCTTGCGGTCGCGGCCGGGCGAGCCGAGCACGAGGTAGACGCGCCGGGCGCCGAAGTTGAGGTCGAGCGATGCCCCGGCCCCGGCGGTCGCCGAGTCGAGGCTGATACGCCACTTGCCGTGGTAGGCGAATTCGTTGGGCGGCAGGGACTTCGGCGCGGTGAAGTCGTGCGAGCCCGGGGAGAGCATCGCGTTGGTGAAGCGTTCGGCGCGGGCGGCGCCGAGGTAGGTCTCCGGGGTAGTTACGGTCGCCGAGGGAGCGATCGCGCGGACCCGCGTCTCCTTGCCTTTGACCGGTTTGCCCGCTTCGGCCAGGAGCTCGCGGATCACCTTCTCTTTCTCGCCGTATTCGCCCTCGCCGAAGTGCACGTAGCGGACCCGGCCCTGGGCGTCGATGAAGTACTCGGCCGGCCAGTACTGGTTGCCGTAGGCGTTCCAGGTCGCCTGTTCGTTGTCCTGGACGACCGGGTAGCGAATCCCGTTTTCGTCGATCGCCGTTTGCACGTTGCTCGCTTCGCGCTCGAAGGGGAACTCGGGCGTGTGCACGCCGACGATCGTCAGGCCGTCCTTGCGGTACTTCGCGTCCCAGGCCTTCAGGTAGGGCAGGGTGCGGATGCAGTTGATGCAGCTGTAGGTCCAGAAGTCGACCAGGACGACCCGCCCGCGCAGCCCGCTGAGGGTGAGCGGCTTGTCGCCGGGCGTGTTGAACCACTGCTCGGTGCCGACGAATTCCGGTGCCACGCCAAGCACCGGCAGTTTCTTCAGCTTGCCGTCGGCGCCGGTTTCCGGAGCCGCGCCGCTGGCTTCGCTGCCGACACCGTGACCACCGTCGCCACGGATGTCGGCGAGCGCGGTCTTGGCCGAGGCAGTGTCCTCGAGGCCTTTGGTCGGGTTGACGAGGAAGCTGGGCAGACTGCTGGCGATGTGGTTCTGGAAGCGGATGTCGTAGTTGCCGAGCATCGCCAGGGCGACGACCACCATCACCGCGCCCATCGCGATCTGCAGGCCGACGCCGCGCTGGGCCAGCGGCCGCACCACCTTGCGCCCGCCGAGCATGAGGAAGTAGAGGACGACGGCGGAGCCGATCCCGTAGCTCAGCGCCACCGCCAGGCGACCGGTGCTGAAGGACTGCGAGGCGGAGACGGTGATCACGCCGGCCAGGATCGGCCCGGCGCAGGGCGCATAGACGAGGCCGAGACTGGCGCCGACCGCGGTCCCCGACCAGAAGCCGTCGCCTTTGCCTTTGGCGACGCCGGCCCGGCTGGCGAACTGGCTCATCCAGGCCTCCAGCCGAGCGGCCAGGGGCGGAATCATCAGCACGATCCCGAAGCCGAGCAGGACGGCGATCGCCAGCTTGCGCAGGAAGTCGTTGGGCAGGCCGAGGGCGGAGATGACGTAGACCAGCGCCACGGTGGCGAAGGTGAAGGAGACCGCCAGTCCGGCGACGATCCCCAGCGGCCGCCGCCGGCCGCCGGTCGCCCCCGCCGAGAGCGCGATCGGCAGCACCGGCAGCACGCAGGGCGAGAGCGCCGTGGCGGCGCCGGCGATGAATCCGAAGATGATCAGCAGTGCCATCGCATAAGCCTTTCGCTCACTGGACTACGGAGTGACAGCGGCTCCGGCTCAGCCTTCCATGGGGTCATCGGAGGAGCCTTCGTGCTTCATCGCTTTGTCGTGGTCCTTCATCGACCCGTTTTCGTGCTTCATCGAATCGCCTTCGTGCTTCATGGCGTGGCCCTTCTGCTTCATCGCGTCATCGTGCTTCATCGCTTGGTGATGCATCGAGTCCGTCGTCGATCCATTGGTCGCCGCACTGGAGTCGCTGCCACAACCGCCGAACGCCACCGCCCCGCTCAGTGCGATCGCCGCCACCGCCGGAATCGCCGCTGCCTGCCTCAAACGCATTCGCCACTCCTTCTTCGAATTGCCAGTGGTGGCCACCGTAGGAAGGAAATGTGACGAGGAGAGAAACTCGGCGAGTAGGCATAAGTTCCCCTCCGTGGAAACCCATACCGAAGCCCACCCCACCCGCAGGTCCCAGAGCGCCAACACCAGGCGCTATGACCGTATAGCGCGCACCTACAGCGTGCTTGAGCCGCTGTACCTGATCTTTCCGCCGGCCCGCCGCAGGGCCGTGGCAGCACTCGGGCTGAAGCCCGGCGACACCGTTCTGGAGATCGGCGCCGGCAGCGGGCGCAACTTCCCCTACCTGGTCGAGGCGGTCGGCCCGAGCGGGACGGTCGTCGGCGTCGATGCCTCGCCGGGGATGCTGGCCGAGGCGCGCAAGCTAATCGAGCGACGCGGCTGGTCAAACATCCAGCTGCTCCAGCAAGACGCCACCCAGCTCCAAATCGACCGTGACGTCGATGGCGTGCTCTTCAGCCTCAGCTACTCGGCCATGCCAGAACCGCGGGCCGCCCTGGCACGAGCCTGGGAGCGCCTGCGCCCCGCCTCGCGCGTCGTCGTCTTGGACATGGGCTTGACCCAGGGCGGCCCTTACCGTCTGCTCGATCCAATCGCCCGCCTTCTAGTCAAGTACGCCCCTGGCGACGCCTACTCCGATCCATGGAGCGACCTCGCCGCATACGGCTCGGTCGAAACCAAGCGCTTCCTATTCGGCTTCTTCTACGTCAGCGCCGTCACAAAGCCTGAGAACTAGCGCTTCGACTTCTTCTTGTGCTTGTGCTTCTTGACGCACTTGCCGTGCTTGAGCTTCTTGCCCTTTTTGCACTTCTTCGGCTTGATCTGCGCCTGTGGAGACTGGAGTGCCAGGGGAGGAAGCGCCAGCGAAGGGATTGTTGGGATCGTCGGGGCAGAGCAGAGGCTGCCGACGCAGGCGGGCGGTTCGGTGCCGCCGCCTTCACCGTCGATTTCAGCGGTCATCGCGACCCACTGGTTGGGAACCGTCTGGGCCATCGCCGATCCGCCGTCGGCCACAGGACCCGCTTCACAGGTGAGGCAGCCGTACTGCCAGCCCAGGCCTTCGACGGCGGGAAGGGCGGGCTCCAGGGGGCTCGTGCTCGAGCGGAAGAGAGCGACGCCGACCATGTCACCGGCGGAGATCGGAACGCTGACCGGAAAGGTGTGGAGCGCGTTCTTTTTGGCAGTACCGCTGGAGACCGCGTTCGATCGGCTGCACCGGACCGGAGCGGATCACTTTGTATTCCTTGCCCCCAAGCGGAGCCAGTACACGCAGCTGGACCGAAGATTCCGTTCCCACCGCATCGGTGTACAGCTGCCAGCTCGTGATCGTGCCGTCGGCGGGCGCGGTCAGCTGCTGCCCGGCCGGGCCCATCGTCGTGAAGATCAGCGAGCCATTTGGCCAGTTGATCGCCTGCGTGCTGCTTTCGGGACCGGGGTTCGTCGGCACCGGACCGACGATCGTCGCGGCCTGCGCCGTCGCTGGCACCACGAGGGCGGCGGAGCAAAGAGCCGCGAGAAGCATGGTCGAGAGCCGGGTCAACAGGCGGCGGAAGGTACCAGCCCGATCGAGAACTGGGAGGTCAAAGCGAAAGCAAAGCGGGGCAGCCAGGACTCGAACCTGGAATCGCCGGTTTTGGAGACCGGTGCCTTAGCCAGTTGGGCCACTGCCCCGAGAAGGCCATGCTAATTAAGTGCGGGCGGAGGGACTTGAACCCCCACGGGCCGAAGCCCACCAGGACCTAAACCTGGCGCGTATGCCAATTCCGCCACGCCCGCGTGGCACCCGGACGCACCGGGCTTAACGCGCGACCAATGCTGCGTCGCTTCTAGATTCTATGATCGTTTGCGTGGCGGTAGGAGAGGTCAGGCCGGGCTACGAACTGTGGCGGCCGAATCGGGAAAAAGCCGGGTCGGTCACGACCAAGTTCGTGCTGGTCTTTTTGCTTGCCGCGACGGCCGCGCTCTCGGCCCTGATTGCGATCACCGGCTTCTCACTGATGACAGGCGGCGCCGGCATGGGGGTCATCAGCCTGATCTACGCCGCGCTCTACGCCTTCTTCGCCTTCCTCGTCTTCCGCTGGAGCCGCGGCATCCTCCCGGTCGCCGCCGCGCTCTCGATGATCCTGGCGATCCTCTGCGCGGTCGGCGCCAACAGCTGGTTCGCCCGTGACAAGGCCGGCTTCGACGAAGGGCTGCTCCCCTCCCCCGTGATCGGCACGCTGGTCATCATCCTCGCCCTGCTGCAGCTGGTCCTGATCGCCGTCGCCCTCTACGGCTTCAACCAGAACTGGCACGTCGAGGAGGAGCGCCCGATCGGCTACGGCGAGGACTACGGCGCCGGTGCCTCGCCCGACGACGGCGCCCCGCTGCCGGCCTGACTCGCGAGCCCTAGTGCCGGAGGCGGGAGTCGAACCCGCACGCCCTTTCGGACAATTGATTTTGAGTCAATCATGTCTACCGTTCCATCACTCCGGCGTCGGCCCAACGATAGACAGAATGGGCGCGATCTTCCTGAGCGTCGCCGGCTCGTTCCACCGGGAATAGACTGCCCGCGGTCGATATGCGCATCCACCACCTCAACTGCGGGACGCTCTGCCCCAACGGGGCGCGGTTGATCAACGGCGAGGGTGGGTTGCTCGAACAGGGCCGGATCGTCTGTCACTGCTTGCTGATCGAGACCGACGACGGCCTCGTCCTGCTCGACACTGGCTTCGGTACCGAGGACACGCGCAATCCGCGCCAGCTCGGACCCGTCTTCGCGATCATGCGGCCACGGGCGGAGCTCGGCGAGACGGCGCTGAAGCAGGTCGAGGGCCTCGGCTTCTCGGCGAGCGACGTGAAGCAGATCGTCACCACCCACCTCGACCCCGATCACTCGGGCGGGCTGCCCGACTTCCCGGACGCCGAGGTGCACATCTTTGGCCGCGAGCTCGACGCGGCGATGGAACCGCGTCTGCGCGATCGACCCCGCTACCTCCCCGTGCACTGGAAGCACAACCCGAAGTGGTTCCGCCACGACGGCGAAGGCGACGAGTGGTTCGGCTTCGGCGGCGTGCGCATCCTGCCCGACCTCGGCAGCGAGGTGCTGCTGATCCCGCTGGCCGGGCACTCGCTGGGCCACAGCGGCGTCGCGATCAAGACCGGCGAGGGCTGGCTGCTGCACTGCGGCGACGCCTACTTTCACCACGACGAGCTCGCTTCTCCCCCCTCCTGCCCACCGGGCCTGCGCTTCTTCCAGAACCTCAACAACGCCGACCGGCGCCAGCGTCTCAGTAACCAGGAGCGACTGCGCGAGCTGGTCGCCCGCCACGGCGAAGAGGTGCGGCTGCTCTGCTCACACGACCCGCAAGAGCTGGACCTGGCGCAGGCGGCCAGTAGCGCGGCCGCGGCGTGAGCGGCGCGGCGCCCGAGAAGCTCTGGGAGCCGCCCGCAGAGCTGGTTGAGCGCTCGCGCCTGCGTGAGTTCATGGGCTGGCTGCGGGCCGAGCGCGGGCTCGGCTTCGCCACCTACGACGAGCTCTGGCAGTGGTCGGTCGACGACCTCGAGGCCTTCTGGTCGGCGATCTGGGACTTCTTCGGGGTGCAGGCCGACGGCGAGTACGAGCGAGCGCTGGGCAGCCGTGAGATGCCGGGGGCCGAGTGGTTTGCCGGCACCAGCCTCAACTACGCCGAGCACATCTTCGCCGGCAAGGATGACCGCGAGACCGCGATCCTGCACGCCTCCGAGCTGCGCGAGCTTGGCGAGCTGAGCTGGGGTGACCTGCGCGCCCAGGTCGCGGCTACCGCCGCCGGCCTGCGCGCCCTCGGGGTCGAGCGCGGCGACCGCGTCGTCGCCTACATGCCGAACATCCCCGAGGCGACCGTCGCCTTCCTCGCCAGCGCCAGCATCGGCGCGGTCTGGTCGAGCTGCTCGCCCGACTTCGGCCCGGCCAGCGTGATCGACCGCTTTGCCCAGATCGAACCCAAGGTGCTCTTCGCGGTCGACGGCTACCGCTACGGCGGCAAGGACTTCGACCGGCGCGAGACCCTGGCCAAGCTGCAGGCCGAGATGCCGAGCCTGGTGCGCACCGTCGTCCTGCCCTACCTCGACCCCGAGCCCGACCTCTCGCCGCTGCGCGACGCGATCCGCTGGGACGAGCTGCTCGCTACCGGCGAGGGCGCCGAGCTCAGCTTCGAGCGCGTCCCCTTCGATCACCCGCTCTGGGTTCTCTACTCCTCGGGCACAACCGGCCTGCCGAAGGCGATCGTGCAGTCGCAGGGCGGCATCCTGCTCGAGCACCTGAAGAAGCTCCACCTCCACGTCGACGCCCACCCGGGCGACCGGCTCTTCTGGTTCACCACGACCGGTTGGATGATGTGGAACTTCCTCGTCTCCGGCCTGCTGACCCGGGCCGCGATCGTGCTCTACGACGGCAATCCCGGCCATCCCGATACGGGCGTGCTCTGGGACCTCGCCGAGCGTGCCCAGGTCACGATGTTCGGCACCAGCGCCTCCTACATCGCCGCCTGCATGAAGGCCGGGGTCGAGCCCGGCGCCAATCGCGACCTCAGCCGTCTCAAGGCGGTCGGCTCAACCGGCTCGCCACTCTCACCCGAGGGCTTCGACTGGATCTACGAGCACATTGGCAGCGACACCTGGCTCTTCTCGACCAGCGGCGGCACCGACCTCTGCACCGCCTTCGTCGGCGGCTCCGCCCTGCTGCCGGTCTTCCGCGGCGAGCTGCAGGGGCGCGCCCTGGGAGCGGCCGTCGAGGCCTGGGACGAAGAGGGCAAGCCAGTGATCGACGCGGTCGGCGAGCTGGTCGTCACCGAGCCGATGCCCTCGATGCCGGTCTACTTCTGGGGCGATGAGGACGGCAGCCGCTACCGCGAGAGCTACTTCGAGATGTTCCCTGGGGTCTGGCGCCACGGCGACTGGATCGAAATAACCTCGCGCGGCACCGCGGTGATATACGGCCGCTCGGACTCGACGATCAACCGCTCGGGCATCCGCATGGGCACCAGCGAGATCTACCGCGCCGTGCTCAGCCTCGACCAGATCGTCGACGCGCTCGTCGTCGACGTGCCCCGGCCCGGCACCGAGGGCTGGATGCCGCTCTTCATCGTCCTGCGCGAGGGCGCCGAGCTGGACGACGAGCTGCGCAGGGAGATCGCCAAGCGGGTGCGCGCCCAGTGCTCGCCGCGCCACGTCCCCGATGAGGTCTTCGTTATCGAGGCAGTGCCGCGCACGCTCAGCGGCAAGGTGCTCGAGGTGCCGGTGAAGCGGATCCTGATGGGCACGCCCGCCGCGCAGGCCGCCAGCCGCGACTCGCTCGCCAACCCGGCGGCGCTCGACTACTTCACCGAGATGGCGGCGCGGCTGCCGAGCTGAAGCGATCGCCGGCGCGATCCGTCCCGCGTCGCCCGTAGACCCGCCAGCGCCGCGAAGCCCCAGCCCGCGGCGACGAGGATGCCGCCGAGCACATCGCTCGGGAAATGCCAGTCGAGCGCCATCACCGAGCAGCCAACCGCGACGACCAGGCCGGTCCCGATCAGCGCCACCGCCGGCCGCCACGCGCGCGGGACGACGAAGGCGAAGGCGATCGCAAGCGAGGCGACCGCTGTCGTGTGGCCGCTGGGAAAGGAGTTGGCGCCGATCTGTTCGGCACCGAGGAGCGCCTGGAAACGCGGGTGCGCGAGCAAGGCCTTGAAGAGCTGCGTGGTCAGGTTGGCGCCGGCGACGACGCAGAGAGCGGCGAGGGCAGCCCGCGGGCGGTGACGCGCCAGAGCGATCCCACAGGCGATCGCCAGCAGGGGGAGTAGGGCGGCGAGGTCGCCGAGCAGGACGATGCCCGCCGCGACCGAGCCGGTGCGGGATCCCCGTTCGGCGAAATGGCCGAGTACGACGGCATCGAAGTGCTGCACCGAGTCGGACTTGTGGACCAGGACAGCGAGGATCGCGAAGCCGGCAGCGCAGACAAGGCAGCCGGCGAGCGGGGCTCTGACGTTACGTCCCAAGCCCGAAACGGTAGCGATGGGCTCAGGCAGGCGTGACCGGGTTGCGCCGCACGGCAAAGGAACGATCCTTGCCGGCGGTCATCGCAAAGCGCCTGATCAGGTCGTCGCGCAGCTCGGTCGGGTCGATCACCGCGTCGACGACGAGCTCGGAGGCCAGGTGGAGGAGGTCGATGTCCTCGGCGTATTCCTCGCGCTTCTGGGCGACGAAGGCCTCGCGCTCGGCCTCGTCCTCGATCGCCTGGATCTGGTTGTAGAAGACGGCGTTGACCGCCGCCTGCGGACCCATCACGGCGATCGAGGCGCTGGGCAGAGCGATGCAGCAGTCGGGCTCGAAGGCCGGCCCGGCCATCGCGTAGAGGCCGGCGCCGTAAGCCTTGCGCACCACCACCGAGATCTTCGGCACGGTCGCTTCGGAGACGGCGCTGATCATCTTCGCCCCGTGGCGGATGATCCCCTGGCGCTCGACCGCGGTGCCGATCATGAAGCCGGGCACGTCGGCGAGGAAGAGCAGTGGCACGTTGAAGGCGTTGCAGGTCTGGATGAAGCGCGCCGCCTTGTCAGCCGAGTCGACGAAGAGCACGCCGCCGGTGTAGCGCGGCTGGTTGGCAACGACGCCGACGACGCGGCCATCGAGCCGTCCGTAGCCGACGATCATCTCCTTGGCCCAGCGCTTGTGCACGGGCAGGAAGCTCTCGGCATCGAGCAGCGAGTCGAGCAGCAGGTTCATGTCGAAAGGCCGGTTCTCGTCCGCGGGCACGATCTCGGCGATCGGCGTCCGCGAGGCGGGCTCGGCCGGTGGCGCCAGCGGCGGCTGCTCGCGCCAGTTGCCGGGCATGAAGGAGAGGTAGCGCTTGGCCAGGTCGATCGCCTCCTCGTCGGACTTGACCAGGAAGTGGCCGCAGCCGGAGACGCCGGTGTGCATCTTCGCCCCGCCCATCTCCTCCAGGCTGACCGTTTCGCCGATCACCATCTCCGCCATCCGCGGCGAGCCGAGGTACATCGAGGCGTTGCCGTCGCGCATGATCACGACGTCGCAGAAGGCCGGGATGTAGGCGCCGCCGGCGGCGCTCGGGCCGAAGAGCAGGCAGACCTGCGGCACCTGGCCGGAGAGCCGCACCTCGTTGTGGAAGATCCGCCCGGCGCCGCGGCGGCCGGGAAACATCTGCACCTGGTCGGTGATCCGCGCCCCGGCCGAGTCGACCAGGTAGACCATCGGCACCTGCAGGCTCAGCGCCCGTTCCTGGATGCGGAGGATCTTCTCGACCGTCTTCGGGCCCCAGGAGCCGGCCTTGACCGTGGGGTCGTTGGCCATCAGGGCGACGCGGCGGCCGTCGATCGTGGCCAGGCCGGTGACGACGCCGTCTGCGCCGAGTCCCTCCTTGTCCCAGTTGGCCAGAGCCGCCTCCTCGGCGAAGGAACCAGCGTCGACCAGCCGCTCGACCCGCTCGCGGACCGGCAGCTTGCCCTGTTCCTCGGTCTTCTCGTGATGGCGCTGCGGCCCCCCGGCGAGGGCGGCCTCGAGCGCCTCGGCGAACTCAGTCATCGAGGCGGAGCCTAACCGCGGTGCCAGTCCACGGGGCCGGCCGTAAGCACGTGCGAGCCGAGCGGCCGCCCGAGCGCGCCTTCCGCCTCCCGCGACGCCGCGACCAAAGCCGGCAGGTCGATGCCGGTCTCAACCCCCATCTCGTGCAGCATCGAAACCAGGTCCTCGCTGGCGATGTTGCCGGTGGCGCCGGGTGGCACCGGGCAGCCGCCGAGCTCGCCGAAGCTCGACTCGAAGGAGTCGACGCCCTGCTCGAGCGCGGCGAGCACGTTGGCCAGCCCCTGGCCCCGGGTGTTGTGGAAGTGGGCGGTCAGCTCGACGCCGCCGAGCCGCTCGCGCGCCGCGGCGAAGAACTCGCCGACCTGGTGCGGGTTGGCCATGCCGGTGGTGTCACCGAAGCCGATCTCGCTGCAACCCGCGGCGGCGAGTCGCTCGGCGATCGCAAAGACGCGCTCGGGCGGCACCTCGCCCTCGTAGGGACAGCCGAAGGAGGTCGAGATCACGCCCTCGCAGCGCAGCTCCGCCTCGCGAGCAGTTGCGAGGGTCCGCTCCAAGCCCCCAAGCGACTCCTCGATCGAGCGGTTGACGTTCTTGCGGTTGTGGGTCTCCGAGGCGGAGACGAAGACGTTGATCTCGTCGAAGCGCTCGCGCAGCGCCAGTGCCCGCTCCAGGCCGCGCTCATTGGGGATCAAGACCGAGAAGGCGACGCCATCGCGGCGCTGCACGCCAGCCAGTACCTGCTCGGCGTCGGCCAACTGCGGGATCACCTCCGGCCGCACGAAGGAGGTCACCTCGAGCCGTTGCAGGCCGGTTGCGGAGAGCTGGTCGATCAGCCGGATCTTCTCCGCCGTCGGAATCGTCTCCGGCTCGTTCTGGAAGCCGTCGCGGGGTCCGACCTCGCGGATCCGGACCTTGCTGGGCAGCGCGCTCATCGGGACCGAGGCTACGCGGTCGGCGGACCGGCCTGGCCGACCACGCGCCGCTCGTGAGTGCCGACGCCGATCGTGCGCTCGCCTTCGCTCACCTCGACGTCGAAGCGCAGCTTGCGGCCTTCGACGACCTCGCGCAGGGTCGCGCGCGTGCGGCAGATCGCCCCCTCCGCGGCCGCCGCCACGTGCTTGATGCAGACCTCGAAACCGACCGTCGCCTGACCCTCGGGCAGGCGCTCGTAGGCGAGCACCTGGGCGCTGGCCTCCATCATCCCGATCATGCCGGGGGTCGAGAGCACGCCGGTGCCGATCGTGCCACCGACGTCGGTGACCAGCGGCGGCGCCACCGTGAACTCGTCGCTGCGCTCGATCCCGGGGACGAGCTCCCCCACCGGCTCGGTCATCAGACCATGCCGAGGCCACCGCTGACGCCGAGCGTCTCGCCGGTGACATAGGTGGCGTCGTCGGAGACGAGGAAGGCGGCCGCGGCCGCTACCTCCTCGGGCTGGCCGAGCCGTCCCATCTGGGTCGAGGCCTTCATCGTCTCGATCACTTTCTCGCCGATCTCGCCGAACTCCTTGGCGCCCATCAGCAGCGGCGTCTCGATCGGGCCCGGGGCGATCGCGTTGGCGATGATCCCGTAGCGGGCGTTCTCGCGGGCGATCGCCTTGGTGAAGCCGACGATGCCGGCCTTGGCGGCCGAGTAGACGGCCGAGCCCTTAGAGCCGACCCGACCGGCCTCGGAAGAGATGTTGAGGATGCGGCCGTATTTGGCCTGTTGCATTGCGGGCAGCGCCGCGTGGGTGCAGTTGAGCACGCCGCCGAGGTTGATCGCGAGCACCTTCTGCCACTGCTCCGGCGTGGTGTAGGTGAAGAAGCCAAACTCGTCGGTGCCGGCGTTGTTGACGAGGATGTCGAGCGTGCCGCCGACCGCCTCGACCGCGGCCCTGGCCGACTCGAGATCAGTGACGTCGAGCTCGACCGCGTGGCCGTTGACCTCGCCGGCGACCTTCGCGGCGCCCGCGGTGTCGATGTCGCCAACCCAGACCTCGGCGCCCTCGGCGGCGAGCCGGGCAGCGATCGCGGCGCCGATACCACTGGCACCGCCGGTCACCAGAGCCTTTCTTCCCTCCAGCCTCATGCGCCGAGCAGCATAGACTGGCCGACCCGTGGCCGATCTCCCCACCATCCCGATCGTCGGCGGCACCGGTGCCCTCGGCGCCGGCCTGGCGCTGCGCTGGGCCAAGGCGGGGGCGCCGATCGTGCTCGGATCCCGCTCGGCGGAGCGGGCCGAGGAGGCCGCGGCGAAGCTGCGCGAGAAAGCGCCTGGCGCCCAGATCGAGGGAATGCTCAACGAGGACGCCGCCAAGCAGGCCGAGATCGTCTTCCTCACCGTCCCCTTCCGCGCCCAGTCGGAGAACCTCAACAACCTGCGCGAGGCGCTGCAGCCGGGTCAGATCCTGGTCGACTGCACGGTCCCGCTCGCCGCCGCGGTCAGTGGCAAGGCGACCCGCTCGCTCGGCGTCTGGCAGGGCTCGGCCGCCCAGCAGGCACAGGAGATGGTGCCGGAAGGGGTCACCGTCGTCGCCGCCCTGCACACGGTCGGCGCGCCAACGCTCGCCGACGCCAACGCCGAGCTCGACGAGGACGTGCCGCTCTGCGGCGACCGCAAGGCCGACAAGGCGAAGGTCGCGCGGCTGATCGAACTGATCCCCGGCCTGCGCCCAGTCAACGCCGGCGCCCTGGAGATGGCCCGGATCGTCGAGCAGCTGACGCCGATGCTGATCTCGATCAACACCCGCTACAAGGCCCACGCCGGGATCAAGCTGACCGGCCTGCCCGACGCCGACCACTGGGCTTGAGCAGAATCCGCCAACCCAAGCGGGCGGCTTCACGATGAGGATTGCCCTCCTCGCCGGCGGCACCGGCGGCGCCAAGCTCGCGGCCGGGATGCAGGAGGAGATCGGCTCCGACCTCTCGGTAATCGCCAACACCGGCGACGACATCGAGGTGCACGGCGTCCACGTCTCTCCCGACCCAGACCTCGTCACCTACTGGCTCAGTGGCGAAATCGACGAGGAGCGCGGCTGGGGCCTGCGCGACGACAGCTTCACCGTCTTCGAGCGCCTGACCAAGCTCGGCGTACCGAGCTGGTTCGGCCTCTCCGACCGCGATCTCGCCGCCTGCCTCTACCGGCGCCAGTTCGTCGAGGAAGGCGGCAGCTTCAGCGCCGCCCAGGCCCAGATCGCCCGCTCGCTCGGGGTCGAGGCGCGGGTGCTGCCGATGTGCGAGACGCCGGTGCGGACCAAGGTCCACACGGCGGCCGGCGTGCGTGGCCTGCAGGAATACCTGATCGTCGACGGCGGTCAGCCCGAGGTGCACGGCGTCGAGCTCGACGGGATCGCCGAGGCCGAGCCGACGAAAGAGGTGCTGGAGGCGCTGCGCAGCGCCGAGGCGATCGTGATCGGGCCCTCCAACCCGGTGATCAGCATTGGGCCGATCCTGGCGGTGCCGGGGATGCGCGAGGCGATCCGCCAGTTCGGCGTGCCCGTGATCGCGGTCAGCCCCTTCGTCGCCGGCAAGGTGGTCAAGGGCCCAACCGAGCGCTTCATGCAGGCCCTGGGCCGCCCCTCGACCGCCGCCGGCGTTGCCTCCCTGTACGCGGGCCTGGTCGGGGCCATGGTCGTCGACGAGGGCGACCCCGACCCGCCACCGGCCGAGATCCCGACCATGGCCACGGCGACGCTGATGGACGGCGCCGCCGGCCGGGTACGGCTGGGGCGCATCGTCCTCGACTACGCCGCTAGCCTGATCGAAGGTGCCTGACTTCCCCTCCACCGCAGCTTGAAGGCGACCGCCGTCCTGCCGGTCAAGCGCTTCGCCGCGGCCAAGCAGCGGCTGGCGCCGGGCATGGGCGGCACGCATCGCGCCGAGCTGGCGGAGGCGATGCTGAAGGACGTGCTGGAAGCGATCGGCGCGGCGCGATCGATCGAGCGCACGATCGTCGTCAGCAGCGAGCAGCGCGCGGTCGAGGTCGCAAGCGCGGGCGGCGCCGAGGTGATCGCCGACCCGGACGAGGGCGGTCACTCGGGCGCGGCGCTGGCCGGGATCGCCCGCGCCCAACAGCTCGGTGCCGGGACGGTCGTGCTGCTGCCGATCGACTGTCCGCTACTGGCACCACGCGAGCTCGAGCGGCTGCTGACCGGCACGCCGGAGCGCTACGTCGCCATCGTCCCCGACCGTCACGGCACCGGCACCAACGCCCTCGCGCTCTCGCCCCCGGACGCAATCGAGCCGTCCTTCGGCGAGGGCAGCTGCGCCCGCCACGTCGCCGCGGCACGCGAAGCCGGCGTCCCGTACAACGTCGAGGAGCTGCCCTCGCTGGCGCTCGACCTCGACACCCCGGCCGACATCGTCGCCCTGACCATGGCGCTGGAGCGAGACCGCGGGCGGGCGAAGCGGACCGCGAAGGCGCTCGGCATATGAGCAGCATCACGGTGACCGGAGTCGAGGGCCTGCCAGAGATCGAGAAGGGCATGCCCTTGGGTGAGTTGATAGCCGAGCGGGCAGAGATCGAATCCGGCGACGTGGTCGTCATCGCGCAGAAGGTCGTCTCCAAGACAGAGGGAAGACTTCGCCGCCTCTCCTCGGTCATCCCCGGCGTCGAAGCTCGCAAGCTCGCCGCCGTGCTCGGCAAGGAGCCGGCCCTGGTCGAGCTGATCCTCGAGGAGAGCAGCGAGGTGCTGCGGGCCGAGCGCAACGTGTTGATCACCGAGACGCACCATGGGTTCGTCTGCGCCAACGCAGGCATCGACAGCTCCAACGTCCCTGTGGACGACACGGTCTGCCTACTCCCAGAGGACCCCGATGCGTCGGCGCGGCGCATCCGTCGCGAGATCGCTGGCGAGGAGCCCACCATCGCCATCGTGATCTCCGACAGCTTTGGGCGCGCGTGGCGACTTGGCCAAGCCGAGGTGGCGATTGGCTGCGCCGGCTTGCAACCACTCGACGATTGGCGGGGACGCAAAGATGCTCACGGCCAGGAGTTGGAGGCGACGCTGATCGCCGTTGCCGACGAGGCAGCGGCGGCGGCCGACCTGGTCCGCAGCAAGGACAGCCGCGTCCCCGTAGTCATCATCCGCGGCCTCGACCGCTTCGTTACCGCCGAGGACGGCCCCGGCGCGACAGCTATGCGAAGGCCCCCAGCGGAGGATCTGTTCCGCTGAGGAACGGATCGGTCCCGGTAGGGGTGGAGCGTCTTGCACTTTTTCGGCACTACCTCGCGGCGTCAGCAGCTACCGCTACACCGAAAAAGTTAAGCGGAACCCCTACCGGGACCGATCCGCAGCACGGCGGCACCGCGCAGCCTCCCGCTGCGGATCGAGTCGAGGGCCTCGTTGGCGCCCTCGAGCGGGTACGGCTCGACCTCGGTCTGGACCGGGATCTCGGGCGCGAGCGCCAAGAACTCCTCGCCGTCGCGGCGGGTCAGGTTGGCGACCGAACCCAGCATCCGCTCGCCCCAGAGCTGCTCGTAGGGGAAGCTCGGGATGTCGCTCATGTGGATGCCGGCGCTGATGATCCGGGCGCCTTTGGCGCTGGCGCCCAACGCCTTCGTCATCAATGAGCCAGCCGGAGCGAAGATGATCGCGCCGTCAATCTGCTCCGGTGGCGCCTCGTCGGATGAGCCCGCCCACTCGGCCCCGAGCTCTCGCGCAAACGCCTGCCCCTCCGCGTCACCCGCGCGGGTGAAGGCGAAGACGCGCCGGCCCTGGTGCACCGCCACCTGGCAGAGGATGTGAGCGGCGGCGCCGAAGCCGTAGAAGCCGATTCGCTCGGCGTCGCCGACGAGGCGCAGCGCCCGGTAGCCGATCAGCCCGGCGCAGAGCAGCGGTGCCGCCTGCCCGTCCGGGTAGTCCGCGGGCAGTGGGAAGCAGAAGCGCTCGTCCGCGACCGCCAGCTCGGCGTAGCCGCCGTCGATGTCGTAGCCGGTGAAGCGAGCGCGATCGCAGAGGTTCTCGCGACCGGAAAGGCAGTAGCGGCACTCGCCGCAGGTCCATCCCAGCCAAGGCACGCCAACCCGCTGCCCCGGCTCGAAGCGCTCCGCCCCCTCGCCGGCCTCGACCACCTCGCCGACGATCTGATGCCCAAGCACCAGTGGCAGCTTCGGCCTGTCGAGCTCACCGTCGACGATGTGCAGGTCGGTGCGACAAACCCCACAGGCACCAACCGAGATCAGCACCTGCCCCACGCCCGGCCGCGGGTCCGGCAGCTCGGCGGGCCGCAAAGGCTCCCCCGCCCGCTCCAGGACCATCGCCCTCATCGCGGTTCAGGGAGAAGTTGGGACCGGAACTTCGGCGGGTTCGACGACTTCTTCGCCTGACCCCGGCACTTCTTCGCTAGCCCCCGGTTCTCCCGCTTCTGCTTCCGCGCCTTCCGCTTCGGGCTGCGCAATCTCGACCTTGACGCAGTTCCCTTCCGCTTCAAGCGTCGAGGCCAAAGCACGAGCGTCGCTCAATTCGCCTTCGAGCTGAAGTTCATCGGTCGTGCCGTCGTCGTTGAGCCGTTCAAGCACGATTTCGACAGGAGCTTCTTCCACCGTCGGCGCTGTCGATTCTTGATCGAGGAACGTAACCGTGATCACGTATTCGTCCCCCTCGCAGCTTTCGAGAACAGGCGGCTTGGCCCCCGCGGTTACCGGCGCTTTTGGCGACCCCCCGCCGGTGGTACCCGGCGGAGTCGCGACGGGCGAAGAGGTCCCCTCTGGCGGAACCTCCCCGGCTGTTGTTCCGACAGAGGGGACCTCTTCGCCCGCCCCCGATTCAGGCGCAGGACCCGCCGGAGACGACGGCGCCTCGGCGACCGCAACCGCTCGGGCGGGAACTACGGCGACATTGCTCGGCGACGGAGCCGCGCTCGAGTTTGGGCCCGAGCCAGCCTCGCCGCTCGCCCGCTGCGCCGCCTGAACCCCCGGTCCGGCCGACACAGCAACACCAGCCCCCACCTGAGCGGTCGACGGCACCGGCAACGCCTTGCCGCCGCCCACCGCCGTCTCGATGCCCAACGGAACCTCGTGGGGGTCGGCCGAGTTGCTTTCCCATGGCCGCAGGCCCCAGAGCACGAACAGGGCAATCGCCACGCTCAGAGCAGGCAGCCCGAAGACGCCAAGCGCTGGAAACCTTCCCCCCAATGAGAACCACGAAGCGATAGGCCCAAGATAAGCCTTTACCTAATAGGTCTCAACTATCTCGTAGAGCGTGGTGCGCTGGGCGGGCTCGCGGCCGCCGGCGCGGGCAGCGCCGATCAGCTGCTCGGGGTCGAGCCGGACGCCGTGCTGGGAGCCGGCCATGCGCGAGATGTTCTCCTCCATCAGCGTGCCGCCGAGGTCGTTGACCCCCCAGCGCAGCGCCTCGGTGGCGGCGTCGAGGCCCATCTTCACCCAGCTTGCCTGCAGGTTGGGAATCGTCTTGCCCAGCGCCAGGCGAAAGGCGGCGGTGTGCTTGAGGTTCTCGTTGTCGGAGATCTCCTCGATCCCGTGGGTGCGGCCGAGCATCGTGTTGAAGGGGATGAAGCTGAGCGGCACGAACTCGGTGATGCCGCCGGTTCGCTCCTGCAAGGCACGCACCACCTGCATGTGGCGGGCCAGCTCACGCGGCTCCTCGATGTGGCCGAACATCACGGTCGAGGTCGAGCGCAGACCGGCCCGGTGCGAGGCCTCGATGATCTCCACCCAGCGCTGCGCCGGCAGCTTGTTCGGCGAGATCCGCTGCCGCACGCCGTCGTCGAGCACCTCCGCCGCGGTCCCCGGCGTCGACCCCAGTCCGCACTCGATCAGGTACTCGAAGACCTCATCAGGCCCCTTGCCCGAGCGCTCGCACATGTAGTGGACCTCCATCGGCGAGTAGGCGTGCAGGTGCAATTGCGGCGCCACCTCCTTGGCCAGCCGCAGCCACTTGCCGTACTCCTCGAGCGTCAGATCCGGGTGGATGCCGCCCTGCATGCAGAGCTCCGTTGCCCCGAACTCGACCGCTTCAAGCACCCGCTCCGCAAAGTCCTCCTCCGAGACCTCATAAGCATCCGGCGAGCGCTTCCCCTGCCCAAACCCGCAGAAGGCGCAGCCGACTACGCAGATGTTGGTGAAGTTGATGTTCCGATTGACGACAAAAGTGACCCGGTCCCCCGCCAATTCCTGCCGAAGCTCATCAGCCGCAGCCCGCATCTCCTCGATCACCTCGGGACGGGTCTCGGCGAAGAGAGCCGTCAGCTCATCCTCAGAGAGCTCCTGTCCCTCGCGACCCTTGGCAATCGCTTCGGGTGCCAGCCCCTCATCGATCGTCTCGTCCCGCCGACGCCCGGATCCACTGCGCGGAATGAAGCTCCAGTACTTCAGCTTGATCACGTCAAGGACCCCCTGCTCCATCCACTCGGGATCCATGTACTGCGGATAGACACAAAGCCGCTCCGTCAGCGCATACCCCTTCGGTGCAAGGCCCTTACGAACCTCGTGCGGACTCGGGAACGCGTGCTCTGGCGAGATGTGATCTCCGTTCGCGGACAGCCCACCCAGGTCCGTGGCTCCCGCTTCGACCAGCTCATCCCAGGCATCCGAGAGATTAGGCGGCACCTGCACCCCGACATCCGGCATCAGTCGCTTGCACTCTTGGATCAAGCGCTTGATGTCGTCAACGCCGACCGGGCTAGCCCACTCGGGACTTGGCAGGGATGACGGGGACCCCTCCGACGAGCCTCCCCGCTGTTGCTCGGCGGAGGGGTCCCCGTCATCCCCCCACCTCTCGAGCGAAGCCCGATCGGCGATCTCGGCCACTTCCTGCCCGTAGTACTTCGGATGCGGCACGAAGTTCTGCAGGATCACCTCCTGAATGTGCCCGTAGTTCTGGTGCAGCTCAGCGAGAGCTTCAAGCGATTCGACCTGCTCCTGCTGAGTCTCGCCGATGCCTACGAGGATCCCGCTGGTAAAAGGAATCTTCAGCTCCCCAGCAGCCTCGATCGTCGCCAGCCTCTGCGCCGGATGCTTCGTCGGCGACCCGGCGTGAACGGTCTCCATCAGCCGCTCTGAGACCGACTCCAGCATCAACCCCTGCGAGGCCGTCACCTCACGCAGCCGCGCCAGATCATCCCGCTTGAGCACCCCAATGTTCGTGTGCGGCAGCATCCCCCGCTCCAGCGCCCGTTCGCAGCTCCAGACAACGTAGGAGGTGAAGTCCTCGTGCCCCCACTCCGCCAGCTTCGCCGCGACCACTGGATTGACCTCGGGTCGCTCCCCCGTCAGCACCAGCAGCTCCTTGGCGTTGCGCTTCAGCGCCTCGTCGAGCAGGCCTTCGACCTCTTCGGGCGAGCGGATGTGCGCCTGGTGCGTGGCGAAGGCGCAGTACTTGCAGTAGCACTGGCAGGTCCGCGAGAGGGAGAGCGTGTAGTTCCGCGAGAAGGTGACCCGGCGCACCCTGCTCAAGCTACTGCAACAAAGGACCGGGCCGGCATTGCCGGCCCGGTCTCAAGTCAGTCGAATCGGAGGCCCAAAGGCCCCCGCCCCTAGCGGGCGCCCTCGGAGTACTTCTCGACCGGGGGCCGCACCGGCTCCGCTGGCTCGGTCGGCGGCAAGCCGCCCTTCTCGATCACAAAGCGGAACACAGCGGCCGCTAGCAGCGAGCCGACGATCGGGCCGACCAGGTAGGGCCAGACTTCGCCCCACTCGTTGCCGACCAGCGCCGGGCCGAACCAGCGGGCGGGATTGAAGGAACCACCGGTCAGCGGGCCGCCGACCATGACGATGAAGCCCAGCGTGGTGCCGATCGCCAGCGGCGCCCACTCCTTGAAGCTCTTGCGGGAGTAGACCGCGGCGAGAATCACGAGCACGAGGCAGAAGGTGCCGAGCGCCTCGACGATCGAGCCCCGGAAGGCGTTGCCGAGAATCGGGCTGACGGTCGCCGCACCGTAGTGAGTCGCGCGTCCCTCGTCGAGCAGAAGGCCCTTGCAGAGCAGCGCGCCGAGCACACCGCCCGAGAACTGAGCCAGCATGAAGATCACGGCGTCGATCGACGAGATCCGCCTGATCACCCAGGCAGCCAGCGTCACTGCGGGGTTGAAATGCCCACCGCTGACCACGCCGAACATGACGATCAGGCCAAAGAGTAGGAAGGCATGGACGAGGCCGATGACCGCGAAGTCCGACCCGAACTGGGCCTGTTCGCCGGTCGAGACGAAAAGCACCACGACGCTGGTGATGAAGAACACCAACAAGAAGGTGCCTATTAGCTCAGCAAGGTATGCCGGTAGTCCGCGTTCCTGCACTCTCTCTCCTCCTAGATCCCTGATTCGACTGGGGCGGGCGCCAGTCTACCCATATTGCTCGAATGAATTAGGTTCCCGAGCTCTATGAAGTTGGTTGCCGCGCTGCTGGCGGCCGCCTCTCTGTTTGCCGGCCTCGCCGGCTGCGGCGGGAGCGGCGCTGAACCGGGCGCGCCTAGCGGCGCGAGCTTGGTGCTCGACTTCACGCCGAACGCGGTCCATTCCGGCATCTACGCGGCACAGCACGAAGGCTTCTACCGCGACGAAGGCGTCGACCTGACGATCCGCCAGCCGGGCGAATCGACCGACGCGCCAAAGCTGCTCGCCGCCGGCCGCGTCGACTTCGCGATCCTCGACATCCACGACCTCGGCATCGCCCGCGAGCGCGGTATCGACCTGGTCGGCACGATGCCGCTGGTGCAGCGACCGCTGGCCGCGGTGATCGCCCACAGTGGCCGCGGCATAACCGGGCCGAAGGAGCTCGAAGGACGCACCGTCGGCGTCACCGGCCTGCCCTCGGACGAAGCCGTGGTCGACTCCGAGGTGAGCGCCGATGGCGGCAACCCGGCCAAGGTCAAGCGGGTGACGATCGGCTTCAACGCGATCTCGGCGCTCGCGGCCGGCAAGGTCGACGCCGCGACCGGCTTCTGGAACGCCGAGGGGGTTGCCCTGCGCCAGCAGGGGGTGCCGATCCGGATCTTCAAGGTCAACCGCTACGGCGCCCCGCCCTACCCCGAGCTGGTTCTCGTCGCCTCGCGGCAGACGATCGAGCACGATCCCAAGCTGGTCGAATCGGTGCTGGCGGCGACGACGCGGGGTTATGAACTGACCGTCCACGACCCCAAGCGCGCCCTCGACGACCTGCTCGCCGAAGTGCCCAGCCTCGCGCGCAGCGAACAGCAGGCCCAGCTCAAGGTGCTGCTCCCCGACCTGGACCCGAAGCCATTCGACCCCACCGTCCTCAAAGCCTGGGCGGCCTGGGACCTCGAACACGGACTGCTCGAACGACCCCTCGATGTGAGCGAAGCGTTCGAGCTAGGCTTGCAACCGTGAGCCTGGCAGCCGACTTCCAGCAAGTGCTCGACGCGATGCCGCCCGACTGGACCGACCTCGAACTCGACCTGCGGATCGACGACGAGAGCCGCTACGTCGACTGCGCCGTGGCGCTGAGCCAGGTCAACGCCCGGCCCTACTCGAAGGCCGACTGGGACTGGCGGCTGGTCGTCGCCCACAGCTTCGGCCACGCCGCGGCGGCGGAGACGGTCAAGGGCGTGCTGGCAAAGCTCGACGCCGAGGGCATCGGCGGCCAGATGCAGCTGCGCGAGGTGCGCGAGGGTCGCTCCGAGGTCGTGCAGATGTGGGGCCGCCCCGAGAGCGTTCGCGAGGAGTTCCGCGAACGCCGCTCGCTCTAGTGGCCCGCGTCCTCGCGATCTCCTCCGACCTGCTGCTCGGCAGCAAGGTCGAGGCAATGCTGCGGGCGGCCGGCCACGAGGTGACGATGGCGTCGGGACTGGAGGGTGCGTCACTCGACGGCGCCGAACTGATCGTCGCCGACCTCGATGCCGATGACGCTGCCGCCCTGGTCGGCCACGGCATCCCCGTCCTCGGCTACTACTCACACGTCGATGTCGACACCAAGCAACGCGCCGAAGCTGCCGGTGTCGACCTCGTGGTCCCCCGCTCCCGCATGGCCCGGGAACTAGTGAGCCTCGCAGCAGGTCTTCTTCCCGCGTCGTAGGCGGGCGGAGGCCCCTCCGATGAGCCTCCCCGCTGTTGCTCGGCGGAGGGGCCTCCGCCCGCCCCGCCTCAACCGAAGAAGACCTGCTGCAGCAAGAAGACGTTCAAGGCGATGATCATCGCGGCGAGCACGCCGGCGATGCCGGTCAGCCAGCGCGGATTGACCAGGGCCCCCATCACCTTCCTGCTCGAGGTCAGCATCAGCAGCGGTACCAGGGCGAAGGGAATGCCGAAGGAGAGGACGACCTGGCTGGCGACCAGGGCGTCGGTCGGGTCGATGCCGATCGCGAGCACGATCAGAGCCGGGGCCAAAGTGACCGCGCGGCGGATGAAGATCGGGATGCGGCGGCGGAGGAAGCCCTGCATCACCACCTGGCCGGCCATCGTGCCAACCGATGAAGAAGCGAAGCCGGAGGCGAGCAGGGCGATGCCGAAGACGGTCGCGGCGCGGTCCGAGACGAGGGTCTTAAAGCCTTCGAAGGCGCCGTCGATCGAGTCGACGCCGGTCAGGCCGCTGCCGTGGAAGAGCGCGGCGGCGACGATCATCATCGAGAGGTTGACGACGCCGGCGAGCGAGAGCGCGATGATGACGTCGACCCGCTCGAAGCCGAGGATCTTGCGCCGCTCGGAATCGTCGCGGCCAACCACCCGCTTCTGGGTCAGCGCCGAGTGCAGGTAGATCACGTGCGGCATCACGGTCGCGCCGATGATCCCGGTGGCGAGCAGAATGCTCTCGGTGCCGGCAAAGCCAGGGACGATCAGGTGGCGGCCGATTTCGCTCGCGTCGGGGCTGGCGTCGAAGAGCTCGAAGGCAAAGGAGGCGACGACGACGCCGACCAGGACCGTGATCCCGGCCTCGAGCCGGCGGAAGCCCTTCTGCTGCAGGGCGAGGATCGCGAAGGCGCCGGCACCGGCGATCACGCCGGCGGGAAAGAGCGGGATCCCGAAGAGCAGGTTGAGGCCGAGGGCGGCGCCGACGACCTCGGCGATGTCGCAGGCCATCGCCACCAGCTCGGCCTGCAGCCAGAGGCCGATCGAGGTGCGGCGCGAGAAGCGCTCGCGGCAGAGCTCGGCGAGGTTCTTGCCGGTCGCGATCCCGAGCTTAGCCGACTGGGTCTGCACGACCATCGCGATCAGGTTCGCGCCGAGGACGACCCAGAGCAGCAGGTAGCCGAACTTGGCGCCGCCGGCGATATTGGTGGCGAAGTTGCCGGGGTCGATATAGGCAACGGCGGCGATGAAGGCCGGACCGAGGAAGGGCCAGATGCGCGAGAAGCCGCGGGCGTGGCCGTCGAGCGAGCGGCGCGCGGCGCGAGCGACCGCGGCCTCGCCGGGGAGGACGTCCTCGAGTCCGTTCCCGTTGGGAGGGGCCTCCGCGGACTCGGGCGCGCTCACCGGAGGTGGCTTCATCAGTTGTCGCCCTCTACCGGCAAGGTCAGATCAGGACCGGGAATCGGCGTGCCGTGCGGGTCGTGGCTCGGCTCGCCGAGCTTGGCCGCAATCAGCAGCTCGAGCTCCTCGGAGATGTAGTGCTCGAGCACCTCGGCCTCCTCGTGCACACGGTCCTCGGGCATGCCAAGCGCCTCGGAGAGGTAGGCCTCGATCAGGCGGTGGTGGCGGATCACCTCGAGCGCGACCTTCTCGCCGGCCGGGGTCAGGGTCACGCCCTTGTAGGGGAGGTAGTCGACCAGGCCCATCTCGCCGAGCTTCTTCAGCATCGAGGTCGCCGTGGCCGGGGTGACGCTGAGGCGCTGGGCTACCTCGCCGTTGAGGACGGGGCCGCGGCGCTGTTGCGAGAGGGCGTAGATCGCCTTGGCGTAATCCTCTATGGCCTCGGAAGTTTTAGGCATGTCTAAAAGAGTTTGACATATCTAAAAGACAGACCCACGACAGCCGCTTCCTAGAATTGCCATATGGCCGAAGCGGTGACAGTCGAGCTCGACGCCCAGTACAGGCAGCTCAGGGAAGAGTGCGGCGTCCTCGACCGCTCCGATCGCGGCAAGCTGCTGGTGACCGGAGCGGAAGCGGCCGAGTACCTGCAAGGTCAGCTCACCAACGACATCGAGGCCCTCGAGGCCGGTGAGGGCTGTTATGCGGCGCTGCTCGACCGCAAGGGGCATATGCAGGCCGACATGCGGGTGCTGGTGGTTAGCGGGGAGAAGATCTGGGTCGACACTGAGCCCGAGGCAATAGCGGCTGCCAGGCGACATCTCGAGATGTACAAGGTCGGGCGCGATGCGGATGTCGTGGATGCCAGTGCCGAACGCGCGATCGTCTCCTTGATCGGGCCGCGCAGCGCTGAGCTGGCTGGCTCCTCCCCCCTGCCCGAGTACTGCCACGAAGAGATCGCGGTCGACGGGATCGAGTGCCCAGCGGTGGGCACGGCCCTGGGCATCGATCTGATCCCGCGCGCCGAGGATCGCGAGCGGCTGATCGCCGCCCTGGCCGCGGCAGGCGCGCCAGCGGTTGACCCCGCCGCGGCCGAGATCATTCGCATCGAGAGCGGCACGCCGCGCTTCGGCAGTGAGATGGACACGGCGACGATGCCCGCCGAGGCCGGCATCGTCGCCGCCGCGGTTAACTTCGAGAAGGGCTGCTACATCGGCCAGGAGACGGTCGCCCGCCTCCACTACAAGGGAAAGCCGAATCGTCACCTGCGCGGCCTCCAGCTCAGCGCTCCCGCCGAGCCCGGAACGACCCTCTCGCTTGGCGAGAAGGAGGTCGGCAAGCTCGGCGGCAGCTGCGTCTCCCCCGCCCACGGACCGATCGGACTGGCGATCGTGCGGCGCGAGGCCGAGCCCGGCGCCGAGCTGCTCGTAGGTGAAGATGGCGTTACGGCTCGCGTAGTCGACTTGCCCTTCGGCTAGATTCCGCCCCGATGGGAAGTGGGAGAGGCAGAGCCTTCGCCGCAGGCTGCGTCGTCGTCGCGCTGGGACTGCTCGCGGCCGGTTGCGGCTCGGAGACCCATCCCAACGAACCGCGACCGCAGCCGCCGACCCGGGTCAGCGTCACGGTGACGCCAAAGGCGATCACCGTGCAGCCGCCGCGGATCGCGATCGGCCCGGAACCGAGCCAGCAGATCCCGCAGAATCAGCACGCTCCCCAACCCCAGGTGAGGTCGAAGGCGCCGGTCAACGTCGTCTTCGTCACCGCCAACCTGACCGACTTCAACTCCAAACTCGAAGTGCGCGGGCCGAAAAACGCCAAGTCGGGAGCGCTCGTCGCCAACGGCAACAACTCCCTGCTCACCGCCCTGCCGACCGGCGTCTACGAGGTCAGCGCCGCCGACATCCCCAGCGCCAAGCCGGTTCGCTTCACCGTCGGCCCGTACCGCAGCTCCTCCGAGAACGACGTACTGCTGCCGTAAATAGCGGCCTTGCGGCGCCGCCGCTACGTCTGCCCCACTCGTCAACATCGGAGAGGTGACCATCGTTCTCGCAATCGCCGTGCTCGCGCTCGCCGCGGCGCTCGTCTACGTCGTCGCCCGCCGACCCGAGGAGCAGGCGCCCCTCGACCACGGCCCCGCAATCCAGGCGGCGACCTCGAAGGCTGTTGCCGACCTGCTGCGGGTCAACGAGGAGTCGCGCAAGCTCGACACGCAGGCGGCGGAGGCGGCGCTGCAGAAGCGCGAGGCCGAGTTCCGGCGACTGACCGAGCCGATCGGCAAAAACCTCGAGCGGATCGAAAAAGAGGTCTCGACGATGAGCCGCGACCGCCGCAGCGCCGACGGCGCGGTGCGCACGCTGCTCGACGAGATGAAGATCGGCCTCGGTGATCTCGGCACCCAGACCGGGACCCTGGTCAAGGCGCTGCGCCAGCCGCAGACCCGCGGCCAGTGGGGCGAGGTACAGCTGAAGCGCTGCGTCGAGATCTCCGGCATGACCGAGCACGTCGACTTCGAGCTGCAGCAGACCTTCAACGACGGCGAGGGGATCCTGCGCCCCGACGCCGTGGTGATGCTGCCGGCTGGCCGCCGCGTCGTGATCGACTCCAAGGTGCCGCTCGACGCCTACCTCGAGGTGCTCGAGGCCGAGGACGACGCCAGCCGCAAGGGCGAGCTGATCCGCCACGCCCGCCAGGTCCGCGACCACATCACCAAACTCGCCTCGAAGCGCTACCAGGACCAGTTCGACAGTGGCGAGACACCCGACTTCGTCGTCTGCTTCATGCCCTCCGAGGCCGCCCTGCACGCCGCCTTCGAGGCCGAGCCCTCGCTCTACGACTACGCGCTCGAGCAGAAGATCCTGATCGCGACCCCGACCACCCTGGTCGGCCTGCTGCGCACGGTCGAGCTCGGCTGGCGCCAGGAGCAGATCGCCGAGCAGGCCCAGGAGATCGCCTCGGCCTCACGCGAGCTTCACAGCCGCATGGGCGCCTTCCTCGAACACTTCGCCAAGGCCGGGCGCCAGCTCAACTCGGCGACCAAATCCTTCGACGACGCGGTCGGCTCACTGGAGAGCCGGATCATGCCGCAGCTGCGCCGCATCGAGGAGATGGGCGCCGCCTCCGGCAAGGAGCTGGAGGAGCCGCACCGGGTCGACCGCGCCGTGCGCCCGATCCTCGCCGAAGTGAGCGACGAGTCCAAGGCTCAGGGCCTGCCGCCGCAGGCCCACAGCGACGCCGCCTGAGCGGCGTTAGGATTCGCCCGCCTGCAAACCGACCCGCGGAGGATCACAGTTGGCCGTTGACACGAGCACAGTTGCGAAGCTGGACGTAGAGCCCGGCACCCTGCCCGAGACGATGGCTGCCTGGGTGATCCGCCAGGAGCGCGAGGGGGAGCCGAAAGACGCCTTCCAGCTCGAGCAGATCGAGGTTCCCGAGCCGGGCGCCTTCGAGGTGATCGTCCGCGTGATGGCGGCCGGGGTCAACTTCAACAACGTCTGGGCGGCGCTGGGCAAGCCGGTCTCGGTCTTCGGCTACGGCGACCACCCAGAGTACGGCCACCACATCGGCGGCTCCGACGCCTCGGGAATCGTCTGGAAGGTCGGCGAGGGCGTCACCCGCTGGAAGCCGGGCGACGAGGTAGTCGTCCACTGCAACCAGGCCTCCTACGAGGACGTCGAGGTTCACGGGCTCGATCCGCTCGCCGCACCGAGCCAGAGGATCTGGGGCTACGAGACGACCTGGGGCTCCTTCGCCCAGTTCACCAAGGTGCAGGCGCAGCAGCTGCTGCCCCGCCCTCAGAACCTCTCCTGGGCCGACTCCTGCGCCTACGGCCTCACCTACTTCACCGCCTACCGGATGCTGATCGACCAGTGCAAGCTGCAGCCCGGCCACAACGTGTTGATCTGGGGCGCGGCCGGCGGCCTCGGCGTCTTCGCCGTGCAGCTCTGCAAGGCAGCCGGCGCCAACGCGGTCGGCGTCGTCTCATCCGATGAGAAGGGCGAGCTGATCAAGCAGCTCGGCGCGGTCGACTACATCAATCGCAAGGAGTTCGGCGAGATGATGCGCACGCCGGAGAACCTCGTCGACAAGGCCGCCGACAAGGAGCGCTTCCTGGCCTCCCGCGGCTTCGCCAAGCGGATCAAGGAGATCCTCGGCGACGCCCCCGACATCGTCTTCGAGCACGTCGGCCAAGCGACCTTCCCGACCTCCGTCTACGTCGTCAAGCCCTTCGGCAAAGTCGTCATCTGCGGTGCCACCTCGGGCTATCAGCTCGACTTCGACGTACGCTACCTCTGGATGAAGCAGAAGCAGATCATCGGCTCGCATTTCGCCAACGCCTACGAGTGCATGAAGGCCAACCAGTTGATGGCCGAGGGCAAGGTCCGCCCGGTGATCTCGCAGACGATGGGCTTCGACGGCGTCGCCGACGCACACCAGCTGATGCACGAAAACAAGCACCTCGGCAAGATCGCGATCCTGGTCGGGGCCGAGTCCGAGGCCGAGGGGCAAAACGTGGACGGCCCGGGCGCGATCCGGGCGGAGGTGGGCGCCTGATGAGCGAGATTTGCGTACTGGACTGGCACATCGCCCCCTTCCGGGCCGATCGCTGGCTTGACCTCTGGGAACCGGCGGCGGCGCGGATGCCCGCCTACGGAGCCAAGAGCTGGTCACTGACCCGCGCGGTCGACGACCCGCTCTCCTTCCGCCAATCCTCGCTCTGGGGGAGCCGCTCGGACTTCGAGCGCTACTGGTTCTCGGAGGAAATCGAGAAGGCACGAACCTCCTGCATCGACCTCTACGACCTCCCGCTGCTGCCCAGCTGGCACACCCTGCTCGCCGCCGAGTAGCGGCTAGCGCTTCGCCGGCTTGCGCTTCGGCAACACCTTCCAGCTGAACTTCGCCGGGGTCGGGTCCTCGAGCACACCGCTCACGGCCCGGACCTCGAAGCTGTGCTTTCCGGGATCCAGCCTCCGGTAGCTCTTCGGCGAGCGACAGGCGGCGGCGTGGCCGCCATCGAGCCGACAGATGAAAGTCGACCCACCGGCCCGTGAGCCGAATGCGAAGCGAGCAACCGAGCTACGGGTCTGCTTTGGCGGATGCCCCTTCAACAGAGTCGTCGGTGAGTGGGCCCCACCTTCGCCGCCCCCTCCCCCATTGCCGCCGCCGTTGTTGCCCGTGTCCGTTACCGCGGGGACCTCGGTGTAAGAAGCGGTGAATTTGGTTTGGCCTGAGCCGACCGGGATCGGGTGGGAGCGGTTGCCGCCGTCGGACCAGCCGGCGAAGGCGTAGGCCCGGCCCGCAACCGTCGCGGTAGCGGGTGCCGAGAGCAGGATTTCGGAACCGTAGATCTCGGGCACCGTGAAGGGCGAGACCGCTTTCGTCGACCCGGCCAGCAGTTCGATGCCGGATGGATCCGAGGCAAGCGAGAGGTCAACAGTGCGCGGGTCGAGGTTGAGGGTGGCGACCCCCGAGAGCCCGCGTTCGTCGGAGGCGCGGAGGATCACCTCGATGTAGGAGGGGTAGTCGTGCTGCGGCGCGACGAATTCCGGCGCTCGGATCCCGGCGAAGGTCTGCAGCGGATGGACGTGGCAGGCTTCCGGATGCGTCGGATCGGGGCAATGCGCCAAGCGCGTAATCCAGTAGTAGGGCCGCGGCGAGGTGATTGGATCTCCGTTGGATTCGGTCGCTTCCGCGTAGAGGTTGATTTTGTCGCCGACTTTCCATTCGTAGGAGGCAGACGGTTCGGTGATCGTCACCTCCGGCGGCTCGTCTCCCGGGTAGACGGTGATCCGGGCGACGCTGGTGAAACCTTCGTCGTCTTTGACGCGCACCGATACCACGCGGTTCGGGCTTTCGTGGTTCGCTTCCCGGTCTGACTGTTCGGCTTCGGTGTAGACGACGGTCTTGGCCTTGGCACTACCGCTCGTCTCGTACGAGCCGTCTTCGTCGAGGTCCCATTCGTAAGTCAGGGGATGACCCTCGGGATCGGTCGAGGCGCTCGCGTCGAGGGTCGTTTCGAAGTCGCTGGAGACGTATTGGCCGTAAGGCGGATCGGCTTTCAGGTCCGCGGTGGGCGCTTTCGGCCGATAGGCAATGCGATGGATCTCACCGTCGCCGAGGCCTTCTTCGCTGAAGAGGTCGGCGTAGTAGAGGTAGCCATCCGGTCCTTCGGCAATCTTCACACCGGGATAGATCTTGCCCTCGCGCAGGAAGCGGGTGGTGGTCGACGGATCGGGCTCGCCGTTTTCGCCGGCCAGCATCACCCAGATACAGCCGCGAACCGCATCGGCGAAGAAAAGTGCTCCTTTGTATTTGGGGGGCAGCTGGTTGCCTTCATAGAACGAGATGCCGCTGATCGCCGAGCCCGATTCAAACGGGCATTCGTCGTCCGGGACCACCGACTGGGCGTGGCTATAGCTGAAGAACGGCAGCGAGGTTGAGTTCGGTTCACCCGCGTAGAGCGCGTTACAGGCGTTGAGGCCCAATTCCTTGAACTGGAACTGGCGTTCGAGTCCCTCGAAGCAGGGCCAGCCCGAGTTGAAGAGCGTGCTCGGCGGCGCCGGGAAGCGATCGATCTCCTCAATCTCGGAAGAGCCGACGTTGCCGGTGTAGATCTGTCCGGACTGCGGATCGAGGGTGAAGCGAAAGGGATTGCGAAAGCCCTTAGCGATCGTCCGTTGAGTGTTTTCGTCGGCGCTCATTCCCAGCGGATTGCCGGGAACTGCAGCGCCGGTGTCGGGATTGACCCGCAGGATCGCGCCGTTGAGGAGTTTCAGGTTCTGCGAGCGCAGCGCCCCTCCCTGCGCTTCGGGGTTTGCGACACCGGGGCTGACTTCGGGTGACACCCCGATGGGAGTAGGTGGATCCCCACAGGGATTGGGCGGCGTGCCGAGCTGGCCATAGTCGGGGATCGATTCGTAGGAAGCGCCGTCGCCACCGCTGACGTAGAGCGCACCTTCGGGGCCGAACTGGAGCTCGCCGATCGAGTGCGAGCTGAACTGCTGGCACCAGCCCCCGAGCAGTTCTTCCTCCTTCGGAAGGCCGCCTTCTTCAACCGCGTGGTTGGGGTTGACGGAGCTTTCGGTGAGACGAACCAGGCGGCCGCTGACCAGGCAAGAGGCGCTGCTGTTCTGGCTCGGGCAGCCCGGGTCGCCACTTACCCCCGGGGTGCCGTATTCGGGTTTGCTCGGATCCCAGCTTTTGCCGAGCACGTGATCCCAGGTATAGAGCGCGTAAACGTAGGGTCGACCTTTGTCGAATTTTGGATCTAGAGCGAGCCCCAGCAGACCGCGGTCACCGTTGTCGTAGACGTCACCACGCAGGTCGGCGAAGACTTTGGGTTTCGTGTCTTCCAGGTTTTTGAAGACGAGGATCTTGCCCGGCTTCTCAGCGACAAAGACCCTGCCGTCGGGGGCGAAGCGGAAGTTGGTCGGCTGTTCGAGGCCGGAGAAGACGACTTCGTCCTGGAAGCCGGGTGGCAACGCCGGATCGGCCGCCGCGCTCGCGGCAAGGAGCAGGAGGCCGAGACAGGCGACCGCGAAGGCACGGATCAAGCGACGACCCGCCAGCTGTAGGTCAGCGGTTTGCCGATCGGCGCTCCGCCGGCGTCGAGGGCGATCACTTTGAAGGTATGTCGGCCAAGGCTTATGTGCATGTAACTCCGCGGAGATCGGCATGGTGCGAAATGCCCGTCATCGATCTTGCAGCGAAAGCGGGCTCCGGCCAGCGATGTGGAGAAGACGAAGGTCGCCGTCGTGCCCTGACTGCGCTTGCGCGGATGCTTGTCGATGCGAATCTTCGGCCGAATCCCTCCCGTCCCTTTCCCCGGCGGGAACGAACCAGGACCGGCAAGTCCCTGCAGCGACTGCGGTCCTTCTTCCCGACCGGGGATCGCGTAGACGGCTTCGTAGCGAGTCGAACCGGCAGGCACCGCTTCATGGACGCGGGCGCCGCCGTCAGACCACCGCTTCCACTCGTAGGCAACCCCGCCGACGTCGACGCCAGCCGGGGCCGAGAGCGCCACCTTGCTGCCGGCGATCACCGGCAGCACGAAAGGCGCCGGCTGCGAGAGCAGGCCGGCCCCGAGAGTGATGCCGGCCGGATTCGAGACGATTTCGAGGCTGGCGATCCGCGGTTCGATTTCGACGCTGCTGCGGGCCGAGAGGCCGCGTGAGTCAACCGCGGTCAGGGCCAGTTCGATGTGGGACGGGAGATCGTGCTCGGGGGCGAGGAAGCTGCCGGCGGCGACCGAGGGAAATGCCTGCAGCGGGTGCGCGTGGCATGCCTGGGGGCAGTGATAGAGACGGCTGACCCAATCGAGGCTGGTGGCCGGCAGGTCCCCGTCCTCGGCATCTTCGGCGGAGCCTTCGAACTCGATCGGCTGGCCGACGCTCCATTCCAGCGTCGGCACCGGACTGGCGATCGTCGGTTTGGGCGGCGTGTCGCCGGGATAGACCGTCACCCGGGCGACACTCGAGGCTCCGCTGGGATCGACGACGCGGACCGCGACCGTGTGATTTTCGTCGTCGTTGAAAGTCTCGGTCGCAGCGCTATCGGCAGTCGGGGCGTCTTCGTAGATCCCATCCCCGTTCAGATCCCATTCGTATTCGAGGGGATCGCCGTCGGCGTCGCTGGAGGCGCCGGCATCGAAGGTCGCTTCCAGGTGTTCCGGGCCCCACTGATGGTCGACGCTCAGGCGCGCGACCGGCGGCTTGTTGCCGGAGAAGTAGCTGATCCGGTGGATCGCTCCCGGTTCGAATTCGTTGCCTTCTTTTTCGGTGAAGAGGCTGGAGTAATAGAGGTTCCCATCGGGACCAACCTCGAGGTCGACCCCGGAGTAGGGCTCCGAGTGGGTCATGAAGGTGGTCACGGTCGAGGGATCGGGACGCCCGTCGCCGCCGGGAAACATCGCGTAGATACAGCCCCGCACCGAGTCACTGAAGAACATCGCGCCCTGATAGGAGGGCGGAAACGGGCCTTCGCCGTAAAAGGCGAAACCGGAGACCGCCGAGCCCCTGAAATCGAGACAGGGATCGCCGGCGGTGAGACCCTCGCGGTGGCGGTAGTAAAAGAAGGGCGATGAAGCGCCATCGGGGTTGGCGTAGAGGCTTTCGCAGAGCCCCAGGTGAGCTCCTTCGTAATTGAGCTGGCGTTCCGGACCTTCGTAGCAGGGCCAGCCGGAGTTGTAGGGAGCTTCAGCAGAAGGGTTGAAGCGGTCGATCTCCTCAAAATCGTTCCAGCCAACGTTGCCGACGTAGACCTCGTGCGTCGCCGGGTCGATGACGAAGCGGAACGGATTGCGCAGGCCGAAGGCGACGATCCGCCGCGCGTTGGCGTCGGGGCTCGAAGCGAACGGATTGCCTGGCCAACCTTCGCCCGTTTCAGGGTCGATCCGGATCACGGCGCCATTGAGACCGGTCGGGTCGGCCGGCGTGCGCACGTCTTGAGCCCGCAGCGCCCCGCCTTCGTCGGGCGGGTCGCCGCAGGGATTTTCGGGGTCGCCGAGCTGGCCGTGGTCGACGTGACTGAAGCTCGCCCCATCGCCACCGCTGGCGAAGAGCGCGCCTTCGGGTCCGAACTGCAGGTCGCCGATCGAGTGCGATGAGAACTGCTGGCACCAGCCCTCGACCAGCGGATGTTCCAGCGGCGTCAGCGCCCCGCCGGCGGCATGATCGCCTTCCGCGGTCAGCCGCACCAGCCGGCCGCTGACCACGCAGGCGTCAGATTCGCGGGGTTCGGGGCAGGGATCACCCGAGGTACCGGCGCTGCCCCACTTCGGCGGCGGTGCGGGGTCGCCAAGGATGTGATCGTAGGTGTAGAGGACGTAGACGTATGGCTTTGTCGGGAAGCTCGGGTCGAGGGCAAGGCCGAGAATCCCGCGATCACCGGTGTCGTAGACCTTGCTGCGCATGTCGGCAAAGAGCTGCGGCGTTTCGTCTTCGATGTCGTCGTAGACAAGGATCTTTCCCGTCTTCTCGGCGACGAAGATGCGCCCATCGGGGGCAAAACGGAAGTTGCTCGGTTCTTCGAGGCCGGTGACCACCGGTTCGTCCTGAAAGCCGGCCGCTTCCATCTGCGCCCCCCGCGCCGCGGCCGGGCCGATGGCGATCAGACAAACACTCGCAACGATCAAGCTGGCGGTCTTCCGCACGGAGGCCGCTACGCTCACGAGCGCTCGAGCGGCGCCATCGTCAGGCCGGCCGCCTCGAGTTGCTCCCAGTAGTGCTCGGCGAGCTCGCGCGGGCCCGACCAGACGATCGCCTGGCCGCTGTTGTGGATGCTGTCGGCGAGTTGGTGGCCACGCTCCAGCGAGACTCCCGGCAGCACGCGCGCCAGGGTCTGGGCGACGTGATCGAAGGTGTTGTGGTTGTCGTTGCGGACGATTACCCGCCACTCACCGCCCAGATCCGAGCCGGGGCCCCCGCTGCGCGGCTTCTCCACCGTCGTGGTCGACATCGCCACGCATTATGCGGAAGTTCTGCTCAACCACGACTTTCCTGGCCGGCTTCGAATTTCTGTCTATCTATAAGTTCACTTAACTACTCAAAATAGTTATGCTGAATCCGAGAGCATCGCAAACCACTCGGGAGGCTGGATCGCGATGGCGTCGAATCTTCACTCGCTTGACCCGCGCTTAGCGAAGGCGCTTTCCAACGACGTGCGCGCACGCGCCCTCGAGCTGCTCGCCGAAGGGGCGAAGAGCCCGAAGTTGATCGCCGCGGAGTTGGGGCTCGACCTGCGCAGCGTCGCCTACCACGTGCGGGTGCTGAAGAAACTCGGCTGCATCGAGCTGATCGAGACGCTGCCCCGGCGCGGGGCAGTCGAGCACGTCTACCGCGCCGCGGACTGGGTGCTGAAGGACTAGAAAGGGCTGGGGACGCGGATGACCACGTCGTCGACGGTGGCCCCCGCCCCCTTGGCGACCTTGGCCGAGCCGAGCGAGAAGCCGGAGGCGCGCCCGCTCAGTTCACCGGCGCCGGGGTCATTGGCTTCGGCGACGAGCTGCCCCCCGACGTAAGCGAGCAGCTGACAGCTCCCCTTTTCTTCGCCAGAGGTGATGTTGAAGGCGCGCAGTCGTAGCTGGTTCGGTTTTTCCGCACCAACAACGCCCGCAACTTCCTTCTCGATATCGAGGTATTCGATCGTGCCGTCGGCACGCACCTTGCGAATCTGCGCCTTGTCCTGCAGCGGGTAGACGGCAAGCTGGTAGCGCGCGCCGCCGCCCGCGCGCAGATCGAGCGCCAAGTACATCGAGCGCTGCACGGATTTCGCCACCTGCGGCTTGCTGAGCAGGCGCATCGTCGCGCCGATCTCGAGGTCGCGACCGAGCACCGGGGTGCGGTAGGAGCACTCCTTGGTCGCTTTGCCGATGGTGATGCTGAAGGCGCCTTCGCTGCCGCCGCGGGCGCAGCGCTCGCCGGAGAGCTTGAAGATCTGGGCCAGCTGGCCCTTGTTCTCCATCGGGTTGCGGTAAATGCCGATCAGGGCCGCCCCAGCGCCCGAGGCGAAGGCCAGCATTCCGGCAACCAGCAGGGCAAAAATGGCTGTGCGCAGCACTCTCACGGTTCGCAGCCTAAACACAGCCTGAGCGGAACGATGCGGCCCAGGAGCCGGTGAACGGCGTATTTCGGCCGCGGCCAAATAAGATTGGAGCGTGAGCGAGCACCGCCTTCCCGAGCGCGACCGCCCCTGGGTGATGCGCACCTACGCTGGGCACTCCGATGCCAAGCGTTCCAACGAGCTCTACCGGGGCAACCTGGCCAAGGGCCAGACCGGGCTCTCGGTCGCCTTCGACCTGCCGACGCAGACCGGCTATGACCCCGACCACGTCCTCGCCCGCGGCGAGGTCGGCAAGGTCGGCGTCTCGGTCGCCCACAAGGGCGACATGCACCAGCTCTTCGACGGCATCCCGCTCGACGAGATGAACACCTCGATGACGATCAACGCCACCGCGGCCTGGCTGCTCGGCCTCTACATCACCGTCGCCGAGGAGAACGGGGTCGAGCGCGCGGCGCTGAAGGGCACGACCCAGAACGACATCATCAAGGAGTACCTCTCGCGCGGCACCTACGCCTTCCCGCCCGAGCCCTCGATGCGGCTGATCGCCGACATGGTCGCCTTCACCGTCAACGAGGTGCCGAGCTGGAACCCGACCAACATCTGCAGCTACCACCTGCAGGAGGCCGGGGCGACGCCGGTGCAGGAGATCGCCTACGCGCTCTCGACCGGGATCGCCGTGCTCGATGAGGTCAAGGCGCGCGGCCAGGTCGCCGACGAGGACTTCCCCAAGGTCTTCGGCCGCATCTCCTTCTTCGTCAACGCCGGCATCCGCCTGATCGAGGAGATCGGCAAGCTGCGGGCGATGGGCCGGCTCTGGAACGAGATCGGCCGCGAGCGCTACGGCGTCACCGACGAGAAGATGCTGCGCTTCCGCTACGGCGTCCAGGTCAACAGCCTCGGCCTGACCGAGGCCCAGCCGGAGAACAACATCCAGCGCATCGTGCTCGAGGCGCTGGCGGTGACGCTCAGCCGCGACGCCCGCGCCCGCGCCCTGCAGCTGCCGGCCTGGAACGAGGCGATGGGCCTGCCCCGCCCCTGGGACCAGCAGTGGAGCCTGCGCATCCAGCAGGTCCTGGCCAACGAGACCGACCTGCTCGAGTACCCCGACATCTTCGAGGGCTCGGTGGTGATGGACGGCCTGGTCGACGAGCTGGCTGAGGGCGCCCGCGCCGAGATGGCCGTGGTCGAGGAGCACGGTGGCGCCGTCGCCGCCGTCCCCTACATGAAGGCCCGCCTGGTCGAGTCCCACCGCGAGCGGGTGGCGCGAATCGAGGCCGGCGAGCAGAAGGTGGTCGGCCAGAACAGCTTCACCGAGAGCGAGGACTCGCCGCTGACGGCGGGCGCCGACGGCGGGATCCTCACCCCGGACCCCGAGGTCGAGCGCGAGCGGGTCGAGGCGCTGGAGGCCTGGAAGGCCGAGCGCGACGAGGACGCCGTACAAGCCGCGCTGAAGGAGCTCGGCAGCGTCGCCGCCGACGACGGCCAGAACATCATGCCGGCGACGATCGCCGCCGCCAAGGCTGGCGCGACCACCGGCGAGTGGGCCGAAGTCCTGCGCGAGGCGTTCGGCGCCTACCGCGGCCCGACCGGCGTCAGCGGCGCCGCCCCGGCCGCCGATCGCGAGCAGCTGGAGGCGATCCGTGCACGGGTCGACGAGGTCTCCGAGCAGATCGGCCACCGGATCAAGATCCTGGTCGGCAAGCCCGGCCTCGACGGCCACTCCAACGGCTCCGAGCAGATCGCCCTGCGCGCCCGCGACGCCGGCATGGAGGTCATCTACCAAGGCATTCGACTCACTCCCGAGGAGATCGCCGAGTCCGCTCTGCAGGAGGACGTCGACGTGATCGGCCTCTCAATCCTCTCCGGCTCCCACCTCGAGCTCGTGCCCGAGGTGGTGCGCCGCCTGCGCGACGAGCAGGTCGACGCGCCCGTGGTCGCCGGCGGGATCATCCCCCCCGCCGACGCCAAGCGCCTGCGCGAGGCCGGGGTCGACGGCGTCTACACGCCCAAGGACTTCGACATCAACAAGATCATGGGCGAGATCGTCGATCTCGTCGCCAAACGCGCCGGCTCGCCCGCCGCGGCCTGAGCCGCGCGGCCTTGACCGGGCCTGGCGATCGCCGTCCACCGGTAGTCCAGGACCGCGATCGCGAACCTCCGGCCAAGTGTGATCTCGTCGTCGTTGGCGCTGGCATCGTTGGCCTTGCAGTAGCGCGAGAGCTGCTCGAGAGGCAGCCGGACGCCCGGCTCTGCGTGCTGGAGGCTGAGCGGGCAATCGGCCGGCACCAGACCGGCCACTCCAGCGGCGTGGTCCACGCCGGCATCTACTACCGGCCCGGCTCGCTGAAGGCACGCCTCTGCATAGAGGGCTCGCGAGCCCTCTATGCGTACTGCGACGAGCGCGGCCTGCCTTACCGCAAGGCCGACAAGCTGATCGTGGCGACAGCGGAGCGCGAGCTTGCCGGCCTCGATGAGCTCGAGCGGCGCGGCCGCGCCAATGGAGTGCCGGGCTTGCGCAGGCTGGATGGCGATGAGATCGGAGAGGTCGAGCCAGCGGCAAGGGGCTTGGCCGGGCTGCACTCGCCGCAGACGGGCATCGTCGACTTCGGGAGGGTTGCCGATTCCTACGCGGCTGACGTCATCGCCGCTGGCGGCACGGTCCACCTCGGGACCAAGGTCGCTGGGGTCGGCCACCCCGCTGGCGCAATTGAGCTGCGGCACTCGCGCGGAAGCACGCGTGCCACGGCGGCGATCTTCTGCGCTGGGCTCTGGGCCGACCACCTCGCGGTCGCCTGCGGCGCGCCGGCAGACCCACGCATCGTGCCCTTCCGCGGTGGCTACCTCGAGGTCGTCGGGAGCGAGGCGGAGACGGTGCGGGCGAACGTCTACCCGGTGCCGGATCCCGAGCTGCCGTTCCTCGGCGCCCACCTGACCCGCACCCTCGACGGCCGCCTACTGGTCGGCCCGAGCGCGCTGCTGGCACCGGCGCGCGATGCCTACTCGCTACGCACGGTCCGCGCCCGCGACCTCAGCGAAACGCTGGCCTGGCCCGGTGCCTGGCGCCTAGCCGCAAGGCACTGGCGCAGCGGCTTGCGAGAGCTGCACCACGCGGCCAGCGGGAAGGCGTTCCTGGCCGAGGCAGCGCGCCTGGTCCCGACCTTGCGTCGCGCGCGCACCAAGACAGCCCCCGCCGGCATCCGCGCCCAGGCGCTGGCCCGGGACGGCTCACTGGTCGACGACTTCGTCGTCCACCGCAGCGAGCGGGCGATCCACGTCCGCAACGCGCCCTCCCCCGCGGCGACCTCCTCGCTGGCGCTGGCGCGGCTGATCGCCGATGAGCTGGCGACGCTCGGCGCCGTTTGAGCGTCGGCGCGAGCGACGCGCGACAATAGGGCGATGAGCGAGCTCAACGGGGACCGCTCGGCCTGGCTGCGCTGCTACCGCTGCTGGTCCCAGAACCTCGAGATCCAGATTCACTACGACGCGATCCGCCGGGTCGATCCCGACAGCGGCATCCTCGCCGAGGGTGTCGACGAGGTCCAGGAGGCGTTGGTCCAGTGCGTCGACTGCATGCACGACCAGCCGCACCTGACCTTCCAGGACAACCAGGTGGTGCCAATCGAGGACCGCTGGGAACGGATGGTCGCCGGCACCCCCTGGGTCGCCTCCTGCACCGTGCGCGTCGACCAGGAACGGATCGAGAGCTGCTCCGGGCCCGAAGCGGCCGAGTTCCTCACCTACGGCGCCTTCGGCGACCCTGGCGTGCGCGAGTTCTTCACCCACGTCCGCTTCCACAAGCACGACGACGACCAGGTCGTCGTCCACGCCCTGGTCGAGCTCTACGCCCGCTCCGCCGAAGAGGCGACCAACGTCCTCGAGGAAGCCGCCCAGGGCCTGCTCGAGATCACCTCATTGGCGGAGGAGTCCCGCCCCCCCGCCCACGCCTCAGACGAGGCGCACTAGCTACTCGACGTCGCCCTCGGCCTTGGGAGCCTCGCCGGGGTTCTTGCGCGGCACCAGGACGAGGCGCTTGAACTCGGCAACGAGGACGCCGTCCTGGTTGAGGACGCGGGTGTGGACCTTGACCACGCCGCGGTCGGGCTTCGATTTCGAGGGCTTGACCTCGAGCACCTCGGTCTCGCAGAAGAGGGTGTCGCCGTGGAAGACCGGGTTGGGGTGGCTGAGGTCTTCGGTCGCCAGGTTGGCGATCGCCTTGCCGGAGACGTCGGAGACCGACATGCCCAGCGCCAGCGAGTAGACGAGCGGGCCGACGACGACGTTTTTACCCTGCTGCGAGCCCGCCGCGTAGACGTCGTTGAGATGCAGCGGATGGTGGTTCATCGTGATCAGGCAGAAGAGGTGATCGTCGGACTCGGTCACCGTCTTGGCCGGCCAGTGCTTGTAGACGGCGCCGACCTCGAACTCCTCGAGGTAGCGGCCGTAGGCGTGGGCGCCGGACGCCTCGCGCTCGGCCTGGTCGGTGGACAGCTGGTAGCTCTGCTCGCTCATCTTCTCCTGGATCTCCTTGGGAATTGGACGGCGCGGGATGCTATCCGCGCGCCGCGCTTCGGGGTGGCGCGCTCAGTGGGCCTTTTTGAGCCGGGCGCGTTCCTCGTGGCGTTCAACGACCTGGGCGATCAGCTTCTTCACGTTGGAGTCGCCGGTGGCCTTGATGTGGCCGGTCTCATAGGCCTTGCGGTAGCTGCGCACGGTGCCGTTCTCGGCCAGCTCATTGAACTGGGGCCGGTCGATCTGGACCAGCACCCGCTCGTCCTGCGAAAGGTCCTTCTTGATCACCGGGCCGGGGACCTCGACCCGGTAGAGCTGGATGTCGTGTTTGGCCTTCAGTTCGAGGCCGAAGACCAGTTTCAGCTTCTGCAGCGCAGGGACCTCGGCCTGAAATCGCTCGACGGCGAGTTTGATCAGGTCCGGGGTGGACGCCATGCGCTTAGCGGCTCTCCATCTAGATCTTGTGCCTCTGCAGCAGCTTCTTGCCGATAACCATGCGCTGGATCTCCGAGGTGCCCTCGCCGATCAAGAGCAGCGGCGCATCGCGGTAGAGGCGCTCGATCTCGTACTCCTTCGAGTAGCCGTAGCCGCCGTGGATGCGGAAGCACTCCTCGACGCACTCCTTGCCGGTCTCCGAGGCGAGCAGCTTGGCCATCCCGGCCTCCAGATCAGAGCGGGCGCCGGCGTCCTTCATCCGCGCCGCCTTGCGGGTGACGAGGCGGGCGGCCTCGATCTTGGTCGCCATGTCGGCGAGCTTGAACTGGATCGCCTGGTGCTGGGCGATCGGCTTGCCGAAGGTCTTGCGCTCCTGGCTGTAGCGCAGGGCGAGCTCGAGGGCGCGCTGGGCGATGCCGACGCCGCGAGCGGCGACGTTGACACGGCCGACCTCGAGCGCGTCCATCATCTGCACGAAGCCCTCACCGACCCCGGCCTCCTCGCCGCCGAGCACGCGCTCGGGCGGGCAGCGGTAGCCGTCGTAGACGAGCTCGGTCGACTCGACGCCCTTGTAGCCCATCTTCTTGATCTTGGGCGGCACGTTGAGACCCTTGAAGTCGCCCTCGCCGATTTCCTCCCAAGGCTTCTTCTCGGTGATGAAGCAGGTCATGCCCTTGTAGGCCGGTTCGGCCTTGGGGTCGGTCTTCATCAGGACAAAGACGACGCTGGAGCCGAGGCCGTTGGTGACCCACATCTTCTGGCCGTTGAGCTCCCAGTTGCCGTCCTCACCCTTCTTGGCCGTGGACTTGATGCCCTGCACGTCGGAGCCGACCTCGGGCTCAGACAGCGAGAAGGCGGCGCGAATCTCGCCAGTCGCCATCTTCGGCAGGAAGTACTCCTTCTGCTCGTCGGTGCCGAACTTCATCAGCAGGTAGGAGCCGATGAAGTGGGTGTTGACGACGCCCGAAATCGAGATCCAGCCGCGCGAGAGCTCTTCGACGATCATCGCGTAGGTGGTCAGATCGAGGCCCATGCCGCCGTACTCTTCGGGAATAGTCACCCCGAAGAGACCGAGCTCCTTCATTTCCTCGACGATCGGCTCCGGGTAGGAGTCCTCGTGGTCGTAGTGCTCGGCGTTGGGGATGATCTTCTCGTCGGCGAACTGACGCACCATTTCGGTGATCGCCTGCTGCTCGTCGGTCTGCTCACGAAAGGCGGCGGTATCTACGGCCATGGCTCCTAGCTCGGGTCGGGTGCGGGTGGGAGCGGGAAGGATATCGGCGGCGAGGATCCGGCCACCGCTCATGCATCGCGGTTGATCTGACGAGAAGGAGACGGTGAGACCCAAGCTCGCCTATCCGGGGGCCACGATCGCGATCGTCCTCTTCCTGATCGCCGTGCCAAGCGCCAGCGCCTCGCTCGTCGCCCCCGCATCGGTCTGCCCGGACCAGACTGGAGCGGCCTCCCCCGCGGCCCAGGAACTGGCGATGCGCTGCATGACCGACTTCGCTCGCTCCCGCGCCGGCCTGGGCGAGCTCGCCGACTCGCCGCAGCTCGACCTCTCCGCCGAAGACAAGGGAGCCGACGTGCTGCACTGCGACAGCTTCAGCCACACCGCTTGCGGCCGCGAATTCACTTACTGGATACAGCAATCGGGCTACCTCTCCGAAGCCTGCTGGCACGTGGGCGAGAACCTCGCCTGGGGAGTCGGCGCTTACGGCACGGTGCGCTCGATCTTCCGCGCCTGGATGCGCTCGCCGGAGCACCGCCACAACATCCTCGGCGACTACGAAGCCCTCGGCCTCGATCGCCAGGTGGGTGAGCTCGAAGGACAGGCGGACACCGTCGTCTGGACCGCACACTTCGGCTCGCATTGCGGGGCGAGCGCATCGTGATCCGCTCCGCAGCCATCGCGGCGACCGTGCTGGCGCTGGCGCTGCTGGCAGGCTGCGGCGGGTCGGATTCGAGCTCGAGCTCAACCCAATCAACGAGCCCAGGCGCCGCCGAGATCGTCAGCTCAGACTCGCTGCGCGATACCGCCTCGGATGCGGTGCCGATTTACTGGGCCGGCGAGCGGGAAGGCACAGAGCTGGAGCTGAGCCGGCCCGACAAGGAACGCACCTACGTGCGGTATTTGACCGGAGACGCCGAAGCGGGCGACAAGCGGGCCGACTTCCTCACGATCGGCACCTACGCGCAGCCGAACGCGGTGGCCTCTCTGCGCCGTCAGGCGAAGCGCTCGAGCGGGACGATCGACCACGCGCCGGGCAACGCCACCGTCTACTACGACCGGGGCAACCCCCAGAGCGTCTACCTCGCCTATCCCGGGTCCTCAGTCGAGGTCGAGGTCTTCGACCCGAGCTTCAAACGCGCGCTGCGGCTGGTCGAATCGGGCCAGATCGTCGCGGTCGAATGACCCGTGAAACACCGCCGCCCATCCGAATGGATGGGCGGCGGCACTGCGGTTATGTCCGGTCCGTCTACGGCTGGTAGTCGAGACGGAAGAACACGCCTGTGAGTGCGTCCGGACTCGAGCTCTCGGTCGCTTGGACCGAGATCGCGTCGCCGGCCGCGAACGCCTGCGAGTCGGTTTTATCTTCACAACTCGTCGCGCTGCCTTTGACCGTGCAGGTGATTCCGGTACTGACCGGAGCGGCAACACCCGCCGGGTCTCTCCGCACAGTGAATGTGTAGCTATCGGAGCTTCCGATAGAACCGGGGGAACCGCTCAGATAGACCCGGAGGTTGCTGACTTTGCCGCCCGACGGCAGCACTTCCTGAATCGAGGTTTCAGGAGCCAGGCTGTAGTCGATGTTGGGGCCCAAGAACCGGCTACCCATGTTGTCTTTCAGGGACGAGGCGGCGCCGCCACCGCGAATCTCGCGGGCAGCGGCCGAGCCAGCGGGACCCTGTTCACCCTGGGGACCTTTGTCGCCGGTCAGACCCTTGTCGCCTGTCGGACCCTTATCTCCGGTCAGGCCCTTGTCGCCAGTGGCGCCCTTGTTGCCGGGATCACCCTGGGGACCCTTGTCACCGGTCGGGCCTTTGTCACCAGTAGCGCCCTTGTCTCCATTGGGACCCTTGTCACCGGTCGGGCCCTTGTCGCCAGGGTCACCCTGGGGACCCTTGTCGCCGGTCGGGCCCTTGTCACCTTCAGGACCTTTTGGCCCGATCGGACCTTCGAGACCGGCAGGACCGGCCTCGCCCTGAGGACCTTTGTCGCCGGGCTCACCCTGCGGGCCCTTGTCGCCATCAGGACCCTTGTCTCCAACGGGACCCTGCTCGCCGATCGGGCCCTTGTCGCCAGGCTCACCCTGGGGACCCTTGTCGCCATCGGGACCCTTGTCTCCGTTCGGGCCTTTCTCGCCGACGGGACCCTGCTCACCAGTGGCGCCCTTGTCACCAACGGGGCCTTGCTCGCCTACCGGACCTTTGTCACCGGGATCGCCCTGGGGGCCTTTGTCACCGACGGGACCCTTGTCGCCATCGGGACCCTTGTCTCCGTTCGGGCCTTTCTCGCCCACCGGGCCCTGGTCGCCCTGGAGACCCTTGTCTCCGATCGGACCCTTGTCGCCAGTGGCGCCCTTGTTGCCGGGCTCGCCCTGCGGGCCCTTGTCGCCCGTGGGGCCCTTGTCTCCAGTTGGGCCTTTCTCGCCTACGGGGCCTTGCTCGCCTTGGGGGCCTTTGTCCCCGGTAAGACCTTTCGCGCCCTGGGGACCAGGTGCACCGACCGGGCCCGTGGGGCCGGGGGTGCCGCTGCCGGCTTCAGCGCCGAGCACGCCCTGGCTGCCCGAAGCGGTCAGGAACGTGGCGCTGCGCTCACTGCTCTTGCAGTGAGCTTTCGCCGAGATCAGGCGAACCGTGCCCTTGTGCGTCCCGGCCCGTTCAATGCAGAGGTTGAGTGCATTCGAAGATGCCGCTTGGGCGGTGGATGCCAGCGACAGGCCTGCAAGCAAGCATGCCGCGAAGCAGAACACCGCACCGCGGAGACGAAGTGGTGAAAACGATTGAGCAGTCATATCCGGTGAATCTCCTTACTGGTAGGGCCCCTGGGGGTGCCCTCACAGAGGGCGAGTCAGGGCCTCGTCACCGGAAAGAACGCATCAAAGGTCTAGTTTTTGGACCAGACATTTGTCCAACTTTCAATTTGAGGCTAAAGTTCGGCCTATTAGTGCGTTTCCGCACTTGAAAGCCGCCGTCGCAGCGCGCGCCTTGAGCAGCATCTCCTCGAGCTCCTCCGTCGGCTCGGAATCGACGACGATCGCGCCTCCCGCGCCGACGGACACCCGTTCTCCTTCGAGCACGATCGTCCTGATCGCAACGCTGAGGTCGCAGGCTCCGCCAGCGCCAAGCCAGCCGATCGCGCCTGAGTAGACGCCGCGCGCCGCGCCCTCGAGCTCGTCGATGATCTCCATCGTGCGCCGCTTCGGCGCCCCGGTCATCGAGCCGGGCGGAAAGCAGGCGCGCACGGCGTCGAGCGGGGTCAGCTCGGACCGTAAGCGCCCGCGCACGCTGGAGACGAGCTGGTGCACGGTCTCATAGCTCTCGACCGCCATCAGCTCGGGCAGCTCGACGCTGCCGATCCCACAGACTCGGCCGAGGTCGTTGCGCATCAGGTCGACGATCGTCACGTTCTCGGCCCGCGACTTCTCACCGCTCTGCAGCTCGGCAGCGAGCCGGGCGTCCTCGGCCGGGGTAACGCCGCGGCGGCTGGTGCCCTTGATCGGCCGCGTTTCGGCGTTGCCGTCGCCGTCGACCGAGAGAAAGCGCTCCGGCGAGGAGCTCAGCACCGCGAGATCGCCGAAGCGCAGGTAGGAGGCGAAGGGCGCGGGATTGGCCCGGCGCAGGGCCCGGTAGAGCTCGAGGGGGTCGGCGCGGGTCTCCGCCTCGAGCGTGTCGGTAAGGCAGATCTCATAGCTGTGACCGGCGGTCAAGTAGCGCTTGCAGGCCTCGACGTCTTCGCGGTAGCGCCGGCGCGAACGGCGCGGAAGGAGCGGCGGCGAGGTGACGGCCCCGGGCTCAGTGAGCGTCGGCACGGCGGCGAGCCGCCGCTCCGTCGCCTCGATCCACGGATCGCCCGCGGTGAGGCTGAGCAGGTAGGTGTGTCGCTCCTGGTGGTCGAAGGCGATCAGGCGATCGGCGAGGACGAAAGCGGCATCGGGGGTCGTGGCGCGGTGAGCGGCGACGCCGTCGCACTCGGCCTTGAGCTCGTAGCCGAGGTAGCCGGCGAAGCCGCAGTCGAAGTCGAAGGGCAGGTCAGCGCTGGATTGGCGCAGCCGCGCAAGCTCGCGATCGAGGTAGTCGAAGATCGACCCGACCCTCACCTCCACCCCGCTGGCCCGCTCGATCCGAACCTCTCCCAACTCGACGTCATAGGTGATGACCGCGCCGCGCGGTCCCTCGCTATCCCCCATGAAGGAGAAGCGAGCGCGCTCGCCGGCGGCGCTGCTGTCGAGCCAGAAGGCATTCGGGCTCGCTCCATAGATGTGGACGAAGGTGCGCTCGGGATCAGGCAACGAGTCGAGGCGGCGCACAGCCAACGGCAGGACCCCGGGCTGGCTATCGGCCGGCATCCGGTGCAAGATATCCAGCAATGTCAGCACTCCCCCATGCCGATCCCGGCAGGGGCGTCTTCGAGACCATGCTGGTCCTCGCCGGCCGGGTGGTCGAGCTCGACGCCCACATCGGGCGGCTCACGACAAGCGTCGAGTCGCTCTACGGCAGCGCCCTTCCCGGCAACGCACGGCCCCTGGTGGTCGATCGTGCGGGAGGGATCGAGTGCGGAAAATTGCGCCTCACGGTCGCGCCAGATCGCGGCGCACTGCGGCTGGATGCAACCGCCAGCGAGATCGACCCGAAGAGCATCTTTCCCAGCGCGGAGTGCGGCGCCTCTCTGCGCAGCTACGCCGTTGCCGGCGGCCTCGGCGAGCACAAGTGGGCCGACCGCGACCTGCTCGACCGGATCACCGCCGCCTCCCCCGGCGAGCTGCCGCTTCTGCTCGATGCGGACGGCACGGTGCTCGAGGCATCGCGGGCCAGCGTCTTCGTCATCCGCGAGGGAAGGCTCGTGACCCCCCCAACCGACGGGCGCATCCTGCCCTCAATCGCCCGTCAGCAGGTAATCGAGGTGGCGGAGGAAGAGGGCATCGAGATCAGCGAAGAGCGCCTCGCCCTGGCCGATCTACCGACCCGCGAGGTCTTCCTCACTGGGTCGGTCCGTGGGATCGAGCCGGCGCGCTTGCTCGACGGCGCCGCACTGGCAGCGCCGGGAGAGATCAGTGAGCGGCTTGCGGCCGGCCTGTGGCGCCGCTGGACGGCGCCGGCAGGGGAACCCGCTGCAGCTGTCGCAGCCGGGCCACCAAGCGGTCCGCCCGGGCGCTGAAGGCGCTGAGACTGTCGTCTTTCTCGGGCTCGTCAGGCTCCACCGACGACGCGGGCGGTGTGGGCGCAAGCGCCATCGCGGCAACGCGGTCCTGCACTTCCAGCACGGTGGCGCTGGCTTTCTCGGCCAGGCCGGCGGCGCGCTCGGCCTGCTCGGCGGCGCTGATCGCGGCGGCGCCGACGGTCACCACGGCCGCCTCGGAGGCCCGCGCCATCGTCAGCGCCAGCTCCACGCGCCGCTCCAGCTCGCCGATCAGGGGCGGCCGCGAGTGCTCGGGGAGCAGCCAATCCTCGGTGCTGTCACCAGGCGCGGCAGTCATTCCCTCCAATTACGGCGGCGCCAGCGAAAGTCCTCCGGTGCGCCTTATGCACCCCAGCGTTCACAAGGCGCACCGGAAGCCTGGGTCACCCGAACGGGCGTTTGGGTAGATTGCCAGCCAACCGGCGATACGAGCTAACTAGGAGCAGCGTGAGAAACCCCAGAGACTTCTTCCAGCCGCAGGCGATCGGCGCCCCTGAGCCCCTGCATGAGATCCCCGTCAAGCCCTCGCGGATGATCCACTTCCTCGACTTCTCCAACGAGAAGATGGTCGAAAAGGCCGCCGGCATCGCGGAAAAGACCGACATCCTGCTCGGCAACCTCGAGGACGCGATCCCGGTCGACCGCAAGGAGGCCGCGCGGGCGGGTCTGATCAAGGCGGCGAAGGAGTCCGACTTCGGCCAGACCGCGCTCTGGACCCGGGTCAACTCGCTGGAGAGCCCCTGGGTGCTCGACGACCTCACCACCCTGGTCACCGAGATCGGCGCGAAGCTCGAGGTCGTGATGGTGCCCAAGGTCGAGGGCGCTTGGGACATCCACTACGTCGACCGCCTGCTGGCCCAGCTCGAGGCCAAGGGGAAGCTCGACCGGCCGATCCTGATCCACGCGATCCTCGAGACCGCCCAGGGCGTGGTCAACCTCGAGGAGATCGCCGCCGCCAGCCCGCGCATGCAGGGGATGAGCTTCGGTCCGGCCGACCTCGCCGCCTCGCGGCGGATGAAGACCACCCGCGTCGGCGGCGGCCATCCCGGCTACCGGGTGATGGAGGACCCCGCCGACCCGGAGAACCCCGAGGCCGACCGGGTCAGCGCCCAGCAGGACCTCTGGCACTACTCGATCGCCCGCATGGTCGACGCCTGCGCCGCGACCGGCATCCTGCCCTTCTACGGCCCCTTCGGCGACATCAAGGACACGGCCGGCTGCGAGACCCAGTTCCGCGCCGCCTTCCTGATGGGCTGCGTCGGCGCCTGGTCGCTGCACCCGGTGCAGATCGACATCGCCAAGAAGGTCTTCAGTCCGCCGCCCGAGGAGGTTAAATTCGCCAAGAAGGTCCTCGAGGCGATTCCGGACGGTGCCGGCGTTCACATGATCGACGGCAAGATGCAGGACGACGCCACCTGGAAGCAGTGCAAGGTGATGGTTGAGTTGGCCGAGATGCTCGCGGCAAAGGATCCTGAGCTGGCCGAAACATACGGTTTGTAGCGCTGTTCAAAGGTGAGGTGTCACCGTCCCACCTGGCGCACTTGAACCAGTGCGGTCATCTTGACCGTAGTCCCAGGTTCCCCATGCATTTTTCGTTCCGCGCTAACGTGAACGGGCGGCCCTGCCGATAGGGGGGAAGAACCCGGTAATTCGCCGGTTACAAGCCAAAAAAACACTAATAAATCTCCCCAAAAAAAGGTAATCCTCCCTCCCATGCAAAGCTCGACCGATCTCTCCCTCGACAGCGCCTTTCCCGCCGCTGCTGAATCGCGTCGCGGCGCCCTGGTCCAGGACCGGCCCACCCTCGGCAGCCTTCCCCGCGCCCGCCGCGGCCTCGGCTGGTGGATGCCGCCGGCCGTCGACCTCGTCTCCTCCTCGGTCGCGCTTGCAGCCGTCACCCTGATCGCCGGCGTCGCCGTCTTCCCCGCCTTCCCGATCGCGCCGCTGCTGCTCGTCGCCGTCAACGCGATGCTCGGCGTCTACGGCGCCAACGCCCCGAAGAGCGCCTTCGGCGGCGAAGACGGCATGGCCTGGCCGGTGATCCGCCTGCTGATGGCCGCCGTCTTTGCCTGGGCCACCTCCTTGATCACGCCACTCGACGGCGGCTCGCAGCTCGCCCTCTGGGTCAGCTTCGCCGTCCTCGACACCGCCGGCCGGGTGCTGACCGCGCCGCTGCGCGGCCGCCTCGACCGCGTCGAGCGCTGGGTCCTGGTCGGCGACGAAGCGACGGCGGAACGGCTGAAAGGCTACGAACCGCTGCGCGAGTACGCCAGCGTCGTCTGCACCGTCGAGCCCTTCGAGGATCGCGCCAATCCGGCCGACCGCGTCGCCGCCCTGGAGATCGTCGACCGCTACCAGGCCGACCGCGTCGTGATCGGCACCCAGCACGCCGACGACGAGAGCCTGCTCGACCTGGTGCGCGCCTTCAAGTCGATCGGCGTGCCGGTCAGCATGCTGCCCCGCCCGCTCGACCTGCTCGAGGCGCCGGCCGCTAACCCAAGCCAGGTCGGCGGCGTGCCGCTGATCGAGGTCGAGGCCCTGGCCGCCCGTCACACCACTCCTTACACCGGTCCCGATCGGCGCGCCACCCGCAAAACCAAAGTCAGCGTCGTCGTGCCAGCGATGAACGAGGCGCAGAACATCGGCACCGTGCTCAGGCAACTGCCCGAGGGCCTGCACGAGGTGATTCTCGTCGACGGCAACTCCGAGGACGACACGATCGAGGCGGCCCGCTCGGCCTGCCCCGAGATCCGCGTCCTGGTGCAGAGCGGCCGCGGCAAGGGCGATGCCTTCCGCACCGGCTTCGCCGCCGTCACCGGCAACCTCGTCGTCATGCTCGACGCCGACGGCTCCGCCGACCCGGCCGAGATTCCCCGCTTCGTCGAGGCGCTCGAGGCCGGTGCCGACTTCGCCAAGGGTTCGCGCTACCTGCCCGGTGGCGGCAGCACCGACATCACCGGCCTGCGCAGCATGGGAAACAAGGTGCTGAGCGGCTCGGCCAACCTCCTGCACGGCACCCACTTCACCGACCTCTGTTACGGCTACAACGCCTTCTGGGCCCGCTGCCTGCCCTTCATCGCGCTCGACGTCCCGGGCTTCGAGGTGGAGACGCTGATCAACCTGCGGATCGCCGGTGCCGGGATGAAGATCACCGAGGTGCCGAGCTACGAGCTCGATCGCATCTCCGGCGACAGCAACCTCAACACCTTCCGCGACGGCTTCCGCGTGCTCGGCACGATCCTCAGCGAGGCGCGGCGGCGGCGCAGCATCCACCGCGAGCAGCCCGCTGTGAATCGGCGCGCACAGGAAACAAAGGCCACCGTCAGCGCCTGACACGCGCCTGGCGGCGTCGCGCTGGCGCCAAACTCCGCCATGGACACCGGTAGCGTGAACCCCATGCGGGTCGACTCGGCGCGGCTGCCCCGTCCGAAAACCACTGCCTCAGCCTCCTCCCCGCCGAAAAAGCGGCGCGGGGATCGCAGCCACCTGGCCCCGATCGTCCTCGCCGCCGGCGCCGGCCTGCTGCTCTGCTCGTTCGCCAACGCGCTCGCGCGCGAGACCCTGGCCCCCTCGCCGCTGCTCTACTGGGCCGGCGTCCTCGTCATCGCCCTGCCGATCTTCTACCGGCTGACCTCGCGCGAGGCATCCTTCGGCGAGCGCCTCGGCCTCGTCTGCCTGCTCGGCATCTCCCTTTACATGGTCAAGGTGGTGCGCGACGCGCCGATCTTCAACTTCTCGGACGAGCTGGTCCACTCGTTCAACGCGAATCAGATCGCCGATCACCACCACCTCTTCCACCACAACTCGATCATCTCGATCACGCCCCACTACCCGGGGTTGGAGGGGGCGACCTCGGCGCTGATGAGCCTGACCGGGCTCTCCAGCTTCTGGGCCGGGACGATCGTCGTCGGCGCCGCCCGGCTCTCGCTCGTCGTCGCGATGTTCTTCCTCTTCCAGCGCCTCAGCGGCTCGGCCCGCGTGGCCGGGCTCGGCGTCGCGATCTACACCGGCAACTTCAACTTCCTCTTCTGGGGAGCCCAGTACTCCTACGAGTCGCTTGCCCTGCCCCTGCTGGTCGTGATCATGATGGCGCTTGCCGAGCGCGAATCCTCGCCGCGAACCTGGGCCCGCGAGTGGGGGCTGCCGATCGTCCTGGCCACGGTGGCGATCGTCATCACCCATCACCTCACCTCCTACGCCCTGGTCGTCTTCATCGCGGTCCTGGCGCTCGGCCACTGGCTGCTGCGCAAAACCTGGAGCTGGCCCAATCCCTGGAAGTTCGCCGTGCTGGCGGCGGCGCTGGCGCTGGCCTGGCTGCTGCTGGCCGCCGACTCCACCTTCGGCTACCTCTCCTCGCCCTTGAGCGAAGCCTTCAAAGCAGTCTTCAACACCGCCTCCGGCGAGGCGCCGCCGCGCGGCCTCTTCCAGAGTCACGGCAGCGCGATTCCGCCAACACCCGTCCTGGCCCGGGGGGTGGCGCTGCTCGCTGTCCTCATCCTCACGGTGGGGCTGCCCTTCGGCCTGCGCAAGATCTGGCCCCGCTACCGCAAGCAGCCCTTCGTCATCCTGCTCTCACTCGCCGCGCTTGGCTTCTTCGGCACCCTCGCCCTGCGCCTGGCGCCGCAGGCCTGGGAGACCGGCAACCGCCTCAGCGAGTTCCTCTTCATCGGCCTCGCCTTCGTGCTGGCGGGGGTCGGGCTGGAGAAGTGGCGGCCGCAGGGCCGGCCCTGGGTGGGCCGAGCGCTGCTCGCCGGCTGCCTCGGCGTGATCCTGGTTGGTGGCGCGATCTCGGGCTGGCCCTGGGACACCCAGCTGGCGCGACCGGTGCGAGCGAGCGCGGAAGGGCGCACGATCGTCTCGCCGCCACTGGCGATGGCTGAATGGGCCAGCGATCAGGTCAAGAGCGGCCGCTTCGCCGCCCCGGTCGCCGACGCCCGCATGCTGCTCGATCCCGGCAACCACCTCTCCCTGGCCGGTGAGTCGCCCGACATCGTCGACGTGGTCGAAAACACCTCGCTGGAAGGCTGGGAGGTGCCGCTGCTGCGCAAAAACAACCTGCGTTACGTGGTGATCGACCGGCGCGAACTCGCCTCGGACGGCATTCGCGGCTACTTCTTCACCACCGAAGGCGCCGGCTTCGACGAAACGCTGCTGCCCAAATCGGCGGCGACCAAGTTCGACGCCGTCCCCGGCGCGGAGCGGATCTACGACAACGGGCCGATCACGGTCTACGACTTGGAAGGCAAACGATGAGGGGCCAGCGTGACCTCGCGATCGCCGCCTGGGGCTCCGCGCTCTGCGCACTCTTGGCGCTGCTGATCCCCTGGCCGGCGCTGAGCCTCGTCTTCGCCGTCCCGCTCGCCCTGCTCGCACCCGGCTACGCGATCGTCGCCGCGACCTTCGCCCGCCGCGATCTCGGCTGGCCGCGCACTGCCCTGCTCAGTCTCGCCCTCAGCCTCGCCACCCTGGTCATCGGCTCCTTCCTGCTCAACTACGTCCCAGGCGGCATCCGCGATATCTCCTGGGCGATCCTGCTGCCACTGGTGACGATCGCCTGCTGCCGGGCGGCGGCATTGCGGCGACCGACGTCCGGCGGGCCCGTCCTGCCAAGGCCGAAGATCAGCCGGCCCGACACCATTTTCGTGCTCGCTGGGCTGGCTCTCGCGGTGGCGGCGGTGGTGCTGGCGATGACGACCCTGCCGGCCAAGAACGCCCGCGGCTTCACCGAGCTCTGGGTGACGCCGCAGGCACACAGGACAGGGGGGAGCGCCGAGATCGGGGTCGGCAGCGAGGAGCAGCACGAGACCTCCTACGTCCTGCGCACGCGCGTCGGCAACGACACGCTGGCCGTGCGCCGCTTCACCCTGCGGCCGGGGGAAGAACGCACGATCCGCCTCTACACCACGCCTGCCGCTGAGGGAGCGCCGGTGCCGGTGAAAGCCCAGCTTGCCTTGGCGGCCCGTCCGGGCCAGGTCTACCGCCAGGTCTCCGCCTCGATCCCGGGAGCCCCGCAGTGAGCGAGCCGCGCGCGGCGGCGGGACTCACAGTCGACGTCGTCATCGACAACTACAACTACGCCGCCTTCCTCGGCGCGGCGATCGAGAGCGCCCTCGGCCAGACCCACGAGCAGGTCAGGGTGATCGTCGTCGACGACGGCTCGAGCGACGGCTCTCGCGAGCTTCTCTCCACCTATGAGGACAGGGTCGAGGTGGTGCTGAAGGAGAACGGCGGCCAGGCCTCGGCCTTCAACGCTGGCATGGAGCGCAGCCGGGGCGACGTCGTCATCTTCCTCGACGCCGATGACCTGCTCCACCCCGAGGCCGCCGCCCGGGCCGCCGCGACCTTCGCCGCCGATCCCGCCCTGGTCAAGCTGCAGTGCCGGATGGACACGATCGACGCCGCCGGGCGCAGCACCGGGGTGATCAAGCCGCCCGCGCACCTGCCCCTGCCAAGCGGCGACACGCGGCGAGCTGAGCTGGCCTTTCCCTTCGACCTGACCTGGCTGGCGATGAGCGCCAACGCCTTCCGCGCCGGGCCGCTGCGGCGGATCCTGCCGATCCCCGAGCGGAGCTACCGGATCTGCGCCGACTGGTACCTGGTCCACCTCACCGCCCTGCTCGGCTCCGTCGCCTCGCTGGAGCAGGTAGGCGCCTCCTACCGCGTGCACGGGGACAACAACTACGAACAACAGGCTCCCCAGCTCGACCTCGACCACGTGCGCCAGACGATTGGTTTGACCGAGGCGACCGTGGGGGAACTGGAACGCCTGGCCGACGAGGAGGGCCTGCCGCGGCCGCACCCGGTGCTCTCGCTCTGGGCCCTGGCCCACCGCCTGATCTCGCTCAGGCTCGACCCAGAGCGCCACCCAGTTGTCGGCGACAGCCGCCTCGGGATCGTCCGCCTGGCGGCCACCGCCGCCCGCCGCCGCTTCGACGTCGCCGCCGCCAAGAAGCTCGCCTTCGTCGCCTGGTTTGCAGTAACGGCCGCGGCGCCGCGGCGCCTTGTCCCACAGCTTGCAGCGCTCTTCCTCTACGCCGAGCGACCGGAGCCATTCAACCGCCTGCTCGCCCGCCTGCAGCGTCGGCAAACCGGGGATGATCTGGCAGGCTTGGCCCGACGATGAGAATCCTGCTCGCCACCGACCATTTCCCGCCCTTCATCGGCGGCGCCCACCGCCAGGCGCAGCTGCTCGCGCAGTCGATGGGCGAGCGCGGCCACGCGGTCGCAGTGGCGACGCCTTGGCACGGCGGCCTGCCCAGGGTCGAAGAGCAGGACGGCTACAGCGTGCACCGGGTGCGCCAGATGCGCACCCTGCTGCCGGTCTTGGTCCGCGACAGCGACCAACGCCATCAACCGCCCTTCCCCGACCCGGTGACGGTCCTCGCCCTGCGCAAACTGCTGGCCGAGTTCGAACCCGATCTGATCCACGCCTACGGCTGGCTCGCCTTCTCGGTGGCGGCGGCGCTGGGACGGCGGCGGATCCCGATGCTGGTCTCCGCCCGCGACTACGGCTACTTCTGCGCCACCCGCACCCTGCTGCGCAAGGGCGTCCCCTGCGACGGCCCCGGCCCGCTCAAGTGCGTCTCCTGCGCCGGCGAGTACTACGGGCGGCCCAAGGGCTGGGTCGCCGCGGCCGGGGTGGCGATGTCGAAGCCACTGCTGGAGCGCAAGATGACCGGCCTGCACAGCGTCAGCTCCTACGTCGAAGAAGTCACCGTCCGCTACCTGCCCAAAGCGGGCGCCAGCAGTGATGGCGGCCTTTTCAAGGTGACGGTCCCCAGCTTCCAGGCCGAGCCGCCGCCGATGCTCGGGGCCGAGGCGCCGGACGTCGACGCCTGGCTCGCCAAGCTCCCGGCCGAGCCCTTCATCCTCTACGTCGGCGCCTTCCGCAAGGTCAAGGGGCTGGAGACCCTCTTCGCCGCCTACAACCGGCTCGACTCGCCGCCGCCGCTGGTCCTGATGGGCACCTTCGAGCGCGACTCGCCGCCCGACTTCCCGCCGCAGGCGGTGGTCCTCACCGACGTCCCCCACCAGGTCGTGATGGCGGCCTGGGACCGGGCGATGTTCGGCGTCATGCCCTCGCTCTGGCCGGAGCCGCTGGGCGCGACGGTGGCCGAGGGGATGAGCCGCGGCAAGCCGGTGATCGGCACCAAGCCCGGTGGCCACACCGACATGCTGACCGCCGAGACCGGCCTGCTGGTGCCGCAGGGTGACGTCGAGGCGCTGGGCGCGGCAATGGTGCGCCTGATCGAGGACCCGGCGCTGCGCGAGTCGATGGGCAGGGCCGCCGCCGAGCGGGCCCAGGGCTTCGCCGCCCCTGAGGTGCTGCCGCGCTTCGAGCAGGCCTACGAAGACGTCCTTGCGAAGGGGGCCGGAAAGCCGAGAGGCTGACGGCCGCCGCAGCGAACCCGAGCCGCCATGAGGATCCTGCTCGTCCTGCCGATGGTGCCCCAGGCCGATGGCATCGGCGGCTTCCCCAAGCTGCTGCACGCCGAGCTGAGCGGCCTGAGCGAGCGCCACGAGCTGACCCTGGTCGGCACCTTCGGCGAGCTCCCGGGCCAGGCTGAGGCGGCCGCCGAGCTGGTCCGCTCCGGGCTCGACGCCCACTTCGTCGACCGCCGCCGCTCCGCCTCGGCGGGGCGGCGCTGGCGCGTGCGCACCGAGCTGGCCGCACGGTGGGCGACGAGCGGCTGGCCCTGGCGCGCGGTCACCTCGGCCGGCGGCGTGCAGTCGCTGCTCGACCGAGTGACGAGCTCGCGCCAGTTCGACCTGGTCGCGATCGAGGACAGCCCGATGTCCGGCCTGCGCTTCCCGGCCGGGGTGCCGACGGTGCTGAGCGAGCACGAGGCATTTCGCGCCGCCGCTTCGGACTGGCAGGCGCAGCGGCTCTCCGAGCGACCCGCAGCGGCGCTGCGGCGCCGTGACTGGGCGCGCTGGGGGGACTTCCAGGCCACCGCCTGGCAGCGCTTCGACCTGACCCAGGTCTTCTGCCCGAGCGACGCCGAGGCGATCCGCAGCCGCCGGCCGGAGCTGGCCTCACGGGTGCGCATCAACCCCTTCGGCATCGCCCTGCCCGAGCCGGTCGACCCAGCCGGGGAAAGCCCCGACACCGTCCTCTTCGTCGGCAACTTCACCCACCTCCCCAACCGCGACGCGGCGCTCTGGCTGGCGCGGGAGATCATGCCCGCGGTGCGTGAGCGCCAGCCGGGGGCACGGCTGCGAATCGTCGGCAGCGCCCCGCCGCGCGAGGTCACCGCCCTCGCCGGCGACGGGATCGAGGTGATTGCCGACGCGCCGAGCATCGAGCAGCACATCGAGGCCGCCGCGGTGGTGATGGCGCCGGTTCGCACCGGCGGTGGCATGCGGATCAAGGTGCTCGAGGCCCTGGCCCGGGGCAAGGCGGTGGTGACGACGAGCCGCGGGGCCGAGGGCTACACCGAGTTCGGGCCCGAGCCTCCCCTGGTGATCGCCGACGAGCCTGAGGCGATCGCCGCCGCGACGGCGGAGCTGCTCGCCGACCCAGCGCGGCGCCGCGAGCTGGGCACCCGTGCGAGCGAGTTCGCCCATCGCCACTACAGCCCGTCCGCCTGGGCCGGGCGATTGGAGACGGTCTACGAGGAAGCGCGCCAGCTTGGCTGAGCCTGAAGAGAAACGGCTCAACGAGCTGCTGCGTGAAGTCGATTGGCGCTTCCTGCTGCGCCAACAGGGAAGACCGCGCTTGCTCGATCTCAGCGACGGTGGCCTCAGCGAGGCGCTGGAGCTGGTCGCCAAGCCGGCGCAGGACCGCGCCGATGTCGATGTCGTCCTGCTCGGCTTCCCCAGCAAGGGGGAGCTGAAGACGGCCCGAGCTCGCCTCCGCGCCGGCGGGGAGCTGGTCTGTCTCTGGCACGGTCGTCGCCCTAGGGGAGTGCAGCGCGCGCGAACGTTGATCGAGCAGGTTGGCTTCGAGGACGTTCACCTCTACTGGCCTGGCCCCGAGCACTCCCGCCAACCGGAGTTCTGGCTGCCGCTCGACGCGCCGGCGGCGATCGAGCAGGTGTTCTCGCAGCGACCCGTGCACTCGCGCCGCCAGGGCGCATCGCGGCTGGCCTGGCGGCTCGCGGCGCGCTTCGGAGCCGTCGCCCCGCTCTGCGCAACCGCCCGCCTGTCGGGTCCGCCGGCCGACCCCGTGGGCGAAGGCGACGGGGTGGGTCGCGCCCTGCCGGCGCCCGAGCCCTGGCTGCTGCTCACCGGTGGTTCGAAAAGCGAGAACAAGGTCGTCGGCCTGCCGCACTCGCCCGGCCGCGAATCGGGACTGGCGGCCAAGTTCGCGCGGGTGGAGGTGGCCGAGGCCGCACTCGAGCGCGAAGCGGAGATCCTGCGCCGGCTGCAGGATGAGCGACCCTCGCTCAGCGGCGCCCCCTGGCTACGGGCCAGCGGCGAGCGCGTCGGGCAGCGCGCGATCGTCCAGGACGCGATGGGCGGCAGGCTGCTCAGCGCCAGCCTGAGCGAGGCGGACTTCGCCGACGTGGCGCCGAAGATGACCGATTGGCTGATCGAACTGGCGGGTGAGCCGCAGGCGCAGCCCGCATCGGCCTGGTCGCAACGGCTCCTCTTCGATCCGCTCGACCGACTCGAGCGCGAGCTCGGCGATCGGCTTCCGGCCGGGCTGGTCGAACGCGCCCGCGAGGCGCTCGGCGACCTCGACGAGCTCCCCTTGACCTGGGAGCACCGCGACCTCGGGCCCTGGAACGTCGTACTCGGCGCGGATGGCTCGCCGGGCGTGATCGACTGGGAGGACACCGAGCCGCTCGGCCTGCCGGGGCTCGACCTCATCTACTTCCTCGCCACCTCCTCGTTGCTGGTCGAAGGCGCGCTTGACGACACGGGCGACAGCGAGCGCATCGTCGCCGGCTACCACCGCCTACTCGACTCCCAAACCGCACGGGGCAAGATCGCCGCCGCCGGCCTCGCCAAGTACGGCGAGCAGCTGGGCATCGGCGAGGAGGACTTCGAGCGGCTGCGGCTGCTCTGCTGGATCGTGCAGGCGCTGATCGCCGGAGGCGACTACTTCCTCCACCTGGCCACCGACGAGCTGGATCGGATCGAGGCGGGCCGATGACCCCCTCCCCCGCCCTCAGCGTCCTGATCGCCAGCCACAACCGCCGTCAGCTGCTCGGCCGCTGCCTCGAAGCGCTGGCGGCCCAGACCCAGGACCCGGCCAGCTTCGAGGTGATCGTCGCCGACGACGGCTCCACCGACGGCACCGCCGAGGCGCTGGAAGCGATGCAAACACCCTTCGAGCTGCGGGTGCTGCGCCAGCAGAAGGCGGGCAAGCCGGTGGTGCTCAACGCCGCGATCGAGGCGGCGCGGGGCGAGGTCTGCCTCTTCATCGACGACGACGTGATCGCCTCGCCGCAGCTGGTTGGCGAGCATCTCGCCGCCCACCGGCGCCAGCCCAAGACGCTGGGGATCGGGGCGCTGGTGCAGCAGGCGCCTGACGACCACGACTGGTTCACCGAGACCTTCACCAGGGCCTGGAACGACCACTACGGGGAGCTGCGCCGCCGGCCGGCTCGCTGGACCGATTGCTATGGCGCCAACTTCTCGGCGCCGCTTGCGACCCTGACTGAGATCGGCGGCTTTGCTGGCGGGGTAGCGACGGTCGAGGATTTCGACATCGCCTATCGCCTCGTCGACGCCGGGCTAGCGGTTGAGTTCCTGCCCGCCGCCGACGCCGTGCACGACGACCAGAAGCCGCGCGCCCGCATGCTCGCCGACCTGCAGCGCGAGGGCGCCGCCTACGTCGAGTTCGTCGGGCGCCATCCCGACACCGCGCCCGAGCTGCTCGACTGGGCCGCCGCGGCGGGTCCGCTGGAGCTGCGCCTGCGCCGCCTGGCGATCGCGCTGCGGGTGCCGCCAGCGCTGGCGGCGGCGCTGGGCAGGTTCGTGCCCGGTCCGGGGCGAAAGATGATCTGGCTCCACGTCGTCAGGCGCCTGGCCTTCTGGCGCTCGGTGCGCGAGGCGACAAGCCGCGAGCAATGGCGAGCGCTCACCTCATGACCTCCCCCGCCCTCAGCGTCCTGATCGCCAGCCACAACCGCCGTCAGCTGCTCGGCCGCTGCCTCGAAGCGCTGGCGGCCCAGACCCAGGACCCGGCCAGCTTCGAGGTGATCGTCGCTGACGACGGCTCCACCGATGGCACCGCCGAGGCGCTGGAAGCGCTGCAAACACCCTTCGAGCTGCGGGTGCTGCGCCACGCGAAGGCCGGCAAGCCGGTCGTGCTCAACGCCGCGATCGAGGCGGCGCGGGGCGAAGTCTGCCTCTTCATCGACGACGACGTGATCGCCTCGCCACAGCTGGTTGGCGAGCACCTCGCCGCCCACCGGCGCGAGCCCAAGACGCTGGGGATCGGGGCGCTGGTGCAGCGGACCCCGGTCAAGCCGGATCCGTACGCCGAGGCCAACGCGCGGCAGTGGAACGGGCGCTACGAGGGCCTGAACGAGCGACCGCTCGACTGGGCCGATTGCTATGGCGCCAACTTCTCCGCCCCCACCGCCGCCCTGCGCGAGGTCGGTGGCTTTGCCGCGGACCTAGCGGCGATCGAGGACATCGAGATCGCCTTCCGCCTCTGCCGGGAGAGCGGCTGCGTCGTCGAGTATCTGCCGGCTGCCGAGGCGCTGCACGACGACGAAAAGCCCGGCGCCCGAATTGTCGCCGACGAGGAGCGCTTCGGCGGCTTCTGCGCCGGCTTCGTCTCCACGCACCCTGAGACCCGCGGCAGGCTGCTCGGCTGGATCAACGAGCCGACGCTGCGCGAGCTGGCGTTGCGACGCCTGCTGCTCGCGCTGCGCATCCCCACCCGCGCGCTGATCGCCGCCGGCCGCTTGCTGCCGAGCGACCGCCGCGACGTCTGGTTCGGCTTCGTCTCGCGCTACGCCTTCTGGCGCGGCGTCCGCGGCGGCATGGACCGCTCGCGGTGGCTGGAGATCAGCCGCGGCGTGCCGGTGCTGATGTACCACGCCTTCAGTGCCGACGGCGAGGGCGAGCGCTTCGTCATGCCAGCCCGTACCTTCACCCGCCAGATGCGGCTCCTGGGAACCCTGCGTTACCGGGTGATCTCGCTCGAAGAGCTGGCGGCGACGCTGCGCGAGGGACGCCCGCTGCCACGCCGCGCGGTCGTGATCACGATCGACGACGGCTACCGCGACAACGCCGAGGTCGCCCTGCCGACCCTGCGCCGCCACGGCTTCGCCGCCTCGGTCTTCCTCGTCAGCGAGCGGCTCGACGCCAGCAACGACTGGGACGCGGAGGGAGACGTCGCCGGCCGCCCAACCCTCACCCGCGAGCAGATCGAGCAGATGCGCGCGAGCGGCATCCGCTTCGGCGCCCACACCCGCACCCACTGCGCTCTGACAAAGGTTGAGGAGGCGGAGTTGGCGGCCCAGCTGCGGGGCTCGCGCGAGGACCTCGAAGCGACGCTCGGCGAGCGCGTCGAGACGCTCACCTATCCCTACGGCCTGCACGACGACCGCGTGGTGGAGGCAACTCGCGCGGCCGGCTTCACCGCCGCCTGCACGGTCGAGGCCGTTCCCGCCCGCCCCGGCGACGACCCGCTGCGCATCCCGCGGATCGAAATAACCGGCACCGACTCTCCCCTGCGCTTCCTGCGCAAGCTCTGGGTCGGCGGCAATTGAGTCGCGCTGTGGAGTCTCAGCCCGTTTGTAGGCTGAACCGGTGAGCGACCGGCCGGCCATCCTCAGCGGCACCGCCGTGCGGGCGGGCAAGTCCTGGCCCAAGTGGCCGCAGTGGGATGAGAGCGAGCGCGCGCAGCTAGGCGAGGTGCTCACTTCGGGCGCCTGGTCGAATGCCCGCGGCGAACAGGCGCGGCTCTGGGCGGCGGAGTTCGCGGCGCTGCAGGGCGCCCGCCACGGACTGCCGCTGACCAACGGCACTCACACGCTGGAAGCCGCACTGATCGCCTGCGGGGTCGGCGAGGGCGACGAGGTGATCGTGCCGGCGCTGACCTTCGTCGCCACCGCGACGACGGCGCTGGCGGTCAACGCGACGCCGGTCCTGGTCGATGTCGAGGCTGACTCGCTCTGCATCGACGTCGCCGCCGCCGAGGCGGCGATCAACGAGCGCACCCGCGCGGTGATGGTCGTCCACATCGGCGGCCGCCCCTGCGACATGGACGCGCTGGTCGAACTCTGCGAGAAGCACGACCTGGCCCTGATCGAGGACTGCGCCCACGCCCACGGCAGCCGCTGGCGCGGCCGCGGCGCCGGCACTTTCGGCAGCTTCGGCAGCTTCTCCTTCGAGGCGAGCAAGCTGATCACCGCCGGCGAGGGCGGCGCCCTGATCACCGACGACGAGGCGCTGCGCGCCCGCGCCTGGGAATACGTCGATTGCGGCCGGGTCGAGGGCGAGCACTGGTACCACCACGCCAGCGCCGGCTCGAACCTGCGCATGACCGAGTGGCAGGGAGCGCTGCTGCGGGCCCAGATGCAGCGCTTCCCCGAGCAGCACCGCATCCGCGAAGAGCGCGCCAAACAGCTCGACGAGGCGCTTGAGCAGGTCCCCGGCCTGCGCCCGCAGAGCGGTGACCCGCGCATCGACAGCCGCGCCCGCTACTCCTACATCGTCCACTACGACCCCGCCGAGTTCGCCGGCATGCCGCTGGCCGGCTTCGAAGCGGCGCTCGCCGCCGAGGGAATCGAGTTTGGCGTTTGCTACCCCAGCCTCAACCGCCTGCAGCTCTTCCGCGAAGGCAACTTCGGCGCCCGCCATCGCGGCACCGCCCCGGCGATCGACTACGCGGCGCAGCAACTGCCGCGGGCCGAAGCGGCGATGTCGAGCACGGTCTGGCTCAACCACCCGATGCTGCTGGCCGAGTCCGAGGACGTGCTCGACATCGCCCGCGCGATGGCGCGGATCCAGCAACAAGCGAGCGCGGTGGCGGCGCGGATCGGCAAGCAGGCGACGGTCGCAGGCCGGATCGCCGGCCGCCTGCGCAGGCGACTCGCCGGCCGCTCCTAGACCTACAGCTCGCCCTGCTTGAGCCTGGCGACAATGTCGTCGCAGGCGCGCACGGTCAGCGCCATCATCGTCAGGGTCGGGTTCTGCGAGCCGCCGGAGGTGAAGCTGGCGCCGTCGGTGACGTAGAGGTTGGGCACGTCCCAGGCCCGGTTGTGGGGGTTCAGCACCGAGTTCGCCGGGTCGCTGCCCATGCGGACGCTGCCCATTTCGTGGATCGAGAGGCCCGGTGGCGCCAGCTCGGTGTGGGCGCGCTCGACCTGCAGGCCGGCGGCCTCGACCATCTCGCCCAGCGCCTGGCGCTGGTCGGCCGCCATCTTCAGCTCGTTCTCGCCGTAGCGGCAGGCAATGTGGGCGACCGGGATGCCCCAGGAGTCGGTCTTGCTCGGGTCGACCGTGACCCGGTTCTCGAAGCGGGGCAGCACCTCGCCAAAGGTGCGCATCCAGAAGTAGCCGGCGGAGCGTCGGCCGGCGGAGCGCAGCCGGCCCAGCGTCCCGGCGACGGGCGTGTAGATCTGCAGCTCGACCCCGTAGCTGCGCAGAAAGTCCCGGCTGTCCCCGTCGACGTTGCGGAAGGGCGCGACGAGGCAGCCGAAGGACGAACGCTTGGCCGAGCCCTGGGTGCGCTGGGGCAGGCTGCCGTCGAAGCCGATCCCGTAGGTGTGATCCATCAGGTAGTGACCAAGGGCACCGGAGGAGTTGGCCAGCCCGCCGTCGGCGGAGTTGAGCAGCAGCCGGGTCGACTCGATCGCCGAGGCGCAGAGGACGACGACGCGGCCGCTCAGCTCACGCTCGGCGCCGCTCTCGCGCTTGACGTAGGCGACCCCGCTCGCCCGCTCATCCTTGCTGGTGAGGACACGGCTGACCACGGCATCGGAGAAAAGGGTGAGGCGGCCGGTGCGGCCGGCGGCGGCAAGGGTCGCGTCGTCGGGCGCCAGGGCGATGCGCCCGCCGCTGACCCGGCGCTGCGGCCAGCGCCCCTCGACCGCGGCCTTGAAGTGCCGCTCTCCTGCCGACATCTGCGGCGCCCGCTCGAAGGGGCCATCGGGCAGCTGCTCCAGGCCCTCGGGCGTGCCGCAGACGTCGAGGAAGCGCTCGACCCGGTCGTAGAAGGGCGCCAGATCGGCGTAGGAGATCGGCCAGTCCTCGCCGGCGCCATCGCGACTGGCCGCCTTGAAGTCAAGGTCGGACATGCGCAGGCACATCCGCCCCCAGAGGTGCATCCGCCCCCCCACCTGGCGGCTGCGGATCCACTCGAAGGGCATCCCCTCGGGGTGGGAATAGGGGTTCTCGAGGTCGTCGACGAAGAGGTGGCTGGTGTGCTCGTTGAAGGCGTAACAGCGGGACTGGATCGACTGGCTCGGGGGCGGCGGCAGCTCGCTTGGCGCGTCCACCTCTCGCAGGCTTTCGTCGAAGGGCAGCGCCGGCCCGGCCTCGAGCAGGGCAACGCTGAGGCCGGCCTCGGTCAGCTCCTTGGCCGCCCAGCCGCCGGTCGCCCCGGAGCCGACCACGATCGCGTCATAGGGAGCGTTCATGCTCGGCGGCACCGGCTTAGCCCGGCAGCCGCCAGGTGTGGGGAACGACGACGTCCCCGTCGCCGCTCACCGTGTGCATCGGGCGCCCGTCGAGAATTCCGGGCTCGACGTCAAAGTAGGCGGCACCGTCGAGGCCATCTTGGACCTGGTCGCCGGAGTTGACCCGAGCGTCGATCCGGTAGCGGCCCGGCATCAGCGGCAGCGGATCGATCTCGCACTCGATCGTCGTCCCCGGCGCGGGATCGCGCACGTCGATCGGCGCCGAGACCTCGCTGTCGAGCCTGGTCACCGCCAGGCCGAGGCTGTTGACGATCAGCAGACGGCAGTCGAGGCCGGCCACCGGCTCGGTCACCTCGACCGAGATCTTCGCCGGGTGGCCACCGACGACAACGTCGCGCTGGCCGCTGGCGACGTCGGCAATCGAGACCGCGCGGATCCGCGTGTCGCCCTGGCTGCGCGAGTCGCGGTCGCTGCGCTCGAGCAGGTCGTCGGAGGCCGCTCGCTCGAGCAGCTGCAGGTACTTTTCGATCGCCTCGCCGGCGGGGGCGTCGGCGACCACGGTGCCACGCTCGAGCAGGATCCCGCGCTCGCAGAGCGAGCGGATCGTGCCCAGGTTGTGGGAGACGAAGATCACCGTCCGCCCTTCCCTGGCGACTTCGTTCATCTTCGCCAGCGAGCGCCGCTGAAAGGTCGCGTCACCAACCGAGAGCACCTCGTCGACGAGCAGGATCTCGGGCTCGAGGTGGGCGGCGACGGCGAAGGCGAGGCGGACCGACATGCCACTGGAGTAGCGCTTGACCGGCGTGTCGAGGAAGCGGCCGACTTCGGCGAACTCGACGATCTCGTCGAAGCGGCGGCGGATCTCAGTCCGGCGCATGCCGAGGATCGCGCCGTTGAGGTAGATGTTCTCGCGCCCGGTCAGCTCGGGGTGGAACCCGGTGCCGACCTCGAGCAGCGAGCCGACCCGGCCGGTCACCTCGGCCCAGCCCGCGTTCGGCTCGGTGATCCGCGAGAGCAGCTTGAGCAAGGTGCTCTTGCCGGCTCCGTTGTGGCCGATCAGGCCGACGACCTCGCCGTCGGCGATCGTGATCGAGACGTCGCGCAGGGCCCAGAGCGTGTCGGTCTCCTTGCGCGCCGCGCGGCGCCGGCCCAGGGTCTGCAGCGGCCGCCGTGCCGCCGCACTCAGGGTCTCGCGCAGGTTGCCGGTCTGGTGGAGGCCGAGCTGGTAGCTCTTGCCTAGCTCGTGGGTCTGGATCGCGATATCGGTCATGGCTCAGATCAGGTCGGCGAAGCTGCGCTCGACCCGGTCGAAGTAGGCGAGGCCGCCGAAGAGGAAGACGAGCGAGGAGAGCGCCGAGACGCCAATCAGCGCCCAGGGAGGGGCGACCGGGCTGAGCGTCGCCCAGCGGAAGCCTTCGACCACGCCGACCATCGGGTTGATCGCCGAGAGCGTCCGCCAGGGCTGGCTGATCGAGCTGCTCGCGTAGACGACCGGGCTGAGGAAGAGCCACATCTGGATCGCGAAGGGGACGACGTAGCGGATGTCGCGGTAGCGGACGTTGGCGGCCGAGAGCGCGGCGCTGGTGCCGAGCGCGGTGGCGAGCATGATCGCGACCAGGATCGGCAGCATCAGGATCGCGATCGTCGGCACGGTGCCGTAGGCGAGCACGATGATCAGCAGGATCACCAGCGAGATGCCGAGATCGACCATCCCGGCGGCAACCACCCCGCCGGGGATGAAGATGCGCGGGAAGTAGATCTTGGAGACCAGCGCCGTGTTGACCACGAGGCTGTCGGAGCCGAGCGTGAGCACGGTGGCGAAGACGGTCCAGGGCACCAGCGCGGCGAGGCTGAAGAGCGCATAGGGCAGCCCGTCCGAGGAGACCCCGGCGACCCTGCCGAAGAAGAGCGAGAAGACGACCATGAAGCCGATCGGCTGCAGCACCGCCCAGGCGGCGCCGAGCGCGGTCTGGCGGTAGCGCACGGTGACGTCGCGGGCGGCGATCTGGAAGGCGAGGTCGCGGTAGCGCCAGAGCTCGCGTGGGGCGAGCACGCGGCCGAAGCCGCGGGTCGGCTGCAGGCGCACGGTCTCGACCCGCGGGGGCGCCTCGCTCGGCAGCGCGGTTGGATCGGAGTTCATCGCTGCTCCATCGGCCGTCGGCTAGCCGGACTCAAGTCCTGGATCGGAAGCTGGCGAGAGCGGCGGCGATTGCAGCACCCCGCGCGAGCCGCGCTGGGAGATCACCCGGGCCGGGATGCCGCCCACGGTGACCCGGTCGGGCACGTCCTCGATCACGACGGCGTTGGCCCCGATCGCGACTTCGTCGCCGATCGTCACGCCGCCGAGGATGCGCGCGCCGGAGCCGATGTAGACGTTGTCCCCGATCCGCGGCGCTTCGCCCCTGACGTCGCCGATCGTGGTCTGGGTGTCGATCCGGCAGTTGTGGCCGACAACGGCCTCGCCGTTGACGGTGATCGTGCCGTGGTGGGCGATGCTGAGGCCGGGGCCGAAGACGCCGCGCGGGATCTCGAAGCCGAGCCGCTCGCCCATCACCCGCAGCCGCACCCGCAGCAGGCCGAACCAGAGGCGGCCGAGCGGGTCGTGGCGGCAGCGTTCGTAGTACTCGCCGATCCGCAGCAGGCGCTGGAAGTAGACGACGCGCAGGGTGAGCCGGTACCAGGGGTGCCAGCGACGCAGCCCGTGCGCCCAGAGGTCCTCGCGCAGGTAGCGGCGCAGGTCCTCCTTGCCGGCGATGCCGTGTGGCTGGGTAGCGGGCTCCATCCGGGATGACTTCTGCGCCGAGCCCCACACCCCTCGCGCGGACGGCCGCCTTGCGTGATCTGGCGCCTGGCTAGCTCGAGGAGGGGTCCAGCCGCACCCCGGCCAGGGTCAGCAGGCCGTCGCGCAGCAGGCCCGGCCGCCAGCCGGCGAGGGCGAGCTTCTGGCGCAGCTTGCGCGGCGTGTCGCTGGCGTGTACCTCGACCCGGGGCACAGTGAAGAGATCGCCGCCGGGACGGGGATCGCCCCAGGCGGTGGTGAAGGCGACCGTGTAGCCGGCCTCGCGCACGGCGCTCGCCACCGCCGGGCTCCAGCGTCCGTAGGGGTAGGAGAAGGCGCGCGGCCGCGGCACCCCGGCGGCCTCGATCCGCGCCGCCGCCTCGACTATCTCGCGCTCGAGCTCGGCCTCGGGCACCTCGGGCAGCGGCCGGTGGGTGAAGGTGTGCGAGCCGACCTCGATCCCGCTCGCCGCCACCGCGCCGAGCTGCTCGGGGGCCAGCAGCCGCAGGCTCGCGGCGCCCTTGTGGTGGTCCCAATCGTTGGCCCCACCGAGGTGGCCGGCGATGGCGAATACCACTGCCGGAATCTCGCGCTCGGCCAGCAGCGGCGCGGCGACCTCGAGCAGGTCGGTGTAGGCGTCGTCGAAGCTGACCAGGACGGCGCGGCGCGGCAGCTCGCCCTCGCCGGCGAGCCAAGCGAGCACCGCACCGAGGTCGACGAAGCGCCAACCGTGAGCGGCAAGGTCGTCGAGCTGGGCGCTGAAAAGTGCCGGCGAGACGCCGTACTCGGCCAGCACCGGGTCGTCGCGCAGGTCGGCGATCGCGTGGTAGGCGAGAATGCGCAACCGCGACCCTCCCCCGCGCGGGCTAGACGAGCTCATAGATGTCACATCCAACCTTCAGCATCGTGATCACGACCTACAACCGGGCTCGGATCGTATGCCGCTGCATAGACGCCTGTTTCGCCCAGACCTTCGACGACTTCGAGATCGTCGTCGTCGACGACGGCTCCGGCGACGAGACGCCAGCGAAGCTGGCTGAGCGCTACGACGACCCGCGCCTGCGCGTCGTCGCCCACGAGTCCAACCGCGGCATCAACCCATCCCGCTACACCGGCGCCAGCAACGCGCGCGGCGAGTGGGTCGTGGTCGTCGACAGCGACGACGAGCTGATGCCGGGCGCGCTGCAGCGCCTGCACGAGCTGATCGCCGAGCTCCCCCCCGGCGTGCGGGTGTTGCGCAGCCGCCAGCTCCACGACGACGGCCACCTTACCCCCAGCTTCGTCCCCGGCGAGCCCTACGGCTACGAGGGACGGATCCGCTGGGCCGAGGCCGAGGGCGGCAACGACGCCGGTCGCTGCCTGCAGCGCGCCGTCTTCGCCGACACGCCCTACATCGACGGTCGCCGCGGCGCGATGGAGACCCTCTTCGAGCTCAACCTCTCTGAACGCGAGACCAGCGTCTGCGTCGAGGACGTGCTGACCAAGGTCCACGCCGACGCCCCCGACAGCTGGCTGCGCGCCGCCAGCGCCGCCGACGTCGTCCCCCGCCTGCAGCGCGAGGCGGCGGACATGCTCTGGATGGCCGAGACGACCCTGCAGCGCCACGGCGATGCCCTGCGGCGCTGGGGCCCGCGCCAGTACGTCACCGTCCTGCGCATCGGCGCCACCCAGGCCTTCATCCTCGGCAAGCGCCGCCTCGGCGCCCGCTACTCCCTGCGCGCCCTGCGCCGCAAGCCGCTCGCCCCCGCGGCCTGGGTCACCCTCCTGCTCGGCCTGCTCGGCCCCGGCGCCACCGCCCGCGGCGCCGTCGCCTACCGCCGCTTCGCCGCCTGATCGAACCGATTCAAAGCTCTCGCTTCCACGCGGAAGCGGAAGTCAAGACAGGCCTGTGTGCACCGCTGCGCTCAGCGACCAGGAAGCGCTTTGGTTGCAAGTGCGTCCGCTTCGGCATTCCATTTTCGCGGAATCCACGAAATCCTGATGTTGGGAAACTCCCGGAGCAGGGAGCACGCTTCCGCGTGCAGGGGTCTGATGTGCTCCTTGCCAACCTTCGCGCAGCCGTTTACCTGGTCGACCACGAGCTCCGAGTCAAGGAACACCCGGATGCGTTGGATTCCGCGACTGCGGGCGAGCTTGAGTCCTTCGATGAGAGCCCGATACTCCGCAACGGTGTTGATGGCGGGACCGATCGGTTTGGAGATCTCTTCAATTAGCTGACCATCGGGGTCCCTGAGGACGACTCCGATCGCACCTTGAGCTGGATTGTCGATGGTCCCCGTGCCGGAACCGTCTGTCTTCAGTAGATAGTTGCGCTTCGACGGCTCCGGATGGTCGCCCTCGTGCGTTTCGGGCGCCGGCATGAAGCCAAGCTATCTCATACCGAAGCGCGCACCGAACGGATGCCTCCGTTCACTAGCGCTTTGCGCGACACGTAAGAGCGCATGCTCGGATGTCCCCGTCAGGCACCCTGCGATAGCTCGCCCCACGCGAAGCAGTCGCCCCGAGGCTTCCCAAGGATGCCACCATGATTCGACATGGGGGCATGACGGGGCCGATGTCGACTGGCTCGCCGGGTTATCAAGCAGCGGTACGTCGAGACGTCGATGTCCTCCGGGGATCCTCGACCCCGAGGTCAAGACCCTGAGGAGGCACTCGCCGCCGCGGGCATCTGGAGCCAGGAGTGCTTCTTGGGACTCGCTGCCGCTAGGACATAGAGCGTACGGTCGAAGCCTAGTCAGCGGCAACCGTCCGCGAAGCACCCTCCATGATCTGGAGAATGCGCTGGCACTGTGCCAGTTCGCCCTCGGACGTGGTGCTGAAGCGCCCTCCACTCGGCGTGAACTCGATCTGAGCAAACTTCTTCTCGCTGTTGTCATAGAGAACAATCTTTGCGCCTTCCGGCCTGAATATCTGCTCCACGCGTGCCTCCGCGATGTCTGCATACGGAAGGAGATCGTAGGTCTCTATCCGCTTCCTGACCCAGCCAACCAAATCAGACCGGAAGATGCCCTGCTTGCAGATCGCCCATAGCCCCTGAATATCGTGGGTGACGGCCAGCACATCTTCTAGGTCGAGTCCGTTGCGGGAAAGCCCAGCCGTAAGGACCTCTGGGTATCGCTGCTTATCGTAGGCATCGAAGTTCGAATCATCGAACAGCGAAAACATTCTCATGTCATTCATTTGTCCTCCACCTTTGCCGCTTTACGCGCGAAGCGACTTGGCCTATTCATTGGCCACGTCTCCCGAGGCTCCAGCCGACAACCGGCGGGCACCCTCCCACGCGCGAACTGGAATTGTCAAGCAGGTTGTCAGCGGCTTTTGCCGATCAATCGGCAGACTTTATTGGCCACGGGCGGGCTGAACTCAGATTACGGCTCAACGGCACCATTTGCGGTCGGGTCCGCCTGACGAACGACTAGGTTTATTCCGCTTCTGCTTTGCGCGAATTGGAGCCGCCTGGCTCGGTAGTGGTTACGCGCTCGCAATGGACGAAGAAACGACTACCCACCAGGTGCGAGTTCAAGCCTGGATGTCTGCGTCTCTCACACGGAATTGTCTGACGCGTAAACCACCCTCGCCAACCGATTAACTCTAGGAATCTGGCGGCGAGGCGCCTGGATGGATCCGCTCCGGGAACCTCGGCAAGCCGTCGTCCGGGACCGGCGCCCATGGCGCAGCGTAGTTCGTGAACTGGTGTGCACTGGGGCGGATGCCGGGGTCCTCGTCAAGGGCGCCCATGCGGATGGCGAGCAGTTCGGAATTGTCGGGGTGGTGGGTGAATAGCTGGCCGCCGCACTTTGAGCAAAAGACCTTGACGTAGCCGCCATCGCCGGGGTCCCACGAGCGAATCAGATCCTCGCCGGAGACGGTTCGGTAGGAACCGGGCGCGGTCAGAGCCGTCGTCGACACCCCCGTGCCGGTCCGCCGCTGGCAGCGCTTGCAGTGGCAGAAGAGGGCACCCAGCAGTGGCTCGGAAACCTCGAAACGGACGCCGCCGCACATGCATCCCCCAGTCAGCGGTAGCGTCGGATCTGGCACTCGCCCAGCCTAGCGTCCTTGCCAGCACGGAAGGCCGGCTGGTGCCCACTTCAGGCTCTCGCTGAGCTCAGGCAGCCCGCGGCGCGCGGAACAGCACCGGGCGCAGCAGGGTCGCCAGCAGGATCAGGGCCAGGGCTGTCTGACTCGCCGTCCAGACATAGCCCACAGCGTCGATCCCAAGGCTGGGCAGCAGCAGGGCGCTGAAGAGGAGCACGGCGACGCAGTGGGCGCCCTGGACGGAGACGACGATGCGGCCGCGGTGCTCGATGCGGGCGACGCTGATGCCGAGGGTGACGATCGCGTTGGGGACCATGCCGATCATCAGCAGGCGCAGCAGCGAGGAGCCCTCATCCGCGTAGGCCTGGCCGAAGACGAGCAGCGCCAGCGGCGCCACAAGCGCGACGAGCGCCGCGACCGGGATCAACAGTCGCATCGTCTGTCGCAGCGCCCGCCGCGATAGCTCGCGCAGGCTGTCCATGTCGCTGGCCGCCTCGACCGTGAGCGAGGTCATCACGTTGAGCGCGATCAGCTCGATCGCCAGCGAGACCATCCAGGGCACGTAGAAATAAGCGGCGTCGGCGGCGCTGACCCGGTTGGCGACCAGGATCGGCATGTAGAGGTTGCCGGCGAGGGTGAAGAGCTTGCCGGCGTAGTTGCCGGTCGCCATCGAGAGCAGCTTGCTGCGGTCGAGGCTGCCCTCGCTGGAGACGCTCGGGATCAGCCGTTTGAAGATCAGGTAGTTGACGATGACGACGGCGAAGGCGAGCGGCGCGGTCCAGGCGACGAAGGGGCCCGAGCCAGTCAGCGTGCTCGCCAGCACGATCAGCAACAGCAGCTTGGCCAGGGCGTAGAGCGAGTTCTCCAGCGGGATCCACTTCGCCGCCCGCAGGCCGGTGAGGACGCTGTCCTGGAGGGTGAAGATCGTCGTCGCGCCGGTGGCGAGGACGAAGCCGATCAGCCAGCCGCCACCGCCGAGGAAGCCCAGCTTCGGCGACCAGATGCCGGTGGTGAGGGCGGCCAGCAGGCCGAAGATCAGGGCCAGCGAGATGGTCAGCATGTAGCTGCGACTGACCAGGCGGCGGGTCGAACCGCCGGCCACCGGCAGGTAGCGGACCAGCACCGCCGAGAGGCCGAGCGTGCAGGCTTCGGCGACCAGGGTCATCGCCGAGATCGCCGCCGCGTTGAGGCCGACGACGCGGGCGCTGTAGGAGTGGGCGGCTAGCGCCCAGAAACCAACCCCGAGCAGGCTGGTCACCCCGGTGCCGAGGATCAGGTAATAGCCGGTGCGGTAGAGCGGGTCGCTGAGGTGCTCGCGCAGGCGGGCGCGGCTGCTCAGCGCCGATTCTGGAGTCGCCATGGCTATGCCCCGGCGCGAGCCCGGCGCGAGGAGAGCGCAACCTCGTAGGCCTGCTCGAACTGGGGCACGACCCTGGCCGGGGAGAACTCCTCGGCGTGGCCACGGGCGGCCGTGCCGAGCCGCTCGCGCAAAGCGGGCTCGGCGACGAGTCGCTCGATCGCCGCCGCCAGCGCGAGTGGCTGAGCGGGTGGCACCAACATGCCGGTCTCGCCGTCGACGACGACCTCGCTGAGGCCGCCGATGTCGGAAGCGACGATCGGCTTGCCCGCCGCCGCCGTCTCCAACGCCACCAGGCCAAAGGTCTCGGGCAGGATCGAAGGCACGACGGTGAAGAGCGAGCGCCGCAGCGCCTCGATCGCGTAGCGGTGCGGCATCGGCCCCAGCGCCACCACGCCCGGCAGGCTCGCCACCTCCTCGAGGAAGCAGCGGCCGACCAGGACCAGCGGCGGTGGGTTGTGCAGCGAGCGATAGGCCTCCGCCAGCACGGCCCCGCCCTTGTCGATGGTGACGTCGCCGAAATAGAGGATGAAGGGCTCACTCGGCAGGCTGGCGAGATGTGGATCGCCCGGCGGCAGGGGCTCGGGCAGCTCGCGGATTAGATTCGGCACCACCCGGCAACTCTCGGATGCCTCCAACCCACAGCGCCGGCGCACCGCATCGCTGACCGGCAGGAAGACATCGACGTGGCGCCGCACCCAGGGCTCCGAGGCGCGGGTGAGCAGCGCCACCCCGGTGCCCTTGAGCGGGCTGTAGTAGTCGGCCGCGCAGCGCACGCACTTGGCCAGGCCGGGCCCGCTGCAGGGCGCGCCGCGGTTGAGGAAACGCTTGGTCGCGCAGACGAGGCCGTAATCGTGCATCGAGAGGGCGAGCGCGGGGCCACCACGGCGATCGAGCGGCAGGTAAGAGTTGAGCAGCCAGTTGTGGGCATGGACGACGTCGGGGCGCTCGCGGCGCAGCAGGCGACGCAGCGCCAGCGTCACCTCGGGGTCCGGGGCCGGCGGCGCGTGGCGGCGCTCGTCGTCGAGGCCGATGCCCGGCATCCGGTAGGTGGCGCTGTCGAGCGCGTGTACGGCGACCCCGTTCTTGAGCGACTCGGCCCCGGGCCCGGGCTGGCGCAAAGTCGCGACCGAGACCTCGTGGCCGCGGCCGGCCAGCTCGACGCTGAGATCCTCGACGACCCGCTCGACGCCACCGACGATCGGTGCGTAGGACTGGGCGAGCATCAAGATTCGCATCGACCCCGCCGATCGTAGCGTCCACACCCGCGTGCCAGAATCGCCCCGTGCCCGACCCCTCTGCCCATCCAGTCGACTCCAGATCGCCTTCGATTTCGGTGCTGATCTGCGCCTACACGCTCGACCGGCTCGACGTACTCTCGCAGGCGATCGATTCGGTCCGAACGCAGTCGCTGGCCGCGCACGAGATCGTGCTGGCGATCGACCACTCGCCCGAGCTGCTGGCCGAGGCCGAGCGGCGCTGGCCCGAGCTGCGCCTGGTCGAGAACCACGAGGAGCAGGGGCTCTCCGGCGCCCGCAACAGCGGCGTCGCCGCCTGCAGTGGCGAGGTCGTCGCCTTCCTCGATGACGACGCCGTCGCCGCCCCGGACTGGCTCGAGCGCCTGGCGGAGGCCTATCGCGACCCCAACGTGCTCGGCGCCGGTGGCACGGTGCGACCGGCCTGGGTCGCCGGCAAGCCGAGCTGGTTCCCGCCCGAGTTCGACTGGGTCGTCGGCTGCACCCACTCCGGCATGCCGAAGCAGCGCGAAGCGGTCCGCAACCTGGTCGGCGCCAACATGTCGCTGCGCCGCGAGGCCCTGCTCGAGGCCGGCGGCTTCCGCCACGAGCTGGGACGGATCGGGACGATCCCGGCCGGCTGCGAGGAGACCGACCTCTGCATCCGCGTCGGCAAGCGCTGGCCCGAGAGCAAGATCCTCTATGACCCCGCCGCGGCGGTCGACCACTACGTCCCCGCCACCCGCGGCACCCGCGAGTACTTCACCTCGCGCTGCCGCGGCGAGGGGCGTTCGAAGGCCGTTCTGGCGGGACTTGTCGGCAGCGAGTCGGGCTTGGAAGCCGAGCGCACCTACACCAGCCGCACGCTGCCGCTCGGCGTCCTGCGCGGTGTCGGCGACGCCTTGCGCGGCGACCTCAGCGGGCTCTCGCGGGCGGCGATGATCGTCACCGGCCTGCTCACCACGACGGCCGGCTACCTCGCCGGCGGGCGCGAGCGCAAGCGCCTGGAAAAGCGCCGGCTCGCCGCGGGCGAACAGGAGGACGGCGCAGGCCGGCCCCGGGTGCTGATGGTGACCCCACTCAGCCCACTGCACCAAGGGGGCGTCGAGCGCCACGTGATGGAAGTGAGTCGCCGCGCCGCCGCAGCGGGCGCCGAGGTCGAGGTGCTCTGCACCGAACCGGGCGGACCGAAGCTGCAGGAGGAGGAACGCGACGGGGTCAAGATCCGCACCGTGCGCGCCTGGCCCGCCGAGCGCGACTGGTGCCTGGCGCCGCGGATCTGGCGCGAGATGTCGCGCCGGCCCTGGGACGTCGTCCACATCCAGTCCTACCACACGTTCGTCGCCCCGCTGGCGATGTTGCGGGCGCTCACCCTCGGCATTCCCTACGTCGTCACCTTCCACGGCGGTGGCCACTCCTCCGAGGCCCGCAACAAGGTCCGCGGCTTGCAGCGAGCGCTGCTGCGGCCGCTGCTGAAGCGAGCCGAGCGCCTGGTCGCCGTTGCCCGCTTCGAGATCGAGGAGTACGGTGGCGAGCTCGGCATCCCGGCCGCGAAGTTCGCCCTGATCCCCAACGGCACCGATCTCGCCTTCTCCGACGCCGGCAGCGCCAACGGCAAGCCCGAGGGGCCGCCGGCAATCGCCTCGATCGGCAGGTTGGAGCGCTACAAGGGCCATCATCGCGTGATCGACGCCTTTCCCTTCATCCTCAAGCACGAACCCGAGGCAAGGCTGGTGATCGTCGGCACCGGCCCCTACGAAGGGGAGCTGCGCAAGCAGGCACAGGCGCTTGGAATAGCGGAAAAGGTCGAGTTCACCAGCACTCCGCCCGACCAGCCGGCGGCGATGGCGGAATTGCTGCAAGGAATTTCCCTCGTCGTCCTGCTCAGCGATTTCGAGACGCACCCGCTGGTCGCGCTCGAGGCCGCGGCAGCGGGACGCCGGCTGTTGGTCGCCGATGCCAGCGGCCTCGGCGAGTTCGCCGCCGACGGCTTCGCCCGCGCGATCCCGCTCAACGAAAGCCCCGAGGGGGTCGGCGAGGCCGTGATCGAGGAGCTGGCCAAGCCGCCGCAGACAAAGCGCCCGCAGCTCAGCTCGTGGGACGAGTGCGCCGCCGAGCTGCTGGCGCTTTACCGCTCGCTGGCCTGATCCCAGCCGGGACAAACGTCCGCCAGTGCGTAGGCGACTGAAGAACCGCGCTCAGGGGCCGATCACCCCTGGACGTGAGCGCCCCGCTTTCCAGCAGCCGCCCTCGCATCCCGCTCCTCGGGATCGTCGTCGCAGCGTTGGGCACCCTCGCTTTCGCCGTTGCCGGCCCCGCGGGAGCACAGGCAGGACCACACGGGATCTCGCCCTGCAAACAGGCCCGCCCTGCCGGCAAGCGAGGCGATGACTGCCGTCGCGCCTCGGCCTCGCGGGCAAAGCACGTGCGCCAAAACCGCCACCATGGTCACAAGGCCCCGGAATCGCTCACCTCGACCCCAAGAGGGACACCGGCTGCGACTCCCGGAGCTCAACCGATCCCAGTGCCCACCCCCGCTCCGACTCCCGTGCCAGCCCCCACAGAACCGACTCCGACGCCCGAACAGCCCGCCGCACCGCCGGCCGAACCTGAACCGACGCCATCTCCCAGCCCCACTCCCGCCGCCTCCTCGATCTACTGGGGCGCCTGGATTGGCAAGCAGCTGACCGGCGAGCAGCCGCCCTGGGACATGGGCGCGGCGAGCAAATTCGAGGAAATGGCCGGCAAGAGGCTCTCGATCCTCAACTTCTCCGCCCCCTTCGCCAATTGTCCGACCTCGGGCGGCTCCTGCAGCTTCTACAACTTCCCGGTCAACGAGATGAACGCGATCCGCTCGCGCGGGGCGATCCCCTTCTACAGCTGGGCCTCGCAGTCGATCCCCTCGACCCGGACCGAGCCCAACTTCCAGCTCTCCGACGTGATCGCCGGTACCTACGACTCCTACATCCGCAAATTCGCCGAAGCCGCCAGGGCCTGGGGGCATCCGTTCTTCATCCGCTTCAACTGGGAGATGAACGGCGGCTGGTTCCCCTGGTCGGAGGGCGTCAACGGCAACAAATCCGGCGAATACATCACCGCCTGGCGCCACGTCCACGACATCTTCACCTCGGTCGGCGCCACCAACGTGAGCTGGGTCTGGTGCCCCAACATCGACCCGACCAACGACTTCCAGAACCTCGAATCGCTCTACCCCGGCGACAAATACGTCGACTGGACCGGCCTCGATGGCTACAACTGGGGCACCAACCCGGCCAAGCCCGATCGCTGGCGCAGCTTCGACCAGCTCTACAAATCGACCTACGACACGATCGCCAACCAGGTCGCTCCCTCGAAGCCGCTGATGATCAGCGAGATCGGCTCGACCGAGATCGGTGGCTCCAAGGCGGCCTGGATCCAGGACGCCCTGGCGAAAATCCCGAGCAGCTACCCAAAGATCCGCGGCCTGCTCTGGTTCGAGCAGTTCGACGACGGCATGGACTGGCCGATCGAGACCTCGAGCAGCGCCACCAGCGCCTTCGCCGCCGGGATCCAGAACCCGGCCTACGCCGAAAACAGCTTCGGCTCGTTGGGCTTCGGCCCGGTCCTACCCCCTAGCTGAGGCAAATCGGGCCCGCAAAGCGCCCGTAACGCCGTTTGTCAACGGCAATCGAACAAACGTCCAATTGATCTTGCAAGGCTGAATCGGAGCAGGGTCGAGCCGATGGCTGGGGGTGGCAATCGCCCCCCGACATCTGCTCATCGCACTCCTCACCCTGCTCGCTGCCCTCCTCCTGACCATGGTGGCGACCCAAGCAGCCGAGCAGGCAAGCGCCGCTGCCCCGCGTACCGGCCTCGACACCGCCCGCAAGCTCGCGCCACAGAACCGTTGCGCGAAGCGCATTCCCCCTAGCCGCGCCCGCACGATGTCCCTGCGGCAGCGCCGCCAGCTGGTCCGCCGCCGCACGCGGGGCTGCGGAGCAACCCAGTCGACCAGCCCCGGCGCGCCGCTCTACTGGGGCGCGACGATCGGCGAACAGCTGACCGGCGAACAGGCTCCCTGGGACATGAGCGCCGTCTCCAAGTTCGAGGGAATGGCCGGCAAGGGCGTCTCCCTGGTCAACTTCTTCGCCCCCTTCGCCAACTGCGCCTCGAAGTGCTCGTTCTACAAATTCCCCACCGAGCCGATGGAAAGCATCCGCAAGCACGGCTCGATCCCGGTCTACAGCTGGAGCTCACAGTCGATCCCCTCCAGCCTCAACGAGCCCGACTTCCAGCTCTCCGACGTGATCGCCGGCAACTTCGACTCCTACATCCGCGAATTCGCCGAAGACGCGCGTGATTGGGGGCATCCCTTCTTCCTGCGCTTCAACTGGGAGATGAACGGCAACTGGTTCCCCTGGTCAGAGGGCGTCAACGGCAACCAGTCGGGTGAATTCGTCACTGCCTGGCGCCACGTGCACGACATCTTCAGCTCGGTCGGCGCCAGCAACGTGACCTGGGTCTGGTGCCCCAACGTCGACCCCGGCAACAAGCTGGCCAACAGCATCGCCTCCGACTACCCCGGCGACGAATACGTCGACTGGACCGGGCTCGACGGCTACAACTGGGGCCCCGCCAAGGGCGGCTGGACCAGCTTCTCGCACCTCTACGACTCCACCTACCACGAAATCACCGACTCGATCGCACCAGGCAAGCCGCTGTTGATCGGCGAGATGGGCTCGACCGAGAAAGGTGGTTCGAAGGCGAGTTGGATCAGCGAAGCGCTGGCCGAAATCCCCACCGCCTTCCCCAAGATCCGGGCGATGCTCTGGTTCGACACCTTCGACGACGGCATGGACTGGCCGATCGAGACCTCGAGCAGCGCCACCAGCGCCTTCGCCTCAGGCATCCAGGCGCCCGCCTACCAGGGCAACTCCTACGCCAACCTGCCGCCCAGCGCAATCGCGCCACCCGCTTAGCCGACGCTCGCCTAGCCGACTGGACGTTTGTCCTAGACTGGCCTCTCCCGAGGAGGAGAGAACGACTTGCGCCTTCGGTCCCCAGCCACGATCGTCGCAACCCTGACCGTCGCCTGCGCGCTCTGCTTGATGGGCGTGGCATTGGCGGTGGGGGGAACAACCAAGACCCAGAGCCCGCGCCTACACAGCGTGGCGCTGGACCAGCACCGGCTTTCTCCGCGTGCCGACGGGGCGCGCCCTCGCAAGCGAAGCACTCTGTCCCCTCGCCGCAGGCGTGACCTCAGCAACCACAGCCGGGTCTCCGGCCCATTGCCGACCAGCGGCAATCGCTCCGTCACCAGGGCCGTTCGACTGTCCGAAAGCGGCGAGGACACGGCGACCCCCACCGGCGCATCGGTCGAGGTGAAGTCGACGACACCGGGCAACCCAGCGGCCTCGCCTCCGGGCGCCACCGACGACCCCCCACCAACCGCCCCCGCCCCACCAGTGGAAGAAACGCCGTCAAGCCCACCGCCGGAAGAAGCGCTGCCCACTCCACCGAACGAAGGCACCGCCTCCGCCCTCTACTGGGGCGCCTCGATCGGCGACCAGCTGACCGGCGAGCAAGCACCGTGGGACATGGGCGCCGTGACCAAATTCGAGCAGATCGCCAGCAAGAAAGTCTCGCTGGTCAACTTCTTCTCGCCCTTCGCCAACTGCCCGACCTCAGGCGGCTCCTGCTCCTTCTACAAGTTCCCCACCGGGCCGATGGAAAGCATCCGCGAATACGGGGCGATCCCGGTCTTCAGCTGGAGCTCGCAGTCGATCCCCTCGAGCCTCAGCGAGCCCAACTTCCAGCTCTCCGACGTGATCGCCGGCACCTACGACTCCTACATTCGCGAATTCGCCCAGGCAGCACGCAAATGGGGACACCCCTTCTTCCTGCGCTTCAACTGGGAGATGAACGGCACCTGGTTTCCCTGGTCGGAGGGCGTCAACGGCAACCAGCCCGGCGAGTTCGTCGCCGCCTGGCGCCACGTGCACGACATCTTCAGCTCGGTCGGCGCCACCAACGTGACCTGGGTCTGGTGCCCCAACGTCGACGTCGAAGGCACCCTGCACGACCTCGGCTCGCTCTACCCGGGCGACAAATACGTCGATTGGACCGGCCTCGACGGCTACAACTGGGGCCTCAACCCCGCCAACCCCGATCGCTGGCGCAGCTTCAACGAACTCTACGAATCGACCTACCACCGCATCGTCGATGCGGTCGCCCCCGAAAAGCCGATGCTGATCGGCGAGATGGGCTCGACCGAGGACGGCGGCTCGAAGGCCCAGTGGATCGAAGAAGCCCTGACCGACATCCCCGCCAACTACACCCAGATCCACGGCCTGCTCTGGTTCGACACCTACGACGACGGCATGGACTGGCCGATCGAGACCTCGGCGAGCTCCGCCAACGCCTTCGCCAGTGCGATTCAGAGCCCGGCTTATGTCGCCGAAAGCTCGATCGAAATCGCCCAAGGTCCGATCGAACCGCCGGAAAGCCCCGAACTGACCGAAGCATTGTCCGAACCGCTGGGTTGATTCGGGAACGGCACCGGCGGGGCGAATAACGCCCCTGCCTAAACTCCGCCGGCCTAGCGGCCGATGGAAGTGAGAATGCGAAACCGACGACACACATCCGCCCTCGTTTCCGCCTGCCTGGCGCTGGCCCTCACCCTCCTCTTCATCGTCCCCACCGCGGCCACCGCCGCCGCTCACCGCAAGTCAAGCGGTCACCGCAAGTCGGTGGCGAAGAAGCAGCCGCCGCTCTACTGGGGCGCCTGGATCGGCGACCAGCTGACCGGGGAAGAACCGCCCTGGGACATGTCGGCGGTCTCGCAGTTCCAGGGCGTGGTGGGCGGCAAGGGCCTCTCGCTGATCGCCCTCGGCTCGCCCTTTGCCGACTGCAGCTCGCCGCCCTGCGACTTCTTCAAATTCCCCACCGAAGCAATGAACAACGTGCACAACTACGGCGCGATCCCCTTCTTCAACTGGGCCTCGCAGGCGACCTCGTCGGACCCGGGCGGGGCGACGGAAATGCCCGACTTCCAGCTCTCCGACGTGATCGCCGGAACCTATGACTCCTACATTCGCGAATTCGCCGAAGCGGCCCGTAACTGGGGCCACTCCTTCTTCCTCCGCTACGACTGGGAGATGAACGGCAACTGGTTCCCCTGGGGCGCCGGCATCAACGGCAACAACCCCGGCGAATACGTCGCCGCCTGGCGCCACGTGCACGACATCTTCACCGCGGTCGGGGCGACCAACGCGACCTGGGTCTGGTGCCCCTACGCCGAGGTCGACCGCCACTTCGCGGCCCTGGCGCCGCTCTACCCCGGCGACGAATACGTCGACTGGACCTGCATGGACGGGTTCAACTGGGGCAGCAACCCGACCAACCCGCACACCTGGAAGGACTTCAAAGACATCTTCGCCCCCACCTATCGCAAGCTGACCAAGCAGATCGCCCCGACCAAGCCGGTCGTGCTGGCGGAGATGGCCTCGACCGGGCACGGCCGCGCCAAGGCGAACTGGATCAGCAACATGTTCAAGGAACTGAGCACGAACTTCCGCCGGATTCGCGGCCTGATCTGGTTCGACCAGGTCGACCGCGGCGTCGAATGGCCGCTGGAGACCTCGGCCCCCGCGGCCCGTGCCTTCGCCAAGGGCATCCGCAAACGCAGCTTCAAGGGCAACGGCCAGGCGGCAGTGGTTGCCAGTCCAATCCGCCCGCCGCATTGATCGGGCAGAAGCATTGCCCCGTATTAGGGGTTAGATAGCTATATGAAACGCCCAGCCGTCCTACTCTGCTTTGCCCTGCTCATTGCGTTGTTCGGCGTCTCGGCGCACGCTTCGGCGAAGCAGCCGCCCCCACCGCTCTACTGGGGCGCTCAGATCGGCGACCAGCTGACCGGTGAAGCGGCGCCGTGGGACATGAACGCGCTGCACGCCTTCGAAGGCCTGGCCCGCAAGCCGCTCTCGCTGATCTCCTTCTCGGCCCCGTTCGCCGAATGCGCGGGCTCAAACTGCACCTTCATCAACTTCCCCCTGACGCCGATTGAAAACGCCCGCAACTACGGCGCGGTCCCGCTCTTCAGCTGGAGCTCCTCCTCGACGCCCGAAAGCGGCCCGCAGCGGCCCTGGAAGCTGTCGAAGATCGTCAACGGCAGCCTCGACCCCTACATCCGCCAGTTCGCCGAAGCGGCCCGGGAATGGGGCCACCCCTTCCTGCTGCGTTTCGACTGGGAGATGAACGGCTTCTGGTTCCCCTGGTCCGAAGGCGTCAACGGCAACAAGAAGGGCGAGTACGTCAAGGCCTGGCGCCACGTCCACAACATCTTCACCGCGGTCGGCGCCACCAACGCCTCCTGGGTCTGGTGCCCCAACGTCGACTTCACCCGCAAGCTGATCCCGCTCAACCAGGTCTACCCCGGCGACAAGTACGTCGACTGGACCTGCCTCGACGGCTTCAACTGGGGCAAGCGCTCGGACTCGGCTGGCTGGCAGAGCTTCAACCAAGTCTTCCACGAAACCTACACACGCGTACGCAAGATCGCCCCCCACAAGCCGATGCTGATCGGCGAGATCGCCTCCAACGAGATCGGCGGCTCAAAGCCAGCCTGGATCAAGAACATGCTGCGCGAAGTGCCCCGCTACAAGGGCATCCGCGGCCTGGTCTGGTTCGACGTCAAGGACCGCAACACGCACTGGCCGCTGGAGAGCTCGACCAAGGCGGCGAACGCTTTTGCCAAGGGGATCGCGCGGAGCGTTTACCGGCCGAATGAATTCGCCGGGCTCGAGACCGACGGTCCGATTTCGGCGCCCAGCTGGCCCTGATCTTTGACCCCAGCGGATGGGCGTGTCGGGGGCCTCTTTCGGGAATTGATATCGCACGCGCCCCGCTCCGCGGGGCGCTTAGCGACAATTTGAGAGCGCGGCTGCGCCGCGCCTAGAAGCTCGAGTGCAGCGGCTGCCTTCGGCAACATTCCCGAAAGAGACCCCCGACACGCCCTCCAAGGGACAGAAAGCTCAGGACCCAGCGAGGTGTAATCCGAGAGCTCCCGGCGCTCAAGTCGCGGTCAAGTCCCCCGAGCACTTGAGCCCGCCGTCAAGCTCCCATGACTCTCCAGCTCACCGGCAAGCTCGACGCAGTTCGGGTAGTTCCCGCAACCCGGCTGGTTCTCGGTAGCTCGGGTTGACGGAGCGTGTGGGGAGGGAGCCCGGCCGCCCTCCAGGCGAACGTTCGCGAAGCGGCCGCCGCACTCGTGGTTCTAAGCGCGGCGAAGCCGCGCTCTTCGATTGTCGCTAAGCGCCCGCCGAAGGCGGACGCGTGCGACCTAGTTCGACTGGAGGGTGGCCGGGCTCCCCAGCCACCCTCGCCAGCGCGACCTACCTAAGCCAACCGTGCTTCGAGTGCCGCCAGCTGCTGCGCCAGCGCGTCCGGCAGCTTGTCGCCGAACTGCGCGAAGTGCTCCTTGACCTGCGGCAGCTGCTCGCGCACGAGACCCTCGTCGACCGAGAGCAGTTGCTGCATCGCCTCGGCGTCGATGTTGAGGCCCTCGGTGTTGATCGCGCCCTCTGCGGGAAGCAGGCCGATCGCGGTCTCGACCGCCTCGGCGCTGTCGTCGCAGCGGCGGAAGACCCACTCGAGCACGCGGCTGTTCTCGCCGAAGCCGGGCCAGAGGAACTTGCCGTCGGCGTCCTTGCGGAACCAGTTGACGTAGAAGATCCGCGGCAGCTGGGCACCCTCGCGTTCACCGGCCTTGATCCAGTGGGCGAGGTAGTCGGCCATGTTGTAGCCGCAGAAGGGCAGCATCGCCATCGGGTCGAAGCGCAGTTCGCCGACGTTGCCGGCGGCGGCGGCGGTCTTCTCCGAGGACATCGTGGCGCCGAGGAAGACGCCGTGCTCCCAATCGAAGGCCTCGTGGACCAGCGGCACCGTGGTCGCGCGGCGACCGCCGAAAAGGAAGGCGTCGATCGGCACACCGGCCGGGTCTTCCCACTCGGGGGCGATCGTCGGGCACTGCGACGCCGGCGTGGTGAAGCGGGCATTGGGGTGGGCTGACGGATTCTCGGAATCCGGCGTCCAGTCGTTGCCGTGCCAGTCGATCAGGTGCTCGGGGGACTCGGAGGTCATCCCCTCCCACCAGACGTCGCCGTCGTCGGTTTTGGCGCAGTTGGTGAAAATCGAGTTGCTCTCGATCGTCCGCATCGCGTTCGGGTTGGTGCCCTCACCGGTACCCGGCGCGACGCCGAAGAAGCCGGCCTCGGGGTTGACAGCGTAGAGGCGGCCATCGTCGCCGAACTTCATCCAGGCGATGTCGTCGCCGACCGTCTCGACCTTCCAGCCGGGCAGGGTCGGGATCAGCATCGCCAGGTTGGTCTTGCCGCAAGCCGAGGGGAAGGCGCCGGTGACGAACTTGACGCCGCCCTCGGGCGAGGTCAGCTTGAGGATCAGCATGTGCTCGGCCAGCCAGCCCTCGTCGCGGGCCATCGCCGAGGCGATCCGCAGCGCGAAGCACTTCTTGCCGAGCAGGGCGTTGCCGCCGTAGCCGGAGCCGAAGGACCAGATCTCGCGCGTCTCCGGGTAGTGGACGATGTACTTGTTGTCCTCGTTGCAGGGCCAGGAGACGTCTTCGATGCCTTCGACCAGCGGCATGCCGACCGAGTGAACGCAGGGCACGAACTCACCGTCGGTGCCGAGCACCTCCAGCGCCGCTGCACCCATGCGGGTCATGATCCGCATCGAGGTGGCGACGTAGGGCGAGTCGGTCAGCTGCACGCCGATGTGGGCGATCGGCGAGCCCAGCGGGCCCATCGAGAAGGGAACGACGTACATCGTGCGGCCGACCATGCAGCCCTGGAAGAGACCGTTCAGGGTCTCGCGCATCGCGGCGGGCTCGCGCCAGTTGTTGGTCGGGCCGGCGTCGGCCTCGTCCTCGGAGCAGATGAAGGTCCGGTCTTCGACCCGGGCCACGTCGGCGGGGTCGGAGAGCGCCAGGTAGGAGTTGGGACGCTTGGCGTCGGAGAGGCGCTCGAAGGTGCCGGCGTCGATCAGGGTCTGGGCGAGGCGGTCGTACTCCTCAGCCGAGCCGTCGCACCAATAGACGGAGTCGGGCTGGGTCAGTTCTGCGATCTCCCCGACCCAGTCGAGGAGCTGTGCGTGCGTGGTCGGCGCTTCGGCCGCGATGGTTTGGCTCATTCGCGGCACTTTATTCATTGGCTCCGCTGATATTGATCACACTTATGTCCGCATCGCTGTTGCGGATCTTCAGCGTCACTGTCTGTTCTTCGCCCTTTTGCAGCTTTACGCTGCAATTGAAGGTCGCACCTTTTTCGACCTTCTGGTCGGACGGGCAATCAACGGAGGAAACCTTCTCTTTCAGCGAGTTCGAGAGGTTGGCTTCCAGCTGTTCCTCGGTCTTCGTCGCGTCGATCACGGTTTCGCCGCAGCCGACCGCAAAGGCCGTAACCACGAGCAGCCCGAGCAGGACGCCCGAGCACCTGAGCAAGCTCATCCCTCTCCCATCTGGCGGGGTCACCTGCCTGAAGTATCCCAGGAGGGCCGGGTGCCCCACTTCGGCGCTCTTGGATAGGGTTCCGCGCCGCTGATGAGATTCTTCGAGTTCGAGGCACGCAAGATCGTTGAGCTGGCGGGGATCCCGGTCACGAAGTACGGGTTCTGCACGACGGCGGACGAGGCGCGCAAGGTCGCTGAGGAAATCGGCGGGCCGGTCGTGATCAAGTCGCAGGTGCTGAGCGGCGGCCGGATGAAGGCCGGCGGGGTCAAGTTCGCCGACACGCCCGACGAGGCCGCCGAGCACGCCGAGGAGATTCTCAAGCTGGAAATCAACGGCCACATGCCGCGCGGGGTCCTGGTCGATCCGAAAGCCGAGATCAAGCAGGAGTACTACGCCGGGGTCGTCTGGGACGGCACGGCGAAGAAACCGCTGATGCTGTTCAGCGACATGGGCGGCATCGACATCGAGGAGGTCGCCGAGACCCACCCCGACCACGTCGGCCGCGGCCACGTCTCCAACCTGATGCCGATCCCCGACTTCGAGGCCAAGCAGGTGATCGCCGCGACCGGGGTCACCGGCTCGCAGCTCAACCGCGCGACGCCGGTCCTCGCCCGCCTCGCCCGCCTCTTCCGCGACAACGACATGACTTTGGCCGAGATCAACCCGCTGGCCGAGCTGACCGACGGCAGCTTCGTCGCCCTCGACGCTCACATGGAGATGGAGAACGAGGCGGTCGGCCGGCAGAAGGGCCTGTTGCGCAAGCGGCTCGAGATCGCCGAGGAGGACACCCGCGAGACCTACGAGCCCTCCGACTTCGAGCGCCACGTCGCCGCGATCGACGCCGCCGATCACCGCGGCGTGATCCAGGGCAAGGACCACGGCTTCGAAGGCAACCTCGGCCTCGTGATCGGCGCCGGCGGCGGCTCGCTGACGCTCACGGACGCCGTGCGCAGCCAGGGCGGCAAGCCGGCCAACTACTCCGAGATCGGCGGCAACCCCTCCGTCGCCAAGGCCTGCGGCCTGGCCAAGGAGGTGCTGGAAAAGGACGGCGTCGAGAAGATCGCGGTGATGATGTCGATCGTCTCCAACACCCGGGTCGACATCGTCGCCCGCGGCGTGATCAAGGCCTGCCTCGAGCTCGGCAAGGACCCCGGCGAGACGATCGCGATCTTCCGCATCCCCGGCGCCTGGGAGGAGGAGGGCTTCAAGATCCTCGAGCGCTACGGGGTCGAGTCCTGCGACCGCTCAGTCTCGCTCTGGGAGGCCGCCGGCCGCGCCGTCGCCAAGATCCAAGGGGCTTCCGCATGAGCATCCTGCTCAATAAAGACACCACCTTCATCGTCCAGGGGATCACCGGCCGCGAGGCGGTCAACCTGACCCGCGAGTGCCTCGACTACGGCTCCAAGGTCGTCGGCGGCGTCACCCCCGGCCGCAAGGGCCGCGAGGTCCATGGCGTGCCGGTCTTCGACACCGTCGCCCAGGCGGTCGAGAACCACGGCGGCCCGATCGACGGCTCGGTCGTCACCGTCCCCCCCGCCTTCACCAAGGACGCCGTCCTCGAGGCGATCCTCAACGGGATCAAGCTGATCGTGATCGTCACCGAGCGCATCCCGCGCCGCGACGTCGCCCAGATGGTCGAGCTGGCCAACATGGAGGGCGCCCGCATCATCGGCCCCAACTGCCTCGGTTTGATCGTCCCCGAGGTCTGCAAGATGGGCGGCATCGGCGGCCCGGCCAAGGACGCGGCCAAGGCCTACGCGCCCGGCCCGGTCGGCGTGATGAGCCGCTCCGGTGGCATGACCACGGAGATCTCCTCCTCGCTGACGCAGGCCGGCCTGGGCGTCTCCACCGCCGTCTCGATCGGCGGCGACGCGATCATCGGCTCCACCTACGCCGAGCTGATGCCCTACTTCGAGGCCGACGAGCAGACCCAGGCAATCGTGATCTACACCGAGCCCGGCGGCCGCATGGAGGCGCAGCTCTCCGAGTGGGTCGCCGAGCACAACTCGCGCCTGCCGATCATCGCTTTCATGGCCGGCAAGTTCATGGACGACGAGGAGATGAAGGGAATGAGCTTCGGCCACGCCGGCACGATCGTCGAGGGCAAGGAGGACACCGCCACCGAGAAGATCGCCCGGCTCGAAGCCGCCGGAATCCGCGTCGTCGAGCGGATCGACGAGATCCCCGACGCGGTCAAGCAGAAGCTGGGGGTAACCGCCTGATGGCCGAGACGCTGAACAAGGTCTTCATCGACGTCGAGGTCGACGCCTCGATTGCCGGCGACGCCGAGCTGGCCAAGAAGCTGGAGGAAGTCTGCCCGGTCGACATCTTCAAGGCGACCGACGCCGGGGTCGAAGTCGTCGCCGAGAACCTCGACGAGTGCGTCCTCTGCTACCTCTGCGTCGACGCAGCGCCCGAGGGCACGGTGCGCGTCGTCAAGCTGTACGAGCAGTAGCCACCAGCTCGCCGCCACCCACCGCAGCCAGCGCTTCCTCGCGCAGGTGCTCGGGGATGACGACCAGTGAGCGCAACTCGTCGAGCAGCTCGCGGTCGCCGTCGACCTCGACGCCCTCCTCCCCGGCCTCACCGGCGACGAATGCGGCGATGATGCCGATCGGCGTACCGGCCAGGCTGAGGTCAGCCTTGGCGGGAGCGCCGCGCGTCGCCTCGATCCAGCCGCCGGCGATTCGCAGCTCGTAGGACTGGCCGCCGCTGCGCAGGGCCAGCGTCGCCCGCAGCTCGGCGGGTGGGTGCAAGATCACACGAATCGCGTTGGGCAGCGAGGACGGCGCCAGGTCGATCACATCCTCGAGCTTCTGCAGCCCCATCCCCCAGCGGCTCAGCTCGATCATCGGCCCTTCGAGCCCGTGGCCGAGCTCGGTCAGCTCGTAGACCGTCGCCGGGCTGGGCGGATCGAGCTCACGGCGCTCGACGATGCCATGCTGCTCGAGGTCGCGCAGGCGCTTGGTGAGGACGTCGGTGGGGGCGCCCCCGACCGAGCGGGCCAAAGCCGAGAAGCGCAGCGGCCCGAGCGAGAGCTCGCGCACGATCAACATCGTCCAGCGCTCGCCGATGCGATCAAGAGCGCAGGCCAGGCTGCAGGCTTGGCCGTATTCGCGCGGCGTCATATAACAAGAATAACAGTGTAATTTGAAATTCAAAGCGAGCACTTTGAATTCTGGTACAGTCCGCCGCCGTGAACCGGATCGCGGACCTCACCTGGACCCGGCCCAAGCTCGTCCTCGCTGCCGTCGGCGTCTTCTTCCTGATCGCCGTCGCCTTCGGCCATGACGTCGAGCACCACCTCAAGGCGGCCGGCTTCACCGACCCCTCCTCCGAGAGCGAGCAGGGCAGCGGCCTGCTCAGCAACGCGCTCGGCTACGACCCCAACCCGGGGGTCGTCCTCGTTGTCCGCGCCCCCGCTGGCGGACCGCTGAACCTGAAGAGCCCCTCGCTGCGGCGGGAAGTCGACCAGCTCAGCGCCAAGGTGGCGAAGGTCAAGTACATAGGCCGCGTCGTCAACCCCCTGCAGAACCCCCGAGCCGGGGCACAGCTGATCGCCCGCGACGGCCGCTCGCTGGTGATCCTCGGTGACCTCGCCAACGGTGACGAGGAGAACGACGGCGGGATCGCCGCCGAAGGAGTCGAACCGCTGATCGCGGCGAGCAAGCTCAACGTCTCAATGGGCGGCTTCGCGCCCAGCTTCAACGAGGTCAACGACCAGACCAAGACCGACCTGACCAAGGCCGAGCTGATCGCCTTCCCGCTGCTCGCGCTGCTGCTACTGGTCGTGTTCCGGGGCGTCGTCGCGGCCGCGATCCCGCTGCTGATCGGCGTCGTCTCGATCGTCGGCACGCTCTTCGTGCTGCGGATCATGTCCGAGCTGGTCGACACCTCGGTCTTCGCGCTCAACATCGCCACCGGGCTCAGTCTCGGGCTCGCGGTCGACTACGCCCTGCTGATGGTCTCGCGATATCGCGAGGAGATCGCCGTGGGTGGCGCCACGCGTGAGGCGCACCGCAAGACCGTGCTGACCGCCGGCCGCACGGCGCTCTTCTCCGGCTTCACCGTCGGCGCCGCGATGGCGGCGCTGGTGATCCTGCCGCAGCGCTTCCTCTACTCGATCGCCGTCGCCGGCGCCTCGGTCGGGGTGCTCTCGGCGGTGCTGGCGATTCTCGTCGTGCCCTCACTGCTGAGCCTGCTGGGGACGCGGATCGACGCGCTCTCGATCCGCCGCGGCCCGGCTCTCTCCGACGAGTCCGGCGGTTGGTATCGGCTGGCGCGCGGCGTCATGCGCCACCCGGTCGGCGTCGCCCTGGCCAGCTCCGCCCTGCTGCTTGCCGCCGCCGCACCGCTGCTCTGGACCACCCTCACCGGCCCCAGCGCCGAAGCCGTCCCTCAGGGCAAGCCCTCCTATGAGACCAACAGCTACGTCGAAGCCCACTACCCGCGCGAGCTGATCGAGGCGGTCACGGTCACCGTCGACGGCGGTGCCAGCAAGGTGGCTCTGGCGCACTACCGAGAGCGGATCCAAGCCGTCGGAGGCGTGACCCATGGCGCTCCCTTCGTCCCCGCTTCCAAACAGATCGCCTACGCCAACTTCGGCCTCGCCGGCCCGGCGCTCTCGGAGGGCTCGCAGGACACTGTCAGGGCGATCCGCGCCCTCACCCCCCCAACCGGGGCGACGGTCCTGCTCTCCGGCAACACCGCCCGCTTCATCGACCAGAAGCAGAGCCTGATCGAACACCTGCCGCTGCTGGTCACGATCATCTTCTCCACCACGCTGATCCTGCTCTTCCTGCTCACCGGCTCGGTCATCCTGCCGCTGAAGACCCTGCTGATGAACGCGATGACCCTGGGGGCGACGCTCGGCATCCTCGTCCTCGCCTTCCAGGACGGCTGGCTCGACTGGCTCTTCGCCTATCGCGGCCCGAGCGCGATCGAGGTGACCAGCCTCGTCTTCCTCTTCGCCGTGATCTTCGGCCTCGCCACCGATTACGCAGTGCTGGTGATGGCGCGGATCAAGGAGCAGCACGACCTCGGCAAGTCGAACGAGGAGGCGGTCGCGATCGGCATCGCCCGCACCGGCCGGGTGATCACCGCCGCCGCGATCATGATCGCCGTCGTCTTCCTCGCCTTCGGCGTCAGCTCGGTCTTCTTCATGAAGCAGATCGCCCTCGGCATGGCGGTCGGCGTGATGCTCGACGCGACGATCGTCCGCGCCCTGCTCGTCCCCTCACTGATGCGCCTGCTCGGCGAGTGGAACTGGTGGGCGCCGAAACCGCTGCGCCGCATCTACCTACGCCTCGGCATCTCCGAGGCCTAGACCCGCCGACGGGACTCAAAACCGAGATATAGGCCGTTTTGAGTCCCGTCGGGGGGAGACTCTCACGTGGCTGTGAGTTCGATCACGTTACGCATATATAAATTTATATCTGGGTAACCTGTTTGGAGATGGCCGCCACGCCGACTCGTTCCCGCCTCTCCAAGGCCGATCGCATGGCCCAGGCGCTCGCCGCCGCCCACACGCTCTTCGCCGAGCGCGGCTTCGCCGCGGTGACGATGGACGAGGTCGCCGCCGAAGTCGGCGTCACCAAGCCGCTGCTCTACAACTACTTCGGCAACAAGGAGCAGCTCTACATCGCCTGCATGAAGCGCTCCGGCGACGCTCTGGTGGCGATGATCCTCGAGACCGTCGGCGACGCCAGCAGCCCCAGCGAGGCGCTCAACGACGGCCTGCGCGCCTTCTTCGCCTTCCTCGACGCTGACCGCGCCGCCTGGGCGGTGCTCTTCGACGAGACCCTGCCCCACGTCGGCGAGCTCGCCGACCGGGTCGCCGAGTACCGCGGCCGGCTGATCGAGCTGGTCTCCGGATCGCTGCTGGCGCAGCTGCCGGCCAAGCAGCGCACCGCCGCACGGATCGAAGTCGAGGCCCTCTCCACCGCCCTGCTCGGCGCCGCCGAGGCGCTGGCGCGCTGGTGGCTGCGCAGCGAAGCGACCACCGCCAGTGAGGCGGCCGAGCTCTTGATCGCCACCGTCGAGCCGGGCCTGCGCCTGCGCTCCACTCCTTCTGCCAAATCCTCACGACCGAAACCGAAAGGTGAAAGCAGTTGACCGATAAGCCACGCCGCGTCGCCGTGATCGGCGGCAACCGGATCCCCTTCGCCCGCTCCAACTCCGTCTACTCGCGAGCGTCGAACCAGGACATGCTCACCGCCGCCCTCGACGGGCTGATCTCGCGCTACTCGCTCGAGGGCGAGGCGCTCGGCGAGGTCGCCGGTGGCGCCGTGCTCAAGCACTCGCGCGACCGCGACCTCACTCGCGAGAGCGTGCTCGGCACCCGCCTCGCCGCCGAGACGCCCGCCTACGACGTGCAGCAGGCCTGCGGCACCGGGCTGGAGACAACGATCCTGGTCGCCAACAAGATCGCCCTCGGCCAGATCGACGCCGGCATCGCCTGCGGCGCCGACACCACCTCCGACGCGCCGATCGGCCTCAACGAGGACCTGCGCGAAGTCCTGCTCGACGCCAACCGCGAGAAATCGACCTTCGGCCGGGTCAAGCAGCTGACCCGGGTGCGTCCCAGCCACGTCGTGCCGGCGATTCCCCGCAACGAGGAGCCGCGCACCGGCCTCTCGATGGGCGAGCACTGCGCGATCATGGCCGCCGAGTGGGAAGTCGGCCGTGAGGACCAGGACGAGCTCACGGTCAACAGCCACCACCACCTCGCCGCCGCTTACGAGCGCGGCTTCATGGACGACCTGGTCAGCCCCTACCTCGGATTGGAGCGCGACCAGAACCTGCGTCCCGACTCCTCACTGGAGAAGCTGGCCAAGCTCGGCCCGGTCTTCGGTGGCCCCGAGGGCACGATGACCGCCGCCAACTCGACCCCGCTCAGCGACGGCGCCTCAGCGGTGCTGCTCGCCTCCGAGGAGTGGGCAAAGGAGCGCGACCTGCCGGTCCTCGCCTACTTCGTCGACGGTCAGACCGCCGCGGTCGACCACGTGCACAAGCGCGAGGGCCTCTTGATGGCGCCGGCCTACGCGATGCCCCGCATGCTCGACCGCATGGGCAGCGGCCTCGGCGATTTCGACTTCTACGAGATCCACGAGGCCTTCGCCGCCCAGGTGCTCTGCACGTTGAAGGCCTGGGAGGACCCGGCCTTCTGCCGCGATCGCCTCGGCCGCGAGCAGCCGCTCGGCTCGATCGACCGCGAGCGGCTCAACGTCAACGGCGGCTCGCTTGCCGCCGGCCACCCCTTTGCCGCGACCGGCGGTCGCATCGTCGCCAGCCTCGCCAAGGCCCTGCACGAGCAGGGCTCCGGCCGCGGCCTGATCAGCATCTGCGCGGCCGGTGGCCAGGGCGTCGTCGCCGCGCTCGAAAGCACAGGAGAGAACCAGTGAGCGACCTCTACACACAGGTAGTCAACTCGCCCCCGGGCCGGATGATCGCCGGCCGGGTCGGCCTGCCCCAGCCGACGCAGCTGGAGCGCCAGACGCCCGGCGCCCCGGTCATTGCCGGCGCCGTGCTCAGCGGCGGCGCCCCGCGCGGCCGGCTGGGCAAACGAATTGAGCAGGTGCTGGGCGAGGCCGGCGCGGCCAAGCCCGAAACTTCCAGCGCGCCGGTCAAGGCGCTGGTCTTCGACGCCACCGGGATCACCGACTCGACCGAGCTGGTCGAGCTGCAGCGCTTCTTCCACCCCAACGTGAAGCGGGTGCAACGCTCCGGCCGCGTGGTCGTGCTCGGCACGCCTCCCGCCGGCCTGCCGCCACGGGCGGCGACCGCGCAGCGGGCGCTGGAGGGCTTCACCCGCTCGCTGGGCAAGGAGATCGGCCGCGGCATCGCCGTGCAGCTGGTCTACGTCGCCGAGGGCGCCGAGGCGGAGATCGACTCCACCTTGCGCTTCCTGCTCTCGCCCCGCTCCGCCTACGTCTCCGGCCAGGTGGTCGAGGTCGGCAAGGCGGTGACGAATACGCCCGAGCTCGACTGGCAGCGCCCGCTCGACGGCAAGGTGGCGCTTGTCACCGGCGCCTCGCGCGGCATCGGCGAGGCGATCGCCACCACCCTGCACCGCGACGGCGCCAAGCTCGTCCTGCTCGACGTGCCGGCGCTCTCCGCCGACCTCAGCGCGGTCGCCGAGCGGCTCGGCGCCGAGACGATCGAGCTCGACATCACCGACCCCGACGCGCCGCTGCAGATCGCCGCTGCGATTCCCGACGGCGTCGATGTGATCGTCCACAACGCCGGCGTCACCCGCGATCGCACGATCGCCAAGATGCCGGAGGACCGCTGGAGCTCGCTGATGGAGATCAACCTCTCCAGCGAGGAGCGGATCAACGACGAGCTGCTCGAGCGCAAGCTGCTGCGGCCCAACGGCCGCATCGTCTGCGTCTCCTCGATGAGCGGCGTCGCCGGCAACTCCGGCCAGACCAACTACGCCACCTCGAAGGCCGGCGTGATCGGCATGGTCGAAGCGCTGGCGCCCGACCTGGCCAAGCGCAAGGCGACGATCAACGCGGTCGCCCCCGGCTTCATCGAGACCCAGATGACGGCGAAGATGCCGATCGCGATCCGCGAAGCGGGACGGCGGATGAACAGCATGTCGCAGGGCGGCCTGCCGGTCGACGTCGCCGAGACGATCGCCTGGTTCGCCAGCCCCGCCTCGACCGGCGTCAACGGCAACACGGTCCGCGTTTGCGGCCAGAGCCTGCTGGGGGCCTGATGAGCGCTCGCACCCTGGAGAGCTCGCCGAGCATCCTGCCGCTCTACGCCCGCGCCGCGGCGCCGATGGTGCCGGGCGCCTCGCTGCTGCCCTTCATCCCGGGCGGCGGCAAGGAGATCCCCGAGATCGAGCTGACCCTGCCGCGGGTACACGCCAGCGCCGAGCAGGTCGCCGCCTACGCCCGCGTCTGCGGCTTCAGCCTGCGCGACCACCTGCCCCCCACCTACCCGCACGTGCTCGCCTTCCCGCTGCAGATGGCGGTGATGGCCGAAGGCAGCTTCCCCTTCGGCGCCGTCGGCCTCGTCCACGTCGAGAACCAGATCGTCCAGCACCGGCGCATCGGCCTCAACGAGGAGCTGACGATCAAGGTCAAGCCGACCAAGCTGGAGCCCCACTCCAAGGGCCGCACTTTCAGCCTGCAGACCAAGGTCAAGGCCGGCAACCGGATCGTTTGGGAATCGACCAGCACGATGCTGCGTCGCGGTGGCGGCAACGGCGACGCCGCCAAGAGCCGCTCCGGCGAGGAGCCCGATCTGATTGCCGGCGCCGAGTGGAAGCTCGGCGGCGACTTGGGACGGCGCTACGCCGCCGTCTCCGGCGACCGCAACCCGATCCACATGCACGCCTGGACGGCGAAGCCGCTCGGCTTTCCGCGGGCAATCGCACACGGGATGTGGACCAAGGCGCGCTGCTTGGCGGCGCTCGAGAGCCGCCTGCCCGACGCCTTCCAGGTTGACGTGCGCTTCCGCAAGCCGATCCTGCTGCCCAGCCGGGTCGAGTTCGCGAGCAGTTCCGAGGGAGACGAAATCAAGTTCGCGGTGCGCGACGCAAAGCGCGGCACACCGCACCTCGACGGCTCGGTGAAGCCGCGCGAGGCCAAAGCCAACGACGGGAGGAAGTAGAGATGTCCACCGCAACTGAGGAGAAGGGCGTGGCCGAGCGCAGCATGGGCCTCGGCCTGCGCTGGCTCAACAAGCTGGCCGGCTCGGACCTGCTCGACCGCATCCGCATCCGCAAGCAGATCGAGCGCGCGCTCTTCACCGGCACCAAGAACGGCTTCCGCTCGGCGACCGCCGCCGGGCGCACCTTCAAGGCCGCCCAGAACCTGACCGGGCCGGCCCGACAGAAGCCGAGCAAGCCGCGGGCTCTCTTCGACATCAGCCCCGACGACGAGCAGCAGATGCTGCAGGAAGGCGTGCGCGACTTCGCCGAGTCGAAGGTGCGGCCGGTCGCCAAGCAGGCCGACTTCGACAAGTCGACTCCGAGCGAGCTGCTCGAGCAGGCCAACGAGCTCGGCGTCAACATGCTCGGCGTCCCCGAGGAGCTCGGCGGCGTCATGCACGAGCAGGCCGCCGTGACCAGCGTCCTGATCGGTGAGGCGCTCGCTCACGGCGACATGGGCATCGCCTACGCCGCCCTCGCCCCCGGCGCCGTCGCCACCGCGATCGGCCACTGGGGCACGCCCGAGCAGGAGGCGACCTACCTGCCCTCCTTCACCGGCGAGGACACACCGGCGGCAGCCCTGGCGATCCTCGAGCCGCGGCCGCTGTTCGATCCGCTGCAGTTGGAGACGACGGCGACCAAGAAGGCCGGCGAGTGGGTGCTGAGCGGCACCAAGTCGCTGCTCGCCCGGCCCACCGAGTGCGAGCTCTTCCTCGTCGCCGCCGAGGCCGAGGGCATCGGCCCGGCGCTCTTCGTGATCGAGTCCGGCACCGCCGGCCTCACGGTCGAGGAGGAGCCGGCGATGGGGCTGCGCCCCGCCGCCACTGGCCGCCTGCTGCTCGAGGACGTGACGCTTCCCGCCGATGCCCTGCTCGGCGAGGGCAAGCGCGAGGACTACGTCGAGTGTGTGCAGCGCGCCCGGCTCGCCTGGTGCGCTCTCGCCGTCGGCACTGCCCAGGCGACGCTCGACTACGTCAAGCAATACGTCAACGAGCGCGTCGCCTTCGGCGAACCGATCTCCAACCGCCAGGGCGTCGCCTTCGCGGTCTCCGACATCGGGATCGAGAGCGAAGGCATGCGGCTCGCCACCTACCGCGCCGCCAGCCGCGCCGACCAGGGCCAGGAGTTCGCCCGCGAGGCAGCGATGGCGCGCCGGCTCTGCGCCCAGAAGGGCATGCAGATCGGCTCCAATGGCGTGCAGCTGCTCGGCGGCCACGGCTTCGTCAAGGAGCACCCGGTCGAGCGCTGGTACCGCGACCTCCGCGCAGCGGGCGTTATGGAGGGCGCCCTGCTCGTCTAGCGCCTAGCGCTGAGAGCTGAAAGGAACCCATGATCAATCTCGAGATACCCAAGAAGTTCAAGCCCCTCGCCAGCCAGGCGAACCAGGTCGCGACCGAGGTCTTCCGGCCGATCTCGCGCAAGTACGACGAGGCCGAGCACTCCTATCCCAAGGAGCTCGACATGCTGGCCTCGCTGATCGACGGCATGAACGAGGGCTCCGACATCGGCGGTGCCGGTGCCGCCGGCGTGCGCCGCGAGTCCAACGGCGACGCCGAAGCGGGTAACCGCAACGGCTCCAACCTCTCCACCGTGCTCGGCATCATCGAGCTCTGCTGGGGCGACGTCGGCCTGCTGCTCTCGATGCCCCGCCAAGGTCTCGGCAACTCGGCGATCGCCTCGGTGGCGAGCGACGAGCAGCTGAAGCAATACGGCGGCAAGTGGGCGGCGATGGCGATCACCGAGCCCGAGGCGGGCTCCGACTCGGCCGCGATCCGTACCACGGCCGACCTCGACGGCGACGAGTACGTGCTCAACGGCGAGAAGATCTTCGTCACCTCGGGTGACCGCGCCGACCTGATCGTGGTCTGGGCCTCGCTCGACCGCAAAGTCGGGCGGGCGGCGATCAGGTCGTTCATCGTCGAGCGCGACAACCCGGGCCTGAAGCTGGACCGGCTCGAGCACAAGCTCGGCATCCGGGCCTCGGACACCGCCAACTTCACCCTGCAGGACTGCCGGGTGCCGAAGGAAGCGCTGCTGGGCGACCCGGAGGTCAAGTCCGATCCCAAGCAGGGCTTCGGCGGGGCGATGCAGACGTTCGACAACACGCGGCCGCTGGTTGCCGCGATGGCGGTCGGCGTCGCCCGTGCCTCACTCGAGGAGACCCGCAAGCAGCTCGCCGAGGCAGGGGTCGAGATCGACTACGACACGCCGGCGCTGAGCCAATCGGCCGCCGCCGCCCGCTACCTCGAAATGGAGTCCGACTACGAGGCGTCGCACCTGCTCACCCTGCAGGCGGCCTGGATGGCCGACAACGGCAAGCCAAACTCGCTGCAGGCCTCGATGGCCAAGGCGAAGGCGGGGCGCACCTGCGTTGACGTTGCGCTGGGATGCGTCGAGCTTTGTGGCTCGGTTGGGTATGGCGAGAATGAGCTGCTTGAGAAGTGGGCCAGAGACGCGAAGATTCTGGACATCTTTGAGGGGACTCAGCAGATCCAGTTGCTGATCGTGGCTCGGCAGTTGTTGGGGAAGTCCTCTTCTGAACTCCGATAGGTAAGAGGGCCCGGGTGCCCCTCCCCAAAACGCGCGGCAGGAGCCGCGCTTGAGTGTTTTGGGGAGGGGCACCCGGGCCCTTTCAGCTTCCCCAGTCCAGCGGGGGCTCTCGTAAGGCAGACTGCCGGCCGTGAACTTCATTGAAGAGCTGGAGCGGTCCCCGGCTTCGCGGCTCGGAATCGTGGCCGTTGATGCGGAGGGGAATCGGCGGGACTGGTACTTCGGCGAATTGATCGCTCAATCGGCGGGGCTCTCCGGGGCATTTGCCGCCCGTGGGGTCAAGCGGGGTGACGTGGTGATGACGCTGGTTGGGAACCGGGTTGAGTGGGTTCTCTCGCTGCTGGCCTGCTGGCGGATGGGGGCGGTGGCGTTGCCCTGCAGCACGATGTTGCGGCGGCAGGACCTGGCGTTGCGGGTGGCTGCTGCTGATCCAGAGCTCTGCGTCGGTGAGGACTCGTTGTTGGCTGAACTGCCGGATGGGATGGCGACAATGACTATGGATGAGGTCACTGCGGCGCTCGATGAGGATTTGCCGCAGGAGACGCCGGCGCCGGTTGAAGCTATGGGTACCGAGGATCCGGCGTTGATTGTCTTTACCTCGGGCACTACTGGGGAGCCGCGGGGCGTCGTGCACGGCTATCGCTACCTGCTTGGACAGCAGGGACAGGCGGAGCACTGGTTTGGGGCGCGTAAGGGGGAGCTGGCCTGGTGCACGACGGCGACCGGGTGGTCGAAGTCGGCTCGCAACGTCTTCCTCGCGCCCTGGCTGACCGGGGCGGCGGCGGTGATCCACGATGGGCGCTTCGATCCGGCCGAGCGGCTCGACTTCATCGAGGCGCTCGGCGTCAACGTGCTCTGCCAGGCGCCGACCGAGTATCGGATGATCTCCAAGCGCACCGCCTTGCGCAAGCTGCCGAAGCTGCGCCGCATGGTCTCCGCCGGCGAGCCGCTGGAGGCCGAGACGATTGCTGCCTGGCGCGCCGCGACCGGGCTGGAGGCCGCGGACGGCTACGGCCAGACCGAGACCGGCCACATCAGCGGCAATCACGTCGGCGTGCCGGTCCGCGAGGGCTCGATGGGCAAGCCGCTGCCGGGTCTGGAGACTCGCATCGTCCTCGCCGAGGGAACGGACGACGACGCCCCGGCCGCCGGCGAACTGCAGCTGCGCGCCGCTTCCTCCCCCACCTTCTTCTCGCGCTACCTCGACGGCGAGCGCTTCGAGGGCGAGTGGTGGCCGACCGGTGACCTGGTTCGCGAAGACGAGGACGGCTACCTCTTCTTCGAGGGCCGCGACGACGACATCATCCTCTCCTCCGGCTACCGGATCGGGCCCTTCGAGGTGGAGTCGGCGCTGCTCTCGCACCCGGCCGTCGCCGAGGCTGCGGCGGTCGCCGCGCCGGATCCTGAGCGCGGCGCCGTGGTGCGGGCGATCGTCGTCCCCAACGGCCGCGAGCCGAGCGAGGAGCTGGCCCGCGAGCTGCAGGAGCACTGCAAGCGCGAGACCGCCCCCTACAAGTTCCCTCGCATCGTCGAGTTCGCCGCCGAGCTGCCGAAGACGAGCAGCGGCAAGATCAAGCGGGCGCAGTTGCGTCAGGGGTAATCTGAGCGAGTGGCAGCAAGCAGCCAGTCAACCGACGCCGCGACGGTCGGCCGCGCCTACTTCGAAGCGGTCGGCAGGCGCGACCTCGACGCGATGACCGCCTTCTACGAGCCGGGCGGTACCGGCGAGATCCACGGCTTGGTCGAGCTGCACGTGCCGGGGTCCTACCGCGCCTGGTTCGGTGACCTGTTCGCTGCCTTCCCGGACTTCGAGCTGGAGATCGTCGAGGTGGTCGCCGAGGGCAACAAGGCGGTCGTCCGCTGGAGTGCCGTCGGCACCTTCAACGGCTCGACCCGCTTCGAAGGGCTCGACCCCAACGGCGCCCGGGTCGAGATCCAGGGCTGCGACGTGCTCACCATCCGCGATGGTCGCATTCAGCGCAACGACGCTTACATGAACGCCGCCGACCTAGCTCGTCAGCTCGGTGCCCTGCCGCCAGCCGGGTCGCCGGTCGAGCGGCTGATGACGGCCGCGCTCAACGTCAAGACTCACCTGGTCAACGCGGTCCACCGCGACTAGCGAGACCCCAAATACCGCGTCGGCGCAGACGCCTCAGAGCGCCTCGGCGACGTCGACTGGGCGCCCCAGGTGGTAGCCCTGGGCCATGTCGACGCCGTATTCGCGCAGCATCTGCGCCGTGACGTCGTCCTGCACGTACTCGGCGATCGTCGTCTTGCCGAGGCCGCGGGCGATCTGAACTATCGCCTGGACCGTGAGCTGATCAGCGTCGCTGTTGGGCATGTCGCGGATAAAGGAGCCGTCGATCTTGATCAGGTCGAAGGGGATGCTCTTCAGGTAGTGGAAGGGCCCGAAGCCGGCGCCGTAGTCATCGATCGCGACCTGGCAGCCGAACTCCGTGATGCGGTCGGCGAAGCCCGCCGCGGCTTCATAGTCATGCACCGGCGCGGTCTCGGTGATCTCGAAAGTGCAGCGCGCCGGGTCGGCATCGCCCTCGTCAAGGCGGCGCTCGATGAATTCGAGCACCGAGCGATCCGCCACCGAGGCGCCGGAGAGATTGACGTGCAGTGAGACCGGAGCGCCGTCCTGCTCGCGCTGGGCAAGCAGTTCGAGTGCCTGCGCGACGACCCAGCGGTCGAGCTCCTGGACCATGCCAGAGCGCTCGGCAGCCTCGATGAAGGACGCCGCCGGCAGCAACTCGCCGTTCTCGCCAGTCATCCGCAGCAGCAGCTCGTAGCGCTCGATCCCGCCCGAGGCGAGGCTGCGAATCGGCTGCGTGTGCAAGCTGAGCCGGTCCTGGGTGAGCGCGTCGCGGATTCGCGCGCTGGTCGTCTGGCGGCGCAACTGTTGGCGCTGCGGCTCGGTCGGGTCCTGAAAGAGGGCGATCTGGTTGCGACCCTCCTCCTTCGCCCGGTACATCGCTTGGTCGGCGGCGACCAGAATCGCCTCGGCGCCGATCCCGCGCTCGCCACCGAACATCGTGATGCCAACGCTGATCGTCGCCTGCTCCAGATCCAGCCCGGCGGCGGCGTTCTCGGCGACCTGGGCGCGCAGGTCCTCGCCCAGCTGCAGGGCGCCGGCGGTGTCGGACTGCGGCATCAGCACCGCGAACTCGTCGCCGGAGAGGCGGGCGACGATGTCGGTGGCGCGCACCCGCTCGCGCATGATCGCGGCGACGTGGCGGATCAGGTTGTCACCGGCGTGATGGCCGAGCGAGTCGTTGATCGCCTTGAGGCCGTCGATGTCGATGATCATCACCGCGCCCTGGCCGCCGTAGCGGCCGGTGAAGGAGACGAATTGGTCCAGCTCGGCACGGAAGCGGCGGCGATCTAGCAAGCCGGTCAGCGAGTCATGATCGGCGATGTAGCGCAGCTCGGCCTCGGTTTTCTGGGCCCGGGAAAGCGCCCCCTCAATGACCTTGCGGTCCTCGGGGTCGAGCTTGGCGAGCACCGACTCGATCGCCGGATCGCTTTGGATTGGAGGCTCTTCGCGGCTCAACTCAAGGAAGTTAGAACTTTCCGCGGCGGATCGGATCGCCTCGCAGGCGTGGGTAACCGTATTACGTACGAATTTCATCTACTCGGTTTTGCCAATAGTGTGATTCCCGTGGCCAACCGCCTGGCACAGGAGACCAGTCCCTACCTGCTGCAGCACCGTGAGAACCCGGTCGACTGGTACCCATGGGGCGAGGAGGCCCTCTCGCGAGCCCGTGACGAGGACCGTCCGATCTTGCTCTCTGTTGGCTACTCGGCTTGCCACTGGTGCCACGTGATGGCGCACGAGTCCTTCGAGGACCCCGAGACCGCCGCCTACATGAACAAGCACTTCGTCAACGTCAAGGTCGATCGCGAGGAGCGCCCCGACGTCGACGCCCTCTACATGGAGGCGGTGCAGGCGATCAGCGGCCAGGGCGGTTGGCCGATGACCGTCTTCCTCGACCCCGAGGGCGTGCCTTTCTACGGCGGCACCTACTTCCCGCCGGACGAGGGCCGCGGCATGCCGAGCTTCCGCATGGTGATGGAGGCAGTGGTCGACGCCTTCGAGAGCAAGCGCGGCGAAATCGAGGAGCGCGCCCCGCAGATGCGAGCCCGCCTCGCCGCGGTCGGCCAGGTCGAGCCCAGCGACTCGCCACAGGCGGCGATGCTGGACGAGGCGATCGAGCTGCTGCAGATGGCCGCCGACCGGGCCCGGGGCGGCTTCGGCGGCGCGCCCAAGTTCCCACCCGCATCGGCGATCGAGCTCTTGCTCGCCCGCGGCGAGACGGAGATCCCCGAGCTGACCCTCGACGCGATGCTCGGCGGTGGCATCTACGACCAGCTCGGCGGCGGCTTCGCCCGCTACTCGGTCGACGCCGCCTGGCAGGTCCCCCACTTCGAGAAGATGCTCTACGACAACGCCCTGCTGGCCCGGGCCTACCTGCACGGCTGGCAGCGGCTCGGCCACGAGCGCTACCGCCGAGTCTGCGAGGAGACGCTCGACTGGGCCCTGCGCGAGATGCGCGGCGCCGAGGGCGGCTTCTACTCGGCCCTCGACGCCGACTCCGAGGGCGAGGAGGGCCGCTTCTACGTCTGGACCCCGGAAGAGATCCGCGCTGTTCTCAGCGATCCGTCCCCGGACGATGCGAACTGCATCAAATTCTCACCCCAGCAGGTAGAGAATTTGATGCAGTTCTACGGGGTCGGCGAGGGTGGGAACTTCGAGGGGCGGAACATTCTGAACCTGGCCGGTGGCGCCGATGCAGTTGAGCCCGAGGGGTTGGGCGAAATGCGCCGCGTCCTCTACGAGGCTCGCGCCAAGCGTGTCTGGCCGGGGCTCGACGACAAGCGCCTCACTGCCTGGAACGCGCTGATGATCGCCGCCTTGGCCGAGGCTGGCGCAGTGCTTGGGCGCGAGGACTACCTCGATGCGGCGCGCGCCTGCGCCGACTTCATATGGAACGAGTTGCGCGACGACGCGGGCGCCCTGCTCCGCACCTACAAGGACGGCCGTGCCCACCTGGGCGCCTACCTGGAGGACCACGCCTTCCTACTCGAAGCGCTGCTCACCCTCTACGAAGCGAGCTTCGAGACCGTCTGGTTCGAGCGCGCCCGCGAGCTCGCCGACACCCTGCTCGCCCGCTTCGCCGACGGCGAGCGCGGCGGCTTCTTCTCAACCGCCGACGACCACGAATCGCTGATCGCCCGGCGCAAGGAGATCGGCGACCACCCGATCCCCTCAGGCAACTCCGCCGCCGCCTTCGGCCTGCTGCGCCTCGGCGCCCTGACCGGCGAGCGCGCTTACGAACAGGCGGCCGAGGGCGTCTTCCGCCTCTTCTCCGATTCGGCCGGCAAGCACCCCGAGGCCTTCGCCCACCTGCTCAGGGCGATCGACTTCCAGCTCTCCCCGACCAAAGAGGTAGCGCTAGTCGGCGAGGACCTTGGCGAGCTCGCCGCAGTGGTCCGCAGCGAATTCCGACCCCATCTGGTCCTAGCCGGTGGGCCCGAGGGGAGCGACGTGCCACCGCTGCTAAAGGACCGGGGCGAAGTCAACGACAAACCCGCCGCCTACGTCTGCGAACACTTCACCTGCCGCACCCCCGTGACCGACCCAAAGCTTCTCGACGAGCTTCTCTGAACGTTCCTCGCACGGGTGGCGCGGTGGCGGGGGTCCCCCATAGCGCAGGGTGCGGAGCACCCGAGCACATGGGGGAGGGCCGCCGCGACAGGACCCGTTGCGCCGAACGCTCAGAGGACCGGCAGGAACTGCTCGATCTCGAACGGCGTCACCTGCACCCGGTACTCGTCCCACTCCTGCCGCTTGATCTCGACGAAGCGGCGGAAGGTGTGCTCGCCCAGCGTGCGCAGGACCAGCTCGGAGTCGGCGGCGACCTCGATCGCCTCGCCGAGGGTCGCCGGCAGCTGCTCGATCCCCTGATGGGAGAGCTCCTCGGGCGAGAGGTGGTAGAGGTTCTGCTCCATCGGCTCGGGCAGCTCGTAGCCCTTCTCGATCCCTTCCAGCCCGGCCTGCAGCATGCCGGCGAAGCAGAGGTAGGGATTGCAGGCGGGGTCGGGACAGCGCAGCTCGACCCGGGTCGCACTCTCCTTGCCGGGGTGGTAGAGCGGCACCCGGATCAGCGCCGAGCGGTTGCGGCGCGACCAGGCGAGGTAGACCGGCGCCTCGTAGCCGGGCACGAGCCGCTTGTAGGAGTTGACCCACTGGGCGAAGAGCGGTGAGATCTCGCGCGCGTGCTTGAGCTGGCCGGCGATGAAGGCCTTGGCCGTGGCCGAGAGGAAGAACTGGTCGTCGGGGTCGAAGAAGGCGTTCTTGCCGTCTTTCGTCAGCGACTGGTGCACATGCATGCCGGAGCCGTTCTCGCCGAATAGCGGCTTGGGCATAAAGGTCGCGTGCCAGCCGTACTTCATCGCGTACTCCTTGACCACGATGCGGTAGGTCATGCAATCGTCGGCCATCGCCAGCGCGTTCTTGTAACGCATGTCGACCTCGTGCTGGGAGGGGCCGACCTCATGGTGGGTGTACTCGACGTGGATGCCCATCTTCTCCAGGGCGAGGACGGTGTCGCGGCGCACGTCGGAGCCGGCGTCGAGCGTGGTCAGGTCGAAGTAGCCGCCCTCGTCGAGCACTTCCGGCACGCCACCCTCGGGTTTGGCCGAGCGGAAGTAGAAGAACTCGAGCTCGGGGCCGATGTTGAAGGCGTCGAAACCCATCTCCTCGGCTCGTTTGAGCGCCCGCTTCATGATCCAGCGCGGGTCGCCCTCATACGGTTCGCCACCGGGCACCTGGACGTCGCAGAACATCCGCGCCACCGCGTTCTCGCCCTCCGGTCGCCAGGGGATCAGGGCGAAGGTCGAGGGGTCGGGCATGGCGATCATGTCGGACTCCTCGATCGGGTTGAAGCCGGTGATCGAGGAGCCGTCGAAGCCCATGCCGCCCTCGAAGGCGTCCTCGAGCTCCGAGGCGTTGATCGAGAAGCTCTTCAGCTGACCCAGTACATCGGTGAACCAGAGCCGGACGAAGCGGACGTCGGCCCCCTTGACCAGCTCGATGACGTCAGCGGCACTCTTCGGTTGATCTGCCATGTTCGGGGTCCTCCTGGGCTCGCGCTTGTCCGCTTCGAGCGCGCAACGATAGGCCAAAGCTCCGTCGCAAACCGACTCGCGCTGTCAAGCAGTGAACCGCTTGGGTAGAAGCACACGTATTCGGGTACAGAGCGGTTGCTTTCAGGCGGCTTGCAGGGCGACATAAAACCAGGTATAACTTACGAGACGTAAGTAGACGGCTGAAAGTAAAGTAAAGGCCAATTAAAGGCTCTGTAAAGCGGAATTCCCCCCAGCAGAGCCGGAGGCGGATGCCAAGTGACAGTTAAAACAGATGTCAGCAGGTTCCAGATCCACGACGAGTTGACGGCACCTGACGAGAGCGCCCCCCTGATCAAAACGATCCAGGCCACGGGTGGCGCGGTTACAAAGTTCGTCGGCGTGCTCGCTGGTGCGCCGGCTGTTCTGCGCGCCTACACGCGGATGCGCTCGGAGCTTCGCGGCGGGGTCCTGCCGCGCGCGACGCGCGAGCGGATTGCCCTCGCGGTCGCCGAGTACCGCGACGACACCTACAGCATCGCCCAGCACGCCAAGTCGGCGCGCAGCGCCGGCCTCGGACTGGACGAGGTTCTCAAGGGCACGCAGCTTCAACTCGAGCGACCCCAAAGAGGCGGCACTACTCGAGTACCTGCACGGTGCCCTCGAGGCCAACGGCCACCCCCCGCTCCACCTCCACGAGGAGGCGCGTGAGATCGGCTGGACTGATGAGGAACTGCTCGAGGCGGTCGCCCACCTGGTGCTCAACGAGTTCCAGAGTCTGATCGCCGGCGCCGCTGAGCTCCCGAAAGACCAATCCGGTCCTCGGGTCCTCCCCTCGGTGGCGTAGTAGAGAGGCCGGGAATTCCCGGCCTCTCTTTTTGCCCTCCTAGTCCTCTACGACGGTGGCGGTGTAGAGCAGGCGCGCGGTCGCGTAGCGGCAGCCGTATTCGGCGCGGGTGCCGACCTTTTCCTGGGCTTCGCCTTGGCGGACGTCGTTGGAGTCGACGCATTTGCCTACTTCGCGACTGGCGCGCCAGGCGTTGTTGGAGGGCTGGCCCTGGGCGAAGGCGGGGGCCCAGGTGGGGACGGTGACGCCGATGATGTCGCCCGCTTTGACGCGAAGCGAAGCGCCGAATTTGACCGTCTGTCCTAGATAAGGGCTGAGGACGTGGACCGAGCCCTGGGCACGAAGGGCGTAGCGCGGCGGGTTGGTGCCGGCGACGCGGCGCAGGATTGCGAGGCGTGCCTCGGGGGGCGTGCCGAAGAAGCCGTTGAAGAATGAGCGCTGGCTGCTGGTCGGCTGCGAAAGGGTCAGCGTCCAGGACTTGATCCGGCCGTCCTTGCGCACACGGAAGGGAAGTTCGCCCTGACTGGTGCTGACCTGGAAGCCGGTGACGCTGCCGATCGCCTGACAGGGCGACTCGGGGCAGGAGGGATCGGGCATGGTCGCCGTTTCGCCGAGCACGACCGTGGTCTGGGCGGTTTCACTTTCACCCGTAGCAGCGCCGGCGGTGCCAGCGAAAACGACGAGGAGCATCAGCAGCCCGGCGTAGATAGCTGCCTGCAAAGACCTCGACATACAAAAGCTCCTCTCGTTGGAAACCTGCCCGTTCCGGGGCAGATTTACCATCAAACCGAGAAATCCTGCTTAGTCGCGCTAACCGGAGGAGCCGACGGCGACGGCGTAGCGAACCTGCCCCACGCCTTCGAAGCTAAGCGCAAGACGGGCGCCGTTGGTGAGGTCGAAATCGTTGCCCGGCGTATAGGGGCCGCGGTCGATCACCTTGGTGACCAGGGAGTGACCGTGGTAGAGGAGCTTGATTGTGGTGCCGCAGGGCAAAGTGCGGTGGGCAACGCCGATCGTGCCCGGTCGCAGGGTCTGGCCACAGGCGGTGCCGTTGCCGTAAAGGCCCGGTCCGTACCAAGTGGCCCCAGCCGAGCGCATCGGAGCGCTGAAGACCAGCCCTGCCCCACCGGAAGTGCTCGCTTCTCCACTGGGCGCGCCGGCGCCGCCGGTCTGCGCCTCGGCCGCGAGCGGCATCAGGGCCAGGGAGAGCAGCGACACCGCCAGGAAGCTGCGGCGCAGCCGTCGGCCGAAGTGCGCGCGCGCAGCGCACCCTTGCCGTGAATGATCTTTCCGCCCATAGCGGTTGCTACCTGTCTTCATTAGCTCTTTACGACGCTTACGGGGTTAGCTGACGGGCTCGCGCTGAAAGAGCTGCGCTACGTGGCAGATGCCGACGATTCGCCCCAACAATTGGGTCCCCCGCTCTTCGCGATATGTAGGCGAAGATTCAGCGGAAGTTGGCGGAAGATTAGCAAACGCTAAGACGGAAACCTTGCCAGGCATGGAAAAGGCCCCCTTTCGAGGGCCTTTTCGTTAGCGGGCCTATAAGCCGGATCCTGTCGTGAGCGGCTATCTGTCTCACCGGGACCGAAATCCCGGGGGCCGCCGAAGCGGCCTGCGGCCTACCTGGACCTCGCCGGGCAGGGTCGACGGTCCTGCTTGGCCTTGCACCGGGCGGGGTTTGCCTGGCCGCCGCGTCACCGCGACGCCGGTGCGCTCTTACCGCACCATTTCACCTTTGCCTGTTCGCGACTCACGTGTGGTCGCGCCATCGGCCGTGTATTTCTGTGGCACTGTCCCGCGGGTTTCCCCGGGTGGGCGTTACCCACCGCCTTGCCCTCTGGTGTCCGGACTTTCCTCGAGGGGTTTTCTCTCCCCCCGCAGTCGCTCGGCCCGCTCAGCGATGGTAGCGCGGAGAAGCGGGCTTGAGACAAATGCATCGAATAACCTGAGCGTCGATGCCCGTTGCCGTCGTCACCGGAGCAGGCGGTGGTCTGGGCCGCGCAATCGCCCTCGAGTTGGGTGGTCGCGGCTTCCTTGTCCACGCCACCGACATCGATCCCGACGCCGCTGCCCGTACGGCCGAGGGAATCGGCACCGGCGCGCGTTCGGCCGGCCTCGACGTCCGCGACGAGGCGGCTTGCCGGGCGCTTGCCGCCGAAGCCGCTGCGCGCGGCGGCACCCTCGACGTCTGGGTCAACAACGCCGGCGTCCTCGCCACCGGCCTCTCCTGGGAGCAGGACGAGACGACGCGGCGGGCGATGCTGGAGATAAACGCGATGGGGACGATGAACGGGACAGTCGCCGCTCTGGAGCCGATGATCGCCGCCGGCCGCGGTCATGTGATCAACGTCGTCTCGCTGGCCGGCATCGTCGCGGCGCCAGGTGAGGTGAATTACTCGGCCAGCAAGCACGCGGCGATGGCCTTCACCCTCGGCACGCTCTTCGACCTGCGGCGCGCCGGGATCAAGGGGGTCGAGCTCTCCGCCGTCTGCCCCGACGGCATCTGGACTCCGATGCTGGAGGACAAGCTCGACGATCCCGACGCCGCCGGCTCTTTCTCCGGTCACCTGCTGACGCCGGAGCAGGTCGCGCGGGAGGTCGGCAAGCTGACTGAGCGTCCCCGCCCAATCCTCATCCTGCCCCGCTGGCGCGGCCCCCTGATGCGCCTCTTCGACCTCTCCCCCCGCCTCGCCCTGCGCCTGCTGCCCTGGGTGATGCGCGACGCTCGGCGCAAGCAGCGCCGCTACAAGAAGCTAATTGAGGCCGGTAAATGGCCTAAGTAAGACGCCGCTCTCGCTGCGTCCGCCCGGCTAAACCTTGCGGAAGACCCCTACGACCTTGCCAAGGACCGTTGCCTCGGTGGTCCGGATCGGCTCCATCGTCTCGTTCTCGGGCTGCAGGCGAATGTGGTCGCTTTCGCGGAAGAAGCGCTTGACCGTCGCCTCTTCGCCGATTAGGGCGACGACGATCTCGCCGTTGGCCGCGTCGTCCGCTGGCCGCACGACGACGTAATCGCCCTCGAAGATGCCGGCTTCAACCATCGATTCGCCGCGCACGTTGAGGATGTAGTCGCCGTCCTCGCCGCCGATGATGTCGGGGACTTCGATGTACTCCTCGACGTTCTCTTCGGCGACGATCGGCGCGCCGGCAGCCACCTGGCCGACAAGCGGCAGCCCATTGCCCGGCCGAATCGTCCGCTTCGCCTTGTCGAAGAGCAGCTCGATCGCCCGCGGCTTCGAAGGATCGCGTTTGAGCAGGCCGATTTTCTCCAGGTTGGCGAGATGCGCGTGCACGGTCGAGGATGAATGCAGGCCAACGGCTTTGCCGATCTCCCGCACAGTCGGGGGGTAGCCCGTCTTTGCCGCATAGCGACGGATGAAGTCGAAGATCTCTTTCTGCCGTTTGGTCAGATCCAACTCCACGCCTAACTCCCCTCCTCAACTTGCCGGGTATCGAATCGCTCGAACACTTGTTCGCAACTGTACCGCCCCGCCCGGATGCCCGCAACCAAAAGCCCCGGAATCCCCAAACATCTAGAATCGTCGCCTCTCGAGCGGCTGTGGCGGAACTGGTAGACGCGCAAGGTTGAGGGCCTTGTGTCCCTAACGGGACGTGATGGTTCGACTCCATTCAGCCGCATGAGAAAGCCCCCGCAAGTCGGGGGTTTTCGCGTCGTAGAGCTAAACCATCCCGCCGCTACTGAGCTTTGGATACTCCAGAGCCCTCCTGAGGACGCCCATTGGTAGACGTCCAGGTGACCTCTCGCAGCACCTCGCCGACGGGTCCATAGATGACGCCCTTAACCTGCTCCCCTCGTCGCCACCACTGAGTCTTAGCCCCGAACCACGACGGTGCGCTTTACAGCAGCGACGATGTTGGCAATCAAGGCATCGGTCACCTTCAAGCCGACGTAGATGACAAAGGCCTCGGGAACGAAGTCGGCACCCAGATCTCCACCGGAGGGGATCCCTTTGATTTCCGCAAGCTCGACCTCGATGCCCTGATTGGCGAGGTCGTCGATGAGATCTTCGTAGTCCTGAGCGCTTTCCTGCCACTCCGGAATCGCTGGCTTGACAAAGATCCGGCCCTCGCTTGGCAGCAGGCTTCCGTCCTGGAGCACCTGGCCGATTTCCTGCTCGGGAACCGTAGGCCTCCCGGAGCGAGAGATCGATAGCTCCAGTGGCTGCTTAGACCCAGGCACACCCGAAAGCGTATCGACGCCCCCGCGACGCCGGTCCTTGCAACCGTGAAGTTTGAGTAATACTGCTTCCTCGATGAAGGGGGGCGTCCGGGTATTCGTGTTTGTCTGGTCCATGCTGCTGCTCGCGCTACCCGCTGGGTCTACCGCGGCCATCGCTCCCGATCCAAGCTTCGATGGCGACGGGAGGCAGCAGGTCTTCCCCAGCGGGTTGGCTGGCTACGAACAAATCTTCAGCCGGGACACGGTCTCCGACGTGACCGTCGATCACGAGGGCCGAATCGTCATCGTCGGGTCGGCCGAAGGGAAACTGGGGGTCGACCATTCGGAGGCGCTGGTCGCTCGCTTCACCCCGGATGGAGCCCTCGATAAATCTTTCAGCGGTGACGGCATCATCCACTTCGAATGGGAGCCGGAACACAGTGACGCCACCGCGGTAGCCATCGATCACCAAGACAGGATCGTGGTCGGTGGCGGCAGCGCAAACTACCCCTCACTCCTCAGTGTTTCTGCCATCGCCCGCTTCCTTCCGAATGGCGCGCCGGATCCAACTTTCGGCGAAGACGGCCTGACGACGACCAACTTGGGAGGAGACGTCCGTGGGGTCGCGGTAGATGCGCAAGATCGCGTTCTGCTCGCCACCCGGACGAGATCAGACGAGCACTTCAGCATCATCCGCCTCACCGAAGACGGCGCCGTCGACGAAAGCTTTGGCGGAGACGGGCTCGTCCTGACCGACTTTCCCGGCACCGAATTCCCGTCAAGCACGGCAATAGCAGTCGACGCATCCGGCCGACCGGTTGTCGCCGGCGAAGTCCAGTTTTCGACTGGATCCGCACTTGCGATCGCCCGTTACACCGAAAGCGGGAGCCTCGACCCGAGTTTTGACGGCGACGGTCGTACCCTTCTCGACTTCGGCGCCCTGACCTGGGAAGAAGCCCACGAGGTCCTCCTCGACGGCTCCGGGCGAGTCGTGGTCGTCGGCAAGGCTGGCTCCGGCGTCGCCCTCCTCGGCCGGCTATTGCCGGATGGTGAGCCCGATCCCTCCTTTGGCAGCGCCGGCCGGGTCATCACCGGCCGGCCCGCCAGTCGGCTCCACGCCAACAGCGCCGCGATCGACAGCGCGGGAAGGATCGTGGTTGCCGGCACCATCGAAGGTGAACAGTGGCCGTACACAAGCGAAGATGCCTTTCTCCTCCGCTATGGGGCGAACGGGGAGCTGGAAGAAAACATCGCCCCCGACGGCTTTGTGCGAGAGGACTTCCTGGCCGCGAACGTGACCAATGCATCCGTCGCAATCGACCAGCAGGGTCGTTACTTGCTGGCCGGATCGCTGTTTACGGAAAGCTTTGGCCAGGAACTGGGGTTTATCGGGTTGGCTCGCTTCACCGTTGACTACCCTCTTCCGCTACCTCCCGCTCAACAGCAGTCTGCACCCACTCCCCCACGGTGCCACGGAGAGGAGGCGACCATCGCCGGAACCGAGGCCAGGGACGTGTTGCGAGGAACGAAACGGAAAGACGTGATGGTCGGCCTGGGAGGGAACGACCTCTTGCTCGGATTTGGCGGTGACGATCTCATCTGCGCCGGCAGCGGCGATGACACCATCAAAGCGGGCGCGGGGAACGACGTGCTCGCTGGCGAAGCGGGCGAGGACCGTCTCTTCGGAGGAGACGGCGGGGACCGACTGATAGCGGGGGGCGGTGTCGATCGCTCCGACTGCGGCCGAGACCGCGATATCGCCTTGGTCGACCGCCTCGACCAGGTCAAACACTGCGAGCGGGTCACCCGTCGAGGGTCCCCCCGCCACTAGCCGACTGGGAAAGAGCCCGAAATGACCTGCAAAGCAAAGATGACAGCGCATGTCGTCGGTTTCGTTGCCCTGATCGGCTGCGTACTGCCATCGTCCGTCGTCGCAGACGACTTTCCATTGGGGTCGATGCAGAACCCGGAACAGTTCGCTGTTGGTTTGTCTGCGGAACGGCAGCACGACGGCTCTGCCCCGGAACCTGAAGAACCTTTCGCACCCGGATCAGAACCCGGCTGCGCGGGGGACCTGGAATCCAACTTGGTCAACACTGACTGGTACTACTTCGTGGGCACGGGAGAACCTGTGGTGGTAAGGGTTGACGGCGGTTTTGGATTGGGAATGGCCGTCTACGAAGGCTCGGCGCAGCCCACGGCCGGAAGCGCGCTTGCATGCCCGTTCTTTCCCCCACATCGCTTCGACCTCCAAACCAAGCAAGGAGAGACGTACAAGATCCAAGTCGGCGATTGGGAAAGCAGCGACCCCAACCTCAAATACCGGCTCGCTGTCATGCCCACCACGGCCAACGGGAGTCCCGACAGTGCGGCTCGGTTGGAACTCGGGGACATCGTCCGGATTGGCAACTGGGGGGCGCCGCCGGACCCCCCCGGCAGTTGGTGCCACATCGAAACGAGCAGCTACGCGCCCGACCGAAGCGCCTGGGGTCGGGTCGAAGTGCCTGCCCCTGGAGACCTCCACGTCGAGATGCACCCTGTCTATCTCCACCCGTTTACGCAGTGGATGATCCTGCTGTACCCGGTCGGCCATCTCGACCAGCAAATCGCCTGTTCGCCGGGATCTGAATCTGAGGCCGGGGCAACCCTCGACGCTTACCTGGCCCCCGGCAGCTACTGGCTGCAGTTCACGCGCGGATACTCGCCTCGCCTAGATTTCGAGGGGAGCGTGGAGGAAAGCTGGGATGTGAGCGCCAACTTCAGCCTCGATATGGACCTTGATAAAGATGGCTTTTTGCGTCCTGTCGACTGCGATGACAGAAATCCTGGCGTGTACCCCGGCGCACCCGAGATTCCTGACAACGGCGTTGACGAGAATTGCGACGGGGCGGACTCACACCGGGATTCCGACGGTGACTTGGTCCCTGACTACCTAGATCGCTGCCCCCTCCGCTCGAGTGGTGGAATCGACGCCAACCACGATGGCTGCCCCGACCCGAAGCAGTTGCACCTTGTGGTCCAGATCCTCTTGAAACTCCGTAAGGGAGGCCTGCACGTGGCCTCTTTCGTCATACGGAGCAACTCTGGAGCCAAGGTCGTTCTCTCGTGTGACAGTCAGTCTTGCAAGCAGCAGCCGACAGCGGTGCGGCAGAAGCGAATGCGACTCGAGAGCCTGTTCCAAAGTCAAGTCCCGGAGGGAACCGAGGTCGAGGTCTCGGCAACGAAGCCCAACTACATCGGCATGTCGAAGCGATATCGGCTCTCTCCGCACGGAGTTCACCTGGTTCGCGAATGGTGCACGCCCCCAGGCAACCCGAACAAGGCGATCAAATGCAAATAGAGCTTGGGGCGACCATTGCCACCCGGTCGACGCAGAAAAACGTCCCCGACCGATTGGCCGGGGACGTTTCCGCGGTGCTTCCTTAGCCCTGCGCCGGAGCGGGCTCGGGCTCACGTGCCTGGGGAAGCCAACGCAGGCCGTGTGGCAGGTACCAGTTGCGCTCGCCGAGGAGCTTCATCGCCGCGGGTAGGAGGACGCCGCGGACGATGGTGGCGTCGAGGAGGACGGCGACCGCTAGGCCGACGCCCATCTCCTTCATGTCGATGATGCTGAGGGTGGCGAAGATGGAGAAGACCGCCACCATCACTACTGCGGCGCTGGTTACTGTGCCCGCCGTGGCGGAGATGCCTTGGCGGACTGCCTCGTCCGTGCTCAGGCCTCGGTCGACTCCCTCGCGGACCCGGCTGAGGATCAGCACGTGGTAGTCCATCGAGAGGCCGAAGAGGATCACGAAGAGGAACAGCGGCAGCCAGGAGCTGATGCCTCCGTTGGAGTGGAAGCCGAGCAGCGACTCCCCCATCCCCCGCTGGAAGACCAGGACCAGGACGCCGTAGGCGGCGCCGACTGAGAGCAGGTTGAGCACGATCGCCTTGATCGGGACGACGATCGAGCGGAACGTGACCAGCAGGAGGAGGAAGGCGAAGCCGAGGACGAAGCCAAAGACCAGGGGCAGGCTCTTGGCCAGCTGGTCGTTGAAGTCCTGCGACTGCGCTGCCGGGCCGGTGACGTCGACCTCGGCGCCTTCGACGCCGGCAAATGCCGCCGGCACCATGTCCTGGCGCACCTGCTGCATTGCCCGGGTCGCTGCGGCATCGCTGCCGCTGCCGACCGTGGGGATGTTGATTGCCGCGACCGTGCCGTCGGCGCTCTCTTCAACGCTGACCGGCCCGGCAACGGACTTGCTCCCCGCCGCCTCGTGGCGCAGCCGCTCGATCCCCCCGGCCACCGGGCCGGAGGTGACGTCGTCGGCTTGGACCACGACTGTCGCGCTCGCCGCTTCGCCCGGGAAGGCGGCGGTGACGCGGTCATACGTCTTCACCACGGGGATGCTGCGGGGCAGGTCATCGGCCCCGCTGACCACGGTGTGCATCGTGAAGGCAGGAATTGCCAACGCGATCAGCACCCCGGCCGAGGCGACCAGTGAGAGTACCGGCCGGCGCATCACCCGCTCGACGATCGAGCCCCAGACGGAGCCGCCGCCGGGCCGCCGCAAACGCCCCAGGAAGGGGATCCGGCCGCGCTCGACCTTGTCGCCGAGCTTGGAGAGAACCGCGGGTAGCACCGTCAGCGAGGCGAACATCGCCACCGCGACGACGGTCATCGTCCCCACCGCAAACGAGGTAAAGGTCGGGTCGCCGCTGAGCAGCATCCCCGCCATCGCCGTGATCACGGTCAGGCCGGAGACCAGGACCGCGCGGCCCGAGGTCGCCGCCGCCGCGTCGAGCGCCGCTGCGGCGCTGCGCCCCGCCCGTCGCTCTTCGCGCTCGCGGCGTAGGTAGAACAGCGAGTAGTCGACGCCGACCGCGAGACCGACCAGGACGACCACCGAGGAGACGTTGGGATCCATCGGCACCAACTGGCTGGGCAGGGCCAAGAGGCCCATCGTCGCGATCACCGCGGAGGCGGCAATCAGCAGCGGCACCAGGGCAGCGACCAGGGCGCCGAAGGCGAGCAACAGGATCAGGAGGGTGACCGGCAGAGAGGTCTTCTCGGCCTTGCTCAAGTCTTCTTCGAAGGCGGATTCGACCGCCTTGCTGGCGCTGGCGTCGCCGAACTGTTCGACCCGTACCTGCGGATTGGCCTTCTGCACCGCGGCGGTTGCCGCGAGGCTGGCGTCGACTCGTTCCTGGGCCTGTTCGTCGTCGCCCGGGATGGTGAATTCGACCAAGGCCGAGTGGCCGTCCTTGGAGACTTGGCCGCCGCCGTCTGCCGGCGAGCTGACCTGACTCACCGAAGGCAGCCCTTCGAGCTTGCGCGTCGCTTCGTCGACCGCCGCCCTGAATGGCGGATCGCTCGCGGTCAGCTGATCGCCCTGGACCAGGACGACCTCGCTGTTGGGCGCCAGCTTCGACTTTTCGATCGCCACTTCGGCTCGTCCGGCCTCGCCGGAGACGGCTTCGGCGTCAGTCAGCTGCTTGGTGCCGACGGCGCCGCCAACGAAGAGCGCCGCGACCACGAAGGCCAGCCATCCGAAGATGGCCAGCTTGCGGTGGGTGGCGCTCCAGCGGGCGGCGCGGGCTGCGATGTTCTTCTTCGGGTGCATCGGGTTCCTCTCGGTCGGTTGGATGAGACCGGCCCAGACTCCCAACGCGCAGGCCCCCTTCCAATGCGGCTGACAGGCGTCTCGGGGTGCGGTTCGCGCACCGCAATGGTGTGGACAGCCGTACCCCCAGGTGCCGCTTGGTCAAGGACAATTGCCCGGTGTCCACGTCCGTCCTGATAGTCGATGACCACCCCAGCTTCCGCGCCGGAGCGCGGCGGATGCTCGAGGCCAGCGGTTACTCGGTGATCGGCGAGGCGGCCGACGGCGAGGCGGCGCTGGATGCCGTGCGCGAGCTCGAACCCGACCTCGTCCTGCTCGACGTGCAGCTGCCCGGCATCGACGGCTTCGAGGTCGCCGCCCGGCTGCGAAACAGCGGCGCGACTCCGACGATCGTCCTCACCTCGAGCCGCGATCGCGCCGACTTCGGCGAGGCCCTCGCCGAGAGTCCCGCCCGCGGCTTCATCGCCAAGGGCGAGCTGAGCGGGACGACCCTGGCGGAGCTGACCGGATGACGAGCCTGCGCCGGGCACTGCTGGCTCTCGCCGCGCTTGCCTTCCTGGCCGGGATCGGGGCCGCGGCGCTGATCCTGACCAGCGATCACGAGAGCTCGCGCGGGCTGGCGACGGCGCTGATCCTCTCCGCCGCCTGGAGCTTCATCGGCACCGGCCTCTACGCCTGGGACCGCCGCCCCGACAACAACATCGGCCCGCTGATGACCGCGGTCGGCTTCGCCTGGTTCTTCGTCGCCCTGACCTTCTCCGGCAGCGCGGTGATCTACGCGATCGGGGTCTGCGGCAACACCCTCCCCTACGCGATCCTGATCCACCTGCTGCTCTGCTTCCCGGGCGGCAAGCTGGAAGGGCGGCTGAGCAAGAGCGTCGTCGCCCTCACCTACTTCGACACGATCGCCCTGCAGGCGGCCCGCTTCCTCTTCACCGTGCCGGCCAAGGACGGCTGCCCCGGCTGTCCCGAAAACCCGGTGCTGATCGCCGGGCACGAAAACGTCAGCAACGCCCTCAACGCGATCCAGGTCGGGCTGGCGATCATCCTGATCGCGGTCGCCGTCGCGATCCTCTTCAGCCGCTGGCGGCGCAGCGACGCCAATCGCCGCCACGCCCTCTCCCCTGTCATCTTCACCGGCGGCTTCGCCTTCCTGATCCTGCTGGTCCAGCTGGCGATCCAGCCCGGCGTCTCGGAGGCGGTCGAACGGGTCGCCTACATCGCCGCGGTCGTCGTCTTCGCCTGCCTGCCCTTCGCCTTCCTGCTCGGCCTGCTGCGCTCGCGGATCGGCCGGGCGGAGGAGATCAGCTCCGCGCTCAGCGCCGAGAACGAGCAGCTGAACGCCGAGCTGCAGGCCAAGGTCGAGGAGCTTCGAGCCTCCCGCGCCCGCATCGTCGAGGCCGGCTACGCCGAGCGCCGCCGGGTCGAGCGCAACCTCCACGACGGCGCCCAGCAGCGGCTGATGGCGCTGACGATGAACCTGCGCCTCGCCCGCGACAAGCTCGGCAAGGACCCGGCGGCGACCGGAGAGCTGCTCGACGAGGCGATGGACGAGCTGGCGGCGGCGACTGCCGAGCTGCGCGAGCTCGCCCGCGGCATCCACCCCGTCCTGCTCAGCGAACGCGGCCTGCGGGCGGCCCTCGGCGGCCTCGCCGAACGCTCGCCGGTGCCGGTCGAGCTGCTCGCCACGCCCGCCGAGCGGCTGCCGGCACCGATCGAGATGGCGGCCTACTTCGTCATCGCCGAGGCGCTGACCAACGTCGCCCGCTACGCCGAAGCCGAGGTGGCGACGGTGCGGGTCGAGCGCCGCAACGGCGCGGTCGAGGTCGAGATCCGCGACGACGGGATTGGCGGCGCCGAGATCGACGCCGGCACGGGACTGCGCGGGCTCGAAGACCGTGTCGGTGCACTCGAAGGCCACTTCACCGTGCGCAGCCGCGCCGGCGAGGGCACGACCGTGGAAGCGAGCATCCCGTGCGAGTAGTCGTCGCCGACGACTCGACCCTGCTGCGCGAGGGCGTCGTGCGCCTGCTCGAGGAGGCCGGGATCGAGGTCGTCGGCCAGGCCGCCGACGCCGAGGAGCTGATGCGCAAGGTCCGCGCCCACAAGCCCGACGTCGCGATCGTCGACGTGCGGATGCCACCCACCCACACCGACGAGGGGCTGCGGGCGGCGCGTGAAATCCGGGCCGAGCTGCCCGAGGTCGCGGTCCTCGTCCTCTCCCAGTACGTCGAGGTCGCCTACGCGCGCGAGCTACTGGCCGAGAGTGCCGAGGGCATCGGCTACCTGCTCAAGGACCGGGTGGCGGACGTCACGACGCTGACCGACGCGGTGCATCGGGTCGGCGGCGGCGGTTCGGTCCTCGACCCCGAAGTCGTCTCCCAGATGCTCGGTCGCCAGCGTCGCGACGACCCCCTGGCGGAGCTCACCCCGCGCGAGCGCGAGGTCCTGGGCCTGATGGCCGAGGGTCGCTCCAACGCTGCGATCGCCGCCGAGCTGGTGGTCACCGACCGCGCCGTAGAGAAGCACGTCACCGGAATCTTCTCCAAGCTCGAGTTGACCAACAGCAGCGAAGATCACCGACGGGTGCTAGCGGTGCTGCGCTTCCTAGACGACCCGGGCGAGAGCTGAGACCCACCTCGACGACGCGTGGCACTCCACGCCGGCGCCGCCGCGCTGCGCCTCACGATGGCGCCACCGGCGGTAAGCCACATCGCCCGTCGTCGACCACGCGGCCGTCCTTGCCCAACGATTCCCCCTTATGCCTTCCGCCGAACTTCACCTCGGCGGTCACTGACCGGATATCCACGTCATCCGACATGTCGTCAGACCAAACTCTGAACAAGAGTGGAACAAGTCGCTCGTCACCGGGAGTTCTCGGCGTATCTACGGTCGCCGAAGCAAACTTGACATAAGTCATGCGAAGGCTGAAGCGCTCAATAAGTTCGACCAAGTATTGAGCCGGATAAGTCGAGCCATCGCTTGCCTGGAGATCCTCGATCTTGGTTGTCGGTGCAGTGGCTCTTTTGCCTTCGGATTGCAAATCGCGAAGGTCAGCAGGAGCTAGAAGGTTGACCCCTACGTCTGCCGCAGCCTTCGTTCCTGAATTTGTGATTACCAGCTTCCATTCAAGCCTGATCTCATCGGCGTCCGTTTCGACGATCCAACCAAAGTGCCCCTCAAGGTAGAGCTCGATCTCGAAGTCAGCGCGTGCTCTTAGCGCTTTGAGGAACTCTTGATGCTGCTGAGTGGCGATCGCGAGACTCGAGTCCGAAACCTTCCATGCCTTTAGCGCGATTGCCAAACTCAAGAAAGCAACAACCAGACCAAGAAGCGTCAGCGCAGTCGGTTCGCCTCCCCCACACCCTTCGATACAACGAACTGGAGCACCGACGCCGACGAGGAGCATAAGCAGACCGTAGAACTAGACAGGCAGCTGCGCGACGGTGATGCGACCTTCGTCTGCCGCCGCCTTCAGCGCCGCGTAGTCCCGCTCGTTCTGGTCGGCGTAGGTCTCGGCGAAGGCGGCGATCGCCTTGTCGAAGGTGTCGCTCTTACCGAGGTAGGCGGCGATCGCGATGCGGTCGCCGCTGCGGGCGTGGGCGTGGGCCAGGGTCGTGCCGCAGATCTCGGCGTAGGTGGTGAGGGCGCTAGCGGTCATGTTCTCGACCTTGGCCGAGCCCTTCTGGTCCCAGAGCTGGCGCACGTAGAAGTCGCGCTGCTTGCCGTCGATGCCGGTCGCTTTGACCCAGCCGAGCAGGATGTCGCTGGCCGCCTGGGTCAGGCGCTGGCCCTGGACGACGCGCTCGCCCTGATTGTTGAAGGCGCTCTTCTCCGCGTAGGGCTCGAGCACCGAGCGCTGCGCTTCCTTGGCCTGGAGGAAGAGTGGGTCGCCACTGTCGCGACCCAGCATCAACACGATGAAGGCGCGGGTGCCGACGCTGCCGACGCCGACCACCTTGAGCGCCGCGTCGACGAAGCGGTAGCCGTCGAGCAGGGCGCGGCGGTCCTCGGGAAGCGTGTCGCGATAGTCGGCGATGATCTTCAGCACGGCCGCTTCGATGTCGGCGTCCTCGTCAACCAGCTCGTCGATCGGCACGATCAGCGGCGGTTCGCTGACGATGCGCAGCTCGCCGTCGACTTCGCGGGTCAGCTTCGAGAGGGCGCGCATCCGGTCCTTGGCGCGGGTCTTCTCGAGGTTGCGGCGGAAGGTGGCGGCCTCCTTCTCGCCGGCGGCCGATTCCCAGCCCCTGGCGATCGCTTCCACGTCGATCTTCGTGTACCAGACCTCGAGGTTGCCGAGCTCGGCCATCCGCCGCATCGCCGCCCGGTACTGGGCCGACATCGCGGCGACGATCGCCAGCCGCTCGCGGCGCTTGAAGCCGCTCGCGCGCCCGGCAACGGAGAAGCTCGCGGCGAGCCTCATCACGTCCCACTCCCACGGTCCCGGCAGGGTCTCGTCGAAGTCGTTGACGTCGAAGACGAGCTCGCGGTCGGGTGAGGCGTAGGCGCCGAAGTTGGAGAGGTGGGCATCGCCGCAGAGCTGCACGTCGAAGCCGCTGCGCGGGGTCGCCGCGAGGTCCGCCGCCATCACCGCCGCCGCGCCGCGGTAAAAGGTGAAGGGAGAGACCAGCATGCGCGCGTAGCGCAGCGGCACGAGCTGGCCGACCCGCGAGGTGGCCTGGCCCTCGAGCAGCTCGAACCGGGTCCATCCGATCGGCCGCTGGTGCCCAATCCGCATAACCCGAGCGCGGCGCCTCGCCGCGCGCGGCCTTGCCCGCTGCGACGCGCTCCTCCAAGCTGCGATGGCCGTGCTTGGGATCGAGCATGCTCAGACCGTAGCTGCCTCGGGGTCGAACCGGGGCGGATCGGGCCCGGCCTGCATTTGGTCGAAGCGCTGGTCGGGCAGGCGGCGAGTGCTCCAGAAGGAAGCCAGGGTAAGGAAAGCGGCGAAGAGGAAAGCGGTCTTCAGCGCTTTCAGCTGCGCGTCTTCGTAGTTTTCGATCAGGGCGCTCGTCGTCGGCCCGTCGAGCCCGGCGGCTTCGGCGCCGGCGCGCACCTCGTCGGCAGCGACGAAGCTGCCGCCCGCGCTCAGGCGCTGCTCGAGCTGCTTGCTGACGTCGGCCGAGATGCGCGCGTCGCTGGCGACGTTGGCGGTGAAGGCGGCGATCAGGCCGGTGATCACGATCGCGCCGAGCAGCGCCGTGCCCAGCGAGGAGCCGAGCTGCTGCGAGGTGCTCTGCAGACCGCCCGCCTCGCTGCGATCGTCGTCGCCGACCGCGGACTGGACCACGTTGCCGAGCTGGGAGACGATCAGCCCCATACCGATGCCGAGTACGCCCATCGCAATTAGGAAGGGGGCGTTGTCGAGCTCGGGCTCGATCGTCGTCAACAGCAGCAAGATCGAGACGAAAACGGTCGCCAGCCCGACTCGCACCAGCGGCTTCGGGGCAAAGCGCTTGGCCAGAGCCGAGCCGGCGATCGCGGCGAAGAAGAGCCCGGCCGAGGCGGGCAGCATGCGCACGCCGGTTTCAAGCGCATCGAGGCCCTGGACGACCTGCAGGAAGAGCGGGATCGTGAAGAAGACCCCCATCAGGATCAGGTTCTGGGCGAGGAACATGGCGACGCCGCCGCGCAGCGAGGGGATTCGCAAGAGCGGCAGGTGCACCAACGGGTCCTGGCCGAGCCGTTCGCGACGTCGCTCCCAGGCAACAAAACCGGCCAGCACCAGCGCACCGGCGGCGATTACGAAGGGCGTCAGCGCGAAGCCGAAGGGCGTGATCGGCGAGCTGCGCGGCGCCAGCCAACCCCAGTTGCTCGCCTGCAGGACGCCGAAGACGACCAGGGCCAAGCCCGCGGCGGAGAGCACGCCGCCGACCCAGTCGAGCACCGGCGGAGGCCCCTCCCGCTCCGGCTCGCGGATCAACCGCGTGCCGGCCAGGATCCCGATCGCAACGACCACCTCGCCGACGAAGACGACCCGCCAGCTCAGCTCAGTCGTCGCCCAGCCGCCGAGAATCGGACCGACCGCGATGCCGGCGCCGGCGACGCCGCCGAGCACGCCGTAGGCGATCGCCCGATCGGCGCCCCTGTAGTTGCCGGCGACGAGGGCAATCAAGGCCGGGATCACCAGCGCCGCGCCGATTCCCTCCAGTACCGACCAGCCGAGCATCAGCGAGGGCACGTTCCAGGACGCGGCGGTGAGGGCCGAGCCGACCGCGTAGATGCAGATGCCGATCGTGAAGGCGCGGCGGCGCCCCCAGATGTCGCCGAGCTTGCCGCCGGTCAGCATCAGCCCCGCCATCACCAGCGCGTAGAAGGCGATCACCATCTGAATCGTCGTCACGGTGGTGTCGAAGTCTTCGACCAGCTGGGAGATCGCCACGTTCATCACCGCTTGATCGAGGACCATCAGGAACTGGGCGGCGCCGAGGACGATGAGGACTCCCCACTTCTTCATCAGCTCACCAACCCGGCGATTCCGCGGATGACCAGTAGAACGCCGAGGACGGCGGCGACCCAGATGCCGGCACGGCGGCCGTTGCGACCGAGCCAGGCACGGAAGCCATCGACGGCCTGCTGGGTCCCCTCCGGCCTGAGGATGTAGCCGACCAGGGGCACCTCGAGCAGCAGCTGCTGGATCAGGCAGAAGGCGACCACCAGCAGCGCGGTCGGCACCGCCGCGGCGCCGAGTTTGTCGATGTGGCTGAGCCCGGTCAGGTAGGAGACGCCGGGGAAACTGAGCAGCATGCCGACGACGAAGGCGATCCGCGGCGATCCGCGGCCGAGCAACCGCATCGGCAGCGGTTCCTTCTTCTCTCCCCCGGCCTTTGCCAGCTTGGCTTCTTTGCGGCGCGCCCGCCGTTCGCGCAAGCGCGCGTCGCGGTCGCTGCCGAGGACGTAGGCGATCACCAGCAGCAGGCAGCCGATGACGACGTCCTCACCCGGGCCAATCGTGCGCTTGCTGGTGCTGACCGCGTTGGAGTCGTGCAGAGCGAAGACGATCGCCAATCCAACCGTGATGCTCGTCGTGTAGGCGCCGAGCAGGTAGCCGAACATCAACCGCTTCGGGTGCTCGGTCAGCAGCATCAGGGTGACCGCCGCGAGCAGGGTCGGGTTGAACATCGCCAACAGCGAGAGCAGGAAGATCGTGCCGAGATCGCTCACCCGGCGAGCATTCTCTACCTAAATCAGTTCGCGCAGCGTTCGCAGAGGCCGCGCAGGACCACATCGTGGTCGGTGACCTCGAAACTCATCTCCGCCGAGAGCTTGGCGATTGCCCGCTCTAGCGAGAAATCCTCGAAGGGAACCATGCGCCCGCAGTGGCGGCAAATCGCGTGGTGATGATGCTCGCCGTCGGGCTCGACCCGCTCGTAACCGGCGGTGCCGCGAGTGACCTCGAGCCGCTGCACGAGGCCGAGCTGCTCGAGCTGCTCAAGCGCCCGGTAGACGCTGGCCCGACCGACGGCGGGCTTGCGACGGCGCAGCTCCTCGTCGAGGTCGAGCGCGGTAACGGCACAACTGTGACCGGCCAGCGCTTCGACGACGGCCGTGCGAGCACCGCCGCGCTTAAAGCCGGCCTCCTGCAGGGCGGCGAGGGCGTGCTCGGCCCAGGCTTTGTCGGTCTTCATCGCCATCAACCGATCGTAGCCTCGCCCGGAAGCAGCAGCGACCGACGAGCGGCGCGCAGACGACCCAATGGCAGCGAGAGCAGGTAGACGGCGACGATCGCCAGCGCGACCGAGGCACCGCCGGCGGTGCCCGCATAATAAGAGAGGTAGAGGCCGGCGATGCCGGCGAAGGCGGCGAGGCCGGCGGCGAGCAACATCATCGGCAGCATGCGGTCACTGAGCCGCCGCGCCGCCGCCGCCGGGCCGACGAAGACGGCGACGACGAGCAGGTTGCCGAGGCCCTGCACGGCAACGACGATGCCGGCTCCGAGCAGGAGCAGCAAGGCGGCATCGACCAGCGCCGGCGAGACGCCGAGCGAGCGGGCGGTGCCGCGATCGAAGCCGGCGACGAGCAGGCGGCCGTGCAGGAGGCGCAGGGCAATGCCGACCCCGACGACCAGACCCGCCGCGGTGATCAGGTCGCCATCGCTGACGCCGAAGACGTCGCCGAAGAGCAGCGACTCGATCCCCGGCGGCGAGGCCGGCGCCAGTGCCAGCAGAGCGCCGAGCCCGAACATTGTGGTGACGACGACGGCGACCGCGGCGTCGCGGCTCACCCCAGCAACCCGGGCCGCCAGCGCGATCGCGACGGCGGCGAGGACGATCGCCGGGACGGCGCCGAGCAGCAGCGGGGCGCCGGCGATCGCGGCCAGAACCAGGCCCGGGAAGAGCGAATGCGAGAGCGACTCGGCCGCGTAAGAGAGGCCGTAGAAGACGACCCAACAGCCGAGCGCGCCGCCGGCGACCCCGAGCAGGACGACCTCGGCCAGGGCGCGCTGCATAAACGGTTCTTGCAGTGGCTCGAACACGGTCAGTGGTGGTGATGGTGAGGGGGCAGGATCGCGCGACCGCCACCGCCAGGGATCTCGACGATGGCGCCACCGTAGGTCGCTTCCAGCACGCCGATGTCCTCGAGCACCTGCTCCGGCGACCCGCAGGCGACCTGGCGCTTGTTGATGCAAAGGACGAGATCGCAAGCCCGCGCCTGCTCGAGGTCGTGGGTGGCGATGACGATGGCGTGTCCCTCCGCCGCCAGCTCGGCGATCAGCCTTTCCAGGCTCTCGGCGCTGGGCCGGTCGAGACCGGAGAAGGGCTCATCGAGCAACAGCACGCCGGCGTCCTGGACCAGCGCCCGGGCGATCAGCACCCGCTGGCGCTGGCCGCCGGAGAGGCGGCCGAAGGTCTGCTCGGCGAGCGCCCGCAAGCCGACCCGATCGAGCGCTTCAGCCGCTGCCTCGCGCTCGCGCCGGCCCGGGCGCCGCCACCAGGGCAGCCGCGGCAGCGTCCCCATCGTCGCCACGTCAAGCGCCGAGACCGGGTAGTCGAGGCGCGAGCGCTCGGTCTGTGGAACGGTGCCGCAGGTCGCGGCGACGCGGAGGGTCCCGGCCAGCGAGGGCAGTTCGCCGAGCAGCGCCCGCAGCAGCGTCGTCTTGCCGCCGCCGTTGGGGCCGAGCAGAGCCAGCGTCTGTCCTCCCCGCAGGGAGAAGTCGACGCCCGAGATCGCCACCGCGCCGTCGTAGCCGGCGGCGAGACCCTCGGCCTCGATCAGCGCAGCGGTTGGCATCCCCGCCCCCCCCCGGTGAAGCCGCGCACCATCGCGTTCGCGTTCGCCGCCTCCATCGTCAGGTAGGTGGCGCCGCTGGAGCCTTCCGGTCCGAGCGTGTCGCCGTAGAGCGTGTAGTCAGCCGAGGCGTCGGTCTGATCGGCGATCGCTTCCGCGACCTTGGGGCTGAGCGAGCTCTCCGGGAAGATCGCCTCGACCTGTTCGCGCTCGATCAAATTGGCGAGCGCGGCGAGATCCTTGGCCGAGGGCTGGGCCTGCGTGGTCTGCGAGGGGATGACGGCGCCGATGACTTCGATCCCGTAGCGATCGGCGAAGTAGCCGAAAGCGTCGTGGTCGGTGACAAGCTTGCGTCGGGCGGCGGGCACCGTGCCCATGCAATCGGCGATGCCAGCATCGAGTCGGCGCAGCTTCGCCAGGTAGGCACGAGCGTTGCGCCGGAACTCGCGGCGGTGGCTCGGGTCGGCGCTGGCGAGGTGATGCTCGATCGCGGCCACCGCCGCCTCGGCGTTGCGCGGGTCGTGCCACCAGTGCGGGTCATAGCGCGAGGCCTCGGCCCCGCTCGACTCACCCGGCCGGCGCTCCGGCACGATCGCGCCGAGGTCGACGATTTCGGCGTCGCTGCCGCTGTCGGAGACGATCTGGTCGACCCAGGAATCCATCTCGTCGCCGTTGGCGAAGACGAGCTTTGCTTCCGCCGCGCCGGCGACGTCGCTCGGCCGCGGCTCGTACTCGTGCGGATCGGTGTTGGGCTGGAGGATCTGGTCGACCGCGACCGCGCTGCCGCCGACCTCGCGCACGAAGTCGCCGATCTGGGTGGTGGTGGCGACGACCTGCAGTTGGCCGTTGTCGGAACCAGAGCCCCCGCAGCCGGCGAGCAGGGCGCCAACCGCGATCAGCGCGGCAACGGCGAGTGCGGGCGCTCGGCGACGAGCCCGCGCCAAGGCCCGCGCGCCGGCGGCAAGTGCGAAGACGGCCCCGGCGACGACCGCGATCGTCGCCCCGGGCGGCGCGTCCGTTTTCACCGAGAGCCAGAGGCCGACGGTGCCCTCGAGAGCGACCAGGGCGACGCTGGCCAGTTGCCAACTCGGCATCCGCTCGGTGAAGAGCCGCGCGGTCAGCGCCGGCACGACGAAGAGCGCGGTCACCAGCAGGGCGCCGACGACCGAGAGCGCCGCGGTGATCGCCAGCGCGATCAGGCCGAAGAGGGCCAAGTCCAACCAGCCACCCGCCCCGGGCGCCGCCGCGGCCGGGTCGAAGCCGAGCGCAAGCCAGCGCTGGCCGAGCAGCAGCGAGACGGCCAAGGTCAGCCCCGCCGCAACCCCGGCCAGGATCAGGTCGCTGCCGTCGATCAGCAGCAGGCTGCCGAAGAGCAGCGTCTCGATATTGGCGCCGGAGCCGAAGACGTCGCTGGCGAGGATCGTGCCGGCGGCGAGGCAGCCGACCAGGACAATCGCCACAGCGCTGTCGGTCGCCTCCTCCTCGCGGCGGCCGAGCAGGGCACTGCCGGCGCTGAAGACGACCGCGGCGCCGAAGGCGCCAAGCGGCGCTGCGAACCCCAACCCATCGGCGAGAACCAAGCCCGGAAAGGCGGCGGTGCCGACCGCGTGCGAGAAGAAGGCGAGGCCGCGCAGGACAATCCAAGTGCCGAGCAGGCCGGCGGGGATCGCCAGAATCAGGATCTCGAACAGCCCGCGCTGGACGAAAGGCAGCTGGAAGGGCTCGAGCATGAGGCGAGTAAACCAGAAATGAGACTCATTTTCATAAGGAGAAAGAGATGAGGGCACTGGTCCAGCGCGTCAGCCAGGCCGCGGTCGACGTCGAGGGCGAGCGCGTCGCCCAGATCGGGCCGGGCATGCTGGTCCTGCTCGGGGTGCGGCGCGGCGACACGGCCGAGCAGGCGGACCGGCTCGCCGACAAGGTGCGGACGCTGCGGATCTTCGACGACGCCGAGGGACGGATGAACGAGCCACTGGGCGAGCGCGAGATCCTCTGCGTCAGCCAGTTCACCCTCTACGGCGACACCCGCAAGGGCAACCGGCCCAGTTACATGGAAGCGGCGCCAGGGCCCGAGGCCGAGCCGCTCTACGACCGCTTCTGCGAGCGCCTCGGTGCTGCCAAGGGCGTCTTCGGAGCCTGCATGGGTGTAGCCCTGGTCAACGACGGCCCAGTGACGCTGACGCTGGAGACTTGAGTCAGGGAGCGAGCAGGGACTGGCGCCAGCCGTCGGAGCTCCGCGCGAAAAGCTGCCGGCTGTGCAGGCGGTCCTCACCCTCCTGCCAGAACTCGATGCGGTCCGGCCGCAGCCGCACGGCACCCCAGTCGTCGGGGCACGGCACCGGGCCCTCCCCCAACTCGGCCCGCAGCTCCTCGAGCCGGCCGCGCAGCTGGTCCAGGCTCTCGATCTCCTCGCCCTGCCGCGAGACGTGCGCCTGTAGTTGGTGACTGCGCGGCCGCGCGGCGAAGAGTTCCTCCGCCAGCGCCCTCCCGGCGATCTCGGTCCGGCCCTCCACCCTCACCTGCCGGCCGAGCCCCGGCCAGTAGAAGGTCGCGGCCGCATACGGGTCATCGCGCAGCTCTTCGGCCTTGCGCGTCCAGAGCGCAGTCGTGAAGACCAGCCGCTCGTCCTCGATCCGCTTCAGCGAGACAACCCGCGCCGAGGGCCGACCGTCGGCACCAGCCGTTGCCAGCGTCATCGCCATCGGCGCCTCCACGCCGGCCTCCCGGGCGTCGGCCAACCAGCGATCGAGCTGCTCCAGCGGATCACCCACCTTCATCCGCCCTCCAAAAACCGTCCCTGAGACGGAAAAGGGAGGGTGCGTCGGGGAAGTCGCATGATGATCCTCATATGAGATTGGTAGCATAATTTGAATTGCATATGCAATCTGAAATCCAGAGTAAGCCGAAGAGAGAGACCCGGGCAGAGAAGCAAGCCCGCACCCGGGCGGAGCTGATCGCGACCGCCGGGACCGTCTTCGCCCAGCGCGGCTACGAGGGCGCCTCGGTCGAGGAGATCGCCGAGCAGGCCGGCTACTCGCATGGCGCTGTCTACTCCAACTTCGACGGCAAGTCCGACCTCTTTCTCGCTGTCTTCGAGCAATACATGGCGGATCGCGGGCAGGAGCTGGCGGCGACACAGGCGGGGCTCGACGACGACGCTCCGCTCGAGATCCGTGCCGGGGCCCTCGCCGACCAGTGGATGCGGCGCTTTGCCGACGATCGTGAGTCCTTCCTCCTTCACCTCGAGTTCCTCGCCGCCAGCCGCCACGAGCCAGAGCTGGCCAAGCGCTTTGGCAGCCGCTCCGCCGCCCTGCGCGAGACGATCGCCGCCTTCATCGCCCACCAGCAGGAAGAGGAAGGGGTCGAGGCCCCTCTCCCCCCGTCCGAGCTGGCGCTGGTGCTGCGGGCGCTGGGGATCGGGCTCGCAATCGAAGCCCTGGTCAGTCCCGACGCCGTGCGCGACGATCTCTACGGCGATTTCGTCGAGCTGCTGGTCTCGATGCTGCGCGAGCGGGCCGGATGAGCACCCCTACCTACAACCGCATGGGCCTCAACTACACGGACTTCCGCCAGCCCGATCCGCGGATCGAGGCTGCGATCTTGGCCGCGCTGGGCGACGCCCGCAGTGTCGTCAACGTCGGCGCGGGAGCCGGGTCCTACGAGCCCACCGACCGGGAGGTCATCGCGGTCGAGCCCTCGCCGGTGATGATCGCTCAGCGCCCGCCGGGCACTGCACCCGCACTGGAAGGCATCGCCGAATCGCTCCCACTCGACGACAAGAGCGTCGACGCGGCGATGGGTGTTCTGACCGTCCACCACTGGCCGGACCTCGAGGCCGGGCTGGCCGAGATGCGGCGGGTCGCCCGGCGCAGGATCCTGCTGCTGACACTCGACGCCGACGCCGCTTCCAATGTCTGGCTGATCGAGGATTACTTCCCCGAGGCCGGTTCGATGGACCGCGACGTGATGCCGTCGCAAGCGCGAATTCGGGTCAACCTGCCGGGCGCCGCGATCGAACCGGTTCCGGTTCCCCGCGGTTGCCTCGACGCCTTCTCGAGCGCCCTCTGGGACCGCCCCGAGTGGCTGCTCGACCCCGAAGTCCGCCGCGCCAGCTCGATCTGGCACCGGATGCCGGCCGACGCCGCCAAGCGTGGTCTCGAGCGTTTGCGCGCCGACTTGGAGAGCGGGCGCTGGGACGAGAAGCACGGTCACCTCCGCTCCCTTCCCGAGCTCGACGTCGGCCTGCGACTGGTCCGTGCGGAGCTGTGATCCGGGCCGCCGCCGAAACGGACGCGGAGGCGATCGCCGCGCTCTGGACCGAGGCCTACTTCGACGAAGGCGAGGGCGGCCGCGACACCCCATACGCCCGCTCCGACTTCGAGCAGACGGAGGCTGCTGCGGCGCACCTCCTCGTTGCCGAGATGGACGGCTCCGTGGTCGGCGTCATCGCCCTTCTCGCCCCCGGCGAGCCGAGCCGCGCGGTCGCGCTCGATGATGAGGCCGAACTCGCCCGCCTCGTCGTCAGCTCCACCGCGCGCCGCCAGGGTGTCGGCCGCGCCCTGGCCAATCACTGCGCCGAACTAACCCGGAGTGAGGGCTGGCCGGCCATCTCCCTCTGGAGCCGCCCCTACCAACGAGCCGGCCATCGCCTCTATGAGTTACTCGGCTACAAACGCCAACCCGAGCGCGACAGCACCGACGAGACCGGCTTCGACCGCCTCGTCTTCCGCCTCGACCTCGAGCCCTAGTCGCCGACTAGCCCAGCGCGTCGTCGATGAACGGCCCGAGCAGCTCGCCCGCCTTGCTGGCGGTCGTCTCGGGGTCATCGCCGGGGGCGGTGATGTAGCTGATCGCGAGGCGGACGAGGGACTCGGCCAGCAGCTTCACCTTGGCTGACGGGGCCTGCGGCCAGCCCGCTTCGATCGTCGTCGTCAGGCGCGCCGTCGCCCACTGGACGACCGGCATGCCCTGGGTGGTGACGAAGGGCAGCATGCCGCCGGTGCCGTCGTCGCTGAGCAGGATGCGGACGAGCGGGTCCTCGCCGGCCGAGCTGAGGAACAGTTCGAGCGCGGCACCGACGGCGGCGCGGGGATCGTCGAGGTGCTGGCGCACCGCCGCGTCGACCCCGTTGAGGAAGCGTTCACCCTCGTGGATGACGAAGGCCTGGCCGAACTCGGCGCGGCTGCCGAACTCCTTGTAGAGGGTCTGGCGGCTGACGCCGGCTGACTCGGCGATGTTCGACATAGTGATCTCAGACCAGGCTTTGCTCTGCAGCTGGTCGCGGGCAGCGCCGAAAAGGGTCTCGCGCAGCAGCTGCCGCGCGGCCTCGGGATAGGGCGTGCGGGTGGCCACCGCCGGGATCGTGCCAGCAGCGGCGGTCACTCGCCACCGTCGTCGGGCTCGAAGTCGACCTTGTCACGCACCCCGCAGTCGGGGCAGGCCCAATCGTCGGGGACCTCGCTCCAAGGCGTGCCGGCGGGAAAGCCCTCGCGCGGGTGGCCCTGCTCCTCGTCGTAGACGTAGCCGCAGCCCGGGCAGCGCCAGCGACTCACGCGGACGCCCCACTGCCGTAGCGGGCAAGGATGCGCTTGCGCGCCCGCGGCTGGATGTTGGCCTGGCTGAGGTCGCCGCTGTAGTGCTCGACCAGGATCGGGTCCATCACCCGCCGCCACAGCGGCGGGAACCAGGCGAGCACGATCATCCCGGCGTAGCCCGTCGGCAGCTGCGGGGCTTGGTCGACGTGGCGCAGCGCCTGGTAGCGGCGGGTCGGGTTGGCGTGGTGATCGGAGTGGCGTTGCAGGTGGTAGAGCAGGACATTGGAGGCGACGTTGTTGCTGTTCCAGCTGTGCTCGGGACGACAGCGCTCGTAGCGGCCGTCCTCTTTGCGCTGCCGCAGCAGGCCGTAGTGCTCGAGGTAGTTGACGACCTCGAGCAGCGAGAAGCCGAGGATCGCCTGCAGCACCAAATAGGGCAGCACGACCGGGCCGAAGCCGATCGTCAGCACGGCGAAGAGGACGACGGTCATCGCCCAGGCGCCGACGATGTCGTTCTGCAGGCCCCAGTGCGATTTGCCCATGCGGTCAAGGCGAGCGGCCTCGATCCCCCAGGCCGAGCGCAGGCTGCCCGAGACGGTGCGTGGCAGGAAGGCCCAGAAGCTCTCCCCCAGCCGCGAGCTGGCCGGGTCCTCGGGGGTGGCGACGCGGACGTGGTGGCCGCGGTTGTGCTCGATGAAGAAGTGGCCGTAGCCGGTCTGGGCAAGGGCGACGCGGCTCAGCCACTTCTCCATGTTGTCGCGCTTGTGGCCGAGCTCGTGGGCGGTGTTGATCGCGATCCCGCCGACGACCCCCATCGTCAGCGCCAGGCCGATGCTCTCCAATGCAGAGAGGTCACCGCTGGACCAGAGCCAGCAGGCGAAGATCAGCCCCGCGTACTGGACCGGGATGAAGATGTAGGTGCACCAGCGGTAATAGCGATCCTGCTCGAGCCACTTGAGCACGCTGTCGGGCGGGTTGCTCGGGTCGACCCCGATCGCGATGTCAAGCAGCGGGAAGACGCCGAAGACGAGCAGCGGCCCGAAGAACCAGAAGCCCTCGAAGCCGGTGACTTCGACGCTGGCCCAAGCGAGGAAAGGAGCGAACGGCACGACCAAGCCGAGCAGCCAGGCGTAGCGCTTGGCGTCGCGCCAGGTGGCCGGGTTGAGTTCGATCTCCGGCCCGTGATCGTGCCTATGCGCCGCTGCCTCCATCCATCCTCCTTGTCAGATCCCTGAAATTCGTCCTTCCGGTTTACAAATTAGCGCGATTTGTCAATTAATGCAACATTTTCAGTTTCTACGTCAATAACCGCCCGCGAAAATCAAGCAGCTCAAGGACGCAGGGAGCGTGGCGTGCTCTGCACGCGAGCGACCGAGGACGCCGAGATGCGCCGATTTGCAGCGGGCCGCAAACGGTTACACTGCGCCCATGTACACGCTTTTGGGCTTCTTGCAGGTGATCATCAGCGGAGTGCTGATCTTCCTGATCCTGCTGCACTCCGGCAAAGACACCGGGCTCTCCGGCGCCTTCGGCATCGGCGGTGGCGGCAGCTCCTTTGGTGGCGGCTCGATGGTCGAGCGCAACCTCGATCGCGCAACCATCTTCTTCGCGATCCTGTTCGTCCTCAACACGCTGGTCCTGCTGAAGATCTGAGCGTCCATCCCGACAGGGGTGGAACGTCTTGCACTTTTTCGTCGTGAGCTTGAGGCGCTAGCCCGCGACTCTCCACCGAAAAAGTTAAGTGGAACCCCTGTCGGGATGGACGCTGACAGCTTCACGGGTTTCACCGCTGTCGAGGATCTCGATCGCCTCTTTGCGCAGCTCGGCGTCGAGCAGGGCGAAGTCCTCGTCGGAGAGCTTGCCGGCGGCGTGGTCGAGTTCGGCGTCGCGGATCTCACGGTACTTCGCCTCCTTCAGTGCCTCCAGCTCAGTGTCGGCAACGAGACCGCGGCGGCTGCGGCGGCTCGGCCAGAGGCCGATGATCGCTCCCGCCAGGGCGATCAGGCCACCGATCCACATCCAGGTGACCAGCGGGTTGACGATCACGCGGAAGGTCACGGGCGAGTCTTCGGTGAGGTAGCCAGCGGCGATCTGCTTCGCCGTCTCGAGCTGTAGCTGTTCGATCCGGGCCAGCGCCTGCGAGCGCAGTCGGGGATTGGCGAGCGCGGCCTGCATCAGCGCGCCGATCGCCCGGCACTGCGACGGCACGTTGGGGCCGCCGCTGACGCACTTTTTGAAGCCTTCATCGGCGGCGCGGGCGTGGCGCTGGACGCCGGTGATGTTGGGGTTGTTCGCCGACCAGAAATCGGTGAAGAGGCCCGCCTTGAGGCCGATGTCGCTGTCGGCTTCGCCGTCGAAATAGTTGCTGATTTCTCCCCCGGGAATGCCGGTCGGCCGGTAGTAGTGACGGACCGGGCGCACGGTGAACGATTCGCCGCCCTTTTGCACCTGCAGCACCGCCCCGGCACTGAAGGCCAGTTTGTTCACGCTCGCCGTCGGTCTGACGTAGGTGATCTTGCGCCCGTCGACGACGGCGCTCTGACCGGGCCTCAGGTTGACGTCGCGCTTGGTCTGGAAGCTGGAGGAGGCGGCGATGCCGATCAGCAGCACGGCGATGCCGATGTGGACGATGTAGCCGCCGTAGCGGCGGCGATTGCGGCTGACGACGCCGACCAGGGCCGAGGCCATCGAGCCGCCCTTGAGCGAGCGCCGGGCCGCGGCGCCACGCCAGAACTCCTGGCTGAGCCCGACCAGGGCAAAGGTGGCAAAGGTGAACAGCGCCAGCGCCCAGGGCTTCGAGCCGGCGTCGCTGAAGAGGGCGAGGAGGACACCGGCGATTGCCGCCACCACGGTTGGCACGAGGAAGACCCGCTTCGCCGTCGCCCAGCTGACCCGGCGCCAGGCCAGCAGCGGGCCGATGCCGGTGAAGAGGACGAGGAGGATTGCCAGCGGGGTCGTGTAGTGGTCGAACCACGGCGCCGCCAGCGAGGACTTGGTGCCGGTGAAGAATTCCGAGATCAGCGGGAAGAAGGTGCCCCAGAAGATCGCCGCCGTGAGGGCGACGAGGAGCAGGTTGTTGATGATGAAGACGGACTCGCGCGAGACCAGCGAGTCGATCCGCTTCTCCGAGCGCAGGTCGTCGAGCCGCGAGATGATCAGCGCCGTCGAGCCGATCAGCACCACCCCGATCAGGCCGAGGATGTAGGGCCCGACGGTGCTGTCGCCGAAGGCGTGGATCGACTGCAGCACGCCGGAGCGGACGAGGAAGGTGCCGAGCAGGGCCAGCGAGAAGGTGGCGACGATCAGGCAGGCGTTCCAGACCTTGAGCATGCCGCGCTTCTCCTGCACCATCACCGAGTGCAGGAAGGCGGTGCCGATCAACCACGGCATCAGCGCCGCGTTCTCGACCGGGTCCCAGGCCCAGTAGCCGCCCCAGCCGAGCTCGGTGTAGGACCAGCGGGCGCCGAGCAGGAGACCGAAGCCGAGAAAGGCCCAGGCGATCAGGGCGAAGCGGCGGGTGGCGCGGATCCAGGAGGCGTCGAGTTTGCGCGTGATCAGGGCGCCGACGGCAAAGGCGAAGGGGATCGTGAAGGCGACGTACCCCGAGTAGAGCATCGGCGGGTGGATCATCATGCTCGGGTGCTGCAGCAGCGGGTTGAGGCCGATCCCGTCGAGCGGCACCGGGCTCAGCTTGGCGAAGGGGTTGACGCCGCCGGCGAAGAGCATCAGGCCGGTGAAGAAGCTCGCGATCCCAGCCATCACCGCGGTTGCGTAAGGGACGATCTCGCGCAGCTTGTTGCGAGTCGCGTAAAGCGCCAGCGAGGAGGCGATCGAGAGCACCCAGGCCCAGAGCAGCAGCGAGCCTTCCTGGCTCGACCACATCGCCGCCATCTTGTAGAAGGTCGGCGTCTCCAGCGAGGAGTGCTGGGCGACGATTTTGAAGGAGAAGTCGTCGCGGGCGAAGGCGAGCTCGATCAGGACGACGCAGAGCGTCAGCAGGGCGCAGGCACCGTAGACGGCCCGCCGTGAGATCAGCACCCAGCGCTCGTCCCCCTTGCGGCCGATCAGGGCAGCGACGACGGCAAAGACCAACGTAAGGAAAGCCAGCGCCAGGGCGACGCTGCCGAAGCTAACTTGCATTCGTCGTGAACTTCGACGGGCACTTGGTCACCAAGGTGTCGGGTTCACCGACAAAGGTGCCGTTGTTGACCGCTCCGGTGAGGACGATCTCGCGGCCGCCGCGGAAGGGATCCGGGACGGTGCCGCTGTAGGTGACCGGGAGCGCCGGCCCGCCGCCTTCGCGGTCGACGACGCGGAAGTCCAGCTGCTCGCCGTGGTGGCGGATCGAGCCGGGCACGACCTTGCCGGTCATGTCGATGCTCGAGCTGGTGCTGATCCCGACGAGTTGCGAGGGCTCCTTGGCTTCCGAGGCGGCGCTGAAGGAGGTGTAGACGAGCGCCACCGCCAGGAGGACGGCAACACTCAGGGCGACAACGAGTCGGACCTTCCGCTTGCGCTGGGGATCCATCGGGTCGGGATTATCGCAAGACGGTGGGAGGGGCGGGCGTCGTGGGGTCGGCGGACGCGCTTCGCGCTGAGTGTCCGTGGGTCGGAAAGGCGGGACTCCCGGGTCGTCGGACGCGCTTCGCGCTGAGTGTCCGCCGACCCGGGAGTCCCGCCTTCTGCCAACACGCTGGAGCTGAGAGAATGCAAACGTGGCCGATGACCCCGTTCTCCTGATCACCGGTGCGAGCAGCGGCATTGGGGCGGCGACGGCGCGGGCTGCGGCGTCGAAGTATCGGCTGATTCTGGCGGCTCGGAAACTCGAGGCGCTGGAGGAGCTGGTTGATGAGCTTGGTGGGGCTGAGAGGGCGCTTGCGGTGAAGTGCGACGTGACCGAGTGGGACCAGGTTGAGGCGATGAGCGCGGCCGCCCTCGACCATTTTGGTCGCATTGATGTCGTCTTCGCTAATGCCGGCTTCGGTGCCACGCGCGGGTTCCTCGAGGAGTCGCCGGAGCACTGGCGCTCGATGGTGCTGACCAACGTCTATGGGGTGGCGCTGACGATTCGGGCCACTCTCCCCCACCTGCTCGAGCGCGGTGACGGGCACTTCCTCGTCACCAGCTCGGTGGCCGGGCGCCACGCCCTGCCGGGCTCGCTCTACTCGGCGACCAAGTGGGCGGCGACCGCGATCGGCGAGTCGCTGCGGGCCGAGCTGCGCCAGATGCACGACAACCACGACATCCGGGTCACCCTGATCGAGCCCGGCATGGTCGACACCCCCTTCTTCGATAACCGCCCCGGCGAGTGGGCCCTCCAAGACGAGGACATCGCCAAAGCCGTCCTCTACGCGCTCGAACAGCGCCCGGGTGTAGACGTCAACGAGATCCTGATTCGCCCCACCAGCCAGCCGAGCTAACCAGCCCGGCCGGCGATCACTCGGCGCTAGTGCTTGGCGCCCTTCTTGCCCTTGCCTTTGTGGTGCTTCTTGTGCTTCTTGCACGGCGTGCGCAGCTTTGGCTTCATGTTGGCCTTCTTGCCGTTCTGGCCGGTGAAACGAGTGATGACTTTGTACTTCTTCGCGCAGAGGTTGCTCGAGTTGACCAGCAGGCCGCGCTTCTTGCCGCCTTTGATCGTGACCACGAACTTGGAGACCGGCACGTCGGGCACCGTGTCGAAGGTGGTGCGCAGGCGGCCCTTGACGCTGTCGATGCGGCCATCGAGGACGACATCGACCTGGCCGTTGAGGGCGGCGACCATGTCGGGTAGTTCGTGGCTCGACGAACGCAGGTAGACGGGGCCTTTGAGCGGGCCGTCGAGCAGCGGTGTCGTCGCTTCGGCGAAGCCGTAGATCGAGTCCTTGGGACAGTCATGCGCGGCGAACTGCACGCGGGTGCAGACGTTGGCCAGGCTGGCCTGTTCGAGGATCAGCGGCTTCGGCAGCTTGACCGCAGCGCGGCCGATGTTGGCGTCGCCTTCGCGGGCGACCAGGACAGCGCGCAGCTTCGGGCTCTTCGCCCGCCGCGTGCCGCCGAAGATGCGCATGAACAGTTTCGGTTTGAATTCGAGGTTCTCGCAGCCGTTGACCTTGAACGGCGAGGAGACCGCGAACGAGCTGAAGGCCGCCGGGTCGAGCGGATTGGAGCCGCCGCCACGCAGCGCTCCGCTGGTCGCGAAGGGCGAGCAGTTGGTCGGGTTGAGCGAGAATTTCGGCCGGTCGAGCTTGACCGAGATCGCGCGGATGTCGAGCAGGGCACCACCGAACACGTGCGGGATCGGGTCGGAGACCGCGTGCACCCTGGCCGTTTCGGGGTCGACAAACAGCGCCACCCTCACCACGACCGAGCCGAGATCGAAAGGCCCGGCAGTGGCGGGGGTGATCACTGCCAGGGAGAGGGGTGCCCCGCGATAGGGCCCTGTGAGGAAGACCTTGCCGGTGGTGCGGTAGGGATTTGAGCCACTGCCGGCGCTGATCGCAGCGCTGCCGATCAGGCTCGAGTCCGGGCAGCTGGAGTGTGCGGCCTGGGCCGCGCCGCTGCTGGCTGCAGCCGCGGCGAGTGCCGTGCCCGGGCAGTAGCGGACGCCCGCCAGCTTGGCGGTCAAACCCGGAGGCAGCGTCACGTCGACGCCCTTCAGCTCCTGGTTGCCGTCGTTGCGTCCGCTGTTGATCGCGAACTGGGTGAAGGCGCCGCCCTTGGGGTTGCTGTCGTTGGTGCCGAAGCTGGGCGCAAACGGTCGTTCGCCGAGCGTTTTCGCGCAGGGCCCGCCGCCGGGCGCCGTGGTGAGCGTGAAGCCTTTGTCTTGAGCGCCGCTGTCCGGCGTACCCGACCAGGCGGTCATCGAGTGACTTGTCTTGTTCGGCCCGCAGGTGGGCGGGCTGGTCAGCGTCCCTTTGGCGCCATCGAGCGTGACCCGGACCGAGTCGAAGGGCAGCTGCGGAGCTTCGTACACCTGTGCGGTCAGCTGGCCGGTCTGGGGGTTGGCCTTGATGTTGCCGAGCAGGCGGATCGAGAGACCGCGACTGGCCGACTCGGCGTCAATCAGGATCCGGTACTCGTTGCCCGAGGCAGGGTCGCGGCTCTGCTGCGTGCCGAGGTAGACGTTGCCGGTCAGGGTGCCATCGGGCAGCGGCGGCGTGTCGATCGCGACGGTGCCGATCTTCGACCCCGGCGGGCAAGCGACCGGGTTACGCGTCCCCTTGCCGAACTGGCCGTCAGAGCAGGTCTGCAGGCTGGGGGCAGACGAGGGGTTGAGACCAAGCCCCTGCGGCAGCGAGACGTCGGCGTCGCGCACGTTCGACTGGTAGATCGAGGCCGGTGGGTCAAACGGGACGTTGACCGTCACCGTGCCACCCATCGGCGAGTCGGTCTGGCTCGTGCCGGGGGCCTGCGAGGTCGTCGGTTTGAAGGGGACGTTGTTGCATCCCGTGGGCATCACCCGATCGCCCCCGCCAACTCGCGGCAGCGGCGATTCGATCCGCTCGGAGCCGGCGAGGAAGGCCGCTGAAGGCGGTGCCGGCGCGGCGACGTCGTATTCGTCGCCCGGTGCTTGTTCCTCAACCGAGTCGGCGTTGAGGATCGTGTTGTAGACCGTGGCAGAGCCGGGTTCGTTGGGGTTGAGGCAGGTGCTGGGTGAAGTGAGGAAGGCGCCACCCGCGCCGCCAGAGCCGATCGTGCCGTTGAAGACCAGGCGGTTCTTGAGGATCCTAACCCCCGGAATCGAGGGAACGTGAATCGTGAAGTACTCGTGGTAGTTGCCGTTCCATTCGACCCCGGCGTTGAGGAAGACTTCGCCGATGTTGAGCGGCAGGGTGAAGCCGAAGCGCGCCGGTTCGCCCGGGCGCGGCACCAAGTTGTAGACGGGGATCGCGGGCACGGTCACGGGCGGGCTCGAGATCGGCGGCACGACGGCGGCCGCGGTCACGTTGCTGTAGCCGACCTGGGTATTGGCCGGACAGCCTCCGGTGGGGAATTTGCCGCCTTCCAGTTCGCACTGAGGCGTTGCCTGGGGATTGACGCTCAGACCTTGCGGCAGGTTGACCAGGACGGTCTTCAGGTTGCCGACCGGGGTTTCGAAGAGACCTTCGTGCTTGACGATGATCTGGGTGAAGCCCGCGGGCGGGTGACCGGCGGCCTGGGTGAAGAACTGTTTCGGTTCTTCCGGCACGCATTCCGGCGTGTCGGTTTTGCAAGTGCCGGCCTGCCAACCCGACTGCGCCGTTTCAGGCAGCTCTTCTTCGATGATGTCGACCGCACCCGCTGGTGCAGCCGTTAGCAGCCCTAGAAGGACGACGAATACCGCAGTCCCAAGCCAAATACGTGCGCCCTCCCGCATCTTTCTCCTCCTCGTCGTAAGCATTCCCTTTGCCTACGCTACCCGATTTTAATGATTTACATCATCATTTTTTGGTATCAATAGCCCTACAAGTAGGTAAATCAGTTGAACATTCGGAGGAAGTCCATGAACTGGCAGCTCCTTGCTCGCGCCAATACCCATCCCTTGCGGATCTCAATACTTGAAGTGCTGGGAATGGACGGAGGCCGCACCCTCTCCCCCAGCGACCTCAGCTACGAGCTGCGCACGCCGCTCAGCAACGTCAACTACCACGTCACCGAGCTGCGCCGGACGGGCCTGGTCGAGCTGGCCGGCGAACGACCCGTGCGCGGCGCCACCGAGCACTTCTACCGCGAGGCGAAGATCAGCTCCAACGGCAATGGCAACGGCCGCCCTGCCAATGGCCGCGTCGCGAAGAAAAAGAAGGCCGCAGCGGTCTGAGCCGAAACCTGGCGGTCCAGCGCTCCGGCACACACACCTCAATACTCAATAGAGGTGGTGCCTACGCCCGGTTCACCAGGTCAGCTCGATCTCCAGCTCACGCTCGTCGCTCTCCACCTCGAGCTCGATCTTCAGCTCGACCTCGTCGGGCACGTTGACGGTGAAGTGAGTGCCGCCGCGGTCGAACTCGATCTCGTTGTGGCGCGCCAGCATGTCGGCGAGTTTGTGCAGCCGCGCGGCGACCTCCTCGCGACTAAGGCGCTCCTTCTGCTCTACCGAGAAGATGTCCATCCGTGCTCCTTTAGTTGTGTTTGTCGTCGTTGATGTTCGGTGACGCTTTGGTCCTGGCGGGCATTGGATCGCGGCCGATCGCCATCCGCGCCAGCTCGCGAGCACTTTGCGCGAGCCCGTCGGGAAGTGAGGCCGAAGGCGATGCGCCCGGGTGTTGGCTGGCGATGCGCACGCGCAGAACGCCAGGACGGACCTGGAATCGCAACGGGGGTTGCAACTGGGCGGCCTCGCCGTCGATGCCGGCGGCGACGGGATGCTCGGCCTCGACCTCAAAGGCCGGCGCCGTCCACTCCCGCCACGGCCGCTGCGGCGAGCGCCCGCTGCCACTCGGGGCGCCCAGGACCGTGATCCCGAGCAGCGCATCGTCGATCCGCGGGCGAGTGCCGGAGCCGACCGCTTTGCCGAGCCGGTAGCGGTTGTTGGAGACGAGGATCACGGCGCCCGAGGAGTGCTCGTGCCCTCCCGGGCCGGTCCAGCGGAGGTCGAGTCCCGCGCCCTCGGGGCCGAGCATCTCGGGCACCGCGTCAAGCAGGGTGCGCAGCTTCGCGTCGCGGTAGCCGCTCTGCTGGACCGCCTCGGCGTAGAGGCCGAGTGAGACGTTGTTGACGAACACACGCCCGTTCACCTCGCCGAGGTCGACCAGGTGCTCGCCGCCATCGACGAATGCGTCGAGCGCCCCGACGACGTCTTCGCGGTCGACTCCGAGATCAAGTGCAAAGTGGTTGCGGGTGCCGGCCGGGACGCAGGCATATGGCAGGTCGAGCTCCGCCGCGATCGCCGCGACCACGGCCTGAGAGCCGTCGCCGCCCGCCATCGCCAGCCCGTCGGCGCCATCGGCAACGGCGTCGCGCACGAGCTCTTCGAGATCCTGGCCCCGGGCCAGTTCGATCGGCTTGATCCCACGCGCTTGCGCCTCGGCTGCCAGGGAGAATTTCTCCGCCTTGCCGCCGCCGGACTTCGGGTTGAAGAACAGCACCGGCGCTTGCGGCGCGGGCCGCGACGGCAGCCGCACGCGCACGCTGAAGGCCGCGCGCGCCAGGGCGCCGCTGAGAACCAGCGCCGCGATGGCCAGGACCTCCTCCAGCAGGCGGTCGGAGGCCAGGAGGGCAAGCGCGGCACCGAGGCCCAGCACACCGACCAGCAGGCCGGCCACGCGAAGCGCCCCGGTCCGCAGCAGGCCGTACCAGGCGGCGGTCATCCCGGCCGTCACGCAGGCGAGCGCGAAAAGCCCACGCGGGAACTCCTGCACGGCCTCGGCGACGGCGACGGCAAGGCCGCCAAAGCCAAACAGCAGCGCGCCGATCGCCGCCAGGCGCCGGCCGCTCATCGGTCATCACCTTGTAAAGGCGCTGCCGATTCGGGAGCGACTCGCAGGCTCACCGCGCAAGCCTAGCCTTGCTGGCAAGTCGTCCGGAACGATTGAGAGCGTCCTGGGTGCGTGGCCCAATCTCGCTCTCATAGGAAGCTGGTCGTGGCGATCCTCGTCGTCGCGACCCTGCTCGGCCTCGTCTCGGTCCTCTCGATCTGGGTCAAGCGCCAGGCGCTGGAGACCGACACCTGGACGAACACGAGCACGAAGCTGCTCGAAAACCACGCGGTCAACGAAGCGCTCTCCGCCTACATGGTGGAAACGCTCTACGAAAACGTCGACGTGCAGGGCGAACTGGCGGGTGCGCTGCCGCCGGCCGCCAAGCCGCTTGCCGGACCGGCGGCTGCCGGTCTTCGAACTCTTGCGGGCAAGCTCGCCTCAGAGGCGCTGAGCCGGCCGAGGGTGCAGGCCCTCTGGGCGGAAGCGAACCGCAACGCACACGCGCTCTTCCTCGAAGTGATCGAAGGCGGCGGTGACACGCTCTCGACCAAGGGTGGCGCGGTGACGCTCGAACTCGGGCCGATCGTCGAACGCCTCGGCGCCCAGCTTGGCATCGACGTTGCCTCCAAGCTGCCACCCGAAGCGGCGGAAATCCAGCTGCTCGAATCGGACCAGCTCTCGACCGCGCAGGACGCGGTGAACGCGCTGAAGGGCCTGTCGCTGGTCCTGCCGCTGATCACGCTCGCGCTCTACGCGCTCGCCGTCTTCCTGGCCCGGGGCTGGCGCCGCGAGGCGGTCCGCGCCTGGGGGATCAGCTGGATGCTGATTGGCCTGCTCGTCCTGATCATCCGCTCGGTTGCCGGCGAAGTCCTCGTTGGCAGCCTTTCCAGCTCGGAGTCGGTCGAACCGGCGGTCAGCGCGGTCTGGGACATCGCCACCTCGCTGCTGCGCAACGGCGGCATCGCGATGTTCGCCTACGGCCTCGTCATCTTCGCTGGCGCCGTGCTGGCGGGTCCGCTCGGGCTCGCCAAGCGCGCCCGTCGCTTGCTGGCGCCGCTCCTGCGTGATCGGGTCAGCGCTTACGCCGCCGCGGCCTTCGTCGTCCTCCTCCTGCTCTGGTGGGGGCCAACCGAAGGCTTCCGCCGGCCGCTGCCGCTGCTGGTCCTGCTCGCACTCTTCATCGCCGGGATCGAGGCGCTTCGGGGCCAGACCCTGCGCGAGTTCCCCGAGGAGACCTGGGACACGCTGCGCGAACGCTGGGCAGAGCGGCTCGCCCGGCGCCGCTCGCCGAGCACCGAGCTCGCGACCACACCGGCCGCCGGCACCACGAGCCCGGAGTCGACTCGCGTCAACGAGCTCGAGCGACTCGTCGCCCTGCGCGATGCCGGTGTCCTCAACACCGAGGAGTTCGCCCGGGAGAAGCAACGCCTGTTGCGCTGAGACGGCGAGGGAAGCGGACGACCGGTCTCGAACCGGCGACCTCGAGCTTGGGAAGCTCGCGCTCTACCAACTGAGCTACGTCCGCGTGACGCTGATTCTAGGCGGGCGCGGGGTTGTCGGGGGCGAGCGCGATCTAGAGTTCGCCGTCCGTGAGCACCCGCTCCTTCCTCGCCTTTCTCGCCGTGCTGGCCGTCGTCGGCCTGCTGGCCTTCGGCCTGCTCAACAAGGGCGCGACCAAGATCGCGGTCGGCGAAGCCGTGCCCGACAAGGTGCTGCCGGCGCTGCCGGGGCCCGGGCACGGCTCAATCGCCAAATACCGCGGCAAGTGGGTGCTGGTCAACCTCTGGGCCTCGTGGTGCGTCCCCTGCCGCGAGGAGGCGCCGGTGCTACAGCGCTTCTACCAGCGCAATCGGGCCAACAACACCACCGTGCTCGGGATCAACGTGCAGGACAACGAGGACGACGCCCGTGCCTTCCTGCGCGAACACCCGACCGCCTACCCACAGTTGCGCTCGGTCGGCGACGAACGCAGCGCCGCCTTCGGCTCCACCGGCGTGCCGGAGAACTTCCTGGTCGAACCCAACGGCGACCTGGCGCTGATCTGGCGTGGTCCGGTCGACGACCAGTTCCTGCGCGAACGCGTCACGCCGCTGATCAAGAGCAACCAATGAGCTTCCGGTGCGCCTTTTCCCGGCTATTCAGGGATAAAGCGCACCGGAAGGTGCTTTGCGCCTTGATTGCGGCCATGGTGCTGGCTTCGCCGGCGGTGGCGGCACCGGCCCCGCAGACGACGGTCAACGCGATCGAAGCCGAAGTGATGTGCCCGATCTGCGGCACCCTGCTCGAGCTGGCCGAATCGCCGCAGGCGAAACGGGAGAAGGTCTTCGTCGCCAAGCTCGTCGCCGCAGGCAAGAGCAAGGCCGAAGTCAAGGACGCTCTGGTCACCCAGTACGGCCCCTCGGTCCTCGCTCTGCCGAAGGCCTCGGGCTTCGACCTCTCCGCCTACCTGGTGCCGATCCTGGCGATCGCGATCGCGGTGGTGGTGCTCGCCTTCAGCGTCTTGCGCTGGCGCCGCAGCGGGCGGGCAAACGAGCCGTCGGCGGCGGACGCCGCGGCTAATGCCCCGCAGGGCGAGGACGCCGAGCGGCTCGAGGCCGACCTCTCGCGCTACGACCTCTAGCGATTCAGGTAAAGAGAACCAGGCCGGTGACCGGCACCGGCATCCGCTTCGGCAGCTGGCCGCGCTCGCCGCAGGCGATCGTCACGGCGGTGTGTTCGGTGAGGGCGCGCAGCGCGTCCGCGTCTTCGCTCAGCGGCGGCCCGTCGATCAGCAGTAGGTCATAAGCACGCTTTAGCCGCTCGATCGCGTGATCGCAGCGCTCGGAATCGAGCAGCGCCACCGGTTTTGGCTCGGGCTCGCCGGCGACAATGCAGGTCAGCGGCTCGGTAGCGCGGCCGGCGGCCGGCCCGGCGAGGACCAGCGGCTGCAGGATCTCGCCGGCATCGGCCTCGTCGAGCAGGTAGTCGTGCAGTCCGGGGCCACTGGCGAGACCTAGCCTCTCGGCCAGGGCCGGCTCGGCGAGATCGCACTCGAGCAGCGCCACCCGGCGGCCTTCCGCCGTCGCGGCAGCGGCCAGGCCCAGCGCCACCTGCCCCTTCGCCGGCCCGGTCACAAAGGCGGAACCGGTTTTGGTCAGCTTCGTCGCCAGCTCGGTGTAGGCCTGCAGCTCGGCGCGCCCGAGCGCTCCCGGCCGGCTCGAGGCCCTGTCCGAGCGCTCGACTTCGGCCAGAACAGGTTGTTTGTTGCGGCGGCCCAGCATCACATCCGCTCCGGGGCGGAGATGCCTAGTAGACCAAGTGAGCCGGCGATAGTGCGCATCGTGAGCAGGGAGAGTGCCAGGCGCGAGCGCTCGACCCCCTCTCCCTCGGCACCGACGACCTGACAGTCGCGGTAAAAGCCGTGGAAGTCAGCGGCGACCGCGGTGGCATAGGTGCAGATCCGGTGCGGCGCGCGGCGCTCAGCGGCCTCGCGGACCTCGCCGGGGAACTCGAGCAGGCGCTTGATCAGCTCGCGCTCGGCCGGCTCTAGCGCCGTGCCCGGCGTCGCCGCGCCGGCGCCTGTGGCGACCTCCTCGGGCCGCTGCTCCGCCTTGCGCAGGATGCTGGCAATCCGCGCGTGCGCGTACTGGACGTAGTAGACCGGGTTGTCGTTGGACTGACGACGGGCGAGCTCAAGGTCGAGGTCGACCGTGGTGTCGTGACTGCGCCAGAGCATGAACCAGCGCGTCGCGTCGACGCCGATGTCGTCGAGCAGTTCGTCGAGGGCGACGAAGTCGCCGCTGCGCTTCGACATCTGCGCCCGCTCGCCGCTTTCGACGATGTGGACGAGCCGCATGATCAGCGCCTCGAAGCGCTCCGGGTCGGCGCCGAGGCCCTCGATCGCGGCGCGCAGGCGGGCGACGTAACCGTGGTGATCAGCGCCGAGGATGTTGATCAGGCGAGCGAAGCCCCGCTCCAGCTTGTCCCAGTGGTAGGCGACGTCGGCGGCGAGGTAGGTCGGTTCGCCGTTGGCGCGGATCAGCACCCGGTCCTTGTCGTCGCCGAAGGTCGTCGTGCGCAGCCAGAGCGCATCCTCGTGGCGGTAGGTGTGCCCAGCTTCGTCGAGCTGCGCCAGGGCGGCGTCGACCTCGCCGCGGCTGTAGAGGTCACGCTCGGAGAACCAGTTGTCGAAGCGGACGCCGAAGCGATCGAGCGTGCCGCGCACGGTCTCCAGGATCAGCTCGACACCGCGGCTGCCGATCGCCTTGAGGTCGCTCGCCTCGATTCCCTCGGCGGCGATCCGCTCGCCAAGCTCGCCGACGTAAGCACCGCTGTAGCCATCCTCCGGGGGCTCCTCGCCTTTCATGCGCGCCGCTATAGAGGCGGCGAAGCGTTCGATCTGACCACCGGCGTCGTTGACGTAAAACTCACGCTGGACCTCGTGCCCGGCTGCCTCCAAGAGGCGCACGAGCGAGTCGCCGTAAGCGGCGTGGCGGCCGCCGCCGACGTGCAGTGGCCCGGTCGGGTTGGCCGAGACGAACTCGACCAGGATGCGCTCGGGCGACTCGGTCGGCGTCGGCCCGAGCTCCTCGCCGGCGTCGGCAAGGCTGAGCATCGCCTGCCGATACCAATCGTCGGCGAGGAAGAAGTTGAGGAAGCCCGGGCCCGCCACCTCGATCCGCTCGACCGTCTCCTGCCCCAGCCCGGCGCGCAGCTGATCGGCCAGGCGCGCGGCAACGTCGCGCGGGTTTTCGCCCAGGGGGGCGGCCAAGAGCATCGCCGCGTTGGAGCTGTAGTCACCCAGCTCGGCTTTCGGCGGTCGCTCCAGACTCGGCTCGGGACCGCTCGGCTCACCCTCGCGCAAGGCGCGACAGGCGGTGTCAACTGCACTGCGCAGGGCGGCGATCGGATCGGCTGCTGCCATCGTCGCGCCCATCGTATGGAGAGCCGCCAACGGCTGCGCTCTGTCCTCGCCGCGCAGGCCACTGAGTACGCTGGCCGGCGTGCGGATCGCCGCAATTACCGACATCCACGCCAATCTGCCGGCGCTCGAAGCCGTGCTCGCGGCGATCGAGGAGGCCGGCGCCGAGGAGATCTGGTGCCTCGGCGACGTGCTCGGCTACGGGGTCGAGCCCGATGCCTGTGCCGCTCTCGTGCGCGAGCGCTGCGCGATCTCGCTGGTCGGCAACCACGACCTCGCGGTGCTGGGAGCGCTCGACATCGACTCCTTTTCCGAGGCGGCGGCGCTGGCGGTCGAGTGGACGCAGGCAAACGTCAGTGAGGACACGCTGGAGTTCTTGCGTGAGCTCGAGCCGGAGGGCGAGCGCGAGGGGATCGGCCTCTTTCACGCCTCGCCGCGCGACCCGGTCTGGGAGTACGTGCTCTCTAACGAGCAGGCAGATGCCGGCATCGACGCCAACTCGCAGCGCATCGGCCTGATCGGCCACTCACACGTAGCGCTCTTCTTTGGTCGGCCCAACGGGGGCTCCAGGGACGACACCCGCGGCGCCCAGGCCAGCGACGGGGCCCTGCTCGAGCTCGGCAGCGGCGCCTGGCTGCTCAACCCCGGCAGCGTCGGCCAACCGCGCGACGGCGACCCGCGCGCGGCTTGGCTGGAACTCGACACCAAGGCCGAGACGGGTCGCTTCCACCGCGTGCCCTACGAGATCGAGCGCGCCGCGGCGCCAATCGCCGCCGCCGGCCTGCCGAGCCGCCTCGCCGACCGCCTCTACACCGGCCAGTGACGCTCAAATGCAGGGAAAATATGTCCCAGAAGTCGTTCTCTAGACTCGCAACGGTGCGCCAAACGACCATATCCATGATCGCCCTTGCGATCGGTGTCGCGGCGGCGCTGGGGCTCGCCTCCTGCGGTGGTGGCGAAGACGCCAAGCTGCTGCCCGGCAACACCGCCGCGGAAATCACCGAAAACCTCGATCGCGTTAAGCAGTACGCCGAAGAAGGCGAATGCGTCGGGGCTGAAGACGCGGTCGCCGAAGTCAACGCCCAGGTCGAAGGGCTGACCGGGGTTGACCCAAAACTGGTCGAAGCACTCGAACGGGGCTCTACGCGGCTGAGCGAAGTCGTTGCCAGCTGCCAGGAAGAAGAAACCGAAGCGGTCGCGCCGTCGAGCGAAGCAACAACCGAAGAAGAAACCGAGAAGACGCCGCCCGGGCTGGAAAAGAAGGAAGAAAAGGAACGGGAAAAGGAAGAAAAGGCGCTCGAAAAGGAAGAAGAGAAGGCGGAAAAAAAGGAACCGCCGGCGGTTGAAAAAACGACCCCCGAAGAAACACCGACGACGCCCACCACGCCCTCAACTGAAGGCGGCGGCACCGACGCGCCGGGCGGGGTCAGCCCGGCTGCTCCGGCCGCACCTGAACAGGGGAACGAATAGTGGCCTCGGGAATCCTCTCCGGGCGCTATGAGATCGGCGAGCGGCTCGGTTCGGGCGGCATGTCGAGCGTGCACCAGGCGACCGACCTGATCCTCGAGCGCACGGTCGCGGTCAAGATCCTCGCCGAGCACCTCTCCGACGACGAGCGCTTCGTTGAACGCTTCCGCCGTGAGGCCCTGGCGGTGGCGAAGCTGATCCACCCCAACATCGTCCAGGTCTACGACACCGGCATCGACGACGGCCGCCACTACATCGTTATGGAGTACGTGCAGGGGCGCTCCGGGGCGCAGATCCTGCAGCGCCACGGCCCGCTTGACGGCGAGACCACGGCCGAGATCGGCGCCCAGGCCTGCGCCGGCCTCGATTACGCCCACCGGCGCGGGATCATCCACCGCGACGTCAAGCCCGGCAACCTGATGATCGTCGGCGGCCCGGTTGGCGGCGGCGAGATGACGATGAAGCTGACCGACTTCGGCATCGCCCGCGCGGTCGAACAGACCCGCATCACCCAGGTCGGCTCGGTCGTCGGCACCGCCGCCTACCTCTCGCCCGAGCAGGTGCGCGGCGAGGAGGCAACGCCGGCCACCGACGTCTACGCGCTCGGCGTCGTCCTCTACCAGTTCCTCACCGGCCGCCTGCCCTATGAGGGCTCGACCCTGGCCGAGCTGGCGGTGCGCCAGCAGAACGAGAAGCCGCTGCCGCCCAGCACCTACAACGACGCGGTGCCGGAGACGCTCGGCGCCGCGGTGCTTCGAGCGCTGGAGGGCGATCCCAACCGCCGCTATGCCAGCGCCAGCGAGCTCGCCGGCGGCCTGGCGCTCGGCATGCAGGGCGAGGACGTGACCCTGCCGCTGGAAGAGGGAACCGCCGCGACCAACGTGCTCGGCGGTGGTGAGACGACAACCCGCCGCCTCGACCAGACCGCCCAAACCGAGTACCGCCCGGCTCAACCCTCGCCGACCAGGCGCCCGGTTGCCCGCGCGCCCCAGCAGCAGGCGCCGCCGCCACCGGTTCGCCCCGCCGCCCAGGCCCCCCGCAAGCGCGGCGCCTTCTCCCGCTTCGCCCGCTTCGTCATGGCCCTCGTCGCCCTGGTCCTGATCGCTGCCGCGGTCGCCGCGGCGGTGATCTACACGACCGACAAGGCGACCGGGATCAAGGCAACCGAAGTCGCCGGCAACACGGTCGACAAGGTCGTCGAAGAATTCAAGGAACTGGTCAAGAAGAACCAGGAATAACCTGGCGGCTCAGGCGTACCAGGGCGATTCCCCAGAGAGAATCGCACTCGCGTAGTCACCGAATTTCCCGGCCTCGATCGCGGCGCGGGCGTGCACCATCAGCTCCTGCAGGTAGGTGAGGTTGTGGATGCAGAGCAGGCGGACCGCAGTCAGCTCCTCGGCGCGGGAGAGGTAGCTGAGGTAGTCGCGGTCGTGGTTTTGGCAGGCGGGGCAGGGGCAGCCCGCGGCGATCGGGTTGCGATCTCCCGCGTGGCCTGACTTGCGCAGGTCGAGGCGGAAGCGGTTGTCGGGGTCGGGGACGAGGGCGACGCCGTGGCGGGCGAGCCGGGTCGGCACGGCGCAGTCGAAGACGTCGAGGCCAAGCGCGATGCCGGCCATCAGGTCGTCGACCTCGCCGATGCCGAGCAGGTGCTTGGGCGCCGCCTCGGGCAGCAGCGGCGCGGTCATCGCCAGCACCTCGCGCATCTCGGCCTTGTCGCGGCCAAGGGTGCCGCCGATCGCGAGGCCGTCGACGCCGGCGGAGGAGACGGCCTCGGCCGACTCGCGGCGCAGGTCCTCGTAGACGCCGCCCTGGACGATGCCGAAGACCGCCTGGCGCGCTGGCCCCTCGCGCTCGTGCCACTCGAGGCAGCGCTTGAGCCAGCGGTGGGTGCGCTCGGTCGAGCGGGCGGTGTAGTCGCGGTCGGCGTGGAAGGGCGTGCACTCGTCGAAGACCAGGGCGATGTCGGAGCCCAGCGCCGCCTGCACCTGCATCGAGACCTCGGGGGAGATGAAGAGCTCGGTGCCATCGCGATAGGAGCGGAAGTGGACCCCCTCCTCCTCGATCGAGACCACCGAGCCTTGGTCACCGCCTTGGCGGCCCTTCCCCTTGACCTCGTTGGCGACGCCGCCGTGGGCGAGCGAGAAGACCTGGAAGCCGCCCGAGTCGGTGATCAGCGCCCGCTCCCAGGCCATGAAGCCATGCTGGCCGCCGGCGGCGGCAATCCGCTCCGGGCCCGGTGAGACGAACAGGTGGTAGGTGTTGCCGAGCACCATCTCGTAGCCGAGCTCGGCCACCTCGTGCGATTCCAGCCCGCGCACCGTGCCCTTCGTCGCCAGCGGGATGAAAGCCGGAGTGTGGACGGGACCGTGGGCCGTGTGCAGCACACCGGTCCGCGCCGCTCCGTCGCGAGCAGCGATCTCAAACCTCAGTCTCTCCGGCTCAACCCGCATTGCTACTTCCTGATCGATTGATGACCCTATAGGGGGGTCAATCGATCACTTTGCGACCAGGGAGTGGCCGGTCATCGGTGCCGGCTGCGGGATGCCGAGGAGCTCCAGCGCGGTCGGGGCGACATCGGCGAGGATGCCGTGCTCGCGCAGCGCCACGCCCTCGGCGGTGACGATCAGCGGCACCGGGTTGAGCGAGTGGGCGGTGTTGGGCGAACCGTCGGGCTCGAGCATGTGGTCGCAGTTGCCGTGGTCGGCGGTGACGATGCAGGCGCCACCCTTGGCGGCGACCGCCTCGATCACATCGCCGAGGCAGCCGTCGACCTCCTCGACCGCGGCCACCGCGGCCGGGATCACACCAGTGTGGCCGACCATGTCGGGGTTGGCGAAGTTGATGATCCCGAAGCGGTAATCGTTCGCCTTCCAGTGGCTGACGAAGGTGTCGGCGGCGGCGCGGGCGCTCATCTCGGGCTTGTGGTCGTAGGTCGGCACGTCGCGCGGCGACTCGACCAGGTGGCGCTCCTCTCCCTCCCACTCCTGCTCGCGGCCGCCGTTGAAGAAGTAGGTGACGTGGGCGTACTTCTCAGTCTCGGCGACGTGCAGCTGGCGCCCACCCGCCTCGGAGATCGTCTCGGCCAGCGTCGTCTGCGGCCGCGCCTCGGGGAAGGCGACCGGGTAGGGCCAGCCCTTGCGGTACTCGGTCATCGAGGTCAGGTCGAGCAGCGGCCCGCCGGCGCGGGGGAACTCCTCGAAGTCGGGATCCGCCAGGGCCCGCGTCATCTCGCGCGCCCGATCCGGCCGGAAGTTGATGAAGATGCCGACGTCGCCCGCGGCGACCCCGTCGTAATCGCCGATCACGGTCGGCTTGACGAACTCGTCGGTCTCTTCGCGTTCGTAGGAGGAAGCGATCGCCTCCTCGGAGCTGGCCGCGCGCAGGCCCTCAGCGTGGACGATCGCATCGTAGGCGAGCTTGACGCGCTCCCAGCGGGTGTCGCGATCCATCGCGTAGTAGCGGCCGCTGACCGTGGCGACGCGGCCGGCCTGGCGCAACCAGCGCTCGAGCTCACCCATATAGCCCTTACCGCCGTGGGGCAGGGTGTCGCGGCCGTCGGTGAAGGCGTGGAAGACGACGTCGGGGACACCCTCCTGCGAAGCGAGCTCGATCGTCGCCTCGATGTGCTCCCAGCCGGAGTGGACGCCGCCGTCGGAGACGAGGCCGAGCAGGTGCAGGCGCCCGCGCGGGCTGTTGCGCGCCCGCTCGCAGGCGCCGAGCAGGGCCTCGTTGTCGAAGAAGCTGCCGTCGGCGATCGAGTCGTCGATCCGCGCCAGGTCCTGCTTGACGATCGCGCCGGCGCCGAGGTTGAGGTGACCGACCTCGGAGTTGCCCATCTGGCCCTCAGGCAGGCCGACGTCGCGGCCCTGAGCGGAGAGCTGCGTGTGGGGGAACTGCTCCCAGAGGCGGTCGAAGACCGGCGTCTTGGCAAGCGAGATCGCGTTGCCGGGCCCAGGCTCGGCCAGCCCCCAGCCATCGAGGATGACCAGGGTCAGCGAGGGGACCGAAGGCTGCGTCAACCGGCCGCCTTGACGATCGCGGCGAAGTCGGCCGCATCGAGAGCGGCGCCGCCGACCAGGGCGCCGTCGATGTCGGGCTGGCCGAGTAGCTCGGCGGCGTTGGCGGGCTTGACCGAGCCGCCGTAGAGGATTCGCACCTCGTCGGCGGGGCCGCCGCGCTCGCGCACCACGTCGCGGATGAAGGCGCAGACCTCCTGGGCCTGCTCGGGGGTCGCGGTGCGGCCGGTGCCGATCGCCCAGATCGGCTCGTAGGCAATCACCACCTCACTCAGCTTGGTGCCCACCACCTCGGCCAGGTCCGCCTGCAGCTGGCGCTCCAGCACCGCCTCGGTCTGTTCGGCGTCGCGCGCCTCCTCCGTCTCGCCGACGCAGAGGATCGGCTCGAGGCCGGCGGCCAGCGCGGCCGGAACCTTGCGGGCCAGGGCCTCGTCGGTCTCGCCGAAGAACTGGCGCCGCTCGGAGTGGCCGAGGACGACCGCCTCGACGTCGAGCTCGACCAGCATCGGCGCGGAGACCTCGCCGGTGAAGGCGCCGGAGTCGTCCTCGTGCATGTTCTGGGCGGCGACCTTGACCGCGGTGCCGTAGCGGCGCTCGACCACGGCGGTCAGGGCGGTGAAGGGCGGGCAGATCACCACGTCTGACTGCGTCGCCGCGATCTGCGGCAGCAGCGCGTCGACGAACTCGCCCGCCTCGGCGACGGTCTTGTGCATCTTCCAGTTGGCGGCGATGTACGGCGTCCTAGGCATCGCGCAGGGCCTCCACGCCAGGCAGCTTCTTTCCCTCCAAGAGCTCCAAGGATGCTCCTCCTCCGGTCGAGAGCCAGTCAACTTCGTCGGCAGGGCCAAACTGCTGCAGGGCGGCAACCGAGTCGCCGCCGCCGATCACGGTCGTTCCCGGCGCGCTCGCAACAGCCTCGGCGACCACGCGCGTACCGGCGGCAAACGGCGCCAGCTCGAAGGCACCCATCGGGCCGTTCCAGAGCACCGTGCCGGCGGCGGCGATCCGCTCGGCGTAGGCGGCGGCGCTGCGCGGGCCGATGTCGAGCCCCATCCAGCCGTCGGGCACCTCGACGCCCTCGCTCGGGCGCACCTCGGTCGCGGCGTCGAACGCCTCGCCCAGGACCAGATCGATCGGCAGGCGCAGGTCGCAGTCGGCGCTCTCGGCCTTCTCGAGCGCCTCGGCGGCAAGGGCCACCCCCTCCTCCTCGACCAGCGAGTTGCCGGTGGCGATGCCCTGGGCGCGGAAGAAGCTGAAGCACATCGCGCCGCCAATCAAGATCTCGTCGGCGATCTCGAGGAAGCGGTCGATCACCCCGACCTTGTCGCTCACCTTGGCGCCGCCGAGGACGACGACCAGCGGCCGCGCCGGTGTCTCCACCACGCGGGTCAGTTCGGTCAGCTCCTGCTCGAGCAGGAGGCCGGCAAAACCCGGCAGCAGCCCGGCCACGCCGGCGGTGCTGGCGTGGGCGCGGTGGGCGGCGCCAAAGGCGTCGTTGACGTAGAGGTCGGCGAGCTGGGAGAGCTGGACGGCCAGCGCGGGGTCGTTCTCGGTCTCCCCCGGCTCGTAGCGCACGTTCTCGAGCAGCAGCACGTCGCGCGAACCAAGTCCCTCGGCCAGCGCCTTGACCTCGTCGCCGACAACGGCGGGCGCCAGTTGCACTGGGGCATCGAGCAGCTCCGCCAGGTGCTCGCCCACCGGCCTCATCGAGAGCTCCGGCACGAGCTTGCCCTTCGGCCGCCCCAGGTGCGAGACCAGGACCAGCGAGGCGCCGCGCTCACGCAGCGATTCGATCGTCGGCAGCGCCGCGCGGATGCGGGTGTCGTCGGCGACCTTGCCGCCGTCGAGCGGCACGTTGAAATCGACCCGAACCAGCACCCGCTTGCCCGCCACCTCGGCGTCGCGCACGCTGGCCTTGGCGAAGCTCATGATCGCGTCAGCGTTGTGGGACTCAGAGGACCTTGCCGGCCAGCTCGACGCAGCGGTTGGAGTAGCCCCACTCGTTGTCGTACCAGGAGACCGCCTTGATCATCTTGCCCTCGCCGATCGCCATCGTCTGGCCGGCGTCGAAGATCGAGGAGTGCGGGTCGCCGACGATGTCGGTGGAGACGATCTCGTCCTCGGTGTAGCTGAGGATCCCCTTCAGCGGACCCTCAGCGGCCTCCTTGATCGCGGCGTTGACCGCGGCCGGGTCGGTCGGCTGCGAGGGCCTGAAGACGAGGTCGACGACCGAGCCGGTGATCACCGGCGCCCGCACGGCGAGGCCGTTGAGCTTGCCGTTCAGCTCTGGCAGGACTAGCCCCACCGCCTTCGCCGCACCGGTCGTCGTCGGGATCAGGTTGACGGCGGCGGCGCGCGCCCGGCGCAGGTCCTTGTGCGGCATGTCCTGCAGGCGCTGGTCCGAGGTGTAGGCGTGGATCGTCGTCATCAGGCCGTGCTCGATGCCGAAGGAGTCGTTCAGCACCTTGGCGAACGGGGCCAGGCAGTTGGTCGTGCAGGAGGCGTTGGAGATGACGTGGTGGTTGTCGCGGTCGTAGTCGCTGTCGAAGTTGACGCCGAGGGCGACGGTCACGTCCGGCTCCTTGGCGGGAGCGGAGATGATCACCTTCTTCGCCCCTGCCGAGAGGTGCTTGGCGGCGTCGTCGCGGGCGGTGAAGAAGCCGGTCGACTCGATCACCACGTCGACGCCGAGGTCACCCCAGGGCAGCGCCCCCGGGTCGCGCTCGGAGAGCACCTTGAGCGGCGCGCCATCGACCGAGATCGTGTCCCCCTCGACGCTGACCTCGCCCGGGAAGCGGCCCACGCTCGAGTCGTACTTGAGCAGGTGGGCGAGAGTCTCCGGATCGGTGAGGTCGTTGACGGCGACGAACTCCAAATCGGCCCCGGCAGCATGCGCCGCCCGGAACACGTTGCGCCCAATCCGCCCAAAGCCGTTGATGCCGACCTTCACAGCCATTCCTCAGTTCCTCCTGGACTCGTTGTGGGAGATGTCTCGATGTTATGGACCGGCGCAGGCCGGCCCGCTGACAAGCTTCAGTCCGACCCGATCGTGATCTCTATCTCGTACCCATCCGGGTCCTTGAGAAAAGCCGAGTAGGAACCCGAGCCGTAGGAACGACGCTCGCCGGGCTCGGAGACCACGGTGCCACCGCCGCTCATGCCGCCTTCCCAGGCCGCCTTGACGGCGACGATTCCGAGCGCGGAGAAGCTGAGCAGGCCGAAGCCCGCCTTCGGCTCGTGATGGGAAGCGATGAAGAAGACGGGTTTGGCGATGCCCCAGCCGATCGTTTTGTCCTCCTCGAAGTGGCGCCGCCAGCCAAGTGGGGCGAGCAGGCCGTCGTAGAACGAGCCGCTCCGCTCGAGGTCGGAAACCTCCAGTAGGACGTGGTGAAGCATCGTGCCCGGAGGCTATACGGGCGGGCGGATCAGCCGCCGCGCGGTGTCCAGCGGAAAAAGCGGATTGCCAGCAGCAGACCGGCCACGCCCCAGATCGCGACGATCGCCAAGTTGTCCCACTGCAGGCCACCGCCGCCACCGCCCGGGTCGTAGACGTCGAAGAAGGCCTCGAAGAAGTGGCGGATCGGGAAGAGGTCGGCGAAGTGGATGACGCCGCTGGGCAGCTGGTCGTCGGGGATGAAGATGCCGGAGAGGAAGTAGAGCGGCAAGAGCAGAGCGTTGACGATCGGCGCGGCGGCGTCCTGGGAGGGGATCGCGGCGGTGAGGGCGATGCCGAGGCAGCAGAAGGAGGCGGCGCCGACCAGCAGCGTGAAGATGATCTGCGGCAGCTGGCTCCAGGGGATCGCCACCCCGTAGAGCAGGCGCCCGATCGCCGCCATCAGCGCCAGCATCAACAGCGCCACCACGGCCGAGTTGCCGATCCGCCCGGCGATGAAGACCCAGGCCGGCATCGGCGTGCCACGGCCGCGCTTGAGGCGACCGTCCTCGCGGGCGATCACCAGCGACATCGCCAGCGACTGCATCGTCGCCGAGATCACAGCCAGGGTGATGATCGCCGGCACGTAGTAGGCGGTGGTCTTGATCCCGCCGCGCACGTCGACCGTCTGGCCACCGAAGACGGTGGCGAAGATCAGCAGCAGGATCACCGGGAACATCACGGTGAAGAAGACCGAGGCCGGGTTGCGCCAGAAAGCCTTCTGGTCGTAGCGGAACTGATGGGCGAAGAGGGCGAAGCCGCTCACTCTGTGCCGTCCTCTGTCAGCGAGAGGTAGACGTCCTCGAGGTTGGGCCGGGTCACTTCCAGGCCCTCCAGCTCGAGGCCCTGAGCGATCGCCCGCTCGGTTAGCTGGTGCAGGTCGGCGACCGGGCTCGTCGTCTCGACCGAGATCTCCTCCGTGCCCAGCCGGTAGCTGATCGTCGTCGGCAGGCTCTCGCGGTCGCCGAGGTCGTCGGGCGTACCGCTCGCCACCACCTGGCCGCGCGAGATGATCGTCACCCGGTCGGCGAGCCGCTGCGCCTCGTCCATGTAGTGGGTGGTGAGGAAGACGGTCTTGCCGAGGTCGCGCAGGCCGGCGATCGTCTCCCAGGCCTGGCGCCGGGCCGAGGGGTCGAAGCCGGTGGTCGGCTCGTCGAGGAAGAGCAGCTCGGGGTCGCCGACCAAGGCCATGCCGACGTCGAGGCGACGCTGCTGACCACCGGAGAGCTTGCTCGCCCGCACGTCGGCCTTGCCGCCGAGGCCAACCAGCTCGATCACCTCATCGACCGGCCGCGGCGCCCGGTAGTAGCCGGCGTAGAGCCCGAGCGAGTCGCGCACGGTCAAGTAGGGATCGAGCCGGCAGCTCTGCAAGACGATGCCGATCCGCTCGCGCCAGGCCCGGTCACCATGCTCGGGATCCATTCCCAGCACCTCGACCTCCCCCCCACTGCGCTTGCGATACCCCTCGAGGATCTCGACCGTGGTCGTCTTGCCTGCCCCATTGGGCCCGAGGAATGCAAAGACCTCGCCACGCTCGACCTCCAGGTCGATCCCCCGAACCGCCTCGAACTCCCCATAGCCCTTGCGCAGCCCGCGTATCGATATGACCGAATCGCCCAAAGCCCGGCGATTCTATGGATGCCCCGGAAGCTCGGGTTAATCGGCGTCGCGGTGAGTCGAGCGGGCGTCGGTAGGGCCTCCGAACGTTTTGCGCCGCTGGCCCTAAACCATTCTCGGACGGCAGCAGGCGATCCAGCCAGTCAGGCGAGTGAGGAGGCCCTACCGACGCCCGCCCCACCAGCGTGAAGCCGCTACCCCACCTCAGTATCGCGATGCTTCAGGTGCACGATCACGTCCTCGCGCCCCTCCAACTCACGCCGAATGCGATCCGCAACCGTGATCGAGCGGTGGCGGCCACCGGTGCAGCCGATCGCGATCGTCAGGTGGCTCTTGCCCTCCGCGACGTAGGCCGGGACGAGGAAGTCGAGCAGCGGAAGCAACCTCCCGTAGAACTCGCCCGCCTGGGTCCCGGCCTCGACGTATTCGCGCACCCTTTTGTCGAGCCCGGTCAGCGGGCGCAGCTCGTCGACGTAATGCGGGTTGGGCAGGAAGCGGACATCGAGGGTGAGGTCGCCGTCGTGGGGCGGCCCGTTCTTGAAGCCGAAGGTGAGCAGGGTCAGCGCCATCTTGCCCGTCTCGTGGTGGTCGAGCATGTCCTCGGCGATCCGCCGCCGCAACATCGCCCCGGTCAGGTTGCCGGTGTCCATCACCACGTCGGCGCGCTCGCGCAGCGGCGCCAGCAGCTCGCGCTCGGCGCGGATGCCGTCGACGATCCGTCCTTCCGGCGCCAGTGGATGGCGGCGGCGGGTCTCCTTGTAGCGGTCGACCAGCGTCTCCTCATCGGCCTCTAGGAAGAGCACGGTCGGTTTCAGGCCCTCTGCCTCGAGGTCGTCGAGCACCTGCAGCAGGTCGTCGAAGTAGTCGCCGCCGCGCACGTCGGAGACGACCGCGGCGCACTCGACGCCGCTGCCCTCGTGGCGGAAGAGCTCGCCGAGGCTGCCGATCATCCGCGGCGGCAGGTTGTCGACGCAGAAGTAGCCGCCGTCCTCGAAAGCGGCGATCGCTTCCGACTTGCCGGCGCCGGAGTGGCCGGTGATAACGACCAGCTCGACCTCGCGACCGGGTCCTGCCCCGTCGCGCTCGGCATCCACTTTCTGTGCCCTCTCCGTGCTCGCCATCAGCCCGTCCTGTTGAGTTGCTCGTGGATCTCGCGAGCTACCTTGCCAGGCAGGCCGGGCACCATTTCCAGTTCCTCGCGGGTGGCGGCGAGGAAGCGCTCTGGCGAGCCGAAATGCTGCAGCAGGGAGCGCTTGCGCACCGGCCCGATTCCCTTCAGCTCGTCGAGCACCGAGCCGGTCATCGCGCGGTCGCGGCGACCGCGGTGGTGGTCGATCGCGAAGCGGTGCGCCTCGTCGCGCACGCGCTGCAAGAGCTTCGAGGCCTCGGAGTCAGCGGCGAGGTCGATCGGCTCCGAGCGGCCCGGCACGTAGACCTCCTCCTCGCGCTTGGCGAGGCTGATCACGGTCACGCCGCGGTCGATAAAAGGCTTCAGCGCCCGCATCCCCGCCGCGAGCTGACCCTTGCCGCCGTCAATCATGATCAGCGCCGGCAGCGCCGAGAAGCTGGCGTCGCGCTTGCTGTCGTGAGGCGAGAGGTCGACCTGCTCGAGGTAGCGGTTCATCCGCCGCCCCAGGATCTCTTCCATCGAGGCGAAGTCGTCGGGACCGTCGCCGCCCCCCTCACCGCTTTCACCGCGCACTCGGAAGCGCCGGTAGTCGGACTTCTTGGTCGCACCCCCCTCGAACACGACCATCGAGGCAACGGTGTGCTCGCCGCCGATGTTGGAGATGTCGAAGCCCTCGATCCGCACCGGCAGGTCGGCCATGCCGAGCGCGTCGCGCAGGCTGGCGAGCGACTCGACCCGGCGCTGGCGACGGTGCTCGCGGCGCAGCCGGTCCTGGTCGAGGGCGAGCTTGGCGTTGCGCTCGGCCAGCTCGCGCAGGCGGCGCTTGTCGCCGCGCTCGGCGACCCGCACCTCGACCGCGCTGCCGCGACGCTCGCTCAGCGCCGCTTCCAGCAGCTCCGCCCGCTCACTCAGGTAGGGCCCGACGATCACCGTGCGCGGCACCGCCGGCGAGGCCGAGTAGTACTGGCCGACGAACTCCTCGGCGACCTCGGCGAGGTCGCGTTCGGCCTGGTTGTCGAGGTAGAAGCTCTGGCGCTCGGCGAGGATGCCGTCGCGCACCTGGAAGACCTGGGCGTTGGCGTCCTGCCCTTCGGCGGCGACACCGATCAGGTCGGCGGTGCCAACCGTGCCGCCAGCGACCCGCTGACGCTCGAACAGCGACTGGATCGCCTTGAGCCGATCGCGGTGCAGGGCAGCGCGCTCGAACTCGTGCTGCGCCGCCGCGGCCTCCATCTTCTCCTGCTCGTCAGCCTCGACCTGGCGGTAGCGACCGGAGAGGAAGTCGACGATCGCGTCGATGTTGTGGCGGTACTCCTCCCTGCTGACGTAGCCCACACAGGGCGCCCCACAGCGCTTGATGTAGTAGTCGAGGCAGGGGCTGCCGGAGCGCCGCCCTGGCTCCTTGCCCTCGCAGGTGCGGAACTGGAAGAGCTTGCCGAGCAGGTCGAGCGTCTCGCGCACCCGCTTGGCGCTGGAGAAAGGACCGAAGTAGGCGCGGCCGGAGCGATGCTTCTCACGCGTGAAGTAGACCCGCGGGTATTCCTCGTCGAGGCTGACGCAGACGTAGGGGTAGGACTTGTCGTCGCGCAGGCGGATGTTGAAGCGCGGCCGGTGGCGCTTGATGAAGGTCTGCTCGGTCAGCAACGCCTCCGCCTCGGTCGAGGTGGCGAGGAACTCGATGCGGTCGACCCGCGAGGTCATCCGGCCCTCGCCCTTGGCCGAGAAGTGCGAGTTGACCCGCTTGCGGATCGAGCGCGCCTTGCCGACGTAAAGGGTCTCGCCGTCGCTGCCGTGGAAGAGGTAGACGCCAGGCGAATCGGGCAGCTCGCGGCGCTGCTGCGCGATCCGTTCCGCTCGTGAGAGCTCGGTGTTGTCCCCGCCGTCGGTCACTGGTCAAAGAGTAGGCTCCTGGCCACCCGGCCAAGTGAGGAGCCGGTGAAGACTTCCCAGACACGGAGAGCGAGATGACGACCCCCGCAGCCCTGACCAGCGCCCCGCCCGAGCTAAACACGATGAAGATCGAGATCGACGGCGAGATCGGAACCCTCACCCTCGACCGCCCCGACGCCTTCAACGCGATGAGCCCGGAGATGATCGGCGAGATGACCGTCGCCTTCGCCTGGCTCGCCGACCGGGCTCCGATCCGGGCGTTGATCATCACCGGCTCCGGCAAGGCCTTCTGCGCCGGCGGCGACGTCACCTGGTTCCAGAAGGGTGTTGAGGACGAAGAGATCGACCTGCCTTCGGAAGTGCGGCGCGGCGCCGAGGCACTGCACGCGGCGATCGTCGACCTGCGCCGGATCCCATATCCGGTGATCTGCGCGGTCAACGGTCCGGCAGCCGGCGCCGGCTTCTCGCTGGCGCTCGCCTGCGATATCCGCATCGCCTCCGAATCCGCCTTCTTCGCTCCCGCTTACGGCCGCATCGGCGCCTCCCCCGACGGCGGCATGACCTACTTCCTGCCGCGCGTGGTGGGGCCGAGCCGGGCGCTGGAACTGCTGCTCGAGGACCCCAACATGAAGGCCCAAGAGGCCTTGGCCGAGCGGATCGTGGCCGAGGTCGTCGCGCCCGACGAGCTGATGGAGGCGGCGCGGGCCAAGGCCGAGAAGCTGGCCACCAAGGCCCCGCACTACGTGCGCATGGCAAAGACGCTGGCCAACACCAGCATCGAGCACACCATGACCGAGCATCTGCAGCTGGAGCGCCACGGCATCGCCGACAGCATGGCGACCGAGGACCTGCGCAATGGGGTCGAGGCCTTCTTCGGCGGCGGCACCCCAGAATTCCACGGCCGCTGAACCAGGTACGAATCCCCCGCGTATGCAGTTAGAGTTTTCCCGAGCATTCGCCCCCCCAGGAAAGGACTCCCCAGTCATGAAGAAGGTCGTCGCATTTCTAGTCCTAGCCATCGCGGCGCTGGCTCTGGTCGCCTGCGGCAGCAGCAGCGACAGCAGCTCGAGCACGACGGAAACCAGCGGGGGCGAAAGCCAGGCCGAGCAGGGCGGCGCTGCCAAGGAAGAAAGCAGCAGCGGGAGCGGCGGCTCGTCCTCGACCCTCAAGTTCGAAGCCGACCCCAACGGCGAACTCGCCTACACCTCGACCAGCGAGACCGCCAAAGCGGGCAACGTCACGGTCGAATTCAAAAACCCCCAGGCCCTCACCCACGACGTCGCGATCGAAGACTCCAGCGGCAAGGAAGTCGGCGCCACCGAACTGATCGCCGACGGCTCCGACACGACCTCGGTCGACCTCAAACCCGGCACCTACACCTACTTCTGCACCGTGCCCGGTCACCGCGAAGCCGGCATGGAAGGCACCCTCACCGTCAAGTAGGTGAGGTGGCGTGAGCCGTTGGGAGACAACCAGCACCCTGGAGGCCGGGGTCACCCCGGCCTCCGTTTGGCAGAAGGCCTACGCGGATGCCGACGCCTGGTCGAAATGGAACGCCGAGATCAAGCGAGCCCAGCTTGATCGCCCCCTGGCGCAGGGCGCTAAGGCGAAGATCGTCTTCGGCACCGGCCTGCGCCTGCGCTTCGGAGTGGTCGAGTTCGAAGACGGCCGGCTCTTCACCGACGAGTCGCGCCTGCCCGGTGCCCGCATGGGCCACCGCCACCTAGTCGAGCCGACCGAGAGCGGCAGCCGCCTCACCAACACGATCTACATCGAGGGACCGTTGGCGCCCCTCTGGCGACGGATCATGGGACCGGCCGCGGCGCGAACCCTGCCCGACGCCCAGCGCGCGGTAGTCGAGCTGGCAAAGTCGGCCTGAGCTTGTCCGGGAGGACTGCAAATGACTGACGGCGACATCCGGCCTCGTCTGGCGACCACGGCCGACGCCGCAGCGATCATCGCAACGCTGAGTGCCGCCTTCGACGCCGACCCCCTCTGGAGCTGGGCTTTCCCAGATGACGACAAGCGCCCGGCCCAATACGAAACCTTCTTCGGCCTCTTCGTCGAGAGCGCAATTCCCAACGGCTGGGTCTGGACGACCGACCAGGCCGCCGCCGTGGCCGTGTGGACGCCGCCGGGAAAGAGCGAGCTCAGCGACGAGGCGAAGGCAAGAGTCGAGCCCTTCCTGACCTCCGAGCTGGGCCCCCACACCAAGCCGGTGCTGCAGGTATTTGAGTCATTCGAGTCAGCCTGCCCCGATGACGTGGACTTCTACTACCTGAGCCTCCTCGGCACCCACCCGGACCACCGTGGCCGCGGGCTGGGGATGAGCCTGCTGGCAGCGAACCTGGCCCAAATCGATGCCGAGTCCATGCCCGCCTACCTCGAGTCGAGCAATCCCGCCAACGACGCCCGCTACGAACGCCTTGGCTTCAGGCCCCACGCGGAGTTCTCGACCCCCGACGGCCAACACACCGTCACGACGATGTGGCGAGAGTCATCAGTTCAGTGGAGTCACTGGTGGGAAGCGGACGGGCGCCGCGAACTGCGGGCTCTGCTGATGACGCATTGGGACCCGATCGGCGTCAACGGCATCCCCCTTGCGCGCAGCGAGTACGACGGGTACTTGGATCCCCTTGCAAGCCTGCTGCGCGACGGAGCCGACGCTGGCGAGGTCACTGGATACCTCGCCGATGTCGTGGAAAGGCGGATGATGCTGCCCGCCAATCGCGATCAGCTCTTCGACGTCGCCAACCGAGCGATCGAGTGGTACGCCACTGAAATGCAGCGCTGGGAAGACGGGAACGTCAGCCGCTAGGTGCCATCACGCGCGTCACTGAGTCGCCAACGAAGCAGGGCTTCTCGTTGCCCTCGACCTCGAGGGTGAAGCGGGTGACGACCTCGTACCAGCCGCCGCCCTTCTCGTCGACCGAGACGACCTCGGCGCGACCACGGACGCGGGCGTCGACGGGCACCGGGGCGGGAAAGCGGATCTTGTTCCAGCCGTAGTTGACGCCGAGGGCGAAGCCGGTTGAGGAGATCAGCTCCTTGCGGAAGCCATCGACGAGCGAGAGCGTCAGGTTGCCGTGGGCGATTGTGGTGCCGAAGGGGCTCTCGGCCTTGGCGCGCTCGACGTCGACGTGGATCCACTGGTCGTCGCCGGAGAGATCGGCAAAGGCGTTGATGTCCTCCTGCGTGACCGGGCGCCACTCGCTCGGGCCGATCTCCTGACCGACCAGGGCCTGCATGCCCTCGACACCCTGTACCTCGACGCTTGCCATCGGCGCCAGTCTAATCGCAGCGCGTCGGGCGGGCCAAGGTTGGCTCATTTCGAGCCGTGTTTGCCTGAAACGCTCCTAAGGCGACTGAAACCTGTTGAAAGGGGGGAATGAGATGAGGATGCAACTGCGCCGACTCCTAGCCCTTCTTGCGCTGCCATGCGCCTTCTTGATCTTCCCCGCCTGCAGCGCCGCTGCGCCTAGCTGCGCCGAAGGCCCGCAAACCGTCGGCACGACGATCATCGGCACGCCCTGCGCCGACACCATCCGCATGCCGCGCAACGTCACCACCGTTCTCGGCGAAGGCAATGACGACGTGCTTTACGGCCAGCGTGGCAACGACAGCCTCTTCGGCGGCGAAGGCAATGACCGACTCTACGGAGGGGTTGGCGACGACCGTCTCCGCGGTGGCCCCGGAGACGACCGGCTCTCCGGCGGGTTCGGCGCCGATTCCCTCGATGGCGAAGAAGGCAGCGACTTCGACCGTGGCGACGCGACGATTGACTTCATCGGGGACTCCGGCCTCGCCGGCACCGACACAATCAGCTTCGCGACCGGGGTGACGCCGGGCTTCCCTAACGAAGGGTCATTCTTCACCAACGCCGGCTTCCCGCCGGGTGCCGAGGGGCGCGGCGTCTACATCGACCTCGGTGAAGACTTCGCCAACAACGGGCAGGCGCCCTCCGGCGGCGGATTCGATGAACCGCTCGAAGCGAAAGACTTCAGCAACTTCGAGACCGTGATCGGCACGCCGTTCCCCGACTACATCGTCGGCACCTCCAAAGCCGAGACCTTCTACGGTGGCGGCGGCGCGGACCTGATCGACGGCGGCGGAGGCGGAGACGTTGCCCACGGCGGCGCCGATGAAGACGGTTGCGTCAATGTCGCGACGGAGGACTGCGAGTTCTCCACCGAAAAAATCAAACTGCGCGACCCCGGATCGATCGCGGTCGGCGTGATGTCTCCAGGCGGGCCCGGAGGGCCGGCCGTCTACCTGACCGGCAGCAACAAAAACGATCACGTGACGGCGAGCTATGAGTTCGGCGCGGTGACGTTCACCCTTGGCGCCGACAGCGAAGGGCAGTTCGATGCCGCCGAGGCGACGGCCGGCGGTTGCTCTACCCCAAGCGGGGGATCGGTCTCCTGTCCGGTGCCGGAAACTCCCGACTCGATCTTGCTTGCCGGCCTGGCAGGCAATGACGTCCTCTCCGCACCCGGCCTGCCCGAAGCCGTCTCGGTCGTCGTCCTGGGAAACGAAGGCGACGACTCCCTCACCGGTGGCGAAACCGAAGACGCGCTCGTCGACGGCGCGGGGGATGACATCGTCAACGCAGCCGGGCGAGACGACGCGCTGCCCAACAACGGCGGCACCGACCAGCTCCGTGCCGGCGCGGGCGAGGACCTCTTCATCTCCAACGCGGTCTGCGACGGCGATCTCCTCGACGGCGGCGATGATCGCGACAACGCCAACTGGGCCAACTTCAAATCCGGGGTGACGATCGACATGGCCCAGCACGTCGCGGGCCTGATCGGTTCCCAGGGCGAAGCGCACTGCAACAGCACCAGTGAACTGACGAGCCTGCAGGGGATCGAGGACATCGAGGCCACCAACGGCGGCGACAACCTGATCGGCGACAGCGGGCCCAACCAGCTGCTCGGCCGGGATGGGCCCGACAACTACTTCGCCGGTGCCGGAAACGACCTGCTGCTGGCCAACTCCGAAGACTCCGACCCGCTCAACTTCGAAGACGCCGACCCGATCGTCGACTGCGGCGAAGGCTTCGACACCGCACTGATCGACCTCGCCCCGACCATCGACGGTCCGCCCGTCGGCTGCGAGTCGGTCGAAGAACGTGCTCCAAACAGCTTCCGCCCGCCAGACACACCGCCAAACCCGGAACCCGAACCGCCGGTAACGAAACCCCCTCCCCCACCGCCGCCGCCCAAGCCTCCGAGGCCAGATCGGACGCCACCGGCGACTCGCCTGCGCCACCACCCAGCGGCGCTACTCCTCGCCTCTGGTCCGCGTCGCCGCGTCTCCTTCGGCTTCGCCGCCTCCGAGCCTGGAGCCAGCTTCCACTGCAAGCTCGACGGCCAGCCCTGGCGCATCTGTCGCTCGCCCCGCTCCTACCTCGCCGCCCCCGGGAGACACGTTTTCCGTGTCTTCGCGATCGACGCCGCCGGCAACCGCGACCGCTCGCCGGCGACTTTCAGCTTTCGGGTCCGCTCCCGCTGAGCCGCAATCAAGGGCACCGCCTCAGGTAGCGAGAGGCACCGCGAAGCGGCGCGACGAAGGTCTCCTAGGTCGCCAGCCGAAGCGGCGAATAGCGCGCGATCGTGGCGAAATCGGCGTCTTCGCAGAGCAGCGCCGCGTCGTTACGTATAGCCACCGTGGCGATCAGACAATCGGTCAGCTTTCGCGGCGTCTCACCTCCCGCCCGGCAGGCGCGGTAGAGCTCCGCCGCCTGCTCATAGTCGGCGGGACCGTCGACTGCGAGAAAGTCAACGCTGTAGAGGAGTCGCCGCAACCGGTTGCGGTCGTCGTCGTCGCGAGCGCCGGCGAGGATCTCCATCACGATCACATCGGTGCTCGCCAACGCGTCGCCCTGCTCCAGCGCCGAGCGCACACGCAGGTGCGCGGAGCTGCCGGTGGCGCGTAGAAACTCAATCCAGGCAGAGCTGTCAACGAGGATCACGGCTCGTGGATCTCATCTGGCGAGCGAATCTCGGCAAGGTCGCCGGCCCAGCCGGTCCCCTCGCTAGCCAGCGCCTCCTCACGGCTCATCGGCTCGCCCACAAGCCGGCGCAGGGCGAGGTCGACGGCTTCGCGCTTGCTGCGCAGCCGGTAGAGGCGCATCGCACGATCGATCAGCACGTCATCGATCTCGATGTTCGTTCGCGTCATTGCACTCTTATACACCCTGGGGTGTACTGAAAAGGGTGGGAGCGGAGAATTCCGCTCTGAGAGAGCGATTGAGGTACTCACGACACCAACCTGACTTCAAATTCGGGCGCCACGAAAGCGCCGGCGCCACCGAGCAGGGCGAGGATGCGGCTGACGTAGGCGGTCGTCTCGGGAATCGCCGGCACGCAACCACATGCTTCAACCGGCGCAGGGCCGGCGTTATAGGCGGCGAGTGCGAGTTGGGGCGACCCGAACTGCTGAATCAGGTCCGACATCAGGTGAGCCTCAGCGTCGATCGCTTGATCAGGGTCGAAGGGGTCGCGCAAGCCGTAGGAGGCCGCCGTGCTTGGAATGAACTGCGCTATGCCCTGCGCGCCAGCTGGAGAGCTCGCGTAGGGGTTGAAGTTCGACTCGGCCATCAGCTGCGCGGCGAGCAGGGCGGCTGAGACGTTCCAGTGCGTGGCGGCGCGGAGCAGAGGCGCGCGGAACCGCTCGGGCACGAATGCTGGCAATCCTTCGCCGGAGAACGAGCCATCTCCCCCACCTCCAGCTGAAGTCGGGCCGCTTGCCGCGATCGCGTTGCCCGCTTGCGAGCACGGCGCCGGTGGGCGATCGATGCCGAAATGCCATGGCTCCCAGCTGTAGCGCTGAACGAAGCCGAAGCGACCGGCATTGGCAGCCAGCCAGCCGTAGGCCGTTTCTGGGCCGAGATCGAGCTCGGTGGCGCAGCGGTGCAACGAGTGGCCCGGGGGCGCAACCCAGGTGGGGTCAGGATGGGCGGCGAACAGCGCCGCCTGTTCGGCGTCGGAGCGGAAGGCCGAGTTGACGATCAGGGCGAGGCCGGCCTGACCGGCAGCGGCTGCCATGCGGTCGAAGGCAGCGGCGACATCCGGCCTCATGCCGTGGCCCTGGCGATGCACGAGCGGGCCGCTGTAGCCGCCTCCGGTCGCCGCCGTGGCGGCCGATTCGCCGGCGGGGCTCGATCGCGCGCCCGCTTCGGCCACTGCCGATGCTTCCGTGCGCGAACCCCCGCCGCCGACCTCGATCGCGGCGGTAACCACAATCTCGGCTCGTACCGGTGCGAACGAATCGGCATCTGGGAAGGAGACGCGCAGGTTCGCTGCCGACACGCCGTTGGCTTTTGCCGCCGCGGTGGCGGCCTCTCTGGCCCGAGCGAGATAGGTGACCTTCTCGAGGTGATGAGGGTCCGGAGAACCGTCGGGCAGGCGCGAGGGAGAGAGCAGGCGCGAGAGGTCGTCGCGCATCGACCGCGCCGCCGAGATCGCTGCCAGGTCGGCGGCGCGCTGGACCCGCCCCTTGCCGGTGATCGCACCGGCAATGGCGACCAGGGCCATCGCCGCGGCGATCAGCGCGAGCGCGCCGCCGAGCGCGAGCGGCAGAGCTTGGCCGTCTTGTCGCTTCGCGTCCATGCCGCCACGGTGGCGACTCCAGACGCGTGCGTGGTGCGCTCAAGCGCATGAATCGGAGTCATCTCGCGACCGAACCATCTAGTGGCCTTCGCCGTAGTTAGAGGTAACCGGAAACGACCGAGGAGACCCGATGCCGAACTCACGCAGACTTTCCCGTCCACAACTTCGACTTCCCGTCATCGGGATGCTGCTGGCGCTCTCCCTCCTGGTCGCCGTTGGCGTGCCGCAGGTCCTCGCCGCCAAATCAAGCAAGCGCGTCGCCACCGAGGCGGAAAACGCGACACTCGGCAAGACCGTCCTGACCACGACCAAGGGCCGCACCCTCTACAGCCTCAGCGTCGAGAAGAACGGCAAGTTCATCTGCACCGCCTCCTGTCTCTCGGTCTGGCATCCACTGATGGTCCCGGCGGGCGTGCGCCCAACCGGCCCGGTCAAGCTCGGCACCGTCGAGCGGCCGGAAGGCGGCACCCAGGTCACCTACAAAGGCCGCCCGCTCTACCGCTTCGGTGGCGACACCAAGGCCGGGCAGGCAAACGGCGAGGGGATCAAAGACGTCGGCACCTGGCACGCCGCAAGCGCACCGCAGAGGGTGGCCGAACCCGCCCCCCAACCGCAGCCGCAGCCGGAAAACCCCTACCCCTACGGCGGTGGCTACTAGCGCGAGCGAACAGCGGCAATCGTCTGCCGCAGGGTCTCGCGAGCGTCGTGGTGCGGCATCCAGTGCAGCTTGCGGCGCGCCCGGGTCGTGTCCATCAGCACCGGGCGGCGGACCGCCTCGATCCAAGCCGCCTCGTCGGGCAGGAACGGCATCAGCGAGACCGCCTCGGCCGCAACGCCGACCGCAAGGTGCGGCGCCGGCACCGCGTGCCAACCAAGGGCGTGCGCGAGGTCGCTGATCGTTAGCTGGCCGGGCCCGGCCAGGTTGTAGACGCCGGGCGGGCCGTGGCCGAGGACCGCAGCGGTGAGCGCGGCGGCGACGTCGTCGTGGTGGACGAGCTGGAAGGGCACGCCGGGGTCGGGAAGCACCGGCCGTAGCTCGGGCACCTTGCCCAGCGCCCAGCGCAGCGGTCCCGGAATCCTCTGCCCCATCGCCAGCATCGGGATCAGATCCAGGAGCAGCGTCGCTTCCGGGCCGGCGACGATGCAGGGCCGGAAGACGAAGGCCTCGGTGTGGGAGTCGAGCAGCGCCTCCTCGAGCTCGGCCTCGACCGCAGCCTTGTGGGCCGAGTAGGGGTGGCGCGAGGTGCCGCGCACCGGCTCTTCCTCGTCGAGCAGGTCCGGCATGCCACGGTGGAAGCCGTAGGCGGCAACCGAGGAGGTGTAGACGAGCCGCTTGGCGCCGGCCGCCGCCGTCGCCTCGAAGACGTTGCGCGAGCCGTTCAGATTGACCTCGCGGCTCTCGCTGCCGCCGGCGATGATCGCGAAGGCGAGGTGGACGACTACGTCGGCGTCCTCGACCAGCGCGTCGACCGCGTCGCGATCGAGCACGTCACCGCGCCGGTATTCCGTCTTCTCCCAGCCGTGCCCGGCGAGGTCAAACGGCCGTCGCGCCATGCCGATCACCCGGTCGACCTCCGGTATCCGCTCGAGCGAGGAGATGAAGGCTCTGCCGATCTCCCCGGTCGGGCCGGTGACTGCGACGGTCAGCATGCGGCGATTCTGGCGAAATGCCGGCGCCGGCGGCGGCAAGCGCCGGGCGTTGCAGTCAGGCGCTCACGTCGACGATCTCGATCAGCCCCTCGAGGCCGTGGAGATCCTTGGCGTTGCGCGTGTAGAGGGGAAGGTCGTGAGCAAGGGCCGTTGCCGCGATCATCAGGTCGATGGCACGACCTCCACGCGGCTTGCGCCCCATCTGGTCGACCGTCGCATAGACGATCCCGTATGCGCGAGCGCACGACGATTCGAAGGGCAAAGCTTCGAGGTTCGCCTCGATGAACTGAAGATGGCTTTGACGACGTGCGCGAGTGAGCTCATCGGATGCGGCGCGCGGCCCAGTGGCAAGCTCTCCCAGGGTCAAGGCCGAGATCGCAACTTCAGAGGGAAACATGGCGGCGTCAAGGTCACGGATGTCCACCGCAACCGACGTATCGATCAGGCCTCGACCTTCAGTCAACCCAGTAGCGAGGCGTAGGGTCCTGGTCGACGTAGCGATCGATATCGGCTCGGAGCTCCTCGTAATCGATAGCCGGCGCATTTTTGAAAGCGGCAATGAGCTGCTTCGTGGGGACGAACTGACGCCGCTTGTACGGACGCAGCTCACCGACCGGCTTGCCGTTTCGGGTCACGATGAAGTCCTCCCCTCCATCCAGGGCCCTCATCACCTCGCCGCTGTTGTTGCGCAGCTCCCTCTGGGTCAGTTTGCGGGTCATCCAGCTCAGCGTAGCACGCGTGCGCCGCTGGAATTTCGCTTTCCAAAAGGGTTTCACGGAGGCGAGATGGCAAGCCGCCCGGCGCATCGGACGGCAGGACGCCGAACAGGGCGCGCCGGGCCGGCACCCAGGCGAGCGGCTTCTTCAGCACCCGGACGAGCAGATCGCGCTTATGGAGCTCCCTCACAACGAGGGCGGTGAGCGCCCGGTCGGACTTGAGATCCGCGCAGAGCAGGACACCGCTGATCTCAATGCCTGAGACCCGTAGAGCGTCCTGGAAAAGACCGGGCGACACGTGCAGAACAGCAATCGCCTCACGCGCCAGCGGCAGCGCCGCGAGCAGGCGCTCGAGCCCTTCGGCGTCACCTGGCACGGCGAGGTGGCACGTCGCTCCCCGCGAGGCTGCCCGATACTCAGGTAGGTGCGCCGCCAGCCGCTCCTCCAGCTCGCGCGCCCCGCTGGAGGCCACCAGTGTCGGCCGCGGCGGCCGACCGCCGACGTCGACGAGGAGGCCGGGACAATCGGGCTCCGAGCCGGCACAGGCAAGCGCCGCGGCCGCCGCCCGCGATCCACTTGCCGCACCAACCGCGGTAACAAGGATGACCCGACCGTTCATCTCCCGGCCGGCCTCGCGAAGCTGTTGCTGGTCACGACCAGTTGATCGCCAACCGCCGCGAGCAGCGAGGGCGGTGCCAGCCGGACCGTCACCTCTCCCCCGCGCACTGCGATCTCGGCCTTGTCCTCGGCCCATGAAGGCAACGACCCTTCCGCTGCGCTCTTTACCGGCCGCCCGGCGGCCAGTGCCAGCGCACCGGCCTCGGCCGCGCCGTCGGCCAAGGTCAGCGCGTAACCGGCGAGCAGCAGCTGCAGGGCGATCGCTCCGGCTACCAGTAGCAGCGGGATCGCCGCCACCAGCTCGACCGTCGCTTGGCCACGCTCCTCAGCCATCGCCGAGGCCACTCTCCGAGCCGACCATCAGGCGGGGCAGCGCCGGCAGCAGGCGTGGAATCGCCACCCGCACGGTCGTGACCGCGCCGGTGTCTCTAACTTGCGCGCCCGCCCGCAGCGACGGCGGCAGCGCCCGGCGCGCCGCTGCCGCCGCGTCCCCGCCTACAAATGCCGCCCTTGCACCCGCCCGTGCCGCTACTCCAGCGGACCAGAGCGCCTGTCCGGCGAGCGCCAGCTGTGCCGCCACCAGGACCACCAGCAGCAGGAAGGGAACTGCCGCGATCAACTCGACCGAGGCGGTCCCTTCCTCCCTGTGGCCTGCGCTGCTGGCGGTCCGTGGCGGCACACCGCGACGGTCTCAGGGGCGAACGCGCCCGTGGCGCGCTCACTCACACAAATCGATGCCGCAAGTAGCGCAGGTGATTCTCAGTAAGTGTTGGCGTCGATCCAGATCCGCCAGATCGCCGCCACCGAGGCGCCGAGCAGGATGATCCAGAGCAACGTGCCGCCGCCGCTGGAGAAGAGCTCGTCGCTGCCGGCGATCAGCAGGGTGAGCATGCCGAGCGCCGCGTAGAGGATCGCCCGCCGCTTGTCGGTCAGCGTCGCCAGGGTGAGCTGGTTCTGGCGGCCGAGCACGAAGACCATCCAGGCCAAGGCGGCGAGAAAGCCCATCGTGATCGCGGTCAGAATCGCGTCGGCGACGTTGCCACCGTGGGGCGCGAAGGCCACAAGCAGTGCCAGGACCATGACGATCGCGACATTTCGCAGGGTGCGCACGTAAGAAGTGTAGTCCGGCAAAACAACCGCCCGCGGCGGATTACTTGCGGGTCATGACGACTATGCCGAAGGCGACCGCCGCCAGGGTGGCCAGGCCGGCGAGGGCCGCCAGCGTTGCCGCCGCTCCTGCCGCGAGTGGGCGCTCGTTGCGACTGAGATCGGCGAAGCGGGCAACGCCCCAGATCGCAACCGAGAAGATCACGGTGATGCCGACACCGGCCACCACCGAAGCCACGACCGTCTCCAGCAGTTCCTTGGTCTCGACCACGACCGCCATCGCTCAGCTCGCCGGGACCGGGGCGCCCTCGCGAGAACGCCGGGCGAAGACCGCGACGATCAGCGAAAGCGACATCAGGGTGACGAGGATCGGGCCGAGCGCGCCGTTGCCGAAGATCGCGGTGAGGCCGTAAGCGAGCGCGCCGATTGCCGCCGCCGCCGGCAGGGTCAGCAGCCAAGCGGTAACGATGTTGCCGGCGACCCCCCAGCGCACCGCTGAGACCCGCTTGCCCGCGCCCGCGCCCATCACGCCGCCGTTGATCACGTGTGTGGTCGAGAGCGGAAAGCCGAAGTGGGTCGAGGCGAGGATCACCGCGGCGCCGGCACCCTGGGCCGAGAAGCCCTGGGCGGCGTCCATCTTGATGATCCGCGTCCCGGTCGTGCGGATGATCCGCCAACCACCGCTGTAAGTACCGAGCGCGATCGCTGTAGCGGAGGTGACGATCACCCAGAGCGGCGGATCGGCGTTGGCGCCCAGCGTGCCGTTGGCGACCAGCGCCAGCGTGATGATCCCCATCGTCTTCTGCGCGTCATTGGTGCCGTGGGCGAGCGCCAGCATGCTGCTGGAGATGATCTGTCCGTAGCGAAAGCCACGGGTGACCATGCCGGGCCGCTGCCGGCCAACGATGCGGTAGACGAGCCCGATCGCGATGCCGGCGACGAGGAAGGCCAGGATCGGCGCGATCACGGCGGGGATCAGCACCTTGCCGACGAGGCCATCGGCGAGCACGGCGTCGAAGCCGGCCGCCGCCACGGCCGAGCCGACCACACCCCCAATCAGCGCATGCGAGGAGCTCGAGGGCAAGCCGACGGACCAGGTGATCAAGTTCCAGGCGATCGCCCCGATCAGGCCGGCGAAGACCACGGTCGGGGTGACCACGGCCGAGTTGACGACGTCATTGGCGACGGTCGCCGCGACCGAGATCGAGATGAAAGCGCCGACGAAGTTGAGCAGCGAGGCGACCCCGATCGCGACCTGCGGCCGCGCCGCGCCGGTCGAGATCGAGGTGGCGACGACGTTGGCGGTGTCGTGGAAGCCGTTGGTGAAGTCGAAGGCGAGCGCGGTGCCGACGACGATGACGAGGATGACGTCGGAGCTCACGAGTTCTTGATGACTATTCCCTCGAGGATCTGCGCCGCGGTCTCGGTCGCGTCGATCGCGTTCTCGAGCACGGCGAACATGTCCTTCCAGCGGATCACCACCATCGGATCGATCCCGTTGGAGAAGAGCGAGGCGACCGCGTCGCGGGAGATCCTGTCGCCCTCGTTCTCCAGCCGGTGGATCTCGATCCAGTACTTGTCGAGGTCCTTGAAGTCGCGCAGGTGCTCGAGCCCGGCGGCGAGCTGCTCGCAGGCGGCGACCAGCACTTTGGTCAGCTCCTGGGCCTGCGACATCGGCGCCTCGATCTTGTAGAGGCCGAGGAAGTCGGCGGCCTCCTCGGTGTAGTCGACGATGTCGTCCATCTGGGTCGCGAGGCCGTAGATGTCCTCGCGGTCGATCGGCGTGACGAAGGTCGAGTTGAGCCGCTGGACGATCGCGTGGGTGATCCGGTCCCCCTCGTGCTCGGCATCGACGACCTGTTTGGAGAGGTCGCCGGAGTCGGGCCAGGTGGCCATCATCTGGTCCAGCAGCCGCGATGCCTTTACGGTGTTGTTGCCGGCCTCGATGAAGAGATCGAAGAAGGTCCGATCGCGGGGCAGGAGGGAGAGGCGCGCCACTGGGCCAATCCTATTGATCGGGGCGGGCAGGGATCAGAGCGGCGAAAGCGCTCAACTGGAGACAGCGGCAAGGTGCTCGGCTGCGCGAGCCGCGTGGCGCTCGCGCATCTCCTCTTGAACGCTGCGGCGCTGGCCGTTGGCCGGCGTCAACCGCGTCCACTCGCCCTCGGAATCGAGCTCCCAGGCGTTGGCGTTGTCGGCGAAGCAGCGCTCGAGCACGTCGAGCAGCTCGGCCCGCAGCGCCGGGTCTTCAACCGGCGTGACCAGCTCGACCCGGCTGTCGAGGTTGCGTGGCATCAGGTCGGCCGAGCCCATCAGCACCCGGGTTTGCTCGCCGCGCTGGAAGGCGTAGACGCGCGAGTGCTCGAGGAAGCGACCGACGATCGAGACCACCCGGATGTTCTCGGAGACCCCCGGCACGCCGGGGCGCAGGCAGCAGATGCCGCGCACGTTGAGGTCGACCTGCACGCCGGCCTGCGAGGCCTCATACAGCGCCCGGATGCAGCCGGCGTCGACCAGCGAGTTCATCTTCAGCGTGATCCGCGCCTCTTCGCCGGCCTCGTGCGCGGCCACGGTCGCGGTGATCTCGCCGACGATGCGGTCGCGCATCGTCGTCGGCGAGACCAGCACCTTGCGGTACTCGGCCGGACGGCCGTAGCCGGTGAGGAAGTTGAACATCTCGGCGACGTCGGCGCCAATCTCGGGGTCGGCGGTGAAGATGCCGAAGTCGGTGTAGAGGCGGGCCGTCTTGGGGTGATAGTTGCCGGTGCCGATGTGGACGTACTCGCGCACCCTGTCGCCCTCGCGGCGAGCGACCAGGATCGCCTTCACGTGCGTCTTCAGGCCGGGGATGCCGTAGACGACGTGGACGCCGGACTCCTCCAGCGACTTGGCCCAGTGGATGTTGGCCTCCTCGTCGAAGCGGGCCTTCAGCTCGACCATGCAGACCGCCTGCTTGCCGCGTTCGGAGGCGCGGATCAGCGAGGGCACCAGCGGCGAGTCGTCGCTGGTGCGGTACACCGTCTGCTTGATCGCCAGCACGTCGGGGTCGGCGACCGCCTGCTCGACGAAGCGCTCGACCGAGTTGGCAAACGAGTCGTAGGGATGGTGGACGAGCAGGTCCTCCTGGCGAATCGTCGCGAACATGTCGCAGGGCTCGTCGTCCTCGCCCAGCAGGCGCGGCTGCGTCACCGGCGTCCAGGGCGTGTAGCGCAGCTCGGCGTGGCCGGGAACGTCGGCGACGGCGGTCAGGTCGGCGAGGTCGATCAGCCCTTTGACGTCGTAGACCTCGCGGTCCTCGAGCCGCAGCGCGTCGATCAGCTGCTGGCGCAGCTTCGGGTTCATTCCGGCGGCGATCTCGAGCCGCACCACCTCGCCGAAACGGCGGCGGCGAATCTCGTCCTGGACCGCCTGCAGCAGGTCGTCGGCCTCGTCGGAGACGGTGAAATCGGCGTCGCGGGTGACGCGGAAGTAGCCGTGATCGACCACCTCTGTGCCGGGGAAGAGGGCATCGAGGTTGGCGGCAATCACCTCCTCCAGGGGCACGAAGGTCTGGCCGCCCTCGCCCGCCGGCAGAAAGCGGCCGAGCAGCTCCTTCGGCACCTTGACCCGGGCGATGATCTCGCTGCCGCTCTCGGGGTCGCGCAGCAGCACGCCGAGGCTGAGCGAGAGGTTGGAGATATAGGGGAAGGGCCGGCCCATCCCGATCACCAGCGGGGTCAGCGCCGGGAAGACCTGCTCGTGGAAGCGGGCATCGATCTCGCTGCGCTCCTCCTCGCTGGCCGACTCGAGCGAGACGATGCGAACTCCCTCCTGCTCCAGGGCCGGGCGCAGCTTGCCTTCGAAGCAGGCGTGCAGGCGCTTGTCCATTTCCAGCACCCGCGCCTGGATCGCGTCGATCTGCTCGCCGGGCCTCAGCCCGTCGGGGCCGCGCGCGTCGATCCCAGCATCGAGCTGCTCGAACAGACCGGCCACCCGCACCATGTAGAACTCGTCGAGGTTGGAGGCGTAGATCGCGCAGAAGCGGATCTGCTCCAGCAGCGGCACCGCCGGGTCCTCGGCAAGTTCCAGCACCCGCTGGTTGAAGTCGAGCCAGGAGAGCTCGCGATTGAAGTAAAGGGCGGGATCGTCGATGCGTTCATCGTACTGCCGGGGCAAGGCCACTCCGGCCGGCTCAGGCAGCGCGGGCAGGCGCTTGCCCGAGCGCCACGTCGCTGCCGAGCGCGCGGCGGTAGCCAGCGGCCAACTGCTCCATCGCCTGCTCCCAGGAGCGGGCCCCGGCGGCGCGCACGGCGGAGGCACCGAGGTGACGGCGAAGCAGTGGCGAGGCGGCCAGCTGCAGGACCGTACCGGCGATGTGGTCGGCGTCGGCCTGGCAGAGCATTCCGGTGTGGCGGTTCTCTACCAGGGAGGCGGGGCCGCCTTCGGCAACGGCGACCACGGGCACGCCGCTGGCGCCGGCCTCGAGCACGACCTGGCCGTAGGTGTCGGTGGTCGAGCAGAAAAGGAAGATGTCGGCGCTGGCGTAGGCGCGGGCAAGCTCCTCCCCCTCGAGCCAGCCGAGGAAGGTCGCGCGCTCGCCAAGCCGGGCGCGCAGCTCGTCCTCCTCGGGACCGCCGCCGGCGAGCAGCAGGTGCAGGCGCGGATCGGCCTGGTGGGCGCGCAGGAAGCTCTCAGCGAGCAGGTCGACCCCCTTCTCGCGGGTGAGGCGGCCGGCGTAGAGAACCTTGACCTCGCCGGGGAAGTCCTCCCGCGCGGCCTTGCCGGGATCGAAGCGGGTGACGTCGACGCCGCGCTCCCAGCGACCGAGACGGGACTGGTCGATGCCGAGATCGATCAAGGAGCGATCGGCGGCGGGGCTTGGTGAGAGAACCAGCGAGGGGGCGCCGTAGAAGGCGCCGAGTGCGCCTTTAGCCAGCTCCTCAACTCCGCCGTCGCCGCTGCGCAAGCCGGCGTAACTGGCCAGCTCGGTGTGGTAGCTGGCGATCAGCGGCGTGCCGGCGATCCGGTTGAGCAGGGTCGCGGCGATACCGGCGGGCCCGGGCGCGGTTACGTGGACAGCGTCGTAACGCCCCTCGGCAAGCGTCTCGGCCAAGCCGGGCAGACCGGGGACGCCGAGGCTCATGCCGGCATAGAAGGGCACCTCGAGCTCTGCTGCCGCCGGCAGCCGCCGGTCGACCCCGGCGTCGGTGCCGACGACCTCGAGCTCGAAACCCGGCACGCCGAGCTCGCGGATCTTCTCGATCGTCGCGGTGACGCCATGGGTGGCGCCAATCCCGTCGGCGATCAAGGCGACGCGGGGTCGCTCCCCGGAGCGGCTCGCCAGCTTTGCCTTCTCGGCCCCGAGGAAGGTGATCGCGGGCGCGTAGGGCACCGCTGGGATCACCGCGTCGAAGAGGCCGCCAACCGCGGCCGCCAGGTCGCCCTCGTGGGCCGCCTTGGCGCCCTCGGCGATCGCCCCCCGCAGACGCCGCTCGTGGGTGCGACGGGCCCGCCGGTAGAGATCGGCGTGGGAGAAGTCCTCGGCCTGCAGGTAGGCGATCAGCTCCGGCCCACGCAGGTCAAGCTCGATCGAGCGCAGCCAGGCCTCCAGCAACGCTCGCCCGTCGTCGGGCCCGATGTCAGCTGCGACCTTGCCCTCGCGGGCGGCGCCCTCGCTGATCGTGCGCTGGGCGATCTTCCATACGGCGGCGGGGTCGGGTGCCCTCTCCGCACCCGACCCGCCGAGAGCGCGCGTCGCCAACGCCATCGCCGCGTGAGCCCACTTGGCCGCGCTGCCCTGCTGGCCGCCCCCCTGGGCATCGCCAGCCCGCATCTCGTGGAGAAACTCTTCCGGCGTGGCGGCCGCGGGCACCTCGGTGAAGGTGCGGCCGATATCCACGCCGGCATGGTCGTCGGAACCGCCGATCCCGGTCCCGCCGTGGGTCTCGATGTAGATCGCCGCCGGCATGTTCAGCTCGGCGGCACGAGAGCCGTTGCGCACCTCCCAGATCGGGAAGAGCTCGGCGAGCCGGCGCCGGTGTCGCGGCGTCAGCGGTGCATCGACGTTGTAGAACGGGTGCGCCAACGCAGAGGCGATCTCGTTCTCGGCAAGGTACGCGGCGCAGGCCTCGACGTCGCCGGCATGTGCCTGCAGCCACTCATGGTCTCCGGGGGTGATCCCGTAACAAAGGACGTGAACCGCCTGTGGCTCGCCGGCAAAGCGCGCGGTCAGCTCCTCGGAGACGAAGCAATCGGGACGATCGGCGAGCTGGAGACAGCCGTCGATCGTGTCGTGGTCGGTGATCGTGACGAAATCCATCCCCCGCCGCTTGGCCAGGTCGTAGACCTCCTCGGGAGGCGTCGCGCACTCGGGCAGCCCCAGTGAACGCTGAACTCCAAGCCGCGAAAGCTGCGAGGCGGTGGAGTGGCAGTGCATATCTACACGGGAAGTCATCGGCGTCTCCCTGCTCTAGTCGTTTCTGTCACCTCCAGAGTTCGGCATGAGCAGGGAAAAGTTGTGAACGAGCGGGAAAGCTCAGGTGAACAAGGAGTGATCGAGCGCCGCCCAGGTGCCCCTGCTCGCCTCGGCCTGCCAGAGCTCGGCGAAATCATGAAAGAGGCGCTCGCGGCGTGCTCGCAGCAGCGCGGCGACCGAGCCGATCTGCTCGACCTTGGTCAGCATCAGGTCGCAGTCGTGCAGATCGCCGAGCACCGACTGCAGGCTCTTGGCGGCATCGCGAGCCACCTTTGCCTCCCCGCCAAGACATGAAGCGAAGATCTCGAGCACGTAGCGCAGGCGCTTGGCGGCGATCCGCAGGTCATGTTGCGCTTCGCTCGCGTCGGGGGCAAGCGCCGGCTCGGCAAAACTGCGCAGCTCGTCCAGCCGCACCGAGACGATCTGCCCTACGTTGGGCTCGAGCGGGCCGTGCGGATCCAATCCCTCTATTGCCCGTGGCTTCATCGGCCGGCCTTCTTGACCAGCTTCTTCAGCCGCCGCCGCAGCTTCTTCAGTCGCTTCTTGGTGACGTAAGGAGCCAGTGCTTCGTTTGCCTCGGCCTGGCGCACTCGCAGCTTCTCGATCAGGGCGAGCAGGGCCTCGCGATCCGCCTCCGCCGCCTGGTCGAGAAGGCCTTCGAGCATGGCGATCTCGACATCGGCGTCACGGCGCTCGCCGAGCGCGTCGGCCAGCGCCTTCACCCTCTTCAGCGCCTTGTGGTGGCGCTTGCGCGGGAAGCAGGGCTCGAAGACCTCCAGCGCCGCGCGCAGGCGGCGCGTCGCCACCCGCATGTCATGCACGCGCTCGACATCGTCGAGATCGAGGACGCCATGCGAGTGCGCGAAGACCTCCTTGGACCGCACCTTGACGACGCGCGCCGCCGCCTGAGAGAACGACCCCTCGCAGTCGAGCTCGACCTTGCGCGCACCGGCCACGCTACGAGGCTAGAGGACGCTTGCGCTCGCTAGGCGACGAGACGAAGTGAGGAGCCATTGGTGCTGCCGTTGAGCATGTCGAGCACGACTCCCTCGCGCAGGCCGCCCTTGCCGATCTGCAGCGGCTGGCCGAGCAGCTCGGAGACCTTCTCCAGCAGCAGCACGCCGGTGGTGAGGATGCGGACCCGTTCGGGGTCGAGCTCGAAGCGGCGCGCCACGTCGGCGGCGGGATCGCCGCAGAGCACGCGGATCCCCCGCTCCAGGGTCTCGTATTCGAGCACCGCCCCGACCAGCCGGCGCAGCGAGGTGGCGCTGCCGCCGACCGCGACCGCCTGAGTGGGATGCTCGATCTCGACCCCCTCGAAGATGTCGTCGATGCGATCGCGGACCTTGCGGATCTCGGCCGCGGAAGGAGGATCGGAGGAGATCAGCTCGTTGGCGAGGACACCGGAGCCGACTCGCCAGGAGCGGACCTCGCTGGCGCCACCCGGCACGGTGCCGAGGATCACCTCGGTCGAACCGCCACCGACGTCAACGACGCCGACCCTGCCCTCGACCGGGTGGCCGAGCGTCTTGGTCGCGCCGATGAAGGAGAGCCTGCCCTCCTCCTCGTCGCTCAGCACCTCGACCCGGACGCCGGCGGCATCACCGATCGCGGCCGCGACCTCGTCGCCGTTGGATGCCTCGCGCACGGCCGCCGTCGCCACCGCGCGTATCTCTTCGGCGCCCAGCTCTTTCGCCAGCCTGACCTGGGTCGCGACGACCTCGCAGACTTCGTCGGCCTTCGAGGCGAGGATCGCGCCATCGGAGTCGAGCGCCTTGTTGATCCGCGTATACGCCCGCTGCTCCATCACCTTCTTCAACTGCCCCTCAACGGGCTCGGCAACGAGCACACGAGTCGTGTTCGACCCAATATCTATGGCGGCACAGAGCGTCACGGCGTTCTTCTCATGTTCCCAGAGTCATCGGATCTCAAGCGCCGGTTGGTGGGGTGGCCATGCGTCGACGGACGCTCAACCCGGCCACAGGCCGGGTGTCCGGGGATGCATGGCCACCCCACCCTCAGACACTCGGATGCGACGCATCCTCGAACTCACGGAAAAGCCCGGTGACGACGAAGGCGACCTGCTCGCCGATGTCGACGGCGTTGTCGCCGATCCGCTCGATCGCCCTCGCCCCCAGCAGCATCGTCATCGCCCACTCGCGGCGGTCGGCGTCGTCGCCGATCTCCAGGGCGAGGCGAAAGCACTCGCGGTTGAGGTTGTCGACGACGTCGTCCTGACGGACCAGATCCTGAGCGAGTTCGACGTCGCGGTCGGCAAAGGCTCGCTTGGCCTGACTGAGCAGCGTCTTGGCCTGGCGGCCCATATCCAGGATCAGTCCCACCATCTGCTGATCGGAGGGCGGCTCGTTGCCGGTCAGCGGGATCATCTTGCAGATGTTCACGCACTGATCGCCCATCCGCTCGACGTTCTTCAAGACGTGGAGGAGGGCCGAGATCAGGCGCAGGTCGGTCGCCACCGGCGATTGCGTGGCGAGCAGCGTGATCAGCGCCTGGTGCACCTCGAGGTAGCGGCCGTCGATGCGATCGTCGTCGGCGACGACGATCTGGGCCAGCTCGACGTCCTGGTGCTCGACCGCCTCCAGGGTGCGGGTTAGCGCCGCGCTGGCCAGGTCGATGCCGCCGAGCGCGCTCGCCTCGAGCCGGTCCAGTTCCTCCTGATATTCGACCCGGATCCCGCCCGGCATGCTCAACCGAACCGTCCGCTGACGTAATCCTCGGTCGCCTGCTGGGAGGGACTGGTGAAGATCTTCTCGGTCGGGCCGATCTCGACCAGGCGGCCGGGCTTGCCCGTCTCCTCGAGGTTGAAGAAGGCGGTGATGTCGCTGGCCCGCGAGGCCTGCTGCATGTTGTGGGTGACGATCGCGATCGTGAACTTGCTCTTCAGCTCGCCGATCAGGTCCTCGATCGCCAGGGTCGCGACCGGATCGAGGGCGGAGCAGGGCTCGTCCATCAGCAGCACCTCGGGCTCGACCGCGATCGCGCGGGCGATGCAGAGTCGCTGCTGCTGGCCGCCAGAGAGTCCGGAGCCGGGCTTGTCGAGGCGGTCCTTGACCTCGTTCCAGAGGTGGGCACCGCGCAGCGAGCGCTCGACGATCGCGTCCTTCTCGGTCTTCTTCACCCGGCCGGCGTTGAGGTTGAGACCGGCGGCGACGTTGTCGTAAATCGACATCGTCGGGAAGGGATTGGGCGACTGGAAGACCATGCCGACGAGGCGGCGGACCTGGACCGGGTCGACCCCGCGCCCGTATATGTCATGACCATCGAGGGTGATCTCGCCCTCCACCCGAGCGCTGGCGGTCAGCTCATGCATGCGGTTGAGCGAGCGCAGAAAGGTCGTCTTGCCGCAACCCGAGGAGCCGATCAGCGCCGTCACCTTGTTCGGCTCGACCGTCAGCGTTACGTCTTCGACCGCGTGGAAGTCCCCGTAGAAGAGGTTGACCCCCCGCGCCTCGAGCGTCTTCGCCAGCCTGCCGTCCGCTGTCGCGGCGGCCTCCGGGGCTGGCTGCGTGCCTGTCGTCGTCACCTTCATCTCAGTCTTGCCGACCTCGGCCTCAGCCTCGGCCCTGGTTGCGCCTATGGCTCCCATCGGGCGTGCTCTCCTTTCATCCACTAGCGGATCTCGGTTCGGTACCGGCGGTAGATCAGGCGAGCTACGAGGTTGAGGACCATGACGATAACGATCAGGGTCAGGGCCGCTGCCCAGGCCCGGTCGTAGGAAGCCTGCTTGAAGACGCCGGGTGTTCGGTACTCGCTGTAGGCGTAGACCGCGAGGTTCTGCATGCGGCCGGAAAGAGGGTTGGTGTTGATCGAGTCGACCACGCCGGTGGTGACCAGCAGCGGCGCCGTCTCGCCGATGATGCGAGCGACGGCGATCATCATGCCGGTGATCAGGCCGGCGAAGGCGGTCGGCAGGACGACCTTGGTGATCGTCCGCCACTTCGGCGTTCCCAACGCGTAGGAGGCTTCCCGCAGGTGATTGGGGACGATCTTCAGCACCTCCTCGGAGGTGCGGATCACGATCGGGATCATCAGCACCGAGAGCGCCACCGAGCCCATCACGCCGAGGCGGATGCCGGGGCCGAGGAAGAGGGCGAAGAGCGCGTAGGCGAAGAGCCCGGCGACGATCGAGGGGATGCCGGTCATCACGTCGACGAAGAAGGTCAGCGCCCGGCCGAGGCGGCCGCCGCCGTACTCGGTCAGGTAGATCGCCGCCATCAGCCCGATCGGGATCGAGATCAGGGCGGCGACGCCGGTGATCACCAGGGTGCCGACCAGCGCGTGGGCGGCGCCGCCGCCGCCGATCTGACCGCGCGCGTCCTCGGTCAGAAATTCGAGGCTGAGGCCAGGGATGCCGCGTTTGGCGACCTCGAAGATCAGCGAGAGCAGCGGGATCAGGGCCAATCCGAAGGCGGCGACGATGGCCAGCGTGATCAACCGGTCCTTGGCCCGCCGTGGCCCCTCGACCCGGCGCGACCAGGTGTAGGTGACGACCATCGCGACCAGCACCGTGAAGACGAGCAGCAGGGCGACGCTGAAGGCCCCCGCGGCCAGCAGCAGCGCCGCCGCCAACACGGCCGAGCCGGCGACCACACCGTAGGGCGACCAGTCGGGCAGCACGCCGCTTTCGAGCGTCGGGCTCACTTGACAGTCCCGTGTTCGCGCCCCGATCGCCACGGACCCGAACACCCGGAAGTCACCGTGTCGATCGGGGCGCTCACTGGATGTTCTGCCTGGCGATGATCGCCCGCGCGGCGAGGTTGGTGACCAGGGTGATCGCGAAGAGGACGAGGCCCGAGGCGATCAGCGTGTTGATCGCAAGCCCGGTCGATTCGGGGAAGTCGAGGGCGATGTTGGCGGCGATCGTCGAGGGGTTCGCCTGGCTGATCAGGTTGAAGGTGACGATGCCGGAGACCGAGAGGATGATCGTCACCGCCATCGTCTCGCCCAGCGCCCGGCCGAGGCCGAGCATGGCGCCGCTGATGATCGAGGACTTGCCGAAGGGCAGGACGGTCATCCGCAGCATCTCCCAGCGGGTAGCGCCCAGGGCAAGGGCGCCTTCCTGCAGCTTGCGCGGCGTCTGCGAGAAGACCTCGCGGGCGACCGCGGAGACGATCGGCAGGATCATCACGGTCAGCACCAGGCCGGCGACGAGCATGGTGCGCCCGGTGACCGAGGCCGGGCCCTCGAAGAAGGGGATGAAGCCGAGCTTCTGTTCGAGCCATTTCATCGGCCCGACCGCGGCGGGGCCGAGCACGAAGATGCCCCAGAGGCCGTAGACGATGCTCGGTATGGCGGCGAGCAGGTCGACCATGTAGCCGAGCGGCAACAGCAGTCGCTTGGGCGCGATGTGGCTGATGAAGAGGGCAACCGCGACCGCGAGGGGGACGGCGAGGATCACCGCGATCGTCGCCGCCAGCACGGTGCCGAAGGCGAGCGGGGCGATGTAGTCGATCAGGCTCTTGCCCCCCGGCAGTTCGGAGGAGCTGGCGGTGAGCGCCGGCGCCGCCTGGATCAGCAGGAAGGTCGCGACCCCCGCCAGCAGGGCGAGGATCGTTACCGCGGCGGCGACGGAGAAGTTGGAGAAGATCCGGTCACCCCACTGCCGCCTCCCTCCGGAGGCGGCAGCGAGGAGTTGACCGGCGTTGGTCGTCGTGTCGACGCGACCCTCCACTCAGTGCCTAGGAGCTGCCTTCGATTGCTTCGACGGCCGGCTGGACCTTCTTGGTCAGCGCCGCCGAAAGCGGTGCCGAACCGGCGTTTTCAGCGGCGATCTTCTGACCTTCGCTGCTGATCGCGTATTCGAAGTAACCCTTGACGATGGCCGCTTCGCTGGCCGAGTCGTATTTCGTGCAGCCGATCAGGTAGGAGACCAGCACGATCGGGTAGGTGCCCTGCGATTCGGTCTTGCGATCGAGTTCGAAGGGGAACATGTACGGGCTCTTCGCCTCGTCCTTGGCTTCCGGGGACTCCTCGACGATCTTCGCCGCGGCCTCGGGGGTCGGTTCGGCGTATTCCTTGCCGACCTTGATCGTGGCGACGCCGAGTTCGCCGGCCTGGCTGGCGTCGGCGTAACCGATCGCGCCGTCACCGGCGGTCACCGCTTCGACCACACCTGAGGTGCCCTGCGCGGCCTCGCCGCCCTTGACCGGCCAGTCGCCGCTGACTTCGTACTTCCAGATGCTGGGGACGACCTCGGAGAGGTATTCGGTGAAGTTCTGGGTCGTGCCCGACTCGTCAGAGCGGTTGACCGGCACGATCCGGGTGTCGGGGAGTTCGACGCCAGGGTTGTCTTTGGCGATCGCCGGGTCGTTCCAGGTGCTGATTTCCTGGTTGAAGATCTTCGCCAGCGTTTCGGGGTCGAGCTGCAGACCTTCGACGCCTTCGAGGTTGTAGATGATCGCGATCGGCGAGATGTAAGCCGGGACCTCGACGAGCTTGCCCGGGGCGCAGCGTTTCGCCGCCTTCGTCAGTTCGTCTTCTTCCGTTGAGAGAGCGGCGTCACTACCGGCGAAGCCGACGCCACCGGCGATGAACTGTTCGCGCCCGCCACCCGAACCAACGGCGTCGTAGGTGATCGTGGCACCGGAGTTTGCGTTCTCGAATTCGGCGGTCCAGGCTTCCTGGGCGGCCTCCTGGGCGGTCGAGCCGGCGCCGGCTACCTCACCGGAGAGGCTGCCACCGGACGAGCTGCTGCTGTCGCTGCTACTGCTGCCACAGGCGGAAACGCCGATCGCGAGGACGGCCAGTGAGGCGAAAATGGCCAACCATCTAGAGGGACTCAACACAAAACTCCTTTTCGTCGTGGGGCACGAGAGCGGGCCAGATCGGCCGCGCTCGCGGCCACCCTCTCAGCGCGTCTCCGACAGCTTGTTACCTGGCTGTATCGGGATTGTGAAAAAGATGTAAAAGACCCCCGGAAGTGCCGCACTTGGCGCTCATCCCTCGGGCGAGAAGCGGTAGCCGATGCCGCTGTGGGTGTGAATCAGGTGCTGACCCGGAAGCGCCTCGCCCAACTTCGAGCGCAGGCGGCTGACGTAGACGTCAACCGAGCGATCGTCATGGCGCGGTTCGCGTCCCCAGACCTCGGCGTAGAGCTCCTCGCGGGTAAGGATGCGCTGCGGGTGCGCCGCCAGCGTGGTCAGCAGCTGCAACTCTCGCACCGTCAGGCTCAGCGGCCGACCGTCGACGAGCGCCGCGTGCTCCTCTGGCCTGATCTCCAACATGGCCAGCGAGGATGGCCGCCCGCGGCCAACGATCGGTTACGCGGCCGTAAAACTCCTGTGAACTACTTGTGAATCCCCGGCCTGCGGATCGATAGCGCTCACAGCCTCGTCAGCCAACTCCGGCGCCACCCCGCCGACTGCCTCGGGATCGAAGCGATAACCGACGCCAAAGTGGGTGTGGATATAGCGCCAGCCGGGCGAGCGCTTCTCCAGCTTCTGTCGCAGCTTGCGAATGAAGACGTCGACGGAGCGGTCGCCGTGGGCCATCGCGTAACCCCAGACGCGCTGGTAGATCGCCTCTCGCTCGAGTACCTGGCCCTTGGTGTCGGCCAGCAGCTGCAGCAGCTCGAACTCGCGGCGGGTGAGGTCGAGGCTGCCTTCGCCGACGAAGGCCTGGAACTGGTCGGCGCGGATCTCCAGCTCGCCGACGATGATCGGCCCGGCCTCGGCTGCCGCCCCCTGCGTGCGGCGGCGACGGCGACGGGAGACAGCTTCGATCCGGGCCATCACCTCCTCGGGGTGACAGGGCTTGCCGATCCAGTCGTCGACTCCCAACCGCAGAGCGCGCACCCGCTGGGCCACGGTCGAGCGGCCGGTGCAGACGACCACAGCGAGATCGGGAAGCGCCTCGCAGACCCGCCCCAGGTACTCCCAGGCTTCGTCGCCGAGCACCTCCATGTCGAGCAGCAGCGCGTTCAGCTTCATCGCCACCAGCTCATCCGGCGAGATCGCGCTGCTCAGCACGCGCTGTTGCCAGCCGGCGGCCCCGGTGCGCTTGGAGAGCACGGTGACGAAACCACTGTCGTCATCGATTACCGCAAGCCTGGTGGTCTGCTGTGGATTCAAGTGGGCGGTGCTGGTCTCTGGCGAAGGAGTGGCCTGCTGGGAGACGCGTGCATTGTATGCAGCAATAACGGCGGGCGACGGGATAAAAACCCTGCGTTCACTGGATTTTCACAGGTGGATTGCCCTAATTTGCGGGAAAGCCGGTCAAAAAATTGGCACTTGGTAGTTGTTACTCGACCTTCTCAAGGGATTCTCCGGATGTTCACGGCTGGCGGACAGCACGGCGACAGAATTAAGCCCCACGAGACTCCTCTCTCGTCACCGCGAACGGCCCACTGCCCCGGGCCGTTCGCCATTTCTGGACTGATTAGCTGATCGCGCCGGTCGCGGTGAGGACCAGGACCAGGATCCCAAGCGCGATTCGGTAGACGACGAAGATCTCGAGGCTGTGCGAGCTGAGGTAGCGCAGCAGCCAGGCGATCGCCGCGTAGCCGGTGACGAAGGCGACCAGGGTGGCGATCACCGTCGCCGCCACCGAGGGACTGCCGGCTTCGCCGACCTTGCGCAGCTCGAAGAGGCCGCTGAGGACCACCGCCGGCACCGAGAGCAGGAAGGAGTAACGGGCGGCGGCGACGCGATCGAAGCCGCGGAACAGCCCGGCCGAGATCGTCGCCCCCGAGCGCGAGACGCCGGGGACGAGCGCGAGCGACTGGGCGACGCCGATGAAGAGCCCGTCGCGGCCGTCCATCCCGTCCAGCGAACGCTGCCTGGTGCCGACCCGCTCGGCGGCGATCATCACGAAGGAGAAGAGGATCAGCGCCGAGCCGATCAGGTAGAGGCTGCGCGCACCCGACTCGATCTGGTCCTTGAAGATGAAGCCGAAAATCGAGATCGGGATCGTGCCCAGGACGATGAACCAACCCAGCCTCGCCTCCTGGCTGGCCTGGCGGATCGGCACCCGCAGTTCACCGAGCCAGGCAGCGGCGATGCGCCAAAGGTCGGCGCGGAAGTAGATCAGCACGGCGGCCATCGTGCCGAGCTGGATCACGGCGGTGAAGCCGGCACCGGGATCGGGCCAGCCGAGCAGCGCCGGCACGATCCGCAGGTGGCCGCTGGAGGAGATCGGCAGGAACTCGGTCAGCCCCTGGACGAGACCAAGGACGATGGCTTCGAGGTTGCTCACGGGCGGGCATCCTACGGAGCGCAAGGGACGAGGGCGCCGGTCTCTTGCGCTAGATTTCCCGGCGTGAGGATCCCCGCTCGCTCAGCCACAGTTCTCGCGGCAATCTGCGCCGCGCTGTTCTCATTGCTGCTGGCGGCACCATTTGCCCCCGCTGACAACGGCGTCGGCCTGGCCGGTCCGACCACGGACAAGACGGTCACCTTCTTCTGCTTCGGCGTGATCGCTTTCTTCGCGATCCTGGTGATCGTGCTCTCGATCATCCAGGGCAAACTCGAGAAGCGCAAAGAACGGCGCCGGCTCGACCTCGAGCGCTACGGCTAGTCCAGCCGGAAGCCGCTGAGCAGCCGCTTCTCGGTCTCGCCCTCGATCTCGGCGACGACCTCGACCTTGCCCTCCAGCGGCGTACCGCGGATCTTCGTCGCCAGTAGATCGTCGACTTGAAAGATCCCAGCCGAGTTGTTGAGCTCGATCTCGATCCGCACCGGCCGCCTCTCCCCCGCCTCGATCCGCACCTCATCAACCGCCGCCGCGGAGATCGAGTGGATCCCTTCCTGGCCGGCTTCAATCGGGATGCGGGTGCGCCCCTGCGCCATGTCGAGTGCGTCGGCAACCCGCACCACCCCGGCCTCGAGCGTGTACGGCTCGCCGCGGCGCCGGTGGCCGATGATCGCGTGCAGGATCTCGGAAGCGACGACGGTGCGCTCGGGCTGCTTGTAGCTGTCGGCCAGCAATCGCTCAAGCGCCCCGTTGGCGAGAAAGAGGCTGTAGGCCTCGTGGTCCTGGCGGTGAATCGACATCCCGACGTCGTGCAACAGGGCACCGCCGGCGACGACAACCTCAGCGTCGCGGGGAGACATCCCGTGGTCGGCGACCATGGCCGGCTCGACCCCGGCCTTGACCAGCAGTCGCAGCAAACGCAGAGCGATGTTGAGCACGATCTGCATGTGGACCCAGGAGTGGTCCGACATGCCGAGCCGCTCGGCGTGCACCTGGGTCATGTACCACCAGGCCCGCACCTGCTCGTCGCCGTTGACGGCGCCCAGGAAGGTCTCGAGCTTGCGATTGCCCCGAGTCGGAGCGCGGACCTTGGCCTCGGCAATCGCTTCTTTCGGGGGCTTGCGCTGCGGTCCCTTTGGATCTGGTGTCGGGACCGCCTCGCTCACCGGACACCCTTTCGCTCGCGCCCAAATCGCCCCGGACTCGAATAACCGGAAATCACCGTGACGATTTGGACGCTCACAGCCGTGATCGTAGGTTCAGCCGCAGACGGGCCAGGGCGAGGAGCCCGACTGCGAGTACAGCAGCGCCGCCCGGTAGTCCTGCTCCTGCTCGGGGGCCGCGGCGGGATCGCCACTGCCACCAACCGATTCCCAGGTGCCGTAATCGAACTGGTACTTGCCGCGGTAGGTGCCGTCAGAGGAGACCGCGGTCGGGTCGCCACCGGACTCGCAGGCGCCGATCGCGTCGAGCGTTTCCTGCGAGACGCCGCCCGGAAGACTGGCGAAGAGCTCGCGGCGCTGGCGACGAAGCTTGGCGCGGTGCACTGCTTCGAGATGGGCGACCGTGACCCGGATCGTCCGGTGAAAGCTCACCGTCGAGCGGCGCAGGACCGAGAGCTGCGCGGGAACCGCGCCGGCCACGCCAGCCCGGGGGGACGACCCTCCGCTATTGCCGGCCGCAAGGGCCGCGGCGGGGAAGGCGATGCAGAGGATCAGGACGGGAATAAAATATGTGCGTTTTGTGAGCAAGCGGCGGACCGTGGCGGTATTTGCGGCCCCGCAAGGTGATCGCGCTCACACTGCTCACATAGTGCGTGCCGTTTGAAACGAAGTCAGGCACGATGTGCGATCTGCCACTTTGACCCGTGGAAGGGATCCTGCAGCAGACCGGCGGAAGGAAAAGAAAACCGCGTCGAGCTAGGCGTTGCCCTGGCGCAACTTCTCAAGAGCTCGATCAGCGGCGGGGCTTGATCGCTTAGCCGCCTCATTCAGTCGTTCAACGCGACTGTTTGCCTGCCGAATTGCAGCTTGATTTCTCTTTAGCGTTGTCTCTATGCGTCTATTCAGTTGCTCTGGCGTCATTGCGCTCTCCTGACAACGTGGAATCACATGATAGCTCGCAGCTACCGGGAGTAGTCAATCGAAGCTGCCTTGATTCGTGTCTTTCCTTATCCATCAATCAATTGCATTTTGAAGCTGCTCGATTAGCTCATCGGAGTCTTTGATTCGTTCTGTCAATTCAGCCACTTCCTCTTCCCCAGCTTCTGCCGCTCGACGCCATTTATCAATCTGGCTTTCGAGCTTGCTAATCGCCGTCTCGGAGACTTCAAAGGGCCCTGCCTTGCGAAGCCACTCTCCGTTCTTCATCCGAATTGCGACCGACACGACAATGAACACGCCGCCTACGGCTAGAACAACGGCAGCCGAGACCAAGAGCAGGCGAGCAAACAGGACGACTCCCTTGTTATGGAAGACGCTGTCGATGAAGTTTGAGCCGCTACTCGCCGGAAGATCAGTTGGGCAAAGGCCCTTGACTAGGAACACCAGCCCGACGATCAAGCAAAGCAAGAGGGCCACGGCGAATGCCATGCTGCCTTTTGAGGGCCCATTCCCGTTCTCGCTTACACCCTCGCCCATCGGGAGGCCACGTTAGCCAGGGCGCCGGATCGTGAGGTTGCGATCCTCATCGAGACCACCCACCCGACCCGGAGAACGGCGATGATTGGAAGATCGCCGCGATGCCGACAACGCGCCTGCTGCTCGCTTGCCCGGATCAACCGGGGCTGATCGCCGCCGTCAGCGGCTTCCTCGCCGGGGCCGGACTCAACATCATCGACGCCGATCAGCACTCGAGCAACGAGGGTCGTTTCTTCATGCGCATGGCCTTCGATGCCGTCCCCGCCGGAGGCCGCGAGGAGATCTACTCCCGCTTCGAGGCGGAGATTGCCAACCGCTTCGAGATGGACCACCGCTTTGCCGAGTCGAGCCAGCGCAAGCGGCTGGCGATCATGGTCTCCCGCGAGGACCACTGCCTCTCCGACCTGCTCTGGCGCTGGCGCAGCGGCGAGCTCGGCGCTGACGTCATCGCCGTCGTCTCCAACCACGAGGAGCACCGCGAGCAGGTCGCCTCGCTGGGCCTTCCCTTCCACTACGTGCCAGTCGAGGCCGACGCCAAGGCGGAGGCCGAGGCGCGCACGCTGGAGCTGCTCGGCGAGGTCGACCTGCTCGTCCTCGCTCGCTACATGCAGGTCCTCTCTCCCGAGTTCCTCGAGCGCCTCGACGCCCCGGCGATCAACATCCACCACAGCTTCCTGCCCGCCTTCGTCGGCGCCGACCCCTACCGCCGCGCCCACGAGCGCGGGGTCAAGCTGATCGGCGCCACCGCCCACTACGTCAGCGAGGAGCTCGACGCCGGACCGATCATCGACCAGGACGTGACCAGGGTCAGCCACCGTGACGAGGTCTCCGACCTGCAGCGAATCGGCCGCGACATCGAGCGGCTGGTGCTTGCCCGCGCGGTCAAGGCCCACGTCGACGACCGCGTCCTGCTCGACGGCGCCCGCACGATCGTCTTCTGAGATGCCGCCCGGCTCCAGAGCTCCTTCGCTGCTGCAGGCGCTGCGCTACGCCCGCGACCCACTCGGCTTCCTGGTCCAGCTGCAGCGCCGCTACGGCGATATCTTCACCCTCTCCTTCCCCTTCTTCGGCCGCCTCGTCTACGTCGCCGACCCGGCGCTGGTCAAGGAGCTCTTCACCGGCTCGCCCGAGCAGTTCCACGCCGGCGAGGCCAACGCGACCGTGCTCGAGCCGGCGCTCGGGCCCAACTCGGTGCTGACCCTCGACGACGCGCCGCACATGCAGCAGCGCAAGCTGCTCCTCCCCCCGTTCCACGGCGAGCGGGTGCGCGGCTACGGCGAGCTGATCCGTGAGACGACGCTGAAGCAGATGGCGACCTGGCCGGTCGGCGAGCCCTTCGCCCTGCGACCCCACACCCAGCGGATCACCCTGGCGGTGATCATGCGAGCCGTCTTCGGCGTCCACGACGAGCAGCGCCTGGCCCGCTTCGAGCTGCTGATCGACGACTTCAGCAAGCGGGTCGGCCTGATCACCACCTTCCCGGCGCTGCGCAAGAACTTCGGGCCCGGCAGCCCCTGGCCGCGCTTCCTGCGCTCGCGCGAAAAGCTCGACGAGTTCATCTACGAGGAGATCGGCCTGCGCCGCAAGGAGGTCGAAGCGGGCGAGGAGGGCCACGACGACGTGCTCTCACTGCTGCTGCAGGCCCGCCACGACGACGGCAGCCCGATGAGCGACGAAGAGCTGCGCGACGAGCTCGTCACCGTGCTCGGCGCCGGCCACGAGACGACCGCGACCGGGCTCGCCTGGGCGATGGAGCGGCTGCTGCGCACGCCGCGGGTGCTGGCCAAGCTGCGCGACTCGATCGCCGCCGGCGAGGACGACTACCTCGACGCCACGGTCAGGGAGACGCTGCGGGCGCGGCCGGTGATCGTCGACGTCGCCCGCAAGCTCAAGGCGCCCGCCCAAATCGGCGGCTACGAGCTGCCCAAGGGCAGTTTCGTGATGGCGGCAATCGCCGCCCTGCACTACCGCGAGGACCTCTTCCCCAACCCGGAGGAGTTCCGGCCCGAGCGCTTCCTCGAGGGCAAGGCCGACAACTACGCCTGGATCCCCTTCGGCGGTGGCGTGCGCCGCTGCATCGGCGCCGCCTTCGCCGAATACGAGATGCGGGTCATTCTGCGCGAGTTCGTCCAAGGCGCCGAGCTCAGCGCTCCCGATCCCAAGCCGGAGAAGGTCAAGGTCCGCAACATCACCCTGGCGCCCGGCAAGGGCACCCTGGTCAGGCTGGATCGCCCGCTGCGCTGACCGTCCGTTCGGCCTCCTCCCACTGCTCGTAGAGCTCGCTGACCTTGCGCTTGGCCGCGTCGTGGCGCTCGTTTGCCTGCTCTGACCTGGCGGGCGTCGCCCAGGCGGCGGGATCGGCCAGCTCCTCCTCGACCGCGCGCAGCTCCGCTTCCGCCGCCTCGATCTTCTCGGCCAGGCGACCCGCCTTGCGCGCCGCTCGCTGGGCGACGGTGCGGGGGCTCTGGCGCTTGCCGCTCTTGGCCGAGCGCTTCGCTGCCGCGGCAGCAGCCGAGACCGCTTCTTGGTCTTCCTCGCGGCGGCGCTGGTAGGCGGCCCAGCCGCTCGGGTAGCTGCGCAGCTCGCCGCCCTCGCAGACGATCGTGCGGCTGCCGACCGCCTCGAGCAGGGCGCGGTCGTGGGAGACGAGGATGACAGCGCCTTCGAAGGCGGAGAGGGCGTCCTCGAGCGCCTCGCGGCTCTCGATGTCAAGGTGGTTGGTCGGCTCGTCGAGGATCAGCACGTTGGCGCCGCTCGCCACCAGGATCGCCAGCGAGAGGCGCCGCTGCTCGCCGCCGGAGATGTCATCAAGTGCCTTCTCCACGTCGGAGCCCGAGAAGAGGAAGCCGCCGAGCAGGTCACGCGCCTTCTGGCCGCTGAGCCCGGTCTCGCGCTGGGCGGCGTCGAGCACGGTGCCCGTCCCCGCCGCCGTCTCGGCGTGCTGGGAGAGGTAGCCGACCTTGACGTTGTGCCCGGTCCGCACCGAGCCGACTGCCGGCTCGCGCTGCTCGGCCAGCGTCTCGATCAGGGTCGTCTTGCCGGCGCCGTTGGGGCCAACGAGGACGGCGTGCTCGCCGCGTTCGAGTTCGAGCTCGGCGCCGGCGAGGAGGGTGCGTCCCGGTACCTCGATCGTCGCGTTGACCAGTTTCAGCACCACCCGGCCGGGCCGCTCCGGTTTGACGAAGGAGAAGCGCAGGCTGCGGCGGTCGCGCGCTTCGGCTTTGGCGCCGTCGCGCTTGATCTTGTCGATCTGCTTGAGCCGCGACTGCGCCTGTTTGGCCTTGGTCGCCTTGTAGCGAAAGCGCTCGACGAAGCGCTCCATCCGCTCGATCTCCGCCTCCTGGCGCTCGATCGCCTTGCCAAGGGCGATCTCGCGCGCCGCCTGTTCCTTGCGCCAGGCGTGCCAGGGGCCGGCGAAGAAACGGCCGCGCTGGGCCTCCAGCTCGAGCACCGAGGTCCCGACCGCCTCGAGGAACCAGCGGTCGTGGGCGACCAGCACGACCGCCGAGTCGAGGTCGACGAGGTAGCTCTCGAGCCATTCCAGCGAGGGAATGTCGAGATGGTTTGTCGGCTCGTCGAGCAGCAGCAGGTCGGGACGGGTGGCGAGGGCACGGGCCAGCGAGGCCCGGGTCAGCTCACCGCCCGAGAAGGTGGAGAGCTGGCGCGCGTTGGCCTCCTCGCCGAAGCCGAGGCCGCCGAGCACGGCGAGGACGTCATCGCGCCAGCGATAACCACCGCCCGCTTCAAGCCGCTGCTGCGCCGCCGAGTAGGCCCGCATCGTCTCCTCGTCGGGAGTGCCGGCACCCATCGCCGCCTCCAGGCGCGCCAGCTCGGCCTCGGTCTCCTCCATGTCGGCGCGGCCGGAGAAGACGTAGTCGCTGAGCGAGATCGCATCGTCGCGCGGCGGCCGCTGATCGTGCAGCGCCACCCGGGCGCCTTTCTGCAGGGCGAGGCTGCCCGAGTCGGGTGGCCGCTCGCCGGCGAGGACACGCAGCAGCGTCGACTTGCCGACCCCGTTGCGCCCCGAGAGCGTCATCCGCTCACGCGGCTCGAGCTTGAAGGAGACGTCGGCAAAGAGCAGCTTGCCGCCGGCGTAGAGGTCAATCGTGGTCGCTGTGGCGATGGCCATCTCGGAGGTGACATTACGCGGCTTGCCGCGAGCGGGCGACGCGTAAGCTGCGAGCATGGAAAGAGAGCAGTTGCAAGCGATCCAGACGCCGCTGAAGGAGCGCTACCGCGAGGACCCCGACGCCGCCGTGATCACGCTTTCAGCGGAGGGCCAGCTCGGCGAGGGCGTCTCCTGCTCAGTCAACACCGGCCGCGCGATCGCCGAGGCTGGGCTGCACCCGGCAAGCGGCGGCGACGGCAGCCAGCTCTGCTCGGGAGACATGCTGTTGGAGGCGCTCGCCGCCTGCGCCGGCGTCACCCTGCGCGCCGTGGCGACCTCGCTGGGGATCGAGGTGCGGTCGGGGACCGTGCGCGCCGACGGCGACCTCGACTTCCGTGGCACGCTCGCCGTCGACCGCGACGCCCCGGTCGGCTTCAGGTCGATCCGCCTCGCCTTCGAGCTTGACACCGATGCGGACCAGGAGCAGTTGCAGACGCTGCTGAAGCTGACCGAGCGTTACTGCGTCGTCTTGCAGACGATTTCCACCCCACCCGAGCTCTCGGCAACCGTCACGACGGCGTAGGGCCGTGCCAAGCCCGCTGCGACACCTCGGCGAGCTCGCCAGGGCACAGGTGGGCCGGCGTGCGGCGCAGCGCGAAGGCGAGCAGGCGCTGGGAGAGCTAGAGGCGCGAGCGCTCGAGCTTCCGGAAGGCCTAGAAGTCGAATGGCTGGGCGTCTCCGGCTACCGGATCAGCGCCGAGGGCAAGACGCTCTTCGTCGATCCCTACCTCTCGCGGGTCCCCTTTGCCGACCTGCTCCGGCGTCGCTCGGCGCTGCCGGACCCGGCGGCGCTCGATCGCTTCGTCCACGCTCCCGGCGAGGTCGTCGGGGTGCTGGTCGGCCACACCCACTTCGACCACGCCGTCGACGCACCGGCGATCGCACGTCGTTTCGGCTGCAAGGCCTACGGCTCCGACTCGCTGGTGACCTTGATGGGACTGCACGGCCTCGCCGAGCAGACGGTTGAGGTCGAGCCCTATCGCACCTACGAGCTGGGCCCGTTCGAGGTCAGCTTCACGCCCAGCGTCCACTCCAAGCTGCTGCTCGGCCTCGCCGTGCCCTACGACGGCGACCTCACCTGCGAGCACCTCGACGGCCTCACCCCCGGCGCCTACCGCTGCGGCCAGGTCTGGGGAATCTCGATCAAGGTCGCCGGGGTCAGCTTCTACCACCAAGGCAGCGCCAACCTGATCGACGAGGCAGTGCGCGAGCGCGACGTCGACGTCTTCCTCGCTGGCATCGCGGGACGTAATTTCACCGACGACTACTGGCAGCGAATCATCCCCCGCCTCGACCCCAAGGTCGTCGTCCCCACCCACTACGACAACTTCTTCCGCCCGCTGGGCCAGCGACTGGAGTTCGTCTCCGACGTGCGCCTCGCGACCCTCCCCAAAGAGATCGGGGCAGTCAGCAGCGACCTGGAGATCGCTGCGCTACCACGTGCGGATATCTCTACGGGGACGTGACACTCTGCGCGCTACAGGTGCGGCTGGTCGAGCTAGCTTCGGGCAGTGCTTCCAATCGATGTAGATAGTGCCCGCAACCTGCTGAACGCAGTGGTGACCGCGGTTTCCGTGCTGGGCGGAACGATGGCGTACGCGAGCGGCTATTGCGCCAGTAGAGCGATGTCGGAAAACCAGCAACCCGATGTCTTGGCCCGGCGAGTTAATGAAGCCCTTGGGAGGGGATTCGACTTCGGCTGGCCAGCGGGGATCATGGCCCTTATCATCAGCGCATGGAAATGAAAACGTTTCTTCAGTCTCGGTGGGGAGCGTCCACCTTGAGCGCTGTTGTATCCATTATTTGCGGCATTGCGATTGTCGCCTTTGGCGCCCCACCAGCGATACTCATCCTCGCCTTGTGGGCCACCATCAGCATCTACAGCTCTCTCACCTGGGCCGGCAAAACGCCGCGGCGCCGGTAGCTCGGTTTAGCCAGTGAAGTACTTGGCGACGATCTGTTCGATCGTGCCCATCGTGCGCATCGTCCAGGGACCAAGTGCAGCCTCGATTGCCTTCAGGTCGAGGTCCGAGTCGGAGATGCCGCCACTCGGCAGCCAGTAGAGCTCGCGGCCTTCGATCGCGAGCCGGTCCTCGTCGCTGGCCTCACTCAGAGCCTGCTTGCGGTCCTTGGCAGCCGGCTTCTTCGGCAGCAAGGCGACCTGGAGCTTGCCTTTTGAAACCTTCACCTCCGCGGCATCGAATGGCTCGCGAGCGGCAAGCGCACTTAGCTCCTTTGCACTGCGCAGAAAGACCGGCACTTCGTAGCCAAGCGCCTCCCCCAGCCCGGCTTCGATCCGATCCGTCAGCTTCGCCGCACTGCCCTTGGCGCTGAAGACGACATTGCCGCTGGCGCGGAAGCAGGCGACGTCGGTAAAGCCCAGCGCCTCGAACTCCGCCCGCAGCTCCTCGTTCTTGATCCGCCGGCCACCGAGGTTCATCCCGCGCAAGAAAGCCACGTGGCTCTGCATCGCGGCAACGATAGGGGTGAACCCGGCCTAGGCGCTTACTCGATGCCGATCCGACGCGTGAAGCTGGAGTCGAAAACGCGGGAGGCGTTGAACTCGGCCTCAACCGCCAGCCAGCTCCCCCACTGCGGATAGAGACGATGCAGACGTTCGGAAGTCAGCGTGTTGTAGTGGCCCCAGTGGGGCCTGGCGCCGAGGTCGGCGAGTCGGGACTCGTAGCCCTCCAGCAGCGTGTAGCCGCCGCGGCTGTCGACGACCATGATCAGCTCGATCATCATCGTCGGCTGGTCGTACATCATCGACGCGTAGGCCCCCGAGGGGGCGACAAAGCGAAGTGAGAAAGGCGAGCTGTGGTAGAGACCCTCCTCTGCACGGATCTTCGCGATCTCGAGCAGACGGTCGATCGCCTCGACGTGCTTTCCGTCAACGGCAATGCCGAGCTCCATCGAGTAGGCCGGCAGGTGATTGGCCTCGCCGATGTTGAAGACCTTGTAGGAGACGTTGGCGTAGCCGTCATCGCACATTTCGGCGAGCACGCTGTCAAAGCGCTTGGCCATCAAGCCGGGGAACTTCCTCGCCAACAGCCGCACGAGGGAACCCGTGATCGGCAGCGAGGCCTCTAGTTCGGTCAGCGGGTGCCGTTCGAGCTTGTCCTCTGGCTGATCTCGCGGCTCTGGGCAATCCGAGCGGCGGGTCACAAGCACCCGGTGCTGGCCGTCAGAACCGGCGTAGGGATTGACGAAGAGCTCGTAGTGATCCTCGCCGGCGAGGAGACAGTCCGGGGTGAGATCGGAGCGCAGCGCCTCCCAGGTGCTCAGCGTGCGGACCTCGTTGAGCCAGAACTTCTCGCGGACTTCGATCAGGAACGAGTAGATCAAGCCCATCGTGCCCACCCCGCAAACCGCCGCGGCGAACTTCTCGTCGTCCTTGACGAGGACAAGCGACTCGTCACCGAAGGCCGCGGGATCGGTTGGGCCGCTCGCCGGCTCGAGCCGAACCGCTTTGCCACCGGAGATCACCAGATCGATTGACCTGACCAGGTCGGGGAAGGGGCCAAAACGCAGCCCCGATCCATGCGTGGAAGTCGAGACGACCCCGGCGATCGTCTGGGCGTCGTAGCCGCCCATGTTGGGCAGCGCCAGATCCATCCCGTCCAGACTGTCGTTGAGGGTGTGGATGTGAGTCCCGGCCAGCACCCGGACCAGCTCCCTGGGCAGCGCGGGACGGACAAGCGCCTCATCGTTGGGACGCCAAACTCCGCCGAGCTTTTCCGGGTCGACCAGGTAGCCGTCGGTCAGGGCAACGTCGGACCAGGAGTGACCGGCGCCGACCGCCCGAACCGTCGTGCGCTCGGCCTCGGCTCGCCTGACCAGCTCGACGAGCTCCGCCAGGCTGCCCGGCTTGACGATCTGGCGCGGGTGGCAGCTTTGGTTCCCGGTGTGGTTGCGCCAGACGACGCTCACGCCAAACGCTCCACCAATTTTGCCGCGCCGCGCTCGGCCAGCGCCGCGATCGTCTTCGAGGGATTGACGCCAAGCGCGGTCGGCACGATCGAGCCGTCGAGCACGTGCAGGCCCGGGTAGCCGTGCACGGCCCCCAGATCATCGACGACTCCGCGGGATGGATCGTCCGCCATCGGACAGCCGCCGAGCGGGTGCACCGTGGTGAACTTGCTCAGCGGCCCCCCGTCGAGGGCGTAGAACGGCGTCGCGCCGCTGCCTTTGGCCAACTCGTCTGCGGTCAATTTGAGGTCTTCGAAGAGCTTGCGGCTGCCGTCTTTGCTCCAGCGGATGTCAAACCGTTTCAGCAGGGGCGTCAATCGCATCTGGCCGTCGGCCGCGTCCTCGCCGATCATCAGGAAGACGAGCGAGTCGGTGTCTGACTCACTCCGGCGCAGGTCAGCCTGCCCCGGCCGCAGCGCCTGATCACTCCACCCCAGGTGGATGAGGGCGGCGCGCAGGCGCAGCAGCGCCCGGCGCCAGCCGCGGATCAAGTTGACGCCGCGGGCCACCTCGAGCAGGGCGTCGAAGTTCGCTGGCAGGCCACCGTCGGCGACCATCAACTTCCGCTCCGGGTAGAGGATCCTGCTCGTCATCACCGGCCCGTAGTCGTTGCGAGCGTTGCGGACGTCGGGATCGCTGGGGTCGAAGGCGATGCCCAGGGCATCGCCGTTACCCGAGAAGCGGCTGCCCAACGCCGCTGAGAGCCCCGGCAGCCGGCGCCGGTTGCTGAGCAGGAGGCGCGAGGAACCGATCGTCCCGGCAGCCAGGACGACGGTCGGAGCCTGGATGCTGTCGTCGTCTCCCTCGCCGAGGGCCTTGAAGCCGATCGTCCAGTCCCCACCGGCCCGCGGCGGCGGCTCGATCGTGGTCGCGAGGTGCAGGGGCCGCACCTCCGCGCCGTGCGTTTCGGCCCGCGCGACGTAGGTGATGTCGACGGTGTTCTTGGCGTGCACCGGGCAGCCCAGGTCACAGCGGGCAAGGTTCTGACAGCCCTCCTGGGCGACCCCGCTGAAGGGATGCTTGCGCGCCTCGCCAAAGTGGACGGCAATCGGCAGCGGGCTGACGTCACGATCGACGTTCTCGGCCGCTTTGGCAAATGCCCGGACCTTGTCGAGCGGCGGCTGCGGCGGCGTCTGTACCGGCTGCAGCGCTTCCTCGGTCTTCTCGTACCAGGGTTCGAGCTGGTTCAGGTCGATCGCCGCAGGCCAGTCGCGCTCGAACACCTCCCTCGGGGCACGCAACTGCACGTTGGCGTAGACCAGGGAGCCACCGCCCACCCCGGCCGCGGTTATCACCGAGACGTCGCTCATGATGCGGACATCGAAGAGCCCGGTCGGGTTGAGCTTCTCGTGCCAGATCATCTCCGGCGCTTGGCCGGGCTCCGATGCAAAGTCCTCGCGGCCGAAGCGGCGGCCGCGCTCGAGCACGCAGACCCGCTTGCCGGCTTCGGCGAGGCGGCAGGCGGCAATACCGCCGCCGAAGCCAGAGCCAATGACAACAGCGTCGTATGACCGCGCCATTGCCGCTACGCCCTCAGCCGCCGTAGGGCGGGGCCACGGGCGTTTCCGGGGCCGGGATCGCGATATTGATCAGATCGCTGAGGGTGAACCCGTCGCCGGGACCGAGGTTCGGCCGCCAGTTCGGTTGCACGCCGAGGAACGAGAGCGGATCGCCGGCGAGCAAACCGATCAGCACCTCGGCGACGATGCGCCCGCCCACCGGCCCCAGGTGCGCGGAGTCCGCTTTGCGCTCAGCCTCTTTGAGGATGTAGAACCAGAGCGGCGCACGCCCGGCCAGATCAGCGCGGACATTTTCGTCGAGCTCGATGCCCTGGAAGAGTTCTTCCTCGCTGAGCGGCTCGATTCCCATCGCGCGAGCGACGTCCTGGCCGGCCGGCAGGCCCATCGACTTGCCCCGGATCAGGTTGCGGACGGCGAGATCCTTGGCCAGACTGGGGTCGAGGCCCTCGCCAATTGGACCTGCTTCCGCGGTCGAGTCTGGAAGCGCGCCAAGCGGATTCGAGAGCTGAGCGTCGATCTTGTAGCTGGGCTGAGGAAGGTTCTCGTCCGCTGGCAGGCCGTCGCTGATCCCCGGCAAGAGGAACCGCCACTGCACGCCCCAATCGGAGAGCAGCGGACGGAATCCATTCAGCGATTGCCTCTGGGTCGGGTCGTTGTTGATCGAGAACAGCGGGATCCGGCTCGCGTTTTCAACCTGCGGATCGGTTTTCGCGACCTGGTTGATCAGGTAGCTCGGCCGGGCCATCGAGTGGCCGAAGCGGTAGGCGGCGACCGAGAACTCAACCGGCATGTAGGGCGTTTCCACCGGGTTGTAAAAGCGCAGCCTGGGGACCGGTAAGGCGGCTTCGCCTAACGGAACCAGGTAGGTCTCGGGGGGCAGGATGTCGTCGATTACCTCCTGTCCGACCAGGCGTTTCAGATAATCGTGGATGACCACCCACTGGTAGTGCCAGCGCACTTCCCGCTGGGCGAGCTTGAAGACGTCTTCCTTTTCGAGGTTCGGGCTCGCCTGCCCCACTTGGTTGAGCACGGCGTTGTGGAAGCGTATGAATGCGACTTGCAGCTGGGAGACGATCAAGTTCTCGTCGTTGCGGGGGTCACCGGTCAGCGCCCGCCCGTTCGCGTTGCGCTGTAGATCGGGACCGGCAGTTGCCTCGTTTTCGGAGACTTTTGCGCCAAGCTGGAGATGAACGCCATCTTTTTCGTAGAGATAGGGCTGATCGGAGGGTCCGCGGCCATAGAGCGAGTCCAAGTCAAATCTCGGCGTGCGGAAGTCATTCAACCCGTCCGGGTCGTTCTGACGGGTCAGGCTGGAAACCGGATCGAAGGTGATGTCGTGGTCGACAAACTGACCGAAGTAGGTGTAGCCGGCCGGCAGTCGTAGCGTCCCGTCCTCCAGCGTCGAGACGTTCTCGTCGTCATCATCGGTGCCGAGGGGCTTGTCCAGCTTGCCGTCCTCGAGCTCTTGAATCATCGCCTGACCGAGCGCCCCTAGCGAAGCATCGCTGGGTGCGAGGACGGGCAGGTGACGAAACATGCGGCCGAAGCGGCCACCAAAAGCAGAAGAGGAAGGTGTGTTTTCCAACCCGCGTGGCGGCAACGCTCCGTGAAATGACAGTTTGGTCGGTGTGGTCGGGGAACCTTCCATTGAGCGCATCCTCCCTCTATAAAATAAATGGCCTGAGTAATGCGCTGTTCTAACACAGTGAGTGGGGTGAATGCAAAAAACCTGTAATTCACCCGAACCGCTAATCGTTGCGATGAAAGTGGAGGCGGCCGGAATTGAACCGGCGTCCGAGGTCGTAGCGCGAAGGTGTCTACAGGTATAGCCGGCGCTTGATTCTCGTCTCCCGGGGTCCGCGCCGGCGGGCACTGCGGGAGATAAAGCCCTCTGAATTGTCCCCTGGTAGACGGGGCGATCCGCCGGGGTGAGCCCGTGTTCTGAAGCCGGCTGCCCTCCCTACGGGCGAGGGAGGACCGACTCTCATCGCCTAGGTTCTAGCTAGGCAGCGAGGGCGAACTCATGGTCCGCACGTATTGGTTGGTGCCGGGGTTTAACGAGGCCTCCGGCAACCTCGACCTGCAACCTTTCGCACGGACCGACCACGTCGAAGCCTGTCGCCCCCATGCTTATGTGCAGCGATTGTACGGAGTCGGGTAGGAATACACCGTGGCCGAGAAGACATTCGACGCGATCGTGCTCGGGGCCGGGGCGCCCGGAGAGGTCTGTGCCGGCCGGCTCGCCGACGGCGGGCTCTCGGTGGCGATCGTCGAGCAGCACCTGGTCGGCGGCGAGTGCTCCTATTACGCCTGCATGCCCTCGAAGGCGCTGCTGCGTCCCTCGGACCTGCTCGCCGAGGCGCAGCGGGTGCCAGGCATTGCCGTCGAGGAGCGGCTCGATCCGCGGGCAGTGCTCGAGCGCCGCGACGAGGTAATCCACGACCGCGACGACTCCGGTCAGTTGCCCTGGCTGGAAGAACGCGGGATCGAGCTTTTCCGCGGCAGTGGAGTGCTCGACGGCGAGCGGCGGGTTCGGGTCGGCGACGACCTGCTCAACGCCCGCCGGGCGATCGTCGTCGCCACCGGCAGCGGCGCGGCGATGCCGCCAATCGACGGCCTCGACTCGGCCCGGCCCTGGAACAACCGCGAGGGAACGACGGCGAAGCAGGTGCCCGAGAGCATGGTCGTGCTCGGTGCCGGACCGGTTGGCTGCGAGCTCTCGCAGGCTTGGTCCTCGCTCGGCTGCCGGGTGACGCTGGTCGAGGGCGGCCCCCACGTGCTCTCACGCGAGGAGCCGTTTGCCGGTGAGGAAGTCGGCAAGGCGCTGCGCGAGCAACACGGTGTCGACGTCCGCACCGGCGCGAAAGTCGTTCAAGTCAGCCGCGACGGCGATCTCGTCACGGTCGCGCTCGACGATGGCAGCGCAGTCGCCGCCGCCGAGATCCTCGTCGCCGTCGGCCGCAAGCCACGCACGAGCGAGATCGGGCTCGATAGCGTCGATGTCCAACCCGGCAAAGGCGGCTTCCTCGATACAGAAGACCGGCTTCGGGTCGGCGGGCGCGAGTGGCTCTACGCGGTCGGCGACGTCAGTGGCCGCGCCCTCTTCACCCACATGGGTAAGTACCAGGCCTGGGTTGCCGCCGAGAACATCCTCGGTCGCGAGGTCGCCGTGGAAGCGGAAGACATCGGCTCATCCAGGGTCACCTTCACCGACCCCCAGGTCGCCGCGGTTGGCAAGACGCTCGCCCAGGCGCAGGAAGCCGGCATCGAAGCGAAAGCGGTCGACGTCCCCACTGACGGCACCGCCGGGGCCAGCTTCCAAGGCAAGGAAACCGGCGGCACCTCGCGACTCGTCGTCGACGAGTCGCGCGGGGTCATCGTCGGCGCCACCTTCACCGGCTTTGAGACCGCCGATTTCCTCCACGCCGCCACGATCGCCATCGTCGGCGAGGTTCCCCTCCCCCGCCTGCGCCACGCCGTTGCTGCCTACCCGAGCCGCAGCGAGATCTGGTTGAAGCTCCTAGAAGCGGCCGGCCTCTAGAGCGCTCAAACGCTCGAACGCCGCTTTAGGTCTTCGAGCACATCCTGCGGAAAACCAGGTACCTCATCGAGGTCATCGACCGAACCAAAGCGGCCCAGTCGCTCGCGGTGGGCGAGCAGGCGGGTCGCCTGGGTGACCGAGAGGTTCTCGGCGCGAAGCTGCTCGAAGCTGACCGAGTTGAGGTCGATCGTGCCACCTGCTGCCGGCGGCAAGGGTTCGGGGGCTGGGGGCACCGGGCTCGGTTGCGGCGCCGGCGTTGGCGGCTCAGGGGCCGGGGCTGGCGGCGTGGGTACAGGCGGCTCGGGAGCCGGCGGCGGTGGCGTTGGTGACGGATCCGGCGCGACCGGCGCGGGTGGCGTGGGCTCAGGGGCCGGCGGCGCGGGCGGGCCGGGGTCCGGCGCGGGCGGGGTCGGCTCGGGGACCGGTGGCGGCACGGGCTGCGGCGGTTGTGGCGCGGCGTATGGGGCTGGCGGGGGCGCGACGGGCTGCGAAGGCACCGTCCCGTGGCCCTGGACCGACTGGATCACGGCCTGCTCGGCCTCGGCGGCGCGGCGCTCGGCCTCGCGAGCGCGCTCCTCGGCCTGGGCGACGCTGTCGCGAATCTCCTGCAGGCGCCGCTCGCGCTCGTCCTCCTCGGACTTGAGCTTGGCCAGGCGCTCCGCCTCGGCGGCGCGGCGCTCGGCCTCCTTGGTGCGCTCTTCGATCTGGCGCAGCCGCTCCTGAGCCTCCGCCATCGCCTGCTCCTGCGCCTCGCGCTCCTGCTCGAGGCGCTGCTCGGCCGTCTGCAATCCCGCTCCAGCGGCAGGCGCCGAGGCGAGCGGCGGCACCGCCGCCATGCTCTGCGTCACCTGGCCCACCTGGGCCTGAGCCGTACGCCCTTCGGCCTCGCGCTGCAGGCGCTCCGCCTCCTGAATCCGGCGATCGGCCTCGGCCCGAATCCGCTCCTCCTCATGCTGGATCTCGGCGACCTTGTCCTGCACGCGCGCTTCGACCACCGCGGGGTCCTCGTAGCCGACGGGCGGCGTTGCCGACGCTGGTGTCGGCGCAAGCGGGGGAGCTGCTGCGGGAGGAAGGGGCTGCGCTGGCGGCTGCGGGTCGGGCCCTGGGGCGGCGACCTGGGGCGCTACCGGCTGCCCGGTCGGGGGCAGCGGCACTGGCTGGCCGCCCTGCTGAAGTTGTTCGCGCTCCTGCGCGGCACGCGCCTCGGCCAGCTGGCGCTCGGCCTTCGCCGCTTCCTTGCGAGCCCGGCGACTGTCGGCACGACCGCCGCCACCGGCTGGCTTGCCGCGACGATCGGCTCGCTTCGCAAGGCGCTCCTCTTTGCGCCGTTTGGCCTCTTCCTGGCGCTTTTTGCGGTGCTCGGTGCGAGCAAGGCGCTGCTGCTCTCGCGCCTGTTTGCGCTTGTCCTTGGAGCTCACGGGCTGACCCGCGGCGGGTGGCGGACCGGGAGCAACGGGCGGTGCCGCGGTAGGCGGAGGAGTGCGGGGCAGCTCGGCCGTCTGCGCCTGCGCGGCCAGCGGGGGCGCAGCGGCCGCTGCTGGCGGCGGGACCTTGCCCGGCGCCGGAGGGGGCGTGCCAGACGGAGCCGACGCCTCTTTGGCGGCTTTCTCCTTGGCCCGCCGCTGGGTCACGCTGACGACGAGCAGCAGCAGCAGGATCGCCGCGACGAGGCCGCCGACGAAATACTGGATGTTGTCGCTGACGAAGTTGCCGGCTTCGCTCGGGAAGGAATCAGCCTGCGCCTGAGCCGGAACGGCCAGGGCGAGCGCAACGAGGGTCAACGCGGACCAGAGCAGGGAAATCCTGAAGCGCATCGGTCTCGAAGCTACCTCATCCGGCCCTTGAATTCTCGCTCGACTTCGCGGCGCACGTCACGGTCCGCGATGTCGCGGCGCCGATCGCGACCCTCCTTGCCCCGCGCCAGTGCCAACTCGACCTTTGCCCGCGGGCCTTTGAAGTAGATGCGGAGGGGGATCAGGGTCAGGCCTTTCTCCGCCGTCTTGCCGATCAGCCTTTCGATCTCGCCCTTGTGCAGCAACAGTTTGCGCGGCCGTTCCGGTTCGTGGTTCTCGCGGCTGGCCGGTTCGTAGGGTGGGATATGCAGCTTGCGCAGCCAGACCTCGCCCTTCTCGACCACCGCGTAGGAGTCGGTCATCTGCGCCTTGCCGTTGCGCAGCGACTTCACCTCTGAGCCCAGCAGGACGATTCCCGCCTCCATTTTTTCCACCGGCTCGAATTTGTGGCGGGCGCGGCGATTGGTGGCGACGTCACCCGAGGCGGGCTCGCGTTTCTTGCCCTTCTTAGCCATCGCTGCGCTCCAGGTCGACGCGCCCCCGCGCCGCGGTGACCTCGCCGACCCGGACGGATGTCGGATCACCGAGGCGCATTGTCTCCCCCGACTCCCGGCCGGCCAGGGCGGTCTCGGTCTCGTTCAGCTCGAAGCGCTCGTCGCCCATCGTCCGCGCCGGCAGGAAACCCTGGTAGACGTCGCCGAGCTCACCGCCGAAACGGACGAAGGCACCGGCCCGGATCACCCCCGAGACCTCGCCCTCGAACTCGGTCCCCTCGCCGCGCTCGGCGAGCTCGCGCTGCAGCAGGTAGGCGGCGCAGATGTCATCGGCATCGCGCTCGACCCGGGCCGACTCGCGCTCGCACTCGCTGCTGTGCCAGGCCACCTCACGTGCCTCAGACGCCCGCGGCCCCTCCTCCCCCTCGCCCAGCGTCGCCAACAGTGCCCGGTGTACAAGCAGGTCGGGATAGCGCCGGATCGGCGAGGTGAAGTGGCAGTAGGCCGAACTGCCAAGACCGGCGTGGCCGCTGTTGCGGTCGCTGTAGGAGGCCTGCATCAGGGAACGGAGCACGAGCGATGTATACGCCTCCCGGCCGTGCCCGCGCCGCGCCGCCTCCTCGCGCACAAGCCGGCTCGCCTGCGCCGCCACCTGACCGGCCTGGGCGGGCGCCAGTCCCTGGCCCAGGGGCGGGGTCGGCACGCCGAGCGCCTGCAGCTGCTCGACCAGGCGCTCGACCCGGGTCGAGTCGGGCTGGGCGTGCACCCGGTAGACCGCCGGCACACGCTTGCGCTCGAGCAACTGGGCCACCTGTTCGTTGGCGAGGATCATCAGCCGCTCGATCAATCGGTGCGACTCGGTCTGGGCGACGGCGCGGGCGGAAACGACGTTGCCGGCCGAGTCGAAGCGGAACTCCGGCTCGCTCGACTCGACGTCGAGGCTGGTCGCGCCCCGCTGCTCGCCGAGCGACGCCGCCGCCTGGCGCGCCAGCGCCAGCGGCTCGGCCACTACCTCAGGCGGGCTCTCGCGGCCGGCAAAGACGCGATCGAGCTGGTCGTAATCGAGGCGCGCCCGCGAGCGGATGCGGCTGCGGTAGAAGCTGGATGCGCGAGGCACGCCGCTGGGGCTGAGCTCGATCTCGGCGCTCACCGCCAAACGCTCGACATCCGGCGCCAAGCTGCAAGCGTCCTCGCTCAGCGCCCGCGGCAGCATCGGCTCAACCGCGCCCGGAGCGTAGGTGCTGTTGGCGCGCTGGCGCGCCTCCAAATCAAGCGGCGTTCCCGGCCGCACGTGGGCGGCGACGTCGGCGATGTGAACCCAGAGGCGCAAGCCGTCCTCCTCGCGCCGGGCCGAGATCGCGTCGTCGAAGTCGCGCGCCGTCGCCGGGTCGATCGTGAAGGTGGGCAGCTCGGTGAGGTCGCGGCGCCGGTCGCCGCTGGCCTCGGCCCGGTCGGCAGAACGGCCCGCTTCAACCTCCAGCGCCGCGGCGAAGCCGCGATCTTCCAAGCGCTCGTCAAGTAGGGCGTCGATTGCCTCGCGCGCGTTTTTCGGCTCTTTGCGCCTTCCCCGACCACGCGCCCGCTGCCGCTCGCGGTAGTAGCGCCAGTCCCGCTTGCTCACTGCCCCGCGAGGACCCCGAGCGCGCGTTCGAGCGCCTCGTCGCGCGGCGTCCGCAGGTTGTCACTCGCCTTGACGTCGGGATGGATGCCGTGGCTCTTGGCGAGGTTGACGCCGTCTGGAGTGAAGTACTCACCGATCGTCAGCTTCAGCGCGCCGCCGTTGGAGAGGCCGATCTCCTGCTGGAAGACGCCCTTGCCGTAGGAGCGGGTGCCGACGACGGTGGCACCCGCATCGTCGGCGAGCGCCGCGGTGAGGATCTCGGCCGCGGAGGCGGTATTGCGGTCGATCAGCACGACCATCGGCAGTTTCGGCAGGTTGTCGCCGACGGTCTTGTAGACGGCGTGTCCCTGGGTGCGCGAGTCGGTCGTGACCACGACTTCGTCGTCGGGCAGGAAGACGCTGGCGCTGAGCACCGCCTCCTCGAGCAGGCCGCCGCCGTTGCCGCGCAGGTCGAGCACGATCCCTTCGGCCCCTTCCTTCTGCACTTTTTCCACGGCTTCGCGCAGCAGCGCGTGCACACCTTCGCTGAAGGAGACCATGCTGACGTAGCCGATCTTGCGCCCGTTGACTTCTTTGATCTTGCTGGTCACCACAGGCAAGGCGATCTGGGCCCTGGTGACCTCGAGCTCGTCGGCCTTGCCATGCCCTTTGGACTTGACCCCGATCGTCACCTGCGAGCCTTCCGGGCCTTTGATCTTGCCGGTCGAGACTTCGCTGTTCTCGCCGGCGATCGAGTCGCCGTTGACTGAGACGATCACATCGCCGGGTTTGATCCCGGCTTCGGAGGCCGGCGATTTGGGGAAGACGCTGTCGACCCGCAGGCCGGCTTTGACTTCGGAGACGGTCAGGCCGATGCCGGAGAAGTGCCCGGAGATCTCCTCGTTGAAGCTGTCCAGCGCTTCCGGGGAGAAGTAGTCGGAGAAGCGGTCGTGGTGGCGGCGGCGCAGCTCGCGGACCATGCCCTGCAGTGAGGAGTTGGTCAGCTCGGTCGGGCCGACCGAGCGGAAGTAGTTGTCCTCGATCAGTTCGGTCGCTTCCAGGTTGAGACCGGCGGAATCGTCGACGAAGCGGTCGCGGACGAATTCGGGCAGCTTGCCGGGGTGACCGCCAAGCCAGATCCCGGCGCAGAGAACGACGATCAAAGCGGCCACCAGGGCCGCGATCTTCGCCGCGCTCACGCGGCGCTCAGACCTTCAGGAAGCGGCGCAGGGTGACACCGGAGCCCACCGCGGAGACCAGCACCGAGGCGGCGAAGAGGATCGCCACCAGGGCGGGAAAGGAGAGGGTGCTGTTGTTCTGCGCCGCGAGGAAGGAGAAGGTGTCGCTCAGCGGGTCGACGATCGTGATCTTGCCCAGCCACAGGATAAGTATGGCGATCAGACCACCCGCGAAGCCGACGACGACGCCCTCGATCATGAAGGGCCAGCGGATGAACCAGCGGGTCGCGCCGACCAGCCGCATCACCTCGACCTCGCGGCGGCGGGTGTAGATCGAGAGCCGGATCGTGTTGCCGACCAGCATCAGCGAGGCGAGGATCAAAAGCGCGGTGATCACGGTCAGCACGATCTTCAGCGCGCTGGTCACCTGCTCGATCTGCTGCGACTCCTGCTGGCGGTCGAAGACGTCCTGGATGATCGGCGAGATCGGCTGCGGCTTGCCGTTCGGGCCCGGCGGCGTGACCGCGGCGCGCACCGCGTCGAGGTTGCTCGCGTCGTCGGCCTTGATCTGGAAGTTGGCCGGCAGCGGGTTGTCGTGCAGTTGGGCGAGCAGGTCTTCGCTCTTGCTCTTGCCGAGGTCCTTTTCGAGTTCGGCCAGGGCTTTGCCCTTGCTGATGAAGGCCACCGAGGCGACGTGCGGGATCGCCTCCAGCTTGTTTTCCAGGGCCGAGATTTCGCCCTGCGTGGCGTCGTCGTAGAGCGCCACCCGGAACTCGAGGCTTTCGCGCACCGATTCGCTCTTTGCCTGTGTGGTCTGGAAGACCGGAATCAGCACGCCGAGCAGGATCACGGTGGTGACCGTGGTGACGATCGCCGCCATGCTCGGGGCGCCGTTGCGGCGCAGGGCTCGGAACGCCTCCTGGGTGAAGAAGAAGAATCGCGACATCTAGATCAGCGCGTCGTGTCCGTTGGTCTGGCCCTCGGGGGCGACGCCCATCTCGGCCCTCATGCGCACGCCGAACTCGGTTGTCGACTCCTCGGTGTAGCCGCCGCTGACCTCGTCGCGAACGACGCGGCCCTCATACAGCTCAATCACGCGGCGGCGCATGTTGTCGACCATCTCGCGGTCGTGGGTGACGACGACAACGGTCGTGCCGGTCTTGTTGATCCGGTAGAGCAGCTGCATCACGCCGATCGAGGTGACTGGGTCGAGGTTGCCGCTGGGCTCGTCGGCGAGCAGTAGCGGTGGGTGGTTGACGAAGGCGCGGGCGATCGAGACGCGCTGCTGCTCGCCGCCGGAGAGCTGGTCCGGGTAGCTGCGCAGCTTGGTCGAGAGGCCGACCAGGCGCAGCGTCTCCGGCACCTGGCTGCGAATCTGGCTGCGCGAGGCGCCGATCACCTGCAGCGCGTAGGCAACGTTGTCGTAGACGGTGCGATCAGGCAGCAGCTTGAAGTCCTGGAAGACGGTGCCGATGTTGCGCCGCAGCTGCGGGATTTTCTTCTGCGGCAGAGCGCCGATGTCGCGGCCGGCGATGCGGACGGTGCCGTCCGTTGCCGCCTCGTCGCGGATCAGCGTCTTGATCAGGGTCGACTTGCCGCAGCCGGTCGGGCCAACGAGGAAGACGAACTCACCGCGGTCGACGGCCAGCGAGACCCGGTCGAGCGCCATGTGGCCGCCCGGGTAGACCTTGGTCACGTCGCGCAGCTCGATGATCGGCTTGCCTCCCGGCCGCCGTCGCTGCGGCTCCTCGCCGCTCGTCTTTCGCTTTCTCGATCTGGCCATGCTCGCGGACCCTTCTGCGCATACAGGGTGACTCCTGCGCCCCGTCGGGCGCGCAATTACGCGCCCAAGTCAGGTGAGCGACAGACTAGCGAATTATTAGCGATTACTTATAATAAGCGTGGGGCGGCTTAGCCACGCGCCCTGCAGGTCCGATTCAGCACCGCGTCGAGTGTGAGGTTGCCGGCGAAGGAGAAGCTGGTCTTCGCCAACGGGAAGGCGGCGCTGGGAAAGCCAGCGGGGGCCGGGCAACCGGCGCTGAGGAAGCTGCGCGAATGGCCGTGATAACTGAAACGGCGCCGCAGGTTCATCCGCAGGCCGGTGACGTACCCCCAGCTGCCGGTCGCCTGGGGCAGGGAGGCTTCGAGGGTCGTCCCAAAGGTGCCGTGACCTTTCCTCAGCACGAAGGGCAGCACGGTCGAGGTCGGCGCCGGCTCGGTGCCGTAGATATGAGCAAGGATCGCGGGCTTGCCGTTGACCTTGCCGTTGAAGGCGAGGACCTTGCCGGCGGACGGAAACGGCGACTGCTGGGGCAGCTTGACGTTGGCCGAGAATTGACCTTCGCCTACCAGGGAGCGGCGACAGGCAGAGAGGGCGCCGTCCGTGGTCGAGGGCTGGATCTGATCGACGCGGCAGACCGGCAGACCGGCAGAGCTGAAGTGCCCGTTGCGATTGATCGCGATCGTGATCCGCCGCAGCTGCGGTGGGTCCTGCCCTCCCGTGGCGCTGATCTTGGCATCGACGACGATCCCGACCGGCGCCGTGCCATGGCGGGGCAGCACATGCGGGGTCAGCTTGCCGTCGAAACCGACCCGCACGCCGTGGCGCTGTTCGATCACCGAAGCGGAGGCGCCGCGGGCACGAGCAGCACCCGGCGCCGCGCCGGCGTTCGCCCGCGCGGCCAGGGCGCCGCCTGACGAGTCCTCCTCCCCCTCGGCGGGGGACGAAGCGGGCGGGGCAAACGATTCGAAGGGGCCGTACTTGACGACGTTCGCATCTTCGCTGTTGCCCGTCGTGACGTAGAGGTCGCCGCTGGCGGAGTCCACCGCTATCCCGGACGGTTCGCCGAAGATGGGCCCGGGCTTCTCCACCCCCGTCGGCCCAACGGTCCGAACTCGCAACCTGTCCAGGTAGGCGCCGTCCCCATCGAACTCGTATATGGCCGCTTCGGGAAATTCGGCGCGGGGTTTGAGGTCATCGACGACGAGTACGTGCCCTTTGCCTTCTGTTGCGCTCTCGTCGACAGCCAGAGATGCGTTGACCAGCGAGCTGAAGCCGCCCTCTGGCGGCTGCTCGAGCGCGCCCACCGGAACCGCCGGATTGCCCGCGAGGTCGAAGATCTTGACCGTCCCTTCCCCCGCATCGGGAACATCGGGAACGTAGACGAGGCCCGACTGGGAGTCGACCGCGACGCCGTAAGCATTGACCAGATTGCCGTCGCCGATTTTTGCCGCCGGCGGCTCGCCCGGTACCACTGGGGCGTCGTAGACCGCCACGTAGGTTCGGTCGTCGACGTAAACGTTGCCTTCGTCGTCGACCGCGACGCCGGTCGATTGCCCGGGGTCAACGACTGCTTCCCCCGGCAGGGTCAGCACCCGCTGGTGGAATTCGTTGGCGTAGAGGTTGCCGGCGCCGTCGACCGCGAGGCCGCACACGGCGTTGAGTTCGTTGATCGGTTCGAGGACCGGCGGCGGGTTGCCCCCGGCGAGGAAGTCCGAGCCCAGGTAGGTGCCCGAGACGGTGTAGGTATGGACAGCGCGGTGGTAGTAGTCGGAGACGAAGAGGTCATGCGTCGCCGAACGGATGGCCAGCCCACAGGCGCCTTCGATCTGCCCTTCGGTTTGGAAGGGCAGTTGACTCACGTCCAACCACTCTTCCGGCCCGCCCGCTTCCTGCACCAAGGGCTCGCGGGACGCCGCGGCGTGCGTCGATCCGATCGTCATTCCGACGCTCAGCGCGCAGAGCAATACCACCGAGAAGCGTCGAATCCTCATCTTTTGCGATGCCCTTTCTTCTTCTTGCATTCAGCCTTCAGTTCCGGGTGCAGGCGCCAACCGCGATTGGCATGCCCGATGAACTTGGCGACGACCGGCTGCCTCTTGCGGCAGAGATTTTCCGCGTTGATCAGCAGGCCGCGCTTGCCCGCGTTCAGCTTCAGCACGAACTTGCTCACCGGAGCATCGGGAACGATCGGGAAAGTGCCGCGGAGGCCTCCCTTGACGGAGTCAATCCGACCGGCGACATCGACCTCAACCCCGTGGCCGCGCAGGGCGAAGACGAGGTCCGGCAGGGTGTGCGAGGAGGAACGCAGGTAGGCAGGGCCTTCCATCGGAGCTTCGAGCAGCGGCGTGAAGGCACGCACGTGCCCGTAAATCGAGCCCTTCGGGCAGTTGTGGGCGGCGAACTGCGCCGTGGTGCAAATCGTCTCGATATTGCCCTGTTCGAGGAAGAGCGATGGAGGCAGGGTCACCTGTGCCGAACGGATATTGGCCTCGCCGGACCGCGGGCGGACCACCACCTGGAGCGAGGCGTGGGCGCCGCGCTTGGTGCCACCCTTCATCTTCAGGGAGATCCGCGGTTTGAAGTCGAGCGAGGCACAGTCAAATGCCTGGAAGGGAGAGGTCGCCGTCGCCAGCGTGTTGTCGTTGGGATCTCCGAAGCGCAGCCCGGACCCGTTCATCGCCGAGGCGACGGTGAATTTTTCGCAGCTGGTCGGGTTGAGGGTGAAATTCGCGCGGTCGATGTAGGCGCGGATGTCGCGCAGGTGGATCGGGATGCCGCCGATGATGTGGGGGATCGGATCGGTGCCGGTGGCGTCGATCGATGCCTGCGCGGTCACCGGGTCGATGCGCACGGCGGAGCGCACGATGACCACCCCCAGGTCGAAGGGCCCGACCAAGGCCGAGTCGATCGCCACGACCGAGAAGGCGGAGCCGCGATAGGGACCGGCGAGGTAGAGGTTGCCGGGCGCGTAGGCGAGCACCGAGCCGACCCCGTAGCCGGAGGTCGTGTGGCCGATCAGGCTCGCCGCCGGACAGGAGGGATGATCGCGCTCCGCCACCCCCGAGTTGCGCCGCGCCGCTTCGATCGCGGCCTCCGGGCAGTAGGGGATGTTGGCGATCTTGCCGAGCAGACCCGGCGGGAACTGGGCCGAGTAGGAGACGATCTCCTGCTCGTTCACCTTGCGCGTCAGGTGCATGTAGAAGGGCGTGTAGGCACCGGCGCGCGAGTTGAGCATGCCCCCTTTGGCTTCTGGTGCGAAGGGCGCCAAGCCGACAGGGCAGGGGCCGCCGCCCACTCCCGCCGCGATCGAGGCGGGCAGTGATTCGTGCCTGACTACGTTGGGGTCTCGCCACGGCGTCAAATCAGCCTCGGTCGAGACCGGACCGCAGGACGGAGGGGTCGCCAGTGGGCTGCGCTGGCCTTCGCGGAAGTGGATGCTGAGGTCCGAGTAGGGCAGCTGTGGCAATTTGTCGAAGATCGCGGTGAGGCTGCCGGTGGCGGGGTCGGGGCTCAGTTCCCCGGCGACCTTGACCAGGATGCCCCGCGGGATCGACTTGGCGACCAAGTAGACGGCGAGCAGGCTGCCGAATTCGTTGTCGTAGGGCGCGGCCAGGTAGATGCTGCCAGCGATCGGCCCGGCGACGATCGGGCTGGCGACGCTGAAGTCGCCGATCTTCGACTCACTTGGGCAACCGGCCCCAAAGGCCGAGCTCGCCGTCTCGCCCTGTTCATACTGAGCCCGGCTGCAAACACCCAGGCCGGCACCGACGGAGGGATTGATGCTCACCCCCTCGGGCAGGGTCACCACCGCCTTGCGCACCGGCGTGGGGGCGCAGCCGGTTGCGAAGACCGGACCGGCGAAACAGACCGGGTCGGTAACCCCATGCGTATCGACTTCGATGTCGAATGCGTACCCCGAGGGCGAGGAGGCGCGGGGGTTGCTCAGCTGCGCGATTGCATGTGGCTGGAATTCGAGCTTGCTGCAGCCGCCGAGCGCGGCTTTGCCCGGTGTCGGCCGGGTCAGCGCACCCGCTTGCTGCCAAGAGCTCGCCACCGCGACGAAATTCATCGGCTCTTCGCAGGAGGTGGGCAGACTCAGGTAGGCACGGGGTTCAAAACCGCTTTTTGACGGCGGCCCCACCAAACATTTGGCCCAGCCCTGGCCGGGTTCGACCTCGTTGAGGCAGTCGCCACGCCGTTCGTTGTTCACCACCGACCAGGGCACGCCCCAGATCGCCACGCTCAAGCCCGATAGGCGCAGATCCTGCGGGATATCCGTGGCCTTGAGCGTGATCCCATATTCGCCTCCGAACTGGCGGATCGACGGCACGAAGACAATCGGCTCGCCGAAGGGACTCGCGCCCAGCTCAGCGGGCTCGCCGCGCTTGGGAACGAGGTTGAAGAGGCCGAAGGTGCGAGTTTCCGTCCCAGCGGCGGAAGAGCGAACCGTCAGCGTGCCCACCTGGCTCCTATCGACGCAGCTCTCCCCCGACTGACTTGCTTCCCATGGTGAGGCCCGCGGAGTGCTGAATTCTTTCGCGCTGCAGTAGGTCTGGGCGAGCGCTGTCGGGTTTTCGAACAGACCCGGTGGCATTTCGAGGCTGAGATCCTCGAGCCCGTTTTCGCCGGACGGCCCGGTGCCATCGAAATCGACGTTGAAGGTCAATTCCGTCGGATGCGAGCCAGCCTGCGTCGCCACCTGGTTGGCGTCGTAGACATTGGCATCGAAGCCTTCGGCTCCGGGTCGGAATTCGAACGCCAGGGCCTGGCCGGGAACGAGCAGCGCCACTCCGAGGACGGAGATGAGCGCGATCCAGCCCCTCAACGTGTGGATCTCCTGGCTGCCCCATGCTTGCCATGCCCCCGCGCACCGTGCCGCTTGCCCTTTCGGTGCTTTTTCTTTTTCGCCTTCGGTTCGTAGACGTGCAGCGGCGGGTTGCCGGGGTTGGGGACCAGGGTGCCGGGAGTCGGGTCTTCGGGTTCGGGAGGGAGCGGTTGGCAGCTGTCGCCGACGCAGATCGGTTCTTCTTCCAATTCGGCGGCCGCACTGCCGGCCGCGCCCGGGCCTGCGAGCAGAAATGCGCAAGCAAGAACGGCGCCCACCACGGTCTCCCTGAACCGAGCCACGATCACAGTTCTACGGTACCCCGACCGATTTATCAAGAAACGTCTGCGTGCTTCTATGCCTGAGCGGGCTGCAGAGCCCGCTCAGCGGCGGCGGCGATGTGCTCGGCGTCGATACCTGCCGCAGCAAGAAGATCGGCCGGGGGGCCGCTGCCGGGGCGCTCACTGACCGCGAGGCGAGTGAGGCGAGTCTCAGTACCGGCTTCGGCAAGCACGCCGGCAACGGTCTCGCCGATGCCGCCCTCGGCCCAATGGTCCTCGACCGTGACCAGCGCCTGCGTCTCGCGGGCGGCGGTGCGCAGGGCCTCGGCGTCGACCGGCTTGACCGAGTAGAGATCGATCACCCGGGCGGTGACGCCCTTCTCGGCGAGCGAGTCGGCTGCGGTCAGGCATTCGCGCAGGGTGATCCCGGCGCCGATCAGGGTGATCGCGTCGTCGTCGCTCGAGCGAACCGTGTGGCTGCCGCCAATCTCGAAAGTCTGATCCGCGCCGTAGAGCACCGGCGTCGCCTCGCGGGTCGTGCGCAGGTAGCTAACACCGCGGTGCTGGCGCATCGCGTCGAGCAGCTGTACCGCCTGGTTGGCGTCGCTGGGGTAGAGCACGACGCTGCCGAACACAGCGCGCAGCGAGGCGATGTCTTCAAGCGCCATCTGCGAGGGCCCGTCGGGGCCGATCGAGACACCGACATGGGAGCCGCAGAGCTTCAGGTCGGCGTCGGAGATCGCCGCCATGCGAACGAAGTCGTAGGCGCGGCTGAGGAAGGCGCCGAAGGAGGAGGCGAAGGGCTTCCAGCCGCGGGTCTGCATGCCGACGGCGGCGGCGACCATCTGCTGCTCGGCGATGTACATCTCGAAGAAGCGGTCCGCGTGCTTGTCCGCGAATTTTTCAGCGTAGGTCGAGTTGCCGACCTCGCCGTCGAGGGCGACTACCTTCTCGTCGATCGAGCCGATCCAGGCGAGGGCGTCGCCGTAGGCAGCGCGAGTAGCGACCTTCTCTCCCACCTCGTAGCTGGGCCGCTCGACCGCGGCGCGCTCGATCTCGAACGGCTTCGGTGCCGGCGGTGCCTGGACCTCGACCCTGACGTCGCGGATCCCGCCCAGCTCCTCTACCGCGGTCTCGGGGTCGGCCAGCGGCTTGCCGTGCTGGTTTTCCTTGTCCTCGACCGCGGCGACGCCGGAGCCCTTCTTGGTGCGGGCGAAGATCACCGCCGGGCGGTCAGCCTCCTGGGCGCGCCCGTAGGCAGCGTCGATCGCCTCGAGGTCATGGCCGTCGATCTCCTGCACGTCCCAGCCGCAGGCCCTCGCCCGCGCCGCCAGAGAATCGGTCTCCCAGCCGTGCATGGTCGGGCCGCGCTGGCCGAGCCGGTTGACGTCGACGATCGCGACCAGGTTGCTCAGTTTCGCGAAGCCGGCGTGCTCGAAGGCCTCCCACATCGATCCCTCGGCCAGCTCGGAGTCGCCGCAGAGCACCCAGACCCGCAGGTCGGAGTGCTCGAGCCGATCGGCGGCGAGCGCGATGCCGACCGAGATCGGCAGGCCCTGGCCGAGCGAGCCGGTGGCGACGTCGACCCAGGGAAGTTCGGGTGTTGGGTGACCCTGCAGGCGCGAGCCGAACTCGCGGAAGGTGAGCAGCTCCTCGTCGTCGATTGCGCCAGCGGCCTTGTAGAGCGAGTAGAGCAGCGGCGAGGCGTGGCCCTTGGAGAAGACGAGGTGATCGTTTGCCGTGTTCTCCGGAGCGTCGAAGTCGTAGCGCAGGTACTTCGTGAAGAGCACCGCCATCAGGTCCGCCGCCGACATCGAGGAGGTCGGGTGGCCGGAGTTCGCCGCGGCGGCGGCGCGGACCGAGTCGACTCGAAGCTGCTGGGCTAGCTCTTGCACGGGCGGGGACAATATCGTTGCCGGGCGCCGCCTCCTCTGCTCCCACGCGGGCGCGCTCATCACACCCGGCGATCTCGCGCCCGCGTTCCCGCGTCCGGGGGCGGCTAACCGATCGCGACCATGCGCTCGATCGGCAACTTCGCTCGCTCCGCGATCGGCGCCGCGACACTGACCTCGAACTTCATATCGCGCAGGCTGTCGCGCAGCTTCGGCAGCGTGATCATCTTCATGTACTTGCAGAAGGCCATCCGGTTGGCCTCGATCAGGTTGGCCTGCGGGGCAGCCTGCTGCAGCGGGTAGAGCATGCCGTTCTCGGTGGCAACGATGAAGCTGCCATCGGGGTTCTCTTCGACGTGCTGGAGCATCCCCGAGGTGGAGAGCATGTGCACGCCCTCGGGCTCGATCTCGCCGGCGGCGACGTACTCCATCGCCTGCGTGGCGCAACCGCACTCGGGGTGGATCAGGAACTCGGCCTCGGGGTTTTCGGCCCGGGTCTGGACGATGTCGTCGGGGCGGATGCCGGCATGCACGTGGCACTCGCCGTCCCAGATGTGAAAGCGGGCGCGACGCTCGGAGTCCTCGAGCAGGCCGGTCTCGCGCTCGACGAAGGCACCCAGCCACATGTCGGGGCCGAAGAGGATCTCGGTCTCGGCGCCGTGCTCGGCCCAGATGTGCTCGACCACCTTGACCGCGTTGGAGGAGGTGCAGCAGTAGTCGGTCTCGGCCTTGACCTCGGCTGAGGTGTTGACGTACATGACCACCAGCGCCCCCGGATGCTCGGCCTTCCAGGCTCGCAGCTGGTCGGCGTCGATCGAGTCGGCGAGCGAGCAGCCGGCGTCGAGGTCGGGGATCAGCACCTTCTTCTCGGGCGAGAGGATCGAGGCGGTCTCGGCCATGAAGTGGACGCCGCAGAAGGCGATCGCGTCGGCGTCGGTGGCGGCGGCCTCGCGCGAGAGCCCAAGCGAGTCGCCCATGTGGTCGGCGACGTCCTGGACCTCGGGCAGCTGGTAGTTGTGGGCGAGGATCACCGCGTTGCGCTCGGCCGCGAGCGCGCGAACCTCCTCGCTCAGGGCAGCGATCTCTGCGGGCGATAGAGCGTCCGGTGAAATGGGTTGGATCGTCGGGAGCTCTTGCATGAGCCCTTCCTTTCCTGATGTTCGCTGGCCCGGCACCTCGTGCCTCGAGCCAGTCGAATGAACGAAGTTCAAGTCTAACCTCTTGGCATGCCCGAGCTGCCCGAGGTCGAGATAACCGCTCGCCGACTCGACTCCGCGCTGCGCGGAGCATCGGTGGAATCGACCTTGGCACCGGGCATGAACGTGATGAAGACCTTCGACCCGCCGCTGGAAGCACTGGTGGGTCGCGAGGTCAGCGGCGTGCGGCGCGTCGGCAAGATGCCGGTGGTCGAGTTCGGTGATCTCTCGCTGTTGATCCACCTGATGTCAGCGGGCCGGATTCGTGTCTTCGACAAACGGGCGTCGCCGAAAGACCGGGCCTCGCGGATCCTGATCCGACTGGAGGACGATCGCGAGCTGCGCCTGCGCGAGTTCGGGACCAAGCAACGGGCCTGGGCGAAGCTGCTCCCGAGCGATGCGGTGAACGACGACGAGGCCATCGCCCGACTCGGGCCCGAAGCCTGGCCACCGCCGCCACTCGATGAGTTCGCCGCTCTGATCGCCCAAGCCCGCCACCTCCACCCCTTGCTCCGCCACCAAGGTGACATCTCCGGCATCGGCCGCTCCTGGGTCGACGAGATCCTTTGGGAGGCCCAGCTCTCTCCGTTCAAGAAAGGCTCCGAACTGGACGAGGCCGAGGTCAAGCAGCTCCACGACGCGCTGCACGTTCTCGGTGACGCGATTGACCATTACGAGGAGACGGTCCCCGAGCAGCTCCCGGACAAGGTGCCGATGCCACTCAAGGTGCACAAGCGAGAGGGCGAGCCCTGCCCCCGCTGCGGGACCACAATCGAGGCGGTGTTCTTCTCGGAGCACCAGACCAACTACTGCCCTAAGGAGCAGACGGGGGGGCGCGTACTTAAGGACCGGCGGCTATCCAAACTGCTGAAGTGAGGTGGGGGGAGAAGGGCGGGTGCCCCTCCCCGGAAGACCGTTGCGCAGCAGGTCGTCTGTGGCACTGCGGTACGGGGTCGCTGAAGCCTTCCGGGGAGGGGCACCCGCCCTTCTACGCCAACTCGATCAGCATGCTGAAGTCGAGCGTTGGGGCTGAGTGCGTCAGAGCGCCAACCGAGATCAGGTCGACTCCAGTTTCAGCAATCCCCCGAACGGTCTCCAGATTGACGCCGCCCGAGGCCTCCAGTGAGGGGCCTTTGCCAGTGCCGGCATTTTCGTCGCGCAGCCGTACTGCGCCGCGCAGGGTCTCGAGGTCCATGTTGTCCAGCAAGAGGATGTCGGCGCCCGTGCCTAGGGCGTAGGCGACCTCGTCGAGGTTGCGGGTCTCTACCTCGACGGCTAGGTCGGGGTGCTTGGTGCGGGCGGCGTGGACGGCCTTGGCCAAGTTGCCGGCGAGGGCGATGTGGTTCTCCTTGATCAGGATCGCGTCGTAGAGGCCCATGCGGTAGTTGCGGCCTCCCCCGGCCAGGACCGCTGCCTTCTCCAGCTCACGGAGGCCGGGGGTGGTCTTGCGCGTATCCAGAATCGCCGCTCCGGTCCCGGCAACGGCCTCTACGTAGCGTGCCGTCAGCGTCGCCACGCCGGAGAGGTGGCCGAGAAAGTTGAGCGCCGTGCGCTCGGCCGCCAGCAGGGCCGCAGCCGGGCCACTGGCAAAAAGCACCTCCGCCGGAACTGCATCCCGCCACTGGCCCTCAACCACAAGATTGTCGACATCCCCCACCCCACACTGCCGCATCGTCTCGGCCACCAGCTCGAGCCCATAGACAACGCCGGGCTGCTTCTGCACGATCCGCGCCCGCCCCCGCGCCTCCGCCGGAACCGTCGCCTCCGACGTCACATCACCAGAGCCCACATCCTCCGCCAGCGCCCCCGCCACCAACTCCTGAAGATCGGCCATTCGCCGCACCCTAGATCAAGCGCGCTCCTCGGGCGGCTGGAGGGACGGGTGCCCCTCCCCGGAAGGCTTCAGCGACCCCGCCCCGAACCGCCCCGCGGACCTGCTGCGCAACGGTCTTCCGGGGAGGGGCACCCGTCCCTCACATCCGCCCGTGCCAAAGCGTTTAATCATCGAGTGACCAAATTGCCCCCGTTCCAGACACTTCTTGACGAGTACGCCGCCGACGTCATGGGCATCCTGCGCGGCGCCGTCGGCAGAACGGACGCCTATGACTGCTTCCAGGAGACCTTCCTGGCCGCCCTGCGCGCCTACCCCAGGCTCGACAACAGCGACAACCTGCGTGGCTGGCTGCTGACGATCGCCCACCGCAAAGCAATCGACCATCACCGGGCCAACGGGCGCAAGCCGCTACCGATGGCGGAGCCGCCCGAGGTCCCGGTCGAGGATCCGGAGTTGACGGACGACGGGATCTGGACCGCGGTCGGCGCCCTGCCGCCGAAGCAACGGGCGGCCGTGGCGCTGCGCTACGGCAGCGACCTCCCCCACGCCGAGATTGCCGCCGCGCTCGGCTGCTCACCCGCGGCGGCCCGCCGCAGCCTGCACGAGGGAATCAAGCGACTGAGAAAGGAGCTGACATGAAGGCATCGCTGCAACGCCTGGCCGAGCGGGCCGAGGCCGAGGGCCTGCTCGACGTCGCCTACGCCAACGTCGACTCGCCCTTCGGGCCGCTGCTCCTGGCCGCGACGCCGCGCGGGCTGGTCCGCGTCAACCTGCCCAACTACGACGACGAGGAGACTTTGGAGGAGCTCGCCGCGAAGGTCTCCCCGCGCGTGCTCGAGGCGCCGGCAAAGTTCGAGCTGGCGCGGCGTGAGCTCGACCTCTACTTCGAGGGCAAGCTGACCGAGTTCGACCTGCCGATCGACTGGCAGCTGACCCACGGCTTCCGCGGCAAGGTGCAGCGGGCGATCGACCGCATCCCCTACGGCCAGACCCGCACCTATACGGAGATGGCGCGCAGTGCCGGCAACGAGCGCGCGGTGCGGGCGGCGGGAACTGCCTGTGGCTCCAACCCGATCCCGATCGTCGTCCCCTGCCACCGCGTCCTGCGCAGCAGCGGCGGCCTCGGCGGATATGGCGGCGGCCTACCGATGAAGGAAGAGCTGCTGAAGCTCGAGGGCGTGCTCTAGGCGGAGCCGAACAACTCGCGGGCCCGCTCGATCACCAGATCGGGCCGCTCCTCGGCAATGAAGTGGCCGCAGCCCGCGACCTCCTCGACGCTCATGTCGTCGGCGTAGGGCTCGAAGCCGGCGAGGATGTCGGCGCGGATCACCGGATCGGCTTCGCCGGCGAGAATGCGAGTCGGAACCGGACTGCGCCGTGAGCGGTGAAATCCCTTTTTCAGCCGCGGCAACTCGCGGGTGAGGAAGCTGCGGTAGATGTGCGAGGAGGCGAGGGCGTGATCGCGAGGGCGGAAGCTCTGGGCGTAGCAGTCGAGCTCCTCTTCGCTCCAGCGCATGCTGGGGTGGGCGCCGCGGCGCAGCGCCAACTTGACGAAGCCCGGCACGAAGCGCAGCACGCTCTCGCCGACCAACGGGGTGGCGAGAAGGAACTGGTAGGCGGTCCGCTGCAGCGCCTGCGGCGAAACCTGCGGCGGCTTGAACCAGGGATGGACGATCCCCAACGCCAGGTAGTTGCGGATACGCCGCGGCTGGTCGAGGCAGAGCAGGAAGCCCGTGTAGCCGCCCCAGTCGTGTCCGATCAGATCGACTTGGTCGAGACCCAGCTCGTCGAGCAGGGCAACCATGTCGGCGGCGAGCTCGGAGATTTCGTAGCGGCCCGCCGGGGCCTCGCTCCAGCCAAAACCACGCAGGTCGGGGCAGATCACCCGGTGGTTCTCGGCCAGGGCCGGGATCACCTTGCGCCAGATCCACCAGTGCTGCGGCCAGCCGTGAAGGAGCAGGATCGGCGAACCCTCCCCCGCTTCGGCCACATGCAGGCGAACGCCGGGGACATCGACGTAGCGGTGCGTTACTCCGTCGATCTCCGGTGGCGATCCGTGCATTGCCCAGAATCTAGCCGGGAAGCCGGCAAACCCGCCCCCTCCCGAATTCCCAGCACTAAAGGGATCGCGGTCGGCGACCGATTACGGAGCAATGCCGCGCATCCGTTTTCTCCTGCTCTTCGCCCTATTCGCAATCCTCGCCGTCGCCCAACCCACCTCAGCCCTTGCCGGCGCCGAAACAGCCGGGATGCCACTGGAACTCGCGATCCAGATGAGCGAAGAAGAAGACGAAGGCGAAGCGGAAGGCGAATGCGCCGAAAGCGAAGAGGTCGAAGAAGCGGAAGAAGAATGCGAAGCCGAAGCTGAAGACGCCGGCTTCTCGGCCGCCGAAGATTGCTACTTGCGCACCGCCACGGCGCGCGTGGTCGCCTACCCCGAGCGCGAAACGATGCGCCTCACCCTCGGCTACACGACCTACACGCCGGCGCCGGCGACAGTGGAGTTCGGTGCCAAGAAGGATCCGCACCTGGGCACGGTCCATCGCCAGCTCGGTCGCAGCGGCGTGCTCCGCCTCAACAAGCACCTCGCCGGCAAGCAGATGGCCAAGGTCGAGGCCTCGGGCCGCTTCACGGTGACCGTCCACGTGCCGCAAGCCCCCCGTGCCTGCCAGCGCTTCGAGGTCCAGCAGCTGCAGGTCGCCCAGAGCAGCGAGGCGCGGGTCACCTGGGCCGAGGCCCGTTAGCGCGGCGGGATCGTCTCCTCGAGCCAACGCCGCGCTGCCGTCAGGTGCGCCGGTTCGATCTGGTGCCCGAGCTCTGACTCGTAGTACTCAACCGCCAGCCCTTCCCCTTCGAGCAACTGTCGAGCCCGCTCGGCGAACTCGATCCCGATCACCGGGTCGTTGCGGCCGTGGGCGATCAAGGCCCTGGTCGCGAGGCGATCGTCGAAACGAGGCGCCCAGCCCTCCACCGTCGGCACGAAGCCGCTGAAGGCGAGGATTCCGGCCACCGCGGGCCGCCCGGCACTGAGCGCCATCGCGTAGCTCATCACCGCGCCCATCGAGAAGCCACCGAGCACGGTCCGGGCCGGCTCCACCCCGGTCTCCGCCCAGAGCCCGTCGTGCAGCTCCGCCAGCGCCTCGCGGGCCGCTTGAAACGTCGCCGGGTCCGGGTAGCCGACCCGCGGCACCAGGTACCAGTGGTACCCGGGTGAGCCCTCGAGGACCAGCGGCGCCCGCGGCGTGACCACCCGCAACCGCCCCCCTGGGTCGAGCAGGTCGGCGAGGCCGAGCAGGTCGCGCTCGTCGGTGCCGCGACCGTGGTGGAGCACCAGCAGGCCCCGCGGCTCCGCCGCGGCCGCGCGCTCCAGATATACGAGCGAGCCGGCGATCGGCCTAGTTGGCCGCCGAAGCGGCCGTTTTGTTGAGGTAGTCGCGGATGAAGTCGTCGAGGTCGCCGTCGAGCACACGCTGGGCATCGCCAGCCTCGTGGCCGGTGCGATGGTCCTTGACCCGCTGGTCGGGATGCAGGAAGTAGCTGCGGATCTGCGAGCCCCAGGCGACGTCCTTGACTTCACCGCGCTCCTTGGCCAGCTGCTCGGCCCGTTTGCGCTCCTCCAGCTCGATCAGCTTCGAGCGCAGGAACTGCATCGCCACCGCCCTGTTCTGCATCTGCGAGCGCTCGTTCTGGCACTGCACGACGACGCCGGTCGGGATGTGGGTGATGCGCACGGCCGAGTCGGTCTTGTTGACGTGCTGGCCGCCGGCGCCGGAGGCACGGTAGGTATCGACCCTCAGGTCGGCGTCGTCGATCTCGACCTCGACGCTTTCGTCGACCAGCGGGCCAACGTCGAGCTGGGCGAAGCTGGTGTGGCGCCGGGCCGAGGAATCGAAGGGGGAGATCCGCACCAGGCGGTGGACGCCACGCTCGGCGGCGAAGAGGCCGTAGGCATTCTCGCCGTGGGCGATGAAGGTGGCCGACTTCAGCCCCGCCTCCTCTCCCGGCGAGGCCTCCTTCATCTCGACCTCGAAGCCGCGGCGCTCGGCCCAGCGCAGGTACATGCGCAGCAGCATTTCCGCCCAGTCCTGGGAGTCGGTGCCGCCGGCCCCGGCGTGGACGGTGACAACGGCGTCGCCGGCGTCGTACTCGCCGCTGAACAGCCGCGCCTCTTCCAGCTCGCCGAGCCGGCGCTCGACCGAGGCCAGCTGGGTCGCCAGCTCGCTCGCCATCTCCTCGTCTTCGGCCGCCATCTCGGCCAGCTCGTCGAGGTCTCCGGCCTCCGACTCGAGCTCGCGGAAGGTCTTCAGCTTGCGCTGGGCGCGGGCATGAGCGGCCGAGGTGCGAGCCGCGGCGTCCTGGTCATCCCAGAAGCCGGGGCGCTGCATCTCCTGCTCCAGCCGCTCGGCCTCTGCTTCGAGCGAAGCCGGGTCAAAGGTAGTCCGAGAGCAGGGACAACTGCTCGCGGATCTCGGCCAGCCGCGCGGGCACGGAATCGGTTTGCGCGGCCTCAGCCATACCGACAGGTTATTCGACGCTTACTGCGGAGCCCGCGCGCTGATGATCCAGGTCGAGGCCGGCGCGTAGACGCCGTTGGGACCGTCGAGGTCGGCCAGGGCCTCACGCAGGTCGGCCGCGATCTTCGGCTTGATCTCCTCGATCCGGTCTTCCCAGAGGCGCAACACCTCGCCGGCCGGTCCGAGCGCCATGTTGAACTCGACCGCGTGGTCGAGGTCGCTGCCGATCTTCAGCGGCAGGTCGCAGCGCTGGAAGCTGACCTGCTCGAAGCCGGCAATCTTGAACTGCTCGCTGACCGTGTCGGCATCGGCCATCGAGAACGGCCCCGGGCCGCAGGTTGGTTGGTCACTCTCCTCGGGGTGATCGAGGTACTTGTCGACGATCACCTCCGCCCGGCTGACCCACTCGTTGTCGAGCTTGCGCCGCCAGACCACGGCGCAGAGCGTTCCCCCCGGCGAGAGCGCTTGGCAGACGTTGCGCAGCGCCTGCACCGGGTTGGCGAAGAACATGATCCCCATCCGCGAGAAGGCGTAATCGAAGCTCTCCTCAAACGCCGTGACCTGCACGTCGCCGACCGCGAAACGGACGTTGGCGGCAGCGGCCCCCTCCGCCTCCCTGCGGGCCAGCTCAATGAAGGGCTCGGAGACGTCGACTCCCAAAGCCTCGCCGTCAGCGCCAACCAGCTCAGCCAGCCGCTGCGTCGTGTCGCCGAAACCGCAGCCGAGATCGACGACGCGATCACCCGGCCGCGGCGGGTGCGCCGCCATTGCCGCATCGCCGTGCGCCCCGAGGCCGCCGGCGACGAGGTCGCGGTACTGCACGAAGCGCTCAAACAGCGGGCCGCTCCAGGCCTCAGTCGCCTCGCGATTCTCAGCTGCCGGAGCTCCCATCGCCTCCATGGTACGCCTGCCATGCGGCCTCGCGGTCCTCGAAAGGGCGCCAGCCACGGATCCGCTGCCGGTGTAGCTCGAAGAGCCAGGCCATCTCGTCCTCACCCGCGGTCGAGTCATCCTCCTCCCAGCGCCAGACCCGCCTGATCAGCGCCAGCGCCCTGCCGGCCCCGGACTCGGTGTCATCCTCGAAGAGCTCCTCCAGCTCAATTGTCTGCTGCACGCCGCCGGGCTCCCGCGTCGCCCAAACCCGCGCCGCCTCGACGCCCTTGCGCAGCCCCCTTGCCGCGTGCAGCTCGACCTCGGGGTCGAGCGTCGCGACGAAGGCATCCAGGTCCCGCTCGTTGAAGGCGCGAATGAACTCGCGCACCGAGTCGTGACTCAAAGCGCGCTACGCACCGTGGCACTTCTTGTACTTCTTGCCACTGCCACACCAGCAGGGGTCGTTGCGGCCGATGTTCTCGTGCTCGCTCTTGACCACCGTCTCGACCACCTCGCTGCCGCCATTGCCGGCGGCGGTGCCGGCACCGACTTCGATCGGCCCGGCGCCGGCAGCCACCTGTTGCAGCGCCGAGGGCTGGGCATCGGGCGTGCCGCCGGAGTAGGAGAGCGCCGCCGGCGCGTTGCCGCCGTTGCCACCAAATGCCTGTTGCGCCTGGGCCTGATTGACCTCAACCTCGACGTGGAAGATCAGTTTGCTGAACTCCTCCCAGATCGAGTGCATCAGTTCCTCGAACATGCCGAAGCCCTCGTTCTTGTAGGCGACCAGCGGGTCGATCTGGGCGAAGCCGCGCAGGTGGATGCCCTCGCGCAGGTAGTCCATGTCGTAGAGGTGTTCGCGCCAGCGGTTGTCGATCACCTGCAGCAGGATCGAGCGCTCCAGGTAGCGCATCAGCTCTTCGCCGAAGGTGCCTTCGCGCTCGTCGTAGGCGTTCATCGCGTCGTCGTCGAGCTCGTCCTTGAGCTTCTCGCGGTCAACCTGCTCGGGCGCCAGCGAGCCGACCTCGACGCTGATCGGCCAGATCTGGCGCAGCTGGGTCTCCATCTCCGCCATGTCCCAGTCCTCGAGCACATCACCCGGGGTGTACTCATCAACCAGCCGCTCGATCACGCCCTCCATCTCATCGCGGGCGATCTCCGACATGTCGCGGCCCTCGAGGATCTCGCGGCGATATTTGTAGACGATGCGGCGCTGCTCGTTCATCACGTCGTCGTACTCGAGCACGCGTTTGCGGATCAGGAAGTTTTGCTCCTCGACCTTCTTCTGCGCGTTCTCCACCGTCTTGGTCAGCATGCCCGCTTCGAGTGGCATTTCCTCGCCCTCATCATCGACCGGGCCGAGGCGATCAAGGATTTTGTAGATGCGGTCGCCGGCGAAGAGGCGAATTACGTCGTCTTCGGCGGAGAGGAAGAAGCGCGTTTCGCCGGGGTCGCCCTGGCGGCCGGAGCGGCCGCGTAGCTGGTTGTCAATGCGGCGCGACTCGTGACGCTCGGTGCCGCAGATGTAGAGGCCGCCCAGCTCGCGGACTTGCTCGGCCTCGGCGGCGCAGAGCGGTTCCAGCTCGGCGACCTTCTCGGCCAGCGCCTGCTCGTAGCGCTCATCGCCGGGCGCGATCCCCTTCTTCTTCAACTCGTGGATTGCCGACTGCTCAGGGTCGCCACCGAGCTTGATGTCAACGCCGCGGCCGGCCATGTTGGTGGCGATCATCACCGCGCCTTTGCGGCCAGCCTGGGCGATCCGCTCGCCCTCTCGCTCGGCGTGCTCGGGCTTGGCGTTGAGCACCGCGTGCTCGATCCCCTGGCGTTTCAGCTCCTCCGAGATCATCTCCGAGACCTCGACCGAGACGGTCCCGACCAGGATCGGCTGGCCCTTCTCGTGGCGGGCGGCGATCTCCGCCAACACCGCTTTCCACTTGCCGTCCTTGGTCTTGAAGATCTGATCGTTCTGGTCGGCCCTGACCATCTGGCGGTGGGTCGGCACCTCGACCACCGGCACTTTGTAGATCTTCATGAACTCGGTGGCCTCGGTCAGCGCCGTGCCGGTCATGCCCGAGAGCTTGTCGTAGAGGCGAAAGAAGTTCTGCAGGGTGATCGTCGCCAGGGTCTGGTTCTCCTCGCCGATCGCGACGCCCTCCTTGGCCTCGACCGCCTGATGCAGGCCCTCTGACCAGCGCCGGCCCTCGAGGATGCGGCCGGTGAACTCGTCGATGATCATCACCTGGCCATCGACCACGGCGTAGTCCTTGTCCTTCTTGTAGAGCGACTCCGCCTTCAGCGCCTGGACGAGATGGTTGACGAGGCTGCCGTGCTCGGCGAGGTAGAGGTTGTCGACGCCGACGAAATCCTCGGCCCGTTTGACGCCCTTCTCGGTCGGCGAGACGGTCTTGTGCTTCTCGTCGAATTCGTAATCGTGCTCGGCCTCGGAGGTGTCCTTGGACTCGCCCAGAGAACGCAGCTTCTCTTTCGCCTGGACGCCGTCCATCTGTTTGGCCAGGCGGGCGAAGGTGTAATAGGTCTGGGCCGCCTGCTCGGGGGCGCCGGAGATGATCAGCGGCGTCCGCGCCTCGTCGATCAGGATGTTGTCGACCTCGTCGACGATCGCGAAGGGATGGCCCGGCTGGACGCAGTGCTCGAGCGCGTCGGCCATGTTGTCGCGCAGGTAGTCGAAGCCGAACTCCGAGTTGGTGCCGTAGACGACGTCGCAGGCGTACTTGCGCTGCCGGGTGGCGTGGTCGTCACCCTCCTGGATCGCCGCGACGCTGACCCCGAGCGCGTCGTAGACGGGCTGCATCCATTCGGAGTCGCGGCGGGCGAGGTAGTCGTTGACGGTGACGAGGTGGACGCTGTCACCGGCCAGGGTGTTGAGGAAGACGGCCAGGGTCGCCGTCAGCGTCTTGCCCTCTCCCGTCTTCATCTCGGCGATCGCGCCCTCGTGCAGGACCATGCCGCCGATCAGCTGCACGTCGTAGTGGCGCTGCCCGATCGAGCGGCGGGCGGCCTCGCGGGTCAGGGCGAAGGCCTCCGAAAGCAGGTCGTCGAGCGACTCGCCGTCGGCGGCCCGCTTGCGCAGATCGTCGGCCTCCTGGCGCAGCTCGGCATCGTCGAGCAGCTCCATCTCCGGCTCGATCCGGTTGATCGCCTCGGCGCGCTTCTCATAACCCTTGAACTTGCGCCCCTCGCCGACGCGCAGCGCGCGCGTGACCATGTCCCTTGCAGCAGGCATTGCTCAAGGGTAGCGAGGGTGGTCGGGTCGGGCCTGGAGGTGGTCGAGGCAACCTCCTGATGTTCGGTGGGGTGGGTGGGGATGGCGGGAGTGCCTCTGCGGGAATTAGGTCGCACGCGCGCTGCGCGCGCTTAGCGACAATTGAAGAGCGCGGCTTCGCCGCGCCTAGAAGCACGAGTGCAGCGGCCGCTTCGCGAACATTCCCGCAGAGGCACTCCCGCCATCCCCTCGACGCGCATTGAACTTCAGAAGCTCAGCTTGCGCCTGCCGGCCCGATCTACCGAAAGCTTCGGAGTCCCGAGAGCGCCCGGAGATAGCTCGGTTCGTCCCGCAGTGACGTGGCGAGGAGGCTGGGTGTCCTGTGGGCGAACGTTCGCGAAGCGGCGGAAATGCAATCCGGTGATCGCGCGGCCGCAGGCCGCGCACCAAATTTCACCCCAGCGCGCAGCGCTGGGGTGCTAGTTCGCCCACAGGACACCCAGCCTCCTCGCCGGGGAATTGTGGGATCGCCCCGTCCTATGCAGTCCGGCCCCGCATGCGGGCAACCGCCTTGCGGGTCTGCGTGCGCTTGCGGCGCAGCTCGCGGTGCTTCTTGACCTGGCGCCGGATGTCCTCGGCGAGGGCGTGGATCGTGTGGACCATCTCGGGCGAGGCCTCACGGGCTCGCAGGGTCACGCCCTTCAGCCGCAGGGTCGCCTCGGCGACGTGGCTGTCTTCAATCGAGGGGTTGCGCTCTTCGTAGATCTCTACGTCGAGAGTCGCCAGCTCCGACACCTGCCTACCGACCCGGCGGAATCGCTTTGTCACATGACTTCGCAGCTCGTCAGTGACCTCGACGTTGCGCCCACGTATCTCGATCCGCATTTTTCCTCCTTGGGTGTCGGTCGCTCGATGCTACGCCCCTGCGACCGCCCCGTAAAGGCAGCTCTCAAAGGCGCCTGGTGAAGGTGATTGCAGCTACCCGGATCGAGCCGGCGCTACGCAAAGCCCGGGCGCATGCAGAGAGCGTCGCGCCGGTGGTCAACACGTCGTCGATCAAGAGCACGCTGCGCGGTGCCTCGCCACGCAGGTGGACGTGGGGCGGCCGGCCGATTCGCTGGGCGCGTCGCCGGCCCAGCTGACGGCCGAAGTCGCTGCGCGCAAGGACGGGGCAAAGCGGCGCGCCGGTGCGCAGGGCGAGCGCCGCGGCGATCTCAGCGGCGGGATCGAAGCCGCGGCCGAGCGAGCGCAGGCCGGTGCTCGGCACCGGCACGATCGTGCCGCTGAGCAGGCTCTCCGGCGCCAGCCACTCGATCCGCTCGGCGATCGTCGCGGCGACGGGCAGCAGGCGACGGAACTTCAAAGCGGTAACCAGGTCGCGGGCGACTCCCTCGTGTGGGGCCGAGGACCAGACCCGATCGAGGCCCGAAGTTCCGCGGCCGGCAAGCGGCTTGGCCTCGGCGAGGCGGCGGTTGCAGCGCGTGCAGAGCACCGCGCCGGAGCGGCAGCTGTGCCCACAGGCCGCGCAGAGTGCCGGAATCAGCTCAGAGAGGAAGGCGGGCAGCGGTCGCACCGCCCGATCCTGCGACGACGCGGCGCGCGCGTGGTGCGCAAACCGTCAGGAAAGCGTCAGGGCTTGGCGACGCGGCCGGCGATTGCGCCGACCAGCATTCCCTCGGCCGCCAGCTCGGTGCCGGCGAGCAGGATCGAGTCGCGCACCCAGGCACCGGCCCCGATCTCGCAACCGTCGCCGATGATCGCCGGGCCCTGGATCCGGGCACCGGCGCCAAGTCGCACATCAGAGCCGATCAGCACCGGGCCCTCGACCTCGACGCCCTCGAGCGGACTGGCCGAGCGGATGCCGGGGCTCACCTCGGGCACTCCCGTCTCAACCTCGACCGCGCCGCGCAAAGCATCGATGCTTCCCTGCCTCAGCTCCTCGGCGTTTCCGATGTCGTTCCAGTAGGCCTCGATCTCGTGCGAGTAGAAGGGCACGTCGTTCTCGAGCAGAGCCGGGAAGACGTCCATCGCCCAGTCGGTGAACTCGGGCGGATCGTCGGCGCCGGCGGCTTTGCTCGTACCGGGCTCGGGGAAGTAGTCGAAGATCTCGCGGCGGAACATGTAGATGCAGGTGTTGGCCAGGTCGGAGAGCGCTTCGGCCGGGTCGGGCTTCTCCTGGAAGCCCTGGATACGGCCGTCCTCGCCGGCGATCACGACGCCGTACTCGTCGGTGTTGGCGACCCGCTTGGTTGCCAGGGTGACGAGCCCGTCGTGGGATTCGTGGAACTCGCGCATCGCGGTGAAGTCGATGTCAGTGAGTGCGTCGCCGGCGACGACGAGGAAGGAATCGCCGAGGAAATCGGCGACGTTGCGCACTCCTCCGGCCGTTCCCAGCAGCTGCTCCTCATGGCTGTAGGAGAGCTCGATGCCGAGGTCCGAGCCGTCGCCGAAATGCCCTTCGATCGTCTCCGGGAACCAGTGCAGGTTGGCGATCGCCTCGCTAAATCCGTGGCGCACGAGCAGCCGCACGCTGTGCTCCATCACCGGCCGGTTCAACACCGGCACCATTGGCTTTGGCACCGCGTAAGTGATCGGCCGCAGCCGGGTGCCGAGGCCCGCCGCCAGGACCATCGCCCTCATCAGCCCTCACCCGCCAGAGCGACCTTGAGGCCCTCGATCGCGGTCACCGGCAGCGGGTCGACGCCCCGCGCCTCGGCGATCTTCAGCGAGACGAGGTCGCCGAGCATCGTCGCCCAGAGCAGGCGGGCGATCCGGGTCTCGCCCTCGGTCTCGACCCGCACGGCTTCGGCCCCGCTAGCCCTGATCAGCTCGGCGGTCAGCTCGAAGCGGCGGCGCTCGCGCGGGTGCTGGTCGCTGTCTTCCAGCATGACCGACGAGAGCTCGCCACCGGACCAGCCGCAGAGCTCGTTGTGATCGGCCTCGGGAAGCTCGGAGAAGAAGGCGGGAATCTCGGCGTTCTCGTTGATCTGGGTCTTCCAGCGCCGCGCGACCGGTGCGGTCAGGTCGGCCCCGGTAACCACCACGACCGTATCGCCGACCCGAGCCACGATCTCCTCCGCGCGCGCCTGCAGGCTGCCGGACTCCCGCTCGAGAAAGGCGGCTGCCGCATCGATCTCGGTGTGGATGCGCGGCGCGACCCCCACCGCCGCCGCGACCTCGCTGGCGCAGACGAGCATGTAGGCGACCGCGGTGCGGGGTGCGGGCAGGATGCCGGGCAGGCCGATCACCGGCACGCCGCTCTCGCGCGCGCCGTCGACCAGCTCACCGCCGGTGCTGGCGACGAGCCGGCGAGCGCCCAGGGCTTCGGCGGCGGCAAAGCAGGCGAGCGTCTCCTCGGTATTGCCCGAGTAGCTGGAGCAGAGCACGGCCCACTCGGGCGTCGCCCAGCTCGGCAGCTCATAGCCGCGCACGGTCAGCAGCGGCCGGGTCAGCCGGTCGCCGAGCGCGGCGGCGGCAAGGTCGCCGCCGATCGCCGACCCCCCCATGCCGCAGACCATCAGGCCGACGGCCTCACTTGTCTCCAGCCGCGCCGAATCGACCCGCCAGAGGGCGTCGCGCAGGTGGTCAGGAATGGCGAGGATGTCGTCGAGCATCAGGCCGGCACTCTTTCATCCTGGCCGGCGACGCTGCCCTCCAGCCTGGCCCCGGCCTCCAGCACGACTCCGGCGGAGAGGATCGAACCGCTGACCCGCGCCCCCTCCCCCACCACGCAGCGGTCGAGCAGGACCGAGTCGCGCACCTCGGCGCCGGCTTCGACCCGGGAGCCGCTGCCGAGGACGACCCGCGGTCCGACCGTGGCGCCCTCAGCGATATGGACCTCGGCACCGACGTGCATCCCCGGCGCAGTCGGTCGCACCCGGGTGTCAACGCGTCGCTCGAGGATGTCCCAGCTCGCCTGCAGGTAGCGCTCGGGGGTGCCGATGTCCATCCAGTAGCCGTCGAGCCGCAGCCCGTGCAGGCCCTCGCCGACCAATCGCGGGAAGACGTCGCGCTCGATCGAGACCTCCTCGCCGGGCGGGATCAGCTCGAGCACCGAGCGCTCCAGCGCATACATGCCGGCGTTGATCTCCCCCGGCACTGCCTCGCCGGTCTTCTCGAGGAACTCGAGCACCGCCCCCTCCGCGTCGCTGTGCACAAGGCCGTAGGCGGAAGAGTCCTCAACCGGGTGCAACCCCAGCGTCGCCTGCGCCCCACGCTCGTCGTGAGCGCGCAGCAGCGCGGTCAGGTCGAGGTCGGTGAGGACGTCGCCGTTGAGGGCGAGGAAGCGATCGTCGAGCCGGTCGCCGAGCTCGTCGGCGGCAAAGCGAATCGCGCCGGCCGTGCCGCGCCGCTCGGGCTCGACCACGTAGGAGATCGAGACCCCGGCCCGCTCCTCCTCGTCGGCCAACGCCTCGCGCAGGACGTCGGGAAGGAAGCCGCAGGCAAGGACCACCTCGCTGACGCCATGCCCGGCCAGCCACTCGATCATGTAGGCGAGGAAGGGTCGGTCGACGAGGGTCAGGGCCGGCTTGGGGACGGTCGTGGTCAGCGGCCGAAGCCGCGTTCCCTCGCCCCCAACCAGAACGATCGCTTGCACTACTCGGCAGTACCCGCTGGGACCGAGCCTTCAACCGCCCGGCCAATGCCCTCGTACTCGAAGCCCGCCGACTCGAGCAGGCGCGAGTCGAGGAAGTTGCGACCGTCGATCAGCAGCGGACGGGCCATCGTCTCCGCCGCGGCGGCCCAATCGAGCTCGGCGAACTCCGGCCACTCGGTGACCAGGATCGCGGCGTCGACGCCCTCCAGCGTCTCCAGGGCGGAGTCGCGGAACTCGACCCCGTCGAAGAGCTCGCGGGCGACGCCGTCGGCGACCGGGTCATAAGCGACCACTTCAGCGCCCTCCCCTTCCAGACGCGCCGCCAGCACCAGGCTCGAGGCCTCGCGCATGTCGTCGGTGTGCGGCTTGAAGGCGAGGCCGAGCAGCGCCACGCGCTTGCCAACCAGCGAGCCGAGATGATTCTGCAGCTTCTGCACGACGCGGCGCTTCTGCAGCTCATTCACTTCGATCACCGCGCCCAGCAATTGGAAGTGGTAGCCGCTGTTGCCGGCCAGCATCTTCAAAGCACTGACGTCCTTGGGGAAGCAGGAGCCACCGTAGCCGATGCCAGCGCGCAGGAAGGCCGGCCCGATGCGCTGGTCCAGGCCCATGCCACGCGCAACCTCGCTGACGTCGGCGCCGACCTTCTCGCAGACATTGGCAATCTCGTTGACGAAGGAGATCTTGGTGGCGAGAAACGCGTTGGAGGCAAGCTTGATCATCTCGGCGCTAGTGACGTCGGTGCGGACCAGCTCGCCGCCGAGCGGCTGGTAGAGGCGGGCGACGGCGTCGCCGGCCTCCTCGTCGCCGGCATCGGCGCCGACGACGACGCGGTCGGGATGGAGGAAGTCCTCGACCGCCGAGCCCTCCTTGAGGAACTCGGGACAGGAGACGTAGGAGAGCCCGGGCCGATCACGGCGGATCGAGTTGCCGGTGCCGGCGGGAACCGTGCTCTTCATCACCAGCACATGATCGCTGTCGGCTGGCAGATCCTCGACCACCGAGCGCACCCGCGAGAGGTCGGCATCGCCGGAGCGGGTCGGCGGCGTGTCGACGCAGACGAAGAGCAGTTTCGCGCCCTCGAGCAGCTCCGACATGTCGGTGGTGAAGGTGAGGCGCTCGGCGTTGCGCTTGAGCAGCTCGCCGAGGCCCGGCTCGTGGATCGTGATCTCGCCGCGCGAGAGCGACTCGACCTTCTCCGGAAGGATGTCGCGAGCGATCACCTGGTGGCCGACCTCGGCGAAGCAGGCAGCGGTAACGAGGCCGACCCAGCCGACCCCGATCACCCCAATCGGCTCTCTCTCAGCACTCATCGCTTCGGCTTCCCCCTTCTGCGCTTCTGGTTGGGGACCTTCACATCGGCTGAACGGGCGATTCCCATCATCTGATCGTTGCTCAAGGTGTTGAGCAGGTCGTTGGCGACCCAGTAGGAGTTGTTGCCACGATGCCAGGCGACCAGCGATATGCGGTCGCCGTCCACGTAAATGTCGTATTCCCGTCCATTGATCGTCTTGGTCAGGCTCGGGCTATCGAGGATCGGCGGGTCCGACCAGCCCTGGATCCCCTGCAGGCCGAAGTAGTGGATCCCGTCCGAGAGCGGCCACTCGACCACCATGCGATAGGCGCCGTGGCGCTCTTCGTCGGTGTCGCGCAGGTGGTAGGCACGCGGATTCTGGATGTGTTCATAGGAATTGTCTTCCTGGTAGTAGGCGCCGGACGGTAGGCGCGTCGGGTAGAAAACGGGAAAACCGGCGCTGACCTTGCGCGCAACGCTCTTCGCCTCCACTTCGCCAGCTTCGCGGTCCGGCACCAAACCGTCGCTCCCGGGCGGCTTCGGCTTGGCGATATGGGGCTTCGGAGCCTTGTGGTGCTTGCTCTTCTTGCCGGACTTGCCGCCGTTTTCGTTGCGGCCTTCGTCGAGTTCGCCCAGCGGGCCAGCGCTCGCTTCGATGCCGAGGAATTTGTCGACGGCTTCGTGGATCGCTTCGGAAGAGGCGTAGACATAGCTGGGTCCTAGTTCGGCCGGGAAGTGGACCTCCCTGATTGCTGCATTGCGCGAGGCGACGAAGAGCTTCAGCACCTGCAGCATCGTCTCCGTGTCGCTGATGTCGGAGGTCGTGTACTTGGTGAAGATGTCGACCAGGTCGTTCTGGCCGAGCACGAGCTTGGAGATCGGCACCCGCTCCCGCGCCGAGCTAAGGAAGTCCTGCTGGCGGGCCGAGCGGACGATGTCGGTGTCGGTGTGGCGGTAGCGCACGTACTCCAGCGCCTTCTTGCCACAGAGCAGCTGATAGCCCGGCTTGATGTTGATTTCCGAATACTGTTCGGCGGCCGGCACGCCGACGTTGGAGTGGTAGTAGCGGCGGTCGACGTCGGTGTAGACGCAGCCGATCGCGTCGACGGCGCGAACGAAGCCGAGGAAGTCGACGTTGACGACGTGGTTGATCTGCAGGCCGGTCAGTTCCTTGACCACCTGCAGGGTCAGCTTCGGCCCGCCGAAGGTGTAGGCGGCGTTGAACTTTTCCGTGCCGTAGCCGGGGATTTCAACCTTGAGGTCACGCGGAATCGACATCACCGCGATCGCTTCGCGGTCGGGGTCGAGGCGCAGCAGGATCGTCGTGTCGGAGCGGCCCGGGTCTTCGGCCAGGTTGGCGCGCTTGTCGGAGCCGAGGATGAGGATGTTCTCGGGCTCGCCGCCGTTGACCTTGGAGAGGTAGCGGTGCAGTTTGGCGTTGTAGACGTTGTGGTGCGAGAGCGCCGTGGCGATGCTGCCGATGTAGAGCAGGATGCTGGCCGAGGTCGCCGCGGCAACGGCGACGACGATCACCAGCGAGCCGAGGCTGAAGCGCCACCAGAAGCGCTTCGGCTTCGGCGCCGGCTCGTGGTCGCCCGAGGGCGGCGGCTTGCTCAGGCCCGACTCAGCCACGGTCCCTCAAGCGGCGAGGCGGGCGGGAAGCGAGCGCAGGAAGGTGTCGAGGGTCTGCCGGTAGGTGTGCAGCGAGGAGACCGAGACCCACTCCCCCGGTCCGTGGTGCCCTTCCCCGGCCGGGCCGAACTCGACCGCCGGCACGCCGACGCGCAGGAAGGAGACCGCATCGGAGGCCCCGTCGCGGCCGACGCTCATCGGCTCGCCGTCGTGGTGCGCGGTCGCCGCCTCGCGCAGGGCGAGCACGTAGGGCAGCTCGCGATCGACAACTGCCGGCGGCCGGGTGAAGAGCTGCTCGACTTTGGCCGCGTGTATCCCCTCCACCTGCTCCAGCAGAGCGGCGGGATCCTGATCGGGCAGGTAGCGGATGTCGACGTCGATGGCGCATCGGTCGGGCACCTTGTTGAGCGCGTCGCCGCCCAGGATCCGACCGAGGTTGATCGAGGGGCGATCGAAGAGCTCCGAGGAGTGCCGTGCGAACGGTAGCGACTCGATACTGCGGAAAACGTCAATCGCCCTCAAAACCGCGTTTTCGCCCAGCCAAGGCGTCGCTCCATGGGCGGCCGTCCCCTCAACCGTCACCCGCAGCGCCAGCACCCCCTTGGCCTCGACCCCGATGTGCAGATCAGTCGGCTCCCCCGTAATCGCGAAGTCCCCAAGGAAGCCGCTGTCGACCAGATGATCGGAGCCCCGTTCGACTTCCTCCTCCGACTCCTCATCGCCGACGATCCCCAGCCGCACCCGCACCCCGTCCTGATCCCGCATCGCCGCCGTGACCAGAAGCATTGCCGCCAGCCCGCCCTTCATGTCATAGGCCCCCCGCCCGTAGAGCCGATCCCCCTCCACCCGCGGCTCGAACTGCCCAGCCTGGGCGGGGACGACATCGATATGCCCGTGCAGCACCACGGTCGGCGCGTCCTCAGGCCCGACTTCCGCCTTCAGAACCGGCAGGCCCCGCACCTCATCGCTCTCGACCTGGATCCCGCGCGAGTCCAACCACCCTTCGATGAACCCCGCTGCTTCCAGCACCCCATCAGGCTCGGCACTGTCGTAGCTGACCAGCCGCGAGACGAGCGCAACGAGCTCATCGCTCATCCGAGACTCCTCCTGCAAGGGATCCGCGTCGCCTGCCACTGACTCGAACGTCCATGTCCGGACGGTATTTGAACCGCGAAATCGCCGCCTACAGCAGCGTAGCCCGCTTGCTAAGCGGTCCCATGCGCCATCTCCGCGATCTCCGTCCCGGCCTCGGGCTTCCGCCACCACTGAAGCCGTTCCAGGGTCAAAATGGCAATCGGCTCCTGCGCCTTCTCGTCTTCGTCAAAGCGACTGAAGAGCAAGATCGCGTGGTGGAGCGAGTCGAGCGCGCCTTTCTCGAGCTTCGCTCTATGGTCCTTGTCCAGCCCTATCTCCTCGGCCAGCTCAGCAACCGCCTTCGCGCAGGCCCCCGGCAGAGCAGCATTGAACCCATCGGGTGGAAGTGGATCCAGGTTCTCCTCGACCCAGGCGCGAATTCGCGGATCGCCGGGCTTCTGATGGGCCGCTCTCAGCATCAGCAGCGCCTCGTAGAAGCGATCTCGCAGGAGCTTTGCGAACAGTGCTTTCTCCTCATCCCCGGTCTCCACTGCGACAGTCCCCTCATCGAACGCCCCGAGGACGGAGACCGCGAAGTAATTGGCGATGAACCCGACCTTGGCGTCCTCATCGTCTTCCTCCATCGCCTGCGTGTAGGTATCGAGGAACATCTTCACCCGGACGGTGTCGGTTATGTCGATGGGATCCGCGTCAGCGAAGTCCTCGTGGGCTTTGTCGAAAGCCCCAACCGGACCCGCGGCGAAGAGCACGTCCTCGCCCTCGACTCGGAAGGCAAGCTGCGGGATGTCTCCAGGAGGCGTGTCCCGGATATAAAAAACCGCCTCCCCGCTCTTGACCTGTTCGGCAACGTGCAAGAGCGCCGAGCCCGCAAGCAGAAAGATCCTTGAGTCCTCCTCCTCATTGCCATCCTCAGTCGACGCGCCTTCTCGGTAGAGCTGGACCTCATCGGTGTAATCCTCGATGGCGGATGCTCGCTCGAAGGTGGAGAACCCGGCCGAAAAACCATCGAAATCAGCGTGCGCAAAGAAGACCAAATCTTCTTCGGACTTGAAAGCTAGAGAGACCTCGCCGGTCTCCCCCCGGATAAAGAAAGCCAGTTCAGGAGCAGCAAGCAACTCCGCGGTCATCAGCGCGAATACCCCCAGGCCCTCGACCAGATCATCGATGCCTCCATCGACCTCCTGTGCCTGCTCGAGAAGGAGTTCCTCCGCCTCCTTCTTGACCTTTGCCCAGAATGAATCTGGCAGGCTTGCTCGCCACTCCAACGTTTCGTCGACCCACTCCTCATGCTTGCGCTTGATCTCACGCAGTGCCTCGATCGTGTACTCATGTGGCTGGTCGTCAACCTCCTTGTGATGGGTTGGGCAAAGGAGGATCAGGTTCCGGTAGGCGTCGATCTCACGAGAAGAGATGTTGCCGCTCCGCGGGCCTCCCGGCCGCCGCGCGACGATGTGACACTCCATTCCGAGAATCGCCTCTCCATCCCGGAAGTGGTTTGGGTCCTTGGTCAGCCTGCACCGGCAGATCGCACAGCGATTAGCCGCCCTGGTCCAAAGGGTCTTTCTCGTCCGCTGGGCAATCATCGTCGAACAATGCCTGCCTGGAACGAGTCACCGGGTGTTTTGATCCCGATCCTCCCTGCCACGAGGCCATAATAGGCACAGCGTTTTAGCGTGGGCCAGGATCGGATCCTGGCCAAATCCTCTTAAGCCTGGGCGATCGCCAGAAACGCCTCAGCCCGATCGCGGTCCTTCTCCGCCCGGGCATACGCACCGCTGCCGTCCTCGGACTCTTTGAGCCGCTGCTCGGCATCCGCCAGCTGCTCTTTGAGCGTGCCGGCATCGAGTTCGTTGGGGTCGAGGGCTTCCTCGACCAGCAGCTTGGCGTGGTTGCCGAAGACCTGGAGCCAGCCGTGAGCCTGGGCGTAGCGCTTGGTCTCCGAGTCGCTGACGTGGAGGCGCAGCTCGGTTGGCGCCAGCGCCGCCAGCAGCGGCGCGTGGTTGGCGAGGATGCCCAGCTCGCCGACCGCGGTGCGGGTCGAGACCTGGCGCACTTCGCCGTTGAAGACCTCCCCCTCCGGGGTGAGGACTTCGACGTCGACCATGTGCTCGGCAGCCATTGCGAGGTCCTTAGGCGGCCGCGGCCGCTCCAGCGTCGGCAGTGACCTGGTCGATGCCGCCCTTCATGTAGAAGGCGCCCTCGGAGAGGTCGTCGTGCTCGCCGTCGAGGATCTCGCGGAAGCCGCGCACCGTCTCAGCCACTGGCACGTACTCGCCGCTGCGGCCGGTGAACTGCTCGGCGACGAAGAACGGCTGCGAGAGGAAGCGCTCGATCTTGCGGGCGCGGGTGACCGTCTGCTTGTCCTCGTCGGAGAGCTCGTCGATGCCGAGGATGGCGATGATGTCCTGCAGCTCCTTGTAGCGCTGCAGGACCTCTTGGACCTCGGTCGCGGTGCGGTAGTGCTCCTCGCCGACGACGCCGGGCTTGAGAATCGTCGAGGTCGAGTCGAGCGGGTCGACGGCCGGGTAGATCCCCTTCTCCGAGATCGAGCGCGAGAGCGTCGTGGTCGCGTTGAGGTGGGCGAACACGGAGGCCGGAGCCGGATCGGTGAGGTCATCGGCTGGGACGTAGATCGCCTGCACCGAGGTCACCGAGCCACGCTCGGTCGAGGTGATCCGCTCCTGCAGTTCGCCCATCTCGGTCTCCAGCGTCGGCTGGTAGCCGACGGCGGAAGGCATGCGGCCGAGCAGGGCTGATACCTCGGAGCCCGCCTGGACGAAACGGAAGATGTTGTCGATGAAGAGCAGCACGTCCTGGCCACCCTGCTCGCGGAAGTATTCAGCCATGGTCAGGCCGGAGAGAGCGACGCGGAGGCGGGCTCCGGGGGGCTCGTTCATCTGGCCGAAGACCAGCATCGTCTTGTCGATGACGCCGGACTCCTTCATCTCGAGCCAGAGGTCGTTGCCCTCGCGCGAGCGCTCGCCGACGCCGCAGAAGGCAGAGAGGCCTTCGTGCTCTTCGCCGATCGAGCGGATCAGCTCCTGGATCAAGACGGTCTTGCCGACGCCGGCACCGCCGAAGAGCCCGACCTTGCCGCCCTTGGCGTAGGGCGCGAGCAGGTCGATCACCTTGATCCCGGTCTCGAGGATCTCCTGGGTCGGAGCGAGCTCCGAAGCTTCGGGCGCGGAGCGGTGGATCGGCCAGCGCTCCTCGGTCTGCACCGGCTCGCCGAGGTCGATCGGCTCACCGAGCAGGTTGAAGATGCGGCCCAGGGTGGCGTCGCCGACCGGAACCGAGATCGGGCCGCCGGTGTCGATCACCTTGTCGCCGCGCTGCAGGCCGTCGGTGGCGTCCATCGCCACGGTGCGAACCCGGTCGTCGCCGAGGTGCTGCTGCACCTCGCAGACCAGTTCGGTCGCCTCGTTGTCGGCGTCGCCAGCCATCTGGATCTTCACTGCCGAGTAGATCTCCGGCAGCTTGTCCGGGAAGACCGCGTCGACAACAACGCCGGTCACCTGCTCGACTCGCCCTACGTTTGCTCCGTTGCTCTCAGACATTGGTTCCTTTTCTCGATTCTCAGCTTTATCCAAGCGCCTCGGCGCCGGCGACGACCTCGAGGATCTCCTGGGTGATCTCGGCCTGCCTGACCCGGTTCATCTCCAGGGTCAGATCGCCCATCATTTCTTCAGCGTTCTCGGCGGCACTGCGCATCGCGGTCATCCGCGCCCCCAGCTCTGAGGCGGCGGACTCAAGCAGGGCCCGGTACACCGAGATGTTCACGTACTCGGGAATCAGTCGGGCCAGCAGCTCCTCCGCTTCGGGCTCGTAGACCCAGAGCGATTGGCGGTGCGCCTTCTCGATCTCGGTCTCCTCGCCCTCCTCTTCCTCCGCCTCGACCCCCTCGCCGATCACGTCGGCTTGCTGCAGGGGCAGGAGCGTCTGCCGCCAGACGTGCTGGGTCAGCGGCGAGACGTAGCGGTTGTAGACCATCTCGACCCGGTCGAGCTCCTCGTCGACGTAGAGGGCGGTCAGCTCCTCGCCGATCTCGCGGGCGTTGGCGAAAGCGGGCCGGTCGGTGAAGCCGACGTAGGAAGACTGGGGCTCCTCTTTGCGGAAGGTCAGCGCCGAGACGCCCTTGCGGCCGACGGCCGAGAAGACGACCTCCTTGCCTTCGCCGCGCAGCTCGTCGCGCAGGCGCAGGCCGTCGCGAATGATGTTGGTGTTGAAGGCGCCGGCCAGGCCGCGGTCGCCGGTGACGAGGACGATGCCGACGCGCTTCTCCTCGGCGTGTTCTTCCAGCACCGGCACGCGCGAGACCCCGCCCGCCTGTTCGGCGGCGCGGCGGGTGAGCTTGCGCATCGACTGCGCGTAGGGCCGCATCTGGTCGATCCGCTGCTCGGCCCGGCGCAGGCGCGCCGCGGCAACCATCTCCATCGCGCGCGTGATCTTGTTGATGTTCTTGATCGACGCGATGCGATTCTTGACGTCCTTCTGAGTGGCCATGGGCGGGTACCGGCGTCAGCTGCGAGCTACGCCGGCGTCGCCTCCTTCTCGGTCTCCTCGGCCTCAGCTTCGGCAGTGCGAGAGGGCTTGGCGCGCTCCTCCTCGGACTTGATCCGATCCGACTCGCCCTTCTCGATCGGGTCGCCGTGCTCGTCGAAGTCGGCGCCGAAGTCGTCGACGAACTCGCCGATCGCCTTGCCCAACTCCTCCTCGTCGGCCTCCTCGAGCTTGCCGCTGTCGCTGATCCGCTTCAGCAGCTCGGCCTTCTCGGAGTGCAGGCGGATCTTCAGGTCGCCGAGGAACTCGCCGACGCGCTCAGTGGCGATCCGGTCGAGGTAGCCACCGGTGCCGGAGTAGATCGCGGCGACCTGGTCGGCCACCTCGAGCGGCTCGCGCTCTTTCTGCTTGAGCAGCTCGACCAGCCGTTCACCGCGGTTCAGCGTCTTCTGCGTCTCGGGATCGAGCTCGGAGCCGAACTGGGCGAAGGCCTCGAGGTCGCGGTACTGGGAAAGGTCGAGGCGCAGCTTGCCGGCGACCTTCTTCATCGCCTTGGTCTGCGCGTTACCACCCACCCGCGAGACCGAGATGCCGACGTTGATCGCCGGGCGCACGCCGGAGTAGAAGAGGTCGGACTCGAGGAAGATCTGACCGTCGGTAATCGAGATCACGTTGGTCGGGATGTAGGCGGAGACGTCGGAGGCCTGGGTCTCGATGATCGGCAGCGCCGTCAGCGAGCCGCCGCCGAGGTCGTCGTTGAGCTTGACCGCGCGCTCCAGCAGGCGAGAGTGCAGGTAGAAGACGTCACCCGGGTAAGCCTCGCGTCCCGGCGGGCGCCGCAGCAGCAGCGACATCTGGCGGTAGGCGTAGGCGTGCTTGGTCAGGTCGTCGTAGACGCAGAGCGCGGCCTTGCCGTTGTAGAGGAAGTGCTCGCCCATCGCGCAGCCCGCGTAGGGGGCGATGAACTTGATCGGCGCCGCCTCGTCAGCGGGGGCGGCGACGATGATCGTGTTCTCCATCGCGCCGTTTTCCTCCAGCACCTGCTTGAGCTGGACCACGGTCGACATCTTCTGGCCGATCGCGACGTAGATGCAGACCATGTCCTTGTCGCGGTTGTTGATAATCGTGTCGATCGCGATCGCGGTCTTACCGGTCTGGCGGTCGCCGATGATCAGCTCTCGCTGGCCGCGGCCGATCGGAATCATGCCGTCAATTGACATCAGCCCGGTCTGGACCGGTTCGGTCACCGGCTGGCGCTGGACGACGCCCGGGGCCTTGAACTCGGCCGGGCGGGTCTGCGTGGTCGCGACCTCGCCGGCGTCGTCGAGCGGGCGGCCGAGCGGGTCGACCATGCGGCCGAGCAGCTCGTCGCCGACCGGGATCCGCAGCAGGTGGCCGGTGCGCTTGACCGTGTCGCCCTCGACGACTTTGTCCCACTCGCCGAAGAGAACGGCGCCGACGTTGTCCTCCTCGAGGTTGAGCGCGAGGCCGGTGACGCCGTGCGGCAGGTCCAGCATCTCCAGCGCCATGCAGTTGTCGAGGCCGTGAATACGGGCGATGCCGTCGGCGACGGAGAGCACGGTGCCGACCTCGGCAAGGTCAGCGGATTCCGTGTCCAGTCCCTCGATCCTCTCGCGGAGGATGCTTGCGATCTCGTCGGGCTTGATGTCCATTGGGGTGCTCTATGCCTCCTTACGCCGCTTGAGCGACGCTCTTTCGAAGTTTCTCCAAGCGACTGCGGATGCTCGCGTCGAGCACCTTGTTGCCGACCTGCAAGACGATGCCGCCGAGGATCTCGGCGTCGACGCGGCTGGACAGCTCGACCTTCTGGCCGGTCTGGCGCTCGATCTCCTCGCCCACCTTCTCGACCACCGACGACTCCAACGCGACGGCGCTGGTGACGGTGACGTCGATGCGCCGGTTCTCCTGCTTCCAAAGCTCGTCCAGCTGGCGGCGGATGCGGAAGATCTCCGGCATCCGCTGCTTCTCGATCAGCAGCTCGAGGAAGTTGAGCAGCTCCGCATCGACACCAGAAACGGCGCGCTTCAGGCCCGCCACCTTCTCGGCTGAGGAGAAGTAGGGACTGAAGAAGAAGACCTGCAGCTCGCGGTTGCCGTCGACGGCATCGGCGAACTGGGCCAGTTCGTCGCGCACCGCGTCAAGCTTGCCTTTGTCCTTGGCCACGTCGAAGAGGGCCTCGGCATATACGCGAGCCGCTTCCTGCATTAGTTACGCGACTCCTCCGCGCCGGAGAGGGCGGTGAAATCGACCTCGCTGAGCGCCTCCTCGACCAAGCGGCGCTGATCGTCCTCGCTGAGCGACTTGCGGGTGACCTTCTCGGTCGCCAGCACGGTGAGGTCGGCGACCTCCTTGCGGATCTGGTCGAGCGAGCGCCGGGTCGCCGCGTCGATCTCGCGCTGGGCAGCGGCAACGAGCTCCTCGCCCTTCTCCCTGCCAGCGACTTTTGCCTCCGCCTCGGCGGTTTCCGCCGCCTTGCGGGCGCGGGCCATGATGTCGTCGGCCTGCTCGCGAGCCTCGTTGAGGCGCTCGCGGTACTCGGCCAACAGCTCATCGGACTCTTTGCGCTGCCTTTCAGCAGCCTCGATCGACTCGCTGATCGTCTTCGCTCGCTTGTCGAGCGCCTCCTGGATCTTCGGGAAGGCGACCTTGCTCAACACCCACATCGTGAAGAGGAAGAGGACCAGCGTCCAGATCATCAGGCCGAGGCCCGGTGAGACCAGGAAGCTGCCGCCTTCTTCGCCGCCGCTCTCAGCGGCAAGCGGAAGCGCGGATATGTAGCCGAGAACCCCGATCATCGATCTAGAGGAAGAAGGCGATCAGGCCGAAGATGAAGGTGTAGAAGGCCACGGCCTCGGTAAGCGCGAAGCCGAGCCAGCGGATGCTCTGCAGCTCGTCTTTCATCTCGGGCTGGCGGGCGACCGACTCGATCTCCTTGCCGAAGATGATGCCGATGCCGATGCCGGCGCCGATCGAACCAAGGCCGGCTCCAACGCCGAGGGCGATCGCCTTGCCGGCGGCTTCGATCCCTTCGTCAGAGATCGCGGCGGAAACTGGGGACAGGTCCATTTGAGGTAGCGCTCCTTTTCTAATGGCTGGCGGAGGTCGCTCCGCCGAGGTAGATAGCGGTAAGAGTCGAGAAGATGAAGGCCTGCAGGGTGGCGATAAGGCCAACCTCGAGGATGAAGAAGAAGAAGGCCAGCGGGAAGGTGAGGGCGCCGAGCGCGGCGATGCCGAGCAGGACGGCGAGCCCGCCGCCCATGAAGAGCAGCAGCAGGTGGCCGGCGAGGATGTTGGCGAAGAGTCGCACCGAGAGCGAGATCAGGCGGGCGAAATGCGAGATCGCCTCGATGATGAAGATGAAGCCCTTGGCGAGCGGGTTCATGTCCTCGAGTCCCGGCGGCAGCCAGCTGGCCAGGTACTTGAAGAGACCCTTCGCCCGGATGCCTTCGACGTGGTAGGAGATCCAGACCACCAGGGTCAGCACCAGTGGGATCGAGAGGTTGGCGGTGGCGGCGTAGATCGCGAAGGAGGGGATCGCCAGCCCAAAGACGTTGACCGTGTGCTCGGTATTCGTCGGCAGCGGCAGGAAGCCGATCATGTTGGAGAACCAGATCCAGAAGAAGAGCGCGGCGAGGAAGGGGAACCAGCGCGTCGCCGTCGCCGCATCAAGGTTGCCGCCGGTGATGTTGTTCTTGGTCAGGTCGTAGGCGACCTCGATCGCGGTCTGCACGCGGTTCGGTTTCTGCTGCATGCGGCGTGAGATCCAGACCATGACGCCCATCGTCAGCACGCTTGCCAGCACCAGGTAGAGCACCGCCTTGTTGATGCTGAGGTCGATCCCGGCGAGGTGGATCGAGACCCACGGTTCGAGCTTGAACTCGTTCTGGGGCTGGAAGGCTTCGTTTTTGCCGCTGCTGCCGAAGATCAGCAGCATCAGGATCGCGATGCCGAAGTAGACGCCGAGCCCGATGAAGACCTTGGTCTTGGTCTTCATGCCTTGCCCACCTCCGGTCCTTCGTCGAAGAGGTGAGCGATGCCCTGGGCGGCGAAGGAGACGGTGAAGAGGACCAAGACGAGGATCGCGGAGGTGAGGCCGGCCTCACGTTCGACGATGCCCGCGAGCAGCACCGCGATCGCCATCAGTCCCACACGACCAAGGGTGGAGACGCCAACCGTCGCCATCGCCCGCTGGCGATTGCCGGCGGCAAGTTCCCTGTTGGCGAGGCGCTCGGCGAGGATCTGGATGCCGCGCTGAAGAAGCCAAACCCCCGCACCGGCGGCAAATCCGAGCATGGGCAGGCCGCCGAGCAAAAACACGGCGAGGGCGGCGGCAAGGACCAGAAGGTCGACGTACTTGGGAGGAGACATAAAATTCGCCCGTCTCTGTGAAGGCGGGCGGACGAGCGACTATATCCGAAAGGGCCGACGATCCGCTTTCTAGAGCCAGTTCGTGAGGCTTGTTACAACCTGTTACTAAGTCTCCCGGCGGTTCTCCTCCGCTTCCTCCAGCGTTATCGCTTCGATCTCGCCCGTTTCCGGATTGAGCCGTCCCCGCCGCAGCTTGAGGATCTCGAGCACGTAGACGAGGTAGACGCTGGTGGCGACGGCAAGTAGGCCGAAGGCGACCATCACCGCGGTCCAGAGCGCGTTGAAGTGGCCGTGGTTGTCGCTGTAAGGGACGAAGCGCAGGGCGAGGGCGAGGGCGGCAAGGGCCAGGGTCCAGCCGTAGAGGTAGGCCAGCGTGCGCCGCTGCGAGAAGCCGATGGCAGCCATGCGGTGATGGAAGTGCCAGGTATCGGCCTGGTAGATCGGCTGGCGGTACTTGAGCCGCTTGGCGACGACGAAGCCGGTGTCGAGGATCGGCACCGCCAGCACGACCAGGGGGAAGACAAGGGCAACGACGGCGTTGGTCTTCAGCGCTCCCTGCACCGAGGCGGTCGCCAGCAGGTAGCCGAGCAGGTTGGAGCCGGTGTCGCCCATGAAGCTGGAGGCGGGCGGGAAGCCGTGGCGGAGGAAACCGAGGGCGCCGCCGGCGGTCAGCGCCGCCAGCACGCCGGCCGAGTTGCGCTCCAGCGAGAGCGCGATCACCGCCAGCGAGATCGCCGCGATCGTGCAGACGCCGGCGGCGAGGCCGTCGACGCCGTCGATGAAGTTGATCACGTTGACCACGGCGACGATGCCGAGCACGGTCAGCGGGTAGGCGAGCCAGCCGAGTTCGAAGCCGCCGACGAAGGGCAGGGTCAGGTTGTCGACGCGGACGCCGGCGAGGACGGGGATCAGGGCCGCCCCGATCTGGCCAAGCAGCTTCGGCAGGGCCGGCAAACCACGCACGTCGTCGACCACGCCGACCGCGGCGATCACGGCGGCACCGATCAGGATCGAGCGGCTCTCGCCGTCGCTCGGCAGCCAGATCCAGCCGGCGACCTCGATCCCGGCGAAGATCGCCAGGCCAGAGAGCCGCGGCATCGGCCTGTCGTGCAGGCCGCGCTCCTTCGGCATGTCGATCGCGCCGATGCGGAAGGCGAGCCGCTCGGCGTAGGGAACCAGCAGCCAGGCGATCGCGGCCGCGAGGAAAAACGCAAGGACGGCGTCAGTGGTCGCTGCCATGTCGCGGGTGCCCGGTGGAAACAGGCGCGCTCAGGCTACTCGACGCCCGCGACAGCGCCGAGTACGCCCTCGACCAGCAGCTCGGGATCGCGCGGGTTGAGGACGCCGATCGGCGACTCACGCTTGCGCAGCGGCAGCTCCGCCGGATCGGCGAGCACCCGCAGGCGCCCCGCGGCGATCAGGTCCTCGTCGACCCCGCCCATGCGACCGGCGAAGGTGGTGAAGACGGGCGTGCCCAAGGCAACCGCCTCGCGGTTCATCGTCCCCCCCGCGCTAACCACCAGGTCGGCGTAGGCGATCAGGCTCTGGGCGTCGATCGCCCGCTCGGGCACGATCAGGTTGGCGGCCCCCATCTCGCTCACCTCGATGCCCTGCCGCTCGGTACGTGGAATCACCACCGCCTGCACCTCCGCGGACCCGGCGAGGTGGCGAATCGCCTCGCCGTAGACGTCGTTGCGAGCGTGATACTCGGAGGTCTCCGGCGGAGGGCGGACGACAACCAGCACCTTCTCTCGGTCAAGCCCAAGCTCATCGAGGACGCTCGCGTCCGGGCTGAAGTCGGCCAGGTAGTACTCCTCCTTGAGGCCGGGATAGCGGACCAGCTTGCGCTCCTTGGCGCCGATCTTCCGCAACCGCTCGAGCGGGATCGACTCCGGCATCAAGACCTTGCGCGCCGCCCGGAAGGAGATTTGGCGCTGCCAACCGGCGAACTCGTAGTCCTGCATCTGCGCCGAGGGGATCAGGTAGAGCGAGGAGACGACGGCGAGGTCGACCGAGCCGTGGGCGAGCGCCAGCTGCGGCCGCCGCTGCCAGACCAGCCGCGCGAGCTGCGCCGAGCGTCCAGCGAGCGCCCTGCCCTTGCCGAGCGCCGAGGCGCCACCATGGCTGCCGACGGCGGTGTAGGGAATGCCGAGGCGGTCGAGGATCCCCAGCGTCTGGCCGTACTCGCGGGCGGTGACGAGGACCTCATCCCCCCTCGCTTCGAACCGCTCGATCAGCGGGCGCAGGACAAGCGGATGGGCGGCGGCGGTGCAATCAACCCAGACCCTCATTGGCGGCGACCCTATTTGCTCAGACGGAGGCCGGCGAGAGCTGCGGGTAAAGCGGGTAGCGGTCCATCAGGGTGCGGGTGCGCTCAGCGAGCCCATCCTTCTGAGCATCGAAGTCATCGGAGAGGGCGGTGGCGATCACGCTGGCGATCTCGGCCATGTCCTCCTCGACCATTCCGCGGGTGGTCAGCGCCGGGGTGCCGATCCGCAGGCCGGAGGGATTCATCGGCGGGCGCGGATCGAAGGGGATCGCGTTGCGGTTGACGGTGATGCCGACCGCATCGAGGCGATCCTCGGCGCTCTGACCGTCGAGACCGGTCGGGGTGAGGTCGACGAGGACGAGGTGGACGTCGGTGCCGCCGGTGAGAACCGGGATGCCGTCGGCTTCGAGGCCGGCCGCGAATGCCTGCGCGTTGGCGATCGTCTGGCGCTGACGAGCACGGAACGGCTCGCTGGCGGCGATCCGCAGCGCCACGGCCTTGGCGGCGATCGTGTGCATCAACGGCCCGCCCTGCTGGCCCGGGAAGATCGCTTTGTCGATTGCCTTCGCGTGCTCCTCTTTGCAGAGGATCATGCCGCTGCGCGGGCCACAGAGGGTCTTGTGGATCGTCGTCGTGACGACGTCGGCGTGCGGCACCGGGTTGGGGTGCTCGCCGGTGGCGACGAGGCCGGCGAAGTGGGCCATGTCGACCATCAGCTTGGCTCCAACCGAGTCGGCGATCTGACGGAAGGCGGCGAAATCGAGCTGGCGCGGGTAGGCCGACCAGCCGGCGACGATCAGCTTCGGCTTGTGCTCCTCGGCAAGCGCGGCGACCTCGTCCATGTCGACCAACAGATCGTCTTTGCGGACGTGGTACGGAACCGGGTTGTAGAGCGTGCCGGAGACGTTGATCTTCATCCCGTGACTGAGGTGGCCGCCGTGGTCGAGAGCGAGGCCGAGGAAGGTGTCCCCTGGTTCGAGCAGCGCCATGTAGACGGCGTTGTTGGCCTGCGCTCCGGAGTGGGCCTGGACGTTGGCGTGCTCGGCGTCAAAGAGCGCCTTAGCCCGGTCGATCGCCAACTGCTCGGCGACGTCGACCTCCTCGCAGCCGCCGTAGTAGCGGCGTCCGGGGTAACCCTCGGCGTACTTGTTGGTCAGCACCGAGCCGACCGCGTCGAGCACCGCCTGGGGCACGAAGTTCTCCGAGGCGATCATCTCCAGCGTGCCCTGCTGGCGCCGCAGCTCGCCCTCGAGCACGGCGGCAATCTCGGGGTCGACCTCGCCCAGAGGGGCGGTCTGGAGGTTCTCCGGCAAATCAGTCATCGGGACGAGCGACCATAGCAACGCCCGCCGATAGCGGAAGCGGGTATAGATCCGGCCTCAGTGAAGCCGAAGCGAAGCCAACTCGCCCTCGCGCTCTGCCTGCTGGCGGGGCTCGCGTGCGTCTCGCCCGCCCAGGCGATCACGCCGATCGGCGAGAACCCCTGCGAGGGCCCCGAAGCGAAGGTCCTGCTCTGCCCGAACCTGCGCATCGCGCCGCCGCACGAACTCTACGTCGACCACGCCGGCGGCCGCACGCGGCTGCACGCGACGAGCGACGTGCGCAGCCGCGGCCGCGGCCCGATGGAGCTGCACGGCACCCGCAACGGCTGGCGCACGATGCGTGTGCGCCAGCGGATCTACCGGGCGGGCGGCGGCCACATCACCGTGCCAACGCTGGCGACCCTGCGCTTCACCTCGGTCGGCGCCTACTTCGGCGGCTCCTACTGGAAGGTCCATCAGCTCGCCCGCTTCGAGCTCTGGTCGGTCGACGGCCAGCACCGGCTCCTGCATCGCGTCCGGGTCGGGCCGAAGCTCAACTATTGCCTGCGCGACCTCGAGCGCACCCGTCCCGGCAAGCGCTCGCCGACGAGCTGGCACTACCCCGGTTGCAACCAGGACCCCTACATCCACCACGACACGCTCGGCACCTCGGTCGGCTGGTCAGACATCTATCCGGCCGACTACGACAAGCAGTGGATCAACGTCAGCGGCCTGCGCGGCTGCTTCGCCTTTGTGATGACGGTCGACCCCGCGGGCCTGCTTTACGAGTCGAACGAGAACGACAACAGCTCACGCCGCCTCGTTCACCTGCCGTTCCGCGGCGACAGCGGCTGCTAGCCGCAAGACGCTCCGGGGTCAAAGCTCCCTACTAGTAGACCTTGCGAGTCCCTTGATGGTCGCTGCTGTCAAGTCGGCCATCGCCTTCAGCAACAACGCGATGGCCTACGTAACAGCCTCCCGCAATCGCAAAGGCGGTGATCGCGGCAATAAAGAGTTCCGGGCCTGCATTCAAAAGGTTGAGCGCGACATCAAGCAAAACGATGGAGACCGCCATCACGAGAACCGGAAGCGCCCAGGAGCGAAGCATGCTCATGATGCTAGCTCGCCCACGAAAAGAGCCACCGCAAGCACAGACCCGACGACGAACCCAGCGGCGGTTGCACGCTCAATCTCTTTGGGCTCCGCCCCAGTTAGAACCGCATATGACCTCGCGATTCCAGCGAATACTCCACTAAGTACTACGACAACTCCGGCCGCCCCAGAGATGAAGTCCGCCAGCGTTCCTGCGCTTTCCGGCACATGGATGTACTGGAGCCTTGCCGGCACAAGCGCACCCGTGGTGCGCAGAACCTCCCGCCTATGTGTCAACCGCCGATCGGCGCTCGCGGGTTCGAGCCCCAGAAGACGACGGTGCCGAGCATGCCGATGATGTGGACGAGGATGATGTTGACCACCATCGATTGCGCCGTCGCGGTGCCGACCCCGACCGGGCCGCCGGAAGCGGTGTAGCCGTAGTAGCAGCCGACCAGCACGATCGCGGTCGTCATCACCATCCCCTTGATCAGGCTGAAGAACAGGTCAGGTGGGCTCTGGAACATCCAGAAAATCAGTAGATAGCCGCCCGAGGAGACATCACCGACCTGCTGGACGACCGCGAGGTAGCTGGCGAAGTAGGCGACGCCGATCCCGACCAAGTAGAGGAAGGGGATCGCGATCCAGGCGCCGAGCAGGCGCGTCGCGCAGAGGAAGGTGACCGGCGGGATCCCCATCACCTCGAGCGCGTCGATCTCGTCGGAGATGCGCATCGCCCCGAGCTCGGCGACGATTCCGGTGCCGACCTTGGCCGAGAGGATGTAGCCGAAGGCGTAGGGCAGGCCCTCGCGCAGGTCGCAGTAAGCGGAAAAGAGGCCCGCCAGCGAGGGCGCGCCGATCGAGCGGTTGAAGTAGGCGCCCTGCAGGCCGCACTGGAGGCCGAGGATGAAGACGAAGGCCCAGATGATCACCGCCGAGCCGAGGATCAGGATGCCGCCCTGGCGCAGGCTCTCGCCGAAGAAGCGCAGCACGCGACCGCTGAGGACGAGGCCGGCGACGCGGGAGCCGAAGCGGGCGATCTCGCCGAAGGAGTCGAGCCAGCCGCGCGGGACGTCGAGCCAGCCGATCAACGGATGCTCTGCAGTTCAGGGTTGGTGGCGAGCAGGATCGAGGTGACGACGAACTGGAAGAAGAAGACCGCGACGAGAGCGATCACGACCGCCTGGTTGACGGCGCGGCCGACACCCGCAGCACCGCCCGAGGCCGACATTCCCTTGTAGGAGCAGACGACGGCGATGATCGCGCCGAACATCGTGCACATCAGGACCGAGGCCCAGATGTCGGTGACGGTGGCGTTGGAGAAGAGGGTGGCGAAGAAGCCGCCAAGCGACTGGTGGTAGAGCAGCTCGGCGGCGATGCCGGCGGAGAGGCCGAAGACGATCGCGAAGATGTCGAGCAGGCCGGTGATCACGAGCAGGGCGAGAAAGCGCGGCACGACCAAGTTCTTGACCGGGTCGACACCCAGCACCTGCAGGGCGTCGAGCTCCTCGCGGATCTTGCGCGCGCCGAGGTCGGCGGTGATCGCGGTGCCGGCAACGCCGGCGACAACCACCGCTGTGACCAGTGGGCCGATCCAGCGGATCGCAGTGAGGACGAAGAAACCGCCGAGGCGATCGAGCGCCCCGAACAGCGAGAGCACCCCCGCCGCCTGCAAGCCCGGCGCGCCCAGGCAAAGGGCGAAGGTCGAGATCAGCAGCGGGAACCAGGAGAGCTTGAGCACGAAGAGGAACTGCCAGACCAGCTCCTCGCCATAGGGATAGGGAGGCCGCACCGCCGAGACAACCGTCTTCGCGGTGAGGATCATCATCTCGCCCACCTGCTCGAAGGCGGACTTTGCCGGCACGAAGGCTCGGCTCAGGACTTGGCCTGCCACCAGCTCATCGCCCTACCGAGAGGGCCCCCGCCCGATCGTGGTGACGTCTCACCCTGCTTGCCCTCGAGCTGCGCTTTGCGCCGCGCCCGTTCCTCGCCCACTTGTCTGGCCCGCAGCTCGGCGGCGCGCTGCGCCTCGGAGAGCTGAGCGATCAGGGTGTCGCGCGTCTGCTCGAGCTCCTCGACCCCGGCGACGTGCGCTTTGGTGAAGCGGGCCGCGGTCGGCATGTCGGCGGGGAGGTCGCGCGTGTAGGCCGCCAGCTCGATCTCGAGTCGGGCAATCTGGCGACGCAGCTCGTGGCGAACCTCGATTGCCTCGCTCTCCTCGGCGAGGTCGGGAAGCTCCTCGGTGCCATCGCCGACTTCGCTCGCTTCGCTGATGCTCGCGCAGGCAGCGGTGACGACGATCAGGTCGCTTGGGTCCAGGCCAGCCTCCAACGTCCGTCGCAGCGCCTCGGAGGCGATCTCCTCGAGCTCCGGAGAGGCCTCGGTCCGCTCGGCGACGAAGGTGCCCTGGCCCTGGCGGCTGACCACGAGGCCGGCGTCCTCCAGGCCGGCATAAACCGCGCGCACCGTGTTGACGTTGACGCCACCCCACTCGGCGAGGCGACGGAAGCTCGGCAAGCGCTCCCCCGCTGCGAGGCGACCGGTGGCGATCAGCGCCCGCAGGCGCCAGGAGAGCTGGACGCCGACCGGCAACTCCGCCGCTGGATCGGTAGAAAAGGGCGTAGCTTCGCCAGCTGCCGTCCGCTGTGCCATCAGATCACACAGTAGGTTATCGGTCTGTTCTAGTCAACTAGAACAGTATTTAGACGGCGTTGAAACGCTGCCGCAATTCCTCCGCCGGCATGCCGCCCTGGCGCAGAACGGTCCACTCGCCGCCCGAGTCGAGCGAGGCCACGTCGATCACCGTCGACGGCGATCCGGTCAGGGCGCCGCCGTCGATCGCTACGTCGACCGCGCTGAGGATGCTGCGCGGAACGTCGGCAAAGATGGCGGGTGCCGGGTCGCCGCTGTGATTTGCCGAGGTCTGAAAAACCGGCCACATCATCCCCGCCAGCGCACCATCGATCAGGCGCAGGCCCAACCGTTCGGGATCCTCGCGACAGGCAAGCGGATAGCGATGCTCGGGGTTGTCGACGACAAGGGTGACCGGCCCGGGCAACAGCGCGCCAACCGCAGCCCGGGTGCGCTCGCCAAGGCTCTCGACCAGCTCCCGCATCGCCAGCGGCGAGAAGTAGAGGACGGCGGAGGGCTTGCCGTCGTCGCGACCCTTGATCCGGTGGATCCGTTCGATCGCCGCCTGGTTGAGTGGGTCGCAGGCCAAGCCGTAGAGGCCGTCAGCGGGAAAGACGGCAACCCCGCCGGCAGCAACGCAGAGCTCGAGGCCCTTGCGCGCGCTCTCGGCCCCATCGTGCTCGACCGAGACCGTCACCGTCATGCCACCGGCCCCCTGCGGCCGATCACGAGGCGCTCGATCCCGGCGAGATCGGGCCGTGACTCGATCGCCGGGTGGCCGCCCGCACGCAAGATCTCCCCCACCGCCGCTGCCTGCCCCTGGCCTATCTCCAGAGCCAGGGTGCCGGTAACCGCGGCAAGCGCCGGCACGGCAGAGCGCAAGACGTCGAGTCCGTCCGGACCGGCGAGCAGCGCCTCGCGCGGCTCCCACTCGGTCACCTCGCGCTGCAGACCTCCCCAGTCCCGCTCGCTCACATAGGGAAGATTCGCGACGACTAGGTCAAATTCCTCACCGCGGGGCGGCAAGGTCCCCTCGCAGAACTCAACCCGCGCCGCCAGGCCAAGCCGCTCGGCATTGGCGGCGGCCACCGCGAGCGCGTCAGAGGAGGTGTCGGTGGCGGTGACCTCGGCATCGGGGAGCTCCGCGGCGATCGCGAGCGCGAGCGCGCCCGAACCGGTGCCGACGTCGAGCACCGTGCGCGGGCGCAGCTCGAGCGCAAGCTCGACCAGGAGCTCGGTCTCCGGTCGCGGGATCAGCACGCGGGAGTCGACGGCGAGCTCGAGATAGCGGAAGCCGCGCCTGCCGAGGATGTAAGCGACCGGCTCCCGGCGCAAGCGGCGGCGCACCATCTCGGCGAAACGGCGGGTGGCGGCCGGGGGAATCTCCGCCTTGGGATCCGCCAGCAAGCGCGCTCGCTCCCAGCCCGTTGCCTCGGCGAGCAGCAGCTCGGCATCGAGGCGAGGGTCTTCGACGCCGGCGGCCCGCAGCGCGTCGACCGACGCGCTCAGTGCCTCGTGGATCACCCGACCGCGGCGGTCTCGAGGCGCTGTCGCTTCTCCTCCGCGGCGAGCGCCTCGGTGAACTCGGCCAGTTCGCCACCGAGAACGCCGTCGAGATTGTGCGAGGTGTGCTTGATCCTGTGGTCGGTCACGCGGCCCTGCGGGAAGTTGTAGGTGCGGACCTTCTCGGAACGCTCGCCGCTGCCGACCTGAGCCTTGCGCTCGGAGGCGATCTTGGCGTGCTGCTCGGCCAGCTCGCGCTCGTAGAGGCGGGCTCGCAGCACCCGCATCGCCCGCTCCTTGTTCTGAAGCTGTGACTTCTCGTCCTGCATCGAGACGACGATGCCACTCGGTTTGTGGGTGATCCGCACCGCCGAGTCGGTGGTGTTGACCGACTGGCCGCCGGGCCCCGAGGAGCGGTAGACGTCGACCTGCAAATCGTTGAGATCGATCTCGACCTCGACCTCCTCTGCCTCGGGCAGGACGGCGACCGTCGCGGTCGAGGTGTGAATTCGTCCCTGCGACTCGGTCTCGGGCACCCGTTGCACCCGGTGCGTGCCGCCCTCGTACTTGAAGATCGAGTAGGCGCCCTCGCCCTTGATCGCGAAGGTGACCTCCTTGAAGCCGCCGACCTCGGCGCTGGACTGCGAGAGCGCCTCGGTGGAGAAGCCGCGCTCTTCGGCGTAGCGGGTCAGCATCTTGTAGAGGTCGCCGGCAAAGAGTGCCGCCTCGTCGCCCCCGGTCCCGGCCCTGATCTCGACCAGGACGTTCTTCGAGTCGTTGGGGTCGCGCTCGACCATCGCCAGGCGAATCTCCTCTTCGAGCGCCTCGATCCGCGGCGGTGCCTCCTCGACCATCGCCTGCAGCTCCGGGTCCTCTCCGTCCTCCGCCAGCAGCTCCCGCGCCCCCTCGAGATCGTCCTTCAGCTTGCGGTACTCGACCGCCAGCGCCTGCGCCGGCTGCAGCTCGCGGTACTCGCGGCCGACTTCGGCGTAGCCCTCCCGGTCCCCGATCACGGCGGGATCCGACATCTGCGACTCGAGCTCGGCGAAGCGCGCCTCGATCTGTTCGACCAGGGAATCGATCACGACTCACAACATAGAGGGGGATCACCCGTTGCGAATCCGGCACGATTCAGCTCCCGAGATAGTGTGCCAGTTGACTAGCACAATGGCTCAGGTTACTGTGATAGCTAACTAGTTCAACGGGAAACGCACCGTGAATTTCGCATTGGAGGCCGAGATGAAAACAGACACCCTTGTTGTCGCCGCGCCAGCCACGCGCATCGCCTGCCTCGCTCTGCCCAAGCTGATCGGATCAGGCAACCTCGATGCGGCGACGGGGTGCTTCACCCGCGACGCCTGCCTGCTGACCCCCGACGCGACCGCGATCCACAATCGCGAGCACATCCGTCCCCTGCTCGCCCAGATGATCGCCCGCCGCGTCCGGATCGAGGTCGAGCAGAGCAACGTGCTCGTCGCCGGCGACGTTGCCTACGCTCGCGAGCTCTGGCAGGTCAGTGCCCGGGTTGGAGCCGGCTCCCAGTACGAGCACTCGTGCGATCCCTCGCTCGTGCTCAAGCGAATCGAAGGCAGCTGGAAGATCTCGATCGCAACGCTGTGGGGCTGGGGCGGCCGCTAAGCGACGATCTCGATGTGCTGCTGCCCGGCGGCATCCTCGGGCGACTCGCGTGCCAGCACGGCCTCCAGCGAGGCGATCGCAACTGCCAGCTCTTCTTCGTCGGGCTCACGCGTGGTCAGGTTCTGCAGCATCAGACCCGGCCACATGATCGCCCGCACCCAGCGCTTGCGCCGGTTTTTGCCGGCCCACTTGATCACCTCGTAGGAGAGCCCGGCGATCAGCGGAATGCCGATGATCCGCGAGGCGACCAGCCAGTACCAGGCCGGCAACCCGATCGGGGCGAAGACGAAGATCGCCAGCACCATCACGATCAGCAGAAAGCTGGTACCGCAGCGCGGGTGCAGCCGCGAGTAGAGCTTCGCCCGGGCGGGCGTAAGTTCGTCTTCGGCCTCGTAGCAAGAGATCGTCTTGTGCTCGGCACCGTGGTACTCGAAGACGCGTCGCAGGTCTTTGAGGCGACTGATCGCGGCGATGTAGGCGATGAAGATGCCGGTCCGCAGCACCCCCTCGACCAACCAGAAGAGGAAGGGTGAGCCGAGCTTGTCCTTGATCAGGCTGGTCAGGCCGACGGGCACGACAAAGAAGAGCCCAACCGCAAGCAGCATCGAGAAGGCGATGGTCAGGCCCCAGACCCAGCCGCCGATCTCTTCCGGCTCCCCCTCCTCGTCATCCTCGAGTTGGGCGTTGGCGGAGATCGCGAGCGCCCGGAAGCCGATCTTCAGCGACTCGCCGAGGGCGACCACGCCGCGCAGCACAGGCAGGCGCCAGAGCCGGTGGCGCGTGGCCCAGGGGCGGATCGACTCGGAGCTGATCTCGATCTCGCCGTCGGGGCGGCGCACCGCCACGGCCCAGACCGAGATGCCGCGCATCATCACGCCCTCGAGCACCGCCTGGCCACCGACCGGCGCGTCGCGCTTGGCGACCAGCGCGCCGTCGGGCATGCGCAGCGAAGCGGCCCCGTTTTCGGACGGGGCAGCAGCTTCGGTTTGCAGCGAGCCCAACTCCGGGCTCACGGCTTACCTCCCGGCCTTGGCGTGCTTGGCAGCGCGGCGCTGGAAACGCTCGACCCTGCCGCCCGTGTCAACCAGCTTCTGCTTGCCGGTGTAGAACGGGTGGCACTCGGAGCAGAGCTCGACGTGCAGGTCGGCCTGCGTCGAGCGCGTGTAGAACTGGTTTCCGCAGGAGCAGTGCACGTTTGCCAGCGTGTAATCAGGATGAATTCCGCTTTTCACGCCCTTCAGTCTAGATGACTCGCGCAAGCGGCCGGTCTAGGGGTTGTGAATCGGCTTCCTCGTGCCGATAGCTCCATCAGTGGAAACCACGGAGACCGCCCGCAGCCAGTCCAAAGCCGCGCGTCAACTTCGCCGCGGCCTCGCCGTGCTGCTGCTCGGCGGCACGGCCGTGGTCGCCCTGCACGACTGGCTCGGCATCGGCGCCGGCCTCGACTTCGCAATCAGCGAAGCGCTCTATGACGCCGTGGTCCTCGGCGCCGGGCTGGCCTGCCTGATCAGGGCCTCCGACTACCCCCGTGAGAAAGCCGCCTGGCTCTGGATCGGCGCCTCGCTGCTCAGCTGGGGCCTCGGCGAGGTCTACTGGACGATCTTCATCGAAGGCAACGCCTCCGCCCCCTATCCCTCTCCGGCCGACATCGGCTACCTCGCCTTCTACCCGCTTGCCTACATCGGCCTGGCGATGCTGGTGCGGGCGCGGGCGCACGAGATCAAGTGGCGGCTCTGGATGGACGGGCTGATCGCGGCGCTTGGCACGGCCGCCCTCGGCACCGCCTTCGTCTTCGACTTCGTCGCCGAGAAGGCGACCGGGACGACGCTGGAAAAGCTGACGACCCTCTCCTATCCGCTCGGTGACATCGCGATGCTCTCGATGGTCGTCGGCGTGATCGCCCTGACCGGCTGGCGGCCGGGGCGCACCTGGTCGCTGCTGCTCGCCGGTCTCTCGGCCCTGGTCATCGCCGATATCGCCTACACCCTGCAATCGACCGAAGGGGCGCTGCCGGGCGGCGAATGGATCAACCCGATCTACCTGATCGCCGCGGTCTGTCTCGGCGCCGCGGTCTGGCAGCCAGCGGAAGCGGCCGAGATCACCTCCTCGCATGAAAACGACCGTCGCGAGATCGTCGTGCCCGCCGTCTTCGCGGCGGTGATGATCGGCCTCTTCGCGATGCAGTACTACAGCGCCACCGGCGGCCTCTCGACCGTGCTCTGGGCAGCGACGATGACGGCAGTGATCGTCCGCCTGACGATGAGCGACCGCGAGAACCACAAGCTGCTCGAGGAAGTGCGCACCGACTCCCTGACCGGGCTCGGCAACCGCGGCCGCATGGAGGTCGAGCTGGCGGAAACCTGCGAGCGGGCGAGCAGCGAGCAGCCGGCGATGCTCTACCTCTTCGACCTCAACGGCTTCAAGCGCTACAACGACACCTTCGGCCACCCCGCCGGCGACCGGCTCCTCAGCCGGCTCGGCAACTCGCTGAAAGCGGCAGTCGGGGACGACGGTTCCGCCTACCGGATCGGCGGCGACGAGTTCTGCCTGCTGCTCACCTGCGCCGAGGACCGCTTCGAGGCGGCTGCCCGCGCCGCGACCGAAGCCCTGACCGAACATGATCGGGGAGTCGAGGTCAACTCGTCCTGGGGCGCCACGACGATCCCGGCCGAGGCCGGCGATCCCTCGGCGGCACTGCAGCTGGCCGACGTGCGCATGTACGCGCAGAAGGAGTCGCGCCGCGCCGCCCATCCGGGCGTAACCGTCCCGGACCCGCAGAGCTCCGAGCCGGCGATCAGGGCTAGTCGCGGCTGAGGCCGTCGAGCAGGGCCGCGAGGGTACCCCCGACTTCCGCCCGCATCCGCTCCGCGTCATCGGCCCGCGCCACCAGCATCGCCGCCTCGTCGAGGGCGCCCATCAGCACGTGGGCCAAGGGCCGGACCGGCTGCGAATCGATCTCCCCCGCCTCGATCGCCGCCTGCAGCGTCGCTTCGATCAAGCCGAGGCCATGCTCGGTGGCGATCTCCCGCCAGCGGTCCCAGCCCAGCACCGAGGGGCCGTCGAGCAAGACAATCTGCTGCGTCTCGGGCTCGGTGCTGGCGAGCAGGAACATCTCGGCGCCGGCCTTCATCGCCGCCAGCGACGAGGTCGCGTTGGCCTGCAGGGCGCCGGAGGCGATCCGCTCCGCCAGCTCGATCTCGATCTGCTCGTAGACGGCCTCGAAGAGCTCGCGCTTGCCCTCGAAGTGGTGGTAGAGCGCCCCCCGGGTAACCCCAGCCGCGCGGGCGATCTCCTCGGTGCCGACCCCGGCGAAGCCGCGTTCGGCAAAAAGCGGCCGTGCGGCCGCAACCAGGGCAGCACGGGTCGCGTCGGAACGCTCGGCTTGTGTTCGTTTGACATTCATACAGTATGTATGTAACTGTAGCTCACCCTGAACCCGAAACGAGGAGGATTGCCGATGACCCAGTCAGACCAGCGTCACGAGATCGAGTTGCCGGCGGGGCGAATTCGCTACCGCGAAGCGGGTGAGGGCAAGCCGGTGGTCTTCGTCCACGGCTTCCTCGTCGACGGCAGGCTCTGGGACGGCGTCGTCGATCAGCTCTCGGATCGCTGCCGTTGCATCGCCCCCGACTGGCCGATTGCCGCCCACCAGGTGGCGATGAACCCCGACGCCGACCTCTCCCCTCCCGGCATCGCCGCGCTGATCGCCAGCTTCCTCGAGACGCTCGAGCTCGAGGACGTGACGATCGTCGGCAACGATTCCGGCGGCGCGATGTCGCAGGTGCTGGCGACTCGCCATCCCGAGCGCATTGGCCGCCTGGTGCTGACCAACTGCGATACCCACGAGAACTTCCCGCCCGGGATCTTCAAGGCGATGCCACCGCTGGCGAAGCTGCCCGGCGGCATGACCGTGCTCTCCGCCCCCTTTCGCATCGGCGCCCTCGCCCGCAGGGCCTTCAAGCCCTTCGCCAAGAGCGAGATCCCGCCCGAGCTGATCGCCTCCTGGATGCGCCCCAGCCTCAGCGATCCGGGCGTCAAGCGCGACGCGACGAAGGTCACCGCCGGGATGAACAAGCGCTACACGCTGGAGGCGGCCGAGCGGCTGAGCGAATCCGATCTGCCGCTGCTGCTCACCTGGGCACCGGGTGACAAGTTCTTTCCGATCTCCTATGCGGAACGGCTGGAGAAGGAGACGCCGAACGCCAGCCTGGTCCGGATCCCAGATGCAAGCACGTTCGTAGCGCTCGACCAACCCGCCCGTCTCGCCGACGAGATCGCGACGTTCGTCCAACAAAACTGAGGCAAAACACGCAAGCTGCGCGTTCTTTTTCGCTACTTGCATGTTTTTCGTCCGACTGAGGGGCGAAGGTTCCAGTGTGGCTATGCGCAAACTCGCGTGTACGACTGGCGAGCGCCGGACCGAGCGAGGCAAGGACGCAGGGAGGCGGAATAGCAACGCTATTCCGCCGACTGAGGACGCCGCATCGCGAAGTGTGTCCGCCGCCGCCAGGCGTGCGCGGGGGTTTGCGCATAGCCACACCCACGCCCCCTACAGGACGGAGAGTCATGCCTAGGGAAATCTTCGACCAGGATCGGCCTCGGAGCACGATGGCGCGACGCCTCGACGAAGCGTTTGCCGGCTGCGATCAGTGGACCCTCGCCCCGCCGAGTCAGCGGCGCAGTGAGGTCACCTTCAGCCCACAGGCCTCGATCTCATCGAGGATCAGCGGCAGCGCCGCCGCCGTGCGCACCCAGGAGCCGCGGGCGCTGTAGTAGTCGGCATCGTGCAGGAGCACAATGTCGCCGGCCGTGATGCCGGCACTTGCGCGACGGGTGATCGACTCGGCCGTGGCGCCGCGGTCCCAGTCGCGTCCCCAACGTGACCAAAGAACCGGTCGCCAGCCGCGCCGGCGCACTGCGCGCAGAGTGGAAGCGCTGAAGATCCCGTAGGGCGGGCGGTAGTCGGAGATCGCCTGACCGCCAGCGTCCTCGATCGCCACTCGCGCTCGTTCAGCGTCCTCGAGGAAAGCGCGCGGACCGAGCCGCAACAGGTTGCGATGGTGGTAGCAGTGCAGCTCCACGCCGTGACCGGCGGCGACGATCTCAGCGACCAGCGCCGGCCGGCGCGCCACCTGCTCACCGGCGAGAAAGAAGGTGGCCGTGGCCCCACGCTCGCGCAGCACCTCGAGCACCGCGGGGGTCCCCTGCGGGTGCGGTCCGTCGTCGAAGGTAAGGGCGACCCCGTCCACCTCGCCCTGCTTCATCTCGATACCAAGGGCCGGACCCAGCCCGGGCACGATCGGCGCCAGTGCCGGCCCGGCGTGCACGACGGCTGCCGCCGAGGTGCCAACCCCGAGCAGCGTTCGGATCAATTCCCGCTGCTGGCGGCCGCCTGCTTATTGGCCGCCGGGACCGGCTGCGCCGGCTTGGAGTTTTCGACGGCCGGGGTCGGGGTGTCGGTGTCCTTGCCGAAGTGGATGCGGCCCTCAAGCGGCTTGGCGACCACCTTGTAAGGGGCTTCGCGGTCGATCACGGTGAACAGCATCACCACCGCGATCAGAGCGATGACGACAGCCGTCGCCACCCGCTCCGTGCGCAGGCGCCAGACCGGCTGCGGGCGCACCCGCGGGCGCACAGTAAGCACGCGCGAGGCAAGCGAGGGCAGCGAGGCGAAGGAGGAGTCGGGCGAGCGGCGCTCGCGGGTGACGTGGCGCAGGACGGACTCCAACTCGTGCTTGGAGCCCGCCACCTCGGCCAGGCCAAAGCGTTCGAAGGCGGCGTTGTTGGCGCGCAGGTGACCGGCCGAGAAGCCGTAGGAGACGACCGGGCAGCCGCGGATGTGCGCCTCGAGCACGGTCAGGCCGGCGGTGGCGTGGATCATCGCGTCGGCGGCGGCCATCCAATCGCTCATCTGCTCGGTGAAGCCGAGGATGCGAACCTGCTCGTTGCCGGCGAAAGCTGCCTCCAGCTTCTCGCGGGCGATGTCGTTGCGGCCGGTGATGCAGACGACCAGGGCGTCCTCGGACAGCGCCGAGCGGATCGCCCCCTCGAGGTCGCCTATCCCCCAGCCGCCGCCGGAGACGAGCACGACCCGGGCATGGGCGGGGACGTCGAGTGCCTCACGCGCGTCACGGCGGGTGCGAGGCATCAGGAAGTCGCGCGAAATCGGCGGGCGCACCCACTCCACGGTTCCCGGACCGACCAGCTTCTCGACCTCCTCGATCGACTCCGGATGCGTGACGTAGTGAAGGTCGACGCCGGGGTGGGCCCAGTAGCGCAGCCCGGCCAGGTCGGTGATCGCCGACTGCACCGGGACATCGAGGCGCCGATTCTCGCGCAGCATGCCCAGCACCGCGGTCACTCCGGGGTAGGTGGAGATGACGGCGTCGGGGTCGTACTCCTCGACGACCTTGAGCAGGCCGCGGCCCGAGAACACGTAGCCCATGTGATGGAAGAGCCAGCGAGCCGGGGCGAACTTGGTGATCAGCCAGTACTGGACGTCGAACAGCCAGGGCATCCAGCGGAAGGTCACTTTGGAGCCGTTGCGGAGCACCGCGGCGGAGAGCTTTCCCATCGCCTCGAGCCCGTTGGCGATCTCCACCTCGACCCCGGGGACCTCCTCTTCGAGGTCGGCCTTGATGATCCGCGCCGGCAGGTCGTGGCCCTCGCCGATATCGGCGCTCAGGATCAACACCCGGGGGGAGCGCTCCTCGGCACGGGCAGCGCCGGAGAGCAGGGCGCCCGCGGCGTGTTCGTTGCCGTTCAGCGAAGGCTGCTTGCCGGGGATCGGATCGGGCGGGCGGATGCTGCTGCGAACCCACTCGACGTACTTGCGCACGCCTTCTTTGAAGCTGGTCTCGGCTTTCCAGCCGAGCTCGGCAAGCGCCCGCTCGTTGGAGATCGACTTGCCGGGGAAGTCGCCGGGGCGTGGCGGCGTGTGGGTGATCTCGCAGGTGTCGACGTTTTCCTGCACCCGCTCGGCGATTTCGAGGATCGTCACGACCTCGTCGCCGGAGAGGTTGTAGGTGCGGCCGGCGGCCTCGGGCGCCAGCGCCGCGACGATGCCGTCGGCGAGGTCCTCGACGTAGATGAAGCTGCGGGTGGTGCTGCCGTCGCCGGCGATCGTCAGCGGCTTGCCTTCGAAGGAGAGGTCGGTGAACTTGGCGACGACGCCGGCGGCGCGGGCGCGCGGTCCGTAGGGAATGCCGAAGCGCAGCACGGTGCTCTCCAGCTCATAGAGCTCGGCATAGCCGGCGCAGTAGGTCTCACCGGCGAGCTTGGTCGCGGTGTAGAGGTGACGCGGCGCCGGGATCGGCGTTTCCTCGTCGACCTCCTGCTCGGGGCAGTCGCTGTAGACCCAGGTGGTCGAGCCGTAGACGACGCGGCCGACTTTGGCCCGGCAGGCGGCCTCGAGCACGTTGAGCGTGCCGCGGGTGTTGACCTCCTCGGCGAGGACCGGGTCGGCGAGCACGTGGCCGACGTCGGCCACGGCGGCGAGGTGGATGACGGCATCGCAGTCGCGCATTGCCAAGTCAAGGTTGGCGGGGTCGGTGATGCTGCCGGTGAAGGTCTCGACTTCCAGCGGCGAGTGGTAGGGCGAGGCGCTGAGGTCGAAGATCCGCGGTGTGTCGCCGCGCTCAATCAGGCGGTCGACCACGTGCGAGCCGATGAAGCCGCCGCCGCCGGTAACCAGGACCCTCATGCTTCCTCCTTGGAGTTGAGTGCATTGGCACGGCTCTCGGGCCGGTAGTAGAGCGGCACGCACCAGTGATTCTCGGCCACCCAGTCGGTGTTCGGCAGCTGCTCCGAGCGCCCCATGATGCGGTGGCAGGGCTCCTCGTAGACGCGGCCCGTGGACTTCTCGATCGGGTCGAAGACGATGTACTTGTAGAAGCCCGAGGTCATCCCCTCGGGCAGCTCGAGCCGGGCCGCGTGCAGCGGGTCGAGGTGCTCGGCCGCGTAGGTGTTCTTCCAGGCGACGATTTCCTCCATGCGGTCGGCCTGGACCAGGCCCAGCGCCGCGGTGAACTCGCTCATGCGGAAGTTGAGGCCGTCGACCTCGTGCTCGAACTTGCCGTAGTTGCGGAACTTGCGAGCGAACTCGATCAGCTCCTCGTTGGCGGAGACGAGCACGCCACCCTCGCCGGTGGAGACGGTCTTGGTCGCGTAGAGCGAGTAGACACCGGCGTTGCCGAAAGAACCCGGCTTGCGCCCGCTCCACTCGGCGCCGTGGGCGTGGGCGCAGTCCTCGAGCAGGAAGATCCCGTTGGCGCGGCAGTACTCGGCGATCCGCTCGGCATCGAAAGCGATGTGGCCACCGATGTGGACGAGGATCGCCGCCTTCGGCTTGTGCTTCTCGGCCTTCGCCTCGAAATCGTCGAATGACATGCAGAGGTCAGTGCGATTGCAGTCGACGAACTCGACCGCAGCGCCGGCATTGACCGCCGCCAGCGGCGTCGCCATGAAGGTGTTGGAGGGACAGAGCACCGTCTCCCCCTTCACCCCGGCGAACTCCAGGGCGGCGAGGGCGCCGCCCGCCCAACTCGACAGGCCGAGGCTCGGCAGCCCGTTCCACTGACCCCAGCGCTGCTCGAACGCTTCCAGCTTCTGACCCTCCGACCACTGCTCGGAATCGAGAACCTCGGTCCAGAGCTCGAAGAGCTTGGCGCGGTCTCGATGGTCGAACCCGATCGCGAACTTACTCGCGTCGATCCGGCTTGTCTCTGCGGACCCTACGGTGGCTCCTTGGCGTGAGTGTGGCTGGGAAGCCTTCGCGGGACGAAATCGAGATGAAAGCGCGAGAGGCGGCCGCAAGGCTAGCAGCGAAAGCGGACCGAAGCCGGGCGGAATTCAGTCTGAATCGCCGCTATGAGCGTTCTCGATGACGGCCCCCACCGCGCGCGACCCGGCAAGCAACGTGGTGCCGGCCACGGCGATCGCGATCGAGGCGATCAAGGCGGCTCCGCCAAGTGGCGTCGAGCTCCACGACTCGCTGAAAATCAAAGGCGCGACCAGCACCGGCACCAGGACCTGAACCGCGAACATCACCGGCGCCACGTGGGTCGCGGGCCGGCGCTGCAGGGCGCTCATCTCGCTGAGCAGCGCCAGGGCCTCGGAGATCCCTGCCGTTGCCAGCCAGCCAATCGCGAGCAGCAGCGTGCCGGCGGCGAGCTCGTCGGTGAGCAGCTTGCTGGCGATCGCGGTCCAGGCGTAGCCGCAGCCGGCGCTGACCACGGCGAGCGTGCCGAAGGCCTGCCTTCGGCCGCGCAGCGCGTAGGGAGCCAGAAGGGGGATCGCAATCAGGACGGCCGCCAGGGCGATCGCCCCACCCCCGGCGTGATCGGTGCTGCGGTCGGGCGCGGTCAGGGCAACGCCGGCGACGCCGAGCACGATTGCCGCGACCGCGGTCCACTCGCGCTGCCCTGGCCTCTCCCCCAGGCGCGTCGCCCCCAGCCAGAGCAGCAGGATCAGGCCGCTTGCCAGGCACGGCTGAACGACGGTCAGGGGAGCCAGCAAGAGCGCCACGACCTCCAGCGGCCACCCCGCCAAGCCCAGTGCCGTCGCCCCCAACCAACGACGGTTGCGCACCAGCCTGCCGATCAGCGAGGGCCGCAGCGAGTGCTCGCCAGGGACCTCCCGCGCCTCCAGCGCCTGCAGCGCGATCGAGGTGTTGTAGAGCAGCGATGCGGCAACCGCCGCGACTATCCCGAGTGCGATCACGGCCGGGAAGCTACTGCGCGGCGGGGCAGCTCCAGGTGCCTCACGCTCAATTTTCCTGTCACTATTCGAAATCTATGATCAAGCTCGCCCTACTCGGAGCAGCACTGCTCGCGCTGGCCGGCTGCGCCGCTGGCTGTGGCAGCAGCAGCGAACCCGATCGCCCGGCTACCTACAAAATCACGATCAACAACGGCTGGCCGAAGGTCGTGGACGAAAAGAAAGTCGCCGGGTTCCTCGAAAGCGCCTGGCGCAACCCGGTCGGGCCTACCTTCGCGGTCAACACCCGCCTGGCGAGCGAGACCGGCTCGCCGATGTACAACGCCCAGCTGGCTCAGATACAGACCAGCAAAATGCCCGGCTACCGCGAACGGGGGATGAAACGGGAGAAGGTCGGTGGCCGGCCCGTCGTGCGCTGGGCCTTCGATGTCGCCAACGAAGAATCGCGGGTCGAGTACTTCTTCGAAGAATGCGACACCCTCTTCATCCTGCGCGGGGCGATGGGCACGGTGGGCTTCGAAGCGTTCGCCAGGGACTGGCACGCGTACACCGCCTCGATCAAACCCGACTGCGACGAATAGGCCCGACGCCGCACGGGGCGTCGGAGCGGCTCAGGTTTCCTGGTACAGCGGCCCGTCGCCGCCCTCGGGCAGCGTCAGGCGTCCGCCCTTGGCGGTGATTGCGCCGCACTGGACGCAGTTGGAGGCAGTGACGTGAACGTCGACCTCGGCGGCACCGTTCTCGAGCTGCTCGTCGGGAATCTCGTAGACCTGGGCGGGGCACATCGAGACCCAGGTCTGGGCGATCTCGCGCGGCACCTTGGTCTGGATGCGGACGTGATTGGGCGCGTCATCGCGGGTCGCGTTGCCGGAGAGGAAGACCGAGTCGAGCTTGGCGAAGGTGAGCTCGTTGTCGGGCTTGACATACATATCGCCCGCTTTGCCCAGCTCCATCTCGACCTCTGAGTCGTGCTCCTGCTTCCAGTGACCGCCGGGGAAGTTGCCTTTGGTGACGGTCATCGCCGAGGCCATTGCGCCACCGAGGAAGAAGCCTTTGGAGAAGGGCTGGCGCATGTTGCGCGATTCGAAGAGGTCCTTCTCGATCAGCGATTTGTGGACCTTCTCGTCGTAGGCCTCGAAGTTGACCGAGTCCTGCTTGAGCGACTCGACGATCGTCTCCGCCGCGTACATCCCCGCGTGCATCGCGTAGTGGACGCCCTTCAGGGTCGGCACGTTGACCATGCTGGCGGCGTCGCCGGCGACCACCATGCCGGGCACCGCGAGCCGCTTGGGCATCGCGAAGTAGCCGCCGGAGGGGATCGTCTTGGCGCCCCAAGCGACCCGTTTGCCGCCCTCGAGCAGGTTCTTGATGAAGGGATGCGTCTTGATCAGCTGCAGGGCGTCGTGGACCGAGAAGGTCGCGTCGGTGTAGTCGAGGCCGGCGACCAGGCCGATGCAGAGCTTGTCCTCACCCATCGGGTAGATGAAGGTGCCGCCGAACTCGTTGTAGCGCGGCGACTTGCGCAGAGGCCAGCCCATCGTGTGGATCACGCGGTCGAGCGGCTTGGGAACCTCCCAGACCTCCTTGACTCCAAGCTCCCAGCGCATCGGGTCGGCGCCGTGCATGTCGAAGTAGTCGTAGGCGGCGTAGGTGAGATGGCCGACCGTGCCCTCGGCGAGCACAGTCGCCTTGGCAACGACGTCGGAGCCAGGCTCGAAGTTGCCCAGCTCTTCGCCCTCTTTGCCGCGGCCGCGGTCACCGGAGCGGATGCCCTTGACGACCCGGTCCTCAACCAGCAGCTTGGTCGCGGCGGTCTCGGAGAGGATGTAGACGCCGGCCTCCTCAGCTTTGTCGGAGAGGAAGCGGCCCAGCTTCGAGACCGAGGTGACGTAGTTGCCGTGGTTGCGGAAGTTCGGCGGCATCGGCTTCAGCGGCAGCGCCGCCTTCGAGGTCAAGAGGTAGACCGCGTCCTTGGTCACCTCCTGGAAGACCGGCCACTCCTCCTTGGGCAGGTCGGGGAAGAGCTCTTCCATCGCCGAGGGCTTCATGTTCGCCCCGGAGAGCAGGTGGGCACCGGCCACCTTGCCCTTCTCGATCACCGCGACCGGGACTTCACCGAGCTTCTCGGTCAGCTCCGGCTCGTTCTCGAGCAACTGCATGATCTTGTTGGCGCAAGCGAGCCCGGCGGGCCCACCCCCGACGATCGCGATGCCGACCTCAATTCGCTCGTCCTCGGCATCGGTCGGCGGGCCGATCACGTCGGCCGGGTCGAACGGCGGCGGGAACTCACTCGGTGCTACAGCCGGCATCGCATGCTCCAATCGTCGTCAGGTAAACGAACGGCACCCGGGGAGCCAAGGCCCCCCGGGGGAAACGTCAGCCGCCCTTCTTGGCCTTGATCGCCTCGGTCAGCTTGGGGACGATCTTGTGCAGGTCGCCCACCACGCCGAGATCCGAGAACTCGAAGATCGGCGCGTTCTGATCCTTGTTGATCGCGAGGATGTTCTCCGAGCTCTGCATCCCGACCTTGTGCTGAATCGCGCCGGAGATGCCGGCGGCCAGGTAGAGCTTCGGCGCGACCGTCTTGCCGGTCTGGCCGATCTGGGCTGCGTAGGGGTACCAACCGGCGTCGACCACGGCGCGGGTGGCGGCAACCGCCCCGCCCATCGCCTCGGCCAGTTCCTCGCACTGCTTGAAGCCCTCGGCTGCGCCGAGGCCACGACCGCCACCGACGAGGATCTCTGCGTCCTCGATGTTGACGTCGGCGCCGCGCTGCTCGCCGCGCTGGACCATCTTGGCCTTGGTCGACCAGGGCGAGAGCTCGACTTGGACGTCGATGACCTCGGCCGTGCCACCGCTCTCGTTGGCGTCGAAGGCGTTGAGGCGGCCGATGATGATGCCGGGCTCCGAGACGTAGCCGACATCGGCGATCTGGGAGTCCTGCAGGATCGGGCGCTCGGCGACGAGCTTGCCGTCCTGCACCTTGACCTCGGTGACCTCCATCGTCACGCCGGCGTTGAGACGGGCGGTGAGGCCGGCGCCGATCTCGAAGCCGAGCAGGCCGCCGCCGAAGAGGGCGTAGCTGAAGCCCTCATCGGTGATCACCTTGGCCATCGCGTCGACGATCGGCTGGGCCAGGCCCTCGGGAACGTCCTTGGCCCGGTAGACCTTGGTCGCGCCCCAGTTGCCGAGCGCGGCGCAGGCGTCGTCAGCGATGTCGCCGACGACCATGACGCCGGCGTCGCCGCCGATCTGGCCGGCCAGCTTGGCCGCCTCGGAGATCGCCCCGAGCGAGTTCTTGTTGAAGTTGCCCTCGTCGTCGTGGAGGGCGTAGGTCAGGATGCCTGCCATCTAGATCAGCTTCCTCTCGTCAAGCCAGGCGACGATCTTTTCGACCGTCTCGTTGGTGTCCTCGTCCTCGATGATCTCGCCGGCCTGCTTGGCGGGCGGCGGGTTGAGGGCCAGAACCGATGTCTTGGAGCCGTCGGCGCCGACCATGCCGCCTTCGATGCCGACGTCGCCGGTTGCCTTGGCGTCGAGCGGCTTCTTCTTGGCGCCCATGATCGCCTTCAAGCTCGGGTAGCGGGGCTCGTTGATCGCGTCGCCGACGCTGATCACGGCCGGCAGCTCGAGCTCGACCGTGTCATAGCCGTACTCGGCCTGGCGCTCACAACGCAGCTTGCCGTCGGTGACGTCGATCTTGATCACCTGGGTCAGCGAGGGCATCTTCAGGTGGTCGGCGACGACGGCGCCGATCGTGTAGCACTCGCCGTCATCGGACTGCTGGCCGAGCAGGACCAGGTCGGGGCTCTCGGACTCGAGCACCTTGGCCAGCGAGTAGCCGGTGGCACAGACGTCGGAGCCGGAGAGGGCGTCGTCGGAGAGGTGCACGGAGCGGTCGGCTCCGAGCGCGACCGCCTTGTGCAGAGCGCGGACGGCGGAGTCGGGGCCCATCGTCACGGCGACGACTTCCTCGACCGGGATCGCGCCGCCCTCCTTGATCTGCATGGCGGCCTCGATGGCGTGTGTGTCGAAGGGGTTCAGGTTCTTCTCGCCGCTACGGTCCAGACGCATCGTGCTCGAGTCGATGCGCTTCTGAACGGCGGCGTCCGGAACCTCCTTGACCAGGACGCAGATCTTCAAGTTCAAGCCTCCTTGGCTAGTTCTAAAGCTGGTTGACTGACCAGTCAATCAGTCTATCTATACGTGGCGCGGCGAGAGGTTAGCGGGCGCGCCGCCAAGCCGTTTCCCGGCCTGCAGCCGGATCTAGACGTCGTCGCGCTCTGAGGCGTTATCGCGAATGAAGTCGACGATGTCGTCGGTTCCCGCTCCGGGGGTGAAGACCTCGGCGACGCCGAGCTTCTTCAGCTCGGGGATGTCCTCGGCCGGGATCGTGCCGCCGACCGTGACCAGGACGTCATCGACACCCTGGGCGGCGAGCAATTCGACCACCTTCGGCACCAGCGTCATGTGAGCACCGGAGAGGATCGAGAGACCGACCGCGTCGGCATCCTCCTGGATCACCGTCTCGGCGATCTGCTCCGGCGTCTGGTGCAAGCCGGTGTAGATCACCTCCATGCCGGCGTCGCGCAGGGCACGAGCGATGATCTTGGCCCCGCGATCGTGCCCGTCCAAGCCAGGCTTGGCGACGACGACGCGGATCTTGCGGGCGATTGCGGTTGCCATAGCGATCGGGAGATTAGACGACCAGAGGGAGAAATCGCCTCACTGAACCCTTGACCTCCGCATGTGTGGGTCAAATGACCAGTCGTGGGATGGGCACGAACGGAATGCTGCGCTCTGGGCTCTGGTGAGACGACAACATGGCGCGATCTCGCGCCGCCAGCTTCTGAAGCTGGGGCTCAGCGCCCGCCAGATCGAACGACGGATCGCCTCCGGACGACTGCACCCCACGTGGCGCGGTGTCTACGCGGTGGGACGGCCTCGGCTGGGTAGACGTGGTCGTTGGATGGCGGCGGTCCTGGCTACCGGGCAGGACGCGGTGCTCAGCCACAGCAGCGCGGCTGCTCTTTGGGAATTCGGGAACGAGCAGGGCGGCACGATTGACATCTCCGTGCCGGCCGGGAGACGCAGCCGGCGCCGCGGGATACAGCTCCACAGGCGTACGGAGGCGGTCCTGCGTGATGCCCTCACCCACGAAGGGATTCCCCTCACTTCACCCGTGCGCACCCTGATCGACCAGGCGACGCACCTGAGACCGATGCAGCTCGAGCGCGCCGTCAACGAGGCCGACAAGCTCGACCGAGTAAAAGCGGACGTGCTGCTTGCGTCTCTCGACGACTATCGCGGCCAGCCCGGAGTGGCGCCGCTGCGGAGGCTCCTTGACCCGCTTTCCTTCCGGCTAAGCGACTCCGAACTCGAGCAGCGAATGAGGTCGCTCGCAAGGGCCACCGGATTCTCGGCTCCCGAGACCAAGTCATGGGTGAACGGCTACGAGGTCGATTTCTACTGGCCCAAGCTCGGAATCGTCGTCGAGGCGGATGGCCTGAGATATCACCGCACCGCATCCCAGCAGAGGCGCGGCTTGGAGCGCGATCAAGCCCACCTCGCGGCCGGCATGTGGCCGCTGCGCTTCTCCCACTGGCAGATCAGGTACGACGCGGCACATGTTCGGAACATCCTCCGCCGCACCATCGCCCGCGCTCAAGCGGATCGGAAGAGGCTCGGCTGAACCCTTTGCCCCTGTATGCGTGGGCAAAGTGACCAGCGGATACTCAGAAGACCGGCGACTCGGTGTAGGTCCCGAAGACCTCCTGCATCGCCGCGATCATCTCTCCCTCGCTGGCGCGAGCGCGGGCGGCGGCGATGATCGGTGGCATCAGGTTCTCCTCGGTCGCGGCGGCGCGCTTGAGCTCGGCGAGCGCCTTCTCGACCGCGGCGGCGTCGCGCTTTGCCTTCGTCGCGGCGAGGCGATCGGTCTGCTTGCGTTCAAGTGCCGGATCGATGCGCAGGATTGGCGTCGGCTCTTCGTCGTCCTGAACGAAGTCGTTGACGCCGACGACGATGCGGCGGCGTTCGTTCAGCTCCTGCTGGAAGCGGAAAGAGGCGTCGGCGATCTCGCGCTGGGGGAAGTTCAGGCGGATCGCCTCGACCATCCCCCCCACCTCGTCGATGCGCCTGAAGTAGTCGTAGGCGGCTTCCTCCATCTCGTCGGTCAGCTTCTCGACGAACCAGGAGCCGCCGAAGGGGTCGGGCGTGTTGGCGACGCCGGACTCGAGGGCGATGATCTGCTGGGTGCGCAGCGCCACCCGCACCGCCTCCTCGGTCGGCAGCGCCAGCGCCTCGTCGAAGGAGTTGGTGTGCAGCGACTGGGTGCCCCCGAGCACCGCCGCCAGCGCCTCCAGCGAGGTGCGGACGACGTTGTTGAGCGGCTGCTGAGCGGTCAGCGAGACGCCGGCGGTCTGAGCGTGGAAGCGCAACCGCATCGACTCCTCGCGCTTGGCGCCGTAGGTCTCCTTCATCTCGCGGGCCCAGATCCGGCGCGCCGCCCTGTACTTGGCGATCTCCTCGAAGAAGTCGATGTGGGCGTTGAAGAAGAAGGAGAGGCGGGGGGCGAAGTCGTCGACGTCGAGGCCGCGCTCGAGCGCCCGCTCGACGTAGGTGAAGCCGTCCTTGAGCGTGAAGGCGAGCTCCTGCTGGGCGGTCGAGCCAGCCTCGCGGATGTGGTACCCGGAGATCGAGACCGGGTGCCAGCGCGGCATGTTCTCTGAGCACCACTCGATCATGTCGGTGACGAGGCGCATCGCCGGCTCGATCGGGAAGCACCACTCCTTCTGGGCGATGTACTCCTTGAGGATGTCGGTCTGGATCGTGCCGCCGAGCTTCTCCGGTGGCACCCCCTGCTGCTCGCCGACGAGGACGTAGAAAGCGAGCAGGATCGCCGCCGGCGCGTTGATCGTCATCGAGGTGGTGACGCCGCCGAGCGGAATGCCGTCGAAGAGCTGCTCCATGTCGTCGAGGGTGTCGACGGCGACGCCCTCGCGGCCGACCTCGCCGAGGCTCCGCGTGTGGTCGGAGTCGTAGCCCATCAGGGTCGGCATGTCGAAGGCCGTGGAGAGCCCGGTCTGGCCGTGGTCGAGCAGGTAGTGGAAGCGCTCGTTGGTCTCCTCGACCGTGCCGAAGCCGGCGAACTGGCGCATCGTCCAGAGCCGCCCCCGGTACATCGAGGGGTAAGGGCCGCGGGTGAAGGGGTACTCGCCCGGCGCCCCGACCGTCTCCTCGGGACTCTCGGGAGCGTGCTCGGGCCCGTAGAGCGGCGCGATCGGCTGCCCCGACATCGTCGAGAACTCCGCCTCGCGCTCCTTGTACTCGGGCTTTTCGCGCGGCTCGATCGCCATTTGCACAGTCTAGGCGGGCGCAGCCCGACCCCGTGGCGAGTTACCTCCCCTGCAGCGGGGGGAAAGTCGCCAAGCCCCTAACGGCGGGCGGCGAAACGGCGGGGCGGCTGCTTGCGGCGGGCGGCGATGCGCGAGCCGCCGAAGCCGGCGACGGTCGCCAGCAGGGTGACCGCGATCGCGACCAGACGGCGGCCGAGGCGCTCGAAGCGCAGCGTCTGCCAGCCCTCGTCGCGAGCGATCCCGGCCAGCGGCGGATCCGGGTTGACCACGACCGGGTTGCCGACCGCGCGCAGCATCGGCAGGTCGGAGACCGAGTCGGAGTAGGCGTAGGAGGCGGCGAGGTCGATGTCGTGCTCGGCGGCGTAGGCCTGCATCGCCTCGACCTTGCCCTCGCCGTAGACGAAGGGGCCGTCGAAGCGGCCGGTCAGGGCGCCGTCCTCGCCGACTTCGTAACGGGTGCCCACCCCACCGTCCATGCCGAGCACCGTGGCCAAAGGCTCGACCACGCCGCTGCCGGCAGCGCTGACGATGAAGGTCGGGCGGCCGGCGTCCTGGTGGGCGTAGACCTCGTCGAGCATCTGCGGGTAGACCCGCGGCAGGATCGCCGCCATCACCTCCGGGTTCATCCGCTCGAAGCTACGCGCCGGCACCCCGGCGATCAGTTCGCGAGCGGCTTTCAACACCTCGCGTGTGCGCTCGTCGGTGGTCCCGCGCAAGCGGTACTGCATGTGCTCGAAGCCCCAGCTGGCCAGCTGGCGGCGGCTGACCAGCTTGTGACGGGCCGCGACGCGGGCGAACTGCATCCCCGACGACCCCGCCATCAGGGTCTTGTCGAGATCGAAGAACGCCGCGGCGCGGCTCATCGGGCTACTGGCCGTCGACCTCGATCACGATCGCGTCACCCTGGCCACCGCCGGAGCAGATTGCAGCGACGCCGATGCCGCCGCCGCGCCGTCCCAGCTCAAGCACGAGCGAGCCGACGATGCGGGCGCCGGAAGCACCGATCGGGTGACCGAGCGCGATTGCGCCACCGTTGACGTTGACCTTGTCTTTGTCGACGTCGAGCATGCGGACCGAGTTGATCGCGACCGAGGCGAAGGCCTCATTGATCTCCCAGAGGTCGACGTCCTCGGGGCTCTTGCCGATCTTCTCCAGCGCCTGCTTGGCGGCGTTGGCCGGAGTTTTGGCCAGGTAGGGGAAGTCGTCGGCGACGGTGCCGTAGGAGAGGACGCGGGCCAGCGGCGTGCGGCCTTCCTTTTCCGCCCAGTCTTCGGAGACGACGACGATCGCGCCGGCGCCGTCATTGACCCCCGGGGCGTTGCCGGCGGTGTGGGTGGCGTCATCGCCGCCGATCGCGCGCAGGCCAGCGAGCGTCTCGACCGTGGTCTCGGGGCGGATCGCCTCGTCGGCCTCGATCGTGTGCTCGCCCTTGCGCGACTTGACCGTGATGCCGGAGATCTCATCGGCGAGGCGGCCGGCGTCGGTTGCCTCGGCGGCGAGCCGGTGCGAGCGCTCGGCGAAGCGGTCCATATCGGCGCGGGTGATCTCGAGCTCGTTGGAGACCTCGCTCGCCTCGTTGATCATCTGCTTTTCGGTGAAGGGGTTGGTGAGGCCGTCGTGGACCATCGCGTCGATCGTCTCGACGTGGCCCATGCGGTAGCCGAAGCGGGCGCCGGGAAGCAGGTGCGGGGCCTGGCTCATCGACTCCATGCCACCGGTAACGGCGACGTCGGTGTCGCCGGCGCGAATCGCCATGTCGGCGATGCCGAGCGAGCGCATGCCCGAGGCGCAGACCTTGTTGATCGTCTCCGAGGGCACCTCCTTGGGGATGCCGCCCTTGATCTGGGCCTGGCGCGAGGGGATCTGACCCTGGCCGGCCTGCAGGACCTGGCCGAAGACGACCGACTGGACCTGCTCGGGGGAAACGCCGGAGCGCTCCAGGGCAGCGGAGATCGCGTGGCCGCCGAGGTCGGTGGCGTCGAGGGAGGAAAGCGTGCCGCCCATCTTTCCGAAGGGCGTGCGGGCGCTGCTGAGAATCACGGTGCGGGACATGGGGACCTTTCTCTGAGTATTTATGCCGGGTCTCGGCTCGATCAGGGCCTCATGGCCCGTATGTAGGGAAAACGATAGCGGCAGGCGCCACCCACCCGCTGTGAGCGAGGTCATAGACTCGCGAGCTCGATGAAGGTCTCCGTCAGTCAGAACGAGATCGCCGCCGTTAATGCGGATCTGGTCGCGGTCGGCCTCTACGAGGGCGAGGAGCTGCCCGGTGAGCTCGCTACAGCGCGCGGCGCAAGTGACGCCAAGGGCGGCTTTAAGAAGCTGGCGCTGATCCACCCCGAGCAGCCACCTCGTGTGCTGGTTGCTGGCCTGGGAAAGCAAGCGGAGCGCGACCCCGAGCGGATGCGCATCGTCGCCGCTCTGGTCGCCAAAGAGGCCACGAAGCTGGGTGCGCGCTCGCTCGCTTGGAAGCTGCCTATGGAAGACGAAGGGGAAGAACTCTCCGAGGGCATCATCACCGGCACGATCCTTGGCTCCTATCGCTTCGACAAGTTCAAGAGCGCTGACCCCGACGACCCGGAGTCACCGGCGCTCGACTCGCTGACGGTGTTGGGATACGTGATCCCCGAGGGCGGTGCCGAGGTTGCCCGCATCTGCGCCGAGGCGCAGAACCGCGCCCGCGATCTGCAGAGCCTGCCCGCCAACGTCGCCACCCCCTCCTACCTGGCAAACCGGGCCGAGGAGATCGCCGATGCTCATAACTCGCTCAGTGTGGAGGTTCTTGGCCGCGAGGAGATCGCCGCCAAGAAGATGGGCGGGCTGGTCGCGGTCAGCCAGGGCGGCGCCGAGGATCCGCGCCTGATCGTGTTGCGCTACGACGGCGGCGGCTCGGGCGAGACCCTCGGCCTGATCGGCAAGGGCGTCACCTTCGACACCGGCGGCATCTCGCTCAAGCCCTCGGCGGGCATGCAGGAGATGAAGATGGACATGTCGGGCGCAGCCGCGGTGCTGGAGACGGTCGGCGCGATCGCCGAGCTGGGGCTGGAGCTGAACCTGATCGCCGTCGTCCCCTCGACCGAGAACATGCCCTCCGGGACCGCGATCAAGCCCGGCGACGTGATCACCCAGTACAGCGGCAAGACGGTCGAAGTCAACAACACCGACGCCGAGGGCCGCCTGATCCTCGCCGACGCCCTCGCCTACGCGATCGAGCAGGGCGTCGACCACGTGGTCGACATCGCCACCCTGACCGGAGCAGTAATGATCGCCCTTGGGTCGACTTACTCCGCGGTGATTAGCAACGACGACGAGTTGGCCGGTGAGATAGAGGCGATCGGCAGGGAGACGGGCGAGCTGGTCTGGCGTATGCCTCTCCACCCCGAGTACAAGGCGCTGATGAAGGGGACGGTCGCCGACCTCACAAACGCAGCGGCCAAGCGCAAGGCGGGCACCCTCTCCGCCGCCGGCTTCCTCGAGGAATTCGTCGGCGACACCCCCTGGGCTCACCTCGACATCGCCGGCACCGCCTGGGACGTCGGCCGCGCCTACACCGGCAGCGACGCCAGCGGCTATGGCGTCCGCCTGCTCACCGGCCTCGCTCGTAGTTACGCCGACCGATCGCGTCGCGGCTCGTTCAGCCGCTGAGGATCATGCAGGTGGCGATGCCGTGGGCGAGCAGTTTGCCGCTCTCCGCCGCGGTGAGGCTGGCCTCGACCGTCGCCTGGCGGCGGCCGCGGTAGAGGACGTTGGCCTCGCAGAGGACGCGGCCGGTGTCGCGGGTGATCGGGCGCACGTACTTGACCTCGAGGCCGAGCGAGGTGTAGCCGACTCCGGCCGGCAGGGTCGTGTGGACGGCACATCCCAGGGCCGAGTCGAGCAGGGTTGCCGCGTAGCCGCCGTGGACGACGCCGATCGGGTTGTAGTGCTCCTCGCCCGGTTCGCCCTCGAAGACGGCGCGGCCCTCGCCGATCTCGATCGGGCGCATCCGCATCGTCACCGCGATCGGCGGCGGTGGCATCTCGCCGGCAACGATCGCTTCCATGTACTCGATGCCGGTCATCGTCGCCCCAGCCGCCGCCGTCGGCAGCGGGTCCTGCCAGACCAGCTCGCGGCGGCGGGTGATCTCGGGCTGGGCCTCGGCAAAGGCGAGCGCGGCCTCAACCGCGCCGCCGCCTTGCTCGGCTACCCCCTCGGCGCTCAACGGCTTGCCCTGCGCGCATGAGCGAGCCCGCGCTCCCGCGCCGATCGCGGGGTCGCCGGATAGACCAGATCAGCGGTGATCTCGGCCTGGCTGATCGAGATCCGCGGGGCCTTGGAGCGGTGGTTGTGCCGGTGTCTTGGGATCAACCTCATGGCAATGCCTCCGTTTGGGCTGGTCGTGAGTTGCTTCAAGCAACTCCTACATTTGGGACCCTAACCCAGTTAGTTGCTTGACGCAACCCAGTGTGCGAAGATCACTCTGTGTTGCGCAACGACTATCCAGGTCAGATCTGCTCGATCGCTAGGTCGCTGGAAATCGTCGGTGAGCGCTGGTCGCTGCTGATCGTGCGCGACGTGATGAACGGCCATCGGCGCTTCGACCAGCTGCAGAAGGCCCTCGGCGTCGCCCGCAACGTGCTCTCCTCCCGCCTGCAGCGGCTGATCGAGGAGGACATCCTCGAGCGCCGTGCCTACCAGCGCAATCCCGAGCGCTACGAGTACTTCCTCACCGAGAAGGGACTGGACCTCTGGCCGGCCTTGATCGCCCTGCTCAACTGGGGCGACCGCTACTCCCCCAGCCCCGAGGGCCCGCCGATGCTGATCATCCACAAGGAGTGTGGCGGCGCGGTCAGCGACCGCGGCATCTGCGAGAGCTGCGGCAAGGTGCTGCACGCTCGCGACGCCCGCGCCCTGCCCGGCCCCGGCCTCGCAACGACACTAGAGGCGGCCTGAGCACCGAACTGCATCAAATTTCCAGTTCAGCAGGTAGGAAATTTGGTCCAGTTCGCTAGCGTCTTTGATTCCAGCGACAGGAGGAGAGGGCATGGCGACGGCAGCTGAGGTTCAGGCGAAGGAAAAGGTCTTCATCGGGGGCGAGTGGGTTGAGCCCGAGGCGAGCGGGACTCTCGAGGTCGTCAACTCGACCAGCGAGGAGGCGATGGGATCGATCCCGGCCTGCACTGCCGCCGATGCCGACCGCGCCGTCACAGCAGCGCGCGACGCCTTTGAGTCCTGGTCGCAGACTTCGCGCGAAGAGCGCGCCGGCTACATGAGCGCGATCTCGGCCGGCCTCGCCGAGCGCATGGATGAGATCGCGGCGACGATCTCGCAGGAGCTCGGCATGCCGCTGACCCTGAGCAAGATGATCCAGGCCGGGCTGCCTATCGCCCAGTTCGGGGCGATGCCGAAGCTGCTGGAGGAAGTCCGCTGGGAGGAGGAGATCGGCAACTCGCGAGTGCTGCGCGAGCCGGTTGGCGTACTCGGCGCGATCACGCCCTGGAACTACCCGCTGAACCAGATCGCCTGCAAGGTCGCCCCCGCCCTCGCCGCCGGCTGCACCGTCGTGCTCAAGCCGAGCGAGATCGTGCCGCTCAATGCCTTCATCCTCGCCGAGGTGATCGAGGCCGCCGGCCTTCCCGCCGGCGTCTTCAACCTAGTCACCGGCACCGGGCCGGTCGTTGGCGAGGCGATCGCCGGCCATCCCGGCATCGACATGGTCTCCTTCACCGGCTCGACCCGAGCCGGCCGCCGTGTCTCCGAGCTCGCCTCGGCGACGGTGAAGCCGGTAGCGATGGAGCTCGGCGGCAAGTCGCCGAACGTGATCCTCAACGACGCCGACCTGAGCAAGGCCGTGCCCGACGGAGTCGGCAAGTGCTATCTCAACTCGGGCCAGACCTGCAGCGCCCTGACCCGGATGCTGGTGCCGCGCGAGAAGCTGGCGGAAGCCGAGCAGATCGCCACCCAGGCGGCGGAGAGCTTCACGCCCGGCGACCCCTTCGAGGAATCGACCCGGCTCGGGCCGCTGGTCTCCGAGACCCAGCGCGAGCGCGTGCGCGGCTACATCGAGAAGGGCGAGGCCGAGGGAGCGAAGCTGCTCACCGGCGGCGCCGCGGCGCCAGAGGGCCTCGACAAGGGCTACTTCGTCCGCCCCACCGTCTTCTCCGAGGTGACGCCGGAGATGACGATCGCCCAGGAGGAGATCTTCGGCCCGGTGCTGGCGATCCAACCCTACGATGGCGAGGACGATGCGGTGCGGATCGCCAACGACACCGCCTACGGCCTCGCCGGCGGCGTCTGGTCGGCCGATCAGGACCGGGCGATCGGCGTCGCCAAGCGGATCAGGACTGGTCAGATCGAGATCAACGGTGGCGCCTTCAACCCGCTCGCGCCCTTTGGCGGCTACAAGCAATCGGGCCATGGCCGCGAGAACGGGCGCTACGCGATCGAGGAGCTCCTGCAGGTCAAGAGCCTGCAGCTCTAGCGCTCACATAGGCTGCCCGGCGTGAATTTCGAGCTCACTGACGAGCAAAAGCTGCTGCGGGACACAGTTCGGGACTTTGCCCTCCAGGAGGTCAAGCCTGTGGCGGAGGAGTTGGATCGGACGAAGAGCTTTCCGTACGAGATCGTCGAGAAGCTCGGCGGCTTGGGACTCATGGGCATCCCCTTCCCCCAGGAGTACGGGGGCGGTGGAGCGGACACGTTGTCCTACGTGCTCACGGTTGAAGAGCTGGCGCGGATCGACTCCTCGGTCTGCATCACGATGGCGGCGCACACCTCGCTGGGGACGATGCCGATCTACCTCTGGGGGTCAGACGAGCAGAAGTCGGAGTGGCTGCCGCGGCTCTGCAGCGGCGAACAACTCGCTTCCTTCGGGTTGACCGAGCCGGAGGCGGGGTCCGATGCGGGGAACGTGCGGACGACCGCCAAGCTCGAGGACGGGGAATGGGTCGTCAACGGGGCCAAGCAGTTCATCACCAACTCCGGCACGGAGATCTCCGGCTGCGTCTCGATCACCGCCCTCACCGGCGAGGCGAACGGGCGCAAGGAGATCTCCAACCTGATCGTGCCCACCGGCACACCTGGCTATGAGGTCGGCGAGCCCTACCGCAAGATGGGCTGGAACGCCTCCGATACCCGGCCGCTCAGCTTCGAGGACTGCCGCCTGCCGGAGGGCAGCCTGCTCGGCCGCCGCGGCGACGGCTTCAAGAACTTCCTCCACATCCTCGACGGCGGCCGGATCGGCGTCGCCGCGATGGGTGTCGGCCTCGCCCAGGGCGCCCTCGACGAGGCGATCGCCTACGCCAAGGAGCGCCAGGCCTTCGGCCAGGCAATCGCCAAATTCCAGTCGATCCAGGCCAAGATCGCCGACCTTTCGGCCCAGATCGAGGCGGCCCGCCTGCTCACCTGGCGCGCCGCGCTGGAGAAGGACGCGGGCAAGTCGTTCACCCTCACCGCCGCCCAGGCGAAGCTGATCACCGGCCGCCTCGCCGTGCGGGCGACCGAGGAGGCGGTGCAGATCCACGGCGGCTACGGCTTCATCGAGGAGTACCCGGTCTGCCGCTTCTACCGCGACGCCAAGATCCTCACCATCGGCGAGGGGACCGACGAGGTGCAGCAGATGGTGATCGCGCGCCAGCTCGGCTGTTAGCTCGGCTGCGAGGTAGCTGAGTGCTCGGGGCGGCCGGCTACTTCGGCAGCACGGCCGATGGTCTCGCTGATGCCGTAGTGGGCGCAGATCGTTAGCTCGTGCTCGCGCAAAAGCGGGCGGGTTGGGTCGACGACGGGGGCACGGCGGATCACGTCACGATCATGGGCGATCCAGAACCCGGTCCGCGGCGGCGGCGCAATCGCGGAGCGGTGCCACGACCAGGGTCGATTTGACGCGGCCCTGCTTGACGATCAGCCAGGTGGGGGTGCCGCTGTCGGCATCGACGAAGAGTCCGTGGACCTGGCCGACGCTTGCGCCGCCGAGGTCGTCGACACCGTTGCCGATCCAGGTCTGCGCCTGCTCCAGCGAAGGAGGCGCGGTGGTCTCCTCACTCATCGGCCTGCCGCTCCAGCAACTCAGCCGCGGCGCTGGCCGGATCGAGCTCGCGCCGCACGACGCGCTCGAGCAGCTCCGCCGTCTGCGGATCTTCGGCGGCGATCGCCTCCATGCGGCGCCTCATCCGTGAGGTGGCGATGCCGAGCACCTCGCTGCGCAGGTTGCGGGCGCGGCGTTCCTGCAACGTGCCGGCGGCCTCGATGTGGGCGCGGTGCTCGTCGATCGCCTCCGCCAACTCGGCCACGCCCTCGCCGCGCGCCGCCTCGGTGCGCAGGATCGGCACCGTCCAGCCTTCCGGGTCATGCGAGAGCGCCAGCACGCCGCGCACCTCGCGCACCATCGTGTCGGTCATCGGGTGGTCGGCCTTGTTGACGACGATCACGTCGGGGATCTCCATCACGCCGGCCTTCAGCGCCTGGATCGAGTCGCCCGAGCCCGGCATCAGCGCCAGCACGATCGTGTCGGCGTGATCGACGATGTCGATCTCGGCCTGGCCCACTCCCACGGTCTCGATCAGCACGTCATCCTTGCCGGCGGCGTCCATCGCCAGCGCCACCTGCAGCGCCGCCTCGGAGAGGCCGCCGAGGGCCCCGCGCGAGGCCATCGAGCGGATGAAGACGCCGGGGTCGAGGAAGTGGTCGGAGAGGCGGATCCGGTCGCCGAGCAGGGCGCCCTGGGTGAAGGGGCTGGAGGGATCGATCGAGAGCACCGCCACCTGGCGCTCGGCCTTGCGCAGCTCCGCCGTCAGCGCCCCGATCAGGGTGCTCTTGCCGACCCCGGGCGGGCCGGTGAAGCCGACGATGCGGGCCTTGCCGGTGCGCGGGTAGACCTCGCGCACGAGCTCCCAGCCGGCCGGGTCGTCCGACTCGATCAGGGTGATCGCCCGCGCCAGGGCGCGCTTGTCGCCGGCGACGAGGCGCTCGGCAAGTGGGGCTGTCTTGGCGACGTCGGTCACGGGCCGGTGAGTCTACGAGTCTGGGGGGAAATTCCCCGTGTGCGAATGGCGAGCGCCGGACCAAGCGGGGCCAGGACGCAGGGAGGCCGAATAGCAGCGCTATTTGGCCGACCGAGGACGCCGCACCGCGCGGTGTCCGCCGCCGCCAGACGTGCGCGGGGAATTTCCCCCCAGACTCTAAAGTCCTCGCCGCCGTGATTTCCACGATCCGCTTTCTCGCCCGCAACGGAATGCTGAACCGGAGGTACGGGCAGCTGCTTGGCCGCTACCTGCGGCGGCGCTTCTTCACCGCTGCAGGGCGGCGCTGGCGCACCAACGGACTCGTCTTCTTCGGCCGCGGGCTAGAACTCGAGATCGCCGTCAAGGGGCGGGTCGACTTCGGTCGCTTCGTCTGGATCGGCGACAAGACCAAGATCCGCTGCCACGAGGGGCGGGTCGAGATCGGCGACAAGACCGTGATCGGACAGGAGTGCACGATCTCCGCCTACCAGCACGTGCGGATCGGCCAGCAGTGCGTGATCGCCGACCGGGCGATGTTCATCGACTTCGACCACGGCGTGGTCGAAGTCGAGCGGCCGATCCGCCAGCAGGGGATCTACAAGCGCGACGTCATCGTCGGCTCCAACGTCTGGATCGGCTACGGCGCCTGCGTCCTGCGCGGTGTCAGCGTCGGCGACAACTCGATCGTCGGCACCAACTCGGTCGTGACCAAGGACGTCCCCGCCAACGCCGTCGTCGCCGGCATCCCGGCCCGGATCATCCGCATGCGCGAGGCGCCCGAGCAACTGCGCTGGCCCAACCCGGTCGAGCCGGACCCAGGCGCCTGGACGACCCTGCAGCCGCCGAACTGACCGGCTCCCACACCTGGCGGCGCTCGCCCTGGTGCGTCCTTGGCGGAATGTATTGTCTCACGTCCCTGAGGTCCAGCTTGGAGCCAAAAATTCTGAGGCTGTAGATCTCTCGACTGACAGACAGGACAATGCCGCGCGTGGACGTCGCGGCCCGCTTTGGTGAGAACCTCGCCCGCTGCCGCGAACGGGCGAACATCACCCAGGAGGACCTCGCCCACAACGCCTCGCTGCATCGCACCGAGATCGGCCTGCTCGAGCGGGGCGGGCGGATCCCGCGCATCGACACGCTGGTCAAGCTGGCCGGGGCGCTCTCTGTCCCGCCCAGCGCCTTGATCGAGGGCATCGACTGGACGCCGGGAAGCGTCACGGTCGGCAGCTTCTCGGTGGCTGAAAGCGGCGACCCGGAAGCGAACTAGTCGCTCAGGCCCGGTCCAGCTGGGCGCCGACCAGGTCGGCATAGACGGCGGCCGTCTGCTCGGCGACGTCGCCCCAGTCGAAGCGGCGCAGGTGCTCGTAGGCTTCGGCGACGAGGTTGCGCCCCAGCTCGTCATCGGAGAGGACGCGGATCGCCATCTCGGCCAGCGCTTCGGGATCGTGGGCGCGGAAGCGCAGGCCGGCCTCCTCGTGCGGAACCACCTCGCGCAGGCCGCCGGTGTCGGCGACGATGCAGGGGCAGCCGGAGGCCATCGCCTCGAGCGCGACCAGGCCAAATGGCTCGTAGATCGAGGGAACCACGGTGAGGTCCGCGATCCGGTAGAGCGAGTGCAGCACGTCGTCGCCGATCCAGCCGAGGAAGGTGCCGTGCTCCATCAGGCCCAGCTCCTCGGCCTGCTTGTGCAGCTCGGCCTCGTGGGTGCCGGAGCCGGCGATCAGGAAGCGGGTGCCGGGCACCTCCTCGATCAAACGCGGCATCGCCTCGAGCGCGAGCTGGAAACCCTTCTCGTAGACGAGCCTGCCGATCAGCAGGACCAACTTCTCGTCCGGGGCGGCGAACTCGGCGCGCAGGCGGGTCAGCTCCTCGGGATCCTGCGGCTGCAGGTCATCGGGGTCGATCCCGTTGGGGATGACCGAGACCCGCCCCTCGTCGACGCCGAAGATGTCGGCGATCTGCTCGCGCATGTAGTGCGAGCAGGCGATCACCCGGTCGGAGCGGTTGGTGATCCAGCGCTCGACCCCGTGGATGTAGGTCTGGGGATGCTTATCGACCCAGCCCTGGTGGCGCCCGTGCTCGGTGGCGTGGATCGTCGTCACCAGCGGCGCGTCGAAGCGTTTGGCCAGGTGGTCGCAGGCGTTGGCGACGAGCCAGTCGTGGCCGTGGACGAGGTCGAAGCTGTAGCGATCGCCGAGTTCGACCCCGGCGGCGAGCATGTCGGAGTTCATCCGCTCGACCCAAGCGACGAACTCGCCGAGGTCGGTCGGGCGCTTGGGCTCACGGATGCGGTGGATCACCACTCCCCCGCGCCGCTCTTCCGCCGGCGACTCCTCGCCGCCACGGGTCAGCACGTGGACCTCGACCTCGCGATCAACCAGCGCCTCGGAGAGCTTGCGCACGTGGCGGGCGAGGCCGCCCTCGATCAGCGGCGGGTACTCCCAGGAGAGGATGAGGACGCGAGTCACGGCTGCAGCAGCGGCGAGAGGCTCAGGTCAGGGGCTAGTGCGCGCGTGCGCGGGTCGGCGATGGCCGGAGAGTCTATGGCCTCCAGGGCAGCTTCGGAGTGGGAAATGGCTCGCTGGTAGGCGTAGTCGCCGGCCTGGCGTCGCTGATCGAGGAAAGCCCAGTCGCTCGACTGGACGGCGAGCAGCTCGCGGGCGGCGCGCTTGGCCGCGTCACCGCGTAGCCCGCCTGAGAGCGCCCGCAGGAAGCGCAGCTCGAGGCGCCGGGCGCCCCAGGCGAGATCGGCGACGGCCGGCGAGTCCCAGGTGCGCAGGTCCTTCTCCTCGCCCCAGCTCGAAGCGTGCAGCCGCCGCTCCAGCGGCTCGTGCTCGGCCAGCGCCTCGGGCACGGTGAGCAGGCGCACGCCGGCGGCGTCGGCCCCGGCGAGGACCTCGCGCAGCCAGATCGCGCCCTCCGACCACCAGTGGCCGAGCAGCTCGGTGTCGATCGCGAAGACGAGCAGGCCGCGGCGCTTGCGGCTGTCCCTGTACTCGCGAAGTCGCGCTGCCGTGGAAGCGAGGAACTCACCGGCCTGGCGCCGCGCGACCGCGGCAGCGGCTGCTGGGTCATAGCCACCACCGCCGACCTTCCAGATCCGCACGCCGCGCAGTGACTCGCCGGCGAACTGGGCGTGGGCCGGGTCGGAGGGGTAGCCGCTCAACGACCAGAGCCACTGGATCGCCTCCCAGTCGATCGGCAGTGCCACCGGACCGGCCTCGGTGGCGATCGGCGCCAGCGCGTCCAGCGACTGCCGATAGCGGCTCTGATCGACGCAGAACCAGTTCACGCCCTGCTCCGCCAGGCTCCACTCCAGCCCCGGCGCGTAGGCACACTCGGGCAGCCAGAAGCCGCCGTCCCAGCCGAAGCGGCGCCGGTGCGAGCGAATGCCGGTCTCCAATTGCAGGCGCAGGCCCTCGCGGCTGGCCAGCAGCGGCAGCACCGCGTGCGTCGCCGCCGAGCTGGCGAGAGCAATCCGCCCCTCCGCAGCCGCCCGCTGGAAGGAGCGCAGGGGGTCTCCCCCATCCGCGTCGAGCAACTCCAGGGCGTGGCTGTAGCGCTCGTGTTCGGCAATGCAGGCATCGCGGCACTCGGCGTCGACCTCATCGATATCGGCCGCCGCCGCCGCGATCCGCCAATCGGTGAGGAAGCGGCGCAAGCGCTCCTTGACGCCGGCGTCCTCGAGCTGGTCGGCGAGGACGGGGGTAATCGTCATCGTCAGCCGCTCGGCCACCTCCAGCACCGGCAGGTAGGAGCGAATCACCGCGTCGAACAACCACTCCTCGCCGAAGGGGTAGGTCCCAAAGCCCTCGACGTAGGGCATATGGGAGTGCAGGACGATGGCGAGGTCGCCGGCGCTCTCCTCAGGGGCCATGGCAGACAGCGACGAAGTCGAGCGCGCGATCGAGGTTGCCCTGCCTGAGGGCAAAGTCGGAGCTGTCGATCGCGGGCGTGAAGCGGTCGTAGAAAGGCTTGCTCAGGCGCAGGGTCTTGTGGATCCGGTCCCAGCCGAGTTTAAGCGCCAGCTCGTGGGCACGCAGCTTGCGGGCGTGGAAGAGGCCGTAGAGCTCGACCCGCGGGAAGTGCGCCTCGCAGAGTCGGCGAAACTCGTCGGCACGGTACTCGCGCACGTGCCAGGGGTTGTCGGACTTCTCCGCTCCGGGGGGAGCGAGGGTGAGCAGGTTGGGCGTGGAGACGTAGGCGACGCCGCCGGGCTCGAGCATCGCGCCGAAGTGCTCGAGGATCGCGCCGGCGTCCTGGACGTGCTCGATCGTCTGCAGGAAGACGACCGCGTCGCAGGGCTCGGCGAAGCTTTCGACCAGGTCGCGCTCGAAACGCAGGTTGGGGCGCACGTAGCGCAGGCGGGCGTGCTCGTGGGCCTCCGGGTTGGCGTCGACGCCGACGACGCTAGCCGCGGTCGCGGCGAGCACGCTGGAGCCGTAGCCCTCTCCGCAAGCCATATCGACGACGCGCTTGCCGGCCAGCCGAGCGGCGATCCATTCGTAGACCACCAGGTGGCGCCGGTACCAGTAGTTCTCCTCGGGCACGTCGGGCAGGGTGCGCTCGCCGGTCAGCGGCAGCGGCGGCACGCCATCGGGCTGGTTTTCCTGCAGGTATTCGCGCGGCACGTGGCGAGACCGTATTGAGCGGCCTGCAACTCGTGCGTTACGGCGATCCACGTAAAGTTCCGCGCCATGCCAGCCTCCCCCACCGCGAGCGCGGACCACATCAAGGACGTCAACACCCGCTACCACGACGCCGCCGCCCACGAATACGACGCCAAGTGGGGCATCGACTTCGGCTCCACCGGCCAGGAGCAGGTGCGTCAGAAGCTGTTCAAGGCGCTGGGCGGCCGCAATGGCGCCAGCTTCGGCCGCGGCCTCGAGATCGGCTCCGGCACTGGCTACTTCTCGCTCAACCTGCTGCAGCTCGGCGTGATCGAGAGCCTCACCGCGACCGACATCTCACCGGGCATGCTGAGCCGGCTGGCCGCCACCGCCGAGGGACTGGGGCTCGAGGTCGAGACGGTGCAGACCGAGGCCGAGGTGCTGCCCTTCGAGGACGAGAGCTTCGACCTCGTCTTCGGCCACGCCGTCCTCCACCACATCCCCGACCTCGACAAGGCCTTCGCTGAATTCCGCCGCGTACTGCGGCCCGGCGGCGCGATCGCCTTCGCCGGCGAGCCTTCGCGCTACGGCGACCGCCTCGCCGCGCTGCCGAAGCGCGCCGGCCTGCTCGTCGCGCCAGCCTGGCGCCGGGTCGTCAGAGCGCAGCCGCGGGCGATCGCCGACGCCGAACAGTCCGACGGCCACGCGCTCGAGGGCGAGGTAGACGTCCACGCCTTCGCCCCCGCCGACCTGCGCCAGCTGCTGAAGCAGGCGGGCTTCGAGGACCGCCGCGTCGGCGGCGAGGAGCTGCTCGCCAACGCCTGGGGCTGGGGCCTGCGCACGGTCGAGTCGAGCGCCGAGCCGGAATCGATCTCCTGGGGCTGGCGCCGCTTCGCCTTCAACAGCTACATGGCCCTGCAGAAGGTCGACAGCAGCCTGCTCGAGCCCTACCTGCCAGCCGAGCTCTTCTACAACCTGCTGGTCTCGGCGCGCAAGCCGGCCTAGGCGTCTACCAGCCGCCCGACGCGCCTGCGGCAAACATCGACGATCGCGTCGATTACGGGACTGCGCCAACCCTCTGTCTCGGCGGTATCGCGCCAGCCCTCCACCGCTCGCAATGCCCATCTGGCTCTTTTCCGGACGAGTGGCACTATGCCACCCCCGAAACCGCATTCCTCCGCGAGGCGCTTCCAAGCCGCGAGGCCGACCTCTTCGGGATCCTCCACTCCACCGATCGCCATTGCCATGCGTTCTGTCACCTCCGGATAGACGGCAGTCGAGACGATGTCGTAGAGCGGAGCAAGCCGCACCCCCGAACCGGGCTCGTATAGCAGGGCGAAATTCTTGCCATGGGCATCGCTGTTCCCGAGCAGTTGGTTGACCAAGACGGCATGCACGAAGTCATTGATGTCCCGGGCCATATATGGACCGCGCAGCCGTCTCAGCAACTCGACGATCCCAGTGACCGAGGGCCCACCGTTCTCCTCGTACTTCGCGGCCGGCCTCATGCCCATCGCCTGGCACATGTCCTCTTGGTGCAATCGCACAATCTGACCGCGATCGTCCCGGGCGCGATCAAATCGATCGACGAAGAGACACTGATGTGAGCCGACCCGGATGATTTTGGTTCTTGCGACGGAAAGTCCGGCGGTTCTGGCGACTTTCATGCAGAAGGCCTCGTTCTGAACCAGTTCCTCGTACTGCCCGAATTCGGGCTTGAGCAGGCAAGTACTCGGAGCGCCCTCCAGCGGCTGTCCGAATTGCATGCCAGATAGATGGGCGAGGACCAGCTTGTGCTGGATACCCCCCAGACTGAGGCGCACCCCCTCCGGCCTTGAATCGACTCCCAGCGGATTCCTCGGGAGCTCATCGACAAGGCGAACCAGCTCCTCATGCTCCAACACATGAATGCGGCCTCCCCCCGGCGGAGCGGGCGCTCTTCCCGGCGCGAGCACGGCCACCGCACCGGCGCACTCCGCTCCCAAAGCCTCGAGAAGTCCAAATCCGTCTTCCTCACTCAAACGAAGACGGCGCGCGATCGCCTCGCGCACGGTGCCCTCCGGAAGCAGCCCCTCAAAGAAAGGAGCGGCTTGAGCGGGCGCGAAATCGTCCGATTGCACCGGCAGCGAGGCCGAGAGAATATTGGCGCCGGGCTCGAATCGATCAAGAGCCGACTGTGAATACGCAAAGCGATAGCGCGAGGGGCCACGCTTCTCGATCTCACCCACCGCCTCCCCAGACAGGTAGACACCGAGACGCGCACCAGCGCGGGCGTTCATGTTTCAGCCACAGGCGACCGGCCCCGGACTTCGAGCTCGATCCCGAGCGCATCGAGCACCGGGATCAAGCTGTCGAGACGACTTGTGGCCTTGCCGTTCTCGATTTGATGAATCACCCTGGTACTGACCCCGGCGGCAAGCGCAACCTCGTCTTGCCGGAGACCGAGGCGCTCCCGTTCTTGCAACACCGTCTCTCCGATGCGATCCGCAACTCTGGTCGAGGGTTCAAGCTTTGGATGCACGATCATGCATTATAGCCTGATTGACCTCACATCCAAAAGTTTTTGGATAGTGGATGCAAGATCGTGCATCTCAGGGTCGCCGGGCGCGGAAGAGCTTGACGCCGCTGTCGATGCCCTTGAGTTTGCGCTCGCCGGCGAAAGAGTAGGAGAAGTGGTCGCCGGCGGCCTCCTTTGCCGCCGCATCGACCAGCACGCTGCCCGGGCGGGCGACGGCGGTAAGACGGCTGGCCAAGTTGACCGCGCGACCGTAGTAGTCGCCGGACTGGGCCAGGGTCGGTCCGACGGCGAGCCCGGCGCGCAGGAAGGGGAACTCCTCGCCTTCGCCCTCGGCCACCTCGATCAGCTCGAGCGCCGCGTCGAGCAGGGGCTCGACCTCCCTGGAGACGAGCATCGCCGCGTCGCCGATCATCTTCACCAGCCGCACCGGCGGCTCGGCGACGATCGCCGCCATTTCCTCGAAGCGGCCCGCCACCGAGCCGAGCTCCTCGGGCGCGATCTCCTCGCCGAGGCGGGTGAACTCGACCAGGTCGGCGAAGCAGACCGCGCGGTCGACCGAGCCGCGGATCTCGCCCGAGGCGAGGTCGGCGGCGCCGATCACGTCGCGGCGGATCTGCTCGAGCGTGTGCGCCCGCAGGGCGTAGAGCAGGGTCGGCTCGAAGACCGGCAGCATGTTCTCGGCCGCATCGGCGAAGCGCAGGGCCAGGTCGCGCTCGGTGTCGCCCGGCTGCATCAGAGTGCGGATCATCAGCTCGCGGTTGCCCTCGGCGATCCGCGCCGTCGCCATGCCGATCGTGCGCGCCACCTGCAGGATGCCGTCCTCGGGTAGGCCGGCGTCGTAGAAGGCCTTGGTCCGCTGGGCCGCCTCGAGGTCGGCATCAGTGAGGATGCGCTCGTCGGGGTCTGGGTAAGGCAGGCCGAGCGCAGCGGAGGCGCGTTGCAGGAGCTCGAGGTCGGCATCGGCGAGCTCGGCGACTTCGCGTGGCGAGTAGCGCGGCCCGTCGCCGGCGATGCTGCGCTCGACCGGCAGCAGCGTCAGGCGCCCGGCGGCGACAGCGTCGCGCAGTTCCTCCAGCGTCACCCCTTCCGAGGCCAGCTGCTCGAGCAAGGTGAGGCGATCCCGGCGCGCGTCGCCTTCCAACCCGTCGAGCAGTCCCTCGGCCTCGAAGTCGATCATGCGAACGCCACGCTACCGCCACGGCGGGGGTCGCCGCCGCCACTGAGCCTGCCGCTGCCGCGCTCGCGGGCGACGGCCTGGGTGCCACCGAAGAAGAGGTTGATCTCCGGCCGGCGCAGGACCGGGGTCCCGCGCGCCTCGATTCGTGCCAGCGCCTCCTCGTCGATTCCCGGCTCAGCCTGGACAACCCCGTCCTCGAAGTGCAGCCGCGGCGCCCGCACCGCCTCATCGGCCCCCATTCCCTGCTCGACCGCGCGCACGATCGTCTGCAGGATCGCCGAGCGGATCCGGTTTGAGCCGGCGCTGCCGAGGCCGAGCTCGATCTCGCCGTCGCGCAGGACGACGGTGGGCGCCATCATCGAGGTCACCCGGTGTCCCGGCGGGATCGAGTGGAAACCGTGCGGGTTGAGGTCCTCCTCGCCGAGCATGTTGTTGAGGATCACGCCGGTGTCCGGGACGAGCACGCCGGAGCCCGAGCCGTTGGAGCAGGTGACGTTGGCGCACATGCCATCGCGGTCGAGGGCGGAGATGTGGGTGGTCGAGCCGAGCAGGTCGCCGCGAGCCGCGTTGGCGGCTTCCATCGCCGCAACCAGCTGCTCGGGCCCACTGCTCGGGCCCGCCTGCTCGAGTAGGCCAAGGCAGTAGGCGATCAGGGTTCCGCCCGAGGACGGTGGCGGGTTGGTCAGCACCTCGGCACCGCGGAAGCCGGCCCGAATCGGCTCGCGCTCGATCACCTCGTAGCCAGCGAAATCGGCGGCGCCGAGCGTGCCGCCGCGCTCGATCACGTAGGCGCTCAACGTCTGGGCGATCTCTCCATGGCAAAAGGGCTCCGCCCCTTCGGCGCCAAAGCGCTCCAGCGCCTCGGCCAGCTCGGTGAAGCGAAAGAGCCCGCCCTCGCGCAGGGTGTGCCCATCCGGGGCGTACAGCTCTCGCGTGCCCGGCAGGCGGGCGTGGATCGGTTCGAGGATGTCGAGGATGTAGGCCTGCTCGGGATTGACCGGAGCGCCCTCGCGGGCCAGGCGGACGCCGGGCTTGACCAGCTCGGTGAGCGGCATCGTGCCAAAGCGCCGCAGCGCCTGCTCGAGGCCGGCCGCGGTGCCTGGAACCCCGCAGGAGACCGGGCCGACGTAGAACGTCTGCACCGTCTCGACGTCGAAGTGGACCTGCACCGGCACCAACTCGGCGCCGCGCTCGACTCCGCCGCGACCCGGAGCGGCGACGAAGAAGTCGAGCAGGGTCGTCTCGCCGCCGTCGTGGACCATCATGAAGCCACCCGCCCCGAAGCCCGTCAGCGGACTCTCGACCGCGAACGAGGCAAGCACAGCGCAGACCGCCGCATCGACGGCGTTGCCGCCTTCGCGCAGCACCTCTGCCCCCGCCTCGGCGGAGAGTGGATGGCCAGCGGCGACGACCCCGCTCATCGGCGGAGAGGCCTCGCGTTACCCGGGCAGGAACTCTGGGACGTCGATGCCGCCGAGATCGCCGGGGCGCTCGCGGCGACCGGAGCGGGGCGCCTCTTTGGTGCGCCGGATGGTCGGCTCAGCGACCCGCCGCTGCGGGGCCGGGCGGCCATCGAAGCGAGTGGCGACGACGGTCACCCAGACCTGATCGTTGAGCTCCTCGTCGACGTTGGCGCCGAAGATGATGTTGGCGTCGGGATGGGCGGCTTCGCCGACTAGTTTGGCCGCCTCGCTGACCTCGACCAGGGAGAGGTCGGCGCCGCCGGTGATCGAGAGCAGGATCGCCCGCGCCCCCTCCATCGAGGTCTCCAGCAGCGGCGAGGAGATCGCTTTTTCGGCCGCCAGGATGGCCCGCTCGTTGCCGTGGCCCATGCCGATGCCAAGCAGCGCCCGGCCGGCCTCCGACATGATCGTGCGCACGTCGGCGAAGTCGAGGTTGATCACGGCGGGCAGCGTCACCAGGTCGGAGATGCCCTGGACGCCCTGGCGCAGCACGTCATCGGCGACCTGGAAGGCCTCCACCATCGAGGTCTGCTGGTCGAGCACCTCGAGCAGGCGGTCGTTGGGAACGACGATCAGGGTGTCGACCTCGGCGGCTAGTTCCTCGATGCCCTTGTTGGCCTGGCCGCCGCGGCGGCTGCCCTCGAAGCTGAATGGCTTGGTGACGATGCCGACCGTGAGCGCGCCGACCTCGCGAGCGAGGCGGGCGATCACCGGGGCGGCGCCGGTACCCGTGCCACCACCGGCGCCAGCGGCGACGAAGACCATGTCGGAGCCCTTGAGCAGGCGCTTGATCTTGTCCTGTTCCTCGAAGGCGGAGCGGTGGCCGAGCTCGGGATCGGCGCCGGCACCGAGGCCGCGCGTCGCTTCTTCACCGATGTGGACGGTGACGTCGGCCATGCAGAGCTGCAGCGACTGAAGATCGGTGTTGACCGCCATGAACTCGACGCCCGGAATCCGCGCCTCGACCATGCGGTTGACAGCGTTGACACCGCCACCACCCACACCCACAACCCGAATCACCGGCTGGTGCGGCTCCCCACTCCCCGGCGGCTCGTACTCAGGCTCCTCCCGCCCATAACGAGGCGATTCCACAATCGGCTCAATCTCCCGCCGAGCATGAGAAGGCTCCTCGGAAAACACACGCTTGAGCCGCTCCGGTGGCGTCTCCGGATGCTCTTCGAGAGAGGACTCCTCTGGTTCCTGGTCGTAGGGCGCAGACGCCTCCTCCGCGGGTGGCGCTGTAGGGGGTACCGCCCCCGAGGACGCTTTAGCGACCGGAGGGGGTGGTGGGTCCCCTGCAGCGACAGGACCCGCGGCCGAGACCTCTGATCCCTCGTCGTCAGTCTTCTGTCCCTCGTCGTCAGTCGACCGGAACAGGTCCGAGAGAGGTCCCTCGCGCATACTTGCCCGCTTATTGCGCCGACTCATGTGCCAGAACCTCCTTCGCCAGATCTCGGTAGTAGCCCGCGGCGTTGCTCTGCGGATCGTACTTGAGCACACTCGCACCCTTTACGGGAGCCTCGGCAAACTTGATTGCCTTGCGAATGCGTGATTTGAAGACGAGCTCGCCGAAGTTCTCCTCGAGGATCTCGACCGCCTCCTTAGCGTGAACGGTACGAGTGTCGAGCATCGTCGGCAGGATGCCCTCGATGCGGACATCCGGGTTGAGGTTCTCTTGGATCATCTTCAGCGTGTTCTGCAGCTGAACCAGCCCGCGCATCGAGAGGTACTCGCACTGCACGGGGACGATCACCTTGTTGGCGGCGGTGAGCGCGTTGATCGTCAGCAGCCCGAGGCTGGGCGGCGTGTCGATGCAGACGTAGTCGTAGTCGGCCCAGACTTCCTTGAGCGACTTCTCGAGTGAGCGCTCGCGGCCGATCTTGGTGCTCATCGCGATCTCGGCGCCGGCGAGGTCGATCGAGGCGACGGCGATGTCGATCTCTCGGTGCTGGATGATCTCGGCCATCGGCATGTCGTGGACGAGCACGTCGTAGAGACTCTTCTCGACCTTGTCCGGATCGATTCCCTGACTCATCGTCAGATTGCCCTGCGGGTCCAGGTCCACGCAAAGCACCCGGTACCCGGACTCGGCAAAGGCCACGGCAAGATTCAGTGTGGTGGTCGTCTTGGCAACGCCACCCTTCTGATTGGCAAAGGCAATCACCTCAGCGTGCTTAGCCGGCGCCTCGGGCTCGGCAACCGCCACCGCAGGCTCGTGCCGGCTCGGCGCGAGCAGATCCCGCGGCATGAACCTTTCCGGCTCCTCAACTTCGGGTGCTGGAGCAGCTTCCGGCGCAGGCGGGGTGGGCTCGGGCTCGACTGGCCGCTCCCGAGAAACCTCAATCCGCTCCTCCACGGCTGGCATGAACTCGGCTTCCTCTGGCGTCGATGGAGGAAGGTCAAACTCGTCCGCCTCTCCGGCGGGTGGCGTGGAGGAGGGGACGTCGTCCGCAGCTCGCGAGGACGACGTGTCCTCCTGCGCGACAGGACCCGCCGGCCGAGGCCGCTCAGGTATGACTTCCTCCATCTCCTCCAGCTCCTCGACGATCGGATGCGCCTCCTCGATGACAGGAGCAGACTTGAACTTGTTCTTGCGGCTAAGGAATCCCATTGCGCGGGTATTCGCATGAGCACCCGCTTTTCCTGCCAGCCTCAGAAATTGCTAGGAATCACCCGGTAACCGAACTCCTCGACAAGCGACTGGTCTTCGTCACCGGCAAGGGTGGCGTCGGCAAGACCACGGTCGCGGTGGCGCTGGGCCTGCGCGCCGCCGCGGAAGGCAAGCGGACGATCGTCTGCGAGGTCTCCTCGCAGGAGAACGCCTCGCGGATGTTCGCCCACACCGAGGTCGGCTTCCACGAGGTCGAGATGGAGGAGAACCTCTGGTCGATCTCGATCGACCCCGACGAGTCGATGCGCGAGTACGTGCTGCTGCAGCTGAAGGTACGGGCGATGCGCGACATGCTCTTTCGCAGCCGCATCTTCAACTACCTCGCCGCGGCCACGCCCGGGCTCAAGGAGCTGGTCACGATCGGCAAGATCTGGGAGCTGGCTCAGCCCGACCGCAAGGTCAAGAGCGGCAGCAAGTACGACCTGGTGATCGTCGACGCCCCCGCCACCGGCCACGGCATCGGCTTCCTGCAGACGCCGCGCACCTTCGCCGCGATCGCCCGGGTCGGCCCGATCCACTCGCAAGCACAGCAGCTCGACCGCCTGATTACCGATCAGGAGCACACGGGGGTGGCGATCGTCGCGCTGCCTGAGGAGATGCCGGTCAACGAGTCGGCGACGCTGGAGCGCGACCTGCTCGACGACGTCGGCGTCGCCGTCGACCGCGTCTACATGAACGGCCTCTACCCGGAGCGCTTCTCCAACGAGGAGGCCGAGCAGCTGGCCGGGCTCGCCGGGGAAAGCGACGATGGCCTGCGGGCAGCGGCGCGGGCCGGGCTCTCCGAGCACAACCGGGCCCGCTCCCAGCGTGCTCAGCTGGCCCGCCTGCGGCGGCGGGTCGAGGCGCCAGTGAAGACGCTGCCCTTCCTCTTCGAGCCCGACCTCGGCATCGAGGGCGCCCGGCAGCTGGCAAAGAGGCTGGGCTGATGCCAGCGGTCGGCGACATCCTCGACGGCAAGGACATCTGCATCTGCGCCGGCTCCGGTGGCGTCGGCAAGACGACGACCTCGGCGGCGATCGCGACCGGGATGGCGGCGCGCGGGCTCAAGGTCTGCGTGCTGACGATCGACCCGGCCAAGCGCCTCGCCGACTCGCTCGGGCTCAAGGAGCTCGGCAACGAGGCCAAGCAGGTCGACCCGGCGCTGTTCGAGCAGCAGGGGATCGAGATCAAGGGCGAGCTCTGGGCGATGATGCTCGACGCCAAGGCGACCTTCGACGAGCTGGTCGCCCGCCAGGCGCCGGACGAGGAGGCGCGCGACCGCGTCCTCAACAACCGCATCTACCAGCAGATCTCCAGCGCCCTCGCCGGCTCGCAGGAGTACATGGCGATGGAGAAGCTCTTCGAGCTGCACAGCGAGGGCCGCTTCGACCTGCTCGTCCTCGACACCCCACCGAGCCGCAACGCGCTCGACTTCCTCGATGCGCCGAAACGGCTGACCCAGTTCATCGAAGGCCGCTCGCTGCGCGTCTTCATGAAGCCGACCGGCCTCGCCGCCAAGGTCGCCGGCCGCGGCGCCTCGGTGGCGCTCTCGGTCCTCAAGCGCATCGTCGGCTTCGACCTGTTGGCCGACCTGGCCGAGTTCTTCAACGCCTTCAGCGGCATGGTCGACGGCTTCCAGGCGCGGGCCAAGCGGGTCAACAGCCTGCTCGGCGATCCCCACACCTGCTTCCTCGTCGTCTGCGGGCCGCAGGGCGAGCCGGTCGACGAGGCGGTCTACTTCCACCGCAAACTGGTCGAGGCGAAACTGCCTTTCGGCGGCGTGATCGTCAACAAGGTCCACTACCCGGCCGCGCAGCTGCGCGGCAGCGACGGGGATCTGGAGACCTCGCTCGCCGGGAAGCTCGGCGACGAGGAGCTGGCCAAGCGGGTCGCCGACAACTTCGCCGACTACCAGGCGCTGGCCGAGCGCGACGCCCGCAACATCGAGCGGCTGGCCAAGGAGCTGCGGGCCCAGGGCGTGATCCGCGTGCCCTACCTAGATGAGGACGTGCACGACCTCGCCGGCCTGGCCGAGATCAACCGCTACCTGTTCGCCTCGAGCGAGGAGCGGATCGAGATCGCCGCGGGCCGCGCCTAGCTGGCGTGGTAGTGGTCGTACTTCAACTCGCGAACCTCCCAGTCGGCGTCATCGGGCACCGGGAAGAGGTGCCGGACGCGCGGGGTGTCGATCCGCTCGCGGTGTTGAACGTCGCCCTCGATCGCGGGGAAGTCGAGGGTGCTGTGCTCGGGCGCGTCGACCTCCTCGAGCCAGGGCGTGGCGGTGATGCGAATCTCTCCCTCGTCCGGGATCGGCTCGAGGATGCGTGTCTCCTGGCTCATGTCGTACTCCTCCTCTGGCGGCTCGAAGTTCTGGGCGACGGGCTCCTCGACGCGGGACACCGCGATTTCCTCCGCTGCGGGGATCTCGTCGGGAACGACGATCTCCGCCGGCTCGGCGATTTCTTCCGCCACGGCGATCTCGGCGTCGCCACCACCGAGACCACTGGCGATCAGGCTCTCGTCGGCAGCGGTGTTGAGGTCGGAGCTGAGCTCGCCGAGGGCGGTTTCGCGCAGGATGCGGCGCACCCCTTCCTCGATCCAGCCGGCAATTGCCAGGCCGGGAGTTGAAGGCGTTCCGTTCATCAGCGCGCGCTCCAGCTCGAGGGCGCTCTCGACCCGCTCGCGGGCCTCGATCCGGTCGAAGCTCTCATCGGCGATCAGGGCGGAGGCGCGCATCGGCAGCGAGGCGCCAACCGGGCCGTGACCGTCGAGCACGGCGCGCAGCGCCAGCAGGTGGTCGCTGAGGCCCTCGAGGGCGGAGTCACGGCCGCAGCCGAGCTCGAAGCGATCGACCGCCCAGGCGAGGGCGCCGTCTGGATCGGGACGCGCCTCCAGGGTGGCGGCGAACTCGGCAAGTTGAATCGCCTCCGCCTCGCTGAGCTCGTAGGAGCCCGGGCGCGTGGCGGGGGCGCCGGTGGCGAGGCGCGCCCAGCGCTCTTCCCCGGTCGGAGCGAAGGCGTAGGGACCAAGGCCGACGCTGCCGGCCTTGAAGAGGTGCATGACACTGATCAGCTCGCCGAGCTGGCCGAGAGCAGCGGCGGCGCTGTCGGCGCCCTCGCCCTGCTCGGCGACGGCGAGGAACTGGGGTTGCCAGGCGGCGCGACCCATGCCCTCGCTGCGCATCGCCTCGATCGGCGCCTCGATCGAGTCGGCGCGGACGATCTGAAGCCCGTGGGCGAGCTGCAGGCGCGGCAGTGGCATCCGCAGCCCGACCAGGGGCGCGATCAGCACGTCGGCCTCCTCGGCGCTGCGGGTCTCGGCCTCGAGCACGGCGAGTGCGTTCCGCAAGCGCTCATGGTCGAGGGAAAGTTCGGTGCAGCCGTCCCAGAGCGAGGCGAGGAAAACGACGAGCATCTGGGCGGCGCGCTCGCCCGGGTCGCCGGGAACCTGCTCGCCGCGGGCCTCGAGATAAGCGGTGGCGATGCCGGCGGCAGCGACGGTGTCGCGGGCCGGGGCGAAGGCGTCCAACTGGCGCAGCTCGCTCTCGCGTTCGCGCACGTAGAGGGAAGTCAGCGGCCGGTAGCTGTAGAAGAGCGAGTCGTCACCGCTCTCGGCATCGACGTCATAGGGGATCTGGTCACCGCCGGCGACCAGGGCGCTGAGCTTTATCGCCGCCTCAGAGGCAAGGCGGGTCAGTGACTCGTTGAGCAGGCGATCACGCACGGTCCTCGCTTCCCCCCCGTGCCTGGCGCTCCTGCGCCTGCACGCTGCCTTGCAGGAAGTAACTAAGCGGTGGCTGGAGTGCGCTCGGCCTCGGCCGACGCGTCTTCGAAGAGCCAGCGGGTGCCGTAGCGGCGCATGTCCTCGACCAGCGGCACCAGGGCCTCACCCTTCTCGGTCAGCGCGTACTCGACCCGCGGCGGCACCTCGGGGAAGGTGTGGCGCTCGACAATCCCCTCCTCTTCCAGTGCCCGCAGGCGCAGTGAGAGCGTGCGCGGGCTGATTCCCTCCAGCGAGCGCTCCAGCTCACAAAAACGACTAGACCCTTCGGCCAGGTCGCGGATGACGAGGAGGGTCCACTTGCCACAGACCACTTGGGCCGTGCGGCAGACGGGACATTGGGAGTTGGAAGCGGCACTCATGATCAAAACGAGGCGGTTTGTGGCGATTGCCTCGCTTCAGCAAGTGTAGCGACATAGCTTCACTTACTGAAGTTTTGGCCGATCCGCACTGCAAGGCCGTCTCCGCAGGCCACCCAGGTTAAAGCGAAGCCCCCGCACAACCGATGGACCCTGCATGACGCCACCCGGGCGCAAGCCGCTGCATGGCGAAGACGGATTCGCGCTGATCGAGGTGCTCGTCAGCGCCCTCATCCTCGCCATCGTCGCCGCCGGGGTTCTAGCCCTGCTCTCGGCGACCACCCGCTCCTCGGCCGCCGAGCGCAACCATTCCCAGGCCTACGCGCTCGCCCAAGAAGACCAAGCGCGCCTTCGCTCGCTGCGGCTTTCATCGCTCAATCGCCTCAAACAGACCAACGAATACACGCTCGGCGGGACGAAATTCACGGTCGAATCGACGGGCGTCTTCGTCAACAACACGAAAGGGCAGCCCTCCACCTGCAGCGGCGCCGAAACGTCGGCGGACTACGTCCGCATCACTTCATCGGTGACCTGGCCTCGTAGCCTCGCGCCCGTCGTCATCCAGAGCATCGTCTCTCCCTCGACTGGTTCGCTCGACCCCAACCACGGCACCCTCGTCGTCACGGTCAAAAACGTCGCCACCAAAGGGATCTCCGGCGTCGGCCTCTCGGGTAGCGGCGCCGGCACCTTCAACGGCACCACCGACTCCGAAGGCTGCGCCAACTTCACCGACCTGCCGGCCGGCAACTACACCGTCACCCCCACCGCCACCGGCCTGGTCGGCCGCGACGGCGAACCCCCGCACGCGGTGACCCAGGGGGTGGTGGCAGCGGGCAGCACCACGCTCGGGCTCGAATACGACACGCCGGCAACGGTTCCAGCCGAATTCCTCGCCCGCATCGGCAGTGGCTTGACCTTCGAAGCAGTCAAAGTCGACTCGCTGTTCGTCTCCAACTCGCTCGGAGCGAAGGCGTACTGGACTCCGACCAAAGCCCGGGAATCCCTGATCAAAGCCACGCCCGTCTTCCCTTTCAGCAACCAGGTCAGCATCTGGGCGGGTAGCTGCGAAAGCAACAACCCGGGAACCGGCGCGGGCCAGATCAACATCATCCTCAAACCCGGCGAAGAAGTTAAACCGACACTGAAACTGCAGGTTCCCGCGCTCCAGCTCACAGTAAAAAACGGCAGCTCACTGGTCAGCGGCGCACGCATAACGATCACCGACGAAAGCTGCAAAGACGAAAAAGGCGTCGCGATCAAGCGCTCGTACACGAGCGAAGCCGGTGGGCACCAGAGCATCACGACGAGCGGCACGCCCGAATACGGATTGCCCTGGGGGACCTACAGGATCTGCGCCTCAGCGACCTTCATCGAAAGCAAAAAAGAAGTCATCCACCGGATCGAACAATCCGGCGTCTCGGTGAAAAGCCTGAGCAGCGCGACCAGCAAAACCCTTGACCTCTCCGGCAGTGGTTGGGAAAGCGGCAAAGCGTGTCCATGAGAGCTCGCATCGATTTGGCTGACCAGCGCGGCACCACCTTGATCGAGATGCTGGTGGCACTGGCCAGCGGCCTTGTCGTTGTCTCGGCTTTGACGGCATTGATCATCACGACCCTGCACGGCTCGGCCCGGGTCTCGGCCCGAGTCGACGCCACCCAGCGGGCGCGGATCGCGCTGACCAGGGTGATGGAACAGCTTCACTCCTCCTGCGTCGCTCCCGAAGTCGCCCCGATCCAGAAAAAAAGCACCGGCACCTCGCTTGAATTCATCCACCAGACGGGCTCCGCGGTGTCCCCGGTTCCGATCATCAGCGTCATCAGCCTCAGCGGCGGCACCCTTTCGCAGCAGGACTACAGCGTCACCGGCACCGCGCCGAACTGGTCGCGCTCAACCGCGATCGGCGGCCCGCGGACCCTGCTGACAAACGTCAGCCCCACCGCGCCGAGCAGCTCGATCTTCAGCTACTACCGTTACTTGGGCGGAACGATCTCCGCCACACCGCTGGCCACGCCACTCGAAGCCGAAGCAGCGCTCACCGTCGAGGTGCGCGCAGCACTCACCGCCGCGCCCCTCTCGACCCCAGTCAAAGACACCGGTTCCTCCGCCAGCGTCCAGAACAGCACCACGCTGCGCCTGACCCCGCCCTCGTTCAACGAAGGATCTCCGGCCCGGCCATGCCAGTAGAGCGCAACGGAGAAGAGGGTTTCACGATGGCGATCACGGTGATCGGCGCATCGCTTGTCGCGATGCTCGTGCTCGTTGCCCTCACCGCTGTCAACGGCGACAGCCACTCGAACGCATACGACCTCAAGCAGAAGCAAGCTTACGAGGCGGCCAAGGCTGGAATCGACGACTACGCCTTCCACCTGCACGCTAACAACAGCTACTGGACGACCTGCGCAAACGTACCCGCGCCCAGCGCCGTCAACCAAGTCGGCTCGACGAAAAACAGGCGCACCGTGCCGGGGACGACCGGTGCCGAATACGCGATCGAACTGCTGCCCTCGACAACGCAGAGCACCTACAAAGAATGCAATGAAGGCCACGCCACCGAAAGCATGCTGCAATCGAAAGACCCGTTGAAGGGAACGTTCCGCATCCGCTCGACTGGATTCGCCGGTAAAACCGATGCCTCGATCGTCGCCACCTTCAAGCCCGGCAGCTTTCTCGACTACGTCTACTTCACCCAGCGCGAGACCTCCGACCCGGTCACCTACGGCCCCGCAGAAACAATCGTCAAAGCGGCGGAAAAACAGTGCAGCAAGACGATCGCCGAAAAACGCTACAGCACTGAAATCCTCTCGGGCGAAGGCTACTGCGACGCGATCTCATTCGTCAGCGGCGACTTCATCAACGGTCCCATGCATACCAACGACGCCTTCGTCATCTGCGGCAGCCCAACCTTGGGCGGATCGGCGGCCGACCCGGTGGAGGTAAGCGGACCACCTAAAGGGTGGTTCTCGACCAACGAAATTCCCAACTCTGGCTCGGGCTGCAGCGGCAGCGAATCGAACTTCAAAGGAACCCTCACGGCAAATTCAGCGGTGCTCACGCCGCCTTCGAGCAATGCCGAACTGAGCAAAATCGCTACAGAATCTAAATCGATGTTCAAAGGTCAGGTTCGAATCTGCCTCAGCGCCAAAAATATGACCGTGCTGACGTATTCCGAAGCGTCCACCTGCGCGAAACCTGTTGGAACCCCGCTCTACAGCGGGGCTATCCCGGCAAGCGGCGTCGTCTACGTCGAAGGCGGCGCCTGTCCGGCGACAAAATACACGCCGTTCAACGTCAACTACGAAGCCACCGTCGAAAACGCGGGGTGCGGCAATGCCTACGTGGAAGGCACGTACTCCGGGCAGCTCACGATTGGCACCTACAACGACATCATCGTCACCGGCAACCTCTGCATGGAATCGTGCGAATCGGAACTCCCGCTGAAAGGCGAAGGGGTTCTCGGCCTGGTCGCCAACAACTTCGTTCGCATCTATCACCCAGAGGCGTACAGAATTGAAAAAGAAGAAAAAAATGGGAAAGTCGTAAAAGAAACAAAAGTCTTCGAATGCAAGAACGGGACCGGCTACCTGCAGAACGTCACCATCGACGCGGCGATCCTGGCGATCGAACACTCTTTCATCGTCGATAACTACAACTGCGGAAGCAAGCTGGGAACCCTGCGCGTCAACGGCGCGATCGCCCAGAAGTACCGCGGTGCGGTAGGCACCACCGGCAGCAACGGCAGCGGCTACCTGAAGAGCTACAACTACGACAGCCGCCTGCGCTACCTCGAGCCGCCGAGCTTCATCCAACCGGAAAAAACCGCTTGGGTGATCGGTCGCGAGACGCTCGAATAAGCGTTGCAAGTTCGAATTCTAAGTAGATCGAGGCAAAGGTTCTTTGGCCGTTTGGCCGATGCAAGACCGACGGGCCACGTTGCCCTATCTCAAATGAACTTGCCATCGCCCCAGATCAAACTTCCCTCGCTGAAGCGGGGCCGGACGAAAGACTCCGGACTCGTCGGCCTCGAGATCGAGGCCGGCAGCATCGCCGCGGCCGAAGTGCATCGCAACGGCGGTGTGCGGCTGATCGCCTCCGGTTCCGTGCCGTTGGCGCCGGAAGCATTCCGCGATGGTGAAGTCGCCGATCCCGATGCTGTTGCGGCGGCCCTGCGCGACCTCTTTGCGACCCACAAGCTGGGCAAGCGGGTGCGACTCGGCATCGCCAACCAGCGGGTCGTCGTCAGAACGCTGAGGCTTCCCGCGATCGAAGATCCGGCCGAGCTCTCGGCCGCCGTCCGCTTCGCAGCTCAGGAACAAATCGCGATGCCGCTCGATCAGGCCGTCATCGACCATCGTGTGGTGGGCGGCGTCGGCGCGGTCGAGGGCGCTGGCCCCCAGGTGGACGTGATCGTCGTTGCCGCTCGCCGCGACATGATCGCGGCCTCGCTCGCCCCCCTCAAGGAGGCCGGTCTGGAACCCGTTGGGGTCGATCTCTCTGCCTTCGGGATGATTCGTGCGCTCGGCCAGGTCGCCGGCCCGACGCACGAGGAGGCACCAGCTTCTTCGGCGGTGCTCTACTGCAACGTCGGCGATGTCACCAACCTCGCCGTCGCCAAGGGTCGCTCCTGTCTTTTCACCCGTGTCTCCCCCGTCGGCCTCGAGGACGTCGCCGGCAACTTCGCGAGCGCCACCGGGCTTACGCCAGAGCACGCTCGCATGTGGCTCGACCACGTCGGGCTCGCATTGCCACTCGAGCAGATCGAGGGCGATCCAGACACCGTCGGCAAGGCCCGTGCCGCGCTCGAGAGCGGCGCCTCCGCCCTGATTGACGAGCTGCGCCTCTCACTCGACTTCTACGCTGCCCAGGAAGGCGTACTGCCGGTCGATCGGATTGTGCTCTGCGGTCCCGGAAGCGCGATCCCGGGTCTCGCCGTCCAGATGGAACCCGTTCTCGGCCTGCCGATCACGATCGAGCGGCCCGAGGCCCTCGGCGACCTCGATATCGCGACGGCTGCGCGTCTCACCCTGCCCTTCGGACTTGCATTGGACGGCTAGGCGTGCGCCCGGTAAATCTGATTCCAGAAGAGGACAGGCCGGGTGGCCGCCGAGCAATGCGAGGCGGCCCGCTCGCCTACATCATCGTCGGCGCCTTGGCAGCTGCCGTGATTGGCGTCGCCGTTCTCGCCGTGACCAGCAACCAGATTTCCGACAGCAAGGCGGAAATCGCGAAGCTCGAAGGCGAAAAGTCCACGGTTGAAGCACGCGCACAAGCGCTCGATGCCTACACCCAGTTCCACAGTCTGGGCGAACAGCGCCTCGCCACAGTCACCAGCCTGGCCGACAGCCGCTTCGACTGGCAGCGGGTGATGCGCGAACTCGCCGTGGTCCTGCCGGGAGACGTCTGGTTGACCAATCTGACCGGAACCGCGAGCCCCAATGTCTCCATCGACGGCGCCGCCGGACTCGCACTGCGCGGCTCGATTCCGGGCCCGGCCCTCGAACTGAACGGCTGTGCGACGGGCCAGGACGCGGTCGCCGCGTTCGTCCAAGCCCTGAAGCAGATCGACGGGGTGACGCGTGTGGGCATGCAGTCCTCCTCGTTGGGCGAAGAAGGCGGCGGCAGCGGCAACGCGACATCGGGCGGCTCAACCTGCCAGACCCGCGATTTCATCGCTGAATTCCAGATGGTCGTGGCCTTCGACGCAGCGCCGGTTTCCGGCGAAGCAACCGAAGGGGAAGCTGAAGTCGCGCCGGCGCCAGAATCCACCGAAACAACCACCTCGACTGAAACAGAAGGCAGCTGAGGTGAACTCTTCCAACCGCCTGATCGTCTCGATCCTCGTCGTCGCCGTCCTGGCGATTGGCTTCTGGATGTTGGCTCTCGGCCCGAAGCGCGAAGAAGCAAGCGAACTATCCGGTCAGGCCGAACAGCTGCAGACGGCGCTAGCCGAAGCACAGAGCAAAGCCGCTGAGGCAGCGACGGCAAGGCGGGCCTTCCCCGCTGATTATCACCATCTCGTCGTCCTCGGCCAGGCGGTACCGGCTGGGGATGAAACCTCTTCGCTGCTGGTCGAACTCAACACCATCGCGGGTGCGGCGGGAGTGCGGTTCGACGAAATCCAACTTGAAGGCTCGGGCGAAGCATCGGCTCCAGTTTCCACACCCGAAGCGGCACCGGCAACGCCTTCGGCCGCCGCTCCTGGCTCCGTGCCAACGGCTTCGACGGTGCCGCCAACCGAGGCAGCCGCCTCACTGCTGCCGCTCGGCGCGGCGATTGGTCCCGCCGGACTTGCGGTAATGCCCTACCACCTAACCTTCAGCGGCAGCTTCTTTCAAATCGCCAACTTCGTCAAGGGAATTGACTCCCTCGTCCACACTGGTAACTCGAGTGTCGCGGTTGATGGCCGCCTGGTCACGCTCAGCGGCTTTGCTCTAAATACGGAAGAAAACGAATCCGAAGACCAACAGAAGCCGAGCAACTTCCTCAAAGCCACCTTTGCGGTCACCACCTATGTCACTCCGCCCACACAGGGAGTTACCGCCGGCGCTACTCCCACCGCTCCGGCGCCGATCACCACCCCCGCCGGAGCGAGTGAAACCGCGACTCAAGCAGCCTCGACCGAATCCTCCTCGACCGAATCCCCGCAAACGGTGTCGGCGCGATGAACATGCTGAAAAAAGGACCCGAGCTGAAGGTTCCGGACCTCAAGGTCCCCGACTTCGTGCTCGACATCTACTACGACCTTCGCGAGCGCCGTCTCCTCCCCTTGGTGGCGATCCTCGTCGTCGCACTCGTCGCGCTGCCGATCGTGCTTAGCGGCGGCTCGAGCTCCGAGGAAGAAGAAACGGCTTTCGCGACGCCCAGCACCGCAGCCCCGACGAGCACGCTGGTCGTGGCCAAAGCGGCGCCCGGCCTGCGCGAATACCGCCATCGGCTCGCAGGAATTGCCAAGGACCCCTTCAAGCAGCAGTACTCAGAACCGGAAAACAGTGAAAGCGGCGAAGGCTCGCGGTCGGGGGGCGCAGAATCCGTGACCGTCGAATCGGGCGGACCGTCGGAACCACCCGCGACCGAAACCCCGGAAGGCGGCACGGCTCCCGAAGGCAACGGCGAACCGCCCGAAGGTGGACACCTGCAGTACTACTCCTTCGCGATCGACGTGCGCATCACGCCTGTTTCTTCCACGAAGAATCCGGAAGCCACGGTTCGCCACAACCTGCCCAACATGACGATGCTGCCGAGCCGGGCCGTGCCAGCCTTGACCTTCGTCGGCGTCACCAAGGATCAAAAGAACGCCGTGATGCTGGTCTCCGACAAGGTCACCGGCCTCTTCGGCGACGCCACCTGCATCGAGGGCAACGAAAGCTGTCAGCTCCTGGCGCTGGAACCGGGCATCCCGGAGACCGTCGTCTACGGAGCCGACAACCGCACCTACCGCATCGAGCTGCTGAAGCTCCGCTTGCTCAAAACCGACAAGCTGAACGTGGCGCCGCTCGGTCCCTCGAAGCACAAGGACAGCGGTTCCAAGGGCTCCGGCGGCGGCTAGCGCTCACAGCGAAATCATCGTCAACCGCTCACCCGGCCCAGCCAGCCCCCGAATGTCGCCAGGATCCGAGGTCGCGATCGCGGCTCGGCATTGAATCGCACAGCAAACCACGTGAGCATCGGTGATATCGCGCTCGCTGCGCTCGCCCAGTCGCACGCCAACCTCCTTCGCTCGAGCCTCGTCGAGTAGATCCAACTCACCAGAATCTAGAAGGCGTGCCAGTGGTGCGGCTCCGGGGCCTCCTCGCCACCCCTGCGCGAGAACGGTCGCGGGAACGTGGATGCGCGATCTCAATGCAAGCGCCGTCTTGAGCAGTCCCCTGACGCGTTCGTCTCCACGCTCGAAAGCAATCAGGGCTCCGGCGTCGAGGACGAGATCTCCCGGAAAGCCCTTTCCAACTCTTTGCGCCCCCATTCCTCAGCCTCCTTGCCTATCGGTCCGTGAATTGCATCGGAGAGCTCCAGGGCCTCCCGCAACGCCTCGGTCCTAGTCCGCGCAAGCAGGGCCCTTTCGACCGCGACCGAGAGGTTTGGCGCTCTCCCCGTCTTCACTTCTGCTCGAGCGGCCTCGAGCGCGTCGGGCTCGACGGAAATGGTCACCCGCTCTTTCATACGGAGCATCATACGCTGCCTCCTTCCGCAATTGACTGCTTAAGCAGCATGGGTCATCCGACCGCACAAGTGGCGCGTAGGGCAACTCGATTCTGTGACGCCTTGCGCGAGCCTCCGGGGCTCGTCAACCCAGGTAGAGGTTGATCAGCTGGTCGCCGGCAAGTAGGCCGACGACGCCTCCCAGTGCCAGGAAGGGGCCAAAGGGGATCGCCATTTTGCGGGCACTCGAGCCGTGGCGGGCGATCAGGGCTACGCCGACGATGCTGCCGGCGAGTAGGGCGACGAGAACGGCGGGGGCGACGGCACGGCCGAGAAAGAGACCCATCGTTGCGGCCAACTTCACATCGCCGAGGCCCATACCCGCGGGGTAGGCCAAGACGACGAGGAAGAAAACGCCGCCCGCCGCGGCCGCGGCGATAGCCCGCTCCGGCAGGCCGCTGGGATCGGTTGGGACCGCAATCGCCAAGCAGAGCACAGCGCCGGCAATCAAGACCTTGTTGGGGATGATCCTCTGCTCCAGGTCAGTCAGGGTTACGACCGCCAGCACAGTGATGAAGACGAGTCCGATCGCCGCTTCCGCGGGGGCGTGTCGGTAAACGAGCACAGTGGCGACGAAGAGCAGGCCAACCGCCAGCTCGGTCAGCGGGTAGCGCGGCGAGATGCGAGCGCCACAGCACCGCGCCCTGCCCCGCAGCAAGAGCCAGGAGAAAACCGGCAGGTTGTCGTAAGCGGCTATCTGCGCCCCACAGGCGGGGCATTGCGAGCGAGCAAAGGCAACGGAGATTCCCCGTGGCACCCGGTGGGCGACGGCGGTGGCGAAGCTGCCGGCCGCGAGGCCGGCGAGAAATGCGATCAAAAGGACGCCGATCATCCGGCGAGAGTTCTATCCGAGCTAGTGGATGACCTTGAAGCCGCGCTTGGCGGGCTTGACCGCCACGTTGCCGGTGGCGTCCATGCCGCTGACGCGAAGCACGTAGTGGCGAAAGCCCAGGTGACGGAGCTTGAGGGGCGAGTGGCAGGGCTTCCACTTGCCGTGATTGACCCGACAGTTGAAGGTCGTGCCTTCGGGTTCTTCACTGGTGTCGGCAAAACGGAAGACCGCCTTGTGGCGCCTGGTCTTGGAGCCAGGACCCATCGTGATACGGACGCGCGGCGGCGTCGAGTCCTCGATATAGGTGGCGGGAGGCGAGCAGAAGGATTGCTTAGCGCCGGCGACTGAGACGCCGGCGAAATCCGTGACCGAGTTGTCAGGGACGTGCACGAGAACGCCGGCGGAAAGCTCGCCTGCGGACACGGTGGCAACTGGCGAGCCACTGCAGCTCGTGCTGGCAAAGATCTTTACCCGTTCCGCGCCGGGGGCCGAGCCGACGATCTGCGGGGAGTTGTCGTTGGCACGTGCGCTCGGCACGGTGCGCAGGCGCGGCGCAACCGGCGGGTTGCTCGAGGTCGGGCGTTTCGCGGGCTGGCCGGACGGTGGCGGTTCAGCCGGCGGGGTGACGGGTTTCGAGCCCTCCCAGTAATTGAAGCCGAACATCGGGCATTCGGAAGTTTCGTCGATTTCGCTGGGATCGGACTGGATCGCGTAGAGCGTGGTCTTGACCTCTGCGGCGACAGTCACCTGGATGCCGGTTTTTTCCAGTTCTCCCAGCGTGCCGGTATTCAGTGGTTTCCCTGCGCAATTCGGGTCCGCGTAGATCGCGACTTCATTGCTCGGGTCGCCGGCCGTGGCTATGCCCGGCGAGCTGCGCAGCAGGCCGGAATGAACGACGGTGATAATCACGCCTTCTTCGCCGCCGAAGACGAGTGGGGTGGTCGAGCTTGCCGGTTCCGCTTCGCTTGACGCTGGGCTGGTTTTGGTCAGCACAAGCGTTTCGAGCTGTCCCGCCCGAGCGACCGTGGCGCCGATAGCAGGAACGAGAAGGGCCGTGAGGACAACGAGCAGACGCATCAAGGGGCGGGCCAGATTGGCCCGCCCCTTGACAGCGTTCTCGCTTGGCTTAGACATAACTAAGCTTGGCGGTTGAGGCTATTTACTCCAGTCCAGGCTGGCGGGACAACCACCTGATTCTTTCGGCGTACAGGTGTAGGTCATCGTGCCTTTGGTGTTGGTGATGCTGAACGAGTGTTTGTTAGAGGACCAAGACGTAAGCGTGTATTCGTTCGAAGCTGGAACCGTCAGCGTGATGCCTTCCGATTCTGATTTGGATTCGTTCGCCACGGTCGGCTCGATTTTCTGCAGAGCCGCCACGGTGGCACCGGTGTAGGAGCCGTTGTTGTCGGTCGAGTAGGTCTCGAGCGCGACTTGGGCTGTATGAGCAGCCTCCTTGGCCTTGGCGTCGCCGGCCTTTTCCTTCTGGTTGAAGAAAGCGGGCAGAGCGATCGCGGCAAGGATGCCGAGGATCAGCATGACGACGAGGAGCTCGATCAGCGTGAAACCGGCCTCCTTGTCACCGTTGAGTCGGGCACCAACCTTGGCCCGGAGATTCTGGATAAACATTAGGTATGTCTCCTATGTCCTAATCGGTTTAGCCAGAGCCCCGTCGCGTCTCAGCCACGTGGTGTCTGTCGACCCCGGTGGTAGCCCGGCCGGCTCCCTGTGGAAGCCCCGTTGGCTTTGCGCCCCCACCTCACGGCGGGTTTGCCTTTTGCACCGAAGCACTGGCAGATCTTGTTTGCACCTTCCTAATCGGCCACCTGCCGGATCCCTTGATCCTTGAAACTAGGACTTCCTCTCCCCAAAAATCAGGTTCGGGGCGGGAATCCCCGGATAATCAGTCAACCTGCGCGGTAATTAGCGCGGCTGAGAAACAGGCAGGCCATGATCAGTCGCGGCGGTGCCCAAGCGCTCGTCATAGGTGACGAAGAGACCGATCTCCTCCCGAACGCTGAGCGCAGTGGCCAGATGCAGCGCATCGAGACTTCGTAGCTCCGCTGGACGGATCGCGGCAGCCTCGTCGAGTACGGCATCGTCGAGCGGTAGCAGTGCCACGCCCTCCAAGAACGCTCGTGCCTGGAGTGCGTACTCGCCCCCATAGCGTGCGCAGGCACGAATCGCCTCAATACCCAAGAGCGCACTTGACACATAGCCATCCCACTCAGCCAATTCGGCAAGAAGCGCATCGAGCTCGGTCTCGCGAAGCGGCAGCTTCACATAGGCCGAACTATCCAGATAAACGAGGCGCCCGGCTACAGCCGCTCCTCCCGCATCTCGTCGAGAACCTCGAGACTTGGCGGCCCGACTGCCGGCGACAACGCGGAGTCGCGGACTCGCGACACCAAGTCGCCACGGGGCAGAGTCGCCCCACGCTCGGCCGCAAGACGAGCAATCGGCGAATCCGCAGGGCCTGATGGGGTGAGCCGTGCGACCTCTCGCCCGCGCTCGGTGACGGCGAAGCTCTCCCCCGCCTTGACCTGAACGAGGTAGCGCGAGAGGTTCTGTCTCAGCTCCCTGACGCCGACCTGGTTCATGTGCGCCAGCGTAGCACTTACCTTTTGGCTAGCGAATGTGTTCGTAGATGCTGAACATCGGCAGGTACATCGAGACCACGATGAAGCCGACCATGCCGCCGACGAAGACGATCATCACCGGCTCGATCAGCGCGGTCAGCGCCTTCACCTTGGCGTCGACCTCGGTCTCGTAGAAATCAGCGATCTTGGTCAGCATGTGCTCGAGCTGGCCGGTCTCCTCGCCGACCGCGATCATGTGGCCGACCATTGGCGGGAAGACCGCGTTGTCCTCGATCGGGCCGGCCAACGATCCACCACTCTTGACCGAGGCGTAAACGTCGTCCATCGACTGCTCGACGACGACGTTGCCCGAGGTCTGCCCGGTGAGCTGGATCGCCTGCAGCATCGGCACGCCCGAGGAAACGGCACCGGAGAAGGTTCGCGACCAGCGGGCCAGGGCGACCTTTTGGATCACGTCGCCGATCTTGAACGGGATGCGCAGCTTGAAGCGGTCCCAAAGCTCATGTCCGCGATCGGTCTTCTTCCATTTGAAGAAGACGAAGAAGGCGAGCGCGATCCCGGGAATGATCAGGAACCAGTAGCCGGTGAGAGCGTTGGAGACGCCGACGCAAAGCTGCGTCGGTGCCGGTAGGCCGGCGGCTTCTTCGGGGTGTTCTTCGGCGAGTTCTTTGAAGATGCCGACGAAGACGGGAATCACGAAGACGACGATCGCGACCAGGACGACGACGGCGAAGCCGAAGACCAGCGCCGGGTACATCAGCGCTGATTTGACCTGGCGGCGCAGGCCGTCTGCCTTCTCCACCTGGAAGGCGATCCGGTCCATTGCCTCGTCGAGGCGGCCGGACTGCTCACCGGAGCGGACCATGGCGCGAAAGAGGCGATCGAACACCTTGGGGTAGCGCTCCATCGCCGCCTCGAGGCTGCTGCCGGCCTCGATGTCGGCGCGCACGCCGGCGGCCGCTTCCTTGATCTGCTCGTCTTGCGTCTGCTCCTCGAGCGTGTGCAGGGTGCGCAGCATCGGCATGCCCGATGCGATCAGGGTGGCGAACTGGCGCGAGAAGATCGCCAGTTCGCGCATGTCGACTCCCTGCCAGCGCTTGAAGATATCCTCGATCTTCAGCGGGTTGGACTTCTCGCTGACATCGAGGACGATCAGGCCGCGCTGGCGCAGCTGCTCGGTGACCGAGGCCTTCGACTCGGCCTCGAGCTCGCCGGCCGACGTCGCCCCGGCCATATCCATGGCGCGAAAGGCAAATGTGGTTGCGTCTGCCATCGCCTAGGCTCCCCCGGTGTAGACGGGTGGGGGTGGGGCCACGGCCTGGGCCACGGCCGCCGCTTCCTCGCCGGCCCGCCCGCCAAGCTGCGTTACGGGGGCATGGGGGCCCTCGCCACCGAGCAGGCGCTTGAGCTCCTCCGGCACCGAGGCGCGCTGTTCGGCGAGCGAGCGGGTGATCCGCCCGGCGCGCACCAGCCGCGCCAGGTCGGCATCCATCGTCTGCATCCCGACCGCGCCAGAGGTCTGCAGGGCGGCGTAGATCTGATGCGTCTTGCCCTCGCGGATCAGGTTGCGGATCGCCGGCGTCGGCACCAGCACCTCGGTGGCGACGACGCGGCCGCGGCCGTCGGAGGTCGGCAGCAGCTGCTGGGTGACGATCCCCTGTAGGGCGATCGAGAGCTGCGTGCGCACCTGGCCCTGCTGCTCGGGCGGGAAGACGTCGATGATCCGGTCGACGGTCTGCGCTGTGGACTGGGTGTGCAGGGTGGCGAAGACGAGGTGGCCGGTCTCGGCCGCGGTCAGCGCGGTGGAGACCGTCTCCAGATCGCGCATCTCGCCGACGAGGATGACGTCGGGATCCTCTCGCAGGGCGGCGCGCAGGCCGAGTGAGAAGTTCTCGGCGTCGGAGCCAACCTCGCGCTGGTTGACGATCGAGCGCTTGTGCGTATGCAGGAACTCGATCGGGTCCTCGATCGTGAGGATGTGGTCCTCGTGCTCGGAGTTGATCACGTCGATCATCGAGGCCAGCGTCGTGCTCTTGCCCGAGCCGGTCGGGCCGGTGACGAGCACGAAGCCGCGCGGTTTCGCCGCCAGTTCGCGCAGCACCTGGGGCACGCCGAGCGAGTCGAGCTCCGGGATGTCCTGCGGCACCAGGCGGAAGGCGGCGCTGACCGCGCCGCGCTGGAAGAAGCAGTTGACGCGGAAGCGGGCGACGCCGGGGATCGCGTAGGCGAAATCGAGCTGCTTGTGACTCTCAAAGCGCTTGCGCTGATCGTCGTTGAGGATCGAGTAGACGACCTCGCGGGTCTCCTGTCCGGTCAGGATCGGGAAACCCTCCATCGGCTTGATCTTGCCCTTGTCGCGGATCGCCGGCGGGAAGCCGGCAGTGATGTGAACGTCGGACGCACGCGTCTCGACCATGCGGCGCAGCACCTCTGAGAAGTCGAAATCAGGCTGTGACACGGAGCACCTCCTCGAGGCTGGTGACCCCGGCTCGAATCTTGACCACGCCGTCCTCACGCAGGGTGAGCATTCCCTCCTCGCGGGCGACGGCGGCGATTTCCGTCTCCGGCGCGTGAGCGATCGTCATCTGCTTCAACCGCTCACTGAGGCTCATCACCGAGTAGATGCCGACCCGGCCCTTGTAGCCGCTGTTGTTGCAACGGCCGCAGCCAGCTGGCTCGTAGGACTCGACGTCGGCGCCCACCTTGACCCCGGCCTCCTGCAACGCGACAGCCGGCACGATTGCCCGCCGCTTGCAGTTGGGGCAGAGTTTGCGCGCCAGCCGCTGAGCGACCACGCAATCGACGGCCGAGGAGGTGAGGAAGGTCTCGATGCCCATCTCGCCCAGCCGGGCGATCGCCCCGGGCGCATCGTTGGTGTGCAGCGTGGTCAGCATCATGTGGCCGGTCAGGGCGGCCTCGATCGCGATCCGGGCCGTCTCGGCGTCGCGGATCTCGCCGACCATGACGATGTCGGGATCGGCGCGCAGGATCGAGCGCAGTCCGCGGGCGAAGTCGAGGCCCGCCTTGCGGTTGACGTTCATCTGGTTGACGCCGGGGATGCGGAACTCGACCGGGTCCTCGATCGTGATGATCTTCTTCTCGATCCCATTCAGCTCGGCAAGCGCCGCGTAGAGCGTCGTCGACTTGCCGGAGCCGGTCGGGCCGGTGACCAGGACCGCGCCGTAAGCCTGGCGAAAGGCATCCTCGAAGCGAGCGCGCGCGGAGCCATCCATTCCCAGGTCATCGAGGGTGCGCTGTGCGTTGCCCTCGTCGAGGATGCGGATCGTCGCCCCCTCACCGCGCGAGGTCGGCAGGGTGGTGACACGCAGGTCGATGCGGCGCTCCTCGATCGAGACGCTGACGCGGCCGTCCTGGGGCACGCGCTTCTCGGCGATGTCGAGCTCGCTCATGATCTTCAGCCGCGAGATCACGGCGCTGATCATTCGCTTCGGCACGTGCGCTGACTCCTTCAGCACGCCGTCGATGCGAAAGCGAACCCGCAGTTCGCCCTCTTCGGGCTCGAGGTGGATGTCGGAGGCGCCCTCCCCCACCGCCTGGGCGAGGATGCTGTAGACGAGCTTGATCACCGGCGCGTCCTCGGCACCGGCCTGCATCGAGCTGACCTCGGCGAGGACTTCTTCCTCCTCGACCTCATCGACCTCGTGCTGGCTCTCGACGATCGCGTCGGCGGCGGCGCTTTGCAGGGTGCCAAGCCGTCCCAGCAGCGATTCGATGTCGTCTTCGGCGGCAACCGCGATGTGACAGTCGAGGCCGGTGGCGATCTGGATGTCGTCGGCAGCGAGCACGTTGGCCGGGTCGGCGGCGGCGACGAGCAGCGTTTTGGAGTTGACGTAGCCGACCGGAACGGCCTTGTAGCGGCGCGCCATCGTCACCGGGAAGAGCGCCGCCGCGGCGACATCGACCTGGTAGACGGAGAGGTCGACGTGTTCGAGTCCGTAACGCTCGGCGGTCGCCCGCGAGAGTTGGTCGGCGCTGATCGTGCCGTGGGTGAGCAGCAGCGCCTCGGGCGGCACTCCTGCGGTGCGAGATTCCTCCACCGCCGCCCCCACGATCTCGGCGCTGGCGTAGCCGAGCTCGACCAGGACGTCAGTGATGAAGCCGCGCGAGTGGCCGCGGTGCAGCGGCGGAGTGAGGCCGAGCGTGCCGCCCTCTCCGGGGCCCGGCATCGCCGGCGCGGCCGAACCACCCGAGTCAGGGACCGGGCGGAGGTGGCCTGGATACGGGGTTTCGGCGCTCATCGGCCGGCTCAGTTCGGGTGGTAAGTGAGTTCGCGCCCGTGGTAGTTGGCATCGAGCACAGCCTGCAGCACGCTCTGCGGGGTTTGGATGCCGTACTCGACCGTGGCCTGCGGCGTGCCATCGCTGAGGTGCTTGGGCTTCATCACGATCAGGGCGGGGACTCGGTTCACTTCGAGGCCGACGGTGATCGCGGCATAGCGGGCGATCTGCTTGGCCGGGACGATGAAGAGCAGGACGTCGTGAAAGGGAGCGAGCAGCAGCGAGGAGCGCGCCGAGAGCGCGCTGTCGAGGCTTCCCTTGTGGACGATCAGCAGGGCGACGGTCTTGTTCGCTTCGTAGGCGTCGACGAGGCGCTTGGGGGGCGATGGGGTTGGCACCGAAGTCGGCGTTGCGGAGGCCGAGGCGGTTTCGAGGCCGGATTCGAGCGCCGTTTCAACCGCTCCTTCGACGGCTTCGCCGGGCGTCGCTCCGGTCGCCGTACCGACCGCACTGGTGCCCGCGACGGCAACCGTCGCTTCAGTCGTCCCCGCCGATTCTTCTTCTTCGCCGCCGGAGCTGCCGATGAAGACCACAACGGCAACCACGACGAGCACGAGGATCAGGCCGACCTGGGCGATCGGGTTCTCGTTCAGCTTCTCCCTCACGGCGCCACCGGCTCCTCGTTGCCGAGCTGCTCGATGCCGCTCGCCCGCTGGCCGCCGGCGGCAAGCATCAGCTTGAAGTCGTGCGGGCTGGAGGCGTAGTCGAGGGCGACCTCCTCGGTCACCTTGCCCTCCATCACGTAGCGAAGCAGCGACTGGTCGAAGGTGCGCATGCCGTAGTACTCGCCTTCGCCGATGACCTCAGTGATCTTGCCCGTTTCCTCCGGGTTGAGAATCAGGTCCTGGACGCGGCCGGTGACGACCATCACCTCGGAGGCGGCGACGCGGCCGTCGCCGGTCACGTCAGGCACGAGGCGCTGGGCGATCGCGCCCTTCAGGGTCGATGCGAGCATCACCCGCGCCTGCTGCTGCAGGTGGGGCGGGAAGAAGTCGACGATACGGTTGATCGTCTCGGTCGCGTCGAGGGTGTGGACCGTGGAGAGCACGAGGTGGCCGGTCTCGGCGGCCGACAGCGCCGTGCGCACGGTCTCCTCGTCGCGCATCTCGCCGATCAGGATCACGTCGGGGTCCTGGCGCAGGACGCGGCGCATGGCGCGCCCGAAGCTGACCGTGTCAGAACCGACTTCGCGCTGGTTGACGATCGAGCGCTTGTCTTCGTGCAGGTACTCGATCGGATCCTCGAGCGTGACGATGTGGTGCGCCCGGGTCTGGTTGATGTGGTCGATCATCGCCGCCAGCGTCGTGCTCTTGCCCGAGCCGGTGGTGCCGGTGACGAGGATGATTCCGCGCGACTCTTCGGCCAGGCTGGTGACTACCGAGGGCAGGCCGAGTTCCTCGACCGAGCGAATCTCAAAGGGAATCGCGCGGCAGACGATCGAGATCGTGCCGCGCTGTTTGAAGGTGTTGACTCGGAAGCGGGCCAGGCCCGGGATCGAGTAGGAGAAGTCGGCCTCGCCGTCTGCCTCGAACTCGGTCAGCGAGCGCTCCTCGGCCATGGCGCGGAAGGCCTGCTCGGAGTCCTCCGGCCTGAGCGGCTGATAACCCTCGAGGTGCGCCAGTTCCCCGTGCATACGGGCGATCGGGGGAGCGCCGACCTTGACGTGAAGGTCGGAGCCCTCACGCTCAATCAGCGTGCGCAGCGCTGTATCGATGTCGAACATCCCGACCTATATCGGCCGGGATGTCGAACATCCTTAGTCCTGGTGCGGAATCAGGTGACCTCGCGCAGCTTCTGGGCTTCTCCCAGCTGCTGCAGCTTCTTCAGGCTCTGATTCTCGATCTGGCGGATGCGCTCGCGGGTGACGTTGAAGGTCCGCCCCACCTCGTCAAGCGTGCGCGGATGCTCACCGCCGAGGCCGTAGCGCAGCTCCAAAACGCGGCGCTCGCGGTAGGAGAGGTTCTCCAGCGCTTCCTTCAGCGCCTCTTTGGTCAGCAGGTCAGCCGCCCGGTCGAAGGGTGACTCAGCCTTCTCGTCGGCAATGAACTGACCGAACTCCGACTCCTCCTCGTCGCCAACCGGCTTCTCCAGCGAGACCGGCGCCTGGGCGGAGCGCTTGATCGAGTCGACCTCCTCGGGATCGATCCCCGTCACGTCGGCGATCTCCTCCGGGGTCGGCTCGCGGCCCAGCTCGGTGACCAGCTTGCGCTCGGCGCGGCCGATCTTGTTCAGCTTCTCGACCACGTGCACCGGGATGCGGATCGTGCGCGCCTTGTCGGCGAGCGCACGGGCGATCGCCTGGCGGATCCACCAGGTGGCGTAGGTCGAGAACTTGAATCCCTTGCGGTAGTCGAACTTCTCCGCGGCGCGGACCAGTCCCAGCGTTCCCTCCTGGATCAGGTCGAGGAAGGGCAGGCCCTGGTTGCGGTAGTTCTTGGCGATCGAGACGACCAGGCGCAGGTTCGACTCGACCATTTTCTGCTTCGCGTCGAGGTCGCCGCGCTCGATCCGCTTGGCGAGTTCGACCTCCTCGGCGGCGGTCAGCAGGCGGACCTTGCCGATGTCCTTGAGGAACAACTGCAAGCTGTCCGTGGTCATGTCCGGTTTTAGGTCGAGCGCGGCTTTCTGGCGGCGCCGGCCTTTTTTCCCGGTGTCGATCGGAAGCGCTTCCGCGGCCGCTTTCTGGGCCGGGTCCATGTCCTCGACGAGCTCGATCCCCGACTTCTCGAGGTGCCCGTAGAGGTCCTCGACGTCCGACTCGTCCAGATCAACCTCCGAGACCGCGGAGGCGACATCGCCGAAGGTCAGCACGCCAAGCTGCTGCCCACGGGTAATGAGGCCTTTGACCTCCTCCAACTCCTGAAGCTCTGCTACCAGCATCCTGTCTGACTCGTTTCTTTCGAAAGGTGGTTAAGTCCCTGCGACTAGAACGCCGCCGATGGCGGAGAGTCGCGAAAAAAATGACCGGCTATCCGGTCCGAGAAGCTGAATATCCTGCGCTGGCCTTAAGGCCTGGGACGGGCGATCTGGATTCGCTCAAACGTCTGTTCGCATATTAGTCGCTTCAGTTTCTGAAGTCAAATGCCCAAAACCATGCGACAAACCCGCCCTTGGCTGCACGCCTTCTGGAATCGAGCGTACCGCGAGAACGTCACCGGCCTCTCGGCAATGGTCGCCTACAACCTGATGCTGGCGGTCTTCCCCTTCGCCCTCCTGGTGCTCTTCATCGGTGGCCAGGTGCTGAAGATCGGCGGCGTCGAGGCGAGCGTGCTCGACGACCTCAAGCGGCTCTTCCCCAACGTCGAGCAGCACACGCTGACCGACGTGCTCAACCGGATCGAGGAAAACTCGGCGACGATCGGGATCGCCGCCTTCTTCGGCTCGCTCTGGATCGGCGCCTCCTTCTGGGGCGCGATGGACACCGCCTTCTGCCGCATTTACCACGTCGAGTGCCGCGGCTGGGTCGAGCAGAAGCGCTTCTCCTTCGCGATGCTGGCGGTCGTCCTGCTCTTCATCGCGGCCAGCATCTTCCTGCCGGCGATGGAGAGCAGCCTGGTCGCCAGCACCGACCGCCTGCCCTTCGGCCTCTCCGACATCAAGGCGATCGACACCGCGCTGCTGCTCGGCGCCGCGATCCTGATCACCTTCCTGATCTGCTCGGTGATCTTCTGGGCCGTGCCGAAGGGACACATGCCCTGGCGCGCGGTCTGGCCCGGGGCCACCTTCGTCACCTTCAGCGCCGGCATCGCCAACTGGCTCTTTCCGATCTACCTCTCCAACGTCTCCAGCCTCTCGCGCTTTGGCTCGACCCTGGGTTTCGTCCTGATCGCCCTGCTCTGGTTCTACGTGCTCAGCCTCGCTCTACTGGCCGGCGCGGTGATCAACTCGCTGCGGCATGAGCTGCGCGAGACCGGCGAAATGCCCTACGGCCCGGGTACTGAAGCGAAGAAGCCCTGTGGCTGCGAAGAAGAGGCTCAGCCGTAGCGCTCGCCGGTGACCGCGCGCAGCTTGGCGCGGTCGTGGCGGGCCTGTACGCGACGCACCGTGCCTGAGCGCGAGCGCATGACCAGCGATTCGGTGGTCGCCCCGTTGCCGCGGTAGCGGACCCCCTGGAGCACGTCGCCGTCGGTGACGCCGGTGGCGGAGAAGAAGACGTCCTCGCCCGAGCAGAGGTCGTTGGCGGTAAGCACGCGCTCGAGGTCATAGCCGGCGTCGACCGCGGCGCTGCGCTCCTCCTCGTTGCGCGGCCAGAGCCGGCCGAGCAGCTGCCCGCCCATCGACTTCAGCGCCGCGGCGGAGAGGACGCCCTCGGGTGTGCCGCCGATGCCCCAGAGCAGGTCGACCGGCGAGCGTTCGCTGACCGCGAGCAGCGCCGCCGAGACGTCGCCGTCACTGATCAGCCGCAGGCGCGCTCCCGCCTCGCGCACTTCGCGCATCGCCTCCTCGTGGCGCGGCCGGTCGAGCATGACGACGATCACGTCGCCGACGCTCTCGCCCTTGCGCTCGGCGATCAGCTCCAAGGTCTCGGGCAGGGGCCGGTCGAGATCGAGCAGGTCAGCGATCTCCTCACCGCCCGCCATCTTTTCCATGTAGACGCAGGGCCCGGGGTCGAACATCGAGCCGCGCTCGGCAAGCGCGATCACGGCCAGGGCACTGGGCATGCCGCGGGCGCAGAGCGTCGTCCCCTCCAGCGGGTCGACCGCGATGTCGACCACGGGTGGGCTGCCGTCACCGATCTGCTCGCCGTTGAAGAGCATCGGCGCCTCGTCCTTCTCGCCCTCGCCGATCACCACGACGCCGTCCATCGCGACCGTGTCGAGCACGAAGCGCATCGCGTCAACGGCCGCTCCGTCAGCGGCCAGCTTGTCGCCGCGACCAACCCAGCGAGCGGCGGCGAGCGCCGCCGCCTCGGTGACTCGAACGAGCTCCAGCGCGAGGTTGCGATCGGGCTTGGTTGGCGAGGTCTCCCCCATCGGCACGGCAGGCTATAGGGTCGGGCGGTGGCTCAACGCTGGGGATTGACACTGCCTTTGCCCGGGCTCACCCTCGCCGCTCACGAGGAGCACGTGAAGCGAGCCGAGGCCGCCGGCTACACCGACTTCTGGAGCGGCGAGACCAACGGGCCCGACGGCTTCACGCCGCTTGCCCTGAGCGCCGCCTGGACCGAGCGGGCGCGCCTGGGCACCGGGATCGTCGGCGTCTTCCAGCGCGGGCCAGCGCTGCTCGCGCAGGAGGCGGCGGCGCTTGCCAGCGCCTCGGACGGACGCTTCGTGCTCGGCATCGGCTCCTCCTCGGACCGCATCGTCGAAGGCTGGAACGGCATCCCCTTCGAGCGACCGCTGGCCAAGGTGCGGGAGACGCTCGACTTCCTCGACGCGGCCCTGGCTGGAGAGCGCACCGCCAGCGGCTTCAAACTGGAGAGCGCCCCGGCACAGCCGGTGCCCGTTGTACTCGCGGCGCTGCGCGGCAAGATGCTCGAGCTGGCGGTCGAGCGCGCCAGCGGCGCCTTCACCAACTTCCTGCCGCTCGGCGGACTACCCAAGGTCACTGCGCAGCTGGACGGCGCACCCGAGGGCTTCGAGCTGCTCTGCCGCTTCTTCTGCCTGCCGGGCGAGCGCGAGGCGGTCGAGCCACTGGCCCGCTTCATGTTCTCCTCCTACATCACCGTGCCGGTCTACGCCGCCTTCTACCGCTGGCTCGGCTACGGCGAGCAGATCGCACCGATGATCGAGGCCTGGGAGGCGGGCGATCGCCAAGCTGCCGCGGCAGCCGCTCCCTGGGAGCTGATCGAGGAGATGTTTATCTTCGGCACCCCGGCAGAGATGAAGGAGCGGATCGACTCCTTCGTCGCCGGCGGGATCACCCTGCCGATCCTCACCCCGATCACGACGCCGGACAAGCTCGGCGAGCTGATCGACGCCCTGGCGCCGTAAAGCGCGGCACTAAGCGGGCCGGGCGAGGCTGAGCGCGTAGTCGCAGTCGGCGTCGGTGAACCAACCGTCGATCGCCAGCCCGGCCTCCGCGTAGACCGCCGCGAGCTTCTCGTAGGTGAACTTGGAGGAGATCTCGGTCCGCATCTCCTCGCCAGCCTCGAACTCGACTGAGAGGTCGATGTCGTCCAGTTGCACGGTCTGCGCCTCGCGCGAGCGTAGGCGAATGTCCATCCGCGCCTCGACCTCGTCGTAGCGGGCGACGTGCTCGAAGGCATCGAGGTCGAAGTCGGCGCCCAGCTCGCGGTTCAGCACCGCCAGCACGTTCTTGTTGAACTCGGCGGTGACACCGCTGGCATCGTCGTAAGCGGCCTCGAGCCGCTCCCGCCCCTTGACCAGGTCGGTGCCGAGCAGGAGCCGGTCCTCGGGCCCCATCAGCTCCCTGAGGCGAACCAGGAACTCACGACGGGGCTGCGGGTAGAGGTTGCCGATCGTGCCGCCGAGGAAGGCGACGAGGCGACCACCATCACCATCGGGGATGCGCTCGAGGTGCTGCTCGAAGTCGCAGACGAGGCCGCGGATCGCCAGGCCCGGGTACTCCTCGACCAGCAGGGCGGCGGTTTCGTGGGTGATCTCCTCGGAGATGTCGACCGGGACGTAGGTGTGCAAGCAGTCGGCCTCACGCATCGCGTCGAGCAGGTGGCGGGTCTTGGCCGCCGAGCCGGAGCCGAGCTCGACCAGCGAGCGCGGCGCACCCGCCGCGGCGATGATCTCGCCCGATCGCTCGGCCAGGATCGAGCGCTCGGCCCGGGTCGGGTAGTACTCCTCCAGCTCGGTGATCTGCTCGAAGAGCTGCGAGCCGCGCTCGTCGTAGAAGTACTTCGGCGCCAGCTCCTTCGGCTGCGCCGAGAGGCCGTCGCGGACGTCGCTCGCCATCTTCGCCGCGGTGTCGGCGTCGAGGTGGACCTCGATCGCGATCATGCGTCTGCCGCCAGCCGGATGCCGGAGAAGATCTGGCGACGCTCGGGCAGGTCCCAGTTGCGGAAGCTGGGCCGCATCACGTTGCGGCGAGTGGCCCAGGCGCCGCCGCGAAGGACCTTGTAGGTGTCGCCGAAGAAGACCTGTGAGTACTCCGGGTAAGGGAAGGCCTCAAAGCCCGGGTAGGCGAGAAAGTCCGAGGAGGTCCATTCCCAGGCCTGGCCGACACCCTCGAGCCGCGGCGACGCCGCCTCCCACTCGTGCTCGCTTGGCAGGCGCTTGCCCGCCCAGCGGGCGAGCGCGTCGGCCTCATGCCAGGAGACATGGAGGACGGGATGGGCCGGGTCGATCGGGTCGCGACCTCCCATCCTCGTCAGCACCCATCCCCCGTCGCCTTCGCGCTCCCAGTACAGCGGGGCCTCGGCGGCGGTCTCCTCCATGAACTGGATGTACGTGGCATTGGCCACAGGAGTTCGATCGATCTCGAACGGGGCGAGCTCGACCGCGTGGCGGGGGCGCTCGTTGTCGTAGGCGAAACCTCGTGGCGGGGCGCCGATCTCATACTCGCCGCCCGCGATCGAGATCGTCTCGGGGCCCGGCCCGGGAGCGCGGAGAGCACCGAGCTCGGGGTCAACCGGGTTGTAGTCGTCGACCATCTGCAGCAGCTGCAGCATCGTCTCGTTGTGCTGCTGCTCGTGGGTCAGCAGCATCTCGTAGACGAAGCCTTCGCGCAGCAGCTGGTCCTCGGCACCAGGCCCGATGTCGACCTCCGAGAGCACCTCGAGCGTGCGCTCGCGCACGTCGGCGAGGTAGGCGCGCAGCTCCGCGTCGCGCAGGATCGGCAGCTCGCCACGGGCCTTGCGCGGGTTCTCGATCGCGTCGTAGAAGCGGCCGAGCTCACCGTGCAGGGGCTCGCGCTCGCCGATCGTCTGCACCAGCCAGAGCTCCTCGAAGTTGGCGATGTGACCGAGATCCCAGGCCAACGGACTGAGCAGTGGTGAGTAGACACGGTTGAGCTGCTCGTCGTCGAGCGGCTGGAGCAGCTCCAATGTGAACTGGCGCGCCTCTGCGAGGCGCTCCGCGATCGCTTCCTTGGAGCTGGGCGTCACCTCGGTGGCGATGCGGAAACCCTAGCGAGGCTTGCTTACGGGGGTGTGAACGGAAACCCGAACGAACTGCATCAACTTCTCTATCCAGCAGGTGGAAAAGTTGATGCAGTTCGGCTGTGTAGGGTGCGCGCCGTGGACATCGCGGGCAAGAGTGCGCTGGTGGCCGGAGGAGCTTCGGGGCTCGGCGAGGCGACCGCGCGGGCGCTGGTCGAGGCCGGCGCAGCGGTAACGATCGCCGATCTCAACGCCGAGAAGGGCGAGGCGCTGGCCGCGGAGCTGGGGCCCAGCGCGATGTTCGTGCAGGCCGACGTCACCGACCAGGCGGCGGTGTCCACCGCGGTCGAGAAGGCAGCGACGCACGACGACGGGCTACGGATCTCGGTCTGCTGTGCCGGCATTGGTTGGGCCGAGCGGGTCGCGCACAAAGGCGGCCCCCACAACCTCGAATTCTTCTCCAACGTGGTCAAGGTCAACCTGATCGGCACCTTCAACGTGCTGCGCTTCGCCGCTGCGGCGATGAGCGAGAACGAGGCCGATGGCGAGGGTGAGCGCGGCGTCTGCATCAACACCGCCTCGATCGCCGCCTACGACGGCCAGATCGGCCAGATCGCCTACGCCGCCTCCAAGGGCGGCATCGTCGGCATGACCCTGCCGGCGGCTCGCGACATGGCCTCACGCGGGGTCCGCGTCGTCACCATCGCCCCCGGCCTCTTCGACACACCGCTGCTGGCGGCGCTGCCCGAGGAGGCCCGCACGGCCCTGGGCGAAGGCATCCCCTTCCCCTCCCGCCTCGGACGCCCCGAGGAGTACGGCCGCCTGGTCGGCCAGATCGTCGCCAACCCGATGCTCAACGGCGAGACGATCCGCCTCGACGGCGCCCTGCGGATGCCACCGAAGTAATCCTCCCCCCATTTTCCGTCTCACAGGTGGAAAAAGGAGGGCGGGTGCTGGGTGGGGGCGTCGGAGACCCTTAGTCGGTGCCTTCGGCCTCCGGGTCGCGCCAGACTTTCTTGTGCCAGGGCGGATTGATCGCGAAGCGGGCGTCCGAGGTCGCCGCGATCGGCTCGAGTGGGATCAGGTGGACGCGGTTGCGCGGGGTGAGGCGTTCGATGCGGGGGATTCCGGCGGTGTTGCCGGCGTGGCTGCCGCCGGAGACGATCAGCAGATGGGTCTCGGGGCCCCAACCGTTCTCGCCGCGCAGGCCGAGCGCTTCGCTCGCGCCCTTGACCGAGTCGATGCCGGCGTCCGAAGCCCAGCCGCCAACCGGTCCCGGGCGCTGGTTGTAGCCCTCGTGCGAAGAGGCCCGCTCGTCGACCGAGCCGTCGGAACGGATGCGGATCTGGACCCCCTCCCAGTCGTCGGGGTGAAATCCCTTCTTGCCGGCGATCGGGATGCCACGAAAGGTCGCCGAGTCGGCGTAGTAGGTCCAGTACTGGAGATAGAGATTGCCCGCCCGGGACCCCAAGCAGTCGGCCCCAGCGGCTTCGGACTCCTCAGCCGCATCCGCTCGGCAGTCGACGACGTGGACGAAAGCCGAGACCGGCAGACCCGCCGTCGTGCGCTCGACGTAACCCTGCTCCTTGGCGTCCCCGCAACTCGTCTCCCGACAACGCCTGAAATCAACCGGCACCGCCCGCGAACCCCGCTCAAAGAGCAGCGAAGGCATGTGCCGCTGCACCAACTCCCCCACTTCGGTCCCGTAAGCCGCGATCAGCATCGACTCGTCGCCACAGCGATCAGCAAGCGCAGCCGCACAAAGGAGCCGCGAGGCAATCGACTGGGCAAGCGCCGCGCCTGGCACCCGCACACCGGCAGCGAGGAATCCCACCAGCAACAACGAGACGAGGCAAACAAGCCCCACCCACTCAACCGTCCCCTGCCCCCGCTCCTCTCCTCGCATGGGGGTTCAAGCCCCCAGCCGACCACTTCTATGCCCCTTACGACCTCATCGAGTCCGCAGTCAGCTTGTCGAGGGCGTGACTTCGGGCGAACTTCAGAGCGCGGGTGAACCTACAGGCACGAAAAGGGTCTGGGCACCCCTCCCCGGAGGCTTCGGCGACCACGCCTGGACCCACCCCTCCGACCTGCTGCGCAACGGTCTCCGGGGAGGGGTGCCCAGACCCTTACCGCGGCCAGCGAGATCCCTAGAGGTTCTGAATCTCAGCCGCGATGTCCGCCGCCGCCTTCTTGGCGTCGTCGAACAACATCGAGGTGTTGGACTCGTAGAAGAGATCGTTGTCGATCCCCGCAAAGCCGGGGCTGAGCGAGCGCTTGATCACGATCACCTGCTGGGCCTGGTCGACCTCGATGATCGGCATGCCGGCGATCGGGCTGTCCGGATCGTTCTTGGCAGCCGGGTTGGTGACGTCGTTGGCCCCGACCACGACGGCGACATCGGTGCGCGGCATTTCGGGGTTGATCTCCTCCATCTCCTTGAGCTGCTCGTAGGGCACGTCGGCCTCGGCGAGCAGAACGTTCATGTGGCCGGGCATGCGCCCGGCGACGGGATGGATCGCGTAGTTGACGGTGACGCCGCGCTTCTCCAGCTCGTCGGCGACCTCCTTGATCGCGTGCTGGGCCTGGGCGACGGCGAGGCCGTAGCCGGGCACGATCACGACGGTATCTGCGTAAGCGAGCTTGATCGCCGCGTCCTGGGCGCCGATCGAGACGTGCGGCCGTTCCTCGGTGCTGCCGGTGGCACCCCCCGAGGGCGCGCCGCCGAAGCCGGCGAAGAGGACGTTGGCGACCGAGCGGTTCATCGCGGTCGCCATCTCCATCGTCAGGATCGTTCCCGAGGAGCCGACCAGGGTGCCGGCGACGATCAGCGCCACGTTGTGGAGGGCGAAGCCGGCTGCCGCGGCCGAGAGCCCGGTGAAGGCGTTGAGCAGCGAGATCACCACCGGCATGTCGGCGCCGCCGATCGGCAGCACGACGAGGTTGCCGAGCAGGGCCGCGGCGAGCAGGATGGCGATGAAGATCGCCTGCGAGGGGTCACCGTTGTTGACCGCGATGTCGACGCAGGCGGCGAGGATGCCGATCAGCAGCACGCCGTTGATCACCTGCTGCCCCGGCACCGAGAGCGGCTTGGTCGGGATCAGGTCCTGGAGCTTGGCGAAGGCGATGTTCGAGCCCCAGAAGGAGACCGAGCCGACGACCGCGGCGAAGAGGGTGGGGATCAGCTCTTCAAGCGGGATCGAGGCGATTTCACCGGAGTCGATGCCGCTGATCCCGTGGCGCAGCTCCGACCAGGCGATCAGCGCCACGGCGCCGCCGCCGACGCCGTTGTAGAGGGCGACCATCTGCGGCATCTCGGTCATCTGCACGCGGATCGAGGCGACCACGCCGACCGTGGTGCCGATCCCGAGGCCGAGCGCGATCAGGCCCCAGTTGCCGATGCCATCGAGCAGCAGCGTGGTGACGATGGCGACCGCCATGCCGACGGCGGCGATCTGGTTGCCGCGCTTGGCCGTGGTCGGGTGGGTGCCCTGCTTGATCCCGATGATGAAGAGCGAGAAGGCGACGATGTAGAGCGCGGTGGCGGCGCTGCCACCCGGTTCGAGCACGGCGAGCAGGCTCATTTGCCGCCCCCGCCTTTGCCGTCAGCAGCGTCGGCCTTCGGTTTCGGCTTTTTGGAGAACATGCCGAGCATGCGGTCGGTGACCATGAAGCCGCCGACGATGTTGATCGCGCCGAAGGCGATCGCGATCGTGCCGATCACGTACTCGAGCGGGTCGTTGGCGTAGCCGACGACGATCAGCCCGCCGAGCATGACGATGCCGTGGATCGCGTTGGTCTGCGACATCAGCGGCGTGTGCAGCGTGGTAGGCACCTTCGAGATCACCTCGAAGCCGACGAAGGCGGCGAGCACGAAGATCGTCACCTCGGTCATCACGCTCATTTGGCGGCCCTCTCGTTCTTGATCTCGCCGCCGTGGGTGATGCAGGCGGCGGCGACGATGTCATCCTCGAAGTCGATCTTAAGCTCGCCCTCCTCGGAGACCAGCAGGCCGAGCAGGTTGTCGAGGTTCTTGGCGTAGAGCTGCGAAGCGGGCCGCGGCATCTCGCTGGCCAGGTTGCGCGGACCGATCACCTTGACGCCGCCCTCGACCACGGTCTGACCGGCCTCGGTCAGCTCGCAGTTGCCGCCGGTCTCGGCGGCGAGGTCGACGATCACCGAGCCGGGCTGCATGCCGCGCACCGCATCGGCGGTGATCAGCAGCGGCGCCGGGCGTCCCGGAATCGCGGCGGTGGTGACGATCACGTCCTGCCTGGCGGCGTTCTCGCCGAGCGCGTCGCGCACTTGGGCGTTCTCCTCGTCGGTGAGCGGCCGGGCGTAGCCACCCTCGCCCTCGGCGTCGGGAATGAAGTCGAGTTCCAGCGGCCGGCCGCCGAGCGAGGCGATCTGCTCCCAGGCGGCGCGGCGAATGTCGAAGCCGGTGACAATCGCGCCCAGTCGCTTTGCCGTGGCGACCGCTTGCAGGCCGGCGACGCCGGCGCCGAGCACGAGCACCTTGGCCGGCGGCACGGTGCCGGCGGCCGTGGTCATCATCCCGTAGAAGCGACCCGACTCGCGGGCGGCGATCAGGCTCGCGGCGTAGCCGGCGGCGGCGGCCTGCGAGGAGAGCGCGTCCATCGCCTGGGCCCGCGTGGTGCGCGGAATCGCCTCCATCGCGAAGCTGGTGACGCCGGCGGCGGCCAGCGCTTTGTTCGTCTCAGCCGCGGTCCAGGGCGCGAGGTGGCCGATGAAGACCTGGTTGGAGTTGAGGCGGGCGATTTCCTCGGCGGAAGGGGCGGCGACGCGAAGGACCACGTCGGCGCCCCACGTAACCTCGCCCTCGACGACCTCCGCCCCGGCTTCGCTGTACTGGGAGTCGGGGTGACCGGCGGCCTCGCCGGCGCCGCTCTCGACCAACACCGCAACCTTCTCGTTGGCGACGAGGGATTTAACGACGTCAGGGACTAGCGCGACCCGGCGCTCTCCCTCGGCGGTCTCTTTCGGCACTCCGATCTTCATTGGACGCGGCGGCGGAGACTACGCGATGAGCGCCGCGAGGCGCTCCAAGGTGTGGAGTTGTTGGCTCTTCTCGGCGTGAACCGGCGAGACGATCAGGCGGTCGATGCCGGCGCCGCGGAAGCGCTCGACCCGCTCCGCCACTTCCGCCTCGGTGCCGACCAGCGAGGTCGCCTCGACGATCTCGTCGGGCACCGCCTCGAAGGCGCCGGCGCGGTCACCGTCCTGGAAGCGCTTCTGCACGTCGTCGGCAACGTCGCCGAAGCCGAAGCGGTGGGCGAGGTCGACGTAGAAGTTGGTTTTGCGGCTGCCCATACCGCCGAAGTAGAGGACGAGGCCGGCCTTGACCACGGCCTTGGCCGCCTCGAGATCACCGTCGATCGCGACCTGCAGCGAGGGCGAGACCTCGAGGTCGGAGCGCTGGCGGCCGCCCTTGGCGAAGCCCGCCTCCAGGTGCTCGCCCCAGGTCTGCTCGAAGGCGTCGACCGAGAAGAAGATCGGGATCCAGCCGTCGCAGATCTCGGCCGCCATCTCGACCGACTTGCGGCCGATCGCGCCAACGAAGACCGGGATCTCGTTGCGCTCGGGGTGGAAGTTGAGCTTCAGCGGCTTTCCCTCGCCACCGGGTAGAGGCAGCTGGTAATGCTCGCCCTGGTGATCGACCGGCCCCTCGCGGGCGATGATCTCGCGCACGACTTCGATGTACTCACGGGTGCGGCCCCAGGGCTTGGCGTAGGGCACGCCGTACCAGCCCTCGGAGACCTGGGGACCGGAAGGGCCGAAGCCGAAGAGGAAGCGGCCGCCGGAGAGCTTGTCGATCGTCGCCCCGGCCATCGCCGCGGCGGCGGGCGGGCGGGCGGGCACCTGCAGGATCGCGGCGCCGAGCTTGATCGTCTTCGTCTGCGGCGCCAGCCAGGCGAGCACGCTGACCACGTCGGAGCCGTAGGACTCAGCCGCCCAGACCGACTCGAAGCCGGCCGCCTCGGCAGCCTGGACGACCTCGAGGGCGTCCTCGCCGGCCGGGCCGATGCCCCAGTAACCAAGGTTGAGTCCGAGCTTCAAAGCCATCCGGTGCTCACCCTATTGAATAGACCCCGATGAGCGAAGCGGCGATCGAGCAGGGCCTCTCCAGCGCCACCGCGGCAAAGCGGCTGCGCGAGCTTGGCCCGCCGGCCGAGGACTCCTCGCGCTCGACCTCGAGCATCGTCGCCGGCAACGTCTTCACCCTCTTCAACGCGATCATCGGCGCCTTCTTCGTGCTCGATCTCGGCCTCGGCCTCTACGCCGACTCGATCTTCGGCCTGATCGCCGTGATCAACTCCTACATCGGCATCCGCCAGGAGCTGAAGGCGAAGCGCACGTTGGACGAGCTGGCGGTGCTGGTCGCCCCCCACGCCAAGGTGGTCCGCGACGGCGCCACCGCCAGCCTGCTGGCCGAGGAGATCGTGCCCGGCGACGTGATCGAGGTCGCGCCCGGCGACCAGCTCGTCGCCGACGGCTCGGTAAGCGGCTCGCGCGGGATGACCCTCGACGAGTCGATGCTGACCGGCGAGGCCGACGGCGTGCGCAAGGAGGCCGGTGACCGGGCGCTCTCGGGCTCCTTCTGCATCAGCGGCTCCGGCAGCTACCAGGTTGACGCGGTGCGCGAGGACAGCTACGCCGGCAAGCTCGCCGGCGAGGCGCGCGCCTTCCGCCACCCGCCCTCGCCGCTGCAGGGCGAGGTCAACCGGGTGATCGTCGCCTGCGTCTACGCGATGGTGCCGCTGGCGATCCTGCTGATCCTTACCTTGAAGCTGCGCAACACCGGCATCGAAGAGGCGGCGCAAACCGCCACCGCCGGCCTGGTCACGCTGGTGCCCGAGGGCCTGGTGCTGCTGATGAGCGTCACCTTCGCCGTGGCGGCAGTTCGCCTGGCGAAAAAGGACACGCTGGTGCAGCAGATGAGCGCCACCGAGAGCCTCGCCGCGGTCGACACGATCTGCGTCGACAAGACCGGCACCCTGACCAACGGCGAGCTGCGCCTGCTCGGCGCCGAGGTCGCGGAGGGCGTCGACGCCAAAGCCGCCCACGCCGCGCTCGGCCGCTTCGCCGCCAGCGCTGGCGATCGCAACCGCACCCTGGAGGCGATCGGCGAACGCTTCCCCGGCGAGGCCGGCCGGGTCTCCGGCGAAGTCCCCTTCTCCTCGGAGTGGAAGTGGAGCGGCCTGCGGATCGACTCGGCCAGCTACGTGCTCGGCGCACCGGATGTCTTGAGCGCGGCGGGCGCGCTCACCCTCCCCCCCGGCCTCGCCCGGGTGCTCGAGCGCGAGACCGCGGCCGGCCGCCGCGTCGTCGCCTTCGCCGAAACCAGCGAGCCGCTGCCGACCAGCCCCGGCGAGCAGCCGCCGCCGCGGCTGGCGCCCGTCGCCCTGGTCGTGCTGGAGGAGACGCTGCGCCCCGACGCTGCCGAAACGGTTGCCCTGATGCGCGAAGAAGACGTCGACCTGAAGCTGATCTCCGGCGACGCCCGCGCCACCGTCACCGCGGTCGCCGCAGCGGTCGGCGTGCCTGAAGACGCCGGCGTGATCGAGGGCCACGAACTGCCCGAGGACCCGGAGGAGCTCGCCGCGGTCGCCGGGCGCAACACCGTCTTCTGCCGGATCAAGCCCGAGCAGAAGCGCGACCTGGTCGCCGCCCTGGCCGCCTCCGGGCGCTACGCGGCGATGATCGGCGACGGCGTCAACGACGTGCCGGCGCTGAAGCGGGCGCGGATGGCGGTGGCGATGGGCTCCGGCGCCCAGGTGACAAAGGGGGTCGCCGACGTCGTCCTGCTCAAGGACGAGTTCGCCCGCCTGCCGCAGGCGGTCGGCGAAGGCCGGCGGATCGCCCGCAACGTCCACCGGCTCGGCCGGCTCTACCTGACCAAGACGGTCTACGCGGCCGCCCTGATCGTGCTCGTCGCGATCCCCGGTTTCGCCTTCCCCTTCCTCCCCCGCCACCTCACCCTCGCCGCCTTCCTGACAATCGGCATCCCCTCCTTCGTCCTCGCCCTGGCCCCCTCCGACGGGCCGCTCTACCGCGGCCGCCTGCTGCGGGCGCTAGCCGCCTTCGCCGTGCCGGCGGGGCTGGCGACGGCGCTCGGCTCGATCCTCTCCTTCTTCCTCGTCGACACCGTCTTCGGCGGCAGCCTCGCGGCCGGGCGCACGGCGGCGACGACGACCCTGATCGTGCTCGGCCTCAGCTTCGTGCTGTTGCTCGAGCGCGGCCCCGGCCGCGAGCACATCGCGATCCAGAGCTACATGCTGGCGATGGTCGCAGGGCTCGGCGCCCTCTACGCGGGGATCCTCGCGATCGGCCCCCTGCGCAGCTTCTTCGAAATGGACCTGCTCAACTCCGCCCAGTGGTTCCTCGCTCTGCTCTCAGCGGCGGTCGGCCTGACGATCGCCAGCGTGCTCTGGAAGCTGCCGCTGATCGAAGCCTGGGAAGCCGCGCCCGATTCGACCGCTGTCCATGGCGACGGCACCTGATTTTCGACCGCGGGCCATATCGATCGGGGGTTCTCGTGCCTAGCGTTCACGCATGGCGACAACCCTCGATCCGGCAGCCCTCTCTCCCTCTGCCGGGAAGTACCCGCTGCCGGCGGGTCACTTCGACGAGGCCTTCGCCACGGCAAGCACCGCGCGCTCTCCCTGCGCGGACGTAATGGACGCGCTCGCGCAGCAGGATCTGGTGGCGCTGCGCGAGCGCGTTCAGATCGGCGCCGCCTCGATCGGCCTCAGCTTCGGCAACGGCCCGATCGCGGTCGACCCGGTGCCGCGGGTGATCGGCGCGGCCGAGTGGGAGACCCTGGAGGCGGGCCTGCGCCAGCGCGCCCGCGCCCTCAACGCCTTCCTCCTCGACGCCTATGGCGACCAGCGAATCTTCGAAGCCGGGGTGGTGCCACGGCGGCTGCTCGAGACGTCGGCCGGATACGAGCCCCGCATGCGCGGACTGCTCGATCCGGCCGCGCCGGCGGCCGCCGTGGCAGGCTTCGACCTCGTCCGCGACCGCGCCGGCGAACTGCTGGTGTTGGAGGACAACCTGCGCATGCCCTCGGGGGCCACTTATGCGACGGCACTGCGCCGCATCGTCGCGCCAGCGCTGGCGGCCCCGGTCGCGCCGCGGGCGCTGGACGGCTACCTGGTCGCCCTTGGCAAGGCGCTCGGCGGCGGCTGGCGCGAGCGGGCGAGCGGTGAGGCGGCGGCGATCCTCTCCGACGGCCCCGCCAGCGGTGCCTGGTTCGAGCATCGCGAGCTCGGCCGCGCGCTCGAGCTGCCGGTGGTCACGCCGGGCGAGCTGGAATCGGCCCGGGGCCACCTCTACTTCCGCCTGGGACGGGAGCGCTACCCGCTTGACGCGATCTACCGCCGGGTCGACGAGGACCGCCTCAGCGAGGCCGATGGCTCGCTGACCGCGCTCGGCGGGCTGCTGATGCCGGCACTCGAGTCCGGCCACCTGCGCTGCCTCAACGCCTTCGGCACCGGCCTCGCCGACGACAAGCTCGCCCACGCCTACGTCGAGCGCTTCGTCAGCTTCTACCTCGGCGAGGAGCCGCTGCTGCGCTCGGTCCGCAGCTTCGACCTCGGCGACGAAGCCGAACTGGCGATCGCTCTGGAGCGGCTCGGCGAAATGGTGATCAAGCCGCGCGACGGCTTCGGCGGGCGCGGGGTGACGATCATGGCGCGGGCGGACGCCGAGACCCAACGCGAAACCGCGGCCCGGGTTCGCCGCGATCCCAGCGGCTTCGTCGCCCAGGAGACCGTGGCGCTGTCCACCCACCCAACCGTCTGCGACGGCGAACTGCGACCGCGCCACGTCGACCTGCGGCCGTTCACCGTCAGCGCTCGCGACGGCATCGCGACGATGCCGGGCGGCCTCACCCGCTTCGCCCCCGGGGCCGGCGAGATGATCGTCAACAGCTCGCGGGGCGGCGGCTGCAAGGACACCTGGGTGCTGGAGCGGGAGCGATCGGGGGAAGCGACATGAAGCGGCGCTCCCTCGCCTCGCGGCGCGAGCGGCCGCTGATCGGGGTGACCACCTCCGAGGTGCGCCGCGCCGAGAGCACCGAGCCGACTCCGGAGGGCGAGCCGCCGCGCCACGAGATGGCGCTCGGACTGCCCTACCTGCGCGGCCTCGAGGCGGCCGGCGCCCTGCCGGTGGTGATGCCTCCGCTGGGCGAGGAGGCGATCGAGCCGCTGCTCGACCGCTTCGACGGCATCTGCCTCTCCGGCGGCCCCGACCTCGACCCCGGCACCTACGGCGCCGAGCCCCACCCCGAACTGGGCCCGACCGAGCCCGACCTCGACCGCTTCGAGCTGGCCGTGGCGCGGCGGGCCGACTCGCGCGAAATCCCGATCCTGGCGATCTGTCGCGGCACCCAGGCGCTCAACATCGTCCGCGGCGGCTCACTGCACCAGCATCTGCCCGAGCTCTCGACCGAGATCGCCCACCGCCAGAAACTGCCCGGCGACCAGCCCAGCCACCCGGTGACGATCAAGTCCGGCAGCCGCCTGGCCGAGGCGCTTGGGATCGGCGAGGTCGAGGTCAACTCCTTCCACCACCAGGCGATCGAGCGGCTCGGCGAGGGGTTGGTCGTCTCCGCGGTCGCGCCCGACGGCACGATCGAGGGCATCGAGGACCCGCGCCGCCGCTTCCTGATCGGCGTCCAGTGGCACGCCGAGACCCTCGTCCACCGCGAGCCCGAGGCGGAGCTCTTCCGCCGCTTCGTCGCGGCCTGCCGCGACGACGGCGCCGAGTTCGAACGGCGCAGCGGCAGGGAGATCGCGCTGTGAGCGGCCCGATCGGCACGGTGATCTCCGGGTGTTCGAATCCGTGGCGATCGGGCCGCGAACCGGTCGTATGAGCGAGACGATGAGCACGCTGCCCGCCTGGGCGACCTGGGCCCCCGGCCACGAGCTCGGCCCCTACACGGTCGGGATCGAGGAGGAGGTGATGCTGCTCGACGAGATGACCTGGGCCCTGGCTCACCGCATCGACAGCGTGCTGCCACGCCTGCCGCGGGCTGAGGTCGAGAGCTTCACCGCCGAGACCCACGGCTCGGCCCTGGAGATCCAGACCGGTGTGCACAGCCGGATCGCCGGCGCGATCGGCGAGCTGGCGGCGCTGCGGGCCGAGCTCGACCGGGTCCTGCGTCCGCTGGCGATGCGCGCCGCGGTGGCCGGCACCCACCCCTTCGCGGTCTGGCAGGAGATCGTCGTCTCCGCCGGCGAGCGCTACCAGTTCGTCTACGGCTCGATGCGCGAGCTGGCCCGCCGCGAGCCGACCTTCGGCCTCCACGTTCACGTCGGCGTGCCCGACGCCGAAGCGGCGATCCACGCCGCCAACCGCCTCCGCGTCCACATCCCGCTGCTGCTCGCGCTCTCGGTTAACTCGCCCTTCTGGCAGGGTCGCGACACCGGCCTCGCCTCGGCCCGCACGCCGCTCTTCCAGGCCTTTCCGCGGGTCGGCATCCCCCGCGCCTTCGCCGACTACGCCGACTACGCCGAGGCGGTCGACGTGCTGATCCGCAGCGACGCCGTCCCCGAGCCGACCTTCCTCTGGTGGGACGTGCGACCGCAGCCGCGCTTCGGCACGGTCGAGGTACGGATCATGGACGCGCAGACGACCTTGGCCGACGCCGCCGCGTTGGCGGCCCTGGTCCAGTGCATCGTCCGTTACGAGGTCGAGGACGAGCCCGACGTCAGCCAGCTGGCGATTCCCCAAGAGGTACTGGCCGAGAACCGCTTTCTCGCCGCGCGCGACGGCATGGATGCCGACCTGATCGAGCCCAGTCTCGACCGCCGCATCCCGGCGCGCGAGCTGCTATCTGACCTGATCGTCGCCTGCCGGCCCCACGCCGAGGCGCTCGACTGCATCGCCGAGCTCGATCACCTCGCCCTGCTCGGCGAGCGCACCGGCGCCAAGCGCCAGCTCGAGCGCTCGCGCGCGCTCGGCTCGCTGCCAAGGCTGGTCGGCGTACTCGCCGATGATTTCCTTGCCGCGCCCTAGTCGCGCGGCGCCAACACAAACTGACTGACGATCAAGTTCGCGGCCAAGCGAGGCTCGGAGCCCTCGCGCAGGCGCTCGATCTTGACCTCGATTACGACTGTGCTCTTGCCGGCGTGCAGGGGCGTGGCGACGGCGACGATCTCATCGCCGGGGAGGCCGGCGGAGAAGACGTTGAGCTTCAGCTCAATCGTGGTGAAGTTGTGTCGCGGCGGGATGTTGCGGAAGGTCGCCCAAGCGGCGACGGTGTCACCAAGCGCGGTCCAGACCCCGCCATGGACGTAGCCGCCGGGGTGCAGGTGGCGCTGGTCGACGACGATGCGGCCGCTGGCAAAGCTGTCCTCGATCTCAATTGGCTCGATGCCGAGGTCGCCGGGGAAGCTGCCGCCGATGAAGCCGCGCACGTTCTCGGGCGTGAAGAAGGACCCGTCCGGAGTCGCCGAGCGCTCGCTCACCGCGTCTCCGCCAACTCGTAGGCGCCCGGCACGAGACGCTCGGTGCGGCGCTTGTAGGTGCTCCAGATCCAGGGCCAGTTGCTCGGGTCGTTGCCGTTCTCGTCGACGTACCAGTTGCTACAGCCGCTGTGCCAGACGGTTTTGGCCAGGGCAGCGCGAAGCTCGCGGTCGAAGTCCGCGGCCGCCTTGGGCCTGACCTCGATCCGCTTGGCTCGCGCGTTCTCCATCTCGCGCAGGGCGGCCAGCACGTGGCCGATGCCGCACTCGAGCGTGTTGACCACCGAGCCGCTGCCGCCGTTCGTGTTCGGCCCGTAGAGCAGGAACATGTTGGGGAAGCCAGGCACGCTGAGGCCGAGGTAGGCGCGCGCAATCTCCCCCCACTCCTGATCCAGCGTGCGGCCGGCTCGACCGCTGATCTCCATCGGCGCGACGAAGTCGTGCGAGGCAAAGCCGGTGGCGAGAACGATCGCGTCGATGGGCCGCTCGACCCCGCTCGCGTCGCGGATTCCAGTCGCGGTGACCGCAGCGATCCGCTCCGCGACCAACTCCACGTTGGGCTCGGTCAGGGTCGGATACCACTCGTCGGTGAGCATGATCCGCTTGCAGCCGAACTCGTCTGCCGGCATCACCTTGCGGCGCAGCTCGAGGTCGGAGATCGCCGCGTTGATCTGGCGGCGGCCGACCGCGCGCAGCGCCGGCAACAGCCAGCGCTTGTGGGTCAGGGCCGCCGCGGCGAACTCCTGGAAGGCGAAGACCGAGGCGCGGTCGAGTCGGCGCAGGGCCGGGAAGCGACGGAAGAGGGCGTGGGTCCGCGCCGAGTACTCGAAGTCCATCTTCGGCAGGGTCCAACCGGGAGAGCGCTGGTAGACGTCGAGCTGGGCGACCTCGGGTTGGATCGCCGGCACGACCTGGATCGCGCTGCAACCGGTGCCAACTACGGCGACGCGCTTGCCGCTCAAGTCGACGTCATGGCGCCACTCGGCCGTGTGGAAAGCGGGGCCCTCGAAGCTCTCCAGCCCCTCGATCGGTGGCACGGTCGGCACCGAGAGCTGGCCGCAGGCGGTGATCAGGAGGTCGGCCTCGTGCGGCCCGGCGCTCGTCTCCAGCCGCCACTTGCCGCGCTCCTCGTCCCAAGCGGCGCTCCTCACCTCGGTCCCGGTACGGACCTTGTCGAGCACGCCGAAGTGCCGCGCCACCCCTTCCACATACGCCTGGATCTCGACCTGCGGGGCATAGCGACGCGACCAGCGATTGGGGGCAAAGGAGTACTCGTAGAGGTGCGAGGGGATGTCGCAGGCGGCGCCGGGGTAGGTGTTGTGCTGCCAGACCCCGCCGACCCGCTCGCCCTTCTCGAAGACGGTGACGGCCTCGTAGCCCTCGCGCTTCAGCATCACCGCGGCGCCGACTCCACCGAAGCCGCCGCCGACCACCGCGATTGAGGGCCTCTCACTCAAGGCCGAACCCCTCCAGCCCATAGTCGCCAAACGGTTCGTCGCGCTCGCGCACCGCCTCTTTGAAACCGCCCTCGGCGGCACGGCGGACGAAGCCGTGGCCCTCCTCGGTGTGCCGGGCGACGCCGTCGAAGAAGGTGCCGAGCAGCTGCGTCTGGTGCAGGCCCTGGGCGTAGAGCCCTTGGTTGACCAGCATCTTCATCATCACCAGCTGGTTGATCGGCATTTGCGCGACCCGCCCGAGCAGCCGCTCGAAGCACTCGTCGAGCTCGGCGGCGGGAGCCGCCTCGGTCGCCAGGCCCCACTCCTCGGCCTCAGCACCGGTCAGCGAGTCGCCGGTGAAGAGCAGCCGCTTGGCCCGCATCGGCCCAACTCGCGAAGCCCACATCGCCGTCGTCGGCGAGCCCCAGACGCGCGCCGGCGGGTAGCCGATCTTGGCGTCCTCGGCGATCACCAGCAGGTCCGAGCAGAGCGCCATGTCGGTGCCGCCGGCGACGCAGTAGCCGTGCACCTTGCAGAGCACCGGCTTTTCGGAGTGGAAGAGGCTCATGAAGCCGCGCACGTTGCGCCACATGAACTGGAAGTCGGTGACCGGATCCCAGTTGGACTCGGGCATGTGGTTGGCCCCGATCGTGGCCGGGTCGAGCGGCGAGCCGGCCGGCGCCTCCACCCCACCCAGCTCGCTCATGTCCCCCTCGGCCGAGGCGACCAGGTCATAGCCGCCGCAGAAGCCCGTGCCGTTGCCGGCCAGGGCGATCGCGTGCACCTCGGGGTCGAGGTTGGCCCGCTCGACGCAGGCCGCCAGCTCGGCCGGCATCCGCGGCGTGATCCCGTTGCCGCGCTCCGGCCGATCCAGCGTTATGCGCGCGACTCGATCGCTGCTCTCATAGGTCAGCGTCTCGAGTCGCGGCATCGCACTTCTCCTAGTTGAGGCGTTCCACGAGCATCGCCTTGCCCTGACCACCCGCGACGCACATCGTCTCGAGGCCGACCTGGTGGTCGTCGGTCTCCATCACGTTGAGCAGGGTGCCCATGATGCGGGCGCCGGTCATCCCGAACGGGTGGCCGAGGGCGATCGCGCCACCGTGGGTGTTGAGCTTGTCTTCGGCGATGCCGCATTCGGCCATGATCGGGATCACCTGAGCGGCGAAGGCCTCGTTGAGCTCGACCGCGTCGACGTCCTCGATCGTCATCCCGGCCCGGTCGAGCACCTTCTTGATCGCGCCGATCGGGGCGACGCCCATCAGCTCCGGCTCGTTGCCGTAGGTGGCGGCGGTGATGATCCGGGCGCGCGGGGTTAGGCCCAGCTCCTTGGCCTTGGTGTCGCTCATCAGCAGCACCGCGGCGGCGCCGTCGTTGAGCGGGCAGGAGTTGCCGGCGGTGACGCCGCCGCCGCCCTCGAAGGCCTCCGGCAGCTGGGAGAGCTTCTCCAGGGTCGAGGAGGCGCGAGGACCGTCGTCCTTACCGACCTCGGTCCCGTCCTCGAGCTTGACCGGGACGATCTCGCGATCGAAGAAGCCGTCCTCCTGCGACTTCACCGCCAGTTCCTGCGAGCGCTGCGCGAACTTGTCCATGTCGGCGCGGCTGACCTCGTACTTCTTGGCCACGTTGACGGCGGTGATGCCCATGTCGATGTAGGCGTTGGGCTGGCCGTTCTCGCCGATCAGGTTGGGGTTGCGGTCGTCCACCCGGACGGGCTCACTGGCTTCGTTGAAGCGGCTCACCCACTCGACCCCGGCGGCGATGTAGACGTCGCCCTCGCCGGCCTTGATCGCGTTGCCGGCGTGGCGGATCGCGTCGAGGCTGGAGGAGCAGTAGCGCGAGACGGTGACGCCGTTGACGGTCTGCGGCAGCTTCTCGGAGAGCAGCGAGATGATGCGGCCGATGTTGAAGCCCTGCAGTCCCTGAGGCATGCCGACGCCGCAGAAGACGTCCTCGACCAGGGCCGGGTCGACATCCGGGTTGCGCTCGAGCAACTGGTCGACCACGAAGGCGCCCGTCTCCTCCGGGCGCAGCTGGGCCAGCGAGCCCTTGAAAGCACGGCCAATCGGCGTGCGGATGGTGTCGACGATTACTGCCTCGGGCATGCGGGTCATCTCCTTCGGGCTGGGGTCGGGAAGTGCGGGCCGCAGGGTAGTGGATCGGGAGCGCAGGGCTCCGGGGCAGGCTCTAAGTTAGTGGCGATGTCGCTGGACGGACTGCGGGCGTGGATAGGGGTGGTCGAGCGCAAGCTGACCATGCGCACCCGCGTCTTCCTCGTCCTCGTCGCGATCGCAATCGGTGGGGCAGGCGCTGGCATCGTCTTGGCGCTCGACGCCCAGGACAACGCGGTGACCAAGGGGGACCTGCAGAGCGTGCGCGACGAACTGGCCGGCACGACCGCGCCGGCCGAAGCGCCAGGGGCGAGCGAACTGGAAGCCGAAGTGGAAACGTTGCAGTCGGAAGTCGCCGCGCTGCGAGCCGAAGTCGCCTCTCAAGGCAAGGGAAACGGCGGCGCCGAAGCTCCGAGTGCGGCGCCAAAGGAAGAAACCGGCGGCGCCGACAGCGAAGAAGACACGCCGAAGAAGTAAGAGCATTCGTGCGAATCCGCACGATCTTTTCCCGCATCGTCCCCTGACTGCGTTACATTCGCCGCAATTCGACCTCGCGAGCACCCGCGAGCTCTGCCGCCCAGGCAGTGAAAGGAGTTGCCCTGATGCCAGAGGGTTACTGCGTCAAGGAGCGCAAGAAGGTCGAGATCAAAGACGCCAAGCAGGTGACGATGAAGAACGGTCGCCCCGCGATCCAGGGAACCTGCCCGGATTGCGGCACGAAAATCTTCAAGATCGGCAAACTCGAGTAGTCCGGACCTGAACCTGCGTCAGCGGGCATTCGTATGCCGATCGAATGCCACCTGGCGCCTTGACAGACGAGCGGGACGTGCGTGAGGCCTATTCGGCCCACGCATCCGAGCTCTACGGCTTCGCGGTCCGCTCGCTCGGCGACTCCGGTCTCGCCGAAGAGGCCGTTCAGGAGACTTTCCTGCGCGCTTGGCGCGCGGGCGAGCGCTTCGATCCCCAGATCGGTTCGCTGCGCACCTGGCTGTTCGCGATCCTGCGCAACGTCGTGATCGACCTCGGCCGCGCCCGCGCCGCCCGGCCGACCGTCTCCGACGAAGGTGTCGAGGCCTCGGTAGAGCCCTTTGACGAGGCGCTGCTCTCCTGGCAGATCGAGGAGGCGATGCGGCGGATCGGCGACCAGCATCGCCGCGTCTTGGTCGAGACCTACTACCGCGGCCGCCCCTACGCCGAGGTCGCCGATGAACTCGGCGTGCCCGAGGGAACGGTGAAGAGCCGCGTCTACTACGGCCTGCGCGCGCTGCGGGTCGTGCTCGAGGAGATGGGCTATGAAGACTGACGGCTGCCGCCAATGGAAAGAGGATCTCGGCGCCTACGCGCTCGGGCACCTCGCCGATCAGGAGCGAGCGGCGCTGGAGGCCCACCTCGAGGGCTGCCCCGCCTGCCGGGCCGAGGCGGACTCGCTGTTCGCCGTCTCGCGGCTGCTTCCCCATGCCGATCCTGAGCGCTTCGGGCCGGCGCCGCAGCCGCCAGCGGATCTGGGCAAGCGAATCGCCGCGACGATCAGCGACGAGCGGCGCTCCAAGCGACGCCGGCGTCGCTTGCGCTTCGGGCTCGGCTTCGGCGGCGCCGCGGCAGCAACCGCGATGGCGGTGCTGGCGATCTTCATCCTCTCCAGCGGCGGCGAAGGCGGCCCCGAGCAGCGCGTCGCCTTCCGCGACCTGCCCAGCGGCGTCAAGATCGCCGCCACGCTGCAACCCCAGGCTTTCGGCACCGAGATCCACATGTACGTCAAGGGGATCAGCTCGGGCACGCTCTGCCGCGTCTACATGCGCGGCCCCGGCGGCGATGACGTCTCGGCCGGCACCTTCCGCTACCGCTGGGGCGCCGATGAGTCCGCCGTGCTCAGCGCCGCCCTCGATCTCTCGCGCGCCAAGGCACTCGTCGTGCACGCCGGGGACCGCACCTTCGTCGCGCCCCTCGGCAACGCCGAGGCAGCCATGCGCAACCAATCCCAACAGGAGGAATCAACGTGAAGAAGTCCTTTCCCGCAGTCGCCGCCTTTGCCCTGATCGCGCTGCTAGCGATCGCCGGCTGCGGCTCCAGCAGCAACAGCTCGAGCTCTGGCGGCGGTGGCGCCTACGGCGGCGGTGGTGAAACGACGAGCAAGCCAGCCGCCTCGACCACCGCCTCCACCGGCGCGCCGATCACCGTCGGCACCGCCAAGGGAGTCGGCAAGGTGTTGGTCGACTCCAACGGCATGACGCTCTACTACTTCCAGAAGGACCAGAACGGCGAATCCGCCTGTTACGGCGCCTGCGAACAGGGCTGGCCGCCGCTGAGGACCGAAGGCGCGCCGCAGGCCGGCGAAGGCGCGATGGCCTCGAAACTGGGCACGACGAAACGCAAAGACGGCACCGTCCAGGTGACGTACAACAACTGGCCGCTCTACACCTTCGTCGAGGACAAGAAGCCGGGCGAAGACAACGGCACCGACAGCAAGGCCTTCGGCGCCTCCTGGTACCCGCTACACCCCAACGGGGAAAAGGCGGGCCACTAGGCCGAGCCGCGCTTGCGCGCGGAGATCGACGGTGGGACCAGCTCGCGGATCTCGGCCAGCAGCCGGACCGCGAGCTCTCCCGCCTCCTCGCCGGGCTTGGGCTGTCCCTCGCGCGGCTCGAAGAAACGGGTTCGCAGGCGGGGGCGACGGGGAAAGCCGGTCAGGTCCGAGGTCCCCTCGATCGCGACGCAGACGATCTTTGCCTCGGGGACCTCGAGCGCGAGGCGGCCGACGCCGCTGCGCGCTCGCAGGACCCTGCCGCGCGAGCGCGTCCCTTCGGGGAAGACGCCGATGCAGGAGCCGCGCCGCAGTTCCTCGACCGCCCGCGCCAAGGCACCGGCGTCACCGGCGTCGCGCTCGATCGGGATCTGGCCCATGCCGTTGAGCACGGGGGCCAGGCCGCGCACCTTCCAGAGGTCGGATTTGGCCAGGGCCTTGATCTGGCGGCGGCGGATCGCCGAGATCCCGACCATCACCGGGTCCCAGTGGCTGTCGTGATTGCCGACGACCAACACCGGGCCACTCTCCGGCAGGACCTCCACTCCCTCGGCCTTCAGCCGGCCCCAGAGTGCCACCGGGCGGCAGACCGCCATCGCCGTTCGATACATCGGGCTCGGCTCTCGCTTAGCCCCGGCGGGTGTGGTGAACCCCCCTTTCGGGGTAGTGGCCTCCATGCGAGCGGCACCGTACTTGATCGAACTAAATCCGCGGCGCGCTCAGGCAAGGAATCCCTCAAAGTGATCAAAGTCACGCATTCAGCCGCGCCGGCGGTCGAAGGTACTCGTCTCGCTTCTGCAGTGCCGATCCGCACCTTGAATCCCGGCTGTATCAATCACAACTATCTAAAGTGTCATCTGTGACGACGCAGAAGCCCCTCGAGCTGATCCTCGCTCGCAACCTGATGTCTGCGCTCTCGACCCCGGCCTTCCTGGTCGACGAGGGCGGCGTCCTCGTCTTCTACAACGAGGCGGCCGGCGCTCTGCTCGGCAAGCGCTTCGAGGAACTGGGCACAGTTGGGGCCGAAGAGTGGGGATCGCTGTTCGGGCCCTTCGACAAAGCGGGCGAACCGATCCCCTACGACGATCTACCCCTGGTCGTCGCCGTCCGCAACGGCCGCCCGGCACACGCCGACCTGCAGATCAGCTCGGCCGACGGCACCCGCCACCAGGTCGAGGTCTCCGCCTTCCCGATCCTCACCCCGCACGGCTCGCAGGGCGCGATCGCGGTCTTCTGGCCAGCCGGCTCCAGCAACGGCGCGGGTCACTGAGATGAAGGTCAAGCTCTGGGGCACGCGCGGTTCGATCCCCTCCCCAGGGCCGGAGACGATCCGCTACGGCGGCAACACCTCCTGCGTCGGCGTCACCCTCGCCGACGGCTCGATGCTTGCCCTCGATGCCGGCACCGGCATCCGCAGCCTCGGCCTGGCGCTCGCCAACGAGCCGGCGCGACTGCACATCCTGCTCACCCACCTCCACCTCGACCACATCCAGGGCCTCGTCTTCTTCGCTCCCGCCTTCCGCCCCCAGACCGAGATCGTGATCTGGGGCCCGGCCTCGCCGGAGGCCTCGCTGCGCGATCGCATCGCCCGCTACATCTCGGCGCCGCTCTCGCCGGTCGAGGTGCGCGAGCTGCCCTGCGACGTCTCCTTCCGCCACTGCCCGCAGACGGAGTGGGAGATCGGCTCGGCGCGGATCAGCGCGGCTTCGGTTTCCCACCGTGGGCCGACGCTTGGCTACCGGATCGACGACGGCGAGTCCTCGCTCGCCTACATCCCCGACCACGAGCCGGCCCTCGGCGCCGACCTCGACGCGCTCGAGGAGGACTGGATCTCCGGCCTCGGCCTCGCCCGCAACGCCTCGTTGCTGATCCACGACGGCCAGTACGCCGACGCCGAGTACCCCGATCACGTCGGCTGGGGTCACTCCTCGCTTTCGCACGCGCTCTCCTTCGCCCGCCGCGCCGAAGCGCAGCGGACCGTGCTCTTCCACCACGACCCGATGCACTCCGACGAACGGCTCGATCAGTTGGGCGCCGAAGCGCAGCAGCGCTGGGCGGCGATGGGCGGCGGTCCCGGCGCAATCGAGCTCGCCGCCGAGCGGGCCGAGTACGAGCTGCCGACTCGAGCGGTCAGCGCGATTTCCGCAACTTAGAAACCGCTTCATTCGCGCGATTCAATTGCCCGCTTTTGCCCGCTACGCTGGCACGCGGGATGACGTCGGCTCCTGGAATCGACGCCGCAGTCGAGAGATCTGATCTGGTCAGGGAGGCGCTCACGACAGCGCAACGCGCGCATGCCGGTCAGTTGCGTCGCGGCAGCGATGGGCGGCAGTTCATCGACCACCCGGTTGCCGTCGCCGAGCTGCTGGTCGGCGAGCGACAGAGCGACGAAGTGCTCGCCGCCGCCCTGCTCCACGACGTGGTCGAGAAGAGCGAGACCGACCTCGACTCGGTGCGCGAGCGCTTCGGCGAGGTCGTCGCCGGGCTGGTCGGGGCGATGACCGAAGACGAGTCGATCCCCGCCTACGAGGACCGCAAGGAAGAGCACCGGCGCCGGGTCGCCGACTCCGAGCCGGCGGCGCGGGCGATCTTCGCCGCCGACAAACTGACCAACGTGACGATGTTGCGCGAGGCCTACGCGCTGATCGGCGAGGGCGTCAGCGACGAACTCGCGGTCCCACTCGACCTGAAGATGTACATCTGGGAGGCGGACCTGGAAATGCTCTTCGACGAGGCGCCGCAGCTGCGCCTCACCGACGAGCTCGCCGATCAGCTGGTGGCTCTCTGGGGAGACCGCTTCAGGGCCGTGCGTTCGCCGTCAGACTGAGTCGCCGGCGCAGCGGCAGCACGTACCAGAGGCCGGCGAAGGCGCAGACCGTCCCAAGTCCGGTGATCGCGGTGACGACGCCGCTGCCGAAGAGCACGTCGGTGATCAGCACGATCGCACCGGTCATCGCCATCGCCAGCAGGGTCAAGCCAGCGATCGTGAAGCGGTTGGCGAGGCGGATCAGCTCGCGCTTCTGCTGCAGGTGGAAGGTGACGCGGTGGTAGGGCGAGGGCGCGATCAGCAGGATCGCCGAGAGCGCCGTGCAGAGCAGGGTGAAGAAGTAGACGCCCTTCTCGAAGCCGTTGATCTCGGTGAAGTTCTGCTGGAACGGGACGGCGAGCAGGAAGGCGAAGAGGACCTGGACGCCGGGCAGGGCGACGCGCAGCTCCTGCAACAGCTCACTGAGGTTGCGATCGAGGCGTTCGGTCTCGCTCTCGTCGCGTCCCGACGGGCGTTCCTCCATGGCATCACCATAGGGGAAGTGCGCACCTCGATCGTCCTCTTCAACCGCGACCTCAGGGTGCGCGACAACCCCGCCCTCGCGGCGGCCGCGAAGGCCGAGCGGACGGTGCCGCTCTTCGTCTTCGACCAGGCGCTGCTCGGGTCGCGCTTCGCCGCCCCCAACCGGGTCGCCTTCCTGCTCGAGTCGCTGGGCGATCTCGGCGAGCGCTTGCGCCGCGCCGGTGGGCGCCTCTACATCCGGCACGGCGATCCGGTCGAGGAGGCACTGGCGCTGGCGCGCGAGTGCAACGCCGGCGAGCTCCACGTCAGCGCCGACTGGAGCGCCTTTGCGCAGCGGCGCGAGGAGCGCCTGCGCCGCGCCTGTGAGGAGGAGCGAATCGCCTTCCGCGCCCATCCCGGCACGACGATCGTCTCGCCGGGCACCGTGACTCCAGGCGGCGGCGACCACTTCAAGGTCTTCAGCCCCTTCCACCGCGCCTGGGAGGAGGTGCCGTCACGGCCGCTAGCGGCGACACCGCGACGGCTGAAATTGCCCTCGCGGCTGGCAGTTGGGCGGCTGCCAGCCCTCGACTCGCTCCTCCGCGGCGAGCTATCGCCCGAGCGCGCACCGGGTGGCGAGACCGCGGGCCGCGAGGCAATGCGCGCCTTTCTCTGCGACGGCCTCGCCGGCTATGCCGACGGTCACGATGACCTGCCCGGCGACAGGACCTCCAGCCTCAGTGCCTACCTGCGCTTTGGCTGCATCTCGCCGCTGGAGCTGCTGGGCGAGGCGCGTTCGCGCCGCGGCGGCGGCGCCTACGCGCGCCAGCTCTGCTGGCGCGACTTCCACCATCAGGTGCTCGCCGCCTACCCAGCCCTCCCCCACCGCGACTACCGGCCGCGCGGCGATCGCTGGTCGCGCTCGCGCCGCGCCTTCGAGGCCTGGCAGGAGGGACGGACCGGTTACCCGGTCGTCGACGCGGCGATGCGCCAGTTGCAACGCGAGGGGCGCATGCATAACCGGGCGCGGATGATCGTCGCCTCCTTCCTGACCAAGGACCTCTACCTCGACTGGCGCTGGGGCGCCGGCCACTTCTGGGACCTGCTCAGCGACGGCGAGATCGCCAACAACGCCGGCAACTGGCAGTGGGTGGCGGGCACCGGCAACGACACCAGGCCCAACCGCGTCTTCAACCCAATCCGCCAGGCTCACCGCTTCGATCCCAAGGGCGACTACGTGCGCCGCTACATGCCCGAGCTGGAGTCGGTCGGCGGCAAAGCGGTGCACGAGCCCTGGCGCCTCGACTCGGCCCAGCGCCGCCGCCTCGATTACCCGCAGCCGATCGTCGACCACGACGACGCTGCCGCCGCCTTCATCGCCCGGCGCGCGTAGGATCGAGCCGTGGGACGGCTTGCGGTGGTGCTCGGCAGCAGTGCGCTCGGTCCAGGTGGCGAGACGATCGCCGCGGCGGGCGCCGAGCACGGTGCCGCGATCGTGCAGCGCCACGGTGGCGAGGAGTACGTGCTGCCGCACGAGATCGACCACGTCGCCAACCTGCGGGCACTGGTCGAGCAGGGCTGTGACCGGGTGCTGGCGATCTCCTCGGTCGGCTCGCTCGATGCCGAGCTGCCGGTCGGCAGCCTGCTCTGTCCCGACGACTTCATCGCCCTCCACCTCGGCCTCTCCTCCTACGGCGACGAGCGTGCCCACCGCGCCCCGCGTTTCGACCCGGTCTGGCGCGAGGAAGTCCTCGCCGCCTGGAACGCGAGCCCGGCCAAGGTGCGCGACGGCGGTGTCTACTGGCAGGCGATCGGGCCGCGCTTCGAGACCCCGGCCGAGATTCGCCTGATCGCGGCGCACGCCGACGTGGTTGGGATGACGATCGCCTCGGAGTGCATCGTCGCCGCCGAGCTGGGGCTTGCCTACGCGGCGATCTGCGTCGTCGACAACCTCGCCAACGGCATCGGGCCGGATCCGCTGGAGATCATCGAGCTGGAAGCGGCGCGCGCCGGCAACGCCCTGCAGCTGCACGACGGCCTCGCCGCGGTGCTGCCGCAGCTCGGCGCCGTAGGGCCGTGAGCCCGAGGGCGCTCACCGTCACCGGTGCCGTCCTCGACGGCGAGAGCGTCGGACTGCGCTGCGTCGACGGGACGATTGCGGCACTCGGGCCAGAGGTGGCGCCGGAGCCGGGCGACGAGACGATCGACGCAGCGGGAGCGCCACTGGTCGCACCGCTGCTCAACGGGCACACCCACGCGGCGATGACCCTCTTCCGCGGCTTCGGCGGCGACCTGCCGCTGATGCGCTGGCTGCAAGAGGTGATCTGGCCGATCGAGGCAAAGCTCGAGGCCGACGACGTCTATTGGGGCACGCGACTGGCCTGCCTGGAGATGATCCGCACCGGAACAAGCCGCTTCTGGGACATGTACTGGCACCCGGGCGCGACCGCTCGGGCAGTGCGGGATGCCGGCCTGCGAGCGACCATCGGTGGCCCGCTCTTCGACGCCGACGGCAACACCGAGGCGATGAAGGAGAAGGCCGTCGGCTACCTCGGCGAGCTGGCGAGCTTCAGTGGAGACGGGATCGACGCCGCCTTTGCCCCGCACTCGATCTACACGGTCAGCGAAGGGCTGCTGCGCTGGACCGCCGACCAAGCCGCCGAGCGCGAGCTACCGGTCCATATCCACCTCTCCGAGACCGAGCAGGAGGTATTGGACTGCGTCGCCGAGCACGGCGTGCGCCCCGCCGTCTACCTCGACCGGCTTGGCGTGCTCAACAAGCGCACGATCCTCGCCCACGGCGTCTGGCTCGACGACGAGGAGCTGGCGCTGATCGCCGAGCGCGGCTGCACCGTCGTCACCAACCCGGTCGCCAACATGAAGCTCGCGGTCGGCGGCATCTTTCCCTACCCGGCTGCGCGGAGTGCCGGCGTCAACGTCGGTCTCGGCACCGACGGCGCCGGCTCCAACGACTCGCTCGACCTCTTCTCCGACCTCAAGCTCTTCGCCCTCGCCCAGCGCCACAGCAGCGGCGACCCCACCGTCCTGCCGGCCGCGGAGGCGTGGCGGATCGCCAGCGGCGGCGCCCGCCTCGAGGTCGGCGAGCCAGCGGACTTCCTCTTGCTGCGAACCACCTCGCTCGAGCTCAGCCTCGGCGACCTGTACTCGGACTTCGTCTATGCCGCCAGCGGTTCGATCGTCGACACCACGGTGGTCGGCGGACGAGTGCTGATGCGCGGCGGCGACGTGCCGGGCTGCGAGGAGGTGGTCGCTCGAGCGGTCGAGCGGTCGCGACGGCTCGGCATCGGGGCCTAGTCGCGCCCTCTCACCTATACCCCCTGGGGGTATGCTACGGTGAGCGCATGGCCGATGTCGCGAGCACGATCCTCGAGGGGCTGAAGCAGTCCTTCCTGATGGCCTATGAGGTCTGGTGGGCGCTGGTCTTCGGCTTCGCGATCTCGGCGATCGTCCAGGCCTGGGTGCCGAAGGAGCGGATCGAAGCGACGATGGCCGGCGGCGGGGCGAAGCCGGTTGCCTGGGCGACGGGGCTTGGCGCCGCCTCCTCCTCCTGCTCCTACGCGGCGATCGCGATTGCCAAGAGCCTCTTCCAGAAGGGCGCCTCGGCCGCCTCGGCGCTCGCCTTCCAGTTCGCCTCGACCAACCTGGTCTGGGAGCTGGGGTTGGTGCTCTGGGCCCTGCTTGGCTGGCAGTTCACCCTCGCCGAGTACCTCGGCGGCATCCTGATGATCGTGCTGATGGCGCTGCTGCTGCGCGTCTTCGTCTCGCCGCGAATGGAGGAGCAGGCGCGGGCGCACGCGCTGGAAGCGGACGCGGGACACGAGCACGAGCACGGCGCTGGAGAGGAGACGGCCAGCTGGCGCGAGCGGCTCACCTCCGCGGCCGGCTGGAGCGAGGTGGCGGGCAACTTCCGCGGCGACTGGCTGATGCTCTGGAAGGAGATCAGCGTCGGCTTCCTGCTCGCCGGCTTCATCGGCCTGCTCGGTGACGACTTCTTCAACGTCCTCTTCCTCAGCGGCGGGCCGGGCTGGCTGGTCGCGATCGAGAACGTGATCGTCGGGCCGCTGATCGCCGTGCTCAGCTTCGTCTGCTCGGTCGGCAACATCCCCCTCGCCGCCGTGCTCTGGTCGGGCGGGATCAGCTTCGCCGGGGTGATGGCCTTCATCTTCGCCGACCTGATCGTGCTGCCGATCATCGCGATCTACCGCAAGTACTACGGCTGGGCCTTCACCGTGCGGATCGTCGCCCTGATGCTGCTGACGATGATCGTCGCCGCCTTGGCGATCGACGCCCTCTTCAGCGCCGCCGACCTGATCCCCACAACCCGGCCCAGCCGCGCCGACGTCTTCGGCTCGGTCGAGCTCGACTACAAGCTGGTGCTCAACCTGCTCGGCCTGATCGTCTTCGCGGCGCTCTTCTGGCTCAGCCGCCAGGCGCGCGCGACCGCGCACAGCTGCCCCGCCCACGCTTAACGCCGCTCCCCACGGGGTATAGGCTCGGCCCGAGTGCCCAGCGACGAGGTGACTGACCAAGTGTCGAATACCGGGGCCTCCCCCGTCCGGTACGCAGGCGCGACAAAGCGTTATCCAGGCTCTGCCAAAGCGGCTGTCGAGGAGCTCACGCTCGAGGTGCCGGCGGGTGAGATCTGCGTCCTCGTCGGACCGTCGGGCTGCGGCAAGACGACGGCGATGCGGATGGTCAACCGCATGGTCGAGATCAGCGAAGGCGACATCCTGATCGGCGATCGCTCGGTCCGTGAGCGCAGCCCGGCCCAGCTGCGACGCGAGATCGGTTACGTGATTCAGCAGGTCGGCCTCTTCCCCCACCGCACGATCGCCGAGAACATCGCCGCCGTGCCGCAGCTGCTCGGCTGGAAGAAGGAGCGAGCCAAGGCTCGCACCGCAGAGCTGCTGGAGCTGATCGGCCTCGATCCCGAGCTCGGCACGCGCTACCCGGCGCAGCTCTCCGGCGGCCAGCAGCAACGAGTCGGCGTCGCCCGCGCGCTGGCCGCGGACCCGCTGGTGATGCTGATGGACGAGCCCTTCGGCGCGATCGACCCGATCAGCCGCGAGCGGCTGCAGAACGAGTTCCTGCGCCTGCAGGCGGAGCTGCGCAAGACCGTCCTCTTCGTTACCCACGACATCGACGAGGCGATCAAGATGGGTGACCGGATCGCGATCATGCGCGAGGGCGGCAAGGTCGCCCAGTACGCGACCCCGGCGGAGGTACTGATGGATCCCGCCGACGAGTTCGTCGAGGACTTCGTCGGCGCCGACCGGGCGCTGAAGCGCCTGGCGCTGATGCGGGTCTCCGACATCGATCTCTGGGAGGCGCCCCTCGCCCACGTCGGCCAGGCCACGGCCGAGGTGAGGTCGAAGCTGGCCGAGCCCGACGTCGAGGTTCCCTATCCGCTGCTGGTCGACAGCGAGCGCCGTCCGCTCGGCTGGCTCTCCGAGCGCGACCTGGCCGGCGAGCAGGTGCCGAGACAACCCGACTCGCCGCTGGGACCGCTGCTCGACCGCGACGACATCATGCGCGACGCCCTTGCCGACCTGCTGCAGGGCGAGGCGCAGTACGCCGCCGTGGTCGATCACGAAGGCCGCATCGACGGCGTCCTCTCGGTCGAGATCATCTCCGAGTTCCTCAAATCACCGCAGGCAAAGACCGAGGAGCACAGTGCCGTGGAGCGGCCGCATGGCTAGCCCGGCGCTCACCCTCGCTGCGGTTGGTGAAGTCGGCAAGGGGTTCTTCCACGAACGCACGACACAGTCATGCCAGGCGAAGCCAAGCCACCTGTTCTGCTGGGACTGGGCGCGGGAACACATCGACCGCTACGGGACCCCGACGCTACAGCAGTTCGAACTCGTCGCGATCTCCGTCGTGCTTGGCTTCACGGTTGCCTTCGCACTGGCGCTGCTTGCGCATCGCCGCCGTTGGCTGAAGCCGCCGCTGCTGGCCGGGACCGGGATCCTCTACGCGGTCCCCAGCGTCGCCTTCTTCCTCTTGCTGCTGCCGATCACCGGCCGCGGTCGCGAGACCGCGATCATCGCCCTCAGCGCTTACACGCTGCAGATCATCTACCGCAACGTCACCGTCGGCCTTGGCAACGTGCCCGAGTCGGCCAAGGACGCCGCCCGCGGCATGGGCATGACCAAGCGCCAGATCCTCTGGCGGGTGGAGCTGCCCCTGGCCATACCGGAGATCATCGGCGGGCTGAGGATCGCCACGGTCAGCACCGTCGCGATCGCGACGCTGGCGGTCTTCGCCCACGCCGGTGGCCTCGGCACTCAGATCTACGGCGAAGCAAATCTCCATTTTCCGACCTCGATCGTCATCGCCGGGGGAATCGCGATGCTGATGGCGCTCACCTTTGACGCGATCCTGCTCACCATCCAGCGCTTCAGCACGCCCTGGCGCCGGGTGAGGTCGTCGTGATCCCCGTGCCCGTGCTCGCCTCATTCGGCGGCGCCTTCGAATTCATCTTCACGCCGCAGACCTCCAACGTCACCGGCGGCAAAGGCGTCGGCGGCCTCCATCAGGTGGCCGAACTCGCGCTCACCCAGCTCGAGGTGACGGTGCTTGCCCTGGCCCTGGCCCTGGTGATCGCCCTGCCGGCAGGCCTGTACTTCGGTCACAGGGGAACCGGAGAACTGCTCGCGATCGGCCTCGGCAACGCCGGCCGCGCGGTCCCCGAGCTGGCGCTGATCGCGCTGATGGCGGCCGTGATCGGGGTCGGGTTGCTCAACCTCACCGTCGCCCTGGCCATTCTCGGCATACCACCGATCCTGACCAACACCTTCGTCGGCATCCGCGAGGTCGACCGCGCCAGCGTCGAAGCCGCCCGCGGCATCGGCATGACCGAGTTCGAGATCGTGCGCAAGGTCGAGGCGCCGATGGCGATACCAAGCATCTTCACCGGCATTCGCACGGCAACTATCAACATCGTCGCCACCGCGACGATCGCGCCGCTGGCCGGAGTGGCGACGCTCGGCGAATTCATCATCGGCGAAAACGTCTACGGCGACAACGGGGTGTTGGCAGGGGCGATCCTGGTTGCCCTCCTAGCCCTGGCCCTTGAGTTTGGGCTCGCCGCAATTCAACGTCGGCTCACTTCGAAAGGCTTGAAGCTGACCCCTGTATGAGTCTCGTCCACGTAAACGACAAGAGAGGAATCAAATGAGGTCCAAGTCCACTCGTCTGCGGGCAGCCGCCGCCTTGCTGTTCGCGCTCGCCCTCAGCCTCAGCGTTGCCGCCTGCGGCAGCAGCAGTGACGACAGCAGCTCCACAGAAGGGGGCGAAGGCGGTGCGGGTGCGATCGTCTCCAATCCCGAAAACGGCAAGGTCAGCCTGACGATCGGCTCGAAGAACTTCCCCGAACAGGAAATCCTTGGGGAAATCTACGCGCAGGCCCTGAAAGCGGCCGGCTACAAGACCAAGAGCGACCTCAACCTCGGCTCTGAAACCGTGGCCCTCAAGGCGGTCAAATCCGGGACCATCTCCGGCTACCCCGAGTACGCGAGCACAGCCCTGACCTCGTTCTTCGGCCTCGAACCGGAAGAAGTCCCGTCCGACGCCACCGAAGCCTGGGAAAAGTCGAACGAAGAATTCGAAAAAGAAGGTCTCACCGCTTTCGAACCGACGCCGTTCGCCAGCGCCAACGCGGTTGGGCTGCTCAAGACAACCGCTGAAAAATACGACCTGAAAACCATCTCCGACCTCGAAGGGGTCTCCGAAGAACTGTCCCTGTACGGGTCGCCGGAGTGTCGCCAGCGAATCGACTGCCTGGCGGGGCTGGAAGAACTGTACGGCCTGAAATTCAAGTCATTCCACCCGGTCGACATCAGCCTCCGCTACACCGTGCTCGAAAAGGGCCAGGCTGATCTCTCGATCCTCTTCACCACCGATCCACAGCTCTCGGCGGAAAAGAACAAGTTCGTCATCCTCGAAGACGACAAGCACGTCTTCCCGGCCGGCAACGTCATCTTCGTCACCAAGAAGTCGACGGCGGAAAAGGCCGGGCCGGACTACGAAAAGACAATTCTCGAGGTCCAGAAGGGCCTCACGCTTCCGGTCATGCAGGAGCTCGACGCCCGGGTCGAACTCGAAAAGCAGACGCCGAAGGAAGCAGCCGCGGCATACCTGAAGTCAGCCGGCTACACCGGCTGAGCAACCGCCCGCTCCTTCGCCCGGGACTCGATCCGGGCGAAGGAGAGCCGGGCCGCCCAAGCTGCCGAGAGGCCTGAGATGGCGGCGAGCACGAGGGCCCAGCGCGGGTCGTAGGCCTGGGATAGCCAGCCGGCCAGGGGGCCGCCGATTGGGGTTGAGCCGAGGAAGACGACTGAGTAGAGGGACATCACCCGGCCGCGCATGTGGGGGGTTACGGCCAGTTGGAGTGAGGAGTTGATGGTTGCGGCGAAGGTGACTGAGGCGGCGCCCAGCAGGACTAGGGCGGCGATCTCTACTGCCATCCCCGGCGCCACGGCGGCCAGGAGCGCTGCACCGCCGAAGGCTAGAGCGGCGCCGGCGATTAGGCGGGGGCTGGTGCGGCCGTGGGAGCCAGTTACTAGGGCGCCGGCCACGGAGCCGATCGCCATCGCTGAGACCAGTGCGGCGTAGACGCCGGCACCGCCGCCGAAGCTGAAGCGGGCCAGCAGCGGCAGGATCACCTGGAAGTTGAAGCCGAAGGTGCCGACCAGGGCCATCAGTGCCAGCGGCACGGCCAGCTCGGGCGTGGCGCGGACGTAGCGCAGGCCGGCGCGGATCGCGCCGCGCTCGCGCGTCGCCCGCGGGCCGCTGCGCAGCTTGCTCGGGTCCATTCCCCAGAGGGCGAAGATCATCGCGCCGAAGGAGAGCGTGTTGACGGCGAAGCAGGGACCGACGCCGAGCCCGGCAATCAGCAGGCCGGCGAAGGCGGGGCCGACGAGGCGGGCCGACTGCACGATCACGCTGTTGAGGCTGACCGCGTTGACCACCCGGTCGGCTCCGACCATCTCGATCGCGAAGCTCTGCCGGGTTGGGTTGTCGACCGCGTTGACGCTGCCCATCGCGAAGACGGCGAGGTAGACCATCCAGGGCGCGGCAACGCCGGCCTCGGTGACGATGAAGAGGCCGAGCGCGGGAATCGCCATCAGCGCCTGCGTCGCGATCAGCAGCTTGCGCTTTGAGAAGCGGTCGGCGAGCAGTCCGCCCCAGGCGCCGAAGAGCAGCATCGGCAGGAACTGCAGCGCTGTGGTCAAGCCGACGGCGAGGCCGCTGCCGGTGAGGCTGAGCACCAGCCAAAGTGCCGCCACCGTCTGCATCCAGGTCCCAGACAGCGAGACCAGCTGGCCGACGAAGTAGCGGCGGTAGTTGGGGACGGAGAGAGAAGAGAAGCTGCGCCGTAGACCCGCGCTCACGAACTACCACCGCGCTTGCCGCGCGGCTCTTCCAGCATCTGCTCGAGGATCTCCGCCGCCCGCTCCAGGGCGGCGACGTCTTCGGCCGGAAGGTCGCGCATGCGCTTCGCCAGGTAGGCGTTCTTGCGACCGCGCAGGCGCCGCAGGCGCTCGCGCCCGACAGCGTTGACGCTGACCAGGGAGCTGCGGCCGTCGCTGGGGTCGGGCGTGCGCTCGACCAACCCCTCCCGCTCGAGACAGCCAAGCGTGCGGGTGACGGTCGGCCGCTTGACTTGCTCGAGCTCGGCAAGCTCGCTGGGCGTCAGCGGACCGTGCCGCTCGATCGTGGCCAGCGCCGCAGTCGAGGTCGGCGTCAGCCCGTTCGCCTCGGCAGCCGCCTCCTGCCGCAGCCGCCGCGCGGTGCGCACGATCCCCAGTCGCAGTCGAGCGGCGGCGTCAGTAAGAGTGGTGTCGGTCCTTGGCGGCATTGATTAGCTTAGATAATTAGTTTAGCAAACTACTTTCCGGTGCGCCTTATGAACGCTCACAGTGCATAAGGCGCACCGGAAGGGCCGATCGTTACTTTTGGGTAGATTTGGAGGGAGTGAGTGAGGTAGCGATCAGCGTCAGGGGGCTGCGCAAGTCCTACGGTGAGCACGAGGCCGTGAGCGGAATCGACTTCGAGGTCGGCAGCGGCGAGGTCTTCGGCTTCCTCGGCCCCAACGGGGCCGGCAAGACGACCACGATCGAGATCCTCGAGGGCTACCGCGAGCGCAGCGGCGGCGAGGTCGAGGTGCTCGGCGTCGACCCCGGCGAGCCGACGCGCGAGTGGCGCAGCCGCGTCGGCCTGGTCCTGCAGGAGTGCGAGCTCGACCCGCTGCTGACCGTGCGCGAGGCGGTCTCGCTCTTCGCCACCTTCTACCCCGCGCCGCGCCCGGTCGAGGAGACGATCGAGCTGACCGGCCTGGCGGAGAAGCGCGAGGCGCGGATCGGCTCGCTCTCCGGTGGCCAGAAACGCCGCGTCGACGTCGCGATCGGGATCATCGGCGACCCCGACCTGATCTTCCTCGACGAGCCGACGACCGGCTTCGACCCGACCGCCCGCCGCGACGCCTGGAACATGATCGAGGGGCTGAAGGAACTCGGCAAGACCGTCTTCCTCACCACCCACTACATGGACGAGGCCGAGCACCTCGCCGACCGGGTGGCGATCCTGCGCGAAGGCCGGATCGTCGCCCAGGGCCCGATGAAGGAGCTGAGCGCCAGCCTCGGCCGCCGCACCGTGATCGGCTTCCGCCTCAACGGCGGCCTCGATGCCGAGGACGTGCGCTCCTGCGTCTCGGCGACGCCGCAGGTTGCCGGCGATGAGATCAGCATCGAGACCGAGCAGCCGCAGGGCGACCTCTACCGCCTGCTGGCGCTGGCCGAGCAGCGCGGCGTCGCGCTCGAGGACCTCGAGGTGCGCAAGCCGAGCCTCGAGGACATCTTCCTCGACCTCACCCGCGACCAGGAGCGGCGGTCGTGAGCGAGCGCCGCATCGTCCTCGCCCAGGCCCGCGCCGCGATCGTCGTCGCGCTGCGCACGCCGCGGGCGCTCGTCTTCACCTTCCTCTTCCCGCTGATCTTCCTCATCCTCTTCAACTCGATCTTCATCAAGGGCGGCGACCAGACCGTCACCCTGCCGACCGGGCTGAAGCTGAGCGCCCAGGCCTACTTCATGGCCGGGATCACCGCCTACTCGATCTCGCTCTCGACCTTCACCACCCTCGCCGTCTCAATCACCACCCAGCGCGAGCGCGGCCAGCTGAAGCGGCTGCGCGGCACGCCGATGCCGGCCTGGACCTTCATCGTCGCCCAGGTCCTGCGCGCCACCGCGCAGGCGCTGGCGATGACCGTGCTGCTGGTCGCGATCGGCGTGCTCGCCTACGGGGTCGAGTTCCCCGGCTCGAGCTTCATCGGCTTCCTCGTCTACGTCGCCCTCGGCACGGCGACGCTCTGCACGCTCGGCATCGCCCTCACCCCCTTCACGCCCACGGTCGACGCCGCCTCCACGATCGCTCCCTTCAGCGTCGTCATCCTCGCCTTCGTCTCCGGCGTCTGGATCCCGATCGACCAGCTCCCCCACTGGCTCGAACAGGTCGGCCGCATCTTCCCCCTCTTCCACCTCGCCGTCGGCCTGCAGAGCACCCTCTCCCCCGAAGCCAGCGGCCTCGGCCTGGAAGGCGGCAACGTCGCCGTCCTCGCCGCCTGGGCCCTGGCCGGCATCTGGGTCGCCACCCGCCGTTTTCGCTGGGAGCCGCAGGCGGGGACGGGGTGAAAGCACACGGAAATGTCAATTCACCGTGTCAATTGAGTGACATCGCTCTCGAAGCGAATTTCCGCGGCTAGCATCGCCCGCAGGAGGGTGAAGGGGATGGGTATTCCCAGACGATCGACACTCGTTCTGTCCGGTTAACCACCGGATCCGGTTCGAGTCCGGCGCCCTCCGCAAAGATCCAAGGGAGCAGGTCGAGTCAGGTGGTACCCTTCGATTAGAGCGGGTGTCAGCCGTCTGGAGGTACCCGCGGGGTGGTTCCCCGCATCAACCTAGACTCGACCCGCTCCGGCGGGTCTTGTCGTTTTAGAGATCAAGCAGGAACGGGCTGAACCGGGGAGAACGAGTAGCGGGTAGGCCTTCCGTCCAGACCCGTCAACTTCTTTCAAGCCTTAACGGCGCTCGCCGACGAGTTTGTGAGGCCGCAAGCGGCCCATTTTCGGCATGGCAATCCCGACGGCGACACCGAGCGCTTCGACGCCGAAGCGGCACCGCCGCCACCGGCACAAGCACGTCTGGAAGGACAAGCACTACCGCTGGGTACCCGACGGCGACTGCGGCTGGCGGGTCCAGAGCTACGTCGTCCGCCACAAGCACAAGCCCCGCCGCGGCCACCACCGCGGCCCCGGGCCCAGGCCGGCCGACCGCTGCGCGCCGGCCGTCGCGATCGACCGCGATCCCCGCCCGCGCCGGCGCCTACCAGGGACCGTTCGGACCTGCGCAGGCCAAGCGGCTGCTGGAACGCGCCGGCTTCGGGCCGCTACCGGGACAGGCCGAGCAGCTCGCCAGCTTGGGCCTGGTCGGCGCGGTCCAGTCGCTGACCCGACCCAGCGGCGCCGCGGCGCTGCACGGTCCGGCCCCGGTCGACGACGACAACAACCCGATCGCTCCCGCCGACTCCTACGGCCACGACCACCTCTGGTTCCTCGACCGCATGGTGCGCACCGACCAGCCGCTGGTCGAGCGGATGGCGCTCGTCTTCCACGACTGGTTCGCCACCTCCAACGCCGGCGTCTCCCGCCAGCAGCAGATGATCGACCAGTCGAACCTCTTCCGCTCCGCCTGCTTCGGCTCCTTCCTCGACCTCTTCAAGGCGGTCACCGTCGACCCGGCGATGCTGCAGTGGCTGAACGGCGCCGAAAACACCAAGCAGGCGCCAAACGAGAACTACGGCCGCGAGATGATGGAGCTGTTCTCGCTCGGCGCCGACCGCGGCGCCTACACGGAGGACGACATCCGCGAACAGGCACGGGCGCTTGACCGGCTGGGACTACGAATGGTCGAATGAGCTCGGCGCCCACAACTTCCACTTCAACCCCAAACGCCACGACACCGGCACCAAGACCGTCTTCGGCCGCAGCGGCAACTGGAGCTGGGAAGACGCCTGCCGGCTCTGCGTCGAGAACCCCCTCCACCCCTCCTTCTTCGTCGAGAAGCTCTGGAGCTACTTCGTCCCGCAGCCGCCCTCGGCCGGCGTCCGAGACGGCCTGATCAGGACCTATCAGGGCTCCGGCTGGGCGATCCGCCCGGTGCTGGAGGCGATCCTGCTCAGCCCCGACCTCTACGAAGGCCCGCCGATGGTGAAGCCGCCGGTCGTGCAGCTGGCCGGCATGCTGCGCGCGACCGGCCGCTACATCGACACCTACTCCTGGGTCTGGCTCTGCGAGGAGGCCGGGCAGCAGCTCTTCTGGCCGCCCAATGTCTCCGGCTGGGACGACACCCGCTGGCTCGACACCTCGCGCATGCGGGCCCGCTGGAACATCGTCGACTACGTGCTCGACAACATCTCGGTCGACGCCTGGAACGGCGAATACAGCGCCACCGAGAGCGCCGAAGAAGCGCTGGGCCGGGCGCTGGCCTCCTGGGGCTCGCCGAACCTGCGCGAAGAGCACCGGACCGAGCTGCTCGACTTCGCCCAGCGCAGCGAGAAACTCGCGACCGCCAAATGGCAGCAGGGGCCCTACCGGGCGATGCGCCAGAACGCCCTGCTGCAGCTGATCGGCGTCAGCCCCGACCTGATCATGCAATGAGGGAGCGCTGAACGATGGACAACTGCTGCAACGACTACACCCGCTCCCAGCTGCTGCGCAGCGCCGCGGCCGAAGCCGGCCGGGGGCTGCCGGCGATCGAGGCGGGGATGCCCGAGCCGGCCGGCACCGGGCTCTCGCGGCGCAGCTTCCTCTCCTGGAGCGCCGGCCTGGCGCTGGCCGTCTACGGCGCCTCGAAGATCCCGCTGGCCGCCTTCGAGGAGGGGATCGCCCAGGCGGCGACGACCGACAAGATCCTCGTCTCGGTCTTCTTCGACGGCGGCATCGACGCGCTCAGCGTGCTCGCCCCGACCGGCGATCCGCGCTACTCGCAGCTGCGGCCGAACCTGGCGCTCGCTCCCGACGCGGGCACCGAATTCAGCGAGGACCCGACGCTGCGCTGGCACCCCTCGGCCGCCGGCCTGGCGACCCTGCACGAAGAGGGCAAGGTCAGCGCCTTCCCGGCGATCGGCTACGACCACCCCGACCAGTCGCACTTCACCTCGCGCCACTACTACGAGATCGGCGAGCTCGACGTCGGCTTCCACACCGGCTGGCTGGGCCGCTACATCGACCAGGTCGGCGACGAAGACAACCCGCTGCAGGGGCTCTCGATGGACGGCTCGCTCTCGCCGATGATCGCCACCGCCAACCTCCCGGTGGCGGCGATCGACAGCGTCGACGGCTACGACCTCTGGTCGCCGGTCAGCGACCCGGTCGAGAGCGAGATGTACAAGAGCTTCGCCCGCTTCGGCTCGCTGCCCTCGGACTCGCCGGCCCTGTCGCAGGTGCGCCGCGCCACCGCCCAGACCGACAAGCTGCGCACCGACCTCGGCGGGATCGGCGGCTTCACCAGCCCGGTCTCCTACCCGAAACGAACTTCTCCCACAAGCTCGCCGGCCTCGCCGCCTTCATCAACGCCGGCCTGCCGATGCGGGTGGTGACGATCCGCGCCTCGGGCGGCTACGACACCCACGCCGACGAGGCCGAAGACCTCTCGCGCGGGCCTGAAAGAGACCTGCGAGGGCATCCTCGCCTTCCAGCGCGACCTCGAGGCACGCGGCCTCGCCGACCGCGTCCTGATCGAGCTCTGGAGCGAGTTCGGCCGCCGCCCCGAGGAGAACGCCTCGCTCGGCACCGACCACGGCGCCGCCGGCTGCGCCTTCGTCGTCGGCTCCAAAGCCAAGGGCGAGATGGTCGGCGAGTTCCCCGGCCTGGCCCAACTCGACCAGAACGACAACGTCCGCGTGACCAGCGATTTCCGCGCGATGTACTGCTCGCTGCTGGAGGAATGGCTGGGCCACGACGCCGCCTCGGTCATCCCCGGCGCCTCCTCCTTCGAACGGCCGGTCCTGGTGAAGGCGTGAGCGGATCGGCGCCCGCACCGTCCTGCTTCTGCCGACGGCCGCCGTAGCCGCGACGCTGGCGCTCGGCCCCAGTGCCGCCGTCGCGGCGCCGACGTCAACGCGGGCTGCACCTGGCAGCGCCACTCCAAGACCGTGATCAAGCACCTGCGGCACCACGGGCAACCGCGCCGCGTCAAGCGAATCAAGCACTGGTGGACCTGCGAAGCGCAGCCGAGCCTGCTCCAGCCCCAGCCAGCGCTGCCGGTCACGCCAACCCCCGCGGCGCCGCCCGGCGAAGAACCGGAGCCCGAAATCGGCCACCTCGGCGTCAAAGCGGTCGAGTACAGCTACACCCTCTCCCGCCCCGAAGTCAGCGCCGGCGAAGTGATCGTCGAGCTCAACAACCAGGGCGAAGACCCCCACAACCTCGTGCTCGAACACGAGGGCACGGAAGACCCGAAGCTGGAAATTCCCTCGACCCCGTCGGTCTCGCAGGCAAGCGCCCACTTCACCCTCTCCCCCGGCACCTACCGCCTCTACTGCAGCCTCTACAAACACGAGGCCAAAGGCATGGAGGCGACCCTGGTGGTCACCGGCGGCTAGTGAAATTGACGTCCGCCGTTAAGGAACAGTCATGCGGCCGTGCCAAGTTCGTCACAACCTCTGGAAGCCGAATTTTCGCCGCTAGCATCGCCGACAGGAGGGTGATGGGGTCGGGTGACCCCACACGGATGACACCCGTTGTGTCCGATTGACCATCGGATCCGGTTCGAGTCCGGCGCCCTCCGCAGATAGACCAATGGAGCGGGTCGAGTCGGTGGTAGCCTCCACGCAACGGGTGTCATCCGCGTGGAGGTACCTGCGGGGCGGTTCCCGCACAACGACCAGACTCGACCCGCTCCGGCGGGTCTTGTCGTTTCTAAGGCCTAGCCTCGTCGAGGCTCTCGCCGTCGAAGTAGCCGACCCCGTCGCCGCGCTTGAAGAAGGCGCGCAGGCCGCCGCCATGCGGGAGTCTCTCGCCGACGCCGATCTTGTCTGAGTCGGGATAAACGACCACGTCGGGGCGACCGTGGCTGGAGACTGCCAGCAGGGTCACCGGCTCCTCGCTGCGATTGATGATCTGATGCGCCCCCTCCTCGCCGAGGGGAAAGCGGAGCGCCTCCCCCTCCTCGAGCTCGCGGACGCCCTCCGGGGTTCGCAGGGTCGGGCGGCCGTAGAGCACGATCACCAGCTCCTCGTCGGCGTAGTGGAAGTGGTACGGGTAGGCGGCCTCGCCCGCCGGCAGCTCCCAGAGGCTGCAGCCGATCAACTCGGTGCCGAGTTCGTAGCCGATCCGGGCCCGCCGCGAGCGAAATCCCTCGGGCCTCTCGCCCTCCTCGAACGTCGGTTTGTAGACGTTCGGCACCTCGGACCCCCCGCCCCTAGTAGCGGTAGTGGTCCGGCTTGTAGGGGCCCTCGGCGGGGATGCCGAGGTAGGCGGCCTGGTCGGGGCTGAGCTCGGTCAGCTTGACGCCGAGCGCGTCGAGGTGGAGGCGGGCGACCTTCTCGTCGAGGTGCTTGGGCAGCACGTGACCTCCTTGGCGTCGAAGCCGTCGGGCTGGCCGAAGAGCTCGATCTGGGCGATCACCTGGTTGGTGAAGGAGTTCGACATCACGAAGCTCGGGTGGCCGGTGGCGTTGCCGAGGTTGAGCAGGCGGCCTTCGGAGAGGACGATGATCGAGTGGCCGTCGGGGAAGCGCCACTCGTCGACCTGGGGCTTGATCGTTGATCCGCTCGGCGTCGGACTCTTCCAGCGCCGCCATGTCGATCTCGTTGTCGAAGTGGCCGATGTTGCCGACGATCGCGTTGTGCTTCATCCGCGCCATGTGGTCGACGGTGATGATGTCCTTGTTGCCGGTGGCGGTGACGAAGATGTCGCCGTCTCGACCACTTCGTCGAGGGTGCGCACCTCGTAGCCCTCCATCGCCGCCTGCAGGGCGCAGATCGGGTCGATCTCGGTGACGATCACGCGGGCGCCCTGGCCGCGCAGCGAGGAGGCGCAGCCCTTGCCGACGTCGCCGTAGCCGCAGATCACCGCGACCTTGCCGCCGATCATCACGTCGGTGCCGCGGTTGATCCCGTCGACCAGCGAGTGGCGGCAGCCGTAGAGGTTGTCGAACTTCGACTTGGTGACCGAGTCGTTGACGTTGATCGCCGGGAAGAGCAGGTCGCCGGTCTCGGCCAGCTGGTAGAGCCGGTGGACGCCGGTGGTCGTCTCCTCGGTGACGCCCTTGATGCCCGCGGCGATGTTGGTCCAGCGCTGCGGGTCGGCCTCGAGCGAGCGCTTCAGCGTCTCGAGGATGATCCGGAACTCCTCCGACTCGGCCGAGGCCGGGTCGGGAACCTCGCCCGCCTTCTCGAACTCGACGCCCTTGTGGACGAGCAGGGTGGCGTCGCCACCGTCGTCGAGGATCATGTTCGGGCCCGCCGTCGGGCCAGAGCAGCGCCTGTTCGGTGCACCACCAGTACTCCTCCAGCGTCTCGCCCTTCCAGGCGTAGACGGGGATGCCGGCGGCGGCGATCGCGGCGGCGGCGTGGTCCTGGGTCGAGAAGATGTTGCAGCTGGCCCAGCGCACCTCGGCGCCAAGCGCGACCAGGGTCTCGATCAGCACCGCCGTCTGCACCGTCATGTGGAGGGAGCCGGTGATGCGGGCGCCCTTCAGCGGCTGCTCGGCGGCGAACTCCTCGCGGGTCTGCATCAGGCCGGGCATCTCGACCTCGGCGAGCGCGATCTCCTTGCGCCCGAAATCGGCGAGGTCGATGTCGGCGACCTTGTAGTCCTGCGTGGCGGTGGTGGTCATCGGCTGGGCGTCTCCTGATTGGTTGGTTGCCCGAGCCATGGTACGAGACCGGCCGCCCCCCGCGTTGCGGGAGGCGGCCGATCTGTGCAGCGGTCCTACTTGGCGGTCGCCGACTTCTTGCCGACCGTCAGCTTCACCTTGGTGCCCGAGGCAAGCACCTTGCCCGGTTTGGTGCCCTGCTTCAGCACCTTGCCCGCCTTCTTCGGCTTGCTCACGACGCGGGTGACCTTGCCGACCTTGCAGTCGGCCCGGCCCAGGATCCGCTTGGCGTCCTTCAGCTTCTTGCCCTTCAGCTTGGGGACGACGCAGCCTTCGTAGAAGAAGCGATCGGCCTTGGTCGTGGCGCTGGTGCCGGCGATCGTGGTCGCCGTCACGTCGACTCCGACGACTTTGGCGCTGGGCGGCGCGACCGCGGTGATCTTGGTTTCCGATTCGGCTTTGAAGCTCGCCGCAGGCAGGTCACCGAATTTGACCGCGCTCGCCGAGGCGAGATCGGTGCCGGTGATCGTCACCGTCGTGCCGCCGGCGACCGGGCCGAAGTCCGGAGCGATCGAGCTGATCACCGGCGTCGGCTGGACTTCGGCGCTGAGCTCGATCTCTTTGCCGGCTTCCGAGCCACTCGGCGCGACCGTTGCACCGTCGAACGGCGGCGGGAAGATGAACCCGAAGCTGGCACCGGCGACTTCGGCGACGCCGATTTTGTCGGTGGCGTTGGTCGGGTCGACGCCGATCAGGTCACCAGCCTGCACCGGCAGGTTGGCGGTGAAGGTCTGCAGCCCGGTACCCGAGGGGGTCACCGGGTTGCTGGTGCCCGCGGCCATGTAGCCGCCGGAGCCGTTGGGGCGCAGCACTCGCAGGGTGAAGGGACCGCCTGCCGGGTCCTGCATGCGCCAGCGCACGATCGCGCCGCTCACCGGCGAGGTCAGGTTCGCGCCTTTCTCTGGCAGCGCCGTGTTGAAGAAGGTCTGTCACGCGTTCGAATTCGGTCGCGACGATCCCGGCGGCAGCACGCTGCCCACCGTGACCGTCGACGCCTGCGCACCCGTTGCCACCAGCAGCGCCCCGATACTCGCGACGACGGCGATGAAGCCCAATCGCCCCAACATCCCCTGCCTAATCATCCTGCCTCCTTGGATTGGCGCCCGGAGCCCCTGCGGCCGTCGCGGGCATTCGGGGGTCAAAACCAATCGGTCTCAAATGTTGCGGCCGGGGGCTCACCCAGGCATGTGAGGTAGGCACAGAGCCCTTCGCGTCGAAGTTCACGCGGATGGCAGAGGCAACGGAGAAAATCGTCAATTACGCGCCGGGGATGGACGCGCGCAGCACGCGGGTGGCGGAAGCGCTGAACACGCCGATGCTGATCGCCGCGGCGCTGACCCTGCCGATGGTGGCGATCAGCGAGTCGCACCCCGGCGGCGCGCTGGAGGACGTCGCCCGCATCCTCAACTGGGTCACCTGGATCGCCTTCCTGATCGAGCTGGTGGTGATGCTGGCCGTCGTCCCCAACCGCCGGCTCTGGCTGCGCCACCACCCGCTCGACCCCTTCATCGTCATCTTCACCCCGCCGATCCTGCCGGCCGGCCTGCAGGGCCTGCGCGTGCTGCGGCTGCTGCGCTTGACCAGGCTGCTGCGCCTGGCCCAGCTCTCGCGCGAGGTCTTCTCGCTGCAGGGACTGCACTACGCGATGTTCCTCGCCTTCCTCACCGTGATCGGCGGCGGCGCCCTCTTCGTCGCCTTCGAGAAGCACAGCCAGCACCTCAACGACTGGCAAGGGATCTACTGGGCGGTGACGACGATGACCACGCTCGGCTCCAGCATCTACCCGACCACGACCGGCGGCGAAATCGTCTCGGTCGCGATCCTGATCATCGGCATCGGCTTCGTCGCCCTGCTCACCGGCGCCTTCGCGGAGCGCTTCCTCAGCCCCGAAATCGCCGAAGTCGAGCAGCAGCTGGCCGAAGAGCAGCTCAGCGCCGAGGCGCTCGCCCTGCGCGAGCTGAAGAGCGTGCAGGAACAGCTGCAGTCGCTCGAGGTCGCGGTCCAGCGCCTGGTCGACGAGCGCACCCGACCTGAGCGTTCCGGTGCGCCTTACGCACGCCCAGGGTGCATAAGGCGCACCGGAAGCTCAGTCCTCGTCGTCGCGAGCCTCGGCGATCTTGGCCTCGAGTTCGCCCATCACGTCGGGGTCGCGCAGGGTGGTCACGTCGCCCAGCGCGCGGCCCTCGGCGATGTCGCGCAGCAGGCGGCGCATGATCTTGCCGGAGCGGGTCTTCGGCAGGTCGTCGGCCCAGATGATCCGCTTCGGCCGGGCGAACTTGCCGATCCGCTCGGCCACGGTGGCGCGGATGTCCTCGAGCAGCTCGTCGCCTCGGCTCGGCGTTGCCCTGCAGGGTGACGAAGGCGCAGATCGCCTGGCCGGTGTCCTCGTCGGACTGGCCGATCACCGCCGCCTCGGCGACTTTCTCGTGGGCGACGATCGCCGACTCGACCTCGGCGGTCGAGAGCCGGTGGCCGGAGACGTTGACGACGTCGTCGATCCGCCCGATCACCCAGAAGTAGCCGTCCTCGTCCTTGCGGGCGGCGTCGCCGACCAGGTAGGTCTCCTTGCCGAAGCGGGAGAAGTAGGTCTCGACGAAGCGGTCTTCCTCCTTGTAGAGGGTGCGCAGCATCGACGGCCAGGGCCGCTTGAGGACCAGCAGGCCCTGGCCGCCGTCGACCGGCTCCCCCTCGTTCTCGTCGACGACCTCTGCCTCGACCCCGGGGAAGGGCGTCGTCGCCGAGCCCGGCTTGGTCGCGGTGATCCCCGGCAGCGGCGAGATCATGATCGCGCCGGTCTCGGTCTGCCACCAGGTGTCGACGATCGGGCAGCGGCCGCCGCCGATCACCTGCTGGTACCAGAGCCAGGCCTTGGGGTTGATCGGCTCGCCGACCGAGCCCAGCAGGCGCAGCGAGGAGAGATCCGATTCTGCGGGGATCTCGGCGCCCCACTTGATGAAGGTGCGGATCGCGGTCGGCGCCATGTAGAGGATCGACACCCCGTAGCGCTCGACCAGCTCCCACCAGATGCCCTTGCTCGGGTAGTCGGGCGCCCCCTCCCACATCACGCTGGTGGCGCCGTTGAGCAGCGGCCCGTAGACGATGTAGGAGTGGCCGGTGACCCAGCCGACGTCGGCCGCGCACCAGTAGACGTCCTCCTCTGGCTTCAGGTCGAAGACGTAGCGGTGGGTGGCGGCGACCCCGGTCAGGTAGCCGCCGGTGGTGTGCAGGATCCCCTTCGGCTTCGCGGTCGAGCCGGAGGTGTAGAGGATGTAGAGCGGCTGCTCGGCGTCGAACGGCTCGGCCGGGCACTCCGCCTCGGCGGCCTCCATCAGCTCGTCGTAGAAGCGGTCGCGCCCCTCGCGCATCGGGCAGTCGATCCCGGTGTGGCGGACGACGACGATCGTCTCCAGGCTCTCCAGGTCGTCCATCTGCTCGTCGACCGCCGCTTGATCGGCGCCGTCTTGCCCTTGCGGCGGGCGCCGTCGACGGTGACCAGCGCCTTCGCCTCGGAGAACTCCATCCGCTCGCGCACCGCCTCGGCCGAGAAGCCGCCGAAGACGACGTTGTGGGGGGCGCCGATGCGGGCGCAGGCCAGCATCGCGACGACGACCTCGGGGATCATCGGCAGGTAGATCCCGACGATGTCGCCGGCCTCGACGCCGACGTCCTTGAGCGCGTTGGCGAAGCGCTGCGTGTCGGCGAGCAGCTCGGCGTAGGTGATGTCGCGCTCCTCGCCCTCCTCGCCGCGCCAGTGGAAGGCGACCCGATCGCCGCCGCCCCGCCTCGACGTGGCGGTCGAGGCAGTTGGCGGAGGCGTTGAGCTTGCCGTCGGCGAACCACTTGTAGAAGGGCGGGTTGGAGTCGTCGAGGCCTTCGCTCGGCTCCTGCGCCCAGTCGAGCAGCTGCTTGGACTGCTCCAGCCACCAGGCCTCCGGGTCGGCCGCCGCCTGCTCGTAGATCGCCGGATCGCTGAGCAGGGCCCGCGAGCGGAACTCCTCGGGGGGCTCGAAGCTCTCGACCTCGAGCAGTTCGCTCAGCTGTCCTTCCAGGCTCGATGACCCCTCGCGCGTTGCCATTTGCCGCTCCTCTCCTGCTCAGGGACCCAGTGGCCGGACCGGCAGGACCGTCCGCCCGAAGGTCGAATTGACGACCGCCGCAAAAGATGCATACCAGGCAGCCGCCGCCGTCGCCAGGCCGAACCAGCCGCCGACTTCGACCAGGCCTTCGTTGCCGCCCGAGTTGCCGATGCCGAGCAGGAAGAAGGTGACCGCAAGCAGGAAGAAGACCAGCGCCACGGCGGCGTTGGTGCGCAGCGAGGCGACGAACATGTAGGTGGTGAAGATGCCCCAGGCGATCAGGTAGAGACCGACCGCGTCGCCGACGTGAGCCGCCGGCACCTCGCCGGCGAAGAAGGTGACGAAGGCCCAGAAGGAGATCCAGAAGGCCCCGAACGAGGTGAAGGCGACCGCGCCGAAGGTGTTGCCGGTGCGGAACTCCCACATCCCGGCGAGGATCTGGGCGACGCCGCCGTAGGCGAGCGCGAGCCCGAGCACCACCGGCTCGCCCGCTTTGTTGACCAGGTCGGCGTTGAACATGCTGAGCACGAAGGTGGTCAGGGCGAAGGCGGCGAGACCGAGCGGCGCCGGATCGGCGGGCGTCCAGCCCTCGCGCACTTGGGCCGCGCCGACTGGCTGCTGACCTCCGTTTCCGACCGCCGACTCGTGGGCACGGATCGATGCTGACTCCATGATCTCTCCTTCGGTCGCCCGCTCCGGCCGGGCCTGTCCCGCCCGGGACGCGGGAACTGCGCTGTTCTTTTAGTACCCGGTTTGCCGCGCCGCTACCCTGATCCGGTGCTTTTCCGCCAGATAATTCACGAGGATCTCGGCTGCGCCTCCTATCTGGTCGGCGACACCGCCTCCGGCGTCGCCGCCGTGGTCGACCCGCAGTGGGACATCGACCCCTACCTGCACCTCGCCCGCCTGCACGGGGTGCGGATCGAGCACGTGCTGGAGACCCACAACCACGCCGACCACGTCTCCGGCCACGGCCGCCTGGCCGCGCGCGACCGGGGCGACGATCCACGTCCACGAGCTGGCCGAGGCGACCTACCCGCACGAGGCCTTCGGCGACGGCTGGACGCTGCCGCTGGGCGACGGCGCGAGCATCGAGGCGATCCACACGCCCGGCCACCGGCCCGAGCACACCTCCTTCCTGCTGCGCGACGCCGCGCCGCGGCGACGACCCCTGGGCGGTGCTGAGCGGCGACTGCCTCTTCGTCGGCGACGTCGCCCGCCCCGACCTCGCGGTCGAGCCGCGCGAGGGCGCCGCCGACATCTTCCGCTCCCTGCACGAGCGGCTCCTGACCCTGCCCGAGGAGACCGAGGTCTGGCCCGGCCACCTCGGCGGCTCGCTCTGCGGCAGCGCCGGGATCGACCTCAAGACCTGCTCGACGATCGGCTTCGAGCGCCGCCACAACCGCGCCCTGCGCTTCGAGAGCGAGGCCGAGTTCGTCGAGGACGCGGTGGCGACGATCGGCAGCAAGCCGCCCAACGTCGGCCACATCGTCGCGCTCAACCGCGGGCCGCTGGTCACCTCGATCAGCGCCCCGACCCAGCTGACCCCGCACGGCTTCGAGGCGGCGATCGCCGAAGGCGCCCTGGCGGTCGACTCGCGCACCAACGAGCAGTTCGACGAGGCCCACATCCCCGGCGCGATCAGCGCCTCCGGCTACGACACCGGCTTCGCCACCAAGGTCGCCGAGATGGTCCCGGTCGACGCCGAGCTGCTCGTCGTCGCCGCCTCCGACGGCAACGAGCTCGAGGCGGCCGAGCTGCTGGCCGCGGTCGGCCTGCGCGTGCGCGGCTTCCTCGGCGGCGGCATGACCGCCTGGCGGGCCGAGGACCGACCGGTGGAGCGGATCGAGGCGATCGACCTGGCCGAGCTGGCCCGTCGGCTCGCCGGGCGAGGACGGGCCGCAGGTGCTCGACGTGCGCAACGCCGCCGAGTACGCCGAAGGCCACGTCCCCGACTCGATCCACATCCCCTTCGCCCAGCTGCAGACGCGCCTCGACGAGCTGCCGCGCGAGCGGCCGATCGCGACGATCTGCAAGGCCGGCAAGCGCAGCGGCCTGGCCGCCTCGATCCTGCAGCGCGAAGGCTTCGAGGGCGTGATCCACGTCAGCCGCGGCAACGCGGCGCACTGGGACCGAGTGGGCGCGCCGGCCTAGTAGCCCGGCGGGTGGCGGGCGACGAAGCCTTCGGGCGAGTCGACCGGCGAGGAGTGCCAGCGGGGGCCGGGGCCGCCGACGGTGTCGAAGGCGAGGCCGGCGATGATCATCCAGGCGTGTTCGGCGTTGGCGTAGACGGTGATCCACTGGCCGGGGCCGGGTTCGCCCCAGGTCTCGAGGCCGGTCGAGTCGAGCGGGCTTTCGAGGAAGCCGCCGCCGTGCAGGGCGAAGCTGACCGCGCCCGAGCAGTCGTAGCCGGAGGATTCGAAGGAGCCGTGGCCGCCGCCCCAGATGTAGGGGGTGGTGGCGATCGAGTTGGCCGCTTCGATCGCGGCGGCGATCGCGGCCGGGGCCGCGCTGGGCACGCTGGCCTGGCTTTCGGAGATGTAGTCGGCGCTCTCGCCGGCGGTCAGCGGCGCCGGCGTGCCGGTCACCGGGGCCGGTGCGCCGGTGGTGCTGGCGATCTGTTCGGAGATCGAGGCGAGGTTGTCGCTGAGCGCTTCTTCGCGCGACTCGAGCGTTTCCATCGCGGCGCGGCGTTCGGCCTGGGCCGACTTCAGTTCGGCGAAGCGCGCCTCGGCTTCTGCGCGGGCGGCGGCGACTTCGCTGCTCCTTGACCGCGATCGCGTCGCGGGCATCTTTGATCTGCGCCCGCACGGCGGTCATCCGCTTGACCGCGGCGCGCGCTTCGTCGCGCAGGCCCTTGACCCGCGAGGCGACCGAGTCGTCGTACTGCTGGATCTGGTCGAGGTAGTCGGCGCGGGTGTTCACTTCCGACCAGCTGGCCGAGTCGAGCACGACGTTGAGCATGTCGGGGCTGCCCGACTCGTAGATCGAGACCAGCCGTTCGCGCAGGACGTCGAGCGCACGCTGCAGGCGGGCCCGCACCGCAGCGAGGTGACGCTGGTCGGCTTCGAGCTTTTCGGTCGCGGCGTCGAGTTCGTTCTGCTTTGCGGAGAGTTCTGCCTCGACCGCGGCCTGCTGCTGGCGCAGGGCCGAGACTTCGCCGATCATCGAGTCGATCGCCTTGTTCTGTTCGGCGATCGTCGCCGCCAGCGAGCTCTGGTCTTCGCGCACGTGGCTGAGCTTGCCCTGCGTGTCCTGGAGCTTTTCTTCCAGGTCCTTTGCCGGCGCCGAAGCGACCACGCAGAGGAGGGCCAGGAGCAGTGCCGCGGGCAGCAGCAGCCGCAATGAGTTACCGCGAAGGGGAACGCGCATCGGCGGCGCACGGTAGCGAACCCGCTCGCGCAATTGTTAGGAATCGCTAATAACTTGCAAGATCCCGTGCAGAAACCCGCAATTTGGAGGGTTTCTGCGCGATGTACCGACGCACCAGCAGGCCCTTCGGGGTTCCTCCCCAGGCCGCTTCGCGGGAGTTCCTGGGGAGGAACCCCCGAAGGCCTCCGCCGCCGGTACTTCGCGAGGTCCTCAGCTCGGCGTCGAAGCTTGGGTAGCTCCGGAGGGACGCCGGTGCCCCTCCCCAAAACACTCAAGCGCGGCTCCTGCCGCGCGTTTTGGGGAGGGGCCCCGGCATCCCCAGCCAGCTAGGCGAGCAGCTTCGCCTTGGCTTTGTCGAACTCCTCCTGGAGAGAGCGCCCTTGTCCTTGAGGTCGTTCAGCTTGTGCAGTTCGTCAGCGGGCGAGGCGTGCGCCTGTTCGCGGACGTAGGAGTCGAAGTGCTGCTTTGCCTCGGCCTGCGCCTTGATCGTGCGGTCGCGCATGCCGCTGCCGCGGGCGATCAGGTAGATCAGCGCGGTCAGGAACGGGATGAAGACCAGGAAGAGGACCCAGGCCGCCTTCACCCACCCGGAGGTTTCGTGGTCGCGGAAGAGGTCGGTGAGGATCGTGATCAGGATCCAGATCCAGATCACGAAGAAGAAGACCTCGAAGGCGACGAGGAGGGCTTCTCCAACGTTGATATCGGCAAACGGCAAGGTGAATCCTTTCGGTGTTGGCGGGACTACCGCCAACCTACCTCAGCCGACGACGATCTTGCCGTGCATGAAGGGGTGAATTTCGCAGTGGTAGCTGAACGTCCCCTTCTGTTCGAAGCGCACCGCGACGCTGTGACCGGGCTTGATGTGACCGCTGTCGAAGGCGCCTGCGTCGGTCGCGGTGTGCGCGGTGCCCGAGGAGTTGGAGAAAACGACCTTCGTGCCCTTGGCGATCTTCGAGCGTGTGAGGGTGGAATTCGAAGTGGCTGATGCTCGACCGTCTTCGCCCCGCTGGCGCTGGCGCTGGGAGCCGCGGCGGGCGCCGCCTGAGTGGCGATCAGGGCGACGGCGAAGACGAGTGAGGCGACGATTCTCTTCATTGGCCCGATCTACGGAGCCGTCGCTGCCGCAAGGTTCAAAGTCGTTGCGAAAAAAGCACGGCGGAGACGGCGGTCGCCAGGTTGAGGCTGGATACCCCCTCGCGCATCGGGATCGCCAGGCGCGCGTCGGCGCGCTCCAGCAGGGCCTCGCTGAGGCCGTAGCGCTCGGTGCCGAAGGCGAGGATCGAGCGCGGATCGAGCTCGCCCTCCCCCAGCCGCTCGCCCTCGGGATCGATCGCGATCAGGGGCCTGTCGCCCGCGGGCAGCGACTCGATCCGCGCCACCGGCAGGGCGAAGTGCAGCCCGGCGGCGCCGCGCAGCGCCTCCGGGTGCCAGGGATCGTTGCTGCCGGTGGTGAGCACGGCGGCCGCATCGGCGGCCGCGGCGACCCGCACGCAGGCGCCCATGTTGCCCATCGTGCGCGGGTCCTCGAGCAGGACGACCGGCGCCGGGCGCTCGTCGGCGAGGACCGCGGCGACGTCGACGGCCGGCCGGCGGGCGATCGCGACGACCCCGGTGCGGGGGGCGTGGGGAACGAGCTGGGCCAGGAGCTCGGCATCGACCGGCGCGGTTCGCTCGGCCAGCGAGCCGGCGAGGTCGGGGGCGAGGTCCGCCGCCAGCCGGTCCAGCTCAGCCGGGTCGGAGGCAACGGCCTCGATCACGTCGGCGCCGAAGCGCAGCGCGTGCTTGAGCGCGTGAAAGCCCTCGAGCAGGGCCAGGTCCGGGTCACGGCGGGCGGCGCGGAAACGCTGGACGACGGGGTCGCTCACCGCCCCATCATGCCGGGATTCAGATGCGCTGAGGCGCCTCGGCCATGGGGTGCTCGACCGCCTGGGAGCCGCTGCCGGCGAGGAGCGAGTCGACCAGGGGCGACAGATAGCGGGCGGTCAGCCTGCCGTTGTGCAGGAGTTCCAGATGTCGCTGGCTGGGACTGGACGCCGTCTCCTCTCCGTTTCCGTTCGAGAGGTAGCGGGGGCCCTGCCCGGTCCAGAGCACGGCCCGCATCCGCGGGCCCGCCGCGCGGGGCGTGATCCCGGCACCGAGCGCGGCGGCGATCGCTTCCGCCACCGCGTCGGCCTGCTGGGTGGCAAAGGCCCCCTGCTTGAAGGACAGGGAGCTGACGTCCCCGGCCGCGTAGACCCGCTCCAGCCCGACCACGCCGCCGTGCTCGTCGACGGCGACGAAGCCATCCTCGTCGCGGGGGATGCCGTCGATCCTCCTGCCCTCGAGGCGCGGCAGGGTGATCACCGCGTCCGCCTCGACGTCCTCGCCGGGATCGATGCGCAGGCGTCCCGCCGCGAAGGAGACCGGCCGGGCCCCGGCGATGACGTCGATGCGCCGTTCCGCCAGCAGTGCGCTCGTCTGCTCGGCGGCGCGGGGTCCGAAGATCTCCAGGGGGGAGGGTTCCGGCGTCACCACCGTGATCCGGGTTCGGTCGTTGGCGGTCTTCTCGAGCACGTTGGCGGCGAGCAGCGCCAGCTCGTAGAGCGGCAGGATCCAGCTGTGCCCGCCGGCATGGTGAGGACAAGGCGCTCAGGCGCCCCGACCGCAGGTCCGCGATCAGGTCGCCAACCTGCCCTTCGTCGGCAACCCCCCAGTAGGTGACGGCGCCCGGCACGGCCCAGAGCATGCGCGCCCCGGTCGCCACGATCAGGTGGTCGTAGGGGAGCTCGCTCGCCGTCACGGGTAACGGCGATCCGCCGCTCGGGCTCGACCGCGGCAATGGCGCTCGCGTGGAGCGAGGCGCCGCAGAGCTCGCTCAGCCTGCGCAGGTCATAGCGAAAGGCCCGAGTGGTCCCGTAGGGCTCGCCGATCCCAAAGGGCCGGTAGGCGAACTCCCTGCCGGGGTCGTGCAGGGCGACGTCGACTCGATCGCCGGCGAGATCGCGCAGGGCCAGGGCCGCCTCGAGGCCGGCAACTCCGGCGCCGGCAATCAGGACTCTCTGTCTCTCGCCGCGCCGGCCGTCGTCCGCCATGCCTGGACCCTAGGGCCGCGGCGGCAGCGCTCCATCCGCAGGAAGCCGCCAATCGGCTGCGGCTTTTCCGCGACGCGCTCAGGCGGCGACGTCGCGACCGTGGACCCTCGCCAGCGCGGCAATCACCTCGGCGTCGGCGACCTGGCCGAAGTCCGCGTACCACTGGCCGACTCCCTGCAGCTGGGGCGGCGCGACCAGGCAGACGACCTCGATCGGCCTCGTCGCGCAGGCGCGCGAGCGAGTCCGGCGGGCAGACCGGGACGGCGAGGATCAGGCGTCGTGGCCGGTGGCGGCGGACCTGCCGCAGCGCGGCGGTGTCGGTGACGCCGGTCGCAACGCCGTCGTCGACGACGATGACGGTGCGATCACGCGCAGAGACGGGCTCACGATCGCCCCGATAGACCTCGACCCGGCGCCGCAGCTCGGCGGTCTCTCGCTCGACGATGCGGCGCCAGCTCGCCTCCGCTCGATCTCCAGCAGCGCCAGCGCCTCCTGATCGAAGACCCTGGTGCCGCCCTCGGCGATCGCGCCGATCCCGTACTCGGGGTTGTGGGGGGCGCCGAGCTTGCGCACGGCGAGGATCTCGAGCGGGGCTCTCAGCAGCGTCGCGACCTCCTCGGCCACCGGGACGCCGCCGCGGGGCAGGCCGACGACCAGCGGTCGCTCGTCGGCAAGCGGCAGCAGCCGCGCGGCGAGCTGCCGGCCCGCGTCGGAGCGGTCGGCAAAGCGACCCGGCTGGGCTACCTCACTGTCGAACATCGACACCTCGATTGTCCTGGCGGTCTGTCACGACTTCATCGGGGTATTCCCCGGACTCCCTTCGGCTTTACCCTGATGGCGGGACTGGAATGCGACTACTTGTCGGCTTCGACGGCAGCGATGGTGGGCACGACGCGCTCGAGCTGGCGCGAACGATCGCCGTCGAGGACGGCGAGGCCGGCGTTCTGGTCGTCACCGTGATGCCCTACGGGCCGCTTCCCGCCGACTTCGAGGCGCTCGCGGGCGACGCGGTCGCCACAGCGGAGCCGCTCTTCGCTGAGGCGCGCGAGCGACTCGGCGAGCTCAGCGTCGAGACCCGCGGCTTCGGCGGGGCTCGCCGGCCGGAGTGATGACCGAGCTCGCCGAAGGCGAGGGGATCGACCTGATCGTCGTCGGCTCGCCGCACCGCGGCGCCGTCGGCCGAGCCCTGATCGGCAGCGTCGCCGACAACCTCCTGCACGGCTCCCCCCGCCCGGTCGTGGTCGCTCCGCGCGGCTACGCCGGCGAGCGCCACGAGCCGTTTCGGCGCATCGCCGTCGGCCACGACGGCACCCCCGAAGCCGACGCCGCCCTGCGCGCGGCCGAAGCGCTGGCGCTGCGCTCCAACGCGCTGATCGACGTCCTCACCGTCCTCGCTCCCCCGGCGGCGACGCCAGGTCCGGTTGGATACGTGCCGACCGAACCGCCGGAACCGGACAAGATCCTCAACCAGGCGATCCACTCGGTGGACGAGCGGCTCGGCGCAACCGGGCGTCGCCTCGACGGAGCCGCCGGCACGCATGCTGGCCGGCGCCTGCAAGGACGCCGACCTGCTGGTCGTCGGCTCGCGCGGCTACGGCCCGGTCCTGCGGGTGCTGCTGGGGTCGGTCTCGACCCGGCTGATCCACATCGCGCCCTGCCCGGTGCTGGTCATCCCCCGGCCCGATGGCGGCGGACGAGCGGGGTGACGTAGCCGATCAGGGCGCCGATCGCGACCGCGGCGAGCAGGGTGATGATCAACGGCGCGTCGACGGTGATGAAGAGGACGTCGACGCGCACCTGCTGGGAGTTCTGCAGGGCGACGATGACGACGATCGCGACGAGGAAGCCGACGATCCAGGCGCGCCAGTTGACCGGCTTCTTCTGCTCGGGCACGCGACTCATCCTAGAGCCGCGTTCGGCCCCCTCCGACCCCTAGTCGCCCCCGTTTTCATCCAGCAGGCCGGCGGCAAAGGACTTCGTCTTCGCCCCCGCGGCGACGCCGAGGGGTTTCAGCGCGAAGAGTTCCTCGCTGGAGCGCAGCAGCGAGTAGGGGTTGTAGGCGCCGGAGTCGGTGCCGCCCGGGGTGGCGAAGGGCGAGAGCAGCAGGGCGCCGGTGCGCAGCGGGTCGCCGCTCGGCGCCGGGGCGCCCGGCGACCGGCGGGTTGGTCGCGGAGAAGGTGACGATCAGGACCCCATCGGCCTTGTAGGCGGGCGAGGCGAGGATCTTCGGCACCCAGGCCGAGAGGAAGGCGTCGGCGCTCGGCCGCCCCTTCCGGCGCCCCGGCGGGGCACTGGCCGGCGGTGCCGGCGTTGCAGGGCGTCGGCGCGATGAACGAGTAGCTCGGCGTCTTTTCGGCTTTGCCCAGGTCCTTGCTCAGCTGTTCCAGCGGCACGTCGTTTTCCGAGCAATCGCCGAGGTCGAGCAGCGAGTGGAAGTAGACGAACGGGTTCTGGCTCGCGGCGTAGCCGCCCGGCTGGGCCGGGCCGCTGCCTTCGCCGGGGTTGGGATAGACGCAGTTGGACGGTTTCCCCGTCGGGTCGACCATGCCGTCGGCGTAGGCGCGCCAGCTGAGCTTGTCGATGGTGAGCTGGTCGGCCAGGGTCTGGGTTTCGACCGGGTAGACGCAGCCGGAGCCGGCGAGGACCCCGTTCGAGTTCGCCGTGACCGAGCTGAATTCTTCGTGGGTCGGGCAGCCGGCGCTGGTCGCCGCGTTGGGCGGCTGGCCGCTGATCGCGGCGATCCCGTTGGGCAGGGCGCCTTCGCCGAGCAGCGTGTAGTTGCTGAGCAGCTCGCCCTGCGGCCGCAGGGTCGCCGAGAGGTAGGGCATCTGCGACTGCGCCCCCAGCGACTGTTCGTAGCCGGGGCTGGTCAGGGAGATGACGAAGACGTGTTTGACCGGGCCCGTTTCGGGTTCGGCTTCCGCCGGCGCTTCGGCGGGTTTCTTCGGCGCCGGTGCGGGAGCCGGTTCCGGCGCCGGTTCGGGAGCCGGCTTCCGGCGCGTAGGACGCTTCCGGCTGGGGAGAGGCGCTTTCCGGGCTGGCAGCCGGGGCGCTTTCTTCGGCTTCGGGTGCCGCCGGCGGGCGCGCTCGCGACCGGGGTGTTGTCGGAGGCGAGGCTCTGGCCGATCAGCGCCGCCAGCGCGCCGCTCCCCCCCGTGCCGGTCATCGCGCTGGCGACGATCGCCGAGGTCGCCACCACCGAGGAGGCGACGAGCAGGCCGAAGCGCTTGCCGGTGAGCGTCGCCGCGGCGGCAACCGCGCGCCGGACCTGCGCCTGGATCGCGGCCTTCACGGGGCCACCGCCGTCACCAGCGACTGCCCGCACTGGGGGCAGAAGCGATCCGCGGGCCCGTAGGGAGAGTCACAGTTGGGGCAGATCCCGGCCGCGTCGGCGCGGCGCAGCTCGAGCATCCGCTCGACCGCCAGCAGGTCGGCGTCGACCCGCTGCAGCTCCGCCGCCTTGCGGGTGAGCACGTCCATCCGCACGTGGTCGCGGATCGCCATCTCGTAGAAGGCGCCGCCGAGGTCGGCCTGCATCACCGTGAACTTCTCCAGCAGGCGGTCGCGCTGGGCGAGCAGCTCGGCGTCCTCCTCGGGCTTCGGCTCGGGTTTGACCGGCGCCGCTGGGGGCTGCGGCTTCGTCCGCGCCGACCTCAGCGCCTTCGCCGGTCGCTGCAGTGCCTCGCTCAGCCCGCTCATGGTTCGCCCGCCCCTCCGGCGGCCGCCGGCGCTTCGCTGGGATCGCCGCCGACCACGGTCACATCGGGCAGGTTCTGCTGCGCCTTTATGTAGTTTTCGCCCGACTGTTCGGGGTTCGCTTCGACCAGCTTGGTGTCTTCTTCGACCTTTTTCGGTGGCGGTTTGTAGCCGGCCCCCACTTCGTGGACCGTCCCGTTGCTGGTCTTGGCCAGCGCTTTGCCGTCGCCTTTCGAGGACTTGGCGGCCGCCTTGGCTTTTTTGCCTTTGGCGGAATTGGCCGCGGCGCCCGTCGTGCCCGCGGCGGTGCTGGCCACGGCGGCGGGCCGGTTTCGCAGCGCTTCCAGCAGCGCCTCGTTTTCGCCGCTGTCGTTGCCGCTGCGGCCGACGACGACGCCGATCGCGACCGCGATCGGCAGCAGGGCGAAGAAGCCGACCGCCGCCGCCCGGCTGTTCGAGCCGTTTTTGGCCGGTGCACGCAGCGGTGGCCGGTGCGCGCGCTTGCTCATCGTCGCGAAGTAGCGCGAGGCCGGGTTGGCACCGTTGCCGCGCCGCGCCGCGCAGTTGACGCAGTAGCGCTGCTGGGGGTCGAGCGGCGCGCCGCACTCCTCGCAGGGCTCGTATTGCGGCCTGCCGTTGAGGGCCGAGGGCTGCTGGGCTGAGACGGTCATCGCTTCTTGCTCCCGTTGTCGTGCGTCTTGTGGTCGTGCTTCTTGGCTTCCTGGCGGTGCTTGCGCGCCGCGAGGATGCGCTTCGATTCGGCCTGCTTCAGCGCCGCGGTGTCCTGCGTCGTCGCGCAGCCGGCCAGGGCCGTGACGGCCAGCAGCAGGCAGGCCACGAGGACCGCGGCGCGGGTGAGATGGCGGCTAACCGAAGGCACCGCTCACGTACTCCTTGGTCCGCTGCTCGCGCGGCGAGTTGAAGAGGGCGGTGGCGCTGCTGTACTCGACCAGCTCGCCCAGGTACATGAAGGCGACGTGGTCGGCGATCCGGTAGGCCTGCTGCAGGTTGTGGGTGACGATGACGACGGCGACGTCGTCGCGCAGCTTCACGATCAGGTCCTCGATCACCTGGGTCGACTGCGGGTCGAGCGCCGAGCAGGGCTCGTCGAGCAGCAGCACCTCGGGCTCGGCGGCGAGGGCACGGGCGATGCAGAGCCGCTGCTGCTGGCCGCCGGAGAGCCGCAGGGCCGGGTGGTCGAGGTTGTCCTTGACCTCCTCGAAGAGTCCGGCTCGTTCGAGCGCGCTGTGCACTTTCGGCTCCAGCGCCTTCTTGCGCTGGCGCCGCGAGCCCTGCTCGCGCAGCACGTAGGCGATGTTGTCGAAGACGCTCATCGGGAACGGGTTGGGCTGCTGGAAGACCATCGTCACCCGGCGCCGCAGCAGGGTCGGCTCGATCAGCCTGATGTCGACGTCGTCGAGCAGGATGCGGCCGCTCAGCGTCGCCGTGCGGGTCAGCTCGGTGAGCCGGTTGAGCGAGCGCAGCAGCGTCGTCTTGCCGCAGCCCGAGGGACCGATCAGGGCCAGCACCTCGCCCTGGCGGACCGGCATCGAGACCGACTTGACCGCTTCGCGGTCCGCGTAGGAGACCGAGACGTTGTCGATCTCCATGCGCCGGATCGAGAACTGCGGCGCGCTGATCGAGCGCTTCGCCGCGGTGAAGCCGCTGGACGCGGGGGCGCCGTCGCCATTGGGCGAGGTGGCGGGCGGCGCCACCTGCGGCGCCGGGGTGTCCTCGAGCGGAAGCCGCCTGATCGGCGGTGGCGAGGAGACATCCGCGCTCACCCCTCCTACTTGGCGATCGAACTCGGGCACGGAGGCTATGAACTCCACGTTCCTACCTTTCGGGCGCGGCGATGGACGACGTCGACGGCCGCGTTCAGGGCCAGCACCATCAGCAGCAGGACGAAGGCCGCCGCGTAGGCCTTCTGGGGCTGATTGAGGTTCCCGGTCGGGGACGCCTCGTAGACGAAGTTGGTCAGGGTCGTGCCCGCCCCGCGCAGGTAGTTGAGCGGGAAGGTGCTGCCGACCGGGGCGAAGTTCTGGGTGGCGCCGAGCAGCACGACGATGATCGCCGTGTCGCCGATGATCCGGCCGAGACCGAGCATCGCCCCGGTCGCCACCTGCGGGCGCGCCGTCGGCAGCAGGATCCGCCGCGTCGTCGCGATCTTGGTCTTGCCGACCGCGTAGGAGGCCTCGCGCACGTGCTGGGGGATCGCGTTCAGCCCCTCGCGGGTGCTGGCGACGACCAGCGGCAGGGCGACCAGCGAGAGCATCGTCGCGGCGGCGAAGAAGGAGCGGCCGAAGACGACGCCTTCGGAGGTGCGGCTGAGGAAGCCGAGCGCGGTGCTGGAGAAGATCACCGTGCCGAAGAGAGCGAGCACGATCGAGGGGATGCCGGCGATCGCCTCGATCGTCGATTCGGTGAGCCGCGCCAGGCCCGCCGGGCGGCCGTACTCGACCAGCCAGATCGCGATCCCGACGCCGACCGGCAGCGCGATCGCGATCCCCATCGTGCCGACGATCAGGGTGCCGATCAGGGCGTCGGAGAAACCGCCCGTCTGGCTCTGGCTGAACCCGGACGTGGCCGGGGTGACCAGCATCGAGGGCTTCAGGTAGGTCAGCCCCTGAATCAAGAGGTAGACGACGATCGCCACCGCGATCGCGCAGAAGAGCAGGCCGAGCGCCCAGCAGATCGCCAGGCCGATGCGATCGGAGAGCTGCCAGGTGGCGCTGCCCTCGACCGCCTTGGTGGGCTCTTTGGGCGGGGGTGCCGTGGGCGGCCGGCGGCGGCGGCGTTGCGACTGAGGACTCCATCAGGCCGTCGCCCCGTATTTGCGCATCGCCCGCCGCGCCACCCAGCCGGCCAGCGAGAAGAACGCCGCCGACATCAACAGCACCGCGGCGATCGCGAAGAGGGTCGCGTTGGACGGCGGCGAGCCGAGCGAGTCGATGTTCTTGACGATCGTCGGCGCCAGCGGCCGCGAGGGCTCGTAGATGAAGATCAGCCCGTCGGCAGGATTGGGGGCGAAGGCGACCGAGCCGGAGACCATCGCCAGCATCACCGCCTCGCCGATCGCCCGCGCCACCGCCAGCACGGTGCCGGCGACGATCGCCGGGCGGGCGCTGCGCACGGTGATCTTCCAGGTCGTGCGCCAGCGGTTGACGCCGAGCGCCAGCGAGCCCTCGAGCCAGCCCGGGCGCACCGAGCGCAGGCCGTCGGAGAAGATCGAGACCATCAGCGGCGCGATCATCACGGTCAGGATCAGCACCGCGGCCAGCAGGCTGTAGCCGCTGAGCGAGATCACGCCGGCGACCGAGGCCTTCTGCGGCTCGGTGACCAGGTGGTTGCCGATGAAGGGAACGATGATCAGCACGCCGAGCAGGCCGTAGATCACCGAGGGCACGCTGGCCAGGAAGCGGACCACCGGCTGCAGGATGTCGCGCATCCACACGGGTGCGAACTCGACGATGAAGACGGAGACGAAGAGCGCGGAGAAGAGGGCGAGCAGCACCGCCCCGCCGGTGATCAGCAGCGTGCTCCAGATCAGCTGCCAGGCGTGGAAGGTGTAGACGTAGTGGGCGCCGCTGAGGCCGGAGAGGTAGATCTGGTTGAGCTGTTCTTCGACGCTCCCCCCCGCCCCGAACCAGGCCAAGCCGTTGTGTGAAAACGATGGCCAGGCCTTGACGAAGACGGTGATGATCAGCGCCAGCAGCAGCCCGACGACGGCACAGACCAGCGCGCCGAGCATCCGCTCGGCGCGCTGGTCCGACCACTTCGGGCCGTACTCGGAGGGGTACTGCTCCTCCATCTACTTCTTCTTCTTGGGCTTCTTGTTGAAGGCGGGGACGCCGCCGGCCTTGGCGATCACTTCCCCGGCCACCGGGTTGAGCCGGGCCCAGTTGATGAATTTGCTCAGCGCCGGCGAGATGCCGCTGCCGTCACCCGGCAGGACCAGGAAGAGGTAGCGCGAGAGCGGGTACTTGAGCGGCTCGACGCTGATCTTCTTGGCTTCGCAGGGAATGCCTTCGACTTTGAGCGCCTTCTGGCCCTTGCCCTGCCAGGCGAGGCCGTCGTAGCCGATCGCGTTGGGGTCCTGCTTGACCGCGTTGACGACGAGGCCGTCTGCGGTCAGCGCGTTGACGTTGGAGGCCGGCAGTTCGTTGTTGAGCACCGCCTGCAGGAAGAAGTTGTAGGTCCCCCCGTTGGTGTCGCGGCCGACCGGGTCGATCGTCGTCGCCAGGCCCGAGCCCGGCACCTGGCTCCAGTTGGTCAGCAGCCCGCGGTAGATGTCGTGGGTCTGCTGGATGCTGATGTTGGTGAGTTTGTTGCTCGGGTTGACGTCGATGCAGAGCCCGTCGAGGAACATCTTCACGTAGGTCGTGCCGGCATCGCTGGGCAGCGGCGTGCGGGCCTGCCCGGCGAACTGGCTGACGCCGTTCTGGACGTCCTTGACGCCGGCGTTGCCTCCGTTGGCGGTGTAGACGAAGTGGACCTTGTGGTTGACCTGCTTCGTGTAGGTCTTGAAGAGTGCTTCCAGGACCGGTTGGGCAGCCACGGAGCCCGATCCGATCAGGGTCACGGCATTGGCAGATGCCGGTATGGCGAGGGCCACGAGGGCGACCGCCGAGATGACGAGGGTCCTGATTCTCATACGCGTTTTGATTCCTTCCTTTGCCGGGTACCGAAGTTTCTTGATGACCTAACTCGACATCACCCTAACAGCTTCTGTACTTTATTGACCTCTTTACTAAGAAAGGCTGCCCCGGCACGCCCTATAACGGAGGTTCAATTGCTCAGAAGAAGACTGTCCACGCCTCGCGCCGCTACCGCGGTCGCGCTGGCGGCTGTGCTCGCGGCGGCTGTCGCCGTGACGCCATCGTTCGCCGGGTCCGCGATCAGCGGCGCCTTCATCACCAAGAAGGCGGCCGGCCAGATCTACGTCTCCAACAAGAAGGCCTCGACGCTCTACCTGAGGAAGAAGGTCGCCGGCAACACCTTCGTCAAGAAGGCCGATGCGCCGCTCCCGCCCGTCGCGGCGATCGCCGCCGGCACCGCCCCCTGGTCGAACGAAGGGACGACTCCGGTCTACCTGCCGACCGCCTACACCTCGTTCGGGATGCCCGGCACCGGCCCGGTGGTCATCACGTTCTCGGGCGCGGTGACCTGCACCTCGGCCAAACCGACGGTGGAACTGGCCTGCCCGATCCAGATCATGGTCGACGGCCAGTCGACGGGCAAAGTGAACATCGCCCCGGCGACCGCGAACTCGCCGAAACCAGCGGCGATCCTCGAGACGGTGATGCAGAACACCGTGCTCGCCAAGGGCGGACACACGGTCGCGATCCAGTACGCGGGCGCCAAAGGCGTGGTCTTCAGCCTGGGGACTTGGAACCTCTCGGTGCAGGGCTACCCCGCAAAGCCGGAACTGCCGCCCACCGAAACGACCAAAAGCACGAAATAGGCAAAGAAAAGAGCCGACCGCGCCGGATTCGCAACGGCGCGGTCGGCTCTCGAGGCGACCCCAGGGGAAGGTCGCCTCGATCAGTGCCCGCGCAGCTGGAACCGCGCGGGCCGGGGAAGCGGCTCACCGAGGATCAGGCGAGCCCGGTAGTAGAGAGCTTCGAAAGCCTGGGTGTCCAGGTCGTCGACTCCGTGCTGCTCACGTCCTGGCTGGGTTGCGGGGACTTCGGCCGGCCCCCCTCCCCCAGGGTGCTGGCGCAGTACGCCGTTCAGCCTGCCGCGCGAGACAAATCTCGTGTGCTCGGGTGCGCTGTCCATCGTCTCTCTCCTTTCCTGTTTTTATTGACCATCTAACTCAAGAATAGCAGCGCACGCCACGGATGCGGCAAGGCCCAACCAGCCACTAGCAGCCAGCTTTGCGCGCTCGTACAGAGTCTCGGGCGCTATATCGGCTTCATTGGGCCAGACGATGGTCCCCGCCTCCGGGTCGGCACGAAGCTGCCGGAAATAGCCGATGTCGCGCAGCGGCTCGAAGACTCCCCCATAGTCCAGGAGGTAGGAGAGATCCACCTCAGCCGTCAGCCCGTCCTCAAAGCTGACACGAACCTGGTGATCGTCCCCGACTCTGGCGTCAATAAGAAGTGGCGTACTGCGCATAGGACGATGATAGTTCCCTATTTCAAGGGCTCGATCGGCATGAGCGGCTGCTTGCGGCGTGCACGTTCCCAGTTGTCGCGAAGCTCGGGTCGGCGAGCCCGCGCCCACTCGACCACCAGGCGACGCGCCCGCGGAGGTAGCTCACCTGCGATCAATCCAAGGGTCCCGATATCGACCGAGGCCTCATCGCTGCCGTAGCGGGCGTGGAAATGCGGACGACCATTGTGATGGGCCTCGTCGTAGTACATCCAGATCGTGATGCCGTAGAAGCTGCTGATTCGGGGCACCGCGCGACTCTTGACCCCGACGCCGCGCGAGACAAGACACAACTCCGCCAAAAGATGGGCTTATCTCAGTACCTTCTACGTGGCTTGTGGACGGGTCGGGGCGGGGCGCCACCCGGCAAAGCGCACCCCGCCCCGTCGCCCCTTCAGGCGGCTGCAGATACCTCTGCGTCGTCGCCGCCCTGTGAGTCGCGGGGAGTCGAGGCCCCGCCACCGTCGGGCGGTGAGTCACCGCTGAAGCTCTTGGTCTTGCCCGGCCGCAGGTAGACGATCTGACCCTGGCGCAGCTCGAGCTTCTGCAGCTCGGCGCGGGTCAGCTGGGCCCAGACCTCGGTGCCGTCGGCAAGCACGAACTCGACCCGGATCTCGAAGCCGAGGGCGACGATGCGCTGCACCATCGCCTCCTCGGTGCTCTCGTCGGCGTCGAGCACGACGTCCATGTCGTGCGGGCGCACGAAGCCGTCGCCGAGCCGGTTGACCTCGCCGACGAAGCTCATCACGAACTCGTTGGCCGGGTGGTCGTAGAGGTCGTCGGCGCTGCCGGACTGCTCCACCCTGCCCTCGTTCATCACCACCAGCTGGCCGGCGACGTCCATCGCCTCCTCCTGGTCGTGGGTGACGAAGATCGTCGTCACGTGCATCTCCTCGTGGAGGTTGCGCAGCCAGGTGCGCAGGTCCTTGCGCACCTTGGCGTCGAGCGCGCCGAAGGGCTCGTCGAGCAGCAGCACCTGCGGCTCGACCGCCAGCGCCCGGGCCAGGGCCATGCGCTGGCGCTGGCCGCCGGAGAGCTGCGAGGGGTAGCGGTCGGCGAGCCCGTCGAGCTGCACCAGCCGCAGCAGCTCGTGCACGCGGTCGGAGATCTTCGCCTTGTCCCACTTGCGGATCTTCAGCCCGAAGCCGACGTTCTCGAAGACCGTCATGTGCTTGAAGGCGGCGTAGTGCTGGAAGACGAAGCCGACTTCGCGCTTCTGCGTCGGCTTCTTCGAGACGTCCTCGTCATCGATCATGACGCGGCCGCCATCGAGCGTCTCGAGCCCGGCGATCGCCCGCAGCAGGGTCGACTTGCCGCTGCCGCTCGGCCCCAGCAGGGCGGTCAGCGATCCGTTCGGGACCTCTATCGAGACATCGTTGAGGGCCTGAAAGTCACCGAAGCTCTTGCTGGCTCCCTCGACTGTGATTCCCATCAGGCGTCCTCCTTTCTCTTTAGGACGTTCATTGCGAGCAGGGTGGTCAGGGCGAGCACGGCGAGCAGGACGGATGCGCCGTAGGCGCCCGGAGGTTGAAGTTGTCGAACTGCTTTTCGACGAAGAGCGGCAGCGTTTCGGTCTCGCCCGAGATCGAGCCGGAGACGATCGAGACGGCGCCGAACTCGCCCAGCACCCGGGCGGTGGTCAGCACGACGCCGTAGGCGACGCCCCAGCGGATCGCCGGCAGGGTGATGCGCCAGAAGGTCTGCCAGGCGTTGGCGCCGAGGGTCGAGGCGGCCTGCTCCTGCTCGGTGCCGATCTCCTGCAGCACCGGCACCGTCTCGCGCACGACGAAAGGCAGCGAGACGAAGATGCTGGCGAGGACCATGCCGGGGACCGAGAAGAGGATTTCGATCCCGGCTTCGGCGAGCCCCGGCCCGAGCCAGCCGTTGGTGCCGTAGAGGAGGAAGAGCGAGAGGCCGATCACGACCGGCGAGATCGCGAAGGGGAGATTGATCACCGCGTCGATCACGGCGTTGCCCTTCCACTTGTGGCGAACCAGCAGCAGCGCGCAGCCGACGCCGAAGATCGTGTTGAGCGGCACCGCGATCGCGACCATCAGCAGGCTCAGCTTCAGCGCGTGCAGGCCGTCGGGCGAGGTGATCGCGTCGATCGGCGGCGCCAGGCCGTGTTCGAAGGTCTTGTAGAAGATCATCACCAGGGGCGCGAGCAGGAGCAGGGTCAGGTAGCCGAGGCCGAGGGTGCGCAGGCCCCAGCGGCTTCGCGTCGAGCTAGTCGCGTCATCGTCGTCCTCCTCCCCGTCCGCGTGGAAGTCGACGCCGCTCATCGGCATCACCGTCAGGCCGGCGCATCCGCTCGAGCGTTCGTGGCGGCTGCCCCAGCGCTGGACCAGGTGATCACGGCCAGCATCAGCAGCGCCGCGATCAGCAGGACCACCGAGACCGCGGAGGCACCGATGTCGTTGCCGGACTCGATCTGCTGGCGGATGAAGACCGAGGAGACCATCGTCTCCGGCAGGCCGCCGGCGAAGAGCAGGACGGAGCCGAACTCGCCGAGCGCGCGGGCGAAGGCGAGTGCGACGCCGGCGGCAAGGCCCGGCAGGAGGTTGGGGAAGATGATGCGGCGGAAGATCGTGAAGCCGCTGGCGCCGAGCGAGGCCGCGGCCTCCTCCATCTCGCGGTCCATCTCGATCAGCAGCGGCTGCACCGCGCGGACGACGAAGGGCAGGGTGACGAAGAGCAGCGCGACGACGACCGCGGTCCGGGTGCTGCGATGTCGATACCGACCGGGCTGTCGTTCCCGTAGAGCTCGAGCAGGGTCAGGCTGGCGACGATCGTCGGCAGCGCGAAGGGCAGGTCGATCACGGCGTTGACGACGGACTTGCCGGGAAACTCGTCGCGGACGAGGAGCCAGGCGATGATCGTGCCGAAGACCGCGTTGATCGCGACCACGATCAGCGAGCGATGATGGTCAGCTCGAGCGAGCGGACCGCCTGCGGCGAGGTGACCTGGGTCCAGAAGGTGCTGAAGCCGTCTTCGAAGGCCTGGCTGGTCAGTGCCGCCAGCGGCAGCAGGACGATCAGGCTCAGATAGAGCACGACCGGGCCGCGGCCGAGGCCGGCGCCGACCCAGGGCAGGCGGATGCCTGCCCTGGGTGCTGCCGGCCTGGTGTGCTGCCGGGTGCGCAGACATCAGCCTGAGGTGGAGACCCCGAGTTCAGTCTCGATCTTGGCGACCGAACCCGTTTCGTCATCGAAGAATTCGTCGTTGACTTTGCCCCAGCCACCGAACTGGCTGATCTTGAACAGTTCCTTCGGGGTCGGGAACTGCTTCGGGTCGACCAGCTTCGGGTTGACCGGGCGGTAGCCGTTTTCGGCCCAGATTTCCTGGCCTTCGTCGGACCAGATGAACTTGAGGAAATCTTCCGCCGCGGGCTCCGGGCGCTTGTGGTGACCGCGATCGGAGTTTCGATCAGGATCGTCGAGGGCGGGACGATGTGTTCGACGTCTTCGCCTTCGTTTTCGGCCTTGATCGCCTCGTTCTCGTAGCCGAGCAGAACGTCGCCCTCGCCCTGGGTGAAGGCGGCCAGCGCGTCGCGGGCGCTGCCCGGCTGCGCGGTGGTCTTTTCCAGCAGGGTCTTGACGCCTTCGAGCGCCTGGTCGGGCGACTTGCCCTCGTTGATCAGCGTGCCGTAGACGGCCATGATGTTCCAGCGCGCCGCGCCGGAGCTGAACGGGTTGGGGGTGACGACGTCGACGTCCTTGCTCAGCACGTCGTCGAGGGTGTGGATTCCCTCCGGGTTGCCCTTGCGGACGGTGATCACGACGACCGAGTCCTGGGCGATGCCGCCGTAGGGCTGCTTTTCCCAGTCCTTGGCGACGAGCCCGCCTTCTTCGACCAGCCGTTCCATGTCGCCGGCCTGGGCGAAGTGGACGACCGAGGCCGGCTGGCCGGCGACGACCGCGCGGCTCTGGTCGCCGGAGGCGCCAAAGGAGTTGCTGAAGCTGACGCCGCTTCCCGCGGAGGTCTTTTCGAAGGCCGGCTCCAGGTCTTCCTGGTAGACGGATTCGGGAGTGGAGTAGCCGACCACGTCGAGCTTGCCGCCCCCGAGGAGGAGCTGCTGTCGCTGCTGCTGCTTCCACATCCGACGACGACAGCTGCCAACGCAAAAAGAGCGGCCAGGAGGGCCGCGTTAACGCTGCGCCGCCGGGTTACCTTGCGAGCGTTCCGCATAGAACGGATTCCTTTCTTTGTCGACTGACTTAGTTTTTTGAGCGACTTAGTTCTAAAAGCGAAGTTCGGCAGGGTAGCACATTGTCGATCGGCAAAGTCGTAAATGCCGATCCGGATTCGGGGATTCCCGATGTCAGGCGGTGAGGACGCGGTGGTCCTCGGGCCCGGGGCGCAGGATCAGGACCTCGGCCGGGGCCTTGTCGAGCAGCCAGACGAGGTCGTCGCCGGAGAAGCCGGCGGCGCCGGTCGAGGTGGCCGAGACGACGACGCGGTCGAAGGTCTCGTGCTCGAGCAGGCGGCTGAGCGCGTGGCGGTAGCTGCGGCCGCGTTCGATCCGGGCGTCGACCGGCACGCCCTGGCCGGTCGCCCGCTGTTCGATCGCCTCCAGCATCGACATCGCCTTCGCCGCCTCGGCCGGGATCGCGCACTCGAGCGGCAGCTGCTTCGGGACCGCGGCGAGGTAGGCCGGCATCAGCGTCGCGTCCTCGGCCCGGGCCAGGCGCAGGGCGGCGTCGAGGGCGCGGCGCGAGATCTCGGTGCCGGTGAAGGGCAGGAGGATCTGGTGCACCTGCTGCGGCCGCTCGGAGCGCTTGCCACGCCAGCGCGAGCTGGCGATCAGGTAGCCGCCGAAGAGACCGAGCAGGAGGGCGAAGCCGACGAGGAAGTGCTCGATCACCCGTCCTCCTCCTTGCCGCCGCGGTGGGCGACGATCCGCACGTCGACCCCGGCCGGCGTCGCCTTCATCAGCCGCTGCGGCAGCGGTTCGCGCAGGCGGCGCGAGGCCGCGCCGCGGCAGCGACTCGCCGACCATGAGGTAGGTGCTGCCGCGCTCGCGCACGACCCGCGCCACCGCGGCGACGACGTCGTCGTGCTCCTCGATCAGCAGGGTCGCGCCGAGCACCGAGGCGAGCTGGCGCAGCGCCGTCACCTGGCGCTCGACGTCGCCCTCGATCGGCTTGCCCGGCGGCTTCACCCAGAGCAGGTCGAGGTCGGTGCCGAGCCGCTGCGCCGAGCGCCAGGCGCGGCGCACGAGGCGCTGCGAGCTGGGCTGCGGGCGGACCAGGGCGAGCAGCCGCTCGCCGACCGCCTTCGGCACCTCGGCGGCGACCCGCTCCTCGCGCGTCCCGAGCGGCTCGGCGCACGTGCAGGGTCAGGCGCTTGGACTCGACCTCCTCGGCCACCTGGCGCAGGCTGACCTCGCGCAGCGCCGCCAGGTTCTCGATCCGGAAGAAGTTGTTGAGGGCGGCCTCGATGTTCTCGCCGGGGTAGATCTTGCCGGCGCGCAGGCGCGCCACCAGCGCCTCCGGGGTGAGGTCGATCAGCACCACCTCGTCGGCGGTGCCGAGCACCGAGTCGGGCACCGTCTCGCGCACCCGCACCCCGGTCAGCTCGGCGACCTGGTCGTTGAGCGACTCGAGGTGCTGGACGTTGACGGTCGAGAAGACGTCGATCCCGGCCGCCAGCACGTCGGCGATGTCCTCGTAGCGCTTCTCGTGCTCGAGCCCGGGCGGGTTGGTGTGGGCGAGCTCGTCGATCAGGGCCAGCTCGGGCGCGCGGGCGAGCAGCGCCGGCAGGTCCATCTCCTCGACCTCGACGTCGCGGTAGGTGACCGCGCCGCCGCGGCACGACCTCGAGGCCGCGCGCCTGGTCGCTCGTCTCCTGGCGCTTGTGCGGCTCCAGGTAGCCGATCGCGACGTCGCGGCCCGCCGCGGCCTCGGCGTGGCCCTCCTGCAGCATCCGGTAGGTCTTCCCCACGCCGGCCGCCATGCCGAGGAAGATCTTGTAGTGGCCGCGGTCCATGCCGCGCCCTCGCGCTCAGGCCCCCAGCAGGTTGTGGACGACCAGGTCGATCAGCTTGATCCCGACGAAGGGGACGATCAGGCCGCCGAGCCCGTAGAGCAGCATGTTGCGGCGCAGCAGCGCGGTGGCGCCGATCGGCCGGTAGCGGACGCCGCGCAGCGAGAGCGGGATCAGCAGCGGGATGATCAGCGCGTTGAAGATCACCGCTGAGAGGATCGCCGATTCGCGGCGTGCCCAGCGACATCACGTTGAGCGCGTCGAGCGGGCCCCGTTCGCCGGCCAGGGCGTAGGTCGCGGCGAACATCGCCGGCAGGATCGCGAAGTACTTGGCGACGTCGTTGGCGATCGAGAAGGTGGTCAGGGCGCCGCGGGTGATCAGCAGCTGCTTGCCGACCTCGACGATCTCGATCAGCTTGGTCGGATTGGAGTCGAGGTCGACCATGTTGCCCGCCTCGCGCGCCGCCTGGGTGCCGGTGTTCATCGCCACGCCGACGTCGGCCTGGGCCAGGGCCGGGGCGTCGTTGGTGCCGTCGCCGGTCATCGCGATCAGCCGCCCGTCGGCCTGCTGCTCCTTGATCAGCTCGAGCTTGCGCTCCGGCGTCGCTTCGGCGAGGAAGTCGTCGACGCCGGCCTCCTCGGCGATCTTCGCCGCGGTCAGCTTGTTGTCGCCGGTGACCATGATCGTGCGGATGCCCATCGCCCGCAGCTGGTCGAAGCGCGCGCTCATCCCCTCCTTGATCACGTCCTTGAGGTAGACGACGCCGAGCACGCGCTCGTTGCGGGCGACCGCCAGCGGCGTGCCGCCCTCGCGGCCGATCCGGTCGAGCTCGCCGCGCAGCTCGGCCGGCGCCCGGCCGCCCTCCGCGGCGACCCAGGATTCGATCGCGTCGCCGGCGCCCTTGCGCAGGCGGGTGCCGTTGAAGTCGACGCCGCTCATCCGGGTCTCGGCGCTGAAGGGGACGAAGGTCGGCTCGTGGCCGGCGAAGTCGTGCTCGCGGATGCCGTAGCCCTTGGCGAGGACGACGATCGAGCGGCCCTCCGGGGTCTCGTCGGCGAGCGAGGACATCTGCGCCGCCTCGGCCAGCTCCTCGCCGCTGACCCCCGGCATCGGCATGAACTCGACCGCCTCGCGGTTGCCGAGCGTGATCGTGCCGGTCTTGTCGAGCAGCAGCACGTCGCAGTCGCCGGAGGCCTCGACCGCGCGGCCGGAGAGGGCGAGCACGTTGCGGCGCACGAGGCGGTCCATGCCGGCGATCCCGATCGCCGAGAGCAGCGCCCCGATCGTGGTCGGGATCAGGGCGACGAGCAGCGCGATCAGCGTCGTCTCGGAGAGTTCGGTGCCGGCGAAGAGGGCGAAGGGGCGCAGCGAGACGACGACGAAGACGAAGACGAGGGTGAGCGCGGCGAGCAGGATCCCGAGCGCGATCTCGTTCGGCGTCTTGCGCCGCTCCGCCCCCTCGACCAGGGCGATCATCCGGTCGAGGAACGATTTGCCGGGCTCCTGGGTGATCTCGACCACGATCCGGTCGGAGAGCACCCTGGTGCCGCCGGTGACGGCGGAGCGGTCGCCGCCGGCCTCGCGGATCACCGGCGCCGACTCGCCGGTGATCGCCGACTCGTCGACCGAGGCGATGCCCTCGATCACGGTGCCGTCGCCGGGGATCGTCTCCCCCGCCTCGACCACGACGACGTCGCCGCGGGCCAGCTCGGAGGCCGGCTTCTCGCCACCGTCGCGCAGGCGCGCCGTGGTCTCGGTCCGCATCGCCCGCAGGCTCGCCGCCTGGGCGCGGCCGCGGCCCTCGGCCAGCGCCTCGGCGAGGTTGGCGAAGACGACCGTGAGCCAGAGCCAGACCGTGATCGCTGAAGCTGAACCAGGCGGGCTCGTGGCCGCCGCCGAGCGGGCCGCCGCCGAAGACCTGGATCAGCCAGGCGACGGTGGTGATCACGGCGCCGATCTCGACCACGAACATCACCGGGTTGCGCACCTGCACCCGCGGGTCGAGCTTGCGCAGCGACTCGAGCAGCGCCGGGCGCAGGATCTCGGGGTCGAAGAGGGAGCGGGCCTCGGTCTCGGTGCTCATCTGAGCGGCGCCTCCTTGTCGAGGGCGATGTTGAGCTCGCAGGACGTTGACGCCGGGCTCGCCGAGCAGGCCGAGGAAGCGGCCGTCGGTGTGGGCGGAGATCAGGTCTTCGACCTTGCGCCAGCGGCAGGTGGCGAACGGCGGCGATCCGGTGCGCCTGGATCCGGGCGTTGGCCTCGGAGATCTGGGGGTCGACGCCGGAGGCCGACTCGGTGACCGCGTCGACCGGGACGTCTTCGACCTGGTCAGCGGACATCGGTCGTAGGGCTTCTCGCAGCTTCAGGTAGGCGGCGAGGTTTTCGCGCACCTCTTCGCGCGCTTCGACGCTGTTGGGGCCGACGTTGCCGAAGAAGGTGACGTCGCCCGAGTATTCGGTTGCCGAGGGCCGCGACTGGAAGTAGGCGAGCTTGCCCTTGAAGTCCTGGCCGATCAGGCTCGAGCCGACGACTCTGCCGTCGACGCTGACCTTCGAGCCGTTCGCCTTGCCCGGGAAGAGCGACCTGGGAGATGCCGGTGATCGCCAGCGGGTAGACGACGCCGAGGATGACCGTCATCACGACGACCGCGATCGACCGAGGTGACCAGGTCCCGGCGCATCAGAAGAGCCTCGTGGTCAGGCTCTGGACGACCGGGCCGAGCAGCAGGGCGGGGAAGAAGGTGAGGGCGCCGACCAGGATCACGACGCCGACCAGGAGGAAGACGAAGGTCGGGTTGTCGGTCCGCATCGTCCCCAGGCCCGGCCGGGCGAGACCTTCTTGCCGGCGAGCGCGCCGGCGACGGCGAGGACGAAGAGGATCGGCACGAAGCGGGCGCCGAGCATCACGACGCCCGCCGAGCAGGTCGGCGAAGGAGATCCCGTAGGCGCCGACGTTGCCGGGCGCGTGCGGCTGGATGAAGCCGGTGTAGCCGGCGAAGGCGGAGCCGTTGTTGTTGGCCTGGGAGAGGTAGGCGTAGAGGGTCTCCGAGAAGCCCTGCGGGTTGACCCCGGCGTAGAGCGAGCGTCTGCCCAGCGCGCGTCGCCGAGGCGAGCCCGAGGAGAGCAGCACCGCCAGCGGGGTGAACAGCACGCCGAGCGAGACCAGCTTGATCTCCCGCGCCTGGATCTTCTTGCCCAGGTACTCCGGGGTGCGGCCGACCATCAGGCCGCCGATGAAGACGGCCAGCAGGACGTAGAGCAGCATCGAGTAGAGGCCGGCGCCGACGCCGCCGAAGACCACCTCGCTGAAGCCGAGGTTGACGAACGGCACCGCGCCCCCGAGCCCGCTCAGCGACTCGAAGGCGGCGTTGACCGCGCCGCAGGAGGTGACCGTGGTCACCGCCGTCCACAGCGAGGAGTTGGCGATCCCGAAGCGCTGCTCCTTGCCCTCCATGTTGCCGCCGGTCGAGCCGTCGAAGGCGTGCGTATTGCAGGCCTGCCAGATGCTGGGCCGGGGTGCCGTGCTGCTCGGCCATGTAGACGACGATCACGCCGGCGACGAAGAGCACGAACATCGCCGCGAAGATCGCCCAGCCCTGGCGCTGGCTGCCGACCATGCGGCCGTAGGTGTAGGTGAGCGCCGGCCGGGATGACGAGGATCAGCAGCAGCTCGACGAAGTTGGTCAGCCCGCTCGGGTTCTCGAACGGCATCGCCGAGTTGACGTTGAAGAAGCCGCCGCCGTTGGTGCCCAGCTCCTTGATCGCCTCCTGCGAGGCGACCGGGCCCTGGGCCAGCGTCTGCGGTGCCGCCGGTCAGCGTGTGGATCACGGTGTAGTGGCCGAGGTTCTGGATCACGCCCTGCGAGACGAGGAAGAGCGCGCCGATCGATCGAGATCGGCAGCAGGACGTAGAGCAGAGACCCGGATCAGGTCCTGCCAGAAGTTGCCGAGCTCGCGGCCGCTGCGGGCGACGATGCCGCGGATCAGGGCGACGACCACGGCGATCCCGACCGCGGCGGAGACGAAGTTCTGCACCGCCAGCCCGGCCATCTGGGCGAAGTAGGTGAGCGTCGTTTCGCCGCCGTAGTACTGCCAGTTGGTGTTGGTGACGAAGGAGGAGGTGGTGTTGAAGCTGAGGTCCCAGGGCGCCGAGTGGAAGCCCTGCGGGGTTGAACGGCTGGATGCCCTGGCGTGCGCAGGATCAGGTAGAGCGCGATCCAGGAGAGCAGCGAGAAGACGATCAGGCTGCGGGCGTAGCCCTTCCAGTCCTGCCCCTCGTCGGGCCGCACGCGCATCACCCTGTAGGTGAGGCGCTCGATTGGCCCGACGACGGGGGTCAGGAAGACCCGCTGGTCGGTGAAGACGCGCGCCATGTAGATGCCGACCGGCTTGATCAGCGCGACGAGGACGCGCGATGAAGACCGCGATCTGCAGCCAGCCCTGCGCCATCAGAGGTTCTCCCCGCGCAGCAGCGCGTAGACGAGGTAGGCGCAGACCAGGGCCGAGACGATCAGCCCAAAGAGGTCGGCGCCGGAGAGCGACGCGAGCGGCATCACGCTCATATCCGCTCGATCAGGTCGATCGCCCAGTAGAGGAGGGCGAAGAGACCGACGGCGATCGCTATCGCGAAGAGATCGGCCGGAAGACCGCCACCGCCGGGAAAGATGTCGGCGAACGAGAGCACATATCGATCATGCGACCGCCGCATCAAGGGTGTGTGTGCAATCCAGGGGCGGCCGTACAGATTTCGTAAAGACCTCGCGCTCTTGGGCAGCTTCAGCCCGACGACGGGCTGATTTCCTCCCGCACTGCCAAGCAGCCGCCGCAGGCGATCCCCGCTGCGGCGAACAGGGCGAGGAAGATCGGCAGCTGGGCCGCGCCTTCCATCGTGATGGTTGTTTCGACGCTGAAGACGGGCGGATCGGCGATCCGGTAGAGGATCAGCAGCACCGAGGCGATGCCGAGGATCATGACCACCGCGTTGAGCGGAATGCGAGGTCGCTGAACTGCATCCGTGACCCGCATCGCCAACACGGCAAGCGTGACGACGATCGTGGCCAAGAGGACGATCGGAATGTAGTCGAGCGCTTCCCAGGCGCTTCTCCCCGGCTCGGTGCTCTGAATCGCGAAAAGCAGGTTGGAAGTGTTGACGGCCTGGACTCCGAACCAGTGAAAGAACATGAGAATGAAGAGCAGGATCGCCGAGACGCCCGCGATCCTCTCGCCGTTACTGAGCCTGCCTATCTCCACTTGCTTTCCCCGTTGCTAGGACGGGAAGGGACGGTCGTCGCCCTCGGTGTCGCGGAGGATATCCGTGACCAGCTCGTTGCCGGCGACGTTGGAGGCGTAGAAGTGCTCCAGCGCGCCCCGGCCCTGTTGGGTTCGAGTGCAGCGGGTCACCTCCAGCTCGAGCAGGACCCGGGCGTGGAAGCTGAGCCCTGAAAGGCTGAAGGAAACCGAGTCGGCCATCTCGCTCGGGCTGCTCTCGCCCCGCTGGTGCAGGTGGCGCAAGATCAGCCGCCGGCATGGGTGGTCGAGGGCGTGGATCAGGGCCGGGGTCATCTCTCGCCCCTGCTGGTGTTTTGGCTTGTCCGCGCTGCCTCTCATGGCTGACTCGACGATCGCTGGATCCCGAGTACTGCACGGTTTCAAATCGGTATTCGTCAGTCCATACCGATTTGTCGAAAGAGATTTAGTGAAGGCTCAGTTTTCCCCGATCGGCTTTACAGCGCGATCCGGTAGCCGACGCCGGGATCGGTGCGGATCAGGCGATCGCCGTCGACCGGTTCAATCTTGCGGCGCAGGTTGGCGACGTGGGTGCGCAGGGTCGCCGTGTCGTCGCTCCAGGCCGGCCCCCAGACCTCGCTCAGCAGCGCCCGGTGGGTCATCAGCCGGCCGCGGTTGCGGACCAGCGCGCGCAGCAGCTGGAACTCGGTCGGGGTCAGGTGGATCTCCTCGCCCTCGCGTGAGACCGAGTGCGCCGCCAGGTCGACGAGTGAGCCCCTCGATCTCCACCGTCGGCTCCTCCTCGCCCCCGGGCGCCCGCCGCAGCACCGCCTGCAGCCGGGCCACCAGCTCCGGCGGGCCGAAGGGCTTGGTCACGTAGTCGTCGGCACCGGCGGCCAGGGCGCGCACCTTCGCCTCCTCCTCGCCGACGGCGGAGAGGACGATGATCGGCATCTCGCTCCACTCGCGCAGCCGTTTGGTCACCTCGACGCCGTCGATAGTCGGGCAGCATCAGGTCGACGATCGCGGCCGCCGGCGGCTTCACCGCGGCCAGGTCGAGCGCCTCTTCGCCGCTGGCGGCCGGCGACCGCCTCGTAGCCGGCGTCGCGGAGGATCACCTTCAGCGCCCGCAGGATCTGCGGCTCGTCGTCGCAGACGAGGACGCGGGCCGACCTCGTTCACACACGCTCCCGACCCGGCATCGAGACGACGAAGCTGCTGCCCTGGCCGGGCAGCGAGTCGACCGCGATCTCGCCGCCGTTGGCCTCGACGAAGCCCTTGGCGATCGCCAGCCCGAGACCGGCGCCGCCCTGCGCGCCGTTCGGCCGGCACCGTGCTGGAACGGCTCGAAGATCCGCTGCCACTCGCTTTCTGGGTATGCCCGGCCCCTGGTCGACCACGCGCACCGTGATCTTGTCACCGACGAGCCTCGACTTGACCAGCACCGGCCTGCCGCCGCCGTGGCGGATCGCGTTCTCGAGCAGGTTGGCGAAGGCGCGCTCGAGCTGGGCGGCGTCGGCCTCGACCAGCGGCAGCTCGCGGTCGAGCGCCAGCCGCACCAGCTCCGGCTGCGTCGATCGCCTCGCGGGCGCGTCGAGCACCTCGGCCAGGTCGATCGCCTCGCGGTGCGGCTCGGCCTTGCCCGCTTCCAGCCGCGACATGTCGAGCAGGTTCTCGACCAGGCGCGAGAGCCGCTCGCCCTCGGCGACGATCGCCTCGCTCAGCTCGGCCCGCTCCTCGGCGGTCGGCGTGGCCGAGCCGAGCGCCGCGCCGCTGGCGATGATCGAGGTCAGCGGGGTGCGCAGGTCGTGGGAGATCGAGCGCAGCAGCGCCGTCTTCAGCTCGTCGCTGCGGCGCAGCGCCTCCGCCTCGACCATCTCCGCCTGCATCCGGTCGCGCTCCTCGCGCCAGCGCCGCCAGCTCCGCCAGCGCCCGGTCGGCCTGCTCGCGCCGCCGCTCGGCCTCGAGCGCCTGCCCCCGCGCCAGGCCGGCGACGGTGCTGCTGATCGCCGCCACGATCACGAACGTCGACCAGCGCGACCCAGTTCTCTTCGTCGGCGATCGTGAAGCGGTGCAGCGGCGGGAGCTGGAAGAAGTTGAAGGCGACGCGCTCGCCAGCGAGGCGAGCAGCCCCAGCCGCAGCCCCCAGACGATCGAGATCAGCAGGATCCCCGGCAGGTAGACGACCCCGAGCGAGACCACCGGCGCGACCGACTTCAGCGGGTAGACGATCAGCGTGCCCGCCGCCACCGCGGCGAGCGTCGCCAGCAGCCCGAGCCAGGTCGGCGGCGGCTCGCCGCTCAGGCCGATGTTCTTCACTCAGCCGGGGCTGATGCCACCGCCGGGACGGCGGCGCGGCCGGCGTCGGAGCGGGTTCGGGTGCGGCTTCCGGAGCTTCGGCTTCACCTTCGGGGGCGGCCTCCCCCTTCTTCGTTGCCTTCTTTGCCTTCCTTCGACGGTTCTTCGCTCGTTTCTTCTTCTTCGTATTCGTTGTATTCGGATTCACCCGAGGAGCCGTAGGAGCCCGAGGTGTGTTCGCTGTCGAGGCCGGACAGTTCCGGCAGGGTCGTCGGTTCGAGGAATTCGGGACAGTCACCGGCGACGGCCGATTCCATGAACGAGCGCCAGATCGGTCCGGCGGTGGGACCACCGAAGCCGGTTTCTTCGCGCGACTGCGGGTGGCCGACCCAGACCGCGGTCGAGTAGAGCGGCGTGTAGCCGACGAACCAGGCATCGGAGAGGTCCTCCGAGGTGCCGGTCTTGCCGGCCTCGGCGCCACAGCCCATGTAGGTGTAGCCGGCCCCGGTCCCCTGGGTGATCACGCCCTCGAGGATCTTGGTCACGTCGTAGGCCTGGCCCTCGGTCAGCACCCGTTCGCCGGAGTCCGGATCGGTTTCGTCGACCTTGCCGTTGGGGAATTCGACCCTGCTGATCGCGGTCGGGTCGTGGTGGATGCCGCCGCTGGCGAGAGTCGCGTAGCCGTCGGCCTGTTCGAGCGGCGTGACGCCGACCGCGAGACCGCCGATCGCCTCCGCCGGGACCGATTCGAGTGGCGCTTCGATGCCCATTTCGTGCGCCGTCTTGGTGACTTCTTCGGGCCCGACGTCGAGGTCGAGCTGGGCAAAGATGACGTTGACCGAGTCCCAGGTCGCTTCTTCGAGCGACATCGTGCCGCCTCCCGCCTCGGCGTTGTTGACGGTCCAGGTCCCACCTCCAGGCGTTTCGAGCGTCATCGGCGAAGTGCCGTTGTAATAGGTGCTGCTGGGGTCGATCCCCTGCTTGATCGCCGTGGTCAGTACGTAGGTCTTGAACGAGGAGCCGGGCTGGCGGTGCGCCTGCCAGGCATAGTTGAATTCGCTTTCGCTGTCGTAGCCTTCGGTCGAGGCGAGGGCGACGATTTCACCCGTCTTCGGACTGATCGAGGCGAGACCAGCGGCGGGACCGCCTTCGGGGTAGCAGACGCTGCACGAGTCGACCGCTTCCTGCGCCCGTTCCTGCAGTTCGGGGTCGATCGTCGTGTAGGCCTTGAGCCCGCCGTTGCGCACGGTGTTGATCCCGTACTTGTCGATCAGCTCCTGCTGGACGAGGTCGAAGAGGAAGGGGTCGCGGATCACCCGGTACTTGTGGCCGGGGCTGAGGCCGAGGCCGCTGTGCAGGGCTTCGCGGTATTCGTCGCCGCTGATGTAGCCCTGCTCGTGCATCGAGTCGAGCACCTCGTCGCGACGCTGCAGCGCCGCGTGCGGGTCGAGGAAGGGGTTGTATTCGGAGGGCGCCTGCGGCAGGCCGGCGATCAGCGCCGATTCGTTCAGGCCCAGCTCGTTTGGCCGGCTTGCCGAAGTAGGTCTGCGCCGCCGCCTCGACGCCGACCGCGGTCTCGCCTTCGACCGTCCCGTACGGCGCGGTGTTGAGGTAGGCGGTGAGGATCCATTCCTTCGTGTGGGCTTCCTCCTCCTCGTAGGCGAGGTGCGCTTCGATCAGCTTTCGTTTCAGCGTCTCCTTCGGGTTCTGGAT
>CAVSYR010000006.1:0-66966 GCA_963732225.1 uncultured Solirubrobacterales bacterium
AATGAAGACAGGAGCGATCAAATCATGCAAAAGCACAGAACGAGGGTGGTGGGGACGGCGCTTTTGGCCGTCGCGCTGGCCGCGCTCAGCCTGGCCGGTGTTGCCCAGGCGAAACTGACCGGCAACTACACCAAATTCGTCAACTGCCCCTACACCAACACAGAAGTCCGTAAATGCATCTACTCGGTGACCGAATCGGGCGAAGTGGTGCTCGGATCGAAGGTCGTCCCGATCACCAAACAGGTCGTCCTGCAGGGCGGCTTCGGCGAAGCCACCGAAGAAAAAGAAGGCGCTGAATTCGCCAAATTCTATGCCGCCACCAACGGCATCACGCTCTCCAAAGCACCGCAGAACGTCCCCGGTGGGCTGCTCGGGATCATCCCCGAAGCCTCTCAGCCGGCCCTGGTCAAAGCGCTGATCAAATTCTTCTTCGAAAACAGCCTGACCGGCGTCAACTCGACCCTCGAACTGGCCAAGCCAGCCTCAGAAATCCGGGTATCGGAAAACAACCTCGCCGGTGAAATCGGCACGGCGATGCAGATGCCGGTCATGGTCCACCTGGAAAACCCCTTCCTGGGCAAAAGCTGCTTCGTCGGCTCTGCCAGCAACCCGATCATCTGGAAACTGAGCACGGGCGAAACCAACCCACCGGCACCGAACAAAAAAATCACCGGCTCGGCCGGGGAAATCGAATTCCTCGAGGAAGGCCGAATCCTGGTCGCCAAAAACAACAAACTGGTTGACAACTCATGGTCGGCGCCTGCCGCAACCGGTTGTGGCGGCATTCTCTCCTTCCTCGTCACCCCGATCATCAACGCGCAGCTCGGCAGCACTACCGCTGGGCACAACACGGCGATCCTCAAAGGCACGCTGAACGTCGCCTCATCGGCCGCCGTGTCCAAAAACAACAAAGAAAACCCATAGGCGAACTGCGCAAGGAGATGATGAGAACGATGAGAAGCAAGCAAACAGCTATTGGTGCCGCTCTGGCGGCCCTGGCGGTGCTTTGCGCGATATTCGCCACCTCAGCGAGCGCGGCACCCGCCTGGAAGTTTGAAAGCAAATCACTGGAAGGGACCGAAGTGATCCTCGGCGGCGCTTATGAAAGCGCCCTGACCGTTCCGGGCCTGACCACCAAATGTGAAAATTTCCTCTACAAACTGACGATCAAAAACGAAGCCGGCACGGGCAAGGGGGAAGTGACGGAAGTCCCCCTCTACAACTGCACCACCAACAGCTCGGCTTGCACGGTCAAATCGATCAAAGCCGAAGCGCTGCCGTGGGCATCGAAACTGACCACGGTCTCAACCACCCCCTACATCATCATCGAAGGGGTGAAAGTCCCGATCCTCTACGCCGGTGAAGAATGCGTGCTGGGAGGGATCTTGGTCACCGTGACCGGTTCGGCCGGCGGTTCGATCAACAACACCACGGAAACCGCCACGTTCAACTCATCGACGCTTACCGCGACGGGGACGTCGCTGAAAGCGCTCGGTCAGAAAATCGAATGGAGCGGTCTCTTCCCAACTGAAGCATTCCAGTGGCACAGAGAACAGGCGCTGAGCGTTTCCTAGCGTCCGCTGCCAAGGGTGCGAGCGCCAGGGCCTTCCTGGCGCTCGCACTTGCGGCGCTTGCCCTCGTCGGTTGCGGGGGCGGCTCCTCAGAACCCGAAGGCCAGGGCACGGCGAGCTCTCACTCTGCCAGCGCGGCCCCTGGTGCTGACTCTCCCAGCGCTGGGAGTGCCTCCAAGGGCGCGCCCGGCGAAAAGGCGCAGGCTGATTCCCAAGCGGCCGCTGAGCCCGGCTCTGGCTCTGATCCCGGCTCCTCGGGCCCGGCGGGCGGCCAAAAGCACGGCCAGCGCATCGCCACGCCCAAGGCCCCCCGCGAGCAGGGCGCCACGCCCGCCGAACTGGCCAACGCCACGGTCGCCGACATGAAGCTCGAAAGCCCCGCGATCCTCGCCAGCGAAGGCAACCCCGGCAGCCTTTCCCCCGCCTATAGCTGCGATGGCAAAGACAGCTGGCCGCAGTTTCACTGGAGCGGCGTCCCGGCCGGCACGGCCGAACTGGCGCTCTACGCGATGAACGTGCAGCCGGTAGGAGGCCAGCTCTTCGTCGATTGGGCAGTGAGCGGCCTCGATCCAAGCCTTGCCGGCATCGATGAAGGCAAGCTGCCCAAGGGGGCGGTGGTGGGCACCAACGGCTTCGGCAAGCGGGGCTACTCGATCTGCCCCGAAGGCCGCGGGGAAATCTACATGTTCGCCCTCTACGCGCTGCCCAAGCGCCTGGCGCTTGCCCCCGGCTTCGATGCCCGCGAAGCGCGCGGGCAGATCCTCGAAGTCTCCGGCAACGTCGGCCTGCTGCCGGCGCTCTACGCGCACGGCTGAGCCCGATTCGGCCAAAAGCTTCTTCCAGTACCCAAAACACAAAACAGGAATGAGGGAGATATGAGTACGCACAAGACGAGAAGGGCCCTGACGGCGCTTCTCCTCGTGGCACTTGCCGCGCTCAGCTTCGCCGGGGTAGCCCAGGCGAAACTGACCGGCAACTACACCAAATTCGCCCAGTGCCCATACCCAAACACCGAAGTGATCAAATGCGTCTACGACGTGACCTCATCGGGCGAAGTGGTGCTCGGCTCAAAGAAAGTGCCGATCGTCAACCCGGTCACCCTGCAGGGCGGCTACGGCGAAGCGACCGAAGAAAAAGAAGGCGCTGAATTCGCCAAATTCTACGCCGCCACCAACGGCATCACGCTCTCCAAAACACCGCAGCCGGTGCCCGGCGGTCTCGCCGGCATCGTCAACTGCAAAGAAATCAAAGAACCGATTCTGCGCTTCAGCTGCGAATTGGCCTTCGAAAACGGCCTCACCGGCCTCAACGCAACGCTCGAACTGGCCAAACCAGCTACCGACATCCGCATCTCGGAAAACAACCTCGCCGGCGAAACCGGCACGGCGCTGCAGATGCCGGTCAAGGTCCACCTGGAAAACCCGTTCCTGGGCTCCGGCTGCTACGTGGGCTCCTCGGGCTCGCCGCTGACCTGGAAACTGACCTCGGGCACGACCAACCCGCCGCTGCCCAACAAAGCGATCACCGGCTCAGCCGGGGAAATCGAATTCCTCGAGGAAGGCCGCATCCTGGTCGCCAAAAACAACAAACTGGTCGACAACTCATGGTCGGCCCCCGGCGCCTCGGGCTGCGGAGGGTTCCTGGTCGAACTGATCCTCGACCCGATCATCAACGCCGCCGCTGGCGTCCCCGCCCCGGCCGGCAAGAACACCGCGATCCTCAAAGGCACGCTTAACGTCGCCTCTGCTGCCGCGGTGCGCAGGAACAACGCCGAAAACCCCTAGGCCAGAGCCTCAGGGAAGTGCAGTGCCAAAGCGCCGGGGCGAGAGCCCCGGCGCTTTTGGTTTGACTTCAAATTCACCGGCTGCACCAGCAAACTGAATGGTTCGACCTCTGCTCCTTGTGAACCGAAAACCGAAGGAGTAGCAGGCGTGATCTTAAGTAAGCGATTTCACGGCTTAATCGTCTTAAACGGGTCGCACGAAGAACTCACCGAAATCAAGCCGGACGAAGGGGAAACCTTCGCGACGATCGAAAGCGGCGCAGAATGCGCGATTGGGGAAAAAATTCCAGTGATCGGTAAGATTTTCTTCAAGGATTGCCTCGGTCAGTTCAAGACGCACGTGGTCGAACATTTATGGGAATTCGGCCCCGGTACCGAACTATGGGCCATCAGTAAAACTGAAGAACACAAACTGACCATTTTAGGCAGCTTCTGGGCTTTCCTGGAAGGAGTCCACGCAGGTCTCAAATGGGCAGGTGAAGCCGCCTAGTCCATTCCAGTTATCGCCGATCGCGATAGCGCGATCATCACAGCGCCCGGGCCGTGCCAGCGAGCACGGCCCGGGCCCCATGGCGCCGGCAAGCAGGACGAAGCTCCACGCTCCCCACCAGCGCTTGAAAGCCCAACCCGAATCTGGTACGAATTAGAAAGTTTCTTGATACGCAAGAGGTCCTAGGGAGAGGGAGACGGGATTTGCCGCAGCTGCGGTTGGAGTCGGGGGTCATGCCCGGGAGGCATGAGCGGCTGCGTGGAGGTGGCCCGTCTCAAGGGCATACCGCACCATCCGGCAAGCTGAAACCGGGACCGGGGCACTCTGCTGGGGAGGTCGCCAGCCATCAGTTGGGGCGGATCAGATCCGCAATGATCGAGTTGACGGCAGAACGTGGATATGACGCTGTCACGATCCGGGAGCTCACGCAGCGGGCAGGGGTCTCCAGTCGTAGCTTCTACAAGCATTACGCGGGGAAGGAAGATTGCTTCCTCGAGGCTCATCGGTGGGTTGCCCAGAAGGAGCTCTGCAAGCTGGACGAATCCCTATCGGAGGCGCATGACGCTAAAGGCGCTATCGGGCGTGTTGTTGCGCGCATTGCATACGATTGGGGCACCGCGCCGCAAGAGGCCTACGTGTTGCTCCTCAGTCCTTATCGAGCGGGAGACCGCTCTCGAGATCAACTGCGCCATGTAGAACAGCTCTTCAAGTCACGTATGGAGCGGAGCGTAGCCGGAGCAGGTTTTGGGTCCGCAGTATCGACCCTTATAGGGAGATCCATCATCGATGGGCTCGCGTCCATTGCGCGGTCCCGGTTGGTGAGCGGAAACGCTTTGGATTTGGCTAGAGATGCCAACGATTTGGCCGAATGGGTGAGCGCGTATGTGGATCCATCCATCGTGCGGCTTGTTCCCCGAGAAAACGACCGTTGTCCACACCGTGACGGGTACGTCGCGTCTGCGGCTGATCCGGTCTATCCGGCCGGAATTGGAGAGATCACAAACGCGAACAGTGATCTTGTCCTCCTTCTTTCAGGGGCTACTAAGTTGGCATCTCGCAGTTATCGAACGAGCACGCTTACGCCTGATGCCATTGCCACTGCTGCTGGAGTGTCTCGCAAAAGGTTTTTTGCGAGTTTCCCGGACGTCGAATCCTGCTTGACTGCAGCGGTCAGCTTAAAAATAGCCGAAACGTTGCGTCGGATTCGATATGAATCTCAAGACGAAGGCACGTCGACGATATGTCTGGCTCGGACGGTCAACTCTTTGTGCAGGCAATTGGCGTGGGAGCCATCTCTGAGTGATGTCTACCTTGGCGACGCTTTTGCTGGAATGGTTTCGGCGAGACTCCGAGTGCAAGGTTTCCTTGCGGTCGAGCTTAATGCGCTTATGGCCGAAGCAATACCTGGCATAGCGCTTCGTAAGAGCGTTACCGAAGCTTCAGTGGGAGCCCTTTGGGGTGGTCTTCGACACCTTCGGGGAAGTCGTGGTGTCAGCAACGCACCACAGCTCACCGACTATCTTACTTATCTGATCTTGGCGCCAGCTATTGGCGCGTCGAGTGCGTTCGATGTCATGCAGCGAGAAAGAGAGGCTTTCGCCGCATAGATCGAGTGTCGACTATTCCTGTGGGTGGGACCACAATGAATTCTCAAATCAAGTAACCAGGGAGGAGAAATACCCAACATGAATAAGACAGGAAAACATCTAAAGAGCCGTCTCAGCGCTAACGGGCCCGGGCTCACCGTTGCGATCATTGCTCTGATCGTGGCACTCAGTGGTGGAGCCTTCGCCGCGAGCCAGCATGGAGCGGCAACTGCTTCTAAGCAGAGCAAAGGCAAGACGGGCCCGCGGGGTCCGAAGGGCCCAAAGGGGCCAAAGGGTGATACAGGCGCTCCGGGACCGATAGGATCTCAGGGAGCCCAAGGCCCCGCGGGCGCGAAAGGTGATGCGGGTGCCCCCGGTACGAGCGTGGTGGCCAGTACTGAGCCGATTGCTACTCCGAATTGTGAAGGTCGTGGAGGCTCTAAATTCGTGACGGGTGTCGCCACTACTTATGCATGCAATGGAAAAGGGCTGCAAGGGGAACCGGGCGAAAATGGCTCTCCATGGACGGCCGGTGGTACGCTCCCGGAAGGCGCCACGGAGACGGGCAATTGGGCCTTCAACGGCACTGAAGAAGACGCAGAAGGAATTCGTGTCCCAATTTCCTTTCCAATTCCACTTATTCAAAATATGGAACCGGAACACGTACACTTCGGAGTTGCGGGATCTGGAGGTGCTTTCTCGGAAGGTGGTGCATGTCCAACTCCGGCCGAACTTGAACAGAACCCCAAAGCAGCGCCCGGAGAGCTATGCATTTACCAGTTCCAGTTCTTTGGTCTGGAAAACGCAACCTTCGAAGGGGCCTTTAGAAAGGGGCTTCTTGAAGGATTCAATCGCGCGGGTGCCTACCTCAAGTTTGCTCCTACAGGAGTTGCTACGGGGGCCGGTACGTTTGCTGTGACTGGCTGTGTCAGAGAAACTGTAGGAACTGAAGAAGTTTGCGCCGAACCGTAATACTGACTGATATCTAGGTTGATCGAGGAGCCCAAGCAAACCACTTGGGCTCCTCGATGTATCAGCTCCCCGACCCACTCCAGGGCTGATGCAGATGTTCTCCGGCGAGGCTGAAGCCCGCGCTACCGCTAGTCGTCGCCACGTGTTCGGCCGTTTTGCTGATCGTCCACAGTGTGGTTAAGGGCCCTGTTTCGAGCAGGTGAGCTTCCTTTGAGACTTCGAATTCCCCACCGGCGTCTTTGAGATAGAGGGTTCCGATCACCGGAACTTTGGCGCCGATTGGGCATTCTGCGCCCGATTCGATTGTGGTGAGCGTTTCGCCTTCTACAGCCGTCACTTTGGCGAGCGTCGTCGTGCCTTCGTGCAGGACGAGTTGGCCTTTGAGCGCTTTGCTGGCGATCTTGCCTTTTTCGGTCCCAACCTTGGGTTCGCAGGGGGTGCTCGTCGCGCCGTTGAGGCGAGTGATGCAACCGCTGAATAACGCCGTCCCGGTGCCTTTGCCTTCCGCTTCGATCAGGGTTTTGTCGAGCGAGATGCCGGTGCAGGAGTATTCGACGCTGATGCCGGCGATTTTGGTTGTGAGGACGAGCGCTTTTTCGGCTTTGGCCGAGAGTTCGGCCGGCAGTTCGGCTTTGGGGCCGATGGTCCAGATCGATTTGCTCCCCGACCCACTCCAGGGCTGATGCAGATGTTCTCCGGCGAGGCTGAAGCCCGCGCTACCGCTAGTCGTCGCCACGTGTTCGGCCGTTTTGCTGATCGTCCACAGTGTGGTTAAGGGCCCTGTTTCGAGCAGGTGAGCTTCCTTTGAGACTTCGAATTCCCCACCGGCGTCTTTGAGATAGAGGGTTCCGATCACCGGAACTTTGGCGCCGATTGGGCATTCTGCGCCCGATTCGATTGTGGTGAGCGTTTCGCCTTCTACAGCCGTCACTTTGGCGAGCGTCGTCGTGCCTTCGTGCAGGACGAGTTGGCCTTTGAGCGCTTTGCTGGCGATCTTGCCTTTTTCGGTCCCAACCTTGGGTTCGCAGGGGGTGCTCGTCGCGCCGTTGAGGCGAGTGATGCAACCGCTGAATAACGCCGTCCCGGTGCCTTTGCCTTCCGCTTCGATCAGGGTTTTGTCGAGCGAGATGCCGGTGCAGGAGTATTCGACGCTGATGCCGGCGATTTTGGTTGTGAGGACGAGCGCTTTTTCGGCTTTGGCCGAGAGTTCGGCCGGCAGTTCGGCTTTGGGGCCGATGGTCCAGATCGATTTGCTCCCCGACCCACTCCAGGGCTGATGCAGATGTTCTCCGGCGAGGCTGAAGCCCGCGCTACCGCTAGTCGTCGCCACGTGTTCGGCCGTTTTGCTGATCGTCCACAGTGTGGTTAAGGGCCCTGTTTCGAGCAGGTGAGCTTCCTTTGAGACTTCGAATTCCCCACCGGCGTCTTTGAGATAGAGGGTTCCGATCACCGGAACTTTGGCGCCGATTGGGCATTCTGCGCCCGATTCGATTGTGGTGAGCGTTTCGCCTTCTACAGCCGTCACTTTGGCGAGCGTCGTCGTGCCTTCGTGCAGGACGAGTTGGCCTTTGAGCGCTTTGCTGGCGATCTTGCCTTTTTCGGTCCCAACCTTGGGTTCGCAGGGGGTGCTCGTCGCGCCGTTGAGGCGAGTGATGCAACCGCTGAATAACGCCGTCCCGGTGCCTTTGCCTTCCGCTTCGATCAGGGTTTTGTCGAGCGAGATGCCGGTGCAGGAGTATTCGACGCTGATGCCGGCGATTTTGGTTGTGAGGACGAGCGCTTTTTCGGCTTTGGCCGAGAGTTCGGCCGGCAGTTCGGCTTTGGGGCCGATGGTCCAGGTGGGGGCAGCTTCCGCCTTCGCTGTGACGAGCAGACTCGAGCTCACAGTGGCTGTAAAGCAGATGGCTAGGAATACGAGATGATGCTTTCGAATGCGCAAGGTCGACGCTCCTCTGGTTGGGCGTAGGCGGTTGAAGCAAAAGATAAAAGAAATAAACTGAAAATGTTGAGCAAAAAGGACGCCTGATGGCCCAGCGCATCCCCCGCGATGAATCGCTGAGCCGCGTTCACGGCGTTGGGGCGCTGTTCGCCGCCGCCTACGGCAACGTCGGCTCCTCGATCTACTATGCGCTTGGCGTTACGGCGGCGTTTGCGCTGGGCTTGACGCCTGTCGCCTTCGTCATCTCGGGCTTGATCTTCGCCGCCACGGCGGCGACCTATGCCGAGGCGACGGTGATGTTCCCGGAGGCTGGCGGCTCCTCGAGCTTCGCCCGCCACGCCTTCAACGAGCTCGTCAGCTTCATCGCGGCCTGGGGGCAGATGCTCAATTACACGATCACGGTCGCGATCTCGGCCTTCTTCGTGCCTCACTACCTGGCGGTCTTTTGGCCCTGGCTTGGCGACAGCCCCGGTGACATCATCGGTGGCGCGGTCTTGATCCTCGCTCTGGCGCTGATCAACATCCGCGGCACCGAGGAGTCGGCGAAGCTCAACCTGATCCTCGCCATCGCCGACCTCGCAACCCAGGTTGTCCTCGTGGGAATCGGCCTCGTCCTCGTCTTCAGCCCGCAGGTCCTGGTCGACAACGTTCACCTCGGTGTCGCGCCGACCTGGAGCGACTTCGCGCTCGGTATCGCGGTCGGGATGATCGCCTACACCGGCATCGAGACGATCTCGAACATGGCCGAGGAGGCCAAGGACGCGGCCAAAACGATCCCGAAAAGCGTCGGCCTGGTGGTGGTCGCGGTCCTCGGTCTCTACCTGCTGATTCCGATCGTCGCCCTCTCGGCGATGCCGGTGGTCAAGGACGCAGCGGGCCATTACACGACGGCGCTCGGCTCGAAGTTCGCCGATGACCCGATCCTCGGCATCGTCGAGAACCTCGGCCTCTCATCGGGCCCGACGGAAATCCTCCGCTATTACGTCGGCGTGCTGGCGGCGGTGATCCTGCTGATCGCCACCAACGCCGGCCTGATCGGCGTCTCCCGCCTCACCTACTCGATGGGCCAGCATCGCCAGCTTCCCGAGGGCCTGCGCCAGGTCCACCCCAAGTACCGCACCCCCTACATCGCGATCCTGATCTTCGCCGCGATCGCGATCGTTACCCTGATTCCCGGCAAGACCGACTTCCTGGCGACGATGTACTCGTTCGGGGCGATGCTCTCCTTCACGATCGCCCACGTCGCGGTGATCCAGCTGCGCCGCCGCCAGTCCGGCGTCGAGCGGCCCTGGAAGCCTCCACTCAACTTCCGCGCCTTCGGCACCGATGTGCCGCTCACGGCCGTCCTCGGCGGCCTCGGCACCTTTGCCGCCTGGATCGTCGTGATGGCGCTCAACCCGCGCACGCTCATCGTCGGCACTGGCTGGATGGCGCTCGGCATCCTCGTCTACGTCCTCTACCGCCGCAATCAAGGTCTGCCCCTGACCGAGACAGTCAAGGTGCTGACCCCCGAGCCGCTTGGGGTCGAGGAGATCGAGTACCGCAGCGTCCTGGTCGCCTTCGAGGATGACCAGCCCTTCTCCGAGGAGGTGGTCGCCACCGCGATCAAGCTCGCCTCCAAGCGCCGCCGCGGGATCCACGTGCACTCGATGCTGACCGTACCGACCCACCTGCCACTGAACGCCGAGCTGCCTGACCAGGAGGGAGAGGCGCAGAGCAAGATCGAGCAGGCGAAGCTGATCGGCGGTCAGCGGGTGACCGGTCACGTCGAGCGGGTCCGGCCCGGTCAGGCCGGCTACGACATTGCCGATGAGGCAAAGCTGATCAACGCGGCGGCCGTGGTCGTCGGCCTGCGCTATCGCAACGGCCGCCCCCTCTACGACAAGACTCTGCAGACGGTCCTGGGCGAGCGCCCCTGTCGCGTCATCGTCGTCTCCGAACAGGGAGCGCAACGGGGCACCGAGATATCGCCTGCGCTCGCCTAGAATCGCTCGCGTGGCCTCTCCCGAGCGGATCTATCAGGGCTCCGTCCGCGCCTTCTCGCTCGCCTTCATCGTTCTCGGCCTGCTGCTCCTCGTCGCCACCCTCGCCAACGGCGGCGGTCCGCTCTCGGTTGGCACCCTGCTCGGCATCGCCTTCCTTGCCGTCGGCGCCGGTCGGCTCTGGATAGCGTCTCGTACGTGAGCACGCCGGCCCAGGACGAAAAGTCGCCGCAGCCGCCCGAGCAGCCTTCGAAACCGCGGCTGGAGCCGCTCCTGCAGCGCGCCACTGGCGTGCCAGGGCTCTTCGTCGCCGTCTACTCGGCGGTCGGCTTCTCGATCTACTTCTCGCTCGGCGTCGTCGCCGATCGTGGCCTCGGACTGACGCCCGTCATCTTCCTGGCCGCTGGCCTGCTCTTCGTCGTCACTACGCTCAGCTACGTCGAGGGCGGGGCGATGCTGCGCGAACGCGGCGGCTCCTCGAGCTTCGCTCGCAACGCCTTCAACGAGCTGATCGCCTTTATCGCCGGTTGGGCGATCCTGATCGACTACCTGATCGTCGCCGCCCTGGCGGCGATCTCGGTCCCGCATTACCTGGAGCCGATCTCGCACAACCTCTCCGAGGCCGGCTGGGAGATCGGCATCGCCGGCGCCGTGATCGTCGCGGCCTGCGTGCTCAACATGCTCAACATCACCGGCCGCAGCCGCGAGCGGCCGCTGGCGATCCTCGCGCTCGCCGATATCGCGCTGCAGCTGGCCGTGATCGTCGTCGGCGTGCTCGCGGTCTTCCACCCCGACCGCCTCACCGACCAGATCAACCTCTTCACCAGTCCCGACTTCCACGACATCGTCTACGCCTCCGTGGTGGCGATGCTCGCCTACGCCGGCATCGAGGCCGCCTCGGACCTCGCTCCCGACATCAACGTCAACCCGCGCGACCTCAAGCGCATCGTCTCGGTTGGCGCCATGGCGGTGCCGCTGGTCTATGCCGGCATGGCGGCAATCGCGCTGATGGCGGTACCGGTCGTCGCCGGGCCCCACGGCCCCGAAACCGCCCTTGGCCACCGCTACGTCGAGGCGCCGGTGCTCGGCGTCGTCTCTGCCTACCACCCGGTCTGGGTCTCCGACGCGATGCGCTGGCTAGTCGTCCTCATTGCCACCCCGGTCCTCTTCTGGGCCGTTACGACGGCACTGCTCGGCGTCTCCCGCCATATCTACACGCTGGCGATCAACCGCCAGATCCCCAGCTGGCTGGGCAAGCTCAACAGCCGCCACGCGACGCCGCAGGTGGCGATCGCGATCTCCGGTGTGATCGCGATCGGCCTGGTGCTGCCGACCAACGTCAAGCTGCTCGCCGGCCTCTACGCCTTCGGCGCGATGCTGGCGATCACGATCGCCCAGCTCTCGATCCTGCGCCTGCGCGTCACTCAGCCCGACCGTCCGCGTCCCTTCCGCGTCCCCCTCGACGTCGAGTGGCGCGGCGCCCAGCTGCCACTGCCCGCGCTTGTCGGCGGCGTAGTCAGCGCCCTCGCTTTCATCAGCGTGCTGATCTACCACGACACCGCCCGCTGGGTCGGCCTCAGCTGGATGACCTTCGGCCTGCTCTTCTACGTCATCTACCGCAAGGGCTTCGAGGGGACGACGCTGACCAAGCGCGTCACCGTCAGCGAGAAGGCGCTGACCAAGCAGGTGCCGGAAGTCGCCTTCCGCAACATCCTCGTGCCCGTCTTCGGTACCAAGCTCGACGACGACATCGTCGCCACCGCCGGCCGGCTCGCCGCGGCCGAGCAGGAGGAGGCCGAGAGCGGGGAGGAGGAGACCCGGCTCGACCTCGTCTACGTGATCGAGGTGCCTCTGACCCTGCCGCTCGACGCCGAGCTGCCGGCCGAAATCGAGGAGGGGGCGCAGCGCGCCCTGAAGCGGGCCAGCGACGTCGGCGAGGAGTACGAGGACGTCAACGTAACCGCCGAGGTGGTGCGGGCTCGCGGCATCGGCGCCGGCATCGTCGAATCCGCCCGCCGCTACAACTCCGAGGCGATCGTGATCGGTGGCGAGCCCCCGACCAAGATCAAGGGCGGCGCCAGGCTTGGCGGCATCGGCGCTGCCAAGCCCGCCGAGATCGGCGCCGCTACTGAGTACGTCTTGAAGAAAGCGCCCTGCCGGGTGCTGCTGACGGCGCCGCCTGAAACTTCGCCTGAGCCGATAGTTCCAGCCTCAAATGAAGCCGGTGCGTGAGCGATCCACCGGGATCGCTCACGCACCTTCCGATGGCTCTTTGGGCGTTCTCTAAGCCCATGGCGCGTGGGCTATTCAGGTACACCGCTCCAAAGTAGTCCGGCGTGTACGCCCGCTAGCGCCGTCACGATGCTTCCGTCAATCGTGATTTTGTGTTCTTCCGTTTTGCTGATGGCCCAGAGTTCGGTTAAGGGGCCGGCGGAAGCTAAATGAGTGACCGCTTCTGTACCGATGGATGAATCTTGAAGGGTCAATTTACCTATGATCGGAGTTTTGCTTCCAATCGCACATTCAGCGCTGAATTCGAGTGTTGCCAGAGTTTCGCCTTCGGTTGCTTCGAGGCGAACGATTCCGGCGCCTTCGTGTAAGACCAGAGATCCTTTCAGCAATTTAGTTTTAATGACCCCTGCTTCTGTGCCTCCACTGACAGGTTCACATGCACCGCTTGTCACTCCGTTCAGCTTTGTCGTGCAACCCGAAAACTTCAGCTGTGAGCCAAAAGTGACGGCTCCTTTTGGTTCCAGTTTTGCGTTAATAGCTTGCAGAGAGCTGCATAAATATTCAACTTTAGTCGCTGCAATTTTGGTTAAGACCGTGGCATCGTTTTTCTCTAGTTCTTTAACAGTTACAGCAGGTATTAAGGCTGGCGTAACTTCAGCACCTTTGACTCTCCAGCCGGGGCCCGGAGCAGGGGCTATCACGAAGCCACTCCAGGAAAGCCCCGCGTGAGAGCTGGCCAGCCGAACGACGGCGCTTCCGTCGAGGGTGACTTTGTGTTCTTCGGTTTTACTGACAGCCCAGAGTTCCGTTAAGGGTCCTGCAACCACTAAATGCGTTTCGGCTTCCGTGGCAAAGGACGAGTCTTTCAGCGTTACTTTGCCGAGCAGCGGAATTTTCGTGCCTACTGAGCAGGTGGCGCTGGTTTCAATTGTCGCGATGGTTTCGCCCGACGCGGGTTCGAGTCGCACGAGGCCAGAGCCTTCGTGATATATCAGCGTGCCTTTTAGCGCCTGGGAAGAGATTGCTCCGGGTTCGACGCCTTTGTTGTTGGGTTCGCAGGCGCCATTTTCTTTTTCGTTGAGCTTGGTGAGGCAGCCGGAGAAGTTGACCTGAGATTCTGAGGACAGTGTCCCTTTCGACTGGAGTTTTACTCCAGAGAGTTGCGTCGCGGTACATAAGACTTCAACTTTGACCCCTGCGATTTTCGTTAACAGGGTGGCGTCGTTGCCCTCGAGTTCATTTGCGGCTACGAGTGGCGATAATTCGGTTCCGATTGCGGTCCCTTTGACGAGCCATGTCGTTTCTTTGGGTGGTACTGGAACATTTCCGCTCCACGAAAGACCAGCATGGACTCCTCCAAGCTTGAATATCATGCTGCCGTCGAAGGTGAGCTTGTGTTCGGTGGTTTTGCTTATGACCCAGAGTTCCGTTGCTGGAGATTCCGTTGCTAAGTGTGTTTCAGCTTCTGTTCCCAAGGCGGAATCTTTGAAGACCATGTTTCCGATCATCGCGGTTTTGGCACCAATTGAGCATTCGGCACCCATTTCAAGAGTGGCCAATGTTTCGCCGGTGGTCGGTTCGAATCGGACGACGCCGGAGCTTTCAAGGGCGACGAGTTGGCCTTTGAGGAGGCTCGTTTTGATGACGCCGGTTTCTGTGCCTCCGCTGACCGGTTCGCATGGTCCGCTAGTCGTCCCGTTCAGCTTTGTGATGCAGCCCGTGTACTTGAGTTGCGATTCGAAGGCGATCACGCCCGCTGGTTTCAGTTTTACGTTGATCGGCTGCAGCGTCGTGCATAAGAATTCAACTTTGATGCCGGAAATGGTCGTTAAGAGAGTGGCTTTGCTGCCCTCGATTTCTTTGATCGCGACTGCCGGCGATAATTCGGTAGTGACTTCTTTGCCGCTTACTCTCCAGCTCGCGGCGCTAGCGCCACTGGCGCCAGCCACCAGCGTCACCGCGTAGAGCGCGAGGGTCAGCAGGCCCAACGTTCTGGTCATGTGCTTGAGGCGAGACACTTGGTCCCCTTTCGTCGAATTTGCGCTTTGAAAAGTAAATACTTTTCGGTAGCCGACCTTCCCATCCTGGGAATGGCATGGCAAGGGGCCTGGACGGCCAGACGAGGCGTTTGCGGGCTAGACTCACGCCCATGTTCATCCTGATCGTTGGCTGTGGCCGCGTTGGCTCCTCTGTCGCTCGCTCGATGCTGAGCGAGGGGCACGAAGTCTCCTGCCTCGACGAGGATCCCGAGTCGCACGCGCGGCTCGAGGTCGGGCTCGACAAGGGCTGGGAGGACCTCGGTGGCCAGTTCACGGTCGGGGCCGGCCTGGAGACCGACGCTCTGGTCGCCGCCGGGATCGAGAACGCCGATGCCTTCATCGCCTCCACCGACGGCGACAACACCAACATCGTCATCGCCCAGATCGCCCAGCGCCGTTACAACGTGCCGACCGTGATTGCCCGCATCCTCGACCCGCTGCGGGCCGAATGGTACGAGCGCCAGGGCATGCACACGGTCTGCCCAACCCGGGTCGCGATCGACATGCTCGAGAGCGCCGTTCGCGAGGGCGACGTGCGCGAGGCCTCCTGATGTACATCATCGTCGTCGGCGCGGGCAAGGTGGGCTGGAACCTGGCCCGCGAGCTGCTCGAAAAGGAACACGAGGTGACGGTGATCGAGAACAACCGCCGCCGCTACCTGACCGTCGAGCAGGAGCTCGAGCACAACGTCTCCTACGGCGATGCCTCCGAGCTCTGGGTGCTGGAGCGAGCCGGGATCGAACGCGCCGACATGCTGATCGCGGTCACCGGCGACGACGAGGACAACATGCTGATCTGCCAGGTGGCGCGCGAGAAGTACAACGTCGAGCGGGTCATCGCCCGCGTCAACAATCCGCGCAACAAGCCCCACTTCGACCTGCTCGGGATCAAGCCCTCGGTCTCGGCCACTGATCTGATCCTGCGCCTGCTAGAGCACGAGGTGCCCGAGTACGGCCTCGTCCACCTGCTCGACCTGCAGGAGGAGCAGCTGGAGATCATCGAGATGTTGCTGGGCAAGGACTCCGGGGTAACCGGGAGGCGTGTCGGCGACCTCGAAATGCCTGAAGGCAGCCTCTTGATCTCGGTGTTGCGCAACGGCAAGGGCTTCGTCCCCGTCGCCGACACGGTGCTCGAGGTCGGCGATGAGGTGCTGGCGGTGCTCGACCCGGGCCACGAGGAGCAGCTGAAGGACATGTTCGGTCCCTCTGGCGGCAACGGCTCGGGCAACGGCAGTGGCTGAGCGCGAGGTCGACTTCCTCCTCATCGGTGGCGGCCTCGCCGCCGCCAACTGCGCGTCGGAGCTGCGCAAGCGCGGGGCGGAGGGCTCGATTCTCTTGGCCGGCCGCGAGCCCGAGCCGCCCTACGAACGCCCGCCGCTCTCCAAGGAGTACCTGCGCGGCGAGGCGGAGCGCGCCGACGCTTACGTCAACCCGCCCGAGTGGTACGACGAGAACGACGTCGAGCTGCTCAGCGGCACCAACGTGATGTCGCTCGATCCGGCGGCGCGTACGGCGAAGCTGCAGGGTGGCGACGAGGTCAGCTTCGGTAAGGCGCTGATCGCCACGGGGGCGATGGTCAACATCCTCCGCGTCGAGGGTGCCGAGAACGAGGGCATCCACTACCTGCGCGCCTTCGGCAACTCCGACGCGATCCGCACCGACGCCAAGGCGGCCGAGCACGTTGTCCTGATCGGCGGCAGCTACATCGGCGCCGAGGTCGCCGCCTCGCTGACCGCCAAGGGCAGCAAGTGCACGATCGTGACGATGGAGGAGGTCGCCCTCTCCCGCACCTTCGGCGATGAGGCCGGCCGCTGGTTCCACCAGTTGCTCGAGTCCAACGGCGTGACCATCCACGGCGGCGAGGAGCTCGAGGCCTATGAGGGCGACGGCCGGGTCAAGGGCGTGCTGACCAAGAGCGGCCTGGCGGTCGAGTGCGACGCGGTTGTCGTCGGCGCCGGCGTGCGCCCCGACGCGATGCTGGCCGAGCGCGCCGGCCTCGAGGTCGACGACGGCATCGTCTGCGACTCGAAGTTGCAGACCTCGACCGAGGGCGTCTACGCCGCCGGCGATTGCTGCTCCTACGACAGCGTCATCCACGGCCGCCGCATCCGGGTCGAGCACTGGGACGTGGCGATGCAACAGGGCGCCCATGCCGCCCGCAACATGCTCGGCGCCGACGCCGACTATGAGGTTGTCCCTTACTTCTTCAGTGACCTCGCCGATTGGGCCAGCCTCGAGTACGTCGGCCCGGCAAAGGACTGGGACGAGGAGATCTGGCGCGGTGATCGCGACAAAGGCGAGTTCTCCGTCTGGTATCTGAAGGACGGCCGCGTCGCCGGTGCTCTCAGTGTCGAGCGCTCCGAAGACCTCGCCGAGGCCCGCCGCCTGCTCGCCGACGGCGTCGACGTCTCCGGCGCCAAGGACCAGATCGCCGATCCCGACAGCGATCTTTCCGCGATCGGCGCCTGATCCGCAGCCGAGCGGCCCGTCAGTATTCTTAGCTCTTAGCGTTGCGCCCTGGTGTAATTGGCAACACGCCAGCCTCTGGAGCTGGATTTCGGGGTTCGAGTCCCTGGGGCGCAGTCCCGTCTTGCCCACCTACCGGCGGGCTGAAATTCCCGTAAAGAGCGTCTAGTCACTTTGCTACGTTCGCCACTCATGAGCCCTCGCCGCATATGGATCCTCGCTCTGCCCGTGGCCTCACTGCTGATCACAGGCTGCGGCGGTGGCGGCAGCAGCGATTCGAGCGAATCGACGGCCACAACCACAGCAGCGCCCGCGGCCATGAGCAAAGCGGAGCTGATCGAACAGGGCGACGCGATCTGCGCCGAGGTCAACGCCGCGGTTGGCTCGGTCGGCTCCAGCAGCACTGAAAACAGCAGCCCCGCCTCCCAGGCGGCCGATCTCTACAGCGGCATGGTCGCCAGCCTCAACAACCTCGGCACGCCACAGGAAACCGAGGGCTACGCCGAATTCTCCAGTGCCGCTGAAGAACTTGCCAAAGCCGAGGACGAAGTCAAACTGGCCTCTGAGCGCGGCGACACGGCTGGTCTCGAAACCGCCGAATCCAGTGCCTCCTCAGCGCTGACCTCGTTCCAGAACGCGGCCAGCGAATACGGCTTCAAAGACTGCAGCGAAGGTCCGAGCGCTCCAGCGACGGCTGGACCGGGTGCCGAAGCCGGCGAAGCAGAAGTTGGCGGCGAAGAAGCCGAAGCGGTCGAACCGGAAGTCATCGAACCGGAAGTTGAAGAAGAAGTGGCGCCGGAAGTCGCCCCCGAAACCGGCGGCGCCGGCGGCACGGCCGAAGGTGGCGGCACCGCAGGCGCTCCCGAAGGCGGCGGTGCCACTGGCGGCAGCAGCGGCGGTATCGGCCCCGGCTAGGGCGACGCGCCCCCCATTAACCACCTGTGAGGTGGAAAAGGGAGGGCGCATAGTCACCGAAGAGTGGACTCAGGCCGCTGAACTCTCTTCCCAGGCCCCGTAAAGCCGCGAGTACGGGCCGCCAGCCTCGATCAGCTCATCGTGCGTGCCCGCCTCGGCGATGCGGCCGTGTTCTAGGACGACGATCTTGCCGGCGCGGCGGATCGTTGAGAGGCGGTGGGCGATCACGATCGCGGTGCGGCCGGCGAGCAAGCGGCTGAGGCCTTTCTCGATCGTTTTCTCAGTGCGCACGTCGACGTTGGAGGTCGCCTCGTCGAGGATCAGGATGCGCGGCTCGGCGAGCAGGGCGCGGGCGAAGGCGACGAGCTGGCGCTGGCCGGCGGAGAGCTGCACGCCACGCTCCCCGACCTCGGTCTCGATCCCCTCCGGCAGGGCGGCGATGAACTCGGTCGCGCCGACCGCGGCCGCCGCGTCCTCGATCTCCTCCAGCGTCGCCTCGGGTCGGCCGAAGGCGATGTTCTCGCGCACGCTGCCGGAGAAGAGGAAGCCCTCCTGCGGCACGATCCCGAGCTGGCGCCGCAGCGCCAGCTGCTGCACGCCGGTCAGGTCGTGGCCGTCGACGAGCACCTTGCCGTGCTGCGGGTCGTAGAAGCGCGCGACCAACTTCGCGAAGGTCGACTTGCCGGCGCCGGTGGTGCCGACCAGCGCCAGTGTCTGCCCGGGCGGCACGTGCAGGTCGATCTCGCGCATCGCCCACTCGATCCGCTCGCCGGCGGCCTCTTGCTCCAGTGCATCGTCGGCATAGGCAAACGAGACACCCTGCATCTCGATCTCCCCGCGCAGGGTGCCGGGATCGATCGCGCCCTCGGCGTCGACCATGTCCGGCGCGGTGTCGAGCAGGTCGAAGATCTTGTCCAGCGCCGCCATCCCCTGCTGGTAGGTCGTGTAGAGCTGGGAGAGCTGCTGAATCGGTTCGAAGAAGACGGTCAGGTAGCCGACGAAGGCGATGATCGTGCCGATCTGGATCGCGCCGTCGATCGACTGGGTGCCGCCGTAGAGCAGGATCGCCGCGGTGCCGACCGAGGCCAGCAGTTCGACCCCGGGGAAGTAGGAGGCGTTGAGGAAGACCGTGCGCATGTTGGCCGCCCGGTTGGCCTCGTTGAGCTCGGTCATCGCGTCCATGTGTCGCGGCTCCTGGCCGAAGCTGCGCACCACCCGCACACCGCTCAGGGTCTCCTGCAGGTAGCCGGTGATCGCCCCGATCCGCTCGCGCGTTTCGCGGTAGGCGCCGTGGGAGACGATGCGGAAGACGATGCTGGCGGCGGCGATCAGCGGGAAGGTGATGAAGGTGACCAGGGCCAGCTTGACGTCGAGCACGAGCAGGATCACGACCACGCCGACCAGGGTCAGCACGCTGGAGAACATCGTCACCACGCCGTCGGTGACGAGCTGGTTGAGCGCCTCGATGTCGTTGGTCATGCGGCTGATCAGCACGCCCGGGCTGCGCCGGGTGAAGAAGCCGATCGACATCGTCTGCAGGTGCGAGAAGACCCGCTCGCGCAGATCCTGCAGGGCCCGCGTGCCGACCCAGCCGACCAGGTAGGTCTGCACGTACGTCGAGGCCGCGTAAAGCGTGGCGACGATGACGAAGGCGGCGACGATCCAGTCGAGGGCGGAGACGTCGCCGGTGACGATGCCGTTGTCGACCGCCTGGCCGGCGAGGTAGGGGGGGGCGAGCCCGGCGCCGGTCGCCACCAGCAGGGCGACGAACATCAGCGCCACCTTGCCGCGGTAGGGCCGCAGCAGCCCGAGCATCCAGCGCACCTTGCGAGCGCGCTGGTCCTGGCCACGCAGCAGCTTCCAGACCGCGGCAAAGAGCAGCACGATGCTGCGCAGGCGGCCGGGCTGCGTCTCGCTTGTGCCGACCTGTTTGCTCACAGCCGCGCCACCTCCTCGCGCTGCTCGAGATCGTGCTGGAGGAAGACCGAGTCGGCGAGGCCGTGCTCGGCGATCTCGCGGTAGAAGCTGCAGCCTTCGAGCAGCTCGGCGTGGGTGCCGCGGTCGACGATGCGGCCGCCGTCCATCACGATCACCTCATCGGCCAACGAGACGGTCGAGAGGCGGTGGGCGATGATGAAGGTCGTCCGCCCCTCCATCACCTCGCGCAGGCCGGACTTGATCGCCCCCTCAGTGGTCGCGTCGACCGAGGAGGTGGCGTCGTCGAGGATCAGGATGCGGGGATCGGCAAGCAGTGCCCGCGCGATCGCCACTCGCTGGCGCTGGCCGCCCGAGAGGGTCAGGCCGCGCTCACCGACGACGGTGTCGTAGCCGCCCGGCAGGTCCTCGATGAAGCCGGACGCCTGGGCGCGCCGCGCCGCTGCTTCGATCTCCTCGCGCGGGGCGTCGGAGCGTGGGTAGGCGATGTTCTCGGCGACGCTGGCGCTGAAGAGGAAGCTCTCGTCGCCGACGAAGGCGATCTCCGAGCGCAGCGACTCGACCTCGACCGAGCGCACGTCGACGCTGTCGACCAGCACCGAGCCCTCGCTCGGGTCGTAGAGCCGGGCGATCAGCGCCACGAGGCTGGTCTTGCCCGAGCCCGAGGGCCCGACCAGCGCCACCGTGCTCCCCGCTGCGACCTCGAAGTCGACGCCGGTCAGCGCCGCATCGGTCCTCGACTCCACTCCAGGGTGCTCGAGGTCCGATGGCTTGGCCCGCACTCCGTCATAGCGCAGCGTCACCCCGGTCATCCGCACGCTGCCACCGCCGGCCGGCAGCGGCGGCGCCCCCGGCGGGCTCTCGATCTCGGGCTCGCGGTCGAGGATCTCGAACAGCCGGTTGCCGGAGGCAATTGCGCGCTGCGCCATTCCCATCGCCACGCCGAGCATCCGCATCGGCCCGGCCAGGATCACCAGGTAGGTGTAGAAGGCGGTGAAGTCACCGAGGCTGAGCGTGCCGTTGATCACCTCGCGGCCGCCGACCAGCAGCACCAGGGCGATCCCGATCTGCGGCAGCAGCCCGATCAGCGGTGAGAAGAAGGCCTGCAGCTTGGTCGAGTAGATGCTCTGGTCGAAGACCCGCGAGACCGAGCGCTGGAAGCGGTGCAGCTGGTATTCCTCGCGGGCGAAGGCCTTGACGATGCGGATCCCGGAGATGTTCTCCTCGGCCTCCGCGGTCAGTTCGGCGATCCGCTGCGCCACCTCCTGCTGCGCCGGCCGCGAGACCCGGTTGTAGCGCGAGGCGGTGAAGACGATCAGCGGCGCCGGGATCAGTGCGATCAGCGCCAGCACCGGGTTGATCACAACCATCACGATCGTGACCAGGGTGATCGTCAGCAGGTTCTGGGTGATGAAGATCAGCCCGTAGCCGAGGAAGAAGCGGATCGCCTGCAGGTCGACCGTTGCCCGCGACATCAACTGCCCGGTCTGCTGGCCGTCGAAGAAGCCGAGCTCGAGCCGCTGCAGGTGGGCGTAGAAGAGCTGGCGCAGGTCGAATTCGACCGCCAGCGAGACCCGGCCGGCGACCAATCGCCGCACCACCGTCAGTCCCAGCCGCAGGATCCCGGCGCCGACGATCGCCAGCGCCAGCGGCAGCAGGTCAGGCTTGTCGCCGTCCTGGATCGCATTGACGGCCCGCCCGATCAGCCACGGAATCAGCACCGTCATCCCCATCGCCGCCCAGGCAAACGCCAGGGATCCCCAGAGCTGGCGGCGGTAGGGCCGCAAAAAGCCCATCAAACGACGGTAAGTGCGCACGGCACTCCACTATACAAAGTGAAGTATTGGCGCCCGCCCGGCGCGCTCAGTCGAAGGCGGCGGCCTTGGCGCTCGGCACCTTGCCGTTGATGCACTTCGGGCCGTGACCCGGCTTCGGCAGGATCTGAAAGTTGGTCACGGCGTGGAACGGCGTGGTCGAGCCGTCGTTCTGGGCGAGGGTGATGACCAGGCGGTAGAAGCCGGGGGGGAGGGCGTGGTAGTAGATCTCCGGGCGCGTCGCCGGCGAGTAGCTACCGGCTGAGCCGATGCGTTCGGCGAGGACGCCGTTGGGGCCGGAGAACTCGGCGTAGTCGAAGGAGCGACCGATCAGGCGACCGTTGCCGAAGGGGCTGTCGATCGCCCGCTGCAGCTTGGCCGGATAGACGCAGTCCGGGACGCGGTTGAGGGCGAAGCGGATGTGGCCCTCGTGCAGCTGCGGTTCGCCGCCGAAATGCCGCGGCGAGAGCTGGAAGTTGCTGACTTTGACCTTGACCACGACCGCATGGCTGGTCTGGCGGGCGCCGCTGCGGGGCGAGATCACGCTCACCGTCGGCTCGCCTGCGACTTCGGGCAGCGCAGCCTGGGCCTGCGTGTCTTCCTTGCCACCGCCCAGCGCCAGCACGGCGGCGACGACCGCCGCGGCGACGGCGAGAACAATGAGAGCGGCGCTTCGCGTCTTCACGATTGGCGGGAACCTTAAGCGAGCGCCGTAACGTGCAGGGCTTGCTCGCACGTGCAGGGACTCTCATCGCCGCGGCGCTCGCCTCGCTCGCGCTCATCGCTCCGACCGCCTCCGGCGCCGGCCCGGCCGACGACGTCCACGTCTTCGCCGGCACCAGGCCCGGTCACGACACCTTCGGCGGCGGCCACAACTTCCCCGGCGCGGCCGCCCCCTTCGGCATGGTCCAGTGGAGCCCCGACACGACCCCGGCCGATCGCAACGGTCGCGCCGGCTACGACTACCGCGACTCCCACATCAAAGGCTTCAGCCTCACCCACCTCTCCGGCGCCGGCTGTTCCCTCTACGGCGACTTCCCCTTCATGCCGACCACCGAGCCGATCGACGCCTCGCCCGCGGCGGAAGGATCGTCGCTCGACGGCCAGTTCCAGCCCGGCTTCTCGCACGCTCACGAGAGCGGCCGGCCGGGTTACTACTCGGTCAACCTCAACCCGGTTCGCGGTGGCGCGATTGAAACCGAGCTGACAGCGACCACCCGTACCGGGATGGCCCGCTTCACCTTCCCCCGCAACCCGCACGCCAGCGTCCTGATCAACGCCGGCGGCAGCGCCCAGCCCGACGACTTCGCCGCGGTGAGCATCGACCCGGCCCAGCGCGAGATCGACGGCACCGCCTCGAGCGGCCTCTTCTGCGGCCAGCGACCGCGCTACCGCGTCTACATCGCCGCCGTCTTCAACCGTGGCTTCGACACCTACGGGACCTGGGAAGAAAACAAGCTGAACGCCGGCGGGACGGCCGCGAGCGACAGTCAGGCGCCCTCGACAAACCCGAAGACCAGCGCTGACGCCGGCGCCTACGCAAGCTTCGATACCCGCCGCAACCGCACCGTCACCGCCCGCGTCGGCGTCTCCTTCGTCAGCGTCGAAGATGCCCGCGCCAACCTCGCCGCCGAAAACCCCGGTCACGGCTTCGGCGCGGTCGTCGGCGAAACCGAACGCCGCTGGAACAGCTGGTTGAACCGAATCCGCGTCCGTGGTGGCCCGCCGCGCCTACTCGACACCTTCTACACGGCGCTCTACCACGTCGGTTTGGCCCCGCGCACCTTCAGCGATGTCGGCGGCGCCTACATCGGCATGGACGGCCTGCTGCACCGGGCCGAGGGCCGCACCCAGTACGCCGACTTCTCCGGCTGGGACACCTATCGCACGCAGATTCAGTTGCTCTCGATCCTCGCCCCCAAGCGAGCGAGCGAGATGGTGCGCTCGCTGCTCGCCGATGCGGCGGAGAGCGGTTGTCTGCCGCGCTGGCCCTACGCCAATGGTCAGAGCATGACCATGGTCGGCGACTCGGCCGACCCGCTGATCGCCTCCGCCGCGGCCTTCGGCGCCACCGCCTTCGACCGCCAGGGAGCCCTCGCCGCGATGCTGCGCGGCGCCGACGGCGAATGCCGCAGCGCCAACGGCGAATACCTCGAGCGCCAGGGCCTGGCGCCTTACCTCGCCCACGGCTACGTCCCCTTCGACCTCGATACCAACGTCCGCAACGCCAACTCGATCTACGGCAGCCCCGACGACGTCTGGGGCTCGGCCGCGACCTCGCTCGAGTACACGGTCGACGATTTCGCGATCGCCCAGTTCGCTGGCCGCTCGCTCCAAGATCAGGGGACGTACGAGCGATTTATGCAGCGTTCAGGCAACTGGCGCAAGCTCTTCGACCGCCACAGCAAGATGATCGAGCCGCGCTACGAAAACGGTGCTTTTCCAGCCCATTACGACAACCTCGGTGGCGGTGGATTCGTCGAGGGCGATTCCACCCAGTACAGCTGGGCGGTGCCCCACGACCCGGCCGGCCTCTTCCGCGCGATGGGGGGCAGCGGAAAGGCCGCGGACCGCCTCGGCCGTTTCCTGCGCAAGCTCAACGCCGGCCCCGGCGGCACTCACGCCGACCACGCCCTGCTCGGCAACGAGCCGACCCTGCACGTGCCGTGGCTCTATGACTGGCTGCGCCGGCCCTACGGTACCCAGGCCGCGGTCCGCCGCGGCCTCCGCCTCTACGGCCCCTCGCCCTCCGGTTACCCCGGCAACGACGACCTCGGCACGCTCTCGGCCTGGTACGTCTTCGGCGCCCTCGGGCTCTACCCCGAGGTGCCGGGCGTCGGCGTCCTCGCGATCGGCAGCCCGCTGTTCGGGCACGCCTCAGTCGCCCTTTCCCACGGTCGCCGCTTGACGATCTCGGCCGCAGCGCGGGAAACGCAGGGACGAGGGAAGAAAAAGCACACCGTCGCCCTCAGCCCGAGCCGCGCTCCCTACATCGGCGCTCTCAGCCTCAACGGTCACCGCGCCAATCAGCCCTGGACCACTTGGTGCGCGCTCTCCCGCGGCGCCAACCTGGTCTTCGAGCTTTCGCCCCACCCGAACCGCAAGTGGGGCAGCTCTTCCGCCGCGACGCCGCCCTCCTTCGGCCCCGGCCGCGCGATGCCGAAAGACGCCTGCACACCTTGACCCTCACTCCTAGCCGCAACGGGGCCCTCTGGGCCCTGGCGCTCCTCACTGCGCTCGGCGCCGCGATGCGCTTCGCCAGCCTCGACGTGCAGAGCTACCACCACGACGAGGTGATCACGGCGATGCGGGTGATCCCGGGCAGCTTCAGCGACATGCTGCACGCGATCAAGAACAGCGAGTCCAACCCGCCGCTCTACTACGTCCTCGCCTGGGGCTGGGCGAAAGCGTTTGGCACCCACGAGGTCGGCCTGCGCTCGCTCTCGGCCCTCTTCGGCACCGCCACGGTGCCGCTTGCCTACTGCATTGGCGCCGAGTTGTCCCACCGCCGCGCCGGCCTGATCGCCGCCGCCCTCGTCGCCGTCAACCCGATGCTGATCTGGTACTCGCAAGAGGCCCGCTCCTACGCCGTGCTGGTCTTCTTCTGCGCCGCCTCGCTGCTTTTCTTTGTCCGCGCCCTGCGCACCCGCAGCGGCCGCGACCTCGCCCTCTGGGCGCTCGCCTCGGCGCTCGCCCTCTGCAGCCATTACTTCGCCGTCTTCGCCGTTGCGATCGAGGCGCTCTGGCTGTTGATCGCCCTGCGCGGCCGCTGGCGCCTGGTCTTCCCGGCGCTTGCGGCCGTCGGCATCGTCGGCCTCGCCCTCGTGCCGCTGATCTCGGCCCAGGTCAACCCGACCCACATCGGCTGGATCGAAGAAAGCCTGCTCTCGACCCGCTTCTTCCAGACCGGTGTCAGCTTCCTGGTCGGCGAAACAGGCCATGTGATCGCCGAGTCGCCGCGCGAGCGCTACGCCCTGCTGCCGGCGATCCTCTTCGCCGTCGCCCTGCTGCTCGTCGCGATCCGTGGCAGCTACCGTGAGCGCCGCGGCGCCCTGATCGGCGTGGCGGTGGGTTCGGGCGTCGCTGTCCTCGCTCTGGTGGCCGCCCTCGCCGGCAAGGACTACGTGGTCGAGCGCAACCTGCTGCCGGCGCTGATGCCGCTGGCGATCGCCGCCGCGCTTGGCTTCGCCGTCGACCGCGCCCGCCGCCTCGGTCTGCTTCTGGCCGTTGTCCTCTGCGCCTACTGGATTGCCTTCGGCGTCCACGTCACCCAGACGCCAAATCTGCAGCGCCCCGACTTCCGCGGCATCACCGAACAGCTGGGCCCACCGCGGGGCCCGCGCGCGATCGTCACCTGGAAGCTCGCCGCCGACCCGGTGCGCTTCTACCTGCACGAACACGCGCAGCGCATCTACAGTGGTGATTGGCAGCTGCGCACGATCGACGTGATCAGCAAGTCGCTCGAAGGCCGCGCTGTGACCGGCGTGCCAAGCGTTTTCCACCCAGTAGCGCGGGTAAGGTTCGAGCGCCTCACCCTGACCCGCTACATGGCAAACCGCCCCCAAGACATCCCCTTCTACGAGCTGAAGCAGATCCACACCGGCTTCGGCTTCAACGCCGTCGTCGTCGACGGCGAGCAGCGGAGGCTGCCATGAGCGCCAGTGAATTCGCCTATCGCCTCGGTGCCGCCGCCCGCAGTCCGGCGAGCTGGTGGCAGCTGATCAAGTTCGGCCTCGTCGGCGGCTCCGGCTACCTGATCAACCTCGGCGTCTTCGCCTTGCTCAGCGGCAACCTCGGCGTTCACCACATAATCGCCGCGATCGGCGCCTTCTGCGTCGCTTTCTGCAGCAACTTCTTCTGGAATCGCCACTGGACCTTCGCCGCCGCCGACGGCCACGCCGGCTTCCAGGCGGCGCGCTTCTTCGCCGTCAGCGTCGCCGCCCTGCTGATCAACCTCGCCGTGCTCGAGGCGCTGGTGGGGGGGACCTCGCTGGGTGACCTCACCGCCCAGGCGATCGCCGTCGCGGTTGCGATGCCGTTCAACTTCCTCGGCAACAAGTTCTGGACTTTCGCCGAGTAGCCGCCTTCGGGCACCTCTACGCCAATCGGTACGGCCCGGTCTCCTGCTCGCTAATATTCCTGAGCAATGGGGGAGGCCAGCGCAACTGAGATTCCGCAGGATTGGTATCGCTCGGCGTTTCCGCCCGAGGAGACGCTGAAGCGTCCCTGGGCTGACCGCACCGGCGCCGAAGTCGACCGGGCGTTGGCGATGCTGGGTGCGAAAGGCGGCGAGCGGGTGCTCGACATGGCCTGCGGCACCGGCCGCCACTCGCACGAGCTCGCCCGCCGTGGCTTCGAGGTGGTTGGGGTCGACATTTCACCCGACCTGCTGGCGATCGCCGAGGCCGACGCGGAGGCCGAGTCACTCGCCGCCTCCTTCCTCGCCGCCGACCTGCGCGAGCTCGACTTCGACCAGGAGTTCGACCTCGTGCTCAACCTCAACGACGGCGCGATCGGCTACTTCGAGACCGAGGAGGAGAACCACCGCACCTTTGAGGTGATCGCCGCGGCCCTGCGCCCCGGTGGCGGCAACCTGCTGCAGCTGCCCAACGTGCTCTATGCCGAGGCGCACCTGCCGCAGAAAACCTGGATCGCCGGCGAGGGCATGGTCGAACTGATCGACCACCGCTGGGACGCCCGCACACGCTACTTAGAAGGTTCGACGATGCCGATCCTGGTCGGCGAGACCTTCGAGGGGGTGGCGCCGATTCCGTTCCGCCAGCGGCTCTACTCGGTCGAGGAGCTGACCGAGGTCTACGCCTCGGTGGGCATGGAGTTCGCCGGCGCCTTCCGGGGGACGGGCAAGCCGCGCCCACCGAAGGACAGCCAGTTCGAGGTCTTCTTCGCGGGCCGCAAGCCCGCCTAGCCGCGCTCTACCAGTCGCCCTCCAGCCAGCGCATCAGCTCCGGCATGCGCCCGCGCAGGTCCGGCTGCGCCGAGGCCAGCTCGGTGCTGGCGACCTGGATCGCGCTGCCGAGAGCAAGCGTCGCCTTCGGCGCGCTCAGCGGCAGGCCTTGCTCGAGCCCTTCAAGCGCCCCCGCGTCCCCGCGCAGTGCCCAAAGTGCCTCCCGTGTTGCCGTCGGATCCTCTTCGGCGAACTCGACGACCCGCATCACGGCGTCGCGCACCGCATCGCCAGTCGGGGCGTACGTGGCAGCGTCGACCACCTCACCCACGACTCGGTCGTCCAATCGGCCGTCGAGGACTGCGGCGAGTTCTCTACCCTCTGTCACTGGGACCTCCCTCTTCGGGTCTGCCTGCCCCCAGTCCTCGCATCAGTGGCCCGAGGACAAGCGTTACAGATTTCAGTGTAGACGTCCGGGGAGACCATAATCCCCAGCTCTGCATTGGTCAAATATTCCCGCGCACGACCTGGATAAGGTCAGCGAGCGAGGCGAGAAGGCGAGCGAGATGAGCACGACGAGAGCTAAATACGATCCGGCGGAGATCGAGGCCAGGCGCCAGGCGGCCTGGTCTGAGCGCGACGCTTTTGCCACCCCGGAGCCGAGCGACGGCGCTCGCTCGATCTACATCAAGCCCTCGAGCCCCTTCACCTCGGGCAAACTGCACATGGGCCACGTCCGCGATTACTCGATCGGCGACGCCTACGCCCGCTTTCGCCGCGCTCGCGGCGATGACGTGCTCTTCGGCTTCGGCTTCGACGCCTTTGGCCTGCCCGCCGAGATGGCGGCGATCGAGCGCAAAATCCCCCCAGCCGACTGGGTCGAGAGCTGCGGCGAGCGGATGCTCGAGCAGATGCGCCGGCTCGGCTTCTCCTTCGACTACGAGCGCGTTTTCTACAGCTCTGACGAGGCCCAGTACCGCTGGTCGCAGTGGCTCTTCGTCACCCTGCTCGAGGCCGGCCTGATCTACCGCGACGACACCACGGTCGACTGGTGCGATCACTGCCGCACGACCCTCGCTGCGCTGCAGGTCGAGGACGGTCGCTGCTGGCGCTGCCACAACGAGGTGCGCCTGATCCGCCGCCCGACCTGGTTCCTGCGCATCACGCCCTACCTGGAGGAGAACGACGCCCGCCTACCCGAGTTGGAGCCCGACTGGGACGAGATCTCGCTCTCGACCCAGCGCTACATCCTCGGCCGCAGCGATGGGGTGGAGGTCGACCTCGGCGGCGATCCCTCGCTCACCGCCTTCACCCCGCACCCGGGCGAGGTCGCGCAGGCGAGCTTCGTCCTGCTCTCGCCGCGCCACCCCGAGGTAGAGACCTGGGCCGGCGATCCGGCCGTCGCCGAGCAGCTTGACAAGCTGCGCTCGGGCGGCTGGGAGCGCAGCGCCCGCGACGCCAAGTCGGTGCCGCTGGTCGACACCGGCACTTCGGTAGTAGCGCCTTGGAGCGGAGCGCAGTTGCCCGTGCTCGTCTCGCCACTGGTCGACGCCCGCTACGGACCCACCGCGGCACTCGGGGTCCCGGCCGTCGACGAGGCCGACGCGGCGCTCGCCGCGCGGGTCGAGCGCTTGGGCGGTGCCGAGGCCGACGCGGATGCAGCGACAATTGTCTCCCCGTCGGCTGAGCCAGAGACCCGGCCCGCGGTGCGCTACCGCGCCGCCGACTTCTCGATCTCGCGCCAGCGCTTCTGGGGCACGCCGATCCCGATCATCAACTGCGAGAGCTGTGGCCCGATACCCGTTCCCGAGCAGGACCTGCCGGTCGTCCTCCCGCGCGACATCGAGCCGACCGGCGAGGGCAACCCGCTGGCCGAGCGGGCCGAGTTCGTCGACGTCGCCTGCCCGCGCTGCGGCGAGCCGGCCAAGCGCGAGACCGACACGCTCGACTGCCATTTCGACGCGCTCTGGCTCTGGGTGCCGTCGGCGGTGCCACCGGAGGCACGGGCGGAGCAGATGTTCAGCCACCCCGACCTGCAGCGCTGGCTGCCTTCCGAGCGCCTCGTCGCCGGCGCCGACTCCGGCAGCTTCGTCTTTGACCAGCGCGTCGTCACCAAGGCCCTGCGCGACATCGGCCCGTTCTCGTTCATGGAGCACGGCGAGCCCTTCAGCGGCTGCCTCTTCCACGAGATGGTGATCGCCGACGGCCGCAAGATGAGCAAGCACCTCGGCAACGTCGTCGACCCCGACGACCTGGTCGAGCAATACGGCGCCGACACCGTCCGCCTCGCCGTGCTCTACGCCGCCGGGCCGGCGAAGACGCTCAACTGGAACGACGGCGCCCTGCGCTTCGCCTCGCGCTTCCTTCACAACGTCTGGGTCTACTCCCAGGCGCGCTTCGCCGGCCTCGAGGCCGCGCCCGAGGACGCGGCCGACACCGAGTTCATGCGCGAGCGCCTCTGCAAGTGGTGCGACAACGGTCTCAGCCGCATTACCGAGGACCTGGCGGAGCTGCAGATGCACAAGGCGGTGCGCAACGTGACCAGGCTCTTCGAGCGTATCCAGGACTTCGAGAAGCGCGTGATCCAGCGCCGTGGGGGGCTTTGCCGCGCCGACGCCGAGGCCCAAGTGGCGGCGCTGACGCTGCTGGCGCAGACGATGGCGCCGTTCGCTCCGCACGCGGCCGAGGGGCTGCTGCTGGCCGCCGGAGCGGAGGACGGAGAGGGCCTGCCGGGCGGCTGGCCCGAGCGGCTCGACCTGAGCGGGATCTCGGCTGGCGCGATCGTCTCCTGAGCAGCGGTTTTTATCCCAAAAAACCTTGACTGTTCCCATCTAAGACCCCTATAGTCGAGGTGTGGCAGCGGAAGGCAGCGCGGCTTTTGACGCGGTTGCCCTCGACGAGGCCGAGAAGCGGTTCTGGAGAGGACTTTGGGACACGGCCTGCGAGGATGCCGTCGTCGATCTGGGGATCGACATGGTGCGATTCGGTCCGGTTGCCGCTGCCGTAGTTGCCGAGGAAGCAGCCGAGCCGGCGCTCAACTTCATTCTCGGCGCCGGCGCGCCAGGCGCGATCGAGGACGGCTACCTGCCGGCGGCGGTGCGCTGGATGGAGCGCCACGACGTCGACTTTCGGGTCTCGCTGACGCCCGGCCTGCCCGAGCAGCAGGCGGCCGAACGCTGGTTGCAGCGGCACCACTACCGCCTGCTCGAGGGACCGATGAAGCTGCTGCGCGACGGCTCGCCGCCGCCGTTCGAGCGGCCGCCCGGCATCGATCTCTACGAGCGGGTCGACCCCTGGGAAGACGAAGGCTTCGGCGACCCGCTGGCCGAGAGCCTCGGCTTCGCCAGTTGGGCGGCGACCTTCTTCCTCGACCTGCCGGGCACTCCCGGCTGGCGCTGTTACTGCGCCGTCGACGGCGACGAGCCCTTGGCTTACGTGGCGATGCACGTGCACGACGACGTCGCCGTGCTGGCCCTCGCCTCGCGGCTGGTCCCCGAGGGCGACGGCCGCGGACAGCGTGCCGTCCTGCATCGCTGCATCGGTGACGCCGCGGCGGCCGGCTGCGCGACGATCGCGGTTGCCGAGGCGGGCTGCGCGCCGGCGGTCGCCGATCGGGAGAGCTTGGCGGGCGCCGGTTTCGAGGGCGCCGTTCGCACTTTCACCTGGCAGCCTCGCGCCCGGGTGCCGATGTAGCGCGATTAAATTCAAGCGCTTCTGGACGTTTACACCAAAAAGACTTGACCAGTGCATACTGAATCTGTTATACGTAGTTCCGCTGACGACCAAGCGCCAAGTGGAGAGGTGGGGACCCAGTCGGGCGACTCGCCTTGCGATGGCAAAAGGAGTGACCAGTCATGAGTCGAGTTGTTGGCCGTAACAAGAGCATCAGGGAGGCGACGGTGTCGTGGGCATTGCCCCACCTCCAGCTCGCGACGCTGCCCGGTGCCATGACGGCCACATCGCCCTCCCACCTCTGGCAGCCTGGCCCCCGGAGAGGGGGGGCGGCCATGTAAATGGGCCATGGCGCTCGTGAGGCGTGACGCTGGGAAACCGGCCACGCCGGACAGTCGCGCCGGGGAGCGCAGTCAAAGGCCCCGACGCAGCCGTAGCTCAGGCCAGAGCCCAGATAAGCGCTGGTCGGAGGTTGGGCCCGCCCCGCGGAAGCTGACACCGCCGGGGCGGGCCCACTTCTTTTTGGTGGGTGCCGCAGCTCGCCACTTTGGTCAAAATGTTCTTGATCGATGGGGGGCGGGCTGCTATACCGTCCTGCTTATGGGAAGGCCAGTACTCTTGTCCGGAGGAGAGACCGCATGCTGAACGACTCCGACCGCACCCGCTCCTGCGCGACCGAACTGGTCTGCCGCGACTGCGATCGCCGCTACCCGCTGCTCGACACGGCTTTCAGGTGCCACGGCTGCGGCAACGGGCTCGACATCGACTATGACTACGAGCTGGCCAAAAAGAGGCTGGGCGAGATCCCGCCGGCTGAGCGCGAGATCAACATCTGGCGCTTCGAGGAGCTGCTGCCGATCACCGACGCCAGGGCACAGGCCCGCGTCGGCCGCTACAGCGGCCGCACGCCGCTGATCCACGCTGATCGCCTGGGCGCGGAGCTCGGCCTCAAGAAGCTCTACCTGAAGGACGACAGCACCCAGCGCCCCAGCCTCTCCTACAAGGACCGGGTGGTCTCGATGGCCGTCGCCCGCCTGCTCGAGCTGGGCAACGATGAGATCGGTTGTGTCTCGACCGGCAACGTCGGCACGTCCGTCTCGTCGCTCGCCGCCAAGGCCGGCGTCACCGCATACGTCTTCTACCCGTCGAACATGGAGCGCGGCAAGGCGCGTGCTTGCCGGGCGCTGGGCGCCGCCGTGATCCAGCTCGACGGCAACTACGACCAGGCCAATCGCGCCTGTCGCGAGCTGGCGCTGGCCAGCGGCATGCAGTTCACCAACATCACCCTGCGGCCGTTCTACGCCGAGGGGGCGAAGACCGAGGCCTACGAGGTGGTCGAGCAGCTCGAGTGGGAGTCCCCGGACCATTTCGTCATCCCCGCTGCCGGCGGCACGCTCTCTTCACGAGTGCACAAGGGCCTGAACGAGCTCGAGATGGTCGGCCTGGCCGAGACCTCTCAGACCAAGATCAACGTCGCCCAGGCCGGTGGGTGCGACCCGATCGCCACCGCGATCCTGGACGGCTCGGGCGAGATCGAGCAGCAGACCCCGAACACTGTTGCCCACTCGATCGCGATCGGCGCCCCCGGAGACGGGCCGCTGGTCGTCGATGCGGTGCGCTCGCGGGGCGGCTCTGCCGCCTCGGTGACCGACCAGGAGATCTTCGAGGGAATCGACCTGCTTGGCGCCACCGAGGGCATCCTCACCGAGCCCGCCGGCGGTACCACCGTCGCCTGCACGGCCAAGCTCGCCAACGAAGGCAAGCTTGGCCCCGACGACACCGTCGTCGCGATCATCAGCGGCAACGGCTACAAGACGCTCGACGAGCATCCGGAGAAGTCCTGGCCCGAAATGGTCGCCCCGGAGGTCGAGGCGATGAGCGAGGTTCTCAACGAGCTTCGCCAGCACGGCGTCGGCGCCACGCTCAGCTGAGCGTGCTTTCCATTACTGATTGACTCGTCAGTCAACGGCTATAGTGCCCGCCGATGGCAAGCTCGAACGGCAAGGTCGTCCCGGCTGATTTCCCGCCCCCGGTTGACGCGACCAAGGAATTCGTCAAGCGCGGGCTCGATGGCGAGGACGAGCGGATTGAGATCGGCGTCGCGATCGTCGGCGGCGGCACCGCCGGGCTCGCCTGCGCCAACCGCCTGCTGCAGCTGCTCGGCGAGGACCCCGAGACGATGGAGAAGCTGGGCGAGGTCCCGGTCGCGGTAATCGAGAAGGCGAAGACCTGCGGCGGCCACAACCTCTCCGGCGCCGTGATGCGGCCCGGGCCCCTGGGCGAGCTCTTCCCCGACCTCAGCCGCGAGCAGTGGCGTCAGGAGGGCTTTGCCTTCGGCGAGGTGAAGAAGGAGGCGATCTACGCCCTGCCCAACGGCAAGTCGAAGATCCGCATCCCGCCACCGCCACCGCAACGCAACCACGGCAACGAGGTGATCTCCGTCGCCGCGCTCTGCCGCTACATGCAGGCGCAGGCCGAGGAGGCGGGCGCCTACCTGCTGACCGAGACCGCAGCGACGCAGCTGATCGTCGAGGACGGGGCCGTCGTCGGCGTGCGCTCCGGCGACAAGGGGCGCGGCAAAGAGGGCGAGGAGCTCGGCAACTTCGAGCCCGGCACCGATATCGGTGCCAAGGCGACGGTGCTCGCCGAGGGCTGCTGGGGCCACCTGACCGACGCCGCCGTGCGCGAGTTCGAGCTCGACGAGGGGCGCGAGCCGCAGGTCTGGGAGCTCGGCGTCAAGGAGGTCTGGAAAGTCGCCAAGCCGCTTGACCGGGTGATCCACACGGTCGCCGGCTGGCCGTTGAAGATCTCCGCCAAATACCACCAGATCGGCGGCTCCTGGATCTACCCGATGGTCGACGAGAAGAGCGGCGAGGACCAGGTCTCGATCGGCTTCGTGCTCGACCTCGACTACGCCGACGCGACCAGCTCGGCCCACGACTTCCTGCAGGAGTTCAAGACCCACCCGATGGTGCGCGAGATCCTCGCCGGCGGCGAGCGGATCAGCTGGGGCGCCAAGGCGATCCCCGCCGGCGGCTACTGGGCGATGCCGAAGCTCTCGATGCCCGGCGCCGTCCTGGTTGGCGACGCGGCCGGGATGGTCAACCTGGCGGCGCTGAAGGGCGTCCACTACGCGATCACCGCCGGCATGCTGGCGGCGGAGCAGATCTACGCCGCGCTAAAGCAGGGCAGCAACGACTTCTCCGCCTACGAGGCAGCGGTCGAGGACTCGGTCATCAAGAAGGACCTCTACGAACAGCGCAACACGCGCCAGCCCTTCCAAAAGGGCCTGCTCAAAGGCGGCCCTGCGGTCACCTCGATGGTCTTCACCAAGGGCCGCTTCCCAGGCGGGCGATGGAAGCTGCACCGCAACGATGCTCAGCCAATGTTCATCGGCGACAGCAAGGACGACTACCCCCAGCCCGACGGCGAGCTCACCTTCGACAAGCTCTCCAGCGTCTTCATCACCGGCAACGCCACCCGCGACGACGCCCCCAACCACATCCGCGTCCAAAAGCGCGTCCCCCGCGAGATCGCCGAGACCTGGAAGTGGATGTGCCCCGCCGGCGTCTATGAGATCCCCGACGACGCCCCCGAGAGCGGCGACGTCGACGTGATCGTCAACTACACCAACTGCGTCCAGTGCGGCGCAATCACCGCCAAGGGCGGCCGCCTCACGACCCCCGAGGGCGGCGACGGCCCCCTCTACCAGAACACCTAGCGTCCATCCCGGTATCCGCTCGCCCCTGCGCCCCGGGGCAAGGCGCCCCGGGGCCCGGGTTCGCCGCTATGTGGGTTTAATCGACCATTTTCGACCGGCGTGAGTTCCGGCAAGTTTCATCCAGAAGCTGCCGGGGAACGTTGCCGCGTGTTCGGCCGTTTTGCTGACCATCCATACTTCCGTTAACGGTCCCGCGGATATTAAATGTTTTTCCAAATGCACTAAGAATTCACCCGCGCAGTCTTTATAAGTGAACTTTCCAATCACCGGAATTTTGGTGCCAATTGCGCATTCGGCACTGGTTTCAATGACCTCAATCGTTTCACCTTCGTCAGGTAAGTATTCGATTATGTCGTCCGTTACACCGGGGCTTAACGTGTGTAAGCGCACTAAGCCATGAATGCCCTTCGTTAGAACGACGCCTTTTTCGGTGCCTGCATTCTTAGGTTCGCATGGAGCCGATGTCGCACCATTGAGTTTTGTCGTGCAACCGCTTAATTTGATTTTGGCGCCTTTTTCAAAGGTGCCGTTTTCACCGGAATAGTTCATGTTTATGAATTCTAAGCTGGTGCACGAAATTTCTACGCTGATACCGGCAATTTTTGCCGATATGCCCATCAGTGCGGTGTCGGAAGTCCAGGCGAAGTTGACCGGTAAATTGGCTAATTCGCCACTGTTGTTGATCACCCACACGCGTGCACCCACTTCGGCGCTTGCGCTGCTGGCCACCAGGGCCATCACGCTGAGGGCCAGACTGACGAGGACGGTGAACTTGATTCTAGGTCCAGGGGACATTGTCCTTGCCTCTCTTTCTTTTGTCTAACTCAACTTCTGGACAGACCGAACAGGATTCCTGTTCGGTCTGAGTGTCCCAGGGAAGTCGCGCATGTCCACTGGTTTGTGATCGCGATGCTCTAACTCTCCTCGAGAAGGCGTAGATATGGCTTCGGCAAATGGAGCCCTTGAGCAGACACCACGACGTTTTGGGAAAACAACGGACCTGTCTCGGCCGCGAAATCGATTTTTGAGAAAGGCGCATCCTCGCCGTCAAGCGAGGTGCTTAGGCAAAACGCTCAGGCGAGAGTAAGAAGCTTGATTCCACCCGTCCTGCGTGAGACGGTTCTCCGATAGGCGCGATGCGCCTATCGGTGTTTGAACCGTAACTAATAGTGAGAGGAATCAAGGAATGATTCGATCAAGATTCGGACCACTGGGCCTTTGCGCTGTGCTTCTTGGCGTAATGGCCTTCGGCACAACTTCAGCCCAGGCTACGGAAGGTGCGCACTGGTGGATTTTAAATAGTACAGGTACGGTTAAAACTGATGCGGGGAGTTTAACGGCGTCGCTTAATCTAGAAGTAGACCTTCCGCCGATTGTGCACTCGAAAATTGCCGGCATCGCTGTGTTATACGAATGCACAGGGATCTCCCTGGTCAGCGCGGCTCTACTGGCAAACGGTTCAGTTGGCGAAAAAGCAGGAGTTCTCAAAAACACTAAAATTAGATTAACTGGCTGTATCACCAAACTGAATGGTGCGATGGTTGCCTCCTGCGAACCGAGGAATGCAGGCACTGAAAAAGGCGTGATCGCTACCAAGCCAGGTCACGGCTTAATCGTCTTATATGTCTTAAAAAATGAAAAAGGCGAAGAAATTGGCCGACACGAACTAATCCAGATGTTACCCGACGAAGGTGAAACGCTTGCGGTGCTTGAATTTGGCCCCGAATGTGTAATTGGGTCGAAAATCCCGATCATCGGAAAACTCTTCTTCAAAGACTGTGAAAACAAATTCAAAGTTCATCTGGTTAAACACTTAATAGAAGTTGGCCCGTTAACCGAAATCTGGACGATCAGTAAAACCGCCGAACACATCGCCACTATCTTAGGAGGCGCATGGGCCTTCCTCCAAGGGCCTCACGTGGGTCTGAAATGGGCAGGTGAAGCTGCATAAGCATTTAGCTGGTACTGGAACCTAATTGCGGTAGCGCGATGATCACGGTCCGGGCTGCGCTGCGGGCGTGGCCCGGACTTAAGTGCGCGGGACCTTCGTTTAGTGCCGGAGGAGGGACTCGAACCCCCGACACGCGGATTATGATTCCGCTGCTCTAACCAGCTGAGCTACTCCGGCGGGGAGTCGGAATCGTAGCGATGGCGGGGCTGTGATCGCTGCGGCGCGCTAGGGCTTAGCCTTGTTGGGGTGACGCAGGATCTGGATAGGGCGGTGCGCACGGTTCTTCGCGATTGTCTGCGCGTGGAACCGGCCGAGGAGGTGCTGGTGATCTGCAATCCGGTGACCGAGGACATCGGTGCCCTGATGCGGATCGAGGCCGAGGGCGACGGTGCCTACGCGACCCTGGTGGTGATCTCCGAGCTCGACTCCAACGGGGCCGAGCCGCCGACCCCGGTCGCCGCGGCGATGATCGCCGCCAACGTGGTGCTGGCGCCGACGATCCAGTCGCTCTCCCACACCTATGCGCGCCGCGCCGCCAACCAGGCCGGCGCTCGGATCGCCACCCTGCCCGGCGTCACCGCCGACATGCTGGCGCGGCTGATGAACGCCGACATGCGCGAGCTGCGCCGCCGCGGGGCCGCTCTGGCCGCGGCGCTGCGCGCCGGCGAGGAGGCGCGGATCACTTGCCAGCACGGCAGCGACCTGCGCTTGGGACTGGAAGAGCGGGTTCCGATCGCCGATGCCGGCGTACTCGACGCGCCCGGCGCCTTCGGCAACCTGCCCTGCGGCGAGGCCTTCGTCGCTCCCAGTAGCGGCGAGGGCACACTCGTCGTCGATGGCTCGATCGCCGGCGTCGGCAAGGTCGAGACGCCGGTCGAGCTGACCGTGCGCGATGGACACCTCACCGATGCGACCGGGCCCGAGGGCGCCACCCTGATGGAGCTGTTGACCGCGCACGGCGAGGACGGCACCAACATCGCCGAGCTCGGGATTGGCACCAACGAAGAGGCGACGCTGACCGGCAACATCCTCGAGGACGAGAAGATCCTCGGCACCGCCCACGTCGCCTTCGGTGCCTCGGCGGCGATCGGGGGCAAAGTTCAGGTGCCAATCCACCTCGACTGCGTGGTGCTCGAACCGACGGTTGAGATCGACGGCAAGGAGATCGTCCGCGCCGGCGAGCTGCTCGTTTGACGCTGTTGCAGCCGCTGCTTGCGGTTCCCAACGTCTCTGAGGGCCGCGACGCGCCTCGCATCGAGGCCCTGCAGCGCGCCTTCATCCATGGCGCCGAGCTGCTCGATCGCCACTCCGACGCCGATCACGATCGCACCGTCTTCACCCTCGCCGGGGCTGGTGCACCGCTGCGTGACGCATTGGTCGCCGGCGCGGAGCAGGCGATCGAGACGATCGAGATGACCGCCTACGACGGCCTGCACCCGGCCATTGGCGCGCTCGACGTCTGCCCACTCGTCTGGCTCGACCCCGGCCAACGCGAGGCGGCCCGCAGCGAGGCGGTCGAGCTGGCGGCGCAGATCGGCGGCCTGGGCGTGCCGGTCTTTCTCTACGGCGAGCTCGCCAGCAAGCCCGGGCACGCCGAGCGCGCCTACTTCCGCAACGGTGGCCTGGCCGAGCTCTGGCTGCGCATGGAGGGCGGGGGGTTGCGCCCGGACTTCGGTCCCAAGCTGCCCCATCGCAGCGCCGGGGTAACCCTGGTCACCGCCCGTCCGCCGCTCGCCGCGTTCAACATCGAGCTCGACAGCGGTGACGTCGAGCTCGCCCGCGCTGTTGCCGCCGGACTGCGCGAGTCGGGCGGCGGCCTTCCCGGCGTGAGAGCGATCGGCCTCCCGCTTGCCAGCGGTCGCACCCAGGTTTCGACCAACGTTCACGACCCGTTTGCGGTGCCGCTGGGCGAGATCGTCGAACAGGTCCGCGCCCTCGCGGCACCACTTGGCGCCCACGCCATCGAGGCAGAGGTCGTGGGCCTCGTTCCGCGCGCTGCCCTCGCCGGCTACCCGAGCGATTTGCCGATTCGTGACTTCGATCCCACCGAGCGGACGATTGAGGCTCGCCTCCCGGCCCCTTCCTGACGCCCCGCGCTAGATTCACGCCATGGCTCAGACGAAGAAGAAGCGCCAGCGCAAGCACCGCGGCACCCAGGGTGGCCGCGTCGATCCCAACAAGCGCGCCGCGCGTCCGCGCAGCCGCGCCGAGGCCAAAGCGCGTGCCCGCAGCGGCACCAAACGGGCGCCCCGCGGCGATCAGCCGCCGACCTGGCGCGGCTCGGCGATCCGCGGTCTCGCCGCCGCCGCGATCTTCGCCGTTGCCCTGCTACTCGTCTTCCAGCGCACAGCCGCCTCCGCGCTTGCCCTCGGCGCCTTCATGCTGGTCTTCTACATCCCGGCCGGCTACTACATAGACCTGATGATGTGGCGGCGGCGGGAGCGGGCAAAGATGCGCTCGACGGATCGCCAGTGAGCCTGGAAGTACGCCAGCTCACGGTTGGCCCGATCGCCGAGAACTGCTTCATCGTTCGCAAGGAGGGAGCCGATAAGGCCCTGGTGGTCGACCCCGGCGAGGAGCCGGAGCGGATCCTCGCCGAGATCGAGCAGACAGGCGCCGCGGTCGAGGCGATCCTGATCACCCACTGCCACTTCGATCACGTCGGCGCCGTGGCGCCACTCGCCCGAGCCACCGGCGCTCCGGTCTACGTGCCCGAGATCGAGGTCCCAATCCTGGCCGACATCATGTCCTTCACCATGCCGGGATTCGGCCCCTACGAGAACTACCAAGCCGACGAGGTCGTCAAGGGTGGCGAGGCGCTCGAGCTGGCGGGCCTGACGCTCGACGTGCTCTTCACCCCTGGTCACAGCCCAGGCCACGTCACCTACGCGGTCCGCGACGAGGAGTCGCTTTTCTCCGGCGACGTCCTCTTCCAGGGCTCCGTCGGCCGCGTCGACCTACCCGGTGGCGACGGCCCGACGCTGATGCGCTCGATCCAGACGCTGCTCGACGCCCATTCAGCCGAGACGACCGTCTATCCCGGCCACATGGGCGTCACCACGCTGGCTGCCGAGCGGGCGACGAATCCCTTCCTCGCCGAGCTCGCGCGCTAGGCAGCGGGCGGGCACGCAGCGCAGGTAAGGTCGCGGCACTGTGGCGGCGCACAAGTACCAGGCACCACGCGGGACCTTTGACGTCCTGCCCGAGGCGGCGCGCCTGCGCGGCCGTGTCGAGCGCACCGCGGCGGCGATCTTCGCCCGCGCCGGCTACGAGCCGATCGCCACTCCCAGCTTCGAGGACACCGAGCTGTTCGAGCGTGGGGTGGGCCACTCGACCGACATCGTGCGCAAGGAGATGTTCACCTTCGAGGACAAGGGGGGGCGCAGCCTCACCCTGCGTCCCGAGGGCACGGCGCCGATTTGCCGCGCCTACGTCGAGCACGGCATGCAGGCGCTGGCGCAGCCGGTCAAGCTCTCCTACCTCGGGCCGTTCTTCCGCCACGAGCGCCCGCAGGCGGGTCGCTACCGCCAGTTTCACCAGTTGGGCGCCGAGGCGATTGGCACCGACTCGCCGCTCGCCGACGCCGAGCTGATCGGCCTACTGGCGGAGCTGCTGGCCGAGCTGGGCGTTCCCGGGGTCGAGCTGCGGCTCGGCAGCCTCGGTTCGCTCGACACACGCCAGGCCTACCTGGAGGAGCTAAAGGCGCACCTGCGCTCGCACGAGGCCGAGCTCGCCAAAGAGGTGCGCGAGCGGATCGACGCCAACCCGTTGCGCGCCTTCGACTCCGACGATGAGGGGACGCGCGCCGTGATGGCTGAGGCGCCGAAGCTGGTCGAGCGGCTGGAGGGCGGGGACGCCGAGCACTTCGAGACGGTCCGGGGCCTGCTTGACGCCGCCGGCGTCGCCTACTCGATCGACCCGACCCTGGTCCGCGGCCTCGACTACTACACGCGCACGATCTTCTCCTTCGTCTGCGATCGCCTCGGTGCCCAGTCGGAGATCGGCGGCGGCGGCCGCTACGACGGCCTGGTCGAGCAGCTCGGCGGCAAGCCGACACCGGCGGTCGGTTGGGCGGCCGGGATCGAGCGGATCATGCTGGCGCTCGACGAAGAGGAGCCGGCGCCCGGCCGCGACGTCTTCATCGCCGTCGCCGAGGAGGAGCACGAGCGGCGTGCACGGGCTCTCGTGCTCGCTGGTGAACTTCGCAAGGCCGGGCTCTCGGCCGAGGTCGACCTCGGTGGCCGCGGGCTCAAGGGTCAGCTCAAGCACGCCGACCGGATCGGCGCCCGCCAGGTCTTGATTCTCGAGGGGGACGGCGCCCAGATGCGCGACATGACGAGCGGCGAGCAGCGGTCGGTCGAGGCCGGCAACCTGATCGCCGAGATAACCGGGGGAGAGGCATGAGCGCTGTCGAGAGCACGAACGAGTTTCCCGCCCTGAAGGCAAACGGGTTTCGCGACACCTGGTGTGGCCAGGTGCTCGGTGACCGGGTCGGGGGCGAGGTGCGCGTGGCCGGTTGGGTGCACCGCCGCCGTGACCACGGCGGGCTGATCTTCATTGACCTACGCGACCGCACCGGCATCCTCCAGCTCGTCTTCCACCCAGAGGACGCGGGCGGCGCCTTCGAGCTCGGCCACAAGCTGCGTGCCGAGGATGTGCTCAGCGTCGGCGGCACCGTCGTCGAGCGTTCGCCGGAGACGGTCAACTCCGACCTGCCGACCGGCGCGGTGGAGCTGAAGGTGACGAGCGCTGAGCTGCTCGCCGATGCCGAGACGCCGCCCTTCCAGATCGAGGGATTTGCCGGCGAGGTCGGCGAGGACGCGCGGCTGCGCCACCGCTATCTTGACCTGCGCCGCGAGCAGATGCGCGAGGCGCTCGTCTTGCGTCACCGGGTCACCGCAGCGATGCGCGAGTTCCTCGACGCCGAGGGCTTCCTCGACATCGAGACCCCGGTGCTGACCCGCTCGACGCCGGAGGGTGCCCGCGACTTCCTCGTCCCCAGCCGCATGCAGCAGGGCTCCTTTTATGCGCTGCCCCAGTCCCCGCAGTTGTTCAAGCAGCTGCTGATGGTTGCCGGCTTCGAGCGCTACTACCAGGTGGCGCGCTGCTTCCGTGACGAGGACCTGCGTGCCGACCGCCAGCCGGACTTCACCCAGCTCGACATCGAGATGTCCTTCGTCGAGATCGACGACGTGCTCGAGGTCAACGAACGGCTGCTGGCCCATATCTTCGGCCGCGTCGACGGTCCCTCGCTGCAGTTGCCGCTGCGTCGCCTGCCTTACGACGAGGCGATCTCCCGCTACGGCACCGATCGTCCCGATACCCGCTTCGGCATCGAGCTGACCGACCTTGACGACATCCTGGCCAGCACCGAGTTCAAGGTCTTCGCCTCGGTGATCGGGGGCGGCGGCACGGTGCGTGGCATCAACGCCGGGCAGCGCGAGATGCCGCGCTCGGCGCTCGACGGCTTGATCTCCCGGGCCCAGGAGCTCGGCGCCAAGGGTCTGGTCTGGGCCTTCCGCGAGGGCGATGGCTGGCGCTCGCCGACGGCAAAGTTCCTCTCCGCCGAGGAGCTGAGCGCGCTCAACGAGCGCTTGGGCGCCGAGGAGGGCGACCTGCTGCTCGTCGTCGCCGACAAGCCCAAGGTCGCCAACGCCGTACTTGCACAGCTCCGCCTTGACCTCGCTGCCGAGTTCGGCCTCATCCCCGAGGGCAGCGACGATCTGCTCTGGATCGTCGACTGGCCGCTGATGGAGGCCAACGACGAGGGTGGCTGGGACCCGCTGCACCATCCGTTCACTGCTCCGGCCGCGGGCTTTGATCCGGCGGCTCCCGGCGACGCCCGCGCCCAGGCCTACGACCTGGTCTGGAACGGGCAGGAGATGGGTGGCGGCTCGATCCGTATCAGCGATGCCGGCCTGCAGGGGAAGGTCTTCGCCGCCCTGGGGATCGACGAAGCTGAAGCCGAGGCCCGCTTCGGCTTCCTGCTCGAGGCGCTGCGCTACGGCGCGCCGCCGCACGGCGGCATCGCCTACGGCCTCGATCGCCTCGTCCAACGACTCGCCGACGCGGACTCGATTCGCGACGTGATCGCTTTCCCCAAGACCGCCTCCGGCGCCGACGCCCTCACCGGCGCCCCCGCGCCGGTCGACGAGCCGCAGTTGCGCGAGGTGGGCCTGCAGCTCCGCGCCAAACTGCCTCCCGCCGGGGGATGAGCTTCTCAGGGCGGATCCGGGCGTTGTTCGGGGGTCGCTCGCCCGGGCCCGGCGCCACCCCTGTCCACATTGACGACCCCAGCTTCGACAGCTGGGAGGTGGTGCGCGACTTCGCCGACGTGAAGACCGCGCGCGCCTGGCACCAGGCGCTTGAAGACGCCCGCATCGAGGCGGTCCTCACCGTCGACTGGCCACTCGATCGTTACGGCCGCGGCGACATCGCCCTGCGGGTACGTCCCGAGGACTGGAGCGAGGCCGAGCTGCTGCTCTCCAACCTCGACGATTGAGCTCCGTCCGGGCGCGACCGCGTCTCTGCGTCAACTCCGGCGGCGGGTCGCCAATCTTCGTTCACCTGACCGAGCCGGGCGGTGCTACGGTTGGCCCAGAGGCTCGAGCCCGTACGAGAGCCGTCTCACCGTTTGACCCAACACAAACGGCGCGGGAGCTGATCTCTCTCGGTCCTGTGGGACTGCGAGGAGGCCCCCACCCTTTACTTCAAGGGATCAAAGCCAGAGGCGGTACCGGCGGGCTGGAGCCTCTTTTGCGTGCGCCTTTCGCGGCAGCGTGCGCGCCATCGGTGCGCCACGCCCCGGCAGCATTGGCCCGAGTGAAGACCCATGGCCCCCCGCTCTCCGATGCTCGCTCCGTTCTGTGCGATATCCGCATACAACGGAGCAAGGGCGTCGAAATTCCAATGGATATGGCGATTGCACGCCTGGCGCAGTATCAGCACGGCGTCGTGGCCCGGCGCCAGTTGCTGGAGCTTGGGTTTTCGTCGGACCAGATCGGGCGTCGCGTTCGACGCGGCTCTCTCCACGTGGTGCAGAGAGGTGTCTACGCGGCCGGCCATTCCGTTGTCGGCGCCCGTGGCCGCTGGCTCGCCGCCGTGCTGGCATATGGCCCTGACTCGGCGCTGAGCCATCGTTCGGCAGCCGAACTCTTGGGAGTCCTGCCTCGCACCTCGAGGCCGATCGAGGTGACAAGTTCCGCCCGCTGGCGACCCCGGCGCGGCATCGTTGTGCACAAGGCGCCAATCCCTCACGATGAGATTTCGACCGTTGACGGAATTCCCGTGACGGGACTCTCGCGGACGTTGCTCGACCTCGCCTCGATTCTGTCGCGTGAACGGCTCGAAGCGGCGCTGAACGAGGCTGAAGTGCTTGAGCTCACCGATCGCGTCTCCGTCCACGCCCTCTTGGAGCGCTACCCGCGGAGATCGGGAACAGCGACGCTCCGCGCCATTCTCAGTGACCGCCACAGGGCTCGTGGCGTGACTCGGCGCGAGCTTGAGCGCCGGTTTGCAGTGGCCTTGGCATCGACGGATCTTCCTCGGCCTCATCGCAATGCGGATGTCGCGGTGGCCGGGCGATTCTTCGAAGTCGATTGCCTCTGGCGGGCGCAGCGCCTGATTGTCGAGCTCGACGGGGGTTTCGTGCACCGGACCTGGCGGTCCTCGGAACGAGACAAGGAACGAGACCGCCTGCTGATCGCAGATGGTTGGCGCGTTATTCGGATCACCTGGCGACAATTGCGTGACGATTCATCCGCGGTGATCGCCGATCTGCGCAGGCTGCTGCGGCAATGAGGCCGGGCTCTTACCCTGTAGTGATGGATCGAGAGCTGCTCGACGCTTATCTGCACGACCGCAGTCGGCTTGGCCCGGCTGAGGACGGCGCGTTCACCGGCGCGGCCGGGGGAGCGGCCTGTGGCGATCTGTCTCGGCTCTCGCTTGTAGTCGAGGACGGCCGAGTCGTCCGGGTCAGCTTCGACGCCGAGGGTTGTGGTGCGACGCGGGCCGCCACCGCGGCGGTCGCCGAGATGGTCGAGGGCTCGCCCGTGCTCGACGTCGCTCGGATCGGCATTGATGAGGTCGACGAGGCGCTCGGTGGTCTGACGCCGGCCAAGCGTCACGCCGCCCAGCTCGCGGCCGACGCCCTGCACCGGGCGCTGGCGCAGGCGGCCGCGTCAAGCCTCACCCTGGCGGGATCGGCGAGCGGCATGGAGCGAGCGCCCGATAGCGACGCTCCCGAGCGCGTGCTCGTTGCCATGTCGGGCGGCGTCGACAGTGCCGTCGCGGCCCTGCTCGAGCAGGGCCGCGGGGCGGAGGTCGTCGGCGTGACGCTGAAGCTCTGGGCCGATCCGCAGACCGACGGTGCCAAGGCCTGTTGCTCTCCCGAGGCCGTGCTCGGCGCGCGCTCGCTCGCCCACTCGCTCGGCATCCCTCACCTGACTCTTGACCTCGAGGAGGAGTTCCGCCGTCGCGTCGTCGCCGAGTTCGTCTCCGGCTACGCGGAGGGGAGCACGCCCAACCCGTGCATCGCCTGCAACGGTGAGGTTCGGATCGCGGCGATGGTCGACCTCGCCGAGCGCCTCGGCGCCAGCTACCTCGTCACCGGCCACTACGCCCGCATCGTCGAGGACGCCGAGGGCCCGCTGCTCGCCGCCGCCTCTGACGCCAACAAGGACCAGAGCTACATGCTTGCTGCCCTGCCGCCCGGACTGCTGCAGCGTGTCCGCTTCCCGCTGGTCGAGCTGACCAAGCCCGAGGTGCGCGAGATCGCTGCTCGCCACGAGCTGGCGGTGGCGAAGAAGCCCGAGAGCCAGGACCTCTGCTTTCTCTCCGGCCAGGGCAAGGGCGACTTCCTGCGCCGCCACGGCGGCCTGCGCGAGCGCGAGGGCGACGTCGTCGACCGCGCGGGCAAGGCGATCGGGCGCCATCGCGGCCACCACAACTTCACCGTTGGCCAGCGGCGCGGCATCGGCGGCGGTGCCGAGGAGCCGATGTACGTCCTCGCCACCGACGCGGCGACAAACACGATCACCGTCGGCCCCCGCCGCGACCTGATGGCACGCACGGTCTGCCTCCGCAACGCCGTTCTGCACCGTGAGGGCGGGGCGATCGACGCCGTGCGCCTGCGTTACCGCTCGCAGCCCGTTCCCGCCGCCGTCGCTGCCGCGGAAACAGGCACGCACGCCGAGTTGCAGGTCGAGCTGGGCGAGGACTTCGCCGGCGTCTCGCCTGGCCAGACCGCGGTGCTGCTGCGCGGCGAGGCGATCGTCGGCCACGGCACGATCGCCGCCGCGGCCTGAGACCTTAGGCTCTGCGATCGATGAAAGCTGCCGAGATCCGCCAGACCTACCTCTCGTTCTTCGAGCAACGCGGGCACAAGATCGTGCCCTCGGCCTCGCTGGTGCCCGCGGCCCACGATCCCTCGGTGCTGCTGACCACCGCCGGCATGCAGCCCTTCAAGCCCTACTTCCTCGGCCGCGAAAAGCCGCCAGCGCCGCGCCTCGCCGACGTGCAGAAGTGCTTTCGCACCACCGACATCGAGGAGGTCGGCAACACCGCCCGCCACCTCACCTTCTTCGAGATGCTCGGCAATTGGAGCTTCGGCGACTACTTCAAGGAGGAGTCGATTCCCTGGGGATGGGAGCTCTCGACCGAGGGGTTCGGCATGGACCCGGAGCGGATCTGGGTCACCGTCTTCGGCGGCGACGAGGAGCTCGGGCTCGGCCCTGACGAGGAGGCGATCGAGATTTGGCGCGGCGTCGGCGTGCCTGACGAGCGCATCGTCCGACTCGGCCGTGAGGACAACTTCTGGCAGGGGGGGCCGATCGGCCCCTGCGGCCCGTGCTCGGAGCTCTACCTCGACCGCGGTCCCGAGTTCGGCGGCGAGGACGATCGGCCCGGCGACGACACCGACCGCTTCCTCGAGTTCTGGAACCACGTCTTCATGACCTACGACCTCGGCGCCGACGGCTCGCTGGCGCCGCTGCCGATGCGCAATATCGATACCGGCATGGGGCTCGACCGCATGGCGGCGGTTCTCCAGGACGTGCCCTCGGTCTACGAGACCGACCTGATCCGGCCGCTGATCGACCTCGCCGAGGAGATCTCGGGACGCTCCTACGACGAGGGCGGCGCCGTGACTCGGGCGATGCGGATCGTCGCCGACCACTCGCGCGGCAGTGCCTTCCTGATCGCCGACGGCGTTGTGCCCTCCAACGAGGACCGCGGCTACATCCTGCGCCGGATCATGCGGCGGGCGATCCAGCAGGGCCGCACGCTTGGGCTCGAGGCGCCCTGGCTCGGCCGCTTCGCCGAGCGCGCGATCGAGATCATGGGGGAGACCTACCCGGAGCTGGTCGCCGAGCGCGAGACGATCGCCCGCTGGGTCGGCGACGAGGAGGAGAGCTTCGGCCGCACCCTGGAGCGGGGCAGCGAGTTGCTCGAGCGCCTGGTCGCTGAAGCCAAGGAGTCGGAGACCTCCTGGATCGAGGCGCCCGACGCCTTCGAGCTGCACGACACCTACGGCTTCCCTTACGACCTGACCAAGGAGCTGCTTGCCGAGCAAGGCCTCTCGGTCGACGACAGCGGCTTCGAGGAGCTGATGGAGGAGCAGCGCCAGCGCTCCCGCGGCGGCTCTGCGACTGCGCACGGCTCCGAGGATCGTCACGAGCGCGTGATCGCCTTTGCCGGCTCCGCAGCGCCGACGAACTTCGTCGGCTACGAGATGTTGCGCTCGACCACCGGACTCGCCGCAGTTGCGCGCGAGGACGGCCGTGCCCTGGTCAAGCTCGAGGAGAGTCCCTTTTACGCCGAGGGTGGTGGCCAGGTCGCCGACTCGGGGACGCTCAGCTGGGAGGGCGGCGAGGCGCGCGTGCTCGACGTCTACCGCGTCGGCGAGGACCAGGCCCTGGAGGTCGAGCCGACGGGTGAGATAGACCCGAGCACCGCAGTAGTCGCCGAGGTTGATCGTGAGGTCCGCCACGCGACGATGCGCAACCACACCGCCACGCACCTGCTGCACGCGGCGCTGCGCGAGCGGCTCGGCACCCACGTGCGCCAGGCCGGCTCCGCCGTACGCCCGGACAAGCTGCGCTTCGACTTCACCCACGGCCAGGGGCTCGGCGAGGAGGAACTGCGCGCGGTCGAGGACCAGGTCAACGAGTGGATCAAGGCGAGCCGCCCGGTGCGCTGGATCGAGATGGAGCGCGCCGAGGCCGAGCGGCTGGGGGCGATGGCGCTCTTCGGCGAGAAGTACGGCGAGTGGGTGCGGGTGGTCGAGGTCGACGGCGTCTCGCGTGAGCTCTGCGGCGGCACTCACGTCGCCAACACGGCCGAGATCGGCATCTTCAAGATCGCCTCAGAGGGCTCCAGCGCGGCCAACGTGCGCCGGATCGAGGCACTCAGCGGCCCTGCGGCGATCGACTGGTTCCGCCAGTGCGAGCAGCGCCTGGACGAGGTCGGCGAGCTGCTCGGCTCTCCGCAGGACCCGATCGCCGGCGCCCGCCGTGCCGCCGAGCGACTTGCGGAGGCCGGCAAGGGCGCCGAGCAGGCGCAGAAGCAACTTCTGGCTGAGGAGGCCGACCGCCTCGTCGCCGAGGCGGTTGAGACGGGCGGCGTCAAGCTCGCCATCTCACGGGCGCCGCTCGCCGACCAGAAGCAGCTGCTCGATCTCGCCAACCGGGTTCAATCGAAGCTCGGCGGCGCGGCCGCCGTGGCGCTCGGCGGGGCCGAGGGGAACAGGGTCGCCCTGGTCGTCCTCGTCTCCAAAAACGCGGTAGAGCGCGGTCTCTCGGCCGCTGCGGTGGTGCGCGAGGCGGCGCCGATCGTCGGCGGGGGCGGTGGCGGCCGCGATGACATGGCGCAGGCCGGCGGCAAGGACGCCAGCAGGCTCGATGAGGCGCTGGCGGCCGCGCGCGCGGCGCTCGAGCAGGCGGCTGGCTGAGCGATGCGAATCCTCGCCCTCGACTACGGCACCGCCCGCACCGGCTGCGCAATCTCCGACCCGAGCGGCACGCTCTCGACGCCGCTACCGGTGATTGAGCCCTCCGAGGCCCGCTCGGTTGCCGAGCTGGTCGCCAAGTACGAGGTCGAGCGCGTCGTCGTCGGCCTGCCGCTGCACCTCAGCGGCGAGGAAGGCAGCCAGGCGGCCCTGACCCGGACCTTCTGCACCGAACTTGAAGCGATCCTCGACATCCCGGTCGAGGCCTACGACGAGCGGCTGACCACCCGCATGGCCGAGGCCAGCAAGCGCGAAGGTGCCGCCGCCGCGCCGGACTCACTTGCCGCGGCCCACCTCCTGCAGGCTTACCTCGCCGGACAAGCCGCGATCGAAGAGAGCGGCGATGAGTGACGATCACGCCGCGGCCGAACGCGAGCAGCGGCGGCGCGAGCGCGAAGAGCGCCGCGCCAAGCGAGAGGAGAAGGACGCTGGGAAAGAAACTGCGCCGGCGCCCGTCGCCGCGGCTCCGCCACCACCGGCTGCCGCGCCGCCTCCAACGCCGCCGCGTTCTCCTCGCGCAGGTGCCTCGGCTTCAAAGGCCCCCAAGCGTCCGCGCTCGAACGGCCGCCGGCTCGGCCTGGCGGTTGGCCTCGCCGCGGTCCTGCTCGGCATTGCTGCGATTGCCGCGCTCGCCTACAAGCACTTCCACAAAAGCACTCCACCGCCGGCCCCGGTGGTGCTGAAGACGATCACGGTGACGATTCCCGAGGGCTACACGCGCCCCCAAACCGCGGAAGTTGCCAAGCAGGAAGGCCTGCGTGGCGGCTACGAGAAGGCCAGCGTCCACTCCAAGTACCTCAACCCGGCCAAGTACGGCGGCAAGGGCGCGAAGGACCTCGAGGGCTTTCTCTTTCCCGACACCTTCGAACTGAAGAAGCACGCCAGCGCCGCCGAACTGGTGCAGCTGCAGCTCGAAGACTTCAAGAACCGCATCGCCGGGGTCAACATGAAGTACGCCAGCTCGAAGAACCTGACGACCTTCGACGTGGTCACGATCGCCTCGATGATCGAGCACGAGGCGGTCAGCGAAGGCGACCGCAAGAAGGTCGCCCGGGTGATCTACAACCGCCTGCACGAGGGGATGCCGCTGGGTATCGACGCGACCACCCGCTTCGCCACCGGCAACTACACCGAGCCGCTGACCGAATCCGAACTGGCGGTCGAATCGCCGTACAACACCCGTACGCACACCGGCCTGCCACCGGGGCCGATCGACAGTCCCGGCCTCGCCTCGATCGAAGCTGCCGCCCACCCGGCCAAGGGCGACTACCTCTTCTACGTGGTCGAGCCCGGCGCCTGTAACAAGCTGGCCTTCTCCAAGACCGAAGCCGAATTCGAAGCCGACGTCGCCCGCTACAACTCGGCCCGCGAAGCGGCCGGCGGCAACTCGCCAACCAGCTGCGGGGAATAGCGGTGCCGCGGCTCGCCGTCCTCGGTTACCCGGTCGGCCACTCCCGCTCGCCGGCGATGCACAGCGCCGCGCTCGCCGAGCTGGGGCTTGGCGAAGAGTGGAGCTACGAGGCGATCGAGGTCGCTCCCAACGCCTTTGAGGCACGGGTTCGGGCGATGCCCGGCGAAGGCTTCGCCGGGGCCAACGTCACGGTCCCGCACAAGGGGGCCGCGCTGTCGCTTGCCGATGAGCTCTCTGAGACCGCTCGCGAGATTGGCGCCGCCAACACGCTGGTCTTCGCCGACGGCGAGGTGCGGGCAGAGAACACCGACGCCGAGGGTTTCCTGCGTTCGCTCCCCGGCTCACCCAGCGGCAAGCGGGCGCTCGTGCTCGGCGCCGGCGGTGCCGCCCGCGCGATCGTCTGGGCGCTGCTGCGCGAGGGGGCCGAGGTGGAGGTGTGGAACCGCACTGAGCTGCGCTCCCAAAATCTCTGCGAGGAACTTGGTGGCTCGACTGTCGACGCACCCGAGCAAGCCGCTTATGAGCTGATCGTCAACACGAGCGCGGTCGGTCTCGGCGGCGAGGACCCCTTCGCCGAGCTGCCGTTGAACGCCGACGCGTTCGCGCCAAGCCAGACCGTGGTCGACATGGTCTACGGCAGTGAGCCCGCGGCTCTGCTGCGCGCCGCCGCTGGAGCCGGCGCCACCACCGTCAACGGCATCGAGATCCTCGTCCAGCAGGGCGCCCTCTCGCTCGAAACCTGGACCGGCCGCCCGGCGCCGCTCGACACGATGCGCGCCGCCGCCCGCGGCTGAGCGCCGCGCCGATAGCCTTGGCGCTCTGATGAGCGGATTTAGGTTCACAACGGCGGGGGAGTCGCACGGGCCCGGTCTCGTCGCAATCGTCGAGGGCATGCCGGCCGGTCTCGAGCTCGACCGCGAGGCGCTCGATGCCGACATGGCGCGGCGCCAGCTCGGCCACGGCCGCGGCGGCCGGATGAAAATCGAGACCGACACGGCCGAGATCCGCTCGGGCCTGCGCCACGGCCGCACGCTAGGCAGCCCAATCGCCGTCCTCGTCGCCAACCGCGATTACGCCAACTGGGAGGAGCGGATGAACCCGTGGCCGGTCGACGCCGCGGTTGACGAGGTCCACCTGCCGCGCCCCGGCCACGCCGACCTCGTCGGCGCCCAGAAGTACGGCCACAGAGACATTCGCAACGTGCTCGAGCGCGCCAGCGCCCGCGAGACCGCCGCCCGCGTCGCTGCCGGCTCGATCGCCCGCGGCTTCCTCGGCGCGCTCGGCGTCAGCGTGCACAGCCACGTCACCCAGATCGCCTCGGTCAAGGCACCCGAGCGCGACGACCTCGGTCCTGACGACTTCGCCGGCGTCGACGAGGACCCGGTGCGCTGCCTCGACGCCGAGGCCAGCGCCGCGATGGTGGCCGAGATCAACCGTCTGCGCAAGGCCAACGAGAGCCTCGGCGGCACCTTCGAGGTGCGCGCCTTCGGCCTCGTCCCCGGGCTCGGCTCTCACATCTCCTGGGAAGATCGCCTCGACGGGCGCCTCGCCGGCGCCGTCGCCTCGATCCAGTCGGTCAAGGGGGTCTCGATCGGCGAAGCCTGGGACGTCGCCGGTCGCCCCGGCTCGGAGGCCCACGACGAGATCTTCTGGTCGGAGGCGCAGGGCTACTTCCGCGAAACGAACCACGCCGGTGGATTGGAGGGGGGCATGACCAACGGTCAGCCGCTCTCGGTGCGGGCGGCGATCAAGCCGATCTCGACCCTGACCAAGCCGCTGCGCTCGATTGACACCGAGAGCAAGCAGCCGGCCCAGGCGCTGCGCGAGCGCACCGATTCGACCGTCGTCCCGGCCGCCGCCGTGGTTGCCGAGGCGATGGTCTGCCTTGTCCTCGCCCGCACTTACCGCGAGAAGTTCGGCGGCGACCACATCGACGACGTCTTTGCCGCGGTCGACGCCTACAAGAAGCGCATCGATTTTCGCGGATGAACCCTCCTTTTTCCGTCTCAGGGATGGTTAATGGGGGGCGCATCCAATGAAGCCCGCCCTCGTCTTCATCGGCTTCATGGGGGCCGGCAAGTCGACTGCACTCACCGCGGCTCGAGACGCCGGACTGCGCACGACCGAGATCGACGACTTGATGGAAAAGGCGTTTGGCAAGCCGATCAGCCGCGCCTTTGAGGAGGACGGGGAGGAGGCCTTCCGCGCTCGCGAGGCCGAGGTGGTGGGCGAGCTGCTGGAGAAAGCGGATGGCGGCGCGATCGCGCTCGGCGGCGGCAGCGTGCTCTCCGAGCGGGTGCGCGCGGCGCTCGGCCGCCACGTGGTCGTCTGGCTACAGGTCGACGCGCGCGAGGCCTGGCGGCGGATCGCCCGCAGCGACCGCCCGCTTGCCAGCAACGCCGAGGACGTCGAGCGCCTGCTCGAAGAGCGCCAGCCGTTCTACGGGCCCCTCGCCGACGCGGTCATTCCGCCCGGCGACCGCGGTCTGATCTCCCGCGCGATGCCATCGCTTCTCACCCACACCGAGCTGCCGGCCGGAACGAAGATGCTCTGGGCCACGAGCGCTTCGGGTGAGTACCCCGTCTTCGTCGGCCCGGGTCTTCTCGGTGTCGGTCCCTGGCCGCTGCCAGGCCAGCGCTTCTGCGTCACCGATGAATCCGTCGGCCCGCTTTACGCCGATCACCTCGGGCCGCTCGCGGGCCGCATCGACCTGCCCCCTGGCGAGACGGCGAAGACGATGGCCGAGGCCGAGCGGGTGCTGCGCGAGCTGGCGCGCTTGGGCATGACGCGCGAGGACCACGTCGTCGCCCTCGGCGGTGGCGTCGTCGGCGACCTGGCCGGCTTCTGCGCCCACCTCTATCAGCGCGGCGTTCCGGTCGTGCAGGTGCCGACCACGCTGGTCGCCCAGGTCGACTCGGCCTACGGCGGTAAGACCGGGGTGGACCTGCCCGAGGGCAAGAACTACGCTGGCGCCTATCAGCTGCCAGCAGCGGTCTTGGTCGATACGGAGACGCTGGCCAGCCTGCCAGCAGAGGAGCTGGCGGCCGGGTTCGTCGAGCTGCTCAAGACCGGGCTGCTCGCCGGCGGCGAGCTCTGGGAGCGCACCCGTGGGCTCGAGGCGCTCGATCCCACGCAGCTGGCTGAGCTTGTCTTCTCCTGCGCCCTCTACAAGTGCGAGGTCGTCGCCGCCGACGAGCGCGACGCGGGCCTGCGCGCGGTGCTCAATCTCGGCCACACGGTCGGGCACGCGATCGAGGCGGCCAGTAACTACGAGCGCTACCGGCATGGCGAGGCGGTCGGGATCGGCCTGCTCGCGGCCCTGCGGCTCTCGGATGCCGCCGGACTTCGGGAGGAGGTCGAGGCGATCCTGCGGCGACACCGGTTGCCCGTCGCGCTTGACTCCACGATCCCGGTCGATGCCGTGCTCGAGGCCCTGCAGCGCGACAAGAAGAAGACCGCGGCCGGCGTCGGTTTCGTCCTCCTCGCCGAGCCCGGAGCGCCCCAGGTCGGCCAGCTGGTTGATCCGGCTAAGGTCCGGGCTGCCGTGGAGGAGCTCTACTGATGACCACGTCCCACAACCGCGTCGCCGTCTTGCACGGGGTCAACTTCAACATCCTCGATCGCCGCGACCCGGCGGTCTACGGTGGACTTTCGCTGCGTGAGCTGGAGAGCAAGATCGAACGCTGGGCCCACGAGTTCAACCTGGAAGCGATCTTCTTCCAGACCAACTCCGAGGGCGAGTTCTGCGAGTACCTGCACCGCGTCCCTGAGCTCGCCGACGCGGCCTTGGTCAATGCCGGCGCCTGGTCCCACTACAGCCGCGCGATCGCCGACGCGCTCGACGTCACCGGGGTGCCCGCGGTCGAGGTCCACCTCTCCAACGTCGAGGGCCGCGACGAGTGGCGCAAGCTCTCGGTCTTCGACGGTCTGGTCCTGACCAAGATCTTTGGCAAGGGCCCCGACGGCTACCGCGAGGCGCTGGAGCTGCTCGCCGGCGAGCTCGGCGCCGGCCCCGGCTGATGGCGAGCCGTGCCGATCGCCTCGCTGCCCTCGTGGCCGAGCGCGAGCTCGACGGCTTCCTCGTCACCGACCTGGTCAACGTCGGCTACCTAACCGGCTTCGGCGGCACCAACGGCGCCTGCATCTGCGGCGCCGAGCAGCGCATCTTTCTCACTGACTTCCGCTACACCGAGCGCGCCGAGGCCGAGGTTGAGGGCTGGGACGTGGTCACAGTGACCGACGATTGGTTGGGCGGCATCGCCTCCCGGCTCAGCGGCAAGACGGGCTTCGAAGACCACCAGATGGCGGTGCGAACGCTGAAGCGCCTGGAGGAGAAACTGCCCGACGGAGTCACGCTCGAGGGTGCCGCTGGCACGGTCGAGAAGCTGCGCCGGGTCAAGGACGAGGCCGAGCTGGCGGCGATCGCCGCAGCGGCTGAGCTCGCCGATGAGATTTGGCGCTTCTCGCTTGAGCGCGGCCTCGTCGGGCGCAGTGAGCTTGACGTCGCCCGCGCCGCCGAGGCGCGCATGCGCGAGCAGGGCGCCGAGCCCTCGTTCCCGACCATCGTCGCTGCCGGGCCCAACGGCGCCCTGCCGCACGCCGAGCCCGGCGAGCGCGAGATCGGCCGCGGCGAGCTGGTCGTCTTCGACATGGGCGCCAAGCTGGACGGCTACTGCTCCGACGGCACCCGCACCTTTGCCACCGGCGAGCCCGGCGAGGCCGCTCGCTCCGTCTACGAGACCGTGCTCGAGGCCCAGGAAGCCTCGCTCGCGGCCGTCAAGGCCGGCGTCAGGGCCGAGGACGTCGACAGCGTCGCCCGCGAGCTGATCGCTGCTGCCGGCCACGGCGAGCGCTTCGGCCACGGCCTCGGACACGGCGTCGGCATCGAGGTCCACGAGGAGCCGCGCGTCTCACAGCGCTCCGAGGACGTGCTCGAGACCGGTGAAGTGGTGACGATCGAGCCGGGGATCTACCTGCCGGGGGAGTTGGGCGTGCGGATCGAGGACCTGGTGGTCGTCACCACCGAGGGCTACCGCAATTTCAGCGGCCTGCCCAAGCAGATGCAGCTCGTCGATTAGCTAGCAGAACCCGGCAGGTCTCCTGCAACTCTCATTGCGCCGGCCGAACCGGCCGATCAGCGCAGGGTGAACGCGACTGCGATGCCAAGACCAGAGCTGCTGGCGGCCGCCCGCAAGGATGCCCGGCGCGAGCGCTTGCTCGACATGGAGCAGCGCGTGCGCCGCTACCGCGCCGCCTGCTTCGGGATCCTCGCCTTGGCGCTCGCCTCCGCCGGTTCCGAGATCGGCTGGCTCTGGTTGGCGCCACTTGCGGCCGGGCTCGCCGGCTTCGCCGTTGCCGACCGCTTCATGCAGGCGAGTGAGCGGCCCTGGCTCTGGGTCGCTGCCGCCTGGGGAGCGCTGCCACTGCTGCTCGCCGGCGCGGTGATCGCCAGCGGTGGCCCGACCAGTCCGGTGTTGATGTGGTTTGCGCTGCCGGCCGTCACCCTGGGTGCGCGCTTTGACCCCTGGGGCATGGTCGTCGGCACGGTCTACCTCCTCCTCGTCTTCCTGATCAGCACGGTCGCGGTCGACCCGGCGAGCGCGTCCGCGCACAGCCAGACCCTGGTCGCCACCCTCGCCCTCGTGCTCAGCACGGTGATCCTCTCCGGCGCCCTGGTCGAGTCCGATCGCGCCCACCGGCGCCGCTCGACCCTCGATCCCCTCACCGGCCTCTTCAACCGCAACGCACTCGAGCAGCGCCTCGCCGAGCTCGACGGTGCGCCCTGCGACGGCAGGAAGGGCGGCCAGTCCCACGCCCTGCTGCTCTGCGACCTTGATCACTTCAAGCGGGTCAACGACCAGCTCGGCCACGCTGCTGGCGACGCGGTCCTGCAGGACGTCGCACACACGATGCGGGCGGTGCTGCGCGCCGGCGACTCGATTTACCGGATCGGCGGCGAGGAGATCCTCGTTGTCCTCCCCGGCGCGAGCGAGAAAGACGCGGTCGCGATTGCCGAGCGCCTGCGCCAGGCGGTGCGCAAGCGGCGCCCGGGTGGCGTCGGCGTAACGATCAGCATCGGCGCCGCCGTGACCAAGCCCGACACCGTCGACACCGACGATCTCGTTGCCCGCGCCGACGCCGCGCTCTACTCGGCGAAGGCGAGCGGTCGCGACGCCGTCTTCATGGCGAACTAGCGCTCAGCGGCTGAGGTCTACGTCGCCGTCTAGCCGCTCGGCGAAGGCGACGATCAGGGCGACGGTGGCCTCGACGTCGGCGAGGTCGACCATCTCGACCGGCGAGTGCATGTAGCGCAGGGGGATCGAGACGAGCCCGGTCGGGATTCCCGAGCGGGTGAACTGGACGCCGTCGGCGTCGGTGCTGGTCGAGTTGCCGGTGGCGCCGACCGTGTGCTCGATTCCGGCTTCCTTGGCGACCTCGATCAACAGCTCGGAGACCTTGGGAGAGAGGGTGGCGCCGCGGTAGATCACCGGCCCGGAGCCGAGCGAGTGGCTGCCCAGCTCCTTCTCGTCGATGCCGGGCGCATCCGTGGCGTGGGTGACGTCGATGACCAGCGCCAGGTCGGGCTGCACCTTGAAGGCGGATGTGCGGGCGCCGAAGAGGCCGATCTCCTCCTGCACCGCGGCGATCGCGGCGAAGCTGCCCTGCAGCGAGCCACTCTCGTGGCAGCGGCGCAGCGCCTCGAGCGCTACGTAGGCACCGAGCCGGTTGTCCATCGAGCGCGAGACGACGCGGTCTCCACTCAAGGCAAGGGGCTCGGTGGCGATCACGACGGGGTCGCCGACCCGGACCAGCGCCTCGGCCTCGTCGCCATCGGCGGCGCCGATGTCGATGTGAAGCGACTTCATCTCGACCACCCGCTTGCGCGCCTCGGCGTCGAGCAGGTGCAGGGGCTTGCGCCCGACCACGCCGAGCACCGGCCCGTTCGGGCCCTGAACCTCAACCCGCTGGCCGACCAGGATCTGTGGATCCCAGCCGCCGATCGGCGCAAACCAGAGGAAGCCCTTCTCGTCGATGTGGCGGATGACGAGGCCGATCTCGTCGATGTGACCGACGACCGCGAGCAGTGGGGAGGCGTCACCGATGCGCGCAACCGAGGAGCCGATCCCATCGGCCGAGAGCGTGGCGAAGGACGCTGCCTCGCGCCAGGCGGCGGCCGCAAGGGCCTCATAGCCCGACGGGCCTGGAGTACGGAGGAGCTTGTCGAGTAGTCCGGGGGTTTTGCTCATCTCAGGTGCGGCAGTATGTCGATTCGTTCAGGCGTCCGCAGTCCGCCGCAGCGGATAGCGTTCCGTTCGTGAGTTCCAGCCAAATAACGGTTCTGATCACCGGAGCTTCCAGTGGCATTGGGGAGGCGACCGCGCGCCGGCTTGCTCGCGAGCCCGGCGCCAGGCTGATTCTCGTCGCTCGCCGCGAGGAGCGCCTCCGTGCTCTCGCCGACTCGTTGCCCTGCGAGGCGAGCTACGTCGCTGCCGATCTCACCGAGGAGGACGCGCCGGCGCGGGTGCGGGCGCACGTCGAGGAGCACGGCGGCCGGCTGACGCTGCTGGTCAACAACGCCGGCGCCTCCTGGCGCGGCGGTTTCGCCGAGGGCGGCTATGCCAACGTCCATCGCCACATGGAGCTCAACTTCGACGCCGTCGTCCGCCTTACCGAGGCGCTGCTGCCGATTCTGCGGGCCTCGGCGCCGAGCGCGATCGTCAACGTCGCCAGTACCGCCGGCCGCGTAGCTCGCGCCCGTACCGGCTCCTACTCGGCCAGCAAGTTCGCCCTGATCGGCTGGACAGACGCGCTTTACGCCGAGGAGCGCGCCCACGGTGTCCACGTCGGCATGGTCCTGCCCGGCTTCATCGCCACCGAGGGCTTCCCGGCGACCGAGCTGCGGGCGAGGGCCCTGACCCGTTGGGTCGTCTCCAAGCCGGAGACGGTCGCCGAGGCGATCTTCGAGGCCGGGCCCGGCGGCAAGGCCGAGCGCTACGTGCCGCGGGGCTACGCCCTCGCCGCGGTGGCGCGGATCCTCGCCCCGCGCCTGGTTCGTCGCGTGCTCTCGGGCGGCGCCGCCGGCACGCTGACGACGAGCACCGCGGCAGAACAGGCCGAGTAGTCGCTGCGGCTTATCTCCCGACCCGCTCAGGTGAAGCGCGACGGGGTCAGGTGGCAGTAATGGAAGTCGAAGACGAAGCTGAAGTTGTTGGCCGCGTTGGCGGCTCGTTCGACCCGGATCTGTTCGTGCGCCGCCTTGATTTCTTCGTTCGCCTTCAGCGCCAGGCCGAGGGCGCGCAGCTTGGCCTGCACGACCCCGAGCTGGGTGAACCACTTGAGCAGTCGCGCGTCATCGGCCGCGGGGCGGGGCACGGCGCTGAGCTTTTCCACCGTCTTGCCGAAGACGGCCGAGGCGTGGACGAACTGGCCGCCGGCCTGCTTCAGCTTCGCCGGCACCCTACTCTTCGCCTTCGTTTTGACGTTCTTGAGAATGCGCTTGTTGGCTTCGGTATTTGCCTGACAGATCGGCTCGACCTGTTCGACGTACTGAGCGCGCGTCGGTCCTTCTTCCGCCGCGGCGGCGGCGACAGGCAGCAGCGCCATTACGGCGACGGATATTGCGGCTGTGAGGACCCCCTTCATTCCCTGCCTGGCACGTTAGACGATCGCCCCCCTGGCGCCGTGTTGAGCTCCGGAGAAGTCGCGACGCGCGGCCGCTCTCTAGGATTCGCCGCCGTGATCAGCACCAACGAATTCCGCAACGGCTCGCACATCGAGATCGACGGCAAGATCTTCCGGATCATCGAGTTCCAGCACGTCAAGCCCGGCAAGGGTGGGGCGTTCGTGCGGACCAAGCTGCGCCGGATCGAAGACGGCTCGATGCAGGACAAGACTTTCCGCGCCGGCGAGAAGTTCCGCCCGGTGCGAACCGAGTCGCGCAAGATGCAATATCTCTACGACTCCGGCGAGGCGGCGGTCTTCATGGACACGCGCGACTACGAGCAGATCGAGATCCCGCGCGAGCTTGCCGGCGATGCGATGCAGTGGCTCTTGCCCAACGCCGAGGTCGACGTGCTCTTCGTCGACGAACGGGCCAGTGACGTGCAGGTCGCCGGCGCGATCGAGATGAAGGTGACGCAGACCGAGCCCGGCGTGAAGGGCGACACCGCCTCCGGCGGTGGCAGCAAGCCGGCGACGCTCGAGTCCGGGGTCGTCGTGCAGGTGCCCCTCTTCATCGAGGAGGGCGAGACGATCCGCGTCGACACCCGCAGCAGCGAGTACGTCTCCCGCGCCTGAGGTATCCGCGGGCGGCGGTGCCGCCGAAAAGTGGCACGTCCCGCCCAAATGTGGTACTTCTTGGAGGGTTTCAGGGTACGCCTGAGGACTTTGACGAAGGAACTTCCGGGTCGGTGCGGGGACACGCGCAAAACCAAATGGGGAGGGGACGCCGGCGGCTCTGAGCCTTCGCGAAAACTTGTATCGGTAGTAGCTGTTTTTCCAGTCCATCGAGCAATAGACAGGAGATACCAGTCATGCAAAAGCACCGAGCGTGCGTGATGTGCGAGGGGATGAGGCGATGAGACCCAAGGCAATACGCGTCGCCTTGGGGGTCATGTTGGCGGCAATCATGCTGACCGCCGCATTCGCCTCCAGTGCCAGCGCCGCACCAGCCTGGAAGTTCAGCGGCAAAGCGCTGGAAGGCAAAGAAGTGATCCTTGGCGCCGCCGAAAACAGCGGCCTCACCATGTGGGGTTTCACGACCAGTTGTGAAAACTTCCTCTACGAAGTCGAAATCAAAAATGAAGCTGGGACCGGCAAGGGCAACATCACCAGCCTGCCCCTCTTCAACTGTTACACCAACTCGACCTGCACTGTGGAAGCGATCGAAGCAGAAGCCTTCCCCTGGCCCTCGGAACTGAAGACGGTCGGCACCAGTAATTACCTGGTGGTCAAAAACGTCAACGTCTGGGTGCTCTACGGCGGCTGGTTCTGCCCGCTTTGGGGAGTCTGGACCCACGTCACCGGCACCGCTGGCGGCCTGATCAACAACGAAACCGAAACCGCCACCTTCGGACCCTCGAGCTTCAAAGCGACGGGGACCGAACTGAAATCCCTCGGCGAAGCAGTCGAATGGAACGGGAAATTCCCAACTGAAGCATTCCAATCGCACAGAGGCGAACCGATAAGCGTCTCCTAGCCGGGCTCGCGAAGAGGAGGAGCGCCAGGGCAATCCTGGCGCTCCTCTTTGCGGCCCTGGTGCTAGCCGGTTGTGGAGGAGGCTCCTCCGACAGCTCGAGCTCGACCGCCACCACCGCGGATGCATCGGGCAGCTCGGGGTCGGGCGCCTCTGGTAACCCCAAGGCAAGCGACCCCGCGGCAAGCGCAAACGCCACGGCCAACGGCACCAAGGCCAGCGGCGGCGCAGGGGCCACGGGCACATCCAGCGGCGACTCGGGCACAAGCGGTGCCCAGCCTTCGGCGGGCGCCAAGCACGGCACTCACGTCCCGCAGCCAAGCGGTGCGCCTGAGCCAGGGATCACCCCGCAGCAGCGAAGTGAAGCGACGGTGGCGAGCATGAGCCTGGAAAGCCCTTCCAGCCAGGCGTCGAGCGCCGGCCCACAGGCACTGCCGGCCACCTACACCTGCGACGGCAAGGGAATCTCTCCAGCGCTTCGCTGGCAGGGAGTGCCGCAAGGAACCGCCGAACTGGTCATCTTCGCGATGAGCATCCAGCCGGTGGACGGGAAGATCTTCTTCGACTGGGCCGTGGCCGGGCTGAGCCCTGACCTGACGGAAATCGAAGCCGGAAAGCTCCCCAAGGGCGCCATCGTGGGCCGCAACGGCTTCGGCAGGGTGGGCTATGAAGTCTGTCCCGAAGGCAGCGGCGAAACGTACATGTTCACGGTCTTCGCGCTGCCGAAGAAACTCTCGGTCGCTCCGGGCTTCGACCCTTCGGCCCTGCGCAGGGAAGTGCTCGGCAGTTCCGGCAACGTCGGCCTCCTGGCCCTCAGCTACGCCCGCGGCTGACGCGACTTCAGTCGAAAGCGTCCGAACAGCGGGATGCTCTCTGCGGTTGTATATCTAGCCTGAACCTGGTACTCCTTAGTTACTCTCTGGATACTCCAGCGAGGCAGTTCTCTGGATACTCCAGGGGTCATAGAAGGGGAAACTTGAGGTCGCGGGTTGGAGTGGAGCGCGGCAATGTCCGCGTCTTATAGCCCGCCCTTGGGGGTGCGCAAAAGCCCGACGGGGTATCGCCTCAAGCCGGGCCCTAGCTTGGATTCGGAGGCTGTCGCCGCCCATCAAACGGCGCGGCTGTTCCGGGCCATGACTGAGATCGTCGCCGAGCACGGCTATGAGGCGGTCAAGGTCAGAGAGCTCGTGAAGCTGGCCGGTGTGTCGACCAAGACCTTCTACCGACACTTCGACAGCAAAGAGGATTGCTTCCTACGTACGTACGAGATGGTCATCCGGCGTGCCCGCGGGGGGCTCCTCGCGTCCCAGTTGGACGAGGACGACTGGCGTGAGCGGACGCGCCTGATATTCGCCGCGTTCTCACGGGGGGTGGAGACGGATCCCGCTGTGGCGCGGCTCACCCTGGTCGCGGCCTATGCCGGCAGCCCGGCTGTCATCGTCCAAGCGCAGCTGGCCGAAGACACCTTTGCCGCCATGATCGGCGCCAGTCTCGCCCGTGCTCCTGGCGGCGTTGTCGTACCGCCGATGGTGATTGAGGGAATGATGTCGGGAATTGGAAGCGTGGCCCGTCATCGGTTGCTAACCGGGCGCCAGAGCGAGCTGCCCGGCATGGAGTCCGGGATCATGGAGTGGGCTATGTGCTTTCCCTCGGAGGCCGCGGCCGGTCTGGCGGCGCTCGACCTGGGTGTGTTGCGTGGGGGCTCGACGGTGGCGTTTCTGACTTCTTCCCCTGGGGGAGCTGCGGGTACAGCCCCATCGACGAGCGGAGATCGAGCGACCATCCTCGCCGCGGTGGGAAAGCTCGTTGCTGCCGATGGCTATAAGTACAGCGACCTGACCGTCCCTCGCGTACGTGCGGCTGCAGGTGTATCGCGCAGAACCTTCAATGGTCACTTCGATGACGTCGAGGAATGCTTCTTGGCCGCGTTGGAAGGGAGAGCCGCAGGAGCGGTGACTCAGGCCGCGCGCGCGCAAATTTCCGGAAGCACCTGGGGGGGAGGCGTCTACCGCGCCCTTTCCGCTTTTTGTATCCAGATAGCCGGCGATCCGTTGCTGGCCCGTGTCTGCTTTAGGGACGATTTCGCCATCGGCTCAAAGGGTTCACTTGCCAGGCTCCGCCTAGTCCAAGCCGTCAGTGCACAGCTTCGTGACAGCGCTCCATCAGAGGATCGATTGAGTGAGCTCGCGGTGAGCGCCTCGGGCGGCGCGATCTGGGGTCTCCTTCACCGCCACGTACTGCGCGACTGGGTTTTGCATTACCCCGAGATCGCCGCCTCTCTCTCCTACATGGCGCTTGCGCCGGTCCTCGGTGCTGATGCCGCGGTGGCCGCGATCCGGGACGAGCAGCAGACTTGAATCGGCAGATTCCCCTAGTCAAGAGCAAATGGCGCGGTTTCGGGTGCGTCTGTTTTACATCTTTGGGCCTCACGAGCCATCTAGCTCAAGCTACAGAGCCGGTCACGGGAACGAAACATGATTAATAAAACCGGAGTAGGCAAGTTCTTGACCTATTCCCATTTAGTGAGAGCCTCGTACCCAATGCAGGGGAGGCTCATCCTCTGCTCAGTCGTGGCTTCTTCCATGACTCCCAACCGTAACTAACTAAGTGAGAGGATAAAGATGATTCGACCAAAGCTTGGAATCAAGGTGCTCGTTTTGTGCGCCTTGGTCTTCGCGATGATGGGCATCGCTTCCAGCGGCGCCCAGGCAGCTGGACCAGAATGGTTAGTCTTAGCCACCTCGGGCGGAGGCGGAACCGTTTCAGAGGGTGTCGGCGATGAAGTAACTCTCGAAAATGACAGCGCACTGTACGTGCTTCATTCGAAAATTGCGGGAATTACTGTTTTATTTGAATGCAAAAAAATCACTGCTTCTGGAGTAAAGCTCGCCGCGCTGGGAACGATCGCCGCTGGCGGAAAGGTTCTTTTCCACGAATGCATCACCAAACTAAATGGTGCGGAATCCAAAGTGTGTGAACCTACTAATGGAGGAACCGAAAAAGGTTTAATTGTGACCAAAGCAGGTCACGGTAAACTCGTCTTAAAGGAAGGCCTGGAGCAGACCGAAGTAGTGCCGGACGTTGGCACAACCTTCGCAGTTATTGAAATGGGCCCAGAATGCGCGATCGGCACCAAAGTCCCGGTGATCGGCACGCTCTTCCTGAAGGATTGTCTAAATCAGTTCTTAGAACACAAAGAAAAACATTTAGTAGAAGAAGGTCTAGGAACAAAACTGTTTGTAATCAGCGAAACCGCAGAACACAAAGCGACCCTCTTAGGCAGTGCTTGGGCGAAAGTTAAAGACAGTAATGGCGTATTCCACTTCTTTGCTGGTCACGCCGGTTAAGGGTTGAAGTAAGCACCAAGTACAAGTCGCATTGAGTAAGCGATGACCACCCGCCCGGGCCGCCCAACAGGCGGCCCGGGCCAAGGTGGTAACAGGGAGAAAGCACGAAACGAAGCAGCACGGAGGTGGGAATGCAGGGCACAGGGGGAAAAGGGAGTCGGCTTGCGACATGCGCCCTGGCGGCGCTCTTCGTCTTTGGGCTGACAGCCCAAAGCGCAGCTGCGGCGCCACCAACGCTCAATGGAGTCGGCGCCTTCGCGGTGACAGGCACCTCCGCCAACCTGCGGGCCGAAATCGATCCGAAAGGACTGGCGACCACCTACCGCTTCGAATTCGGCTCAGAAGACTGCGCCACCTCGACCTGCATCGTCGTCGGCCAGGGCTCAGTGCCCTCGGGCTCGGCAAAAGTCAAGGAAGCCTCCGTCGAAGGGCTTAGCCCGCAGACGCTCTATCACTTCCGCGTCGTCGTCAAACACAGTGGTGAAGGGGAAGTGAGCAGCGGCGATCGCGTCTTCGTCACCCGCTCGGCCGAATTCTCGGGCCTGCCCGACGGCCGGGCCTATGAGCAGGCCTCGCCAACCAATAAGGACGGCGGTGACCTGATGGGCGACGTGCCGACGGTCAAAGCCGCCGAATCGGGCGGCGGCATCACCTTTGCCTCCACCTTCGGCATCCCCGGCGGCAAAGGCGCCCAGGAATTCCCCACCTACCTCGCCTCGAGAGGCTCGAGCAACTGGTCCACCCAAGGGCTCCTGCCGCCTCCCTCCGCCGGAGAGCGCGCCCAGGTGATCGGCTGGTCCCCCGACTACACCGAAGTCTTCTCCCAGGTCTCGCGCCTGGAAGCGACCAAGGTCAATGCCCTGATCGTGCAGTCAACCTCAGGCGGGGAACCGGTGCAGATAACCCCCTACGTGACCAAAGCCGAATACTTCTACGCCGGCCAGAGCAAAGACGGGTCGGTCGTCCTCTTCGAATCAAGGGCGAAACTGACCGACAATGCGCTCTTCGAATTCCCCAACCTCTACGCCTGGGACCGTAAAACCGGCCAAATCACCCTGGCCGGAGTGTTCAACGGTCCAAGCGCAGGGATCTCCCCCCCCAAAGGCGCGATCGCCGGTTCCTATGAATGGACCGAAGGCATCACCCCCCAGAGCCTTCGCCTCGGCGGCTCCTTCCGTGGCTTCTACCTGCAAGGCGAGCACGCGATCACCCCGGATGGCTCGATCTTCTTCACCGAAGCGGGAACCGGACAGCTCTTTGAGCGAATAAACCCAACCGCCGAACAGAGCGCCCTCAGTGAAGGGGGCAAAGGTAAGTGCCTCAACGCGGCCAAGGCCTGCACGATCCACGTCTCCCAGACCCGCAGGACCGTCCCCGACACCTCCGGCTCTCAGCCCGCAGCCTTCCAGGCCGCTAGCGCCAACGGCACCGAAGCCTTCTTCACCTCACCGGAGAAGCTCACTGACGACGCCAACACCGGCCCCGCTCAGTCACCGGCCCAGATCGAAGAAGGCTCAACCTTGGGCTCGATCGAAAAACCGGACTTCATCACCCCCCAGAAAGCGATCGGCGTCGCCGTCGACGCAGGACACGTCTACTGGGTAGACCCCACCCTGGGCACGATCGGGAGGTCCGACCTAGACGGTAATGCCGCCAGCAGAGAAGAATCGTTCATCGACCCCGGCACGACCAAATGCGAAGTCTCGGGCGAACCGGGAACCTTCGAAGACGTCCTCAGCCGCCCCCGCTACGTTGCCGTCGACGCAGAATACGTCTACTGGACCAACACCGGCTGCTCGGATGAATTCGGACCGGTCAATGGCACCGGCACGATCGGGCGGGCCAAAATCGACGGCGAAGCGGCCAGCATCAAACCGGAATTCATCACCGGCGCCTCCAACCCGCAGGGGATCGCGGTGAACGAAGAAGACATCTATTGGGCGAACTCAAAAGCAAGTCAGATCGCCATGGCGACGATCAAAGGTGAAGAAGTGAACCAGGAATTCCACCGGGTGGGAGGAAATAACCCGCGCCCCTTCGGGATAGCGCTAGACGCGACATACGTCTATTTCAGTGCCGACGAAGTCGAGAATGACCATGGATTCGTCGGCCGCATACCGCTGGCTCCGTTGGTCAACCAGCCTGAAGAAGAAAGCCGCTATGTCGGCAAACCAGGCGTCCGCGGCATCGCCGTCGACGGCGAACACCTCTACTGGGCGAGCCTGGGCGAGGAAGCGATCGGGCGGACCGGGCTGAACATCAACGAATCCACCCCCGAACCCGAATTCATCAAGCTTGCAGGCAAACCTAACGGCCTGGCCCTCGACGGCACCCACCTCTACTGGGCGAACAACGGCGAAGCGCCGAGCAACCCCGGCAACGACCTCTACCGCTACGGCCCCGGCGAAGACCAGCTCGAAGACCTGACGCCGGATGCCAGCGGCAACGGCGCGGAAGTGCAGGGAGTGCTGGGCGCTTCGGCCGACGGCAAATACCTCTACTTCGCCGCCAACGGAGTGCTGGCAGCGGGAGCGGTAGCGGGTGACTGCAACCTCCCGCTGCGCTCGGCCAATGGGCACTGCAGTCTCTACCTCTGGCATGAAGGGGCGATCAGCTTGGTGGCGAGGCTAAACGCCAGTGGAGGGGAACTCGATTCAGACGCGCGCAACTGGGCGGCGACGCCGCGCAACCAGTTCAGCACTGCCAGCTACATCCCCAAGACCTCCTTCCTCAGCGCCGACGGGCAGTCCCTGCTCTTTAATTCCCAGGAAAAGCTGACCGACTACGACAACGAAGGCGTGCCCGAGTTCTACCGCTTCAAAGTAGGGCAGGGAATCAGCTGCGTAAGCTGCAACCCCGGCGGGGAAGCGGCGGGGGAAGGGCCGAAACTGGGGCGGATCACCTTCCCCGGCCTGGGCCCCTTGGCCTCGGTGGCGGCGGTCTCCTCGCGGATCCTCTCGGCCAGCGGCGATCAGGCCTTCTTCGAAACCCCAGAAGCGCTGGTCCCAGCCGACACCAACGGGCAGCAACCGAGGGG
>CAVSYR010000007.1:0-8310 GCA_963732225.1 uncultured Solirubrobacterales bacterium
CCCTAGTTCTAGCTGGCAGTCGAGTGACTTGGAGCGTTAGCTCGATTTGTCACTATTTTGGTACGCGGCGTTTTGCAACCGAGGATCGGCGGCGCTGGGAGGTTGACCCCTCTGCACTGATAATTGCAACGCTCGAGCGAGTAAGACTGGCCTGGAATGTGGTGCGCATCGCACCTGAGAAAGAGGCGCAACGCACCGCTTGAAATCCAAGCACTCTGGGTAGCTTCATCCAAATGGCCAGAGTGACAGAGGCAGTTTGACTATGCGAATAGTCACTGTCACTGTGACTCTGCCACACTCCGGCGTAGCTGACGACCCGGGAGGCACAAGGCTCACGGGATGAAAGGAAGGAAATGCCCAGCACCAGCAACGTACTCGACGAGGCCCTTGACCTAGTCAAGAAAAGGCTCGCGGAGCTTGACGAGGAGCGCAAGCGCCTCGAGCGCGCTCTTGCCGAGCTTGGTGGCACCGTCACTCGCCGTCCCGGCCGGCCCCCCGGCTCCGGCCGCGGTCCCGGTCGCCCTCGTAAAAACGCCGCCGCGGCACCTGCCGCAGCCACGACTACCGCCCCGCGTAAACGCCGTCGCCGGCGCCGCGGTGGCACTCGCGCCGATCAGGCAGTCGCTCTGGTCGAGCAGAACCCCGGCATCTCCGCCTCGGAGATCGCCAAACAGATGAAAATCAAACCGAATTACCTGTACCGGGTTCTCGGCGAAATGGAGAAAGAGGGCCGCGTCACCAAGAAGGGACGCGAGTACCACCCAGGTAAATAGCGCCTGAGACTTTGCGCTTTGCAGAACAAAGCCGGCCCCAATTGGGGCCGGCTTTTCTTTTAGTGACTGCCTAAAGCAGGCCGAGCTGACTTACCGCGTCGCGCTCCTCGCGCAACTCGGCAGCGCTGGCGTCGATCCGAGGCCGTGAAAACTCGGGAACCTCGGCGCCCTCGACAATCGACCACTCGCCGCCGCTGCAGGCACAGGGGAAACCGGCGACGATTCCCTCCTCGACGCCGTAAGAGCCGTCTGCGGGCACACCCATCGAGACCCAGTCACCCTCGGCGGTGCCGAGCACCCAGTCGTGGACGTGATCGATCGCGGCGTTGGCGGCCGAGGCCGCGCTGGAGGCCCCGCGGGCCTCGATGATCGCCGCACCGCGTTTGGCAACCCGGGGAATGAACTCATCGGCAATCCAGGCCTGGTCGTCGACCGCGTCCCAGGCGCTCTGACCGTTGACCTTGGCGTTGACGAGATCCGGGTACTGGGTTGTCGAGTGGTTGCCCCAAACCGTCATGTTGGTGACGTCAGAAACTTCCTTGCCGAGCTTGTTGGCTACCTGAGCGATCGCGCGGTTGTGATCCAGTCGCATCATCGCGGTGAAACGCTCGCGTGGCACACCATCGGCGTTTGACATTGCAATCAGGCAGTTGGTGTTGGCGGGGTTACCGACGACGAGGATTCGAACGTCATCGGCGGCGCCAGCCGCAATCGCTTCACCCTGCGGCTTGAAGATTCCGCCATTGGCCTCGAGCAGGTCAGAGCGCTCCATGCCGGGACCGCGCGGGCGGGCACCGACGAGCAGGCCGACGTTGCAGCCGTCAAACGCCTGCTTGGGGTCGTCGAAGATGTCGATCCGGCTCAACAGGGGAAAGGCACAGTCGTCGAGCTCCATCGCGGTTCCCTCGGCGGCCTTAACCGCATCGGGGATCTCCAACAGACTCAGCTCCACCGGCGTGTCTGGGCCGAGCATCTGGCCGCTGGCGATACGGAAGAGGAGTGCGTAGCCGATCTGGCCGGCAGCGCCGGTCACGGTGACTTTCACGGGGGTGCTCACAGAATCTCTATCTCCTGGATTCGTGGTTTTCGAAGAACTAAGCCATCGCCCGCTGCAGGGCCTCGTCAATCGAGCCGAGGAACTCCTGCGTCGTCTGGAACTCCTGGTCGGGGCCGACGAGCAGGGCGAGGTCTTTGGTCATCTTCCCGGCTTCCACCGTCTCGATGCAGACGCGCTCCAGGGTCTCGGCGAAGTCAGAGACCGCGGGAGTGTCATCGAGCCGGCCGCGGGCGGCAAGACCGCGCGTCCAGGCGAAGATCGAGGCGATCGGGTTGGTCGAGGTCGGCTTGCCCTGCTGGTGCTGGCGGTAGTGGCGGGTGACTGTGCCGTGCGCGGCCTCCGCCTCGACGGTCTTGCCGTCGGGACTCATCAGCACGCTGGTCATCAGTCCGAGTGAGCCAAACCCCTGGGCAACGGTGTCGGACTGGACGTCCCCGTCGTAGTTCTTGCAGGCCCAGACGTAACCGCCCTCCCACTTCAAGGCCGCCGCGACCATGTCGTCGATCAGGCGGTGTTCGTAGGTGATTCCCGCGGCCTCGAAATCGGCCTTGAACTCGGCCTCGTACACCTCCGCGAAGAGGTCCTTGAAGCGGCCGTCATAGCGCTTCAGAATTGTATTCTTGGTCGAGAGGTAGACCGGATAGCCACGGTCGAGCCCGTAGCGCATCGAGGCCCGGGCGAAATCGCGAATCGAGTCGTCGAGGTTGTACATCGCCATCGCGATGCCACCGCCGGGGAAGTCGTAGACGTCGAGCTCAACCGGCTCGCTGCCGTCTTTAGGCGTGTAGGTGAGGGTCAGCGTGCCCTCGCCCGGCACCACCATGTCGGTGGCGCGGTACTGGTCGCCGAAAGCGTGGCGGCCGATCACGATCGGCTTGGTCCAACCCGGCACCAAGCGCGGGATGTTGGCGATCACGATCGGCTCGCGGAAGATCACGCCGCCGAGGATGTTGCGGATCGTCCCGTTCGGCGAGCGGTACATGTCGGCGAGCCCGAACTCCTCGACCCGCGCCTCGTCGGGGGTAATCGTCGCGCACTTGACGCCGACCCCGTGCTGCTTGATCGCGTTGGCCGCGTCGACGGTGATCTGGTCGCGGCTGGCGTCGCGGCTCTCGATGCCAAGATCGAAATAGATCAGCTCGAGGTCGAGGTAGGGCAGGATCAGCTGCTCTTTGATGAAGGACCAGATGATCCGGGTCATCTCGTCGCCGTCGAGCTCGACGATCGGGTTCTTCACGGAGATTTTCGTCACGCGGCGGCGATGCTACCGGCGCAGGCCTTCGAGCAGATCGACGACAACCGCTTCGGAACGCTCTCGCGCCGCCCGGCGGTCGGGAGCGACAGCAATTAGCGTCGCCGCCTCGATCATGGCTCCGAGGACGATGATCGCGGTCATCTCGGGATCGTGCGGCGCCAGTTCCCCCGCCTCGATCGCCGCCGAAACCGCTACCAGCGCCACCCCGATCCCCAACTCAGTCGCGGCTGCCCGCCAGCCCTCCCAGCCGAGCACGACGCGGCTCTGGAGGAGGCCAATGCGACGCAGCTCCTCATCGGTCTCGCACAGCTGCAGATAAGCCCTGGCGCTCTCGAGCAGCGCCGCAAAGGGCGAGCTCGCGGCCATAGCGCGCTTGGCGACGAGTCCGAGAATTCGCCGCTCACCGGTTTCGAAAACAACCTTGAAGAGGTCCTGCTTGGAAGCGAAGTGGTGATAGAGAGCGCCACGGCTCACGCCGGAGCGCTCGATGATCTCCCCGGTCGACACATCGCCGTAGTCGCGCTCCATGAAGAGCTCGCGAGCCGCCTCGACCAGAGCCTCCCGGGCGCCCTCGCTGGGCCGCCCCCGCGCTCTCTTGCTTGCTATCGCCACCACCTCGCAATATATTACCGACCGCTAGTCGGTAATTAGTCGGATCGGGCTTTGTTGCCCGCCGCCACAAACGAGGAGGAAGCGATGAAGACGTATGTGATCCGGCGGGAGCGGGCCTGGCAGTCCGCAGAGGAGCTGGAGGCCACAGCCGCGCGGTCCAAGCAGGTCGCCGAGAGCGACTTCCCCGAAGACATCGCCTGGATTCGCAGCTACGTGATCAGCGAGCCCGGTGGGTCGCTCGGAACTGTCTGCATCTACCAGGCAAGCGACGTGGAGGCAGTCAGGCGCCATGCTGAGCGCGTCGATATGCCCGCGGACGAGATCCTCGAAGTCGCCGACACCGTCGTCATCAGGCCCGATCCCCAGCCGGAGGGCGCCGCCGCCTGACACGACTCCGGTCTCCTGCCAGAATGGGCGGGTGGCAACCGTCGAGCGCTCAGCCTCACAAGTGACCCACGAGGTCTTCAACCAGGCCTCGCCGCTGGAGGACTACAACCCGTTCGACGCTGACCGGCCGCTGCGCGAGGCGCTGGTCCGCGAGGGCGGCGGCTGGGCCGAGGACCGGGCCCGCGAGCTCGGCGCGATCTGCGGCTCGGCCCAGACGATCCGCTGGGGTTTCGAGGCCAATGAAAAGAAGCCGCAGCTGAAGACCCACGACCGCTTCGGCCACCGCATCGACGAGGTCGAGTTCGACAGCTCCTGGCACGAGCTGATGCGGATCGGCTCCAGCCACGGACTGCACGCGATGCCCTGGCGCGAGCCGGGCGTCGGTGCCCACGTCGCCCGCGCGACGATGTTCATGCTGCTGATGCAGGCCGAGAGCGGCGTCGGCTGCCCGCTCTCGATGACCTACTCGGCAATCCCGGCCCTGCGCCAGCAACCCGAGCTCGCCGCCGAGTGGGAGGAGCGCTTCCTCTCGCTCGACTACGACGAGCGCTCGCTGCCGGCCGAGCGCAAGAGCGGCGCCCTCTGCGGGATGGCGATGACCGAGAAGCAGGGCGGCTCCGACGTCCGCGCCAACACCACCGTGGCGACGCCGCTGAACGGCGGCGGCCCCGGCGCCGAGTACGAGCTGGTCGGCCACAAGTGGTTCTGCTCGGCGCCGATGTGCGACGCCTTCCTCGTCCTCGCCCAGACCGACTCCGGCGTCTCCTGCTTCCTGATGCCGCGCTGGACCCCCGATGGCGAGCGCAACGCCTTCCAGATCCAGCGGCTCAAGGACAAGCTCGGCAACCGCTCCAACGCCTCCTCGGAGCTCGAGTTCCGCGGTGCCTGGGCGCGCATGGTCGGCGAGGAGGGCCGCGGCGTGCCGACGATCATCGAGATGGTCAACCACACCCGCCTCGACTGCGTGATCGGCGCCGCCACCGGCTACCGCGCAGGCGTCGTCCAGGCGATCAACCACACCGAACATCGTTCTGCCTTCGGCAAGGAGCTGATCGACCAGCCGCTGATGCAAAACGTGCTCGCGGATCTGGCGGTCGAGTCCGAAGCAGCCACGATCGCCGCGATGCGCCTCGCCCGCGCCTACGACGAGGTCGCCGCTGGCGACGAGGACGCCGCCAACTTCCGCCGCCTGGCGAATGCGGTGCTGAAGTACTGGATGTGCAAGCGCCAGCCCTCGCACGCGGTCGAGTGCCTCGAGTGCTTCGGCGGCAACGGCTACGTCGAGGAGTCAGGCATGCCCCGCCTTTATAGAGAGGCCCCCCTTGCTTCGATTTGGGAGGGGTCGGGCAATGTCCAGTGCCTCGACGCCCTACGCGCAATGGTGAAGAGTCCCGCTTCCGTCGAAGCCTTCTTCGCTGAGGTTGAAGCCGGCTCCGGAGCCGAACCAAAGCTCGACTCGCACATCGCCAAGCTCAAGGACGAAATCCCCGGCGACATCGAGACGATCGAGTCCCGCGCCCGCCGCATCGTCGAGGGCATGGCCGTCGCCCTACAAGCGTCCCTGCTAGTCCGCTACGGCGACCCCGCCGTATCCGATGCCTTCTGCGCCTCCCGCCTCTCCGGCGACTGGGGCAACGCCTTCGGAACCCTTCCGGCCGGCACGGACTTCAGCAGCATCATCGAGCGCCACCGACCTCGGACCTGAAGAAACCGGTCTGCGGCCCGAGCCGCCGGGGGTTCCTCCCCAGGCCGCTTCGCGGGAGTTCCTGGGGAGGAACCCCCGGCGGCTCACGTCGAGGTCTGGTCTCTCAGCGCCCGGCCCACTTGCTCCACTGTGATCACGCCGGATAGGCGGCCATCGGCGTCTACTGCCATGAGTGCCCCAAAGCGCCGCAGCGCCCGGCTGGAGAGCAGCGAGTCGAGCGGGGCATCGTCGCGGACCTGAAAGGTGCCGTCGTCGTGCTCCAGCAGGTCCGAGACGTGGAACGTGGTGCGTGAGATCTCTGGGACCTCGTCCGCTTTGTCGCGGACGACCAGACCCAGAAAGTGATGAGCAGTGTCTACCACCGGGAACCAGGGCCAGCGGTAGCGGAGGAAGTATTCGTCCAAGGCTTGCTCGACGCTGAGTTCGTCGAGGATCGTTACGGGCTGGCGATCCATTACGTCGGAGACCTGGAGGGTGCTGATTTTGCTGGTGATCTTCGTCTGCATCGAGGCGGCCTTGGCGGAGCTGTTGATCACGAAGCCGATCAGGGCCAGCCAGACACCGCCGAAGGCATCGCCGCTGGCAATCAGAATCAGGCCGCCGCCGATGAAGATGTAGCCGAAGACGCGACCGAGGTTGGCGGCAAAGCGAGTCGCCGAGCTGCGGTCGCCGGTGCGCCACCAGGCGATCGCGCGGACGATCCGGCCACCGTCCATCGGAAAGGCGGGCAGCAGGTTGAAGATCAGGACCAGCAGGTTGATCGTCGCCAGCCAGCCGATCATCGCCATTACGCCGGAAACGCCCGAGCCGGATTCGATCTCCACGGCCCGCTTGAACTCATCAGCACCAACCGCAGCCACGCCGACGGCAGTGAGCACGACGACGATCGCGAACGTCACCAGCGGCCCCGCAATCGCAACCTTGAACTCGGCGGCGGGGCTGGGCGACTCGCGATCCATGCGCGCCATGCCGCCGAAGATCCAGAGCTGGATGCTGGAGATGCCGATGCCGTTGCGCAGCGCGGCGAAGGCGTGGCCGAGCTCGTGCAGGACGATCGAGCCGAAGAAGGCGAGGGCGCTGACCACGGCGAGCACGAAGGGCGTCGAGCTGGCGCTGCTCTCGCCGAGCACGTCGCCGTAAAAGCGCGAGAGCCAGAAGATCACCAGGAAGAGGACGAGGAACCACGACCAGTCGACGGTGATCCGGATGCCGCGGACGTGGAACAGGGTGATTGGTTTGCCGCCCATCATTGGCCAATGGTATGCGGCGGCTAGGGTGCGCTCTCCGAATGAGCGACCAAACTTGGCTCAGAGAACAACTCGAGGAGTTGGAGCAGATCCATCGTCCCAGCGCCTCCGATGGCGAGCGCCGCGCCGCCGAGTGGATCGTCGGGCGCTTCCGTGAGGGCGGCGCCGAGGCGCGGATCGAGGCTGAGACCGTGCACGGCACCTACTGGTGGCCGCTGGGCCTTGGCGCAGCGCTTGGGGGCCTGGGCGGCTGGCTCGGGCTGCGTGGGCGCAGGCTGCTCGGAGCTCTCCTGGGACTTGGCGGAGCCGCTGGGATCGCAGCCGACTTTCCACCCGGCAAGCGCCCGCTGCGCCGGCTTCTACCTAAGCGCACCACCTACAACGTGGTCTGCGAGCTCGGCCCGGCCGAGGCCGAGCGCACCGTCGTCCTCATCGCCCACCACGACGCCGCTCACTCGGGCCTGATCTTCCACCCCCGGATCCCCACGCTCGCCGACCGCCTCGGGCTGATTGAGGGCAAAGACACGAGCCCGATGCTGATGGCGCCGGTGGTGGGCGGCCCGTTGCTGGCCGGCCTGGGCGCCCTGACGGGACGACGCTGGCTGGCCAGGCTCGGTGCCCTCTGCGGCCTCGGCACGGTCGCGGCGATGGCCGACATCGGCCGCCGCGAGACCGTGCCCGGTGCCAACGACAACGGCACCGGCGTCGTCGCCCTATTGGCATTGGCGAAGCGTCTCGTCGACGAACCGACCAAAGACACGCGAGTGATCCTCCTCTCGGTCGGATCGGAGGAGTCCTTCAGCGAGGGGATCAAGGCCTTCGGCGAGCGCCACTTCGGCGAGCTGCCGCGCGAGAGCACCTTCTTCCTCTGCCTCGAGTCGCTTGGCTCCCCCCACCTGCTGGTGCTGCGCGGCGAGGGCTTCCTCAAGATGCACGACTACCCGCCTCGGGCGCTGGCGCTGATGGATGGCCTCGCCGAGGAGCTCGGCATCTGGCTCTACCCCAACCTGCGCCTGCACAACGGCACCGATGGCCTCGAGCCGCTGGCGGCGGGCTATGAGACCGCGGCGCTCTGCGCCTGCAATGAGTTAAAGCAGCCGGCCTTCTACCACTGGCCCAACGACGTCGCCGAGAACGTCGAGTTCAACACCGTGGCTGAGGGAATCCGCCTCAGCGAGGCCGCGATCCGCCGCCTCGACCAGCGCTGGCTCTAGCCGCCGACGGGACTCAAAGCCGTCTATATCTCTGTTTTCAGGCCCATCGGCACAGGCGCG